>NZ_JBMDLB010000011.1:2302500-4580000 GCF_049310065.1 Streptomyces tatrensis | reverse complement strand
AGTTGGCACGGTTTCCAAAACCTTCTGTAAGTACTGCTTCGGCGTGGAAAACAGGAAGAGTGGCGGGGATCGTGCTTGGCACGTTGTTGGGTATCTGAGGGTACGGCCGAAAGGCTTTATCTTCGTGATGCCGGCCCCAGTGAACTTCGTCTGCGGATGAGGGTGATGGGTGACTGGTCGTTGCTTGAGAACTACACAGTGGACGCGAGCATCTGTAGGCCAAGTTTTTAAGGGCGCACGGTGGATGCCTTGGCACCAGGAACCGATGAAGGACGTGAGAGGCCGCGATAGGCCCCGGGGAGCTGCCAACTGAGCTTTGATCCGGGGGTGTCCGAATGGGGAAACCCGGCAGTCGTCATGGGCTGTCACCCACTGCTGAACACATAGGCAGTGTGGAGGGAACGCGGGGAAGTGAAACATCTCAGTACCCGCAGGAAGAGAAAACAACCGTGATTCCGGGAGTAGTGGCGAGCGAAACCGGATGAGGCCAAACCGTATGCGTGTGATACCCGGCAGGGGTTGCGCATGCGGGGTTGTGGGAATTCTTTTGATCGGTCTGCCGGCCGGTCGGCGAGTCAGAAACCGTTGATGTAGTCGAAGGACATGCGAAAGGTCCGGCGTAGAGGGTAAGACCCCCGTAGACGAAACATCAGCGGCTTGCTTAAGAATCTCCCAAGTAGCACGGGGCCCGAGAAATCCCGTGTGAATCTGGCGGGACCACCCGCTAAGCCTAAATATTCCCTGGTGACCGATAGCGGATAGTACCGTGAGGGAATGGTGAAAAGTACCGCGGGAGCGGAGTGAAATAGTACCTGAAACCGTGTGCCTACAAGCCGTGGGAGCGTCGCCGTTATTCTTCGGAATAACGGTCGTGACTGCGTGCCTTTTGAAGAATGAGCCTGCGAGTTAGCGGTGTGTAGCGAGGTTAACCCGTGTGGGGAAGCCGTAGCGAAAGCGAGTCCGAATAGGGCGATTGAGTTGCACGCTCTAGACCCGAAGCGGAGTGATCTAGCCATGGGCAGGTTGAAGCGGAGGTAAGACTTCGTGGAGGACCGAACCCACCAGGGTTGAAAACCTGGGGGATGACCTGTGGTTAGGGGTGAAAGGCCAATCAAACTCCGTGATAGCTGGTTCTCCCCGAAATGCATTTAGGTGCAGCGTCACGTGTTTCTTGCCGGAGGTAGAGCACTGGATAGGCGATGGGCCCTACCGGGTTACTGACCTTAGCCAAACTCCGAATGCCGGTAAGTGAGAGCGTGGCAGTGAGACTGTGGGGGATAAGCTCCATGGTCGAGAGGGAAACAGCCCAGAGCATCGACTAAGGCCCCTAAGCGTACGCTAAGTGGGAAAGGATGTGGAGTCGCAGAGACAACCAGGAGGTTGGCTTAGAAGCAGCCACCCTTGAAAGAGTGCGTAATAGCTCACTGGTCAAGTGATTCCGCGCCGACAATGTAGCGGGGCTCAAGCGTACCGCCGAAGTCGTGTCATTGCAGCAATAGGGCCAACGCCCGCTGTGATGGGTAGGGGAGCGTCGTGTGCCGGGTGAAGCAGCAGCGGAAGCTAGTTGTGGACGGTTCACGAGTGAGAATGCAGGCATGAGTAGCGATACACACGTGAGAAACGTGTGCGCCGATTGACTAAGGGTTCCTGGGTCAAGCTGATCTGCCCAGGGTAAGTCGGGACCTAAGGCGAGGCCGACAGGCGTAGTCGATGGACAACCGGTTGATATTCCGGTACCCGCTTTGAAACGCCCAATATCGAATCAGGCGATGCTAAGCCCGTGAAGCCGTTCCGGACCCTTCGGGGAAAGGAAAGTGGTGGAGCCGGTGACCCAGACTTGTAGTAGGTAAGCGATGGGGTGACGCAGGAAGGTAGTCCAGCCCGGGCGGTGGTAGTCCCGGGGTAAGGGTGTAGGCCGAGGGGTAGGCAAATCCGTCCCTCATATAAGGCTGAGACCTGATGCCGAGCCGATTGTGGTGAAGTGGATGATCCTATGCTGTCGAGAAAAGCCTCTAGCGAGTTTCATGGCGGCCCGTACCCTAAACCGACTCAGGTGGTCAGGTAGAGAATACCGAGGCGTTCGGGTGAACTATGGTTAAGGAACTCGGCAAAATGCCCCCGTAACTTCGGGAGAAGGGGGGCCATCACTGGTGATCGGATTTACTCCGTGAGCTGGGGGTGGCCGCAGAGACCAGCGAGAAGCGACTGTTTACTAAAAACACAGGTCCGTGCGAAGCCGTAAGGCGATGTATACGGACTGACGCCTGCCCGGTGCTGGAACGTTAAGGGGACCGGTTAGTCACATTTCGGTGTGGCGAAGCTGAGAACTTAAGCGCCAGTAAACGGCGGTGGTAACTATAACCATCCTAAGGTAGCGAAATTCCTTGTCGGGTAAGTTCCGACCTGCACGAATGGCGTAACGACTTCTCGACTGTCTCAACCATAGGCCCGGTGAAATTGCACTACGAGTAAAGATGCTCGTTTCGCGCAGCAGGACGGAAAGACCCCGGGACCTTTACTATAGTTTGATATTGGTGTTCGGTTCGGCTTGTGTAGGATAGGTGGGAGACTTTGAAGCGGCCACGCCAGTGGTTGTGGAGTCGTCGTTGAAATACCACTCTGGTCGTGCTGGATGTCTAACCTCGGTCCGTGATCCGGATCAGGGACAGTGTCTGATGGGTAGTTTAACTGGGGCGGTTGCCTCCCAAAAAGTAACGGAGGCGCCCAAAGGTTCCCTCAGCCTGGTTGGCAATCAGGTGTTGAGTGTAAGTGCACAAGGGAGCTTGACTGTGAGACCGACGGGTCGAGCAGGGACGAAAGTCGGGACTAGTGATCCGGCGGTGGCTTGTGGAAGCGCCGTCGCTCAACGGATAAAAGGTACCCCGGGGATAACAGGCTGATCTTCCCCAAGAGTCCATATCGACGGGATGGTTTGGCACCTCGATGTCGGCTCGTCGCATCCTGGGGCTGGAGTCGGTCCCAAGGGTTGGGCTGTTCGCCCATTAAAGCGGTACGCGAGCTGGGTTTAGAACGTCGTGAGACAGTTCGGTCCCTATCCGCTGTGCGCGTAGGAATATTGAGAAGGGCTGTCCCTAGTACGAGAGGACCGGGACGGACGAACCTCTGGTGTGCCAGTTGTCCTGCCAAGGGCATGGCTGGTTGGCTACGTTCGGGAGGGATAACCGCTGAAAGCATCTAAGCGGGAAGCCTGCTTCAAGATGAGTATTCCCACCTCCTTGAGAGGGTAAGGCTCCCAGTAGACGACTGGGTTGATAGGCCAGATGTGGAAGCCCGGTAACGGGTGGAGCTGACTGGTACTAATAGGCCGAGGGCTTGTCCTCAGTTGCTCGCGTCCACTGTGTTAGTTCTGAAGTAACGAACTGTGTCATATCCGGTTTGGTTAACTTCATAGTGTTTCGGTGGTCATAGCGTTAGGGAAACGCCCGGTTTACATTCCGAACCCGGAAGCTAAGCCTTTCAGCGCCGATGGTACTGCAGGGGGGACCCTGTGGGAGAGTAGGACGCCGCCGAACAATCATTGTAGAGAGCCCCGTACCGGGTAACCGGTACGGGGCTTTTCTGCGTTTACGGGTCTTTTGGTCCCCTGTGTTTGGGGCGGGGAAACTCGGATGAAGTCGGGTTGGCCGGCTCGTTAGGATCCCGGGGTATGAACGAGTACGTGGTACGTCCTATACGGGCTGAAGAGTGGGACAAGGTGAAGGAGCTGCGGATCGCGGCTCTGCGGGATCCGGCCGCGCCGGTTGCCTTCCTGGAGACCCTTGAGCAGGGCGAGGGAAAGAGCGACGAGTTCTGGCAGGAGCGGGCTGCCGGGGGTGCTGCGGGGCGGAGCATCCGGCAGTTCGTGGCCGAGGGGCCCGATGGGGTGTGGGACGGGACCGTGAGTGTCCTCGTCGAGGAGGCCGGCACGACCGACATCTTCGAAGGGGAGATCGAGCAGGCCCAGGCGCACCTCGTGGGGGTGTTCGTCCGTCCGGAGCAGCGGGGAACCGGGCTGACCGAGCAGCTTTTCGCGGCCGCGCTGGAGTGGGTCTGGGGGCTGGAGGAGCCGGCGCCGGCGCGCGTACGGCTCTTCGTGCACGAGGAGAACGCGCGGGCCGGGGCGTTCTACCGGCGGTTCGGGTTCGTGCCCAGCGGGAAGGTCGTGCCGATGCCGACCGACCCGTCCGCGAAGGAGCTGGAGTACGTGTTCCCGCGGCCCGTTTAGCGGGCGGCTACGGGCAGGTCCGCTTCCGGCCAGCGGGAGCGGGCCTGTTCGCGGCTGCGGCACAGGGCGAGGAGCGGGAGCGTCGTGTCCTGGAGCAGCTGCGGCAGTTGGGGGATCGGGGCCACGGCGGCGACGTCCTCGAAGACCAGGGTCAGTGGTGGGTCGAGCCGACCGTCGGATGACCGTGCGGCCATGCGGCGGCCGTGCTCGACCACGCTCGAGGCGAGTGCGGTCAGCAGCGGCATCGCACCCGGGTGGGCCCGGGGGTCTTCCAGGGGTTCGCCCACCACGTAGAGGGTGCCCCCTTCGGAGACGAACGATGCCAGGGCGAGGGAATCGGTTCGGTTCGGGGTGCAGGATTCCCTGATGTGGATCGAGGAGAGAGCCGTCAGGGCCCGGGCCGTGAGGTGTTGGGCCTGTTCGCGGCGGTCCGGGTGGGCGGTGAGGGCGCTCTCCAGCTCGCCGGCCGCGCCGGGGGCGGCGGTTGCCGCCTGGGGGTGGGTGCGCAGGATGCGGACCGGCTCCTGGGCGTTGGTGCCCTGGGCCCAGCGGTGCAGCTGCTTGAAGGGGCGGTTGTCCAGGGCGGCGGCCTGGAGCCAGCTGCGCAGGAGCGTTTCCGCGGTGTCCGCGAGGGCGGAGTCCATGCGGGCCTGGGGGCGGACCGGGGCCAGCAGCGCGAGGGCGCGGGCTGCGGCGATGGCGCGGTCCGCGCAGCCTTCTGTGGGACTCCAGTGCATGCGGGCCGGGGTGTCGCAGAGGTGGGAGGGGTCGTAGAGGAGGACGGGGCCCAGTTTGGAGCGGGCGTCCTTCGTGTCCGACCAGAGGGCGGGGGAGGACGTGATCACGAGGATGGCGCCCGGGGCTGCCGCGATGGCTGCTTCGGCGGCCGTGGTTCGGACCTCCGGTGGGGCGTAGGTCAGGCGGTGGCTTTGGGGTGGGGTTGCGGGTGGGGCGGGGGTCGGGGCGTAGCCGAAGCCGTAGCGGTACGCCTCGTCCGTGGGGGAGGGGGCGGCGCCGTTGCCGGGGGCTCGGCCCCCGGGCCCCCGCGCCTCAAACGCCGGCGGGGCTGACAGTGGCTGCGATGCCGGTGCCGACGGGGCGGGGATGGGGTGGGGCTTGGTGGGGATGGGGACCGTGGCGGGGTGCGGCGCCGTTGCCGGGGGCCGGCCCCCGGGCCCCTGCGCCTCAAACGCCGGCGGGGCTGACAGTGGCTGCGGAGCCGTGGATGGGTGCGGCGCCGTTGCCGGGGGCCGGCCCCCGGACCCCCGCTCCTCAAACGCCGGAGGGGCTGGATTTTGCCTCGGCTGGTCCGGAGCGTGCGGCGCCGTTGCCGTCTTGTCTGCCGGTGGGTGGCGGCGGGATTTTGTGCGGGCGACGATGCCCAGGGTGAAGATCGCCAGGACCAGTAGGACCAGGAGCTGGCTGATGAACAGGCCCCAGAAGAGGCCCCAGTTGGAGAGGGCCTCGGGGGGTGTGTCCGGCCAGGCGGCCGGGATGCTCTGGGGTTGAGCTATCAGCGAGCGGACCGCGGTCGGGGTGCGGGTGAAGGTGACCTTGTCCGGCCAGGCGCCCTTCGCGAAGAGGGCTGCCAGGCCGGTGGACGTCCAGGTGAGGACGGCCAGGCCCAGGAGGAGGGCCAGGAGGCCCACCAGGAGGCCGTCCGGGATGCCACCCTGGGGGCGTTGGTCCGTGCTGTTGGGCATGTCAGGCCACCGTGGTCGCCGAGCCGCCGGCGTTGCGGTGGCGTTCCATCAGGAGGGCGCGCTCCTCTGTCTCCAGTTCGGCGGCGAGGAGGTCGTCGGGCAGGCGGTGCTGGACCGAGGACTCGGTCATGGCGCGGTCGGTGAAGACCAGGGGGCGTTCGGCTTCGGTGATCAGGTGTTTGACGACCTGGACGTTGCCGTTCACGTCCCAGACCGCGATGCCGGGGGTGAGGGTGGGGATGATTTCCACCGCCCAGCGGGGGAGGCCCAGGACGCGGCCCGTCGCGCGGGCCTCGTCGGCTTTCTGGGCGTAGATCGTGCGGGTCGAGGCCATTTTGAGGATGGCCGCCGCTTCGCGGGCCGCCGCGCCGTCGACCACGTCCGAGAGGTGGTGGACGACCGCGACGAAGGACAGGCCCAGGCGTCGGCCGAACTTGAGGAGGCGCTGGAACAGCTGGGCCACGAAGGGGCTGTTGATGATGTGCCAGGCTTCCTCGACGAGGAAGATGCGCTTCTTGCGGTCCGGGCGGATCCAGGTGTGTTCCAGCCACACACCGACGATCGCCATCAGGATCGGCATGGCGATGGAGTTGCGGTCGATGTGGGAGAGGTCGAAGACGATGAGGGGGGCGTCGAGGTCGATGCCCACCGTGGTCGGGCCGTCGAACATGCCGCGGAGGTCGCCGTCGACCAGGCGGTCGATGACGAGCGCGACGTCCAGGCCCCAGGCGCGGACATCGTCTATGGCCACGTTCATCGAGAGCGCCGATTCGGGCTCCGGGTGGCGCAGTTGTTCCACGATGTCCATCAGGACCGGTTGGCGGTCCGTGATGGTTTCCACGACGTAGGCGTGCGCGACCTTCAGGGCGAAGCCGGAGCGTTCGTCCAGGCCGTGGCCCATGGCGACTTCGATGATGGTGCGGAGCAGCGCGAGCTGGCCCGTCGCGGTGATCGCCGGGTCGAGGGGGTTGAGGCGGATCCCGTCGTCGTTCGCGGCGATGGGGTCCAGGCGAATGGGGGTTATTCCCAGCTGCTGAGCGATGAGGTTCCACTCGCCGACGCCGTCCTCGCCCTGGGCGTCCAGGACGACGACCTGGCGGTCCCGGAAGCGGAGTTGGCGTAGGACGTAGGTCTTCTCGAGGGCGGACTTGCCGTTGCCCGATTCGCCCAGGACCAGCCAGTGGGGGGCCGGCAGTTGCTGGCCGTACAGCTGGAAGGGGTCGTAGATGTAGCCCTTGCCGCTGTAGACCTCACGGCCGATGATGACGCCGGAGTCGCCGAGTCCGGGGGCGGCGGTGGGGAGGTAGACCGCTTGTGCCTGGCCCGTGGACGTGCGGACGGGCAGGCGCGTGGTTTCTACCTTGCCGAACAGGAAGCTGGTGAAGGCGTCCGTCAGGGCGGACATGGGATCTCGCATGGGCGGCCATTCCCTCCAGCTAGCGTCGGATGCCGGTGGCGAACGGCAGGGTGTTGACGAAGGCGCGGTGGTGCTCGCGGTCACACCATTCGAGCTTCAGGTAGGACTTGCCCGCCGAGGCGCGGATGGTGCGCTTGTCGCGGGCGAGGGCTTCGGGGGAGCGGGAGGAGACCGTGATGTACCCGACCAGGTTGACACCGGCGGCGCCGCTCGCGAGGTCTTCGCCGCGCTGGTCGAGCCGGCCGTGCGCGGCGATGTCGCGGGGGTCGACGGTGCGGTTCATCTTGGCGGCGCGGCTGGCGTCGGCCTCGTCGTTCGTCTTCTCCGTGAGCATGCGCTCGATGGCGATCTCGGTGGGCTCCAGGTCCATGGTGACGGCGACCGTGCGGATGACGTCGGGGGTGTGGACGAGGAGCGGGGCGAGGAAGTTCACGCCGACCGGGGTCATCGGCCACTCCTTCACCCAGGCGGTGGCGTGGCACCAGGGGGCGCGGGTGGAGGACTCGCGGGTCTTGGCCTGGAGGTAGGTCGGTTCGACGGCGTCCAGTTCGGCGGGCCAGGCGTTGCGCTTGGTCATGGCCTGGATGTGGTCGATGGGGTGGTCCGGGTCGTACATGGAGTGCACGAGGGAGGAGAGGCGGCCCTGGCCCAGCGGCTGGCGGACGCGGATGTCGGCCTCGGCGAGGCGGGCGCAGATGTCGGTGAGCTCGCGGGCCATGACGATGGCGAGGCCCGCGTCGCGGTCGACCCGGCGGCCCTTCTTGGGGGTCGCGGCGCGGGCGATGGTGTGGGCCTCGGCGGCGAGCTCGCGGGTGAAGTGGATGCAGGCGACGAGGTACGCGCGGTGCTGCTCGGAGGAGGTCGACACCATCGACTGGAGCTGATCGTAGGAATCGCGCAGCCAGACGGGGGCGTTGGTGTTGCCGCGGGCGGCCACGTCCTTGTCGTGGGCCTCCGGGTCGGCGGGCAGGGTGCGTACGAGCATCTGGAGGCGGGTGACGAAGCCGTCGCCGTTGGCCACGTGCTTGAGGAGGGTGCCGAAGCGGTCCACGAGGGCCTCTTGGTCCTCGCTGTCGCGCAGGCCTACGCCGGGTCCCTCGATCTCGATGGCGGCGGTGACGGTTCTGCGGTCCGCGTGGAGCAGGACGGCGATCTCGTCTGGGCCGAAGGGGGCGGCGAGCCAGTTGATGCGGCCGATGCCGGGGGGCGGGCCGATCTCGACCTCGCGGCCGTCGGCGGCGCGGATGCCGGCCTCCATGGAGCCGGAGCGGAACGTCGTGCCGCGGCGCAGGGTGCGCTTGTAGCTGCGGTTGATCTCGAACCAGCGGTAGAAGGTGCGGCCGCGGTAGGGGACGTAGACGGCGGCGAGGGCGAGCATCGGGAAGCCGGCGAGGGAGACGATGCGCAGGGTGAGGGAGGGGACGAGCAGTCCGCTCATCATGCCGAGGAACGCGCCGACGATGATCAGGGCGATCTCGCCGGTCTCGCGGTTCTTGCCGACGATCGCGTTCGGCCGGGCCCGGCCGATGAGATACGTGCGGCGGGGCGTGACCGGGTGGAGCTGGTGCGACTGGGTCGTCACCGCCCGTCACCTCCTGTGTTCCTCGTGCTGGAGCCCGTACGGGGCGGGGGTGTGGCGGCGGGGCCGCCGCTGTTCCCGCCGCCGGAGCCGCGGCTGCTGTGTGCGGCCATGCCTCCGGAGATCTGGTTGTCGCCGCCGGCGCGGTGGGCGCCGCCGCCGCTGTTTCCGCCCCCGCCGCCACCGCGGCTGCTGTGGGTCTTGATGCCCTGGGAGACGAGGGAGGCCGGGGAGCTGATGACGGCGGCTGCCTGGGCGCCGTCGGTGGCCTTGCTGCGGTTGGTGCGGGCGGAGGCGATCTCGTCGCCGAAGCCGGGGACGAAGCGGTAGATCATCGCGGAGGCGAAGATCGCCAGGAGGATGATGGCGAGGCCGGAGACGACCGCGGAGAAGGCGTTCGGGCCCTTCTCCCCGGCGAGGGCTCCGGCGAGGCCCAGGACGATGACGATGACCGGCTTCACGAGGATGACGGCGATCATGATGCCCGCCCAGCGGCGGACGTGGCCCCAGAGGTTGCGGTCGACGAGGCCGGCGTAGACGACGGTGCCGAGCAGGGCGCCGACGTAGAGGAGCGCGGCGCGGATCACGAGCTCGAGGCAGAGGATGCCGGCGGCCAGGACGGTGACGAGGGCGACGACGATCAGCATGATCGGGCCGCCGCCGATGTCGTCGCCCTTTTTGAGGGCCTCGGCGAAGGAGCCGAAGAAGACGTCGGTCTGGCCGCCCGTGGCGGAGGCGATGACCTCGGTGACGCCGTCGGTGGCGGAGACGACGGTGTAGAGGATCAGGGGGGTGAAGGCGGAGGCGAGGACGGTGAGCCAGAGGAAGCCGATGGCTTCGGACATGGCGGTGGTGAAGGGGACGCCGCGGATGGCTCGTTTGGCGACGGCGAAGAGCCAGAGGACGAGGGTCAGGATGGTGGAGGCGGCGAAGACGATGGCGTACTGCTTGAGGAAGGTGCCGTTCGTGAAGTCGACGTTGGCGGTGCCGTTTACCGCTTTGCTGAGTTCGCCGACGATCCAGGCTGCGGCGTCGGCGCAGCCCTTTGCGAGGGAGGAGAGGGGGTTCAGGGCGTCGGTGGGGTCGCTGGGGGCGAGGCCTGCGCCGGGGGCTGGGGCTGAGCCGTCTCGTTCGCAGTACTCCTTGGCCGGGCCTGAGATCAACCTGCAGGGGTTGCTCGGGCTGGGCAGTGGGGCTGGTGGCGGAGACGGAGCGGCCGTCGCGCGGGCGGCGAAGAGGATGACGGCGGCCTGAACGGCTGCTGCCGTGGCACCGATGCCGCGGAGCGGCAGCTTGCGGCTACCGGGCATAGGTGAAGCCTCCGAACTCGGTGACGGCGCGGCCGATCTCGTCTGCGGTGGACACCGGGTTGTCGCCGGTCACAGGGGTGGGACCGTCCCTCTGCGCGGTCTCGAGGACCTTCCAGTCGGACCCGTTCCACTTCAACGTCAGGGAGATGGTGAACCAGCCGCTGGTCACAGGGCGGGTGGACTTCTCACCGGTCAGGCCGAACATGCCGATGCACCAGACCTCGACCGTGGCGGCCCCGTTGGAGAAGCTCTTGACCTTGGCGCCTGCCGGAACGGTCCGGTTGACGAACGTGGAACCCGTGGGCGCGAGGCCGTCTTTGGTCAACCCGATCTGCGACAGCAGACCGGGCGAGTAGTCGGCGTCGAAGCCGCTCTGGAGCTTCGTCTTGGTGCTGTCGTCTGCGACGGCGTCGACGATGGCGTGTCTGCGCGCAGAGTTGAACATGCCGTCAGAGCCGAGTGCCACGGCGTAGTTCGATGCTGCGGACTGGGCTCCCTGCTGATCCTGCGGGAAGCCGGAGGGCACCCCGGACGACTTGCCGTCCACCGGGGCCACGCCTGTGGCGGCCGTGGGGTTGGAGGTCGGCGGCTTGTCCGGGTTCGCGGAGTCTTCCGGGGTGCGGGACTGGTTGGCGAAGGCGATGGCTGCGATGAGGAGGACCACCACGCCGACGACCGTGATCAGGCCCCGGGAAGTGCGGCGCGGCGGGGCGTACGGGTCCGAGGGCTCGGCGAAGCGGGTACGGGTCTGGCCGGTGCCGCCGACCTCGCCGCCACCGTATTGGTCGTCGGTGCTCATTCGGTGTTCGCCCCCTCCGCGTCGTACGACGGTAGCGCTGGTATCCGCGCAGGCGCGGCGTGGTGAGTCCTCATCAGGACTCGGGCTAGACGGCCATTCCGTAGACGATCGTGAAGAGGGTGCCCAGTGAGCCGATGATGAAGACGCCCGTCAGGCCGGCCACGATGAGGCCCTTGCCCTGTTCCGCGCTGAAGGTGTCGCGCAGTGCGGTCGCGCCGATGCGCTGCTTGGCCGCGCCCCAGATGGCGATGCCCAGGCAGAGCAGGATCGCCACGGCCATGACCACTTCGATCATGATCTTCGCCTCGTTGCCGAGACTGCCGAACGGCCCCCAGTTCGGGGCGATTCCGCCGATGATGGTGGTGATGTCGCCCTTTTCGGCTGCCAGGATCATGTAACTCACCGCCCCTGTATGGGTAGTTCCGGTAGCCCGTGCCCGGACGGCAGGGGTCACGCTCTATCTTCCCTGATGAAACCGCCGTCGGATGTCGACTTGGCTGCTCTCTTTACCCGATCTGTCGCCCCGGGTGCCGTTCGTACGTCCTGACCTGGGGTCGGGTGGCGTGTGGGGGAAAGAACGTATGGTCACTCTGTGTATCACGAGGGGTGACTGCGGGCAATGATTGTCGTCCCGGTGGGCTGGGTGGCTGTCGTGGGGGCGCCGTTTGGCGCAACGGGGCGGGGTTCGTTCGACCATACCGATGATGTTTTCCGACATTCCGTCAGTCGGTCGATCCGGGCCGTTGGTTGCGGGTGATGCTCCACGTGGATCGGTACGGAGACACGGGGAGTGGTGACGGATGGGTTCTCGCGGCAGGGCTGGACGGCGGGCGGTGTGGTGGGCCGGTGGGTTCGCGGTGCCGTTGGCGCTCGTGTTCACCGGGGTCTCGGCGGTCTCGGCTCCGGTGGCCGTTGCCGTCGGGAGCGGTGCGTGCGTGTCCCCCGTGTCCCCCGTGTCCCCGGGTGGGGATGGTGAGGAGCGGGTGGCGCCCGTGGGTGGCGGTGGCGGTGGCGAGTGTGCCGGGCCGCGTGGTCCGCAGGGGCCCAAGGGGCCGAAGGGGGACCGGGGGGCGAAGGGGGACCGGGGGCCGGCCGGTCCGTGTGTGGACATGGACTCCGTGCGGGCGCAGGGGAATCAGGAGCTCAGTGCCGCGCTGAGCCGGGGCAGGGCGTACATCGGACGGCGGACCGTGATGGGGACGACGGTCGGGGGCTACTCCTGGAAGGACCTCACCACGCCGGCCAACCCCGGTTTCCCGAGGGACGCGTGTGCGGTGTCCGTCACCTATACCGGCCAGCGGGCGTACGTGAAGGTGCTGACGACCGGCGGGGACGTCTCCGAGATCTTCTGCGACTACTCGGCCACGGGCTTCGCGTGCCCGCTCGGCTGGCAGGCCGTCGTCCGGCCCTGAGGGCCTGCTTCCCGACCGGCTTCCCCGCCGGTGCCGCGCCCGGGGCACGAGCCGGGCGCGGCACCCGCGGGGTGTCCGGGTCCGGGTCTACGGGACGAAGATGTTCGAGGCGAACGGGGCGAAGCGGGTCTCGCCGGAGTGGATGACGGCGATCACCGCCCCGGTGCACCAGCGGCCGCTGGTGATGAAGGCCGGGCTGTCGGTGTGGTTCGTGACCGCGGCGGGGCCGTCGTGCAGGATGCAGCCGGACGGTTCGTGGATCGCCCGGCCGTTGATGACCAGTTCGCCCGTGGACGCGTGCGCGGAGCCGCCGAGGCCGAGGACGAGGGTGGCGGCGGCCGCGAGGGTGCCGAGGGTGCCGAGGGTCGTGGTCGGTCGTCGCATGGTGGGGGAACCTCCAGTGAGCCGGCAGGTGACGATCATCTTCCGGATGTGTGGCTCACCGTAGGGGGTCGGGTGCACATGGTGACGGCCCTGGAGGGGCGTGTGGATGCGCTGGGGGCGCACACGTGTCCGGTGTGCGCCGCCCGTGGGTGGGTTCGGTCCCGGAGCCGCCCTACGGGAGCCAGTGCGCGGGGCGGGTGAGGGAGGGCGGGATGTGGGTCGCGGGGTTGCCCCGGGCCGCGTTCAGCTGGGGTTGCGTGAGGAAGAGGGCGCCCGTCAGGTCGGCGTCGCGCAGGTCGGTGTCGCGGAAGTCCGCGCCGATCAGGTCGGCCGTGCGCAGGTCGGCGCCGCTGAGGTCGGCTGCGATCAGGTAGGCGCCGCGGAGGTTCGCGCCGCGCAGGTCGGCGCCGGGGAGGCGGGCGCCCATCAGGTCGGCGCCGCGGTGGTTCTTCTTGCGGCCCGCCACCTTGGCCCGTACGAGCTCGCTGGTCTTGAGGAGCAGGGTGTTGACCTCCTGGCGCAGCGGGGTGATGTCGAACTCCGCGAGGTCCTCCGCGGTCGCCGAGGTCCATCGGGTGGTGTCGGCCAGGGCGGTGCGCAGCTGCGCGTGGAGCGGGCGGGCGGCGGGCAGGGTGAGGGCCTCGGCGAGGTAGAAGAGCAGCTCGTGCAGGCTCCGCATCACCGGGAAGACCGTGAACATCGGTCCGGCGGTGGCGGGGTGGGAGCGCCAGTCGCGGCCGCCGAAGGTGACCTGGGAGACCTGCTGGCCGGCGCCGAAGCAGTCGAAGACGGTGCAGCCCTGGAAGCCCTGCTCGCGCAGTCCGGTGTGGATGCCGCAGCGGAAGTCGGGCCGGAGGTTCTTGCAGGGGGTGCCGGCGGACTTGTTCACGGCGAAGTCGGTGGACTTGGAGAAGGGCAGGGCCACGCAGCAGAGTGCGAAGCATTGGGAGCAGTCCGCTTGCAGGAGGGGGAGCGGGGCGGGGGCGGCGGGGCCGGCGGGAGGAGGCTTGGGCACGTCCTCATTGTCTCCCCGTGGGGGAGTTGGGCGGCCGTGGGGTGGCCGGGACGCGGAAAGCCCTTGATCGTCACGGGCGGATCCGGGGAGCATCGCCGTATGACCGAAGTGATCGCAGTAGCCGTCATCACCTTCCTCGCCGTCATCAGTCCCGGCGCGGATTTCGCCATGGTCGTCCGCAACAGCTACCTCTACGGGCGGCCCACCGGGCTGTTCGCGGCCGCCGGGGTCGCGGCCGGGGTGCTGGTCCACGTCTCCTACACGATGCTCGGGGTCGGTCTGCTGATCGCCTCCTCCGCCGAACTGTTCACGGTGATCAAGCTCGCGGGCGCCGCGTACCTGGTGTGGATCGGGATACGGACCTTCCGGGCGCGCGCCGAGGTGGCCGTGGACCTGGAGGAGAAGGGCGGGTTGACGCCGCTCGGAGCGCTCCGGAGCGGGTTCCTGACCAATGTCCTCAACCCGAAGACCACGCTGTTCGTCGTGTCCACCTTCACGCAGGTGGTCGGGCCTGGGACCCCGGTGTGGCAGCAGGCCGGGTACGGGCTGTTCATGTCGGCGGCGCACCTGGGGTGGTTCGGGGCGGTCGCGCTGTTCTTCTCCAACTCCCGGCTGCGCGACCGGATGCTGAAGGCGCAGAAGACGCTGAACCGGGCCATCGGCTCGGTCCTGGTGGGGCTCGGGGTGGGGCTGGGCTTCGCCCGCTGAGTTGTCCCCAGGAGGAGGGGTGGGGCTGGCGGTCGCCGATTACCACTCGGTAGCGTGGCGGCCATGGGTGCCGGGAGTGGTGTCAGCGATGGCGGCGATGTCAGTGGCGTCGACGCGTTCTACGAGCGGGTCGACGCGGGGCGGTTCCTGGCGAGCGGCTACACGCGCGGCCCGTGGGATCCGGGCTCGCAGCACGCCGGACCGCCGGCCGCGCTGCTCGGGCGGGCGATCGAGGAGCGGCCGGGCGGGCGGGGCGACATGCGGATCGCCCGGATCACCTACGAGATCCTGCGGCCGGTGCCGATCGGCCCGTTGGAGCTGACGACCAGCGTGCTGCGGGCCGGCCGCGGTACCGAGGTGGTGGAGGCCGCGCTGGCCCCCGCCGGGGCCGCGCCCGTGATGCTGGCGCGGGCGCTGCGGATCCGGGTGGCGGGGGAGTCCGTACCGTCCGTCGTGCCGGGGCCGGAGCTGCCGCCGCCGGGGGAGGTGGGGCCCACGCCGTTCTTCCCGGTGCCGTGGGAGCAGGGCTACCACTCGGCGATGGAGACGCGCTTCACGCGGGGCGCGTTCGTCGAACTCGGTCCCGGGACCTGCTGGATGCGGATGCGGGTGCCGCTCGTGGCCGGGGAGGAGCCGCGGCCGCTGGACCGGGTGCTGGTCGCGGCGGATTCGGGCAACGGCATCAGCTCCGTCGTGGACTTCGGCCGGTACCTCTTCGTCAACGGCGACCTCACCGTGCACCTGCACCGCCATCCGGCCGGTGAATGGGTGTGCGTGGAGGCCCGTACGAGCGTGGACGCGGCGGGCATCGGGCTGGCGGACGCACGGCTGCACGACGAGAAGGGGCCGATCGGGCGGAGCGCGCAGAGCCTGTTCGTGGCGCCGAGGGGGTAGGACCCCAGGGGCACAAGTACTTCGTATCGTCCTATGAGTTCACTCGTCCGCCGCGAACTGTGCTCCAAGTGCCCCGGGTGGGGCGGTTCCTGTGCCGGTCCCCCGGCGGGATGATTCGACACGGGGTGGCGGGAGCCCCGGGAAAAGCCGTTCGATGGGGGAAGGTTGGCGGGTGCGCAGACTCTGGGTGGTCGGTGGAATCAGCTTCGGGGCGTGCCTGTGCTTTCTCGCCCTGCTCGTGGTCGGTACGTACTCGGCGGCCGCGGGCATCGCGACCGGCGCGGGCGGGCGGGCCGGCGGGCTCGCGAAGGGGGCCGTGCCGGGGAAGTACCAGTCCCTCGTGCAGAAGTGGGGCAACCTCTGCCCGACGCTCAGCCCCGCGCTGCTCGCCGCCCAGCTCTACTCGGAGAGCGGCTGGAACCCGGGCGCGGTGAGTCCGGCCGACGCGCGGGGCATCGCGCAGTTCATCCCGGGGACGTGGGCGACGCACGGCATCGACGGTGACGGCGACGGGGACCGTGACATCTGGGACCCGAACGACGCGATCCCGTCGGCGGCTTCGTACGACTGCGAACTGGCGCGGTACGTGTCCAAGGTGCCCGGGGACCCGGTGAAGAACATGCTGGCCGCCTACAACGCGGGTCCCGGCGCGGTGAAGCAGTACGGGGGCGTCCCGCCGTACCGGGAGACCCAGGGGTACGTGAAGACGATCACGAACCTCTCCAAGAGCTTCGAGGCGCCCATCGGGCGGGTGGCGCCCTCGCAGCAGGCCGCCGGGGCGATCTACTTCGCGCAGAAGCAGCTGGGGACCCCGTACCTGTGGGGCGGGAACGGGACGCCCGAGCAAGGCGGGCGGTTCGACTGCTCGGGGCTGACCCAGGCCGCGTACGAGTCGGTGGGGATCGATCTGCCGCGCGTGGCGAACGACCAGTACAACGCCGGTCCGCATCCCTCGCGCGCGGAACTGCTTCCGGGGGACCTGGTGTTCTTCTCCGACGATCTGACGAACTCCCGGGAGATCCGGCACGTCGGGCTCTACGTGGGCGGCGGGTACATGATCAACGCCCCGTTCACCGGAGCCGTGATCCGCTTCGACAAGATCGACACGCCCGACTACTTCGGTGCGACGCGCGTGACGAAGGACGGTGCGGAGGCGCTGCCCCGGCGCGAGGGCGTCGGCAACACAGCGTGAAGCAAAGGCCCTGAGCTGCGACGATGAGTCACTCTTCGATAACGTTGGGGTGATCATTCAGTGGAGAGTGGAACGTAGCCGCCAGAACGGGCGTTCCATGGTCACCGGGGGCAGACGAGCGGAAGTACCGGATTGATCACCGGGGGGCCAAGGGCCGCACATCGGGGTGCGGCCGCACGGGTACCGAGGCAAGGGCAAGGGGCCGCACCACCATGGCTGGACTCACAACAGGTGGGCCGAACGTGGATGTAAGCCTGCTGTACGAGATCAACGGACTGGCGCGGCACGCCCCGCACTGGCTCGACCGGACGGTCGTGCTCCTCGGCGAGTACGGGATCCTGCTGGCCCTCGTGCTCCTGGTGCTCTGGTGCTGGCGCGGAGCGCGCCGGCAGGACGAGTCCGCCGCCGTCGAGTCCTTCGCGGCGCTCGTGTGGGCCCCGCTCGCCGCCGGGGCCGCGCTGCTCCTGAACGTTCCGCTGCGGGAGTTCGTGGGCCGGCCGTGGCCGGCCGCGCAGCACGGACGGGTCGAGGTGCTGGACCCCGGCGCCGGGATCGGCGACAGCGCCTTCTCCTTCGTCAGCGACCACACCACGCTCGCGATGGCGCTCGGCGTCGGCCTGTTCGTGGCCCACCGCGGGTTCGGCTTCATCGGGATCGGGCTGGCCCTGCTGGAAGGGTTCACGCGGGTCTACATGGGCCTGCACTATCCGACCGACGTCATCGGCGGGCTCGCCCTGGGCACCGCGGTGGTGCTGCTGCTCGCGCCGCTCGCGATGGCGCTGCTGACCCCGGCGGTACGGGCGGTCGCCCGGTCCCCGCGGCTCGGCGTCCTGGTCCGCTCGCGCGACCGGGTGGTGGCCCGGCCGGTGGACCTCGCGGCGACGCCGCCGCCGGGGCGCGGGCACGAGAGCGACCTCGCGGCCTGACGGGCTGACCGGCGGCTCCGGGCGGTGCCCGGGGCGTCAGCCGATGCGGTACGAGTCCCAGACGCTCAGCACCACGGCCGCCAGCAGGCACAGCGCCGCGACCCCGAAGCAGACCCGGACCGCGGCCGGACGGGAGCGCGGGGGCGGGGTCACGGATCGCCGCCGGGGTCCGCGGCGTCCGCATCCGCCTCCGCGTCGGAGCGCCGGTAGCGGGAACGCAGCCACAGGCCGGTCGCGGCGGCCGCGGTCGTGGTGACCCCGATGGCCAGGGCGACGTCGCCGGGCCCGTCCGCCGTGCCCACGGGGCTGGCCCGGGCCGGTGTGGCGGGGGCGAACGCGATCAGCAGGGCCCAGGTGAGGGCGGCGAGTCGGGGCGCGGGTCCGGGCATGAGTCAAGGGCAACCGCTCCCGCGCGCGTCGGCCAGCCGGGCCGTCCGATCGAGCGAACCCGGGAGGGCGGGCAGGGGTGCCGGGTCCGTGGCGCTGAGGTCCCTGGTTACGCCGGGGCGTGGCCCGAGGCGTCCTTGCGGGCCAGGTCGCGGGAGCGGCGGGCCGGGCCGCGCCAGCCACAGGTGCAGACGGCGAGGCTGAACGAGCCGCGGTCCGAGGTGCTGGTGGCGTGATCGGTGGGCGGTGTCTGCGCCGGGTCGGTGCCGGGACCGGGGGTGCGGGGCAGCGGCACTGCGGCAAGCGGAGGGACGAGAGTCGCTTCGGTGTGCGGTTCCACTCCACCAAGGTACCGGGCCCGGGGCGGGCGGGGCACTGCCCCGGCGCGAGGAGGCCGTGGCCGTGACGGGAGGCCCGGGACCTCGTTAAGCGGAGCGGGTGGGGGCCTCGGGCAAACAGCGGTCACGCGTTGGGGGTTGGCAGGCGATGGTGGTGCACCAGCACAGGCGGAGGCCGGGACGCGCGGGTCGGGCTGCGGCCGCGGTCGGCCTGGCCCTGACGGTGGCGGCGTTGAGCGGATGCGGTGGCGACGCCGTCGCGGGCGACGACGCCCGGCCCGCCGAGGACCCGGCGGCGACGGTCCGCGGGGCCGCCGACGCGCTCCTGGCGACCGGGAGCGCGCAGGCCCGTACGGCCATGGAGATGGCGACGGGCGGCACGCGGGTCACGATCCGGGGCGAGGGCGGGGTCGACTTCAAGAACCGGATGGGGCAGCTGCTGGTCATGCTCCCCGACGACGCCAAGGGCAAGGCGGAACACCGGCCCATCACCGAGCTGCTCGTACCGGGCGCGCTCTACATGAAGAACCGGGGCGCGGGCGTCCCCGACGACAAGTGGGTCCGCATCGACACGACGGCCCTCGCCGACGGGAACCTCGTCACCGGCGGGGCCACCGACCCGATGGCCGCCGCGGAGCTGCTGCGCGGGGCGCGGGAGGTGAGTTACGTGGGCGAGACCGAGGTGGCCGGGACCAAGGTGCGGCACTTCCGGGGGACGACGGACATCGCGCGGGCCGCGGCGCAGGCCTCACCGGCGGTGAAGGGCGCGCTGGAGGCGGCGGCGAAAGGGTTCAGCAAGGGCGCGGTGCCCTTCGACGCCTACCTCGACGCCGAGGGCCTGCTGCGGAAGGTCCGCCACCGCTTCACGTACGTCAACAACGGCGTGATCGACGTGTCCTCCACCACGCTGCTCTACGGCTTCGGGACCCCGGTCACCGTCGTACTGCCTGCCGAGGGAGACATCTACGCCGGGAAGATCGCCGATTAGCCGGCCGGAGTCCCCGGAGCCCCCGGGGGCGGCGCGATCGGGCCATGACCGGCCGGCGGTCCAGTGTGGGGGGGCCGGAAATGGTCCATCCGTGTCATGTGCGCCGCGCCGCGCGCTCCCTACGCTGAGAAGCCGAGCGCCGGCAACCGGACGACGGCAGATTGAGGTGACACGCGTGACTCCCGCAGGCGGTTCGACGGTGCAGGACCTCGTGGCTCTGGCCGAGATCGAACTGTGCGGGGAGCTGATCATCGCGGCGTCGGCCGTGGCCGAGGAGAGACTCAGCCAGGACCGGATCGACGAGGTGCTGATGGGCGTCTGGTCCGGCTGACCCCCCGTCCCCCGGTCAGGTGCGCAGCAGCCGGGCGATCGCCTTCGTCGCTTCCTCGACCTTGGCGTCGATCTCTCCCCCGCCCTTGACGGCCGCGTCGGCGACGCAGTGCCGCAGGTGCTCCTCCAGTAGCTGGAGCGCGAAGGACTGGAGCGCCTTCGTGCTCGCCGAGACCTGGGTGAGTATGTCGATGCAGTAGACGTCCTCGTCCACGAGGCGCTGGAGACCCCGGATCTGGCCCTCGATCCGGCGCAGGCGCTTGAGGTGCTCGTCCTTCTGGTGGTGGTAGCCGTGCACCGCGACGGCGCCCGCTTCGACGCCCGTGTCAGCGCCCGTGTCCGTGTCGGCGCCCGTGTCCGTGGTGGCTCCGGAGCCCTCCGCCTGGATGGCAGTCATGCGTCCTCCCGTGGTCCGGAATGGGGGACCTATACCCCTCATGGGTATAGGGTACCGGCCCCTGGCCGCAGGGGCAGGGGCCCGGTGTCCTCACTCTGCCTGATGGAGGACACTGGGGAACTGCCGGTTAGCCGTGGCCGGGGGATGCGCCTAGCATCAGCCTGACCGAATCCAATGCACCCCGAGGACCTCACGTGCGATTTCGTCTGACCCCCAGGGAGACGAGCTTCTACGACATGTTCGCCGCATCCGCGGACAACATCGTCACGGGCTCGAAGCTCCTGATGGAACTGCTCGGAGCGGACATGTCCGCCCGAGCCGAGATCGCGGAGCGGATGCGGGCAGCGGAGCACGCGGGAGACGACGCCACCCACGCGATCTTCCACCAGCTCAACTCCTCGTTCATCACGCCGTTCGACCGCGAGGACATCTACAAGCTGGCGTCCTGCCTCGACGACATCATGGACTTCATGGAAGAGGCGGTCGACCTGGTCGTCCTCTACAACGTGGAGGAGCTCCCCAAGGGTGTCGAGCAGCAGATCGAGGTGCTGGCGCGCGCGGCCGAGCTGACCGCCGAGGCCATGCCCCATCTGCGCACGATGGAGAACCTGACCGAGTACTGGATCGAGGTCAACCGTCTGGAGAACCAGGCCGACCAGATCCACCGCAAGCTGCTCGCCCAGCTCTTCAACGGCAAGTACGACGCCATCGAGGTGCTGAAGCTCAAGCAGATCGTCGACGTGCTCGAAGAGGCGGCCGACGCGTTCGAGCACGTCGCGAACACGGTGGAGACCATCGCGGTCAAGGAGTCCTGAACCTCGTGGACACCTTCGCTCTGGTCGTGACCATCGGTGTCGCGCTCGGCTTTACGTATACGAATGGTTTTCACGACTCCGCGAACGCGATCGCGACCTCGGTCTCGACCCGTGCGCTGACCCCGCGCGCCGCGCTCGCGATGGCCGCGGTCATGAACCTCGCCGGTGCCTTCCTCGGCAGCGGGGTCGCCAAGACGGTGAGCGAGGGCCTGATCGAGACGCCCCACGGCAACCGGGGCATGTGGATCCTCTTCGCGGCGCTCGTCGGCGCGATCGTGTGGAACCTGATCACCTGGTACTTCGGCCTGCCCTCGTCCTCCTCGCACGCCCTGTTCGGCGGCATGGTGGGCGCGGCGCTGGCGGGCGGCACCGAGGTGCTCTGGTCGGGCGTGGTCGACAAGGTCGTCATCCCGATGTTCATCTCGCCGGTCGTCGGCCTCGTGGTCGGCTACCTGGTGATGGTCGCCATCATGTGGATGTTCCGCCGGTCCAACCCGCACAAGGCCAAGCGCGGCTTCCGCATCGCGCAGACGGTCTCCGCGGCCGGCATGGCGCTCGGCCACGGTCTGCAGGACGCGCAGAAGACCATGGGCATCGTGATGATGGCCCTGGTCATCGCCGACGTGCAGAACGCGGGCGACTCGATCCCGGTCTGGGTCAAGATCGCCTGTGCCGTGATGCTCTCGCTGGGTACGTACGCGGGCGGCTGGCGCATCATGCGCACGCTCGGCCGCAAGATCATCGAGCTGGACCCGCCGCAGGGCTTCGCGGCGGAGACCACCGGCGCCTCGATCATGTTCGGCTCGGCGTTCCTCTTCCACGCGCCGATCTCCACCACCCACGTGATCACCTCGGCGATCATGGGTGTGGGCGCGACCAAGCGGGTGAACGCGGTCCGCTGGGGCGTCGCCAAGAACATCATCCTGGGCTGGTTCATCACCATGCCCGCCGCGGCGCTGGTCGCGGCGCTCAGCTTCTGGGTGGTCAACCTCGCCTTCGTGTGACCGCACGAGTCCGAGTCGTACGGACACCAGTGAGCCCCGCCGGATCGGCTGATCCGGCGGGGCTCACTGGTGTGCGGGGGGTTAGGGCAGGGGGAGCTTTCCGGTGCCGAAGCTGTAGCCGAAGCGGGCGCGGCCGGCCGGTCCGCCGAGGCCGGCCAGGTTGTGGCTGGTGGCGCCGGTGCCGATGACGCCGGTGGTGTCGGTCTTCAGCTTCCAGACCCGGCCGGTGAAGCTGTCCTCGCCGTACCCGCTGACGTAGAGCTCGGGCTTTCCGTCCTTGTCCGCGTCGAGCAGGGTCGTGCGCGCGCCGAAGTGGTCGAAGCGCTCGGAGGTGCTGGGGACGCCCGCCGAGTTCTGGGTGAACACCTTGGAGCCGGTCCCGGTGATGCCCGAGGCGCTGCCGCGCAGCACGGTGACCGAGCCGGACTGGTGCGTGGCGGTCAGGTCGGTGCCGGTCTCCCAGGGGGCGCCGACGACGATGTCGGCGTAACCGTCGCCGTCGGTGTCCCCGGCGGCGACCGCGCTGCCCCACCGGTCGTCGGCTTCCGCGACGCCGGGGACCCCGGGACTGTCCTGCGTGTAGGTGAGCACCTCGGGCAGGGTGCGGGGCATCTTCGGGCCGCCGTAGGAGACGTGGATCCGGCTGCCGTCCTTGTCGAACTGCTTGGCCTCTCCGCCGACGAAGTCCTGGTAGCCGTCCTTGTTGATGTCGCCGAACGCGCCGTCGGTCGGGCCCCTGACCACGCCGACGGGGGTCGGGCCGGCCGGCCCGCCCTGGTAGACCACGCCATTGGTCCAGCCCGTGGCGATGACGTCCGCGGTGCCGTCTCCGGTCATGTCGGCGACGTAGAGCCCGATGATGCGGAGGCTTTCCAGGTTCGTGGTGTGGCGGACCTGGACCGCCGCCGGCTTGCCCGTCGCGAAATCGAAGGGTCCCTGGAACACCACCAGCTTGCCGGCGGGCGCCTGGAACTCGTCGGCGACCGTGAGGAGGTCGGGGACGCCGTCACCGGTGACGTCGCCGACCGCGACGGCCGTATTCGGTGACAGGTACGACCCGTCGGGGAGGCGCGATCCGTGATTGATCCGGCCTGGGTCACGGCCGGTGAGGCCGTCCTTGCTGCCGCGCAGGATGAGGACCCCGTGGCCGTCGCGCACGATCAGGTCGGTGTAGCCGTCGTGGTTCACGTCGCCCTGGCCGGAGATCGAGCCGAACCCGCCGTTCTCGGTCACCTCGCCGGGAACGCCGGGGGTGGCGCGGGAGATCAGCGCGGCCGTGGTCTGCAGGCCGGTGCGGGAGCCGTACTGGACGGAGAGCATCCCGGCTCGGGGGAGATCGCCGACGGTCGCGCTGTGGGCGCTGGTCGCGAGGTCGGGGTAGCCGTCGCCGTTGAAGTCGGCGGTGGCGCTGGGGGGCGCGGCGGCCGGGGCGGCGACGGCGGGGGTCAGGGCGGTGGCGGCGAGGGCGGCGGCCGCCGCGCTCGTGGCGGCCAGGGTGAGGAGGTGCTGCTTGCGCATGGTGGAGGCCCTTTCGGAATCAGCCGGCGGTGCGGAAGCCGAAGGAGGCGAGGCCCTTCGGGCCGCCGAGGTCGGTGAGGGTGAAGCTGGTGGCGCCGGTCCCGATGACGCCGGTGGCGTCGGTCTTCAGCTTCCAGACGCGGCCGGTGAAGTTGTCCTCGCCGTGTCCGCCGACGTAGACCTCGGGCTTGCCGTTCTTGTCGCTGTCCAGGACGCGGATGGTGGTGGCGAACTTGTCGTCGAGCTCGGAGGTGCTGGGGACGCCGGTGGAGTTCTGGGTGAAGGACTTGGCGCCGGTGGTGGTGATGCCGGTCTTGCTGCCGCGCAGGATGGTGAGGGCGCCGGAGCGGGCGGTGGTGGCCGGGTCGGTGCCGGTTTCGCCGGGGGCGCCGATGAGGACGTCGGCGTAGCCGTCCTGGTCGGTGTCGGCGACGGTGACCGCCTGGCCGAAGAGGTCGCCCGTCTCGCTGACGCCGGGCACGCCCGTGCTGCTCTGGCTGTACGAGCGGGAGGGGAGGGTGGTGCTGATGCCGTTCGGGCCGCCGTAGACGACGGTCACCTTCTCGCCGGCGCCGCTGGCGAAGTCCTGGTGACCGTCCCCGTTGATGTCGCCGAAGCCGCCGGGGTTCATCAAGGCGGGCGCGGCGCCGACCTTGACCAGGCCGCCCGGGCGCGTGCCCTTGAACAGAGTGGCCTTGTACACCCAATTCCGGTCGGCCCCGCCCACCAGCATGTCGCCGATGCCGTCGCCGGTCATGTCGCCGACCTTGATGGAGGCGGTTTCGTGGCCGTCCAGGGACGCGGTGTCGCGACGGACGATCGACTTCGGCTTGCCCGTGGTCCGGTCGAACGGCCCGAACTCGGTGACCAGACCGTGGCCGAGGCGGCCGCTGCCCCAGCTCACCGAGTGGATGTCCGGGATGCCGTCCCCGTTGACGTCGCCGATGGTGGCGGCGGCGTAGAGGCGGTCCGGTCCGCTGGGCAGGTTCCCGTTCGGGACGGTGACGGAGGAGCCCGTGATGCCCCGCTTGCTGCCCCAGAGGATCTCGATGCGGCCGTAGTCGGAGACCAGCAGGTCGTCGTAGCCGTCCTTGTCGAAGTCGCCGTGGCCGCTGACGTGGCTCCATTTGCCGGTCACGCTGGGGTCGCCCGCGACGCCGTCGGTGGCCTGGCTGATGACGGACGCCTTGTCGTACTGGAAGCCGGTGGCCGAGCCGTAGACCACGGACAACGCCCCCGCCTTGCTCAGCCCGTTGACGGTGGCGGTGTGGGCGCCGATGGCGAGGTCGGGGTAGCCGTCGGCGTTGAAGTCGGCGGTGTCGGGGGCGGCGAGCGCCGGGGCGGGCGCCGTGGGAGCGGCAGCCGAGGCCGGGGCGGTTCCCGCGACGGCGAGGACTGTGGCCGCGCCCGCGACGGCGGTCAGCAGGGTGTGCTTGCGCATGGTGAAGGTCCTTGGGAGTAGAGGTGCTGCCGGGTCAGCCGGCGAAGCGGTAGCCGAAGTTGGAGGCGCCCGAGCTGCCGCCGAAGGCGGTCAGGCCGAAGCTGGTGGCGCCGGTGCCGGTGAGGCCGGTGCCGGGGACCGTGAGGAGCTTCCAGACGCGGCCGTCGTAGAGGTCCTCGCCGTTGCCGCCCACGTAGACCTCGGGCTCGCCGTTCTTGTCGGTGTCGATCGCGGTGAGCGCGGAGCCGAAGTGGTCGTTGCTGTCGGAGGTGCTGGGGACGCCCACGGTGTTCTGGGTGAGGGTCTGCGCGCCGGCGGTGGTGATGCCGGTCCTGCTGCCGCGCAGCACGGTGAGGGCGCCGGACCGGGCGGTGGTGGTCTCGTCGCCGGCGGTCTCGTACGGCGCGCCGACCAGCAGGTCCGCGGATCCGTCGCCGTCGGTGTCGGTGATCGCCAGGGTGCTGCCCCACAGGTCGCCCAGCTCGGCGATGCCCGGGACGCCGATGGAGGACTGGGTGAGGAGCCGGGCGGGCGCGGTGGTGTTGAGGCCCTTGGGGCCCCCGTAGTTCACGCTGACGGCATCCCGCTCGATGTCGCTCCGCGTCGCGGTGAGGCCGACGGCCAGGTCCAGGTACCCGTCGCCGTTGAGGTCGCCGAAGGCGGAGCCGGTGACGTGCGAGTGCCCCGCGTACTGCTTGAACGTGCCGCTGCCCTTGACCAGGCCGGTGCGACTGCCCTTGAGGACCTTGCTCTTGGGTTTGTCGCCGCGGTCGTCGCGGTCGCCGCTGACGATGACGTCGGCGAACCCGTCGCCGGTGACGTCCGCGACGAAGAGGGCGCGGGGGCCGCCCATCTTGTCTTCCTTCTCGATGTCGCGGAAGACGGTGGACGCGGGCCTGCCCGTGCTGCGGTCGACCGGCCCGTACAGGACGCTCAGGCCTACGGTGGGGCCGCCGTGGGAGCGGATGACGAGGTCGGCGGTGCCGTCGCCGTTGACGTCGCCGCTGCCGAAGGCGCCGTCGAGCAGGGTGGGGTCGGTGGCCGTGTGGTTGCCCGCGGGGAGGGTGGTGGAGGCGCCCGTGATACCGCTCGGGGAGCCCCAGAGGATCAGGTTCTTGTCGATCCAGCGGATGTACAGGTCGTCGTGGCCGTCGCCGTCGAAGTCTCCGTGGGCCGCGACCTCGTGCCACTTGCCGTCCTCGACCGGGTGGTCGGGGACGCCGGGGGTGGCCTGGCTGACGGCCGGCTGGTCGTACCTCAGTCCGGTGGCCGAGCCGTAGGCGACGGTGAAGGCGCCGGCCCGCTTGACGCCGTCGACGGTTGCGGTGTGGGCGCCGATCGCGAGGTCGGGGTAGCCGTCGCCGTTGAAGTCGGCGGTGTCACGGGCCGTGGACGGGGAGGCGGCCGGGGTCGCGGTGCCGGCGGTCGGGCTGGTGAGACCGATGACGGCGGCGATGCAGGCGGCTGTGGTGAGGAACGTGCGCGTGCGCATGGGCTGGGTGTCCCCCGTGGAACCGATGGGTGGTGGGGTGCGGGCCGGGCCCCTTGGCGGGAGGGGGCCGGCCCGGAGGCGTCGTGTTGCCTACTTGCCGAACCAGGCGCCGAAGTGGGCGCTGCCGTAGCCGCCGCCCAGGTTGAAGGACGTGGCACCGGTTCCGGTCAGGCTCGTGCCGCTGTTCTGCAGCTGCCAGACCCGGCCGACCCAGGTGTCCTCGCCGTTGCCGCCGACGTACAGCTCGGGCTTGCCGTCCTTGTTCGCGTCGAGGAGGGTGACCGCCCTGCCGAAGTGGTCGGACTTCTCCGAGGTGCTGGGGATGCCCGCCGAGTTCTGGGTGAAGACCTGGGAACCGGTGCCGGTCGGGCCGGTCTTGGAGCCGCGCAGCACGGTGACGGCACCGGACACTTCGGTGGTGGCCTCCGTGCCCGACTCCCAGGAAGCACCGACGACGAGGTCGGCGTAGCCGTCCTGGTCGATGTCGCCGAGGGTGACGTCGTTGCCCCAGCGGTCGCCCTTCTCGTTGACGCCCGGGACGCCGGCGGAGTCCTGGTCGTAGACGCGGGCGGGCAGGGTCTTGCTCACGCCGTCGGGGCCGCCGTAGGTGACGGTGATGGCGCCGGTCATCTTCGAGTCGAACGCCTGGGGCCTGCCGACGAAGTCGCGGTATCCGTCCCCGTTGATGTCCCCGAACGAGCCGCCGTAACGCGAGTTGAGCCCGCCGCCCTGGACCGGGCCGGCGGGGGTGCCCTTGAGGAGGAGGGCTTTGAAGTGCCCGCCCTGGGTGCTTGTACCCATCGTCACGATGTCGGCGATGCCGTCGCCGGTCATGTCACCTACGCGGACTCCACTGGCGGACACTTCGTCCATGGCCTGGGTGTCCCGGAACTGGGTGGAGGCCGGCTTCCCGGTGGCGCGGTCGAAGGGGCCGAGCCGCGTGGCCATGCCCCAGTTGGTGTTCGTGGTGCCGACCTGGGCGGGCAGGACGAGGTCGTCCTTGCCGTCGCCGTTGACGTCCCCGATCGCCAGCGAGTTCGTTTCGACCCTGGGTGACTGGATGGTTCCGGCGCCCGCCGGGAGGTCGGTTCCGCCCGAGATGCCGGACGCACTGCCCCACAGCACCAGGACCTTCCCGGAGGAGATGACCGCCAGGTCGTCGTAGCCGTCGGCGTTCAGGTCGCCGTAGGCCGACTCGACGCCCCCGGCGAGGCCGGTGGGCTCGCCAGGGATGCCGGGGGTGGCGCGGCTGATCAGCTGCTGCTTGTCGTGGCGCAGGCCGGTGGGGGAGCCGTAGACGACGGAGACGAGGCCGGCCCCCTTGATCCCGTTGACGGTGGCGCGCGGGGCGCCGACGGCCAGGTCGGCGTAACCGTCGCCGTTGAAGTCGGCGGAGTCCTCGGCCACGGACTTCGCCGTGGCCGCCGGAGCGATGGGTGCGGCCGTGGCGGGGGACGGGCCGGTGACGGCCAGCACGGCTGCGGTGCATGTGGCGGCCGTCAGGTACGTGGTCCTACGCATTGGATCCCCCCGGTGTCCGGTGGCGGCCGCAAGGGCCGTTCCCGGTACGCGACTTGTCGCTGGCGTACGTATGACCGGCGAGTGGGGGGCAGGGTTGTTGTGATCCAGATCACGATGCGCGGTGACGTGTGGAGGGTGGAAAAGAAGCGGGCCGGCTCCCCCCACCCAGGGGGAACCGGCCCATTCGCCTTGCGGTGGCACCGCCATGCAGCACCGCAGGACGCTCAATCACATCCCGGTTTAGCCGAAGCGGCCCGAGATGTAGTCCTCGGTCGCCTGCACGGACGGGTTCGAGAAGATCCGGTCCGTGTCGTCGATCTCGATCAGCTTGCCGGGCTGGCCGACCGCGGAGAGGTTGAAGAAGGCCGTGCGGTCGGAGACGCGCGCCGCCTGCTGCATGTTGTGCGTCACGATGACGATCGTGAAGCGCTCCTTGAGCTCGCCGATCAGGTCCTCGATGGCGAGGGTGGAGATCGGGTCGAGGGCCGAGCAGGGCTCGTCCATCAGGAGGACCTGGGGCTCGACCGCGATGGCGCGGGCGATGCACAGGCGCTGCTGCTGGCCGCCGGAGAGGCTGGAACCGGGCTTGTTCAGGCGGTCCTTGACCTCGTTCCAGAGGTTGGCGCCCTGGAGGGACTTCTCGACGATCTCCGCGAGCTCGGACTTCTTGAAGGAGCCGTTGAGGCGCAGACCCGCGGCCACGTTGTCGAAGATCGACATGGTGGGGAAGGGGTTCGGGCGCTGGAAGACCATGCCGACCGTGCGGCGGACCGCGACCGGGTCCACGCCGGGGCCGTACAGGTTCTCGTCGTCCAGCAGCACCTTGCCCTCGACGCGGCCACCGGGGGTGACCTCGTGCATGCGGTTCAGGGTGCGCAGGAAGGTGGACTTGCCGCAGCCGGAGGGGCCGATGAAGGCCGTCACGGAGCGGGGCTCCACGGTCATCGAGATGTCGTCGATGGCCTTGTGGGTGCCGTAGAAGGCGGACAGTCCGCTGACGTCGATTCGCTTTGCCATGGTGGTCACTTCGCTTTCATTGATCGCGTCAGCGACCGGTCTTGGGGGCCTTCCAGCGGGCGATGCCGCGAGCCACCAGATTGAGGATCATGACGAAGGCGATCAGGACGAGCGCTGCGCCCCAGGCCCGGTCGTAGGAGGCTTCACTGCCGACCTTGTACTGCTCCCAGATGTACAGGGGGAGCGAGGACTGGGCACCTTCGAAGGGGTTGTTGTTGATCAGCTGGGTGCCGAAGACCAGCAGCATGATCGGAGCGGTCTCACCCGCGATGCGGGCCACGGCCAGCATCACGCCGGTGGCGATGCCGCCGATGGCCGTGGGGAGCACGACCTTGAGGATCACGCGCCACTTCGGCACACCGAGGGCCAGGGCGGCCTCGCGCAGCTCGTTCGGGACGAGCTTGAGCATCTCCTCGGTGGAGCGGACCACGACGGGCATCATCAGGATCGACAGGGCCATCGCGCCGGCGAAGCCGGAGGGGCCGAAGTCGAGCATCAGGTACCACGTCGTCAGGATGAACAGACCCGCGACGATGGAGGGGATGCCGGTCATGACGTCGACGAAGAAGGTGACGGCCTTGGCGAGCGAGCCCTTGCCGTACTCGACCAGGTAGACGGCGGTCAGCAGGCCGATGGGGGCCGAGATCGCGGTGGCCAGGGCGACCTGCTCGATGGTGCCGATGAGGGCGTGGTAGACGCCGCCGCCGGGCTCGAAGCTGGTCACGCCGTTCATCGAGTGGCTGAGGAAGTCCCCGTCGAGGACCGTCATGCCGCGGCTGATGGTCGTCCACAGCAGCGAGAGCAGCGGGACGAGCGCGAGGACGAAGCAGACCCAGACGACGGAGGTCGCGACCCGGTCCTTGGCCTGGCGGCGGTTCTCGACGATCGAGCTGGCCGTGTACGTGATGATCACGAACAGGGCGGCCGCGAGCAGACCCCACTGGATCTTGCTGTGGAGGCCGAAGAGGGCGCCGAGGGCGGAGCCGAGCGCCGTCGAGACGACGGCGATGCCGGCCGGGGCCCAGCGGGGCAGGTGGCCCTGCGTCAGGCTGCTGGGGGCGGCGGACTTGGCGGCCCGGGAGGGGCGCGGGTCCTGGAGTGCGTGGCTCATCAGGCGTTCGCCCCCGAGAAGTCCTTGCGACGGGCGATGATCAGCCGGGCGGCGCCGTTGACCAGCAGGGTGAGCAGGAAGAGCACGAGGCCGGAGGCGATCAGGGCGTCGCGGCCGAACTCGTTGGCCTCGTCGAACTTCGCGGCGATGTTCTGCGCGAACGTGCCGCCGCCCGGGTCCAGGATGTGGCCGGAGATCAGGAAGCTCGGGGAGAGGACGGTCGCGACGGCCATCGTCTCGCCGAGCGCGCGGCCGAGGCCGAGCATCGAGGCGGAGATGACTCCGGAGCGGCCGAAGGGCAGTACCGACATGCGGATGACTTCCCAGCGGGTCGCGCCGAGGGCCAGTGCGGCCTCCTCGTTCATGCGCGGGACCTGCAGGAAGACCTCGCGGCTGACGCTGGTCACGATCGGCAGGATCATGATCGCGAGCAGGATGCCGACGGTGAAGAGGGAGCGCGCGACGCCGACCTGGGTCTTGTCGAAGACGTAGGTCCAGCCCATGTACTCGTCGAGCCACAGGTTCAGCCCCGCGAGCTGCGGCACGAGGAAGAGGGCGCCCCAGATGCCGTAGATGATCGACGGCACGGCGGCCAGCAGGTCGATCACGTAGGCGAGGGGGGCGGCCAGCTTGCGCGGCGCGTAGTGCGAGATGAACAGGGCGATGCCGACAGCGATCGGAACCGCGATGGCCATCGCGATGATCGAGCTGACGACGGTGCCGAAGAGCAGGACGGCGATGCCGAAGACGGGGGGATTGGCCGACGCGTTCCAGTCGAACGTGGTGAGGAAGTTGCCCTCGTTGTCGGCCAGCGCGATGGAGGTGCGGTAGGTGAGGAAGACGGCGATCGACGCCATGATCACCAGGAGCAGGATGCCGGAGCCCTTGGAGAGGCCCGCGAAGATCTTGTCACCGGCGCGGCCGGTGGACCTTCCGCTCTTGGAGACAGGCGGAGCCTTGTCTATCTGGGTGGGTGTGATGGAAGCCATGGTCTTTCCGGTCTGGATGGGGGGCAGGCCCCCTGGCGGCGGTGCACCGGATCCCCTGGGTGGAGGGGAGGGTCCCCGGGCCGGTCCGCCCCCCGGACGGGGGGAGCGGACCGGTGGTCCCGGGGGTCTGTATTAGGCGAGCTTCGCGATGACTTCGCGGACCTTGGCGTTGATCTCGGCCGGGATCGGCGCGTAGCCGTTGTCGGTCAGGACCTTCTGGCCCGCGTCGGACGCGGTGTAGTTCAGGAAGGACTTCACGGTCGGGAGGGTCTCGGCCTTGTTGCCCTTGTCGCAGACGACCTCGTAGGTCACCAGGACGATCGGGTAGGCACCCTCGGCCTTGGTGGCGTAGTCGAGCTTCAGCGCCAGGTCGTCGCCGGTGCCGGAGATCTTGGCGGCGGCGATGGCCTTGGAGGCGTTCTCGCCCGTGGCCTTGACCGGAGCGGCAGCGCCGGTGGCGACGTCCACGGTCTTGATGCTCTGCGCGGAGGCGTAGGAGAGCTCGAAGTAGCCGATCGCACCGTCAACGGCCTTGACCTGCGAAGCGACACCGGAGGAGCCGGAGGCGCCGAGGCCGCCCGGGGCCGGCCACTTCTTCGAGGACTCGTACGTCCAGGCCTCGGGGGCGGCGGTCTTGAGGTACTTGCCGAGGTTCTCCGTGGTGCCCGAGTCCTCGGAGCGGTGGAGCGCCTGGATCGCGGTGGCGGGAAGCGTGACGCCGGGGTTCAGCTTCTTGATCGCCTCGTCGTCCCACTTCTTGATCTTGTCGTTGAAGATGTTGGCGATCGTGGGGGCGTCGAGGACCAGCTTGTCCACGCCGGCGACGTTGAAGCCGATGGCGATGGGGCCGCCGACCATCGGAAGGTCGATGCCCTGACCGCCGGTGCAGATCTTCTTCGACTCCTCGACGGCCTCGGGCTTCAGCGCCGAGTCCGAACCGGCGAAGCCGACGGTGCCCTGGTTGAAGGCGACGATGCCCTCACCGGAGGAGGAGGACTTGTAGTTCACCTCGACGCCCGGGCAGGCCGCCATGTAGTTCTTGACCCACAGGTCGATCGCGTTCTTCTGCGCGGAGGAGCCCGAGGCGAGGAGCTTGCCCTTGGCGCCGTCGCACTTGATGTCGCCCACGGCGGCGGAAGGCTTGCCCGAGGCGCCGGCGTCGTTCTTGGTGTTGTCGTCCGAGCCGCACGCCGTGAGGACCAGGGCGCCGGACACGACGAGCGCCCCGAGGGCGGAGGCACGAAGCATGTTCTTGCGCTGAAGCTTCACTTTCGGGTGTTTCCTTCCAGAAGCCGCCGGCCGCTTTCTGAATCGGGGCGGCGTGCGAAGAGGACTACGTCGGTTGCCCGGGTGAATCCTCCGCCTTCGCGGCGACTCGCCCTTGCATCTCCGAAGTTAGGCAGATCAGGTGAAGCGGCCGACCGGGGTAAGTGAACGGACGGTGAACCGTGGCGGACGGGGTGGTGTGAGAGGCCCGTGACGCGACTGGGGGTCATCTTCTGTTATCCCGCCGTTACCGATGCGTGACCCGTCGCGGGTGCGTGCGGCGCCGTTGCGGGTGTGTGCGGCACTGTTGCCGGGGATCAGCCCCCGGATCCCGCGCCTCACACGCCGGCGGGGCCGGATTCGGCCGCCGGCGGCGCCGGGTGGGGGCTGGAGGGGTCACACGCCCGCGTGGCTGGAATCGGCAGGTTGCCAGATGTGCTGGAAGGTGGCGCGGGAGGCTTCGACCTCGTGGCGCTGGTCCGCGTGCAGGACGCCCAGGGCGTACGCCGTCGCCGGGGCGATGCGGGGGGTGCGGGCCGCCGTGGCGGAGGCGGCGGCGGCTTCCGCGGCGTCGCGGTGGCGGGTCAGGGCCTCGCCCGCGGCCGTCAGGCGGGCCACGTCGCCGCCCAGGGCCTCCTGGGCGTAGCGGTGGACGCGCAGCAGGCGGCGCACCTCGTTCCACGAGCCGTCGTGGTCCGCGTCGTACGGGTGCGAGGGCGAGGGGGCGGGGAGGGAGTGCACCGCCGTGGACAGGCGGGAATGAGCCACCTCGGCCAGGGGGACCAGGACCTCGCCCACCCGGCCGCCCGCCGCTACCGGGTCCAGCGGGACCTCGGAGGCCAGGACCGCCACCGCGTCCGCGACCGCGTGGAAGCGGGAGGAGCCGAGCGCCTGCAGGGTCGCGGAGTGGGCCCGGGTGCGGGCCAGGGTGAGCTGGCGCTCCAGCAGGGCGCCCGCGCGGGCCGAGCCCACGGTCAGCGAGCCCGCCGTCCCCCTGGGCGCCGGTACCTCGGGGCTCCCCGACAGCCGTTGCAGGGCGTCCATCAGCCGTGACAGCCGGGCCGCGTAGGCGTGCTCGTCGGCCAGCGTCGCCGAGAGCCAGACCAGCTCGGTGCGCAGTGAATCCGCCCAGGAGGAATCGGCCACCGCCCTGAAGGTGGACAGGGAGCAGGAGATCCGGCGCGCAGCCCCCCGCAGGCTGCGCGCCGCCTCGGTGCCCTCGGCGCCGCCGCTCGCCGCGCCCTCCTCGTGCAGGCGCAGGCCCCGCAGGAACGCGGTGGCCTGCGCACGCAGGTACGTACCGAGCACGGTGCCTGCCGCCGTCGCGGTCAGGTCATGATTTGGCTGAGCCACGCCGGCGCCTCCGGGCGTCAATGAGCATCTCCTGAACGTGCCGCAGCGGCTGGCCCTCGCTGTCCGTGCTGTGCCGGGTCCATTCGCCGTCGGGGCCCAGGTGCCAGGAGGTGGTGAGGTCGGACATGCCGGTTTCCAGCAGCCGGTCCAGTGCCGCGCGGTGGGCCGGGTCGGCGACCCTGACCAGTGCCTCGATACGGCGGTCGAGGTTGCGGTGCATCATGTCGGCGCTGCCTATGTACACCTCGGGTTCGCCGCCGTTGCCGAAGGCGAAGACCCGGGAGTGCTCCAGGAAGCGGCCGAGGATCGAGCGGACCCGGATGTTGTCCGAGAGCCCGGGGACACCGGGGCGGATCGCGCAGATGCCGCGGACCCAGATGTCGATGGGCACGCCCGCCTGCGAGGCCCGGTAGAGGGAGTCGATGAGCGCCTCGTCGACGATCGAGTTCATCTTGAGGCGGACGTACGCGGGGCGGCCCGCCTTGTGGTGGGCGGCCTCCTTGTCGATCCGGGAGATCAGGCCGTCGCGCAGCGAGCGCGGGGCCACCAGCAGCCGGCGGTAGGTCTCGCGGCGCGAGTAGCCGGACAGCCGGTTGAAGAGGTCGGAGAGGTCCGCGCCGACCTGGGAGTCGGCGGTGAGCAGGCCGAGGTCCTCGTAGAGCCGTGCCGTCTTGGGGTGGTAGTTGCCGGTGCCGACGTGGGAGTAGCGGCGCAGCGTGTCGCCCTCCTGGCGGACGACGAGCGACAGCTTGCAGTGGGTCTTGAGGCCGACGAGCCCGTAGACGACGTGGCAGCCGGATTCCTCGAGCTTGCGGGCCCACTTGATGTTGGCCTGCTCGTCGAAGCGGGCCTTGATCTCGACGAGGACGAGGACCTGCTTGCCGGATTCGGCGGCGTCGATCAGGGCGTCCACGATCGGGGAGTCGCCGGAGGTCCGGTACAGCGTCTGCTTGATCGCGAGGACGTCCGGGTCGGCGGCGGCCTGCTCCAGGAAGGCCTGCACGGAGGTGGAGAAGGAGTCGTACGGGTGGTGGAGCAGGACGTCGCGTTCGCGCAGCGCGGCGAAGATGTCGGGCGCGGACGCGGACTCGACCTCGGCGAGGTCGCGGTGCGTGCCGGCGACGAACTTCTTGAACTTCAGCTCCGGGCGGTCCAGGGAGGCGATCCCGAAGAGGGCGGTGAGGTCGAGGGGGCCGGGGAGCGGGTACACCTCGGACGGGTTGACCTTCAGCTCCTGCACGAGCAGGTCCAGGACGCCGGGGTCGATGGACTCCTCGACCTCCAGGCGCACCGGCGGGCCGAAGCGGCGCCGCATCAGTTCCTTCTCGAGGGCCTGGAGGAGGTTCTCCGCGTCGTCCTCCTCCACTTCGAGGTCCTCGTTGCGGGTCACGCGGAACATGTGGTGCGCGAGCACCTCCATGCCGGGGAACAGCTCTTCCAGGTGCGCGGCGATGACGTCTTCGAGGGGGACGTAGCGCTGCGGGGAGGCTTCCAGGAAGCGGGAGAGGAGCGGGGGGACCTTGACCCGGGCGAAGTGGCGGTGGCCGCTGACGGGATTGCGTACGACCACGGCCAGGTTCAGGGACAGGCCGGAGATGTACGGGAACGGGTGCGCGGGGTCCACGGCCAGCGGGGTGAGCACCGGGAAGATCTGGTTGCGGAACAGGGTGAAGAGGCGCGCCTGCTCCTTCTCGGTGAGGTCGGGCCACCGGATGAGGTGGACGCCCTCCTCGGCGAGCTGCGGGGAGATGTCCTGCTGGAAGCAGGCGGCGTGGCGGGCCATGAGCTCGCGCGAGCGGGTCCAGATGAGGTCGAGGACCTCACGGGGCTGCAGGCCTGAGGCCGAACGGGTGGCGACGCCGGTCGCGATGCGGCGCTTGAGGCCGGCGACGCGGACCATGAAGAACTCGTCGAGGTTGCTGGCGAAGATCGCCAGGAAGTTCGCGCGCTCCAGGAGCGGCGTGGCGGGGTCCTCGGCGAGCTCCAGGACGCGCTCGTTGAAGGCGAGCCAGCTGCGCTCCCGGTCGAGGAAGCGGCCCGGGGGCAGCTCACCGGCGTCCTTCTCGTCGTAGGCGTCCAGGTCCGCGTCGAGATCCGGTTCCAGGTCCACGTGCGGGCGGTGGGCGGCTATGGACCCCAGGCGGGCGTGGGCGCCGGTGGCGGCGCGCGCGGCCACGGCCTCGGGGGTCGCGGCGCGGGCGGCGGCGGCTGCGGAGACGTCGGCGGCCGATGGCGCGGAGGGGGACGCGAACTTGTTCGCCGGCTGCTGGGTGGGTACCTCGGAAGGGGCTGCGCTGGGCTTGTGGCTCATGACTCCATTCTTCCGCGCGCGCGGGAGGACAGGCGCGTCGGAAGTGTCGGCCGTCAGTCGGAGTCGGGGCTGCATGCGGTCAGCTTCGCGACCGCGCATTAATGCGCGGTTAATGGCGTATGGCTTCCAGGGTCCGGGAGGACGGCTGGGGGAGGTGCGGGGGTCGGCTCCGTGCCGACCGGGAGAGGGGGAGCCGCGGCTGCGCCGGCGAGGCGGGGGCTGTCACCGCCCGGGGTGGCCCCGGTGGGGTCGCCGGGGGGTCCGGCGGGCCGGGGGTGCGTCCGCGAAGCCCGCGCCGGGGGCCTGGGGGCCTGCGGGTGCGTGGGGGCGGGGGGTGTTCTAGCGTCGGTAGGAGGGAGGGATGTCCTGCCGAGTCGGTCCGGTACGGGGACCGGGCCCGGGGCCGTACGCGGCCGTGCGTGCTCGGCGCCGTTCCCGCGTGGTCCGGTACGTCGTGCTGGGCCCGGCACGCCCCGGTACGCCGAGGCAGGTACGGGTCGCGGTGCGGCCGCGCGGTGATCCCGGAGAGCAGGTACGTCCCATGCGCACGTCGACCCGTATCGCAGGTGTCCTCACCGGTCTGACCCTCGCCCTGGGCGGCGCGGCCCTGACGGCTCCCACCGCCCTGGCCGCCCCCGCGGACGTCTCGGCCTGTATCAACCACGTCGAGCGGGAGCTGAAGGGCGGCGAGGCTCCGGCATCCGTCCGCGCCTCCTGCTACATCGCGCTGACCGGGGCCCAGGACGAGTGTGTGACCGGCCTGACCGAGGGCAGCGGGGTGACCAAGGCGACGGCGGAGAGCGCCTGCAAGCTGGGCGCCGAGTAGCCGAGTAGCCGAGTAGCCGAGTAGCCGTGGGCCGGGGAAGGCCCCCCGGCCCACGGCTCCGGACGCGGGTCAGCTCTCCGTGCGGTACATCAGGTCCACCTCGTGGGTGGAGAAGCCGAGGCCCGCGTACACGGCCAGGGCCGCCGGGTTGTCGGCGTCCACGTAGAGCATCGCCGTGGGCAGGCCCGCCCCGGCCAGGTGGCGCAGGCCGATCGCGGTGAGGGCCTTGCCGAGGCCGCCGCCCTGCGAGCCGGGGCGCACACCGAGGACGTAGACCTCGCCCAGCTGCTGCTCGGCGTGCACCTTCGTCCAGTGGAAGCCGACCAGTTCGCCGTCGCGCTCGGCGAGGAAGAAGCCGGCGGCGTCGAACCAGGGCTGCGCGATGCGGTCGTTCAGGTCCCGCTGCGTGAGCGAGCCCTGCTCGGGGTGGTGGGCGAAGGCCGCCGCGTTGACGGCCAGCCAGGCGGCGTCGTCGGCGCCGGGCACGAAGGTGCGTACGGTCACGCCCGCGGGGAGGACGGCCTCCGGCAGGGGCGCCGCGTCCGCGCCGAGCGGGCGGCGGAGCTGGCGCAGTTCGCGGAACAGGGTCAGCCCGAGCACCTGCGCGAGGTGACGCGCCGCCGACTTGCCGCCGTGCGCCCACACCCGGATCCGCTTGCCGGAGGCGGCCAGCAGGGCGCTGCCCAGCGCCCGCCCGTGCCCGCGCCCGCGCAGCGCGGGGTGGACGACGAGCTCGGCGGCGGGGGCCTCCACCGGGTCGGTGTCCTCCAGTTGCCCGTACGCGGTGAGCCGCCCGTCGGCGGTCAGGAGGAAGTGGCGGATCCCCTCCCGCGCTCCGCCGCGCAGCTGGAGCCGGCCCTGCTCGGACACGGCGGTGGTGCCGTCGGTGCGGGCCGCGTCCTCGATCAGGGCGAGAACGGCGTCGGCCTGTTCGTCCGTCAGTTCGTCGAGGGTCTGGATCTGCCGTCCCGGCTCCAGGACCACTGCTGCGTCGTCAGTCATGGAACCGAGCCTACGACCACGGTGGGGGAGCGGTGGGGTGCGGCCCGGACCGGCGCCGGGACCGGCGCGCGGTCCGTCCCGCGAACGGCCTGCCGACGGGCCTGCGAAGGGGCTCCGAAAGGCCTCTGAAGGGCCCGTCCGACGGCACCGCCGCCGGCTCCCCGTCGGTTGCGTGTAACCAGCTCGATACCCGGTACCCCTGTCGCGCTACGCGCGTTGACTCTAGGCTTCGGCAGACCTCCCGAGATGTATCGCTGTCCACAAAGGGGAACAAATGTCAGCGACGCCACAACGGCACCGCCGAACCCGCCGGTTGGCCCTCTCCGCTCTCGCCGTGGCCACGGCCGGCGGTGCGATGATCGCCGCCGCCCTTCCGGCCGGAGCCGCGAGTGGTGACGGATACGGCCGTGACAACGGCCGCACCGTCGACGTACAGATGCTGTCGTTCAACGACTTCCACGGCACCCTGGAGCCCCCGCAGGGCTCCTCGGCCTACGTGAACGACGGCACCGCCACGCCCATACTCGCGGGCGGTGTCGAGTACCTCGCCGCCCGTCTGCGCGAGGCCCGCAAGGGCCACAAGTACTCCGTCACCGCCGCGGCCGGTGACATGATCGGCGCCAGCCCGATGGTGTCGGGCCTCTTCCACGACGAGCCGACCATCGAGGCGCTCAACGGCCTCGACCTGGACGTGAGCAGCGTCGGCAACCACGAGTTCGACGAGGGCAAGACCGAGCTGCGCCGCATGCAGTACGGCGGCTGCCACCCGGTCGAGGGCTGCTTCGAGTACGGCAAGGAGTTCGGCGGCGCCGAGTTCAAGTACCTCGCCGCGAACGTGGTGGACGAGAAGACCAAGCGTCCGATGATGAGCCCCACGTACGTCTGGAAGCAGGGGGACGTGAAGATCGGCTTCATCGGCGTCACCCTGGAGGGCACCCCCGACATCGTGACCGCCGACGGGGTCAAGGGCCTCAAGTTCGGCGACGAGGTCGAGACGATCAACAAGTACGCCGAAGAGCTGAACAAGCAGGGCGTGAAGTCGATCGTGGCCCTGATCCACGAGGGCGGCCTGCCCGCGAGCGGCGCGTACAACTACGACTGCAACGTCCCGGGCGCCGGCGCCGGCGTCTCCGGGGCCATCGTCGACATCGCGAAGAACGTCTCGCCGAAGGTCGACGCCCTGGTCACCGGTCACACGCATCAGGCGTACGCGTGCAACATCCCCGACCCGGCGGGCAACCCGCGCACGGTCACCTCGGCCGCCTCCTTCGGCCGGCTGTTCACGGACACCACCCTCACGTACGACCGCGCGACCAAGGACATCGTCCGTACGCCGGTCGCCTCGCCGCTGGTGGTCCAGAAGGTCGTCAACCGGAAGGATCCTGCCGGGGACATGACCACGCTGATCGAGCGCTGGAACGCGCTGGCCGCGCCGATCGCGAACCGTCCGATGGGCTACGTCTCGGCCGAGATCGCGGGCCGCGGCTCGAAGGAGTACGAGAAGCCGCTCGGTGACGTGATCGCCGACGCGCAGCTCGAAGCCCTGGCCCCGGCGGCCAAGGGCGGCGCCGAGCTCGCCGTCATGAACCCGGGCGGCATCCGTGGCGACCTCGCCTACAAGGCGGGCGGCAGCGAGGGCGACGGGGTGGTGACGTACGGCGAGTCGTACACGGTGCAGCCGTTCACGAACATGATGAACGTCGTGGACCTGACCGGCGCCCAGCTGGTCACGATGCTCCAGCAGCAGGTCAGCGGCCCGGTCAACGGTCCGGGGCCGAAGATCCTGCAGATCTCCAAGGGCTTCTCCTACACCCTGGACACCACCAAGGCGGGCGCGGACCGCATCGTCGTGGACTCGGTGAAGCTGAACGGTGCGGCCATCGACCCCGCCCGGACCTACCGGGTCGCGATGAACGAGTTCCTCGCGGGCGGCGGTGACGGTTTCACCGTCCTGAAGGAGCACAAGAACAAGCTGGTCGGAGCGTCCGACCTGGACGTCTTCAACGCCTACCTGACCGCGCACTCCTCGGCGACCGCGCCGCTGGCCCCGCCGGTGGCGGACCGGATCACGGTCATCAAGTAGCACCCTGAGCAGTACCTGAAGCAGTACCTGAAGCAGGATCTGCCTCTTGAGGGGCGGTGGGCCATCGGCCCGCCGCCCCTTCGGCGTTCCCGGGCGCCCTACACCCCGGCCAGGAAGCCGCGTACGGCCTCCGCGAGGCCCTTCGGGTCCTGGAAGGGCACGAAGTGCTCGGTGTCGAGGCCGGCGTACGAGGTCCCGGGGCGCCGGGCGACCATCGCGTCGGCCAGTTCCCGGGGGAGCACGTCGCTGCGCAGTCCGTGGACGAGCAGCGCCGGGCAGCTGCTCGCGAGCCAGACGTCCCAGCGCGAGGTGTCGTCCCCGGCGAGGGTGGCCAGAGTGGCCGCGGGGTCGAACGGCAGCCGCCAGCCGGTGTCGTCCGGGAGCGGGCGCAGGAAGGGCCCGGTCCCCTCGGCGAGCGGGCCGAGGGCGGCGAGGAGTTCCTCGCGGGTGGGCGCGGTGTACGGGAGGTCGTGCAGGAAGTCCCAGAAGGACGGGCCGTCCTGGCGCGGGCTCTCCACCGGGGCGTCGACGTTGATCAGGGCGGACACCAGGTCGGGGCGGGCGGCGGCCAGGTGGTAGGCGTTGATCCCGCCGAGGGAGAAGCCGAGGACGGGCACGGGGCCGCCGGGGGCGAGGTGTTCCAGCAGGGCGGCGGCGTCGGCGGCGTAGCCCGCGCGGCTGTACTCGGGGGCGTGGCCGGAGTCGCCGTGGCCGCGCTGGTCGGGGGCGATGACCCGCCACTCCTCGCCGAGGTCGGTGGCGAGGGCGGTGAAGTGGGCGCCCTCGGAGAGCCCGCCGTGGAGGGCCAGCAGCGGGCGGCCCGGCCCGCCGAAGTCCAGGTAGGACAGGGTGCGGTCGTCGATCTTCAGCTCGTGGCGCATGGCGTTGCTCTCCCCGTGTGTGCTGTTCGGGCGTGCTGGTCGGTGCCCTGTGGCCAGGCTGCCAGGATTTGGGCAAGCGCGCAATACGCTCGTGTAGGGCACTTGCCCAAAACGGGGCGCGGATACGATCCCGGCATGGGAAATCGCGAGGACCTGCTGGCCGGAGCCCGGCGCTGCCTGGAGGAGAAGGGCTATCTCCGGACGACCGTGCGCGACATCGCCTCGGCCGCGCAGGTGAGCATGGCCGCGATCGGCTACCACTTCGGCACCCGCGAGGTGCTGCTCAACCAGGCGCTGTTCGCGGCCATGGACGAGTGGGCCGCGGGATCGGGCCGGCTCGCCGGGCAGGGCGACACCGCGCGGGAGCGCTACGCCGACACCTGGGACCGCAAGATCCGGGACTTCGGCGAGATGCGCTGGCTCTGGACCGCCTCCGTCGAGGCCTTCGTGCACGCGCAGTCCTCACCCGAGCTGCTCGCTGTCCTGGCCGAGGGTCAGCGCCGCAACCGCCGCATGGTGGCCGCGCAGTTGCGCGGAGTCCCCGTCGAGGAGGTCGCGGAGGAGGACGTACGGAGCCTCGGATCGGTGCACATCGCGCTGCTGACCGGGGTCATGGTGCAGTGCCTGACCGACCCGGAGCACGCGCCGGACGGCCGGTCCCTCGCCCAAGGGCTGCGCGCGATGGCGGAGTTGCTCGAAAGCTGATTCCTACCCGTGGGTAGTAATGCATGGCTCCGCACGCCATAATCCGGGCCACCACTGGGTCGGCAAAGGGGCGGGCATGGGCGTGGGCACGGGCATCGGCGTGGGCACGGATACGGGTACGGGTACGAGCGCGGCTACGGGGCTGCGCCGGCGCAGCTTCCTGGCGGGGGCGGCGGCCCTGGGCGCCACCGGCGTTGTCGCCGGGCTCGGCGCGGCCCCGGCGACCGCCGCGGCACTCTCCACCCAGGACTGGATGAGCGGCCTCGGCGACTCCACCGCCCTCCAGCGCATGACCATCCCCGGTACCCACGACTCGGGCGCCACCCGGGGCGGGCTCTACGTCGCCTGCCAGAACACCTCCATCGCCGACCAGCTCGGCTCCGGGATCCGCTTCCTCGACGTCCGCTGCCGGGTGACCGGCGGATCCTTCGCGATCCACCACGGCGCGTACTACCAGAACCTGATGTTCGGCGACGTCCTCGCCGCCTGCTGGAACTTCCTCGCCGCGCACCCCTCCGAGACCGTGCTGATGCGGCTCAAGCAGGAGTACTCCGAGGAGAGCAACGCCACCTTCCGAGCCGTCTTCGACGACTACCTGAACAACCGGGGCTGGAGCCCGCTCTTCAAGATCGCGGACTCGCTGCCCACCCTCGGCCAGGTACGCGGCAAGGTGCTGCTGCTCCCCGACAACGGCGGCCTCCCCGGCGGCCTGCGCTACGGCGACGGCAACGTCTTCGACATCCAGGACGACTACATGGCCGAGCCCTTCGCCAAGCGCGGCAAGATCGAGAACCACTTCCGCAAGGCCGTCCAGCAGCCCGGCAAGTTCTTCATGAACTACACCAGCACGGCCGCGGCCCTGCCGCCCCGCTGGAACTCCGACCGCCTCAACCCGCAGGTGCACGCCTTCGTCGACGGCTCCGAGCTCACCGGCCGGACCGGGCTCGGGATCGTCCCGATGGACTTCCCGAACACCCGCTCCGGCCTGGTCGCCTCACTGATCCGGCACAACTGACGCCTGCGCGGGCGGCGGAGTCGGGGCGCCCGGGATGCTGAGGACCGCCTCCGTGCCCGGGCCGCCGTCCGCCGGGGCGCGGAGCTCGGCCGTGCCGCCCGCGCGCTGCACCGTACGGGCCACGATCGACAGGCCCAGGCCGCTGCCGGGCAGGGCCCGGGCGGACGGGGAGCGCCAGAACCGCTCGAAGACGTGCGGGAGGTCGTCGGCCGGGATGCCGGGGCCGCGGTCCCGTACGGTCAGCTCGCCCGCGCGCAGCGACACGGTGACCGTGCTGCCGGGCGGGCTGAACTTCACCGCGTTGTCCAGGACGTTGACCACCGCCCGCTCCAGGGCCGCCGCCTCGCCGCGTACGTACCAGGGCGCCAGGTCCGAGTCGAAGTCCAGCTCCGGACCGCGCAGTCGGGCCCGGGACAGCGCCGCGCCCGTGATCTCGTGCAGGGCCACCACTCCGAGGGGGCCGGGGGCGGCCGCGTCCGGGCGGGACAGCTCCTGCAAATCGCCGATCAGCGAGGCCAGTTCCGTCATCTGCGCCTTGACCGAGGCCAGCAGCTCCTTGCGATCCTCCGGCGGGATGGCCCGGCCCGTCTCCTCGCTGCGCGCCAGCAGCTCGATGTTGGTGCGCAGCGAGGTGAGCGGGGTGCGCAGCTCGTGCCCGGCGTCCGCGATCAGCTGGGCCTGGCGTTCCTGGGAGGAGGCGAGGGCGGCCGTCATGGAGTTGAAGGAGCGCGACAGCCGGGCGATCTCGTCGTCGCCCTCGTCGGGGATCCGGACGGTGAGGTCCTCGGTGCGCGCGATGTGCTCGACGGCGCCGGTCAGTTCGTCGACCGGGCGCAGGCCCGTACGGGCCACCCACAGGCCGGCGACGCCCGCGCCGAGGATGCCGACGGCGGAGACGAAGAGGAGGACCCAGGCCAGGGTGGACAGGGGTTCGGTGACGTCCGAGAGGGGCTTGGCCACCGAGATGGCGGCGATGGAGTTCTGCCCGACCGGGCCGGAGGACAGTTCCACGGGCTGGGTGTAGACGCGTACGGGGGTGCCGTCCGTGGTCTTGCCGTCGTACAGGGTCGCTCCGCGCACCCCCTTGGCGACGTCGAGGTCGTAGCCGGTGACCGGGAGGGTGTTCTTCCCGTCCACCCAGCAGCGGCCGCCCGTGGGCAGCACGATCTGCACGGGTGCGCTCAGGTTGTTCTCCCAGGGGCCGGGCGCCTTGTCCCGGCACCCGAGCCCGGTCAGCGTCTGGCTCGCCTGCGCACGGGCGTTGGTGGAGCGCAGCGAACTGTTCAGCTGCTCGTTCAGCTGGGTGCGGACCATGAACCAGCTCACGCAGGCCACGGCCGCGACCGCCAGTGCCACCGCGACGGTGACCAGCAGGGCGAGCCGGGAGCGGAGCGGGAGGCCGCGGAATCTGGCGGTGGGGCTCACTCCGGGCCGCCGGTGTCGCCGGCCCCCGCCGCGCGCAGGACGTAGCCCACGCCGCGCACGGTGTGGACCAGGCGGGGCTCGCCCCCGGCCTCGGTCTTGCGGCGCAGGTACATCACGTACACGTCCAGGGAGTTGGAGCTGGGCTCGAAGTCGAAGCCCCATACGGTCTTGAGGATCTGCTCGCGGGTCAGGACCTGGCGCGGGTGCGCGAGGAACATCTCCAGCAGGGTGAACTCGGTACGGGTCAGCTCCACGGGGCGGCCGCCGCGGGTGACCTCGCGGGTGGCGAGGTCCATGCGCAGGTCCCCGAAGGTCAGCGCGTCGGCGTCCTCGGACCGGCCGTCGCCGCCGGCGGGGGCGGCGTAGGAGCTGCGGCGCAGCAGGGCGCGCACGCGGGCGAAGAGCTCGTCCAGCTCGAACGGCTTGACCAGGTAGTCGTCGGCGCCCGCGTCGAGGCCGGTGACGCGGTCGCCGACCGTATCGCGGGCGGTCAGCATCAGGACCGGCGTGGTGCTGCCTGCGGCGCGCAGCCGGCGGGCGGCGGTCAGGCCGTCCATCCGCGGCATCTGGATGTCCAGGATGATCAGGTCGGGGGCGTACGAGTCCGCCTTGTCGAGGGCGTCGAGCCCGTCGACGGCGGTCTGCGTGCCGTACCCCTCGAAGGCCAGGCTGCGGCGCAGGGCCTCGCGGACGGCCGGTTCGTCGTCGACGACGAGGATGCGCTGCTGGTCGCCTTCGGCGCTCATACGGGGTCCCCCCAGGTGGTGGTCGGTCTCCTACCAGGCTCGCACGGGCGGGCTGGAAGTCGGGCTAGAAGGAGGTCCCGAACCCGTTCGCGGCGTTGTTGCCGGAGTTGTTGTTGCCGTTGTTGCTGCTGCCGTCGCCGCCCGGGCCGCCCTTGCGGAGGGAGGGGAGGTCGGCCTTGATGGTGTTGACGGGGATGGCGAAGCCGAGACCGACGCTGCCGGCGGAGCCGCTGCCGCTGGAGGGGGAGTAGATCGCGGAGGGCATGCCCACGATCTCGCCGTTCATGTTGACGAGGGCGCCGCCGGAGTTGCCGGGGTTGAGGGAGGCGTCCGTCTGGATGGCCTTGTACGAGGTGGTGTCCGTGCCGGTGTTCCCGTTGAACTGCTGACCGCCGTAGGAGAACGGGAAGCCGCCCTCGGGCGACTGCTGCTTCTGCTCGGACTTGGGGACGTTCACCTCGCGGTCGAGCGCGGAGACGATGCCGCTGGTGACCGTGCCGGTGAGGCGGTCGGGGGAGCCGATGGCGACGACCTCGTCGCCGACCTTGAGGCTGTCGGAGTTGCCGAGGCTGGCCGGCTTGAGGCCGCTCGCGCCTTCGAGCTTGATGAGGGCGAGGTCCTTGTCCGGGTCCGTGCCGACGACCTTCGCGCTGTACTTCTTGCCGTCGCTCATCGTCACCTGGATCTGGCTCGCGCCGTCGATCACGTGGTTGTTGGTGACGATCTCGCCGTCGGCGGTGATCACGATGCCGGAGCCGGTGCCCTGCCCGGAGGTGGTGCGGGTGTCGATGCGGACCACGGAGGGGCTGACGTTCTCGGCGACGCCGGTGACGGTGCCCTTGTTCGACTGGGAGATGGTGCTGCCGTTGACGCCGGTGCCGGTGCCGTCGGTCTTGTTCAGCATCTGCTGGACGGCGGCGGCCGTTCCGCCGCCGACGACGGCGGCCGCGAGGGCCACGGCAGCGAGGAGGGCGACCGGGCGCTTGGCACGGGCGTGGCCCTGCGGGGCGGCGGCGGCCGGGGCGGCCTCGCCCCAGGTGGCCCAGCCGCCGTTGCCGGCGCCGCCGCTGCTCCGGGGGACGGTCTCGCCCTGGATGACCGGGGGAGTGTGGGCCTGGTGCCAGCCGGGGGCGGGTGCGGCCGGGGGGTAGGCCGGCGGCGGCGGGTACGCGGCGTCCTGTGCGAGCCGGTCACGACCGCGCTGCCAGTCCTCGCCCCAGGGGGCGGGCTGCTGGGGGCGGTTTTCCTGGGGGTACTCGCCTTCGCGGCGGAGGTTCTCGGTCATGGATACGACTCTGTCCGCCGATGATGAGAGCTTCCTGAGTCCCCGCTGAGAAGCCCGACAGAACCGTGTATGCCCGATATAAGCCCGGGCTGGGCCCGTGTGCCCTTGGGTGCCCTCGGGTGGGCCGAGTTGGCCGGGCGGGTCGGGGTGGCTCGGGTGCCCCGCGTGGGCCGAGTGGGCGGGGTCGGGCCGGGTGGGCCGGGTGCGGGCGGTCGGGCCCTGCGGGGCGAAGTCCCCTACTCGCCCTTCGCCCATCCCCCAGACTCCGTCCGGGGGGACCCCCAGCCGGGCTGCGCCCGGACCCCCTGGGGCTCCGCCCCAGACCCCGCGCCTCAAACGCCGGCGGGGCTGGATGTATCCAGCCCGTCCGGCGTTTGAGGACCGGGTCCGGGCAGAGCCCGGGGAACGGTGGAAGGGCGGGTAGGGGAACTCCGCCCCGCAGGGCCGACCCAGCCGCACCCGCCCACCGGACCCGGGGCCGGACGGCGGTGGCAAGGACCCCGCCCGGCCACCGTCGGATGGAGTCCGGCGCAGCGGTGCGAGCGGCGCATCAAGAGGGGGCGCGGCCAGCGCTTAGCGGCAGCCGCAGGAGCGGCGGATGACCAGGGCCGACGGGAACTGCTTCAGGCGTTCGCGGCGGGAGCCCGCCACCCGCAGGGCGTCGTCCAGGACGAGGTCCACCGCTGCGCGGGCCATCGCCGGGCGGTCCGAGGCGATCGTGGTGAGGGGCGGGTCCGTCAGGGCCGCCTCCTTGACGTCGTCGAAGCCGGCCACCGCCAGCTGCTCGGGCACGTCGATGCGCAGCTCCCGCGCGGCGCGCAGGACGCCGATCGCCTGGTCGTCCGTAGCGCAGAAGATGGCCGGCGGGCGGTCCGGCCCGGCCAGCAGCTCCAGGGCGACCTTGTACGCGTCGTAGCGGTTGTACGGGGCCTGGAAGAGCCGGCCCTCCACCGAGCGGCCGGATTCGAGCATGGCCCGCCGCCAGCCCTCGACGTGGTCGGCCACCGGGTCGCCGACCTCGGGGGTGCTCTCGACACCGCCGAGGCAGGCCACGTACGGGTGCCCGTGTTCGAGGAGGTGCCGGGTGGCGAGCTGCGCGCCGCCGATGTCGTCCGTGACGACGGCGACGTCGTCGATGGCCTCGGGGCGCTCGTGGAGGAGGACCACGCGGGCGTCCCAGGCCTCGATCTCGGAGGCGGCCTGCTCGCTCATGCCCTGGCTGACCAGGATCAGGCCGGAGACCCGCATCCCGAGGAAGGCCCGCAGATAGTGGACCTCGCGCTCGGTGCGGTAGTCGGAGTTGCCGACCAGCACCATCTTTCCGCGCTCGGCGGCGGCCTGCTCGACCGCGTGCGCCATCTCCGCGAAGAACGGCTGACGGGCATCGGGGACGATCATGCCTATGAGGTCGGTGCGGCGCGAGGCCATCGCCTGCGCGACCCGGTCCGGGCGGTAGCCCAGCTCCTTGATCGCGGCGAGGACACGCTCGCGCGTGGCCGGGGCAACCGGCCTGGGTCCGTTGTTGATGACGTAGCTCACGACGGCGGTAGAAGTACCCGCAAGTCGTGCCACGTCATCCCGCGTCACCTTGGCCACGCGCGGAAGTCTACGCGGGGTGACCTACCTCTGGGCAGGGCGTCCGGAGGAGGTCATTCCCACAGCCTTCCCACAGGACCCCTAGTCCATCCGGGTGAGTGCCGCGGCAGCCCGCGCGGAGGCCTCGGCCGCCGCCTTCGTGGCCGCCTGCGCGGCCGCTTCCGCCGCCGCCCGTTCCACCTTCTCCGGGGTGACGAAGCGGTACCCGACGTTGCGGACGGTACCGATCAGCGACTCGTGCTCGGGCCCGAGTTTCGCGCGCAGACGCCGTACGTGCACGTCGACGGTGCGGGTGCCGCCGAAGTAGTCGTAGCCCCACACCTCCTGGAGGAGCTGCGCACGGGTGAAGACCCGGCCCGGGTGCTGGGCGAGGTACTTCAGGAGTTCGAACTCCTTGAAGGTCAGGTCCAGGACCCGGCCCTTCAGCTTCGCCGAGTACGTCGCCTCGTCGACCGACAGGTCGCCGTTGCGGATCTCCATCGGGGAGTCGTCCGAGCCGAGCTGCTGGCGGCCGGTCGCGAGGCGCAGCCGCGCCTCGACCTCGGCCGGTCCCGCGGTGTCGAGGAGGACGTCGTCGATGCCCCAGTCGGCGGTGACGGCCGCGAGGCCGCCCTCCGTGACGACGAGGATCAGCGGACAGCCGGGCCCCGTGGAGCGGAGCAGCTGGCACAGCGACCGCACCTGCGGCAGGTCGCGGCGGCCGTCGACGAGGATCACGTCGGCGCCCGGGGTGTCCACGAGGGCGGGGCCCTCGGCGGGGGCCACCCGGACGCTGTGGAGCAGCAGGCCGAGGGCCGGCAGGACCTCGGTCGAGGGCTGCAGGGCGTTGGTCAGGAGCAGGAGTGAGCTCATGCCCGACCACCCACCCGGGTCGGACGGTACTGCTGGTGGTGCTGGTCGTGCTGGTGGTGTGCGTGCGCAGGTGCGTGCGCCGGTACCCCTACTGCCCGTACCTCTACTGCCTGCACCTGCACTTGCACGACGGTTCGCTGGTCCATCACGTCGGTTCCTCCTCGGTCCCGTCGAGGACGTTCGCGGCACTGCTTCGTACGACTTGCCGGGTGTCCGTCCGTCCCCGCGCCCTGAGGCCCGGATGGACACCACTGTTCTCGGTCCGTTCAACGTGCTGAAAGCACAAAAGGACCCGGGGGCTACGTTGCCCGGATCCTCTCGCCAGCAGAATAGCCCACCCTCCCGGGCCGGGCCGAGGCTTCTGAGCGTTCCACTTCTGTGGTCCCCACCACCCCCGGGGTCTGGATATGCGCCGGTTTCACCGTATCGGTGGACCCGGTGCGGGCCGCCCGGGCGCACGCGGGGCGCGCGGAGGCACGCCGGGATCGGGGGCGGGAGGGTTCATGATGGAGGCCGACGGCAGAGCGCCGACGAGAGGAGCGTGCAGTGGCAACCGGAACCATCCGCTACTGGGCGGCGGCCAAGGCCGCGGCCAAGACGGCGGAGGAGCCGTACTCGGCGCGGACACTGGCCGAGGCGCTCGACGCCGTGCGGGAACGCCACCCCGGGGAGCTGACCCGGGTCCTGCTGCGCTGCTCCTTCCTCGTGAACGAAGAGCCCGTGGGCAAGCGCCCGCACGATTCCGTCGAGCTGACCGAGGGGGGCACCGTCGAGGTGCTCCCGCCGTTCGCGGGCGGGTGAGCGGAGCCCCATGAGCACGCCTGAGGAACAGCAGCAACAGCAACAGCAACAGCAACAGCAACAGCTACAGCAACAGCAGCAGCTACAGCAACAGCAGTTTCTAGAGCAGCAGCAGCAACAGCAGCAGCCGGATCCGTACGGGACCCAGACCTGGCAGTCCCCGACGTGGGACACCTCGTACCAGCCGGTGCAGGCGCCGCTGGACGGCGTACCGGCGCAGTACCCGGTCGCCCCCGAGGGCTGGTTCCGCGAGGAGCCGCAGGGCCAGGCGCCCGTCTCCGGGCAGGAGTGGGGGCAGCAGCAGGCGTACGCGGACCCCTACCAGGATCCCTACGCGGCTCCGGCCTACCCGCAGACCCCGGCCCCCGACCACTGGTTCCGCGACGAGGCGCAGGCCGCGCAGGCGCAGCAGGCCCCTCAGGCGCAGCAGGCTCCGCAGGGCGAGCCCGCGCAGCAGTGGGGGGACGCGGCGTACCCGCAGCCCTACCCCGGCCCGTCCGACCCGTTCCAGGCGGAGGCACAGGCAGCCCAGGTCCAGGCTCCGGCCCCCGGCCAGGAGTGGGCCGCGGAGTCGGCCCCGTACCTCCCGCAGCAGGCCGCCCAGGCCGCGGACGGGGCTCCCGCCGCGCACCCGGTGGCGGGCGACGGAGCGGCCGGTGGGGCTGCCGGCGGAGCGGCCGAGGAGGAGCCCGCCTGGTCGCCGCCCACCCTCGCCGGCAACACGCTGCGCGCCGTGGACCCCGCCCAGGCCCGCGCCGAAGGGCGCTCTCCGATCATCGATCCCGGTCCGCAGGCGGCCATACTGACGGCCGCCCTCGGGCTGGTCATCGCGGCCGCCGCGGCGCTGAGCGAGTTCGCGCTGCTCGCGCCCCTGATCGCCCTCCAGGGCCTCACCGCGGCGGGCTGGTTCCGGCTCAACGGCATGTGGCCGGCCCGTCAGGGCATCGCCCTGGCCTTCGCCGGGGCGGTCGTCGCCGATGTGGCGGTGCTCGCGGTGGACGAGCCGTACGGCCCCGGCGCGATCATCGGCACCCTCGGCGCCTGGGTGCTGCTGACGCTGGTGCTCCAGCTGCGCAGCCACGCGGATCCGGACGAGCGGATGTACGGGCTGATGGCCTCGGTGGCCTCGGCCGCGCTGGCCATCGTCTGCGCCGGCTACCTCGCGGCCGACCCCGACGCCGTCAGCGTGGGCGCCGCCGCCGTGGCGGTGGCCGTCTTCGCGCGGGCGCTGCCGCTGCCCACCGCGCCCTCGGTCGGCGTCTCGCTGGCCGCCGCGGCCGGTGCGGGCATCGCCGTGGGCGGGCTGACGTCCGTCGGAGCGGGCGGTGCGCTGATCGGCCTGGCGGCCGGGGTGTGCGCGCTGATCGGGCTGCGCGTGGCGGCGTACGACTACCCGTCGAAGTTCGTCCACATGACGGCCGGTGTCGCGCTGCCGCTGGCCGCGGCGGCCCCGGCGGTCTACCTGATCGGCAGGGTGGTGGGCTGAGGCCCGGGCCTTCGCCTCCTGGCTTCCCCTCCTGAACGCCCGCCCCGCTCACCGGGGCGGGCGTTGTCACACCTCCGCCCGCCCCACGACACCCCCACCCCACCCCACCCCCACCACACCGCCACCCCACCTCGCGCCAACTCACAGCGCCCTCACGGCCGGTCATGGTCCACTGGGCCGTCGTACCAATCGTCTGGGGGGTGGGCACGTGCGTGTCCTGCGTGTCGTTGTGATCATCGGAGTGGTCCTCGGCGGCCTGTTCGTCGGGGTGGACCGCTGGGCCGCCGGCTATGCCGAGAACCGGCTGGCGGATCAGATACGGGCCCGGCAGGGCCTGTCCGGCGTGGAGGCGGACATCCACGGGTTCCCCTTCCTGACCCAGCTGCTCACCCGGGACCTCGACCAGGTCGACCTGACGGTGGCCGGCGTGGACGTGGCGACCGCGGACGGCCGTACGACGCACCTGTCCGGGCTGCGGGTCGCCTTCCGCGGGGTGGAGCTGAACGGCGACTACAACGGCGGCACCGCCCAGTCCGCCAAGGGCTCGGCCCTCGTCACGTACGCCGACCTGACCGCGGCCGCCCAGCCCGGGGTGACGGTCGCCTACGGCGGGGCGCCGGGCAAGGTGAAGGTCACCGCGAGGCTGGAGTTCCTCGGCAGGACCCTCAGCCGCAGCGTGGTGTCGACGGTCTCCCTCGTCGACTCCGGCGACGGGAAGGGCCCGACGATCGTCCGGGTCCGCGCCGACGAGGTGCCGGGCGAGGGCCTCCCCGGGATCGAGGCCGTGGTCCGCAAGAAGACCGACTTCGACCGGCGGATCGGCGCCGGCCTGCCGTCGGGGGTCCGGCTGACGGGGCTGACCTCTGACGAGGCGGGCGTGGTGCTCACCCTGGGCGGTAAGGATCTCGCTCTGGCCGGATAGTGAGACGGATGGGTCTGATCCGCAGCTGGGAGGGCCGTACGGGGCTTCTGCCGCCCCCCGCCCGAAGATCCACAAGAGGTCTCATCCCACTATTCGGACGATCCTGTCTCGGAATATGACACGGCGGTGACAGGGCGGCCGATTCGTCCCTACGATCCATGGCTATGAAGCATCAGCAGGCGGACCTCACGAAGCGACGGGCAGTAGACCTGTGTCGCGTCGCCGCCATGCTCTGTCGATCCATGTGACGTGTGAGCGCATCCCGCTCCATAGCCGGACGACGGCCTTCCGCTTTCCCGTGTGACCACCTCTGCCTCCCGCCCTCCTGAAGCCTCCCCGCAACAGGATCCGCGAGCGCACCCGGACGCACGCTCCCAGCACCACCAGCAGCACCCCGCCGCACACTGCCCCGGAGGAGAACATCATGAGCCGCAGCGACGTCCTCGTAGACGCCGACTGGGTCGAGGCCCACCTGAACGACGCGAACGTCGTCATCGTCGAGGTGGACGAGGACACGTCCGCGTACGACAAGAACCACATCACCAACGCCGTCCGGATCGACTGGAAGAGCGACCTCCAGGACCCGGTCCGCCGTGACTTCGTGGACCAGGAGGGCTTCGAGAAGCTCCTCTCCGCCAAGGGCATCTCCAACGACGACACCGTCGTCCTCTACGGCGGCAACAACAACTGGTTCGCGTCCTACGCCTACTGGTACTTCAAGCTCTACGGTCACCAGGACGTCCGCCTGCTCGACGGCGGCCGCAAGAAGTGGGAGCTCGACTCCCGCGACCTGGTCGACGGCACCGAGGTCCCCAGCCGCCCGGCCACCGAGTACAAGGCCAAGGCCCAGGACACCTCGATCCGCGCCTTCCGTGACGACGCGGTCGCCGCGATCGGCACGAAGAACCTGGTCGACGTCCGCTCGCCCGACGAGTTCTCGGGCAAGCTCCTCGCGCCGGCGCACCTCCCGCAGGAGCAGTCGCAGCGTCCGGGTCACATCCCGAGCGCCCGCAACATCCCGTGGTCGAAGAACGCCAACGACGACGGCACCTTCAAGTCCGACGAAGAGCTGACGGCCCTCTACCAGGCCGAGCAGGTCGACCTGGCGAAGGACACCATCGCCTACTGCCGCATCGGTGAGCGCTCCGCGCTCACCTGGTTCGTGCTGCACGAGCTCCTGGGCCAGGAGAACGTCAAGAACTACGACGGCTCGTGGACCGAGTACGGCTCGCTGGTCGGCGTGCCGATCGAGCTCGGCGCCAACAAGTAGTTCAAGACACCAAGCATTCCGGGCATGCGACGCCCGTAGTCATACCTCTCTAGGACAGGACAGAGAACATGTGTGGAGCAAAGATCGGCGGACCCGACCTCTCGACGCTGAAGCCCGGTGAGACGGCCATCCAGGGCCAGGTCACCAAGGACGGCGAGCCCATCAGCGGCTACGTCCGTCTGCTGGACTCGACCGGCGAGTTCACCGCCGAGGTCCCGACCTCGGCCACCGGCCAGTTCCGCTTCTACGCGGCCGAGGGCTCCTGGACGCTGCGCGCACTCGTGCCCGGCGCCCAGGCGGACCGCGCCGTGGTCGTCGTCGAGTCCGGCGGCGTCACGGACGTGGCGATCGCGGTCTGAGCACCGCACCTGCATGACTGCACAACCGCATGACCGCGTGACTGCATGACCGGCCGAAGGGCCGCACCCCCGGGGGTTGGACGCCATCGGATCGGGGTGCGGCCCTTCGTGCTGTTCCGAGCCTCCCCGGGAGCGGGGTCCGGTTCTACCCTGGAGGCATGTACGCCCGGCGCCGGCGCGCCTACTTCCTGCTCATGGGCGGATGCCTGTTCCTCTTCGTCTCCGCCTGGTCCTTCGTGCGCCTGTGGTCCGTCGAGGCCGCCGTGGCGATGTGCGTGGTCGCCATGGTCATTCCGCCGGTCGCCGCGATGGTCGCGAACCGGCGCGGTCCGGACGACCGGTGGTGGGACGACCCCTCGGGCGACCGGAAGTCCGACGAGTGGTGGGACGAACTGGACGGAAAGCCGCGTCGCGAGGATTGAAACCCGTTGAGATAAAACTGTAATAAGGATGATCACAACATCTCCCTACGCGAGGGTGTCTTCTGTGTACGCGGGCGATCGGTCCGCGACTCCAGTCCTGTGGGGGGACTTCTTTTGGAACACGAACAGACCATCCCTGACCAGCGGAAAGAGGCGGAGAGCGCCCCGGAACCGGGCACTCCGGACGCAGCTTCGGCCACTCCCGAAGGCACTCCCGAAACCGCTCCCGGCACGGCCCCCGACGCAGTTCTGGAGGCGGCTCCGGCCACTCCCCGCGTCCGACGCGGCCGCCGCGCGGTCCTCCTGATCGCGGGCGCCGCCGTACTCGGCGTCCTGGCGGGCACGATCACCGGCTACGCGATCCAGTACGACCGCGAGCCGACCCCGCTGGCTCCGCTGGCGCAGGCGGACCTGGTGGCCCCGAAGGCGCTCGCGCCCGACGACGCCACCACGAACAAGACGATCAATGCCAACCGCTGGCACAAGACGGACGACGACCTCGCGAAGCTGCTGATCGAGGCACCGCGCGGGGCGAAGACCGAAGCGGCGGGCTACGAGCCCATCGAATACTTCGCGACCTTCTTCAAGAAGCCGGACAGCCAGCTGGAGTACCTCGCCGAACAGGACATCCGGCGGATCGCCGCGGTGAGCTGGGCGGTGAACGACACGACCTTCGTGTACGTGCGGCTGATCCAGTTCAACGAACGCTCCGGGGCGGACAGCTACCAGACGGGTCAGTCCAGGTACATGCCCGAGGCCGAGTACGCGGGCAACAGCGGCGTCCTCATTCCCGGTCTTCCTTCGGACCTCGGGCGCGTCTGGGTGGACTCCAAGGCCGACGAGAAGCCCGGGTACCTCCCGATGCGCGGAGCACGCGCCATCGCCCGGCGAGGCGACATCGTGCTCGACATCCACTACACGAACAACCGCGGCAAGGTCAGCGAAAGCGATGTCGTGGACCTGGCCAAGCGACAGCTGGAGCGACTGTGACCGAGCCGCAGAACGACGCGAAGGCGGCTCAGGAGGAGACGCCGGCACAGGCGTCGGCCCCGGCCCCTGCCCCGGCACTTGCTCCGGCCCCGGCTCCGGCCCCGGCCCCCGAGGCGGAGGCAGTCGCCCCCCTCGCTCCGCCCGCGAAGCCCGCGCGCAAGGTCAACCGCAAGGCGGTCGCCCTGATCGCCGTCGGCGTGGCCGCAGCGGTGCTCGTGAGCGGCGGCGTCTGGGCGTCCTCCGCCATCGCGGACGCCGACCGGGACGCGCCCGCCGCCTACTGGGTCCCCTTCGGTGAGGACCTCCCGAAGCGCGAAGCCCCCGGCTCCGTGCCGACGAACGCCCTCTTGGGCAAACTGCTGCCGATTCCGGCCGGATTCGTCCTGGGGCCGGACCTGGAGGAGGACGGCAACAACTTCTTCGTCTCCGGCGAGAAGGCGGTCGAGGGCTTCAAGGAGACCCGCAGCGGCCTGACCAGCGCCGAGCGCAAGGACCGCGACAAGATGCTGGCCAACCTGAAGCTCAAGGGGCTGGCAGGACGCAGCTACGTGAACGAGCGGACCAGCTGGTTCGCCGAGATCCGCATCATGCAGGCCGACCCGAAGGCCGTGGGCGCGTTCTCCGAGGTCAGCAAGAAGTTCCTCGACTTCACGGGTGACGGCCGGCAGGCGCCGAAGGTGGACGGGTTCCCGGACGCCAAGTGCTCGTTGGAGGCGATCGGCGAGAAGAAGAAGGAAAAGATCGACTCGATCGACTGCGTGGCCGTCGAGGGCGACGTGATGGTCACCTTCCGCGCGTACGGGCCCAAGCCCTTCGCCACCGCCAACGCCGTCGCGCTCTTCCAGAGCCAGATGAAGCACCTGAAGTCCCCCGGGGAGTCCGCGTGACCGAGCAGAACACCACCGGAGCCGTACCGGAGCTCCTCGACGCCGCCGCACCGCAGCCCACCGCGGGCGAGCAGGGGGCGGCCGCCGCCGCCGCGTTCGCCGCGGACCCGCTTGCGGCCAACCCCTTCGCGGCCCCGGAGGCCCCGGAGGTCCCGGCCGCGCCCAAGGACCGCCGCAAGCTGTTCGCAGCACTGCGCTGGACCGCCGCCGTACTCGTCTTCGGCGCCGTCGGCACGGGTGTCGCGTACGGGGTCGCCCAGCCCGAGCGCACCGACATCCCGGGCCTGTCCACCAAGGCCGACGGCCGCTGGACGTTCCCGGCGCTGACCAAGCCGGTGCTGCCGCCGGGCGCAGCCCTGCCGTTCGCCGAGGACAACCCGGGCGGCATCCACTACGCGGGTCTCACCGAGCTGCTCCTGCCGGCTCCCATCGGGTCGGCCCCCGACTCCACGCTGAAACTGGAGAAGGACGGGGTGGTGACCGTCGACACCCTCCTGGAGGAGTACGGGGCCGCGGCCCGCGAGAAGATGAAGGAGCAGTTCGGCAACGAAGGACTGCGCCAGATCGCCGCGCGCGGCTGGACCACCCCGGACGGCACCCGTACGCGGGTCTACCTGCTGCGCTTCCACACGCCCGAGTTCCTGGGCGCCTTCAAGGGCTGCGGCGTCGACACCAGCATCGGCAGTGCCGCGAGGCTGGAGATCGACACGGCCTGGCGCAATGCCAAGTCCTCGCAGCGGCACCCGCTGGGGGCCCGGACCTCCGGGTACAGCACGCAGGGCAACACCAGCGAGGTCGTCCTCTACCAGGAGCCCAAGCCCACGGGCGACGAGCAGACCAAGCTGGGCTGCATCCAGTCCGGAGACATCCAGGCCCTCGTCCTGCAGACCCGCAAGGGCGAGGTGGCGACCGTGCCCTTCCACCAGACGGTGATCCTCCAGCACCAGCTGCTGGGCTGAGCGGGGCGGATCGCGGGAGCACGTCGTACGGGCTACCTCACACGGTGCCCCGGTCCCCAGGCCAGTAGGCTTGGGGACCGGCCCCGTAACGCCACCCTTCACTCCGAGGAGCACCCCGTGCTTGAGGCAGTCTTCACCTCCCTGCTGGTCCTGGTCTGTGTCGGCGTCCTCGCCTTCTCCGCCCTGGCCGTGAAGAAGCTGTACCAGGGCCAGCGCTGATCCCCTCGGATCTGCCGCCTACCGCCCCGGATACCGGAACCCCTCCCACAGATCGCCTGAGCTGAGCAGCCATTCATGATCCAGATCCCGTCCGACCTGAACCCCGGTCTCGTCCCCCTCGTCTTCCTCCTCGGCAACTGGGAGGGCGCCGGCGTCTTCGACTTCCCCGGTGAGGAGAAGTGCAACTTCGGCCAGGAAGTCGTCTTCAGCCACGACGGCCGGGACTTCCTGGAGTACACCTCCCACACCTGGGTGCTCGACGCCGAGGGCAACAAGGTGCGGCCGCTGGAGTCCGAGTCGGGCTACTGGCGCATCGACAAGGACCGCAAGGTCGAGATCGTCATGGTCCGCGACCAGGGCGTCGTCGAGGTCTGGTACGGCGAGCTCGCCGACAAGAAGCCGCAGATCGACGTGGTCACGGACGCGGTCGCCCGCACCGCGGCCTCCGGCCCGTACAGCGGTGGCAAGCGGCTCTACGGCTACGTGAAGAGCGACCTCATGTGGGTCGGCGAGAAGGCCACCCCCGAGGTGGAGCTGCGCCCCTACATGTCGGCCCAGCTGAAGAAGGTCGTCACGCCGGAGGAGGTCGCGGAGATGGCGCGCAACCTTCCGGACATGCCGGACGACGGCATCGCCTTCTTCCGCTAGAGCGCCCCGGCAAGCGTGCGCAGGAGCCCCCGGCAGCCTCGGCCGCCGGGGGCTCCCGCACGTGCGGTGCCTTCCCGTACGGCCTCCCCGCTCCCCCCGCGGCGGCCCGAGGCCTACACTGGCCGGGTGGTGACCACCGACAGCACCGAGAACCTCGCCGCCGCCGACAGCGGTGACTGGAAGAGCGACCTGCGCCAGCGCGGATACCGCCTGACCCCGCAGCGCCAGCTCGTGCTGGAAGCCGTGGACGCCCTGGAGCACGCCACCCCGGACGAGATCCTCGTCGAGGTGAGGAAGACGGCCTCCGGGGTCAACATCTCCACGGTCTACCGCACGCTGGAGCTCCTGGAGGAGCTGAAGCTCGTCTCGCACGCCCACCTCGGGCACGGGGCCCCCACGTACCACCTCGCCGACCGGCACCACCACATCCACCTGGTCTGCCGCGACTGCACCGAGGTCATCGAGGCGGACGTGGACATCGCCGCCGAGTTCACGTCCAAGCTCCGCGACACCTTCGGCTTCGAGACCGACATGAAGCACTTCGCGATCTTCGGCCGCTGCAAGACCTGCGCCGCCAAGCAGCGCTAGGACTGTCAGGGGCGGGGTCGTAGGCTGGTGGCATGACCAGCAGCCCCTTGCTCCATCTCCCCGGCGCCGTGCAGGCCGAAGGCCGCGACGAGGGCGTCGCCGCCCACTACGGAGAGCTGTACGGAGAACAGCGCACGCTCGCCGACGGCCGCGGCTTCGTCGACCTCTCCCACCGCGGGGTCGTCACCGTCACCGGCTCGGACCGGCTGAGCTGGCTGCACCTGCTGATCACTCAGCACGTCACCGCCCTCCCGGCCGGCGAGGCCACCGAAGCGCTGATCCTCTCCGCGAACGGCCACATCGAGCACGCCCTCTACCTCGTCGACGACGGCGAGACGATGTGGATGCACGTCGAGCCCGGCACCCAGGAGGCGCTCATCGCCTACCTGGAGTCGATGATCTTCTTCTACCGCGTGGAAGTCGCCGACCGTACCGCCGAGTTCGCCCTCGTGCACCTGCCGGCCGGCTCCATCGCCGAGGTCGCCAAGGACCTCGCCGTACGCGAGACCCCGTACGGCCGCGACGTGTTCCTGCCGCGCGACGCACTGGAGGCCTTCGCCGCCTCCCACGGCCCGGCCGCCGGACTGCTCGCGTACGAGGCCCTGCGCGTCGAGGCGCACCGGCCGCGGCTCGGCCTGGAGACCGACCACCGCACCATCCCGCACGAGCTCGGCTGGATCGGCACCGCCGTGCACCTGCAGAAGGGCTGCTACCGCGGCCAGGAGACGGTGGCCCGCGTCCACAACCTGGGGAAGCCGCCGCGCCGGCTGGTCTTCCTGCACCTGGACGGCTCCGAGGTGCTGCTCCCCGCGCACGGCGCGCCCGTACGACTGGCCGCGGACGGGGAGGAGGGCCGCCAGCTGGGCTTCGTGACCACCTCGGTCCGCCACCACGAGCTGGGCCCGATCGCACTCGCGCTGATCAAGCGGAACGTCCCGGTGGACGCCCCGCTGCTGGTGGGCAAGACGGCCGCCGCGCAGGAGGTCGTCGTAGCGCCGTGACCGCCGTTACCGCAGTGAGCGCAGTGACCGCCCCGCGCTAGATGTCGATGACGATGGTGAACGGGCCGTGGTTGGTCAGCGAGACCCTCATGTCCGCGCCGAACCGGCCCGTCTCCACCGTCGCACCCAGCGCCCGCAGCTGCGCCACGACCGCGTCCACGAGCGGCTCGGCGAAGGCCCCGCCGGCGGCCGCGTTCCAGGTGGGGCGGCGGCCCTTGCGGGCGTCTCCGTAGAGGGTGAACTGGGAGATCACCAGCAGCGGCGCGTTCACGTCGCTGCAGGACTTCTCGGCCTCCAGGATCCGCACCGACCAGAGCTTGCGCGCCAGCAGTTCCGCCTTCTCCGGGGTGTCGTCGTGGGTCACCCCCACCAGCACGCACAGCCCCTCCCCGACGATCTCCCCGACGGTCTCGCCGGCCACCACGACGCTCGCGCCGTCCACCCTCTGCACCACTGCTCGCATGACACCTGTGTACCAGGCGTGCACCCGTCCGGGGCCGATCGGGTGGAGTGGGACTGCGTCGGTACCACGGGGAGTGGCACGATGCACGCAGGCGGTGCCCCCAGCACCGGTCGAGGGGACGGACACGAACGCATGAACACTTCTGGTACCTCCGCACCTGCTTCTGCGCCCATCGCAACCGTGGGCTCCGCGGCGCCCGTCGCACCCATGGCGTCCGCGGCGGCCGCCGAGACCCCGGCGCCGCGCCCGCCCGCGCAGCGGACCGGGGCCGCGGACGCCCCGCCGACGCCGACCACCGCGCTCGGCCTGCCCGAGCTGCGCGGACTGCGCCGCGACGCGCAGCGCGACGAGGCCGACCTGAGCTACGTACGCCGGCTGCTCCAGGGCCGCATCGACATCCTGCGCGCCGAGCTGGCCCGGCGTACGGACCCCGAGGCGCCGGTGGTGGACCGGCTCTCGGAGATCCTCGCGGACGCCCCCTCAAGCCGCAGCGCCTCCGCCCGGCACGTCACGCTCGGCACCCCGCACGGGGAGGAGTACCGGCTGCTGGCGGCCGAGATGCTCTCCGACGTGGAGCTGTCGGACCTGGGAGCGCGCACGGACGAGGAACTCCACGAGGGCATGGGCAAGTTGGTGCGCTACGAGCAGCAGGTCTCGCGCCGCCGCCAGCAGCTCCAGCGCACGGCGGACGACTGCAGCGCGGAGATCACCCGGCGCTACCGGGAGGGCGAGGCCCAGGTGGACGACCTGCTGGCCTGAGGAAGCGGCGGGGGCGCGGGGCCCGCGGGGGCCCGCGGAAAATACGGGCGACGGGGGCGGGCCGGTCCGATTAGCGTGGGTGGCTATGAGCGCTGACGTCCGGCCGATCGCCGCATCCGAGCTTCCCGACTGGCTGCGTGCCCAGCAGACCGGTTTCCTGAACGCGAAGCATCCGACGGCCGAGGATCACGCTCAGCTGGCCGGACACGTCGACTGCGCCCGGACCCAGGGCGGGTTCGACGCGGACCACGGGCGGTGCGTGGCGACCTTCCGCTCCTTCGCGCAGGAACTGACCGTGCCCGGCGGGGGGTTCGTCCCGTCGAGCGCCGTCACGAACGTGACCGTGGCGCCCACGCACCGCAGGCAGGGTCTGCTGACCCGGATGATGGCCGCCGAGCTGGCCGCCGCCCACGCGCGCGGCGACGTGGTGTCGACGCTGATCGCCGCCGAGTACCCGATCTACGGGCGGTACGGGTACGGGCCCGCCACCTCCGCCTCGGAGTGGGAGATCGACGTACCGCGCACCGGACTCGACCCGCGCGCCGCCGTCCCCGGCGACGGCGGCAGGATCGACCTCGTGGACGAGGCCGAGGTGCGGGAGCTGGGCCCGGCCCTGCACGAGCGGTTGCGGGCGGCCACGCCCGGCGCGGTGAGCCGCGACGCCCGCTGGTGGCGGGTGACCACGGGCGCGGAAGCGTTGTCCCACAACCCGTACACGCCGTCCTTCCATGCGGTGTACCGCACCGCGGCGGGCGAGGTGGCCGGCCTGGTCCGGTACACCTGCGACGACCACTGGACCGATGCCAAGGTCCCGCACAACACCGTGCAGGTACGGCAGTTGCTCGCCCTCACCCCGGACGTGGAGCGGGCGCTGTGGCACTTCCTCTGCTCCATCGACTGGGTGGTCAAGGTCCGCACCGGCTACCGCGCCCCCGACGACCTCGTCGCCCGGCTGCTGCCCGACCCGCGCGCCGCCCGGCTGGTGACCTCGGCGGACTGGCTGTGGGTGCGGCTGCTGGACGTCGTACGGGCCCTCGGCGCGCGGACGTACGCCGTGCCCGGGGTCCTGGTCCTGGAGGTCGCCGACCCGTCCGGGCCGGCGGGCGGGCGCTACCGGCTGGACGCGGGCGCGGGGGACTGCGTACGCACGGAGGAGCCGGCCGATCTGCGCCTGGACGTGGGCACACTGGGGGCGCTGTACCTGGGCGACGAGTCGGCGGTGCGGCTGGCGGCGCTCGGCGCGATCACGGAGGAGCGACCCGGGACGCTCGCGCTGGCGGACGCGGTGTTCCGCACGGCGCGCAGGCCGTGGTGCCCGGACATCTTCTGATCCCCGTATGGGTGTCGGGGCGGGTGGCCGGGCGGGTGGCCGGGCGGTCGGCCGGGCGGGCGGGAAACTGGACGGACGAGGACTGAGGTACTTGGCAACACTGGTGGAAGCCCTGCGCGCGGCCGGCTGCGTCTTCGCGGAGGAGGAGGCGGAGCTGCTGACGGCCGCCGCCGAGGACGCGGGGCACCTGGAGGGGCTGCTGGCCCGGCGGGTGGCCGGCGAACCGCTGGAACACGTCGTCGGCTGGGCGGAGTTCTGCGGGCTGCGCATGGCCGTCGGCGAGGGGGCCTTCGTGCCGCGCCGGCGCAGTGAGTTCCTCGCGGGGCAGGCGGTGGAGGCGGCCCGGCCCGGCGCGGTGGTCGTGGACCTGTGCTGCGGGGTGGGCGCGCTCGGCGCCGCCGTGGCCGCGCGGGTGCCGGGGGCCGAGCTGCACGCGGCGGACATCGACCCGGCCGCACTCGCCTACGCCCGGCGCAACGTGGCCCCGTACGGCGGCCGGGTGTGGGAGGGCGACCTCTACGTACCCCTGCCCGCCGGGCTCCGCGGCCGGGTGGACGTCCTGGTGGTCAATGCCCCGTACGTCCCGACCGGGGAGATCGCGCTGCTGCCGGCGGAGGCCCGCGACCACGAACCGCCCGTCTCCCTGGACGGCGGGGCGGACGGCCTGGACGTCCACCGCCGGGTGGCCGCCGGCGCCCCGCCCTGGCTCGCGCCGGGCGGCAGCCTGCTGATCGAAACGAGCACCCGCCAGGCCCCGGTCACCTCCGCGGCCCTGACGGCGGCGGGCCTGTCGGTGCGCACGGTGACCTCCGAGGAGTACTACGCGACGGTGGTCGTCGCGACGGCGCCGTAGGCGGGGGGTTGTCTCCCTTCCAGACGGCGAGTTCGCCGCCCGGAAGGGAGACGAAGCGCCATCCGTCGGGGCCTGCGATGTGCCATGCCTCGTAGGAGGGATCCGCAGGGCAGTTCAGATGCGTACCCGTGCCGAACACCAGGCGCAGGGCGCCGGACTTGAAGGCGACCGCGGAGCGGATGTCCGCTCCGAACAGGGCGAGTGCCGCCGCGACGTCCTGGGTCTGCGGATCGAGGACAGACGGCGGATTGGTTCGGATGGACCCGTGCGAGAGGCTGACGGGCCCCTCAAGGGTGACCTCCCAGGCAGAGTCGAGGACCAGCGTGAGCCGGAAGTCCACGACGATCTTGGTGACGGGCAACCCCCGCAGGTTCAAAATCCATCGGTCGTCGTCTTCGACGGGACCTTGTTCGGTGCTCATCGGTAAACCTTGACCGATCTGCGATGCGGTAGCCATGCCCTTTTCGTCACGCCGGGAGGGCGCCCCCCAGTGGTGGGAGTTATTGCAAGCAGCTGCTTGCAATAGTTAGCAAGGTGCGGCAGGATCGGGGCATGGCATCGCTCAACGTCGGGAACCTCGGCGAGTACCTGCGCGAGCAGCGGAGGCAGGCACAGCTTTCGCTGCGGCAGCTGGCCGATGCGGCGGGGGTGTCGAATCCGTACCTCAGTCAGATCGAACGCGGGCTGCGCAAGCCGAGCGCGGACATCCTGCAGCAGCTCGCCAAGGCGCTGCGGATCTCCGCCGAGACGCTGTACGTGCAGGCCGGAATCCTGGACGAGCGGGACCGGGACGCAGTGGAGACGACGGCCGTGATCCTCGCCGATCCGTCCATCAGCGAGCAGCAGAAGCAGGTGCTGCTCCAGATCTACGCGTCCTTCCGCAAGGAGAACGCCGCCGAGGCCGAGGCGAAGGCAGCGGCCGAGGCCGGGGATGAGGCGGCTGGAGCCGAAGCCGCCGCCGACGGCGGCAGTGGCGATGCCGATATGCGCCGTACGAGCTGAGTACGCACTGAACACGCAGAGCACGAACTGAGACCGTGATCCGGGAGGACCACCACATGGCCATCGCCGATGACCTGAAGAAGACCCTCACCGACCCGACCCCCCTCTACTTCGCCGCCGGCACCGCCGACCTCGCCGTGCAGCAGGCCAGGAAGGTGCCCGGGCTGATCGAGCAGCTGCGCGCCGAGGCCCCCGCGCGCATCGAGGCCGTGAAGAACACCGACCCGAAGGCCGTGCAGGAGAAGGCCAAGGAGAAGGCCAAGGAGGCGCAGGAGGCGGTCACCGCCACCGTCGCCGAGGTGTTCGGGTCGATCGACGCGAAGAAGCTCGGGGAGACCGCCCAGGACCTGGCGCTGCGCGGGGTCGGCGTGGCCGCCGAGTACGCGGTCAAGGCCAAGGAGGCCTACGACAAGGTCGCCGAGCACGGTGAGCAGACCGTACGGGCATGGCGCGGCGAGGTCTCCGAGGAGATCGTCGACATCGCCGTGGTCGTGGAGCCGGAAGCCGCCGAGCCGGTGGCGGAGCCCGCCGCCGAGCCCGCGCCGAGGAAGGCTCCGGCCCGCAAGGCCGCGGCCAAGAAGGCCGCCGCCGAGCCGGCCGACGAGAGCTGAGATGCGCGCGACGGACCGGGCACCCGATGGGCGTCCGGTCCGTTGTGGTTTGAGAAACGGGCTCTGCCGGTAGCGTGGAGGCAGGCGGCATCCGGCGAGCGAGGCGTGAGAAGGCGGTCAGACGATGTTGATGAACGGGTTCAATCAAGGGGTGCTTCCGCTGTTCGGGTACGCCATGCTCCTGCTCGCCGTGGTGGCCTTCGTGATGGCGCTGACGGCGCGCGAGGACGCGTACCGGGCGGCGAGCAAGCAGACCAAGACCTTCTGGCTGGTCATCCTCGGCATCACCGTGCTCGTGGACTTCTTCCTCGGGATGCTCTTCCTGCAGATCGCCGGCCTGGTCGCCAGCATCGTGTTCTTCGTCGACGTGCGCCCCGCCCTCAAGCAGGTCTCGGGCGGCGGCGGTGGCGGCCGACGGGGCGGCAGCAGCAGTGACGGGCCGTACGGGCCCTACAACGGCGGACGGTAGGCCGATAGGCCAATAGGCGGGTAGCCGGGTAGGCCGGTAGAAGGCCTGCCCGGCCCGTCAGCCCTCGGCGCGGGAGAGGAGGACGACGGCGACGTCGTCCGTCAGCTCCCCGCCGTTGAGGCGGCGGGCTTCGGTCACGGAGGCTTCGAGCAGGCCTTCGCCGCTCAGCCCGTCGGCCAGGTGGCGGTTGATCATCTCGACCATGCCGTCCTGCCCGAGCCGCTCCTTGCCCTGGCCGATGCGGCCCTCGATCAGGCCGTCGGTGTAGAGCATCAGGCTCCACGTACCGCCCAGCTCCACCTGGCGGCGCGGCCAGCGGGCCTTGGGCAGCAGGCCGAGCGCCGGGCCGCTGTTCTCGTACGGGAGCAGCCGCGCGGGGCGTCCCGGCCGGGAGATCAGCGGCGCCGGATGGCCCGCCAGGCACAGGCCCGCGCGCCGGCCGTCCGGGGCGATGTCCACCGTGCAGAGCGTCGCGAAGATCTCCTCACAGGGTCGCTCGACTTCGAGGACCTGCTGGAGGGTGGAGAGCAGGTCGTCGCCGCACAGGCCGGCCAGGGTCAGCGCCCGCCAGGCGATGCGCAGCTCGACGCCGAGGGCGGCCTCGTCCGGGCCGTGGCCGCAGACGTCGCCGATCATCGCGTGGACGGTGCCGTCGGGGGTGCGGACGGTGTCGTAGAAGTCCCCGCCGAGGAGCGCGCGGCTGCGGCCGGGGCGGTAGCGGGCGGCGAAGCGGAGGTCGGAACCTTCCAGGAGCGGGTGCGGGAGCAGTCCGCGCTCCAGGCGGGCGTTCTCCTGGGCCCGAAGTTTCGATTCTGCGAGCTTGTACTGGGCGATGTCCGCCCGTTTTCTCTCCACCGCGTAGCGGATGGCGCGGCTGAGCAGCCGCCCGTCGAGCTCGTCGCGGAACAGGAAGTCCTGGGCCCCCACGCGTACGGCCTCCGCGGCGCGCTCCGCGTCCTCCTCGGAGGTGAGCACGAGGACGGCGTGCCGCGGGGCGATGCGGAGCACCTGGCGCAGGGCGCCGAAGGGATCGGCGACGTCCGCGGCTCCGCCGCCGTGCGGGAGCGCGAGGTCGAGCAGGACGCAGTTCACGTCCGGGGTGAGCAGCCGGGCCGCCTCCGTGAGGTTGCGGGCGCTGCGCAGCCGGATGCGGTGGCCGTCGGCGTCGAGGATCTCGGGGACGGTGAGGCCGCCGGCGGGGTCGTCCTCGATCACCAGCAGGGTGAGCGATGACGTGGCGCCCGGGCCGCTCTCGGTGCCCGGGATGTCCCTCTGCCGCGGTACGGGTACGGGCATCGTCTCCGGTTCCTTCCCGCCCCCTCGGGGGTTCGCTCGTCCGGCGACCCTAGCGGCGGGACGAGGGAAGCGGAATGGCGGGTCCGGCTCGGGGCTCCGGCATATGCCGTTATCGGGGGGGAAAGTCCGCGTCGACGAATGACCAACGTCACGGCGGAGGCCTACGACGTCCCGCCCACCGAGACGTGCCGCCGACGTACCGCCGCCGGGGGCGGCACGTCCCCGAGGACGGTGAGCCCCCGGAGGCGCTGCCTGTCGGTGAGCGGGCCGTCGCTACGCGTCCGGCCTGACCACGGCCTTGATCGGCATGGAGCCCGCGCCGGCCATGGTGACGTTGCGGCCGGGGCGGGGGGAGTGGACCATCGCGCCGTCCCCGACGTACATCCCGACGTGGCTCGCGTCGTCGAAGTAGATGATCAGGTCGCCCGGCCGCATGTCCTTGACCGCGACCTTCGGCAGCCGCAGCTGCTCCTGCGAGGTGCGCGGGATCCGCTTGCCCGCCGCGAGCCAGGCCTGCGAGGTCAGCCCGGAGCAGTCGAACGAACCGGGTCCCTCCGCGCCCCACACGTACGGCTTGCCTATCTGGGCGGCCGCGAACTGCACGGCCCGCTTGCCCGCGTCGGTGGCCGCGGATCCCGAGGAGCCGTCGATCGGGCGCGTGGACAGCCAGTCGTTCTGCGCCTTGCGCTGCGCTTCCGCCTCGAGCTCCAGCAGCCGGGCCTTCTGCTCGGCCTCCAGCTTGCTCTCGAGGTCCTCCGCCGCCTTGATCTTGTCCTCGACCTGCTTCTTCGCGAGTTCCTGCTTGACCCGGTTGGCCTCCAGGGTCTCCCAGTGCGCGCTCGCGTCCCTCGCGTACTGCTGCAAGTCGCTCTGGGTGCGGTTCAGTTCGGAGAGCAGGTCCGAGGTGGCCTTCTCGCCCTGGCGTAGCCGGTCGTTGCCGTCCAGGAACTGCGCCGGGTCGTTGCTCAGGGCCAGTTGCGCGCCGGGCGGCAGCCCGCCCGAGCGGTACTGGGCACGGGCCGCGGCCCCCGCGCGGCCCTTCAGGGTGGTGATGCGGTCCTGGCCCGCGAGGACCAGGTTGGCGATCTCCACGATCTTGTCGGACTGCGTCTTGGTCTCGCTCTCCGCGAGGTTGAAGGCGTCCGTGGCGGCGCCCGCCTCGCGGTAGAGGCCCTCTATGTCCTTGCGGACCTGCTCCAGGGACTTGCCCTGCTGGGGCTCCGGCGCGGCGAACGCCGTGCCGGCCAGTGCGCCGGGCGCGGACAGCAGCGCCATCGCGCAGAGCAGAGTGAGGGCGATCGAACCCCGTCGTCGTTTCCTCATGGTCCCCCCAGACACCGGATTGACTAATCGTCAGTAACTTGTGATTGCCTTCGGGATGGTGCCACGAGTCGGTGAATTCCAACACCCTTGTGGATATCCATCCGATGCGTCCCGATCGCCCCCGCGGCCCCCCTGGCCACAGTCTCCACGGCCTCAACGGCCTCCACGACAGGCACGGCAGCCACGACTGGCACGGCAGCCACTGCCGCCCCCCGTCACCCCGAAGGCCTCAACGCTTCCCACCGCACCGTCAGTTCCCCCTGACGCCACCGCACCGGCCCGTCCGCCAGCGGCCAGTCCCCGGCCAGCGCCCGTGCCGTCCGGATCCACCGCTGCCGCGCCCCGTAGGAGGCGTACGGGGCCGCCGCCGCCCACGCCCGGTCGAAGTCGCGCAGGAACGCGTGCACCGGCTCGCCCGGCACGTTGCGGTGGATCAGCGCCTTCGGCAGCCGCTCCGCCAGGTCCGAGGGGCGCTCCAGGGAGCCCAGCCGGGTCGCGAAGGTCACCGTGCGCGCCCCTTCGGGCCCGAGCGCGACCCAGACGTGGCGCCGCCCGATCTCGTCGCAGGTCCCCTCCACCAGCAGCCCGTCGGGAGCCAGCCGGGCGCACAAGCGCTCCCACACCGCCTCGACCTGCTCCTCGTCGTACTGGCGCAGCACGTTCGCCGCCCGGATCAGCGCCGGCCGGACCCCGCCGTCCAGCGGCACCTCGAAGCCGCCGTGCCTAAAGCTCAGGCCCTCCCGCTCGTACGGCTTCGCGCCCGCGACCCGGGCCGGCTCGATCTCGATGCCGACCACCCGCACCCGCGGGGCCGCCTCCCGCAGCCGCGCCAGCAGCTCCACCGCGGTCCAGGGCGCAGCCCCGTAGCCGAGGTCCACCGCGACCGGGGCCTCCGCGCGCCGCAGCGCCGCCCCGTGCGTGGCCGCGATCCAGCGGTCCATGCGGCGCAGCCGGTTCGGGTTCGTCGTCCCGCGGGTCACCGTGCCGACGGGGCGACGAGGGGGAGGGGTGGAGCGGGAGGCCATGTGCAGAGAGTAAGCGGAGGGCTCCCGCCCGATAAAAATCCGGCGCGGCAGCAGGAAAACCGTCCGTCCCGGAATGCGGGGGACGGCCACCCGGGTTGCACTCCTAGAAGAGCGCCCACAGCGCTCTCCGTGTCATGCCGCCGAGCGAGAGGAACTGCTCCCTTGAGCCAGTACGTGTCCCGCATCGGCGGCAGCATCGGCGGCCGCTTCGCCGCCGCCCGCGCCGGCACCCGCCACGAGCCGCCGCGCCTGCGCCTGCCCGCCGCCGTCGGCGGTCACCGCAAGCCGCGCCGCGTCGCCATGCTCAGCGTGCACACCTCACCGCTGCACCAGCCCGGCACCGGCGACGCCGGCGGGATGAACGTCTACATCGTCGAGCTGGCCCGGCGCCTCGCCGCGATCAACATCGAGGTCGAGATCTTCACCCGGGCCACCGCCGGCGGCCTGCCGCCCGTGGTCGAGCTCGCGCCCGGAGTCCTCGTACGGCACGTGGACGCGGGCCCGTACGAGGGCCTCGCCAAGGAGGAGCTGCCGGCCCAGCTGTGCGCCTTCACCCACGGCGTCATGCAGGCCTGGGCCCGCCATCGGCCCGGCTACTACGACCTGGTCCACTCCCACTACTGGCTCTCCGGCCACGTCGGCTGGCTCGCCGCCGAGCGGTGGGGCGTCCCGCTCGTGCACGCCATGCACACCATGGCCAAGGTCAAGAACGCGGCGCTCGCCGAGGGCGACACCCCCGAGCCCGCCGCCCGCGTCATCGGCGAGACGCAGATCGTCGACGCCGCCGACCGGCTCATCGCGAACACCGCCGAGGAAGCCGACGAGCTCGTACGCCACTACGCGGCCGACCCCGGCAAGGTTGCCGTCGTCCACCCCGGCGTGAACCTCGAGCGCTTCACCGTCGCCGACGGCCGCGCCGCCGCCCGAGCCCGCCTCGGACTGCCGCAGGACGCCGTCATCCCGCTCTTCGCGGGCCGCATCCAACCGCTCAAGGCCCCCGACATCCTGCTGCGGGCCGTCGCCGAGCTCGTCGACCGGGAGCCGGCGCTGCGCACCCGGCTGTTCGTACCCGTCGTCGGCGGGCCGAGCGGCAGCGGGCTCGCCAAGCCGGAGGGGCTGCAGAAGCTGGCCGCGAAGCTCGGCATCGCGGACCTCGTGCACTTCCACCCGCCGGTGGCGCAGGACGCGCTCGCGGACTGGTTCCGGGCGGCGTCCGTGCTGGTCATGCCCTCGTACAGCGAGTCCTTCGGACTGGTCGCCATAGAGGCGCAGGCCACCGGCACGCCGGTGCTGGCCGCGGCCGTCGGCGGGCTCCCCGTCGCCGTCGACGACGGGGTCACGGGGATCCTTGTACCCGGCCACGATCCGGTCGACTACGCCCGTGAGCTGCGGCGCTTCGTGGACGAGCCGGGCCTCGTGGACCGGATGGGCGCGGCGGCCGCGCGGCACGCGCAGTTCTTCGGCTGGGACACCGCCGCGAGCGGCACGGCCGACGTGTACACGGGGGCGATGCACGATCACCGCCGTCACGTACGCTCCCACCATGGCTGACGCTCACCCCACCGACGCCGCTGACGGCACGGACGGCACCGACACCGCGGCGATCATCGAAGCGACGCTGACCGGCGCGGAACTGAGCTGGGAGAGCCCCGCACCGGGCTCGTACGTGGTCCAGCTCCCCGGCACCCGCAAGCTGAGCACCACCTGCTCGCTCAAGGCCGGCAAGCACTCCCTGTCGGTCAACGCCTTCGTGATCCGCCACCCGGACGAGAACGAGGCGGCCGTCCACCGCTGGCTGCTGGAGCGCAACCTCAAGCTCTACGGCATGGCCTACGCGGTCGACGCGCTCGGCGACGTCTACCTGACGGCCCGCCTCCCCCTGTCGGTGATCACCCCCGACGATCTGGACCGGCTGCTCGGCACGGTCCTGGAGGCGGCCGACGGGGCCTTCAACACCCTGCTGGAGCTGGGTTTCGCGAGCGCGATCCGGCGGGAGTACGAGTGGCGGGTCTCGCGGGGCGAGTCCACGCGCAACCTGGACGCCTTCAAGCACCTGACGCAGCCGTCGGCCTGATTCAGCCCCGCCGGCGTTTGAGGCGCGGGGTTCCGGGGGCGGCGCCCCCGGGAGCGGCGCCGCACGGTGCTCCGCCCGAAACCCCGCCTCAGACGCCGGCCGTACCGGGGACGACGGCGGCCGGAGCCGGCTCCGCCACCAGGGCGGCTGCCGGGGTCGGCTCCCCGGCGACGACGGCCACCGGGGTCGGCTCCGCCGTGATGACGGCCACCGGGGTGGGCTCCGCCGAGGCGGCAGGCCCGGTGGAGGCGCCCGGCTCCGCTCCCGGCTCCCCCTCGGGGAGCCCCCGCATCAGCAGCCAGTAGCCCAGCGCCGCCACCGTGCCCAGGACCGCCGTCGCGCCCCACAGCCACGCCGCGCCGAAGTGCTCGATCGCGAAGCCCGCCATCAGCGGGGCGATCAGCGAGGCCACCGCCCACGACATCGTGTACATGCCCTGGTAGCGGCCGCGCCCGTGCAGCGGGGAGAGCCGCGCGACCAGGCCCATCTGGGTCGGCGAGTTGATGATCTCGGCCAGCGTCCACACGCAGACGGTCAGTGCCAGGCTCCACACCGAGCCGCCGAAGGCCGTCAGCCCGAACCCGTACCCGGCCAGCAGCGCCGAGATCACCAGCAGCTTCTGCGGATCGCGGTGCTCGATGAACCGGGTGACCGGGATCTGCAGCAGCACGATCAGCACGCCGTTGACCCCGATGACCAGCCCGTAGTCGGCCGTCGAGAACCCGGCCGCGCCCATCGCGAGCGGCAGCCCGAACGAGCCCTGCATGAAGATCAGCGAGATCAGGAACGACAGCCCGACCACACCCATGAACCGCCCGTCCCGCAGCACCGTCCCCAGGCCGATCTCCGGCTCGGCGGCGGCCTTCTGCGCCGCCGTCTTCTCCGGCCGGGACTCCGGCAGCTTGAGGTAGACGAGCACCGCGCAGACCAGCGTCAGGGCCGCCTCGCCGAGGAACCCGGCCAGGTAGCTGTGCTCCGCGACGAAGCCCGCCACGGTCGCGGAGACGGCGAAGCCGAGGTTGATGGCCCAGTAGTTCAGCGCGAAGGCCCGTACCCGGTCCTCCGGGCGGACGATGTCCGCCATCATCGCCTGCACCGCGGGCCGCGAGGCGTTGGAGGTCATGCCGACCAGCAGTGCCACCGCGGCGATCGCCGCCGGGTGCTCCATGAACCCGAGAAGCGCCACCGAGAACGCGGTCGACGCCTGCGCCGCCATCAGCGTGGGACGCCGGCCCAGCCGGTCCGTGAGCACCCCGGCGACGAGCGAGGACACCACGCCGCCGAGCCCGTGCAGGGCCACCACAAGTCCCACGAAAGAGGCCGAATAGCCCCGCTCCAGGGTCAGGTACAACGTCATGAATGTGGCGACGAAGGCCCCGAGCCTGTTGACCAGCGTGCTCGTCCAGAGCCACCAGAACTCCCGGGGCAGACCCGCCACGCTCTCGCGGGCGGCCCGTCTCACACTGGCAACGGACATAAGGAATCCCCCCGGAGATGTAAGCGTCCCTCTACTCGTTCGGACCCTACGGAAACCGGCCCTCCGGAGCCACTGGATTGACGGCTGCCGTCAATCGGGGGACCGTCCCACATGCCGTACACACCGCGCGCGAGGGTACGGGTGTGTCCATTAGGCTCGTACGCATGGCCGACGCACCGTACAAGCTGATCCTCCTCCGCCACGGCGAGAGCGAATGGAACGCGAAGAACCTGTTCACCGGCTGGGTGGACGTCAATCTCAACGAGAAGGGTGAGAAGGAGGCGATCCGCGGCGGTGAGCTGCTCAAGGACGCCGGTCTGCTCCCCGATGTCGTGCACACCTCGCTCCAGAAGCGCGCGATCCGCACCGCGCAGATGGCGCTGGAGGCAGCCGACCGCCACTGGATCCCGGTCCACCGCTCCTGGCGCCTGAACGAGCGCCACTACGGCGCCCTCCAGGGCAAGGACAAGGCCCAGACCCTCGCCGAGTTCGGCGAGGAGCAGTTCATGCTGTGGCGCCGCTCGTACGACACCCCGCCGCCGGCGCTCGAAGACGGTACGGAGTTCTCGCAGTCCGGGGACCCGCGCTACGCCTCCATCCCGCCGGAGCTGCGCCCCCGTACCGAGTGCCTCAAGGACGTCGTCGTCCGCATGCTCCCGTACTGGTACGACTCGATCGTCCCGGACCTGCTGGACGGCCACACCGTCCTGGTCGCCGCGCACGGCAACTCCCTGCGCGCGCTGGTCAAGCACCTCGACGGGGTCTCCGACGCCGACATCGCGGGCCTGAACATCCCGACCGGCATCCCGCTCTCCTACGAGCTGGACGCCGACTTCAAGCCCCTCAACCCGGGCGGCACCTACCTCGACCCGGACGCCGCCGCGGCCGCCATCGAGGCCGTCAAGAACCAGGGCAAGAAGAAGTAGCAGCAGCGACCCTGCCCCCGACCTGCGCACACCGCGCGGATCGGGGGCATTCGTCTGTTCCCGTAACTCGTACAACCGTTCCGGCCCAACGGGAGTCATAGGGGCGGACATTGGATCGAGTTCTGGGGGAACCGGCCGTGAGGCGCCACATCCATCACTCCGTCGCAGTCATTGCGGCACTCACCACGCTCACCGGAGGCCTGCTGGCCGCCACGGGCACCGAGGCCGAAGCGGCTGTGACCGGGCCCGCGGCCACCCGGTACGCCGACGACTTCAACGGCGACGGGTACCACGACCTGGCGATCGGCGCCCCGAACTCCGCCGTGAACGTCACCGGCACGGACGGTGTCACCACCCCGGTGTACGCCGCGGGTTACGTGACCGTCTCCTACGGCGGCAAGTACGGCGCCCAGAAGACCGGCCTGAAGGTCATCACCCAGAACAGCCCCGGCATCCCGGGCGACCCGACGGCGAACCGGGCCTTCGGGGCGGTCCTCACCAACGGCGACTTCAACGGCGACGGCTACGCCGACCTCGCCGTGGGCACGCGGGCCGACCAGGTCACCCTGATCTGGGGCAGCGCCACGGGACTCAAGGGCGCCACCACGATGGCCGACCCGCAGAAGAAGCCCGGCTACGGCGTCGTCCTGAAGGCCGGCGACTTCACCGGTGACGGGAAGACCGACCTGGTCGTCGGCTACTCCACCTCGCTCCGGCTCTTCCGCGGCCCCTTCAAGGCGGACGGCTCGCCGCTCTCGACGCAGTCGGTGGACCTCGGCCGCGACTACCCCGTCTTCGGGGCGGAGGACGCGCAGAACCGGATCGCGGTGGGCCGGATCAACAAGGGCGCCATCGACGACCTCGTCGTCCTCGGCGAGCGCAGGAACTACGACGAGGCGATGCGGGGCCGGGTGCTCCTCGGCGGGACGTCCGGACTGCGCTTCACCCCGGTCACCATCCGCGGTGGCGGCAGCCTCGCGATCGCGGACTTCGACAAGGACGGCTACGGCGACATCGCGGTGGGCGACTCCGCGACCCAGATCGACACCGACTACGGCGCGGGCGTCGTCCGGGTCAACTACGGCTCCGCCAACGGCGTGGACGACACCCGTGGCGTCCGGACGTTCACCGAGGACAGCGACGGTCTCCCGGGCACCGTGGAGAAGTACGACCGCTTCGGCAACTCCGTCGCCGCGGCCGACCTCAACCTGGACGGCTACCCCGAGCTGATCATCGGCGCCCTGGGCGAGCGCAAGGCCACCTGCGAGCACTGCTACATCACCGGCGGCGGCTTCTACGTGCTGAAGGGCACGTCCAAGGGCGTCACCGGCATCGGGGCCGCCTGGTACGCGCACAACGCGCCCGGCCTGCCCACGCCCGCCGGCACGTTCCGCATCCCCTCGCTGCTCAAGGCCACCGACCTGAACAACGACAAGCAGCCCGAGCTCACGTTCGCGGTCGCGGCGGGCGTCCCGCAGGTCTGGTCCGTCGGCACGAAGGACGGCAAGGTCGCCGGGACCGCGCCCACCCGCGTCGTCAACCCGCCGGTCGACTCCCAGGTCAACACCGGCAACCAGTTCGGCGTACTCGTCCGCTGACGGGTCACGGACGACGAGGCCGAGCCCGTACAACCGTTCCGGCCCAACAGTGGTCTTGGGTACGGACATTCGATCGAGTTTCTTGGGGGAACCGGCCGTGAGACGCCACATCCGTCACTCCGTCGCGATCGTCGCGGCGCTCACCACACTCACGGGAGGCCTGCTGGCCGCCACGGGCACCGAGGCTGAAGCGGCCACGGCCGCGACCGGGCCCGCGGCCACCCGTTACGCCGACGACTTCAACGGCGACGGCTACCACGACCTGGCCATCGGCGCCCCGAACTCCGCCGTGAACGTCAAGGGCGCCGACGGGGTCACCACCGCGGTGGCCAATGCCGGCTACGTGACCGTCTCCTACGGCAGCAAGTACGGCGCCCAGAAGACCGGCCTGAAGGTCATCACCCAGAACAGCCCCGGAATGCCGGGCGACCCGAAGAAGGACCAGCGCTTCGGTGAGGTCCTCACCACCGGCGACTTCAACGCCGACGGTTACGCGGACCTTGTGGTGGGCACCCGGGACAACTACGACCGGGGCACGCGGCCCGGCCACGTCACCCTGATCTGGGGCAGTGCCACGGGGCTGAAGGACGCCATCTCACTGGCCGACCCGCTGAAGAGGATCGGCTTCGGCGTCGTCCTGAAGGCCGGTGACTTCACCGGTGACGGGAAGACCGACCTCCTCGTCGGCTACTCCACCACGCTCGAACTGTTCCGGGGCCCCTTCAAGGCGGACGGCTCGCCCGTCTCGACCCACCGGCTGGACCTCGGCCGCCAGTACCCCGTCTTCTCGCCGGGAGAGGCGCAGAACCGGATCGCGGTGGGCCGGATCAACAAGGGCGCCATCGACGACCTCGTCGTCCTCGGCGAGAGGCAGGACCTGAGCGCACCGATCCGGGGCCGCGTGCTCTTCGGCGGGACGTCCGGACTGCGCCTCACCCCGGTCACCATCCGGGGCGGCAGCAGCGTCGCCGTCGCGGACTTCGACAAGGACGGCTACGGCGACATCGCGGTGGGCGACCCGGAGATCCAGATCGACACCATCCGCTCGGCGGGTCTGGTCCGGGTCAGCTTCGGCTCCGCCACCGGCGTGAACGAAGCCCGCGGCTACCAGACGTTCACCGAGGACACCTCCGGCATCCCCGGCGGAGTCGGCACGGGCGACCGGTTCGGCCAGTCCCTCGCCGCGGCCGACCTCAACCTGGACGGCTACCCCGAGCTGATCATCGGCGCCACGGGTGAGCGCAAGGCCAACTGCGGCTGGGACTGCGACGTCACCGGCGGCGGCCTCTACGTGCTCAAGGGCACGTCCAAGGGCGTCACCGGCACCGGCGCCACTTGGTACGCGCACAACGCGCCGGGCCTGCCCGCCCCCGCCGGCACCTTCCGCATCCCCTCGCTGCTCAAGGCCACCGACCTGAACAACGACAAGCAGCCCGAGCTCACCTTCGCCGTCGCGGCGACCGTCCCGCAGGTCTGGTCCGTCGGCACGAAGGACGGCAAGATCGCCGGGACCTCACCCACCCGCGTCGTCAACCCGCCGGTCGACTCCCAGATCACCACCGGCAGCGAATTCGGCGCACTGGTCCGCTGACCGGGTCCTCCGGGCCGAAGCCCCCCACCCGCCGGTCCCCGGAGGGTGGGGGGCTTCTCGTTGTCCCGCTCAGGCGCCGCCGGTCACACCGGGGACGACGAAGCGCCTGTGCAGGGGGGAGATGGCCACCTGAGGGTCTCCCTGGACGCCCAGTTCCCCCTTGATCACGGGCGTGATCCGGTCGGCGATGAACCGGGTGAAGTGGTCCTCCGACTCCCAGACGTCGTGCGCGTGGAAGCCGTCGTCGGCGAACCAGCTGGTGTGCAGCACCAACCCGTCCGGAACGTCATCCTCCCAGCCCACGCGGGCGCGGGCGGCGTCGTACAACTCGGGTGTGAGCTCGGGCCACGCAAGGTTCATCGCGATTGGCACGGCGGTTTCTCCCAGTCACCTCGGGTGCCGCGGGCTGCGCGGCACGGCATGACGACGCTAAGCAGGCCGGGAGGGCCGGGCACTTCGGAGCGGGCATTCGGACGCAGTGGGCGGCGTACGGGGCCAGGGGGCGCCGAAGCGGTGTGACATCAGTGTCCGGCGGCCGTCAGGGCGCGGGGCGGGGGAGCGGCCCCCGGTCCGTCGGCGGGCCCGGTGGGCGGGGTCGGGTCGCGCGTTCGGCGATCCTGCGGTCCATCTCCGCGCGCCGCGCGGCCGCGTTGCTGCCGTCGAGCTGGCCCGCGAAGGCGCGGTACGCCGCGGCCACGAGTGTGTCCGGAGCGTTCGGGTGGGCGCGTGCGATGGCCCACAGGGCGTCCTCCGTCTGGCTGTCCAGACCCGTCTCGGTGCGCACTCCGCGCCCCGACAGCACGTTCGTCAGGACGCTCTCGAAGTTGCGCCGCAACTGCTCCTGGCTGGGGTGGCCGAAGCGCATGACCGTCTCCGTCTCCGTCTCTCGATGGGACCGATGCGAAGGGCCCCGGCCGACGACTGCCGGACGGGGCCCTTCGCGTACGGGTGACCAGGCGGGCGGCCTCAGCCGCCGCACTGGCAGGGGGCGCCGGACTGGCAGCCGCAGCCGCAGCCCGAGCCGCAGCCGCAGGCCGCGAGCAGGGGCAGGCGCAGGCGCAGCCCCTCCGGGGGCTGCGCTTCCTGCTCCGGGGTGATGGGGACGGGGGAATCGGGCATGGATCCTCCTCGTAGGCGTTGTGCCTTCGCCTCATTCATGCCCAGCCCGGCCCCCGCGTCAACGGCGCATTGGGGGCTCGTTGTTGATCGGGGCGCCGCTGATCCGGCCCCCGCCGCCCCCGCCGGCCCCGCGGCTCAGACGCCCTCGACCTGCGTGGGCGCCTGGAGCTCGTCCGCGTGCTCGCCCGTCACCAGGTAGACGACGCGCTTGGCGACCGACACCGCGTGGTCCGCGAAGCGCTCGTAGTAGCGGCCCAGCAGCGTGACGTCGACCGCCGTCTCGATGCCGTGCTTCCAGCGGTCGTCCATCAGGTGCTGGAACAGGGTGCGGTGCAGCTGGTCCATCTCGTCGTCGTCCTGCTCCAGCTGGAGCGCCAGGTCGACGTCCTTCGTGATGATGACCTCGGCGGCCTTCGCCATCAGCCGCTGCGCGAGCTGCCCCATCTCCAGGATGGTCGCGTGCAGGTCGCGCGGGACCGCCGTGTCAGGGAAGCGCAGCCGCGCGAGCTTGGCCACGTGCTGCGCCAGGTCGCCGGAGCGCTCCAGGTCGGCGCTCATGCGCAGCGAGGTGACGACGATGCGCAGGTCGGTGGCGACCGGCTGCTGGCGCGCGAGCAGCGCGATGGCACGGGCCTCCAGGTCGTGCTGGAGGTCGTCGACCTTCTGGTCGGCGGCGATGACGCTCTCGGCGAGCTTCAGGTCGGCGTCGAGCATGGAGGTCGTGGCCCGCCCGATGGCGGAGCCGACCAGCCGGGCCATTTCGACCAGGCCTTCACCGATCGAGTCCAGTTCCTCGTGGTACGCGTCACGCATGTCTCGTGTCCCTCTCTCGACCTACTACTACTGCCGTACTGCTGCCCGGGGCGGGCCGGTGCGGCCATCGGCCCCACGTTGCCACGGTGAACCTCGAACGCGACCGACTCCGGCATCCCAAGTGAATCAGCACGGTCGTCAGGGTGAACTCTGGGCGACGACTGTTCGAGGTGCCACCCGAACGGCTGTGGAAGTGTCCCCTGGCCTGCTTAACCTGGAGTCATGGACGTGAACGCGGCGGTCGCCGCAGCTGCAGCGATTGCCGGTCTTTGCACCGGTGTGATCGCGATGCTGGCGTTCCGCTGGAGCGAGCGCGACCAAGCCCGCCCCACCCGGAGCTCCATGCGCCCCGACATCAACGCGGTGCTCCCACCGGGAGTGGACACTGTCCTCTCCGTACTCCGCTCCTCCGCCGTCGTGCTCGACGAGGGGGACGCGGTGGTCAAGGCCAGCTCGGCGGCATATGCCCTCGGCCTGGTCCGCGGCGGCAAGCTGGCCGTGGAACCCATGCTCCACATGGCCCGCGACACCCGGCGCGACGGGGAGATACGCCAGGTCGAGCTCGACCTGCCCCGGCGCGGCACCGGCCGCGGAGAAGCGCTCGCCGTCTCGGCGCGCGTCGCCCCGCTCGGCTCCCGCCTGGTGCTCCTCCTCGTCGAGGACCTCACCGAGGCCCGCCGCATCGAGGCCGTACGCCGCGACTTCGTCGCGAACGTGTCGCACGAGCTCAAGACCCCGGTCGGCGCGATCTCCCTGCTCTCCGAGGCCGTCATGGACGCCTCGGACGACCCCGAGGCGGTGCACCGCTTCGCCGGCCGCATGCAGATCGAGGCCACCCGCCTGATCAACCTCGTACAAGAACTCATCGACCTCTCCCGGGTACAGAACGACGACCCCCTGGAGGACGCGGAGCCCGTCCGTGTGGACACGCTCGTGGCCGAGGCCATAGACCGCTGCCGCCACACGGCCTCCGCGAAACAGATCACCATGGCCGCCGGCGGCACCGCCGACCTGCGGGTATGGGGCAACCGGGGGCAGCTCGCGGCCGCCCTCGGGAACCTGGTCGAGAACGCCGTCAACTACAGCCCCGCCCGCACCCGCGTCGGCATCGCCGCGCGCCGGGTCACCGCGCCGGGTGGAGACTTGATCGAGATAGCCGTGACCGACCAGGGCATCGGCATCCCGGAAAAGGACCGCGAGCGCATCTTCGAACGCTTCTACCGTGTGGACCCGGCCCGCTCCCGCGCCACGGGAGGAACCGGCCTGGGCCTTGCGATCGTGAAGCACGTAGCGGCTTCGCACGGCGGGGAGGTGTCGGTCTGGAGCTCGGAGGGTCAGGGTTCCACGTTCACCCTGCGACTCCCCGAAGCGGCCGCGCCGGCCCCGGCGACGGCCTCCGCACCCGCCAACACCCTGCTCGAACCTCACACCGCACCAGCCATCCCTGCCCCGGAGGTCCTTCCGTGACCCGAGTGCTAGTCGTCGAGGATGAGGAATCCTTCAGCGACGCCCTGTCCTACATGCTCCGCAAGGAGGGCTTCGAGGTCGCGATCGCCGCGACCGGGCCCGACGGGCTCGACGAGTTCGAGCGCAACGGCGCCGACCTCGTCCTCCTCGACCTGATGCTCCCCGGCCTGCCCGGCACGGAGGTCTGCCGGCAGCTCCGGGGCCGCTCCAACGTGCCCGTGATCATGGTGACCGCCAAGGACAGCGAGATCGACAAGGTCGTCGGGCTGGAGATAGGAGCCGACGACTACGTCACGAAGCCCTTCTCCTCGCGGGAGCTGGTCGCCCGCATCCGCGCGGTCCTGCGCCGCCGCGGCGAGCCGGAAGAGGTCACCCCGGCGGCCCTGGAAGCGGGCCCCGTCCGGATGGACGTCGACCGCCACGTGGTCACCGTCGCCGGCGCCAAGGTCGACCTCCCGCTGAAGGAGTTCGACCTGCTGGAGATGCTGCTGCGCAACGCGGGCCGCGTACTGACCCGCATGCAGCTCATCGACCGGGTCTGGGGCGCCGACTACGTCGGCGACACCAAGACCCTCGACGTCCACGTCAAGCGCCTGCGAGCCAAGATCGAGCCCGACCCGGGCGCACCCCGCTACCTGGTCACGGTCCGCGGCCTCGGCTACAAGTTCGAGCCGTAAGCCGCAGACGGCGGGTCCGTCCCCGTCGCCGGTCGGAGGCCGGCGCAGCGTCCCGAAGCCCGGGAGGCCCCTCTGGGGCCGAGCGGTGCGAGGGGCGCGTGTGGGAGGGGCTCGAGCCCGACCCGGGCGCACCCTGCTACCTGGTCACGGTCCGCGGCCTCGGCTACAAGTTCGAGCCGTAAACCGTAAGCCGTAAGCGCACGTACGCGCACGTACGAGAACGGCCCCCGTCCGCATCGAGCGGACGGGGGCCGTTCCCGTTGAATACGGTGCTTCGCGCCTCAGTGACCGGCGGAAGCGGACGCGGACGCAGATCCGGAGGGGGACCCGGACGGGCTGCTCGCGGGCGAGCCCGAGGGGGAACCGGACGGCGACGGCGAACCGGACGGGGAGCCCGAGGGGCTGCCGGACGGGGTGGCGCCCGGGACGGCCGCGGCGGCGGTCGGGCCGTAGCCCGCGTACATGCCGGTGGCCGGGACGACGAAGCCCTCGAGCTCGACGTCACCCGTGGTGCTCAGCTGGAAGACGATCTTCTGGACGTTGCCGTCCACGACGTCGGCGCCGCCCGCGATCAGGGCGGACGCGTTGCCCTTGCCGCCCAGGACGACGGAGCCGCCGGCCGGGATGACCACCTTGGAGCCGCTGCCCGCGGGCTTCAGCGTCACGACGGCCTTGCCACCCGGAAGGGTGATGCCCTCGAGCGTCTGCTCCTTGGTGCCGGTGTTGAACACCGTCGCGGAGACCGCGGCCGGGCCCTTCTTGTCCTTCTCCTGGGTGATCACCAGAGCGTTCTGGACCTTGATGTCGCCCTTGGTGGTGGCGGCATTGTCCGGCTTGACCTGGAGAGTCGGAGCGTCGTGGCCCGCGGCGCAGGCGCCCAGCGAGACGATCGAGAACACGACGGCGGTGGCGGCGAGGGCGCCGCGTCGAAGGCTGCGGCTCACGGGGGAGGCAACTCCTTGGACGTACGGAACGGAAGGGTGGACGCCTCGGAGCGGCGAAGTAAAGCCGCTCTAAGGATGTGTCAGCGGGCCTTAGGTTACCGAGCCGCTGCCCCGCCCCCGCACCCGACCCTCCGCAGCGTGGGGCCGGGCCCTGTACGGGGTCCCGCCCCCGCACCGGCGGGTTCGATCACCGCCCCGCCGGGGCCGGGTGATCTTCCATTCGCAAAAGGCCCGCCCGCAAAGGCCGGCGCGCCTGCGGTGATCAATTTCCGGATTTCCTCGAACACCGCCCGGTGATCAATTCCGGATTGGGCCGGAACGGACGCCGTACGGGTGGCCGCCAGTCGAACGGAGTAGTTCGGTTTCCCGTCCTGGAAACCGTCAAAACGGGACGTACGCCACATCGTCGGGGGTCCCGGGCGGGTGTAACGTAGCCGTTTCGCCCGGTCCGCACAGCACCTCCGACCTGCGAATACCCCCTTCCGGAAGCCTCTCGCAGCACGTTCCTGTCGCTGTTGTCAAGCCCTGAGATGGGCCCTGACCTGCGAAAACGCCATTCATAACGGTCGATTCTCGTGTTACCCTGGATAGCCACGGAAGGGGTACCTGTCACATGACGTTCAAGGTTGGCGACACCGTGGTCTATCCCCATCACGGGGCCGCGCTGATCGAGGCTATCGAAACTCGCCAGATCAAAGGCGTGGACAAGACCTACTTGGTGCTCAAGGTCGCGCAGGGTGACCTGACCGTTCGCGTCCCCGCGGACAATGCGGAGTTCGTAGGCGTTCGCGACGTAGTCGGCCAGGACGGGCTGGACCGGGTCTTCGAGGTGCTCCGCGCACCGTACGCAGAAGAGCCGACGAACTGGTCCCGGCGCTACAAGGCAAATCTGGAAAAGCTCGCTTCTGGCGATGTCATCAAGGTCGCCGAAGTTGTGCGTGACCTGTGGCGTCGTGAGCGTGAGCGCGGACTCTCCGCAGGTGAGAAGCGCATGCTCGCAAAGGCGCGCCAGATCCTGGTGAGCGAGCTCGCGCTCGCCGAGAACACCAACGAGGACAAGGCCGAGGCCCTCCTCGACGAAGTGCTCGCGTCCTGACGCGATCATTCGTACGCTTTGTCGTACACAGTTGTGCCGCGGTGCCCGCTGACAAGGAGACTTGTTGCCGGGCGCTGCGGCATGTCTGGACCCATACCCGCGCTCGCTGAAGCCGCACCTGTGCTCGGCCACTCGAGTACTCGGCTGCTCAAGCCGTGCTACTCAAGCCGTGCTGCTCAAGCCTTACTCACTGGCGTGCCGGGTCCGGGCAGCCGACTCGACCGGTCGTCACGGAAGGGGCGAGGGCGTCGCACCCGGCACCCTTCAGGCCATACCCATGTCGGCCGAAGTCACAAACCTGGCTCGGAGCTACTGATGTCTGACGAATCGCGCCCGCACCGCACCGCCGCGGTGATCCCGGCCGCCGGCCGCGGAGTCCGTCTCGGCCCCGGAGCCCCCAAGGCCCTGCGGACCCTGGGCGGCACCCCCATGCTCATCCACGCCGTACGCGCCATGGCGCGCTCCCGCGCGGTCGCCCTCGTCGTCGTCGTGGCGCCGGCCGACGGCACCGCCGAGGTGCGCCGGATGCTCGACGAGCACGCGCTGCCCGAGCGCACCGAGATCCTGGTCGTCCCCGGCGGGGAGACCCGGCAGGAATCCGTACGCGCCGGCCTGGACGCGCTCCCGGCCGACATCACCGCCGTCCTCATCCACGATGCGGCCCGTCCCCTGGTTCCCGTGGACACCGTCGACTCCGTCGTCGAGGCCGTCCGCGACGGCGCGCCCGCCGTCGTCCCCGCCCTGCCGCTGGCCGACACCGTCAAGGAGGTCGAGCCCGGCCTGCCCGGCGAGCCCGAGCCGGTCGTCGCCACCCCCGTACGGGCCCGGCTGCGCGCCGTACAGACCCCGCAGGGATTCGACCTCGCCACGCTCCGCCTCGCGCACGAGAAGATCGCCGTGAGCGGCGAGGGCGCCACCGACGACGCCGGCATGGTGGAACAGCTCGGCGTCACCGTCGTCGTGGTCCCCGGCCACGAAGAGGCCTTCAAGGTCACCCGCCCGCTCGACCTGGTCCTCGCCGAGGCCGTACTCGCCCGCCGGAGGGCCACCGATGCCTACTAGTCCCGACCCGCTGGTCCCCGCCCCGCTGATCCCGCTCGTCGGCATCGGCACCGACGTGCACGCCTTCGAGACCGGCCGCGAGCTGTGGTGCGCCGGCCTGCTCTGGGAGGGCGAGGACGGCCTCGCCGGGCACTCCGACGGGGACGTCGCCGCGCACGCCGCCTGCGACGCCCTCTTCTCCGCCGCCGGTGTCGGCGACCTCGGCGCGCACTTCGGCACCTCCCGCCCCGAGTGGTCCGGCGCCGCCGGAGTCACCCTTCTGGCGGAAGCCGCCCGCATCGTCCGCGCCGAAGGCTTCGAGATCGGCAACATCGCCATCCAGGTGATCGGCGTACGCCCGAAGATCGGCAAGCGGCGCGAAGAGGCACAGAAGGCGCTCGCCGCCGCGGCGGGCGCCCCCGTCTCCGTCTCCGGCACCACCACCGACGGACTGGGCCTCACCGGCCGCGCCGAAGGCCTCGCCGCCATCGCGACGGCCCTCGTCTACCGGACGAACCGGGCCTAGTACCCCGTACGGCTACACCCCGCCCGCAGCTCTTCGACAACAAAGCGGGCCCCGCGTGCCGAAAGGGTCGCGGGGCACTGCTACAGGCGCACTACCCTGGATGCCGTGACTATTCGCCTGTACGACACCAGCGCCCGGCAGATCCGTGACTTCACCCCGCTCGTTCCGGGCTGCGTCTCGATCTACCTCTGTGGCGCCACCGTGCAGGCGGCTCCGCACATCGGGCACGTCCGCTCGTACCTGAACTTCGACATCGCGCGCCGCTGGTTCACCTACCGCGGGCTCGACGTCACCTTCATCCGCAACGTCACCGACATCGACGACAAGATCATCACGAAGGCCGAGGACCAGGGCCGCCCCTGGTGGTCCATCGGGTACGAGAACGAGCGCGCCTTCAACGACGGCTACAACGCGCTGGGCTGCCTCCCGCCCACCTACGAGCCGCGCGCCACCGGCCACGTGCCCGAGATGATCGAGATGATGCGCGGGCTCATCGAGCGCGGCCACGCCTACGTCGCCGACGGCAGCGTCTACTTCGACGTGCGCTCCTTCCCCGGCTACCTGGAGCTGTCGAACCAGGACATCGACGACCTGCGCCAGCCCACCGAGTCGGGCATCACCGGCAAGCGCGACCCGCGCGACTTCGCCATGTGGAAGGCCACCAAGCCGGGCGAGCCCGACTGGGAGACCCCGTGGGGCCGCGGCCGTCCCGGCTGGCACCTGGAGTGCTCCGCGATGGCGCACAAGTACCTCGGCAGCGCCTTCGACATCCACGGCGGCGGGCTCGACCTGATCTTCCCGCACCACGAGAACGAGATCGTCCAGGCCAAGGCCTACGGCGACGAGTTCGCGAAGTACTGGATGCACAACGCCTGGGTCACCCTCTCCGGCGAGAAGATGTCCAAGTCGCTGGGCAACTCCGTCCTCGTCTCCGAGATGCTCAAGGTCTGGCGCCCGATCGTGCTGCGCTACTACCTCGGCACCCCGCACTACCGCTCGATGATCGAGTACAGCGTGGAGTCCCTGCGCGAGGCCGAGTCCGGCTTCGCGCGCATCGAGGGCTTCATCCAGCGCGTCATCGAGAAGGCCGGCGGCTCCGTCGAGCCCGCCGCCGAGGTCCCGCCCGCCTTCGCCGAGGCCATGGACGACGACCTGGGCGTCCCGCAGGCGCTCGCGATCATCCACACCACCGTCCGCCAGGGCAACAGCGCGCTCGCCGCCGACGACAAGGACGCGGCCATCGCACGCCTGTCGGAGGTACGGGCCATGCTGGGCGTCCTCGGACTCGACCCCCTCGACCCGCACTGGGCCGGCGAGGCGGACCGCGGGGAGGACCTCCACGGAGCCGTGGACACCCTCGTGCGCCTGGTCCTGGAGCAGCGCGAATCGGCGCGCGCCCGCAAGGACTGGGCCACCGCCGACGCCATCCGCGACCAGCTCCAGCAGTCGGGCCTGGTCATCGAGGACAGCCCCACCGGACCCCGATGGACGCTCGGCCCCCGCTGAGCCCACCGGCGCAGTCCCACTGGAGCACTCGGATTGGGCTGCCCGGCGTCCCGGGCGGCACACTCTTCATACGTACATATCGCAGAACCAACGAAATCAGGTAGAGGTCATGGCCGGGAACAGCCAGCGCAGGAACCGCCGCACGTCCAACAAGAAGGGCGCGACGGTCGGCAGCGGTGGCCAGCGGCGCAAGGCCCTGGAAGGCAAGGGCCCCACGCCCAAGGCCGAGGACCGCAAGAAGCACAAGGCCAACCGCATCAGCAACGCCATGGCCAGGCAGGCGGCCAAGCGCCGCCCCGCCCCCCGCCGCGGCGGCCCCAAGGGCACCAGCGAGATGGTCGTCGGCCGCAACCCGGTCTTCGAGGCGCTGCGCGACGGCGTACCGGCCGTCACCCTGTACGTACAGCAGTTCATCGACAACGACGAGCGCGTCCGCGAGGCCCTCCAGCTCGCGGCCGAGCGCGGCAACATCAACCTGATGGAAGCCCCGCGCCCCGAGCTCGACCGCCTCACCAACGGGCTCAACCACCAGGGCCTGGTCCTCCAGGTCCCGCCCTACGAGTACGCGCACCCGGAGGACCTCACCGCCGCCGCGTACGAGAACCACGAGGACCCCCTCATCGTGGCCCTCGACGGCGTCACCGACCCCCGCAACCTCGGCGCGATCGTCCGCTCCGTCTCCGCCTTCGGCGGCCACGGCGTGGTCATCCCCGAGCGCCGCGCCGCCGGCATGACCGCCGGCGCCTGGAAGTCCTCGGCCGGCACCGCCGCCCGTACCCCGGTCTCGCGCGTCACCAACCTGACCCGCGCCATCCAGGAGTACAAGAAGGCCGGCATCACCGTCGTCGGCCTCGCCGCGGAGGGCACCCACGAGGTCCACGAGCTCGAGGCGCTCGGCGGCCCCGTCGTCATCGTCGTCGGCTCCGAGGGCAAGGGTCTCGGCCGCCTCGTCGGCGAGAACTGCGACTACCTCGTGCGCATCCCGATGCCGGGCGGCGCCGAGTCGCTCAACGCCGGTGTCGCCGCGGGCGTCGTCCTCTACGAGGCCTCCCGCCGCCGCGCCACCCGCGGCCGCGCCTGAGCACCACGGGCAGCAGCACCGCCCGCAGCGCCACCCGCAGCACCACCGGCGGCAGCCGCCTGAGCACCACCGCGGCCGCCGCTTGATCCACTTGGCTCATCGGACGTGACCCGTGAGCGTGTCACCCCGCCCCCTACGGGCGGGGTGGCTTGATTTGACGGGTCTCGGACACATCCCTGATGTCAAGGCAGTGTCCTAAACACTCATCACTCGGTTAGATGAGTGTGGACACCAGAACGCCAGGGTTCGACGACCAGCCCGCGCTGAGCATGGTCAAGGTGCCGTGCGACCCCGCACAGGTCATCGTCAACCACGCCAGCTTCCGCGTGCGGCTCGCTCCGAGCCCCAGCGCGCGTCCCAGGCCCTCGGGCGCCCCCGGGCTCGCCCCGGCACTCGGCGGGGCCCTCGCGGCCGCCGGAGCCGGCGCCGCACGCCGCCGCCCCGTCGTCTGGAGCGGCAAGTCCGCCCCCGGCGACGCCGCTGCCAGCGCCGCCATGGGCGGCCTGCTCCAGGCCGTACGCGAGCACGGGCGCGGCCACGACGAGTACGACGGCGGGGCCACGCAGGTCATCCCGCGCATCGACCTCGCCCACGACCTCGCGGACGACACCCTCGCCACCCCGACCGTCATCGGCCAGCGCAGCTACGGCGACGCCGAGGACACGCGCATGCAGCCCGCCGTGGGGGGGCTCTCCCACCCCTACGACGCCTACGACGACACCCACTCCGGCGCCGGATCCGCGGACTCCCGCCGGGTCAACGGCGACGCCCGCGCGCAGGCCTCGTACTACCCCGGCCGCCGCATGAACCTCGGCGTCGTGCTGCTCCCGCTGCGCGTCTTCCTCGGCTTCATCTCCATCTACGCCGGCATGGGCAAGCTGTGCGACCCCGTCTACTTCGACGGCGGCGAGCGCGGCTCCATGGTCACCTGGCTGCAGACCCTGCAGCCCTGGGCGCTCGCCGAACCGCTGCGCGACTTCGCCCTGGCCCACCCGGTCGGCGCCGGACTCAGCGTGGCCTTCCTCCAGGTCATCGTGGGCGTGCTGACGGTCTTCGGCCTGTGGCAGCGGTTCGCCGCCTGCTTCGGCGCCCTGCTGTCCGCCGCGCTGCTGATGACGGTGAGCTGGAAGACCGTCCCCGCCTACGACGCCCCCGACATCATCTACCTCGCCGCCTGGAGCCCGCTGATCATCGCCGGAGCCCCCGTCTACTCCCTGGACGGCCGCCTCGCGAGCGAGGCCTGGCGCACCCTCGGCCCGCGCTCGGAGGTCTGGCGGCTGCGCCGCCGGGTCCTGCGCCGCGGGGCCATCATGGCCAGTGTCATCTGCGGACTCACCCTGCTCATCGGCTCCCTCCTCGGCGGCGCCGTCCGCTCCACCACCGTGGTCACCGTGCCCGGACCGGGCGAGGCCCCGAGCAACTACCTGCCCGGGCGGCCCCTGCCGAGCACCTCCAAGCAGCAGCAGCCCGCGCGCCCCACCTCCCCGAAGCAGGCCGCGAAGCCCTCGGCCGGAGCCTCCTCCCCGGCCGCCAAGACCGGGCGCGGGGCGGCCGGTTCGAGCTCCCCGACGGCCGGCTCCGGTTCGCCCTCCGCGACCCGCGGCACCACCAGCGGCACCAAGGCCCCGCGCAGCACCACCCCCCGCCAGTCCACCCCGCAGAAGCCCCCGGCCAGCTCCACGGGAACGAGCGGCAGCGGATCCACCGGCGGGACGGGGAGCTCGGCACCGTCGCAGCCCGACCTGCTGGGCGGCCTCCTCGGCGGCTGAGGGCCGCAGCACCCGCGAAGACGAAGGGCCCGGTACGCGAGAGCGTGCCGGGCCTTCTTCGTGTGCCGGGTCTTCTTCGTGTGCGGGGGCTGCAAGGGCCCGTACGGGTGCGTGTGGGCCCGTACGGGCGCCAGGAGGCGCTACGGGGCGCTCTGCGCGGCCAACTCCCGTGCGGCCTCGGTGAGGTCCTTCGCCGTGTCGATCGCCCGCCAGTAGGCCCCCTGGGGCAGCGGGAAGCCCGCGAGGCGCCGCTCGCGGGCCAGGCGCGGGAACGTGGTCCGCTCGTGGTCGCCCAAATCGGGCAGCAGGGCCGCGAATTCGGGACCGAAGACGTACACGCCGGCATTGACCGGGTACGGGGACTGCGGCGCCTCGATGAAGTCCAGCACGTGCCCGTACTCGTTGATCTCCACCACCCCCCACGGAATCCGCGGCCGGGCCAGCGCGAGGGTGGCCGTGGCGCCGCGCTCGGCGTGGAAGGCGGCCATCTCGCGCAGCGAGAACCGGGTCCACACATCGCCGTTGGTCGCGTACCAGGACCGGTCGGGGTGCGGGAGGTGCCGGGCGGCGTACTTCAGACCGCCGCCCCGGCCCAGCGGCTCCTCCTCCACGACGGTGGTCACCCGTAGCGGCAACGGAGCCTCGGCCAGCCACTCCTGGAGCACCTCGGCGAGGTGCCCGCAGGAGACCACGGCGTCCGTCACCCCCTCGGAGGCCAGCCACGCGAGCTGGTGCCCGATGATCGGCATCCCCGTCCCGGGGATCTCCACCATCGGCTTGGGGCGGTCGTCCGTATACGGCCGCAGCCGCGAACCCTGGCCCCCCGCCAGGACAACCGCCTGGGTCGGGGAGGCCGGGAACGCGGCCGCGTGGGGTCGGTCGGAACGCTCGGAGCCTTCGGAACGCTCGGAATCGGTCATGTCGTTGTGTCTTCGCGTCTTCGTGTCCGGGTGCAGAAGGGCGTACGGCGGCGGCCGTCAGCCCATGGAGGCGACGCCGGACGCGTACGAGGTGTCACACACCGGCCGGGCGAACGACTGGGCCTTCGTGGGCCCGTAGGCGTCCACCGCGGCCCGCCCGAGGGCGCGCGCGATGCCCACGCAGTGCTCGGCGAGGGACGGCCGCCGGTCGACCTCCTGCTGGAGGTGGGTGAGGACGTCACCCGGCTGCTCGCCCTGCTGGATCTCGCTCAACAGCTTGTCGCGCAGCACGTCCTGGGCGGCGCGCGGCTTCGCGGGGACGGAGACGTCCTCGGCGGACGCGGTCAGGATCTGGGAGGGGGTGTTGTCCGCCCAGGGGACCATGGTGACCGCGAGGGTCCCGGACAGGACCAGGACGACGGGCAGGACCAGGGCGAGGGATCGGCCGATACGGCGGGCAGTGTGGGTCACGAGGGCGAGAGTAGCGCTCGGTGAAGATATGGCGACATTTAGTCACCCGGTCGGGGGATGGTTCGACGTGGCTTTTCGAATTAAGGGTTGACGCTTGGGGCCGAATGGCCCGATCTGCCGGACCTGGAGCCGGCCTTGCGCCGACCTTGCCCCGACCTCGCGCGGGAACTCACGCAGGAACTCATGCCGAAGGGGCGCCCCTTGACGGGACGCCCCTCCAATGGCTGTGTGCAGCCTGCGGGTCAGCCGGAGAGGCGGGCACCCGAGGAGGTCGAGAAGACGTGGATCTCGTCGCCGCGCGGCACCACGTGCAGCGTGGAGCCCTTCTCGGGCACCTGGCGGCCGTTCACGCGCACCACGATGTCCTGCGAGCCCTCGGAGTGCGAGGTCGAGCCGTAGACGTACCCGTCGGCGCCCAGCTCCTCGACGACGTTCACGGTGATTTCCAGGCCGCCCGTCTCGCCGATGTCGAAGTGCTCGGGGCGCACGCCCACGGTGACCGTGCGGTCGCCCGCGTCGGCGGCGGCGGACAGCGCCTCGCGCGACACGGGGACGACGCTGTCGCCGAACTTCACGCCGCCGTCGGTGATCGGGACCTCGACGAGGTTCATGGCCGGCGAACCGATGAAGCCGGCGACGAAGAGGTTCGCCGGGCGGTCGTACATGTTGCGCGGGGTGTCGACCTGCTGGAGCAGACCGTCCTTCAGCACGGCCACGCGGTCGCCCATCGTCATGGCCTCGACCTGGTCGTGGGTGACGTAGACGGTGGTGATGCCCAGGTCGCGCTGGAGGGCCGCGATCTGCGTACGGGTGGACACGCGGAGCTTGGCGTCGAGGTTCGACAGCGGCTCGTCCATGAGGAACACCTGCGGCTTGCGCACGATCGCGCGGCCCATCGCGACGCGCTGGCGCTGACCGCCGGAGAGCGCCTTCGGCTTGCGGTCGAGGTACTGGGTCAGGTCCAGCATCTTCGCCGCGTCCTCCACCTTCCGGCGGATGGTGGCCTTGTCCTCACCGGCGATCTTGAGCGCGAAGCCCATGTTGTCGGCGACGGACATGTGCGGGTACAGCGCGTAGTTCTGGAACACCATCGCGATGTCCCGGTCCTTGGGCGGCAGGTGCGTGACGTCGCGGTCACCGATGCGGATGGCACCGCCGTTGACGTCCTCCAGGCCGGCCAGCATGCGCAGCGAGGTGGACTTGCCGCAGCCGGAGGGGCCGACGAGGACGAGGAACTCGCCGTCCGCGATCTCCAGCTCCAGCTGGTCGACGGCGGGCTTGTCGCCGCCGGGGTACAGACGGGTCGCCTTGTCGAAAGTGACAGAAGCCATGGTGATGAATCCCTTCTACCGGCAGGAACGTGCCGGACGATCCGAGTGGAAGGTCTAGTCCAGTGGACTGGACTCGGCCCGACGCTACCCGCCCGCGCCGCTCCTGTCAGCACCTGGGGGCGAGCGACTTCCAGGGCGTCCTCACACGGCGGGGGCGACTGTCGGAGGCGGCTGTCAGAGGCGGCTGCTTTGATCACGGCCATGACCATCTACGACGTGACCCGCGCGCTCCCCGACATCGAGACGCTGCGCGACCGCTGCCGGGCGATGGCGGCGCTGGAGCTGGTGATCAGCGGCGAGGAGGACGACGGCTACTTCGCCTACGACCCGGCCTGGGGCCCCGGGGAGGAAGCGGCGCTGATGGACAACGGCTCCGGCGACGACTACGCGATCGTCTTCACGCCGGCCGGGGTCTTCGGGCACGGCTTCGACCACGAGTCGCCGATGAGCCCGTGGGCGGACACGGACAACGAGGACGGGTGGCCGGGCCTGACCGACGGCATACCGGAGGCCTTCCGGCCGTACCTGACGGAGCCGGCGTTCTGCGTGGACGGCGTGCTCAACGCGACCGCCGTCTTCTGGCGCGGGACCGGCGACGCGCAGTGGAGCGCGGGCAAGGTGGAGTTCCCGGAGGGCAGGTCCGACGCGGACGGCGCGGATTACCTCTTCGAGCTCCTCGTGGCGGGCACCCCGGAGGCCTACCGGGACTTCGCCGAGGACTACTACGAGACGGACCTCCCCCTGGAGGCGGTCCGCCACGTCTGGGAGCTCCGCCCGCTCACCCAGGCCGTCGTGGACGCCCTCAACCCGGGCCTGCCCCTGGCGGCGGTGGCCCCGCGGCTGGTGCGCGCGGGGTATCCGGGGGTGTGACGGAGGCCGCCGACGGCGGCCCCGGACACCGGAAAGTCCTTCGCTGAGGGGTCGGGGCGATGTGTAGAGTGAAGGCGATTCCGTGCCGTGCGCAGAGTCACCACGCCTCCTTAGCTCAGTCCGGCCAGAGCAACGCACTTGTAATGCGTAGGTCGTCGGTTCGAATCCGACAGGGGGCCCCATCCCGGGTCGGAAGCTTTTCGGTCAAGGGAGTTCGTACGGAAGCAGAAGGCCCCGGGCGGTTGCCCGGGGCCTTTTGCGTGCCGTCAGTGGCGGCCCGAGATGCGGTCTGCCAGGCGGGCCAGCGGGGTTGTCGTCGGGGTGTGGGTGGTGGTCTCCCGGCGGTCGGCCTCGCGGTAGGCGGCGTAGAGGGCCTGGACGCCGAGCCAGCGGAAGGGTTCCGGTTCCCAGCGGCGGACCCGGTGGTTGACCCAGGGGAGGGTCGTCAGGTCCGTCTTGTCGCCCAGGACCAGGTCGCGGAGGGTGCGGGCCGCGAGGTTCGCCGTGGCCACGCCGGAGCCCACGTAGCCGCCGGCCCAGCCGAGGCCCGAGGCCGCGTCCAGGGTGACCGTGGCGCACCAGTCGCGGGGGACGCCGAGGACGCCGGACCAGGCGTGGGTGATCTCCACTCCCGTGAGGGCCGGGAAGAAGGATTCGAGGAGGTTCGTGAGGGCCGTGATCGTGGCGGGCTGGGTGCGGCCGTCGTTGTCGGTGCGGGAGCCGTAGCGGTAGGGGACGCCGCGGCCGCCGATGGCGATGCGGTCGTCGGCCGTGCGCTGGGCGTACATGTAGGCGTGGGCCATGTCGCCGAGGGTGGAGGCTTCGCTCCAGCCGATCTGGGACCAGACCTCCGGGGGGAGCGGGGCCGTGGCGATCATCGAGGAGTTCATCGGCAGCCAGGAGCGCTTCTGGCCCTTGAGGGCGGCGGTGAAGCCCTCCGTGCAGCGCAGGACGTACGGGGCGCGGACCGTGCCGTACGGGGTGAGGGCGCGGCGCGGTGCGATCTCCGTGACGGGGGTGGACTCGTGGATGACGACGCCGAGGCGTTCGCAGGCGGCCGCCAGGCCCTTGACCAGCTTTAGGGGGTGGATGCGGGCTCCGTGGGGGGTCCAGGAGGAGCCCACGGCGTCCGCGACGTTGATGCGGGCGCGGGTGTCGGTGGCGTCGTAGAGCTCGCGGTCCGTTTCGCCGAAGGCGAGTTCGGCGGTGTGGAAGGCCTTGAGTCGGGAGAGCTGGGCGGGGGTGCGGGCGACTTCGAGGACTCCGCCGCGGTGGATGTCGGCGTCGATGCCTTCCTTGGCGGCGGTGTCGATGACCTCGGTGACGGTCTCGTTCATGGCGTGCTGGAGGCGTTGTGCGGCCTGGTGGCCGTGGAGGGCGGCGTAGCGGTCGCGGCCGGCGATGCCGTTGTAGAGCCAGCCGCCGTTGCGGCCGGAGGCCCCGTAGCCGCAGAACTTCTGCTCCAGGACGGTGACGCGGAGGTCGGGGGCGGCGGTCTTGAGGTAGTACGCGGTCCACAGGCCGGTGTAGCCGCCGCCGACGATGACGACGTCGGCCGTGGTGTTGCCGGTGAGCGGGGCGCGGGGCGGGTGGTCGGGGGCGGTCTCGTCCGTCGCGTACCAGAAGGAAATTCCGCCGTTGATCGTCATGGGGGATTTGGTACACGGCGTTGCGGAGGGGTGTCCAGGGGCGTGACGTCGGGTTTTGGGTGCCCAGAGGTGGCCGAATGGCTGATGTGGGCGGTGCGGATCCTTCTTAGGGTGGGGCGGGGATTTTGTCAGGTTTTTGTGTGAGAGGTGCTGGTTCGTGTGGCGCGGGTGGTGAGGGCAGGACGGCTGGTCGCGGCGGTCGCGTCCGTGGCCCTGTTGGGCGGGGCGGTCGTCGGGTGCGGTTCCGGGACGGGTGAGGGGGAGGCCGTGGCCGCCTCCGAGGTTCCGGTGCGGACCAGTCCGATCGCCGCGCAGCTCGCGGGGCTGCCGGCGGCGGTGGACGGGGCGAAGATCGTCGTGGGGAAGCCGGACGCGCCGCGTACCGCGCAGGTGCTGGTGGATCCCAAGTGCGGCTACTGCGCGCGGTTCGAGGAGGCGGGCGGGGAGTCGCTGCTGAAGCTGGCGGTGGCCGGCCAGGTGAAGATCGAGTACTTGTTGGCCTCCTTCCTGGACCAGGGCGGGGCGAGCGGTTCGGTCAGGGCGGTCAACGCGCTCCGCGCGTCGGCGGACTCGGGGAAGTTCGCGGAGTTCAACGCGGCGGTCTTCGCCAGCCAGCCGAAGGGGAAGTTCACCGACGAGCTGCTCCTGAAGATCGCGGACCGGGTGCCGGGGCTGCGCGGGGCGGAGTTCGACGCGGCGGTGAAGGACCAGAAGTACAAGGGGTGGGTCGCCGAGGCGGAGAAGGGCTTCGAGGCGACGGGCGCGCAGGCGACGCCGATGGTGCTGGTGGAGGGGAAGCCGGTCGGGGCGAAGGACGGGTCGCTGTTCGACGCGGGGGCGTTCACGCGGGCGTTGAAGGGCGCCGGGATCGGGGGCTCCGCCGAGTAGGACGGAGGTGGTCCTGGATCGGCTGCGTCTGCTTGTGGGTTGTCGGATCGGCGCCGTCGGGTTCGTCGGTGAAGGCTAGGGCCTGTCGTCACACTCCCGTCGTCACACTCCCGTCGTCGCCCGAAGGGCGAGCCAGACGGGAGTGTGACGACAGGCCCTAGGGTCGGGTCATGGACGGTGCGACGGCGGGTGGTTCGGGCGGCTCGGGTGGTGTGGGCGGCTCGGATGGTGGTGGGTTCGGCGGGGTGCCCCGGGGGTTCGCGCGGGCGCAGGTGCGGGACAACGGCGCGGCCGGGCGGGCGTTCGTCGACGCGTTGCCCGGGCGGGTGGCCGCGTTCCTGGAGCGGTGGGAGCTACGGGTGACCGGGCCCGGGATGTACGGGGTGACGGCCCTGGTGCTGCCGGTGGTGCGGGCCGACGGGACGGCGGCGGCGCTGAAGCTGCCTGCGCTGGACGAGGAGAACGCGGACGAGGCCCTCGCGCTGCGCGCGTGGGCGGGGGAGGGCTGCGTACGGCTGCTGGCGGACGACGCGGAGACCGGCACGCTGCTGCTGGAGCGCCTCGACGAGGGCCGGCCCCTGTCGGCGCAGGCCGTACGGGACTCCGGGCGGGCGGTGGAGGTCGTCGGCGGGCTGCTGGCCCGGCTGACGGCGGTCCCGGCGCCGGCCGGGCTGCGGCGGCTCGGGGACGTGGCGGCGGGGATGCTGGAGGCGGTGCCGGGGGCGCTGGAGCAGCTGGGGGACGGCCGGGAGCGGGGGCTCGTCGCGGACTGCGCGGCGGCGCTCGCGGAGGTGGCGGGGGAGCCGGGGGACCGGCTGCTGCACTGGGACCTGCACTACGACAACGTCCTGGCGGGCGGGCGCGAGCCGTGGCTGGCCATCGATCCGAAGCCGCTCTCCGGCGACCCGGGGTTCGAACTGCTGCCGGCGCTGGTCAACAACTTCGGTGCGCGGGAGGTGCGGTGGCGCTTCGAGGCGCTCGCGGAGGCGGTGGGGGTGGATCGGGAACGGGCGCGGGCGTGGACGCTGGGGCGGGTGCTGCAGAACTGCCTGTGGGACGTGGAGGACGGGGACCGGCCGGCGGGGGTGCAGCTGAGGATCGCGGAGTCGCTGCTGGGGCGGGACGGGCGCGGTGGGAGGGGCGGGCGCGGTGGCTCGTAGGGTGCAGGCATGATCCGTAGCGCCGTCGTCAGCGACGTACCCGTCCCTTGAGGGGGTGGACCAGCTTGGGAGGCTGCGCCTTCGGCGGGTATTGCGCGAACGGGTGCACGTGGTCCTGTTCGCCGTTGAGCTGTTTCAGCTCAGCTCAGCTCAGCTTCGGAGTCGGCGCGGAACTCCCGCGTGATCTCTTCGGTGCGGGTCAGCATGACGTCGGTGAATGCTTTCCGCCGGTACATGGTGACGAAAGCCAAGTGAACGTGCAGGTTGTGAACAATATGACGTCCGGTGCGTACATCGGGACGAGGGTTCCAGCGCGGCGACATTAGCCAGTGCTAGGTTCTCGATCGTGAGTCAAGACATCCTGGTCAAGCAGCAGTTCGGGCACTGCGCCCGGCTCACGCTGTCGCCTGCCGGGGTGTTGAAGACTGATGGCCAGGCGCATGCCGCCCGCACTATGTGGAACTGTCTGCACGCGTGGTGGCAGATGATGCCGAAGGATAAGCGGACTCTGGCGAATGCGGATGCTGCGATCCGGCAGGCCCGCGAGGACATCGACTTTCTTGCTGTTCTTCCGGCACAGGCCGCGCAAGCGGTGTTGAAGACGTATTTCCAGGCGTGGAAGAACTGCTGGGACGGCCGCGCAGACGCCCCCAATTTCAAGGGGCGGTTCCGCACGGTGATGTCCGTGGACATTCCGCAGGGCCGTGACCTGAACATCACACGTGTGCATCGCCGCTGGGGCATGGCCAATATCCCCAAGGTGGGCCGGGTCCGTTTCCGGTGGACCAAAGACCTGCCCGTCGGCAAGCGTGCCGACGTGGAGAATCGGATCACCGGGGCCCGGCTCATCAAGGACGCACTCGGCTGGCACATCGCCTTCCGCGTCCAGACCCTGGAGGTCAGCCCCGCGCCCCACCGGGGGCCGGACGTCGGCATCGATGTGGGCGTCACCGTGCCCATCGCCCTCTCCGACGGCGAAACCTACGAGCACGGCGAGTGGCTGACCGGTAAGGAGAAGGCGAAGCTCCTGCGTCTGGAGCAGCGCGCCGCGCAGCGCAAGGCACACCGCAAGCCCGGCGAGCACGCCAGCCGCCGGCTGCACCGCACCTACGACCAGATCGCAGGACTCCGCGCGAAAGCCAAGCGCCGGGCCTTGGACTGGCAGCACCAGGCGACCACCTTCATCGCCCGTACATACGGCACGGTCGTGGTCGAAGCACTCACCATCACGAACATGGTCAAGTCGGCCAGGGGAACCATCGAGGAGCCGGGGAAGAACGTCGCCCAGAAGTCCGGGCTGAACCGCTCCATCAGCGGGGAGGCATGGGGCCGGACGGCCGCCATGCTGACGTACAAGACCGCCCGGCACGGCGGCGCCCTGCACAAGGTCCCCGCCCCCGGCACCTCCCAGCGCTGCTCAGCGTGCGGCTTGACCACGCCCGGGAGCCGGGAGTCCCAGGCCGTTTTCGTGTGCAAGAACCTGGACTGTGGATGGTCGGGCAACGCCGACCACAACGCGGCCCGCAACGTCTTGCACCTGTACCGGATGGGCCTTGCGCTCGTCCCGGCTGCCGGGAGGGCAGTCGTCAGGCGCGCGAAGCGCGTCAAGCCCGCTGCCGCAAGGTAAGCAGGAATCTCCCGGCTTCAGCTGGGAGAACACTTCAACTGGAGGACCTGTACGTCCGTCCGGGCGTGCGCGGCGGCGGCCACGGGAAGGCGCTGTTGCGGGAGTTGGTGCGGATCTGTGTGGAGCGCGGGTACGAGCGGCTGGAGTGGTCGGTCCTCGACTGGAATGTGTCTGCCATCGACTCCTACCGATCGGTCGGAGCGGTGTCGATGGACGAGTGGACCGTGAACCGGCTGATGGACGAGGCGCTCCGAAAGCTGGGCGGGGCGGAGTAGCCGCCGGACGCCCGCCCGGGACGGCGAGAAGGCGGCACCGGGTGGGCTGTCCGCCTATCCGACGGCCGGGACCGGGTGTTCCGGGGAGTCGAGCCAGGCCCAGGCAGTGCCGTCGGGGTTCACGGTGAGCCCGAACCGCTCGAAGTCCGGGCGGCCCCGGTCGTCCCACCAGGCGTGGGCGGCCGTGAGTTCGCTCCACAGCTCCCGTGGCCCAGACTGGTAGACCTCGAACTCCTCCGCGCCGGGAACGAAGTCGATCGACGCCCAGGAGGTAACCTGGGTGTCCCGGAGCCAGAGCGTGTAGCGCCCGCCGTCGAGTTTCTCCGGGTAGGGGAACATGCCTTCCGTCTGGAGCCCGATGGCGAACATCGGGAGCCAGTCGGCCACGTCCGCGGGGGACATGGAGGTGGTTCTCCGGCGGCCATCGGCCGGCCACGGCTTCCCGCCCAGGTACGTCTTCACGTGGGTCCGGTACGCGCGTTGCTGCCGGAGCCGCATGAAGGCGGAGGATGTGACGAACGGGCCGGACGCGCTTCCGTCCTCCCGGACGGTCAGGCGGACCACGGCCTCCCCGCCGTACTCCGTGGCGTACGGGGAGACGATGATCCCGCCGGGCCGGGTCTGCTGGATGATGTCCGCCGGGATCTCCCGGAGGGAGGCCGTGATCAGCACCCGGTCGTACGGCGCGCGTGCCGCCCAGCCCTGAGAGCCGTCACCGACCACGGCCACCGGGTTGTAGCCGGCGGCGTCCAGGCGGGCACGGGCCGTGGCCGTGTTCTCCGGGTCGAACTCGATGGTGGTGACGTTCTCCGAGCCGACCCGTTCGGACAGCAGCGCCGCGTTCCAGCCGGTCCCCGTGCCTACTTCCAGCACCTTGGCGCCCGGCTGGACGTCCAGGGCCGTCAGCATGGAGAACACCATGGCGGGCTGGGAGTTGCTGCACGTCGGGATGTTCCCCCGCTTGGAGCCTGCGTGGCTTCCATCGTCCCACTGGGTGGTGAGGGAGGTGTCCGAGTAGACCGCGCGGAACCACGCTTCCGGCTCGGTCCGCCGGTCGATGCTCGCCACCGGTCCGCCGTCGGCCGGGCCGACACCGGGCCAGATCGCATCCGGGACGAACGACTCCCGGAGCACCGCTTGGTAGGCGGGGAGCCAGCCGGAGGTCAGGGCCCCGGCATCCATGAGCCGGGAGGCCAACCCCTGGGGGCCGGCCTCCGTCGTGGCGCGTTCGGTCACTTGGTGCCGCTGCCCTTCGTGTCGCTGTGACCGGAGTCCTGGCCCTCCGAGCCGCCTCCGCCGTGACCGGCGCCCGACTGGCCGTCGTCCTGCTGGCTTCCGCCCTGGCCCGAACCCGATCCGCCGCCGTGCTGTCCGCCCATGAACGTGCTCCTTCTCGTGATGGATGAGTGGTGCTGTGGGCCGCCCCAGATGAGCGGTGTACTGGTCACCGGGGCGGAGTTTGTGAGGGTGAGGGACAACCCGGCCCGCGATGCGGCCTGCACCTGTCGCTCTCCGGCCTCCGCCAGGAATTCCAGGAGGGGACTCCCCGGAGTCAGATGGCGCGCGAGCTGGGCGGCCCATTCGCCGCGTTCCCGGAGGTCATGGAGCTGGGCCGCTATGTCGTCCCAGGACTCTGGGCGAGGTTCCGGTGGGGTGGTCACCGCGCCGTCCCCCGGCTCCGCCGGTTCGCTTCGGTCACCTTGGCGTTCAGCCGCTGGGTGCTGCCGGTGGCCGGTCGGTACTCCGGGCAGACCGGTTGTCCGCACTCGCACGGACGCCATTTCAAGGCGTTGCCGGGACTCAGGTCCGGGCCCTCGAACCGCACCCAAGTGGATTCCGTACGGCTCTCCTGGCTGTCCCGGGAGCTCATGTGTTTCCCCGCTTCACGACCTGCGCCAGCCTTATCGCGACGTCGAGGCGGACACTTCCCAGCCTCACCAGGCCGGGGCCCGGCGGTGCCGGGTCGATGCCGAGGGAAGGGAGAACGATTCCAGCGGCCATCAGCGATTCGCGCAGCGACTCCACGACCGTGCTCGGGGTCACTGTCTCCAGTTCGTGCAAGCTGTCCATGAGAGGGACGCTAGGGCTGAGCACCTGGCTCTGTGGGGGCTGATTCGCCGGGATTCTTGAGCTGGTCCGTGATCTTCCGGGGGATTCTCAGGCGGTGTCGAGAGCGCGCCGGGCGCGGGCGATCACGCGGTGGGCGTCGGCGCCGTAGACCGCCGAATCGGAGAGTGCCTGCCAGACCTTCCGGTATACGCCGACGCTGTCCGCGTCGTCCATCCAGAGTTCCGCGTGCCAGTCCTCCACGATCACCAGGCGGTCGTCGTACAGCCAGAAACCGTTGGCCGGCGGGATCTTCAGGGAGGCACCGAACGGGACGATGCCCAGGGAGACGGTGTCCAGCCCGAGGACTCCCGCCAGGCGGTCGAGCTGGGCGGCCAGTACGGGAGGAGGGCATACGAGAGCCCGGAGCGCGGCCTCCCACATCACGATGTGGAACGTGCGCCCCGGCTCGTAGAGCATCTCCTGACGCTTCACGCGGGCCCGTACGGCTTCCTCGGTGTCCCGGACGGACTGGTGGAGGTCGGCATAGCGGGTGAAGACGTGGCGGGCGTACTCGGCGGTCTGGAGAATCCCCACGACCGTGGAGCCCTGCCAGACGTGGAACGTCCTCGTACGCTCGTACTCGGCCGTCAGCGTGTCCTGGACCGGCTTGTGGCCGGCTGCGAGCTGTCTGCGCCAGGCCCGGGAGCGGGACTCCAGGCTCCGCAGCCGGGTGATCAGCTCCTCTGCCGCCTCTGGATGGCCGGTGCCGTCCGCCCAGGCCACCAGATCGTCCGCCGTCGCGGTCTGGCGGCCTGTCTCCAACTTGCTGACTTTGGACTGGGTCCAGCCGAGCAGGACCGCCAACTGGCGTCCCGTGAGCCGCCGATCGGTGCGCAGCTCGCGCAGCCGCGCACCGAGGGCAACTCTTGCTTGTTGGAAGTCGGTGCTCACTCGGCGGACGGCACCTGTTCCGCGAAGGTCTCGTACGGGACGGCGTGATGCCACGCGGCGTCCCGGACCTGGCAGGCGCGGGCGACCTCGACAGGGTCCGTGACCAGTTCGACGCTGGTCATTCGGTCGTCGTCATCGAAGTGGAGCCGGGCGATGACCCGCGAGTCGAAGAGCCAGAAGTCGTCGTCGGGGAGTTGGAGCCGCTCGGCATCGGAGCGCCACAGGTTGCGGATGTCCTCGCCCACCGCGCTGTTGCGGCGGGCGTTGTCGAGTAGGTAGCGCTGGCCGGGGGTGGGCGGGTTGTCGGCGATCCGTACCCGCTCGAAGCGCTTGCCCAGGGTGGACTGTTCACGCCGGGACACGCACCAGGGGTCGTTCAGGTTCCAGCCGGCGTCCTCACCCCGGACGAACCGCTGGTAGGTTTCCGTCTCCTCGTCCGACTGGTAGCGACGCCGCGTCTCCAGGCGCCAGGAGGTGCGCGCGAAGGTCCGGAACATCCCGGCGAACTCCTCGAAGCTGATCAGCACGGGCGTCCTTTCCGCGTCCCTGGGCGCGAAGTCGGCCAGGAGCACGCGCGGGACGACCACGAACCCCTCCCCATCCTTGACGTTCCGGAGCTGCGCCACGTCGTGGGGGTCGGTCACCGCGTCGCCCTGGACCAAGACCTCCCCGGTGTCCAGGTCCTCGTACAGGGTCGGGCATCCGTCGTTGCCGGAGTTGGTACCGATGAACCGGAGTCGCCGTGCCATTGCCGTTCCCCTCCCACCAGCGGACAAGTCCTGACCAGGATGGGACGGGCACGGGCTCCCTGTCCTGCTTGATTCGCAATGATTCTCGGGACGCGACGCAAAGAAGCCCCCTGCTCCCGGCGTTTGCCAGGGAACAGGGGGCAGGTTCGGTTGAGACGAAAGGTGAGCCGAAAGGGCAGTAGCGGCGGTTCGGCGGGCATACGTGAACCTTGCAAAGGGTTAGTAGTCGCAGGTCGGAGCGGGTGCGAGTGGTCAGCGGACCCGGGCTGCTGGACCGTGGAACCCGTACAGACAGCGGACTGCCATCACGCTTCGATCTGTCTCGGCTCGATCCGGGGGGCTTCCCCCAGGTCGGAATCACTCGGAGTTACAGCGATTCCAGCGACCGAACGGAGATCAGATCAGAGGTCTCCCGGGTGCGGACGCTCCGGCCGGCGGACGGTCGGACGGACCGTGGCCGCTCGGGCCTCCGAGTAACCGGACTTCCAGGTGCGCTCGGGAAGGTAGTGGCGACGGTCGATCAGTGCCCGCCAACAAGCAGGGTCTACGCCATGTTCCGCGGCCATTGCACCATCTTCAGAAGTCCGCACAACCCTCGACGATCACGCGGTGGCCGCTCCCGAATCGGTTCCACCCGCCAACTGGTGCCAGGCATGACCACACCCGTCGGCGCAGAAGCGCTCCCGGCGACGCTCGTCCGCCACCCACAAGAGCGCGACCAACAGCCGAAATGACTTCACACGCTCGTCCTGCGGCAGATTGATAATCCTCTCCAGCTGCACGTTCAGCTGCCCACGCGTGATCAGCACCGCTGGGGTGTACGTCGGCCGAAGACCGGCGCGTCGCACGCTCCCCGGCCCGTCCTCCTCCGTTGCGCGGGCTTGCATGCAGTGTCCGCACAGATCCCGCAAAACCTCGAACTGGTTCTCAGCTGGCAGAGCTTCGAACCACTCGACACCCTGCTCGATCGGACGCAACTTCTGAGCGAGCATGTTCAGCATGACCGCGCGCTCGTCCATCTGTCCCCCCTGCGATTCGTCCGAGGCGAGTCGCCCCAGTGGGCCATCGAACCAGATCGCGGAGTATGACTGGAGTATTAGGTCCATCCCCCATTGCAGCCCACACAAGGCAGGCCAGGGGGCCCGTGTGCGCAGGACGAGTGGTCGGTGTACCGGCTGACCGACGGGGCGCTGGCGGAGCTCGGGGGCGCGTAGCCGCGTAGCCGCTCAGGGTTCCAGGACGACCTTGCCGGTGGTGGCGCGGGTCTCCAGGTCGTGGTGGGCCGCGGCGGCTGCGGCGAGGGGGTAGCGCTGGAGGGCGGGGCGCAGGCGGCCGGTGGCGGCTTCGGTGAGGGCGCGGGTTTCCAGGAGGCGCAGGGGGTTCTCGCCGCCGGCGCGCCGGAGCATTTCGGGGCCCAGGACGTGCTGCGTGGTGATGCCGCGGGCGTCCAGGGCGGACTGTTCGGCGCCGGTGAGGGCGAGGGGGCCGCCGGACCAGCCGAAGACGAGGTGGAGGGCGCCGTCCCGGAGCAGTCCGAGGGCGGTGCGGGCGACGGAGCCGCCGACGGAGTCGAAGAGGACGGTGGCGCCGTCGGGGTGGTGGGCGCGGAGGGTGTCGGCCCAGTCCGGGGCGGTGTAGTCGAGGGCGAGGTCGGCGCCGTTGGCGGCGGCGCGGGCGGTTTTGGCGGGGCCGCCGGCGAGGGCGACGACGGTGGCTCCGGCGTGCTTGGCGTACTGGACCAGCAGGGTGCCGATGCCGCCCGCGGCGGCGGGGATCAGGGCGACGGAGCCGGGGCCGAGCTCGGCGAACTGCAGGATGCCGAGGGTGGTGCGGCCGGTGCCGATCATGGCGACGGCGGTGGCGGGGTCGAGGCCGGGCGGGATGGCGTGCAGCCGGGCGGCGTCGGTGACGGCGTACTCGGCGTAGCCGCCGGGGGTGAATCCGAGGTGTGCGACGACGGGCCGGCCGAGCCATCCGGGGTCGGTGCCGGGGCCGAGCGCGTCGACGGTGCCGGCGACTTCGCGGCCGGGGACGGTCGGCAGTTCGGGCAGGGGCGCGGGCGGGCCCTGGACGCCGCGGCGCAGTGCGGTGTCGAGGAGGTGGACGCCGGCGGCGGTCACGGCGATGCGGACTTGGCCGGGGGCGGGGACGGGGCGGGGGACGGACTCGTAGGTGAGGTTCTCGGCGGGGCCGAAGGCGTGGAGGCGGATGGCGCGCATGGTGGATGTGGTGGATGTGGCGGGTGTGGTGGGCCGCGTGGGTGTGGGCATGGGTGAAGCCTCGGACCTCAAGCGGGGTTGAGGTCAAGGGGTGGGCCAGGATGGGGGGATGGCGATGGCGCGGGACGGGCGGAAGACGCAGCAGCGGCAGCAGGGGCAGCAGCAGCGGCAGCAGCAGGGGGTGAAGGCGGCGCGGCGGCCGGAGGTGCGGTTGCCGGAGCTCACCGGGTGGGAGGACGCGGGGCCGGGGCTGGAGCCGGACGGGGACTACGACGGGCTGGAGCTCGTCGAGGTGGACCTCGCGGGCGGGGACGGGCGCGGGGCCCGGTTCATGGACTGCGCGCTACGGCGCTGCGTGCTGGACGAGACCGGTCTGGCCAAGGCGCGGATCCTGGACTCGGTGCTGGACGGCGTGCGCGGGGTGGGGACGGACCTGTCGCAGGCCTCGCTGCGCGACGTGGAGCTGCTGGACGCCCGGCTGGGCGGGGTGCAGCTGCACGGGGCGGTGCTGGAGCGGGTGCTCGTGCGCGGGGGCAAGATCGACTACCTGAACCTGCGCACGGCGCGGCTCAAGGACGTGGTCTTCGAGGGGTGCGTGCTGGTGGAGCCGGACTTCGCGGGCGCCGTGCTGGAGCGGGTGGAATTCCGGGGCTGTGAGCTGCGGTCGGTGGACTTTTCGGGGGCGCGGATGGCGGACGTGGACCTGAGGGGGGTCGCGGAGCTGGAGATCGCGCGGGGCGTGGAGGCGCTGGCGGGGGCGGTGATCAGTCCGGCGCAGCTCATCGGCCTGGCGCCGGCGATGGCTGCGCAGCTGGGGCTGAGGGTGGTCCCGTAGCGGGCGCCGTCGGGCGGGTTACGGGTACGGCCAGTGCGGGTCGTTCCAGCGGTCGGCATCGGTGAGGCCGAGCAGCCGCACGGTGTGGAGGACCGCTGCGGGGGCGCCGTGGGCGTGCAGGCGTGCGGGTGCGCGGCTTGCGAGCCAGTCGGTCAGTTCCGTGCGTACGGCTTCTTCCTCGTCCGGCCGGAAGGTCCGCGTGTACCAGGGGAGCGCGTAGCAGAGGAGGTCCCGTTCCCACGCGTCGACCGTGTCGGCGAGGTGCCGGTCGGCGACCGGGTGGTGGAGGGTCTCCCAGTCCGCGAGCCAGGGGCCGATGGTGCCGGAGGCTTCGGTGCACATCTGGAGGACTTCACGTGCGGGGAGGGCGGGGTCCGGGGTGAGGAGGGTGTGGGCCCACCAGGCGTGCAGGAACTCCCCTACGGCCGCGCTCTGCGGCGCGGGCCACTGCTGCCACTCGGCGCGGTGGAACGAGTCGCCGACCCGGTCGACGTCCCACGCGTAGGCGCCGAGGCCGGCGGTCAGCTCGCGGGCGAACTGCGGCAGGACGCGGCGCAGCACGGCGCCGTGGTCGCTCCAGTCGGGGGCGCTCCAGGTGCGGTGCACGAGGTCGGGGTCGAGGTCCGTGCCGTCCCTGCCGTCCCTGCCGTCCCTGCCGGGGAGCTTCAGCAGGGCGAGCTCCTCCGTACTGCCCCAGTGGCAGTCGCACTGGCCCTCGCCGGCCGGGGCGGTCATCCCGCGGAAGGTGACGGCGAGCCGGGCCAGCGCGCGGTCGAGCCGTACGCGGGCGGCGGTCGCGGCGTCCGCCGCGGGGGCGTGCGCGGGATCGGTCATTGGTCGGCGTGCCTCACGGGGACTCCAGGCCGTCCGGACCCGAAGAGTGCGACCGTACCGGCCGACCGGCCGGTCGTTCGCGGCGGCCTGGCGGCCTGGCGGCCTGGCGGGGCTGTGGCCCGGTAGCCCGACAGGCCGATGGTCCGGCAGCCCAGCAGCTTCGGCAGGCCGTTGGTCCGGGAGTCCGGGAGCCCCAGCAGGCCGGTGGCCGGCCAGGCCCGGCGGCCCCGGAGGGCGGTGGTCCGGCGGGCCTGGTGGTCCGGCAGCCCGGGAGCCCGGGAGCCCGGGAGCCCGGGAGCCCGGCAGTCCCGGCAGGCCGGTGGCTCGGCAGCTCGGCAGGCCGGTGGTCCGGGAGGCTGCTGGTGGCTCGTTGGTCCGGGAGCCTGGGAGCCCCGGGCAGGCCAGTGGCCGGCAGACTCGGCAGACTCGGCAGACCCGGCAGACCCGGCAGGCCGGCCGGGCCCGGCAGACCGGGCAGGCCGACGGCCCGGCGGCCCCGACGGCCCGGCGGCCCCGACGGCCCGGCGGCCCCGACGGCCCGGCGGCCCCGACGGCCCGGCGGCCCCGACGGCCCGGCGGCCCCGACGGCCCGGCGGCCCCGACGGCCCGGCGGCCCCGACGGCCCGGCGGCCCCGGCAGGGCGGTGGTCCGGCAGGCCGGGAGCCCCGGCAGCTCCGCAGCCCCGGCAACTCCGCAGCCCCGCAGGCCGGTGGCTCGTTGGTCCGGGAGCCTGGGAGCCTGGGAGCCTGGGAGCCTGGGAGCCTGGGAGCCTGGGAGCCTGGGGAGCCTGGGAGCCCCGGGCAGGCCAGTGGCCGGCAGACCCGGCAGGCCGGTGGTCCGGCGGCCCGGACAGGCCCGTGGTCCGTCCGGACGGCAGCTTCGGCAGCCCGGTGGTCCGGCAGGACGGGAGCCCGGGAGCCCGGTGGTCCGGCAGGACACTGGCTCGGTGGCTCGGCAGCCGTTGGCCCGGTAGCCCGGTAGCCCGGTAGCCCGGTAGCCCGGTAGCCCGGTGGGGTGGCCGGGGCGTCGGGTAGGGGTCAGGCCGGGACTCGGGGGAAGCGGGACTGGAGGGTCCAGATGACCGGGTTGTCGCCGAGGCCGTCGTGCATGTCGACGAGGTCCGCGATCACGTCGTGGAGGAAGTCCCGTGCTTCGCGGCGCAGCAGGCGGTGGCTGAAGGTGAGGGGGGCTTCCTCCGACGGCATCCAGTCGGCCTCGACGTCGACCCACCCGAAGCGGCGCTCGAAGAGCATGCGGTCCGAGGACTCGGTGAAGTCGATCTCGGCGTACTGCCGGTTGGCGGCGCGGCTGCCGCGCGGGTCCTGGTCGAGCTGCTCGACGATGTCGCACAGCGCCCAGGCGAAGTCCAGTACGGGCACCCATCCCCAGGCTGTGGACACTTCCCGGTCCGCGTTGGTGTCGGCGAGGTAGACGTCCCCGCAGAACAGGTCGTGGCGCAGCGAGCGGACGTCCGCCGAGCGGTAGTCGGTCTGCGGGGGGTCGGGGAAGCGCCGGGAGAGGGAGTAGCCGATGTCGAGCACGTCTCCGATGGTGTCACGTGCGGGGCGGGGGGTCTCCCGCGCGTCCTGGCGGGGATCCCGGGGGTCGCTTGCCGCACCGCTCGGCGGGGTCCCGTAGCGCTCCGTCCGCCGGGGTTCCGTACCGCACCGTCTGCTGGGGTCCCGTAGTGCACCGTCCGGCGGGGTCCCCGTAGCGCACCGTCTGCCGGTGTCCGGTACCGCACCGTCTGCTGGGGTCCCGTAGCGCACCGTCTGCCGGGGTCCCGTACCGCACCGCCCGCCGGGGTCCCGTACCGCACCCGTCCGGCGGGGTCCCGTACCGCACCGTGCGGCGCCGGGTACCAGGCCCGCGGGGTTCCGTACGGCGGCTCCGTGGGCGGTGCGGGTACGGGGATCAGAGTTCCTGATGCCCCCCGGGGGTGTCGGGTCGGCCGGATTAAGCTCGGCGCGTTCGGGGGGCGTGGCGAGAGGGGGCGGGTGTGGGGGGAGCCGGGGGGCACGGTGAGGCCGTGGGGGTCGGGGTGTTGCGGGAGCGGAACCGGCTCGCTGCCGAGTTGCACGACACCGTGGCCCAGGGGCTGGCCAGCATGCACCTGTTGCTCGACGCGGCCGACCGGGAGTGGACCCGGGAGCCGGGGCAGGCCCGCCTGCTGGTCCGGCAGGCGGCCGCCGCCGCGCGCGAGAACCTCGCCGAGGCCCGGCGGATCATCCACGACCTGGCTCCGGTGGAGCTGGAGCGGGGTGCCCTGGCCGAGGTGCTGGGCGAGCTGTGCGCCGGGGTGGACGGGGCCCGGTTCCGGCTGGAGGGGGAACCCCGGCCGGTGCCGGGCAGGGTCGAGGGCGCGGTGTTGCGGGCGGCCCAGGGGGCCCTGGCCAACGTACGCCGGCACGCGCGGGCCTCCGTTGTCGTGGTGACGCTGACCTACCAGCCGTACGTACTCGCCCTGGATGTCTGGGACGACGGCGTCGGGTTCGACCCGGCCGCCGCCACCGGGGACGGCCAACCGGGCGGGGACGGGCTGCGGCTGCTGCGCCGCCGTATCGGGTACCTGGGGGGTACGGCCACGGTGGAGAGCAGCCCGGGTGGGGGCGGGACGGTGGTGTCGGTCTGCGTGCCGGTGCCCCCGCTGGTGCCGGTGCCGGTGCCGGTGCCGGTGCTGGGGCTGGGGCCGGTGCCCGCGCCGGGGCCGAGACCGGGGCCGAAACCGGGGTCGGGATGATGCCCGTCCGGATCCTGCTGGTGGACGATCATCCCGTCGTGCGGGCGGGGCTGCGCGCGCTGTTGGGCGGGTGTCCCGAGTTCGAGGTGTGCGGGGAGGCGGCCGACGGGGGTGCCGCCCTGCGGATGGTGCGCGAGCTGCGGCCCGAGCTGGTGTTGATGGACATCCGGATGGGCCCGGGGATGTGCGGGGTGGAGACCACGCGGCGGATCGGCCGGCTGCCCGCGCCGCCCCGGGTGGTCGTGCTCAGCAGCTACGAGTCCGACGCGTACGTGGTCCGGGCCGTGGAGGCGGGTGTGGCGGGGTACCTGCTGAAGGGGTCCCCGCCCGACCTGCTGTTCCAGGCGCTGCGGACGGTCGCGGCGGGGGAGTCGGCGCTGTCGCCCTCGGTGGTCTCGCGGCTGATGAGCCGCTACCGGGCGCCGAGCGCGGCGCTGACGGCGCGGGAGACCGAGATCCTGGAGCTGATCGCGACGGGCCGCTCCAACCGGGAGATCGGCTCGGCGCTGTTCATCAGCGGGACCACGGTCAAGACCCACCTCGTGCACGTCTACGAGAAGCTCGGGGTGGAGAACCGTACGGCGGCCGTGCGCGCGGCCGTCGACCGGGGGCTCATCGGGCTGGGGTGAACCCCGGGGCGGGTCGCGTCAGTTCGGGTAGTTGATCTGGACCGCGGCGGCGTTGTACTGCCAGAGCGGGGAGAAGACGCGCTTGCGGATCTTCCAGACGCCCGCGGACCTCACGTACTCGTCGCGGTAGCGGATGCCGCGTACGACGACGGTCTCCGGGGCGGTGGCGGTGGCCGGGTACACGAGCTGGGCGGTGGCGTGGCTGTCGCCGGTCGCGGTGTAGCGGCCGGTGACGCGGATGAGGGCGTTGGCCGTGACGTGGGTGGAGTAGCCCCAGGCCGCCGCGCCGTCGAGGTTCGCGACGACCGCCTCGATGCCGGACTTGACGATGCCGGCGGTGCCGTCGGGGTGGGCCATCACCGTGAGGGTGGCGTCGTCGGTGAAGAGGGTCCGGAAGACCGTCTTGTCCTTGGTGTCCACGGCGAAGAGGTAGGTCTCCAGCAGGCGGTTGATCGCCAGCTCGTCCTCCGCCGAACCGGCCGGGCCGGAGCCGTAGGAGGCGGTCGAGAGCTCCTCGGACGCGGCGGAGGTGGCGGGCGTCGCGGAGGCGAGTGCGCCGAGCCCGGCTACGGCGGCGCCGGTGCCCAGCATGGTGAGCATGCGGCGGCGTTCCGGGGCGAAATCGGTGGTCGGCATGGCGGGTTCCTCTCGACACGGCTGGTTGCGCCCGGGCCGGCTCGGGATGGTCCGGGCACTGACGAGCCTGTCGTGCGGCCGCCCGCGGGGGATCGGCGCGGCGTACGAGCGCGATCTCGTACGGATGGACGATGCCGATGGCCCCCGTCTCGGGGACGGCTTCAGGGACGGCTTCAGGGAAGGAGGCGCTGCTCCTTGGCCACCGAGACCGCGCCCGCGCGGGTGTCGACGCCGAGCTTGTCGTAGATGCGGCCCAGGTGGGTCTTGACCGTGGCCTCGCTGATGAACAGGGCGCGGGCGATGTCGCGGTTGCCGAGGCCGCGGGCGAGCTGGCCGAGGATGTCGAGCTCACGGTCGGTCAGGGTGGGCCGGTTGCCGCCGCGCATGTGGGCCATGACGCGGCTGGCCACGGGGGCGGAGAGCGTGGTGCGGCCCTGGGCGGCGGAGTGGATCGCGGCGAACAGCTCCTCCGGGCGTTCCGCCTTCAGGAGGTAGCCCGTGGCGCCCGCGCCGATGGCCCGGGTGATGTCCGCGTCGGTGTCGTACGTGGTCAGGACCAGGACGTGCGGGGGGTTCGGGGCGGCGGTGATGCGGCGGGTGGCCTCCACGCCGTCGATGCCCTCGCCGAGCTGGAGGTCCATCAGGACCACGTCGGGGCGGAGTTTGGCCGCCAGCGCGACCGCCTCCTCGCCGCTGCCCGCCTCGCCGAGCACCTCGATGTCCGGCTCGCTGCCGAGCAGGGCCAGCAGGCCGGCGCGGACCACCACGTGGTCGTCGCAGAGGAGGATCGTGGTCATGGGGTGTGCTCCAGGGGGATCGACGCCGACAGGACCGTGCCCTCGCCCGCGGTGGATTCGATGGTCAGGGTGCCGCCGAGCTGGCGGACGCGGGCGCGCATAGCGGGGAGGCCGTGGCCGCGTTCGGCGGCAACGGAGCGCAGTTGGGTGAAGCCGTGGCCGTCGTCGGCGACGTCCAGGACGACCTGGTCGCCCAGGAAGCTCAGCGTGAGGGCCGCGGTACGGGCCCCCGAGTGCTCCCGTACGTTCGCCAGCGCGCCCTGCGCGATGCGCAGCAGCGCCTGCTCCGCGCGGGCGGGGAGGGGGACCGGCGCGCCCTCCAGGTGGAAGCGGACCTCGATGTCCGGTCCCGCGTCCAGCGCGCGCAGGGCGTCCGGGAGGCCGGCGCCGTCGGAGAGTTCGCGCGGCGCGAGGTCGTGCACCAGGCGGCGGGCCTCGGCGAGGCCGCGGGCGGTGATGTCGGTGGCGGTACGGACGTGCGCGCGGGCGGTGCCCGGGTCGGTGTCCCAGGTGCGGTCGGCGGCTTGGAGGAGCATCTGCTGGCTGGACAGGTGCTGGGCCAGGGTGTCGTGGATCTCCATCGAGAGGCGCTGGCGTTCGGCGAGGGTGCCGGCGCGGCGTTCGGTGGCGGCCAGTTCCCGGCGGGTGCGGATCAGGTCGTCGATCAGGGTGCGCTGGGCTGCCGCCTGGCGCTCCATGTGGACGAACACGGCGGTGGCGATCGCGGCGACGGCGGGCGGGGCGAGGAGGAGGTTGGGGTCGAAGGGCTCGCCGCCCGGGCCGGAGGTCTGGGCGAGGCGGAGCTGGGCCGCTACGACGAACACGGTGAGCAGGGCCACGAGGACGACGGCCGCGCGGGGCGGGAGGGTGCGCAGGGCCGTGTAGAAGAGCGGTACGGCGCACCAGGCGAAGCTCGGCGCGAGGACGACGAGGACCACCCAGACGGCGACGACCAGGCCGAGCCAGAGGAGGCGGCGCAGGGTGGGGGCGGCGCCGAGGGCGGGGCCGAGTACGTAGAGCAGGGCCAGGGTGATGCCGAGGGCGATGATCCACGGGGTGCGGGGTTCGCCGGGGTGGCGGAGGAGGAAGCGGGCCACGGAGGCGCCCAGGAGGAGGAAGAACGCGGTGTGCATGACCGTGGCGAGGGCGCGGGTGTCTTTTTGGGGTGGGGTGGTTGCCGGGCTCGGCGGGCCGGGGAGGTGTGCGCTGGTCACGGGGGTGCTCCTGGGGGTGGTGCGTATGTCCATGGTGCCGGTTGTCCGGCTGTGCGGGTGGTCGGCCCTGCGGGGCGGAGTCCCCTACCCGCCCTTCCTCCGTTCCCAGGGCCGGCCCTGACCCGGTCCTCAAGCGCCGGACGGGCTGGAGGGGTACCGGGCTGCGCCCGGACCCCCCGGGGCTCCGCCCCGGACCCCCCGGGGCTCCGCCCCGGACCCCCCGGGGCTCCGCCCCGGACCCCCCGGGGCTCCGCCCCGGACCCCCCGGGGCTCCGCCCCGGACCCCCCGGGGCTCCGCCCCGGACCCCGGTCCTCAAACGCCGGACGGCTGAAAGTGCCCAGGCCCTGGGCCTCCGACGCCGGACGGCTGGAAAGGCCCGGACCCTGGTCCTCGAGCGTCGGACGGCTGGGATGGGTGGGAAGGCGGCCCGGGCGGCTGGGTGTGGTGCCGGAAGGTCAGGTAAGCGTGCCGTGGGGGCAGGGCGCATCAGCCGATCGGTTGACCCCTGGGTCAGCCGGTGGGGGGCGGGTTCGGAGCCGGTACGGGGACGGGGTGGTGGGGGTGGCGGGGAGAGGCTTGGAGCAACGGCAGGACCGCCCGCCGTGCCGACGTTCACAGGAGCAGCAGACATGAAGACCCGCACCCGCGTTCTCACCGGTACCGCCGTCGCCGTCGCCCTCGGCGCCGGAGCCTTCGGCGCGGTCAGCGCCAGCGCCGCCCCGGCCTCCGCTCCGGCCGCCGCCACCGCCGCCGTCGCGAAGAAGGACGGCGACAAGAAGAACTTCACCACCTCCACGCACCTCACCATCGACGCCGCCACCCGCGCCGCCCAGGCCGCGCTGCACGCCGCCGAGCAGGAGAACCAGAAGGTGACCGTCGCCGTGGTGGACCGCAACGGCAACACCATCGTCACGCTGCGCGGTGACGGCGCCGGCCCGCAGTCCTACGAGTCCGCGCAGCGCAAGGCCTTCACCGCCGTGTCCTGGAACGCCCCGACCTCGGTGCTCGCCGGCCGCCTCGCGCAGACCCCGAACCTGAAGGACATCCCCGGCACCCTCTTCCTCGGCGGCGGCACCCCGGTCCAGGCCGAGGGCGCCCCGGTCGCGGGCATCGGCGTGGCCGGCGCCCCGAGCGGTGACCTGGACGAGAAGTTCGCCAAGGCCGGCGTGGACGCCCTCGCCAAGTAGCCGGAGACGAGCGTTACGGGACGTAGTCTCGAAGGCGTGGATCACCGCTTTCTCGCACGCCTGGCCGCCCCTGCCGTCGCCACCCTGCTCGCCCTCACCGGCTGCACGGGGGAGACCGTGCAGGGGCGGCCGGGTGCGTCGGGGGTGCGCGACCCGTTCTTCCCCAAGGCCGGCAACGGCGGTTACCAGGTCGAGCACTACTCCCTGGACCTCGACTACGACCCGGCCGACGGGCGGCTGCACGCCACCGCCGTCATCACCGCCCGCGCCGAGCACGGGCTCAGCTCCTTCAACCTCGACCTCAGCGGACTCGAGGTGGAGGGCGTGAGCGTGCAGGGCGTCGGGGCCCGCTTCAACCGCTCCGGCAACGAGCTGACGGTGCGCCCCGCCGAGGATCTGGAGCGGGGGGAGGTCTTCCGTACGGAGGTCGACTACTCCGGCCGGCCCAAGACGGTGACCGACCCCGACGGGTCCGAGGAAGGGTGGATCGTCACCCCGGGCGGCAAGGGCGCGGTCGCCGTCGGCGAACCCGTCGGGTCGATGGCCTGGTTCCCGGGGAACCACCACCCGAGCGACAAGGCCACGTACGACATCAGGGTGAGCGTCCCCCGGGGGTACGAGGCCGTCTCCAACGGCGTGCTGCGTTCCCGTACGGAGGAGAAGGGGGAGGCGGGCGGCGGGCGGACCGTGTTCGCCTGGCACTCCGCGGAGCCGATGGCGAGCTACCTGGCGACCGTGGCCGTCGGGAAGTTCGAGGTGACGACCGGGCGGACCGCCTCCGGGATCCCCGTCTACACGGCGGTGGCGCCCGGCGAGGCGGCGGCGAGCAGGGCCCCGCTGTCGCGGCTGCCCGAGATGGTGGAGTGGGGCATCGGGCGGTTCGGCCCGTACCCCTTCTCCGCGACCGGCGCGATCGTGCTGCCCGCGCACAGCCTCGGCTACGCACTGGAGACGCAGACCCGGCCGGTGTTCCCGGGGGCGCCCGGCAGCCAGGAGCTGGTGCTGCACGAGCTGGCGCACCAGTGGTTCGGGAACTCCGTGTCGCCGAAGTCCTGGAAGGACATGTGGCTCAACGAGGGCTTCGCGACCTACGCCGAGTGGCTGTGGTCCGAGGACCACGGCGGGCCGAGCGCACAGCAGCACTTCGACGCCTACCTCGCCGGGGACACCCGCGTCGACGGGGAGGCGGGCTCGGACTGGGGCGCCTTCCCGCCGGCCGCCCCGCGGAGCCCGAAGGAGATCTCCGCGTCCCCGGTGTACGGGCGCGGGGCGATGGTCCTGCAACGGGTCCGGCAGGAGGTCGGCGACGAGAAGTTCTTCGCCCTGGTGCGCGGCTGGGCCGCCGACCACCGGCACGGGAACGCGAGCACGGCCGACTTCACCGCCTACGCGGAGGAGAAGACCGGCCGTGACCTGACGGAGGTCTGGGACGTGTGGCTGTACGGGAAGGACCGCCCCAAGGCACCCAAGGCGCCGTAGGCGGCCCCGCAGCTCCCCCGCCTACAGGGCCTTGCGCAGGACCGTGCAGGGCCGGCCCGCCTCGCGGTCGGCGCCCTGGCGCAGGGTGACGTAGCCCTGGGACTGCCAGAAGGCGAGGCCCTTCTCGTTGCCGTCGAGCACGGCGAGCCGTACGCCCGAGCGTCCGGCGGCGCGGAAGCGGTCCTCGACCAGGGCGACCACGGCGCGGCCGTACCCCTCGCGGTGCGCGGTGGCGTCGATGAGCAGGAGGCCGATCCACGGGTCGGGGTCCTCGGACGCCGGATCACCAGGGGAAAGGTGACCAGTGTGGGCGAGGGTGGCGGCCAGGCCTACGAGGCGTCCGGCGGAGCGGGCGAGGAGGACCTCGGCGCCTTCATGGGCGAGCTCGTCGGCGAGTGCGGCGGCGACCTGCTCGACCGTGATGCGGCCGGGGTCGGGGAAATCGCCGCTGAGCTCGAAGAACGCGTGGTTCGTCGCGTAGAGCGTGGCGATTTCGCTGAGGACCGGGCCCGGCAGGGCGCCGTCCTCGAGGGGAGCGAGCGGCAGGAGGATCACGTACCGAACGGTAGCGAAGCCCCCTCCCCGGACGGCCGGGAGGGGGCTTCAGCTGAGACGCGTCCTCGGACGCGGGCGCTCAGGGTCAGACGTTGACGCCGAAGTCCTGGGCGATGCCGGTCAGGCCGGAGGCGTAACCCTGGCCCACGGCACGGAACTTCCACTCGGCGCCGTTGCGGTACAGCTCGCCGAAGACCATGGCGGTCTCGGTCGCCGCGTCCTCGGAGAGGTCGTAGCGGGCGATCTCGACGCCGCCGGCCTGGTTCACCACGCGGATGTACGCGTTGCGGACCTGGCCGAAGTTCTGGCTGCGGGTCTCGGCGTCGTAGATGGAGACCGGGAAGACGATCTTGTCGACGTCGGCGGGCAGGCCCGCGAGGTTGACGTTGATGGCCTCGTCGTCGCCCGCGCCCTCGCCGGTGCGGTTGTCACCGGTGTGGACGATGGTCTGGTCCGGGGTGGACTTGTTGTTGAAGAAGACGAAGTGGCCGTCGGAGACGACCTTGCCCTGCGGGTTGACCGCGATCGCGGAGGCGTCCAGGTCGAAGTCGACACCGGTGGTCGTCCGGGTGTCCCAGCCGAGGCCGACGGTGACGGCCGCGAGGCCCGGGGCCTCCTTGCTGAGCGAGACGTTTCCGCCCTTGGAGAGGCTTACTGCCATGGTGACTGGTGTCCCTTCCTAGTCTCACTTGGTCTCACTTGTCGTATCGACCGTGAGAGTGCCCAAGTTACCGCTGCCCTCCATAACGCGGGGAGAGGGGCGCCAGGTTCCGCATTCGGAGAATTGTCCGCGATGCGGTCGGAAATGCGGGTGACGGGGCCCCGGCGGGCACGGATCATAGGGGGCATGCCTGGTCCCTATGTCATCCGCGGTTCGGTCGTGCTCCCCGAGGGCGAGCTCGCCTGGCGTTTTTCGCGGTCCTCCGGGCCGGGCGGCCAGCACGTGAACACCTCGGACTCGCGCGTCGAGCTCCTCTTCGACGTCGCGGCGACGAAGTCGCTGCCCGACGTGTGGAAGGAGCGGGCGCTGGAGCGCCTCGCGTCCCGGCTGGTCGACGGGGTGGTGACCGTACGGGCCTCCGAGCACCGCTCGCAGTTCCGCAACCGGGAGATGGCGCTGGTCCGGCTGACCGCGCTGCTGGCCGAGGCCACGGCGCCGCCGCCGAAGGCGCGGCGGGCGACGAAGATCCCCCGGGGCATCAACGAGCGGCGGCTGCGCGAGAAGAAGGCCCGCGGCGAGACCAAGCGGGGCCGCAACGCGCGGGACTGGTAGCCCCCGCTCCCGGCAGCCCCCGGACGCCGGCGCTCAGGGCGCCAGGTGCCGGTAGCGCCCCCGGAAGTACGTCAGCGGCGGGGAGTCCGGCGCCGGCTGGGTCGCGGTGAGGACGTGGCCGATGACCAGGGTGTGGTCGCCCGCCTCGACGCGGTTCTCCGTACGGCACTCCAGGGTGGCCAGAGAACCCGAGAGCAGCGGGGCGCCGGAGATGCCCCCGCGCGTGTGGGGCAGGTCGGCGAAGAGCAGCCGGTCGCTGATGCGGTTCTTCATCGAGAACCGGCTCGCGGTCTGGACCTGGTGGTCGGCGAGCACCGACACCGCCCACAGGGGCTGCTCGGCCAGCAGGTCGTCCATCCGGGAGCCCTCGCGCACGCTGACGAGGACCAGGGGCGGTTCCAGGGACACGGACATGAAGGCGGTCGCCGTCATGCCGACGTCCTCGCCGCGGCCGCCGGCCGACAGGGGGGGTTCCTGCGCGGTGATCAGGCATACGCCTGCCGCCAGTCGGGACATCGCGGCCCGGAACTCGTCGTTGCTCACCCCCTCAGCATGGGGGGCGGGTACGGAAAGTGGTGTCACGGGGGTCGTTGGGGGCACGGTCGGGACGCTACTGTCACCCCTCGCGCGGCGCATCGGGCGGAGGTCCGAGGTGCGCCCCCGCCCCTCGCCCTAAGCCGCCCCGGCCCGACCGGGCCGTTCCCAGCAGATCCGGGAGCCCTCGGGCCCCCTCGGGTCCCCGGGATCTCCCGGGTCCGGGCGTATCGTTTGCTCCCGGGAACGAGTCGGGCGAACCGGCCGGAATGGATCCGAGTGGGGCGGCGCGGCGGTCACCCTTATTCATCTCATGTGACTTGAGCCACAGAGAGCAAGATTTGTTGACCCTGTGTACCTGCCGCACAGCTCACTGTGATTCAGTGGACGGGACACCGCAACGAAGCGCCGATGACAAACCTGGAGTTGCTGTCGAGGTCTCGGGGAGAGCGAGCAATGGAGACCGAGTCGGAGCCGTACGTCCGTCTTGCGACCCTGCGGCAGCTGCACCGGGTGGTGGCCGAGCTCAATACGGCCCGGAGCCTGGCGGACACCCTGCAGACCGTCGTCGACGGCATCGTCCTCGGCCTCGGCTACGAACTCGCCTGTGTCAACCTCGTTCGCCCCGACGGTGATCTGGTCGTCGCCGCCTTCGCGGGAGACCCCGCCGCCGAAGCCCTGATCACCGGCCGCGTCGGCTCGCGCGCCTCCTGGGAACGCCGCCTGACGATGGGCGAGAACTGGGACGGACTGCGCTTCATCCCGCACACCGAGGGCTGGGTCCTCGTCGAGGACGACGTTCCCCAGTGGCACACCGAGGGCCCCGACCCGCGGTTCGAGGACGAGTGGCACCCCGAGGACCGGCTCTACGCACCCATGTACGCCTCCGGCGGCGAACTGCTCGGCGTGGTCTCCGTGGACCGCCCGCGCAACGGCCGCCGGCCCGGCGCCTGGGGTCGCGAAGCGCTCCAGATGTATGCCTTCCAGGCCGCGATTGCCATCAGCAACGCCCGGCTCCGCGCGAACATGCAGCGGGCCCTGGTCCGCCTCGAGCGCGAGCAGCAGGCCCTGCGCGCCAGTGAAGAGTCGTTCCGCCAGGCCTTCGAGTACGCGCCGAGCGGCATGGCCATCGCCGAGATGGGCGGCGACCAGCACGGCCGCCTGCTGCGCACCAACGACGCGCTGTGCCGGCTGCTGGGGCGGCCCGCCTCCGTGCTGCGCCGGTACTCCTTCTCCGACCTCGTGCACCCCGAGGACATCGGCACCCTGCTGCGCACCTCCGCCGAGGGCGGCCGCGCCGAGCTCAGACTGGGCCGGCGCGACGGTACGTACGTCTGGGTCTCGCTGCGCAACTCCGTCGTCGCCGACGCAGCCGACGGGCCGCGCTTCCTGCTCACGCACGTCGAGGACATCGAGGAGCGCAAGCGGCACGAGCTGCAGCTCGCCCACCGGGCCAGCCACGACTCGCTGACCGGCCTGCCCAACAGCGCCGAGCTGCGCTCCCGGCTCGGGGCCCGGCTCTGTCGCCGCCCGCAGTCGGTGCGCGCCACCGCCGTGGAGGCGCTGGACGCGGCCTTCGAGACCCGGCCCTCGGTGGAGGGCGCACCGGGCGAGCACGGGTTCCGGCCCGACGGCTTCCCCGAGCCCTTCGAGTTCCCCGGCGGCATGGGCGGCCCGGGCGGTTCGGCCGCGGGCGGCCCGTACGACCACCACGTGCACACGGTCGCTCCGGCGACCGACATCGACGACGGTACGAAGGGGCTCGCGGTGCTCTTCTGCGACCTCGACGGGTTCAAGTCGATCAACGACCGGTTCGGGCACCACACCGGCGACGCGGTCCTGATCGAGGTGGCCCGGCGGCTGACGACCGGTGTCCGGGACGGGGACACGGTCGCCAGGCTGGGCGGTGACGAGTTCGTCGTCCTCGCCGACGGGCTGGGCGCCGCCGACGCCGCCGACCTCGCCGTGCGGCTGCGGAACGCCATCATCCCGCCGATCCGGGTGGACGGCCGTGCGGTCCGTGTGGGAGCGAGTTTCGGGATCGGTTGGGCGAGCTGCGGCATGTCGGCGGACGAGGTGTTGCGCTCCGCCGACCAGCGCATGTACATCGAGAAGCGTTCCCGTTCGAAGGCACACCGCAGGGCCGGGTAAACTCTCGGGCCGCCCGTGGGCGCACCTGTTCGGGGTAGGCTCCCCGGGGTCGAAAGGAGTGACCTGCGATGACGACGCCCGCGAACCACGGCCCGAACAACGGGGCGAACAAGCCCGAGGATGACGACCCGTTCGGCTACCTCTACGAGGACGGCCAGGCCGCGGGTGCCACCCCGCCCGGGCAGGGCGGCGGGTACGGCTACCCGGGACCCACCGGCGGTCAGCCGGGTGTGCCCCGGACCTCGTACAACCAGGTCCGCACGGTCGGTGACCGGCCCTACGGCGGCCAGCGCGGGCAGGTCCCGCAGCAGCAGCCTCCGGCCTACCAGGCGCAGTACCAGGCACCCGAAGCGCTCCAGGCGGGCGGCTACGGCGTTCCGCCGCAGCAGCAGCCCCCGCAGTACACCCAGTCCGTTCCGCTGCCGGGCTCCGGCGGCGGGCGCGGCGGGAGCCACGGCGGCGGGCACGGCGGCGGCGGGTCCAGCCGCAGGGGCATGCTCATCGCGGCCGTCGCGGTGGTCGCCGCGGTGGCGATCGGCATCGGCGCGGCCGTGATCTTCGGCAAGGACGACGACGCCGACAAGAACAAGAACAACGCGAACGCGGGCCAGAGCCCGTCGGCCCCCGCCCAGAACACCCCCTCGAACCAGCCGAGCGGCTCCGCGTCGGCGGACGCCCCGCTGCCCAAGGGCGACGCGGGCGGCCCGGGCATGGTGATCAGCGGTGGCGCGGCGCTGGAGAGCGCGGTGCCGGGTGCGAAGAGCGACGGCGGCAAGTACGTCGGCGGCTTCAACCAGCAGGGTGCCGCGGTGACCTGGACGCTGGAGGTCCCCAAGACCGGCGAGTACACCTTCCGGATGTACTACGGCGTGCCGGGCAAGGACGCCGGCATGACGCTGGCGATCAACGACAAGGTGCAGACCCGGCCGATCAACATGAAGAACTTCGCGAAGGCCGGCGAGGGTGACTGGGCCAAGGGCTGGACCAACACCTACTCCTACGTGAACCTCAAGCAGGGCACGAACACCATCAAGATCTCCTGCGAGGCGGGCAACTCCTGCGAGGCGGTCATCGACCGGTTCGTCCTCGAGAAGCGCTGACCTCCAGCCGGCCGCTCAGCCGGCCGTGACCTTCACCGACCCCCGTACCTCCTCGTAGGTGCGGGGGTCGAAGTCTCCCGCCGTGGGGGCCGCGACCGTGGCTGCCGAGAGGGCCACCGCGCGGGTCAGGCGGTCCGGCCAGTCCAGGCCTTCGGTGAGGGCCGAGAGGAGGCCCGCGACCGCGGAGTCGCCGGCGCCGGTGGGGTTGCCCGCCAGGGTGCGGGGCGGGGCCGCGCGCCAGGTGCCCTGGGCGGTGGCGGCCAGCAGTCCCTCCGGGCCGAGCGAGGTGACCACGGCGTGGGCCCCGCGGCGGCGGGCGTCCCGGGTGGCGGGCAGCGGGTCCCGCGATCCGGTCAGCTCGGCCAGCTCGGCGGCGTTCGGTTTGATCACGTCGGGGCGGGCGGCGACCCCGCGGCGCAGGGCTTCGCCGCTGGTGTCGAGGAGGACGGGCACGCCGGCCGCGCGGGCCGCCCGTACGAGGGTCGCGTAGGCCCCTATGGGGACGCCCGGGGGCAGGCTGCCGCACAGGGCCACCGCGCGGGCGCCGCCCGCCAGCAGGGCCTCGTAGCGGGCGAGGAAACCGGACCACTCGGCGGCGGTGATCAGCGGGCCGGGTTCGTTGAACTGCGTGGTGTCCCCGGAGGCCTCGTCGACGACGGCCAGGGTGCGGCGGGTGGTGCCCGCGCAGGGGACGAGCTCGTCGCGGACGCCGGGGGAGCCGGCGAGCAGCTCGCGCACGAGGGTTCCGGTGGGGCCGCCCGCGAAGCCGGTCGCGGTGACCTCGTGGCCGATCGCGGCGAGCACGCGGGCCACGTTGAGGCCCTTGCCGCCGGGGCGTTCGGTGACCTCGGTGACGCGGTGGGAGGCGTGCGCGAGCAGGCGCGGTACGCGGTAGGTGACGTCGAGCGCGGTGTTGAGCGTCACGGTCAGGATCATGACGGGCCCCGGTCTCGGTGTGTGCCGCCTCGTGCGGGGCAACAGCATGTCAAACAGAGGAGCGGTCGGCCCAGCACCCGGGGCCGACCGCTTCCGGAGAAGTCCCTGATCAGTTGCCCGCGGCGAGCGGGTCCACGATCCATTCGCCGCGCCGCATGACGCCGCGGACGTCGAAGGCGGAGTCGAGGACGACGAGGTCCGCGTACTTGCCGGGCTCCAGCGAGCCGACCTGGTCGTAGACGCCGATCAGCTTGGCCGGGTTGGCGGAGATCGCCTGGACCACGGACTCGACGGGGAGCTTGTCGAGGGTGACCGACCGCTTGAAGGCGGTGTCCAGGGTGAGGGTGGAGCCCGCGATGGAGCCGCCCTCGACGAGGCGGGCAACGCCCTCCTTGACCTCGACCTCCAGCGGGCCGAGGTGGTAGATCCCGTCGCCGAAGCCGGCCGCGTCCATCGCGTCGGTGATCAGCGCCACCCGGTTCGCGCCCGCGTGGTGGAAGGCCAGCTCCAGCATGGCGGGGTGCAGGTGGGTGCCGTCGTTGATCAGCTCGACGGTGACCCGCTCGTCCTCCAGCAGGGCCGCGATGGGGCCCGGGGCGCGGTGCTCCAGGCCCGGCATCGCGTTGTAGAGGTGGGTGGCGACGGTCGCGCCCGCGTCGATGGCTTCGAGGGTCTGCTCGTACGTGGAGTCCGTGTGGCCGATCGCCGCGATGACCCCGTGCTCGGCGAGCAGCCGTACGGAGTCCAGGCCGCCGGGGAGTTCGGTGGCGAGGGTGAACATCCGGGCTGCGCCGTGCGAGGCGTCGATCAGCTTGCGGACCTCGGCCGGGTCGGGGTCGCGCAGGAGGTCTTCCTTGTGCGCGCCCTTGCGGCAGGGGTTGATGAAGGGGCCCTCGAAGTGGATGCCCGCGATGTCGCCCTGCTGGGTCAGCTCGGCGAGCAGTCCGGCGCGGCGGGCCAGCTCGTCCAGGTCGCCGGTGACGGTGGAGGCGACCAGGGTGGTGGTGCCGTGCTCGCGGTGGGTCCGTACGCCCTTGAGCACCTCCTCGGCGGTGCCGGAGGTGAAGGAGGCGCCGCCGCCGCCGTGGTTGTGCATGTCGACGAAGCCGGGGACGATCAGGCACCCGGAGAGGTCGACGACGGCCGCGTTCTCCTCGGCGCTGCCGGCGATGCGCTCGCCGTCGACGATGAGGCGTCCGCCCTTGACGATGCCCGTGGGCAGCACCACGTCGGCGCCGGTCAGAACGGTGCTGCGGCCCACATGTGCGCTTCCGGACATCAGGCAGGTACCTCCGTGGCGAGTAGATCCCAGGCGAGCAGCCCTGCACCCAGGCATCCGGCGGTGTCCCCGAGGGCCGCCGGAACGATGTGGGGCAGCCGCTGGAACGTCACGCGTTCCTCGACGGCCGTCCGTAGTGGTGTGAACAAGGTTTCCCCGGCCTCGGCCAGCCCGCCACCGATGATCAGCGTGCGCGGGTCCAGCAGGGTGATCGCGGTGACCAGCCCGTCGGCCAGGGCGCCGATGGCGGCGAGCCAGACCTCCCGGGCGCGCTCGTCGCCCGACTCCACGGCCTTGGCGCAGTCCGCGGCGTCCGCTTCGGGGTCGCCGGAGGCGGCAGCCCAGGCGCGGCTGACGGCGGAGGCGGAGGCGAGGGTCTCCAGGCAGCCGCGCTGGCCGCAGCCGCAGGCGGGGCCGCCGGGGCGGACCACGATGTGGCCGATCTCGCCCGCGTACCCGTGCGCGCCGGCCTCGATGCGGCCGGCGATGCCGATGGCTCCGGCGATGCCGGTGCCGAGGGGGACGAACAGGAAGCGGTCGGCGCCGCGGCCCGCGCCGATGCGGCCTTCGGCGAGTCCGCCCGTGCGGACGTCGTGGCCCAGCGCGACCGGGATCCCGCCGAGGCGTCTGCCGAGCAGCTCGCGCATGGGGACGTCGCGCCAGCCCAGGTTCGCCGCGTAGACGGCGATTCCGTTCTCGGCGTCGACGATGCCGGGGACGGCCACGCCGGCCGCGGAGGCGGTGGTGGCGAAGCGCTCCCGGCCGAGGTCGAGGAGCTCGGCGGCGAAGTCCTGGATCGTCTCGACGACGGCTTCGGCGCCCCGCTCGCGGCCGGTGGCGCGGCGCGCCTCGTGGAGCAGGGTGCCGTCGGCGGCGACGAGGGCGGCCTTCATCCCAGTGCCGCCCACATCGAGGGCGATGACGTGTTTCACGGGTTTCACGGGTGACAGTCTCGCGTGATCGGAGGGCAAAGGTCTAGTCCACTGGGAGGGATTGTTGAGTAGCCATACAAATTCAGGACCTTCGTCGGGCGGCGGGCCGGCACGCGGGTCCGTGCGCGGGCCCGTACGCGTGTGCGCGTGCAGGCTGTGTGCACGTTTGGACCCGGATGTTGACGAGGCTCAAAAGTGGTGTAGACCTTTACGCGAATCGTACGGAACAACCTGGGGTGGAACGAGAACTTTGAAGGCGCGAACTGTCCAGGCCAGAAAGCTGAACCTCGCCGCGTCCGGCCTCGCACTGTGCCTGACGACCGTGACGCTGACCGGCTGCGGCGCCGTGTCGGGCCTCACCGGAGACAACGAGGTCACCCTGAAGGTCGTGGCGGCCGACTACGGGGACAAACCGGAAAACTCCTCCAAGCCCTACTGGAAGGACCTCGCCGCGTCCTTCGAGAAGCGCAACCCCGGCATCAAGGTCCAGGTCGACGTCTACTCCTGGTCCGAGGTCGACGCCAAGGTCGCCGAGATGGTCAAGGCCGGCGAGGCCCCCGACATCGCCCAGATCGGCGCCTACGCCGACTACGCGGCCGAGGGCAAGCTGTACTCCGCCGACGAGCTGCTCTCCGTGAACACCCAGGCCGACTTCCTCGAACCGCTCGCCGAGGCGGGCAAGGTCCGGCGCGTCCAGTACGGCATGCCCTTCGTGGCCAGCACCCGGCTGATGTTCTACAACGAGAAGCTCTTCGCCGACGCCGGAATCATCCCCAAGGACGGCAAGACCCGCTGGCAGCCCAAGAGCTGGGCCGACCTGGAGGCCGCCGCCAAGAAGCTCAAGGCGGACGGGGTCCCGACGCCCTTCGCGCTGCCCCTGGGCCGCGAGGAGGCGCAGGCCGAGACCATGCAGTGGCTGCTCGCGGGCGGCGGAGGCTACGCCGACAACGAGGACGCGTACTCGATCGACTCCGCGGCCAACATCAAGACCCTGGAGTTCCTGCGCGACGAGCTCGTCGGCACGGGCCTGACCGGCCCCGTCGCACCGGCCAAGCTGGACCGCCAGGCCGCCTTCGACTCCTTCGCGCGCGGCGAGGTCGGCATGCTCAACGGGCACCCGACCCTCCTCAAGCAGGCCGCCGCGAAGGGCGTGGAGTACGGCATGACGCCCATGCCGACCTCCGACGGGGTGCCCCACCCGACGATGGGCGTCGCCGACTGGGTGATGGCCTTCAAGACCGGCCACCAGACGCAGTCCGGGAAGTTCCTCGACTTCCTGTACGAGGAGAACAACGTCACGACCTTCACCGAGAAGTACGACCTGCTCCCGGTCACCACCAGCGGCTCCCGGGCGATGGACGCCTCCACGGGCGCGTCCTCGGCGGAGCTGAAGACCTTCCTGCACGCACTGCCCAACGCACGCCTGTACCCGGTGGGCAAGAAGTCCTGGGCGGCCGTCAGCGAGGACGTCAAGAAGAACATCGGCAAGGCCGTGCAGCCGGGCGGACAGCCCGACAAGACCCTCGCGGACCTCGCGGAGATGGCGCGCAAGGCGGAGCCCCGCTGATCCGGGCCGGATCGGCGCGCTGATCGGCGCGCTGGTCCGTGCGCTCGTCCGCGCGCTGGTCCGCGCCGGGCGGGGGCTGTCGTAGGGCGGGGCTAATCTGGCCGTATGACGGACGCGGACGAGAGGCCGCCGGCCGGGCTGAGCGCCGACGAGGCGGCCGTACTGGCCTACGAAGGCCGCACCTGGCCCGGGCCGGGCGCCAAGGAGCGGGCCATAAGGGAAGGACTGGGGATGCCCCCGGTCCGGTACTACCAGCTGCTCAACGCGCTGATGGACGACCCCAGGGCCCTCCAGCACGCACCGGGCACCGTGAACCGGCTGCGGCGCATCCGCGAGGCCCAGCGGGCGAGGCGGTAGCTGCGGGGCCGCGCGCCGTAGCCGTGGCCCGGTTGGGCCGTTAGGGTCGTGCGTATGGGGAGCCATCCGCACGATCTGCCGATGCCCGTCACCGCCGCCGGACGCGAGGGACTCGCAGCCCTCCTCCGCGCACCGCGCCGCTCCGTCGTCGCCCTCGACTTCGACGGCACCCTCGCCGACATCGTCCCCGACCCCGACCAGGCACGGGCCCACCCCGGAGCCGTCCCCGCGCTCGCCGCCCTCGCCCCCGAGGTCGGCTCCATCGCGGTCGTCACCGGCCGGCCGGCCGGGGTCGCCGTCCGCTACGGCGGCTTCGCCGGGGTCCCGGGACTCGAACACCTGGTGGTGCTCGGGCACTACGGGGCCGAGCGCTGGGACGCCGTGAGCGGCATCGTGCACGCTCCGGCCGAGCATCCGGGGGTGGCGGCGGTCCGGGCGGAGCTGCCCGGGTTCCTGGACGCGATCGGCGCGTGGCGCGGGACCTGGATCGAGGAGAAGGGCCAGGCGCTGGCCGTCCACACCCGCCGCGCGGCCGACCCGGATGCGGCCTTCGCGGCCCTGCGCGAGCCCCTGGCGGGGCTGGCGGCCCGGCACGGCCTGATGGTCGAACCGGGCCGGGCCGTACTGGAGCTGCGGCCGCCGGGGATGGACAAGGGCGTCGCCCTCACGGAGTACCTCGCGGAGGTGGGGGCGGAGGCCGTGCTCTACGCCGGGGACGACCTCGGGGACCTCGCGGCGTACTCGGCGGTGGAGAAGCTGCGGGCCGGGGGGATGCCGGGGCTGCTGCTGTGCAGTGGCTCCGCGGAGGTTCCGGAGCTGGCCTCCCGCGCGGACCTGACGCTGTCCGGACCGGCGGAGGTCGTCGCCTTCCTGGCGGGGTTGGCCGCGGCCGTCCGGGCTTAGTTCCTGACGCGCCCCTCGGGTCCCTCGCGTCCCGCCGCGCCGCCGGGCGGGTGCGGCTCGCTGCCCTGCGGGGCCGTCCCCTACCCACCCTTCCACCGTTCCCCGGGCTCCGCCCGGACCCCTGCCGTGTGCGGCGCCGTTCCCGGGGGCCAGCCCCCGGACCCCCGCTCCTCAAACGCCGGAGGGGCTGGATTTCCGCTCGGCGAGGCTGGGACGGGCCGGCCGGCTGGGTTGCCGCGCAGCGGCAAATCCAGCCCCGCCGGCGTTTGAGGCGCGGGGTCTGGGGCGGAGCCCCAGGGGGTCCGGGCGCAGCCCGGCTGGGGGTCCCCCCGGACGGAGTCTGGGGGATGGGCGAAGGGCGGGGAGGGGACTTCGCCCCGCGCAGCGGCAAGGGGTGCTGTGGGGCCGTCAGGTGCGCAGGGCGTCCAGCTGGGACGTGAGCCACTGGGCCGGCGGGAGGGCCGTCGCCGCCGCGGCCAGGCGTTTCGTACGGTCCGCCCGCTCCGCCGCCGGCATGGAGAGCGCGGCGTGCAGGGCCTCCGCCGTCGCCGTGACGTCGTACGGGTTCACCGTCAGCGCATCCGCGCCCAGCTCCTCGTACGCCCCCGCCCCGGTGGACAGCACCAGCACGCACCCCGCCTCCGAGACCACCGGGATCTCCTTCGCGACGAGGTTCATGCCGTCCCGCACCGGGTTGACCAGCGCCACGTCCGCCAGCCGGTACGCCGCCAGCGACCGCGCGAAGTCGTCCTCGACGGAGACGAGCACCGGCTGCCAGTCGGCCGTGCCGAACTCCTCGTTGATCGAGGCCGCCAGCTCCCGCACCGACTCGGTGTACTCCCGGTAGACGGTCAGGTCCTGCCGGGACGGGTACGCGGAGGCCAGGTGGACCACCCGCTCGCGCCACTCGGGGTGCGTGATCAGCAGCTCCCGGTACGCCAGCAGCCCCCGCAGGATGTTCTTCGACAGCTCCGTGCGGTCCACCCGGACGATCGTCTTCAGCCCGCCGACCTCCGCCCGCAGCGCCGCCAGCTTGTCGTCCACCTCCGGCCGGTGCGCGAGCGCGCGCAGCTCGTCCCCGTCCACGCCGAGGGGGTAGGGGCTCACCGTGGCGAACCGCTTCTCCGCGTACGTCCCGCGGTCCGCGAGCAGCTTGCGGTGCCACACCCCGGCCTGTCCGTCCCGGGGGAAGAAGGGGTCCGCGATGCCGGTCGCATCATCGAGGTGCGCGCCGGTGATGAAGTTGTGGGCCCACCCCCAGGTGTGGAACCCCAGCCGGTCCGCCCCGAGCATCCCCCACACCAGCTGGCTCCGGATGTCCGCCGGGAGCATCTCCAGGAACTCCCGCGAGGCCCACGGCGTGTGCGTGAAGTGCCCGATCCGCAGGTCGGGGCGGAGCTCCCGGAGGAGCCCCGGGGCGAGGGCCAGGTGGTAGTCCTGGATCAGGACCGCCGCGCCCTCGGCCGCCTCCTGCGCCAGCGCCGCAGCGAAGGCCTCGTTGTACGTGACGTACGCGTCCCAGCGCCGCCGGAACTCCGCGTCGAAGACCGGCTCGCGCGGGATCTCGTACAGGTGGTGGTGGAGGAACCACAGCACCGAGTTCGCGATGCCGTTGTACGCCCCGTCGTACACCTCGGGGTCGATGTCGAGCATCCGTACGCCCGGCTCGGCGACCCCGCGCCGTACCGCCTCCCGGTCCGCGTCGGACAGGGCCGCGCAGATCCACAGCGCCCCCGGCTGTTCCGCGAGGGCCGCGGAGAGGCCGGAGACGAGGCCGCCCCCGCCGCGGCGGGCACTGAGCGTGCCGTCCGCAGCGAGGGCGTACGAGAGGGGGCCGCGATTCGCGGCGACGAGCACCTGGGAAGCCATGCGGCGAACCTAGCCCGCCCCGCCTCCGGTCAAACGTCGGTGCCCGCGTGTGCGCGGGACCGAGAGGAAGGCCACACCGCCGAGGGCGCTATGCCACGCGGCGGCGCGCGTACTCCTCGATGTCGAGCATCGGGGGCCGCTCCTCGGTGTCCACGGCGTAGGTGTGCGGTACGAACCCGTCCGGGCCCCGCTCGAACTGCGTCAGCTCGGGGCGTACGAGGTGCCCGCGCGAGAGCCGTACCTGCGCCGTGCGGTAGATCGCGGCGGCCATCCGCCCCAGCGCCTGGCCGTCCTGGTGGCGGTGCAGCCGTACGCCCACGTCCACCTGGGCCAGCGCGTCCAGCCCGGCCGTGTGCAGGGCGTCCACCAGCAGCCCCAGCTCGACCCCGTAGCCCACGGGGAACGGCAGCCGCTCCAGCAGCTCGCGGCGTACGGCGTACTCGCCGCCCAGCGGCTGGACGAAGCCGGCCAGCTGCGGCCAGTGGAGGTTGAGCAGGGGGCGGGCCACCAGCTCCGTGACCCGGCCGCCCTGGCCGTGGGCCCTGGCGGAGGCCAGGGCGTTCGGGTCGCTGAACTCCTGGCCGAAGGGGCGGTCGTACATCGCCTTGACGAAGCGCACGTCCGGATCGGTCAGCAGCGGGCCGACGATCCCGGACACGAAGGCGGCCGAGAAATCGCGCAGATCTGCGTCCACGAAGCAGACGATGTCGCCGGTGGTGACCAGCAGCGAGCGCCACAGCACCTCGCCCTTGCCGGGCAGCGCCGGGATCCGCGGCAGCACCTCGTCGCGGTGCACCACACGGGCCCCGGCCTTGGCCGCGACCTCCGCGGTGCGGTCGGTGGAGCCCGAGTCGATCACGACGAGCTCGTCCACCAGGGGCACCGGCAGCCCCTCGATCAGATCGCGCCTGATCACCTCGACGATCCGGCCGACCGTCGCCTCCTCGTTCAGCGCCGGCAGCACCACGCTCACCGTGCTGCCCGCTGCCCGCTTGGCCGAAAGCAGCTGGCCGAGCGGTCGGTCGGCGGCTGACCAGGAGCGGTCTGCCAGCCAGCGCTCCACCTCTTCCAGCACCTTCAGCACTCCTTGTTCCCTCACGCGTTCTGCACGGGTTCGACACGGGTTCGACACTGGGATCATCACTCGTTTGGACCGAAATGTGATCCATCTCGCCGTTCGGACGGCTGTCTCAACCACCCGGGCCTTCGGTTACAGTCTTGAACAACGCGAAGGTCCACCGCATGCCGGGGGGCCCCGCGTACAAACGCACCGGCGCGCCACAGAGCGCGTCCGCCGGTGCCATACCGCTCATCCAGAGGGGCAGAGGGACACGGCCCGTTGAAGCCCCGGCAACCCTCCAGTCGGTTCTCGCGATCGCGCATTCCAGCGCCGCCAGCGAGGTCCCCGGCTAGGGAAGGTGCCAATTCCGTCTCATGGCGAAGTGCGCCATGGGGAAGATGAGGAGAAAGGGCCTCGCCATCATGGCTGCACAGTCTGTCGCAACCTCTGCCGAAACCGTTGAAAACACCGGCGTTGAAACCAACACCGTTGGCACCTCTGTCGATCTCGGTCCCGCCACCGGCCTTTCCTGTCGTGAGTGCGGTACCCGCTTCGAGCTCGGCCCGATCTTCGCCTGCGCCGAGTGCTTCGGCCCGCTCGAAGTCGCCTACGACCTGCCGCTGGGCGACCCGGAAGCCCTGCGCGCCGCCATCGAGGCCGGCCCGAACAACATCTGGCGCTACGCGCCGCTGCTGCCCGTCCCGGCGGACGTGGCCTCCAAGCCGAGCCTGAACCCCGGCTTCACCAAGCTCGTGGACGCGGCCAACCTGGCCAAGGAGCTCGGCGTCACCGGCAAGCTGTACGTCAAGGACGACTCCGGCAACCCGACGCACTCCTTCAAGGACCGCGTCGTGGCCATCGCCGTCGAGGCCGCCCGTGCCTTCGGCTTCACCACCCTCTCCTGCTCCTCCACCGGCAACCTGGCCGGCGCCGTCGGCGCCGCGGCCGCCCGCGCCGGCTTCCGCTCCTGCGTGTTCATCCCGCACGACCTGGAGCAGGGCAAGGTCGTCATGGCCGGTGTCTACGGTGGCGACCTCGTCGGCATCGAGGGCAACTACGACGACGTCAACCGCTTCTGCTCCGAGCTCATCGGCGACCCGCTGGGCGAGGGCTGGGGCTTCGTCAACGTCAACCTGCGCCCGTACTACGGCGAGGGCTCCAAGACCCTGGCGTACGAGATCTGCGAGCAGCTCGGCTGGCAGCTGCCCGACCAGATCGTCATCCCGATCGCGTCCGGCTCGCAGCTCACGAAGATCGACAAGGGCCTGCAGGAGCTGATCAAGCTCGGCCTCGTCGAGGACAAGCCGTACAAGATCTTCGGTGCCCAGGCCGAGGGCTGCTCGCCCGTCTCGACCGCCTTCAAGGCCGGTCACGAGGTGGTCCGCCCGCAGAAGCCGAACACCATCGCTAAGTCGCTGGCCATCGGCAACCCGGCGGACGGCCCGTACGTCCTGGACATCGCGCGGCGCACCGGCGGCTTCGTCGAGGACGTCAACGACGAGCAGGTCGTCGAGGCCATCAAGCTCCTCGCCCAGACCGAGGGCATCTTCGCCGAGACCGCGGGCGGCGTGACCGTCGGCGTGACGAAGAAGCTCGTCGAGAACGGGCAGCTCGACCCCACGCTGACCACCGTGATCCTGAACACCGGTGACGGCCTCAAGACCCTGGAGGCGGTGGCCGAAGGTGGTGGCCAGACCGCCACCATCCGCCCCAGCCTGGACGCGTTCCGCGCCGCCAACCTGGCCTAGGGGGGTGTCCGGCGGATCAGGGCCGGGCCCGGGTGGTCTGGCACCGCGCCTTGCCGCGTTGTCGTCGGTCGCCGACGCTCCGCGTCGACTCCCTCCTCCGCCTTGCAATGCACGGCACCAGACCACCCGGGCTGATCCGGCCCTGATCCGCCGGACACCCCCTTCTCTTCTCCCTGCACACCGGAAAGGCAGTAGCGCCATGAGCGTCAACGTCCGCATCCCCACCATCCTGCGCACCTACACCGGCGGCCAGGCCGAGGTCCCCGCCGAGGGCGCGACCCTCGAAGAGGTCATCCAGTCCCTGGAGGCGAGCCACCCCGGCATCGCCGCGCGCGTCCTGGACGACCAGGGCAAGCTGCGCCGCTTCGTCAACGTCTACGTCAACGACGACGACGTGCGCTTCGAGGGCGGGCTGCAGACGTCCACCCCGGACGGCGCGGGCATCTCGATCATCCCCGCCGTCGCGGGCGGCTGCTGAGCGGTCAACGGCTCGTAGAAACTGAATTGCCCCCTCCGTTACCAAACGGAGGGGGCAATTCTGCTTGATTGGGCGCGGTAGAGTTGGGGAAGTCCCCTCCGCTGTTCTTGCCCGCCGCATATGAGCGGGCCGCTGGAGGGTTGACATTGAGTCAACATGCAAGCGCGCTATGGGTCGTTGGCCAGGTTTGTCCGGCCCGAGTTGCCCAGGAATATTCCGGGTTTTCACCCTATTTCAATCTTTTGGCGTGTCCAGAATTCTCGTCGGAATGACCTGTTGCAGACAGCAGCGGTGCGGATACATTCAGCCCCGGTCGAGGCGTTCCGGCGCAAGTTCTGACCCGGGACCGCGAAGTGCGGTCCTGCGCAAGGGCCAGTAATAGGGGAGTTAGGCATGGCTCAGGGCACCGTCAAGTGGTTCAACGCGGAGAAGGGCTACGGCTTCATCGCGGTCGACGGTGGTGCGGATGTGTTCGTCCACTACAGCGCCATCCAGATGGACGGGTACCGCACCCTTGAAGAGGGTCAGCGGGTCGAGTTCGAGATCTCGCAGGGCCAGAAGGGTCCGCAGGCGGACATGGTCAAGCTCGCCGCCGGCTAGTCCGACCGCGATCGACCACCGACACGTACGGGGCCGCGCACAGCGGCCGCGCACGACGGCACAACGGCATATGTACGAGGGGCCCACATCCTGGACACGGGATGCGGGCCCCTCGTGCGTGGCGGTTCCGGCGCCCTTGCGGCGCCTGGGTGTTCATCCCGGGTTGCCCGAAGCCGCTTGCACTCGGGGGGGTCGAGTGCTAATCATTGGCGTTAGCACTCTCCGGGTGAGAGTGCTACCTATACGAGGACCGGGTCAGTGAGGCCCGCAGGGTCCGGCGGGAAGAAACCGCCGGGCACGCAGGCCGTCCGTCGCGGGCGCGGGCGCGGTCCGGGAGCAATCCACCGCTGTCCGGGAGGACCACTTCAGATGGCCAAGATCATTGCGTTCAACGAGGAGGCCCGGCGCGGTCTCGAGCGAGGCATGAACCAGCTCGCCGACGCCGTCAAGGTCACCCTTGGCCCCAAGGGTCGCAACGTCGTCCTTGAGAAGAAGTGGGGCGCCCCCACGATCACCAACGATGGTGTCTCCATCGCCAAGGAGATCGAGCTCGAGGACCCGTACGAGAAGATCGGCGCCGAGCTGGTCAAGGAAGTCGCCAAGAAGACGGACGACGTCGCCGGCGACGGTACGACCACCGCCACCGTTCTCGCCCAGGCGCTCGTCCGCGAGGGCCTGCGCAACGTGGCCGCCGGTGCGAACCCGATGGCCCTCAAGCGCGGTATCGAGAAGGCCGTCGAGGCCGTCTCCGCCGCCCTGCTGGCGCAGGCCAAGGATGTCGAGACCAAGGAGCAGATCGCTTCGACGGCCTCCATCTCCGCTGCCGACACCCAGATCGGCGAGCTCATCGCCGAGGCCATGGACAAGGTCGGCAAGGAAGGCGTCATCACGGTCGAGGAGTCGCAGACCTTCGGCCTGGAGCTCGAGCTCACCGAGGGCATGCGCTTCGACAAGGGCTACATCTCGGCGTACTTCGCCACCGACATGGAGCGCATGGAGTCGTCCCTCGACGACCCGTACATCCTGATCGTCAACTCCAAGATCGGCTCGGTCAAGGACCTGCTGCCGCTCCTGGAGAAGGTCATGCAGTCCGGCAAGCCGCTGCTGATCATCGCCGAGGACGTCGAGGGCGAGGCGCTCTCCACCCTCGTCGTCAACAAGATCCGCGGCACCTTCAAGTCCGTCGCCGTCAAGGCTCCGGGCTTCGGCGACCGTCGCAAGGCCATGCTCGGCGACATCGCCATCCTCACGGGCGGCACGGTCATCTCCGAGGAGGTCGGCCTCAAGCTCGAGAACGCCGGTCTCGACCTGCTCGGCCGCGCCCGCAAGGTCGTCATCACCAAGGACGAGACGACCATCGTCGACGGCTCCGGTGACAGCGACCAGGTCCAGGGTCGCGTCAACCAGATCCGCGCCGAGATCGAGAACTCCGACTCGGACTACGACCGCGAGAAGCTGCAGGAGCGCCTGGCGAAGCTCGCCGGCGGTGTTGCGGTCATCAAGGCCGGCGCCGCGACCGAGGTCGAGCTCAAGGAGCGCAAGCACCGCATCGAGGACGCCGTTCGCAACGCGAAGGCGGCCGTCGAAGAGGGCATCGTCGCCGGTGGCGGCGTGGCCCTGCTGCAGGCCTCCTCGGTCTTCGACAAGCTCGAGCTCACCGGCGACGAGGCGACCGGCGCCAACGCCGTCAAGCTCGCGCTGGAGGCCCCGCTCAAGCAGATCGCCGTCAACGGTGGTCTCGAGGGTGGCGTCGTCGTGGAGAAGGTCCGCAACCTGCAGATCGGTTGGGGCCTGAACGCCGCGACCGGCGAGTACGTGGACATGATCGCGGCGGGCATCATCGACCCGGCGAAGGTCACCCGCTCTGCCCTGCAGAACGCGGCGTCCATCGCGGCTCTCTTCCTCACCACCGAGGCCGTCATCGCCGACAAGCCCGAGAAGGCCGGCGCCGGTGCCGGCGGCGGCATGCCGGGCGGCGACATGGACTTCTGATCCACCCCCGGGCTCCGGCCCGAAGGTAGATCGGCTGTTCTTCACGTACCGAGGGCGGCATCCTCTCCTGACGGAGGGGGTGCCGCCCTCGGGCGTTTGCGCGGCCCTAGAAGCCGGTGGTGTCGATGTCGAAGTCGAACGGCTCCGGGACGTGCAGGGGCTGGCCGAAGGAGACCGTCTTGCGGGAGCGGTATCCGTGAGGGGAGGGGTCCCAGAAGCAGGTGATCTCCGAGTGCTGCATGTCGACGACCAGATAGATGGGCACGAGCAGGCCGTACACATCCAGCTTCTCGTTCCAGTCGGCGTCCTTGGTGGAGACGGACGTGAACTCTCCGACCAGCGACAGTGCCGCTCCGTCCGCGTGGAGTCCCTCTTCGTCGAAGGCTGCCTCGTCCGCGACGTACAGGTCCGGCCCATAGCCGCGCTCCGCCGCCGCGAACCGGAAGAGGAAGGGCGAGGTGTCCGCGAAGTGGCCCTTGGGGACGTGTGCCTGGAGCTGCTCTCGCAGGAGACGCATGCGACGGGAGTAGCGCAGCTTGGAGAACGGCGACACGATGATCTTCCCCCGGATGAGCTCGGCTTTGAAGCCGACTGGCGTGTTCATCTCCGCAACCGTCTGCAGGAGGTTCTCGAACGTCGGTGGCGCCGACAGCGTGTCTATGGGTGTGGCCCGCTCGGTCATGATCGTCACCGTCATCCTCCGGATGGCGTGCTGTGCCCCTGAATGTGTGCCTCGTCCCAGGCTAGCGGCGGGCGGACCGCCATGCCCGGCCTATGGGACGGACCGCCCCAGCCCCCCGACCTTTGGTTGACTGCAGACATGACTGATGTGTTCGTCAAGATCTGCGGGCTCAAGACCGCGCACGACGTCGAGGTCGCCGTGGCCACCGGGGCCGATGCCGTCGGCTTCGTGTTCGCGCCCGGCAGTCCGCGCACGGTCGACGCCGAGACGGCACGGGAGCTCGCCGTGCACGTGCCGGACGGGGTGCTCACCGTAGGAGTGTTCCGCGGGCAGTCCGTCGCCGAGGTGCGGCGCTTCGCCGAGGAGAGCGGCGTACGGGGCGTGCAGCTGCACGGCGAGGAGGGCCCGGAGGACTTCGCGGCGCTGCGCGCGGAGGGCCGCACGCTGCTGCGGGCCACGGCGCAGCACGTGGAGCGCTGCGGGGAGTACGGCGAGGACCTGCTCCTGATCGACGCCCCGGACCCCGGCTCGGGCAAGCCGTGGAACTGGGGCTCGGCGGAGTTCACCGCCCCCGCGGGCCGCTGGCTGCTGGCGGGCGGTCTGACCCCGGCGAACGTGGCGGAGGCCCTCACGGTCACCGGCGCCTGGGGCGTGGACGTCTCGAGCGGCGTGGAGAGCGAGCGCGGAGTGAAGTCCCCGTCCCTGATCCGCGCCTTCATCACGGCAGCCCGCACCGCAAGGCCCCACCGGACCTGACGCCGAGCGCCGCGCGCTTCCGGCCGCCCGACGCTCGAGCCCCGGGCCGTAGCCCGGCGCCCCGCAGCCCGCCTAGGCGGCGGACAGCGAGTCGATCCAGCGCTCCAGGCGACGCCCTTCCGAGGCCATCATCTCCGGGTCGCGGAAGGTGTTCGTGAGCAGCGAGATGCCCTGGTACGAGGCGATCAGGGCGACCGCGAGCTCGCGCGCGTCCGCGGTGCGGCCCAATGCGAGGAACTGTTGCTCGGCCCAGTCGAGGAGCACCCGCATCACCTTGGCGAGGGTCTGGTCGAGGCCGTCGTCGCGCTTGTCGAGCTCGGAGGCGAGCGAACCGGTGGGGCAGCCGTAGCGGGCGGTGAGCTCGCGCTGTTCGATCCAGCCGGCGAGGAGGGCCTTCAGCCGGTCCTGCGGGGTGGGGAGCGCGTCCAGTGCGGAGATCAGCCCGGCCAGGTGCTGCGCGTGGGCGTCGATGGCCGCTTCGACCAGCTGGTCCTTGGTCTTGAAGTAGTAGTAGACGTTGCCGAGCGGGACGTCGGCCGCGCGCGCGATGTCGGCGATCGTCGTCTTCTCCATGCCCTGCTCGTGCAGGACCTGGGCCGCGGCCGAGACGAGGCGCTCGCGCTTGCCCTGCTGCTTGCCCTCGCGCTCGCCCTCGCGCTCGCCCTCGTACTTCGCATCTGAGTAAGTCACCTGACTAAGTGTAGACGGGTGCCGCCCGGGAGGGCTATGGTCGCCCTGGGAGTTAGTCAGTCGACTGACTCACTTCACGAGTGGGGGACCTTCATGATCGTCATCACGGGTGCGACCGGAAACGTCGGCAGCGAGCTCGTACGGATCCTCGCGGCGGCGGGGGAGCGCGTCACGGCCGTCTCCCGCCGGGCGCCGCAGGACGCCCTGCCCGAGGGGGTCCGCCACCACCGGGCCGACCTCGCCGCACCGCAGAGCCTGCGGCCCGCACTCGCCGGGGCCCAGGCCCTGTTCCTGCTCGTGGCGGGCGAGGACCCGCAGGCGGTCCTCGAAACGGCCGCGCAGGCCGGCGTACGCAGGGTCGTGCTGCTGTCCTCGCAGGGGGTCGGGACCCGGCCCGAGCAGTACGCGCACCCGGCCGCCTTCGAGGAGGCCGTCCGCCGGTCGGGGCTGGAGTGGACGGTCCTGCGCTCGGGCGGGCTCGACTCCAACGCCTTCGCCTGGGCCGAGTCGATCCGTACGCACCGCACGGCCGCCGCGCCCTTCGGGGACGTCGGGCTGCCGACGGTCGACCCGGCGGACGTGGCCGAGGTCGCGGCCGCCGTACTGCGGGGCTCCGGGCACGAGGGGAACACGTACGACCTGACCGGCCCGGCCCCGGTCACCCCGCGCGAGCGGGCCGGGGCCATCGCGGGGGCGATCGGCGCACCGGTGCGGTTCGTGGAGCAGAGCCCCGAGGAGGCCCGCGCGCAGATGCTGACCTTCATGCCCGAGCCGGCGGTGGAGGGCACCCTGGCGATCCTGGGCGCGCCGGTCGCCGCCGAACGGGCCGTCAGCCCGGCCGTCGAGCGGATCCTCGGCCGGCCCCCGCGCCCCTTCGCCGCCTGGGCGGACCGCTCGGCTGCGGCCTTCCGCTGAGGGCGCCGGACCGGCCCGGCACCCCTTCCCGTCTCTCCCCAGAGCAGCAGCAGAGCAGTAGAGCAGTAGCAGAGCAGTAGCAGAGCAGTAGCAGAGCAGTAGCAGAGGAGCAGGACCCATGCCCGTACAGCCCGTACTCGACTCGACGATCCACTACCGGGAGGCCGGTGAGCGCGCGGGCGTACCCGTGGTCTTCCTGCACGGGAACCCCACCTCCTCCCACCTCTGGCGGGAGGTGATCCCCGCCGTCGGCGGGCCGGCCCGGCTGCTCGCGCCGGACCTGATCGGGATGGGGGACTCGGGCAAGCCCGGCATCGGCTACACCTTCGCCGATCAGGCCCGCTACCTCGACGCCTGGTTCGACGCGCTCGGGCTGGAGGAGGCGGTGCTCGTCGGGCACGACTGGGGAGGCGCGCTCGCCTTCGACCGGGCCGCCCGGCATCCGGGGCGGGTGCGCGGGATCGCGTTCACCGAGACCATCGTCAAGCCGATGACCTGGGAGGAGTTCCCCGAGGGCGGCCGCGAGCTGTTCCGGGCGATCAAGACGCCCGGGGTGGGGGAGGCGATGATGCTCGACGAGAACGCCTTCATCGAGCAGGCGCCGCCCGGAACCTTCGGCCCGGGCGCCCTGGAGGTCTACCGGGCGCCGTACCCGACGAGGGAGAGCCGGCGCCCGCTGCTCCAGTGGGCCCGGTCGATGCCGCTGGGCGGGGAACCCGCCGAGGTGGTGGCCCGCGTGGCGGCGTACGGGGAGTGGCTCGCGGCGAGCCCGGACGTGCCCAAGCTGCTGCTGACCTTCGCCCAGGGGCCCGGAGCGATGACGGGCCCGGAGACGGTCGACTGGTGCGTGGCGAACATCGCGGGCCTGGAACTCGCCCGGCACGACGGGGTGTCCGCCGGCCACCACACCCCCGAGGAGCACCCGCTGCTGGTCGCGGCGGCGGTACGGGACTGGGCGGGGCGGCACGGGCTGTGGGGGTGAGGGCCGGTTGCCCCGATCGGCGGGGACGGGGCGAAGGGCGGTCGGCGCGGGCCTTCGGACCCCCCGGCGGCGGACGTAGGTCCCTGTCGGTGGGCCTTCCGCCCCGGGGAGACTTCGCATCATGGACACTCTGGATTCGGTGATCGTCAACGTCAACGATCACCTCTGGACCTACCTGCTGATTCCGCTGGTGGTCGGTGCGGGCCTGTACTTCACGGTCCGCTCCCGGGGTGTGCAGCTGCGCCTGCTTCCCGAGATGTTCCGGGTGGTGAAGGAGAAGACCCCGCCGCGCGCCGACGGCCGCAAGCAGGTCTCGTCCTTCGGCGCCTTCACGATCTCCGCCGCCGCGCGCGTCGGTACGGGCAACATCGCCGGTGTCGCCGCCGCCATCACCCTGGGCGGCGCGGGCGCCGTCTTCTGGATGTGGATGATGGCGCTGATCGGCGCGGCCTCCGCCTTCGTGGAATCGGCCCTCGCCCAGCTCTACAAGGTGCGCAACGCCGGCGGCGCCTACCGGGGCGGCCCGGCGTACTACATGCAGCGGGCGCTCGGTAAACGCTGGCTCGGGGTGCTCTTCGCGGTGACGATCACCGTCACCTTCGGCTTCGTCTTCAACGCCGTGCAGGCCAACACCATCACCGCCGTGGCCGCGGGCTCCCTCGCGGACGCGGACGGCTCGAACTGGCTCGGCCCCTCGCTCGGCGTGCTGCTGGCCGCCCTGCTGGGCCTGGCCGTCTTCGGCGGGGTCAAGCGGATCTCGTCCATCACCACCGTCCTGGTCCCGGTCATGGCGATCGTCTACCTCCTCCTCGGCGGGGCGGTGGTCCTCCTCAACATCACCGAGTTCCCCCGGGTCATCGCGGACATCGTCGGCGGCGCCTTCGGCTTCCGCGAGCTGGCGGCCGGCGGCATCGGCGCGGCCATCCAGCAGGGCATCCGGCGCGGCATGTTCTCCAACGAGGCGGGCCTGGGCTCGGCCCCGAACGCGGGCGCCGCCGCCGAGGTCTCGCACCCGGTCAAGCAGGGCCTCGTACAGTCCCTGGGCGTCTTCTTCGACACCCTCCTCGTCTGCACGATGACGGCCTTCATCGTCCTGGTCACCAACCCGGAGCTGTCGGGCCGCCAGGGCGCGGACCTGACGCAGACGGCGCTGAGCGACACGCTGGGCGGCTGGGCCGGCCATCTCCTCACCGTGGTGGTCTTCATGCTCGCCTTCAGCAGCATGATCGGGAACTACTACTACGGCGAGACCAACATCCAGTTCATCACCCGCAAGCGGTGGGTCCTGCCGGGATACCGGGCCCTGGTGCTGTCCGCGGTTGTCCTGGGCTCGCTCGGCTCGGTGTCGATCGTCTGGAACCTGGCGGACGTGTTCATGGGCCTCATGGCCCTGATCAACCTCGCCGCGATCATCCCCCTGTCCGCCATCGCCTTCCGCCTCCTGGACGACTACCTCGCCCAGCGCCGCGCGGGCCTGGAGCCGGTCTTCACCCGCGACCGCATGCCGGACCTGAAGGGCGTCCAGTGCTGGGACCGTTCCTACCTGACTCGGCCGATGCCGACCGGGTCGGTTGAAGCCGGACATGGTCCGGTGCCCCGCGAACGGTCTTCGGGGACGGGGAGCGTCATGAGCTGATCGCTTCGGTCCCGGCAGGTCTTGTCACCCGGGTGGGGTGTGCCTGTGGTCCTTGGCGGGCTCGTGTTCCCTCGCGCCCTCGGTACGGTGACGGTCTGGCCGGTAGCTCTCCGCGCGACGATCCTCTGGTCGTGTGCGGTCACACCTGGCCGACGCCGTGTCCCGTGTCCGAGGGCGCGTCTACCGATCGCCACCGAGGCCGCATGGTGCCCGGTGACGGTGGCGGTTTTCGATTGCTGCTGGAGCGGCGCCTTCCAGTGCTGGGTGCCCCAGCGGCTGGTGTAGGCGGGGTCGACCGCGATCACGACGAGGCCGGCGTGGTGGGCCATGCCGCGGAGCCGCTCGCGGAAGCGGGCGGTCGGCAGTCCGACTACGGTGCGGCGGAACGTCTTGCCGCGTTTGCCGCGCCCCATGGTTTCCCGGCCGGTGGAACGAGCATCGTCGAAGCCGAGGTTTTCGATAGCCAGACCAGCGCAGTCGTGGAGTTTTGCGAGGTGGATGAGTTCGCTGATCGCCTGCCGGAGGCGTCCGTCGCGCTGGGATGTGGGTCCGGTCAGGTCGGTGGGTACGGTGATCGGCTGGGCGACGGGGTTGCCGTGTGCGTCGACGACGCAGGCGGCGAGGTGGTCTGCGTTGAGGTCCACGGCCAGCAACCGGACTCCGGTTGCGGCCAGCTCGGCGGGCGTGGGCAGCACTGCCTTCGGGGTGGACCAGGAGGCGTCGAGGTGCCAGCGCCCGCGTTCGGGGTCATACACGATGTCGTAGCGCACCGAACGGTTGGTTGTGATCCGGTCCAGCCACTCCTCGCGGCGGTGGTTGAACGTGACCGTGCAGTCGAGCCGGTAACGGCCGCGATGCGCGTTGGCCAGGTGTCGCAACGGTTCGGGCAGGATGATCGTGACCGTGCCGTTGGCCGGGTCGACGCTGATCGTGTAGTTCCCGTACGGTGCCCCCGACTCGCCGTCTGCCGTAAGGAACATGCGTCGCGCGTCCCATTGTTCGCGCCACTCGGCCCCTGTGAGCCCAGCCTTGGCGAGGTTGTGCCGTGTCTTGGCGAGCCGACGGCCGCCGACCACGACCACCGGACGCCCGGCCTCGATCCGCCGCTCCACCTCCGCCAGGCGCACGGTGAGCGCCTGCAACCGGCAGTGCTTCTGTGCACGCTCGGCCCGGCTCGGGTAACCGCGGACACCACCCACACACTGACCGCACGGCACCGCCAGACGCTTGCGGATTCTAGCGATCGCCCGGCGCAGGGACGCCCGCTCAGCGAACAGGCAGCGCAGGCTGAGCTGGTACTGGTCCTCCGACGCACGGGTGATGGCCCCCGCCCATCGCGACGACGACGCCTCCGTCAACGCACGCTTACGCTCTGCCCGCCGATTCCCCTTCGCTGGCACCACACCGATCCGCACCCGCTCAGCCAGGTCTGCACGGGCATGCCGGCCCAGATGGTTACCGACGACCCGCAAGACCTCGGCATCATGGGCGGATGGGTGCAGACGGTCCCGGATACGGGCACCCGTCGGCGCGGATACGGTGAACGGTTCAGCCAGCGTCCGCAGTACACGCTTCCGCCGTCCCTCATCACGGGCCACCAGCCACCCCCCCACCGTCCCTGAAACAGCCCTAACGGCCTCCACTGACATTGACATCCCGGCCAAGACCGCACGTCAGTTACGACCCCGTTCACCTGTACGAGGTACCTGACGGCCAACTACGGCAACAACTCGATCAACAGTTGGCTACCCGCCACTGGTTGCGGGACGAATCGCGCCCGGTCGTACGAGTCGCGAAGGCCCCCGCCGCCGCTGCCACCGCCGCCCCCGCTCTGCGCGGGCCGTCCGCCTCCTGGGGGCTGGACCGGATCGACCAGACAACCCTGCCGCTCGACAACACCTTCACCACCCAGGGCGGTCAGCGTCCGCGTCCTGAACTGCGAGGGCGCGGGCAACTCTTCCGGGATCATCGCGGGCCTGGACTGGGTGGCCAAGAACGCCAAGCAGCCCGCGGTCCTGAACGGTTCCCTGGGCGGGGACGTGTCCGCCGTCCTGAACGCGGCGGCGGACGCCGTGACGGACGCGGGCGTCCTGCCGGTCGTCGCGGCGGGCAACTCGTCGAAGAACGCCTGCCTTGTCTCACCCGCGTCGGCGTCGAAGGCGCTGACGATCGCGGCCAGCAACAAGTACGACGAGGAGACCGACTTCTCCAACTGGGGCGAGTGCGTCGACCTGTACGCCCCGGGCGAGGAGATCGTCTCGGCGAAGCTGGGCGGCGGCTCCGTGGCCGAGAACGGCACGTCCATGGCCGAGCCGCACGTCACCGGCGTGGCAGTCCTCTACAAGGCGGCGAACCCGGCCGCGGCGCCGGAAGCCATCGTTGAGTACCTGGGGTTGAATTCCGCGAAGGACGTCCTGAAGAGCATCAGCAAGTCCTCCCCGAACGAGCTGCTGTTCACCAACGGCCTCTGACCGCCGCAGCCGCGAGGCGCGCAGCACTCACGCACGGGCACGGGCGCGGTTCCACCGCATCCGGGACCACGGCAGGGCCAGCTCGCTCCGGTCCTTCACCTCGCGCGGGGCGAGGTCCGCGATCGGGGCGGCCTCGCGGTGTCTCGCGTACACGGTGTCGACGTAGCGGTGGCCGGTGTCCGGGGCGATGAAGAGGACCGTGCGGCGGGGTGAGCGCTCGCGCTCGTGGCGCGCCGCGAGGTAGCCGGCGCCGGTCGACAGGCCGGCGAAGACCGCGTGCCGGCGCAGCAGGTCGACGCTGCCGGCGAGGGCGGCGTCGAAGGAGACCCAGTGCAGGGTGTCGTACAGCTCGTGCGAGACGTTGCCGAAGGGGATGGAGCTGCCGATCCCCGCAATGATCATCTCGGGGTCGGTGACGTGTTCGGAGCCGAAAGTGACGCTGCCGTAGGGCTGGACGCCGACGAGTTCGACGTCACCGCCCTCACCCGCACCCTCGCGGAGGTAGCGGGCGAGGGCGCCGGTGGAGGCGCCCGAGCCGACCCCGCCCACGACGGTGAGCCCGTCCGCCGCGGCGGTGGCCTCGCGGATCCGGTCGGCGATCGCGCGGTAGCCGAGGTAGTGGACGTCGTCGTGGTACTGGCGCATCCAGTGGTAGTCGGGGTGTTCGGCGAGGATCTCGTGGATCCGCTCGACGCGCCGCTTCTGGTCGAGCTTCAGGTCGCTGCACGGCTCCATCTGCTCCAGCGTCGCCCCGAGCACGGCCAGTTGGGTCCGCAGCGTGTGGTCCACGGTGGCCGAGCCGACGATGTGGCAGCGCAGGCCGTACCGGTGACAGGTCAGGGCCAGGGCGTACGCGTAGATGCCGCTGGAGCTGTCCAGCAGGGTGTCCCCGCGGCGCACGGCGCCGGTGTCGAGGAGGTGGCGCACCGCCGCGAGGGCGGAGACCACCTTCATCGTTTCAAAGCGCAGGCAGACGAGCCGGTCGTCGAGGCGTATCAGGTCCGGCCGGCCGATCGACTCCGCGATGTGCTGGTCCATGGTGAGGGCTCTCCTTGGGGCTGGGGCTGGGGCTGAGGGCGGTGGTGGAGCCGGTCGTGAAGGTGCGGGTGGCGGGGATGCCGTGGGCGTCCAGGGCGTGCAGGCAGCCGCGGACGCGGTGGCGCAGCCCGGGGGCGGCCGGATCGAAGAGCACGCCCGCCACCGCGCCGCTGTGCGCGATCTGCACGCCGACCGCCCCGACCCGGCGGGCGAGGGCGGTCAGCGCGTCGAACTCCGGGTGCCCCAGGATCTGTTGGCCGCGCCGTGCGCTGGCGGTGGCGACCGCGCCGAGCAGTTCCGCGCTGCCGGTGGCCACGGCCCGGCGCAGCAGGGCGCGCAGCCGCTCGTAGGCCCGTACGTCGCTGTCGGCCACCTCGGTGGTCGGAAGGGAGAGGGTGTCGACGGGCGCGCCCCCGCCGAGGGCGCAGCCCACCACGACCAGCGGCGGCAGCGCCGGGCCGAGGACCTCCAGGACCCGGCCCTCCCGCTGGGCGAACAGCACGGGGCGCCCGCCCAGCATCAGCGGATCGGAGGCCAGTTCGGCGCGTACGGCCAGCCCGGCGACCGTCGGGGGATCCAGCCGCAGCCCGTACGAGTCCGCGACCGCGCGCACGGCTGCGATCACGTCGCTGCTGGAGCTGCCCATGCCCAGGCCCACCGGTATCTCGCCGGTGAGCCGCAACTCCCCGCCGCAGTGCGGCTGACCGGTCCGCCGCGCGCACTCGGCGACGGTGAGGGCGGCGGCCCGCGCCGCCTTCGTGCGGTCGGCGGGTACGACGGTCAGCGCCTCTGGCGCAGCCCCGGGGCGGCGGACGAACGCGGCGCTGCTGCCGGGGCCCGCCATGGGGAGGGTGACCAGTCCGGCGCAGCGGCGCCCGGCACCGTCGAGGAAGACGCCCTGGAGGATCTCGCCGTGGTGGCAGGGGGCCTGCCCGGTGCCGGCGCGGGGAGCGCCGGGAGTCACGCGCCGCCCGCCGTCCGGTAGCGGTACAGGACCGACTCCTCGGCGCTGAACTGGGAGAAGGGGAAGGGCTCCGCGGACAGGGCGGTCACTCCGGAGCCGAGGAAGGCGCGGGCGACGGCGCTGCCGGTCTGCGCGTAGACGACCAGCGGGATGCCGCGGGAGCGGCAGCGCTCCAGGATGGTGTCGAAGGTGCCGTTGCTCAGGGTCATTCCGGTGGCGACGACGGCCTGCGCGCGCTCCAGTACCTCGTGCATGTCGTCGGTGACCGGGTCGCCCCACTGGGTGGCCTTGAGGTTGAGGTCGCACGGCAGCGGCCGGCCGCCGCGCTCGCGGATCGCCGCCACCAGCGGGTTGACGACGCCGATGAGGCCGACCTCGGCGCCCTCCTCGATGTCCAGGAGTCCGGCGATGGCCGCGTCGCGGGCCCTGGCGCGGATCTCCGGGGTGCCGGTGGGGAGGGTGACGGGCTCGGCGTCGCCCTGTTCGGCCGCCACGCGGTGGGGGCGGGTCTCGGAGAGGTAGGCGTCGAGGGCGGCGATCCGCAGCGGGCGCGGGGCCTCGCGCAGGAGGACGTCGAGCGGGGTGCCGGAGGAGTCGCGGCAGATCGACGGGTCGATCTCGCCGGCCTCGAAGGCGCAGCCGCCGAAGGAGCCGCCGAGGCGGACCAGGACGTACTGGTTGAGGTAGGTGGTGTCGCCGCCGGCCAGGCGGGTGCCGTGGTGGATCCAGAACACGCTGGTCGCGACGAGCGAGGAGGGGAGCGGGCCGTGCTCGCCGGCCAGTACGGCCTCGACGAGCGCGTCGACGGAGGGGGCGGGGGCGGGGGCGGGGGCGGGGGCACGGGAGGTGGTCGGAGTCATGGGGGGCATGGGGGTCGTCATGGGATTCCTCTTCACATTCACAGAGCGGGTCGGGACGTGTGCATCCGTGCGCCGAGCGGTCCGCGGTAGCCGACCTGCGGGTGTCCGAGGGCGTCGGTGGTGAGTTCGGCGTCCACTTCGAAGACCTCGGCGAGGCGCTCGGCCGTCAGGACGGCGGCGGGCGGGCCGGAGGCGATCAGGCGGCCGTGGTGCAGGAGCAGCAGCCGGTCGCAGTACCGGGCGGCGAGGGACAGGTCGTGGAGCGCGACCAGGACGGTCTGGCCGGTGCCGGACAGCAGCTCCATCAGTTCGAGCTGGTGCTTCACGTCGAGGTGGTTGGTGGGCTCGTCGAGCAGGAGGGCGGCCGGCTGCTGGGCCAACGCGCGGGCTATGTGCGTGCGTTGGCGTTCCCCGCCCGACAGCGCCTTCCAGGGGCGCTCGGCGAGGCCGGTGAGTCCTACGCGTTCCAGCGCGGCGGCGATCACGGCCCGGTCGGCGGCGTCGGGCCCGCGCCAGCGGTCGCGGAACGGGGTCCGCCCGAGGCCGACGATGTCCGCGACCGCCAGATCGCTGTCCGCGCCCGCGTCCTGGGCGACGAAGGCCACCTGCCGGGCGATCCTGCGCGCACTCCAGCCGCGTACGGACTCCCCGTCGTACCGGACCGCGCCCGCGTCGGGTGCGCGCAGGCCGGCCAGGCAGCGCAGCAGCGAGGACTTGCCCGAGCCGTTGGGGCCGAGCAGCCCGACGGTCTCGCCGGCGGTGATGTCGGCGCTGACGTCCCGTACGACCGGGGTGCCCGCGACCGACCAGCTCAGGGCCTCGGCGGTGATCCGCACGGCACTCACGGCACTCACAGCTCACCCCGCTTGCGCAGGACCAGGAGGAAGATCGGTACGCCGAGCAGCGCGGTGATCACGCCGACGGGAACCTCGCGGGGTCCGAAGGCGACCCGTGCCAGCGCGTCCGTCCACACCAGGAACACCGCGCCCGCCAGTGCCGTGTACGGCAGCAGCACCCGGTGCAGCGGCCCGACGAGGAACCGGACCCCGTGGGGGACGATCAGCCCGACGAAGCCGATGGCGCCGACGGTGGCCACCGCCACCGCGGTCAGCACGGCGGTGACCACGAGCAGCAGCATCCGCGTGTGCCGTACGTCGATCCCGAGGGAGGCGGCGGTGTCGGTGCCGAAGGCGAGCCCGTCGAGGGCGTTCGAGCAGAGCCAGGCCGCGGCCAGCCCCAGCGGGGTGACGACCGCGCAGACGGCGACGGTGTCCCAGCGGGCGGGTGCCATCGAGCCCAGGAGCCAGTGGGTGACGGCCCGCGTGGTGTCGGCGTCCGCCGAGGCCATCAGGACGAGCGAGGTCAGCGCGGTGAAGAGCTGCCCGATGACCACGCCGGTCAGGACGATGCGTACGGAGTCCAGCCCGGTGCGCCGCAGGAGCAGCAGGAGCAGCCCGAAGGACAGCAGTGCGCCGGCGAGCGCTCCGCCGGTGACGCCGAGGGTGTTCGCGCCGATCCCGAGGACGACCACGGTGACGGCTCCCGCGGAGGCGCCCGAGGAGACGCCGAGCAGGTAGGGGTCGGCGAGGGCGTTGCGGGTGACCGCCTGGAGCACCGCTCCGCACACGGCGAGCGAGGCGCCGACGAGGGCGGCCATCAGCACGCGCGGCAGCCGCAGGTCCCAGACGAGCGAGTCCAGCAGCGGCGGCAACGGCTCCACGTCCAGGCCGAGTCGGGAGCCGAAGACGCGGGCGAGACCGGTCCAGCCCACGTCGGCGGCGCCGATCCCCACGGCCGCCGCCACCGAGACCGCCAGGACGGCGGCGGCGAGGAGGAAGAGGCCCGCCCCGGCCACGGCGGACCGGGGTGCGACGGACCGGGGTGCGACGGACCGGGGTGCGGCGGGCCGGGGCGCGGCCGGCCCCGGCCCGGTCAGGGCGACCGACCCGGGGGCCACCGGGTCAGCGGGCATACCCGAGGTCCTTCATGCCGGCCGCGAGCAGTCCCAGGGCGTGTACGGAGCGCACCGAGGGGTCCAGTTCGATGCCGGGCACTTCGAGGATCTTGCCGTCGCGGACCGCGGCGAGCTTGGAGACGACCGGGTGTCCGGTCATGGTGGCGCGCTTCTCGGCGGCGCTGTCGCCGGGCCGGCCGCGCTCGGAGAGGTCGCCGATCACGATGAAGTCGGGGTTGCGCTTCGCGACTTCCTCCCAGGAGACCTCCGGCCAGTCCTCGTCGACGTCGTCGAAGGCGTTCTTCGCGCCGACGATCCGGCTCATCTCGCTGGGCAGGCCGGTCTTCCCCGCCACGTACGGCATGCCGTTGAAGACGGAGTAGAGGTAGACCACGGTGGGCCGTTCGGCGCCCGCGGTGCCCCCGGTGACCTTCGCGGCGTTCTCCCCGGCCTTGGCCACGGCGGTGCGCTGGTCGGCGGCGAGCTCGGCGGCCCGCTCCTCGGCGCCGAAGACCTTGCCGAGGTTCTCGTAGTCGGAGAAGAGCAGTTCGAAGGGGGTCCGGCCGGCCGGGTTCCGTTCGGGGCAGTCCACGGCGCTGACGAAGGTCGGGACCTTGAGGGCGTCCAGCTCCTCGCGGGTGCCGGCCCGGTCCTTGGTGAAGAGGTCCGCGGAGCCGCCGACGACGAAGTCGGGGGTGGCGGCGCGCAGTTGCTCGCCGGTCGCGATCTTCGGAGCGATGACGGGGACCTTGGCGTACGCGGCCTGGTACGCGGCGGGGATCTTCGTCTTGAGGTTGGCGGTGCCCGCCATCGAGTCCTGGAGGCCGAGTTCGAGCAGGGTCTCGGTCGAGGTCTGGTCCAGGGCGACGGCCCGCTTCGGCGGCGCGGCGAAAGTGGCCTGGCGGCCGCAGCTCGTGACGGTGGAGGCCTGGGCGGCGGGGGCGGCCGCGCCCTTGGGGTCGTCGGCGGCGGGTGCGGAGCAGGCCGCGGTGGCGAGGGCGATGGTCAGGGCGATGCCGAGGCGGGCGGGGTGGCGCATGGTGTCTCCGGTCTGGGCAGGACGGGTGGGGGCGGACGGGGGTGAATTCGGGCGAATGGCACCGAATTTCGGCGAATGCGGGCGTTGTCGTGCACCGGGCAAGACTGCCGCGTTCGAAGGGTACTGTAATGGTATTCATTTTCATTAAGAACCCCGGGGGTGGTTCGTGGAGCCCCCGCCCGTCCTTCAAGGAGCAAGCACACCGTGGCGACCACACCCGCGCCCCCGGCGCCCAAGACCGTTGACCCGCCCCCGCGTTCGGTCCTCCTCGACGTCCCGTTCCTGCGCCTGTGGGCGGGCACCACCGCCTCCGGCCTCGCGACCTGGGCCCTGCCCTTCGTCCTCGGGCTCGCCGTCCTCCACCGCGACCTGAGCGCCGCCGGCCTCGGCCTGGTCCTCGCCGCGCGCACGGTCGGATTCCTCGCCGCCGTCACCGTCGGGGGCGTCCTGGCCGACCGGCACTCCCGCCGCACGGTCGTCTTCTGGTCGGCCCTCGCGGCTGCGGTCGCAGCCCCCCTCCTCGCGGCCGGGCTGGGCCGCTCGCTCCTGCTGATGACGGCCGCCGCCGCCCTCGCCGGAGCCGGGCAGGGCGCCTGCCGACCGGCCTTCCAGGCGCTCACCGCCGAGACCGTCGACCCCGGGCGCCGCCAGCAGGCGAACGCCGCCATGACCATGGCCGTACGGGGTTCCACGCTCGCCGGACCCGCCCTGACCGCGCTGCTCGCGGCCTTCCTCGACGTCTGGACCCTGCTGCTCGGCATCGGCCTGCTCTGGCTGGTCGCCGCGCTCGTCCCGGGCAAGGGCCAGGGCGGGGCCGCCGGTTCCGTCACCGCTGCGCGCGCGAGTTTCCGTACCGAGTTCCTGGAGGGCGTACGGGAGGCACGCCGCCACCCCTGGTTCCTCGCCGGACTGGCCGCCCTCGTCGCGGTCATCGCCCTCGGCTACTCCGCCACCAGCGTCGCCCTGCCCCTGATCAGCCGGGACCGCTACGACAGCGAGTGGGTGCTCGCGGCGGCCATGACCGCCTACATAGTGGGCGCGCTCGGCGGAGCCCTGGTCATCGCCCGCTGGCGGCCGCGCTCACAGGGCTGGGCGGCCTTCGCGGGACTGGCGGCGTACGGATTCGCCCCGCTGAGCCTGATGCTGCCCGTGCACCCGTGGGTGGTCGTGGCCGCCTACGCCGTCGCCGGGATCGGGATCGAGCTGTTCAACGTGCCCTGGTTCACCGCCACCCAGCGCGAGGTCGCCCCGGACCGGCTGGCCCGCGTCTCCTCGCTGGACTTCCTCGTCTCCTACGGCCTGGCCCCGGTCGGCCTCGCCCTCATCGCCCCGGCCATCGATACCTTCGGCGTCACACCGGTCCTCGCCGCCTGCGCGGCCGCCTGCTTCCTCGTACCGGCGGCAGCCGCCCTGGTACCGACGGCCCGTCACTTCGCGCGGAACGCCCCGGCGGCGGAGGGGACTTAGGAAACCTCCGGTCAGGCTCGGGCTCGGGCGGGCACCTCGCGGACGAGGAGAAGTGCCACGGCGCCCAGGAGGGTGCCGGTGATGCGGCGTTGCACGGTGGCCCAGCTCGGGCGCTGCCCCAGGAAGGTGGCGATGGTGCCGGCGGCGATGACGATCAGGGCATTGACGGTCAGGCTCAGCGCGATCTGGACCGATCCGAGCGTCAGGCCCTGCGCGGCCGGATTCCCGCGCTGCGGGTCGATGAACTGCGGGATCAAGGTCAGGTACATGATCGCGGCCTTGGGGTTGAACAGGTTGGTGACCAGCCCCATGCGGAAGAGCCGGGCCGGGCTGTCACGGGGAACGTCACGGACCTCGAACATGCCCCGCCCGCCGGGGCGTAGGGCCTGCCAGGCGAGATGGGCCAGATAGAGGACGCCCGCGGCTTTGAAGCCGATGAACAGCCAGGGCACGGCGACGAACACGACCGCGAGGCCGAGGTTGCCCATCAGCATGTAGACGACGAAACCGACGCCGGTACCGGCCAGGGAGACGAGCCCCGCGGCGCGCCCCTGGTTGATGCTGCGCGTCACGAGGTAGATCATGTTGGGCCCGGGGGTCAGCGCCATGACCAGTGCGGTGAGGGCCATTCCGAGCGCGGACGCACCGGATACGGGTGAGGCCAACGAGGTGAGGGACATGCCCCTCACCCTGATGTAATGCCCTTGTGCATCTCAACCCTTACGGCGAGTACGCCGTGCTCCTCGCCCGCTCCCTGGCCGACGACTGGCCCGACACCCGCGCCGGGATCATCAAGCGGACCCGCGAGTTCGGCATGACGATGCCCTTCCCCGAGCGGCCCGACGACCACGTCCGCTGCCGGGCGGTGCTCGACGACTGGATCCGGGTCGTCGACGCCCGCGACCCGGGCGAGCGGGCGGCGATCCTCAACGAGCAGATGGCCGCCGCGACCGCCTATCCGCGCATGACCGACCACAACGGCGAGGGCTGGCACCTGCACTACCGCGACGTCGACGACGACCTGGCACGGGTCCTGCACGCCGTGTTCAGCGTCGGCACCGCACTGCACCTGACGACGCGTGGCATGAACCGCCTCGGCCGGTGCGCGGCTCACCCCTGCACGAACGTCGTCGTCGACACCTCGCGGAACGGCACCCAGCGGTACTGCTCACCACGCTGCGGCAGCCGGGACGCCGTCCGCCGGCACCGCGCCCGTCAGCGCGAACGGTGACGACTCGTGCCGAGGATGGCAGTGTGCCTCCATGAGCTACAGCATCTTCCTGCTCCGGTTCGTGGACGGCGAGGTCGTCGCGCTGGACGACGTACCGCTCCGGCACGTGACGGAGCCGTACGTGGTGGCGGGCGGCCCGGACGACGGCTATTCGCTGCTCTGCGCGGAGGACGGGGGCGAAGCGGACCTCTACCACGCGACCCACGGCGAGAGCGGACTGGTGAGCGTGATGGCCACGCACTTCGCCCGTGGCGCGATGCTCGGCGTGCTCGCCCGGCTGGCGGCAGCCCTGGGGGCCGCCATCGTCCCTCAGGACGGTGGCGCACTGATCTTCCAGGAGAAGGAGCGTCGCCACCTTCCCCCGGAGCTTCAGGCGAACGCGGTCGTCATAGTTCCCACGGCGGAGGCAATGCAGGCGGCGTTCGACGCGCGCTGAGCGCGTGATCCGCCCGGAGGGTGCCTAGGTGAGCGCGGCGACGAAGGTGGACCAGGCGGGGGCGCCGAAGGTGAGGTGGGGGCCGTCGGGGACCTTGGAGTCGCGGACGGGGACGAGGCCGGGGTGGCCGTCGGAGACTTCCAGGCAGTTGCCGCCATCGCCTGCGCTGTGGGTGGACTTGCGCCAGATGGCCATCTCCAGGCAGTCGCCGCCGTCACCGCCGCTGTAGCTGGACTTGTGCCACGTGGCGGTCGAGATGTCGTATTCAGGCCTGCGCGTCATGTGCGTAATCCTCCGCCACGGATTCGATCAAGGCCAGTGATTCACGTGGTGCCAGCGCGCTGGCAGTGAGGAGATCGTAGGTCAGGAAGTGGCGTGCCACCGTGGCCGGATCGTCTAGCAACAGACCTGTTGTGTGGCCCGCGAGATAGGCGAGTGGAGGCGCGTCGTCGAACGACATCAGCTTGAGGGGGCCGTCCATCGTCGCGTGAGCACCCGCACTGAACGGCAGCACCTGAAGGATGATCCGGTGGGACCGGATCAGGTCCGCGAGGTGCCGCAGCGCCTCGGCCATCACCGACCGGCTGCCGATGACTCGACGCACTACCGCCTCATCGAGCACGCACCACAACAACGGGGTTGTTGGCTCTGCAAGCAGGGCAGCGCGGGCCAGTCGGGCTTCGACCAGGGCGTCGATCGCCGACTCCGTCGCCGTCGGCTGGTACGCGCGGAAGATGGCCCGGGCGTACGTCTCCTTCTGGAGCAGGCCCGGGATCAGCAGGGGTGCGTACTCTCGGATGGCCTTCGCGAGGCCCTCCGCCTCGGCGGCCTCCGTGAAGTGGTCGGGGTACTTGAACTTCGTCACGGCTTGGCAGTTCCGCGTGAAGAAATCGTCGGTGCCGAGGACGCGGTCTATCTCGCGGCCCAGCTCCACCGTCATCCGCCGTGTACCCGCTTCGAGTTGGCCGATGAAGGAACCGCTGACGAAGAGGGGCTCGCCGAGTTTGTCCTGGCTGAGGCCGGCCCTTTTGCGGGCGACGCGCAGTTCGGAGCCGAGCATGGTGCGGGGTGAGGAGAACGGGTCCACGTCTCCGGAATCGGGCACGGCAACTCCCCTGACAACAGGTGCGGGTGTTGGAGTGTGACCCTTGAAGGCTAGCCAGCGCGTCGCCACTCTGAGTGCTGAACTCGACTACTCAGAGCGAAAGGTGACATGGTAAATGGTGCTTACGCCGATGGAACGGATGCTGGCTGCCGAGGAGGCCGTCGGGCAGTTGAAGGCCGCGCTGACGGACGTAGGGGTCGTGTTCCCCTCGCTCGGGGTGGACGGGGTGTCCGCGGCCGGGTCCTACGGGCTGCCGCTGGTCGATCTGGGGCGCTGCAACCTGGACACCGCGCTACGGCTGGCCGCCGTGCTGCACGAGCGGGCCCACCCCTCCTGAGGGGTCGGGGAGTCGGACCGTCAGGCGCGGGAGGAACCAGCCGACCAGCGGGCCCGTGCCCAGGGCGACGAGCACGGTGCCGAGGCCGAGGGTGCCGCCGAGCAGCCAGCCGAGGCCGGCCACGGAGACCTCGATGCCGGTGCGCACCGTCGCTACGGGCAGTCGGGTGAGGCGGACGAGACCGGTCATGATGCCGTCGCGCGGGCCCGAGCCGTACTGCGCGCCGAGGTAGAGGGCGTCGAAGAAGGCGAGGGCGAGCAGGCCGAGGGCGAGGTACGCGAGGGCGGCGGGCGTCCCCTCGGGGGGCGGGAGTACGGCGGCGGTGGCGTCGGCGGCGAAGCCGACGATGGCGACGTTGAGGACGGTGCCGAGTCCGGGGAGCTCGCGCAGCGGGATCCAGGCGAGGAGCACCAGGAGCGAGATCAGGTTCGTCGCCCAGCCGAAGGAGATGCCGAGGGACTTGGCCGTGCCGTCGGTGAGCACGCTCCAGCTCGCCGTGCCCAGGCCGGACTCGACGAGCACCATGACGGCGGCGCCGTAGCCGGTGAGGCCGAGCAGGAGTTGGGGGACGCGGCGTGCGGTGCGGCCCGCCCGGAGCTGGGCGAAGGCGTTCATGCGGGGCATGGGCTCAGCCTCGCCTCGATCTGGACCCGGAATCGATAGCCAGATTGCGTACGCTGGTCCGATGAAGATCAGCGCGCACGCCGTCGGACGCATGGTCGGGACCTGGCAGGAGGGCCCCGGGCCGGCGCACCAGCGGCTCTCCGACCGGCTGCGGCTGCTGATCCTGGACGGGCGGCTCTGCCTCGGGGCGGCGCTGCCGGGCGAACGGGACCTGGCCACCGCGCTCGGCACGAGCCGGACCACGGTCGGGGCCGCGTACCGCACGCTGGTGGACCACGGCTACCTGGAGACGAGGGAGCGCGCGCGGGCGACCGTACGGCTCCCGCACGAGGACGCGCCCGCCGGGCGGCGGGCCGGTACGGACGCGGAGGCGGAGGGCGTCGACCTGTCCTTCGCCGCGCCGCCCGCGCCCCCGGAGGTCCTCCACGCCGCTTTCGCGACGGCGCTGGAGCGGCTGCCGCTCCACTTCGAGCGGCACGGGTACGACCGGTACGGCACCGCGGAGCTGCGCGAGGCGGTCGCCGGGTGGTACGGGTGCAGGGGGCTGCCGACCTCGCCCGATCACGTCATGATCACCAGTGGTGCGCAGCACGCGATCGGTCTGCTGGCGCGCACGCTGCTGTCGCCGCGGGACAAGGTGGTGATCGACCACCCCACGTATCCGCACGCGATCAGGGCGTTCACCGAGGCGCGCGCCCGGCTCCTGCCGGTGGCGGTGGGCCCGGCGGGGTGGGACGTACCGCAGCTCCTCGCGGCGGCGCGGACCGCTCAACTGGCCTACCTGATCCCGGACTTCCACAACCCCACCGGGATGTTCATGTCCGCGGACGTGCGCCGGAGCCTGCGGCCGGCCTGCCCCACGATCATCGACGAGACCCTGGCGGACCTGGACCTGGACCTGGACCTGGACCTGGGGCTGGAGGCTACGGCCCCGGACCCGGCCGCGGAACCCTTCGCCGCGACGCACCCCACCGCCATCAGCGTCGGCTCGGTGTCCAAGAGCATCTGGGGCGGCCTGCGCATCGGCTGGATCCGCGCCGTGCCCGCGCTGCTGGAGCGCGTCGCGCGGGCCCGGCCCGCCACGGACCTCGGTACCCCGGTGGTGGAACAGCTGGCCACAGCCGTGCTCCTGAACGGCGGTCAGACCCGGCGGCCCGAGGCGCTGCACCAACTGCGGGCGCAGCAGGACGCCTTGCTGGCGGCTCTGGCCGAGCATCTGCCCGAGGTGCACGCGCCGCGGGCGGCCGGTGGTGTGACGCTGTGGGCGCGGTTCCCGGAGCCGGTCGCCTCGCGGCTGGCGGCGGTCGCGCCGGACCACGGGGTGACGATCGCGGCGGGACCGCGGTTCGGGGTGGGCGGCGCGTTCGAACGCCATGTCCGCCTCCCCTACACGCTCCCGGCGCCCCGGCTCACCGAGGCCGTGCGCCGCCTGGCCGCCGCCCACCGGGCCCTCACGGCGGGCGCCACGGGGATGCACAGGCCGGCCCCGGTGGCCTGAGTCGGGCCGGGCCGCGTTGGGCCGTGGCGGTGGCCGTCACCAGCCGTTCGGGGGAACGGCGGCGATCCGGTCCGCCCCTTCTGCCGCTTCTTCCGCCCGGCGTGCGCATCGTCGACGCGACGAAAGAAGACGAAGGAAGACGAAGGAAGGTGACGCGATGCCGCTGTATCTGTCGAGGTTCAGCTACACGCCGGAGACCTGGGCGAGGCTGACGGCCCACCCCGAGGACCGCGCACAGGCCGCCCGGTCGTACATCGAGTCCGTCGGCGGGCAGCTGCACGGCTTCTGGTACGCCTTCGGCACGCACGACGGCTACAACCTCTGGGAGGCCCCGGACAACGTGTCCATGGCCGCGGTCGCCCTGGCGATCAGCGGGGGCGGCGCGCTCAGCTCGTTCGAGACGACGGTCCTGCTGAGCGTCGACGACACCCTGGACGCCCTGCGCAAGGCCGAGCAGATCCGCTACCGGCCGCCGGGCGCGTCCGGGACGCCGTGACCCGGCGGCCGGCGCCCGCCGCCCCCGCCCTCAGTCCGTGCTGATGCGGGCGTGGAGGTGTTCGTCGTGCCAGCCGTCCGCGTGGAGGAGGGCCCCGCGCATGGTGCCCTCCAGGGGGTAGCCGGAGGTCGTGGCGACTCGGCAGGAGGCCGGGTTGGCCACGGAGTGGGTGATGTACAGGCGGTGCAGGCCGAGTTCCCCGAAGGCCCAGGGGGTCAGGACGGCCAGGCCTTCGGCGGTGGCTCCGAGGCCGCGGCCGGCCGGGAGGAGCCAGTACATGAACTCCCCGCTGCCGCCGCGCAGGTCGATGTCGGCGAGGGCGATCACTCCGACGGCGCAGCCGCCGTCCGCGGGGGCCAGCGCCCAGATCGCCGAGCTTTCGGCCTGCCAGCGTTCGCGCCAACGGGCGATGCGGGTGACGGCCTGCTCCTCGGTGAGCCGGTCCGGGCGGTTCCAGTGGCGGATGTCCGGGTCGGCGTACGCGGCCACGAGCGCGGGGGCGTCGTAGGGCTCCCAGGGGCGCAGGCGCAGCCCGCAGGGCAGGTCGTACGAGGGCTGGGCGAGGGCGGCCATCCGGCCGGACGGGACGACGGCCGGTATCGAGTCGGTCATCGGATCATCATCGGACCGTCGGCGTGCCGGCCCCGCACCGGGTCGGGGTGCCTCGCGCTGAGCAGCGGGACGACCGCGACTGCGACGGGGACCGCGGCAATGAAGGCTCCCGGCCGGTGGACCACACCGGCCGGGATCCTTCGTACGTGGGGGCCTGCCGTCAGCGGCCCACCGTCAGCGGCCCACGGGGACGGGCGTCGCGTCCGGGACGGGCTCGGTGGTCGCCGAAGGCGCCGGTGCGGTCCCCGGGGCCGTTTCCGTGTCCGGGGCGGCGTTGAACTCGGTCAGCATCTGGTGTGTTAACTGCACCTTCTCTGGCTCGTTGGGCAGGGCGATGTTTCCCCGCTCAAGGAGAGCCCGCATGAAACCCAACCTGCACCACGACTTGATCGAAGGCCGCGCCGATGTGCCTCGCCTCGGGTCGGTGGCCAAACTGGAGACCCAGCACCCTCCGTACGCGGTCCTCACCGTGTCCGGTGAGGTGGTCGAGCCCGCCCTCTCGTACCTCCGAGACCTGGCGCTGAGCGACAACAGCCCGCTGACCGGCCGCAGCTACGCGCATGACCTGCTGCGCTGGTTCCGGCTGCTGTGGTTCCTCGATCTGCCGTGGGACAAGGCGTCCGAGGCGGAGGCCGCCGCCCTCGTGGGGTGGCTCCGTACGGCACCCAACCCGCAGCGCCGCCGCAGCAGTCCTGACTCGCCACGGCCAGGGTCGGTGAACCCCCGCACGGGTAAGCGGTACCTCCAGGCCGGCTATGCGCCGAGCACGATCAACCACGCATTGACCGTGGTCAGCAGCTTCTACGCCTTCCACCGTCACTACGGACGTGGCCCGCTGACCAACCCCGTCCCGGAGTCGCTCGCACAACGAAGGGCGCTGGCACACCGAAACTCCACCGAGCCGGCGCAGCCATTCCGGCGGGCCCGGCTACGGCAGCGAGTGTCGAAGGGCGACCCAAGGGCGATTCCCGACGTTCTGTGGGACGAGTTCTTCGAAGCGATGACGCATGACCGGGACAGGGCCGCTGTCCTGCTCTACGTCTCCAGCGGTGCCCGAGCCGAAGAGCTTCTGGGGGTCACCCCGGCCGATATCGACTGGTCACGGCAGGTCTTCCACGTGATCTCCAAAGGGACCAAGGAACGGGACCCCGTACCGGCCAGCCCGCAGGCCCTCATCGTGCTCGCGGCCTACCTCGACTCCATCGGCCTGCCTGCGGCCCACGAGCCCGTGCTGCGGACGCGGCGCGGCCCCGACAAGCCGCTGAGCTACTGGGCGATGCGCCGGGTCATCCAGCGGGCCAACGCGAAGCTCGGTACGAACTGGACGCTGCACGATCTTCGCCACACGGCAGCCAGTCGTATGGCGAACGACCCGAACCTGACCCTGACCGAGGTCCGGGCGATCCTCCGGCATGCGGACCTGGCGACCACGGGCCGCTACCTCAACGCCCGCGTCGAGGACCTCTTCGATGCCCTGCAGGAGCACTACAACCGGCCCAAGGTCGTGCACAGTATTGCGCCTGGCTACGACGAGGACGACTTCAAGGCGGTGTTCGGTGCCTAACCGTCACACTCCCGACACCTACACCGCGCGAAACCGCCGCGTCGCCTCCTACCGAGAGGGTGCACGGCCAGAGGCGCCGAGGAGCCGGTTCTCCACTGCATCCGTGAAGGCCGCACCGGCACCGCGGCCAGAGGTCCCGCCGGCGCCGTTCGGGGATCTCTCCCGGGCGACGTTGGAAGAGGTCCGGGAGATCGCCACAGGAGCACTCAAGGGGCGTTCAGACCGTTCCCACGCGAACAAGCGGCGCCGTGGGATGAACATGCTGCTCGCCCACTTGGAGACACTGCCAGGGGAGACCTGGCAGCAGCGGTGGGAGGCGAGCGGCTTCGACGGCGAGAACGCGCCCTCGGTCAACATCCTCGCGCGTGAGGGGTTCCAATACGACGGCTTCGACCTGATCACGGCCGCCAAGATGGCCTTCTGTCTTCGGGTGGTCCAGCCGTCGGTGTCAGGCTTCCGCGCCAACAAGTTCACGCGGTACGCCGAGCCCTTTCGGGAGATCCAGAACGACCCACTCCTGGACCGGTTCTTCGAGGCCGTTGACGGACACCCCACGATGGGACACGTCCACAAGGCACGCGCGAAGTTCGATCTCACCTGCGCGCTGACCACTCAGGGCATCGCACTCGAAGATCTGACGCCTGCGGCTCTGCTGCACTACTCGCTGGAGTCGAAGCGTCTCGGGCTGACCCACGGGGCCAACAAGAACCACAATCGCTTCGCTGCGCTCGGTGCCTGGCAGTTGCTCCACGCCATGGGGCACTTTCCGGCTGAGACGCCACCGACGCTCAGGACGTTCGTGTACACCGGTCAGCGGACGATCGAGGAACTGGTGGACCGCTACGCGATCAAGAGCCTCTCAGTCCGACAGCTGTTGATCGACTACCTGACCCGCAGGCGGGCGGAGACTGACTACGTCACCGTCACCGGCCTTGCCCGGAACCTGGCCAAGCACTTCTGGGCCAAAATCGAGGAGCTCAGCCCAGGACACCCTGACCTGGTCCTCGGCCAAGACCTCTACGACCAATGGCGAGCCGAGCTCCAGACGTGCACCACTGGTGGCGGCCGGGAGCTGAGGAAGCGCCTGGACCCGGAATCCATCCTCCTTGCCGTTCGCGGCCTCTACGTCGACCTCCACAGCTGGGCTGTCGAAGAGCCGGAGCGGTGGGCGCAGTGGGTCGTTCCGTGCCCCATCCGTCCGCAGGATCTGAAGGGGTTCGGGAAGCGCAGGCGGGAGATCAATCGGCGAATGGCGGACCGGGTCCGCGTCCGGCAGCCGCTCCTGCCCGCGCTGGTGGCCCACGTAGAAGCACGCCACGAGTTCTACGCCGGTCTGCTGGATGCCGCTCGCCCGATCGCGCTCGGTGAGGAGTTCATCCACCAAGGGCGCCGCTACCGGCGCCGGAACTCCGACTATGACCGGCGCATGGCCGCGGCGGAGGCAGAGCCGGCGGTGAGGATCACGGAAGAGGAATCGGGTGAGCGGATCAACGTGACCGTTGTCGAGGACTCCGCCTTCTGGGAGTGGGCGGCAGTCGAGGTGCTGCGGCACAGCGGAATCCGGGTGGAGGAACTCTGCGAGCTCACGCACCTGAGCATCCGCCAGTACCAACGGCCTAACGGCGAGGTCATCGCCCTGTTGGTGGTCGCGCCGTCGAAGAGCGAGCGCGAGCGAGTGATTCCGATGTCGGCTGAGTTGTTTCACGCCGTCGCGCAAATCCTTCGCCGCCAAACGCGCAATGGCAGGACCGTCCCCCTGGTCACCCGGTACGACCCGCACGAGCGGACGTGGTCGGAGCGGCTGCCTTTCCTCATGCAGCGACATATCGGGACCGCGATCGGCGTCATGTCTGGCGCAACGGTCCTGAGCATGCTTGACCGCAGCTGCAAAGAGCTGGCCGAGATCAACTCCGCCTTTGAGGGCCTGAAGTTCACCCCGCATGACTTCCGTCGGCTGTTTGCCACCGAGGTTGTCAACGGGGGCCTACCGATCCACATCGGCGCAGCCCTGCTCGGACACCTCAATCTGCAGACGACTCAGGGTTACGTTGCGGTGTTCGCAGAGGATGTCGTCGGCCACTACCAGGCCTTCCTAAACCACCGGCGAACGTTGAGGCCAGAGGTGGAATACGGCGAGGTCACACCACAGGAATGGGACGAGTTCGAGGAGCACTTCGACAAGCGCAAGGTCGAGCTGGGCAACTGCGCGCGTCCCTACGGGACGCCCTGCCAGCACGAGCACGCCTGCATCCGCTGCCCCATGCTCCAGATCAATCCCAAGATGCTGCCGCGACTCGTGGAGCTGGAGAAGGACCTCCTTCTACGCCGTAAGAAGGCGGAAGAGGAGCAGTGGCTCGGCGAGATCGACGGAATCGACATGACGCTGACGTTCCTGCGGACCAAGCAGGCCGAGGCGGCTCGGACTGCTCAGCGGACCGTGGTGGATCTCGGCTTGCCGCGCCCCCGCTCTGTGGGCCGGTGAACGAGAGGACCATAATCAGCCGACACGCCTCTGGGGGTGGGGCCGAGAGCTGGGGAGGCGATCGAGCGTGGCCTTGTTTAGCCGACGCAAGAGCACTGGACCGGACTGGATCACGGATCTGCCGGGCAGGAGCAGGACAACCAGGCGGTTCTATCAGGCGTTGGTAGGTCGTCACCTGGACGTCTTGCGTACTACGCAAATCGCCCCTGCGGCGACGTGGGAGCAGGTGGCTTACGTAGCGATTGTCCACAACAACTCTGTGCCGATTGCTGATCGCAACGCTGGCGGGGTTGACCTGCTTGATGCCGAGATCCAGGAGGCGATCCGCACGGCACTCGATCAGTTCGCGGCCCACCATGGTGTTCGAGGCAGCCTGGTCCGGGCGTGGGGGACCGCGAAACTGTTCAACGAGCGCTTTGCTTCAGGCTGGGAGCGATCCAGCAATGTCATCGGTTGGTGGCAGGAGCGGCCGATCGCCTTCGCCTGCATCATGCACCCGGTCAAGGAGGGTGAACCTCTGATCGACGGACTGCTGATCTTTGATCACGCTGTCTACGAGTTCACGCCCGACGCTGAGAGGCTGCCACAGGTTCACTGGAGCCGGATGCAAGTACGGGAGGCGGAAGAGCCGGTACGGGGAGCAACGACTCTGCACCTGGACGCCGCTACGGGCTATGCGCGTGCCGACATCGCCAGCGATGCAGTGATCATTCTGCAGACCATGCAAGGGCCTCTCTTCACGGACCCTGACATGCCTGTGCCGAAGGTCAAGAAGCGGCGCAATTGGGGATCTACTGGCTGAGGCCGCCGGAGCACCGATGCTCCGGCGGCCTTCGGCCACTACTCGCTCAGCGAGTCAGAACTGCTTCCTCTTCCGGTGCTGTACTCGTTACCGGTTCCTCAGAAGTGGACTGCTCCTCTTCACTAGGCTCATTGAGTGAAGTGCAGAGAAGCTGGGTGAAGCCGAAGAAGTAGGTGGCGGCGAAGCCCACGAGGTAGCCGACGGCCAGGCCGCCCGCGTAGATCGCGATGGTCATCCCCATGCCCGACTTGCCGTCCAGCAGCGGGAACAGCGCCCAGCCCGAGGGGCCGATGGCGGTGGAGCCGAAGGCGGTGCCGAGCTGGTTGAAGAGGCCTACGAAGGCTCCGCCCGCGGCGCCGCCGATGCAGGCGGTGATGAAGGGGCGGCCCAGGGGGAGGGAGACGCCGTAGATGAGGGGTTCGCCCACGCCCAGGAAGCCGGCCGGGAGGGCGGACTTGATGGTGGCGCGGATCGAGCGGTTGCGGGGGAGCTTGTAGTAGACGGCGATGGCCGCGCCGACCTGGCCCGCGCCCGCCATGGCGAGGATGGGGAGCAGGACGGTGTAGCCGGTCTGCTCGATCAGGGTGGTGTGGATGGGGATCAGGGCCTGGTGCAGGCCCAGCATGACCAGCGGGAGGAAGAGCCCGCCGAGGACCAGGCCCGCGAAGGCCCCGCCGGTGGCGAGCAGCCAGGTGGCGAAGGTGCCGATGGCGCTGGAGACCTCACCGGCGACGAACATCAGGCCGAAGATGGTGACGAGGCCGGAGATCAGCACCGTGAGGGTGGGGGTGACCAGGACGTCCAGCGCTTCCGGGACCCACTTGCGGCACCACTTCTCCACCTGGACGGCGAGCAGCGCGGCGGCCAGTGCGCCGAGTACGCCGCCCTGGCCGGGGGAGAGCTGCTGGCCGAAGGCGTCGATCTTCGCGACGCCCGGGAAGACGATGATCGCGGCGACCGCGCCGCCGAGGATGGCGGTGCCGCCGAACTCCTTGGCCGTGTTGTAGCCGACGAAGACGGCGATCAGGGACATGAAGCCGCTCGCCATCGCGGCGAGCGCGGGGACCACGGCCGGCACCCAGCCCATGTTGGTGAGGAAGCCGTTCAGCCCGGCGATGATGCCGCAGCCGATCAGGGCCGGGATCAGCGGGACGAAGATGTTCGCGATGCGGCGCAGGAACAGCTTGAAGGGGGTGGAGTTCTTCGCCTTCTGGGCGTTCTTGATGGCCGCGCCCTGGGCGGCGAGTTCGTCGGCGGTGTGACCGGCGCCGGCGGAGGCGGGGGCGGCCGCAGGGGTTGCGGCGGCGGCCGAGCGGCTTTCCGCGACCAGGGCCTCGAACTCGGGCGTGACGCGGGCGACGGTGCCCGGTCCCAGCACGATCTGGTACATCCCCCAGCTACCGCTGGGAGGGGCCCCCAGGTCCTCGACGACGCCCATCACGGCGGGGACGGCCTTGAGGGCCTCGTCCTGGACCAGGGAACGGTCGCGCAGGGTGATCCGCAGGCGGGTCATGCAGTGCGCGATGGAGAGGATGTTGTCCGGACCGCCGACCAGGGGAAGGATCGCGGCGGCTGTGGCGCGGTTCTTGTCAGTGGACATCGTGGTGTTCGCCTTGCTGCTGGGGGTCAGCGGGGGATCGGCAGGGGTGGGTCAGCGCGGGGTCTGGGCCGGGGTCCGGGTCGGGGTCCGGGTGAGGGCGGCCCGGAGGTGGCCCTTGGAGGCGGTGAGCAGTTCGCCGGCCGTGGGGCCGTCGACTCCGCCGAGGATGACGAGGATGGCCTGCTTGACCTCGCCGTCGGACGCGGTGAGCGCGGCCTCGATCTCGGCGTCGGGGGCGCCGGTGGCCAGAGAGACGATGCGGCGGGCGCGGGCGCGCAGCTTCTCGTTGGAGGAGCGCATGTCGACCATCAGGTTCCCGTACGTCTTGCCGAGCCGGATCATCGTGAGGGTCGAGATGAGGTTGAGGACGAGCTTCTGCGCGGTGCCGGCCTTCAGGCGGGTGGACCCGGTGAGGAGTTCGGGGCCGACGACCACCTCGATGCCGTGGTCGGCGGCGGCGGCGAGCGCGGAGCCGGCGTTGCAGGACAGGCCGACGGTCAGCGCCCCGCGGTCGCGGGCGAACTCGACGGCGCCGATCGCGTACGGGGTGCGGCCGGAGGCGGAGATCCCGATGACGGTGTCCTCGGCGGTCAGGGCCAGCGCGGTCAGGTCCTCGGCGGCCAGTTCCTTGGAGTCCTCGGCGCCTTCGACGGCCTTGACCATGGCGGAGGGGCCGCCCGCGATCAGGCCGACGACCTCGGAGGGGTCGGTGTTGAAGGTGGGCGGGCACTCGCTGGCGTCCAGTACGCCCATCCGTCCGGCGGTGCCGGCTCCCGCGTAGATCAGGCGGCCGCCGCGGGCCATCCGCTCGGCGATCCCGTCGATGGCGGCGGCGATCGTCTCCAGCTCGCCGGCGACGGCGGCCGGGACGGTGGCGTCCTCGGCGTTCATCAGGCGGGCGATCTCCAGGGTGGGCAGCTGGTCGATCTCGGCCAGTTCGGGGCGGAAGGCCTCGGTGGTCAAGGTGGCGAGCTGGGCGCGGAGTTCGGCGTACGCGGTCATGGGCTTCGGCTCCTGAGGTACTGGCTGGTGCTGTCGTTGCTGCTAGCGGGTGGTGCTGTTGCGCTTGGCGGTGGGTACGGGGGTGTGGTGGCGGGGCGCGAGCGCCTCGTACGAGGCTGCGAGCGCGGGGGCCGCGGTCTCGTAGGTCTGCTGGGCGACACCCACGAACAGGCAGTCCACGACGAGGAGCTGGCTGGTCCGGCTCGACATGGCCGCCGGGCGCAGCTGGGTCTCGCGGGCGGCGGAGGTGGCCAGCACGAGGTCGGCGTAGTGGACGACGGGGGAGCCGGCGCGGGCCGTGAGCGCGAGGGTGGTGGCGCCGTGCTCGAAGGCGGTCCGCAGGGGCTCGATGACGTCGCCGGTGCCGCCGGAGTGGGTGATGGCGACGGCCACGTCGCCGGGGCGCAGCAGGACGGCGGTGGTGACGGCGAGGTGCGGGTCGTTGTGCGCCTGGGCGATGAGCCCGATGCGCGACAGCTTCTGCGCGAGGTCCTGGGCGACGAGGCCGGAGGCGCCGACGCCGTAGATCTCGATGCGGCGGGCGCCCGCGAGGGCGGCGACGGCCGAGCCGAGGGCGGCGACGTCGAGTCCGGCGGCGGTGTCGGCGAGGGTCTGCGCCTCCTCCTGGGCCAGCTTGGCGACCACGTTCGCGAGGGAGTCGTCGACGGCTATGTCCACGGTGACGGCGGGGGCCGCGCCGGACTCCTGCTGGGCGGCGAGCGCGGCGAGCGCGAGGCGCAGGTCGCGGTAGCCGGGGTAGCCGAGGAGGCGGGCGGTGCGGACGACGGTGGCCTCGCTGGTGCCGGTGCGGGCGGCGAGGCCGCTGACGGTGAGCGCGGCGCAGGCCGCGGGGTCCTCGGCGACGGCTTCGGCGACGGCCTGCATGGAGCGGGTCATCGAGGGGCCGAGGCTGCGGACGCGGGCCCGCAGGGCGGCGGGGGCGGGGACCGGGACGGGGGGCGGCGTGTCCACGCGGCTACCGCTGAAGGTTTCTTTCACGTTCTCGCTCACCCTTGAAACTTATTTTCAGAGGGGTGGGAACGTCAAGACGCCATAAGTCACCGGAGAAAGAGGACCTTCGCCACGGGGCCGGTCCGGGTCCACAATGTGTCCATGGACCACGCGACCCCCCCACCCCCCCTTGAGCAGGCGCTGCACGCCGCACGCGCCCTCGTACTCGCCGATCTCGTCGCGGGCGATGTCGCCGAGGCCTATGTCGTCTCCCTCGTCGAGGATGCGGTCACCCACCGCCGGTGGTGGGTGGAGCAGTGGCCGGAGGGCGTCGACTGCCTCGCCGGCCTCGTCGCCCAGGACGTGAAGGACGCGCTGCTGGAGAAGTACGGGCGCTGGCCGCTGTGCCCGGTCTGCGGCCACGGCGAGCCGCACGCGCTGGACGTGGAGCCCGAGCTCGGACCGGACCCGATGTGGGTGTGCTCGGAGGCCGGCGTGCGGGTGGCGCCGGTGGGCGGCCTGGGACCCGTCCTGGGCGGCGGCCTCGGCTCCGACTCCGGTAGCGGCTCCGCCTTCGGTTACGGCGAATGAGCCGCCGGTGACGGTGTACATCGACCCGCCCGACTGGCCGGGTCACGGCCGCATGTGGTCGCACCTGGTCAGCGACGCCTCGTTCGAGGAACTGCACGCCTTCGCGGCATCGATCGGCTGCCCGCCGAAGGCCTTCGAACGCGACCACTACGACGTCCCGGAGCAGCGCTACGCGGACGCGGTGGGCGCGGGCGCGGTCGAGATCGGCAGCAAGGAACTGGTCCGCCGCCTGACGCAGGCGGGCCTGCGGCGGCCCAAGGGGCGGGCGGCGTAGCCCCGGCGTGCGGGGGACCGCTGTCGGTGGCGGGGGTTAGCCTCCGGCAATGATCGTGATGTCCGGCGACGACCGCCGCTTTCCCCCTGCCCTCGCCGACGTGGCCCGGGTCGAGTTCGACTACGGGGACGAGGGCGAGGGCGTCGACTTCGAGCCCTACGAGGCCTTCGTGTCCGCCGAGGACACCACCGACTGGCTGCGCGCCTGGACGGGGAACCACGAGGTCGACGGGGACGCCTACCGGGTGTTCGGCCAGGACGGCTCCGGCGGCCTCGCGGCCCTGTGGTGCGTACGGCCGGGGCGGCCCCTGCACGAGCAGCCCGTGGTGTTCATGGGGTCGGAGGGGGAGGTCGGCGTGGTCGCCGGGGACCTGTCCGGGTTCCTGTGGGTGCTGGCGGACGGCTTCGGACCGCGGGAGGCGGCCCTGTACCCGGAGCGCGCGCCGCGGCCGGACGAGGCCCTGGCCGGGATCGCCGGGCGGCACGCGACCACGGCGCGCAGGCCCGCCGCGGAGGTCGTCGCCGGGGCCCGCGCGGAGTTCGGGACCTTCGAGGACGACCTCGGCGAGCTCTGCCGCTGAGCCCCGGCGGGGGCCTGGCTAGACCCGCTCGGGCACCGTCGGCAGGGCCGCCGCCGAGCCGGTGACCAAGCGCGAGGGGGTACCCGTACGGCGGTCCAGGCGGAGGGCCACCAGGCCCAGGGCGATGGCGGTGACGGTCATCGCGCCGCCGGCCCAGGCGGTGGCGGAGTAGCCGTACCCGGCGTCGATGACGGTGCCGCCGAGCCAGGGGCCGCCGGTGTTGCCGAGGTTGAAGGCGGCCGTGGTGGTCGCGCCGGCCAGGGTCGGGGCGGCGCCCGCGACGTTGAACATGCGGGCGTTGAGCGCCGGGGCCGTGAAGAACGCCGAGAAGCCGAGCAGGAACGAGAGCGCGATCGCGGCCGCGGCCGTGGAGGCCAGCAGGGCCAGCGCCGCGAGGAAGACGGTGGAGGCGGTGATGCCCCACAGCATCACCCCGAACAGGTGCGCGTCGGCGATCCGCCCGCCCACCGTGGTGCCCACCAGCGCGCCGATCCCGAAGAGGCCGAGGATCCAGGGGACCCACTTCGAATCGAGCCCGGCCACGTCCGTGAGCAGCGGGGACAGGTAGCTGAAGGCGCAGAAGACGCCGCCCGCGGCCAGCGCCGTGACGCCGATCGACAGCCACACCTGGCGGTCGCGGTAGATGCGCAGCTCGCGCGCGAGCGTCGGCTTCTCGGCGGGCAGCGGGATCTTCGGGATCAGCGCGAGGATGCCGACCAGGGCGACGGCGGAGGCCGCGCCGACCGCCCAGAACGCGGAGCGCCAGCCCAGGTGCTCACCGAGGAACGCGCCGGCCGGGACGCCGAGGACGTTGGCGATGGACAGCCCGCCGATCATGACGGCCATGGCCCGGGCCCGCTGGTGCTGCTCGACCATGGCGATGGCCACGGCGGCGCCGACCGCCCAGAAGCCGGCGCAGGCGAGCGCGGAGACGATGCGGGAGGCGAAGAGCAGCTCGTACGAGGGGGCCAGCGCGCCCGCGACCTGGCCGAGGCCGAAGAGGGTGATCAGGGAGAGCAGCGTGGTGCGCCGGGGCAGCCGCAGCGTGGCCACCGCGAGCAGGGGCGCTCCGACGACCATGCCGATCGCGAAGGCGGATATGAGCAGGCCCGCCTGGGGGATGGTGACGCCCATGTCCTCGGCGATGGGTGGCAGCAGCCCGGAGAGCATGAATTCGCTGGTACCGAGTGCGAAGACGGAGAGGCCGAGGATGTAGACGGCTACGGGCATGCGGGTGCGTTCGGCTGCTGCGGGCATGAACTACCTCAACCACGGCGAACGGGATCACATTCCCGGGGGCTGATCCGAGGGCTCGGTCAGCTGGGAGAGCTCGGCGGCCAGGTTGGCGCGGGCCGGGGCCTCCCAGTGCGCGGTCCCGTGGGCGGTGCGGAAGAGGCGGGGCAGCGCCAGGAGCTGGCGCAGTACGGCGGCCCGGCCTTCGCGGAAGGCCTCGTCGGGGACGAAGCCGTACTCGGCGCGCACGGCTGCGGCGTAGGCGGCGTACTGCTCGGCCGTGCCCGCCAGGACGCCCAGGTCGGCGTCGCAGAGCAGCTCGCCGTTGGCGTCGCCGGGCGCGGGGTCGTGGGTGATCGTGAGCCGGACGAGGCGGGCCACCTCGGCGGTGCGGGCGTCGTCGATGCCGAGCTCGGGCAGGGCGCGCTCGGCGAGGGCGGCGCTGCGCTCCTCGTTCTCGGAGCGGTCGGGGCGGTAGACGGCGTCGTGGAACCAGGCGGCGAGCTCTACGGCGGGCCTGTCCGCCGCCTCCACTGCTTCTTGGGCCGCTGCGAGTGCGTCGATGCGTGCGAGTACGTCGGCCAGGTGTGCGGTGGTGTGGTACCTGCGCTGCGGCTCCGCCCAGGCGGTGAGGAGGCGGTCGGCGTAGGGGGACGGGTCGAGGCCGGGGGTGGCTCCGGCGGCGGCGGTGGTGGCGTGCCAGCGGGCGCGGAGGTTCTGTTCGCGGTGCGTGTCGGACGTCATGGCGGATGTCATGCGCACATTGTGGTGGTGGCGTGATTGTGCTGGTGAAGGGTGGGCGGAGGCCCGTACCCTGGGCATTGGACTAGACCTATTTTCCAATGCGGGACGAAGGATGGGATTACATGAGCAACCGTGCGCTCCTGGAGGTGATCGCCCTCGACGTGGAGGATGCGGTCGCGGCCCAGGCCGGTGGGGCGGACCGACTCGAACTGGTCACCGACATGGCCGCCGACGGGCTCACCCCGCCGCGCGAGACCTTCGCGGCGATCCGGGCGGCGGTCGACATCCGGCTGCGCGTGATGCTCCGGAAGGCCGACGGGTTCTCGGCGGGCTCCGCGCAGGACGTGGAACGCCTGGCGGAGGAGGCGCGTGCGCTGCGCGCGGAGGGGGCGGAAGAGTTCGTCCTGGGCTTCCTGAACCCCGACGGCAGCCCCGACCTCACCGCCGTCGTGGCGGTCGTGGCGGAGCTCGGCGGCTGCGGGTGGACGTTCCACCGCGCGATCGACCGGGCGGCGGACCGTGACCAGCTCCGCAAGGCGGTCGCGGACCTGCCCGGACTCGACACCTACCTGACCGCGGGCGCGGCGGGCGGGGTCGACGAGGGTCTGCCGGTGCTGCTGGCGGAGGCGGCGAAGGCGGGCACCCCCGGCTACGAGCCGCGCATCCTGGTGGGCGGCGGCCTCGCCCTCTCCCACCTCCCGGTGCTCCGCGAGGCGGGCATCGACGCCTTCCACATCGGCAGCGCGGCCCGGCCTTCCGGCTGGGACCGTCCGGTGTCGGCGGCGGCGGTGGAGTCCTGGCGGACGTCCTTGAGCTGATCGCTGCGGGGTGGGCCGGTGCCGGGGGCGGGGTGGGGTGTCGGCCTGGACTGCATGATTTAGGCGCCCTGTGTTCTGCTTCGACAGCGCGGGCCTTTTGCGCGCCACAAATCACGCTTTACGTCCAGGCCGACACCCCACCCCGCCCCCGTCCCCGGCCCGGCGAGCCTTCGACCCCGACCGGGGGGAACGTCCAGTCGAGCGTTCCCTCCCGGCCGGGGTTTGTCTTTTCAGCCGTCCGGCGTTTGAGGACCGGGGTCTGGGGCGGAGCCCCAGGGGTCCGGGCGCAGCCCGGGGTCCCTGCTTTCAGCCCGTCCGGCGTTTGAGGACCGGGTCAGGGCCGGCCCTGGGAACGGTGGAAGGGCGGGTCGGGGACAGCCCCGCAGGGCTACGCCAGGGCCCCCGGCAAGGGGCTCGTGTGGAGGACGGTCAGGCCCGAGACGGCTCGGGTGAGGCAGACGTAGAGGCGGCGCAGGCCGGTTCGTTCGTCGGGCTCGCCCGCCACCACGTCCGCCGGCTCGTGCAGCACGACGTAGTCGTACTCCAGACCCTTGGCCAGTGCGGCCGGCACCAGCGTCAGCCGCGACTCCGCAGTCGTCTCCTCGCCGGGCGAGAGGTAGGGCAGCCCCGCCGCCAGCAGTGCGTCCCCGAGTTCAGGGATCCGCGCGTCCGCCGCGATCAGACCGATCGACCCCTCGTGCACGAGCGAGGCCCGGCAGGCCGCGACCACCGCGGACGGGAGGTCGGAAGCGACCTCCGAGACGATCAGCGAGCCCGGGGTCTCGCGGACCGAGGAGACCGGGGAGAGGCCCGGTGAGATCGCCGGCAGCAGCCGCGAGGCGTAGGCGATCACCTCGCGCGGCACGCGGAAGCCCGCCGTCAGTTCCTCCAGCACCGCACCCGGCTTGCCCAGGTGCCCCAGCGCCTCGTCCCAACTGCGCGTCGCCCACGGGGTCGTGCCCTGCGCGAGGTCGCCGAGGACCGTCGCCGAGCCGGTGGTGCAGCGCCGGCCGACCGCCCGGTACTGCATCGGGGACAGGTCCTGCGCCTCGTCGATGACGACGTGGCCGAGCGAGTGCGTGCGCTCCACCAGGTCCGCCGTCTCGTCGATGAGGACCAGGTCCGCCGCCGACCACTTCACCGATTTCACGCTGCGCGCCGGCTTCGCCCAGCGCAGTAGTTCCTGCTCCCGCGCCGACAGGACCCCCTCCGCGTGCTCCGCGAGGAACTCCGCGTCCGAGAGCAGCCGCAGCACCAGCTTGGCCGGTTCCACCAGCGGCCACACCGCCTTGACCACGGCCTTCACGGCGGGATTGCGCGCCACCGCGTCCTGGACCCGGTCGTCGGGCGCCTCGCCCGCCTGCTCCATGCGTACGAGGACCGCGTGCGCGATCCGCTGCGGGAGGGCGTCGCGGGCGGCTCCGTAGCGGATGTCGCGGTTCTGGAGCTCGGCGACGATCTCGGCGATCTCGTACGCGGGCACCCGCCAGCGGCGCGATCCGCGGACCACCATCAGCGGTTCGACCGGCTCCGACACGTGCGAGTGGACCGCGCGGCGCAGTACCTCCGCCATCCGGGCATCGCCCTTGATCACGGCGGTTTCGGCGGCGTCCGTGCCGCGTACCTCCAGGTCCGCGCGGGCGACCAGGTCGTCGACCGTGGCCTGCTTGACCTCCAGCTCGCCCAGCGCGGGCAGGACCTGCTCGATGTAGTGCAGGAAGGAACGGTTCGGCCCGATGACCAGGGTGCCGGTCCGGGCGAGGCGGTCGCGGTGCGCGTAGAGGAGGTATGCGACACGGTGCAGGCCGACGGCGGTCTTGCCGGTGCCGGGGCCGCCCTGCACGCAGACGGAGCCCGACAGGCCGGACCGCACGATCTCGTCCTGCTCCGGCTGGATCGTCGCCACGATGTCGCGCATGGGGCCGACGCGCGGGCGCTCGATCTCCTGCTGGAGCAGCTTGCTGACGGCCGCCGCCTCGGCGGGGTCGGAGAGGTGCTCGTCCTCGTACGCGGTCAGCTCGCCGCCCGTGTAACCGAAGCGGCGGCGCAGCCCGATGTCCTGCGGGTCGTTCTTCGAGGCCCGGTAGAAGGGCTGGGAGACCGGCGCGCGCCAGTCGATCACCATGGGGTCGCCGCCGGCGTCGTGGACGTGGCGGCGGCCGATGTAGAACTGCTCGCCCTCCGCGCCCTCGGCGAGCTCCGCGCCGGGCGAGTGCAGGTAGTTGAGCCGGCCGAAGAAGAGGGGGGTGTGGGCGAGGTCGGCGAGGGCCTTGATCCGGTCGTCGATCTGGGCCTGCAGGACGACCGCGTTGACCCAGTTCGCGGTGACGTCGCGGATGTCGAGGTTCTCGACGTCCTCGCGCATCGCGCGGAGCGCGGAGCGGGAGGCGGCGAGGTGGGCCCGCTCGCGGCCCAGGGGGTCGGCGGCGGCCGCGTCGGAGTCGGGGGCGGTGTCAGGGTCGGCGTCGGGGTCGGTGACGTGGGCGTGCGCGGGCACGGAACTGCCTCCATCTGCTGAGGACCTGCGTGATGCGGGCGGACGGGCCCGCCGGTTTCCGAGCGGCGGGCGGCGCTCCCGGTGACGCGGCGGGAGGCGGCAAGAGCGGAGATTCTAGCCATCGCAGAGGCGCTGCGCGAATGGATATCGCGAAGGGGCAGGGGGCCGAAAGTCCTTCGGGGCGGTGGCCCCGTACGGGGGATGTTCGGTCCGTGTCCTCCTTCGGACAGAGCCCGTAGGGGGTGGCATGGGCCGGGAGGAGGATGCCGGAGAGTCCGAGGTTCAGCCCTCAGGGCGATGTGACAAGCCGGTCGAAAACCGACCATGGATACATGAGCACCGCAACCTACACCCCGGTCCAGGGTCGCCGCCCTCGCGGCGCCACCGCCACTTCCGACTCCCGCCCCCGCCACAGCGTCGGCAGCGTCCTGCGCGCGGCCAAGGTCTTCGCGGCCACCGCCGTGAGCGTGGTCGTCCTCGGTGAATACTCCGAGGACGCGGGCGTCATACGCCACTGAGGCCTGGCGCCGAGCCGGAGCCCGGTGGCGGCGCCGGAGGCTCTGCGCCGCCTCGCCGCTGCCGTCCGCGCGGGCGGCTGGGGGCCTCGGCGCGGGTCCCGGGGCGTTGATCCACTAGGGTCGCGCCGTGACCCGGAGTTCCGAGCCCAGCCGCTCTCCGTCGCCCCGCGCCGGCGTGCTGCTCGCGGGCCTGCTGCTCGTGCTCGGCGTGCTCTGCGTCGCCCTGCGCATCCCGGTGGCCGATGCCCTCGCCCCCGGCCTCTCCGCCGCCGAGTGGAGCCCGCCCGCCGCGTATCCGCCGTTCGCGGCCATCCTCTTCGCCCCGGCCGCCTGGCTGCCGACCGGCGTACTGAAGGCCGTCCTGGTGGGGGGCAGTGCCGGGCTGTTCGCCCTGCTGATCCTGCTGTCGTGCCGGCTGGCGGGACTGCGGGCCCGGCCCGGTCCCGTGCTGGCCGCCACCGTCGCCGGGCTGTGGCTGGAGCCGCTGTTCCAGAGCCCGCTGTCCGGCCAGATCGCCCTGGCCCTGGCCTGCCCCGTCCTGTGGGACCTGCACCGGCCGCGCGGCGCCCTCGGCAAGGGCTTCGCGCTGGGCACGGCCGCCGGGATCACCCTGACCCCGGCGCTGCTGATCCCGTACCTCCTGCTGACCGGCCAGGTCAGGGCCGGGCTGACCGCGCTGGGCGCCTTCGCGGGCAGCGGCCTGCTCGGGCTGCTGGTCCTCCCGGGGGCCTCCGCCGAGTTCTGGTCCCGGCACCAGCCCCCGGGCGGCCGCTCGCTCCTGCTGGACTGGCCCCACCTGTGGGTCTGGACCGCCCCCCTGCTCACGGCCCTGCTCGCCGCCGCCCTGCGCCGCCGGTCACCCTTCGGGCAGCAGGATGTCCGCGTCGTCGAAGACCCGCAGCACCACGAGCAGCAGCCGCCCGCGCGACACCATGTACTCGGCCACGATCTGTGAGGTGAGCCGGATCTCGCGGTCCTGCTCGCCCGCTCCTATCGGCCGGGACAGCTCCGTGTACGGATCGCGTGCCAGGATCTCGAGCGCCTTGTCGAAGGAGGCGCGGCGCACGGGTTCGAGCCGGTCCCGGTCGCGGCCCGCCGACTCCGTGAAGAGGACCTCGTAGATCTCCTGGTGCGTCATACGACCAGCGTAGTGCTCGCCACCCCGTCCGTCAGTCCCCGTCCGTCAGTCCCCGTCCGTCAGTCCCCGGCCAGCAGCTCGTCGGCGTCCATGATCCGGTAGGCGTAGCCCTGTTCGGCCAGGAAGCGCTGGCGGTGCGCCGCGAAGTCCTGGTCGATGGTGTCGCGCGCGACGACCGAGTAGAAGCGCGCCTCGTGGCCGTCCGCCTTCGGGCGCAGGACGCGGCCCAGGCGCTGTGCCTCCTCCTGGCGGGAGCCGAAGGTGCCGGACACCTGGATGGCGACCGTGGCCTCGGGCAGGTCGATGGAGAAGTTCGCGACCTTCGAGACGACCAGCACGCTGATCTCGCCCTCGCGGAAGGCGTTGAAGAGCTTCTCGCGCTGCGCGTTGGAGGTCTCGCCCTTGATGACAGGCGCGTCCAGGTGCTCGCCGAGCTCGTCGAGCTGGTCGATGTACTGCCCGATGACCAGGGTCTGCTCGCCCGCGTGCTTGCGTACGAGGGCCTCGGTGACCTTCCGCTTGGTGGCGGTCGTGGCGCAGAAGCGGTACTTCTCCTCCGTCTCGGCGGTCGCGTAGGCGAGCCGCTCCGACTCGGTGAGGTTGACGCGCACCTCGACGCAGTCGGCCGGGGCGATGTAGCCCTGCGCCTCGATCTCCTTCCACGGGGCGTCGAACCGCTTGGGTCCGATCAGCGAGAACACGTCCGACTCGCGGCCGTCCTCGCGCACCAGCGTCGCCGTCAGCCCGAGGCGGCGGCGCGCCTGGAGGTCGGCGGTGAACTTGAACACCGGAGCCGGCAGCAGGTGCACCTCGTCGTAGAGGATCAGGCCCCAGTCCCGGGAGTCGAAGAGCTCCAGGTGCGGGTAGATGCCCTTCCGCTTCGTCGTCAGGACCTGGTACGTGGCGATCGTGACGGGCCGGATCTCCTTGCGCGTACCGGAGTACTCGCCGATCTCCTCCTCCGTCAGCGAGGTCCGCTTGATCAGCTCGCTCTTCCACTGGCGGGCGGAGACGGTGTTCGTGACCAGGATCAGCGTGGTCGCCTTGGCCTTGGCCATCGCACCGGCGCCGACCAGCGTCTTGCCGGCGCCGCAGGGCAGCACGACCACGCCGGAGCCGCCGTGCCAGAAGCCCTCGACGGCCTGCTGCTGGTAGGGGCGCAGCGCCCAGCCGGTCTCGTCGAGCTCGATCGGGTGCGCTTCGCCGTCCACGTACCCGGCGAGGTCCTCGGCGGGCCAGCCCAGCTTGAGCAGGGTCTGCTTGATCTGCCCGCGCTCGGAGGGGTGCACGGCGACGGTGTCGGCGTCGAGCCGCGCGCCGACCAGCGGGGCGACCCGCTTGGACCGCAGGATCTCCTCCAGCACCGGCCGGTCGGTGCTGGTCAGGACCAGTCCGTGGACGGGGTGCTTGGAGAGGGTGAGCCGGCCGTACCGGGCCATGGTCTCGGCGACGTCGACGAGCAGCGCGTGCGGGACGGGGTAGCGGGAGAACTCCACGAGCGCGTCCACGACCTGCTCGGCGTCGTGCCCGGCGGCCCGCGCGTTCCACAGTCCGAGCGGCGTGATCCGGTACGTGTGGATGTGCTCGGGAGCGCGCTCCAGCTCGGCGAAGGGCGCGATGGCGCGCCGCGCGGCCGCGGAGAGCTCGTGGTCGATCTCTAGGAGGAGCGTTTTGTCGCTCTGGACGATGAGGGGCCCGTTCACGCGCGTGTCCCTTTCCTGCGGGGGAGGACCACCCGGACGCGGGTGGCCAAACCTCCAGTCTGCCGTATCGCTCCGCGGGTCGGGCGGTTCTGAGCTCGGTGTGCGCGGTCAGGCTCCGCCGGTGGCGAAGGCGAGGACGGCGGGGGCGGCCTCGTGGAGCGTCGGGAAGTGGCGGTGGGTGCCCGGGGGTGGGGTGGGGGCGTTGACGGACCAGACCGTCATGCCCGCCGCGAGGCCCGACCGGACGCCCGAGGGGGCGTCCTCGATGACCAGGCAGTGGGCGGGGTCGGCGCCGAGGAGGGCCGCGCCCAGCAGGTACGGGACCCCAGAGGGCTTGCCCTCGGTCACGGAGGCGGCGTCCACGAGGACCTCGGGGACGGGCAGGCCGGTGCGGTCGAAGCGGCCGCGCACCCGGTGCGCGTAGTTGGAGGTGACCAGGCCCCAGCTCCCCGGGGGCAGGGCGGACAGCAGCTCGGCCGCGCCGTCGAAGGCGGAGTAGGTGCCGGAGCGGACGTCCTCGTCCTCCAGCTCGTGCAGCGCGGCCAGGCACGCGCGGGGGTCCCGGTCCGGGGCGACGGCCGCGAAGGTTTCCAGCGGGCGGGTCCGCAGGGCCACGGCGTGGACGGCGTCCGGGTCCAGTCCGTGGCGTTCGGCCCAGGTCGCCCAGACCCGGCGCTGGTTGGCGACGGCGTCGACGAGGGTGCCGTCGACGTCGAACAGGACGTACCGGGCGGGAGGGGCGGGAGGCTCGGGAGCTGCGGCAGGGGTGGGAGCGGTGGCTGCGGTGGTCACCAGCGGATCATGCCAGGCCGCGCAGGAGCAGCTCCAGGCCGCCCTCGAACTCCCGGTCCGGGGTGACCGAGCGGGCGTCGCGGGCGGTGGCCGTCATGTACGGGAACTCCTGCGGGGGGAGACCGGCGATGGCGGTGGTTCCCGGGCCGGCCAGCGGCCCGAGGTGTTCCAGCTGCGTGGCGCCGATCACGTAGGCGACGAGGGCGCGCAGCGCGAGCACCCGCTCCTCGGCCTCGATGCCGGCCTCGGTGAGGACTCCGAGCACCGTTTCCGACCAGTGCAGCCCGCTCGGCGAGCGGTGCCGGTGGGTCAGGGTGAGCGGCAGCGTGGCCGGGTGGGCGCTCATGGTGTCGCGCAGGCGGCGGGCCAGGACGGTGATCCGGCCGGGCCACGGGCCCGGGGGCGGCGGGGTGGTGTCGACGCCGCTGAGGACGAGTTCGACGACGAGCACTTCGAGTTCCTCGCGGCCCGGGACGTAGCGGTACAGGGCCATGGGGCTGGTGCCGAGCTCGGTGGCGACGGCGCGCATGGAGAGGCCGGGGAGCCCGTCGCGGTCGATGACGACGAGGGCGGCGGCGGCCAGTTGGTCCGGGGTGTGTGAGCGGGGGCGCGGCATGACGGTTGACAGCGTACGGCATACGCCTACGCTGGGGAGGTAGGCGTACGGCATACGCCTACGCCTGTCGAGGGAGGGTTTCCCATGCTCGAAACCGGTTCCGTGGTACCCGTACACCGGCTCACGTCCGTCGGGGGAAGGCCTGTTGGCGGAGGGCCCGCCGAGGAAAGGCCCGCCGGGGGAGGTGCCACCGGAGAAGGACCCGCCGAGGGAGGTGCCGCCGAGGGCAGGCCCACCGAGGGAAGCGTCGTCCGCGTGCCCGACCCGGAGCGGCTCGTCCATCTGCAGTTCCGGCGCTTCGCCGGCTGCCCCGTCTGCCATCTCCACCTGCGGTCCGTCGTCCGGCGCCACGCGGAGATCGAGGCCGCCGGGATCCGCGAGGTCGTGCTCTTCCACTCCCCCGCGGAGGAACTGCGCCCGCACGTGGCCGACTTCCCCTTCGCCGTGATCGCCGACCCGGAGCAGCGGCTGTACCGGGAGTTCGGCGTCGAGTCCTCCCCGCGCTCGCTGCTGGACCCGCGTGCCTGGGGGCCGGTGCTGTGGGGCATCGCCCGCTCGGCCGCCGCGGTGGCGCGGGGCCGGGAGCGGCTTCCCGCCCGGCGGCAGCCGAACGGGCGGCTCGGGCTGCCCGCCGACCTGCTGATCGGGCCGGACGGGAGGGTGCTGGCCGCCAAGTACGGGGAGCACGTCTACGACCAGTGGTCCGTCGACGAGCTGCTCCGGCTGGCGGCGGCCCGATATCCCGTGGGCGCCGGGGAGGGCGCTGCGTAGGGTCGGCGCATGAGCAGCGATCAGCAGAGCTTCGTACCGCCGGCCGAGGTGTTCGAGGTGCCCGTCCGGCTCGTCGGGGAGGGCTTCCGGCTGGAGCCCCTCGGACCCGAGCACAACGAGGGCGACCTCGCCGCCTGGAGCGGGAGCATCGCGCATGTGCGCGCCACGCCCGGCTTCCTGGGGAACTGGCCTCCGCAGGAGGGGATGAGCCCCGAGGCCAACCTCGCCGACCTGGTGCGCCACGCACGGGACTTCGCCGAGCGGCGCGGATTCACGTACAGCGTGCTGGAGGGGGAACAGGAGGGGGAGGGCGAGGTCGTCGGGTGCCTCTACATCTACCCGGCGAAGGAGGACCCGGAGCGCGTGCACGTCACTTCCTGGGTGCGCGGGGACCGGCTCCCGCTCGACAAGGCCGTGTACGACACCGTCGCGCGCTGGTTCGCCGAGGTCTGGCCGTTCGACGCGGAGCGGATCGACTACGCGGCCAGGTGAGCGACGCCGAAGGGGCCCGGCCCGCGCGCTGCGCGGGCCGGGCCCCTTGGGGGTGGTGGCGGGGGGTGACTAGTGCTGCGGCCGGAAAGGTTTGCCGGGTCGCGGTGTTCGGTGCGGTGCATCGCAAGGCGGAGGACCGCGGTTCGTACTGGACGTACTTCCGTGGTCCGACAACGCGGCGAGGTGCCGTGCCGGGCGCCGTGACCCGGTGAACCTTTCCGGTCACAGCACTAGCCGCGGACGGTGCGCTGACGGCGGGCGAACCAGGCGGCCGCGCCGCCGAGGCCGACGAGGACGGCGGCCAGGCCGGAGTACAGGGCGGTGTTGGAGTCCGAGCCGGTGTGCGCGAGGGATCCGGTCGGCGCGGGGCTGTTGCCCGTGGACGGGGTCGTCGTGGGGGCGGGAGCGGTGGTCGCGGAGGCGGTCGGGGCCGGGGAGGTGGGCGCCGGCGAGGTGGGCGCGGGGGAGGTCGGGGCCGGCGAGGTGGGCGCCGGGGAGGTGGGCGGGGTGGTGGCCTTCGGGCCGAGCACGAACTCCCCGTCGGCGTGCTCGAAGTGGTAGGTGTTGTCACCCTCGGCCAGGCCGACGGAGGCGAGCGCCTTGACCGGGGTGAGCTTCTTGAGCTGCGTCTTCGGGCCGAGCCTGACCTGCAGGCGCACGACGCGCTCGCCGGAGGCGGCCCCGAAGCCCTTGGCGATGACCGGCAGTTCGACGCTGGTGCCCTTCCAGGTGCCGTCGCCCTTGACGCGCGTCTGGAGGTTGGCTGCCTCGAGCTCGGACAGGTCGGCCGTGGCCACCTCGAGCCAGGTGCTGAGCCCGGAGCCGAACTGGCCCTCGCCGGTGACCCGGTAGTGCAGGTCCAGCTCCTTGCAGTCGGGGGACCCGCCGCCGTCCGTGCAGGGGGCCGCCTTGCCGAACCAGGTCTCCAGTGCGCCGGGCTTGCTCGCCGGGCTGGTCTTGAAGGTCAGGAAGCTTTCGCCGCCGTCCGCGATCTCGTTCTGGACGGACGCCGCCCGCAGCGTGAAGTCGCCGTTGATGGTCGGGTAGCTCTTGCCGAGGCCCATGGTGATCTTCCAGACCAGCTTGCCGCCGGCCGGGATCTCGAAGCCCTCGCTGGCGTTCTTGCCCGCCGGGTAGAACAGGCCCTGCCACCCGCCGTCCTGCTGCCCGATGAAGTAGGAGGTCGCCGGGGCGCTGACGGGCTCGACCTTGTAGACCACGTCGGCCTTCTGGAGCGGGCTGGCGCCGGTGGGGTCGAGGAGCATCCACGGGTGGTAGGAGGAGGGCTTGTCCGTCGTGTTGGTCACCGTCAGCTCGAAGGTCTCCGTCGCCCCGCCCCGGGTCAGCGGGCCGCTCGGGACCGGCGCGCTCATCGTGGTCTTCAGCGCCTTCGGGTTGCCCTCGTCCGCAGAGGCCGACAGCGGCGTCAGGACGGTGCCGGCGATGGCGGCGGCGACCACGGCGGCCGACCCGGTGCGGCGGGCGGTGGCGCGGAAGGCGTCGGAGCGGAGGGCGGCGGTGCGAGCGGACATGGTGGACTCCCCCAGGAATCATCAAGATCAGACGGCAGCGGCGGCCGAGACGGCCGAGAGGTGGAGCAGGGGCGGAGCAGAGGTGGAGCGAAGGTCGTGCGACCACGAGGCACAGAGAGGCCGTGCGGCGAGAGGCGGAGCAGATTTTCGAGAGGCCTGGCGCGGTGGCCGGCGGTTGAACGCCGTTCCGGTGGTGCGTGGTTCTCGCCGGCGCTCCGGTTCTCATGTCCCCGGTCGCTGCTGCGATGAGCTGATCCTCACACAGATCACATCTCTAATCCGTCGTCGGAATGTCACCGCCGTGCAACAGGCGAGAAGGGCTCTTTTGGCGGCCTGACCTGCGGAAATAGCGGAATGGGCGGTACCTGTTTCGCCGCTACGCGCCCAAGTGCGCCAGCGGCCCGGCCGGGTAGGGAGTCTCCACCGGCAGCAGGGCCCGCGCCGCCTCCTCCTCGCCCGCGCGGAGCAGGCCGTGGACCTCCCGCGCCAGCGGGGTGACATCGCGGATCGAGACCGTCCACTCGTCGGCGTAAGCGCGTGAGGCGGGCCCGGACAGGCCCAGTTGGAGCGAGCGGTACGGCAGCGGGTTCAGGTGCGGGTCCCGTTCCGGGTCCCACTGGACGCGGGCCGGGGCGGTGCGCAGCGCCTGCCTCCACGCCTCGCGGTCGGGGTGCACGTCCGGGGCGTAGTGCGACAGGCAGGCCTCGCCCAGCGCCCGGTCGAAGCCCGCGCGGGTGATCTCGACGGCCAGGACCGTCTCCTGGTCGGCCTTGGTGGCCCAGCCGCAGCGGTACATCATCCACAGGAACGAGGGCTTGACCCAGGTCATCCGCTCCCGCTTCCAGGCGGGCGGGAACCGGCCCTCCCGGGCGGCCGGCACCCCGATCCGCGGGTGGTACGCCTGGTACACGGTGAGGGTGTCGGCGGTGTGCGAGGCGCGGATCTGATGGCGGGGGACCCGGGTGGCGGGGCCGGTGGGACTGGTGGTTCCGGTGGGGCCGATGGAGCTGGTGGGAGCGGTAGAGCTGCTGGGACCGGTGGGGGTTGCGTCGGACATGGCTCCAGAGTGCGGGCCGACGCCCCGCCCGGGCCAGGGGATTTCCCTCCGGTGCCCGGGGAGCCTCCCCCGGGCGCCCTCAACTACACCTGGTCCTCCGCCAGTTCCGCGACCCCCGTGATCCGGTGCAGCGCGAAGGTCCGTACCTCGTCCGCCGTGTGGTCGTAGCCGGTGACGAAGCCGCCCTCCACCCGTACCGGGGCGATGACCCGCTGGCTCGCGGCGCCGTCGGCGTTGACGTAGCCGATCCACACCGCCGACCCGGTGAGCGCCGCCGCCTGCACGGTCGCCAGGGTCTCCGCCGCGCTCGTGCGCGGGAGTTCGCCGGCAGTACCCGGTGCACCCGGGGCGCCGGAAGGAGCCGGCTCCTTGCGGACCGCCGTCGCCGCCAGGTCGCCCGCGCGGATCGCCCGTACGGCGGCCCCCAGCAGCGTCCTGTCCGGGACCGGCGGCCCGTCGGGGACCGGTACGGGCAGGGCGCGGGCCGGGGTGCGGTGGGCGTCGGCGCGGGAGAGCAGGACGTCTCCCGTACGGGATTCCGCGGCCGGGGCGTAGCCCATGGCCCGCAACCCGTCGAGCAGCGCCGTCGGTTCGGCCTGCGCGGCCAGCACGGTCGGGGCGAGGCGGCGCAGCCCGAGGCCCGCGGACCGCTTGTCGGCGAGGATCTCGTTCAGCATGCCGTCGTCGTCGCAGCGCACGTACGAGGAGGCCGCGCCGACCCGGAGGTGTCCGTGCCGCCGGGCCACGTCGTCGATGAGGTACGACAGCGGCTGCGGCACCGGGGTCCGGCTGTGCTCGGTGAGGAAGGACTGCAGGTCGACGGCGGTGTGGCCGGCGTCCAGGGCGCGGCGTACCGACCCGGGCGTGAAGCGGTACACGGTGGCCCCGCCCTTGGACTCCACCTCCGCCAGCACGGCCAGCACCTCGGCGAGCGCCCGCCGCAGCGGCCCCGGGGCCACCGCCGTCAGGTCGGCCTGGAGCAGTACGTGGTCCACGGGCTCGGGCAGCAGCGGCGCGAGCAGCGGCGCCGGGTCGCGGCCCTCCAGCAGGGCCCGGCCGGGCGCTGCGAGCGCTCCCCGGCCGGTGACTCCGAGGACCTCCGCCTCGGCCAGCGTCCAGCGGGCGAGGCGGGCGCGCAGTTCGCTCGTACCGCGCACCGGCCGCTCCCACGAGAGGCGGGCGAGGACCACGGCCGGGTCCGGGGAGCCGCCCTCGGGGAGGTCCGCGAGGAGGCCCAGGATGCGGCGGCGCACCTCGGGGGCGGCGGAGCGGTCCAGCTCCGCGCCGAGCACCGAGAGGGTGCGGCCCTTCGCGTCCTGCTCGCCGACCAGGCCCGGGGTCCGGGTGGCGGTCAGCCAGGCCGCCGCCAGGGCCGACCAGCGCTCGGCGGGCGGGAGTTCGAGCCAGACGTCGAAGGCGGGGGTCGGGGCGTACCGCTCGTCGGCCTCGCCGTCGCTGGCCAGCAGGCCCGCCGCGTAGGACAGCTCGATCCAGAACGCCGCCGACGGCTCGTCGGTGTCCAGGGTGGCCGCCGCCCGCTTCAGATCGCGTACGGAGAGCCCGCCCGCCCGGAGCACGGGCGGACCGGCGTGCTCCCAGGACTTCACCAGCTCCTCGACCGTCGACAGCGCGGCCAGTGCCTGGCCGGCCGCGTTCGCGTCCACAAGCTGTGGACGGTGCTCGCGGTGCGCGGGAACCTCCGGGGCCAGCGGCTCCGTCGCCCGGTGCGCGAGCCCGCCGCGCAGGTACAGCGCCACCTCGCGCGGCAGCAGCACCGTGCGCGCCGTGGCCGGCAGCAGCAGGCCGCGGGCGCGCAGCCAGCGCACCGGAGGCGTCGGATGGGGCGTCACTTCCCCGTACGGCGGGCCCCACACGAGCCGGCCCAGCACCTGATGGGCCTCCGCCGGAGCCTCGTCGAGCAGCGCCGACATCCGCTCCGGGTCGGTGAACAGGGCCGTCAGCGCGGTCACCGCCGACACCGGGTCGTGCGTCGCGGGCAGCCCGACGGCCGCCACGATCTCCTGGATCCGGGTCGGCGACATGCCCGCGGTGGCCTCGGCGACGGTCGGGCCGAGCCCGGTCGGGGAGGGCCGCGTCGCGGAGGGGGCGAGCAGCTCGCGGGCGGTGCGCACCAGGCGCAGCCGCTCGTCGTCACCCCATACGAGGGCCTGCTCGCGCAGGGTCGCCAGGGCGCGGGGGAGTTCGGCGCGGGCCCCGTTGTCCTCCCCGGAGGTGGTGCCGGTGTCTCCGCTGAGCAGGGACTCCAGTACCGCGTACGGGCAGGGCTCCGGGCCCACCGCGAGGGCCTCGGCGGCCTGCAGGGCGAACCGGTCCAGGCGGTCCAGCGCGCGCACCACCGAAGCCCGCGTCCCGGCCCGCGTGGCGAGCTGCGTCACGTCTCCGGGGACCGGGCTCAGCAGGTCCGGCCGGGCGCGCAACAGGGCGCCGAGCCCGTCGTCGTCGCGGGCGCGCAGTGCTTCGGCGAGGGAGCGCGGAGCGCTTCCCGCGGTGCTCGGGTCAGGCACGGTCGTCGCCTCCTGGTCGCGTCGGCCGGTCAGTCGGCCGGTCCCCATCCGGTCAACGGTATCCGCTGCGCCCCCGGCCGCTCCACGGGCGCACGCGCTACCTTCGCTTGAGGTGGCACGGGAGGAGCCGGGGCGTGGGGATCGAGAGCGACCATCTGGTCTACGAATATCTGAGCCGGGTCGGGGACTTGGCGCAGCGCAGGCACCTGTCGTCGGGCGACCGGATGCGGCTGGTGGCGGGGCTGCGGGACGAGATCGACCGGCGGCGGGCCAAGTACGAACCGGAGACGCCGGCGGCGGTACGGAGCATCCTGGAGCGGATCGGCACGCCCGAGGAAGTCCTGGACACGCTGCCGGCGGCGGGCGCGGCGGACGCTGCTCCCGCCTCTGCTTCGGCTCCCTCCGCTCCCGCGGTGCCGGTGCAGCGGGGGGCCGCGCCGCCGCACCTCGCGGGGCTCGACGAACTGGGCGCGGGCGAGAAGCTGGAGCCCGACTGGTGGACGGTCGGGCCCGGATCGACGGTGGAGGGCTTCGCGGGCGGGATCGAGATCCCCGAACTCCTGAAGGGGCCGGGTGGGGGCGCGGGCCCGGGCCCGGGCTCCGAGCCGGAGGCTCCCGCGGAGGCCGCCCCTGAGGGTCCGCGCACCCTCATGGGCTACCTGCGCGAACGCCGCCGCCGGGCGAAGGCCGAAGCCGCGGCCGCCGTCCCCGCTGTGGTGGCTGCGCCGAAGCCGAAGCCGTACGCCTTCCTGACGCTCGCCGGGGTGGTCCTGGTGGCGGGGGCGGTCTCCGGCTACTGGCTGCTGCTCGCCGCGGGCTGGCTGCTCGCGTACGCCTCGCGCGTGCTGGGTTCCGCGGAGCGGAAGTGGGTGGTCTTCGGGTTGCCCGGGGTGGTCTTCGCGGGGGCGGTGGTGTGGCTGTGGGGCCGCCTGAACGGCCGGTGGGGCGCACCTCTGGCCGACGAGGCCCTGAGCGCTGCCTTCCAGGGCCTGCTGCCCTGGCTGGCCCGGGCCGCGGCGGTCTCCTCGGCGATCTACCTCTTCTGGCGCTCCCGCCGCCGCTGACCCCCTCCGGGGCCGGTCGCCTGGTGCGGCGCCGCTGCCGGGGACCGGTCCCCGGACCCCTGCGCCTCAAACGCCGGCGGGGCTGGGGTGTGCTGGGGCTCGGTGGCTGCGGGTGGGGGTCGGTGCCGGGGTCGGGGTGGGGTGTCGGCCTGGACTGCATGATTTAGGCGCCCCCTGCTCTACTCCGACAAGGCGCGGCCTGCTTCCGCGCCACAAATCACGCTTTACGTCCAGGCCGACACCCCACCCCGCCCCCGTCCCCGGCCCGCCGAGCCTCCGACCCCGGCCGGGGGGCGTCCGGCCCCGACCGGGGGAACGCCTGACCCCGACCGGGGGAACGTCTGACCCCGACCAGGGGGAAGCATCTGACCCCGACCGGGGGGAAACGTCCGACTCCGACCGGGGGAACGTTCAGTCCCGGCCGGGGTTTGTCTTTTCAGCCGTCCGGCGTTTGAGGACCGGGGTCTGGGGCGGAGCCCCAGGGGGTCCGGGCGCAGCCCGGTACCCTCCAGCCCGTCCGGCGTTTGAGGACCGGGTCAGGGCCGGCCCTGGGAACGGTGGAAGGGCGGGTCGGGGACTTCGCCCCGCAGGGACGAGCCCGCCCGCGGGGCCTGACATGTCCGCACATTTCACCGTCCGGTAAGCCGGGGCTCGGGCTGTGTTCCTGTGGGCGGAGCCCGCCTCTGCACAATGGAGCCATGACTCCCGAGACGCAGCTGACCGTCGGGTTCGACCTCGACATGACCCTCATCGACTCCCGGCCGGGCATCAAGGCGGCCTTCGAGGCGCTCTCGGCCGAGACGGGCACGTTCATCGACACCGAGCAGACCATTTCCCGCCTCGGACCGCCGCTGGACCAGGAGCTCGCGTACTGGTTCCCGGAGGCGGACATCCCCGCCGTGGCCGACCGCTACCGGGAGATCTATCCCACACACGCCATCGCGCCGACCCCGGCGATGCCCGGCGCCCGCGAGGCCGTCGAAGCGGTCCGGGCCCTCGGCGGCCGCGCGATCGTCGTCACCGCCAAGCACGAGCCCAACGCCCGCCTGCACCTGGACCACCTGGGCATCAAGCCCGACGCGGTCATCGGCTCGCTGTGGGCGGAGGCCAAGGCGGTCGCCCTGCGCGAGTACGCGGCGCAGGTCTACGTCGGCGACCACGTCGGCGATGTCCGCGGCGCCCGCACGGCCGGCGCGGTGTCGGTGACCGTTCCGACCGGCCCCTGCCCGGAGCCGGAACTGCGGGCGGCGGGCGCGGACGTGGTCCTGACCGACCTCACGGAGCTGCCGGCCTGGCTCGCGGAGTACGAGCGCACGCGGACCGCGTAACCGCGGCTACGCCTGCGAGGCGCGGGCCGCCGTGCGCTGAGCGGCGGCCGAGCGCAGCACGCCCGCCGCCGAGATCATGAAGCCGACGCCCATGAGCATGCACACGGCCCACGCGTACGAGGGGAACGGGTCCACGTCGAGGAAGAGCGGGGCCATCGTGGCGAGCGTGGCCACGGCGCCGGCGATGAAGACGATGCCGCCGGCCTTGACGAGCGCGTCGCCGGGGCGGGCCGCGTCGGGCTCGGGCTGAGGAGTAACAGTCACTCGACCAGGGTAGTTCCCTGGCCTCATCGGCTCCGACGCATGGGGCCACGATAGGAACACGTCGGCTAAGGGCTGTCCCGCTATCGGCGTCCTGTTCGACGTAGGGTCTGCGAGACGGTGCGGCCGGCGCTGTTGTCTCGGCGACATGGGAGGGCATCGTTGGACCCGAACCCCATCTGCTGCTTCTGCTATCAGGTCATCGATCTCGACCAGGACGGGGCAGCGACCGAGCTCAGGCTCGGTGCGGTTGACCCGGTGTGAGGCGGTGCCGTGCGGCAGCAGGCCTATTCACACTCAGACTGTCTGAGCGAACAAGTCCACCCGAACATCGATCTGTGGTTCGAGCTCTGAGGCCAGGCTGACCTCCCGCGCGACTTCCGCAAGTTGCTGACCGCGCTGCGCCGCGAGGGCGCCGACACCGTGCGGCCCGGGCGGCCGTGGGGCCTGTCCCTGGAGGACCGGGTCGTACAAGGGTGAAGTGGTTCTCGGCGACGAAGGCGAGCCCGTCATCCTGCCCGGCCGGCCCCACGCGGACATGGACGAGTGGCTCGACCTGGTCGAGAGGATCAGGCCGAAGGTGAAGGAGGGGCACGAGCCCGAGAGCCGCGCCGCCAAGAGCCTGCTCGCCGGAATCGCCAAGTGCGGAGAATGCGGTGCACCGCCCGCCCGAGTGCGGACCTCAGGGGCGAAGCGAAAGGACGGCATGCGATCGCCCTCGAAGTACTTCTACCGGTGCACCAGCCGATTCCGCGGTGGCTCCTGCAAGAAGGGCGCCTACATCGAGTGCGCGGAACTGGATCGAGTCGCCGAGGACATCTTCCTGAACAGCGTCGGGCGGTGGCAGCAGTACGAGCGAGTGGGCGCCGGCCCGTCGTACAAGAAGGAGTTGGGCGCGGCCGCGGTCCGGCCGGCCGGACTCGAAGCCGACTTCCTTGCGGGGAAGTACGACGGCAAAGGCCAGGACGAGCCCTACTGGCGGATGCACAAGTCCTTGTCCGGGAAGGTGCGCAACCTGAAGAACCGGCCGTGCTGGATCTTGGTGAGATCGGACGCGAGATCTTGACCGCGACGTACGGATCGGCCGAGTTGCCCGCGACGCTCCGAGACCGTCTGGATCGGCGGGAGAAGGACCGCGAACGATACCGGCCAGTGCCACTGGCCGGTATGGGTGGAGCGGCTTGACGAGGGGTAGATAGACGGAGAGGCTTCGGGCAATGGCAGGCAAGAGCAAGCGCTGGATAGCCTGACCTGCGGGAACAGTGGTTTGGCTGACTGGTGGAATGGGGTGCTTGCTTTGCCTACCGGCAAGGTCAAATGGTTCAACAGTGAGAAGGGCTTCGGCTTCCTCTCCCGCGACGACGGCGGCGACGTGTTCGTCCACTCGTCGGTGCTCCCCGACGGGCTGGACGCGCTCAAGCCCGGCCAGCGCGTCGAGTTCGGTGTTGTCGCGGGGCAGCGCGGTGACCAGGCACTTTCGGTGATCGTCCTGGATCCGGCACCCTCCGTCGCGGCCGCGCAGCGGCGCAAGCCCGACGAGCTCGCCTCCATCGTGCAGGACCTCACGACCGTGCTGGAGAACGTCACGCAGTCGCTGGAGCGGGGCCGTTACCCCGACAAGGCGCAGGGCGGGAAGATCGCCGGCATGCTGCGCGCGGTGGCCGATCAGCTCGACGTCTGAGTCCCCCGTACGACCGTGCCCCGCCGCCCACCAGGGCCGCGGGGCACGCTCATGCCTGCCGGAAGGCCTACGGGAAGGCCAGCGCGTCGGCTGCGATGGCCGGAACCAGACCCTCCGCGGCCGCCCGGGTCAGCAGCCCGCGCACGGCCGCGTAGCCGGCTTCGCCGAGGTCGGCGGTGAACTCGTTGACGTACAGCCCGATGTGCTGGTCGGCGACGGCCGGGTCCAGCTCCTGCGCGTGCGCCCGTACGTAGGGCCGGGACGCTTCCGGGTCCGCCCAGGCCATCCGGACCGACGTACGGGCCGACTCGGCGAGCGCGCGCAGCGCGTCCGCGCCCAGGGAGCGCTTGGCGATGATCGCGCCGAGCGGGATCGGCAGACCGGTCGTGGACTCCCAGTGCTCGCCCATGTCGGCCAGGCAGTGCAGCCCGTAGTCCCGGTAGGTGAACCGGGCCTCGTGGATGACCAGTCCGGCGTCCACGCGGCCGTCGCGCACGGCGGGCATGATCTCGTGGAAGGGGAGGACGACCACCTTGCCGACGCCCTCGGGCAGCACGTCGGCGGCCCACAGCCGGAACAGCAGGTAGGCGGTGGAGCGTTCGCTCGGGACCGCGACCGTCTTGCCGGTCAGGTCCAGGCCCGGCTCCCGGGTCAGACTGCGGTCTTTTACAAGCACAAGCGGGCCGCAACCACGGCCCAGCGCGCCGCCGCAGGGGAGCAGCGCGTACTCCTCCAGGACCCACGGCAGGACGGCGTAGGAGACCTTCAGCACGTCCAGCTCGCCGCGCTCGGCCATGCCGTTGGTGATGTCGATGTCGGCGAAGGTGACGTCGAGGGCGGGCGCGCCGGGGACCCGGCCGTGGGCCCAGGCGTCGAAGACGAAGGTGTCGTTCGGGCAGGGCGAGTACGCGATCCGTACGGGCCCTGCGAGGTCGGCGTCTGTTCCGGTCATGGAGGTCCTCCCCAGGAAGCGAGTACGGGCCGCAGGGCCCGGAAGCCGTCGGCCAGCGCCGTCAGCGCCTCGCCGATCCGCCAGGCGTCGCGGTCCCGCGGGCCCACGGCGTTGGAGACGGCACGGACCTCCAGTACGGCCAGCCCGTGGGCGGCGGCGGCCTCGGCGACCCCGAAGCCCTCCATGGCCTCGGCCCCGGCGAGCGGGTGCCGGGCGGCGAGGGCGGCCGTACGGGCGGCCGTGCCGGTGACGGTGGAGACGGTCAGGACGGGCGCGAGCAGCGCCCCGGTCGCCTCGGCGGCGCGCGCGGCGAGCTCTGCGGGAGGCAGGTGCACGCTGCGGCCGAAGCCGAGTTCGGTGACGGTGAGGAACCCCTGCGGGGTCTCGGCGCCCAGGTCGGCGGCGACGATCGCGTCGGCGACCACGAGGGAGCCGATCGGGGCGGCGGGCGCGAACCCGCCGCCGATGCCGGCGGAGACGACGAGGCCGTAGCCGTCCGGGGTGGGCGCGAGCGCCAGGGCCGTCGCGGTACCGGCGGCCGCGGCCGCCGGGCCGACTCCGGCGACCAGCACGTCGAAGGCTCCCCGGCGGTGGATGAGGTAACCGCCGGGGAGGGTGCGCGGCGGTTCGCTGCCGGGGGCGTGGTCCGGGCCGGGGGTGTGGTCCGGATGAGGGACCGGACCGGACAGGCCTCGGACGACGGAGTCGGCCTCCGCCGTCACCGCGGTCACGATGAGCGCGCGCATGGTGGGTGCGTGACTACTTGAGCTTGAGGGTGAAGGCCCAGACGGCGAGGGGCTTGCCGTCCTCGGAGACCTGGACGATGTTGAGCTTCTTGGAGGCCGGGGGCTCGCCGCCCTGGCCGCCGGTGGCGAAGATGTCGGCGCCCGGGAAGCTGTCGTAGGTGTTGGAGGTCGGCTCGGTGATCTGCTGTCCGTCCAGGACCAGCTGCCACTTCTTGCCGTCCTCGACGACGTCCGGCTCGACACCGAGGCGCAGCGTGTCGCCGCGGCCGTAGTCGATGGTCTTGGCGTGCTTCAGGTCGGTGAAGCACTCCTGGACCTTTTCGCCCGTGAGTTCCTTGGCGTCGCTGCAGGCGGCTTCGGCGGACACCGACGAGGTGCCGACCGTCACGGTCGCCAGCGGCGTCGGCTTGTCACAGGCGGAGAGGAGGAGGAGGCCGGCGGAAACGGCTCCGAGGGCCGCGACGCTGCGGCGGGCCCTACCCGAGAAAAGCGGTGCGGTCATGAGCCGAAGGCTATCGGGCGGGTGGCGTGCCTTGCTGCACGGGGTCCTGTGGTGCGGCGCCGTGGCGCAAGCGCCCCCGGCTGCGCCGGGCCTTCCGGGGCTCCGCCCCGGACCCCGCGCCTCAAACGCCGGCGGGGCTGGATTTGGCCGGCGCCGGTCTGTACGCGCAGCGTGCGTGCGGAGCCCCCACGCGGCGGAGCCGCAGAAGGCTGCGCAGCCGGGAAGGGGCGGGGTGGGGGGAAGCCCCGCGCAGCGGCCCCGGCTACGCCACCCGCGGTCGTGGGGACGTCGGGTGCTGGTGGCGCGGGGAGGCGAGGAAGCCGCGCAGGGCCATCGTCGTGCCCAGGGCCACCACCGCCGCGGCCACCGACATGCCGAGGACGCCGTTGAGGGGGAGGGCGATGCCGATCGAGCCGCCCAGGACCCAGGCCACCTGGAGCAGGGTCTCCGAGCGGGCGAAGGCCGACGTGCGGACGGCCTCGGGCACGTCGCGCTGGATCATCGCGTCCAGCGAGAGCTTCGCGAGGGCCTGGCAGAAGCCGGCCGTCGCGCCCAGGACGGCCATGAACACCCCGCTGAAGAAGACCGCCGCGAGGACGGCCACCGCGAGGGTCAGGGACAGGACGGCGGCGATGATCGCCTCGGGCGCGCGGGCCCGGAGCCAGGCCCCGACGGCGGTCCCGCAGGCGTTGCCGACGCCTGCCGAGACGCCGACGATGCCCAGCGACACCGCCGCGCTCTGCCCGGCGAGCGGGTGCTCGCGCAGCAGGAACGCCAGGAAGAAGATCAGGAACCCGGACAGTCCGCGCATCGACGCGTTCGCCAGCAGCCCGCACAGCACCGGCTTGCTGACCGTGCGCAGCCCCGGTCGCTTCGAGTGCGCCTCGTGGGTGGAGAGCCGGGCCCGGCGTTCGCCCTTGGCCTCGTCGACCTTGTGCGGCAGCGTGAACGCCGCGAAGGTGCCCCAGATGAAGATCGCGCACGCCCCGTAGAGCGGCCACGGCGGGCCGATCGTGTGCAGGGCCGCGCCCACGGGTGCGGCGGCGCCGGTGGCCAGCAGGCCGGCCAGGGTCACCCGGGAGTTCGCCTTGACCAGGGAGAACCCCGGTGGGAGGAGTCGGGGGACGACCGCGCTGCGCACCACCCCGTAGGCCTTGGAGGCGACGAGGACCCCGAGGGCGGCCGGGTACAGCTCCAGGCCGCCGGTGGCCACCGCGCCCGACATCATCACGGCCAGCAGGGCCCGGGTGAGCATCGCGCCGGCCATCGCGGCCCGCCGCCCGTGCGGCAGCCGGTCCAGCAGGGGGCCGATCACCGGGGCCAGCAGGGTGAAGGGGGCCATCGTGATGGCGAGGTAGAGGGCCACTCGGCCGCGTGCTTCGTCCGTGGGGACGGAGAAGAAGACGGTGGAGGCGAGGGCGACTGTGATCATCACATCACCCGCGCCGTTGATGGCGTGCAGCTCGATCAGTTTGCCGAGGCCCGATTCGCCCGCCCCGTGCGCGTGCGTGGCCCGCCGGATCCCGCGCGCCGTACCGGTGAAGGGCAGGTGCAGGGCACGCCCGACGGCCCGGCCGGCCCGCCTGGCCGGTCCCGAGCCGTCATCGGACGACCGTACGGGTGCCACGTGGCCATAGTGCCCCACTCGGCCCCCCGGGACCCTTCCCGGCGCGTCGCGGGGACCCGGCCGCGCCCCGGGTTGGCTGTGGGTTGGCCGTGGGTGTCCGCGAATCGGACCTTGCATGTGGGCCGAAGGCGCCGGAGGAGGTAGCGTGCGTAGCGCGCCACCGGCGGTTGCTCCTGGCCGCGCGCCTCTTCGCGATCCCGCAGAATGGATCGCAGGTAGGTGCGCCCTGGAACCCGATCGGGCGCGGACGTCGACGCGGCCCCCTGGTCCGCTCCGCCCGCGCTACGTAGGGACAGCCGACGGGTCGTTGTGGACGACAAGACGGACGGCGCACTCGTGAGACGGCGTAGGAGAGAACGAGACCTGTGAGTGCTGCGACGACGCGAAGCCGTACCCCCGACCGCCTGTGCGTCGAGGCGGTAGCCCTCGCCAGGGCGGCGGCCGAAGAGGCCGCCTACCCCGGAGTGGTGGGCGAGCACACCGCTGCCATCTCGGAGGGCGACAGGGTCGTCACGCACTTCTTCGAGTGCAAGGACCCCGGGTACCGCGGCTGGCGCTGGGCCGTGACGGTGACCCGTGCGTCCCGCGCGAAGAACGTCACCCTCGACGAAACGGTGCTGCTTCCGGGCGACGACGCCCTGCTGGCCCCCGAGTGGGTGCCGTGGAGCGAGCGGCTGCGGCCGGGCGACATGGGTCCGGGGGACCTGCTCCCCACGGACGCCGAGGACCTGCGGCTGGAGGCCGGCTGGTCGGGCGAGGACGCCCCGCCGCCGAACTCGGTGGTGTCCACCGAAATGGCCGAACTGGTCGAGGCGGAGGACGCCGACGTCACCGACCGCGCGGTGGTGCCCGTACGCGGCTCCATCACCTCGGTGGCGGAGGAGCTGGGCATGCGCCGGGCGCGGGTGCTCTCGCGCTACGGGCTGCACAGTGCCGCCGACCGCTGGGACGAGTCCTTCGGCGCGAAGACCCCGATGGCGCAGGCGGCTCCCGCCTCCTGCGTGTCCTGTGGCTTCCTCGTCGCCATCGGCGGCTCGCTGGGCCAGGCGTTCGGCATCTGCGCGAACGAGTTCAGCCCGGCGGACGGCCGGCTGGTCTCCCTGTCCTACGGCTGCGGCGGCCACTCGGAAGCCGCGGTCATGCCGAAGCCTCCGCGACCGGCGCCGCCCGTCCTGGACTCGATGGCCTCGGACGAGTTCCACCTGCGCCCGTCCCCCGACTCCGGCTCGGTCCTCACCACGGACCCCCTGGCCCCGGACCTCGGGCACTCCTGACACCGGGAACGGCGCGGGCGGGCCCCGGTGGGCCGGCCCGCGCCGTTCTGCTGTTCCCGCCGCGTCAGCCGGTGGTGGCCGCCGGGGCCGGCTCCTGCTCCGGCTCCACCTTCTGCTCCGGCCCCGGCTCCTGCTCCGGTTCGTCCACCGCGGTCCGCGGCTGCACCGCGGTGGTCCCGCGCCGCCGGAGCCTGCGGACGAACCACGGCGTCCAGTTCTTCAGCTTCATGGCCGGCGCCTCGATCAGGTGCCAGGACAGCGCCGCCAGCAGCACCGTGCCGGCCATGGCCAGCAGCAGGAAGACGGGCTTGCCGTACTTCGCGTAGCCCAGCAGGGCCAGCGCCTGTTCCACGGTGAAGCCGTAGATGTAGATCCCGTACGAGTAGTCCCGCTTGCGCCCGATGCTCCGGAACGGGCGCGGCAGCCGGATCGCGAGCCACAGCAGCAGGTACGCGAACGCGGGGTAGCCGAAGACGAAGACCCCGCCGTAGGCGAGCGTGCCGAGGAGCACCGCGGCGCAGAGGAGCGCCAGGCCGTCGTGGACCGGCACCCGGTCGCGGTACAGCTGGAACGTGGCGCCGATCAGGAACACGAAGCACAGGTGGATGAGGAAGTGCACCGACATGGAGCCCAGGAGCGGCACCTGTACGGCGGCCGTCATGTCACCGGGGATGCCGCGCAGCGAGGGGGCGGTGACCCAGTCCCGCAGGATCAGCAGGCCCAGTACGGCCGCCGACAGCGGGACGAGCCTGCGGGCCCGGCGGAGCGCGCCGGAGGCGGCCAGTACGCCGATCATCAGGTAGCAGAAGAGCTCGTACTTCAGGGACCACAGGGCGCCGTTGACGCCGGGGTCGAAGTTGGTGCCGCGGGCCTTTCCTTCGCCCAGCACGCCGGAGATGTCCCAGTGGGTGCTGACCGAGGTGTTCCACGTGCCCCGGAGGTAGCTGACCGGGCCCTCGGGGTGGTTCCAGTACCCGTCGGTCGAGCCGTGGAGGTGGGCGTACAGCAGGGGGAGGACGACCAGTGCGGAGACGAGGAGCGAGCCCCACAGGCCGGGCAGGATGCGCAGGGCGCGGTGCCAGGCGTAGCGGCCGGAGGTGCTGCGGGCGCCACTGCCCGTGATCATGAACCCCGACAGGACGAAGAAGCCGATGACGGCCATCTTGCCGACGTCGGTCTGCGCCCCGCTGTACTTCCACACGGGGTCCAGGGGGCCCCACCCGATCGGCCACACGTGGGAGACCACGACCGACGAGGCGAGGACCAGGCGCAGTACGCCGAAGCTGTTGGCCCGCGGCGAGTACAGCTCACCGAGGGTTCCGCGCCGGCCGGGCAGGACGGGTGTGCTGCGGGACACGGGTGTGCTGCGAGACGCGGGTGCGCTGCGAGACATGGGGGAGTCAGACTTCCTTGAAGGGGGATCAGACGCCGACCGGGCAGACGGCGGCCCACAGTTCGGCGACGGCGTCGCGCAGGGTCCGGCCCGGCTTCCAGCCCAGCGTCCGCTCGGTGGCGGAGATGTCGAGCTGGTGCCACTCGGTCTCCGGGCCGCTGCCGTTCGGGGCGGGCACCTCCACGATCCGCGTCGGTACGCGGCTCTCCTCGATGAGGAGTTCGACCATCTCGCGGGCGGACGTCGCCCGGCCGAGCCCGAGGTTGAGGACCGGCGGGCAGGCGCGCACGGGGGCGAGGGCGGTGGCGATGGCCTCGACCGCGTCCAGGAGGTGGAGGAAGTCGCGCTGGGCGGTGAGGGGCATCAGCGACAGCTCCGCACCGCCGGCCGCCCGGCCCTCGGCCAGCTTGCCCGCCATGACGCCGAGGAGGCTGTGTACGGGCTGGCCCGCTCCGACGACGTTGCCCAGGCGCAGCACGAGGGCGTCCAGGCCCCGGTCGCGGACGGCCTCGGTGATCAGCTCGGTGGCCCGGAGCTTGAGGCGTCCGTAGACCGTCGAGGGGCGTGCGGGGGAGTCCTCGGTGTAGCTCGTGCCGATCGGGAAGAGGCCGTACTCGTGCACGGATCCGATGTGCACCAGCCGCGGCGGCTTCGCCATGCCCTCGAGGGTTTCCAGCAGGCGCTCGACCATGCCGAGGTTGGCCGGGACCATCTGTTCGTCCGTCAGGCCCCAGTCGCCGCCCGCCGCGTTGACGATGACGTCGATCCGGTGCGCCTCGAGGATCCGGGCCAGCTCGGCCGGCGGGTCGAGGGTGAGGTCGAAGGCGGTGAAGGCGGTGAAGGCGCCCGGCAGCGTGAGGGTCGGCTGCCTGCGGGCGACGGCGAGCAGGCCGTGGCCGCGCTCGTCGAGCGTGGCGCACAGGGCCCGGCCGATGAAGCCGGTGGCTCCGAGGACGGCCACACGGGGCAGGGGCTGGCTGGTGAGCGGCATGGCGTTGGCTCCGGACGTCGGGAGATCGGGCGATCGGGAGATCGGGAGATCGAGGGATCGAGAGATCGGGCGAGGGTGTGGTGGCTGTCGGGGGTGTGCGCCGTCAGCGGTGGTCGGCGCCGGCGACGTGCCGCAGCAGGGTGCGGGCGCCCTCGCCCTGCTTGTTCTTCAGCGCGCCGGGGAGCATCGTCAGGGCGTGGATCCGGGAGGACAGGTGGAGCCGGGAAGCCTTGGCGGCCTTCGTCCAGCCCGCGGCGTCCAGCCGGTCGGCGACGTCCATGAAGAAGCGGTTCGCTTCTTCGAAGCGGACGCCGGTGAAGGCCTGCCGGGAGGAGGCGCTGACGGCGTGCCGCCGGTACTGGAAGCACAGGGTGTCCGACACGAGCATCCGCTCGCCGTCCTGGAGCAGGTCGATGACCAGGGCGAGGTCCTGGGTGACCTCCAGGTTGTCCCGGAGGCCGGCCTTGACGACGGCGTCGGTGCGCCAGCAGATGGAGGGGAAGAACAGCCAGTTCCCGCGCAGCAGGCTCGTGGCGAGTTCCTCGCCGCCCATCAGCACCTCACCCTTGAACCCGGGCTTGTACAGGCGGCGCTTGGACTGGTCGACGAGTCCCTCGGTGGGCTTGCCCGCGCCGTCGATGACCTCGACGCCCGGCTGGACCATGCCGATGCCGGGGTGCTCCGCGAGCGCGGCCCGGATGGTGGCCACGTAGGCGGGCAGCATGATGTCGTCGCAGCCCAGCCACACGAAGTGGGCTTCGCGGACCAGCCCCAGGCACGTGCGGTAGTTGCCGGTGACGCCGAGGTTGCGCTCGTTGCGCCGGTAGGAGACGCGCGGGTCGTCGAGCTCCGCGAACCAGCCGGGTACGGACGGCTCCTTGCCGTCGTCCACCACCGTGAGCCGCCAGTTCGGGTCGGTCTGGGCCAGCACGCTGCGCACCGCGGCTTGCATCAGGGCCACGTCGCCGTAGTACGGCAGCATGATTTCGAGAGTGCTCATGGGGCGTGCACCGGGTCCTTCGCAGGGGACGGGACGGGAGGTGTCCGGTGGCCGTCGGCTCAGTGACCGACGGGGGCCGGGCATTCCTCGTAATCCGGCAGGATGCCCGCCGCACGCCTCGGCCAGAGGGCCGTAGTGGGACGGCTCAATGAACAGTCCGTGCCGTGCTGGAGCGGGGTCCGGCCCCCTTCGACGAGGGGGCCCGGCGCGCCCGGAGGGCCCAGTACAGTGACCGCACTATGCGCATTCTCGTGACCGGTGGCGCCGGTTTCATAGGCTCGCAGTTCGTACGCTCCCTCCTCTCGGCAGACCCTGCCGCCACGGTCACGGTCTTCGACAAACTGACCTACTCGGGCGTCGAGGAGAACCTCGCGCCCGTGGCGGGCCACCCCGGTTACGCGTTCGTCCGCGGTGACATCTGCGACGTGGACGCCGTCGACCAGGTCATGGCCGGCCACGACGCGGTGGTGCACTTCGCCGCGGAGTCCCACGTGGACCGTTCCATCGCCGGTGCGGGCCCCTTCGTGATGACCAACGTCGTGGGCACGCAGGTGCTGCTGGACGCCGCGCGGGGGCACGGCGTCGGCCGCTTCGTCCACGTCTCCACCGACGAGGTGTACGGCTCGATCAGCGAGGGCTCCTGGACCGAGGAGTGGCCGCTCGCGCCGAACTCCCCGTACTCCGCCTCCAAGGCGGGCTCCGACCTGCTGGCGCTGGCCTACCACCGCACGCACGGCATGGACGTCGTGGTGACGCGCTGCTCCAACAACTACGGGCCGTACCAGTTCCCCGAGAAGGTCATCCCGCTCTTCACCACGAACCTGATCGACGGCAAGAAGGTCCCGCTCTACGGCGCGGGCGGCAACATCCGTGACTGGCTGCACGTCGCCGACCACTGCCGCGGCATCGAGCTGGCGCTGCACAAGGGCCGGGCCGGCCACGTCTACAACATCGGCGGCGGCGTCGAGCTCACCAACAAGGAGCTCACCGGCCTGCTGCTGGACGCCGCCGGCGCCGACTGGGACATGGTCGAGCCGGTGGAGGACCGCAAGGGCCACGACCTGCGCTACTCCCTCGACATCAGCAAGATCAGCGAGGAGCTCGGCTACGCACCGCAGGTCGGCTTCGAAGAGGGCCTGGCCTCGACGATCGCCTGGTACCGCGAGAACCGCGCCTGGTGGGAGCCGCTCAAGCTGAAGGCCGCCCAGCAGCCGTGAGCACTCCGGACGCCGGGGTGAGCGCTGCGGGCGCCGCGGTGACCGCTCCGGACACGGCGGTGACCGCTCCGGACGCGGCGGTGACCGCTCCGGACGCGGCGGTGACCGCTCCGGGCGCGGCGGTGGCCGTGAAGCGGTCGCCGCTCGCGCGGATCGCGGGCACCCTGCCCCCCGGCACCCTGCTGGTGATCAGCGGCACGGTCGTCCTGGGCGCGGCCTCCTACGTCCACCTCATGGCGGCGGGCCACAGCCTCGACACCGACGGCATGGCCGCCCTCTCGGTGCTCTGGACGATCCTCATGTCCGTGGGCATCGGCCTGTTCTTCCCCGTGGAGCAGGAGCTCACCCGGATCGTCGCCGCGCACCGCGTCGCCGGTACGGGCGTCTCCGGCATCCTGCGCCGGATCGCCGGGCTCACCCTCGGCATGCTCGTCCTGCTCGCGGCCGGGCTGGCCTGGGCGGCCCGGCCGCTCGCCGACACGTTCTTCTACGGGCACACCGAGATGGTCGGCGCGCTCGGCCTGGCCTTCGCCGCGATGGCCCTCGGCAACATCAGCCGCGGAGTCCTGGCCGGCCTCGGCCGGTTCGGCCCGTTCGGCCGGCAGCTCGGCATCGACGGCGTCCTGCGCATCGGCCTCGCCGTGGGCTTCGCCCTCGCCGGGGTCCGCTCCCCGCTGGCCTTCGCCCTGATCCTCACCGCCGCCCCGCTCGCCGCCGTCCTGGCCACCTCGGTGCCCGCCTTCCGGGGGCTCGGCCGGGGGCCGTCCGACCGGTGGCCGGGGCTGCTCGGCGGGCTCGGCCCGCTCGTCGTCTCCACCCTGCTGTCCCAGGTCGTCGTCAACGCCGCCGTGGTCAGCACCAAGCTCCTCGCGCCCGGGGACGGCGCGCTCGTCGCGGGCCTGCTGAACGCGATCGTGCTGGCCCGGGTACCACTCTTCGTCTTCGGCTCGCTCCAGGCCTCGCTGCTCTCCGGGCTGTCCACCGCGGCGGCCGCCGGCGACCGCGCCGGATTCTCCCGGCTGCTCGGGCGGACCTCCCTGGTCGTCACCGTGCTCGGCCTGGCCGGGGGCGTCCCGGCGACCCTGCTCGGCCCGTGGCTCATCGAGGTGCTCTTCAAGGCCGAGGCGGGACTCGGCCGCGCCGTGTTCTTCTGGATCTCCGCCGGCACCCTCCTCTACATGCTGGCCATGGTGCTCGGCCAGGCCCTCCTGGTCCTGCACCGGCACCGCCTGCAACTGCTCGGCTGGGCGGTGGCCACCCTGGTCCTCGCCGGCGCGACCCTGCTCCCCGGCGAGGTCTCCACCCGCGTGAGCCTCGCCTACACCCTGGCCTCGCTCGCCGCGGTCACCGCCATGGCCGCGGCCCTGTGGGCGACCTTTCTGCGCCGGCCCCGGGCCGCCGCGACGGCGGTGGCCGCGGGTGGCGGAGCCGTGGAGCCGGCCCTGGCCGACCGGTCCTGACCCGTCCTGACCGGGGCCCGCTCCGGCCGGCGCCGACCGGCGCCGACCGGGGCGGGCCTCCTGCCGCTGGAGGCGTCGGGGCCGCCCCCGGAGCACCTCGCCCGGTTGGCCGACCTGGGATGTGGGGGGTCGGCCGGCGTGTTCCGCTGGGCGGGATGAAGACGTCCGCGCGTCCCGAGACCCACACCGGCCAGGCGGCCCCCACGCGCACCCGCCTGTCCTGGGTGGACTTCGCCGTGGCCGCGGCCTTCCTGGTGCTCGGGTACGCGATCCTCCAGGTCGGCAAGGGCACCACCGTCAACTTCGACCCCGCCGACGTCCCCGACGTGGACACGGACCCCGCGAAGCTCCCGTACTACGCGGCCCGCAGCGTCCTGCGGATGTTCATCGCGCTGATCGCCTCCGTGGTCTTCACCTTCGGCTACGCCTACGCCGCCGCGCGCAGCCGCCGCCTGGAACGGGTCCTGATCCCGGCCCTGGACATCCTCCAGTCCGTCCCCGTCCTCGGTTTCCTCTCCGTCCTCGTCACCTTCTTCGTCGCGCTCTTCCCCGGCTCGCTCCTCGGCCTCGAAGTCGCCGTCATCTTCGCGATCTTCACCTCGCAGGCCTGGAACATGACCTTCGGGTTCTACGCCACGCTCACCTCCCTCCCCCGCGAACTCGACGAGGTCTCCCGCTCGTTCGGCTTCACCCGCTGGATGCGCTTCTGGCGCGTGGAGGTCCCCGCCGGGGTCATCGACCTGGTGTGGAACGGCATGATGAGCTTCGCTGGCGGCTGGTTCATGCTCGTGGCCTCCGAGGCGGTCTCCGTCTCCGGGCAGGAGTACGCCGTCCCCGGCCTCGGCTCGTACGCGGGCACCGCGATCGGCGAGGGGGACCTCGGCAAGATCGGCTGGGTCATCCTCGCGATGACCGTCACCATCGTCACCGTCAACTTCTTCTTCTGGCGGCCCCTCACCGCCTGGGCGGAGAAGTACAAGAACGAGCAGTCGGAGTCCACCGACGTCCAGCGCAGCTGGGTACTGGACTTCCTGCGCCGCTCCCACTGGCCCCGCCTGCTCGGCCGCGCCACCGCCCCCGCCCGCGACGCCACCGGCCGGGCCGCCCGCGTACTGGGCCGCGACGACATGGCGCTGTCCGTGGATCCGGCCCGCCGCCGGACCGGCGACGTGGTCTTCACCGTCGTCGCCGGAGCCGTCATCCTGTGGGGCCTGTACGACCTCGTGCGCTACCTCCAGCGCGAGACCGGCCTCGGCGTCTTCGGGGAGCCCCTCGTGCTCGGGCTGATCACCTTCGTCCGGGTGATCGTGCTCGTCGCCGCCGCCACCGTCGTCTGGGTGCCCGTGGGCGTGTGGATCGGCTCCTCGCCCCGGCTCACGAAGACCGCCCAGCCCGTGGTGCAGGTCCTGGCGAGCTTCCCCGCGAACCTGCTCTTCCCGGTGGCCGTCTGGTTCTTCCTCAAGACCGGGCTGAACATCAACATCGGCTGCATCCTGCTGATGGCCCTCGGCGCGCAGTGGTACATCCTCTTCAACGCCATCGCCGGAGCCATGGCCATCCCCTCCGACCTCAAGGAGGCCATGGACGACCTCGGCGTCCGCGGGCTCCAGCGCTGGAAGCGCCTGATCATCCCGGCCGTGTTCCCCTCGTACGTCACCGGGGGCATCACCGCCTCGGGCGGCGCCTGGAACGCCTCCATCGTCGGCGAGGTCGTCACCTTCGCCGGGACGACCTTGTCCGCGACCGGCCTGGGCGCGTACATCTTCCACGCCACCGAGGCGGGGGACTTCCCCAAGCTGATCGCCGGGATCGCCGTCATGAGCATGTACGTCGTCGGCCTCAACCGGCTGTTCTGGCGTCCCCTGTACCGGCTCGCGGAGCGCCGCTACTCCCTCTGAACCGCCGAGCCCGCCCGATTCGAGGAGCACGCCCCGAATGACCGCGACCGCGACCACGATCCTCCAGGCCGCCGCCCTCACCAAGTCCTACGCCGGCGCCGACGGGGAGCTGCCCGTGCTCGGCGGCATCGACCTGGAGATCCGCGAGGGCGAGATCGTCGCGCTCCTCGGGAAGTCGGGCAGCGGCAAGTCCACCCTGCTGCGCTGCCTCGCCGGGCTGATCCCCGCGAGCTCCGGCTCGGTCACCTACCGGGGCGAGGAGCTGCGCGGGGCGAACCCGGGCACGGCGATGGTGTTCCAGACCTTCGCGCTGCTGCCCTGGCTGACGGTGCAGCAGAACGTGGAACTGGGCCTGGAAGCCAAGGGCATGGACCGCGAGGCACGGGCGAAGCAGGCGGTGGAGGCGATCGACCTGATCGGCCTCGACGGCTTCGAGTCGGCTTATCCGAAGGAGCTCAGCGGTGGGATGCGCCAGCGCGTGGGCTTCGCGCGGGCACTGGTCGTGGAGCCGGACGTCCTCATGATGGACGAGCCGTTCTCCGCCCTGGACGTGCTCACCGCCGAGAACCTGCGCGGCGAGCTGATGGAGCTGTGGGCCTCGGACCGCTTCCCCGCCAAGGCGGTGGTGCTGGTCACGCACAACATCGAGGAGGCGGTGCTGATGGCCGACCGGGTGGTGGTGCTGGGCTCGCGGCCCTACGGAACCATCAAGGAGACCTTCGCGGTGGACCTGGCCCGCCCCCGGGACCGGAGCGCCGCCGACTTCGAGCGGATCGTGGACGCCGTGTACGCGGTGATGACCGGCCGTACCGCCAAGACCCCGGCCGCGGCCCCGCCGGCCAAGCGCACCCCGGCCAACACCCCGCTCCCGGCGGCCAGCGTCGACGGCATGGCGGGTCTCGCCGAGATCGTGCTCCAGCGGGGCACGGGCGACGGCAGCGTGGACCTCGCCGACCTCGCGGACGAACTGGGCCTGGAGGTGGACGACGTACTGCCCCTGGTGGACGGGCTGGAACTGCTGGGCCTGGCCGAGGTACGGGACCTGCACCTCGTCCTGACCGCCCGCGGCACGGCTTTCGCGGGGGCCGACGTACAGGAGTCGAAGGAGCTGTTCGCGGAAGGAGCGATGGAGGTCCCGCTGGTCCACCTGATCCACACCACCCTGCAGCGCTCGAGGGGCGCTGCCCAGCGCGCCGGCTTCTTCCGCGACCTCCTCTCGCACCACTACACGAGCGAGCAGCTGGAACAGCAACTGGAAACGGCCACGGACTGGGGCCGCTACGGCGAGCTGTACGGCTACCACGCGGACGCCGAGGAATACCGCCTGGACGAGGGCCCGACCCGGGGCTAGCCAATTCAGCCGTCCGGCGTTTGAGGACCGGGGTCTGGGGCGGAGCCCCAGGGGGGTCCGGGCGCAGCCCGGGGAACGGCGGAAGGGCGGGTAGGGGACAGCCCCGCAGGGCACTCAGGCCTTGGGACGCCGCCGCAGAAGCCGCTTGGCGGCCAGGGTCAGAGCAATGGCCACCACCAGAACGAGCGCACCCTTGGTGAAGCTCCCACCCTCGGGCTCCCCGGGCGCACCCGGAGACGGAGCCGGCGCGGCCGAGCCGGAGGAGGAGGGCGAGGGCCTCGCGTCCGGGGCCACCGGGACGGCAACGACCCGACTGTTCGCCCCCTCCGCCCCGAACATCAGCGCGGACCCGTCCGCCGCGTACGTCACGGACTCCGCCTGCCCCTGCCAGGGCGCCGCCACCGCCTCCCCGTCCCCCGTCGGCCGCCCGTCCTTCCACGGGTACGTCCTCGCCCACAAGTACCCCCGCAGCGCGAGCCGCCCCCCGTCCGGGGAGAACGCCCCGTCCGTGACCCACGGGACGTCACCGATCCGCCGGAAGGTGTTCGTACCGGAGGCGGACAGGGACTCCGGTCCCTCGTACAGCCCGCCGGCCCGTTCGTCCTTGCTCGCGATGTACACCCGCCCCGTCACCGGGTGCACCATCAGCGCCTCCGCGTTCCGCGGCCCGTCGGCGTACTTCACCGTGAACTGCTCGGCCTTGAGCGTGGCGTCGCGCAGCGTCTTCGGCTCGGCGAACCGGTAGATCCACACGTGGTTCCAGGAGCCGCCCAGGTTGTCCCCGATGTCGCCGACGTACAGCCGCCCGTCCGGGCCCAGCGAGATCCCCTCGACGTCCCGGGGCGTGCCGATGCCGGTGAGGGTGATCCGGGCGACCGTCTTCCCGGTCGCGGAGTCCACGGCGTACACGTACGGGCCGTCGTCGCTGTCGTTGTGCGTCCAGTAGACGCCGGGGTGGATCCGGCTGGCCGCGAGCCCGCTCGACTCCTTGATCCGCGGGTCGGTGATCGTGAACCCGGACGCGGCGGACCCGGACGCGGCGGACCCGGACGCGGCGGACCCGGACGCGGCGGCGGGCACCGAGGGCGCCAGCGCGAGGGCAACGGCAACAGCGGCGGTCAGGGGCAGCAGGTGCGGGCGCATCCCCCTACCCTGCCAGCCCGCCCCGCGTGTCCGGCATCACGTAGGGCCTCTGCACTGCGATCCGCGATAACACAGATACGCCCCATGTTCGTCGGTGATCTGTGCTGGAGTGGAAACAGCACAATCCAATGCTCGGGGAGGGCATGCGTGGCACCAAGCTCAACGTGGGGACCGCACCCGTCACTTACAGCGGCGCTTGAAGCAGGTCTCACCTACACGGAGTGGCTGAGAGACCGGAAGCCGGTGGTGTCGATGGCACGGATCAGCGGCGATACAAAGAAGCAGAGCCTCGGTGTAGCGCGTCAGCACAGGCACTGTGATGAGGCGGCAGAGAGGCTTGGCTGGGCTGTCGTCTACCAGTACACAGACAACGACATCACCGCCGCGAAGCCGGACGTCCCGCGACCCGGGTTCCTTCAGATGGTCCGTGACCTTCGAGCACGATGCACGGAGGAAGGCTTTCGCGTCTGCGGTCTCGTGGTTGTTGAGGAAGAACGTGCCGTGCGTCTGCCCGAGGACCTGCTCAGACTTCACAGGGCGTTGACCGTGGAAGACGACGGCCTTCTCTACTACACGGACAGCAAGCAGCTCATCGACGTCTACTCGGAGACGGAGCAGACCAGGGGCCTCAAGTCTGCCTCGGCGGGGGAGGCGGAGGTGGAGAAGCTCAGGCGGCGCACGAAGCGCTCCATCAAGGACCGTGCACGGGAAGGGCGACGCACGGGCGGGCAGAGGAGATTCGGCTGGCTCGGTGTCGAAAGGGGCGAGGACGGAACAGTGACGCGACCGTCCAACAAGTACGTGGATCCTGTTGAGGGGCGGCACTTGCGAAGGGCCATCGAGATGCGCCTTGCGAGGAGTAGCTACACCACTATCACCCGGTACCTGATTGGCCATAATGTGCCCTCCGTGCGCGGTGGTTCATGGATTGAGTCGACCGTAAAGAACATGCTCACCAACCCGGCGATCTGTGGATACCGGATGATCAATGGTGAACTGGTCATCGATCCGGATACCGGGATTCCTGTAGTCGGGGATTGGGAGGTGATCGCCACGCCGGAAGAATGGCTCCAACTGGTGCGACGATCCGACCGTAAAGATGATTCTGCTGGCGAAGGGATGCTGGTCCGATACAACCAGAAGAACCGTGGCCCGTCAGGCGGGCGCAAGCACCTGCTGTCCGAGTTTGTCAGGTGCGGAAAACTTGATGCTGACGGGCGTATGTGTATGTCCGTCATGGTGGGTACCAAGCCGCGTCCGAAGAGGCCGAATGGTAGCTACTCGTGCGGAAACCCCCGTTGTCGAGGTGTATCGCGTCGAATGGACAGGCTGGACAAGGAAATGGTCGAAATGGTCCTCAAGGTGCTCGAAGAGAGGTTCTCCGCGGTCGCGCCCCGTGATAAGTCTTGGCACGGCGAGGCGACTCTCGAATCACTGCGTGTGCGGAAGTTTGATCTGAAGCAAGGATTTGAGGTGGGCAAGGTCTCTGCCGCGGATTTCTTCGAACTGCTCTCCTCTCTGGACGGTCAGATATCGGAGTCTGAGAAGGACAGGGAATCGCATGCGACGGGACAGGCGGCAGAGAACTTCCTTGCAGGATTCCATCGAGCGAAGTGGGAAGGTTTCGATCTCCACCAGAAGCGCTCGGCGATAGGGGCGGTGCTGTCGCACGTCGTCGTGTTCCCCATGCCGCAGCGCGACCCTCACAAGGGATCATTCGACGCGTCGTTGATTGAACCGCATTTCAAACCGACCGATAGCTGAGAGTGGGTGGCGCGCTGCTGCACTGCAGGACGCCGGTCGGCAGCTCTGGTGTCAGTCGGCTGGGACGGGGCCGTTGCATGTGATCCGACCCACGCTCTGCATGGACGGGCTGTCCGTTACTCTGCCCACTCAAGGCCAAGCCTGCCAGCCGGTTCTCGGACGCGTGGGTAGAAGGCTTGAGGGCGCGGGCCGCCTGTTGAACTGCCCACCGCTCGGTGATTTCGTCATGGTTCCCACGCTCGTGGTCCGACTCGCTTGGATTCGGTATGTTTTTCATGTTTGTTGGCGACTCCATGACCGTCGGATGCGCCGGCGACTACACCTGGCGCTACCGGATGTGGCAGCACCTCGACACCACCTTCGGCGGCCCCTACGAGATCGTCGGCCCCCGCAGCGGGCTCTACGACGCCCTCGCGGACGCGCCGGCCAGCGACGCCTACGCCGACCCCGGTTTCCCCGCCGCGGCCCGCCGCCACCTGGCCGGCTGGGGCGAGGGCTGGCAGCACATGGCCCCGCTCATCGGGCCCGCCGTCCGCGCTGCCGGGGCCGACGTACTGCTGGTCTCCCTCGGCCTGATCGACCTGGGCTTCTACACCGCCGCCGAGGGCACCGCCGCGAACGCCCGCCGGTTCATCGCCGAGGCCCGCGCCGCCCGGCCCGGGATACGGATGGTCCTGCTGCCCGTCATACCCAACGTCCGGGCCCGGGACGACGAGCCCTTCGCCCAGCAGGTCGAGTTCTTCAACGAGCTGCTCGCCAAGGCGGTGGCCGACCTGTCGACCCCCGCCTCGCCGATCCTGCTGGCCGCGCGCCCGGAGGCGTACGAGCTCGACCGGGACACCTACGACGGCACGCACCCCAACGCCTCCGGCGAGCACCGCCTGGCCGGGGAGTTCGCGGCGGTCCTCCACCAGGCGTGGGGCATCGGAGGCCCGTACCGGCCCCGGCAGGACACGTAACACGCCCGTCACGGGCGGGTCTTGCTTCGAGCGCACTCCAGGCAGTTGGCTAGTGGCCCATGGAGTACACGCAGCTCGGACGCACCGGTCTCAAGGTCAGCCGACTTGTCCTCGGCACCATGAACTTCGGCCCCCAGACGGGCGAGCCGGAGAGCCATGCCCTCATGGACACGGCCCTCGACGCCGGTATCAACTACTTCGACACGGCCAATGTGTACGGATGGGGCGAGAACAAGGGCCGCACCGAGGAGATCATCGGTACCTGGTTCGGCCAGGGCGGCGGCCGTCGCGAGAAGACGGTCCTCGCCACCAAGGTCTACGGGAACATGGCCGCCGAGGGCGACCCGTGGCCCAACTACGACCGCCTGTCGGCGCTGAACATCCGGCGGGCCGTCGACGCCAGCCTCAAGCGCCTGAACACCGACTACATCGACATCTACCAGTTCCACCACGTGGACCGGCTGACGCCCTTCGAGGAGATCTGGCAGGCCGTCGAGGTCCTGATCCAGCAGGGCAAGGTCCTCTACGCCGGGTCCTCGAACTTCCCCGGCTGGAAGATCGCCCAGGCCAACGAGGCCGCGGCGCGCTCGGGTCGGCTCGGCCTGGTCAGCGAGCAGTGCCTCTACAACCTCGCCGAGCGGCGGGCGGAGCTGGAGATCATCCCGGCGGCCGAGGAGTACGGGCTCGGCGTCATCCCGTGGTCCCCGCTGCACGGCGGGCTGCTGGGCGGGGCGATCCGCAAGGCGTCGGAGTCGGGGCGGACCGCGACCGGCCGCTCGGCGGACGCGCTCGCGAGCAGTTCCGTACGGGCGCAGGTGCAGGCGTACGAGGACCTGCTGGACAAGCACGGACTGGAGCCCGGCGAGGTCGCCCTGGCCTGGCTGCTGACGCGTCCCGGGGTCACCGGCCCGATCGTCGGGCCGCGTACGCCGGAGCAGCTCGCGTCCGCGCTGCGGGCGGTGGAGCTGGAGCTGTCGCCGGAGGTGCTGGCGGGGCTGGACGAGGTCTTCCCGGGGCCGGGTCCGGCTCCGGAGGCGTTCGCCTGGTAGACGGCGCGCTACGGGGCCAGGGGCCTACTGGCCGACCGCGGCGGCCACCGCCACCACGAGGAACATCAGTACGAGCACGCCGGCCATGACACGGTTTCTGGTCTTGGGATCCACCCGTCGAGCCTAACGCGACAGAGTCCGCCCCTCGGACGGAGGGGCGGGCTCTCCCAGTTTCCAGGAGCCGACGACCTCGTAGCGGGGCTGCTCGCCGGGGACCCCGGAGTCGGGCAGGTTGCTGCGGACCAGGCTGAGCTCGCCGACCTGCCAGCGGGTGCCCTCGAAGGCAGCCAGGGCCGTGGCGTAGGGGCGGACGTCGTGCCGCTCGTCGCGGAGCCGGCCGAGGGTGAGGTGGGGGGTGTAGCGGTGGTGCTGGTCCATGGGCACCCCGGAGCGCCGGGCGGCGGCGTCGGCGCGCTCGGCGAGCATGCGCAGGGCGTCGAGGTCCCCGGCGGCGCCGGCCCACAGGGAGCGGTGGCCGAAGTGGCCGGAGCCGTGGATCCGGAGCGGGAAGGGCGTGCTCCGGGTCGCGGCGCGGGCGAGGCGTGCGTGGAGTTCGGGGAGCAGCTCCTCCTGGACCTCGCCCATGAAGGCGAGGGTGAAGTGCCAGCCCGCTTCCGCGGTCCAGCGGAGGTGGTCGTCGCGCAGGCCGCGTACGGCCCCGGACAGTTCCGAGATGGCCGCCTCGGGCGGGATGACGGCTGCGAACAGTCTCATGGCCCGAGCCTAGCGGGGGGTGCCCGGTGCGGCGCCGTTGCCGGGGACCAGCCCCCGGACCCCCGCTCCTCAAACGCCGGAGGGGCTGAAAAGATCGCCTCAAACGCCGGCGGGGCTGGATGCGGCCGGCGTTTGAGGCGCGGGGTCCGGGGCTACGCCGCCGTGGCCAGCTGGCGGCGGTCCGAGGGGACGAAGGTCACGCCGTGGCGGTTCACGCTGAGGCGGAGGTTGCCGATGCGGGAGAGGACCAGGCCGATCGTCACGGCTGCGGCGAGCGAGACGACGCCGCCCGCGGCCATGCCGATCCGCGCGCCGTAGGTGTCCGTGACCCAGCCGACCAGCGGGGCCCCGATCGGGGTGCCGCCGGTGAAGACCATCATGAACAGGGCCATCACCCGGCCCCGCATCTCGGGGTCGGTGGCCATCTGGACGCTGGAGTTGGCGGTGACGTTCACCGTCAGGCCGAAGACGCCGATGGGGACGAGGAGCGCCGCGAACAGCCAGAAGCTCGGTGCGAAGGCCGTCACCAGCAGGAGGACGGAGAAGAGCACCGCCGCCGCGACCAGCAGCCGCAGGCGCGAGAGGCCGCGCCGGGCCGCCAGCAGCGCACCCACCAGGGAGCCCGCCGCGATCAGGGTGTTGAAGAGCCCGTACGTGCCCGCGTCGCCGTGGAAGACCTTGCTGACGAAGGCGGACAGCCAGATCGGGAAGTTGAAGCCGAAGGTGCCGATGAAGCCGACGAGCACGATCGGCCAGATGAGCTCGGGCCGCCCGGCGACGTACCGCAGGCCTTCGCGGAGCTGGCCCTTCGCGCGGGGCTGGACCTCGACCTGGTGCAGTTCTCGGGTCCGCATCAGCATCAGGGCCGCGATCGGCGCCGCGAAGGACAGGCCGTTGAGCAGGAAGGCCCAGCCGGAGCCGACGGCGGTGATGAGGACACCGGCGATGGCGGGTCCGACCAGTCGCGCGGACTGGAAGTTGGCCGAATTCAGGCTGACCGCGTTGGCCACCTGGTCCTTGCCGACCATCTCGGAGACGAAGGTCTGCCGGGCCGGGTTGTCCACGACGGTGACCAGGCCGAGCAGGAAGGCGGCGAGGTAGACGTGCCAGACGTTGACGTGGCCGGCGAGGGTGAGGACACCGAGTGCGAGGCCGGTGAGGCCCATGGCCGCCTGGGTGCAGAGGAGCAGCGGCCGCTTCGGGAGCCGGTCGGCGAGTACGCCTCCGTAGAGCCCGAACAGCATCATCGGCAGGAACTGCAGCGCGATGGTGATGCCGACCGCCGAAGCGGATCCGGTCAGCGACAGGACCAGCCAGTCCTGGGCGATGCGCTGCATCCACGTGCCGGTGTTCGAGACGACCTGGCCCGTGGCGAAGAGCCGGTAGTTCCGGATCTTCAGCGAGCTGAACATCGAGTTCTTCGCGTTCTTCGCGTTCTTCGTGGTGCCGGGCGTGCGCGTAGTGGTGGGTGTGTGGCCGGGGGCGGAGTCTGCTCCGGGTCCCGTACTCAAAAGGGGTCGCCTCCTGGCGTCGTTCCTATAGGTGCGCGAGCTTGTCCAGGACGGGCGCGGCTTCGCGCAGCTTCGCCCATTCGTCCTCGGTCAGCCCGTCCACGAGCCCGGCGAGGAAGGCGTTGCGCTTGCGACGGCTCTCTTCGAGCATCGCTTCGGCCTCCTCCGTCTGGCGGACCACCTTCTGGCGGCGGTCGTCGGGGTGCGGTTCCAGCGTGACCAGTCCCTTGGCTTCCAGCAACGCGACGATGCGCGTCATGGACGGCGGCTGCACGTGCTCGCGCCGGGCCAGCTCACCGGGGGTGGCCTGGCCGCAGCGGGCGAGGGTGCCGAGCACCGACATCTCGGTCGGGCTCAGCGATTCGTCGACGCGCTGGTGCTTGAGGCGCCGGCCCAGCCGCATGACGGCGGAGCGGAGGTCGTTCACGGCGGCTGCGTCATCACCATGGGAAAGGTCGTGCATGTTCTTTAGAGTAACTCATTACCCTCCCTAAGGAACACCACTTAACTGGCGTCACTCGTAAGGGTGAGTCGGCTCCGGAAAGTGACACGCGTCCATGCCCTGTGCCCCGACTCTTTCGGCATGGGGACACATGTGCTGAGCATGCGCATAGACGGGGAGCTCCTCGACAGGCTCCGGACTCATGCCGCCAAACGAGGAATGAGCGTCCAGGACTATGTGGTCCGGACGCTCATTCGCGACGATTTCGACGAACGCTTCAAGGCGGCCGTCGACGAGACGGAGAAGTTCTACGGGCTTACGTGAGGCCCAGCGCCGGCATCGCGTAGTAGAAGACGAAGACCGCGGACACGACGTACATGGCCACCGGGACCTCGCGGCCCCGGCCGGTCGCCAGCCGCAGTACGGAGAAGGCCACGAAGCCGATGCCGATGCCGTTGGTGATCGAGTACGTGAACGGCATCATCACCATGGCCAGGAAGGCCGGGACGGCGATGGTGAAGTCGTTCCAGTCGATGTCCCTGACCGAGCCGGCCATGATCAGGAAGCCGACCGCGATGAGGGCGGGGGTGGCCGCCTGCGAGGGGACCATCGTGGCGAGCGGCGTGAGGAACAGCGACACGGCGAAGAGGCCGCCCGTCACGATGTTCGCCAGGCCCGTCCTGGCCCCCTCGCCGACGCCTGCCGTGGACTCCACGAAGCAGGTGGTGGCCGAGGAGGAGGAGGCACCGCCCGCGGCGACGGCCATGCCGTCGACGAACAGCACCCGGTTGATGCCGGGGAAGGAGCCGTCCGGCTTCGTCAGCTTCGCCTCGTCGCCGACGCCGAGGATGGTGCCCATCGCGTCGAAGAAGCAGGACAGCAGCACGGTGAAGACGAACAGGACGCCCGTCAGCATGCCGACCTTGCCGAAGCCGCCGAACAGGCTGACCTGACCGATGAGGCCGAAGTCGGGCGCGGCGACCGGGTTGCCCGGCCACTCCGGGACCGTCAGGCCCCAGGCCGTGTCCGGGAGCTTGGTGACCAGCTGGACCACCAGGGCGGCGACGGTCATGGCCACGATGGAGATCAGGATCGCGCCGGGGGTCTTGCGGATGATCAGGGCCAGCGTCAGCAGGACGCCGACCACGAAGATCAGTACGGGCCAGCCGTGCAGGTGGCCGTCGCTGCCGAGCTGGATCGGGACCGTGGTGTGCGCGAGGTCCGGGATGCGGCTGACGAAGCCCGAGTCGACCAGGCCGATCAGCATGATGAAGAGGCCGATGCCGATCGCGATGCCCTTGCGCAGGCCGAGCGGGACCGCGTTCATGACCCGCTCGCGCAGGCCGGTGGCCACCAGCAGCATCACCACGAAGCCCGCCAGGACCACCATGCCCATGGCGTCGGGCCAGCTCATGCGCGGGGCGAGCTGGAGGGCGACGACGGTGTTGACGCCGAGGCCGGCCGCCAGCGCGATCGGGACGTTGCCGATCACGCCCATGAGGAGCGTGGTGAAGGCGGCGGTCAGCACGGTGGCGGTGACCAGTTGGCCGCCGTCGAGCTGGTTGCCGTACATGTCCTTCGCGCTGCCCAGGATGATCGGGTTCAGCACGATGATGTAGGCCATCGCGAAGAAGGTGGCGAACCCGCCGCGGACCTCGCGGCCGATGGTCGAGCCGCGCTCGGAGATCTTGAAGTAGCGGTCCACAGGGGCCGACGTGCTCATGGGGGTCCTGGTCCTCAGTGGTGGTTTCCTACGGCTAAAACGGGCCAAGCCCAAACCGTTTCAGTATGAACACATGAACGAAGGAGCGTCTATCTCCGCGCGTAGACCTTCCGCCGACCGGCCTAGACTTGTCCCCATGGCGAAATGGACTGCGCAGCACGAGGCCCCCGAGCCCCTCGAGGGTCCGATCGTCGGCACCGTCGCCGGCGGCACGATCATCTGGTTCGCCCTCTTCCTCTTCCAGCTCCCCTTCTACGGGTGGTTCGCGGACCGGGGCATGCTGTGGTGGGTCTGGACCTGCGCGGTCGGCGGGGTCCTCGGCCTGATCGGCCTCTGGTACGTCCGCGGCCGCGATGCGGCTCTGAAGCGTCACGCCCTTGAGCTGGCCGCGCGGAACGATGCCGACCCGGCGGGTCCGCCCCCCCAGGCGGGCTAGGCCGTCCCTTTCGGATCTTGCCTGGCCCCTGCGGCCCGCACGCGACCGGCGAGGTCGGCCAAAATCAGCCCCGCCGGCGTTTGAGGCGCGGGGGTCCGGGGGCGGAGCCCCCGGGAAGCGGCGCCGCACGTGCACGGCGCGCGCCGCACCACGTCGGGCGGAAGGGCTACCAGCGGAGGATTCGACTCATCCCGAAGTCGGATCTTCGCACTTCTCGGCGGGTGAACCGTTGGAACCCCCTTTACCGTCGAAAGCATGACGCAGCGGGCGAGGATCGAACCAGACGGACCGGAGCCGGGCGGCGGTGGCGGTACGGCCGCCGGGACCGCCATCGACGCGGGGGCCGAGCTCGATCCCGTACACCCGGTCCGACCGCCCGCACCCCGGTTCAAGCCGGCCGGGCTGACCACCGCCGAAGTCGCCGAGCGCGTCGCCCGCGGAGCCGTCAACGACGTCCCCGTACGCAGCAGCCGCTCCACGGCCGACATCGTCCGCGCCAACGTCTTCACCCGCTTCAACGCCATCATCGGCGTCCTGTGGGTGGTCATGTTCTTCGTCGCCCCGATCCAGGACAGCCTCTTCGGCTTCGTGATCATCGCGAACACCGGCATCGGCATCATCCAGGAAATGCGCGCCAAGAAGACCCTGGACAGCCTCGCCGTCATCGGCGAAGCCAAACCCAGCGTCCGCCGCGACGGCCGCACCGCCGAGATCTCCACCTCCGAGATCGTCCTCGACGACGTCATCGAGCTCGGTCCCGGCGACAAGGTCGTCGTCGACGGGCTCGTCGGCGAGGCCGACGGCCTGGAGATCGACGAATCCCTCCTCACCGGCGAAGCCGACCCCGTCCTGAAGAAGCCCGGCGACCCCGTCATGTCGGGCTCGTTCGTCGTCGCCGGCGGCGGCGCCTTCACCGCCACCAAGGTCGGCCGCGAGGCCTACGCAGCCCAGCTCGCCGAAGAGGCCTCCCGCTTCACGCTCGTCCACTCCGAGCTGCGCTCCGGCATCTCCACCATCCTCAAGTACGTCACCTGGATGATGATCCCGACCTCCATCGGCCTGATCATCAGCCAGCTGATCGTCAAGGACAACAACCTCAAGGACGCCATCGCCCGCACCGTCGGCGGCATCGTCCCGATGATCCCCGAAGGCCTCGTCCTCCTCACCTCCGTCGCCTTCGCCATCGGCGTCATCCGGCTCGGCCGCAAGCAGTGCCTGGTCCAGGAGCTGCCCGCCATCGAGGGACTCGCCCGCGTGGACGTGGTCTGCCTCGACAAGACCGGCACCCTCACCGAGGGCGGCATGGACGTCACCGAGTGCCGCCCGCTCGGCGGCGCGGACGCCGCGTACGTCAAGAAGGTCCTCGGCGCGCTCGGCGAGAGCGACCCCCGCCCCAACGCCAGCCTCCAGGCGATCATCGACGCCTACCCCGACAGCGCCGAGTGGCGCTGCACCGAATCGCTCCCCTTCTCCTCCGCCCGCAAGTACAGCGGCGCCAGCTTCAGCGAGGGCGACGGCGAGAACAACACCTGGCTGCTCGGGGCCCCCGACGTGCTGCTCCCCGCCGGGGACCCGGCCCTGGAGGAGATCAACGAGCTCAACGAGCAGGGCCTACGGGTCCTCCTGCTGGGCCGCGCCGCCCGCGAACTCGACGACCCGGCCGTGGCCACCGGGGTCAAGCCGACCGCCCTCGTCGTCCTGGAGCAGCGGCTGCGCCCCGACGCCGCCGACACCCTGCGCTACTTCGAGGACCAGGACGTCAAGGCCAAGGTCATCTCCGGCGACAACGCCGTCTCGGTCGGCGCTGTCGCCGGGAAGCTGGGCCTGCCCGGCGCCGAGAACACCGTCGACGCCCGTAAGCTCCCCACCGACCAGGGCGCCATGGCCGACGTGCTCGACCAGAACGCCGTCTTCGGTCGGGTCACCCCGCAGCAGAAGCGCGACATGGTCGCCGCCCTCCAGTCCCGGGGCCACACCGTCGCGATGACCGGCGACGGGGTCAACGACGTCCTCGCGCTCAAGGACGCCGACATCGGCGTCTCGATGGGCTCCGGCTCGGAGGCCACCCGCGCCGTCGCGCAGATCGTCCTCCTCAACAACAGCTTCTCCACCCTGCCCTCGGTGGTGGCCGAGGGCCGCCGGGTCATCGGAAACATCACCCGCGTCGCCACCCTCTTCCTCACGAAGACGGTCTACTCGGTGCTGCTGGCCGTCCTGGTGGTCTGCTCCCAGGTCGAGTACCCGTTCCTGCCGCGCCACCTGACGCTGCTGTCCACGCTGACCATCGGCATCCCGGCCTTCTTCCTGGCGCTGGCGCCCAACAAGGAGCGGGCCAAGCCGCACTTCGTGAAACGCGTGATGCGGTACGCGATCCCGGGCGGGATCATCGCCGCCGTCTCCTGCTTCGTGACGTACGTGATCGCCCGCCACCACTACACCGGCCCCGACGCCCTCAAGGCCGAGACCAGCGCCGCGACGCTCGCGCTGTTCCTGACCTCGATGTGGGTCCTGGCGATCATCGCCCGCCCCTACACCTGGTGGCGGGTCGGCCTGGTCGGCGCGATGGGCGGGGCGTTCCTGATCGTGCTCGTCGTGCCCTGGCTCCAGGAGTTCTTCCAGCTCAAGCTGGAGGGCGCCGTGATGCCGTGGACCGCCGTCGGCATCGCCGCCGTCGCGGCCGCCCTCATCGAGTTCACCTTCCGGTGGGTGGACCGCAGGTTCCCGGCGTAGGGCGTGGCCCGGCCGTCGTGGGGGTTCACCCATTAGGGGACTGGACGGGCGGTTCGCGCAGTAGCCATACTTGCCATATGGCTACGAAGAAGATCACGATCACCGTGCCTGAGGAGCTCCTGGAGTCGATCCGCTCCCGGGTGGACTCTCGCGGGGTGTCGGCGTACATCACCGAAGCGGCGGCAGGCAGGGACGCGGTGGACAAGCTGGGTGAGCTGTCGGCCGGCCTCCAGGAGGAGTACGGCGCCCTCACCGATGAGGAACTCCGTGCCGCGGACGAATGGCTCGCCGAGATCGACGCCAAACACGATGCGCTGAGAGCCGGAGCCGAGGTGACCCACGACTCCGGTCAGGCTGCGGCATGACGCCGCGGTCGAAGCCCGCGGCCCCTTACCGCCCGAGGCTGTTCGTCTTCGACTCCGAGGCGCTGTCCAAAGCAGTCCGCGGGGACCGCGCCGTCGTCGGTCTGGTCAACAAGGCCTGGGAACGCAAGGTGCCGGTCGTCACCTCGGGGCTCACGACGCTGGAGGCGTGGGATCCACGGCCGGGCAAGGCGCCCCGGCTCTGGGACTGGTCCCTGTCCCGCATTGAAGTCGTCCACGCGGATGACCCGGTCGTCGGCATCGCTCGTTCACTCCTCACGGAGGCGGGGCTGCACGGCCACAAGTACGCCATTGACGCCGTCCTCGCTGCCGTCGCCGTCGCGAAATCGAGGCGAGGCGCAGAGGTGACGGTGTTCACCTCGGACGTGGACGACCTGGGGCGGCTCCTCTCGGGCCACCCTGTCGCCATCGAGCCCGTCTAGCGGCCTCACGCAGCCAGGCCGAGGTCCCGCTCCCTGCGGTTCGCGATCCGGCCGCGCAGGCCCAGGGTCGCCACCGCGGCGAGCAGGCCCGCGACGAGAGCGCCCCACCACAGGACCGTCGGGCCGACCCCGGTGTACAGGGCGACGCCCAGGGTGAGGGCGGCGAAGCGGGCCGTGCCCCAGGTCCAGCTGAAGGCGCCCTGGTAGCGGCCCCGGGCGTCGGCCGGAGCCAGGTCGGCGACCAGGGAGGCCGCGATGCCGGCCACGGCCACCTCGCCGAGCGACCAGACGACCACCGAGACCACGTACCCGGTGACGGAGTCCGCGAGCCCGGTCAGCGCCACCCCGGCGGCGATCAGTGCGCTGCCCGCCGCCTGCACCGGGAGCTGCGGCAGCCCCGACAGCTTGGACGTCACGTACGGCTGCAGGGCCACGACGAGCACGGCGTTGACCGCGGCCAGGGCCCCGTACACGGCCGGCGAGAGCCCGCTGTCGCGGACGGCCAGCGGCAGCGCCACCTCGGTCAGCGAGTACACGAACAGCTGGATCCCGAGCAGCGGGAGCAGCAGGAGCAGCAGCCGGTCGCGCAGGACGACCCCGTAGCCCAGGCCCGCGGCCTTGGCCGGAGCGGTGCGGGCCGGCTCGCGCAGCCGGGTCGCGACCACGGTGGCGTAGACGAGCGCCGAACCGGCGTCGACGGCGAAGAGCAGCCAGTACCCGTGCGCGGCGAGGAAGCCGCCGAGGACGCCGGCGACGGCCGTGCCGATGTTGACGCCCCAGTTGAACAGGGCGTACGCGCGCTGCCGCCAGCCGGAGTCCACCGCGTCGGCCAGCAGGGCGAACGCGGCGGGCGGGACGGTGGCTCCGGCGGTGCTGAGCAGCAGCGCGGAGGCGGCCAGCGTCCAGAGCCCCGGGGCCAGGAACAGCGCGCCCTGGGCGACGGCGGAGCCGATGAGCCCGATCAGCATGGTCGGACGGCGGCCGATCCGGTCGGCGAGCAGCCCGCCGACGGCCGGGCCGAGCAGGTGGCCGGCGCCGAGCGCGCCGAGCACGAAGGAGATGTCGGATCCGGTGATGCCCCGGTCGGCGAGGAGGAAGACCAGGAACGGGGTGACGAGGTAGCCGATCCGGTTGACGATCGAACCGGCGAACAGGGTCCAGACGAGGGGCGGGAGTCCGCGGAAGGAGGAGGGCATGGAACGAGACTGCGCCGGGCCCGCCGGATGCCCTATTGATTAAGCTGGGACCGAATCCGCCGCGAGGTGGCGGGTGGTGGGTGATGTGCGATGGGGGCGGGGCGATGGGGGCAGGGCCATGGAATACGAACTGAACTTCTCCGCGGCCGAGCTGGCGCAGACCCGCTTCGCGGTGTCCCCGATGTGGGAGGTCGTCACCAGCTTCCGGCTGCTGCACGCCGGGACCGAACCGCCGCTGCACCGCCGCTGGGCCGAGCAGGTGAGACCCCGGCTGCGGAGCGCGGGCCTGGACCGGGGCTGGCTCGCCGCCCTGATCCCGGGCGGCGGCTACCTCGCGGACTTCCTCAACCCGACCCCGGCCGGCCCCTTCCCGGACCTGGACGCCGAGCTGGCCGCCATCCGCGCCGGCGACCCGGAGAACGTGCGCTCCGACCTGGCCACGCTCGCGGCGAAGTCCCGTCCGGCGGGCCGCCCGGCGCCGCGCCTGAGGCTGCTCCACGAGGAACCCGAGGCCGTGCTGGAGAAGGTCACCGACGAGATCCAGACCTACTGGGAACTCGCGCTCGCGCCCTACTGGCCCCGGATCCGCCAGCTCCTCGAAGCCGACGTGTTCCACCGGGCCCGCCAGGTCGCCGAACACGGATCCGCGCACGTCCTGGGCGAGCTCCACGAAACCGTCACGTGGGACGCCGGAACCCTGCGCCTGGTCCGCCGGCACTGCGCGCTGACCCGCGACCAGACCGGCTCCGGACTGCTGCTGGTGCCCTCCGCCTTCGCCTGGCCCCGGGTCCTGACCCGCTCGGTGGCCCCCGATCCGCTCCAACTGGCCTACCCGGCACGGGGGATCGGCACCCTCTGGGAGCCCCGCACCACCAAGGCCACCGACGCGGTGGCCGCCGTACTGGGCCGCTCCCGCACCATGCTGCTCACCGAACTCGACACCCCGGCCTCCACCACCCAACTGGCCCGGCACAGCGGCCTGTCCGCCGCCGCGGTCTCCCAGCACCTCACGGCCCTGCGCGACGCGGGCCTGGTCACCGGCCACCGCGCCGGCCGCTCGGTCCTGTACGCCCGAACGGCCATCGCGGACGCGCTGCTCACGCCGGCGGGGTGAGGGCGGGCGCGGCGGCCCCGGAGCATCCCGGTTACAGAGGCGCCGTCTCCACCCTGCCGGTGAACCGGCCGCCCACTCGATCGGCGAGCCAGGTGATGCGATCGGTGTCGAAGGCGGCGTTCCGGACGTGCACGTGGACGGTGTGGTCCTGCGAGGGCTCGTCCTGGTAGAGGTCCCGGGAATTCACGGTCAGCGTGAGGTACGCGTATTTCTGCGGGACCCGGTCCAGTCCCGCTTCGGGAACCGCGGGCCACCCGTCCAGATCCCACCGGACCGCCGCGAGATCCGACCCCAAGGCGTCGATGAAGGGCTCGGCGCGGTCCAGCGGACGGCACCAGTCGAACACTCGGATCGGGAGAAACTCCGCCGGGTCGTCTCCGGCCTTCGAGGAACCGTCTTCCTCGCCGGCCGACGACCACACGAGGTCGGGCAGTGCGCGGCGTACGCGCGCCAGGACATCCGGCGACGTGATCGAGGCTTCGAAGTCGACCTCTGCGTGATCGGCGTCCGAGATGTCCAGCAACGTACGCACGGCACGTATCGCTTCGGGCAGGTCGGCGGTCGTGAGGACGGCAGCCGCATCGGAGTTGCTCATGGCGGAACCCTATGACGCCCTCACGGACCGGCCCGGACGGGGCCTAGTCGAACCAGCGGTCCCGGGCCAGCTCCGCCGTGCGTGACGGGTCCTCCAGGAGGGCTGCCACCTCGAAGCGGCGCGGCCACTGGCCCGCCGCCCAGGCGAGGGCCGCTGCCACGCCCTCCAGGGTGGAGGCGTGCAGGGTGCCGTCCGGGGTGCGGCGCCAGTCGAGTTCGGTGCCGCCCGCCAGGAGTTCCTCGTGCTCCCAGTAGCTCTTGGGGGTGGCCGGGCCCAGGAGCTGGTGCACCGGCTCGGGGACCTGGTGCTCCTCGCCCTCGGTGGTGACCTCCGCCGGGACCGTCTCCGAGAGGCGCCGGACCTGGAACAGCTCCGCCAGGTCGGCGGCCCGGGACGGGGCCACGGGGAGGAGCGGGAGGCCGGCGGTCAGGGGGAGGAGGTCCGGGGCGTCCGCGATCAGCGCGTCGGCCGCGTCGACCACGACCACCTCGCCGTCCACGACCGCGCGCAGCTCGTCGGGCAGGGTGACCTGTTCGGGGTCCAGGTCCGCCAATGCCCCGTACAGGGCGTGCAGTTGGCGTCCGCCGATCTCCCGGTCCGGGTCGGCGAGGCGGCCCAGCAGCTCGGCGGCGCCGCCCGGCTCCTCGAGCAGGGCGGGCACGGTGGTGCGTACGCCCAGGGCCCGCAGGACCTGCTCGTCCTCGAAGCCGGTGGCGTCGGCCGGGGTGTAGAGGCCCGCCAGCAGCGGGTCGCCGTTCGCCGAGCGCAGGCCGGCCGGGCGGCGGCCGTCCAGGACCGGGTGGTCGCGCAGCCACCACGCGGTGTACGAGCGCACGGAGCGGGTGGTGCCGTCCGGGAGCAGGACCCGCACCGGCTGGGTCAGGGCGTCGCGCAGCGGGGGCTGGGCCAGCATGGCCAGGGCCTGGGGCCAGCAGTCGTCGTCGACCAGGTCGAGGTCGCGTACGGCGACCAGCTCGGTGGCGACCGGCGGTACGGGGGTGTCGGGGAGCTGGTCCAGGAGGTCCTCGCACCAGACGTCGACGGCGTCGAGCAGACCGGCGTCGTCGGGCTCGGCGAAGTCCCCGTCGCGGGGCTCCAGTTCGTCGGGGTCCAGGACCACGTCGGTGGCGCGGACCAGCTGGAAGGTGGCGAGGACGCCCACGGCGGTGAGGGTCCGCTCGTCCCAGCGCTCCACCAACTCGGCGTCCACGTACGGGATCTCGTCCTCGCGGACCACGGAGGCCAGCGGGGAGCCGGGCAGCAGCAGCTCGCCGGCCGGGGTCGGCTCGCCGTCCTCGTCGGGCAGGGCGAGCGCGCCCAGCCACGGTTCGTCGCCGGGGGAGAGCTCGGCGTCCCGGACCAGGCCGAGGACGATGTCGGCCAGTTCCTCGGGGTCGAGGGCGTCCTCGTCCCAGATCTCCCCGGAGTCCAGGGAGGCCGCGACGGCCGCCCGCACCTGCGGGGTGGTCAGGACGGCGCGGGGGCTGGCCGGGAGCGCGCCGAGCTTCTCCAGCAGCGGGTGCACCGCGTCGGGGTGGGCCACCTTCAGGCCGAGCCGGGCCAGGCTCTCGGGGCTTCCCGAACGCGGGGCGTCCGACCGCGCGGCGTCCGCGCCGGGCAGCAGCAGGTGCCGGGGCCCGATCGCGGTGCGGCCGTCGGCCAGCGGCACGGGGAGGCCGGAGAGCCGGTCGGGGTCGACCCCGGCGAGGCTGTCGTAGAGGCGGTACCACCACTCGGGGGTCCGCTCGATGCCGGCGATCCGCTCGATGGCCTCGCCCAGCGGCAGCCGGCCCACGCCCAGGGTGCGCAGTTCGGGGCGGCGCTCCAGCCCGGCCGGGAGCAGGGTCGGCAGCACCTCCGCGAGGACCCGTACGGTGTCGGCGCCCGCGCCCTCCACGACCTCGGCCTCGAAGGGGCGCAGCGCGGCCCGCTCCAGCGGTTCCCCCTCGGCCGGGGCCTCGGGCGGTGCGGCGGGTGCGAGGAAGGCCGTACGGGGCAGGCGCGCGATGACGGCGGCGCGCAGGGCCCCGTCGAGCTCGCCCTTGCCGAGCGGGCCGGGTACGAGGTCCACGAGCGCGGTGCTCACCGGCTCCCAGGAGCCCAGCAGTTCGGCGTACGCGTCGGCCGCGCGCTCCACGAGGAAGTCGGTCAGCGGCCCCGGCGCGGGGTGCCGGCGGGTGGTGTCCAGCGGCAGGGTCGCGATGAGCAGCGCGGGGATGCCGAGCGGTTCGTCGGTCGGGGTCGGCGCGTGCACCACGGCGGCGGTCGCGGGGCGCACCGGGGCGCCTTCGGCGTCGACGGGCACGGACCAGGACACCGCCCAGACGGGCCGCAGCCGCTCCTCGACGGGCCGGTCGGCGAGCAGCGCCTTCTCGATGGGGCCGGAGTGACGCACGGTGCGCCATCGCCTGGGGCCGGACGCGGTGTCCGAGGCGGAGTCGGTGATGACGGTGTACGGGCCTTCGGTGCGGCGGGTCAGCGTCCGCACGCCCCCGGCCGGGGTGTCCACGACGACCTCGGCGAGCCCCGGCAGGGTCAGCAGCAGGGCGTCGTCCACGGCGGCGAGCAGCCGCGCGGCCAGCTCCTCGGCGGCGGCGTCGCGCAGCGGGAGGACCACGACGGTGTCGTAGCCGTCGGGCGCGGTGCCTTCGGCGGGCAGCGGGAGGCGCAGCAGCGGGACGTGCCCGTCGCGGCGGCGCAGTTCCTCGCCGAGCCCGGAGCTGCCGACGGCGGCCCCCCGGGCCAGCTCGCGCGCCTCGGCCAGGGACCAGCGCACGCCGCCGTGCCGGCCGAGGACGGCGGGCTCGTCGGAGACGGCGAGGACGGCGGCGAAGCCGACGCCGAAGCGGCCGACGCTCCCGGAGGAGTCGTCGCGCTTGGCGGAGGCGCGCAGCGTGGACAGCGATTCCACGCCGGTGGCGTCGAGCGGGGAGCCGGTGTTGGAGACGGCGAGCAGCGCGTGCCCGTCGGGCTGGTCGGTGCCCGCGTGCAGGGTGAGCCGCAGGCGGCCTGGTACCCCGGCGCGGGCGGCCGCGTCGGCGGCGTTCTGCGCGAGCTCGACGACGAGCCGGTCGCGGTAGCCGCCGAGCGCCAGGTCCTCCTCGGCGTTGGCGTCCTCGCGGAAGCGGGCGGGGCCCGCGCCCCAGGCGTCGAGCACCCCGCGTCGCAGCCGGGCCGTGCCGAAGGGGTCCACGCCGTCCTGGGCCGCCGTCACTCGCACGCTCACGCTGCTGCCTCCAAGCTGCACTGCGATGTACCGCGCCGTATGCGCCGTACGGCATCCGCGGAACACCGGACGCCGAGGTCCTGAAGGTATCGCGTGCGTCGAGCGGCTCCGCAAACGAACCGGCGTCAGGCAGACTTCATGAGTCGGTACGGCTCTGCTATTTGTGAGGATTGCGCATGATCACGCTCACCAAGGAAGACGGCCCCGCGGACCTGGGCGGCGTAACCCACCTGTCCATCGGGGTCTCGTGGGACCCCACCGTGGGCAGCAGCGGCGGCCTGATGGGCAAGCTCAAGCGGAAGGTCGGGACCGACCTGGACCTGATCGCGATCGCGATGCAGGGCGCGGACCCCGTCCGCCTCGCGGGTCTCGACTCCCTGGACCCCATGGGCAACGGCTCGCTGCTCCACAGCGGGGACAACCAGACCGGCCACGGTGACGGCGACGACGAGACGGTGACCGTCGAGTTCGCCCGGATACCGGGGAACGTCACGTCCATCGTCTTCGTCGCCGCCGCGTACAAGAAGGGCAGTTCCTTCCAGAGCGCCCGCAACATCAGCTTCAAGGTGTACGACGGCACGGGCGGCAGCACCCAGCAGGTCGCCGACATCTGGCCGAGCCTGCTCGGGAGCGACAACGGCTGCGCCGTGGCCAAGGCGGTCCGGGACGGGTCGGGCTGGAAGCTGCACGTCATCAACGAGACCGGGAAGATCAAGCCGGGCGACGAGCAGGCCCTCATGCGGTTCGCCGTGGCCAAGTAGTCGCCGAGGAGGCGCCGAGTGGTCGCCGATGAGGCGTCGAGTAGGCGCCAACCAGGCGGCGAGCAGCCGCCACTGGGAGGCCGCGGGGGGAAGGCCGGGCTACGCCTTGCCCACGAGGTGGGCGAACACCACGACGTTGGCGTCCCAGTGGCGGTCCTTGGTGAGGTTGCCGCCGCAGGTGATGAGGCGGAGCTCGGCCTTGCCGTGGGTGTCCCCGTAGACCTTGTCGGTCGGGAACCGGTCCTTCTTGAACGTGTCGATCTCGTCCACGGCGAAGACGGCGGTGGAGCCGTCGTCGCGGTGGACCTCGATCTTCTCGTCCTTCTTCAGCTTCTTGAGGTTGTAGAAGACGGCCTCGGGCACCTGCGGGGTGTCCATGTGCCCGACTATGGCGGCCGCGCCCTCCTCCCCGGGGGTCGGGCCCTCCTTGTACCAGGCCGCGTCCTTGGGCTTGGCGAAGTCGGGCTCCTTCATGGCGCCCTGGGCGTCGAGTCCGACGGTGTCGAGCGGGGCGTCGACCTTGATGTCCGGGATCACGATGCGGTCCGGGACGGAGGCGTTCAGCACCGAGGAGGCCTTGGCGTCGGCCGGGTCGTTCTTGACCGCGCCGCCGGCGGCGTCACCGCCGGAGGAGCAGGAAGAGATCAGGAAGACGGTGAGCGCCGAGGCGCCCGCCAGGGCGGCCACGCGCAGTGCGCGGCCGCTCCGGCGGGGGGCGCGTTCAGGGGCGGACCGCTCAGCCATGGTTCGCGGCGTCCGAGGGGACCCAGCCGAGCGGGGCCTGGCCGGTGTTCACGGAACCCTTGGGGGTCTTGTGGTGGCTCGGGTCGACCGGGGTCGGCTTCGGCTTCGGGGTGACCGGGCCGGTGGCGTCGGTGGAGAACTTGACGGTGTCGAACTTCTTGCCGCCCGCGTAGGCCTCGACGCCGTAGTAGCCGGACTTGACGTCCTTGGCGACGACCGCGGTGCCGGTCCAGACGCCCTTGCCGTTGCTCTTCAGGTTGACCTGGCCGCCGAAGGCGTCGGACTTGACGAACGCGCTCTTCTCGTTCGCCGCCGTCTTGATGGTGACCTGGATCTTGTCGCCCGGCTTGCCGTTGTCCTTGGACAGGCTGACGGTGGACTCGGTCGGCTTCGGGGCGTCGGCCTTGACCGTGAGCTGCGCGGTGGCCTGGAGCTTCTTGCCGTCGGGGCCCGTGCCGGTGAGGGAGATGCCGTAGGTGCCGGCGGGGACATCGGCGACGGTGGCCGTGGCGCCGCGGCCGTCCGTCATCTTGACGTCGTTCAGGGCCTTGGAGGAGATGTACAGGTTCGTCGAACCGTCCGGGACCTCCATCGACATCTGGACGGAGTCGCCGACCTTGGCCGAGGAGGCCGGGAGCTTCAGGGCCACCGGGGCGGAGGCCGTACCGGTGGAGGGGCTGCTCGACGCCGTCGGGGTGGAGTCGGCGGCGAACGCGACGGCGGGGGCTGCCAGGGCCATCGACGTGGCGAGGGCGATTGCCGAGAAGGTGAGTGCCTTGCGCATGGGGTTCCTCCTGAACGGGCCGGGGTTCGTTCCCGGCACACCAGACATGAGGGACATCCTGGGGTGGTTGGTTGCAGCTCCCGGAGGCGCCGGGAGGGGCCCCTGCCGAAGGTCCCGGGGTAGGAAACCGCAGGCCGTGGAGGGAGTGGTGATCTTCCGTTTGCTGGCCCTTTGCCCCGATTTTTGGGACCAAGGTCCCGGAGTTGCGGGTCGGGTGGCGGGCCTCGGCCTTCAGGACTCGTTCAGGACCGGCTCAGGGCCCCTTCAGGCGGGGTGCGGACAGCGCGGAGCCCCCGGTGACGAAGCGTCACCGGGGGCTCCGGAGCGTGTCGGACGGCGGGGCCCGTATCGGTCAGACCGTGTCGGTCAGAGGGCTTCGATCACGAAGTCCACGCACGCGGTGAGCGCCTGCACGTCCGCCGGGTCGATCGCCGGGAACATCGCGATGCGGAGCTGGTTGCGGCCGAGCTTGCGGTAGGGCTCGGTGTCCACGATGCCGTTGGCGCGCAGCACCTTGGCGACCGCCGCCGCGTCGATGTCGTCCGAGAAGTCGATCGTGCCGATGACGGCCGAGCGCTTGGCGGAGTCCGCGACGAAGGGGCTGGCGTACTTCGACGCCTCGGCCCAGCCGTACAGGTGGGCCGCGCTGGCCGAGGTACGGCCGGTGGTGAACTCCAGACCGCCCTGGCTGTTCATCCACTCCAGCTGCTGGTCCAGCAGGAAGAGGGTGGAGAGCGCCGGGGTGTTGTACGTCTGGTTCTTCAGCGAGTTGTCGATCGCCGTCGGCAGCGAGAAGAACTCCGGGATGTGCCGGCCCGAGGCGTGCACGCGGGCCGCGCGCTCCAGGGCCGCCGGGGAGAACGCCGCCAGCCACAGGCCGCCGTCGGAGGCGAAGGACTTCTGCGGGGCGAAGTAGTAGACGTCGGTCTCGGTGATGTCCACCGGCAGACCGCCGGCGCCCGAGGTCGCGTCCACCAGGACGAGGGAACCCTCGTCGGCGCCCGCGACGCGCTTGATCGGCGCCGCGACACCCGTCGAGGTCTCGTTGTGGGTGTACGCGTACACGTCCACGCCCGCCTCGGCCACCGGGTCCGGGTGGGTGCCCGGGTCGGAGGAGATCACCGACGGGGCGTCCAGCCACGGAGCGGACTTCGCGGCGCTGGCGAACTTGGAGGAGAACTCGCCGAAGGTGAGGTGCTGCGACTTCCGCTCGATGAGACCGGCGGTCGCGATGTCCCAGAAGGCGGTGGAGCCGCCGTTGCCCAGGATCACCTCGTAGCCCTCGGGGAGGGAGAAGAGGTCCCGGAGGCCCTGGCGAACCGATCCGACCAGGTTCTTGACCGGAGCCTGGCGGTGGGAGGTTCCGATCAGGGAGGTACCGGTGGCGGCGAGGGCGTCCAGCGCCTCGGTCCGCACCTTGGAGGGGCCCGCGCCGAAGCGTCCGTCGGCGGGCTTGATGTCAGCGGGAATCTGGATCTCGGCCACAAGCGGAGCGTATCGGGTCCGGGTCCACCCCTTGGAGCCGCGTCCACCCGATGAGATGACGCGGGTGGACGCGAGCCGGTGGGAGACGGACGGCAGGCGGTGGGAGGCTGTCCGCCGTGACCTCACCCGGTGAACTCGAACGGACCTTGCGGAAGAACCTGCGCGGCGAGGTCGACTTCGGCGCCGCCGCCCGCGCCCTGACGACGATGGACGCCTCGAACTACCGCCGCGTCCCGGTCGGCGTCGTCGCCCCGCGTGATGCCGAGGACGTGGCCGCCGTGCTCGCGGTGTGCGCCGCGGCCGGGGTCCCCGTCGTCCCGCGCGGCGGCGGCACCTCCATCGCGGGCCAGGCGACGGGCGTCGGCGTCGTCCTCGACCTCACCCGGCACATGAACGGCCTGCTCTCCCTGGACCCGGCCGCCCGCACCGCCGTCGTCCAGCCCGGCCTGGTCCTCGACCGGCTGCGGGACGCGGCCCGCCCGCACGGGCTGACCTTCGGACCGGACCCCTCCACGCACTCCCGCTGCACGCTCGGCGGCATGATCGGCAACAACGCCTGCGGGGCTCACTCGGTGGCCTGGGGGACCACCGCCGACAACGTCGCCGAGCTGGCGGTGACGGCGTACGGCGGCGCCTCCTACCGGCTCGGCACCGGCTGGGAGGGCGCGCCCGGCGGGCTGCGGGAGCTGGTGTCCGCAAACCTCGCCGTCCTGCGCACCGGCATGGCGGGCGGCCCGGCCGACGGCTTCTCGCGGCGGATCTCCGGCTACGGGGACCTGGACGCGCTGCTCCCCGAGCGGGGTGTGGAAGTGGCCAGGGCGTTCTGCGGGACCGAAGGCACGCTCGGGGTGGTGACCGAGGCGCTGGTACGGCTCGTGGAGCTGCCGGCCGCCCCCGCGCTGGCCGTCCTCGGGTACGCCGACGAGAGCGCGGCCGCGGAGGCGGCGGCGGGGCTGCTGCGGTACGGGCCGCTGACCCTGGAGGGGATGGCGGCCGACCTGGTCGGCGCGGCTGCCGCCGGGCTCCCGCGGGGCGGGGCCTGGCTGTTCGCGGAGATGCGCGACGAGGGCGCGGCGCGGACCCTGCTACGGGCCTCCGACGCCGTGGACGGCCTGCTGCTCACCGACCCGGCGGCGCAGCGGGCCCTGTGGCGGATCCGCGAGGACGCGGCGGGCACCGCCACCCGGATGCCCGACGGGACGATGGCCTGGCCGGGGTGGGAGGACTGCGCGGTACCGCCCGCCCGGCTCGGCGCCTACCTGCGGGAATTCCGGGCGCTGCTGGCGGAGCACGGGCTGCGCGGATCCCCGTACGGCCACTTCGGCGAGGGCTGCGTCCACGTGCGCATCGACTTCGACCTCGTGACGCCGCCCGGCGTGGCCCGCTTCCGTGCCTTCTCCTCGGACCTCGCCGACCTCGTGGTCGCGCACGGCGGCTCCCTGTCCGGGGAGCACGGGGACGGACAGGCCCGGGCGGAGCTGCTGCCGCGGATGTACGGGCCCGCGGTGATCGGCCTCTTCGAGTCGTACAAGCGGCTCTGGGACCCGGCGGGCGGCATGAACCCCGGGATCCTGGTCCGCCCGGCCCGCCTCGACGAGAACCTCCGCTTCGCGGTGCTGCCGGCGTCACCGCTGGCGGGGGAGGTGGCGCGGTGCGTCGGCGTCGCGAAGTGCCGGTCGACGGAGGTCGGGGGGCCGGAGGTGATGTGCCCGTCGTACCGGGCCACGGGGGAGGAACGCCACTCCACGCGGGGGCGGGCCCGGCTGCTGCACGAGATGCTGGCCGGAGAGATCATCCGGGACGGCTGGCGTTCGGCGGAGGTGGCCGAGGCGCTGGACCTCTGCCTCAGCTGTAAGGGCTGTCGCAGCGACTGCCCGGTGGGGGTCGACATGGCCTCCTACAAGGCGGAGTTCCTCCACCACCACTGGGCCGGCCGGCTGCGCCCGCTCTCCCACTACGTCCTGGGCGGCCTGCCGGGGTGGCTCCGCCTGATCGCGGCCCTCCGCCTGGCCGGCCCCCTGAACCTCGTATCCCGCTACCTCCGCGTCCCGGGCCTGGAGCGGTCCCGTGCGCTGCCCCGCCTGGCCGGAACCCCCTTCACCCGCGGGTGGCGCGCGGCGCTCCGCTCCGCGGGGCCGGGTCCCCTACCCGCCCTTCCTCCGTTCCCCGGGCTGCGCCCGGACCCCTTGCCGGGTGCGGCGCCGTTGCCGGGGGCCGGCCCCCGGACCCCCGCGCCTCAAACGCCGGCGGGGCTGGACTTGCCCTCCGGGCAATCCAGCCCGCCGGGCGTGCACGTTCAAGGCGACGCCGGCCACAATCCAGCCCCGCCGGCGTTTGAGGCGCGGGGTCTGGGGCGGAGCCCCAGGGGGTCCGGGGCACAGCCCCGGGGAACGGAGGAAGGGCGGGTAGGGGACGGCCGCCCGCAGGGCACGCCCGGGACCGCTCCCGTCGTGACGGTGTGGCCCGATACGTTCACGGAGTACCTCGCTCCCGAGGCCGGCCACGCCGCGGTCCGGGTGCTGCGGGCCGCGGGCCTGGAGACCGTGCTGCCGGAGGGCCGCGTCTGCTGCGGGCTGACCTACATCTCCACGGGCCGCCTGGACGCCGCCCGCAGGGTCCTGCGCCGCACCCTGGACGCCGTGGGCGACCCGCCGGGGCCCGTCACCGTCCTCGAACCGAGCTGCGCGGCAGCGCTCCGCACCGATCTGCCCGCCCTGCTCCCGGAGGACCCCCGCGCACCCCGTCTCGCAGCGGCCGTCCGCACCTTCGCCGAGACCCTGGAGGAGTACGCCCCGCACTGGCAGCCGCCCCGCCTCGACCGGCCGGTCGCCGGCCAGACCCACTGCCACCAGCACGCCGTCCTCGGCGACGCCCCTGACCGCCGGCTGCGCGAGCGCGCCGGGCTGACGGGCGGGCTCAGCGGCGGCTGCTGCGGCCTCGCGGGCAACTTCGGCTTCGAGCCCGGCCACCACGAGGTCTCCGTGGCCTGCGCCGAGGAGCAGCTGCTGCCGTCGCTGCGGGCGGCCGCTCCGGGTACGGAGGTGCTGGCGGACGGGTTCTCCTGCCGGACCCAGATCGCGCAGCTGGCCGGCGGCCGGGCCCGCCACCTGGCGGAGGTCCTGGCGGAGGTCCTGGCGGAGGGCCTGGCGGAGGGCCCGCCGGAACCGGACGTACACAAGATGTAAGGCAAAACACGGACGCACGCTCCTTACCGACCCCCTAATCTGGATAAATGCCCGCACCCTCCTCACCCACGAGCACCGCCCCGAGCACCGCCACGCCCATCGAGCTGCCGCAGACGACGGCAGTCGCCCCCGCGGACGGCTCCTTCCGGGCCCGCTTCGGCCCCGTCGCCCTGGTGGTCACGGCGGGCGTCTCGGTGCAGTTCGGCGCCGCCCTCGCGGTGATGCTCATGCCGCGGGCGGGCGCGGCCGGCGTGGTCACGCTGCGGCTCGCCGCGGCCGCACTGGTGCTGCTGCTCGTCTGCCGGCCCAAGGTGCGCGGGTACTCCCGCTCCGACTGGTCGACCGTGGTGTGGTTCGGCGTGACCATGGCCGGCATGAACGGGTTCTTCTACCAGGCCATCGACCGCATCCCCCTCGGCCCCGCCGTCACCCTGGAGGTGCTGGGCCCGCTGGTGCTCTCCGTCGTGGCCTCCCGCCGCCTGCTGAACCTGCTGTGGGCCGGGCTGGCGCTGGCCGGAGTCGTCCTGCTGTCCACCCACGGCGGAGGCGGCCTCGGCGGGCTCGACCCGCTGGGCGCGGCCTTCGCCCTCGCGGCGGGCGGCATGTGGGCGGCGTACATCGTGTTCAGCGCGCGGACCGGCCGCCGGTTCCCGCAGGCCGACGGGCTGGCGCTGGCGATGGCCGTGGCCGCCGTACTGTCCCTGCCGCTCGGCGTGATCGAGGCCGGCTCGGCCCTGCTGCACCCCAGCACCCTGCTCCTGGGCCTCGGCGTGGCGCTGCTGTCCTCGGTCCTGCCCTACACGCTGGAACTGCTCGCCCTGCGCAGGCTCCCGGCGCCGACCTTCGCGATCCTGATGAGCCTGGAGCCCGCGATCGCCGCGACGGCCGGGTTCCTGATCCTGAACCAGGCACTGTCGGCGCTCGACGCGGCGGCGATCGCGCTGGTCATCGTGGCGAGCATGGGCGCGGTCCGCTCACAGACCCGCCCGTAGATCCGTCCGCGGGACGTTTCCGCTGCTCAGGCCGTCGTCGAGGGGTCCAGCGCGGGCAGGAACTGATCGTAGAAGCCGGCCTTGAGCCGCAGCGCCCGCTCCTCGATCTCCCTGAAGCCGTCCGCCCTGTCCGCCCTGTCCGCCCTGTCCGCCGCCCCGTCCGCCGCGTCCGATCCGTCCGCCCCGTTCCCTCGGCCGAGGAGTTCGGTCACCCGGGCGGCCAGCCGGTCGGAGTGGGTGTCGGACAGCAGGGACACCGTCGCGAGCGAATGAGTCTTCGCGTCGTGGACCAGATGCGGATGTTGAAGTGCTCTCCCGGCTGGAGCCGGGAGATTCCCGCTTACCTTGCGGCAGCGGGCTTGACGCGCTTGGCGCGCCTGACGACTGCCCTTCCGGCAGCCGGGATGAGCGCGAGGCCCATCCGGTACAGGTGCAAGACGTTCCGGGCCGCGTTCCAGTCGGCGTTGCCCGACCACCCGCAGTCCGGGTTCTTGCACACGAACACGGCCTGGGACTCCCGACTGCCGGGCGTGGTCAAGCCGCACGCTGAGCAGCGTTGAGAGGTGCCGGGGGCGGGAACCTTGCACAGGGCGCCGCCGTTCTGGGCGGTCTTGTACGCGAGCATGGTGACCGTCCGGCCCCACGCCTCCCCGCTGATGGAGTGGGTCAGCCCGGATTTCTGGGCGAGGTTCGTTCCCGGCTGGTCGGCTGTGCCCTTGACGGACCTGACCATGTTCGTGATGGTGAGTGCTTCGACCACGACGGTGCCGTAGGTGCGGGCGATGGTGGTGGTCGTCTTGTGCTGCCAGTCCAGTGCCCTGCGCTTGGCTTTCGCGCGGAGTCCTGCGATCTGGTCGTAGGTGTGGTGCAGCCGACGGCTGGTGTGTTCGCCGGGCGTGCGGTGCCGCTTACGCCGTGCGGCGCGCTGCTCCAGGCGCAGGAGCTTCGCCTGCTCCCTCTCCGTCAGCCACTCGTCGTGTTCGTACGTCTCCCCGTCGGAGAGGGCGATGGGGACAGTGACGCCCAAGTCGATGCCGATCTCTGGCCCTTGGTGGGGCTCGGGCTTGACCTCCAAGGTCTGGACGCGGAAGGCGATGTGCCAGCCGAGAGCGTCCTTGACCAGCCGCGCCCCGGTGATTCGGTTCTCCACGCCTGCACGCTTGCCCATGGGCAGGTCCTTGGTCCACCGGAAGCGGACCCGGCCGATCTTCGGCAGGTTGGCCATGCCCCACCTGCGATGCACGCGGATAATGTTCAGGTCCCGGCCCTGCGGGACGTCAACGGACATCACCGTGCGCAGCCGGCCCTTGAAGTTCGGGGCGTCGGCCCGGCCGTCCCAGCAGTTCTGCCATGCCTGGAAGTACGTTTTCAGCACCGCTTGCGCGGCCTGGGCGGGAAGAACAGCAAGAAAGTCGATGTCGCCCCGGGCCTGGCGGATCGCTGCATCCGCGTTCGCCAGGGTCCGCTTCTCCTTCGGCATCATCTGCCACCACGCATGCAGCAGGTTCCACATGGTGCGGGCCGCGTGCGCCTGATCATCTGCCTTGCTAACCCCGGCAGGCGACAGCGCGAGCCGGGCACGGTGCCCGAACTGTCGCTTGGCCAGGGTGTCTTGGCTCACGATCGGGAACCTAGCAGTGGTTTATGTCGACGAGCTGGAATCCTCATCCCGATGTCAGAACCGGGCGTCATGTTGTCTGCCACCTGCACGTTCACTTGGTTTTCGTGGCCAAGTACCGGCGGAAAGGGTTCACTGACGCCATATCGGATGTCCAGCTTGGCGAGCTGCGCCTGGAAGCCGGTGTCGAGCCGGGCGATCTGCGTCCGGAGGGTCTCGTCGAGCCGGGTGACCTGCGCCTCGACCACGTCGAGCTTGCGCAGACGGTCGATCTCCAGCAGGAGGAACACGGTGACCGTGCTCAGGATGAGCAGGGTCACCTTGGGGAGCGCACCCCCGGGAGCGAGTGCGTCGAGCCACCCGAGGAGGTCCGCGATCAGTACCACGACGCCCGATGTGGACATCAGGGCCAGCGCGATCCGTTCCACCCGATAGCGAACGTCGACACTCATGTCGCTCCAGCCCCCGTGCCCGGTACGGCGTACCTCGTACCTCGTACCTCGTACCTCTTGCCCGTCGTGGTCGGCGATGACGCTATACCGACTCCCTTTGTTCCAGGGAGGTTTGAGGGGCGGTACGGGGTGGGGTGGGACGAGTTCAGGCCACGACGCCGGTCCGGTCAGTTCCAGATGATGTCGCCGGCCGGCAGGGGAGTCACGTCGGCGTGCTGGACGTTCGCCTCGGCGTGCTCCCCGTCCGGGAAGTCCTGGCCCCAGCCGCTGGCCATGGCCACGCCCAGCGCGAGGGCGCTCAGGGCGGCAACGGCGAAGTACATCCGAGGAGTCGTCATGCGGGGAGCATCCCAGCCACCCGCACCGGAGGGAAGCCCTCAACCGAAACGGCCCGCGGCTCCGTTCTCACCCCTGCTGGTCCGAGTCCGCATCCGAGTCCGCACCCGAGCCCGCACCCTTGCCGCCCGCCGTCCCGTAGCGCGCCGCCGTCGCGGCGGCGGCCGCTCCGATGCGTCGGCGCAGGGCGGGCGGGGCGAGTACCTCCGCCTCCGCGCCGAGCTGCAGGAACTGCGCCTCCGCGTGGTCCTGCGACTCGATCGGGAGGACCGCCCGTGTCCACCCGGGCAGTTCCGGGTCCGGGGTCCCGGTGGCGGCCAGGGCCCTGGCCTGGGCGCCGGTCAGCCGGGCGGCCGCGCGCGCGGAGACCCGTACCTCCGCCTCCTGCGGGTACAGCCGCTCGTGGAACTCCGCCTGGCTGCGCCGCCAGTGGGCGGCCAGCTCGAAGCCGTCGGGGAGCGCGCATTCCTCGCCGGTCTCCCGCACCGCCAGGATCTGGTCCACGCGATAGGTGCGCGGGGACGCTGCCGCGGCGCCCTCCGTACCCGCCGCTCCCGCCGCTCCCGCGACCAGGTACCAGCGCCCCGCCTTCAGGACCAGCCCGTACGGGGCCAGCCGCCGGTCCACCTCGTGGGGTTCCTTCCAGCGCCGGTACCGGATCTCGACGATCCGCCCCTGCCACACCGCGTCGGCGATCCGGCCCAGGTGCGGGGTCTCCCCGTGCTCCGCGTACCAGCCGGGCGCGTCCAGGTGGAACCGCAGCCGCATCCGGTCGGACTGCGCACGCAGCTCCGCGGGCAGGGCGGCGCGCAGCTTCAGCTGGGCGGTGGACAGGGCGCGGCCGAGGCCGAGTTCGGCGGCCGGTCCCGGCATCGAGGTGAGGAAGAGGGCCTCCGCCTCGCCCGGGGCCAGCCCGGTGAGGCGGGTGCGGTAGCCGTCGAGGAGCTGGTAGCCGCCGCTGTGCCCGGCGTCGCCGTACAGCGGGACACCGGCGGCGGCCAGGGCCTCCGCGTCGCGGTAGACCGTACGGACCGACACCTCCAGCTCCTCGGCGAGCTCTGCGGCGGTCATCCGGCCGCGGGTCTGGAGCAGGAGCAGGATCGAGAGCAGCCGGCTGGACTTCACTTGCACTTCACTGACAGAGGATGTCAGTGAAGTGCTCCTACGGTTCCCCCATCAGCGCAGAACAGCTAGAGAACAGTTGTTGGGGAGACCGCACATGAACGACTTCGACTTCCTCGTCGGCACCTGGGACGTGTCCAACCGGTGGCTCGCCGACTTCCTGGACGCGGACAGCGGCTGGGAGGCGTTTCCGGCGGTGTCCCGGGCCACCCGCCACTTCGGCGGCGCCGCGAGCTTCGACGAGATCGAGTTCCCGACGAAGGGCTTCGCGGGGATGACCCTGCGGCTCTACGAGCCCGAGCGCGAGCAGTGGACCCTCAACTGGGCCAACCGCCGGACCGGAACGCTCTTCCCGCCGGTCACCGGAGGGTTCGACCCGGCCACGGGGACGGGAGTCTTCGAGGGCGAGGACACCTACGGGGGCAAGGCCGTCCGGGTGCGGTTCGTGTGGTCGCGGACGGAGGCGGACTCCCCGCGCTGGGAGCAGTTCTTCTCGGCCGACGGGGCCGAGAAGAACTGGGTCCACAACTGGACGATGGACTTCAGCCGCCGCGCGGCCGACGCCGCCGCTTGATCCCTTCCGCGCGGCCGCGCGTCAGAGGAGCCCGAGCGGCCCGAGCGCCGAGGTCAGTCCGCTCGGCCGCTGCTCGACGGGCAGGTGCTCGACCAGCCGGACCGGGCAGCCAAGCGCCGCGGCCCCCGTATCCGCGACGGCGTCGTCGCCGATCATGAGCACGTCCGCCGGCGCCGCTCCGAGGGCGTCGCAGGCGACCTGGAACAGGCGGGGGTCGGGCTTCTGGACCCCGTGCTCGAAGGAGAGCACGTACGCGTCGACGAACCGGTCGACCCCGTGGGCGCGGAAGACGGGCCGCAGGTCCCAGCCGATGTTGCTGACGACGGCGACGGGGACGCCCCGTTCGCGCAGGGCGGCGAGCGTGGCCGCGGTATCGGGGTAGGGCCGCCAGGCCGCGGGGATCCGGTGCCGTTCGTAGAGGGCGTCGGCCAGCTCCGCGGAGGGCAGCGGCACCTCGCGGGTGAGGGCGGTGTAGGCGGCCCGGTGCTGCTCGGGGCTCAGGTCCCGCTCCCGCCACAGCGGCTCGATCCGGGCCGGCAGCCGCCGCGGCGAGGCGCCGCCCGGAAGGGCGCCGGCCTCTTCCAGCAGGGCTGCGCAGGCGGTGAGTTCTGCCTCGGGCAGGTCGATCCCGGCGTCCGCCACGACCGCGCGCAGCCAGTCCTCGGTGGGTTCGACGCGGAAGAGGGTGCCGGAGAAGTCGAACATCACGCCTTTGACGGAGCCCGTGAGCATGCCTTCGCCCTTGTCGTTGCCCTCGCCGTCGCCTTTGTCCTCGCGTTCAGCCATGACGTGGATCCTCGCCGCGGGCCCGTGCGCCGCGCAAGCCCCGCCGACGGCCGGGATCCCGTGCCGGGCCAGGTTCTCAGATGCCCGGGGGCGTGGTGGCGGGGACCCCCGCGGTGCCCACGCGATGTCCGTCGGCGTCGAACGCTCCGATCTGAACGGCCGTGGCGGGTCGGTTGGGCCACGCCTCGTAGACGGCGAACAGGCCGGCCGTCTGCTCGGGCGGCTCGCCGTTCTCGGCGTGCGGCAGGTCCGTGTGGAGGTAGACCAGCTGTCTGTCGCCGGACTCCACGACCTGTACGGCCTTGATGTGCGTGACCGCCGCCTCGGGGTCGCTGCCGGCGTTGATGGACGCCCATTGCTGCAACTGTGCGGCGCGGTCGGCGTCCTCGGTGGAGTAGGCGCCGTGGGGGTCGGGCGCGGGCAGGGCCGTGGGGATGCCCGCCGTATCCACCGGTTCCCTGGTGAAGGAGCACCCGCTGAGGAGCACGACTCCGAGGGCCCCGAGAGCTGCGAGGGCGGTGAGGCGCCGATGGCGCTGGACAGACACGGGCGGGTCCTTCCCCTACAAGTGAGACGCAGCTGCGCCCCTGCACGATAGACGGCAGGGGCGCAGCGCAGTCGGAGTGGGCGTGCGTTGCCTCCCACGCACTCTGCGTGCCGCCCCTGAACTGGCCGTTTGAGTCAACGTGGCCTGGCTGGAAGGTGGTTGAGGAGGCACCTCGACGTCCAAGTTCCCGATCGCGCACCCCCGGGTCACCTTCCAGAAAATAATGCAAGCACGCTTGATTGTTTTCGTGGCGGCTGCCACGCTTCCCCTCACGCCGAGAAGGGGAGCGCACCCGTGCCCGATCCGTCCGCTGTCGAGAACGCCTTCGCCGTCTTCGCCGATCTCCGCGAGGAGGGCCGGGAACTCGACTCCCTGGTCGGGGAGTTGCCCGCCCCCGACTGGGCGGAGCCCACGCCCGCGCCCGGCTGGAGCCTCGCCCACCAGATCGCCCACCTGCACTGGACCGACCGGGCCTCGCTGCTCGCCCTCACCGACGCCACCGCCTTCGCGGGGCTCGTCGAGGAGGCGCTGAAGGCCCCCGACTCCTTCGTCGACGCGGGCGCCGAGGAGGGTGCGGCACTGGCCCCCGCCGAGCTGCTCGCCCGCTGGCGGGACGGCCGTACCGCACTCGGCGAGGCCCTCACCGCGGCCTCCCCCGACGCCAAGTTCCCCTGGTACGGGCCGCCGATGAAGGCCGCGTCGATGGCGAGCGCCCGCCTGATGGAGACCTGGGCCCACGGCCAGGACGTCGCCGACGCGCTCGGGGTGCGCCGCGTACCGACGGCCCGGCTGCGGCACGTGGCGCGGATCGGAGTGCGGGCGCGCGACTACGCGTACGCGGTACGGGGACTGCCCGCGCCGGCCGGGGAGTTCCGGGTGGAGCTGACGGCTCCGGGAGACCGCGCCGAGGTGTGGACGTACGGCCCCGAGGACGCGCCGCAGCGGGTCACCGGCCCGGCGCTCGACTTCTGCCTGCTGGTGACCCAGCGCGCCCACCGCGCCGACCTGTCCCTGACGGCGACCGGCCCCGACGCCGACCGCTGGCTCGGCATCGCCCAGGCCTTCGCCGGCCCGGCGGGCCCGGGGCGTGCGCCGGAGGCCTCCCGGTGACCCGGCGCCCCCTGCTGATCGGCAACGCGTCGGGCTTCTACGGAGACCGCTTCGACGCCCTGCGCGAGATGCTGACCGACGGCCCCCTCGACGTACTGACCGGGGACTACCTGGCCGAGCTGACCATGCTGATCCTCGGCCGCGACCGGCTGAAGAACCCGGAACTCGGCTACGCCAAGACCTTCCTGCGCCAGTTGGAGGAGTGCCTCGGCCTCGCCCACGAGCGGGGCGTACGGATCGTCGTGAACGCCGGCGGCCTGAACCCCGCGGGACTCGCCGGAGCGGTGCGTGCGCTGGCCGCGAAGCTGTCCGTCCCCGTCTCGGTCGCGCACGTGGAGGGCGACGACCTGATGCCGTACCCGCTCCCGTCCGGGGAGGGCGCGCTCACCGCGAACGCCTACCTCGGCGGCGGCGGGATCACGGCCTGCCTGCGGGCGGGCGCGGACGTGGTGGTGACCGGCCGGGTCACCGACGCGGCCCTGGTGAGCGGGCCCGCGGCGTGGTGGTTCGACTGGGCGCCGGACGACCACGACCGGCTGGCGGGTGCGGTGGTGGCGGGCCACGTACTGGAATGCGGCACGCAGGCCACGGGCGGCAACTACGCCTTCTTCACCCGGCACGACGTGTCCCGGCCGGGGTTCCCGCTGGCGGAGATCGCCGCGGACGGCTCGTCGGTCATCACGAAGCACCCGGGCACGGGCGGCATCGTCTGCGTCGGTACGGTCACGGCGCAACTCCTCTACGAAACCCAGGGAGTCCGCTACCTCGGCCCCGACGTGACGGCCCGCCTGGACACGGTCCGGCTGTCGGACGCGGGCGCGGACCGGATCCGGATCTCCGGGGTCCTGGGCGAAGCCCCGCCCGCCACCCTCAAGGTGGGCGTGACCCGCGTCGGCGGCTGGCGCAACGAGGTCGTCTTCGTCCTGACGGGCCTGGACGTGGACGCGAAGGCCGCGCTGGTGCGGGAGCAACTGGCGGCTCTGCTCGCGCCGGTGGAGTCCGTCTCCTGGACGCTGTCCCGTACGGACCACGAGGACGCGGAGACGGAGGAGACCGCGAGCGCGCTGCTCCGCCTGGTCGTCCGCGACCCGTCCCCCGACAGGGTGGGCCGGCCCCTCACTTCGGCGGCGATCGAGCTCGCGCTCGCCAGCTACCCGGGATTCCACGTCACGGCTCCGCCGTCGCCGGCCCAGCCGTACGGAGTCTTCGACTCGACCGCGGTCGCCTCGGGCGGGGTTCCCCACACGGCGGTCCTGCCGGACGGCACCCGCCTGCCGGTCCGCGCGGCCCCCGACCCTGCGGGGCCTGTCCCCTCCCCACCCTTCCCCCGTTCCCCGGACTCCGCCCGGACCCACGCCTCAAACGCCGACGGGGCAGGGCCCACCACCCCCGAGCCGCAGGCCCTGGGAGTCCCCGAGCCGGAGGCCCGGGCCATCCCGGATCAGGCGGCGGCGCCCACCGCGCCCACCCGCAGGGTGCCGCTCGGCACCATCGTCGGGGCCCGCAGCGGTGACAAGGGCGGGGACGCCAACGTCGGCGTGTGGGCCGAGAGCGCCCCCGCCTGGGAGTGGCTGCGCACCACCCTCACCGTCGAAGCCTTCAAGGCGCTGCTCCCCGAAACGGCCCCACTGGAAGTGACCCGCGCCGAGCTCCCCAACCTCCGCTCCCTCAACTTCACCATCACCCGGATCCTCGGCGACGGCGTAGCCTCCGGCCACCGTTTCGACCCCCAGGCCAAGGCCCTCGGCGAATGGCTCCGCTCCCGCCACGTGGACATCCCCACAGCCCTGCTGGAACCGCCTACGGAGCCTCCCGCAGCCTTGCCGCAACCACCCGCGGAGCCCTCCGCAGCCCCGCCACAACCGCCCGCGGAGCCCCCCGTACCCGCCGCCACCGCCCCGGAGGGGACCCCGTGACCCGCCTCAAGAGTGCCGTCGACCCGCTCGCCCCCGAGCACACGCAGGCCCGTACCGCCGCCCTGGAACGCCTCGCCGAGCTCGATGCCGCGCACGCCACCGCCCTCGCCGGCGGCGGCGAGAAGTACACCGCCCGGCACAAGACCCGCGGCAAGCTGCTCGCCCGCGAGCGCGTCGAGCTGCTCCTCGACCCGGACACCCCGTTCCTGGAGCTGTCCCCGCTCGCCGCCTGGGGCAGCGACTACCCGGTCGGCGCCTCCATGGTCACCGGCATCGGCACCGTCGAGGGCGTCGAATGCCTGGTCACCGCCAACGACCCCACGGTCCGCGGCGGCGCCTCCAACCCCTGGACGCTCAAAAAGGCGCTCCGCGCCAACGAGATCGCCCGCCAGAACCGACTGCCCTGCATCAGCCTCGTCGAGTCCGGCGGAGCCGATCTCCCCTCCCAGAAGGAGATCTTCATCCCGGGCGGCGCCATCTTCCGCGACCTCACCCGGCTCTCGGCCGACGGCGTCCCCACCATCGCCGTCGTCTTCGGCAACTCCACCGCCGGAGGCGCGTACATCCCCGGCATGTCGGACCACACCATCATGATCAAGGACCGCTCCAAGGTGTTCCTGGGCGGCCCGCCGCTCGTCAAGATGGCCACCGGCGAGGAGAGCGACGACGAGTCCCTCGGCGGAGCCGACATGCACGCCCGGACCTCGGGCCTCGCCGACTACTACGCCCTCGACGAGCACGACGCCATCCGCCAGGCCCGCCGCGTCGTCGCCCGCCTCAACCACCGCAAGGCCCACTCCGATCCGGCCCGCGCCGAAGAACCCCTGCACGACCCGGAGGAACTCCTCGGCATCGTCCCCGCCGATCTCAAATCCCCCTTCGACCCGCGCGAGGTCATCGCCCGGATCGTCGACGCCTCCGACTTCGACGAGTTCAAGCCCCTCTACGGCACCAGCCTGGTCACCGGCTGGGCGAGCCTGCACGGCTACCCCGTCGGTATCCTCGCCAACGCCCAAGGGGTGCTGTTCAGCGCGGAATCGCAGAAGGCGGCCCAGTTCATCCAGCTCGCCAACCAGCGCGACATCCCGCTCCTCTTCCTCCACAACACCACCGGCTACATGGTCGGCAAGGAGTACGAGCAGGGCGGCATCATCAAGCACGGCTCGATGATGATCAACGCCGTCTCGAACTCGAAGATCCCCCACCTCTCCGTCCTCATCGGCGCCAGCTACGGCGCCGGCCACTACGGCATGTGCGGCCGCGCCTACGAGCCCCGCTTCCTCTTCGCCTGGCCCAGCGCCAAGTCCGCGGTCATGGGCCCCGCCCAGCTCGCCGGGGTGCTCTCGATCGTCTCCCGCCAGTCGGCTGCGGCGAAGGGACAGCCCTACGACGAAGAGGCCGACGCCGGCATGCGCGCCTTCGTGGAGGCGCAGATCGAGTCCGAGTCCCTGCCGATGTTCCTGTCCGGACGGCTCTACGACGACGGGGTCATCGACCCCCGCGACACCCGCACCGTCCTCGGCCTGTGCCTTTCGGCCGTCCACAACGCCCCCGTCGAGGGCGCCCGTGGCGGCTTCGGCGTCTTCCGGATGTGAGCCCCCACATGACCCCGCACATCACCCCGCACACCAACCTGGCCTCCCTCCTCGTCGCCAACCGCGGCGAGATCGCCGTCCGCGTCTTCCGCACGGCCCGCGCGCTGGGCCTGGCCACCGTCGCCGTCCACTCCGACCCCGACGCCGACGCCCTGCACGTCCGCGCGGCCGACGCGGCCGTACGGCTGCCCGGCGCGGCCCCCGCCGACACCTACCTGCGCGGCGACCTGATCATCGGGGCCGCCCTCGCGGCGGGCGCCGACGCCGTCCACCCCGGCTACGGGTTCCTCTCCGAGAACGCCGACTTCGCCCGCGCCGTCCGCGCCGCCGGGCTCACCTGGGTCGGCCCGCCACCCGAGGCCATGGAGGCCATGGCCTCCAAGACCCGGGCCAAGGAGCTGATGCGCGCCGCCGGAGTCCCGCTGCTCGACCCCGTCGACCCGCACGCGGCCACCACCGCCGACCTCCCGCTGCTCCTCAAGGCCGCGGCGGGCGGCGGCGGCCGCGGGATGCGGGTGGTCCGGGACCTGGACTCCCTCAAGGAATCCCTCGAAGCCGCCTCCGCCGAGGCCCTGTCCGCCTTCGGCGACGGAGAGGTCTTCGCCGAGCCCTACGTGGAGCGCGGCCGCCACGTCGAGGTGCAGATCCTCGCCGACTCCCACGGCACCGTCTGGGCGCTCGGCACCCGCGACTGCTCCCTCCAGCGGCGCCACCAGAAGGTCATCGAGGAAGCTCCCGCGCCCGGCCTCCCCGAGGCCCTGCGCAGCACGCTCCACGAGGCCGCCGTGGCCGCCGCCCGCGCGGTGTCGTACGAGGGCGCGGGCACGGTCGAGTTCCTCGTCACCGCCGACGGGCGCCCGTACTTCCTGGAGATGAACACCCGCCTCCAGGTGGAACACCCCGTCACCGAAGCGGTCTTCGGGATCGACCTCGTCGCGCTGCAACTGCGGATCGCCGAGGGCGCCGCCCTGCCCCTGCACCCCCCGACGCCCGCCGGACACGCCGTCGAGGCCCGCCTCTACGCCGAGGACCCGGCCCAGGACTGGCGTCCGCAGACCGGGACCCTGCACACCCTCGCCGTCCCCGGCGAGGTCCGCGTGGATACCGGTTTCACCGACGGGGACACCGTCTCCGTCCACTACGACGCCATGCTCGCCAAGGTCGTCGCCCAGGCCCCGACCCGCGCCGAGGCGGTCCGCGCCCTGGCCCACGCCCTCGCCGGAGCCCGGATCCACGGCCTGACCACCAACCGCGAGCTCCTCGTACGCTCCCTGCGGCACCCGGAGTTCGCGGCCGCCCGGCTCGACACCGGCTTCTACGAGCGCCACCTGCCCGCCCTCACCGAGGCCGCCCCGGACGACCGGGCCCCCGTGCTCAGTGCGCTCGCCGCGGCCCTCGCCGAGTCCGCGCCCGACCCGGACGCCCCCCTCGCCACCCGCCTCGGCGGCTGGCGCAACCTCCGCTCCCAGCCGCAGAGCCGCCGCTACACGACCGCGGGGACCGAGTACGAAGTCCGCTACCACCCGTCGCGCACCGGGCCCCCGGAGCTCCTCGACCACCCCGGCGTGCGCGTCCTGTCCGCCACGCGTGACCTCGTGACCATCGAAGTGGACGGCGTCCGGCGGCTGTTCCACGTGAAACAAAATTCGAACACGACGTACGTGGACTCCGTGCTCGGCTCCCACGCCCTGACCCCCGTCCCCCGGTTCGAGGACCCCCAGGACCGCACCGAACCGGGCTCCCTGCTCGCCCCCATGCCCGGCACCGTCGTCCGCGTCGCCGAGGGCCTCGCCCCCGGCAGCCCCGTCACCGCCGGGCAGCCCCTGCTCTGGCTGGAGGCCATGAAGATGGAACACCGCATCCTCGCGCCCGCCTCCGGCACGCTCACCGCGCTCCACGCCGTCACCGGCCAACAGGTCGAATTCGGCGCCCTGCTCGCCGTAGTCCAGGAGGAAGCATGAGCTCCACCCCCGGCACCACGACGCTCGGCACCACGACTCTCGAAACTGAGGAACACCAGGCCCTGCGCGCGGCGGTCGCCGCCCTCGGCCGCAAGTACGGCCGCGAGTACCTCGCCCGTACGGCCCGCGAGGGCGGGCACCCCGACGAACTGTGGGCAGACGCCGCCAAGCTCGGCTACCTCGGGGTCAACCTCCCCGAGGAGTACGGCGGCGGAGGCGGCGGCATCGCCGAACTCTCCATCGTCCTCGAAGAACTCGGCGCCGCCGGCTGCCCGCTCCTCATGATGGTGGTCTCACCTGCCATCTGCGGCACGGTCATCGCCCGCTTCGGCACCGAGGCCCAGAAGCAGGCCTGGCTCCCCGGCCTCGCCGACGGCACGCGCACCATGGCCTTCGGCATCACCGAACCCGACGCCGGCTCCAACTCCCACCGCATCACCACCACCGCCCGCCGCGACGGCGACGACTGGGTCCTCACCGGCCGCAAGGTCTTCATCTCGGGCGTGGACATCGCCGACGCCACCCTCATCGTGGGCCGCACGGAAGACGCCCGCACGGGCAGCCTCAAGCCCTGCCTCTTCATCGTCCCCCGCGAAACCCCCGGCTTCGCCTACACCCCCATCGACATGGAACTCCAGGCGGCGGAGAAGCAGTTCGAGCTGGTCCTCGAAGACGTGCGCCTCCCCTCCTCCGCCCTGGTCGGCGACGAGGACGCGGGCCTGCTCCAGCTCTTCGCGGGCCTCAACCCCGAGCGCGTCATGACCGCCGCCTTCGCCATCGGCATGGGCCGCTACGCCCTCGCCCGGGCCGTCGACTACGCGAAGACCCGCCAGGTCTGGAAGACCCCGATCGGCGCCCACCAGGCCATTGCGCACCCCCTGGCGGCCGCCCACATAGACCTCGAACTGGCCCGCCTGATGATGCAGAAGGCGGCCCACCTCTACGACGCCGGCGACGACATGGGCGCGGGCGAGGCCGCGAACATGGCGAAGTACGCCGCGGGGGAGGCCTGCGTCCGGGCGGTGGACCAGTCCGTCCACACCCTGGGCGGCAACGGCCTCACCCGCGAATACGGCCTCGCGGCGCTTATCGTCGCCTCCCGGGTGGCCCGGATCGCCCCGGTCAGCCGGGAGATGATCCTCAACTTCATCTCCCACCAGACCCTGGGCCTCCCCAAGTCCTACTAGCCCCGGCTGCCCCGGCTTGCCGCTGCGCGGGGCGAGGAGTCCCCGCCCCACCCTTCCCCCGTTCCCCGGGCTCCGCCCGGACCCGTTGCCGCGTGCGGCGCCGTTCCCGGGGGCCAGCCCCCGGACCCCCGCGCCTCAAACGCCGGCGAGGCTGGAGTGTGCCGGCGAGGCTGGATTGCCCTCCGGGCAACCGTGCGCACGGCGCACGGTGTGCTGCGGGCCGGTCCAGTCCGGCGCCGGCCAAACCCAGCCCCGCCGGCGTTTGAGGCGCGGGGTCCGGGGCGGAGCCCCGGGGGGTCCGGGCGCAGCCCGGTACCCCTTCCCAGCCCCGCCGGCGTTTGAGGCGCGGGGTCCGGGGCGGAACCCCAGGGGGTCCGGGCGCAGCCCGGTACCCCCACTCCAGCCCGTCCGGCGTTTGAGGACCGGGTCAGGGCCGGCCCTGGGAACGGTGGAAGGGCGGGTAGGGGACTTCGCCCGCGCAGCGGCAAGGGTCGCTGCGGGGACTCTGCCCCGCGCAGCGGCAAGGGTCGCAGGGGGGACTTCGCCCGCGCAGCGGCAAGGGTCGCTGCGGGGGCTTCGCCCCGCAGGGCCACCCAGCCGCGGCCCACCGGAGCCCGCCGCAGGCGACCCGCATACCCTCCCCGGAGGGGATCCCGACCGACCGATCACCCCCTCCGGAGGAGACATGCCCCCACTGGTCCACGCCGCGCGAACGCCCGGCCTCACCACCCTGACCCTCGACTCCCCGGCCAACCGCAACGCCCTCTCCGCCACCCTGGTCCAGGAGCTCCGTACGGCTCTCGCCACCGCGGCCGCGGAACCGTCCACCCGTGCCGTCGTCCTCACCCACACCGGCACCACCTTCTGCGCCGGCGCCGACCTCAAGTCCCCCTGCGACCCCGCCGACTTCCTGGCCCTGCTCCGGGAGATCGCCGAACTCCCCCGGCCCGTCGTCGCCCGGGTCACCGGCCACGTCCGCGCGGGCGGCCTCGGGCTGCTCGGCGTCTGCGACATCGCCGCCGCCGGGCACGGGTCCACGTACGCCTTCACCGAGACCCACCTCGGCGTGGTCCCGGCCGTGATCTCGGCGCCGCTGCTCCCGCGCCTGGACCCCCGCGCCGCGGCCCGCTACTTCCTGACGGCCGAGGTCTTCGACGCCGCCGAAGCCACCCGCATCGGCCTGCTCACCCTCCACACCACGGACGCGGACGTCGACAAGCTGCTCGCCCCCGTCCTGGAAGGCCTCCTCAAGGCCGGCCCCGAGGCCCTGGCCGCGACGAAACGGCTGGTCACCGCCCCGGTACGGGCCGCCCTGGAGCGGGACGGAGCCGCCCTCACCGAGCTGTCCGCCCGGCACTTCGCCTCCGCCGAGGCCCGCGAGGGCATCAGCGCCCGCTTCGAACGACGGGACCCGTCATGGCTGCGGTGACCGCGGAGACCGGCCCCAAGCAGGCCCGCAGCCGGGTCACCCGCCGCCACCTCCTCGAAGCGGCGGTCTCCTGCCTCGCGGAACAGGGCTGGGCCGGATCCACCGTCGCCGTCGTCGCCGAGCGCGCCGGCGTCTCGCGCGGGGCGGCCCAGCACCACTTCCGCACCCGCGAGGAACTGTTCACCGCCGCCGTCGAGTACATGGCGGAGGTGCGCTCGACCGCGCTGCTGGACCTGTTCCCGCGCGGCGCTGCCTCGGCGGCCCGCGCCGACGTGGTCGGGGCGCTCATCGACCTGTACACCGGCCCGATGTTCCGCGCCGCCCTCCAGCTGTGGGTCGCGGCCTCCCACGAGGAGCAGCTGCGCCCCCGCGTGGCCGAGCTGGAGGCCCGCGTCGGCCGCGAGACCCACCGCATCGCCGTGGAACTCCTGGGCGCGGACGAGTCCGTACCGGGCGTACGGGAAACCGTGCAGGGCCTGCTCGACATGGCCCGCGGCCTGGGCCTGGCCAACGTCCTCACCGACGACACCACCCGCCGGGCGCGGGTGGTCGCCCAGTGGGCCCGGATCCTGGACTCGGAACTGGGCTGACGGGACGCGCAGGGCGCCGCACCCCGAGGGGATGCGGCGCCCTGCGTCACGGCGGCGGCCCTGTGCGGGGGCAGCCGGCGGCCGGTGCGATCAGGCGGTGGAGGCGATGTCCTCGTAACCGGCGATCTCGCTGGGGTTGCGCACGCCCGGCCCGGTGTAGCGGGCCGAGGGGCGGACCAGGCGGCCCGTGCGCTTCTGCTCCAGGATGTGCGCGGACCAGCCGGCGGTACGGGCACACGTGAACATCGAGGTGAACATGTGCGCCGGGACCTCCGCGAAGTCCAGCATGATCGCGGCCCAGAACTCCACGTTCGTGGCGAGCACCCGGTCGGGGCGGCGCGCGTGCAGCTCCTCCAGGGCGGCCTTCTCCAGCGCGGCGGCCACCTCGTAGCGCGGGGCGTCCAGCTCCTTGGCCGTACGCCGCAGCACGCGGGCGCGCGGGTCCTCGGCCCGGTAGACGCGGTGGCCGAAGCCCATCAGCCGCTCACCCTTGTCCAGGGCCTTCTTCACGTACGCCACGGCGTCGCCGGTGCGCTCGATCTCCTCGATCATGCCGAGGACGCGCGAGGGCGCCCCGCCGTGCAGCGGCCCGGACATCGCGCCGACCGCGCCGGACAGCGCGGCCGCGACATCGGCACCCGTCGAGGCGATGACGCGCGCGGTGAAGGTCGAGGCGTTCATCCCGTGCTCGGCGGCCGAGGTCCAGTAGGCGTCGACGGCCTTGACGTGGCGCGGGTCGGGCTCGCCCCGCCAGCGGATCATGAACCGCTCGACCACGGACTCGGCCTTGTCGATCTCGCTCTGCGGGACCATCGGCCGTCCCTGGCCGCGCGCGGACTGCGCGACGTACGACAGGGCCATCACGGCCGCCCGCGCGAGGTCGTCCCTCGCCGTCCGCTCATCGATGTCGAGCAGCGGTTTCAGACCCCACACGGGGGCGAGCATGGCGAGCGCGGACTGCACGTCGACCCGGATGTCACCCGAGTGGACCGGGATCGGGAAGGGCTCGGCGGCCGGCAGGCCGGGGTTGAAGGCACCGTCGACCAGCAGGCCCCAGACGTTCCCGAAGGAGACGTGGCCCACGAGGTCTTCGATGTCGACGCCCCGGTATCGCAGCGACCCACCTTCCTTGTCGGGTTCGGCGATCTCCGTTTCGAACGCGACGACTCCCTCGAGACCGGGTACGAAGTCGGACATCAGGCGGCTCCTCAAATAGTGCGAACACGCGCGGCTCCCGGCGTGATTCGCGGTCCGGCGCGGTCATCCCCGTTGATGCCCGGCACGGCCGATGGTCATCCGTTCGGGACCGTCGGACCGGCCCCAAGATTTTGTACGTTCCGCTTGGCGCGGGGAAGCGTGACATACGGCACAGTCGCGGACGCGCCGCTGCGGCAGGATGGCCGCGTGACCGATCAGCACCTTGACCCTGCCGACATGCGCAAGCAGTACCGCTCCCAGCTCGTCGCCGAGGAAAGCCTCGCCGAGGAGCCGATGGGCCAGTTCGCGCACTGGTTCCGCGACGCTGCGGAGGCGAACGTCTTCGAACCCAACGCGATGGTCGTCGCGACCGCAACCCCGGACGGCCGTCCCAGCTCGCGCACGGTCCTGTTGAAGCAGTTCGACGAGCGCGGATTCGTCTTCTTCACGAACTACGACTCCCGCAAGGGCCGCGAACTGGCCGCCAACCCCTTCGTCTCCCTGCTCTTCCCCTGGCACCCCATCGCCCGCCAGGTCATCGTCACCGGCACGGCCTCCCGCATCGGCCGCGACGAGACGGCGGCGTACTTCCGCTCCCGCCCCCACGGCTCCCAGCTGGGCGCCTGGGCCAGCGAACAGTCCACGGTGATCGCCTCCCGCGCGGAACTGGACCGCCGCTACGCGGAACTGGAAGCCCGCTACCCCGAGGGCGAACAGGTTCCGGTCCCCCCGCAGTGGGGCGGCATCCGCGTGGTCCCCGACGCGGTGGAATTCTGGCAGGGCCACGAGAACCGCCTCCACGACCGCCTCCGCTACGCCCTGGAGGCCGGCGGCTGGCGCGTGGAACGCCTCTGCCCGTGACCCCGTAGGGGCCCCGTACACGCAGACAACCCGCGGGCTCGGGTTTCCCCCCTGCAGTGGGGGAAGCCGGCCGGACGTACCGGCGAGCCCGCGGGTCGGGTGACTGCTTGGGATTGGCGCCGGCGACTCCGCCGGGCACCGCACTGGGTGCGTGCGACAACGGGCGCTTTAGCCCGCAGCCACCTCACGCGTCCGGTTTCCGTACATTGCGGCAACCACCTCCCTTCTCGTGTGCGGCCACTGTAGGCACCCCCACAGGACGCGCTCAACCGAATTTCGGGGGCAATTCCGCAGGCGTGGCCAGGGTCTCCGGAGCCGCCGGTTCATACCTTCTTGACGACGATCGAGTCCGGGACCAATCGCTCCAGATCGTCCACGTCCGAGGTGTAGACGGTGACCTGCCCCTTCTGCTGACGCGCGATGACGGCGAGTACCGCGTCGATCGCGTACTTGTGGCCGTGCAGCTCGGCGTCCGCCAGGAGTCGGCGGGCCTGACGTGCTTCGTCCTTCCCGACGTCGGCGACCTTGAGCCGGGAGAGGACCCAGTCCCATCGCTGTTCAGTGGTCCTCCCGTCATAGGCCTCGACGAGTGTCATCGGAGAGGTCACTACCTCGGCTCCACCCTGGGCGGCGATGTCCAGCAAGGCGATCATCTTTCGGTCGCCGCGCACGGCCAGGGACAGTGCTTCGCAGTCGAGTACGAAGACGCGCAGCGGCGGTTGCGCACGCTCACCGGTCCGCTTCACGCGGCCTCGCCGGCCTGGTGGCTTGCCGTGGCGCGACGGCGTTCGTGCTCGGCGTCGAGAGCCTCCAGATCCTCGAACGCGGCCGCGCGCTCCTCCTCGGTGACAGGGCCGTGCTCCTCCTGTAGCCAGTCGACCAATTCCCGCAGCCGGTCCCGGTCGCGCTTGAACCGCAGTGCTTCGGCGACGTACGCCGACAGGCCTCGCTCCGCTGCTTCCGCACGGATCTCGTCAAGGAGCTCTTCGGGAATTGTTACCGTGATCTTCTTGGTCGCCATATAAAGCACCATACTCCCCGTATCGTGGCCCTCACCAGTCCGGCAGGCGGCCCCGGGTCCCGGACATACCGGGATGATTGCGGGAAGTGGGTGTGTGCTGCGTCACGTTCGAGTTCAATGACGTGACGTGCCGCACACGCGAACACCTGCAGGGGGCCCAGGTGACTGCATCCGGACGTGATGAGACCGCCGACGATCTGCTCGCAGCGCTGCTGGACGGGATGGACGCGGCTTTGTGCGCGTTCGACGCCGACGGCGTGATCACCCACTGGAACCGTGAGGCCGAGCGGATTCTGGGGTGGTCGGCGATCGAGGCCGTGGGGCGCAAGGGGTTCGCGGGGTGGGCCGTGCGGGCCGCCGACGCGCAGGACGTGCAGGACAGACTCATGGCCGCCCAGGACGTGCCGGGGCGGCAGGTGCACGAGTTCGCGCTGCTGACCAAGGACGGCGGGCGGGTGCTCGTGCGGACCCAGTCCGCGGGGGTGCCGGGCGCCGACGGGAAGCCGGCCGGGGTGTACTGCGCCTTCAGCGAGGTGCACGCGCAGATCGACCTGGAGCGTTCCATTGCCCTGAGCGAGGCGCTGATGGAGGACGCCTCCTGGGGCGTCGTCCTCGTGGATGTGGACCTGCGGCCGGCCGTGGTCAACGCCCACGCCGCCCGCGCCTTCGGCTCCGGCCGCACCGTGCTGCTCGGGCGGCCGCTCGGGGAGCTGCTGGCGCAGGGGGTGGAGGAGCTGGAGGGGGCCCTGCAGCACGTGCTGGCCGAGGGTGCGCCCCCGGCCCCGGCGGAGCTGTGGGTGTCCGTACGCGGCCCCGAGGGCGTGCGGCGGCGGTGCTGGCGGTGCGGGTTCCTGCGCCTGGCGTCGCCGCTCGCGGAGGAACCCGTACCGCTCGGGGTCGCGCTGCTGTTCCAGGACGTCACCGAGGCGCGCCAGGCGCAGCTGGACACGGCGCAGCTGCGGTTCCGGTCCCATCAGCTGTACCGGGCCGGGCGGGCCGCCGCCGAGTGCGAGGATCCCGCCGAGGCGGCGGCGGTACGGCTGGAGTTCGCCCTCGCGGGCTTCGCCGAGCACGCGCTGGTGGACGTACTGGAGCCGGAGCCGGTACGGGACCCCGTGCGGCTGCTGCGCTGGGCGGCGTCCCCGCCCGGCCTGCCGGGGCTGCCCGAGCCCGGGGCGATCCCGGTGCGCTACGAGGCCGGCCACCCGGCGCTACAGGCGCTGGACCGGGCCGGGTCGGTGCGGACGAGCGCCCCGCGCGGGCAGGCCGACGAGGTGTGGTCGGGCGCCCGGCGCTGGCCCGAGGGCGCGGCGCACGCCCTGTGCACGGTGCTGCGCAGCCGGGGCCGGAGCCTGGGGACGCTGACGTTCCTGCGGGGGCCGTCCCGGGCCGCCTTCGAGCGCGCGGACGCGGCGTACGCGGAGGAGGTGGCGGCCCGCGTCGCGGCGGATCTGGACCTGGCGGGGCGGTGAGGAGCCCCGCCCCGGGGCCGCGCCGCGGGTGTGGCTAGTGGCGGAAGAAGATGCGGTCGCCGTACTCCTGCATGACGCGGCCGTTCCACTCGTGGCCGCCGTCCACGTTGCCCGAGCGCAGGAGTGGCGGTTCGACCCCGCGGGCGACGAGCTCGCCGGCCGCGGCGGCCATGACCGCCTGCATGATCGCGCTGGTCACGACGGTGGAGGCGGGGGCGAAGGGGGCTTCGATGCCCTCGTGGGTGAGCTCGGCGTCGCCGACCGCGATCTTGCTGTCGAGGACGATGTCGCAGTGGTCCTTGAGGAAGGTGCCGGAGACGTGGCGGGACTTGGTGTCGGTCGCGTAGGCCACCGAGGTGACGCCGATGACCTTGAGGCCGATCGCGCGGGCGTTCATGGCCATCTCGACCGGCAGGGCGTTGCGCCCGGAGAGGGAGATGATCACGAGGACGTCGCCGTCACTGGCCGGGCTGCTGTCCAGGACCGCTCCGGCGAGGCCGTCGACGCGCTCCAGGGCGCTGCCGAGGGTGGCGGGCATGACGTCGATGCCGACGGTGCCGGGGACGGCGAGGAAGTTCATCAGGGCGAGTCCGCCGGCCCGGTAGACCACGTCCTGGGCGGGGAGCGAGGAGTGCCCGGCGCCGAAGGCGAAGAGCTTGTTCCCGGCGGCCACGGCGTCCGCGATGACGGTTCCGGCCTCGTTGATGCGGGCGGACTCCTCGTCCCGTACCCGCTCCAGCAGACCGATCGCGGAGTCGAAGAACTGACCGGCCAGCTTGCTCTCGCTCATACGCCGATGGCCTTCCGGGGTGGGAGTGGGTGAGGTTGTCGTCCGTGTCCGCCGCTCACCGTGCGGTCTGGACCAAGGGCGTGTCAATACGAACTTCCATCCAAGGGGCGAAAGGCCCGGTGGGCGGCGTAATGAGAGGTGCCCGGAGGGGAAAGAGGGGTGTTTCCGGGCAGTCCGGAACGGCCCTTGACGTCCTACACGGGACGGTTGTCGGCGTGATGGGTCAGAATTGGGGGCAGGGCCAGCGCACGCAATCCGAGGGGCACGAATGTCCGGACTGATCGATACCACGGAGATGTACCTCCGCACCATCCTCGAACTGGAAGAGGAAGGTGTGGTCCCCATGCGCGCCCGCATCGCCGAGCGGCTCGACCAGAGCGGCCCGACGGTGAGCCAGACGGTGGCGCGAATGGAGCGCGACGGCCTGGTGGCCGTCGCCAGCGACCGGCACCTGGAGCTGACCGACGAGGGGCGCAAGCTGGCGACGCGGGTGATGCGCAAGCACCGCCTCGCGGAGTGCCTGCTCGTCGACGTCATCGGCCTGGAGTGGGAGCAGGTGCACGCCGAGGCCTGTCGCTGGGAACACGTGATGAGCGAGGCGGTGGAGCGGCGGGTGCTGGAGCTGCTGCGCCACCCGACCGAATCGCCGTACGGCAACCCGATCCCGGGGCTGGAGGAGCTGGGTGAGAAGGCCGAGGCCGATCCGTTCCTGGAGGAGGGCATGGTCAGCCTGTCCGAGCTGGACCCGGGTGCGGAGGGCAAGACCGTGGTGATCCGCCGGATCGGCGAGCCGATCCAGACGGACGCGCAGCTGATGTACACGCTGCGCCGGGCGGGCGTGCAGCCCGGCTCGGTGGTCAGCGTGACCGAGTCGCCCGGCGGCGTGCTGGTCGGCAGCGGGGGCGAGGCCGCGGAGCTCGACGCGGACGTGGCCTCCCACGTGTTCGTGGCGAAGCGCTGACGGACGGAGGGGCTGGGCGGTCTTCGACAGGCTGACGCACGGGCGTTCGATCAGGTCGCCAGTGCGAGCGAATCCGACTGGTGTCGGCCTGTACGGACCGGTGTGGATCTGCATGGATGGTCCCGGCGCCTTACGGCGCCGGGACCGGTCCTCCCCTGCTTGACCTGGAGCCCCGAGCTCTCAAGGTCATCCCTTCGGACCGTCTTCCCCGAGCGGCCCGCCTCCCTGTTGAAAGGATCTCCATCGGCAGCGCCGGTCAATCCTTGAGCAAGGTCACTCGAAAGAGCGGTGTTGTCGGCGAGAACCCCGTTTTCGAATACGGGTTCGATACTGTGGCCGGGAGCGAAGGGGGTGCATCTGCGGTGGTACGACGCCTCGATGTGACGGGGGCCGACGGCGTACGCCTGGCGGCCTGGGAGTTCCACGAAGCGACCGCGGAGCCCGAGCCGTCGGCGCCGCAGTCGCAGTCACTGTTTCCGTCGCAGTTTCCGTCGCAGTCTCCGTCGCTGTCGGGCGAGCCCGCGGCCCTCTTACTGCACGGTCTGATGGGCCGCGCCTTCCACTGGACGGGCACCGCCCGCTGGCTCGGCGCGAGCCGCCGCGTCGTGGCCCTCGACCAGCGAGGCCACGGCCAGAGCGAGCGCCCGCCGACCGCCGGCCCCGGCAGCCCCGCCAGTTCCGTCGCCTACGGGCGCGAGGCCTTCGTGGCCGACGCCGAAGCGGCCGTCGAGCAGCTCGGCCTCGCGCCGGTGACGCTGATCGGCCATTCCATGGGCGCCCTCACCGCCTGGCAGCTCGCGGCCCGCCGCCCCGATCTCGTAGCGGCCCTGGTCATCTGCGACATGCGGGCGTCCGCGCTGGGGGAGGCCTCGCAGCAGGAGTGGGAGGAGTGGTTCCGGCACTGGCCGCTGCCGTTCCCCACCCAGGACGCCGCGCGGCGCTGGTTCGGCGAGGACGATCCGCGGGTGGAGCGCCCGGACCCCGGCCGGGGCGAGTTCTTCGCGGAGGTGATGCACGAGGCCGACGACGGCTGGCGCCCGCTGTTCTCGCGCCGCCAGATGCTCACCGCGCGGGAGACGTGGGTGCACGACGCGCACTGGGAGGAGCTCGCCCAGGTGCGCTGCCCGACGCTGGTGGTGCGCGGTCTGGACGGCGAGCTGGGCCGGGCCGAGGCACAGGAGATGGTCCGCGTCCTGCCGGCCGGGCAGTACGCCGAGATCCCGGACGCCGGCCACTACCTCCACTACGACCAGCCGACGGCTTGGCGCGCGGTGGTGGAGCCCTTCCTGGAGGGCATCAAGGCCTCGGCGTGAGGGGCGGGGCGGCGGGGCAGGGCGGCGAGGCAGGGCCGGGCGGGCCGGTGAGGGCGGCTGTGGGCCCGGGTGGGGGCCGGGCGCTCCCCCGGCGCCGGGCGACCCTCCTACGGGGCCGTACGGGGCTCTGTGGGGCCGTACGGGGCCCTGCGGGGGCCAGTTGCGGCCGACGGGGTGGCGGGGCGGCCGCTTGGTCGGGCTGGTCGGGCTAGTTGGGCTGGGCGGGCCCCTACGGGTGACGCAGCATCCGTAGCGCGTCAGTCAGCGTGACGGTGCCGTCGTCGCTCCAGGAGCAGACCTCCAGCCAGGCCAGGTAACCGTTCTGAGCGAACGCCAGGACCTCGCCGATGCAGTGCTCGAGCGCGTCGTACAGCTGGGCCTCGGCCGCCACCACGGTCCCGGCAGGCAGCGGCGCCGCTGGCACCCCGTCCGTGTCCAGCTCGAAGTACGCCGTACCGCAGCCGCACGAGCAGCGTCCGGACACCCGCAGGTGCGGCACCTGCCGGCGGAGCGCGCCGTGGGCCGCGTCCGCCGGTCCGAGGAGGACGTCCAGCGCGGCGGCGACATCGGAGGGCAACCCGGACGGCAGCGCTCGGGGCCGCCGGGGCCGGTCTACGGGACTTCCAGGAGGGTGAGTTGTTCCGGCAGCGGGAGGGCTTCGCCCGTGGTGAAGGCCGTCGCGAAGGCCTCCGGGCCCAGGGCCGCGCGGGCCCGGCCCGCCGCCCGGTCGGCGTCGGTGCGTTCCGCCCGGGGGCGCGGGGTGCCCGCCGAGGCGCGCAGGGCCGTCGCCGTGCCCAGCAGGGAGGCCGCCCGGGCGGGCGGGAGCACCCCCGCCAGGCCTTCGAGGGCCAGCGCGAGCGCGCGGGGGTCCCCGGAACGGCGGGCCGCCGCGAGGCCTTCCCGGTGCAGGGACTCCGCCGCGGCCGGGTCGCCCCGCAGCTCCGCGACGTACCCCAGCTCCGCCAGGACCAGCGCCGCTCCGGAGTCCACCCCGAGCCGCCGGTTCCAGTCGAGCCACGGCCGCAGCCGGGTCTCGGCGCCGTCCAGGTCGCCGCCGCGCCGCGCGCCCAGGGCGAGCCCGATCGCCGCGAACTGCTCGGCCGGGCGGTGGCCTTGCTCCTCCGCCAGCCGCAGGGCCTGCTCGTGCAGGGCGGCCGCGCGCGCCGGGTCCCCGGTCAGCAGCGCGATGCGGCCCTGCCGGGCCAGCCGGAAGGAGGCGTGCGTCCACAACTCCAGCTCCTGCGCGTCCCGTACGCCGTCCTCGTGCAGCCGCGCCGCGGCCGGGTAGTCCCCGGTCACCTCGGCGAGGATGCCGAGCTGCTCCGAGGTCTGCAACTGGCCCCAGCGATCACCCAGTTCGGAGAACACGGCGGCGGCAGCCTCCGCGTTACGCCGCAGTTCCGCGAGGTCGCCGTCGTACATCGCCCGCGTCGAGAGGGTGAGCAGCGCGACCGCCTCGCCCCATCGGTCGCCGCTCTCGCGGAACTGGGCCGGGAGAGCGGTGAGTTCGGCCTCCAGTACGCCGGAGCCGAAGCCGCAGCGGGCGTAGGTCAGCAGCCACTGTTCCCGGAGGCCGGCGTCCGAGAAGTCGCGGCCGAGGTGGCTGTCGTCCCCGCCGAGCAGTGCGAAGGCGGCGTGCAGGGCCGTGGCCCCGGCCGCTCCGGTGGCCTCGGCGGCTTCCCGGATCCGGCCGCGCAGGAACCAGTACCAGGACTGCGCGCCGACCAGCCGCACCCCCAACTCCCCTGCCCCCGTGTGCTCCAGGGCGGCCCGGGCGTTGGGCCCCTCGCGGTCGAGCCGCCGCAGCCACTCGCCCTGCCCGGGCCCGTGCAGCCGCTCGGCCGCGCGCTCGGCGAGGCCGGTGTAGTACTCCGCGTGCCGCTGCCGGGTCGCGCCCGTCTCCCCGGCGGCGCCGAGCCGCTCCAGCCCGTACGCGGCCACCGACTCCAGCAGCCGCAGGCGCGAGTCGCCGTACGCGGAGGCCGAGTGTGTGGAGGCCGAGTGCGCGGAGGCCGAGTGTGCGGAGTCGCCGTACGCCGAGCTCACGAGCGAGCAGTCCACGAGCCGGGTGAGCAGATCGAGCACGTCCTCACGGGCGACCCGGTCATCTGCCTCGGCACCATCCGCGCCCCCGCCCCTGTCCCCGCCCCCGGCCCCGCCCCACGCGTCCCCGTCCGCGCACACCCCCTCGGCCGCCTCCACCGTGAATCCGCCCGCGAACACCGACAGGCGGCGCAGGACCGTCGCCTCCGCCGGGGAGAGCAGCTCCCAGCTCCAGTCGATCGTCGCGCGCAGCGTGCGCTGGCGGGCCGGGGCGTCGCGGCGCACCTGGTTGAGCAGGCGGAAGCGGTCGTGCAGGCGTTCCGCCAGTGCCTCCACGCCCAGGACCCGTACCCGCGTCGCGGCGAGTTCCAGCGCGAGCGGTATCCCGTCCAGACGGCGGCAGATCAGGGCCACGGCCTCCGCGGTGCCGGGGCCGAGGGCGAAGCCGGGGGCGGCGGCGGCCGCGCGGGCCGCGAACAGTTCCACGGCCCGGGCCTCCGTGAGCGGGGCGACGGCCTCGATCACCTCGCCCGAGAGCGCGAGCGGCTCCTGGCTGGTGGCGAGGACGCGCAGGCCGGGGGCGCGGCGCAGGAGCCGTTCGGCGAGGGCCGCGGCGGCGGGGAGGACGTGCTCGCAGTTGTCGAGTACGAGGAGTGCCGCGCGCCGCCGCAACGCCTCGGCGAGCCGGTCTTCGACGGAGCCGCCGGCGGCGTCGTCCTCGCGCATCCCGATCGCGGCGGCCACCGCTTCGGCGACCGACGCGCCCTGCGCGCCCGCGAGTTCCACGAACCACACCCCGTCGGGGTACGCCTCCTCCAGCCGGGCCGCCGCGGCCAGCGCGAGCCGGGTCTTGCCGACGCCGCCGGGCCCGCACAGCGTCACCAGCCGGCCTGCCCCGAGCGCCGCGCACACCCGGGCGACGGCCTCCTCGCGGCCCACGAGGGAGCTGACGGGCGCGGGCAGGTTGCCACCGCCCCCGTACGCCCGGCTGCCCCGGGCCGCCTGCGCCGCCTGCCCCAGCGGCTCCGGCGGACCCGGCTCCGCGGCCGGGCCCAGTGCGGGGTCCTGGCGGAGGATGGCTTCGTACAGGGCCGAGAGCTGCGCACCGGGGTCGATGCCGAGTTCCTCGGCGAAGAGCCCGCGCAGGTGCGCGTAGACGGCGAGGGCCTCGTTCTGGCGGCCGGCGCGGTACAGCGCTCGCATCTGGCTGCCGCGCAGCCGCTGGCGCAGCGGGTGGGCGGCGGCGGGTCCGGCCAACTCGTCGGCGAGGTCCCTGTGTTCGCCGAGTTCGAGGCGGGCCTCGGCCAGGTCCTCGTAGGCCGTGATCCGCTGCTCCTCCAGCCGGGTGATCGCCGCTCTGCGCGAACTTCACGGGCGCCGATCGGTGAAGACTGGTGCCGCGCCTTCGTAACGAAGACCAAGTGGGGGTGCATGAGGGGAACGCAGTGTCTACCAGTGCAAATGTTCTATTGCTCGGCCATAATCCAATCGTAGTGCGGTGTTTGGCGTGCAACTCCGTTACCAGTACCGCGTCTATCCGACGCCTGGTCAGGCGATCAGCGCCCGTCGGGTGTTCGGGTGCAAGCGCGTGGTCTGGAACGATGCGCTGTCCCGGGTCAAGCCCGTCAAGGCGTCGAACAAGCTGCTCGGCAACCCGAGCCGGCGAACCGCCGAGGGTCCGTACCTGCGGGTCCCGAAGAACCCGGACCTGTCCAAGGCTCTGATCACCACCGCGAAGAAGACCGTGGAGCGGGCCTGGCTGTCCGATGCCCCGGTCGGTGTGCTGCAACAGACGCTGCGGGACCTGGACAAAGCGTGGGCCGCGCATGAGGACTCCAAGACCGGCAAGCGCAAGGGTCCCAAGGTTGCTCCCCCTCGCTTCAAGTCGAAGAGGGATAATCGGGAGTCCGCCCGTTTCACCGCCTCTGACCGGTTCAAGATCCTTGATGACGGCAAGCTGTGCCTGCCGAAGATCGGAGACGTGCGGGTCAAGTGGACCCGCGATCTGCCCTCCGTCCCGTCGAGCGTGACGCTGATCAAGGACCGTTCCGGGAGGTACTGGGCCTCCTTCGTGGTCGAGACCGACCCGGCCGCCGACATGCTTCCGCCAGCTGATTTCGACCAGGGCATCGACCTGGGCCTGACCCGGTTCGCGGTCCTCGCGGACGGGACGCACATCGCCTCACCGAAGTACCTGCGGCGGGCGGAGAAGAAGCTGAAGAAGCGGCAGCGGGAGCTGTCGCGGAAGAAGAAGGGATCGAACAACCGGGGCAAAGCCCGAATCAAGGTCGCCCGCGCTCACGCCCAGGTGGCGGATGCGCGCCGGAACTTCCACCACCAGTGGTCTCACAGGCTGATGAGCGAGAACCAAGCCGTCTTCGCGGAGACCTTGAACGTACGTGGAATGGCGCGTGGCCACCTGGCCAAAAGCGTGCACGACGCGGGCTGGTCCCAATTCCTGATGTTCTGCGAGTACGGAGGAAGCAGGAACCCACCCGAAGCGGGTGGTCTCCCACACGGGGTGACCACCCGCAGGCGGAGAATCCTCGCCCTCCAGGGCGATTGGAGGAAGTCAATTCGACCTGTTCCCCGAGTGGATCGGCCGGGCCGCGGGTTGGCTGGCGGACGGCAGCCTGCGCACCGAGGAGACCGTCGTCGACGGCATCGAGCACGCCCCGGAGGCCTTCCTCGGCATGATGCGCGGCGCGAACACCGGCAAGATGCTGGTCCGCCTCGCCCCGGAGGCCGCCGCCTCCCCGGAAGCCGCCCCCTCCCCGGAACCCGCCGCCGCGCAGGCGGCCGTGCTCCCCACCGATGCCCGATGAGCGCCGCCCTGGTCGTCCTGGCCCACCCCCGAGGCGATTCCCTGACCGCCCAGCTGGCCCGACGCGCGGTGGCCCGGCTGGAGGCCGACGGCCACACGGTCGACGTACTCGATCTGCACGCCGAGGGCTTCGACCCCGGATGGGGACCGAGGACGAGCCGGACTGGTCGGACCCCGACAAGGAGTACTCCGCCGAGACCCGGGCCCACATGGACCGGATCGCCGCCGCCGAGATCCTCGTGGTGGTCTTCCCGCTCTGGTGGTTCGGCCTGCCGGCCATCCTGAAGGGCTGGGTCGACCGGGTCTGGAACAACGGCTTCGCCTACGGCCGCAGCCACCCGCTCCTGAAGGGCAAGCGCATGGTCTGGATCCCGCTGGTGAGTTACCCGGAGGCGAAGTTCAAGGAGCTGGGCTGGGACGAGCCGGTGGACCGCCTGCTGCGCGTCGGCATCTCGGAGTACTGCGGCATCGAGGAGGCCACCGTCCACTTCGTCTACGACTCCCTGACCGCGGGCGAGTCGGCCCTGGCCGAGGCGGACGCGGCCCTGGCTCCACAGCTCTAGAGCCGTGCGCATCGGCGGGAGCGGCTGAGGGGGTGCCCGGCCCCCACGGGCCGGGCACCCGTCTCGCGTTGCGCGCTACTCCGTGCCGGGGAGCCAGCCCCACTGGACCGCGCGGACGCCGAATTCGAACCGGCTCGCAGCACCCAGCCGTTCCATCAGCCCGTTGGCCAGTCGCCGGGCCGTGCGCGGCGAGACCGCGAGCCGTTTGGCGATCGCCTCGTCGGTCAGGCCCTGCGCCAGCAGCCGGATCACCGTGGTCTCCTGCGGGCTGAGCCCCTCCTCGTCACGCTCCTCAGGGGCGCTGCCCAGGGGCCTTGCGGTCGACCAGACGTTCTCGAAGAGTGCGCACAGCGCCGTCAGCGTTCCCTGGCCGGTGAGGACCACCGCGCCCGCCCCGCTGTCTTCGTTGCTGACCGGGATGACCGCGGTGGTCCGATCGAAGATCATCAGCCGGGTCGGCAGGTCGGGGGCGGTGCGTACCTCCCCGCCGAGCTCACCCAGCCACGTCGTGTAGGCCACGGTGATCTGACTGTTGCGCACGCTGTCCTGGTACAGGGTGCGCATCCGCACGCCGCGGCCCAGCAGCGCGAGGTCGTTCGCCTTCGAGGCCTCTTGAGTGTCCGGCCGCTGCCCTCCGCCGGGTGCGAACGTCATCAGCTCGGACCGGACCCCGTGCGCCAAGCCGGTGATCCGGGTCCGAATCTCGTCCAGGCCCACCAGCTGCTCGACGCCGGGACTGGAGGCGGTCGGGCTCAGATCGGCGAACTCCGCGATCAGCTGGGCGGCGGCCGCGCGCGACGACTCGATGCGCAGTTGCTGCGCCGCGAGCTCCGCCTGCTGGCGGGCCATCAGGATCTCCATGCCGACCTCGGGTGGGACGGCGTGGAGCTCTCCCTCCCGTTCGTAGGACGGGCGGATCAGGGCCAGCTCGCTGAGCTGGTCCAGACTGTTCCGGATGTCTGCCTCGGATACGCCGAGACGGTCGGCAAGAGCACGCACTCCGTCGCGCGGGTGCGCGAGCATGACGCGGTAAACGGCCTCAGCGGTCGCGTCGAGGCCAAGAGTTGCAAGCACAGCGGTTCCCCCCCCCCTGTGTACCCCCGTGAATCAGGGGACGCAGATCATCGTACGCGGGGTCCAGCGAGGGGCCGGGGCGGTCCTTGGCCGCTTCCGGCCAGGGACCGAAGAGTCCACCTTCAAGCCGTATGCCCGATGTGAAGAATTCGGGATCGTGGAGTGCATGTACCTCGTTCACGCGGCCCTCCGCGCTCCCGCGCCCGGCACTCAACTCCCGCCGCACGCAGGCGAACTCATTCACGCGTTCGCCAGTGCCAGTGCCAGTGCCAGTGCGAGTGCCAGTGCCGACGCCTGTGGCCCGGTGGAGCACGTTTCCGCGCATCCGCACGCCCTGCCGGATCCGACCCTCGGCGTCTATCTGCTCGCGGACAGCCTGAACGAGGCGGAACGGCGTACGGAGGCGCTGTGCCGCCGCGCCTTCGAGGAGGTGCCGGCCCTGTGGGGCTGGACGGTCGGGCGCGTCGGCGCACCTCTGGTCACGCCGTACTACGAGCACCTCCTGGCGGCCGCTTCCGGCCTTGCTGGACGGAAGGGTCCAGGTCCGGTTCCGTCCAGCTGAAAGCCCTTCCACCCGCCGTGACCTGCGACGAAAGTAGTGATCGCCGGAAGGGAACACCGCCCCGAAGGCAACACCGGAGGAAACGTCACCGCGGGACGTGAGACCGGGAAATGCCACTCATCCCAGCTTTCGCAAAGGACCACTCCCATGCTTCGCACCCGCCTCGCCAAGGCCGCCGCGGTCACCACTCTCGCCCTCGCCGCGATCACCCCGGTTCTGGCCGGCCAGTTCACCGCCGCCACCACCACCGCCGACGAGACCCGCATCACCGCGACCACCGGCTGGCAGACCGCCCCCGTCGGCAAGCTCACCACCGGCTGGCAGTAACCGGCCCCGCCGCCGGGGGAGCAGCGCCCTGGCGCCACCCCGTCGCGGCCCACGAACTTCACCGCAGGACCGCAGGACCGCCTGACCGCAGGACCGCCTGACCGCCTGACCGCAAGATCGCAAGACCGCCTGACCCGCCAGACCGCCCCACCGCGCGCCGCATCCACCGGCCTGACAGCTGCTCCTGCAGGGCAGCCGTCCCACCGCCCGGCCGGCGCGCCCCCACTCTTCGGCCCTCACCAGGCCCGTCTGCGGAACCCGCAGCGACACCACACTTCCTTTCACGCCATCAGGAGCTTCGCCATGTCCCGCACCATCAAGACCATCGCCATCCGCATCGCCTCCACCTCCGCCCTGGCGGCAACGGCGTTCACCATGGTGGTCGTCAACCCGGCCAGCGCCTCGCCGCTGACCGACGGAATCTCCGCCACCGCCCGTGCCGAGAACGGCAACGGAGCCTGTGCACACGGTGGTTACGACGGCGGCCCGAACCAGACCAACAGCTGCAGCGGCGGCGTCACCGCCCATGCCTGGTGCGCCGACTTCGCCGGCTGGGTCTGGTCCCGCAATGCGGTCACGGGTCTGGCCAGCCTGGACGACCGTGCGGCCAGCTTCATGGACTACGGCAAGAAGTACGGGACGATCTCCAGCACGCCGCACGTCGGTGACGCGGTGGTCTACAACTACAACGGCAGCAACTACGCAGACCACGTGGCCCTGGTGACGGCGATATCCGGCAACACGGTCACCATCACGGGCGGCAACCAGGGCGCCCGCCCCGGCTACGTCAGCACCAACCCCACCACCAGCTGGAAGGTGGGTGACAGGCCCTGGGGCCAGACCATCAGCGGCTACGTCTCCCCGGCCGGCAGCTCGACGCCCTCCCTCCCGAACCCGGCTTCGCTGGCCGAAGGCACGCTCGTGAAGTCGGCGAGCAGCCCGTCCGTCAAGGTGATGATCAAGGGAGCCGGTCTCGCGGTGGCGGGCTCCGACGTCACTCCCGGCAAGTACGACCTGAGCAAGGTCGTCACCATCGACGACCAGGCCTTCCGCTCCCTCTCCAGCGCCCCGCCGTCGGGCACCGTGGTCCACGACCAGGCCGGCGGTGCGGACCGGTACGTGATCGTCGGTGACGCCGCGCTCAAGATCGGCGGCGCCGACTGGGTCGCCGGCGGCTACAACACCCGTGCTGACATGGGCGTTCCGACCGCATGGCTGAAGGCTGCCGCCCAGCGCACGGTGGCGACCGGCATCGTGGTCATGGACCAGTCGGGTACCGACCCGTCCCGCTACGTCATGGTTGCCGGCTCGGCGCTGCACATCTCGGGCTCGGAGTGGACGGCCAACGGCTACGACAAGCAGACGCTGATGGGTGTTCCGGCCGAGTGGCTGAAGGGCGTCGTGGCGAAGCCGCTGAAGTCCGGCACGGTCGTCATGAACCAGTCGGGCACCGACTCCTCCCGCTACGTCATGGTGGGCGGCACGCCGGTGGGCATCTCGGCCACCGAGTGGACGAGCGTCGGCTTCGACGAGATGTCCCTCATGGGCGTCCCCGGTGAGTGGCTCGGCTCGGCGGTGACCAAGCAGGTCGCCAACGAGACCGTCGTCAAGGACGCCTCCGGGGCCTCCGCTTCGGTCTACGTCATGGCCGGTGGCGTCGCCGCACCGCTGACCAACGCCGACTTCACCGGCTTCGGCTACGACCAGCGCCCCCTGGACGGTGCCCCCGCCGCATGGCTGGCATCGGCCGCCGCCAAGACGGCCCCCGCCAACGGCACGATGATCAAGTCGCTGGACAACGCCACCGTCTGGGAGATCGTGAACGGCAAGAAGCGCGCCATGGCGGGCTCCGAGTTCGGTGCCGGCAAGCGCAGCTTCGACGATGTCGTCGGTGTCGGCAGCGCCTTCATCGCGAAGTTCCCGACCGCCTGATCCCGGTCGCTTCCAGCGCCACCGCTGAGTACCACCAGTGAGCGCCGCCACTGAGCACCGCCACTGAGCACCGCCACTGAGCGCCACCACTGAGCACCGCCCCTGAGCCGCCCGGCCCGAACAGGCCGGGCGGCTCGGTCCCGGCTGCTCCGCCGCCGACACCCAGACCTGCTGCCCGAGGGAATCCCGATGCGCTCCGCCGCCGCCCGCAAGAACACCGCACTCGCCACCGCCGCCACCGCCCTGCTGGCCCTCGCCGCCCCGCTCCTCGCGAGCACCCCCGCCTCCGCCGCTTCCATCGCGACCTGGGACAAGGTCGCGCAGTGCGAGGCCAGCGGAAACTGGCAGATCGTCGACCGCACCGGGACCTACTTCGGTGGTCTGCAGATATCCATGCCGACCTGGCGTGCCTACGGCGGTACGCAGTACGCCGCCCGCGCCGACCAGGCGACCAAGCAGCAGCAGATCCTGATCGGCGAGAAGATCCTGGCCGGGCAGGGCCAGGGTGCCTGGCCCCACTGTGGCCCCGCCTCGGGCCTCGGAGCCGACCACGCGAACCCGTACCCCACCGCCCCGACCTACCCGGCTCCCTCCTCCCTGGCCAGCGGCACCCTGGTGAAGTCGCCGAACGGCCCGGAGGTACGGGTGATGATCGCCGGGGCCGGTGTTCCGGTGGCCGGTTCGGACGTCGCCCCGGACCGCTACGACCTGGGCAAGGTCGTGGTCATCGACCCCAACGCCTTCAACGGGCTGCCCAGCGCCCCGCCCGCCGGCACCGTGGTCCACGACCAGGCCGGCGGCGCCAACCGGTACGTGATCATCGACGGTGCCGCGCTGCCGATCTCCGCATCGGACTGGACCGAGAACGGCTACAACCTCCGTGCCGACTACGGCGTCCCGACCGCCTGGCTGCAGGCCGCGGCGCAGCGGACCGTGTCGACCGGCCGCGTGGTGATGGACCAGACCGGCAACGACCCCTCCCGCTACGTGGTCGTGAACGGTGCGGCGCTGCACATCTCGGCTTCCGAGTGGACCGCCAACGGGTACAACCAGCAGGCCCTGATGGGCGTTCCGACCGACTGGCTGGCCTCCGCGGCGACCCGGCAGATGCCCAACGGTTCCATCGTCAAGGAGGTCTCGGGCGCCGACTCCACCGTCTACGTCATGGCCGGTGGCGTGGCGGTCCCCCTGACCAACGCCGACTTCATCGGCTTCGGCTACGACAAGCGTCCGCTGCTCGGCACCCCGGGCGGGTGGCTGGCCTCGGCCGCCGCGAAGGCCGCCCCGTCCAACGGGACGATGCTGCTCTCCCCGAACAGCGCCACGGTCTGGGAGATCGTGGGCGGCAAGAAGCGGGCGATGGCGGGCTCCGAGTTCGGCGCGGGCAAGCGCAGCTTCGACGACGTGGTCAGCGTCGGCAACGCCTTCACGGCGAAGTTCCCGACCGTCTGATCGCCCGCATCGCAAGCGAACGGGCCGTGGGCCTCCGCTCCCTGGGGAGCTGAGGCCCACGGCCCGTTTCGGCTGCCTCCGCCGGTACGCGGCCGGTCAGCCCTTGCTGACCGCCAGCAGGATCTCCGGGAGTTTGCGCACCACCGTCGGGGCCGCGAGGCGCAGGCCGGCCCAGGTGGCCAGCGTGCCCCAGGCCACGCCCAGGGGGAGCAGGATCCAGGCCAGGGACTTGTGGTCCGTGGAGCTGAAGTAGACGGCCAGGGCGATCAGCGGCGAGCTGACCAGTGCCGAGGCGAGCATGCCGCCGATGAGGGCCGCCCACGCCAGGGCGCCCTGGCCCGGGGCGACGCTCTTGAAGGCGCCGTCGGTCGGGATCGAGTACGCGAGGTGGGCGGACGCCAGGGCTCCCGTGCACAGCATCGAGCCGAGCAGGGCCAGTGCCAGGCCCAGGGCGCCGGGGAGGCCGGCCCAGTCGCCGAGCAGGCCCGCCGTGACCGCCGCGACCAGCACGGTGAAGGGCACGGTGACCAGCGCGAGGGCCAGGGCGCGGGCGCGCAGTTCCACGTACGCGTCCCGGGTGCTCGAAATGGTCTGCGCGACCATCCAGAACGCCGAGGTGTCCTGCCCGAACTGGTTGTACATCTGCAGGCCGAGCATGCCCGAGGCGAAGCAGGCCAGGTATACCGAGCCGCCGCCCTGGACGGCGTTGGCGACCGGGATGATCAGGCCGAGCGCCAGGGCCGACACCCACGCCGCCTTGGTCTTCGGGTCGCGCACCATGTAGCGCAGCACGCGCTGGGCGGCCGCGCCCGTACGGTCGTCCGGCAGGAGCGACCAGCCGCCGCCTGCCGCGCCGTTCGCCGGCTTCTTCTTCTCCTTGGCAGCCGCGATCGTCGAACCGTCGGGGGTGACCATCAGCTTGGTCAGGCTGCGCTCCCAGAACCAGAGCAGCAGGCCGAGGGCCGCGACCGTGATGAGGAGCTGGGCAGTCGCGATCCCGTACGCGCCCTCGCTCGCGGAGTCCACCATCCCGAGGGCCGTCGCGGGCGGCAGCCAGCGCACGACCGCCCCGGCCGGCTCCAGCTTGTCCAGGCCGCCGGTCTGGAACAGCCGCTGGGCGGCGAAGTTCGCCGCCTGCGCGCCGATCGCGATCAACAGGCCGCTGAGCAGCGCGAGGTCGCGCCCCTTGCGGCTGGTCAGCAGCCGGACGTTGGCCGTGGCCACCGTCCGGGCCAGCGCGACGCAGCCGACCAGCAGCAGCGGTACGGCCAGTACGGCGGCAACCGCGCCGGCCGCGCCCCGGGCGACGGCGATCACCGAGCCGACGGCCAGGCAGAGCGTGAACAGCGGCCCGATGCCGACGAGCGAGGCGGCCAGCATGGCCCGTACGAGCGGACGCGGGCGCAGCGGCAGCATGACCAGCCGGGTCGGGTCGAGCGTCTCGTCGCCGGTGGAGAAGAACAGCGGGACGAACGTCCAGCACAGGGCCGTGGTCGCCGCCAGCAGGACGACGACCGCGCCGGCGTGCGCGTTGCCGCGCAGCACGGTGAGGCCGAGCGTGGCGAGGAAGGCGATGACGAGCGCGAAGGCGAGGGCGCCGAAGTAGGCGGCCTTGCGCATCGGGGAGCCCTTGAGGCCGTTGCGCAGGAGGGACAGCTTGAGGCGGACGAAGATCGGGGTGATGTTGACGGAGGCAGCCGTGGAGGCGGACGTGGCGGCGGACCCGGATGCGGGCGCCGGAGCACGCATCGGCGTCGGCGTGGGCGTCGGCGTGCTCATCGGACGCCCGCCCCGTTGCTCCCGCCGTTGGCCGCGGCCCCGCCGCCGAGCCAGTCCAGGGACTCGCCCGTGGCCCGGCCCTGCGCTCCGACCAGCTGGAGGAACGCGGCCTGCAGCGAGGGCGCGTCGCCCCGTACGTCGGCCAGCGGGCCGGCGGCGCGGATCCGGCCGGAGGCCATCACGGCCACCCAGTCGCACAGCGACTCGACGAGCTCCATGACGTGGGAGGAGAAGACGACCGTGGCTCCGGAGGAGGTGTAACGTTCCAGCACTCCGCGGATGGTCTGCGCGGACACCGGGTCGACGCCCTCGAACGGCTCGTCCAGGAACAGCACTTCGGGGTTGTGGAGCAGCGCGGCCGCCAGGCCGATCTTCTTCCGCATGCCCGTCGAGTAGTCGACGATCAGCTTGTGCTGCGAACCGGCCAGGTCCAGGATGTCCAGCAGCTGCGTGGCCCTGCTGTCCGTCTCCTTGCCCGGCAGTCCGCGCATCCGGCCCATGTAGCCGAGCAGTTCCCGGCCGGAGAGCCGCTCGAAGAGCCGCAGCCCCTCCGGCAGCACGCCGATCCGGGACTTCACCGCCACCGGGTCCGCCCACACGTCGTGGCCGGCGACGAAGACCCGGCCCATGTCCGGGCGCAGCAGCCCGGTCACCATCGAGAGGGTCGTCGTCTTGCCCGCGCCGTTCGGCCCGACCAGGCCGATGAACTGTCCGGCCGGCAGCTCCAGATCGATCCCGGACACGGCCACTTGCTCGCCGAACCGCTTCCACAAACCCTCGACCCGTACGGCGGGTGCGGCGGCCGGTGCCGGTCGTGCACCGCCGCCCGTTCCGTCCGCTCCGCCGATGGCAACGCCCTGGTCCGGCATGCGCCTGCCTCTCGTTCTGTTCCCCGTGTCCTGCTTTTCTCACCATAGGAGGAGGGGGAGAGGCCGAGCAGTTACTTATGTCATGAGTTTCCGTGCAGGGATCTCCGCTGGTCAGGGCGGAGCGGAGCGCATGGAGCGGGCGGAGAGGCCGGAGCGGAGGAGAGCGGGCGGCGCGGGGATCACGCCGTGCGGCGGGCCCGTTCCGCCGCCGCCTCGCGGCCGCACGCGTAGGCCAGGGCGTCGATCAGCTCCTCCACGTCCGGCAGCCACCGGTTCGCGGCCGTGGGCGGCTGCGCCCACTGCACGCAGCCGCGTCCGCCGATCCGCGTCGGCGGCGCGGCCACGTACTCACCCTCGCCGCGCGCGACCAGGTCGAGTTGGGCCGGCTGCCAGCCGATCTTGCGCAGCAGGTCGGGCACCTTCGCCCCGGCGCCGGGCAGGACGAAGAACAGCATCCGCCCCGCCGGATTGGCGATCACCGGTCCGAGGGTGCGCTGCATGCGCTGGAGCCGGGCCAGCGCGAGGAAACCGGCCGCGTCCGGGACGTCGAGGGCGTCGAAGGTCCGGCCGGTGGGCAGCAGGATGGCGGCCTTCGGGTTCTTGCCCCAGAGCCGCCTGACCTGCACGGCGCTGCCCGAGGCCTGCGAGGCCCAGTCCTTCCCCGCCGCGTGCGCGCCGGGCGCCGGGCACTGGGCGCCCCCGCACGAGCACTGCTCCCGCCCGTCGACGGACTCCAGCCAGGTGCCGGCGAAGACATCCCAGTGCCGTTCTTCCGTGTACCGCACGGCATGGTCCAGCAGCGACTCACTGCGCTGCAGGGGGATGGGCGCGGTCTCCGTGACTCCGATGGTCTCTTCCACGTGCAACACAACTCTTGCGGTCACCGGGGGTTACGGGCGTAAACCGGCCGGGCTGCGGAGCATCGATCCTGCATGCGGGGCGCATCGGTGCATCACGGGGGGCGCGTAGGAGGCCGGGGCGCCGGAGGTGGGTAGCGACAGGACCCATTGGGGAAGATTCCCCGCACATCAGGCGGGAAGTGATCATTCGAACGATCACCCGCGTCTCTGGGGGTTTTCATGGCAGCCAGGCCTCTCGTCGCCCGCCAGCCGAACGAACGGCTGCAGGCGCTCATCCAGGAAGCCGGGTGCTCCAATGCCGGGCTCGCCCGGCGCGTCAACATGTGCGGGGCCGAGCACGGCCTCGACCTGCGCTACGACAAGACCTCCGTGGCCCGCTGGCTGCGCGGGCAGCAGCCGCGCGGCCGGGCGCCCGGGATCATCGCCGAGTCGCTGGGCCGCAAGCTCGGCCGGACCGTCACCATCGACGAGATCGGCATGGCCAACGGCAAGAACCTCGCCTCGGGGGTGGGCCTGCAGTTCTCCCCGACCGTCATCGGGGCGATCGAGCAGGTCAGCGAGTTGTGGCGGAGCGATGTGGGCCGGCGCGACTTCCTGTCCGGATCGAGCGTGGCCTCCTCGGCGCTGGTCGAGCCGAGCCGCGACTGGCTGATCACCGGGGCCGACGCGCAGGTCGCGCGCAGCGGCGGCTCACGGGTCGGGATGTCGGACGTGGAGGCGGTACGGGCCACCACGCAGGCACTGAAGGACCTCGACCACCGCTTCGGCAGCGGGCACGTGCGCCCGGTGGTCGTGCACTACCTCAACTCGGTCGTCTCCGGTCTGATCGGCGGCTCGTACCGGGAGCCGGTAGGCCGGGCCCTGTTCGCGGCGGTCGCCCGACTGACCGAGCTGGCGGGCTACATGGCGGTGGACACGGGCCAGCCGGGGCTTGCGCAGCGGTACTACATCCAGGCCCTGCGGCTCGCGCAGGCGGCCGGTGACCGGGCGTACGGGGGCTACGTCCTGGCGGCGGCGATGAGCCACCTGGCGGCGGAGCTGGGCAACCCGAGGGAGATCGCGCAGCTCGCGAGAGCGGCGCAGGAGGGCACGCGGGGCCAGGTCACCCCCCGGGTGGAGGCGATGTTCTACGCGGCGGAGGCGCGGGGGCACGCGTTGCTCGGTGACGCGCGGTCGACGGCGGTGCTGTCCTCGCGGGCGGTCACCGCGCTGGAGCGGGCGGAGCCGGAGTCGGGGGACGACCCGGAGTGGATCCGGCACTTCGACGGGGCGTACCTCGCGGACGAGCTGGCGCACTGCCACCGTGACCTGGGGCAGGCCGACGCGGCGGCGAGGCGTGCGGAGGAGGCGCTGCGGGACCTTCCGGCGGGGAAGGCGCGGCGCCGGGCGATCGGGCTGCTGCTGTTGGCGGCGGCGCGGGTGCAGCAGCGTGAGGTGGAGGCGGCCTGTCAGACGGCGACGCAGGCTGCGGAGGTTCTGGCGGGGATCCGCTCCAACCGCGGGGCGGTGTACCTGGAGGACTTCCGCACCCGGCTGGACCCCTACCGGGAGGAGCCGGCCGCTCGGGAGTTCACGGCCCGCCTGGAGCCGGTGGGCTGACCGCCCTCGCCGCCGCTCCCGGGGACCGGTCCCCGGACCCCTGCGCCTCGAACGCCGGCGGGGCTGGGGTGTGGTGGGGGTCGGCTCGTCCGTGCGGGTGGCCGCGGGGCGGGGCTGCGGGCGGGGCGTGGGCCGGGGTGGGGATGATCTTCGGTGGGGGCGGGCCTGCCGGGGGAGGGGGGTGACCGGGTAGCGTGAGCCGACGGTTCCGCGGACGCGGACAGGTCGGAGAGGGAGTCCCGGTGACGGAGAGCGGACAGGGCGGCAGCCCGCAGGCAGGCGCGCCGTGGGGCCGGCCCGCACAGCCGCCGGCGGAGCCGCCCGCGCAGCCGGGCGGGGAGCCGGAGTACGTGCAGGGCCCGCCCTCCTACGGCTACCCCGCACCCGGAGGCCCCTCCTACGGCTACCCGCAGGGTCATGTGGTCGGCCCCGGCTACGAGGGCCCCGGAGACCCGCACGGCTACGGCTACCCGCCGCTGCCGGAGGCCGCCACCCAGTACATCGCGCCGGTCCCCGCGTACGGCGAGGCGGCGACGCAGTACATCGCACCGGTCCCCGCCGCCCCCGCGTACGGCGAGGCGGCTACGCAGTACATCGCGCCGGTCCCCGCGGCCCCCGCGTACGGCGAGGCGGCTACGCAGTACATCGCGCCGGTCCTCGCGGCCCCGGCGTACGGCGAGGACGCTACGCAGTACATACCGCCCGTCCCCGCGGCCCCCGCGTACGGCGAGGACGCCACCCAGTACATCGCGCCCGTCCCGGCAGCCCCTTCCCATGACGAGGCCGCGACGCAGTACATCGCGCCGGTTCCGGCCGCGCCGGCCGATCCCGCCGCCGGGTTCGACGGGATGTTCCGGGGGGACACGCAACTGCTGCCCCCCATCGAGGAGCCGGTGCTCCCGCAGCAGCCGCGCCGGCCCCAGCCGCAGCAGCAGCACCCGCACCCGCAGTACGCGCAGCAGCGTCAGCCCCAGCACCAGTCCCAGCAGTACGCGCCGCCGCCGCAGCAGTATCAGCAGCAGCCTGCGCACTATCAGGAGCCGCCGCTCGGCCCCGCCCCGCGCAGGGTCTCGCCCGCGATCATCGGCGCCGTCGTCATCGGCCTGGCCGTCGTCGGGCTCGGGGTCGGTGCGATGCTCGGTGACGGGAAGGCGCAGAACAACGATCCGGCCGCCATCGCGCCCACCCCCACCCCCGGCAGCTCCGCCGCGGACAAGGGGGAGGCTCCGCTGGATCCCGCGCAGCCGCAGGCGGTCCAGCTCGACAAGCTCCTCGCGGACAGCAACGACAGCCGGGCCTCGGTGATCAAGGCCGTCGAGGACATCAAGAGCTGCAGCAACCTGGGCGGGGCGGCCAACGACCTGCGTGACGCGGCCCGGCAGCGCGAGGGGTTGGTGACCCGGCTCCAGGAGCTGAAGGTGGACCAGCTCCCGAACGACGCGAAGCTGACCGCGGCCCTCACCAAGGCGTGGAAGTCCTCCGCCGAGGCCGACAACAGCTATGCGGACTGGGCGGACGACGTGAGGTCCGACGACAAGTGCAAGGACGGCAAGGCCAGGACGACCCGCAACGCCTCCGAAGGCAACAAGGCGAGCGGCGACGCCACCCGGGCGAAGGAGACCGCGGCGAGCCTGTGGAACTCCATCGCCGGCAAGTACGGCCTCACCAAGCGTGACAAGAGTCAGCTCTAGGGCCTGTCGTCACACTCCCGTCGTCGCCCGAAGGGCGGCCTTGCGGCGTCTGGTGCGTGCTCTCGGCGTGCCGGGCGGAGGCCTGCGTACTGGACGTACTTGGCTTTCGCCCGGTGCGGCGAGAGCGCGTGCCAGGCGTCGTGAGGCAGACGGGAGTTTGACGACAGGCCCTAGGACGGACGGGCGGCGCAGCAGGTCCTAGCTCGAACGGGGGGCGCCTTCCAGGGTCTTGGTCATGTCCATGGACGGCTCGCCGCCCGGCTGGGCCACCAGGCGTCCCTGCTGGACGATTTGGAAGGTGACCCGGCCGTTGACCATGCGGGGGAAGCCGGCGACGGCGCGCATGTCCTCGTAGCGCCAGCTGAGGTCGGGGGTCAGGCCGCCGGTGTTGACGGGGTCGGACTGGTTGAGCTTGCGGGTGAGGGCGCGGCCCGTGAGCTTCTCGTCCTCCTTGAACCGCTTCACCGTCTCGCTGAACACCGTGTACGCGATCCAGGTGGTCTGGGCGCCGCTGTCGTCGGGGTCCACGGCGTTGTCGCCGAAGGCGTGGTCGGAGATCACGTTGCGCATCTGCGTCCACAGGGGATCGGCGGCGACCGGGTACCAGCTCGTGACGTACGCGCCCTCGAAGGGGCTCTCCTTGCCGCCGGTGCGGTCGACCAGGGCCTGGCTGACCGAGCCCAGCACCGAGGAGACCTGCGGTTTGCGGTTCTGGGAGTCGGCGCGGCGGAAGGCGTCGAAGAAGGTCTCGGTGCGGGCGCCGAGGACGGCGGCCACGCAGCCCTTCTCCTTGCCGTCCTTGCCGTCCTTCGCGGAGGAGGCGGCGCCCTTCGAGGCGCCGCCGGGGGAGGAGGCGGCCAGTGCCTCGCCGGCCTGGACGCGGAGGTCCGCGGAGTCCTCGGCGGCCCGGATGTCGCTGGCCTCGGGCATCTGGTTGGCCTGGAGGCCGGCGTTGAGCTGGATGGGCAGGGAGTCGCCGGCGAGGGTGTCGGGGCGGACCAGGGCGACCTTGGCGCAGGTGCGCCCCAGCTGGTGGCCGGCTCCGGCCATGAGGACGGGCTGGCCGCCGTTGACGGGGTAGGAGAGCGGGGACCGGAACTCCTCGGAGGAGACTCCGTAGCCGCCGATGAAGGGGATGCCCTCGGCTTCCAGCGGGGCCAGGAAGGCGCGTCCGTGCTGGCTGTAGGAGCCGATGACGGCGACGGCCTTCTCGGCGACCGCCTTGCGGGAGCAGTCGGCGGCGCCGGTGGGCGTGTTGCGCTCGTTGCAGGTCAGGACGCGGAGCTTGCGCCCGTTGATGCCGCCCTTGGAGTTGACCCAGCGCTCGTAGGCCTTGGCCATGCCCGGCATGCCCGGCATGTTGGTCGCCTTGGAGTTCTCCGGGGCGAAGGTCATGACGGTGAGGGTGTCGGCGTCCCCGGGGCCCCCCGAGCCCCCGGGGATCACCCCGCAGCCGGCGACGAGACACGCGCCCATCGCCATGGCCGTGGTCCGGGCCAGAAGGGTGCGGGAGAGTGCTGCTGCGACGCGTCGCCGGGTGGTCATGTGCATGCACCATTCCGCGTCAGGGGTAACTGAGGAGTGAGGTGCGTGCAACATCGGGTGACGTCGAGGTGAATTACGGGTGTCACCCACACGGTGAGTGAGCACCGGGCGGGTCCGAGGTCCCGGGTCCGGGCGCCTGAAGATCACGCCGGACGGGAACGTACGATCGAAAGCGTGACATTCGCCCAAGGTTCGAAGAACTCTTCCCGCCGCGGCGGCCGCTCCTCCACCATGGGCGGCATGCCCCTCAACGACATGCCGTGGTGGCGCTGGCGCAGCAACGTGCGCTCGGCGCTGCACATGCTTTCCGACCCCGCGTTCCAGGAGGACACCTGGCTGGCCGGCGCCGAGGGGTACGGGGACGTCACCGACGCCGTGTACCGGCTCGTCGAGGACACCTGGCTCGACAGCTGGTCCGCCGACAAGTACGTCGGCACGATCTTCCGCGACTCGCAGGAGGCGGCCCTGGTGGACCTCGCCGTGCTGCGCGTGCTGCGGATCATGCACCAGATAGGCGCCGACGCCCCGGTCTCCGGTTACCTGGAGCATCACGCCTGGCCGGAGGCGGTACGGGCCGCGCGCGAAGCCCACGTACGGCTGGCGACGGCGGACGGGGACGACCCGGACGCGCGGCCGTCCTCACTGGACGTCCTGAGGATCCTCACGCGCGCGGTGTGATGTGGAAGGCTGTGGGGTCATGAGCGACGACCCGCAGCCCCAGGCCCCGCAGCAGTACGTACTGACCCTCTCATGCCCGGACAAGCAGGGCATCGTGCACGCCGTGTCCAGCTACCTGTTCATGACCGGGTGCAACATCGAGGACAGCCAGCAGTTCGGCGACCGCGACACCGGCCTCTTCTTCATGCGGGTCCACTTCGAGGCCGACGCTCCGGTGACCGTGGAGAAGCTGCGGGCCAGCTTCGCCGCGATCGGCGACTCCTTCCGGATGGACTGGCAGATCCACCGCTCCGACGAGCGCATGCGGATCGTGCTGATGGTGTCGAAGTTCGGGCACTGCCTCAACGACCTGCTCTTCCGCCACCGGATCGGCGCGCTGCCCGTGGAGATCGCGGCGGTGGTCTCGAACCACACCGACTTCGAGGAGCTGGTCGGCTCGTACGGGGTGCCGTTCGTGCACATCCCGGTGACGAAGGACACGAAGGCGGCGGCGGAGGCCCGGCTGCTGGAGCTGGTGCGGGAGGAGAACGTCGACCTCGTCGTGCTCGCGCGGTACATGCAGGTGCTGTCGGACACCCTGTGCAAGGAGCTGAGCGGGCGGATCATCAACATCCACCACTCGTTCCTGCCGAGCTTCAAGGGCGCGAAGCCGTACCACCAGGCGCACGCGCGGGGCGTGAAGCTGATCGGTGCGACCGCGCACTACGTGACGGCGGACCTCGACGAGGGCCCGATCATCGAGCAGGAGGTCGAGCGGGTGGGGCACGAGGTCACCCCGGACCAGCTCGTGGCGATCGGGCGGGACGTGGAGTGCCAGGCGCTGGCGCGGGCCGTGAAGTGGCACAGCGAGCACCGGGTCCTGCTGAACGGGACCCGGACGGTTGTCTTCGCCTAGGCCCGGACGCGGGCCGCGCCCCGGCCCCGCGCAAGCCCGGCGGGGCCTACATGCGGCTCAGCGAGGCCGCCGCGAAGAGGACGTCGCGGATGGCCTCGCGGTCGCCGTTCTGGCCGACCGCGGCCTCCTCCGGGGAGATGTGGCCTGCGGCGAGCTGGCAGAATTCGGCGCCGTCCAGGGCGATCCGGGCCACCGTGTGGTCCGGTGAGGGCTTCGCCGCGGGGGAGTCCAGGGCGATGTCCCAGCCGCCGCCTCCCGCACCCTCGATCTCCAGGTGCAGGGTCCGGCCCGGCGCCCCCGCCGCGACCAGCCCGCGCGGCGGCGCCGCCAGCCCCGCCCGCCGGCGCCCGGCCAGGGCCGCCGGCAGGAGCCGGGCCGCCAGGTCGATCATCCGGTTCAGGTGGGGCGCGGACGGCGGCTCGTACGGATAGTCCACCGCCTCCGCGATGTCCACGGCGTGGACCCAGCACTCGAAGGCCCGCTCCAGGAAGGCGTCCCCGAGGGGCAGGGCGAAGGCGCCGTACTCCACGTCCAGTTCGGCGACGCCGCGGCCCGCGAAGGACACCGTGCGGACCAGGGTGTGGCCCTGCTCGCGCCACGGCTCGCGGACCCGGCGGGTGGTCGGGTACGGGGAGTCCTCCCAGAACCGCTCCGTGCGCTCGGTCGGGGTGCCCGCGGGCGCGTCCCGGCCCAGCGGGTCGTCCAGGCCCAGCGCGGCCGCCACGAGGCCGTCCACCGCCAGCAGGTGCCCGATGACCCCGGCCACCGTGGTCCGGCGCGTCTGGCGGCGCTCCTCCTCGAACCACTTCAGCCGGACCGGGGTGTGCCACTCCGAGTCCCCGAAGTCCCGTAGCAGGGCGTCCAGCCGGGCCGTCTCGGTGTCGTACGGGCTCGCCCACAGCGGGACCGGGATGCGGGCCGGGCGCTTGCCGAGGCAGTCCTCCAGCACGCGCGAGCGCAGCAGCGGCTTGAGGTCGAGGCTCTCCTCCGGGTGCAGCAGTCCCACGGCGTCGCGCAGCCGCAGCGCCTCCTCGGCGCACCGTGCGCACTCGGTGAGGTGGTCCTCGACGGCCTGGGTCTCCTCCGCGGAGCAGGCCGCCAGGGCCCAGGCGCCGAGCAGGGACTTCAGTACGGCGTGGGTGGGCGGCGGCGCGGCCGGGACGGGCTCGGGCTCGGGCTCGGGCTCGGCGGGCACCGGTACGGGCGGGAAGCTCGTGACCTGCGGGTACTCCGTGTACTTCGCGTCGTCGAGGTCGGTCAGGTCGGTCAGGTCGTCCAGGTGGTCGAGGTCGTCGGCCGCCCCGCGCGGGCCCGGTATGCGAGCGGGGCCGCCGGGGCGCTGGGGCAGCTCGTACTCTTCGCCGTCTTCCTCGCCGAATTCTTCGCCGAAGGGGCTGGGCGGCATCGTCATCGGGCCGTTCCAAATCCGGAGGGGCCGTACCCGGGCAGGACCGTGTCTTCGCGCGGAACGGTGTTGGCCGTGGACAGGAGTTGCAGGCCCAGGCGCAGCCGGCGCCGGGCCTCGTCCTCGCTGATCTGCAGGTCGGCGGCGGCCTGCCGGTAGTCGCGGCGCTTGAAGTAGGCGAGTTCCAGCGCGGCCCGCAGGGGTGCGGGCATGGAGGTGACGATGAAGTCGGCGCGGGCCGCCGCGTTGGCGCTGCGCACCTTCTGCTCCAGTTCCTCGCGGGAGCCGTTGCCCAGTTCGGCCTGGCGCAGGCGGGCCACGGCCTGCCCCTGGGTGATGCGGGCGACCCAGGAGCGCATGGAGCCCTGTTTGGGGTCGTAGGCGTCCGGGTTCTCCCAGATGTAGCCGAAGACCTCGCGGGTGACCCGGTCGGCGCCCTTCTCGTCGCCGAGGACACGGTGGGCGAGGCTGTGCACGAGCGAGGCGAAGCGGTCGTACAGCTCGCCGAGCGCGGCGGCCTCGCCGCGGGCCAGGCGTTGTTGCATGCGGCGGTCCCAGCGCGGTGGTGCGTCCTTCGGCATCGTGCCCCCAGCCGGGATTCCGGTTTCGCAGCCGTGTGTCGACCACTCGAATGTAGTGGGCATGCAGCGGTTCGCGCCCGTTTTGCCAGAACCCCGTCCCGGAAGTGCGCCCTGCGTGATACGGGCGTCGCAGGGTGTGAACGGGGTGATGCGGCCGGGACACCGCTGTTGAGAAAGACGTGGGTACAGGCGTACGCGCCCCGTCGCGCTCCTCGTGCGCTGGTTCGATGCGGCCACCTCCTTGCCCGCTTCGCTTAACGCGCAGGCCACGTAGGCCTTACGCTCCTGTCCTGTCTTGAACTGACCCCACCGCACACGTGAAGGCGGAACGCCGAACATGGACAGCGCAGAATACGAGCGCAAGATCGCCGCCCGATTCGCCACCTTCGACCAGGACGGGTCCGGGTATATCGACCGGGAGGACTTCAGTACGGCGGCCAAGGCGGTCCTGGCCGAATTCGCCGTGGCGGCCCGGTCCGACAGGGGGCAGGCGGTGTTCGCGGGCGCGGAGGCCTTCTGGCAGGGCATGGCCGGCATCGCGGACGTGGACGGGGACCAGCGGGTGTCCCGCGAGGAGTTCGTCACGGGCGCGGCGAAGCGGCTGCGGGACAACCCGCACCGGTTCGCGGAGATCGCGCGGCCCTTCCTGCGGGCGGTGATCGCGGTGGCGAGCCCCGCCGAGGACACCGCCCGCGGCGCGACCCCGGAGGCGACGGCGCGCGTCCTGCGCGTGCTGGGCACCCCGGAGGAGCTGGCGGGCCCGGTCGCGGCGGCCCTGGACGCGGACGGCGACGGCCGCATCTCGGAGGACGAGATCCTGGCGGCCTTCGCCGGCTACTGCGGGGTGGCGGCGCCGGACGCGTAGGCCCTAGGGGGTGTCTTGCCGACCAGGCCGGGCTCGCGGGGTCTGGTGCCGCGCCTCGCCGCGTTGTCGTCACTCGCCGACGCTCCGCGTCGACTCCCTCCTCCGCCTTGCGATGCACGGCACCAGACCCCGCTCCCTGATCCGGCCCGATCGACAAGACACCCCCTGGCCGGGCGGGAGCGGGGAGGCGGGGCCGGAGTCCCGCAGCCCCGCCGCGCCCGTGGGCCGAGCCTGCCCGGCAGGGTCTACGCGAAGCGTTCGCGGAGTTTGTACTTGAGGACCTTGCGCAGGGCGTCGTTGCGGGGAAGCGCCTCGACCAGCACCAGCTGTTCCGGGAGCTTGTGGGTGGAGAGGCCCTCCGCGCGGAGGTACGAGGTCACGTCGGCCAGGGTCAGCGGGGCCGCGCCCGGGGGCTGTTCGACGACCGCGCAGACGCGTTCGCCGCGCTCCGGGTCCGGCAGGCCTATGACGGCCACGTCGGCCACGGCGGGGAGCTGGTGGAGCAGGTCCTCGATCTCCTTCGCCGAGATGTTCTCGCCCTTGCGGATGATGACGTCCTTGCTGCGGCCCGTCAGGACCAGGTAGCCGTCCTTGGTGAGGTGGCCGAGGTCGCCGGTGATCAGGTAGCCGTCGGCGTCGAAGACTCCGGTGTTCTGGTCCCGGTTGAGGTACCCCTGGCAGACCGCCTCGCCGCGCAGCCGGACCTCGCCGTCGGTGTCCGGCGGGAGGAGCGCGCCCTCCGGGGTGGTGATGCGGATGGACATGCCCTGCGGGGGCCGGCCCTCGGTGGTGGCGAGGTTCTGCGCGGTGTCGTCCGGGGCGCCCATCGTGATCATGGGGACCTCGGTCATGCCGTAGCCGTGGGTGAGCTGGCAGCCCAGCTCGCGGACGACCGCGTGGTAGATCTCCGGGGGCTTGGGGGCGCCGCCGCCCGCGAGGAGGCGGAGGGTGGGGATGAGTTTGGCGGACGGGGCCTTGCGCTGCTCGGTGAGGAACATCGAGTAGAAGGCCGTGGAGCCGCCGGCGACGGTGACGCCGTGGCGCCGGTAGCCGTCCAGGGCGTCGGGCATCGCGAACTTCTCGAACAGGACCGCCGGGAACCCGTAGAGCAGCAGCATCACCGTGTAGTCGGGGCCGGCGATGTGGGCGAACGGGAAGGCCATCGAGCCGACGTCGTGCGGTGACAGGTGCAGGGCGTGGGCCAGGCAGGAGCCGCCCGCGATGAGGGAGCGGTCCGTGTGCAGGACGCCCTTGGGGTCGGAGGTGGTGCCCGAGGTCCAGTAGATCCACCGGACCGAGACGCCCTCCTCGGGGGGTGGGGGGAGCACCGCCGGGTCGCCGGTGGGGAGGGACTCGTAGGCCTCGAAGACGCCGTGTGCGCCGAGGCGGTGCGCCATCGCCGTGTGGTCGAAGCCGCGCCAGACGCCGGGGACGGCGAAGAACTCCGCCTTCGACTCGCGCAGGGCGAAGCCGACCTCGCGGTCCCGGTAGAAGGGGATGACGGGCGTCTGGACGGCGCCGATCCGGGCGAGGGCCACCGAGAGCAGCACGGTCTCGATGCGGGTGGGGAGCTGCCAGGCGACCACCGTGCCGGGGCGCACGCCCATGCCGTGGAGGCCTGCCGCGACCTGCTCGGAGCGGTCGCGCAGTTCCGCGAAGGTCAGCCGGCGGTCGTCGGCGGGGTCTTCGGCGGCCTCGATGAGGACGGGTGCGTCGGGGGTCATGGCGGCCCGGCGGGTGATCAGGTCCCAGAGCGTCCGGGACCGGCTGAGTTCGACTGCGGTGCTGTCCGTCATCCCGGACCGACCTCCCCTGGCCGACATGACCTGACGGATAGTCAGATCAAGCGCAGAGCGTAGGGCTCGGACGCTTGTCGGTCCAGAGGCGGGGGGCTAGCTTGGTTCCAGATTTCTGACGCTCCATCAGATTTGCCCGAGCGGCGGATCGGAGCGACGGATCCATTCGGCATGCGGCGAGGGGACACCATGGAACTGCCTCGGATCATCAGCGTCGACGACCACGTCATCGAACCGGCCCACCTCTTCGACGTCTGGCTGCCCGCCAAGTACCGCGACCGCGGACCCAAGGCGCTCACGGCCGGCATAGGCGAACTCGCCTACACCGGCGGCAAGTACGTGATCACCATGGACCCCGACGGACCGCCCACCGACTGGTGGATCTACGAGGACCTGAAGTTCCCGTACAAGCGCAACATCGCCGCCGTCGGCTTCGACCGGGACGAGATGACCCTGGAGGGCATCACCCGCGAGGAGATGCGGCGCGGCTGCTGGGACCCCAAGGCGCGGCTGCTCGACATGGACCTCAACCACGTCGAGGCCTCGCTCTGCTTCCCGACCTTCCCGCGCTTCTGCGGGCAGACCTTCGCCGAGGCGCACGACAAGGAGGTCGCCCTGGCCTGCGTGCGCGCCTACAACGACTGGATGGTCGAGGAGTGGTGCGGGGACAGCGGCGGCCGGCTCATCCCGCTCTGCATCATCCCGCTCTGGGACATCGACCTGGCCGTCGCCGAGATCCGCCGCAACGCCGCGCGCGGGGTGCGGGCCGTGACCTTCTCCGAGATCCCCACCCACCTCGGCCTGCCGTCCATCCACTCCGGCTACTGGGACCCCTTCTTCGCCGTCTGCCAGGAGACCGGCACCGTCGTCAACATGCACATCGGGTCCAGCTCCCAGATGCCCGCCGCCTCCCCCGACGCCCCGCCCGCCGTGCAGGCCGCGCTCAGCTTCAACAACGCCATGGCCTCCATGATGGACTTCCTGTTCAGCGGGGTGCTGGTCAAGTTCCCGACGCTGAAACTGGCGTACAGCGAGGGCCAGATGGGCTGGATCCCGTACGCCCTGGAGCGCGCCGACGACGTCTGGCAGGAGCACCGCGCCTGGGGCGGGGTCAAGGACCTCATCCCCGAGCCGCCGTCCACGTACTACTACCGGCAGATCTTCTGCTGCTTCTTCCGCGACAAGCACGGGATCGCCTCGCTCGACGTCGTCGGCCGCGACAACGCCACCTTCGAAACCGACTACCCGCACGTGGACTCGACCTTCCCGCACACCAAGGAGGTCGCCCTCGACCACGTCAAGGGCCTCGACGAGGAGACCGTCTACAAGCTCATGCGCGGGAACGCCATCCGCATGCTCGGTCTCGACTTCGACAAGGACCGGCGGACGGGGCGGTAGGCGCAGTGGACCTCACCTACACCGAGGAGGAACAGGAGTTCCGGGCCCGGCTGCGCGCCTGGCTCGCCAAGGAGCTCCCCGGGCTGCCTCCCAAGCCCTCGCCCGACGACTGGCCGGGCCGACGCGCCCACGACGCCGGCTGGCAGCGCAGGCTGTACGACGCCGGGTACGCCGGACTGCACTGGCCGGTGGACGCCGGCGGCCGCGGGGCCACCCCCACGCAGCACCTGATCTTCCTGGAGGAGACCGAGCGCGCGGGAGCCCCGTACGTCGGCGCGAACTTCGTCGGGCTGCTGCACGCCGGCCCGACCATCGCCGCCGAGGGCACCGCGGAGCAGCGCGCGCGGTGGCTGCCGCCCGTCCTGCGCGGCGACGAGATGTGGTGCCAGGGCTTCAGCGAGCCGGACGCCGGCTCCGACCTGGCCTCGCTGCGCACCCGCGCCGTCCGCGACGGCGACGAGTACGTGATCACCGGCTCGAAGATCTGGACCTCGCACGCGGAGGTGTCCGACTGGTGCGAGCTCCTGGTGCGCACGGACCCCGTCAGCGCGACCGTCCCCAAGCACCGGGGGATCTCCTGGCTGGCCATGCCGATGGACGCGCCCGGGGTGACGATCCGGCCGCTGCGCACGCTGGCCGGGTCCACGGAGTTCGCCGAGATGTTCCTCGACGAGGTGCGGGTCCCGGTCGCGAACCGGGTCGGCGCGGAGAACGACGGCTGGCGGGTCACGATGGTGACCCTCTCCTTCGAGCGCGGCACCGCCTTCGTCGGCGAGGTCGTCGCCTGCCGGCGCACCCTGGGCGAGCTGGCGCGCACCGCGAAGGCGAACGGCCGCTGGGACGACCCGGTGCTGCGGCGCCGGCTGGGCCGGCTGTACGGGGAGTTCGGCGCCCTGTGGCGGCTCACCCAGTGGAACGTCAGCGAGTCCGAGCGCTCGGGCGGGGTCCCCGGCATCGGCGGCAGCGTCTTCAAGCTGGCGTACTCGCACGCGCGCCAGGAGCTGTACGACACGGCCGCCGAGGTGCTGGGGGCCGAGGCCCTCTCGCTGGACGAGGAGTGGACCCTGGACCGGCTCTCCTCGCTCTCGTACACGATCGCCGCGGGCACCTCGCAGATCCAGCAGAACATCGTGGCCGAGCGGATCCTCGGCCTTCCGAAGGGCAGGTGAGCGTTCCGTGGACTTCCAGCCGACGCAGGACCAGCGGGACCTGCGGGCAGGCGTACGGGACCTCCTGGCGGGCCGGTACGGGCGCGAGGAGCTGCGGGCCTCGGTGGACAGGGCGGCCGCCACCGGCCGGTCCGTGGACCGCGGACTGTGGCGGGAGCTCGGCGGGGCCGGGTTCTTCTCGCTGCGGCTCCCGGAGGACGAGGGCGGGGTCGGGCTGGGGCTGCCGGAGGCCGTCCTCGTCTTCGAGGAGGCCGGGCGGGCGCTGCTGCCGGGCCCGCTGGTCGCCACCCACCTGGCCGCCGGACTGGTCGAGGGGGCCGCGGAGGGGGAGGCGGTGGTGACGGCCTTCGACCTCCAGGGCCCGCTGGTGGCCCACCTCGGCGAGGCGGACGCGGTGCTCGGCGCGGACGGGGAGCCGGTCGAGGTCCGCGCCGGGGACCCGGTGCGCTCGGCGGACCCGCTGACCCCGCTGGCGCGGGTGTCCGTACCGGGGCGGCCGGTGGCGGCCGGCGCGTACCGGGACGCGGGGGCGCTGCTGACGGCGGCGCTGCAACTCGGCAGCGCGCTGCGCACGGTGGAGCTGGCGGTGCGGTACGCCAAGGAGCGCGAGCAGTTCGGGCAGCCGATCGGCGCGTTCCAGGCGGTCAAGCACCTGTGCGCGCAGATGCTGGTGCGGGCGGAGGTGGCCCGTACGGCGGTCTACGCGGCGGCCGTGACGGCCGATCCGGTGGAGGTGGCCGGGGCCAAACTGCTGGCCGACGAGGCGGCCGTGCGCAATGCCCGGGACTGTCTGCAGGTGCACGGCGGGATGGGCTTCACTTGGGAGGCGGACGTGCACCTGCACCTGAAGCGGGCGTGGGTGCGGGCGGAGCAGTGGCGGACCGCGGCGCAGGCGGAGGAGGCGCTGGCGGCGGAGCTGCTGGCGGCGGCGGAGTAGGCCGGTGGGCCGGTCGAGTGGGCCGGTCGAGTGGGCCGGTCGGTCCGCCGGCCGGCCGGGCGCGGCTGCTCGCTCGCTGTGACGGAGGGGCCCGGGAGGGGTGCGGGAGGGACGGCGCGGGACGCATGTCCGATTACGGAGAGTTGATATCGGTTTGTGTCCTTCGCCCGACTCATTGCGGCCCGGAGGCGGGGGGCCGCTCCGGTACGCTCCCGGGAATGCGAGCGGTTGAGCGGCGCGAGCGCCGCACAGTATGCACCACGCCCACTCCTTCACGCTGGGATATGCCCGAAGCGCTTGTTGTGGTGACTGTATGTCAACCATGCTGCTCCGCAAGGGGGTCACACTCGGTGACTCCGTCCTGTCGCGAGGCGAAGTGTCCGCCGGTTCGGATGGTGTGAGCGGTGCAGGTGCTTCAGGTTCAGCTGGAGGTAGGACCGGACCCCGCCGAGGTCGGCCGGGCCCGCCGATGGGCCCGCTCCCGGCTCGCGGGCTGTGGCATAGGGGATGACGAGCCGCTCGCCGAGACGCTGATCCTGCTGATCTCCGAGCTGGTCACCAACGCCGTGGTGCACACCGGCTGTCCGGCCGTGCTGCGCATGCTCTTCGGGGAGCCAGGGGTGCGGGTGGAGGTCGCGGACGCGAGCGACCGTGCACCGTCCCCGCGGCAGGCCGCAGGGGACGACACGGGTGGCCGCGGTCTGGAGCTGGTGGACGGTCTGGCGGACCGCTGGGGCTGGCAGCGCGAGGGCGCCGGCAAGCGGATCTGGTGCGAGATCGACCGGGCCGAGAAGGCCCCGGACGGCGCTTCGGGCGGTCCGGAAATCCACGGCGCGATCCGGGAACCGCACGTGTACCTCTAACGAGGTGTTGACGGTTCGTCAACTGGTGATCACTCTTGTGTTGAACGATTCGTCGCGAGGGGACGCCAAGGGTCAGTCCTGCCTTGACGAGTGCGGGTCGTGGGGTGGCGGCCGCCGTGCCGCGCTCGGGGCGTGCATGCGCGCCGCCGCCACCCGCAGAACCTTCCGCGCCTTCCGCGCCCGCCACACCCTCCGCTCCCGCCCGCCCGGCCGCCGTGCCGCGCCCCTGGAGTGACCTGCCTCACATGCCGCCCGCCGCTGTCACAGGGGCGGTTCAGCCGGTGTCTTGTGTCCGAACCCTCGAAACAAGGAGATGGACACCATGGCTGGAACGGCTGGAAACACTGATGTGGTCGTCATCGGCGGCGGGTACGCCGGGGTCATGGCGGCCAATCGCCTGATGCAGCGCGAAGACGTGAAGGTGACCCTGATCAATCCGCGTGCGGGCTTCGTCGAGCGGATCCGCCTGCACCAGCTGGTGGGCGGGACCAACGACGCCGTCGTCGAGTACCGGGAGGTCCTGGCCGAGGGTGTCGCTCTGGTGGTCGACACCGTGACCCGGATCGACACGGCCGGGCGGAACGTGCTGCTGGCCTCGGGCGGCCAGGTCGGTTACGACTACCTGATCTACGCGGTGGGCAGCGGCAGCGCCGACCCGCGCGTGCCGGGAGCGGCCGAGTTCGCCTACCCGATCGCCACCCTGGAGGACGCGCAGCGGCTGCGCCCGGTCCTCGACGCCCTGCCCGCGGCGGCCGCGGTAACCGTGGTCGGCGCCGGTCCGACCGGCATCGAGACCGCCGCCGAACTGGCGGAGCAGGGCCGGGCCGTGACCCTGGTCTGCGGCAGCGTGCTCGGCCCGTACCTGCACGCGCGGGGCCGGCGATCGGTGGCCGGGCGGCTGGCGGCGCTCGGGGTGACCGTGCTCGAGGGCCCGGACACCAAGGTGACGGGTGTGACCCGTGACGCCGTGCGGCTCGCCGACGGCCGCGAGCTGCAGAGCCAGGCGACCATCTGGACCGCCGGCTTCGCCGTACCGGACCTGGCGGTGCGCAGCGGGCTGAGCACCGATGCGCTGGGCCGGCTGCTCACGGACGAGACGCTGGCGAGCGTGGACGACGTACGCGTCTTCGCGGCCGGGGACTCGGCGGCTCCGTCGGGCCTGCCGCTGCGGATGAGCTGCCAGGCGGCGATGCCGATGGGCGCGCGGGCCGCCGACACAGTGCTCAGCCGGATCGCGGGGGAGCTGCCTTCGACCCTCAACGAGGTGTTCCGCGGTCAGTGCATCAGCCTGGGCCGGGGCGCGGGCATCCTCCAGTTCGCCCACAAGAACGACACCGCGCTGTGGTTCCACATCGCCGGAGGCGCGGGCGCGAAGCTCAAGGAGAAGGTGTGCAAGGTGACCATCGCGCACCTGGCGGAGGAGGCGCACAAGCCCGGCGGGTACAGCCTGCACCAGGCCTCGGGCGGTGACGACCGCCGGCAGCGGCTGCAGCAGGCCGAGTTCGGCGTACAGCCGGCCGCCGCCGAACATGCCGCTTGATCCTCGCCAGCCGGTCCGTTGATCATGGACCGGTCGGAACGGATCCGAACTGCTTGGCGAAGAACAGGGTGCGAAACATGAGCGAGCACACCACGGACCGGGCGACGGAGACGTTCGTCGCCCACCGCAACCTCCTCTTCACCGTCGCCTACGAGATGCTCGGATCGGCCGCCGACGCCGAGGACGTCCTCCAGGAGACCTGGCTGCGCTGGGTGGGCGTCGATCTCGACACGGTGCAGGACCAGCGCGCCTACCTGGTCCGGATCGCGACCCGGCAGACCCTCAACCGGCTGCGCACCATGAGCCGCCGCAAGGAGGCGTACGTCGGCCAGTGGCTGCCCGAGCCGCTGCTGACCGTGCCGGACGTGGCCGAGGACGTGGAGCTGGCCGAGAGCATGTCGATGGCGATGATGCTGGTCCTGGAGACGCTCGCGCCGACCGAGCGGGCGGTGTTCGTCCTGCGCGAGGTCTTCGACGTCGGCTACGAGGAGATCGCGGCCGCCGTCGACAAGACCCCCGCGGCCGTACGGCAGATAGCGCACCGCGCCCGCAAGCACGTCGATGCCCGCCGCCCCCGCAGGGCGGTCCCCCCGAGCGAGACCCGGGCGGCCCTGGACTCGTTCCGGCGCGCCTTCGAGACCGGGGACCTGCAGGGACTCCTCGACGTACTCGCCCCCGAGGTCGTCTACATGGGCGACGGCGGCGGCATCAAGCACGCCGCACTGCGGCCGGTCCTCGGCGCCGCCAAGGTGGCCCGCCTCTTCGCCAGCATGGCCGACAAGGCCCGGAGCACGGTCTTCGCCTTCGGCGACGCCGTGGTCAACGGCACCCCGGCACTGGTCGTCCACCTGGACGGCGAACTCGACGGAGTCATCGCGATCCACGTCGAGGACGCCCGCATCACCGGCCTCTACTTCGTCCGCAACCCGCAGAAGCTGTCCCACATCGAATCCGAGACCACACCCACCCTGCGCTGAACACCCACGCCCTACCGGTGCGTGACGGTCAGTGAGAGGTAGTCGACGGGGCGGACCCGCCACTCGGCGCGGATCCCGTCGCGCAGCACGATGCTGAAGCCGGCGACTTCACCGCGGTGGAGAGCGGCGAGGGCGGGGACGCGACCGCCGCCGTCGGACCAGGCGAGGGCGCGGTCCACTTCGGCCGATGACAGGGCGAAGGGATGGGTGGTCCGGATCTGGATCCGGATCAGGCGGACGGCCTCCTCCGGGGTGTCCAGCATGGTCCGGTCGAGCAGTTCGGGCGTCTGGGCGTAGGCGTCGGCGTAGCAGAGGGCCTCGAACCAGTAGCCGGAGCAGATCGCCACGGTGGCGTCCCGGACGGCTGCCTTGGCCGGCTTGGTGTGCGGGGTGTGGTGTCGCGCGAGCGTGCGGATCACTCCTGCCGGTGCGGCGGGGCCGCCCCCTCCGGGCCGTGACGAGCGGCGGGGCGGGGGCGGCGGTGCGTCTCCCATCAACTGGCGCAGGACTAACGGGAGTTGCCCACCTCCAGGCCGCGAAGCGTGGTGCGCGGTACCGAAGGTGGCGTGCTTCGAAGGTAGCGCCCACCGGAGATCCGTATCAACTGTGTGACGTCTAAAGAGTGAGACGGCATATGCCAACACTTGGTACGACAGCGGAACGGCTCCCCGCCCACAGGGGGCGGGGAGCCGTGGTTGCGGGCCGCTCAGGCGAGGTCGTCGAACTCGCCGGCGGCGGCACCGTCGATGAATGCCCGGAGCTTGGCCCGCGAGGTCTTGATGATCAGCCCCGGGTCGTCGCTCTCCCGGATCAGGACCTCGCTGCCCACGACGGCCACTTCGAGGCAGTTGCCTTCCGCGTCCGTCGACTTAGAGGACTTGCGCCACTGAATATCCACTGTTCCCACGCCTTCATACTTGTTGCGCCATTTCGCGAATGAAGTCGCGCGACCGTGCGGGGTCGTACGACTTCTCTTCGGTCCGGTCCAGGACCGCCCGATAGTTGGCGAGCCGCGTCTCGGCATCGAGGAACGCGGGGCCGGTTGCGGTGTCCGTCTGCACCGTGTCGAGCTGCGGGACCGGGCCGTGCGCATAGAGTGTCGAGCTTCCGGCGTACGGGAAACCTCCGACCCGGAAGGGAATCACCCGTACGGTCAGGTTGTCCCGCTCCGACTGCTTGAGCAGGTAGTCGAGTTGTTGCAAAGCGATCCCGCGGCCTCCGTACGTCATGCGCAAGGCCGCCTCGTGGATCAGGAAGGTGCAGGCCGGGGCGTCCGGGCGGTCGAGGACATCGCGACGCTTCATCCGGTGGGAGAGCCGTCGGCGGAGGTCTATCGGCCGCAGTGCCGGAACGGCCTCCCCGAAGACGGCCCGGGCGTAGTCCTCCGTCTGCAGCAGGCCCGGCATGTGCATGATCTGGACGGTACGGAGCGCGACGGCGTGATGCTCGAGCTCGGACAGGTCCAGCTGCCCTGCGGAGAGGTCGTCGCGGTAGTCGTCCCACCAGCCCCGGCCGCGCTCTTCGGCCATGGCCGCCAGGGCGTCGACGTAGGCCGGGTCTGGGCATCCGTAGTGACTGGCCCATGTGCGGATGCGTTCGCTGCTGACGCCGAACCGGCCGCTCTCGATGTTGCTCATCACGGTTCGGTCGGTGCTGAGTTGCGCCGCCGCCTCGGTGAGTGAGGTTCCTGCCTGCTCCCGGATCTTCCGCAACTCGGCACCCACCCTTCGCTGCCGCGCGGTCGGAGCCTTTCTCGGTGGCATCGGCGTCCCCTCCTGTCGGCTCCCAGTGTGACGCGTTGGCTCGCGTGAGGTCCACTGCGTCGCACCAATTATCCGAAACCGTAAAACAGTTGTTACCGATCCCGCTATGGTCGTGTCCAGCACCGCGCCGCACGCTGATGGGAGCGAAGTGCAGCCGCTGACACGCGCCTTGGGGCGTGCGTCACCTGGGGGCGGCCAATGCCACGCAGGGCAGGCAGCGTGAATCCGTACCGCGTTGGGAGTCGAACGTGATGACCATGATGGACGTGATGAACATGACGAATACGAGCGCCTTAGGGCTCAGCTATCGGATGGTCGCGCCCAGCCGGCCCGATACGCCCTGGATCGCGCGGGAGTTGGGTGGCGTCGGTCCTCCGGGTCTCGGGGTACGGGCACCTCGTGGAGGCGGCGCGGCTGTGTACCTCCGAACTGGTGACCAACGCGCACCGGCACACGGCGACGGCGGTCATCGGTGTCGGCGTCGCGGTCATGGGTGCGCGGGTCACCGTCGAGGTGTGCGACGGCGGGACCGTGGTGTGGTTCCGGCTTGGCGGGTGAGCGGTACGGCCGACGGCCCACCCTTGTGGGTGATTGGAGAGGCGTGAATTTCGAAGTAGTTTCGAAGTCATGGGAACTGAGAATGCCGCCGTGAACTTTTCCGAGCTGGTGAACAAGAACAAGCAGACGCTGGCCCGGCTCAAGGAATCTCCGCGGCTGCTGTTGCACCGCAGAGACGGGGAGGACTTGGTCCTCACCACCGCGGCACGGGCCGAACAGGACCAGACCGTGGTGTCGGCCGCCACGCGCATGCTGGCAGCGATGGCGAGGAAGGAGCCCGGTAGCACCGAACTGCTGCTGGACATACTGCCGGACGCGTTTCCCTGGGTCCGTTTCTTGCCCGAGCCCGATGTCCACGCCTTCGCCGTCGAACTCGTCGACACCATGCGCGCCGCCGACTCCATCGCCAACAGTGCCTCCGTCGCCCAGCTGCTCACCGCTTGGCAGCACACCGCCGAGGTCCACTCCGACCCCGATCTGCTGGTCGCGCTGACCACGGATCACGACGCGGACTACGGCCCGGTATCCGACCCGCGGGGCGTGGCATGACCGCGGGGCGGGGTGACCGGGCGGCTCCGCCTGCCCCGGAGGGGCAGTGGGAGGTCCGGCTCGCTGACGCGGCGTCGGCCAAGGGCTGGCAATGCCTCGCTCAGCAGGCGCGCGAAAACACGTACCGGGCGTGGATCGCCATGCGCACCGATCCGCGGCCGTCCATCGGGACGGCCCGGCATCACCAGCTCAAGGGCACTCTGACGCATGGAACCCATCGCGGGCAGATCTGCGAGCAGTGGCAGATCGAGGTGACGGGCGGCGGCCGCATTTGGTACCTCGTGGATACCGCCCACGACACGTGCTGGATCACTTACGCGGGCATCGGGCACCCGCGAGCCACGGACTGCAAGTGAGGTGCGAGGTCAGACCGCGAAGAGGGGACCTGCCGGCTTGCCGGTGGGCGGCCCGGGGCCGGGTGCTCGCGGTCCGCGTGGAACCATGAGGTGTTCATGACGTATCTCTGTTCGTGGTGCGTCGTCCCACCCCGAAGGTCCACCCCGAAGCCCACCCTCACCGCAGGAGGAGCGCATGGCAAACCCGTACGAGGCGACGCCTCCGCCCGCCCCGAGGCGCCGTGGGAGCAGACTCCCCGGCTTCCTCGTTCTCGTTCTGGTCGCCGCAGGCATCTACGGAGCCTCCCAGTGGCTCGGCGACGACGGCGGCGCGAGCGACGCCAAGACATCGGCCTCCGCCTCCGCGTCGGCCTCCGCCAAGCCGTCCAAGGACCCCGGGAACCCGGAGTCCTCCTCCGACACGTCGAGCACGTGGGCGGTGGGCGACTGCGGCGGCCCCGACCCGGACAACCGGCCCGACGGCTACCGGCCGCAGAAGTGCTCGGCGTCCGGCGCCACCTTCAAGGCGATCGACATCAAGGACGCCAGCATCCTGCCGGGCGCGATCCAGTGCCCGCCCGGCACCGACCTGATGATCCAGGTGAGCATTTCCTACGGCTCCGCGAAGTCGGGCGGCATCCCCACCAACACCGTCTGCGGCCGCAACCTGACCGGCGAGCACCCCGGTGACGCGGGTGCCGGCGGCGGCCAGCTGGTGCAGGGCGACTGCGTGACCGACCAGGCGCAGGAAGTGCCGTGCGCCTCGGGCGGCTCCGGCGCGTACAAGGTGCTCGCCCTGGTCAAGACGAAGGCCGAGTGCCCGTCCGGAACCACCGAGCCGATGCGGCTGACCATGGCCGTGGGCCGCCCGTACGACGTGATCTGCGCCAAGGGCTGAGCCGTGGGGCGTGGAGGGTGCTGGTCCCGGACCTGTCGCAGGTCCGGGACCACCTCGTTTCGCGGACCAGGCCGTAACCCGAGAGTCACCGCCGGACGGGAACGCCCAGAGGATGGGCACCGGGGCCACCGGGGTGCCCGCCGCGCCGACGAAGGGTCTCGTCGTCGACTCCTCCGCGACGGGGTCGCGGAGGAGCCCATGCGGGAGGCGTACGCGCAGGTCGGCGGGACGCAGCCCCAGTGCCTGACTACTGCCCCAGGAAGGTCTTTCGCCATTCCAGCGGCGACATGGTCAGCGCGGCCTCCGCGAGCGCCTGCGCCGACGCCGTCTTGAGGCTGCTCAAGGAGGTGTCGATCCAGTCCTGTACGAGGGTGTAGCCCTGGGCCCGGTACTCCACCGCCTGTACCAGGCACTCCAGCTTGTCCGCGTCCTTCGCCACGATGGCCTCGGGGGTGCCGCCGCTCTCGTACTCGCCTACCACCCGCTGAACCCCGGCCTTGACCGCCGGGTGTGCGGCGGAGACCTGGTCGGCCGTGACGGTCTCGTTCGTGGCCGTATCGATGTAGCGGCGGCCGATGTGCGGGATATCCCCGATCCGGGTCTCCTGCGTGTCGTGGAACAGACACATCAAGGCGACCTTGGCGGGGTCCACTCCCTCCATCATGGCCAGCACCGCACCGACGATTCCCACGCGAAACGAGTGCTCGGCGATGCTCTCAGGGTTGTTGTTCCCGGTGAACCACCAGCCGGTTCGCTTCGCGTTCTTGAGCACGCCCATCTCGAAGAGGAACCCAGCCGTTCCCTGCGCGTTCGCCGTCTCGTCTGCCATGTGGTGACCTCCGGTCTGTCAGGTTCGATCACGAAGAACGTAATGCACGCCGGTGAGTTCGCGGCGTGACCTTTCGGAGATACCGCCGCCGTCCAGCAGGCGCTCGGTACGCTTCGCCAGATCCCGGACGAGCAGGCCCGACGCCTGCGGGAGCCATGGGTGGGCCGTTAGTAGGGCCCACATGGTGTGGGCGTACAGGTCGACGTACCCGGGGGCGTGGTGCAGGCCGTTGGTCAGCCCGCGCAGCAGTGTGACGGGGTCCCATCCGGTCAGCTGGCGATCCCGCATGAACCGGTCGTCGGACTGGGGCAGCGGGGTCCCGCCCAACCAATACGCCCAGTAATTCAGGTTCGCGGCCTCGCCTGCGTCGTCGTCGACAATCGCCCGCTCGATGAAATCAAGTAGCGGTACGGGGTCGCCGAGCCGTGCGAGGGCAGTAGCCGTTGAGCGTGCCTCCGCCCATTGCGGTGTCCACCCCCGCCGGGCGAGCAGACCACGCCGGGCGTGCAGGGCCTGTGCCGTCCACGCCACAGCTTCCGGGCTCTTGTCGTATGAGGTCAGATACAGCGCCTGCCGGTGCAGGAGCACACCCTGCGCGGCGTTCCGGGGCGCCGCTTCCGCCGTGGTACGCAGCTGCTCAAAGAAGATCGCGCGGTCCTGTGCGGGCAGGAGCGGGGACGCTGCTGCCGGCCCCCTTTGGCGCGGGGTGGGAAACCCGGCAAGGGATGGTGGCCGGGTCCCGGTGAGGGCCCAGGCGAGCATGTGGGCGGTGTTCCGGGTGTGCACCCACTCGGCCAGTGGGTGCGGCCCTTCGGTACCGGTGAGGGTGGCGCCGATGATCCGGTCCGCGTCCATCGCGGCATCGAACAGGGCGATGATCGCGGCGTCTGCGCCGAGACCGGCCAACCGCCGCCGCAGACCGAGAAGATCCACCGCCTTCATGTGCGCGACCGGACGTCGGCCCGACTCCCAGCCCTGCACCGTGGCCAGGTCCACCCCGAGGGCCTCAGCCATCGCCACCTGCGTAAGCGGGACCGACTCCCGCGCCGTACGCAGCACAAAGCCCGCGATTGTGCCGGTGGTTGGTCTTGTAGCCATCGAGTGCTCCCCGGTGCGGCCCCTGACGTAACCCGTACCCACAGTCAGCCCTACCGCACTCAGCGCGACCGTAGGTTCATGACGCGGAATCAGCCAGGCCTCGTACAGGGGAGGGATGTTGACGCCGCTTCCCATGGCAGCTGATCGCCGCCATCCATCCCGGTCCCCTGCGGCCGACTGCTCCCTCCAGTCCGAGGAGTACGCCATGACCGACCTGCCCGGCCACTATCCGCTGGCCCGTCAGCTCCAGGATCAGCCCGCATACGGCAGCTTGAGCCCGCGCCTCCGGGAGGTCGCCGAAGACGGGTGGGAGAGGTTCCTGGAGGGACTGGCCGACGGCGACCTGCAGCCTGACCAGTGAGCACGTCGCGCGGATGGCGCCAGCGGCTGGCCGCCATGGTCTACGTCGGCCTTGTCGGCGCCCTGCTAGTCACGCTCGCCCTGGCCGGTGCACGCCGCTGAACACCACAGGCTCCCGACCCGGATGGGAATGAGTCACCAATCCAACGGCGGGGCCCCCACTGCTGCGCTCCTGCTCATGCCGTACTCGAACCGAACGCGAGGCGCACGACATGCTCTCAACCATCCCGTCCGTCGTCGGCACCGACTGGACCGCACTGCACAACTTCGCTGCCCTTCGGGGTCAGTTCCGCGTTTCCCTCACGCCCCGGTGCAACGTCGCCTGTTGGTTCTGCCACAACGAGGCCGACGTCCCACCGCCCCTCACCCACCGCGACCGGACCCGGCAGCCGCGTACTCGCCACTACGGGGCCGCCGAGTTCCTGACCGTTGTCAACGCGGCGATGAGCGCCGGGTTGAAGCGCGTGTTCTTCACTGGCGGTGAACCGCTGACCTCGCCTCTCGCCCGGGATGTCCTGACCGGACTGCGGCCGAGCGGCCCCGACGGCTCGTACACGCTGATCACCAACGGCACCCGGGTCCGCACCCATCAGGCATGGCTGTCGAAGACACCACTCGACACCGTGAAGGTCTCGCTGCACTACTTCTCCGACGAGTCCTTCAAGGCCATCGCCGGCACCCGCATCGGCATCGACTGCGTCCTGGACGGCATCGAGGCGGCCCGCGAGATCTTCGCCAACGTCGAGCTGAACTGTCTCCTCCAGAAGGAGAACGCGCACGAAATCCGAGACATCCTCACTTTCGCCCTCGACCGGCGTATGCCCGTCCAGTTCATCGAACTGGTGGGTACCGATTTCAACGAGGGCCGCGCCGTATCTGCTGTCCCCGCCGACGACATCATCTGCCACCTGCGGACCTTGACCAGCGACGAGCGGACCGAGATCGCCGGAGTCGGGCAGGGCCGCCGCATCTTCCGCGTGGACGGGGTGGAGATCGACGTCATCCACCGCAACCTCGGCCGCCACCACGTCGGCCAGTGCGGCACGTGCCCCGTCCGCCCGAAGTGCGTCGAAGGATTCTGGGCCCTGCGTGCCGACCACGCCGGCGGCCTACAGCCATGCCTCCTGCGCGACGACCTCCGCCTGGACGTCAAGCACCTCCTGGGCGACCCGGCCCGCCTCGCCGAGGCCGTTGCCGGACACGTCACGGCCTTCACCGAGGGAGTCCTGTGAACCGCACCGAGGCCCTGCCTTCCGCCTTCCAGCACATCGCGTACGACGAGCACCACGCCCACCCCTTCGTCGTCCTCGAAGGCGTATCAGGAATCGGGAAGTCCACCCTGGCCGCACTCCTCGCCCACCGCTTCAACGGCACCAGCCTGCACACCCTCACCCCGCCTCACTCCGGCTGGTCGGACGAAGCCCATCGCATGAGCCCGATGCCCAGTCTGGCTTTCTACCTCTCCGGACTCCTGCACGTCTCCGACCGCGTCCGCAGCGCTCTGGCTCTCGGCCCCGTTATCGCCGACCGATACGCACCTTCGGTGACCGCCTGCCAGGCCGCCATCCACGGCGTCGACACGACGGACGTGGACCGCCTCATGGCCCCGTTCCTCCCCTACTTGGTGGTGCCCACCCACACCTTCTACCTGCGGTGCTCTCATGCCACCTTGCGTGAACGGATGGCCGTGAAGGACGACACGAAGCGGGACGACACCGACCTGTTCGGCATCCCGGGCCGTCTCAAACAGCTCATGACGAACTTCGGGACGGTCGCCGCTAACGATCCCAACGCGATCGTCCTGGACACCGACGGCCTCACCCCCGATGACCTCGCCGACACCATCACCGCCCACATGGAGAACCCGCGTGCTTGATCCCATCGACACAGACGCGGTCATCCGCGACGGCGGTGCCACCGGACGCTTCCCCCATGAGATCCACACCGGCGTCGCCTGGTGGATGGCCGCCAGCTACGTCGTCACCGCCCGCTTGGACGCGCTCGTGGTCGCCTACGACGGGCAGCCGGCCACCGCCGAATTCTTCGACCGCATGTGCCTGGGCGTCATCAATGCTCAGCACTACGCCTGTCTGGTCCTCGACCGGGGCGCGGCCGACCGGGAAGAGCTCTTGGCCGCGATGGAGGAACTGGGCCGCGTCCCCGGCATGTACGCCTCCACCAGGAGCGGAACCGCCACCCTTACCCTCTACGACCACGACGGAGCTCCCCTGACCGAGCACACCGGCCTCCACCTCATCCGCCGCATGATTGCCGAGGATCGCGTCCCGATCCCCGTCAATGCCGGATCCAAGGGCCGCATCCAGCGCTACGAGAAGGCGGCCCGGTGATCAACGCCGCCGATGTCATCGACTCGGGCACCAGCATCCTCTTCGTCACCCTCGATTCCCTCCGGTACGACGTCGCCCGCGCCACCACTCACGCCGGAAGGACTCCACAGCTCGCCAAGCTCCTACCTGGCGGCCAGTGGGAAGAACGCCGTACCCCCGGCACCTTCACGCTCCCCGCGCACATGGCGTTCTTCTCGGGGTTCCTGCCCAAGCTCCCGCAGCCCGAGCAGCCCCCGCGCCTGTGGGAGTGCCGTCCACCTGCGTTCAAGGAAGTTGACCCCCGCACCTTTGTGTTCGACGCGCCGAACCTTCTCACTGGGCTCGTCCAGCACGGCTACCGCACCGTGTGCGTCGGCGGTGTCACCTACTTCTCCCGCGAGACCCCGCTGGGTTCCGTCCTCCCGGACCTGTTCGACGAGGACCACTGGCGCCCGGAATTCTGCTCCCCCGAACCCGACTCCACCCGCCACCAGGTCGATGAAGCCTTCCGCCTCGCCCAGAGTTACCAGTGCCGCCCGTTGTTCCTGTTCGTCAACGTCTCCGCCACCCACGTCCCCCACGGCCACTACCTCGGTGACAGTGTCGACAACTGGGCCTCGCAGAGCGCAGCCCTCGCCTACGCGGACGAACACCTCGGCCGCCTGATCGCCGGCCTCACCCGAACGAAACGCTGGCTCGTCATCATCTGCGCGGACCACGGCGACGCCTTCGGTGAAGACGGCTACCACGGACGCGGCATCGCCCACCCGACGGTGATGAATGTGCCGTTCGCCGCCATGTACATCTAGCGGCTCATTACGCTCAAACCATGGACGCACACCCCGAAGAAATGCGCTCCGCCGCTGTGGTGGTCGCCCGCGACGAGACCGGCCTGGTCGCGCTGCTCGCCTCCCGCTTCCCCCGCCACGGCGGCGACTTCCTGTTCCTGCCCGGCGGACGCATGGAGCCCGGCGAAGACCCCGAGACGTGCGCCCGCCGTGAGCTGCGCGAGGAGGCTGGGGTCACCGCCACCCTCTGGCGCCCGCTCGGCGCGTATGCCATCACCCTCGGCGCCACGGCCCGCGTTCACCTGTACCTCGCCGAAGGGCTGACCCTTGGCTCACAGGATCTGGAGCCCTCCGAAGCCGACTTCAAACTCACCTGGTGGCCGATGGCCGAGGCCATCAAAGCGGCCACCGAAGGCCGCTTCCTCCTCCAGGGCGGCCCCCTCGCGCTCCTCCTTGCCGAACGGGCCGACATCATGGCCGTATAGCAACCCCCATAGCGATGCCCCACACCTGAGCCGGCGGGAGCGGGGCATCCCTGTGTCCGCAGGGCATGCGCGCCGGGCCGGCGGCAGGCCCCCGCCTCAGAGGATGGCGACCGGGGCCACCGGGGTGCCCACCGCGCCGACGAAGGGTTCCGGCATGGCGGAGAGGAGGAACGAGTAGCGGGACTCTTCCGCACAGGCTGTGGACAACTTTTCCAGGTTCCAGTTCTGGCCCTGGTGCATGCCCATCTCGACCAGGTCCAGGGCGTGCACCGGCAGCCACAGGTTCTCTATCTCCGGCGGGAAGATCTCGAAGGTCAGCGTGTCGTTCGCGACGGCCGCCACGTCCCGCGCGTGGAACCACTCGGGCGTACGGACGGACAGGCCGGGCGACGGGTAGCCGTAGCCGTGCTTGTCGCCCGCCAGGTAGACCTGCACCTGGCCGGTGCGGACCAGGACGATGTCGCCCGCGCGGACGGTGACCCCGCCGAACTCCTCGGCCTGCTCCAGGTCCTGCGGGGTCACCGCGTGGCCGCCGGGGAGCCGGTCCAGGCCCTTGGCGCGGGCGACGTCCAGCAGGACCCCGCGCGAGACGATGTGCCCGGCCTTGTCGATGCCGCTGAACTCGGCCCGGCCGTGCGCCGTGATGGTGCCGGCCGGGCGGCCGTTGTAGATCTTCCCCGAGTGCGAGACGTGCGTGAGCGCGTCCCAGTGCGTGCCCGCCTGGAGTCCGAAGGTCACCGCGTCGTCGCTGCACGCCACCGTGCCCGGTCCGAAGAGCTCCTGGTTGATCTGCACCATCGTGTGCAGCGGGTTGATCCGGCCGGGGATCATGCCGGACTGCACCCCGTCCTCCTTGAGGGGGAGGGCCAGGGGGATGCGGCGCCCCGTGCGGATCTCGGCGGCCGCCGCGCGGACCACCTCGTCGGTGATGAGGTTGAGGGTGCCGATCTCGTCTTCGGCGCCCCACCGGCCCCAGTTGTTGACGCGCTTGGCGATGTCGTGGAACTCGGCGGGCATGGCCATGGATCTCATCAGCTCCTCGGATGGGAAATGAACTGCGGAAGCGAACTGGGGCTTGTGCTCGTGCATCTGACTGCCCATAGAATCTAACGGACCGTCAGAAAACGCGGGAAGGGGCCGGACGTGGGGAACTTCTTGGCAGGCAAAGTCGTCGCCGTCACAGGCGCCGGCCGGGGCATCGGGCGGGCCGTGGCACTCGCCGCGGCCGCCGAAGGTGCCAAGGTCGTCGTCAACGACTACGGCGTGGGCATGGAGGGCAACGAGCCCACCAGCGAGATCGCCGAAGCGGTGGTGAAGGAGATCGTCGCCGCGGGCGGCGAGGCCGTGGCCGTCGCCGACGACATCTCGACCATGGCGGGCGGCCAGCGCATAGTCGACACCGCGCTCGCCCAGTACGGACGCATCGACGGAGTCGTGTGCGTCGCCGGCATCCTGCGCGAGCGGATGCTGTTCAACATGTCCGAGGAGGAGTGGGACCCCGTGGTCGCCACCCACCTCAAGGGCACATTCACCGTCTTCCGCGCCGCCTCCGCAGTCATGCGGCGCCAGGGCACCGGCACGCTGATCGGCTTCACCAGCGGCAACCACCAGGGCTCGGTGGCCCAGGCCAACTACAGCGCGGCCAAGGGCGGGATCATCTCGCTCGTCCGCTCCGCCGCGCTGGGCCTGGCCAAGTACGGGGTCACCTCCAACGCCGTCGCACCCGTGGCGCGCACCCGGATGTCGGCCAACGTTCCGATGGAGCTCAAGGAGATCGGCGAGCCCGAGGACGTCGCGGCGCTCGTGACCTACCTGCTCTCCGACAAGGCCGTGGCCGTCGGCGGCGAGAAGATCACCGGGCAGGTCTACACGATCGCCGGCCCGAAGATCGCCGTCTGGGCCCAGCCCCGCGAACTGCGCGCCGGCTACGCCGAGGGCTCCTGGACCCCCGAGAAGATCGCCGACTTCCTGCCCGGGACCGTCGGCACCGACCCGATGCCGATGCTCGCCCAGCTCGAAGCCATGGCCAAGGCGGCGGCCGCCAAGGACCGCCCCAACGCATGACCCCTGGCCGGGTGTTCGGAGTGGATGGGCGCGTACGCGTGCCACGGCGCGAGAGACCGGCGGCCACAGGGGCCGGACAGCACCCGAGGGGGCACTGACCATGGACTTCGGCTTCGACGACGAGGACGAGGTGTTGCGCGGCCGAGCCCGGGAGTGGCTGGCGGAGCACCTCACGGGGCCCTACGAGGAGGCCGTCGGCCTCGGCGGCCCCGGCAGCGAGCACGAAGGAGTCGAGGTCCGGCGCGCGTGGGAGCGCGAGCTGGGCCGCGGCGGCTGGATCGGCCAGGGCTGGGAGGCGGAAGGGGGACCGGCGGGCGCCTACGGCAACCGGCGCCTGTCCCTCACCGGGCAGGTGGTGTGGGCCGAGGAGTACGCGGCCGCGCGCGCCCCGGCCCGGGTCGGCCACATCGGCGAGAACCTCCTCGCGCCGACGCTGATCGCCTACGGCTCCCCGGAGCAGCGGGCCCGCTTCCTCCCCGGCATCGCCCGCGGCGAGGAGCTGTGGTGCCAGGGGTACTCCGAACCGGGCGCCGGCTCCGACCTCGCGGGAATCCGTACGACGGCGGTACGGGACGCGGGCGGAGGCGGGACCGGGCCGTACCGGGTCACCGGGCAGAAGATCTGGACCTCGCTCGCCCAGGACGCCGACTGGTGCTTCGTCCTGGCGCGCACCGGGGCCGGTTCCGAGCGGCACCGCGGGCTGTCCTTCCTCCTGGTCCGCATGGACCAGCCGGGGAAGGTCGAGGTCCGGCCCATCCGGCAGATGTCGGGGACCTCCGAGTTCAACGAGGTGTTCTTCGACGGGGCCGTCGCCGCCGAGGTGGTGGGCGGGGAGGGCAACGGCTGGTCCGTGGCCATGGGCCTGCTCGCGCTGGAGCGCGGGGTCTCCACGCTCGTCCAGCAGATCGGCTTCGCGGCCGAACTGGAGCGCGTGGTCCGGGCGTACGTGGACGCGGGCTCCGGCGACCCGGTCCTGCGCGAACGCCTCGTACGGCAGTGGGCCGAGCTGCGCACGATGCGGTGGAACGCGCTGCGGACGCTGGGCGGCTCGGGCGCCGCGGGCAGCTCGGGCGGGGACCCCGGCGCGCCCAGCGTGGCGAAGCTGCTGTGGGGCGGCTGGCACCGGCGGCTCGGGGAGCTGGCGGTGGAGGTCCGGGGCGCGGTGGCCACGGCCGGGCCGGGGCAGTGGTCGCAGGGGACCCCGTACGAACTCGGACTCGACGAGGAGCAGCGGCTGTTCCTGTTCACCCGTGCCGACACCATCTACGGCGGCTCGGACGAGATCCAGCGCAACATCATCGCCGAGCGCGTGCTCGGCCTGCCTAAGGAGTCCAGGTGAGAGGCGTCGTATTCGACGGCAAGCAGGCCCAGGTGGTCGACGATCTGGAGATCCGGGACCCGGGGCCGGGGGAGGTGCTGGTCGCGATAGCGGCGGCCGGGCTGTGTCACAGCGATCTGTCGGTGATCGACGGGACGATCCCGTTCCCGCCGCCGGTGGTGCTCGGGCACGAGGGCGCGGGCGTGGTGGAGGCGGTCGGTTCCGGGGTCACGCACGTGGTGCCCGGCGACCACGTCTCGCTGTCCACGCTGGCCAACTGCGGGGCGTGCGCGGACTGCGACCGCGGCCGGCCGACGATGTGCCGCAAGGCGATCGGGATGCCGGGGCAGCCGTTCTCGCGGGGCGGCAAGCCGCTCTTCCAGTTCGCGTCCAACTCGGCCTTCGCGGAGCGGACGATCGTCAAGGCCGTGCAGGCGGTGAAGATCTCCAAGGACATTCCGCTGACCTCGGCCGCGCTGATCGGCTGCGGGGTCCTGACGGGCGTGGGCGCCGTACTGAACCGGGCCAAGGTCGACCGCGGGGAGACGGTGGTCGTCATCGGCACCGGCGGCATCGGGCTGAACGTGCTCCAGGGCGCGCGGATCGCGGGTGCCACCACCATCGTGGCGATCGACGCGAACCCGGCGAAGGAGGCGGTGGCCCGGCAGTTCGGCGCCACGCACTTCATCGACGCCTCGGCGGTGGCGGACTCCTCGGCGGCCGTGAAGGAGATCCTCCCCACGGGCGCGGACCACGCCTTCGAGTGCGTGGGCAACGTCAAGCTGATCCGGCAGGCGATCGACCTGCTGGACCGGCACGGACAGGCGGTCCTGCTCGGCGTGCCCGGCTTCAAGGAGGAGGTGGCCTTCCAGGTCTCTTCCATGTACCTCGACAAGACGATCATGGGCTGCCGGTACGGGTCCTCGCGCCCGCAGCGGGACATCGCGCTCTACGCGGAGCTCTACCGGCAGGGCAAGCTGCTGCTCGACGAGCTGGTGACGGAGGTCTACCCGGTCGAGGACTTCGACAAGGCCGTGGACGACGCCCACCACGGGCGGGTGGCCCGGGGGGTCCTCACGTTCTGAGCCCGGATGACTAGCTCGATGTGGTCGATTTGGTCGACTCGTTCGGCTCGCTGACCTCGCGGCCGGCTCTGCGCACCTGGCGCAGGGCCAGCCAGGGGGTGAGCGCCGCCAGTGCGGCCGCGCCCCGGGCGAACCCGTCGGCCCGGGACTCCAGGGCCACGGGCAGCAACAGGACGATTCCGACGAGCAGGATCCCGAAGGCGGGAAGGTGCACCCGGGCGCGGAAGCGCCGCAGGGTGTGCACGAAGTGGGCGTCGGCGGCCTTCAGCGCCCGGGCCGCGAAGACGAGGGCGGGCACCCCGACCATGATGTAGAGCATGACGACGAGCGATCCGAGGCCAGGCGGCCCGGTCTGGACCTCGATGTCCGGGTGCGCGCGGGCGTAGTACAGATCGACCTTCATCCCCGGTTCGGGCGGCCCGATCGTCTTGAAGCTCCGGAGCACGAGCTCGCGTACCTCGCCGCTGTCGTAAGGCACCTGGAAGGCGAGGTCGGCGGTGTACAGCTCCTTGCGCGAGGCGCTCTTCTTCCCGGTGGGCTCCGGCGTGCTCAGGACCCGCGACACGGGGATCCGGTGCGCGTCGATCCCGGCCCGCTCCAGTCGCTCCTGCTCACGGCCGAAGTCGCCGGTCACGGTGAAGGCGAGCAGGAGGGCGGCGGCACTGGCGAGGACGGTGCCGACGGCCAGCAGCCGGGACAGGCCCCGGCTCGGTTGCCGGGCGGGCCGCAGCCCGGGCCGTGCCTCGGCAGGGCCGGTCCGGGCCCGGCGGGAGGCCACGATCCAGCAGGCGGCCAAGAGCACCGTGATGGCGGCGAGGGCGAGCTCGGTCTTCAGCGGCGGGTACGGGTCCAGCTTGATCCACACGGCCCCGACCGTGGCGGCCGCGCTGATCAGCATGAGCCGGCCCGTGACGGCGGTCCACCTGCTGCGACCCGGCTCGTAGTACGTGTGTCTCATGGCCCCCCGCCCGTTCGAGATCCGCAGGATAGCGGCAGCGGCGGGGGGATCCGTCAGTCGGCGAAGCGGCCGAAGCGGCCCTTGTGGAAGAGGAGGGGCTCGCCCTCGCCGGCCGCGCCCATGGCCTCGACCTTGCCCACCACGATGAGGTGGTCCCCGCCGGTGTGCACGGCGTGGATCCGGCAGTCGATCCAGGCGGGCACCGCTTCGAGCTGCGGCGAACCCGTGGCGGGGGCCGGGGTGTGGGCGACGCCGGCGAACTTGTCGGCGCCGCTGACCGCGAAGGCCCGGCACAGCTCGCCCTGTTCGGCGCCGAGGATGTTCACGCAGAACACCCCGGTGCGCGCGATGCGGGGCCAGGTGGTCGACGTACGGGCCACCATGAAGGTGACCAGCGGCGGGTCGAGGGAGAGCGAGGCGAAGGACTGGCAGGCGAAGCCGGCCGGGCCCTCCTCGTCCTCGCCGGGCGGGGAGGTGATGATCGTGACCCCGCTGGCGAAGTTCCCCAGTACGGCGCGGAACTCTGCCGGGCTGACGGGCGCGCGTTCGTCCTCGCCGACGGCCCGCAGATCGGGGCGGGGCAGTGCTTCGACGGGCTCGGCCCCGGGCTCCGCCGCGGCGGAGGGGAGGGAGCCGACTGATCTGAGGTATCGGACGACGGTGGCCGCCATCCCTGCGTGTCCCATCACATCACCGATTGAAGCTGACGGTTCGTCAGATGGGAAGGGGAGTGTAGGGTCCACGTGGATTGAACGTGTTCAATAGTGTGGGGATGCGGGGGCTCGTCATGTCGAACCACGTGGGTGTCGCGCCGCGGATCAGACGTTCCTGGACCGGCATCGCGCCCGGCGCGGAAACCGTCGCCGCGGCGCAGTTCCTCGTCGGGGCGCTGCTCTGGTGGGTCTCCCCGGGCGAGAGCGACGCGTACGGCGTGGGTTACGGCACGTTCGCCATCGGCCTGATCCTCGAGGTGGCCTTCGCGTGCGTCTTCCTGCCGCTGTTCGCGGCCGTGGCGGGCTGGGTGCACAGCACGCTCGTCACCACGCCGGTGATGGAACTCTCCAACGCCGTGGGCCTGCGCACCCGGATCTCCGCGCCGCGGTGGGCCCTGCCGGTCCTGGTCCTGCTCGCAGGCGTGTACGCCGCACCGGTGGCCCTGCTGATCCGCACCTCCTACCTCGCCACGTGGGGCTGGATCGCGGCCGCCGGGGTGCTCCCCGTGGGGGTCGCGGTGTACGCGCGGATGCGGCAGCGCAGGAAGCTCCGGATGCGGCTGTGGACGCTGGCGGCGACCGCGTTCGCGGTACCGGCCGCCCTCGTCGCGGGCTTCCTCATGCCTCCGTACCAGCCGCCGGCCCTGGAGCGCGGCGACTACGTCGGCGAGTGGGCCGGCTCCGGCGTCCGCCTGGAACTCGACGCCGAGGGCGGGGCGATGGCGGAGAAGCTGCCCGTGGACGACGGGTTCGGCGTGACGGACCGCTGCTCGGGGCGCGGGACCTGGGAGCACACCGGGGGATCGGACGACGGCTACGGGCCGGGCGTGGCCTTGTCCGTCGCGGAGTGCGAGGAGGCTTCGCTGTACTGGCGGGTGGCGGGCAGCGAGGAGGAGCCGCAGCTGTTCGTGCTGATCGGTGACCCGGACAGCGGGGACGTGCGGATCCTGCGGAAGCAGGCGCGGTAGGTGCGGTAGGCGCTCGGGGCGGGGCCCGGGGGCTGCTTGGCCACCGCGTCCACCGCGTCCATCGGGTCGCACATCCCACGGATGCGGACACGGGAGCGGGAGTGGCGCGGCCGTACGGGTGAATCCACCGCCGTGCGGAGTCCCCTGGAGCGCGGGCCACGGACGGGCTCGGCATCGTGGCGGGGGACCGGAGACCCGGAGACCCGGAGACCCGGGGACCCGGGGACCCGGTGACAGGACCCCGCCGCAGTAGCGGCGCACGCACAGGAGGAACCTCATGCTCGGCACCGATTTCCGCAAGGGATCGCCCAACTGGCTCGACCTCGGGAGCCCCGACACCGACGGGGCCGTCTCGTTCTACACCGGAGTCTTCGGCTGGGAGTTCCTCTCCCTCGGCCCGGAGGCGGGTGGTTACGGCTTCTTCCAGGTCGGCGGGAAGACCGTCGCCGCGCTGGGGCCGCTCACCGAGGAGGGCGCCACCCCGGCGTGGATGCTGCACTTCAACACCCCCGACATCCAGGAGACGGCGGCGGCCGTCAAGGCGGGCGGCGGAGTGGTGCGCATGGAGCCCGGGGACGTCATGGGGGAGGGCTGGCTGGCGCAGTTCACCGACCCGCAGGGCGCTGAGTTCGCGTGCTGGCAGCCGGGGAAGACCGCCGGGCTGGGGCGGACCTCCGAGGTGAGCAGTCTGGTCTGGGCGGAACTGCACGTCCCCGACCCGGTCGCGGCCGTCGAGTTCTACGCCGGGCTCTTCGGGTGGCGCTCCGCGGAGATGGAGGCCCCCGGGATGACGTACCGGGTACTGAGCATCGCCGACGGGGACCAGGAGGACGGCTCCTTCGGCGGGGTCGCGCCGCAGGGCGACGGTGCGAATGAAGTCCCGCGCTGGGTGCCGTACTTCAACGTCGCCGACGTGGACGCGACCGTAGCCGCCGTCCGGGGCGGCGGGGGCTCGGTCCTGATGCCCGCCGCCGACGTCCCGGAGGTCGGCCGGATGGCGTGGACCGCGGACCCGACGGGAGCGGTGTTCGCGCTGCTCACGCCGGATCCGGGTATGTAGCTGTAGCTGTAGCCATAGCTCCGGCTACCGGCCGAGGTACTTCGGGGTGCGGCGCTCCACGAAGCTGGCGACCCCCTCGTTCGCGTCGGCCGTGGTCATGTTGAGCTCCTGGGCGGTGGCCTCGGCGGCGAGCGCCGTCGCCCGGTCGCCGTCCAGGGAAGCGTTGACCAGCTGCTTCGTCAGGGCCAGGGCGCGGGTGGGGCCCTGCGCGAGGCGCTCCGCCCACTCCCGGGCGGTCTCCTCCAGCGCCTCTGCGGGCACCACCTTGTTCACCAGGCCGAGCCGCTCCGCCTCGGCGGCCGGGACGGCGTCGCCGAAGAACATCAGCTCCTTCGCCTTCTGCGGGCCGAGGAGGCGGGGGAGCAGGTACGCGCCGCCGCCGTCGGGGACCAGGCCGCGGCGGACGAACACCTCGATGAAACGGGCCGGTTCGGCGGCGATGACCAGGTCGCAGGCGAGCGCGAGGTGTGCGCCGATGCCGGCTGCGGTGCCGTTCACTGCGGCGATGACCGGCTTCTCGCAGTCGAGCACGGCCGTGATCAGGCGCTGCGCGCCGAGCCGGATCATGCGGGCCACGTCCCCGACGACCCGCTCCGCGGGGGTGGCGGGGGATCCTCGGAGGTCGGCGCCCGCGCAGAAGCCCTTGCCGGTGGCGGTGATGACGACGGCGCGGACGTCGGGGTCTGCGGAGGCCTCGGCCAGCAGGGCGATGACGCGCTCGCGCTGGTCCCAGGTGACGGCGTTCATGGCCTCCGGGCGGTTGAGGGTGATCCAGGAGACGCCGCTCTCGAAGCGGTGGAGGACGTGGTCCTCCGGGGTGGGGGTCATGGGGGAACTCCTGTTCGTGGGTGGGTGCGGCGCCGTTGCCGGGGACCGGTCCCCGGGCCCCTGCGCCTCAAACGCCGGCGGGGCTGGGGGTGGCCTTGGTCGGTGGGGGCTGCGGGTGGGGGTCGGTGCCGGGTGCGGGGTGGGGTGTCGGCCTGGACTGCATGATTTAGGCGCCCTCTGTTCTGCTTCGACAGCTTGGGCTTCTCTGGCGCCACAAATCACGCTTTACGTCCAGTCCGACACCCCACCCCGCCCCCGTCCCCGACCCCGCCGAGCCTCCGACCCCGGCCGGGGGGAACGTCCGACCCTGGTCGGGGGGAACGTCCGACCCCGACCGGGGGGAACGTCCCGTCCCGCCCGGGTCCGAGCGGTCCCTCCCGCCCGGGTCCGAGCGGTCCCTCCCGCGCTGGGGTCCGAGTGCTCTGTCCTCCCGCCCGGGGGGCCGAGTGGTCCCTCCTGGTTGGGGGTTCGAGTGTTCCGTCCCGGCCGGGGTTTGATCTTTTAGCCGTCCGGCGTTTGAGGACCGGGGTCTGGGGCGGAGCCCCAGGGGGTCCGGGCGCAGCCCGGGGCCCCCGCTTTCAGCCCGTCCGGCGTTTGAGGACCGGGTCAGGGCCGGCCCTGGGAACGGTGGAAGGGCGGGTAGGGGACTCCGCCCCGCGCAGCGGGGGGCCGGGGCGCGGGCCCCGGATCGGCGTCCGCCCGGCGCCGGAGCCGGGCGGCGCCGGGCGAGGACGGCAGGGCCACCGGAGGTCAGTGGCAGATGGCCAGCGCGTCCAGGGCCACCGCCCCCTGGCCCCGAGGAAGCACCATCAGGGGATTGATGTCGAGCTCGGAGAGTTCGTCGCCCAGTTCCATCGCCATCCGCTGCACCCGGAGGATGACCTCCACCAGCGCGTCGACGTCGGCGGGGGCGCCCCCCGTACGCCCTCCAGCAGCGCGTGCCCGCGGAGTTCCCCGAGCATGGCTCGGGCCTGGTCCTCCCCGAAGGGCGGGACCCGGACGGCCACGTCGTGCAGGACCTCCACCAGGACCCCGCCCAGCCCCACCGTCACCGTGGGGCCGAAGAGTTCGTCCTGGGTGACCCCGACGACCATTTCGACGCCGCGCTCCACCATCTGGCAGACGAGGATCCCGTCCAGCGGGACGTTCTCGTAGCGTGCGATGTCCGTCAACTCGCGGTAGGCGTCGCGGATCTGACTCGCCGAGGTCAGGCCGATCTTGACCAGGCCCAGTTCCGTTTTGTGCGCGAGCTGAGGGCCCGAGGCCTTCATGACGACCGGGTAGCCGACCAGTCCGGCCGCCCGTACGGCCGCTGCGGCGCTGGTCACCAGTTGTTCGCGGGGCACGCGTATCCCGTAGGCGCGCAGGAGCTGCTTCGCCGCGTGTTCGCTGAGCTGCTGGCCCGGGCGCATGAGGGCCTGGGCCTTGCGGAAGGAGGGCGAGGTGGTGCGCGGGGCGTCCTCGAAGGGGGAGCGGTAGGAGGAGGTGAAGCGGTGGTGGCCGAGGTACGCGCGGACGGCGGTGATGCAGTTGCCGAACGTGCGGAAGGTGGCGACCCGGGAGGAGCCGAGGAGCGTGGTGCGGTAGGCCTCCTCCGTGCCGACCGGGGAGCCCCAGATCACGCAGATCAGTTTGTTCGTTTGCTCGGCCGCGTCCACCAGGTCCTGGGCGAGCTTGTCGCTCATGGGAGGGAAAGGGCCCGTGATCGGGCAGATCAGGACGCCGACCGAGGGGTCCGCGAGGATCGCGTCGATGATTTTGCGGCCTCGCCAGTCGCCTACCGGGTGGCCGCCGTTGTCCACGGGGTTGGAGACGCCCAGGTAGGAGGGAATCCATTGGTGCAGTTCGTCCTGCTTGGCCTGGGAGAGGGTGGGGATGCTGAGCCCCGCCTCGGTCGCCAGGTCGGAGAAGTGGGCGCCGGTGCCACCGGAGATGGAGTAGACGACCACTCCGTCGGCGAGGGGCTTGCGGGCGCGGGCCAGGAGGGCCGCGGTGTCCTGGAGTTCGTCGAGGCCGTCGACGCGGATGACGCCGAACTGCCGCATGGCGGCGTCCACGACGGTGTCCGCGCCGGTCAGCTTCCCGGTGTGGGAGGCGGCCATGCGGGCGCCGGTCTCGGTGCGGCCGACCTTGACGGCGACGACGGGTACGCCGTTGCGGGCGGCCCGGTCGGCGGCGAGGAGGAACTGCCGGCCGTCCTTGAGGCCTTCGACGTAGCAGGCGATGGCCCCGACCTCGGGCTGCTCGGCGAAGTAGGAGATGAAGTCGGAGGTTTCGAGGTCGGCCTCGTTGCCGGTGGGCGCCCAGTGGGAGAGGCGGATGCCCAGCTCCTGGAGGGTGTAGACCGGCCGGCCCTGGTGGCCGGACTGGGTGATGAGCGCGATGGCCGGGCCGTCGAGGTCGTCGCGGAACTTCTCGAAGGCGTTGAGGTTCGTGTTGGGCCCGAGGAGGCGCAGGCCCGAGCGCCGTACGGCGGCGCCCAGGCGGGCTTGCGCGGCGGCGCCCTCGTCGCCGGTCTCGGCGAAGCCGGAGGCGAAGGCCACGGCGAACTTCACCTTGGCTTCCGCCAGTTGCTCGACGATCGGGAGCGGGTCGGCTACGAGGAGGACCGCGAGGTCCACCTGTTCGGGCAGGTCGGCCACGGAGGCGTGGCACGGCAGCCCGAAGACCGTGGCCCGGGTGGGGTGCACGGGGTGCAGCCGGGCACCGACGCGTTCCGCCCAGGCGATGAGCTGGCGGGTGATGCCGGTGTTCGGTCTGCCGTCGGCGTCCGAGGCGCCGATGACCGCCACGGACTCGGGCCGGAAGAACCGGTCCAGGTCGGGGGCGTCGGCGTGCAGGGGCCGACCGCTGACGTCCAGCGCGACCGTGTCCTCGGCGGACGGCGCCGCTGTGGAGTGGACGGCCGTCCTGGGGGTCTCCCCGCAGGCCTCGACACGTGCGCGGAAGTCGGTGGTGAGGGTGCCGTGAGTAGATCCAAGCATCGTTCCGCCCGCTCCTGCTCGATGAACCTCGACGAATCTCAATAACTGACGCGTAGTCAGATTACTGAACTGACGTGCCGTCAGGAACAGGGATGCACAGGAAAGCTGGTGGAGGTGCTGTGTGGAACGCTCGCGGCCCGGCTCCCGGACACGCCTCAGGGCCGTCCCGGGGTGGGTTCTGGGTCGGCTTCCGGGGCCTTCCTGGGAACGGTCTCAGATCGCCGCGGGCCGGTCCAGACCATTATTCGGCCGAGGTCAGGAGCGTGCGACGGTGCTGCGGGAGCGGCCTCCCCGGCCCGGCCGGTCTCGCCGCCCGAGGGGCTGCTCACCACTCCCGGGGGGCGATGAGCGCCTCGATGTCCGCGTCCGCGAATCCGTATGCGGAGGCCACGAACCCGAAGTCCTCGGCTATCTCCTCGCGCGCCACGGTCTCGATTTCGCTCCCCGCGGCCTCGAACTCCGCCTCCAGGAGGTTGAACTCCTCGGTCGCCGCCCCCGTCAGCACGTACAGCGCGGGCAGGTTCGCCGGTTGCTCGGCCTCGATGCGCGCGCACAGCCGGAGCAGGATGGCCCGGCCCTTGTCGAGGACGTGATCCGGGTAGTACGCGTCCCGGTAGAGCGGCTCCAGGAAGGGGCGGGTTGCTGCTTGCTGGTTTGTGATCGACACGGTGATCCCCCATGGCTTCGGTGGTGGTCCGGCGTGCCGATGCTGCCCCAGGCCACTGACAACTGGCCTGAGGGGCAGGGGGAGGGCCTGGGGTGGCTGGGGAGGGCTTACGGGGCGACCGTGCGGGCGATGTGCTTCGCGATCTTCTTTGCGTCCAGGGTCAGTTCGCGGATGTTGCCGCTGATGGGGTTGGTGAAGCCGGTGAAGTAGAGGCCCGGGGCGTCGGGTGGGGTGTTCGCGCCGTGGGTGCGGGGGCGGCCTCGGTCGTCCAGTACGTCGAGGCCGTCGAGCAGGCCCTCCAGGGCGCGGCGGTAGCCGGTGGCCGCGATCACGGCGTCCGGGGTGATCCGTGAGCCGTCCGCGAGGACCACCTCGGCTCCGTCGAAGGACTCGACTGCGGCCACGGGCTCCACCCGGCCCGTGCGGACCGCGTCGATCAGGCCGACGTCCTGGAGCGGGATCGACCCCTGCTTGACCCTGGTGTACAGGCCGGTGGTGGGGCGCGGGAGGCCGTACGCGGACAGGTCCGGGACCGAGGCCTTGCCGACGATCGCGCCGAGCCGGTCGACGAGCCGGACGGGCAGGTGCCGGACCAGGATCCCGGTCCGCTGCGAGGGCCAGCCGGCGGTGGAGCGGCGCAGGATGTGCGGGGCCGTGCGCACCGCGAGCCGGACCCGGGCGGCGCCGCCCTCGGCGAGGTCGACCGCTATTTCGGCGCCGGTGTTGCCGACGCCGACGACGAGGACGTCCTGGCCGGCGTAGGGGGTGGGGTTTCGGTACTCGGAGGCGTGGGCGAGCGGGCCCGGGTAGGTGTTCCGGCCGGGCCAGTCGGGGACGAGGGGGGTGTGGTTGTACCCGGTCGCGACCACCACCGCCCGGGCAGCCATGACGCGGCCGCCGGTGGCGTGCAGGGTCCAGCCGGGGGCTTGGGGGTTCGTGGGGTCCGCGGAGTTCGCGGAGTTCGCTGAGTCCGTGGGGGCCGCCGAGTGTGTGGTGGGCTCGAGGCGGGTCACCTCGATGCCGGTGGCGATCTCCAGCTCGTGGAACTCGGCGTACTTCTCCAGGTAGCGCACCACGTTCTCGCGCGCGACCCAGCGTCCGAAGCGGCGCGGCATGGCCAGGCCCGGCAGGGCGGAGAGGCGGCGGGTGGTGTGCAGGTGGAGGCGGTCGTAGTGCCGCCGCCAGGAAGCGCCGACCGACTCCGACTTCTCGACGACCACCGCGCGGACCCCGCGGGCGCGCAGCGCGGCGGCGACGGCGAGGCCGCCGGGGCCGGCGCCGATCACGTAGACCGGGCGGGGCTGGGTGGACAGGTCGGGTGCTGTGGGGGCTCCGGGCATGAGGTGTGAGCGTATCGCCGTACGCGGGCGGTGGGTCTCGGACGAGGAGGGAATCGGTTGCGGATCGATTACGGGGAGTGGTGGCGGGGGGTGGGGTGTGGTGGCGGGGAGTCGTGGTGGGTGGGTGTCGGGGGTGGGGGCTTGTGGGATGGGGGCGGATCCGGTGAACTGACGGGACGTCAGATGGGTGTGTCCCGGAGGAGTGGTGTCGTGAGTACTGGAGCCGGTACGGCTGCGCGGTTCGACCTGCCGGAGATCGACGACTTCACGCGGCCCTACTGGGACGCGGCGGCGGAGGGGCGGCTGTTGCTGCGCCGCTGCGGGGAGTGCGGCAAGGCGCACCACTATCCGCGGGAGTTCTGCCCGGCCTGCTGGGCGGGGGAGGACCGGGTGACGTGGGAGACGGCGAGCGGGCGGGCCACGCTCTACACCTGGTCGGTGGTCCATAGGAACGACCTGCCGCCCTTCGGGGAGCGGGTGCCGTACGTGGCGGCGGTGGTGGACCTTGCGGAGGGGCCGCGGATGATGACCGAGGTCGTCGGGGCGGAGGGGGCGGAGGGGGCGGAGTTGCGGGTGGGGATGGACCTGGTGGTGTCCTTCCGGGAGGCGGCGGAGGGGGTTTGGGTGGCGGTGTTCGCGGTGGCCTGAGCGTCGTGGTCGGCCTGGTGGCCGGCTTCGGCTGTCCGGTGGCCCGCGCGGCCGGCTGCCGCTGTCCGGCTTGCCCGGTGGCCCGGTGGCCCGGTGGCCCGGCTGTCTGGCGGCCCGGCTGGCCGGACGACCCTGCGGGTGCCGTTGGGTGGGTGCGGGTGGTCGGCCCTGCGGGGCGGAGTCCCCTACCCGCCCTTCCTCCGTTCCCAGGGCTCTGCCCTGACCCGGTCCTCAAGCGCCGGACGGGCTGGAGGGGTACCGGGCTGCGCCCGGACCCCCTGGGGCTCCGCCCCAGACCCCGGTCCTCAAACGCCGGACGGCTGAAGAGCCCCGGACCCCGGTCCTGAAACGCCGGACGGGTGGGAAGCCCCCCGGTCCTCGGACGCCGGATGGGTGGGAAGCCTCGGACCCCGGTCCTCATGCCCCGGGCGGCTGGGTCAGGGCCACAGGAGGTGGTGGGTCCACGGGGTGGTGGGGGTGCGGGTGTACCGGAGGCGGGTGTGGAGGCGGGCCGGGTCTCCCTGGAAGAACTCGATCTCCGTGGGGGCGAGGACGTACCGGGTCCATGTCGGCGCCGGGGCGTCCGGTTCCGTGCCCGCCCGCTCCCAGGACTCCGCCGCGACGGCGGCCAGTTCCTCCCGGGAGGCCAGCACCTCGCTCTGCCGGCCCGTCAGGGCCGCCGCCAGTGCTCCGCGCGTGCGGGCGGCCAGGTCGGCCCGGCTCTCCGTCGCGTCGCAGGCGGTGACCCGTCCCCGGACGCGGATCTGGCGGGCCACCGCCGGCCAGTAGAAGCCCAGCGCCGCCGCCGGCTGCCCGGCCAGCTGGCGGCCCTTCGTGCTGGTGGAGTGCGAGGCGAAGTGCAGGCCGCGCTCGTCGGCGTCGTGCAGCATGAGCGTCCGTACGTCGGGCCGGCCGTCCGCGTCCACCGTCGCCAGGCTCATCGTGTGCGGCTCGGGCTGCCCCGCCTTGGCGGCGTGAACGAACCACTCCCGGAACAGGCCGAGCGGGTCGGCCGGTGCGGTGGCCGTGTCGAAGGACGGCAGCGGGCCGTCCCAGACGCGGAGGGTGTGCAGGGTGGTGTGGAAGTCGTTCAGGTCGCGTGCGTCGCTCGTCATTGGTCGATCGAACACCACGGGACAGCCGAACGGGGGCACCCCGGCCGACCGGTTCGGTCGGGCGGAGCGCCCCCGTGGACGTCTGCGTGCGTCAGCAGGACGTCAGGGCGTCACGACATCAGTCGAGGACGTCCGGGATGGGCTCGGTGGCGCTGCGCTGGAGCGTCGACGTGGTGGACGGGCCGGCGGCCCAGTCGATGAGCTTGATCGCGTCCGCGTAGCGCTCCTCGTCCTTCAGCAGGACGCCGATGACGGTCTTGCCGTTACGGGTCGCGGCGAAGACGATGCACTTGCCCGCGGCCGTTCCGGTGCCGGTCTTGACGCCGATGGCGCCCTGGACCGCGTAGCCGCCGGGACGGGGCTGGATCAGCAGGTTGGTGTTCTTCCACGTGGCGACGGTGGACGTGCCGCCGCTGCTGTACGCGGTGGTCTTCACGATCGCCTTGAAGTGGGTGTAGCGCATCGCCGCGCGGGTGAGCTTCGCGAGGTCGCGCGCGGTGATGTAGTTGTTGCCGTTCGAGATGCCGTCGAAGGTGTCGTAGTGGGTGTTGGTCATACCAAGGTCCTTCGCCTTGGTGTTCATCTTCGAGATGAAGCTCTGGACGCGTGCCGCCCTGGTCGTGCCCTGTCCGAAGGTGTCGGCGAGCGCGTAGGCCGCGTCGCAGCCCGAGGGCAGCATCATCGCGTACAGCAGCTGGCGCACGGTGGGGGTGGCGCCGGCCTTCAGGTAGGCCGAGCTAGCGCCCTCGCGGGCGACGTAGTTCAGGTGCTCCTGCTGGATCGTGACCTTCTTGTCGAGGTCGAGGCTCGACCTCGTGAGGACGACCAGAGCCGTCATGATCTTCGTGGTGCTGGCCCCCTCGCGCTTGGTGTCGCCCGACTTGCTCGTGAGCGTGGCGCCCGTGGAGGCGTCCATCACGAAGGCGGAGGCGGCGGTGTTCGGCGGCGCGGCGACCGCGTTGGCCGGCGAGGCGACCGTCAGCAGGGCGCCCGTGGCGACGGTGACGGCGAGAGCGGCGCGAGAACGCCGCAGCAGGTTCGATATCAAGTCAGTTCCCGTGATGGCTGGAGATTCCCCGAAGGGGTCTTGGACACCGAGGTGTCCGACCCCTCCGGGAGCTTACGCAGCCGCACCGACAAGGCGTCAGTCCCGTCCGAGAATCAGGGTCCCCGACGAGCAGAACCATCCGCCCGTGCCCGAGGCGATGGCCACCTGTGGGAGGGTTCCGCCGCGTTTGCGCACCTGGCCCTCGCCCGCCTCGCCGCGGAGTTGGCGTACCGCCTCGACGAGCAGGAAGAGGCCGCGCATGCCGGGATGGCAGGCGGAGAGTCCGCCGCCGTCCGTATTGACCGGGAATTCGCCGTCCCGCAGGAGGCGGCCTTTCTCCACGAATGCGCCGCCCTCGCCCTTCGCGCAGAAGCCGAGGTCCTCCAGAGTGACCAGGGTCATATAGGTGAAGGCGTCGTAGATCTCGGCGAGGTCCACGTCCGCCGGGGTGAGCCCGGCGCGGGCGAAGGCCTGGCGGCCCGAGACGGCCGCGGGGGAGACGGTGAAGTCCTCCCACTCCGACATCGTGGTGTGCGAGACGGCGGTGCCGGAGCCGAGGATCCACACGGGCTCCTTGGCGGTGTCCGGTACGTAGTCCTCCGCGGCCAGCAGGACCGCGCAGCCGCCGTCCGAGCGGATGCAGCAGTTCAGCTTCGTGAAGGGGTCCGCGATCATCCCGGAGGACAGGACGTCGTCGACCGTGATGGGGTCGCGGAACATCGCGTCCGGGTTGGTGGCGGCGTTCGCCCGTGCCTGCACGGCCACTTCGGCGAGCTGCTCCAGCGTCGTGCCGTACTCGTGCATGTGGCGGCGCGCGGCCATCGCGTACTTGGAGACCAGCGTGTGCCCGTACGGGACCTCGAACTGCAGGGGGCCGCGGGCACCGAAGGAGAGGTTCGAGGTGCGGCGGCGGGCCTTGATGTCGGCGCGCGCGGTGGAGCCGTAGACGAGGAGGACGGCGTTGGCGTGGCCGGCGGCGATGGCGTCGGCGGCGTGGGCGGCCATGACCTCCCAGGTGGAGCCGCCGACCGAGGTGGAGTCGACCCAGGTGGGGCGCAGGCCCAGGTACTCGGCGACCTCCACGGGCGCCAGGATGCCGAGGCCGGCCGAGGCGAAGCCGTCGATCACCGAGCGGTCCAGGCCGGAGTCGGCCAGGGCCCGGCGGGCGGCCTGCGCGTGCAGGGCGTACGGGGTGGGGCCGTCCACCCGGCCGCAGTCCGAGAGGGCGACGCCGACGACGGCGACCCGGCGGGGCCGGGCCCGAGGGCCGGTGGTGGCCGTGGCGGCGGAGGCGGAGAGGGGTCCAGGTGTGACAGGCATGGAGCCGACGGTACAACTGACGTACCGTCAGATGCTAGGGGTGTCGACTTCGGCCCCTTCGGCCTTTCCGGTTCCTCCAGCCCCTTCGGGAGGTCCGCCCCCTGTGCTTATGGCGCCGCTCGCCCTAACATGACGGCCCGTCAGATACGGGGAGGAGCCCGACGATGGATGCCGCCTTCACCGCGGAGCAGGACGAGATACGGCGTACCCTGCGCGAGATCCTGGGCAAACGCTGCGGCCCGGACGAGGTCAAGGCCGCCGTCCGCACCGCCGCCGGACACGACCGCGAGCTGTGGCTGCAGCTCGCCCAACAGCTCGGACTGCCGGGCATCGCCGTGGCCGAGGAGTACGGGGGCGTCGGCTGCGCCCCCGCCGACCTGGCCCTGGCCTGCGAGGAGACCGGGCGGGTGCTGCTGCCCTCGCCGCTGCTGGCCACCGCCGTGCTCGCCGTGCCGCTGATCACCGCCCTGGGGACCGACGCCCAGCGCTCCACCCTGCTCCCGCCGCTCGCGGCGGGCGGGCTCACCGCCGCGCTCGCCGTACCCGGCCCCGCCCTGGCCACCGCCCTCGCGCTGACCGGGGACAACGCCCCGGGCGACTGGGCCGGCGGCGGCCGGGCCGGCGGGGTGCAGGCCCGCGCCGTGGACGGCGGCTGGCGGCTGTACGGGGAGGTCGCCCAGGTGCTCGACGGGCACAGCGCCTCGCTGCTGCTGGTCGCCGCGCACACGGGAGGCTTCGCCCGCAGCCGCACCCTGCTGTTCCTCGTGCGGGAGGACGCGCCCGGCCTCGTACGGACCCGGCAGACCACCCTGGACGAGACCCGCCCGCAGGGGCGGATCCAACTCCGCGACGTCGAAGCGGAGTTGCTGGGCGCCGGCGAGGGTGTGGATGGTGAGGGCGTGGACGGCGAGGGTGTCGATGTGGCCGGGGCCCTTGCCGCCACCGGACGCGGCGCCGCCGCCGTCCTGGCCGCCGAGGCGGTCGGCGCGGCCGGGCACGCGCTCGCCCGCACCGTCGAGTACGTACAGCAGCGCGAGCAGTTCGGCCGGGCCATCGGCTCGTTCCAGGCGGTCAAGCACCGCCTCGCCGACCTCTACGTACAGGTCCAGGCGGCCCGCTCGGCCGCCTACTACGCCGCCTGGGACCCGCAGCAGGGCGGACTCGCCCTGGCCCAGGCACTGGAAGCGCTGCGGATCACCGCCGGCGAGGCCATCCAGCTGCACGGCGGCATCGGCTTCACCTGGGAGCACGACGCGCACCTCTACTTCAAGCGGGCGGCCGCCGACGAACTGCTCTTCGGCCCCGTCCACCGGCTGCGCGCCCACGCCGCGGAAGCCGCGGGGCTGTTCGCCCCCGCGGCCCCGGCTCCCGCCGCCGCCTCCGCACCCGCACCAGCCCCTGCCCCCGCCCCACGGAACGAGAAGGTGGCCGTCTGATGGCGCCCGGAGTCAAGCTGATGCAGAAGGTCTCCTCGACCATGCTGTTCGCCAAGATCGCACCGCACTTCATCCCCGCCATGGACAAGGCGGTGCACAAACTGACCCGCGGCAAGGTCATCCTCAGCGCCCAGATGCTCCCCGGCGTGATCCTCACCGCCAAGGGAGCCAAGACCGGCGAACCGCGCACCACCCCGCTCGCGTGCATGCCGGAGCAGGACGGGGCGAGCTGGATCCTGATCGGCTCGAACTTCGGCCGCCCCGGACACCCGGCATGGACCGGGAACCTGCTCAAGAACCCTGACGCGGACGTGAGTTGGAAGGGTCAGGACATCGCCGTACGCGCCCGCCTGCTGGCGGGTGAGGAGCGCGCGGCGGCGTGGCAGGCGGTGCTGAAGTTCTGGCCGCCGTACGCGGCGTACCAGGCGCGCATCGAGCGCGAGATCCGGTTGTTCCGCCTGGAGCGTCGCTGATCACGGCGGAAGCACCGCTAGGGCGGACGCCCTGTCAGAGGTGGAGCCCTGTAAGGAGCGAAGCCCTGTAAGGGGTGAAGGCGGCGGCGCGAGCGGCCGCCGAAGGCGCGGCGGACCCGGTGGGGGTCCGCCGCTCACTTCGTGGGCTTCTTGCCCGTGATGCCCAGGTGGACCAGGAGCGCCAGGTTCGGCTTCAGTTCCGCCTGCTTGACGCCCCAGGTGGTGAAGCCCTTCTGGTGCGAGGCGACCGCGGCCAGCATGGCGACCAGTGAACCGGCCATCGCCGCCGGGCTGATGTCCTTGTCGACCTTGCCCTTGGCCTGCAGCTCCTTCATCGACTCCGTGAGGGAGTTGGTGACGGAGTTGAGGATCTTCATGCGGATCTTGTAGAACCGCTTGTCGCCCTCGGCCGCGCCGAGGTCGACGACCCGCAGGATCGCGTCGTTGCGCCGCCAGAACTCCAGGAAGCCGTCGACGAGTTCCTCCGCCGCCGCCCATCCCGCCTTGCCGACCCACGCGCGCCCCTCGACCAGCGAGGTCAGCTGCGCGCCCTCGTTGGCCATGCGCTCCGCGATCTCCAGGACGGCGCCTTCGACGTCCGGGAAGTACTGGTAGAAGGTCGCGGGGGAGGTACCGGCCTTGCGGGCGACGTCGATCACTTTGACGTCGCGGTACGGCGAGGAGCTGAGCATCTCGCTGAGGCAGTCGAGCAGCTTCTGCCTCGTCGCCTGACCGCGCCGGCCGGCAACGCGGCCGTCGACGGTGCGTACTTGTCCTGTCATGCCGTCAGCTTACCGAGGGGTGATCGGCGCGCGATTCGGCCGCCTGCAAATGGGGTTACGGGGCGCCTGGCCTGGGCGTGAGCCCGCCGCGACCCGTCACCGCGACCGATTCCGGCCGGGCGGGCCCCCCGGGCGCGCCGTCCGGGTTCGGGCCCTATCCCCCGAATAGTCTTATCAACAGGCTGTGGACAAGTTTTCGGGCACATCATGATCCGGAGGACATGGCTGGGCGAGCGAGGCAGAACGTGCGCGGAGGGTGCACACCCTTGCACACCACCGCACAACGGAAGGAACCGGGCTCATGGCCGCATTCGCGGAAGGCTCACCCTGCTGGGTCGACGCCTCCCTGCCGGACGTGGAAGCCGGCAAGCGCTTCTACGGTGAGCTCTTCGGGTGGACCTTCGCCGACAGCGCGGGAGCCGAGTACGGCCACTACACCCAGGCCTACAGCCGCGGCCGCAACGTCGCCGCCCTCGCCCCCAAGCCCGACGGCCGCATGCCGACCGTCTGGGGGATCTACCTCTACACGACCGACGCGTACGCCTGCGCCCAGCGCATCCGCGCCGCCGGCGGCCAGATGGTGATGGACCCGATGCCGGTCGGCCCCTACGGGACCGCCGCGATGGCCGCCGACCCCGGCGGGGCCGTCTTCGGGCTGTGGCAGCCCGGCACCCACCACGGCTTCGACGCCCAGAACGAGCCCTACACGTACTGCTGGTCCGAGGTGTACACCCGGGCCCGCGACGCCGTGGACGTCTTCTACGCCAAGGTCTTCGGCTACGTCCCCGAGGACCAGAACGACGACGGGACGGGCATCGAGTACCGCGTCTGGTCCCCGCCCGGCACCGCGCCCGGCTCGGAGACCGCCGTCCTGGGGCGCAGCCTCATCACCGACGCCTTCCCGGAGATCATGCCCGCGCACTACCTCGCGTACTTCGCCGTCCCGGACTGCGACCAGTCCGTGGCGATGGTGCAGCGCCTCGGCGGCCGGGTCACCGCCGACCCCTTCGACACCCCGTACGGGCGCATCGCGGTGGTCGCCGACAACCAGGGCGCGGTCTTCGGACTCCTCTCGGAGCCGCGGACCAGGACGGGCGGCTAGGCCGTCCCTTCCGGATCCGGCCGGGCTACGGGGTCACGTCGAGGGTCTCCCGGCGGCTCCTGGCGTTGAAGTGCAGGCCGTCGGCGTCGCTGTAGCGGGCGATCCAGGTGCCGGTCCGGTCGGCGGTGAACTCGTGGGTGAAGGTGCCGTCGGCGGCGGTCTTCGCATAGCCCCGGTAGACGTGGTCCCGGCTGCCCTCCGGCTGGAAGTAGAACAGCACCAGCTGCCCGCCGAAGGCCTTCGCCGGGCTCTCGTGCCGCAGGGTGCCCCCGAGGGAGAAGGTGTGGCCCTTGCGCACCGGCCCCGGCGCCGCGCGGAAATACTCGAAGTCCGTCTCGGTCCGGGTCAGCCGGACCGGCTCGGTGACGGAGCCCTGCATGCGCGGGGCGGCGGCGTACCGCAGGCGCCAGTAGCCGTCCGCCTCGCCCGGCAGGGTCTCGTCGAAGCGGGCGGAGCCGAAGTCCACGGTGAACTCCCCGCGCGTCTTCCAGTCCGTCCTGCCGTCGGCCGAGTACTGCACCTCGACACCGGTGACGGTCCGGGTGAGGGGCCGGTGGGCGAGGGCGCCGGTGAACGTCACGCGCTTGGCGGCGTCGATCGTGGCCTTGACGTCCGTGAAGTAGCCGGCCTCGACGACCTCGGCCTCCGTGTCGGCGATCGCGTACTGCAGCCACGGGGACCTGCCGCCCGCCCACGTCGTCTTCACCGGGCGGTCGTGGACCATCCGCACCTGCCGCTCGAACCGGCCGTCCGCCGTCGTCCTGGGCTCACCGGTGAGGTCCGCGAGCATCGGCGTGCCCTCGGGGACGGGCTTCTGCGTCCCGTCCCCGGCGGTCCTGACGGCCCGGCCCGTGATCGTGGCGATCGCGCCGTAGCGGGTCTTGATCTTCCGGGATTCGGGGTCGAGGAGGATCTCGGCCTTCTGGCGGACCGCGCGTACGGTTTCGCCGCGCCCCCCGGGGCTCAGGTCCGGGGTCTCCAGGACGTCGACGCGCACCTCGGTGTGGTTCTCCGTACCCCGGAAGGCGAACGGGGCCGACAGGTGGCCCCGCGCGTCCGTGGTCGCCTCCTGCGAGGTGCGCTCGCCGGAGAGGCGGACCTTGGTGTTCCCCAGCGGGGCGCTCGCCCCGGTCCGCGGGTCGAAGGTGGTCACGTCCGCCGACACGGTGGTCGTCAGACGGTCGAGGGACACCCCGCCCGCCACGTCGACCTCGGTGACCACCGCACGCAGCCGGTAGTCGAAGTCCCCGCAGACCACGGGCCGGGCCTCGGAGCCGACCTCGAGCGTGTAGATCCCGAGGGCGGCCGGCTTGACCGGCTCCGAGACCAGCTGGAAGCCGAGGAGGATGCCCTCCGGGTCGGCCACCTTGCGGAACGCGGAGACCGAGGCGACGCGCAGGCCCGTCTTCTTGTCCCGCAGGTGGACGACGAGGCCGTCGGGCACGCCCGTCCCGTCCGACGCGCTGTGGACGACGAGGGCCCCGTCCTGCCGGGCGTACATCTCCGGCGGACAGGGAACGGACGCCGCCTGCGCGGGTACGGCCTGCGCCGGCCCCGTGACGGACGGGGCCAGCGCGGTTCCCCGTACGACGGCGGCCTGCGCCGCCCCCGGTATGGCCTGCGCCGCCTCCGCAACGGCCAGGCCCCCGAGCACGGTTGTGGCGACGACGATGGCTGAAGTCAAACGGTGACGCACGGATCCCCCCGGACAGTGACGAGCTGAACGGGGGCTAGACCCACGACACCCCCCATGGGTTGTACGGAGTCCGCGAAGCCGTGTGCACGGCCGCCCGCCGTGCCGGGGCCGGACCAGGCGCGGGCCTGACAGAATCGGGGGTGCGCGACCCGGGCGGCCCCCGGGGGTGAGACGCTGCACGGGGCAGGTACCCGCGGCGGCTCGCGCGCATCCGGTGACGTGACGGCGATGACGGCGACGCCACCGGCGATGGCTGGAAGAGCGGGGCCCGCGAGGGACCCCGTACGGGGATGGGTGTGGAGGCGAGTGGTGGAGCAGCTGACGCAGCACGACCCGAGACGGATCGGCCCCTTCGAGGTGCTGGGACGGCTCGGCGCCGGCGGCATGGGGCTGGTCTATCTCGCCCGGTCGGCGTCCGGACGCCGGGTGGCGATCAAGACGGTGCGCACCGAGCTCGCCGAGGACCAGCTGTTCCGCGTCCGCTTCACCCGTGAGGTGGAGGCGGCCCGGGCCGTGTCCGGCTTCTACACCGCGGCCGTCGTCGACGCCGACCCGCGCGCGGCCGTGCCGTGGCTGGCCACCGCGTACGTACCGGCGCCCTCCCTGGAGGAGATCGTCCACGAGTGCGGGCCCATGCCCGCGCAGGCCGTACGGTGGCTCGCCGCCGGCATCGCCGAGGCGCTGCAGTCCATCCACGGCGCGGGCCTGGTCCACCGCGACCTGAAGCCCTCCAACGTGCTCGTCGTCGAGGACGGCCCGCGCGTGATCGACTTCGGCATCGCCAGCGGGGTCTCCAACACCCGCCTGACCATGACGAACGTGGCCGTCGGCACGCCCGCGTACATGTCGCCGGAGCAGGCCAAGGACTCGCGCAGCGTCAAGGGCGCCAGCGACGTGTTCTCGCTCGGCTCCACGCTGGTCTTCGCCGCCACCGGGCATCCGCCGTACCACGGGGCGAACCCGGTGGAGACGGTCTTCATGCTGCTCCGCGAGGGCCCCAACCTGGAGGGGCTCCCCGACGAGCTCCGCCCGCTGATCGACTCCTGCATGCAGATGGACGCCACGCAGCGGCCGACCCCGGCCGACCTGCAGGCACAGCTCGCCCCGCACCTCTTCGAGGGCGGCGACGAGAGCGGTACCGCCTCGGCGTGGCTGCCCGAGCGGGCCGTCGCGATGATCGAGGCCCGGCGGGCCGGCCACCGCAACGCAGCTGCCGCGGCGGCGGCAGCCGCCGTGCCGAAGCCGGCGCTTCCCCGGGCCGGCGTCTCCGCGCCCATCGAGAGCGTCGGGCCCGGTCCCGCGTCCGGCCGCGCTTCCGGGCACGGGTCCGGTCCCGCGTCCGGTCCCGCCACGCACCGCCGCCAGCGCGGCGGCGCCGACCCCTGGACCGATCCGCGGACCGGCCAGGCCGTCCCGCAGCGGCCCGAGCGCCCCCCGATGGCGCCCTCCGGCGAGCCCGTGCGGCTCGGCGGCTCCCCGGTGCCGATCGGGCCGGGCCCGCAGGCCTCCGCCTCGGCTCCGGCCGCCCACGCCGCCGCCGCGGACTCGGCGACCGGCTGGATCCGGCCGCCCGCCGGCACCCCGGTGTCGGGCCCCGCGCCCTCGGTCCTCGTGCCGAACCCGGGCCCGGCCCCCGACAGCGGCCGCTGGCGGCCCTGGCGGTTCCGGATGTCCAACGAGGTCTGGGGCACCCCGACCGTCGCCGGCGACCTGCTCTACGTGACCTCCTTCGAGGTGCACGCCCTGGACGTGGCCAGCGGCCGCCGCCAGTTCAAGACCCGCGACGTAGCCTGGTCCATGGCCGTCTCCGACGGGCGCATCCACGCCTCCGACGGCCCCTCCCTCTACGCCCTGGACGCCACCGACGGCTCCGAGCGCTGGCGGCTGTCCGCCGACGCCTGGGTGTACGCCCTGCGCGCCGACCGGGGCACCGTCGTCACCGCCACGCGCGGCGGCGGCGTACAGGCCTGGGAGTCGTCCAGCGGGCACAAGCTGTGGGAGCTGACCGGCGCGCAGAGCGAGTTCGAGACCGCCGAGGCGGCCCCCGTGCTGCACGACGGCACGGTCTACGTGTGGCAGGACGCCCGGCTGCGGGCCCTGGACGCCCGCTCCGGCCGCGAGTCCTGGTCGTACCCGGTCGGCGACGCCGCCTCCTGCGGGAACGTGCCCGTACGGGTCACTCCCGCCCCCGACGGCAACGTCTACGTCGCCGCCGGCACCCGGGTGATCTCCATCGACCGGGCTTCGGGCCGGGTCCGCTGGCACTTCGAGGCCCCCGCCGTGTTCCTCGCGCCCCCGGCCTTCGCCCCCGGCGCGGCCGTCACGGGCGGCGGGGTCTACCTCGCGGACTACCTGGGCACCGTCTACGCCCTGGACGCGGCCAACGGCAAGGACCGCTGGCGCATCGCCACCGAGCCCCGGCAGTCCGCCGACCCGGTCCTGGTCGCCGCGGGCAACGTCCACCTGGGCGCGGGCAGCGCCGTGTACACGCTCGACGCGGTCACCGGCACCCCGAAGTGGCGGTTCGCGGCGGGCGGCGAGATCACCGGTTCCCCGGCGGTCGCGGACGGCCGGGTGCACTTCGGATCGGCCGACCACTGCCTCTACACCCTCGACGCGGCGGGCGGCCAGCTCCGCTGGAAGCTGGCCACCGGCGGGGAGATCACCGGAGCCCCGGTGGCCGAGGCGGGCGTGGTCTACGCGTGCAGCAAGGACCGCTGCGTGTACGCGCTGGACGCCGCCAAGGGCACGGGGACCCGTACGGGCGGCTGACCCGGCTCAGCTCCGGCTCAGCCCGGCTCGGCCCTGGCTCGGCCCTGCCTCGGCCGCCCGTTCGGCCCCGGCCCGGCCGCCCGCCTGAGCTGGGGCTGAGCCGTTCGGGGGCCGGGTCGCGGGCCCCTCGGGGGCGCGCACCGCACCGGGAGTGACAGGATGGACCCCATGAGCAACGTATTCTTCGACATCAACATCGACGGCAAGCCCGCCGGTCGCATCGTCTTCAGCCTCTTCGACGAGGTCGTCCCGAAGACCGCCCAGAACTTCCGCGAGCTGTGCACGGGCCAGAACGGCTTCGGCTACGCCGGCTCCGGCTTCCACCGCGTCATCCCGCAGTTCATGCTGCAGGGCGGTGACTTCACCAACCACAACGGCACGGGCGGCAAGAGCATCTACGGCGAGAAGTTCGCCGACGAGAACTTCACCCTGAAGCACGACCGGCCGTACCTGCTGTCGATGGCGAACGCCGGCCGCAACACCAACGGCTCGCAGTTCTTCGTCACCACCGTCGTCACCTCCTGGCTCGACGGCAAGCACGTCGTCTTCGGCGAGGTCGTCGAGGGCAAGGAGATCGTCGACACGATCGAGAAGCTCGGCAGCCCGTCCGGCTCCACGCGCGGCAAGATCGAGATCGCGGCGTCCGGCGTCGTCGAGGCCTGATCCCCACCCCGCCCGCAACGGCCGGCCGGCCCCGCCCCCTCAGGGGGACGGGGCCGCCGTCATGTCCGACACCTCTCACCTCGGGCTAGGGTCGCACCCATGGCTGACTTCCTGCAGGTGTCGACAGCAACCGCGGACCGCGAATCGGCTGAGGAGCTCGCCCGGGCGGCGGTACGCGCCCGACGAGCTGCCGGAGCCCAAGTCATAGGTCCGGTGTTCTCGGCCTTTTGGCATGAGGGCGAGTTCGGTACGGGGGAGGAGTGGCAGCTCCTCTTCAAGATCAGAGCAGACCAGTATGCGGAGCTTGAGCGTCATCTCCTTGAGCACCACCCGTGGAAGAATCCGGAGATTACGGCCATCCCCATCGTGGCGGGAGCGCCTGACTACCTGCGGTGGCTCGCGACGAGCGCCACCCCGAAGCACGGGAGGTGACGGTCAATCCCTCGAACGCTCCAGCACGGCAGCAACCGCAGGCACCGTGCGGTGGTCGCCGAGTCTGTGGAGAGCCGGGGCGATCCGCTGCCTCGGGCGTACGGACGCCACGCCAGCTGCCAGGTCCAGTGAGCGATGGACGACGCTCGCTGCTTCTTCGATCTCACCCCCGTGCAGGTATGCCTCCGCGAGCCAGGTGAGGTAGAGGCTCTTGTCGCGGGCATTGTTGTCGTCGAACTGGTCGAGCGCTTTCCAGTACCGGTACGGCTCTCAACGGTCGGCCGAGTTCGGTCCAGCACCGACCAGTCATGATCATCAGCTCTACCCGGTCGACCCACGAGGCCCAATCCGGCTGAGGGGTGTCGTCCCTCTCGTGGAGAGCCGCCTCTGCCGCGCTGAGCGCCGCCTGAGTCGCCGAGCTGTCGCCGACGAGGGCGCACGCCCACGCGTGGCGCTCATGGAGCAAGGCGCGAACGCTGGAAGGCGCGTCCGGCCCGGCGGCCTGGCAAGAGCGCAGGGCGATTTCCAGACCGGCCTTCCGGTCACCGTTGACTCGCTGGTACCCGAGGAACGCGAGGGCGTTGCCTGCAAGTGGTGCGTCGCCGGCCTCTGTGGCGGCTCGGTGGCTGATCTCGTACAGATTCGTTGCCTCGGACTGCTTGCCGCAGTCGAACGCTGCCCAGCCCGCTTGTTGAGCCTGCTCAGCCAGCACCGAAAGAAGTGCCCGCCCCGTGGGCTCGGTGTAGCTCGCCTCCCGGATGAGGCCCTTGGTGGCCTGGTATTCCCCCACATACACCCGGAAGGTGTCCCCTCCCCCGAGGATGTCGTCCAGGCGGCGCAGGCGGGCTGCGCGTTCCCTCAGCTGTTCGGGAAGAGCGCTTGAGACGCGACCTCTTCTGGTGATGGGTTGGAGGTCGGGCAGAGCTACGGTCAGGCCGGTCAGAGCGGTTGTCTTGAAGAAGTCCCTGCGATCCACCGATCCCTCCCCGCTTCCTACAGGACCCATCGCGAGCGCGGCTGCGCTGAGTGGTTGGTGTGCTTCCCACCATCGAGGAGCCAGGCCAAGAAGGTGGCCGGGGATCCGCAAGCCGTCGGCGATCGCCGCGATCTTCTCGAAGGTGGTGACACTGCCTTCACCGCGCGCCAACAGACCAACACGCTCGGGCTTCGTGTCGCAAGCGGCTGCGATCTTTGAATAGCTGATTCGCGCCAGATCGCGGGCGATCCGGAAGACACTGCCGAAGTCGTGGCATGCGATTGCCTCTTGTATCTCCGCATGGTGGAGAAGTTCGGGTGGCAGTGCAGCAGAAGACTCCGGTGCGGTCATGAGATGCCCCATCGCGCCTACTGGTGACAGTGTGTCGACCAGGTCTGCACATCAGGCTACCCACCAAGGGGATAGCTGTGGGTGGGAAGCCAGTTCGGCTGCTCCGCCGGAGAGTTGGGGACAACAGACCCCCGCGACCGCAGGAACGGTTCGGGGGCGTGGCCAACGCTTCGAAGGAGCGTCGGCATGGGGCATTTTATCGGGCTGCCGGTTGGAGGAGCCGAAGTCGTCCGGCGGTGGCGGCGGGAGGCGCGGTGTGTGCCGCTCGCGCGGGCGGAGTTGCGTAAAGCCCTGGCCGACTGGGGGCTGTGCGAGCTGGAGGGGGACGCGCTGCTGGTGGTGTCCGAGCTGGTCACCAATGCCGTGCGGCACGCCGTCGCGCCCAGGGACCGGGAGATCGAGACCCGGTACGTTCGGCTGCCCGACGGGGTCCGGATCGAGGTCCACGACGTGTGCGCAGGGCGGCCTGAGGCCGGCGTACGGGACCCCGGCGTACCGGACCCCGGCGCGGACGGTGGGCGCGGGTTGTTCCTCGTCGCGGCGGTCGCGGACCGTTGGGCCGTGGGTGAGCGGGTCGGGCCGGGCAAGCGGATCTGGGCGGAGCTGTCCGTGAAGGGGAGTACGGGTGTGACGGGGCGGGTGGTGAGCCCGTCGGACTGGTTGCTGGCCACCGACCGTACGGGCAGCGGGCCGGTGTACGAGGCCGAGTGCACCTCGTGCCTCGACGGCTCCGGACCGGCGGACGACGAAGAGACGCCAGGGGTGTGGTGCCTGCGCCATGCCTGCCGTACGGGACACACCGGCTATCGCCGCCTCGTGACGGACTTCCAGCGCGCGAGCCGGGGCCTGTAGCGGACTACGAGTGGTCCTTGGGTGGGGTAGGTCTCCAGGGCTCGGGCTCCGGGGCGACCGGGTACGGCTCCGGGGCGGACATACGGGTACGGCGGCGGGGCGGCCGCTCATGACGGCCGCCGCCAGGGTGAGGAGGGCGCCCGCGCCGAAGGCGTTGGCGAGGCCGTACGTACGTCGATGGGCATGGCTCGGCGGGGCGTCGTGTCAGACCATCACGGTGGTCGACCAGGGCACGGCGGCGTTCCAGCCGGGCCAGAGGCTTTCGGGCTCGGCGCGCGCGGTCAGCACCACGAGCAGTGGGGTGCGGCCCGCCTCGCGGATCACCTCGCCGACGCAGGCCGGGACCGCTCCCCGTACGTGGTGCAGGTTTTCGGCGACCACCACCAGCGGGCGGTGCGGGGTGGCGCGGCGCAGGGCGGCACGCAGGTCGTCGCCGAGCGCGGCGCCGTCCGGGCCGGTGCGGACGTGCCACACGGTGACCTTGCCGTCCTGGCGGAGCCTGCTCGTGAGCTCGGAGAGCAGCCAGCCGTGGCCCCCGCCCGGGCCGGTGCCCGTCGCGGCGCCCGCGCCGGTGGCTCCGGCGAGCGTCACGACGTGCGGGCGCTGCTGGCGCTGCACCAGGGCCAGCAGGGCGAACAGCAGGTCGAGTTCGGGGTCGGACTGCGAGCTGAAGTCGAGGTCGAGGCCGTCCTGGCCCTCGGACGGGAGCAGGGCAGGGTCCTGGTTGATGATCGCCTGGTGCAGGTCCCGTACTTCGCGGCCGGGCTGGACGCCGAAGTCCTTGCTCAGCTGCTGCTGAAGCCGTTCGTACGCGCGCAGGGCCTCGGCCTGCTGGCCGGCCCGGTAGAGAGCGAGCATGAGGAGGTGGCACGAGCGTTCCCGGGAGGGCTCGGTAGCCGCCCCGGCCTCCAGGCAGCCGATCACCTCGTGGTGCCGTCCGTTGCGCAGTTCGGCGTCGCAATAGTCCTCGAGGGCTGCCGTCCGGGCGCTCTCCACCACCGCGAGCTGGGGCCAGTCGATGCCGGATTCGGCGAGTTCCTGTCCGGCGCGGCCCCGCCACAGGCCCAGCGCGGCGCGCAGGGAGCGGGCGGCGCTCTCGGGCTGGCCGGCCGCCAGAGCGGTGCGGCCCTGGTCGGCGAGGATCCGGAACCGGGCCAGGTCCAGGGCTTCCGGCGCCATCGGCAGCACGTAGCCCGGGGCTTGGCTGACCAGGGACGCGACATGGGCGGGTATGTCGCCGCGCGCCAGCACACCGCGCAGTGCCGAGACGGTGTTCTGCAGCACCTTGCGGGCTGTCGCCGGGGCGTCGCCGTCGGGCCAGAGGACCTGCATGAGGTCGCTGGTGGCGACCACCTGGTTGGCATGGAGCAGCAGGAAGGTGAGGACGGAGCGCTGGTTCATGCCCCGTAGCGGGAGCGGTCCGGCCGCGGTGACGATCTCCAGCGGCCCGAGGAGCCGGAAGGACACTCCCGGGTCGGCGGCGGCCGTCGGCCGGGCATCGCCGGGCGGACCGGACCTGGCACGTGTCAGTGCCGCGCTCCGCGGGCCGGGCTGCGCCATCACGACCGGCCGTTGAGCCGCCGGGCCGTGGGTGGTCCACGGGCTGTGGGTGCTTGTCCGCTGCATCGTCTGGTTGAGCATGGTTCCCCCGTATCCAACTGCCGTCGACGAAGGCACGGCCGGCCGCGGTACGGCCGGGTGCCTCCGCTTCCTGGGGGGTGTTCGATACGGGCCCGGCACGCAGGTATGCCGAGCTCGTCCGGCTATCGCGTCGCTTGGCCGCCCCCCTGGTCAGCCAGCTTTGATTGCCCGTAACGAATGTGAAGGGCAGCCAAAGAACTTCAATTGACCTGGAACGCTACCAGACAGGTCGATGGCACCAGCAAATACTTCTACGCATTGTTAACGCGAAGTTCCATAACGTCCCGTACTTCTGGACTGCTTTCGGCCACCTCGCGCAGCACCGCCTCCATGGTGGTGACGGACTGCGAGAAGAGCTGTCGGCCCGCCGGTGTGAGCCGGACGTCGAAGCCCCTCCGGTCGTTCGGACACGGCTTGCGCTCGGCGTAGCCGGCGGTAACCATCTGGGCCAGCAGACGCGAGACCTGGGGTTGGCTTCTGGACGCGCGGGAGCTGAGTTCACCCGCTCGGATCCAGCCATCCTCGTGCGCCATCACGTCCATGATCTCGAAGGCGCTGGCGCACAGGCCGTGGCGCTCGGCCAGCGCGCGCTCAGCGGCCTGATTGATCTGCGCGCAGGCGCGGGTCACGGACACCCATCGATCGGTCAGAGCTGTATCTGTCACGCCCCTCATCGTAGGTTCGCCGGCCCCTCTTGTCGATGCATACGCATGAATGTAGTGTGCGGATCAATCAATGCATTCGCATAAATCGTTTTTCATAGACGAAGGAGACGCGGTGACCGAGCAGACGCTGGCACCCCAGACTGCCGAGCAGGACGCGGAACGAACGCCCGCACAGGCCCCCGGCAAGGCCCCCTGGACCACCCTGGTGGTGGTCGGCGTCGCCCAGTTGATGGTCATGCTGGACTCGACCGTCGTGAACGTGGCGCTGCCCTCGATCGGGGCCCAGTTGCCCGCCGATCAGACCGCCCTGCAGTGGACCATCAGCGCGTACGTCCTGATGCTCGGCAGCCTGCTGCTCTTCGGCGGCCGCGTCTCCGACGTCTTCGGCCGCCGCCGCACCTTCGTCACCGGCCTCTCCGTCTTCGCCGTCGCATCCGTGCTCTGCGGCATCGCCGGCAACCAGGAGCTGCTCGTCGCGGGCCGCGCCCTGCAGGGCGCCGGAGCCGCACTGCTCTCCGCGGCCGCGCTCTCCATCATCCTGGCCGTCTACCAGGACGAGGAGCAGCGCAAGATCGCGCTGACCGCCTGGAGCGGCCTCGGCGTGATCGGCGCGACCATCGGCGTGGTGCTCGGCGGTCTGATCGTCACGGCGATCAGCTGGCGCTGGGCCTTCCTGATCAACATCCCGGTCAGCATCGCCGCCCTCATCGGCGCCCTGCGCGCCATGCCCGCCCTCCGCACGAGCAGCGGCCGCAAGCTGCGGCTACCGTCGGCCATCGTGTCCACCGCCGGACTCGCGGCCCTGTCCTTCGGCCTGATCCGGCTGCACGAGGGATTCGGCGACCCCACGGCCTGGATCAGCATCGCCGGCGCCGTGGCCCTGCTCGCCGCGGTGACCTTCATGGAGATCGGCCAGGCCGACCCGCTCCTGCCGCTGCACCTGCTGCGCAAGCCCACCTACTGGCTTTCGAGCATCGGCCTGCTCCTGGTGGCCAGCGTGATGATCAGCAGTTCCTTCCTCGCCAGCATGTACTTCCAGCGGGTCCATGAGATGAGCGCCTTCGTCACCGGCCTCTCCCTGCTCCCGATGGGCCTGGCTGCCCTCGTCGTCGCGATGGTCGCGCCGGCACTGGCGGGCGCGCTGGGTCTGGGCGGCATGTACGTGGCCGGGGCCGCGCTGCAGCTGGTCGGTACCGGCCTCCTGGCGACCGGCACCGACAGCGTCGCGTTGACCATCGTCGCGCTGGCCGTCATCGGCGCCGGTCTGCCCGCCTGCTTCGTCCCGCTGTTCGGCATCGGCACCTCGCACGTCAAGCTGGAGGAGTCCGGCGTCGGATCCGGTCTGCTGAACACCTTCAACGAGACCGGAGCCGCCCTCGGCATCGCCGTCATCGGCACCATCCTGGTGACCTCGGTCGACAGCGGCCTCGACGGCGGCGGGTCGGTCGCGGACGCGACCACCACGGGCGTCGGCAACGGCTTCCTCGCCCTGGCCGTGTGCTCCGCGATCGCCATCGTGATCGCCTTCGCGCTGCGGTCGCTCACCCGCGCCCCCCAAGGCGCCGACGCCTGACCGGTCCCCGGTCCGTCCCGCGAAACTACACAGTTCGCCCCTGAACGTGGGCTTGCAGCCTCCCCCGACTGCAAGCCCACTTCGCGTTGCCCGGGCCGTGCCCGTAGGCCTACGGGCCTACGGGCACAGCCTGCTCGCGCACCCGGCCAGACCCGCCCGTTCCACTCGCTCCGACCAGTCCCTTCGGCACGCCAATGGACAGCCGATTGCCGCCCGCTGGAGGGCCCGTTCCACTCCCGTGGAGGGGTGGTTGAATTCGTGGACAAGGCCGCTCGAACGTCTGTAGCTTAATGATCAACCGCTTGTCCGGTGCTGCGAAGGAAGAAGCCCCGGTGAAATGCGTCCGGACCCCTCCAGGCCGGCCAGCAATTCGCGCGGACCTGTTTCCGCCGGTAATCCGCCACGGGTCCGCAGTGCGATTCCACGCCTGCACGGCAGCCGGTCCTCATGCGTGACTCCATTTCCCATTCCCCTCGAACGCGAAGGAATTCGCATGGCCATCTCGCCCGAAGAGCTTTCGAACACGCTGTCCGCGGCCGCGAAGGCCGCCCCCGCCTGGCAGGCCGCGGGTGCCACCGTCCGCTTCGTGATCTCCGAGCCCGATGTCGAGCTCACGCTGGACCCCGAAGGCGCCCTGACCGACGCCGAGCCCACCCACGTGTTCGGCATCGCCTACGCGGACCTCGACGACCTCGCCGCCGACCGCCGCACCTTCCTGCGGACCGTCACCAGCCGCCGCGTCTCCGCCCGCGGCCCGGTCATGCAGACGTTCGCCGTCGGACAGGCCCTGACGACCTTCGCCCTCCAGCGCTGAACGCCCCAGACAAGGAACCACCATGACGTACACGCACAACCCGGCCGCCCACCCGCTGCTCGACTCCTTCGAGGCCGACTTCCTGGGCGACGTCGTCGCCTTCGCCCGTGAGGAGGTCGCCCCCGGCGCCGCCGAGCGCGACCGGATCGAGAAGGGCCAGATCGACTGGGACACCGTCCGCAAGGGCCACGCCCTCGGCCTGCTGCGGATGGCCATCCCGCGCGACTTCGGCGGCCTCGGCCTGAGCCAGCTCGCCCTCGCGCTGACCCTGGAGGAGCTGGCCTCCGCCGACCCGGGCATGGCACTGGTCTTCGGCGCCACCGGTCTCTTCCAGACCCCGCTGCTGATCTGTGAGAACCCGCGCCTCCAGGAGAAGTACCTCCCCGCCTTCCTCGGCCCGGAGCCGGTCCTCGCCTGCAACGCCGTCGCCGAGGAGCGCAACGGAACCGACCTGGTGCTGCCGCAGCAGGCGCCCTACGCGCAGGACATGACGACCGCCCGCCGCTCCGGCAGCGAGTACCTGCTCACCGGCACCAAGCGCTACATCACCAACGCCCCCGTCGCCACCTACGCCACGGTCATGGCCAACCTGGACGAGGGCCCCGGCTCGACCGGCCTGACCTGCTTCGTGACCGAGCTGGAGCAGGACGGCGTCACCCGCGGCGAGATCCACGACAAGGTGGGCTACCGCACCGCCCCCGCAGGCGAACTCATCCTCGACAACGCCCGGGTGCCCGAAGAGAACGTCATCGGCGACGAGCGCGGCGGCTGGGACCTCAACGTCGCCATCGGCAACCTCACCCGCGTCACCTGCGCGGCCGTCGCCACCGGGATCGCACGGCACGCCCTGGACCGCGCCGTCGCCTGGGCCGGCACCCGCAGGCAGGGCGGCCGGCTGCTCTTCGAGCACCAGATGTCCGCCCGCAAGCTCGCCGACATGTCCGCCCGGGTCTCCGCCGCGCGCGCCCTCTACCTGGACGCCGTGCTGAAGGCCGACACCATCATCCCGACCCCGGCCTACGAGCCCGCCGTCGCCAAGATGGTCGCCGACCGCGCCGCCATCGACAACGCCGACGCCGCCATGAGCCTCATCGGCGCCGCCGCCTTCCAGCGGGAGGACGGCATGGACCGCGTCCTGCGCGATGCCTACGGCCCCCGCATCTACGAAGGCAGCCCCGAGGCGCTCGCGCTGGTCATCACCGGCGAGCTGTTCGGCGTACCGGAGGTCCGGTGACCACCGCCACCCCCACGAGCCCCACCCTCGCCACCGGCTCCTACCGGGAGCGGGTGCTGCGGGACACCGGCGGGATCAGGCTGCCCGACCTGGACAGCCACGTGTACGGCGAGCCGCTGTTCCGCTCCGCCAGCCCCGAGGGACTGCTGACCCTGACCGTGCGCGGAGAGCAGCTGCCCACCGCGTACCTCGACGACATCTACCGATTCCGGCTGGCCCAGTACCTCAAGCGCGGCTGGCTCAACGAGGAGGCCGCCGCCGCGGCCGACCTCACCGCCGAGCCGTACGACGGCCATGCCCTCCAGGACCAGCACACCCTGGTCGTGGAGGAGGAGACCGGCCGGCTGCGCGGCTACGGCACCCTCGCCCACACCCACAGCCCCGGAAACACCCTGCTCGGGGACGCCGGCCACGTGCCGTTCGTCGTCGAACGCGACTACGGCCTGCGGCTCGCCGACGAACTCGGCCCGGCCACCCCGGCGAACCGGGTGTGGGAGGGCAAGCGGCTCATGCGCGACTACGCCATGGACCGCTCACAGGCCGCCGTGTCCGTCCCCTGGTGGGTCTACCGCGGCTGGGCCGAAGGCTGCCTGCGGGCCCTGACCGAGGACGGAGCCGCGATCGTCGGAGACGGCAAGCCGAACGGAGCCATCCTGCAACTGGCCCTGCTCGGCTTCCACACCCGGACCCTCGACGTCCCCGCCCGCCCGGCGGACCCCACCGACCTGTTCGCACCTATGTGGGACCAGCGGCAGCGCTCGTACCCCTTCGTCCTCACCGACGCGAACGCGCTGCGCCCCACCCTGACCCACCTCGACGCGATCCTCGCGTCCGGGGAGACCGGGTCGGTCGCGGCCCGGCTGACCGCGTTCCAGGAGGAGAGGGCATGAGCCGGCACACGGACCAGAGCAGCCCGCCCGACGTCGGCACCCCCGCGGAAGCCCGCGAACTGGACGAGGAGCGCTACTACGCCTCCCTCACCCAGCGCAACCGCGGCCTGATCCCCGCGGCGCTCCAGGAGCAGATCCGGCACACCCCCCTGCTCATCGCGGGCTGCGGCTCCATCGGCGGCGCCACCGTGCAGCCGCTGGGCCGCATGGGATACCGGGACTTCGTCCTCGCGGACGTCGGCACCTACGAGCTGAACAACCTCAACCGCCAGCACGCCACCATCGACGACCTGGGCCGCAACAAGGCCGAGGTCGGCGCCGACGCCCTGCGCGCCATCAACCCGCACATCCGGGCCGAGGTGGTGCCCGTGGGCATCACCCCGGAGAACGTACGGGAACTGGTCCGGCGGGCCGAGGTCATCGTGGACGGCGTCGACGTGACCACCCCCTCCGGGCTGCGCGCCAAGATCGCCCTGCACCAGGAGGCGTGCCGCCAGCGCAAACCCCTCGTCACCGGCTGGGACATGGCGGGCATGCTCGCGGCCCAGTGCTTCGACTACCGGCTGGTCCGGCGGATCTTCGACGGCCAGCTGCTGGCCGACGACGCCGACGTGCTGAGCACCTGGGAAGTGATCTTCCGCATCGCCCCCCGCTCGCACATCCCCGGCGAGATGTACCGCGAGCTCCGCCAGGGCCTGGGCCGTCCCGACTACAGCGTGCCGCAACTCACCGAGGCCGCCACCCAGTTCGGGTCCCTCGCGGTCCACATGGTCAACCAGCTGGTGGCGGGCGAGGACGTGCCGCGCACGGTCGCCGTCGACGTCCACCACATCGCACTGACACCCGGACGCCGGGTCGTGGACCGGGTCACCCGCCACTGGGAGAAGGCCCGCTTCCTGAACCACCTCCCGCGCGAGCAGGCCTGGCGCGGATTCAGCCCCGCCGCCGTGTACCGGCTCGGCCGCCGCTCCGCACCGGCCGCATAGCGTGCCCCATCCGACGCAGCTCACCCGCCCGACCCGCCGACCGCCGGTCGACGGCAGCCTCAGAGCGCGCGGCACGACTCGCAGAAAGGAAAGCACCACATGAGAAAAGAATTCTCGTACGCCGACGCACGCACCACCGGAATCGTGCTCAGCGAGACCGAGTCCGACATCATCGAAGCCGCCGCACTGAAGATAGCCGCGCAGTACGCGGATTACTCACTGCACAGCAGCGACCTCCTCCACACCGTGGAACTCGCGGCCGCCGCGCTGCCGAGCGAAGTCCGGCGCGCGCTCATCTCCTTCAGGGACCAGGGCAACACCAGCGGCACCCTGTTGCTGCGCGGGCTCCCGCTGGGCAGCCTGCCGGCCACCCCCGACCGGGCGGAGGACGAGCCGGAGTGGACCGAGGTCTCCGTGGCGACCCTCAGTCAGCTGATGGTGATGTCGGTCCTGGGCCGCGCGATCTCGTACAGCGACGAGAAGAACGGCAACCTGGTCCAGGACGTCAGCCCCAAGCGCGGCGCCGAGACCCGCCAGGAGAACAGCGGCTCCATCCTGCTCGAACTCCACACAGAGGATGGGTTCCACCCGGCCGCCCCGCACTTCCTGAGCCTGATCTGCCTGCGCGGCGACCGCGACGGACTCGCCGCCACGGTGACCGGCGGGATCGGCGACGTACTGCCGGAACTGGACGCGGAGACCGTCGCCACCCTGCGCCGACCGGAGTTCAGGACCAAGTTCAGCACCTCCTTCGTGCACGACACCGACGAAGAGGTACTGACCCCGCCGGTACCGGTGCTCTCCGGCACGGAGGCCAATCCGGACCTGCGGGTGGACTTCCACGGCACCGTCGGCACCACTCCCCAGGCGCGCACGGCGCTCGCCGCACTGGAGGAGGCCGTACTCGGCTCCCTGCGGGGCATCGTGCTGCGACCCGGCGAACTGATCATCCTCGACAACCGCCGCACGGTGCACGGGCGGACGGGCTTCACCCCGCGCTACGACGGCGCGGACCGCTGGCTGCGCCGCTCCTTCGCGCTGGCCGACCTGCGGCCAGTCCTCCACGACCTCGGCGAGGGCCGCATCCACAACGCGATCACCACGCGGCAGCCCGCCCCCGGGCTGGTGACGGTGGCCTGACGACGGCCACCCAGGGGTCCGGTCCTCCGGGCCTCCGGGCCGGCCGGACCCCGATCCGCCCCACCCGGCCCCCGCGGCCGGCTTCCCCACCCCGCAACCCTTCCCCCCACCCCCTTGCTTTCACCCACCGCTCCACCCGACGGAGGAACACCATGTCCGCAGCCCTGAACGCCACCCTGACCCGGATCGTCGTCGAGAACCTGGAGGCCGACCCCGACGCCCTCACCGACGAGGCCACCCTCGCCGCCCTCGACCTCGACTCCCTCGCCATCGCGGAGCTGGTCCTCCTCATCAAGGAGGAGACCGGCGCCGACCTCAGCAGCGAGGAGACCAGCATCGGCGAGCTCACCATCCCCGCCCTCGCGCGGCTGGTGACCACAGCGCTGGACAGCGAGAAGTCCGCATGAGTGCACCCGCCATCGTCGTGACCGGCACGGGCATGATCACGCCGGTCGGTACCGACACGGACTCGACCTGGGAAGCGATCCGCCGCGGCGAGTCCCGCGCCGGACTCGCTCCCACCCCGGGGGTCTCCCGGGACCTCCAGTGCCGCACCGTGGCTCCGTTCGGCGCCGAACTGCTGCCGGGCCGCGGCACCGCGAACCTGGACCCCTTCATCCGGTTCGCGCTCGTCGCCGCCGACCAGGCCATCGCCGAGGCCGGCCTCGACCCCGCCACCTGGGACGGCAGCCGCGTCGGCATCGTCGTCGGCTGCGGCCTCGGCGGCGCGGCCACCCTGAGCACGGCGCACACCAAGCTCGCCGAACGCGGACCCGACGCCGTCTCCGCGTACGTACATCCCCGCTCGCTCATCAACATGGCCGCCGGGATGCTCGCCATCCGGCACCACGTCACCGGACCCGGCCACACCGTCGTCGCTGCCTGCGCCTCCGGCGCGGTCGCCGTGGGCGTGGGCCGCGACCTGATCCGCAGCGGCGCCTGCGACATCGTGATCGCCGTCGGTACGGACGCCGGGGTGGTGCCCGTGATCGCGGCGGGCTTCGCCGCAATGGGCGCCCTCACCGACAGCGCCGCGGACGACGCCTCGAGGCCGTTCGCCGCGGACCGCTCCGGCTTCGTGCTCTCCGAGGGCGCGGCCGCCCTCGTACTGGAGCGCGAGGACGCCGCACGGGAGCGCGGCGCGACCTGGCAGGGCCGCATCCTCGGGTACGCCTTCACCACCGACGCGCACCACCCGGTCGCCCCGCACCCCGACGCCATCGGCGCCGAGGCGGCGGTCCGGGCCGCACTGGCGGACGCCGGGCTCGCCCCGTCGGACGTGGACCACGTCAACGCGCACGGCACCTCGACCCCGTACAACGACCGGAGCGAGGGGAAGATGATCAACCGCCTCTTCCCGCACCGGCCGAGCGTCACGGCCAACAAGGGACTGCTCGGGCACAGCCTGGGCGCGGCGGGCGCCATCGAGGCCGTGCTGACCCTGCGGACGCTGGCCACGGGCATAGTGCCGCCCACCGCGCACACCCCGGCCGCGGATCCGGAGCTCGCGGGCCTGGACCTGGTGGTGGACAAGGAACGGCACGAGAACCCGGCGGTCGCGGTCAGCCACTCCTTCGGCTTCGGCGGTTCCAACTGCGTATTGGTGATGGGCACATGAGCGACAACAGGATCCCCGCCGTACTGACCGGCCTGGGCACCTGTCTGCCCGCGAGGACGGTGACCAACGAGGACCTGGCGCAGCGGCTGGACACCTCGCACGAGTGGATCCACAGCCGTACCGGGATCGCCCGCCGCCGGGTCGTGGACCCCGGCACCGGTACCGCCGAGCTGGCGGCCGCCGCCGGTTCGGCGGCCCTGGAATCGGCCGGCCGGTCCTCCTGCGACCTGGTCCTGGTGGCCACGACCACCCCGGACCGTGCCTGCCCCGCGACCGCCCCGCAGGTGGCCTCGGCCATGGGGCTGACCGGCGCGGCCGCCTTCGACCTGTCGGCCGTCTGCTCCGGCTTCGTGTACGGGCTGTCGGTCGCCGCGGCCATGATCGGTGCCGGGACCTGCGAGAGCGTCCTGGTCATCGGCGCGGAGCGGTACTCGGCGATCGTCGACCCGGAGGACCGCGGCACGGCCGTCATCTTCGGGGACGGCGCCGGTGCGGTGCTCCTCGAACGGGGCGATGCGCCCGAGGGCCGCGGCGCCGTCCTGCACACCGAGCTGGGCAGCGACGGCACCGGCGTCGACCTGATCACCGTGCCGCCCGGCGAGCGGTACCTGCGGATGGAAGGCCGCGAGGTCTACACCCGGGCCGTTCCCACGATGGTCCAGTCGGCCCGCCGGGTCGCGGAAGCGGCCGGGTGGCGTCCCGAGGACATCGACGCGTTCGTCGGCCACCAGGCCAACCTCCGGATCCTGGAGTCGGTGGCCAAGCGACTCGGCCTTCCGGCCGAGCGCGTGATCGCCAACATCGAGGACGTCGGCAACACGGCCGCCGCGTCCATCCCGCTGGCCCTCGCCTGGGCCGCGGACCGGGGCCGGCTCGTGCCCGGTGACCGGGTGGTCCTCACCGCCTTCGGCGGCGGCCTGACCTGGGGTTCGGCGGCCCTGCTGTGGCCGGACGTACGACCGGTCCACCGCTGACCCCTCCCGGGTCCGCCCGGTTCCTCCCTTCTCCGTACCTCTGCCCTGCCCGGCGGGCAGAAGTACGGAGCCCCGACGAAAGCAGCACCACAGTGACGACCCCGTCCTCCTCGGCCGCCGAGAACCGCTATGCCCGGTACCGGGCCTTCCTGGACACCGGCACCGGAGCCTCCCAGACCCTCACCCAGTGGCTCCCGCTCGCCACACTCTGGGCCACGGGCGACGCCGTCCCCGGCAGCACCACCCGCCGCCCCCAGCGCCGGCGGACGAGGGAGGCGCAGGAGGCGTAGGCGGCGTAGCAGGACGGGCTACGAGTGGTCCTGCGGCGGGGCCGGCCAGGCCGACGGGGCGGGGGGATGGGTCGGGTCCTCGACCGGTGCCGGGGTCGGCTCCGGAGCGCGCCGGTCGCGGCGGCGGGGGCGGCCGCTCATCACGGCCGCCGCGAGGATGAGCAGCGCGCCCGCACCGAAGGCGTTGGCGAGGCCCTCGCCGAGCCCCGCGCCGTCCGCGCCGCCGACGGAGAGGCTGCCCGCGGCCTGGCCCTGGCGGACCATCCAGAGCACGGCGAAGCCGAGGACGACGACCCCGGAGAAGGCCATGAGCAGCCGGGAGCGCAGCACGATCGCGACCAGCGCGAGCAGAGCGGCGAAGAGGAACGGCAGCAGGATCGAGCCCAGCAGGGCGGCCTTGTCGTCCGTGATCCCGGCGGAGCCGAAGAGCTCCTCGATGCGGTAGTCGCGTCCGTGACGGCCGTCGTACCAGGCACGGAAGGGGCTCCAGACGGCGGCCGTCGCTCCGATCAGACCCAGGATCGAGCCGAGTACGTTGCGGATCATGCCCGGCCCTCCGGGGGAGTGGGTCTGGATCTCGATCCCGACGCTACGCCCGCCCCCGGAGTCCCGCACGCGGAGCTACGAGGGCAGCTACGAGGGCAGCTACGAGGGCAGCGCCGGGGGGAACACCCGCACCACCGGTGCCCCGGCCAGCAGGGCCGCCGTGCGGGACAGGGCCTCCGTCAGGTGCGGGGACGCCAGGTGGGCCTCCCAGGACGCGGAGTCCGCCCACTCCTCCAGGACGACCCAGGCGCCCGGATCGGCCGGGTCCTCGTACGCGCGGTAGGAGACGTTGCCCGCCTCGGCCCGGGTCGGCGCGACCAGGGACAGGGCCTGGGCGCGTACCTCGGCCTCCAGACCGGGCCGGGCCTGCAGGCGGGCGATCGCGGTGATGACGCCGGCGGCGGTGTCGGCCGCGGTCTCGTCGGTCATGGTGTGTCCCCCCGGATGGCGATCGTGGCTCGTCGCGGCCACCGTACCGCTGCGCCTCGGGCCTCCTGGTAGCGTGCCGCAGTTGTTCAACGGGGGAGGGATCGGACCATGGTGGTCACAGGACGTCGGGTCAGGGTCACGGCGGTACTGGTGGGCGTGGTGCTCGCGCTGACGGGGTTCTCGTCGACGGGCGGCAGCGGCGGCAAGAGCAAGAGCGACAGCAGCGGGGGCGGGTGCTCCAGCTCCAAGAGCAAGTCGAAGTCGAAGTCGAAGAGCTACGGAAGCTCTGGCAGCTCCGGCAGCGGGTCCGGCAGTGGCGCGACGGCTTCGGCCACGCCCACCGCGACCCGGCCGTCCGCCCACGCCGAGGTCGTCACCTGCGCCGGCCCGGGCCGGCCGAAGGCCACGCTCAAGGTCACCTCCGACGCGGTCAACGGGTACACCTTCCGCGTCCCGCTGGTCTTCGAGGGCGCGTCCGGCCGGGTCGACTCCGGCTCCGTGGACCTCGTGCTCAAGGCGGGCGAGAGCCGGACGGTCGACCTGCCGATGACGAGCGCGGCCAAGGCGGGCGAGGTCACGCGCTGCACGGTGGGCACGATCCAGACGCTCTCGACCGCGTCGCCCACCCCGACGTCGACCTCCGCCTCCGGCACCACGGGGTCCGTCACCGGCGGCAGCACGGGCGGCAAGACCACGAGCAAGCCGAAGCCCAGGTCCGCGAAGAGGCGTTAGCGGCGGCGGGGGCCCGGGAAGCGGCCCCCGCCCCGCCTACGCCCTGCTCAGCGGATCCGGGGTTCCGGTCCCGCCCCGCGTCGGCCGGCGAACAGTTCCGCCTGCCGCTCGGGCGGCAGGTTCCCCAGGGCCACCAGCCCCGGAGCCTGTGCCAGCGCCTGCTGGAGGGTGGCCTGCTTCGCCGCCCACAGGGACCGTACGGTGCCCTGCACGGCCTCCGTGGGGAAGCCGGCCAGCGTCCCGGCCGCCCGCAGGGCCGCCGGGAGCAGCTCCTCGGGCTCCGCCAGCTCCGAGACCAGGCCGATCTCGTACGCCCGCCGTGCGGAGAGCCGTTCCGCCGTGCCCATCAGGGACATCCGGGCGGCCTCGCCGAAGGGCATGCGCTGGGCCATGTAGATCGCCTCGTAGGCGCTGACCATCCCGTAGCTGGTGTGCGGGTCGAAGTAGGTCGCGGACGCGGAGGAGATGATGAACTCCGACTCGCCCAGCAGGTAGAACGCCCCGCCGCAGGCCATGCCGTTGACGGCGGCGACCACCGGCTTCCACAGGTCGTTCGCCTTCGGCCCGATGGCGACGAGCGGGTCGTCCACCGAGTAGGGCGAGGTGGGCTGCGGCACCTCCACGCCCCGGTCGATGCCCGTGCAGAAGGCCGCCTGCCCGGCGCCCGTCAGCACGATCGCTCGTACGTCGTCCTCGTAGCGGAACTCCCGCCAGATCCGGGCCAGTTCGGCAGCCGTCGCCAGGTCGATCGCGTTGTGCTTGCGCTCCCGGTCCAGGGTGACGACCGCGACCCCGGTGGCCTTGTCCCGCTCCACCCGCAGTCCGGGCGCCCGGTCGGCCGTCAAGACTTCTCCAGCGTCCAGCGGGGCACCGCCATCCCGCCCATCTCGGTGAACACCACCTGGACGCGTGCGCCGATGCGCAGCCGCGCCGGGTCCATCGAGTCCAGCGGGGCGTCGGCGGCGGTGACGAGGTTGCCGACGAGGCGGATCTGCGGGGCGTCGGCCAGCTCCACGAGGATCACGTTGTACGGGGCCTGCGCGGCATAGGCGGGCAGCAGCGGCGGGTGCGGCCGTACGTACGACCAGATCCGGCCCCGGCCGCTCATCAGGCGCCATTCGGAGTCGAAGGACCGGCAGTGCGGGCAGCAGGGGCGGGGCGGGAAGCGCAGTTTCCCGCAGGCGGGCGCCGCGCAGGCCTGGACGCGGAGTTCGCCCTGGGCGGCGTACTCCCAGAAGGGGGCGCCGTCCTCGTCGGGGACGGGGAGGAGGAGTGCGTCCGCGGGGGTGGTCGTGGTCATGGTCTTCCTCAGCTCCTCAGGCGCGCAGCAGGATGGCGGACGTGGGGACACCCTCACCGGCGGTCACCAGGCAGGTCGCGGCGTCGGGCACCTGGGCGGTGGAGACGCCGCGGAGCTGCTTGACGCCCTCGTTGATCAGGTTGAAGCCGTGGACGTAGGCCTCGCTGAGGCCGCCGCCGCCGGTGTTGATGGGGAGCCGGCCGCCGATCTCCAGGGCGCCGCCCTCGGTGAAGGAGGCGCCTTCGCCGCGTCCGCAGAAGCCGTAGCCCTCCAGGGAGAGCGGGATCAGCGGGGTGAAGGCGTCGTAGATCTGGGCGACGTCCACGTCCTGGGGGCCGAAGTCGGCCTGCTTCCACAGGTGTCGGGCGGCGGTCCAGGCGGGGCCGGACAGCGGGTCGTCGTTCCAGTAGTTGACCATGCCGTGGTGCTGGGAGGGCAGGCCCTGGGCGACGGAGTGGACGTAGACGGGCTTCTGCCGGCAGTCGCGGGCGCGCTCGGCGCTGACGATGACGCAGGCCAGGGCGCCGTCGGTCTCCAGGCAGTTGTCGAAGAGGCAGAGCGGATCGCTGATCATGCGGGCGGTCATGTACATCTCGCGGGTCAGCGGGCGCTCGTACATCATCGCGGCCGGGTTCTCGTTGGCCCGGTTGCGGCAGGCCATCGCGACGTTGAAGAGGTGGTCGCGGGTGGCGCCGTACTCGTGCATGTAGCGGCGGGCCAGCATGCCGATCTCGTCGGCGGGGCGCAGCAGGCCGAAGGGGCGCGTCCACTGGCCGGGGGTGGGGAGCTGGACGGCCGTGTTCTTCCACGGCCGCGGCCCCGAGCCGCGCTTGCGGGACCGCCAGGCCACGCCGACGTTCGCCTGGCCGGTGGCGACGGCGGCGGCCAGGTGGCCGACGGTGGCGCAGGAACCGCCGCCGCCGTAGCCGATCTTGGAGAAGAAGGTGACGTCGCCGGCGCCGATGGCCTTGGCGACCTCCACCTCGTCGGTCTCCTCCATCGTGTAGGAGGAGAAGGCGTCCACCTCGGACGGGTCTATCCCCGCGTCGTCGAGCGCCGCGAGAATGGCCCGGCAGGCCAGTTCCTTTTCGGACTGCGGCAGTTGTTTGGCAAAGGCGGTCTGCCCGATGCCGACTATCGCCGTAGCGTCCTTGAGCGTTGCCGCCATCGCCACCTCCGGGGTGCACCAGTACTGACAGCCGCGAAGGCTACAGCTAATCTGACGGATAGTCAGCTACTGGGATCGCGGGAGGGCGGACGATGGACGAGGACGAGGGCGCGCGCGGGGTCGCGGACATGACGGGGGCGGGGGCGCCTCCGGCGCCGGGAGCGGGACGGGGCGCGGGCCCGCAGGCCGGTGCCGCTGCCGCGGGCGCCGATTCCGGGGCCGGGTCCGTGGTCGACCCGGTGGCCCTGGCCACCCCCGCCGAACCCGGCCAGGAGCACCGCGGGGACCTTGCCTGGACCAGCATCGGCGGGCTCGTCCGTGATGCCGCCGCGCGCTACGCCGACCGCGAGGCCGTGGTCGACGGGCGGGTCCGGATCGACTACGCGCAGCTCGGCGAGCGCGTCGAGCGGGCCGCGGCCGCCTGCATGGCCGCCGGCGTGGAACCGGGGGACCGGGTCGCCGTCTGGGCGCCCAACACCCTCGAGTGGATCGTCTCCGCCCTCGGCGCCGTCTCCGCCGGAGCCGTCCTCGTCCCCCTCAACACCCGTTTCAAGGGCTCCGAAGCCGCCTACGTCCTCCAGCGCAGCCGCGCCCGGCTCCTCTTCGTCACCGGCACCTTCCTCGGCACCTCCTACGTCGCCTCCCTGCGCCGCGCCGCCGCCGACGGCGAGGGCTCCGGGCCGCTGCCGGGCCTGCCCCACCTGGAGCAGGTCGTCGTCCTGTCCGACGACGCCCCCGACTCCTTCCGCACCTGGAAGGAGTTCCTGACCGGCGGCGACTCCGTATCCGCCGAGGCCGTCCGCGCCCGTACGGACGCGATCCCCGCCGGCGCCCCCTCGGACATCATCTTCACCTCGGGCACCACCGGCAGCCCCAAGGGCGCCGTCATCTCCCATGCCCAGTCCCTGCGCTGCTACGAGGTCTGGAGCGAGCTCGCCGGACTGCGCGAGGGCGACCGCTACCTGATCGTGAACCCCTTCTTCCACACCTTCGGCTACAAGGCCGGGGTCATCGCCTGCCTGATGCGCGGGGCCACGATGGTCCCCCAGCCCGTCTTCAACGTGGACACCGTCCTCGCCAACATCGCCGCCGAGCAGATCTCCGTACTCCCCGGCCCGCCCACCCTCCACCAGTCCCTCCTCGACCACCCCCAGCGCGACCACCACGACCTGTCCGCACTGCGCCTGGTCGTCACCGGAGCTGCCGTGGTCCCGCTCCAGCTCGTCGAACGGCTCCGCGGCGAGCTGCACATCGGCACCGTCCTGACCGCGTACGGGCTCTCCGAGGCCAGCGGCATCGTCACCATGTGCCGCCGCGGCGACCCGGCGGAGATCATCGCGTCGACCTCGGGCCGGGCCATCCCCGGGACGGAGGTCCGGATCGTGGACCAGGACGGCGCGCCCCAGCCCACGGGCCGGGCCGGGGAGGTGTGGGTGCGCGGCCACAACGTCATGCGCGGCTACTTCGAGGACCCGGCCGAGACCGCCGAGGCCATCACCCCCGAGGGCTGGCTCCGCACCGGGGACGTCGGCGTGCTCGACGCCGCCGGGAACCTGCGCATCACCGACCGGATCAAGGACATGTTCATCGTCGGCGGCTTCAACGCCTACCCCGCCGAGATCGAGCAACTCCTCGGCCTGCACCCCGACATCGCCGACATCGCCGTGGTCGGCATCCCCGACGCGCGCCTGGGCGAGGTGGGCAAGGCGTACGTGGTCCGCCGCCCGGGCGCGGTCCTCACGGCCGACGACCTGATCGCCTGGTCACGCCGGGAGATGGCCAACTACAAGGTGCCGCGCGAGGTGGAGTTCGTCTCCGAACTCCCGCGCAACGCGAGCGGAAAGGTCCTCAAGCGCGAGCTCCGAACCCGCACCCGCACCCGCACCGGCACCGGCTGACCGGGTCAGCGGGTCAGCGGGTCAGCCGTGGTGGTAGTACCCCTCCACCACGGCCCGTACCTCGTCGAGCAGCGCGGGCCCGTCCTGCGGTACGTCCGGCCGGCCGCTCGCCGGCCGGATGTCCAGCAGCTGCGCGCCGGACAGGGCGAACACCACCCGCCCCAGCCCCGCCAGCCGGATGACCGGCTCGCACATCCCGCACGGCTCGCAGCTGGTGTACATCGTGGTCCGGGCCGCGGTGGCCGCGTCCAGCTCCCGGGCGGCCCACCGCGCGAGCTTCAACTCCGGGTGCGCGGTGATGTCCCGCCCGGTGACGGTCGTGTTGTACTCCTCGGCCAGCACCGTCCCGTCGGGCCCCGCGAGCAGCGACCCGAACGGCGGGTCACCACCGTCCCGGGCCTTCCCGGCGAGCGCGATGGCCCGCCGCAGGAGGGCGTGGTCCCCGGTCGTGACGCTCATGACGACTCCGTTCCGCTGTCTTCTCTGTTCCCGCTGTCTTCATCTGTTCTCGGAAAGCCCGAGCCGTGCGGCCACCGTGGCCAGTGCCTGCCACCCCGGCTGCGGCCGGCGCGTCTCGTCGGGGTCGCCGCCGTAGTGGTCCAGGACGACCGACTCGGCGCCCAGCAGCCGCAGTTGCTCCAGATCCTCCATGATCTGGTCGATCGTCCCCTCTCCGGCGAGCCGTCCCGGTCCGCCGACCGGCTCCGCGCTGGGCTTGAGGGCGATACGGGGGGCCAGCGCGGGCACGGGCAGGCCCAGCTGGTCCGCGTACGCCTCCAGCCTGACCGCGGCCTCGCGCAACCACGGCAGCGTGGGGCGCAGCGGATGCCACGCGTCCCCGAGCCGCACGGCCCGCCGCAGCCCCGCGTCGCTGTTGCCGCCGACCCAGACGGGGATCCGTACGTCCCCGTAGTCGGCGGTGTCCGACCACGCGGACCGTACGGCCCGCAGGTGCTCGTCGGTGAGCCGCCCGCGGCGCTCGAAGGGGATCCCGAGGGCGGCGAACTCCTGCCGCGCCCACCCCACCCCCACCCCGAGGACGAACCGCCCGCCGCTGAGCTGGTCCAGGTTGGCCGCCATGCGGGCGGTGAGCAGCGGGTGCCGGTACGGGGCGATGAGGACGGTCGTACCGAGCCGGATCCTGCTCGTCTGGCCGGCGAGCCAGGACAGGGTGGTGAAGGGCTCGTAGAAGGGGGCGGGATAGCGTGCGGCGACGTCGGGCGTGATGGCGATGTGGTCCGAGAGCATCAGCAGGTCGAAGCCCAGGCCTTCGACGGTCCGGGCCGCGTCCCGCAGGCCCGTGGGGTCGGTGCCGGGGCCGAAATTGAGGACGTTCACTCCGATCTTCACACCGTTGAGCCTAGTCAGCGGACCTGGCCCGCCTGAAGGGATTCCTCCCTGTTCAGAACCGGTTCGCCCGTGGATCCCCCGGTAATCTCGCCGGATGACCGAGAATCTCGACGCGACCGACCGGGCGATCCTCGGCGAGCTCCAGCGGGACGGCCGGATCGCCTTCACGGAGCTGGCGCGCCGGGTCAACCTGAGCCCGTCGGCGACGACGGAACGGGTACGCCGGCTGGAGGCGGCCGAGGTGATCACCGGCTACCGCGCGGAGGTCGATCTGGAGCGCACCGGCTACATGGCGCTGGCCGTGGTCCGCCTGAAGTACCCGGGAAACCGCCACGAGCCGCTGCACCGACTGCTCGCGGAGCGCCCGGAGATCCTGGAGTGCCTGCGCACCACGGGGGACGACTGCTACGTCCTGAAGGTGGCGGCGACCTCGATGGCCCAACTGGAGGAGATCGTCGACTCCTTGGCCCAGTTCGGCAGCACCACCACCAACCTCGTCCTCAGCAGCCCCCTCCCGTACCGAGGCCCGGGGGCGGCTGCCGGCGCCTGAGGCCCCCGGAGCTGTGGCCCCTCCCCTGCCCGGGCTGGTCCGATCGGTCGGATCTCCCGGTGGGTCGCGCCGTGACGCCAGGGGCGGAGGGAGAGCCGGGGCTATGAATGCGTGGTCTGACCATCCATGAGCATCAACCTCGGGAGTCACACGATGCGCCCCATCAGAGCGGCCTCTCTCGGCGCGGCCACCGCGCTGGTTGCCCTTCTCGTCTGCGCCCCTGTCGCGTCCGCCGCCACGGGGGACGGCGATTCCGTCCGAGACAAGGGCAAGGACCAGGTCATCACCCTCACCGGCAAGCTCGCGGAGCAGTCGCGCTTCCCCGTGAACCCGGGCGGTCCCGCGGCCCAGGGCGACCGTACGGTCTTCCGCTCGGACCTCTTCGACAAGGACGGCAACAAGGTCGGCGAGACCGGCGGCACCTGCACCACCACGCGGGTCTCGGACGGCGGAGCGGAGACGTGCAACGTGACCTACACCCTCCCGGGCGGCCAGATCGCCGCGCAGGGGATGGTCTTCGGCCACCTCGTCCCGGGCCCCCCGCCGTCCTTCGACAACGCGATCACCGGCGGCACCGGGAGGTACGACCGGGCTCGCGGCTCGATCCACGCCGACACGGTCGCTCCGGGCGAGAGGCGCTTCAAGATCAACCTGGAGCGCTGACGGCGGCTGCGGCTGCCGTTGGCCCTACGAACTGCAGCCCTTGCAGGTCGCCCCGGGCGTCGGACTTCGAAACGCCCGCTCGCACTTCGTGCAGATCACGAAGGGATCCGGCGGTACGAAGGCCGGCGCGCGGGGCAGCGGCACCAGCGGCGGCGGCAACTGGGCGGTGAGCCGGTGGGCGATGAACCCGGCCGGATTGCGCAGCCCCTCCGGCAGCTTCGCCGCCAGCGCGCCCACCAAGGCCTGCACCCCGGCCCCGCGCTCCAGCCAGGCCTCGACCCCGCCCGCGAGGTACCGGACGTCCTTCTCCCCGAGCAGCAGCCGCGGATCCACCCGCCGCAACTCCGCGAGCACCTCACAGGCGAGCCGACGCCGCCCGGGGTCGCCGGGTTCCCGGGGCGCGGGCAGCCGCCCGGCCCCCGCGGACGCGACCTGCGGCTCGCGCCCCGGCTGCGCCTCCGCCCCCGGCTCCGGTACGGATTCCGGCGGCGCCGCGACCGGCAACGGCACGACGGGAGCACTGACCGGAGGCGTCTCGCTCAAGGGCTCCACCACAGCCAAGGGAGCCGCAGGGGGGCTCTCTGCACGGCAACGCGCCACGGTGGCGGCCCGGGGATGGTTGTAGGACACCGTACGGGTGGCGATCCGCCCACCCGGAAGGTTCTCCAGGGACCGGTCCAGGTACCCGAACGCCACCAACTCCCGAAGCCCCTTGGCGATCGAGGTCTCCCCGATCGGAAGCCTCTTCTTCAGGTCCTTGATGCCGATGGGAGTCCCGGAGGGCACCGACTGGATGAAGACCCCCAACATCCGCGCCAAGAACGACATCTCGGGATGCTGGATGAGGTCGTTGCTCACGACGGTGAACCGCCCGGTGAGCCGGACGTTGGCGTGCCGAACGCCGTATGTCGCGCGCGAGGGCGCGGTAAAGTGCACCGAAGCCATGGGGAAGAGTGCTACTTCCTCGTTGGTCAGGCCCTCGAGCGGGATGCCAGTCCCGGCGGGGGCCGTCTCATGTCGTCTGAGTTGTCGGGGCGAGCATATGCCAGACAACCACCGCGAAATCCACCCCAGTTGGCCGATTCACCCGTGTGAGTGAGAGCCCGCCGAGCGGGAGGCTGGAGGGGTTTGGAGAGAGGTCTTTCTCCAGGTACTTCTCCAAAAGAAGCATCGCGCCCCGCCGGGACGCGGTCCACCGCGTCCCGGTACATTCCCATCTCAGTACGCACGTTCGAGGGAGGTGGGACCGTGGCGGTCATTGCGGAAGAGGTCGTATTCGACCCCCAGGAGATGTTCGATCTCTACGACTCGGTCGACTGGGCGGGCTACACCGGCGACGTCGAAAAGCTGTGCCGTGGTCTGACGAACTCGCACCTGGTCGTCACCGCCAGAGACGAGTCGGGCGCCCTCCTCGGGCTGGCCAGGACGATCTCCGACGACGAAAGCGTCTGCTACGTGCAGGACTTGCTCGTCAATCCCACGTTCCACCGACAGGGCATCGGCCGAGAACTGGTCGAGCACCTGAAGCAGCGGTACGCGCACTGCCGCTTCTTCCTGCTGTCGACCGACCACGAGTCGACACCCGAAGGGGAGCGCAACCACGCCTTCTACCGGTCGCTCGGCTTCCTCTCCTACGAGGAGAAGCAGATGTCGGCCTTCGGCCTGCCACGCGTCCGCTGATCCACCGCTCCCCTCGGGAGTCAGCGCACGACGGGCCCGCGCCCGTCCCTCCAGTCGTCGATGCGCTTGCGGATGCTCGACACCATCGGAAGGCCGTCCACGTCCTCGGGCGCGAACCACGCCACCTCGAGCGACTCGTCCGACACTCGGAGGCTTCCCCCGGTGGGCCGGGCGAGGAGGCAGATCGAGAACTCCTGCCGCACCTCACCGTCGTCGTAGGCGAAGACGTGGCCGGGGTTGCTGTACGTCCCGACGATCCCGGTGATCTCGACCGTCAGGCCCGTCTCCTCGAAGGTCTCCCGGACGGCGCAGTCCCCGAGGGACTCACCCAGCTCCATCTTTCCGCCGGGCAGCGCCCACATCCCGTTGTCGGTCCGCCGCTGTAGGAGAACGCGTCCGGCCTCGTCCACGACCACGGCCGACGCGGCAGGCACCAAACTGTTCGCATTGGGGGCTCGCGGGTCGTCCTCGTAGTCACGCCTGGACATCGCGTCCCACCTCCCGAATGTCGCGTCCTCGGCTCCACAGCTCCTCGACGTGCGCGGAGAACCGGTCGAACATGCCGTCCGTCTGGCGGCGACACAGATGCATCATCGGCCTACCGGCCTTGGCGTGGGGTCTCTTTATGCCAAGACGTGCATAGTCTCGTTCGCGCATAGACGGCCTCACCAGTCGCTCCGTACGGTTTTGGTCATCAGGCCCAGCGGGGGTCTGGCACCGAGGGGCTTCACATGGCACGTGAGGAACTGACCCGGCTCACAGGCAACGGAAACGGCGAGTGCGGCCAGGGCGACTGCCCGAACGTCTATCAGACCGCGTCCGGTTCGTTCATCGTCCAGGGCGACGTATCCGCAGCCTTCACCCCGCCGACCGGCGAGGGGCTCGTAGAGATCCCCGAGGCAGTGCTCAGGGAGGCTTTCCGTGCTCTTGGATGGTGAGGACTGGGCGGCGAAGTTCAAGACGTTCCAGACGGAGGCCTGGCGGCTGGAGACGCTGCCCCAGTACCTCGTACCTCAGGAAGCGGACGAGTTCGAAGCCTTCAAGGCGGGGGCCCGGTTCCCCGGACCGTACGACGACTCGTGGACGGATATGGTCCGCAGCCGGAACGTCGGGCGGGTGCACATCGTCACTCAGCCGTTGAGCGACTACCTGCGGTTCGAGTTCGAGCGCTACTACCAGCACCAGGCCCCTGCGGGGGAAGACATCCGCATCCTTGACGTGACCAATCGGGCGAACCCGCTCCCGGACGTCGAAGACTTCTGGATGTTCGACCGCTCCACCGTGGTGCTCATGCACTACGAACCGGACGGCAAGCAGATCAGCCGCGAACTGTACGACGGGGACCCTTCCCCGTTCGTCGAGTACCGGCGCGTTGCCGTAGAGGCTTCCGTGTCGTTCCTGGAGTACATCCGTACGTGAGCGTCGAACCAGAGGAGCTCGGCCAGCCCGGCGAGGAGCTGGCGGCCTTGCTGAAGGCGGTACGCAAGCGGTCTGGGCTCTCAGGGGCTCGGGCCGCGGCCCGCTGCAACATGTCTCAGTCGAAGGTCAGCCGGATCGAGAACGGCAGGGTGCGCCCGTCCCTTGTCGACGTGGAGCAACTCCTGCGGGCCTGCGATGCGGCTCCTGCTCTGGTCACACAGGTCATGGTCCTGGCCCGTCTCGCGCATACGCAGTGGCAGGGTGCCCGGGGCATGCGGCGCAAAGGCCTGGACAAGAAGCAACTTGAGCTTGCCGGCCTCGAAGCAGCGTCAGTCGAGTTCAGGTTCTTCCTACTGTCGATGATCACGGGCTTGCTCTCGACCCCCGAGTACATCCGGGCCAGCCTCGCCCATATCCCCGGCGACCACTCCAAGACCATCGCCAGGAAGCTGGACCGGCAACAGGTCCTGTACGACCGCTCCAAGCGGTTCACGTTCGTACTCACCGAGCAAGCTGTCCGGTGGCCCCTCGTCGGCCCCGACGCGCTCGCGGTGCAGGTCGACCACCTGGCCTCGCTCACGCATCTGCCGAACGTGAGGCTCGGCGTCATCCCCCTGACCGTGCGGACCGGTCCCGCACCGCTGAACACCTTCACGGTCTACGACGACCGCATCGCCACGGTCGAGCTGTCCACGGGAGTCATGGTCTTCCGTGACCCCCGGGACGTGGCGAGCCACCGTGAGGAGTTCTCCCACCTTGAGGACCGGGCCCTCTTCGGTGACGATGCGCGGGCTTTTCTCGGGGCCTGCGCAGCCGCCCTCAGGTGATCTTTAGTCCATGACGCGCATGGTTGCGGGTCTCAGCTGTCCGGCAGTGAAACCTTGAGCGCAGACAACGGCTACGGCTCAAGGGGTGTGCGGTGGGATCAAACAAGCTGTGGCAACAGGTTGGGCAGCGCGACCCGTTCCCCGCAGATCCACCAAAGGTCGTACCGGGCTGTTCCACCTGCCTCAGTCTGGCGGTGCAGAGGGAGAATGCGGGCAGTGCTCTCGACTACAGCGGGGTGACGGATGCGAACATTCGGCTTCGCGCCCACCACGCGGAGGATCACTGATGTCCGGGGGCGTCTACCGATTCGTAGAGCACACCATCCGGCATGTACCCGCTGGCGGGTCAGTGTGGGAAGCGTTCTGCACGGCTCACGGATGCGGGGCGGATTCGGGCCCCCAGGATGAGCAAGCGACCGTCCAGGATTGGGCGTTGCGGCATTCGGGCCGGACGGGTCACCGGCTGTTCCGGCGTGTGGTCACCGACCATGCCGAGGTCAGCCGGTGAAGGATTCCGGGCCGAAGCGGCCCCAGGCCACGAAGGCGGCCAGGAGGACGTAGGCGACGTCCACCGTCATGTACGCGGGCTCGTGGCGGCGGTAGCTGTGGGAGGGAGGGGCGGGGGCCGGGCTCCGGCCTTGGGGGCCGGAGCCGTGCGGCGCGTGGGGTCAGTGCTGGAGCTGGCCGGGCTGGTAGTCGCCGGCCGGGGTCTGGACGATGACGTTGCCGCGGTTGAAGGCGTTGATGAGCGCGATCTGGGTGACCAGGGCGGCGAGTTGCTCGTCGTCGAAGTACTTGGTGGCGTTCGCCCAGACCTCGTCGCTGACACCGCCGGCCGCGTCCGCGATGCGGGTGGCCTCCTCGGTCAGGAGCAGGGCCGCGCGCTCGGCGTCGGTGAAGACCGTGGCCTCGCGCCAGGCGGCGACCAGGTGGAGGCGTACCGCGGTCTCGCCGGCGGCCGCCGCGTCCTTGGTGTGCATGTCGATGCATCCGGCGCAGCCGTTGATCTGGCTGGCGCGCAGCATCACCAGTTCGCGGGTCGCGGCCGGCAGGGTCGATTCCCCGAGCGCCTTGCTCGCGGCGATGATGTGCTTCCACGCCTTGACGGCGACCGGGTCGGCGAAGAGGTTCAGGCGAGCGGTCATGGCGGATTCCTTTGCTGTCAGCGGTCGTTCGGTGTGTGGTCTTCGCTGTTCTCCCTCTAAGACACGGCATGTCGGTGGCCTGTGACAGGTGATGGATGTGACCCGGGTCACGGCGTGATTTCATGATCGTCGAGCCGGTCGGTCTCGGATAGCCTGCGGGCGGCGCGCAGCGAATCGGGGGAGGGCTCTCGTGCAGGAACCGCAGGAACCGCAGGAACCGCAGGAACCGCAGGGATCAAGGGAAGTGGCGGACGCCGCGGGGTACCGGCCGCTGCTGTTCTCCATCGCCTACGGGATGACCGGGTCGGTGGGTGACGCGGAGGACATCGTCCAGGACGCGTTCCTCGGGTTCGCCAAAGCCCAGCGGGCCGGGACCGAGATAGCGGCCCCGAAGGCGTACCTGGCCACGTCGGTGACGCGGCTCGGGATCAACCACCTGAGTTCGGCGCGCGTGCGGCGGGAGACGTACGTGGGGGAATGGCTGCCCGAGCCCGTCGTCGTGTCCGGCGACCGGCCGGGCCCCGCCGAGCACGCCGAGCTGGCCGACTCCCTGTCGATGGCCTTCCTCGTCCTGCTGGAGGCCCTGTCCCCGGTGGAGCGCGCGGTGTTCATGCTGCGCGAGGTGTTCGGGTACGCGTACCCGGAGGTGGCCCGGGCCACCGGCAAGTCCGAGGCGAACTGCCGGCAGATCTTCGCCCGCGCCAGGAAGCGCATCGCGGCCGAAGGGCGGACGGCCGACAGCGCGCCGCCCCCGGCCCGGCGGGCGGAGGGCGAGGAGCTGGCCCGCACGTTCTTCGAGGCCGCGGCGGGCGGGGAGATGGACGCCCTGCTCGACATGCTCGCGCCCGACGTCGTCTACCACGGGGACGGCGGCGGCAAGGTACGGGCGGTCGCGAGGTCGGTGACCGAGCCGCACCGCGTCGGACAGCTGCTCATCCGCGGACTCCGCCGGCTCCGCTCGCTCGGCGCCTCCCTGCGGCCGGCCGTGGTCAACGGACGGCCGGGCGCCCTGATCGTCGACGCCGAGGGGCGGGTGGCGAGCGTGGTCGAGCTCGACATCGTCGACGGCGTGGTGCGGGCGGTCCACACCGTGTCCAACCCCGACAAGCTCGGCCACCTCGGCCCCGTCTCCGACATCGGCCGCCTGCCGGAGAGGCGACCGGAGGGGCTGTAGGGGCTGTAGGGGCTGGGGCCCTCAGGATTCCCGGCGGGCCAGTACCAGCCGCCAGTTCGGCGTCCCGTCCGGCCTGCGGCCGAAGTGGTCCAGGGGGCGGGTCTCCACCGTGAAGCCGGCCGCGCGCAGGTCGGTGCGTACGCCGCTCAGCGGGAAGGTGCGGTAGTACATGACGAACGGCGGGCGCCAGACGGCATTGCGCACGCGCATCGCCGCGTCGAAGCCGGACAGGGCCCACCACGCGGGGCGGCTCGGCGGGATCGGGGCGCCGATCGGGAAGGCGAAGACGCCGCCGGGGCGCAGGGCCCCGTAGACCCCGGAGAAGACGGCGGGGCGCTCGGCCGGGAGGAAGTGGCCGAAGGCGCCGAAGCTGACCGCCAGGTCGTACGAGTCCCCGAGCGCGGCGGGCAGGGCCCGCGCGTCGCCCCGCAGGAGGTCCACCCGCTCCTCGGGGTGGGCGAGCCCGGCCTCGGCGAGCATGCCCGAGCTCAGGTCCACCCCGGTCACCCGCCCCCGGCACAGCCGTCGCAGCATGCCGAGGCCGGCTCCCGTGCCGCAGCACACGTCGAGTCCGGCGTCGAAGGGGCCCTCGTGGCGGGCGAGCGCCTCCTCGACGGCGTCGAGCATCCGGTCGGGGGTGCGGAAGGGTGTCTGGTCGAACTTCGGGGCCAGCAGGTCGTAGCCCCGCTCGATGGAGGACAGGGCCTGTACGGCCAGTTCGCGGAGGGTCGGGCCCTGGGAGGTGAACACACGGACAGCCTATGGAGCGAGGGCTCGGGCGCGCGGCATTTCGGGCCCTTCGGCCCCGGGCAAAACGGGCATCCCGTGACGTAGGGTGAATCGATACGTTTTGCCAATCCTTGGGGATTCCGTGGTCAACGCCATACGAAGCGAGGTGCTGCCGGGCCAGGGCGCGCCGCAAGGCGGCGGCGGTCGGAGCCCCGTGACCGGCAGCACCGCCGGCACCGGTAGCAGCGCCCTGGAGAAGACCCTGCGGATCACCGAGGCGCTGACCGCGTTCGGCGGGCCGCACCGGCTCGCGGAGCTGTCGGCCGCCGCCGGGGTCCCCAAGTCCAGCACGTACCGGATCCTGGTCTCCCTCGTCGAGCAGGGCTACGCCGTCACCGACGGCGACGGCAGCTACGGGGTGGGCCTGCGGCTGCGCACCCTGGCCGCCGAGATCTCCACCGACCGGCCCGAGGGCATCGTCGAGCTGCTCGAGTTCCTCCAGAAGTGCACCGGACAGTCCGTCCACCTGGCACTGCGCAGCGGCAACGCGCTCACGTACATCCGCAAGATCGAGAGCCCCCGGCCCCACCGGACCTCCTCGCGCGTCGGCGCGCGCATCCCCCTGCACGCCACCGCGATCGGCAAGGCCGTCCTCGCGCACCTGCCGCCCGAGGACGCCGAGGGCATCCTCCGGGCCACCGGGATGCCCGCCCTGACCCGGCACACCCTCACCGACCGGGAGGGCCTCGCGGCCGAACTGCGGACGGTCCGGGAGCGCGGCTACGCCGTCGACGACGGGGAGTACGAGCCCTCGGTCCGCTGCCTGGGAGCGCCGGTCTTCGACCGTGCGGGCGCGCCGGTGGGCGGGGTCAGCCTGACCGCCGCCGCCTTCCGGACCACGCGGGCGGAGCTGGAGCGGTTCTCGCCGGCGCTGCTGGAGGCGGCGCGGGGCGTGCAGCGGCTGCTCCAGCTCGGCGGCTGAGCAATCCGGCCGGCCCGCGCCCCGGCCCGTACGCGCTCCGGCCCGGACGCGCACGTACGGCGGCCGCGGTGGTCCCCCTCCTGGCCACCGCGGCCGCCGTTCCCCCCGTGCACCCCGCTGGTCCCCCGTGGCCAGCGGCCCCCGTGGTACGTACTGCGGTACGGCCCGGATCCCCCGATTCCCCCGTGTTCCCGGGCCGTACGCGTCTGTGAGACCTGCGATCCCTGCCCCCAGGCCGGACGACCTACAGGCCGCCGCCGGCCGCGTGGTTGTCCATCGTCACGATGTCCTGGTCCGCGGCGTGGTTGTCGAGCGGCTTGAGCGGCTTGATCGGCTCGCCCGCAGCGTGGTTGTCCATCGGTGTGATGTCGACATCCGAAGGATTGGTGTCGAGCGGTGTGATGTCGGCGTCGGCCGGCAGGACGTTCTCGTTCGTCGTCATCGGATCTCCTGATGGTGGGTAGGACCCGTTCGGCAATTCCCCCGCGGATCGCCGAACGGGTGGTCCTGCGGTCGACTCCGGTGCCCCCCGACACGTCGAGTCGATGAACACCATCCTGGCGGGTGGCGATAAACGAACGATGAACGCCTCGTTCAGCGCCGTGCAGCTGCGCCTCAGGCGGCGATCTCCGCCGCCAACAGCTCCCGGACCTCGGCCAGTTCCGGCGACCCCAGCTGCGTGAACACCACCTCGGCGTCCCGCCAGCACACCCGCGCTCGGTCCCGCTGCCCCAACTGGCGCAGCGCCCTGCCGAGGACGGTCAGCACCCTGGCGCGGTTCCATTCGCCGCCGATTCCCCGCAGGGCGATGGCCTGTTCGGCGTGCGAGGCGGCCAGCGTGGGCCGGTGCGCCGCCAAGTGGACCAGGGCGAGCCGGAAGTGGGTCACGCCCTCCCACAAGGGCTGCCGGTTCTCGTGGAACAGCGTGAGCGCGTCGCTCAGTTGGGAGTGCGCCTCGGAGAGCCGCTCGGCCTTGGTCAGGGCGATGCCCAGCGCGTAGCGGCCGTTGGCCAGGCGCAGGGTGAGGCCCATCCGGTCGTAGATGGCGATGCCCTGCTGGGCGAGGTCTATGGCGCTGGCGAGCCGGCCCTGCTCCACGTGGATGCGGGAGAGGTTGCACAGGGCGCTGGCCTCGCCGACGTGGTTGGAGTCGGCACGGAAGTTCGCGATGGCCTCCAGCAGGTACTGCTCGCCGTCGTCGTAGCGGCCCTCGTAGATGGCGATGATGCCCCGGTCGTTGGGAGCCCAGCAGCTGGGCAGCAGGTCCCGGGCGGTGCGGGCGAGCACCATGGCCCGGCTGGCCTCGGCATCGGCCTCGGCGAACCGGCCCGCGACCAGGTGGGTGTTGGTGAGGGTGGTGCGGGCGCGCCCCTCGGCGTACGGGTCCTTCGCGGCCTCCGCCGCGTCGCACAGCGCGGTCGCCGCCGACTCGTACTGCTTGGAGTTGGCGCCCGACTCGGCGAGGTCCTTGGCCGCCCACAGCAGGTCCACGGCCCGGCGCAGCAGGTCCTCGCGCCCGGTCGTGCGGACGGAGGCCTGCCGTACGCACGCCAGCAGCGGGTCGGCCTCGGCGTATAGCCAGTCCTGCGCGGAATGCGGCTCGGTGAAGACCAGACCGGGGTAGCGGGTGGCCGACAGGTGGGCCACGAGCCGGTCGCCGGGCCGCTCCAGGCCGTACACCCCGGCGGCCGTGGCCAGGTAGAAGTCCAGCAGCCGGTCGAGGGCGGCGTCGCGCGCGCTCGGCGGCTGCTCGTCGCGCTCGGCGCAGGCACGCGCGTAGAGGCGTACGAGGTCGTGGAAGCGGTAGCGGCCGGGCGCGGCCGATTCGAGGAGGGAGCAGTCCACTAAGGCTTCGAGCAGGTCCTCGGTGTCGTGCTCCGGCAGGTCGAGTACGGCCGCTGCCGCCGCGAGGGAGACGTCCGGCCCGTCGGGCAGCCCCAGCAGGCGGAACGCCCGCTGCTGCGCGGGCTCCAACTGCCCGTAGCCCAGCTCGAAGGTGGCCTTCACGGCGAGGTCGCCGGCCTGGAGCTCGTCCAGGCGGCGGCGCTCGTCGGCGAGCTTCGCGGCGAGCACGGAGACGGTCCAGGTGCGGCGGGCTGCGAGCCGGGAGGCGGCGATGCGGATGGCCAGCGGCAGGAACCCGCAGGCGCCGACCACGTCGAGGGCGGCCTGGCGCTCGGCGCCGACCCGCTCGGCCCCCACGATCCGGGTGAACAGCTGGAGCGCCTCGTCGGGGCTCATCACGTCGAGGTCGACGAGGTGCGCGCCGGCCAGGCCGGCCATCCGGACCCGGCTGGTGACCAGGGCGGCGCAGCCCGCGGTGCCCGGCAGCAGCGGGCGGACCTGGGCCGCGTCACGGGCGTTGTCGAGGAGGACCAGGACGCGGCGGCCGTCGAGGGTGGAGCGGTAGAGCGCGGCCCGTTCGGCGGGGGAGTCGGGGATGGAGGAGTCGGGGGTGCCCAGCGCGCGCAGGAAGGAGCCGAGGACGGCCTCGGGCTCGGCGGGGCGGGCCTCGGTGCCCTGGAGGTCGACGTAGAGCTGCCCGTCGGGGAAGTGCGGGCGGGCGGCGTGCGCGACGTGCACGGCGAGGGTGGTCTTGCCGACGCCGCCGATGCCGGCGAGGGCGGAGACCGCCATCACCTGGCCCTCGGCGCCCGTGAGGATCTCGCCGAGGTCCCGGACGAAGCTGGCCCGGCCGGTGAAGTCGGAGACGGTGGCGGGCAATTGGGCGGGCCTCACGTGTACGGGCGCTGCGGCCGGGGCCGGGTCTTCGGCGCGGGCCAGTTCGGAGTCGGCCCGCAGGATGCGCTGTTGGAGCTCGGCGAGTTCGGGGCGCGGGTCGACGCCGAGTTCGTCGGCGAGGAGCCGGCGGGTGTCGGCGTACACGGCGAGGGCCTCGGCCTGGCGGCCGCTGCGGTACAGGGCGAGCATCAGCAGCTCGCGCAGCCGCTCCCGCAGCGGGTGGGCGGCGGTGAGCGCGGTGAGCTCGGAGACGGCCTCGGCGTGGTGGCCGAGCTCCAGGTCCAGGTCGAGGCGGGTCTCCAGCAGCTGGAGGCGCCACTCGGCGAGCCGGGTGCGCTCGGTGTCGGCGTGCGGCCCGGGTACGCCGGCCAGCGGTTCGCCGTCCCATACGTCCAGGGCGCGGGCCAGCAGCGTACGGGCGAGCGCGCGGTCGCCCTTGCCGGCGGGGGTGCCGGGGGTGCCCTTCGCGGTGCTGGTGCTGGTGTTGGCGCTGCCGGCGCCGGTGTTGGTGGCGGTGCCGGCCCCGGCCCCGGTGGCGTCTCGGCCGCGGCCGCGGTCCCGGTCGCCCTGTGGCTTCCCGGCGCGCGCGGCCTCGGCGTCGGCGGCGAGGGCCCGGGCGATGCCGAGGTCGAGGGCTTCGGGGTGGGGCAGGCGGATCGCGTAGCCGCCGGACTCGCTGACGAGGAGCCCGGGTTCGAGGATCTTGCGCAGGCGGGAGGCGTACGTACGGATGGTCGCGAGGGCCTGCTGCGGCGGGTCCTCGCCCCAGATGGCGTCGATGAGCTCGGGCGCTGTCGCGGTGCGGCCCTCGCGGAGCAGGAGCACGGCGAGCAGCGCCCGCTGCTGCGGGGTCCCGGAGCTCAGCGCCTCGCCGCCGCGCCAGGCCCGGATGGGCCCGAGCACGGCGAACCGGTTGCCTCCGGCGGCGGCTGCAGCGGTGGCGGGGGGCCGCGGCGGGGTCCCGGCGAGGGTGCTGGTGCCGGTACGGGTGGTGCTGGTGGTGGCTTCGGTCCCGGGTTCCGCGGCGGGCGCTGCTTCGACTCCGGGTCCCGCGGCGGAACCGATGGCGGTGTCACCGGACTCGGGGTGGTTCCGCTGGTGCGGGATGGCCGGTGTGCCGTCCATCTGGTCTCCCCCCTGCCTTCCATAGGTGTAAGGGCCAGTCTGCCCTGTGTTGCGCGTACACGTCAGTCCGTAACGGACCCAGTCCTTACGGATCCTGGCCCCGGCCGGGTGCGGATCCGGGATCCTGCCCCGCCCAACTAGCTGACGGTTCGTCAGATTGACGCTACCGTGAGGGCATGGAGACCTTCCCGAAGATCATCTCGGTGGACGACCACACGGTTGAGCCCCCCAACGTCTGGCGGGACCGGCTCCCGTCCAAGTACCACGACGTCGGCCCCCGCGTCGTCCGCGCCCCCCTGAAGGAAATGACCTTCCTCGGGGGCAAGTTCGCCCCCGTGATGGGGGCAAAGGGCGACGACGGCCCGATAGGCGACTGGTGGGTGTACGAGGACCTGCACCGACCCCTCACCCGCCTCGACACGGCCGTCGGCTACGACCGCGACGAGATCAAGCTCGAAGTCATCACGTACGAGCAGATGCGCCCGGGCTCCTTCTCGGTTCCCGACCGGCTCGCCGACATGGACGTCAACCACGTCCAGTCCGCCCTCTGCTTCCCGACCTTCCCGCGCTTCTGCGGCCAGACCTTCACCGAGGCCAAAGACCGCGAGCTCGGCCTGCTCGGCGTGCGCGCGTACAACGACTGGATGGTGGAGGAGTGGTGCGGCCCGGACGCGCACGGCCGCCTCATCCCGCTCACCCTGGTCCCGCTCTGGGACGCCCGCCTCGCCGCCGCCGAGGTCCGCCGCAACGCGGCCCGCGGGGTCCGCGCGGTCGCCTTCTCCGAGATCCCGCCCCACCTCGGGCTCCCGTCCATCCACACGGACGACTGGGACCCCTTCCTGGAGGCGTGCAACGAGACCGGCACGGTCATCGCCATGCACATCGGCTCCTCCTCGCGCATGCCCTCCACCTCGGCGGACGCCCCGCCGGCCGTCGGCTCCACCATCACCTTCGCCAACTGCTGCTTCTCGATGGTGGACTGGCTGATGAGCGGCAAGTTCGAGCGCTTCCCGAACCTCAAGATCATGTACGCGGAGGGCCAGATCGGCTGGATCCCGTACATCCTGGAGCGCGCGAACGTGGTCTGGGAGGAGAACCGCGGCTGGGGCGGCGTCGCCGACAAGGTGCTGCGCCCGCCGTCGGAGCTCTTCGCGGAGCACGTCTTCGGCTGCTTCTTCGACGACGCCTTCGGCCTGAAGAACCTCGACTCCATCGGCGTCGCCAACGTCCTCTACGAGACGGACTACCCCCACTCCGACTCCACGTGGCCCAAATCCCGCGAGGTCGGCGAGTCCCAGATGGGCCACCTGGCCCCGGACGTGGTGGACCGCATCGTCCGCGGCAACGCGATTGACCTCCTCGGCCTGACCCCGGAAGGCCTCTGGCCGGGCGCGTAGCGGCACGAGCACGCCAGTGGACAGCCCCGGCCGGGATCGCTCCGGCCGGGGCGTTCGCCGTTTGTGGGGCGTGGGTCGCCGTCCGCGGGTCGTGGGCCTTGCCTGCAGAAACGATATCTCTTGACGTCGATCTTGATATCGTTTAAGTGGACAGGGGGCGGTCGCCCCTCGCTCAGGAGGTTCACGATGACCAGAACCGTGATCGACGTGGATGACGCCCTGCTGGCGGAGGCCGCCGAGCTCTTCGGAACGAAGACGAAGGTGGCGACGGTGAACGCGGCCCTTCAGGACGTGGTCAACCGGCGCAAGCGGGAGGACTTCCTGAACTGGATCGCCGAGGGAGGACTGCCCGATCTGACCGGCCCGGTCGAGCCGGCCGCCGAGACGCTCGCGGAGACGGAGCACGTCCAGGACAGGGCGGCATGACCGAGCGCTTCCTCATCGACAAGTCTGCTCTGGCGCGCTACCCCAAGCCTGCCGTGCACAAGGTCGTCTTTCCGCTCCACGTGGCGGGAGTCCTTGCCGTGTGCGGCGCCGTGGAGCTGGAGGTGATGTACAGCGCCCGCTCGAAGGCCGACGCGGAACGGGTTCGCAAAGGCATGGGCGCCTTCGACTGGCTCGCCACTCCCGACGAGACGTGGGACCGGGCCTTGGAAGTGCAGAGACTGCTCATCGAGTCGGGCAACTGGAAGGCACTCTCCCTCCCGGACCTGATCATCGCGGCGACCGCCGAACGGCACGGAGCCACCGTCCTGCACTACGACGGCGACTACGACATGATCGCCAAGGTCACCGGTCAGCCGATGCGGTGGGTCGTCCCGCTGGGAACGGCCGACTGAGAGGCCCAGGGCGGGGCTGGGGTCGGCCGGGCCGGGGTGGTCAGACGGTGGAGCGGCGCTCGCCCGTGACCACCGGGCGGACGTGGGTCTGGAGGAGCTCCAGAAAGCGGTCCGGGCGGGCGAACGAGGCGAAGTGGCTGCAGTCCTCGATGAGGGCGAACTGCTTCACCGGAGCCTCGACCTCGTCGAAGAAGGCCTTCGCTGCGGCCGTCGGGGTGAGGACGTCGTGCTCGCCCTGGAAGACGAAGAACGGGATCTCGAAGCGCGTACCGTCGGCCCGGTCGTCGAGCCCCGCCGTCCCCCCGGTGATCCGCTCCGAGAAGGCCTGCCCGCGGAAGTAGTCCCGCAGATCGCGCAGCGAGTGCAGCGGCGACAGCCACATCGACCCCAGGACCACCTTCTTGAGCGTGGCCAGCGTCAGTGGATCGCTCTGCGCGCTGATCTTGGCGTACGCCGCCTGCTGCTGCGGGGTCCACGCGCGCGGGTCGGCCCCGATCGCCTCGACCTGCGCGAGCAGCTTCGCCTTCCCGGCGGCGCGCAGCCGCTCCCGTAGGGCGTCGTGGGCGGAGGTGTCCCGGCCGCCGGTGTGGATGTTCTGGTCGGTGCCCACGTACGCGGAGTAGAGCTCGGGGTGGTTGCGGGCCAGCCGCAGCCCGAAGACGCTGCCGTAGGAGTTGGCCAGGAGCACCACCCGTTCGGCGCCCAGCAGGTCCCGGGCGTACCGGGTGACCTCCAGGGCGTCCTCGTAGAGCCGCTCGAAGGTGGCCTCGCCCTGGCCCTGCGGGCCGCCGCGGCCGAAGGTCTTGCCGGCGCCGCGCATGTCCCAGCGGACGATCGTGAAGTGCCGCTCCCAACTGCGGGTGCGCACCGTGTAGATGGAGTTGGCGGCGCCGGGGCCGCCGTGGATCTCGAGGAGGACCGGATGGGACCGGTCCTCGCCGCGGACCGAGATCCACTGGTCGATGCCGCCGATGCGGACGAAGCCCTGCTCGTCGATGCCGTGCGCGGAGCCGATCCGCAGGGCCTTGGTGGCCTGTGTGCGGCGCAGGGCACGGTGGGCGAGGAGGCCGAGGAGGGTGGCCGCGGGGGCGGCGAGTGCGGTGGCGGCGACGGCGGCAAGGGTGGCGCTCATTTTGCGTCCTCCGTAAACTGTTTCTAGTGGATACAGAAGAGTGTGAGGGGTGACCGGGGAGGTGTCAACAGCCGGGGGCAGGGGTCCCCGTTGCCGGGGTTGCCGCGGTCAGGGCATGCTTCGCCGGAGTGAGTGGGGGAGGGGTGTCTGTGATGGACAAGCGGGCCGTGGTGACCGCGGTGTTGTGTGCGGTGGCGGCGCTGGGTGCGTCCGCGGTCATGACGAAGGTGGTCCCGGCCGATGACGGCAAGGCGGTCGCGCGCGCGAACGCGGCCCCTCCGGCGACTTCCTCCACGACCCGGCCGTCGCCGTCGCAGTCGCAATCACCGGAACAGGCTCGGCCGTCCGGCGTGTCGACGGGTGTGTCGTCCGGTGTGTCGTCTGGTGCGCCGACCCCCGGACCGTCGGTGTCGCCCCCCGCGCCGGGCGGGCCCGCGAGCTTCGCCGGGGCGCTGTTCGAGGGCGATGTGACCGGCAGGCACTTCTGTACGGCGACCGTCGTGCACAGCCCCGGGCGGAACCTGATCGTCACCGCCGGCCACTGTCTGCTCGCCGGCCGGGTCAAGGAGGGCGGAGCCTCCTTCGCACCCGCTTACGCGGACGGGCGGGCCCCGTACGGCACCTGGAAGATCGCGGAGGTCTTCGAGGACCCGCGCTGGGCGAACGGTACGAACGACGACTACGACCTCGCCTTCGCCCGCCTCGCCCCCGACGCCTCGGGCCGGAACATCGAGGACGTCACCGGCGCCGCGGTCCTGGACACCACGGGCCGCACGGACGAGCAGGTCACGGTGACGGGCTACCCGTCGGACCGCACGGTCCCGCGCACCTGCCTGTCCCGCGCGGTGCGGCTGAGCGCCACGGAACAGCGCTTCGACTGCGCGGACTTCCCCGGCGGCACGAGCGGCAGCGCGTGGATCGCCGGCGACGGAAAGATCATCGGCGTCCTGACCGGCGGGGACACGGACGACGTCTCGACGAGCACGATCCTGAACGACTACGCGGCGCAGCTGTACGCGCGGGCGACGGGCGGGGCGGGCGGTGGCGGGCGGTGAGTCAGCACTACGACGTCGGGGACGAGACGGTCTGGAACCCCTCGAACGGTGCCGCCCGGCTCTTCCACCGCCAAGTGGCCGTCTTCGAGGAGGAACTGGGTCTCCCGTCGGGCATCGGCCCCTTGATCAACGACGAGTGCCGGATCGACCCGGCCGCTCTCGGCGTCTTCGCCGAAGCCCTCGTCTCCCGCCACGGCCACACCGGCCACGCCGTCATCCGCGCCCTCTCGGAGGGATTCGTCGCCGCCGTGCTGGTGCTGGCGGAGCGGGCGGGCGCGCAGGTGCACTGGCCGCGCCCGGCCGATTCGTTGGAGGGGGCACGGGACGTTCAGGTCCCGCTCCCGGACTCCTACGCGTCCTCGGCGGAGTCCGGGCTGCGCGCGGCCGCCCGGGAGCTGTCCCGGCGGATGCCGCGCTGAGCTCAGGCGAGCAGCCCCAAGTGCACCGGCTCGGCGGGGACTTCGTCGAGCAGTTCCGCGAGGCGCGGCGGCCACAGCGGTTCGCCGAGGGTGGCGAGGTTCAGCGGGGACAGCCACCGCCAGTGGGCCTCGGGGTACTCCGGCACCGGATCGCGGTGCGGGCCGGTGGTCACGTAGATGTGCTCGTGCTGGCGTACGGGGATGCCCTGGTGGGTGAAGTCGTGCTCCCAGGTGCAGAGCAGTCGCTCCGGCTCCAGGTCCGTCCAGCCCGTCTCCTCGCGCAACTCCCGCCGCACGCAGTCCTCGGGCGTCTCCCCGGGATCGATGCCACCGCCGGGCGGCAGCCAGTGGATGCCGACTTCCACGTTGTTCTCGCGGAACAGGAACACGGATCCGGCGGGGTTGAGGACGACGATTCTTGCGGCCTGCCGTGGAGTTCGCATCAGACCAGCGTACGACGGGGGGTGCGCGGGGCGGGAGAGGTTTGATCGGGGCGGGGGCCGGCCCGGGGGGAGCGGGGGTGGTGGGTCGTGGTGGGCCGGCCCCGCGGATCAGAGCCGGCGGGACGCCGGAGGCCCGTCCCAGGCGGGAGTGCGTTTCTGGGTGAAGGCCCGGGCGCCCTCCGTAGCGGCGGTGGTGGCGAACACGGGTGTGCTGAGCGGGTCTTGGACGCCGTAGGCGGCGTGGTCGTCCAGGCCGCGGGTGTTCTGGACGATCTGCTTCGTGATGTGGACGGCGTGGGGGGAGTGGGCCTGGATGCGGGCGCTCAGGTCGAGCGTCGCTTCGAGTGCCCGGCCTTCGGGGGTGAGGCGGTTGACCAGCCCGTAGCGGGCCGCGTCGGTGGCGGACAGGGGAGCCGCCGTCAGGAGCATCTCCATGGCCACGTGATAGGGGAGCCGGCCGGGCAGGCGGATGGCTCCGCCTTCGGCGGCGATGAGTCCGCGGGCCACCTCGGGCAGGGCGAAGAACGCGGTGTCGGCCGCGGTGATCAGGTCGCAGGCGAGGGCCAGTTCGAAGCCCCCGGCGACGGCCGTACCCTCGACGGCGGCGATGAGCGGCTTGCGCAGCCGGGCGCGGGTCAGCCCGGCCAGCCCCCGCCCGGCGACGACGGGGACGCCTTCGGTGGGGAAGGCCTTGAGGTCCATCCCCGAGCAGAAGTGGCCCTCCGCACCGGTGAGGATGCCGACGGCCAGCGACGGATCGTCCTCCAGCCGGGTGAGCGCCGCGTCCAGGGCCTCGGCGAGGGGTCGGTCGACGGCGTTGCGGACATGGGGCCTGTTGAGGGTGATGAGCAGGACGCCCGGGGCGGGCTCGGCCAGCACCACGGGGTCGGCGGCGTCGGGCTTGTCGAGCATGAGGAGTTACTCCTGCGGGTGGGTTGGTGGGTTGGTGAGTGGACCGGTGGGCCGGGCCGGCGTGGGTGGGCGCCGGGATCAGTTCCGTACGACGGGGAGTGCGGCCAGCCCGCGCATGACCCGGGCCGGTCGCCAGGGGAGTTCCTCGGCGGGCTTGGCCAGCGCGACGCTGCCCAGGCGCTGGAGGAGGAGGGGGAGCGCGACCGCACCTTCGAGGCGGGCCAGGGAGGCGCCGATGCAGAAGTGGGGCCCGTAGCCGAAGGCGAGGTGGTCATTGGGCGTCCGCCCCAGATCGAGCCGGTCCGGCTCGGGGAAACGGAGGCCGTCCCGGTTCGCCGAGCCGATCAGGAGGCTGACGATGTCCCCCTCGGCGATCACCTGCCCGTGGAGGACGAACGATTCTGCCGCGCAGCGGAAGGTCGCGTCGCGCACCGGGGAGTCGTAGCGCAGGAGCTCTTCGACGCCCGTGGTGACGAGCCCCGGGGAGGTGAGCCGGTCCGCCTCGGCGGGGTTGCGGAGCAGGGCGAGCGTGCCGTTTCCGATGAGGTTCATGGTGGTGTCGTGTCCGACCAGCAGCAGGAGGTACGCGGTGGACCGCAGCTCCTCCTCGCTCATCGCCCCGCTGTCGTCACTGGCCCGTACGAGAGCGCCCAGCAGGTCCACTCCGCTCTGTTCGCCCCCCGTGCGTTTGGTGGTGACGAGCCGGTCGAGCAGTGCGTGCAGGGCGCCCTCGACCCGGGCCGGATCCAGATCCGGAGCGGGCGCGATGGTGGCCATCAGGGTGTCCCGGGTCTCCGCGTTGTCCAGCTCTTCGGGGACGCCGAGGATCGCGCAGATCATCCGGAACGTCAGGGGCGCGGCGAAGTCCCCGATCACGTCCACGTGCGGGTGGCCCTCGACCCGGTCCAGGAGCAGGTGTGCGGTGTCGGTGATGAAAGGTTCCAGCTGGGCGATGCGGCGGGGCACGAAGGCCGTGTTCACCAGGGTCCGCAGCCGGGTGTGGTCCGGCGGATCGGCATGGACCAGGTGCCGGTTCAGCCCGGCCGGCCCTGCGACGTAACCGGGCACCCGCCCCGGGTACTTGCTCAGCCGCTCGTCGGTGAGCAGGGCCCGGACGTCCTCGTAGCGGGAGATCTGCCACACGGCGGGCCGCCCCTCCCGGCGCTCCACCCGCGCGGGCGCGTGCCGCCGCAGCCAGGCGAAGTAGGGGTACGGGTCCCGGACCCGAGCGCCCAGCAGGTCGGGAGGCGGGGAGGGCAGGGCGGGAGCGGGCACGGAAACTCCGGAATCGGCAACCAAGTACGGACACCGGTTCAACGGGCACGGATGGGAGGAGGGTGCGGAACGTACTTGGGTTCGAGGGGAGTTGTGGGAGGTCGGAGGGGGTGTACGGGTAGGAGGCGGGGAGCCGTAGGGGTGGGGAGCGGTAGGGGGCGGGGAGCGGTAGGGGTGGGGCGGGGCTGCGTGGGGGTTCGGGGGGAGCCCGGCAGTCCAGTGTCCTTTCGGGGTGGGCCGGTCCCTCAAGGGCGCTCCCTTCGGTCGCGTCGCTTCGCGATGGCCTTCGGCCACCCTTGACCGACCGACCCACCCCGAAACGCCACAAGACTTCCGGGATCCCCCCGAGGAACGGCCGGGAGGGAGGAGTGGGGAGGAGCGGCTCCGTCTGAGATGCCCGGGCCCCCTCCGGTCGGTCATCCGTACACGGCCCCGGCAGGACCGTGACCTCGGTCGGTACGGACGCGCGGGGTGATCAGAGCATCCAGGATCGGGCGTCTGAACACCCTTTCCGAGACCGCCGACCGCCACCCCGAGCGCAAGGGGCATGGGAAGCCCCTCAGGGTCGGTGGGCGCGACAGATCGCTACACAGTTCTTCTCGGCTTGGCGACTACCGACCGTCCGTGGCTGATCGCGGAGCCGGACGGGATTCTGCACCGGGTGCGGATTCGGACAATGGCGATCGGCCTCGGTGTTTCGCAGTCGGAGACCCTGTAGCCATGGTCGCGCGCCTGCGGGAGGAACATCACAACGGACCGTGGGACCGCAGGTGGAACAGCCTTGAGGTGGTGGGTGTCGATCTGGTGTCGCTCGACACCAGGCTCGGAGGCTGCACGTACACGTGGGTCGCCAACGGCGCTTCCCTCCACGAGCGGGGGATGGCGACGGCCCGCACGTCTGGCACCGGGTGCACCGTATGGCTCAGCTCATCGCGGCTCACGAGATCCCGCCGGCGTTGATCCCGTCGCATGTCCGGACCGACGAGTCAGGGAAGAGCCGGTCACATGGTCGGCCGGAGAGGTTCTAGAGGGGCGGCTGGGGCGGCTGGGGCGGGTTCGCCGGGCGTTCGAAGACGAGGGTGATGCCGTCGGTTTCGTTTCCTTGTTCGGCGACTTGGGTGAAGCCGAAGCCCGCGAGGGTGGCCAGGGAGGCGGTGTTGTCGGAGCGGATCGTGGCCCGGACGGTTCTGACGTCGGGTTCTTCGGCGGCTCTGGTCAGGAGGGCGGTCAGCAGGGCGCGGGCGTAGCCCTGGCGGCGGTAGGCGGACACGACGCTGTAGCCGACCTCGACCACGCCTGTTTCGTCCGGCGGGCCGTGGAAGCCGGCGTCGCCGATGACGGTCCCGTCCGGCTCCGACACGGCGGCGCGGGTGGTCCAGGGGGCGGCGGAGGGGTCCCGGGTGAGCTGGTCGGCGCGGTAGGCGAAGATCCGGCGGGCGCGGTCGGACACGAAGTACGCGTCGAGGTCCACCCCGGCCTCGGCGCTGCCACCTGCTAGGTCGCCGTCGGCGAGGGCTCGTAGGGCCTTCGCGTTGAGCTGGACGAAGCGGACGCGTTTGGGGAGAAGTTCGTTGCTCATCGCGGAGATGCTCACGCAGTGGGTGAGGGGTGTCCACTGCTTTACGGGCCGCCGCTCACCCAGACGTCGCGGCGTCCTTCCGGCGCACCAGTTCGGTGATCCAGGTGGGTGCGTACGGAGAGGTGCAGCCCGGGGGTGTCGGGTAGTCCTTCAGGACCTCCAGGCGCTCGCCGATGGCGAGTGCGCGGGTGCGGTACTCGGCGTGCTCGATGCCGATCTGGGCCAGGCAGTGGTTCATCGCCCACTGCAGGCGGTCGGGGGCGTCCTTCATCCGCGCCTCGATGACGTCGAGCAGTGCCGCGAGGTCCAGACCGTCGGGCTTCTTCGCCACCCGCTCGGTGGTCAGCGACCACCCCGCGCTAGGGCCTGTCGTCAAACTCCCGTCGTCGCCCGAAGGGCGGCCGCGCGGCGTCTGGTGCGTGCTCTCGGCGTGCCGGGCGGAGGCCTGCGTACTGGACGTACTTGGCTTTCGCCCGGTGCGGCGAGAGCGCGTGCCAGGCGTCGCGAGGCAGACGGGAGTTTGACGACAGGCCCTAGCGACCACGGGATCCGGATCGGCGAACCACGCGAGGCGCAGCTCTTCCGCGTGCGGGCTCTTCTTCACCACGTAGTTCACGAGCCAGTCGTGGACCTTGGGCCTGCGCGCCTCGCGCAGCATGGCGTCCAGCTCGTCCCGGCCGAAGGCCTTCGGGCGGCAGATCAGGAGCGCCAGGAGCCTGGCGGCCGTGTCACCCGTCTCCCAGAGCCGGCAGGCCAGTTCGTGCTGTGTCTTCAACCGCTTCGCGATCGCGCGCAGCTTGCCGAGGTTCACACCGTGGTCGTCACCGTGCTTCTCGTTCACCGCGCGCGCCTTCGGGTCCTCCAGTGCGGCCAGCTCGGCCATCACCGTCTCCGTCGTCTCCGTCGTCACCGTCTCGGCCACCACGGACTCCTCTCCCTCGCGCACGGGATTCAGCCTATGAGGGAATCCGCCTCAGCCGCCTTCGCAGCGTCGCGCAGTGCCGCCTCGACCCGGCGGTTGCTGGTCATGTTCGCCGTGATGGCGGTCATGGCGAGGAGGAGGCCGGCGGCGGCGTAGAGCGGGGTCCGTATGTCGTAGCTGGTGGCCAGCCAGCCGCCGAGGAAGGCGCCGAACGGGGCGGCGCACATGGCGAGCATGCGGGAGGTGGAGGCGACCCGGCCCATCAGGTGGGCGGGGACGATCGCCTGCCGGAGGGAGGGCGCGAGCACCATCGTGGCGCCCATGCCCGCTCCGCAGACGGCGAGCGCGAGGCCGGCGACGTACGGGTTCGGGGCGACGGCGAGGCCCAGGATGGCGAGTCCCTCGACTGCGGCTGTGCAGGTCAGCGCGGTGCCGGTGCCGAGGCGCCGGCCGAGGAAGGAGGCGATGCCCGCGCCGAGCAGGCCGCCGGTGGCCTCCGCCGTGAGGAGCAGGCCGAAGCCGAAGGTGTCGATGCCGAGGCGGTCGTGGGCGAAGAGGGCGAGGACGGTCTCCACGGCGAGGAAGGCGATGTTCCCGACCGCCGGACGCAGTGCGAGACCGAGCAGCAGCCGGTCCTTGAAGACGTACGAGGCTCCGGCGCGTGCCTGCCGCAGCAGCGACTCGCGGGCCTCCGGCCGTACGGGGGCAGGCAAGGCGGGCAGTGACCGTACGAGCAGTGCGGAGACCGCGAACGACAGGGCGTCGGCGAGCAGCGGAACCGCCCGGCCGAGCGCGAGCAGGGCGCTGCCCGCGGGCGGTCCCGCGAAGCCGGAGGCGGCGGTCTGGGTGCCCCGTAGGCGGGAGTTGGCGCGCTCCAGGAGCGCGGGGTCGCGGCCGAGCAGGTCCGGCAGGTAGGCCGTGGCGGCGGTGTCGAAGAAGAGTCCGCCGAGGCCGAGCAGGAAGGCGACGGCCGCGAGCAGCGGAATGCTCAGCACGTCGAGCACGGCGGCTGCCACCGGTATCACGAGCAGCACCGCGCGTCCCGCGTCGGCGACCCACATGGTGCGCCGGCGGTCCCAGCGGTCCACCAGGGCGCCGCCGAGCACCCCGAAGAGCAGCCACGGCAGCGTTCCGACGGCGGTGACGACGGCGAGCGCCATCGGATCCCGCGTCAGGGTGAGCGCGATCAGCGGCAGTGCGGCGTGCATCACCCCGTCACCGAGGGAGGACACGGTCTGTGCGGTCCACAGTCGTCCGAAGCCGACCGGGAACTTCTTGATGTCCGAGATCTCCGAGATGTCCGAGGTCACTTGGCATCCCCTCCGACCTGCCGGCGCGGTGCCGGGTGGAACAGTGCGAAGACGAGTGACGCGTCCGGCAGCGACGGATCGGACAGCTCCCGGTACTCGTCCGCCAGCGCCGCCAGTCGCGCACCCAGCTCCGCGAACTGCTCCTCGGTGAGGCGCAGATGAGCCATCCGTACGTGCCGTTCGGCGTCGGGCGACGCCGCCTCCAGGTCCGCCACCGCATGCCGCATCAGCACGTCGGGTCCTCCTTCGCCCGGGTCCGGCAGTACGAGCCCCCGCGCGGCCATCGCGTAGTACCGCTCGGTGACTCCCCGGACCTTCCGCGTCCGCACCACCTTGATCAGGCCGGCCCGTTCGAGCAGTCGTACGTGGTAGCTGGAACTCCCCTTCGCGAGGCCCACGCGCTCGGCGATCTGCGTGATCGTCGCGGGCTCGAAGCGGAGGACGGCCATGATCCGGTGGCGCGTCAGGTTGGAGACGGCGCGCAGCTGTTCGTCGGTGGTGACGTGGAGGGTCTCGGGGAGATCGTCTGTAGGCATGTGCCCAATGGTCAACACTTCTTGACCATTGGGCAAGGGGGTTTCTCCTACGGATTTCCGGACGCCCGGAGTCCGGAAATCCGGAGGTCCGGAGTCCGGTCGGCCCTCCCCGCCCTACCCCGCCTGCAGCGCCAGCGTCGGCGACAGCTTCGCCGCGCGGACCGCCGGGTAGAGGCCCGCCACCGTGCCGATGGCCAGGGTCGATGCGAAGCCGCCCGTGACGGCCCAGAGGGGGACCACCCAGGGGAGGTCGCCGGCCCGGGCGTACACCGCCGTGGCCGCGCCGCCCAGCACGATGCCCGCCAGGCCGCCCAGGCCCGACAGCAGCAGGGACTCCGTGACGAACTGGATGCGGATCTGGCCCTTGGTGGCGCCCAGGGAGCGGCGCAGGCCGATCTCGTGGCGGCGTTCCAGCACCGAGATGATCATGGTGTTGGCCACCCCGACCCCGCCCACCAGCAGGGCGATGCCGCCCAGGCCGAGGAGCAGGGTGCTGAAGGCGCCCTCGGTGGCGGCCTTCGCCTGGAGGGCCGCCGACGGGTCCGTGACCGCGACCGTGCTCGGGCTCTCCGGGTTGGCCGTCTTGGCCATGAGGCCCCGGACCTGCTGGACGCGGTCGTCGGCGGAGCGCTCGTAGACGGACGTGGGGTGGCCGTCGAAGCCCAGGAGGCTCTGGGCGGCGTCCCAGCCGATGAGTGCCGAGCGCTCGATATCCGGGGCGAGGGGGATCGGGTCGAGGATGCCGATGACGGTGAAGTACTCGCCGCCGATGAAGACCTGCCCGCCCGGCCCGGTGATGCCCAGGCGCTCGGCGGTGACGTGTCCGAGGACCACGGACGGGTAGCGGCCCGTCGCGTCGTTGAGCCAGCTCCCGCTGTGCATCCGGGCCCGGAGCGTCTTCAGGAGCTCGTCCTTCGCCGCCTTGAGCGCGATGCCGTTGGTCTCCTCCTTCGGGATGTTCTCGCTGCGGCGGACGGACTCCTTCACGTCGCCCGTCGTGCCGACCGACTCGACCCCGTCGATCCGGGCGATCATGCCGGGGGCGTCCTTCGGCAGCTTGGTGTCCTGTCCCGAGAACATGGAGGGGGCGGGGGTGGCGACCATCATGTTCGTGCCGAGCTTGTCGAGTTCCTGGAGCAGCTTGGCCTGGCTCGACGAGGAGATGCCGACGACCGCGATCATCGTCGCGATGCCGATCGCGATCCCGAGCGCGGACAGGAACACGCGCATGGGCCGCGAGCGCAGCCCCGCCGATCCCACGTGGAACACGTCCCTGGGACCGAGGCGCGGCGGAGACAGCCTGCGGGCCCTCTGCTCGGCGCGGCGGGCCCTCCTCTCGCCGCCGCGCGCCTTCTCCTCGGCCGCGCGGGGCTTCGTACGGGTACCGGAACCCATTACGCGCCCACCCCCAGCGTGTCCGCGTCCGTGTCCGATGGCGCGTCAGCGTCAGCGTCAGCGTTCGCGTTCCACACGTCCGCCACGATCTCGCCGTCGCGGATGCGGACCTGCCGGGGCAGGCTCGCCGCGATCTCGTTGTCGTGGGTGATCACGGCGATGGTGGCCCCGTCCTGGTTGAGCTCGTGCAGCAGTTCCATCACCGACTCGCCGGACGCCGTGTCCAGGGCGCCCGTCGGCTCGTCGGCGAGCAGCAGGTCCGGTTCGCCCGCCACCGCGCGGGCGATGGCCACGCGCTGCTTCTGGCCGCCGGACAGTTCGTGCGGCCGGTGGTCCATGCGGTCGCCGAGGCCGACGCGCTCCAGGGCGCGTTCCGCCCGCCGTCCGCGTTCGGCGCGGGACAGGCCGGAGTAGAGGAGTCCCTCGGCGACGTTGGCCCGGGCGCTGATGCCCGGTACCAGGTGGAAGGACTGGAACACGAAGCCGACGTGGCGGGAGCGCAGGGCCGACAGGGAGCGGTCGGAGAGGCTCGCGATGTCGTACCCGGCGATGGCGACGCGGCCGGCGGTCGGCCGGTCGAGGGTTCCGACGATGTGCAGGAGCGTGGATTTGCCGGAACCCGACGGTCCTACGATGGCGAGGAGTTCGCCGTTCAGGACGGTGAGGTCGACTCCGCGCAGGGCCGCGACCCCGCCGGGGTACTCCTTGGTGACTCCGGTCAGTTCGACGACCGCGTGGGCGTGCTTGTTCATGACGTGGGGACTCCTACGAGCATGCCCTCCTTGAGGGCGTCCCCCTTCACCTCCACCCGGCCCTGGCCGAACATGCCGAGCTCGACCTTGACCTCGCGGACCTTGCCGTCCTCGACGACCTGGACTCCGAAGCCGCCCTCGGCGAGGGCGAGGAGCGAGTTGACCGGTACGGAGAGCACCCCCTTGCGGACCTCGCCCGTCAGGCCCACCGAGACCGGGGACTGGTCGGGGCCCGTGGCCTCGGCGGGGTTGTCGAGGGCGACCTCGACGTCGACCTTCGGCTTCTTGTCGCCGCCTCCGCCACCGCCCCCGCCGCCCGAGGACGGGTCGTCACCGTTGGCGGTGGCGCCGATCGAGCTGATCTTGCCCTTGCCGGTGCCCCCGCCGGGCAGGCTCACGGTCACCGGGTCGCCGGTCTTGACCTTGCCCGCCTTGGTCACGTCGAGCTGGAGGCGCACCATCCGCTCGGTGCCGGTCAGGGTCATGACGGGCTTGCCGGCGGCCGCCTCGTCGCCGACCGCCATGTCGTTCTTCTGGATCCGCTGGGGTCCGGAGGCGAAGGCGATGTCGCCCTTGCCGACCTCGCCCGTCTCCTTCGCCTTGTGGGACTTCTGCCAGCGCTTGACGGCGGTGGCCGTCCCGGCGGTGAAGGTGCCGTCCGTGGCGTCCAGGCCGGTGCCGAAGCCGAGGGCCTGGAGGTTCTGCTTGAGCTGTTTGACGTCCTCGCCCTTGTCCCCGGACTTCAGGGACCGGTACATGGGCGTGGCGCCGTACAGCAGGCGCACCGGCTTGCCGTTGACCTCGTAGAGCTTGCCGTCACGCTCTACGGAGGAGCCGGCGGGCGCCACCCAGGTCAGGGTGGCGGAGCCGGAGCCCGACCCGGAGCCCGCCCCCGCCCCGCCCGCGCCGGGGGCTCCGCCCGTCCCGCCCGCCCCGCCCGGCGCGTCCGCGCCCACCGCGTTGAGCTTGCGTTCCTTCGCGAAGCCGAGCGTCCCGTCGGCCTTGAAGCCGGAGCTCAGGTCGCTGCGCGTGACCGGGGACGTGGCCCCCGGCAGCCCGTCCGCGCGGTCCTGCTTCGAGCCGCCGCCGCCGCTGCCGCCGCTGCCGCCGTCCGTCCCGGCCTGGGCGACGACCGCGTACCCGCCGCCCGTGACGGCGAGCACGACGGCCAGCGAGCCCAGGAGCCACCTCCCGCGCTTCCTCACTGGTCGGCGCTGCACTTGTTCAGCTGGGCCATGAAGGCGTCCTTGTCGGCGCCCTCGGGTATCGAGAACCCGGACCGCGCGTTCCCGTTGAACTCCGGGTCCGGCATGTCGAAGCCGTTGTCCCGCATGCACTTGGCCTGCTTCAGGGCCTTGTCCTTCTCCGCCTGCGGGACCTCGCCGCCGGAGCCGGGACCCTTCATCCCGCACTTGTCCATGGCCTTCTTCAGGACCTCCTGGTCCATGCCCGCGCCCAGCGTCATGCCGCGCGGGTCCTCGCCGGGCTTCGGGTCGGGGGCGTCGACGCCGTTCTCGCGCAGGCACTTGCGCATCTTGAGGGCGTTGTCGGCGTCAGCGCCGCCACCGCCGCCGCTGCCGCCCGTGCCGCTCGAGTTCGAGGAGTCGTTCTTCTCGTCCTTCTTTCCGTCGGAGCCGCCGGCGCCGCCCGTGCACGCGGTGACGAAGAGGGTGAGGCCGGTGAGGAGCGCGGCCGTGGTCATGGTCGTGGATCGCTTCATGGGCCCGAGCCTGCGCGAACAGCGGGTTTCGCTTCTCTAACGGCTCGTGCTTACAACGGCGAAATGCCCCTCTCCGGTAAAGAGGACGCCATGCGAGTTCTGGTGGTGGAGGACGAGGAGTTCCTGCGGGAGATGATCGCCGAGGGGCTGCGCGGCGACGCGCTGGCCGTCGACGAGGCGAGCGACGGCCTGGAGGCCCTGAACCGGCTGCGGCTGGGCGCGTACGACGTCCTGATCCTCGACCGCGACCTGCCCGGCCTGCACGGCGACGAGGTCTGCCGCCAGGTGGTGCGCGAGCGGCTGCTGACCCGCGTCCTGATGCTGACCGCCTCCGGGACCGTGCGCGACCGGGTGGAGGGCCTCGGCCTCGGCGCCGACGACTACCTCACCAAGCCCTTCGCCTACGACGAGCTGCTCGCCCGCGTCCTGGCGCTGGGCCGGCGCGCCCAGCCGGCCCTGCCGCCCGTGCTGGAGCGGGCGGGGGTGGCCGTGGACGTCGCGCGGCGCACCGCCACCCGGGAGGGGCGCAGGCTGGCGCTGTCCCGCAAGGAGTTCGCCGTGCTGGAGTCGCTGCTGCGCGCCGAGGGTGCGGTCCTCAGCAGCGACGACCTGATCGAGCAAGTCTGGGAGGAGGACACCTCGTACAGCACCAACGCGGTACGGGTGACCCTGAGCAAGCTGCGCGCCAAGCTGGGGGAGCCGCCGCTGATCGAGACCGTCCCGGGCGCCGGGTACCGGATCGGTGACGACCACCGGATCGGTGATCCACGATGAGAGCAGTGCTCCACTCCGAGCGCGCCCGTCTCACCGTCCTCTACGGCTCCCTGCTGCTCCTCGCGGGCGGCGGCCTCATCGCACTGATCAACATCCTGCTCCGCAACGGCCTCTACAGCCGCATCAGCGGCGCCGTCACCACCACCAACATCGTCCCGGCCACCCCCCGCGGCCAGGGCACCCTGCCGCCCACGATCCCGGGCCAGCGCCTGCCGATCCCCGCCGAGAAGCTCGACTCCGGCGCCACCCCCAGCCCCGAACAGCTCGAACAGTGGCGGGCCACCCGCAACCTGACCGCGGCCGTCGAGCAGGCCACCCTCCACGAGCTCCTGATCGTCTCCCTCCTCGCCCTCGCCGTCTTCGCCGTCCTGTCCATCTGGCTGGCCTGGTGGATGGCCGGCCGCGTCCTGCGCCCCGTCGGAGTGATCACCGAGACGGCCCGGCGGCTGTCCGGCGCCAACCTCCACGAGCGGATCGGCCTGAAGGCCCCGCCCGGCGAACTCAAACGCCTGGCGGACACCTTCGACGGGATGCTCGACCGGATGGAGGACCTGGTCGGGGCGCAGCGCCGGTTCGCCGCGAACGCCGCCCACGAGCTGCGCACCCCGCTCGCCGTGCAGCGGGCGGCCGCCGAGATCGGGCTGGCGGGGGAGCCGCCGCCGGAGAAGGTGGCCCGGATCCGCTCCAAGCTCATCGAGGTCGCGGACTCCAGTCAGCACCTCGTCGAGTCGCTGCTCCTGCTCGCCGTCTCGGAGGAGGGTCTGGAGGCGACGGAGCCGGTGGACCTGGCGGGTCTCGCGGAGGCGGAGCTGGCGGGCATCGAGGGGACGGTCCCTCAGGACCTGGTGGTCGTACGGGATCTCGGGCCGCTGACCGTGGCGGGCGACCGGACCCTGCTGGGCCACCTCGTACGGAACCTGCTGGCCAATGCCGTACGGCACAACCGCGCGGGCGGCCGCCTGGAGGTGGCGACCTCCCGGGAGGGGGTGCTGACGGTCTCCAACACCGGTCCGGTGATAGAGCCGGCGGACGTGCCGCGGCTGCTGGAGCCCTTCCGGCGGCGGGCGGAGCGGCAGCACACGGCGGGCGAGGGCGCCGGGTTGGGGCTCTCGATCGTCGCGTCGATCGCCCGGGCGCACGGCGCGGAACTGACGGCGCGGGCCAATCCGGCGCCGGGTGGCGGGCTGATGGTCCGGGTCTGGTTCCCGGCCGAACCGCCCGCGCCACCGGCGGCGCGACCCGCCGAGGAAACGCCGGGAGCTTGACCGGTCAACAAAAATGAAGATCGGCTGTGTACGGTCGGGTCAATGAGCAAGCACGCCCGAGCCGGCTCCCGCGCGTCCCGCCCGTCCCGTACACCCGGGGCGTCCCGCCCGACCCGGCGCTTCCGCGCCGGTGGTGCGCGGCGCGCCGGCGGCGCCGCGCGCGGTTCCCGCGGCGCCTTCGGCTCGCGCCCGCTCGCCTTCGCGGCCGCCCTGGGGCTGCTCGGCTTCGGCGTCGGCTGGGCGTACCTCGCGCAGGACCCGCCGGCCAACGCCGCGGCCCTGGCCGCCTCCGATGCCCGCCCCCCGGCCGAGGAGCGGGCCGCGCGGGCCGCCGAGCGCGACCCCTTCCAGGGCCTGCCCGAGGTCAGCGAGCAGACCCGGGCGAAGATCCCCGCGGACGCCCGCCAGCTGATCCTGGTCACCGGCAAGGCCAAGAACTCCTCGGAGTCCACCGCGGCCCTCTACACCCGTCCGGAGACCGGCGCCGACTGGCTGAAGAGCCACAGCTGGCCCGCGCGCAACGGAGCCAAGGGCTGGTCCACGGAGCGTACGTACGGGGACCTGACCTCCCCCGAGGGCGTGTTCGCGCTGACCGACGCGGGCGGGCTGCTGGCGAAGCCGCCGGGCACGAAGTTCCCGTACGACCAGGACGCCTCCTTCGTGGCGACGGGCCGCGGGGTCAACGGGGAGTCGCTGCTCGGCTCCTTCGACTACGTCGTCGCCATCGACTTCAACCGCAAGACGGGAGTGAGCCCCCTCGACCCGACGAAGCCGGACGGCGAGGACAAGGGCGGCAACATCTGGCTCCACGTGGACCACGACGGCCCCTCGCAGGGCTGCGTGGGCATCCCGAAGGCCGCGATGAAGCAGGTCCTTCAGACCCTCGACCCGGCGGCGAAGCCGGTCATCGTGATGGGGCCGCAGGGCTTCTGAGGTCCGCTTCCTCGAGGTCCGTCTTCCCGCCCGCCGGGTTCCGGGCCAGCAGCGCGATGTACGCGAGGTCGAAGACCGCGCACATCAGCCCCAGGCCGAGGATGAACGGGGCGTCCTCGATGACGCCGAAGAGGAAGGTCGGCGCGAGCGTGCCGATCCATTTGGCGACCGCGATGACCAGGGACTGTCCGAGCGGGCCGCGCCGGCTCGCGTAGAGGGCGATGAACAGCCCGGACATCAGCAGGTTCTGCAGGAACGCCGAGTACCGGCTCGCGTCGTGCGCGCCGAAGTGGGCGAGGAAGAGCCACTGCACGGCGAAGGCGCTCGCGAAGAGGAGCACCGTCCAGACGGCGAACAGCGGCCGGGTCACGAAGCCGGGCAGCTCGGCCCGCCCGTAGCGCAGGTACGTGTACACGATGACGATGTCGGCGAGGGCCCACACCACGTTGACGACGCCCTGGGCCGAGAGGCCGGTACGGATGTCGTTGACGGCGTAGGTCGACTCCCACGCGAAGTTCAGCGCGAGCGCCGCGACCGGCATCGCGTACGTCCGGTCCCGCAGCCCCACCCGGATCGCCTCGGCGTACACGAGGGTCCACGCCACCCCGCTGACCAGCGTCAGAAACAGTTCCACGCGCGGCACCCTAGCGGTCGGCCTTGCACCTGCACAGCCTTTTGCGAGGCCCGCCGGTCCCGGTGCAAAGGGCCAGGTCTATGCTCCAGGCACTCGATTCCGCGTTCCGGAGGGGGGCCGTCTCCGGCGGGACCTGTGCGAACGCGGATGTTTCGTACGGATCCGGGGGATTCTGTGAGCCTTTCCATTCCGCGCGCCGTCCGCGGTGCGCTCGTCGCCACCGCCACGGCGCTCGCCACCACCGGCGGCCTGCTCGCCGCCGCCTCGTCCGCCGAGGCGGCGATCGGGTACGACCGCTGCGCCCCGGGGCAGGTCTGCGTGTTCAGCGGGTCGGCCGGCACGGGCTCCATGATGGTCCTCACGAAGAGCCTGCCCAGCCTCGGCGACTGGGACGACCGCATCAGCTCGATCGCCAACTACAGCACGTACACGGTGTGCTTGAGCGCCGGGCCGGACTACGAAGACTACGGCAGGTCGTACCCTGACGAAGAGGTGTCCTTGGCCGAGCGCGACCGCCCGGATCTGGACAACAACATCAGCTCGATCGAGCTCTTTCACGGGCAGGCGGACGATTGCGGTCTGGCCTACTACCCCTCGACATGGCATGACCAGTCGCCGCGGGTGCGTCCCTTCTCCACGGCCGCCGAGAAGGCCTTCGGCGACCTCAACGGTGACGACCGTGCCGACCTGCTCGCCCGCAACCGCTACAGCGAGGTCTGGTACTGGGCCCCCGCACATGAGTGGCCCGTGACCGACACGTTCGAACGCATTCGCACCGGCTGGACCGGGATGAGCCAGATGCTGCGCCACGGCGACTACAACGGAGACGGAAGCGAGGACGTGTTCGCCCGGGACAAGAGCGGCATCCTGTGGTTCTACCCCGGCACCGGCTTCGGCACCAGCAAGCGCCTCGGTACGCGCGTCCAGCTCCCCGGCACGTGGAACGCAATGCGTGACATGGCTGCGGCCGGAGACCTGAACGGTGACGGCAAGCGGGATCTGCTCGCGGTCGACGCGGCCGGTGTGCTGTGGTCGTACCCGGGCAACGGGAAGGGTTCGTTCGGGACGCGCAAGAACCTCGGTGGCGGCTGGGGCGTGATGAACGAGCTGGTCGGTGCCGGTGACATGAACTCCGATCACCGCTCCGACCTCGTGGCGCGTGACACGACCGGTCGGCTGTGGCTCTACCCGGGCAACGGCCGCGGCGGCTTCGGCGACCGGCGCCTGATCGGCACCGGGGGCTGGAACGGCTTCAAGGAGCTGGTGGGGGTCGGTGACTACAACGGCGACGGGCACCCCGACCTCCTTGCGCACGCGCACCAGGACAACTCCGTACGCATGTACCCCGGGACGGGTGCATCGGACGGTCACCTCGGCCGCGCGGTGGCTGTCATCCAGACCTCGGACGCGCACCTCGTCTTCTGAGCCACGGCCGCCAGGCCACCTCGACGGCTCCATCATGGGCCGGTTCGACAACGGGATCAGCTCCATGCGGATCGCCACCATCGCACCGGCGCCCTGGGTGCGCGGCTGAACCTGGGCGCCGGCTGGAACGCCATGCGCGAGATCAGCGCGGCCGGCGACCTGACCGGTGACGGCAAGCGGGACCTACTGGCCCGCGACACGGCCGGTGTGCTGTGGATGTAGGCCTTCACGTACGCGGGCACCGGGACCGGCAGCCTGCGCGGCCCGGAGGCCGGCATGAGCTGGGACACGGCCGACCGGGTCCGCGTCTTCTGACACCGGGGGCTGCGGCCCCGAGTGTTCCGACCCCGCGCCTCCGGGCGCGGGGTCGGACGTGTTTCCGGGCCCGTGCTCCCGGCCCGTGCTCCGGGCCCGTCTTCGCGCCTACCCCTTGCCTGACGACCCGTCAGCTACGACGATGGCCCCCGCACCGGTATGACGAATCGGCAGTCGAGGACGAGGCGGGTACGGCCCATGGCGCGCGTGTTTCCGGAAGGTCGGCTGGTCTACGGGATGCAGCTCCCGATCCAGTCGCAGAGCACCATCTACGCCGAGCCCTGGGAGGCCACGGCCGGCGCGGCCGACCTCGCCGCGGTGGCCAGGGCCGCCGACCGGGCCGGCTTCGGCTACGTCGCCACCTGCGACCACGTGGCCATCCCGCGGCACATGGCCGGCCCCATGAGCACCATCTGGTACGACCCCATAGCCACCCTCTCCTTCCTGGCCGGGATCACCGAGAACGTGCGGCTGCTGAGCCACGTCGCGATCCTGGGCCTGCGCCACCCGCTGCTCAGCGCCAAGCAGTACGCCACCGTCGACCACCTCTCCGGCGGCCGGCTGATCCTCGGCGTCGGCGCCGGGCACGTGAAGGAGGAGTTCGAGGTGCTCGGCGTGGACTTCGCGCGCCGCGGAGCCGTCCTCGACGAGACCCTCGACGCGCTGCGCGCCGCGCTGGGCCCCGAGGAGTACCCGGAGTTCGAGGGCGAGCTGTTCTCCTTCAAGGACCTCGGGCAGCTGCCCCGGCCCGTCCAGGCCCGGATCCCCGTCTGGGTGGGCGGCTCCTCGCCCGCCGCCGTCCGCCGGGCCGCCGTGCGCGGGGACGGCTGGCTCCCGCAGGGCGACCCGCTCGACAAGCTCCCGGCGCAGATCGCCCGGATCAAGGAGCTCCGCGCCGAGGCCGGGGTCGCCGGACCCGTGGAGTTCGGCGCGATCACCGCGCCGCTGTACGTCGGCGAGCCCGGCTGGGACACCGGCCGGCGGACCCTCACCGGCAAGGCGGAGGCGCTCGCCGAGTCGCTGCGCGCGTACAAGGCGATCGGCATCGACCAGATCCAGGTCCGCTTCCGCAATCGCGACCGGGCCGAACTCATCGACCAGATCACGGCTTTCGGGTCCGAAGTGGGCCCGCTCCTCAACGACTAGCGACTAGGGGTACGGCATGGGCAAGCTGGACGGACGCGTCGTCATCATCACGGGTGCCGCGCGCGGCCAGGGCGAGCAGGAGGCCCGGCTCTTCGCCTCGGAGGGCGCCAAGGTGCTCCTGGGCGACGTACTGGACGAGCAGGGCGCGGCGGTCGCCAAGGACATCGGCGAGGACCGGGCCCGGTACGTACGGATGGACGTGAGCCGGGAGGAGGACTGGGCGGCCGCCATCGCGGTGGCCAAGGAGGCCTTCGGCCCGGTGAACGGCCTCGTCAACAACGCGGGCATCCTGCGCTTCAACGAACTGACCGCGACCCCGCTGGAGGAGTTCCAGCAGGTGGTCCAGGTCAACCAGGTCGGCGCCTTCCTCGGCATCAAGTCGGTGGCCCCGGAGATCGAGGCGGCCGGCGGCGGCACGATCGTCAACACCTCCTCGTACACCGGCCTGACGGGCATGGCGTACGTGGGCACGTACGCGGCGACCAAGGCGGCGATCCTCGGTCTGACCCGGGTGGCCGCGCTGGAGCTGGCCGCGAAGAACATCCGGGTCAACGCGATGTGCCCGGGGGCCGTGGACACCCCCATGGCCACCCCCGGGCACGTGAACCCGGCGGACCTGCCGCAGGAGGCCAAGGACGCCATGGCGGAGCTCTACAAGCGCGTGGTGCCGATGGGCCGGGTGGGGCAGCCGGAGGAGATAGCCAAGCTGGCGCTGTTCCTGACCAGCGAGGACTCCTCGTACATCACCGGCCAGCCGTTCGTGATCGACGGCGGCTGGATGGCGGGCGTCAGCATCGCCTAGCTCCTGCCGACAGGATCTGATGGAGCGTCAGGTATTGACGCTCCCGCCCTCGCGATGGAACAGTCGTGACATCGAATCTGACGCAACGTCAGAAACAGAAGGACGGTGAATCCCCTTGGAATTCGGGCTCTTTGTGCAGGGATACGTGCCTGAGGCACGGTCCAAGGTCGACCCCGAGGCAGAGCACAAGGCGCTGATCGAGGAGACCGAGTACGTCATCCAGGCGGACAAGTCCGGGTTCAAGTACGCCTGGGCCTCCGAGCACCACTTCCTGGAGGAGTACTCGCACCTGTCGGCGAACGAGGTGTTCCTCGGGTACCTCGCTCACGCCACCGAGCGCATCCACCTCGGCTCCGGCATCTTCAACCCGCTCGCCCCGGTCAACCACCCGGTCAAGGTGGCCGAGAAGGTCACCATGCTCGACCACCTCTCCAAGGGGCGCTTCGAGTTCGGCACCGGCCGCGGCGCCGGCAGCCACGAGATCCTCGGCTTCCTCCCTGGCATCGAGAGCATGGACGGGACCAAGGAGATCTGGGAGGAGACCATCGCCGAGTTCCCCAAGATGTTCCTCCAGGAGGAGTACGAGGGGTTCCAGGGCAAGCACTGGTCGCTCCCGCCGCGCAAGATCTTCCCCAAGCCGTACGGCAAGGGCCACCCGGCCATGTGGTACGCCGCCGGCTCCCCGGCCTCGTACGCCATGGCGGCCAAGAAGGGCCTCGGAGTCCTCGGCTTCAGCGTCCAGAAGGTCTCCGACATGGCCTGGGTGCTGGACCAGTACAAGACCGCGATCCAGGAGGCGAAGGCGATCGGCGCCTTCGTCAACGACAACGTCATGGTCACCTCGACCGCGATCTGCGCCGAGACCCACGACAAGGCCGTCGAGATCGCCGTCAACGCCAACATGAACCGCTTCCAGTCGCTGGTCTTCCGCTACCACGACACCTTCCCGCGCCCCGAGATGATCCCCGAGTGGCCCGAGATCCTCCCCGAGTACAACGCGGAGATCATCGAGCTGCTGATCGCCGAGGAGCTGCTCATCTGCGGCGACCCGTCCGAGGTCCGCGCGCAGTGCAAGCGCTGGGAGGAGGCCGGCGCCGACCAGCTCTCCTTCGGTCTGCCGACCGGCGTCTCGCCCGAGGACACGATGACCACCATCAAGCTCATCGGCGAGCACGTCATCCCGCACATCGACACCGACCCGGTGCACCGCACGACCCGCTTCCGCGAGGCTTCGGGCGCCTGAGGCTGGGGCTTCTCAGGAACTGGGGCGGCGTCTTCCCGGACCGCCGCCCCGCAACCGGCCCCGGCCGGGGGTCGTACGGAGGCCGCGGCCGGCCGAAGACCCCCGACCGGGGCCCTGGGCGGTCCCCTGCGGCGCCGCTGCCGGGGACCAGCCCCCGGACCCCCGCTCCTCAAACGCCGGAGGGGCTGGATGTGGCTGATGCCGTCCGAGCGGGGCTCGAATTGCCCTGTGGGCAATCGAGCGGGGAGCGCGGCGAGCTGCCCGCACGTGCGGGCCGAGCGGGCCGGAAAATCAGCCCCGCCGGCGTTTGAGGCGCGGGGTCCGGGGCGGAGCCCCGGGAGCGGCGCCGCACCGCGACCGCGCACCGCAACCCAAGGCAGAGAGGACGTCATGCTCGACCATCTGATCAAGGGCGCCACCGTCGTGGACGGGACCGGCGCCCCGGCCCGCGTGGCCGACGTAGGGATACGCGACGGCCGGATCGCCGTCATCGCCGAGCCCGGCACCGTCACGGAAGAGGCCAGGACCACCGAGGACGCGACCGGCCTCGTCCTGACCCCCGGGTTCATCGACCCCCACACGCACTACGACGCCCAGCTCTTCTGGGACCCGTACGCGACCCCCTCCATGAACCACGGAGTGACCACCGTCGCGGGCGGCAACTGCGGATTCACCCTGGCCCCCCTCAACCCGGCCCGCCCGGAAGACGCCGACTACACCCGCCGCATGATGAGCAAGGTCGAGGGCATGGCGCTCAAGGCCCTCGAAGAGGGCGTCGACTGGACCTGGTCCACCTTCGGCGAGTACCTCGACGCGCTCGACGGCCGCATCGCCGTCAACGCCGGTTTCATGGTCGGCCACTGCGCGCTGCGCCGCCACGTCATGGGCGAGGACGCCGTCGGCGGCCAGCCCACCGAAGAGCAGATGCAGGCGATGCTCGACCTGTTCCACGACGCCATGAACGCCGGCGCCTGGGGCCTGTCGACCACCCAGTCCTCCACCCACTCCGACGGCTCCGGCGCCCCCGTCGCCTCCCGGCACGCCAAGCCCGAGGAGCTCCTCGCGCTCTCCCGCGCGGTCTCCGAGCACGAGGGCACCCAGCTCGAGGCGATCGTCGCGGGCTGCCTCGACCAGTTCGCCGACGAGGAGATCGATCTCTTCGTCGAGATGAGCGCCGCCGCCGGACGGCCCCTGAACTGGAACGTGCTCACCATCGACGCCTCCGTCCCCGAGCGCGTGCCGCGCCAGCTGATCCCCAGCGAGCGCGCCCGCAAGGCCGGCGGCCGCATCGTCGCGCTGACGATGCCGATCCTGACCCCCATGAACATGTCGCTGGGCACCTTCTGCGCCCTCAACCTCATCCCCGGCTGGGGCGAGATCCTGGGCCTGCCCGTCCCCGAGCGCATCGCGAAGCTCCGCGACGCCGACGTGCGCGCCGAGATGCTGGTCCGCGCGGCCAGCAAGGAGGCCGGGGTCTTCCGGCGCCTGGCCAACTTCGGGCGCTACGTCATCGGCGACACCTACAGCGAGGCCAACGAGGGACTGTCGGGCCGTGTCGTCAACGACATCGCGGCCGAGCGCGGCCAGGACGCCTTCCAGTGCCTGGTGGAGATCTGCGCCAACGACGACCTGCGTACGGTGCTCTGGCCCATGCCGACCGACAACGACCCGGCGAGCTGGGCGCTGCGCGCCGAGACCTGGCAGCACGAGGACGTCATGCTCGGCGGCTCCGACGCCGGCGCCCACCTGGACCGCATGTGCGGAGCCCCGTACACGACCCGCTTCCTCGGGGACTGCCTGCGCGGCCGCAAGCTGGTGCCGCTGGAGCAGGCGGTACGGATGCTCACCGACGACCCGGCCCAGCTGTTCGGGCTGCGCGAGCGCGGCCGGATCACCGAGGGCTTCCACGCGGACCTGGTGCTCTTCGACCCGGAGCGGATCGAGGCGGGACCCGCGACGCTCGTGCACGACCTGCCCGGGGACAGCCCGCGGCTGGACGCGCGGGCGATCGGCATGGTGTCCGTACGCGTCAACGGCGTGGAGACCATCCGCGACGACGAGGTGACGGGGGCGATCCCGGGGATCGTGCTCCGTTCGGGCCGGGACACGAGGACGGTGAGCACGCGATGACCGCGCAGGAAGCTCCGCAGAAGCTCTACATCGGCGGCGAGTGGGTCGAGCCGGCAGGCGGGCACTACGAGGTGGTCAACCCGGCCGACGAATCCGTCGTCGGCCTGGCCCCCGAGGCCTCGCGCGGCCAGGTCGAGGACGCGGCGCGCGCCGCGGCCGCGGCCTTCGAGGGCTGGTCCCGGACGAAGCCGGAGGAGCGGGCCGCGATCCTGGACCGGGCCGCGGACATCATCCAGCGCGAGTACGAGCCCTGGTCGGCGCTCGCCCAGGCCGAGACGGGCGCCCCCACCGGGATCGCGCGCGGCATGCAGGTCGGGGTGGGCGTGGCCCGCTTCCGCCGGTACGCGAAGGGCGCGCTGGAACCGGTCGAGCGCGGGCTGCCGCCGCAGGTCACCGAGGCCGGCCCGATGGGCGCGGCGAGCATCCTCGGGGCGCTGGAGGTACGCCAGCCGGTCGGGGTCGTCACCTGCATCACCTCGTACAACAACCCGTGGGCCAACCCGGCCGGCAAGGTGGCCCCGGCGCTGGCCATGGGCAACACGGTGGTGGTCAAGCCGGCCCCGCAGGACCCGCTGTCGGTGTTCCGGATGGCGCAGGCCCTGCACGAGGCCGGGGTCCCGGCGGGCGTGGTGAACGTGGTCTCCGGCACCTCCGTGGAGGTCGGCGAGGCGGCCGTGGACTCGCCGGACGTGGACATGGTGTCCTTCACCGGTTCCACGGGCGTCGGGCAGCGCATCGCCGAGGTCTGCGGCCGCACGATGAAGCGGCAGCTGATGGAGCTGGGCGGCAAGGGCGCGGCGATCGTCCTCGCGGACGCCGATCTGGACGCGGCGGTGATGGGGATCGGCACCACCTTCTCCTTCTACTCCGGGCAGATCTGCACGGCTCCGACCCGGGTGATCGTCCACCGGTCGGTGTACGAGCAGCTGGTGGAGAAGCTGCAGGGCTACCTGGCCTTCATGAAGGTCGGCGACCCGTCGGTGCGCGGCACCGTGGTGGGCCCGGTCATCTCGGCGGCGCACCGGGACCGCGTGGAGTCGTACGTAGAGCTGGGTAAGAAGGAGGGCGCCCGGATCGCCTTCGGCGGCGAGCGCCCGGTGGTCGGTACGGAGGGGAAGGGGTTCTACGTGGCCCCGACCCTCCTCGTCGACTGCACGAACGACATGCGCGTGGTCCGCGAGGAGATCTTCGGACCGGTGGTCGTGGTCGTCCCCTTCGACGGGGGCGAGGACGAGGCGGTGGCGCTGGCCAACGACAGCGACTTCGGTCTGATCAGCTACGTGTGGTCCGCGGACGCGGCGCGCGCCTTCCGCGTGGCGCGGCGGCTGCGGGCGGGCGGGGTCGGGGTGAACACCATCGGGCGGAACATGGAGGCGCCGTTCGGCGGCTTCAAGCGCTCGGGGGTGGGCCGGGACGTGGGCTCGTACGCACTGCACGCCTACAGCGAGATGCAGTCGATCGTATGGGCGTGACCACGGGCGTGACCAAAAATTGACCTGGAAAGTTTGAAACCGGCCAAAACGGACAGTGCTGCGGTTTCCGCATAGTGAAATCAAAGGTCCAGGCCTGCCGAAACGATGATCGGCAGGCCTGTGAACCTTGCATTACATCCTCATGAAGACTCTCGGTGTCGAGATTCCAAGGGCTTTGGGTGTGCGGCTGAGCGGACTTAAGTCCTCCAGATGTGGAAAACGCAGCGTCTAACGTCCTTACCCATGACACAGACGGATGTTCGGCCCCCGGCCGGAGACACGGTAGGCGGAGCCGCCGAGGGCGTGCGCGGCAAGGGGCTCGGCGGCAACTCCGTCGGCCTCATCGGCAACGCGGTGATCGGCGTCTCCACGGTCGCCCCGGTCTACTGCCTGACGGCGACCCTGGGCCCCACGGTCAGCGAGGTCGGCGTGCAGATGCCCGCCATCTTCCTGGCCGGATTCATACCCATGCTGCTGGTGGCCTTCGCCTACCGCGCCCTGAACAAGGCGATCCCCGACTGCGGCACGTCCTTCACCTGGACGGTCAAGGCCTTCGGCCCCCGCGTCGGCTGGATGTGCGGCTGGGGTCTGCTCGTCGCCACCGTCGTGGTGCTCTCCAACCTCGCGGGCGTGGCCACCAACTACTTCTACCTTCTCCTGGGCAGAGTGAGCGGCAGCGAGGATCTCGCCGCCCTGGACGGCAACAAGGCCATCCACATCGCCACCACCCTGACCTTCATCGCGGTCGCCACGGCCATCAGCTATCGAGGCATCACCGCGACCAAGTGGGTCCAGTACGTCCTGGTCGGGCTGCAGCTCACGGTGCTGGCGATCTTCGCCTTCATGGCCATCACCAAGGCCGACGAGGTCGCGGGCTCCCTCGACTTCTCCTGGTCCTGGATGAACCCCTTCGCCGTCGAGTCCCTCGCCGCCTTCACGGCCGGTCTCTCCCTGTCGATCTTCATCTACTGGGGCTGGGACGCCTGCCTGTCGGTCAACGAGGAGAGCATCGGCAGCGCCAAGACGCCCGGCCGCGCCGCGATGCTCGCCATGGTCGTCATCGTCGCCTCCTACATGGTCGTCGCCATCGCCTCCCAGATGTACGCCGGCGTCGGCACCGAGGGGAACGGCCTCGGCAACGAGGAGACCGCGGACAACGTCTTCGCCACCCTCGCCGAGCCGATCATGGGCTCGGGCCTCGACGTCCTGCTCTTCCTCGCAGTCGTCGCCTCCGCCGCCGCGAGCCTGCAGACCACCTTCATCCCGGTGGCGCGCACCGTCCTGTCGATGAGTACCTACGAAGCGCTGCCGTCCTCCTTCGCCAAGGTCCACCCCCGCTTCAAGACCCCGGGCCGCGCCACCGTCGCGGCAGGCGTCGCCACCGGCGTCTTCTACTCGGTGATGACCGTGATCAGCGAGAACGTGCTCATCGACACGATCTACGCCCTCGGCCTGATGATCTGCTTCTACTACTCGATCACGGCGTTCGCCTGCGTCTGGTTCTTCCGCTCGGAACTGCGCTCCTCGGTGCGCACCCTGTTCGTCAAGGGCGTCTTCCCGGCCGTCGGCGGCCTGATGCTCGCCGCGGTCTTCTTCCAGACGCTGTTCGACATGTGGGACCCGGCCTACGGCTCCGGCTCCTCGCTCTTCGGCATCGGCAGCGTCTTCATCATCGGAGTCGGCCTGCTGCTCCTGGGCGTGGTCGTCATGCTGATCACCGAACGCCGCAGCCCGGCCTTCTTCCGCGGCGAGGTCCTCACGAAGTCCACCCCGGCCCTGGTGATCCAGGACTGACCCCAGGGGGCCTCTGCCCCCTCAGCTGTGTCATGCGCGCCCGCGGCCCCGGATCGATCCTCCGATCCGGGGCCGCGGGCGTTGTCGGCTGTGGGTCAGCCGAGGGGCAGCGCGTAGGTCAGCCGAGGGTGTACTGCTCGTCGCCGAACTCGGCGACGATCTTCAGTTTGCCGCCGAGCGCACGGACGTAGGCGGCGAGGGTCTCGACCTCGCTGCGCTCCAGCTCGCCGTTCTCGATCCGGGAGACGCGCGCTTGGGTGACACCCATCGCTTCCGCGACCTGGACCTGGGTGGTGTGCTGCCGCTTGCGGACCTCCGCCAGCCGGTGGGCGCGCACGACAGAAATCATCTCCGCCGCCCCCCGGTCGATCTCCGCCTGCTCGGCGGGCGAGAAGGCGAACTCCTCGACGAGGTCGTCCCAGCGGGCAGCCTTGGCGCTGCGGTCGGGTGTCGGGCTCACGGGGTGTCCTCCTCCTGCTGTGTCACGTAGTCCTGGTACGCCGCCTCGGCCAGCGGGATGGACGAGCGGTACCAACCTTGCCAGTTGCCGGCCTTGTCCCCGCCGACGAGGAGAACTGCCCGCCGCAAGGGGTCGAAAACGAACAGTAGACGCACCTCGGTGGCGCCCGCGGACCCCGGCCTGAGCTCCTTGAGGTTGGCCAGCCGGGACCCTTTCACGGTGTCCACGAGGGGGCGCCCCATGGCGGGACCCTCCCGACGCAGAGCGGTGATGGCCTTGCTGATCTGGATGAGCGTAAGCCGATCGCTCTGGCGCAGTGTGTGCAGCCATGAGAGAGCGGGTTCCACGACGATCACTTCCCAGTCCACGGACCTTCCCTACGATTATGACCCATGCGACATATTGCGCAAGAGTTATATCGCGGATGGAGGGGTTGCCGGTGATGTTCCGATTCGGGGGCTCCCCCTGTCGTGTCGTGCACACCCGGGGCCCCGGATCGACCCTCCGATCCGAGGGCGCGGGCGTTCGCGCGCGTTGGGCCTGCACGGGTTACAGTTATTTCAGTTGCCTGAGGAGGCTGAGATGGCGCGTACGAGCGTGCTCGCGAAGGCGACCACCGTGGAGTCGAGCCCGGAGATCCAGGACGCCCTGGCGAAGGCGGGGCGCATGATCCCCGGCGAGGTGGACGTCATACTGCGGTCCGCCGACGGCAGTGAGAGCGTGCTGCCACAGGAACTGGTCCGTATCCTCGCGGCTTCCGCAAGTGAGCTGGCGATCGGACACGCGGTCACCGTCCTCGCGGCGGAGACGCACCTGACGCCGGCCGAGGCCGCCGAGCTGCTCGGTCTGTCCCGGCCCTTCGTGGCCCGCTTGCTGGACTCGGGTGACATTCCGTCGAGCCATCTGCCGGACAGCCGTCACCGCATCGTGCGGCTCGCCGACGTCCTTGCCTTTCAAGCTCGGCGGGCAAGCCGCCGAGAGGGTCGCCGGCGGATCGCCGAGGCCGCGGAAGGCGCTGGAGTGCCGTACTGAGTTATGGGTTGACCCGGTTCGCCGATCGGCTGGGGGCGACCGGTGACCCGTAGCCGCTCGGGGTCGTTGGGCCGGGTATGAACGCCATCAAGCGCAGCCTCGCCGCCCTCGTCCTGTCCGGAGGAGCGGCCCTCGCCCTCTGCCCCGCCGTCGCGCACGCCGCCGACGAGCCCGCCATCCAGGGGCCCCCGATCACCCAGCGCGTCGGCGAGATCGTCGACCACCCCGGGGGCGCCGTCAAGGACGCGAAGACGGCGGTGGAGATCACCGCCGGGGCCGCCGGTTCCGCCTCGAAGGCCACCGACGCCTCCCTCGGCGGCGCCGGGACCGCACTGTCCGCCGGGCTGCCGAAGGCGCCTAAGGTGCGCGCCTGAGGTGCGCGCCTGAGGGGCTGGGGGGCTGAGGGTCGGGGGGCCTGGGGTTCAGTAGGCGGTGCGGGTGACCAGGGTCAGCGGGACCTCGCGGGCGGCCGTCTGGGCGGCCGCGTACGAGGGCATCGCGGCCACCACCACCGGCCATAGCCGCTCCGCCTCCGCCGGGGTCGCGGGGCGGGCGAGCGCCGGGAAGGTCTCCGTGCCGACCTGGAGCGTGACGGCCGGGTCGGCGCTCAGGTTCAGGTACCAGGCCGGGTGGCGCTCGGCTCCCGCGTTGGACGCCGTGAGGACGTACGCCGCGTCGGCGGACTCCCCGTCCCGTATGTACGCCAGCGCCGTGCGCCGCAGCACCCCGGAGCGGTGCCCCCGCGTGGTCAGCAGCAGATCGCGGATCCCGGGGCGCGGCACCCCGCCGGTCTCCTCGAAGCGGCGGATGTGGTCCGCCACCCAGGGGTTCGGGCTGTCGGTGGGGGCCGGGTGCAGGGGCAGGGTGCCGGTCATGCTCCCGTCACCCCCGCGTGGGTGCCGTGCACGGTCGGGGCCAGCAGTTCGTCCAGTACGGCCCGGGCGAAGTCCGCGTGCGTGATCCGGCCGTCGGCGTCGGCGGGAGCGAAGGCGTAGCCGCCGCCGGGCGCACCCTCGACCGTGAAGTCGCCGGAGGGGCTCAGTACCGCCCAGTCCAGGGCCGCCGGCGCGGCCGCCCGCAGGGCTTCGGTGCCGGCGCCGTGGCCGACGTAGAACTCCCGCCACTCCTGCGGGTAGCCCGGGGTGTCCATCAGCAGCGCCCCGGAGTGGGTGGGCAGTACCGACGCCAGCCCGACGGACACCAGGCGCCGCACACCGGCCCCGCTCAGCCCCGCCGCCAGCGCGCGGGCGGCCGCCGGGAAGAACGCGCCCGGGGCGGCCCCCGTGTCGTACACCGCCGCCACCGCCGCATCGTGGCCGGCGGCGAGCCGTGCCACGTCCGCAGCCGAGGTGACGTCCCCGTCGCGCCGCCCGGCCTCGGTGACCTCGTGGCCCCGCGCCCGCGCCTCGGCGACTACGGCCCGGCCGACGCGGCCGGCAGCTCCGAAGACGATGATCTTCTGCCGAGTTTGATTTCGCTGGTTCCCCTGGTTCCCCTGATTCGTCATGCCCCGGACCCTAGGGGGAACGGTGGTTACCGATCGGATACCGGCCTACCGTGTGGATCATGACGCAGAGGCCGCCGATCACGCCCCCACCCCTCGATCCCGAGATGTTCGACCCCGTCTGCCCGTCGCCCCTGGTGCCGTTCCGGATCGGCGACAAATGGGCCACGCTGATCCTGCGCTGCCTGCAGGACGGCCCCCGCCGCTTCTCGGAGCTCAAGGTCCCGCTGCGCGAGATCACCGCCAAGTCCCTCACCCAGTCCCTGCGCGGGCTGGAGCGCGACGGCTTCGTGGTGCGCACGGAGTACGAGACCCCGGCGCGCCGGGTCGAGTACGCACTCACCCCGCTCGGGCGGGGACTGCTGGGCCCGCTGGACGCGGCGTGCGAATGGACGCGGGAGCACTGGGACGAGCTGCTCGACGCCCAGGAGGCGGGGGCTGCGGCGGCGGTGACGGGATCCGCGGAGCCGCCGCGCGCGAGCCGCTCGCGCTGATGTGGGGGCGGGCCCTCCCGACGGGGTGGTCGTTGGGCAGGACATGATCCTCTGGTTGCTCAATCACCTCAGCACATTCGTCCTCGGCGTCCTCCTCGTCGGCGGCTTCGTCGCCCTCGCCATCGGCGGCAGCCTGGCCGCGCGCCGCCGCTTCCCGCACCTCGCGGACGGCGACCACAACGAGATGGTCGGGGTGGCCCTCGGCATGTTCGGCGCGATCTACGGCATCATCCTCGCCTTCGTCGTCGTCACCCTGTGGACGCAATTGGAGAACACCCAGACCATCGTCGCGACCGAGGCCACCGACCTGGCCCTGGTCGTCCGCAGCGCGGAGGCCTTCCCGCCGGCCGAACGTGCCCGCGTGGACCGGGCGGTGGGGGACTACGTCCACGCCGTCGTCGAGATCCAGTGGCCCCTCATGCGCGAGGGCCGCCCCAGCTACGAGGCCACCGCCGACCAGACGCACGCCCTGTACACGGCACTCCAGGCCTACGAGCCCTCCGGTCCCCGGAGTGAGACCTTCTACAGTGAGGCCGTCAGCCGCCTCAACGACGTGGCCGCGCAGCGCCGGGCGCGCATCACGATGGCCGAGACCTCACTGCCGCCGCTGCTCCAAGTGCTCGTGTACGGCGGTGCGTTCGTGATCCTCCCGCTCACCTTCCTCTTCGGGCTGCGGAGCCTGAAGATGCAGCTGCTGTTCGTCTCGGCCGTGGCGGGGCTGATCGGCTTCAGCCTGCTGCTGGTGGTGGCCCTGGACCGCCCCTTCGCCGGTGAACTGAGCGTGAGCCCGGCACCGTTCAAGGAGGCGGCACTGGCGAAGTTCTGGCCGTAGGGGGTGCGGTCGCCGACGCCATCAGCCCCAGGTGCGGGAGGACAGGACGAGCTGGTAGCCGTCGGGGTCGGTGACGGTGACCCCGTAGGTGTCCCAGTAGGGGTTGTGGGCGGGCGTACGGGTCCCGCCGTGCTCGACGAGCCGGGCCACGAGGGCCTCGTCGGGCTCCTTGCCCAGGTAGACGACGAAGAGGTCATCGGCGGTCGGGGAGGGAGCCACCGGGTTCTCGGGGTCGCGGGTCAGCTCGAAGTGCCAACCGCCCCCGAGGGGACCGACCATCAACAGGTCGTGCTCCCCGGAGCGCCGCTCCGTGGAACGCCACTGCACGTCGAGCCCCAGCCCTCCCACGTAGAACCGCTCGGCGGCGGCGAGATCGAGGGAGGGCCGGGCGATCCGGATGTGCGCGCGTGGGTCGATCATGGGGAGAGGGTACGGGCCCTTCAGGTGAGCGGGCCGAGGTCGATGAGGTCCAGCCGGTCGGGATCGGTGAGTACGTCGATGGCGGTGATCCGGCCGTCCGTGACCGTGAACGCCATCACCGACATCAGCCGGCCTTCGACCACGCACAGCACGCCCGCGGCCCCGTTGACGAGCACGGGGCGGACGAACGGGGCGAGCGCGCGGTAGAGGGCCGCCTGCGACCCCACGGTCCGGGCACCGTTCAGAACCACCGACTGGCCGGCGCGCGCCACGCCGCCGTCGGAACGCAGGACGACGTCGGGGTGGAGCAGGGCGAGGAGCGCGTCGAAGTCCCCGTCGCGGGTGGCCGCGAAGAACGCCCTGACGGCCTCGCGCTGCCGGGCCAGGTCCGGATCCGGCGCGGGCACCCGCCCCTGCACGCGGCGCCGCGCACGGCTGGCGAGCTGCCGGGTGGCCGTCGGAGTCCTGTCGAGCATCAGGGCGATCTCGTCGAAGGGCACGGAGAACATGTCGTGCAGGACGAACGCCAGCCGCTCCGCCGGAGCGAGGGATTCGAGTACGACGAGCAGCGCCAATCCGACGGAATCGGCCAGCAGCACTTCCTGCTCCGGGTCGACCACGCCGCCCTCCAGGGCGAGGACGGGGTCGGGCATCCGGGGAGCGGGGCCCACGTCGCCCGTCCGGTCCAGCCGGTCGTCGAGGGAGTCCTCCCGGCGGGTCTCGCGGGCACGCAGCCCGTTCAGACACAGCCGCGCCACGACCGTCGTCAGCCAGCCGCCGAGGTTCTCCACGTCACCGACATCGGTGCGGCTGAGCCGCAGCCAGGCCTCCTGGACCGCGTCCTCGGCCTCACCGATCGCCCCGAGCATCCGGTAGGCGACGGCCCGGAGGTGGGGGCGGTGCTCCTCGAAGCTGAGGGCTAGCTGGTCTTGGGCGGGGGAGCTTGGGTCCTGAGTGGCGCTTGCGGCTGCGCCCGTATCCCCACCCGTAGTGACAATGACGTCCATTCCCACGTCCATACCCACACCCCCGTGTTGAGCCCTCGACCGGTCGGTTCAGTAGATCATCCGACCGTGCCGAAACCTCGTTGCTTCGAGGGGGACTTAGAGCGTCCGGCTCGCTCTCTCCGTTTCTCTGCCCCTCATTGCCGCGGCCGGCTCCCCGCTCTGCGGGCCGCCGCGGCCAGCCAGTCGTGGCGGATCAGGCTGCTGAAGGGTTCGATCAGCAGCCAGTAGGGTCGGAACCGGCGTACGGACGCCCGGTCGGTCCCGTAGATCCTGGTTTCGGTGTGCAGGTGGGTGCCGGCGCCCCGGCTAGCGACCGAGAAGGCCATCAGTCCCTTGATGTGCCCCGGCTCGTCGAATTCCAGGTACTCGTCGGGCGTCAGCGTGAGCCACTTCTGCCGCAGGGACCACGGCTGTCCCACGAAGCCGACGACGAGGTCCCCGCCCGGGTCGTCCTGGAGCTGGAAGGCGCCCACCCCCTCGTACAGCCCGTCGACGACAGGCGCGTCCCGGTCCAGATGCCGCTCCTTGTCAGGGGACGTGAGGCGGGCCGGAATACTGCGCACGAAGACCAGCGGCCTGAGCGCGTACATCTCCGCGGGCTGCACCTCGCGCACCGCCCGCGCGACCACCCCGGGTTCGGCCGGCACGCTCCGGCCGTGGTGGGTGCGCCACTGGTACTGCGGCAGCCAGCTGTCACAACTGGCCATCTTCGGATCTGTCCTGTGACTGCACATGACGTCGCCTCTCGTCCCTTCCCTCGATGAGATCCGCGCTCGCCCGCTCCGGATACACCCGGCGAAGCGCTCCCTCGTCCCGCGCGGCGGTGTATGCGGGGCGCCGGTGGGGCGTCCAGCGGCAGTTACGATACCTGAGTTCCGGAACTTGGGTATCGTAAACTTGGGCCATGCCGAATCCGACACCACGACTGGGGCGCCCCAGGGACAGCCAGATCGACAGCAGCGTGCTCCGAGCCGCGCGCGAACTGCTCGCGGAGGTCGGCTACGCCGGGGTGACCATGAACGAGATCGCCGACCGTGCGGGTGTGGGCAAGGCGGCTATCTACCGCAGGTTCGGCTCCAAGGCGGAGCTGCTCTTCGCCTCGGCCGTGCATGGCATGGATATCGAGCCGCCGCCGGACACCGGCTCCCTGCGCGGCGACGTCCGCGCGATGGCGGGCCTCGCCCTTGAGCGCCTCTCGACGCCCGCGGCCCGGATGCTGACTCCCGCGCTCATGGTCGAGATGTCCCGCGACCCCGCGCTGGTCGCCCGCTTCCAGAGCACCTTCATCGCGCAGGAGCGGCGCGACCTCACGGCGATACTGGAGCGCGCCGAGAAGCGGGGGGAACTGCCCGGGCCGCAGGACCCGACGGTGGCTCATCTACTGCTGGGCGGCCCGCTGTTCCTCGCACTGTTCGCCTTCCATCTGCCGGTGGACGAAACCCTGCTCGACGAGCTCGCCTCGGTGATCGCCGCCGGGCTCATCGCCCGCGCCCGGGGCGCTGCGGGCTCACCCAGAGCCTGAGGATCCCGCCGACGTTCCCGTCCGAGGCGAGAAATCGATTCTCGATTGAAGTCATCCCAGGCTCCGCAGCAGCTTGGCCACACGACTGGCGGACGCTCGTACTAGCCTCAGCCCCGGATCAGTCCTTGCGCCCGGTCGCGGCGACGGTCACACCCAGGCCGATCATCGCGAGCCCGCCGGCCCCGCCTACGGCGGAGAGCCGCTGTGGAGACCGAGAGAACCAGCTGCGGGCGGTCGCGGCGACCATGCCCCAGGTGCTGTCGCAGACCACGGCGATGAGGTTGAACACGAGCCCGAGCAGCAGCATCTGGGCGGTGACGTGCCCCTGATCGCGGTCGACGAACTGCGGCAGGACGGCGGCGAAGAACACGATGGTCTTCGGATTGGCCACCCCGACGGCGAACCCTTCCCACAGCGACCGCCAGTTCCCGTACTCGGGTGCGTCCGACCCGAACTCCGCACGGAGCGAATGCCGCTGCCGGAAGGCCTTGACCCCCAGGTAGACGAGGTACGCGGCCCCCACGAGCTTGAGCGCGGTGAACACGAGCAAGGACCGCTCCACCACGGACCCCACACCGAGGGCCACCGCGACGACGAGTACGTATGCCCCCAGCGTGTTCCCGGCCACCGTGATCAGCGCGGCCCGCCACCCCTGGGACAGCGCCCGCCCGATGACGAAGAGCACGCTCGGCCCGGGGATGAGGATCAACAGCAACGACATGGCGGCGAACGCCAGCAGTCGGTCAGTGGACACCATGCGGCTCATCGTGGCCGACGGGGAGGTGGGAGGGGAAGCGGTTTTCGGGAGGGTGGCGGCGTCCTCATCCCTCCCGGTCACGGCATCAGCCCCGTTCGAGAACCGGCCTACTCCAGGCGGGTGCTTCTTCCGGCGATCTTGGTGAATTCCCGTGACGCGGTTCGGAGCGCCGTGTGTGCCGCAACCGGCGTGGTGTCAGTGTCCTCTCTCGAACAGCACGTGGAGCCGCTCAGGTCAGGTGCGGCCGTCGGGCTGGAAGGAGAGGGATGTACAGAGCCAGAGAGCGGAACGCATCTTGAGCAATCATCTCTACAGGCGTGCCTTCACCACCGTCAGCAGCATTCTCCTCGTACTGCAGTCGCTCGCGATCCTCGGCCCCGCCGCCTCCCCCGCGTGGGCGGGCGACGACCGCAGGATCGGCACCGGCAACAACGAGCCGCACAACGCCACCGCCAACCCCCGCAAGCCCGGGCAGGTCGCAGTCATGGAGGGCTGCACTGTCCACATCGACCTCAACTACGGGCGGGACGGCTTCCCGATCACGCGGACGTCGACCGTCACCCCGTGCAACGGCGACCCGGTGCTCGGCTTCGACGCCGACGGAAACCTCTTCGTCACGCACCTGTCGCGCGGCGGCCTGAACACCAACCCGACCCCCGCCCGGCTCGGGCTCGGGGTCGGCCGGATCAACGACACCACGACGACGGGAACCCAGACCTACACCCCCGTCCAGGTGAGCCCGAACGGCAACATCGACCACGACAAGCAGTGGCTGGTCGTCGACTCCAACCCCACCAGTCCGTACGTGGGCAACGTCTACATCGTCTGGACGGAACTCCCCGCCGCCGGCGGCTCGAGGATCCTGTTCTCGCGGTCCACGAACGGCGGCACGACCTGGTCCGCCGCGGCTGCCATCTCCCAGGCCGGCGAGGGCTTCGTCTGGCCCTCGCACGCGGCCGTCGCCCAGAACGGCGACCTCTACGTCGCCTACCACACCAACACCTGCGCCGGCGATGGAGCAGTGGGCTCGACCCAGCTGCTCCGGGACGGCTCCGGCGGCGCCGACTTCGCCGCCGGCACCCCCCGGCAGCGGACCGTGCCGTTCGGGGCGGGCCAGGCCGACGTCACCTGCAACCGGCAGAACAACCCGGCCACCGAGATCCCCGGGACCGACTTCTGGCTCCAGGGCTCCGTGCAGCCGTGGATCCTGCCCGACCCGGCGCGGGCCGGGAACGTCTACGTCGTCGCCAACGACGACCCCAACAACGACTACGGGAACGGCGACGACGCCGACGTCGTCATCGCCCGCTCCACGGACAACGGGCTGAACTTCACCCGGAGCCGGGTCGACCACGGGCCGGGCCAGACCTTCGCCGTCATGCCCAACGCCCACATCGACCAGGACGGCAACGCCGTCGTCACCTGGTACGACAACCGCAGCGGCCGCCGCAACGGCGGTACCGGGCCGAACGGAGCCGACAACTTCCTGCTGGAGCTGTACGGCACCACCAGCCGGGACGGCGGCCAGACCTGGACGCAGGACTTCCGCGTCAGCGACTCCCCCTTCGACCCCGACCGCAACGCCCCGTGCCGCTTCGGCAACTTCGCCGGCTGCGGCACCATGGTCGCCGGCGAGACCCGGCGGACCCTCCGGATCGGCGAGTACAACGGGGTGTGGACGGTGAACGGGATCGCCTACGCGTCCTGGACCGGCAACACCACCCCGCCCACCCCCACGGCCCCCTCCGCGGGCAACCAGGACACCTACTTCGACGTCTTCTCGATGCTCGGGGCCTTCCCCGACTCCCACGAGCCCAACGAGTCGATCGACCACGCCGTGGCCGCCGACCTCGGCTCGAACGAGCAGTTCAACCGGCGCGGCCTCACCCTGCACACCGCGACCGACGTGGACTTCTTCCGGGTCACGCCCCGTCACACCGGCCACCTCACCACCGAGATCCGGTTCAACGAGGTGATCGCCCCGCTCGCGGTCCGCGCGTACGACAAGTCCGGCAACCGCGTCGCCACCGGCACCGTCTCCACCCGGGCCGGCACCTCCACCGGCCGGCTCGCGATCCCGGTCGTCCAGGACGAGCCGTACTACGTCGTGGTCAGCGCCGCCGGCGTGACCGACCCGACCCGGCCCGGGGACGCCTCACCGACCGACCCGCCGCAAGGCACGTACGACCTCGTCGTCGCCAACCGCGCGGCCCCCGAGCCCTTCAGCCTGGACCTCAAGCAGCAGTCCGACTCGGGCCGCTTCGACAACGACGACGTCACCAAGATCGCCGGGCCGGACCTCTTCCTCCGCGTGAACGACGCCGAGCTCCGCGCCGCCGGCATCCCGCTGTCCCCGCAGAACGCCACGCCCGCCCTCGCCGACGACGCCCCCGGCTACAAGGTGGCCGTGGAGCGCGACGGGGAGCGCGTCGGCTTCGCCACGCCCATCGACCCGACGAACAAGCCGGGGCTGTACCAGATCAGCCTGGACCCGGTCCTGCGGGAGGGCGAGAACCAGATCACTGCCGAGGTGATCATCGTCGACCCGTCCGACAACCCCCGCGTCGCCGGCACCACCCACGTCACCGGCTCGGGCGCGGAGAGCGCGCACGCACTCGTGATCACCCTGGACACGGTCGCGCCGGTCCGGCCGGCCGCCGCCCCCGACCTGCTGGCCTCCAGCGACAGCGCGGGCAGCGACGTCGACAACATCACCACCATCATCAAGCCCGCCTTCCAGGGCTCGTCGGTCGAGCCGAACGCGCTGGTCCGGCTGCTGACCACCCCGGCGGGCGGCAGCGCGGCCGTGGTCGGCAAGGACATCGTCACCCCGGCCGGTGAGTACGAGGTCGTCAGCTCCGCGCTGCGCGACGGCCGGTACGACGTCTCCGTCCTCCTGGAAGACCTCGCCGGCAACGTGAGCCCGGCCTCTCCCTCCCTCGCGGTGACCATCGCCAAGCATTCGCTCAGCCTCACCGGCGCCACGGCGAACGTGCTGGTCGACATCGCCGAGGGCCGGGTGACGGGCTACCCGGGCATCCCGGGCGGCTTCGCCGGCATCCAGGGGATCCCGGTCGTCAACCTCGACGCGAACGGGCACGGCGCGGCCGTAGCGGGCGGGTCGGGCGACGACCGGCTCACCTTCACCCCGCTCAGCGTCAACAGCGGCCGGCTGGAGCGGGCGGGCTCCCGGCAGGTGCTGAACTTCTACAACGTCACCGGTGACGTGGGGATCAGCACCGACGGCGGAGACGACGAGGTGACCATCGTGGGCACCACCCGCGGCGACCGGATCCGCGGTGTCGTGGACACGTACACCACGCTCCACGTCGACTCCCTGCCCCTGGTCCGCAAGCCGGCGCCGCTCGTGGCACTGCTCGGCCTGACGATCACCACGGCGCAGACCGAGCGGATCGGCGTCCTCGCCCGCGGTGGCCAGGACACGATCGAGTTCCTCGTCAAGGACACCGTCAGCACCCAGATCTCCGTCGACGGCGGCGACCCTTCCGGGGTCCGGCCGGAGAAGGGTGACGAGCTGCTCGTCCGCACCGGCTCTCCCAAGGGCGAGCTGAAAGAGGAGTACGGCGGCAAGGGCAAGGGCTCGGTCCTCGTCCTCTACCCGCACACGACGCATGCCAAGACGCGCATCGACTTCACAGACACGGAGAACATCACGCTGAAGGGCCACGACCAGAAGGGCAAGGGGAACGGCAAGGACAAGGGCAACGACTAGTACTCCAGCAGGATTTCGCTGTCCGACCTGTGAGTTTCGTTGGGCGGCTGGAGTGTAGCGGGGCATGGTCAGGGGCGGTCTCAAGGAGGCCGCCCCTCGAACGTGCGACAACGCCGCAGGTAGTGGCAGCGCCGGGCGACTGCTTGGCGTCGTCGGGGGCGTTCCGTGATCAATTGGGTTGCCGCCGGCCGGGACGGTCGGATAGGAAGCTTGCATGCTAAAGGGCAACACCATCGGGCTCAGGGCCCGGCACGAGGACGACATCCCGATCCTGCATACCGGTCTCCACGACGACGTGGTCACCGCCTCCCGGGCCACGGGCCAGCCGTGGCGACCGCTCATGGCCGGCTCCGAGGCCCTGTCGTTCATGGTCGACGACAAGGAACAGGGCCACGTTCCGTTCTCCGTGGTGGACCTGGACAGCGGCGCGCTGGTCGGCACCGCGACGCTGTGGGGCATCGACAACCACAGCCGGTCCGCGCACGTCGGGCTCGGGCTGTTGCCGGTCTCTCGGGGCAAGGGCTACAGCACCGACGTGGTCGCGGTGCTGTGCCACTACGGCTTCGTCGTACGCGGCCTGCACCGGCTGCAGATCGAAACGCTGGCGGACAACATCGCGATGATCCGTGCCACCGAGCGCAACGGCTTCGTCCGCGAGGGTGTGCTGCGCTCTTCGGCCTGGGTGATGGGAGAGTTCCTGGACGAGGTCCTGTTCGGACTCCTTGCCCAGGACTGGAAGCCCCTCCCCGGCGCGTAATGTCCATTCGGCGCTATGACCTGGTCAGGGGGCGTGCGGCGATGCCGGACACCAGGATCAGTGAGCTCGTGCGGATGTGGATCGACGGCTGGGTCGTCTCCCGGGGCGGTCGGACCCGATCGGTGAGCCGTGGGGGTGGACGATCGACGTCGGGCAGTCCAAGCACGTGGCCCGGCACGTGCTGCCGGAGCCCTCCGAGGCCGATGTACGCAAGATCGTCGCCGCGACGAGCGCGCCCGGGACGTGGCTGAAGCTGTTCGCCGACGAGCAGGCGGTCCTGCCCTGGGTCGGGCCGGGCTGGCGGCTCGACGTCGCCGGGTTTCTGATGACCTGCGACCTCGTACCGGAGCGCACCCGAAGTGCCGGCCGATTACACGCTCACCAGGTGGAGCCGGGGCGGAGTCACCCGAGTGCTGGTCCGCACGCAGGCCGGGCACTTCGCGGCCCGTGGCCAGATCGCCCACGCCGGCGCCCATGTCGTGGTCGACCAGGTCGAGACCGCCGCCGAACACCGGCGCAAGGGCCTCGGCGGCTTGGTGATGCGCACCCTGCAGAGCACCGCGTACGAGGCCGGCGCCACGACCGGCCTCCTGGTCGGCACGCCCGACGGCCGGGCGCTCTACTCCGCGCTGGGCTGGACCACGCACTCCCCGATGACGAGCCTCTGGTACGAGCCGAACTGAACAAGAGATCGTGGCCGGCGCGATCTGCGCTTCTAAACGGCACGCTCCTGAACGGGATCTGGATCACCGGCCGTGGCTGCGGCGCGCAGTGCCGCCTCGACCTGGCGGTTGCTGGTCATGTTCGCCGTGATGGCGGTCATGGCGAGGAGGAGGCCGGCGGCGGCGTAGAGCGGGGTCCGGATGTCGTAGCTGGTGGCCAGCCAGCCGCCGAGGAAGGCGCCGAACGGGGCGGCGCACATGGCGAGCATGCGGGAGGTGGAGGCGACCCGGCCCATCAGGTGGGCGGGGACGATCGCCTGCCGGAGGGAGGGCGCGAGCACCATCGTGGCGCCCATGCCCGCTCCGCAGACGGCGAGCGCGAGGCCGGCGACGTACGGGTTCGGGGCGACGGCGAGGCCCAGGATGGCGAGTCCCTCGACCGCGGCCGTGCAGGTGAGCGCGGTGCCGGTGCCGAGTTTCCGGCCGAGGGCGGAGGCGATGCCCGCGCCGAGCAGGCCGCCGGTGGCCTCCGCGGTGAGGAGCAGGCCGAAGCCGAAGGTGTCGATGCCGAGATGATCGTGGGCGAAGAGGGCGAGCACGGTCTCCACGGCGAGGAAGGCGACGTTCCCGACCGCCGGACGCAGCGCGAGCCCGAGCAGCAACCGGTCCCTGAACACGTACGAGGCGCCGGCCCGCGCCTGCCGCAGCAGCGACTCGCGGGCCTTCGGCGCGGGCCGGGGCATGGCGGGCAGCGACCGTACGAGCAGTGCGGAGAGCGCGAACGACATCGCGTCGGCGAGGAGCGGAACCGCCCGTCCGAGCGCGAGCAGGGCACTGCCCACGGGCGGCCCCACGAAGCCGGACGCAGCGGTCTGGCTGCCCCGTAGGCGGGAGTTGGCGCGCTCCAGGAGCGCGGGGTCGCGGCCGAGCAGGTCCGGCAGGTAGGCCGTGGCGGCGGTGTCGAAGAAGAGTCCGCCGAGGCCGAGCAGGAAAGCGACGGCCGCGAGCAGCGGAATGCTCAGCACGTCGAGCACGGCGGCTGCCACCGGTATCACGAGCAGCACCGCGCGGGCCGCGTCCGCGACCCACATCGTGCGCCGGCGGTCCCAGCGGTCCACCAGGGCGCCGCCGAGCACCCCGAAGAGCAGCCACGGCAGCGTTCCGACGGCGGTGACGACGGCGAGCGCCATCGGATCCCGCGTCAGCGTCAGCGCGATCAGCGGCAGCGCGGCATGCGTCACCCCGTCACCGAGCGAGGACACGGTCTGCGCAGTCCACAGCCGTCCGAACCCGGTCGGCAACTTCTGAACGTCTGGGGTCACTTGGCGTCCCCTTCGGCCTGCTCGGACGATCTCGGGTGGAACAGTGCGAAGACGAGTGACGCGTCCGGCAGTGAGGGATCGGACAGCTCCCGGTACTCGACCGCCAGCGCGTCCAGCCGCGCACCCAGCTCCGCGAACTGCTCCTCGGTGAGGCGCAGGTGCGCCATCCGTACGTGCCGCTCGCCGTCCGCCGGCGCCGCCTCCAGGTCCGCCACCGCATGCCGCATCAGCATGTCCGGCCCGCCCTCGCCCGGATCCGGCAGCACGATCGACCGCGCGGCCATCGCGTAGTACCGCTCGGTGACCCCCCGGACCTTCCGCGTTCGTACCACCTTCACCAGGCCGGCCCGTTCGAGCAGCCGTACGTGGTAGCTGGAGCTCCCCTTGGCGAGCCCCACTCGCTGGGCGATCTGCGTGATCGTCGCGGGCTCGAAGCGGAGCATGGCCATGATCCGGTGGCGCGTGAGGTTGGAGACAGCGCGTAGCTGCTCGTCGGTGGTGACGTGAAGGGTCTCGGGAAGATCATCGGCAGGCATGCGCCCAATGGTCAACGTTTCTTGACCATTGGGCAAGGGGATTTTCGTGCGGCCTTCCAGGCTTCACTGTCAGGAGCTCACCGGCGCTGGAGCTGGAGAGTGGTGACGACCGCCACGCCGAGGGTGAGGTGCATCAGGGACAGGGCTGCGACGGTGCCGCCGTCGGCGCCGGACGACAGCGGTCCGGCAACCGACAACAGCGCCAGCCCACCGCCCACGTACTGCGCGATCCGCAGGAAGACCGGCTTCCACAGGGCCATCAGGAAGGCAGCGCCAGCCCCGAAGGCCAGCGGCACGATGGACGCGCCAATGACGCTCCCGACTGTGATCGGATGCTCCGCGCCGTCACTGACGACGATGAGCGAGGCACCGGCCAGGTTGGCGACGGCAAGAACGATCAGATTGACCACGACCGCACCGCCGGCGCCGGTGGCCAGCGCCTTCCACCAGGTGAGGCCGGAACGGCGGACCGGGGCTGCGGTGGGCACAGTGGGGACGGAGGTGGGAACGGCGTTGCTCGACATGGGACTTCCTCCAACGCATGAAGTGGTGCGCTGCCTGAGGTCAGCGGCATACGAGGAAGCTTCCAACCTGAACTTCACTTGAGGTCAAGCCCTGGCAAACCCCAGGCCTCGCCTCACCCCTCGGAGCCACCGGCTAGCCCAGACCACTGACCAATGACCGCCGGCCCGTCTCCCCCTGGGGAGACGGGCCGGCGGCTTGGGAGTCCCGACGCGCAGTGTCGCGCCGGGGCTCCGGTGTTTCTCAGGCGAGGGACTCGATGTAGGCCCAGCCGCCTTCGCCGACTCGGACCGGGGTGCCGAAGGTGCCCGTGGTGCCCGGGCGGAACCACAGGTCGCCGCCCGTGGCGGTTGTCGCGTCGTACTTCGTGGTGACCCAGAGGTCGGCGCGGCCGTCGGCGTCCGCGTCGCCGAGGGAGACGGCCAGGGGGCGCTGTGCGGCGGTCCAGGTGTCGCCGCCGATCGTCTGGGGCGCGGCCAGGCCGGCCGCGCCCTTGGAGCGGAACTCCTTGAGCTCGCCCGTGGTTCGGTTGCGTGCCCACAGGTCGGCCATGTTCTCGTCACCGGTCTCGGCCGGGTTCTCAGTGGCGTCCCCCGGGGTGAGCACGTCGTGATCCGCCCAGTCCCCCTCGGTGGGCAACAGCTCGATCGCCGCGCGGGGCAGTGAGGGGCCGGTCGCCGGGGTGCCGCCCCGGTGCAGCCACAGGCGGCTGCCGCTCGCGCTCTTGACGACCAGGTCGCTCTGGCCGTCGCCGTCGAGGTCTCCGGCGGCGAGCGGGACGGTGCCCGTCCAGCCGGTTTCCCGGTTGGGTACGGCTACGCGCTCGCCCAGCGTTCCGCCGCCCACGTTGGGGTAGACCCACAGGTTGTCGCCGATCCGCGCCACCACGTCCTCGCGCCCGTCGCCGGTCCAGTCGCCGCGGTGACTGATCACGGCCCCCAGCCAGCCACCGCTTCCGATCAGCTGAGGGGAGCCGAACCGGCCGGCGCCGATGCCCGGGTAGAGGCGCAGCGTCCCGTCCTTGCGTACGGCGAGCAGGTCGGGGCGGCCGTCTCCGGTGAGATCGCCGTCCACGGGGGCCCGGGTGACCGTCTTCGCCCGCAGGAGGGCGTGGTCCTTCGTCCCGGCGAGCTGCACGTCGGCGACGGACGCGGACAGGGTCTCGAAGTCCTCCGAGCTGAAGAACGCGTGGTCGAACTTCGCCGTGTAGGCCTTGGTGGTGGAGTTCCACCCCGCCGTCGGGGTTTTCGGCCCGGCGTCCGCTTCGACGAGCGGGCCCGTCACGGGCCTGCCCGGTCCGACCGTCGGATCCACGACGTCGGGCCTTGCGTTGAAGTCGCCGCCGAGGATCACGGCGGCGCCGCCCGCGTTCGCCTCGATGTGCCCGAACAGCTCGTGCATATCGCCCGCCGAGGTACTGGCGGACAGGTGGACGCTGCAGGCCAGGGTGTGGCGGCCGGCGACCGGACCCTTCGCGCACACCGCGAGCCGCGTGTCGTTCGCCACGACCTGGACGGACGATCCGACGACGCCCGCGCTCGTCCGCAGGATGACGGCCTGTCCGAGCCGGGTCGAATCAGTGGTCGGCGTGGCCGTGGTGCTCCACTGGTCGCATCCGGCGCTGCTCAGCTTGGCCGTGAAATGGCCGGAGTATCCCGCGCCCAGCTTCTGCATCAGCTTCTCGTACTGGCCGGCGCACAGCTCCTGGAGCATGACCACATCGGTGGCCCCCAGGTCGGGCACCTTCTGCAGCGCCTCGTCCGCCCACACGTCCTCGTCCGCCGCGCTGCTCTGGCACGTCGACGCGCCGCACACGTTGTACGAGATCAGGCTCACCGGCTTCCCGGCCGGGGCGACCCCCTCCGCGACGGCCGGGCCCGCCGCCGCACCGGCGAACAGGCCGGCCACGAGAACGAGTCCGGCTACCAGTGTTCTTCGTATCGCTTGCACGTACCCGTGCCACCCCTCTGAGGAAGATCACCAAAACCCGGTGAGTCTACGAGGGCTCCTCACGCTACGGGCACGCTCCCGTGACCTCGCCGAGGAACGCGGCCCAGGACCCGGGCGTCACGGCCAGCTCGGGGCCGTCGTCCACCTTCGAGTCCCGGATGTGGACGGCCTCTGCGCAGCTCGCGACCTCGACGCAGCTGTCGCCGTCGCCACTGCTGTACGTCGACTTGTGCCAGGACAGGGCGACTTCGACGCAGTTGTCGCCGTCGCCACTGCTGTAACTGCTCTTGAACCACCGCAACTGGGAGCCGTTCACAGAGTTCCTCGCATTCGCATCAACAGGCCCACGCTGTCCGCAGGGTTGAGGGCCTGGATGCGAAGTTTGGCATACCGCTGGTGGAGGAGACTGACGTCTTTCGGGTTCGAGATCACCTGGCCCGTCTGCTGGCCCTCGCTGTAACCCAGCCATTCGTTCTCCTCCGTCTCAAGGAGCTGGAAGGCCCCGCCCAGCCCCACATGTTCGGGGCTGACCTTCGGCATGATCTGCAGATCGACGTTGGGTAGTGCGGCGCACGCGAGCAGATGGTCGATCAGCTCGATGGTCACCTCCCGTCCGCCCGTCTGCCGCTCGATCACGACCTCATCGAGGATGAAGCTGAAGATCGTGTACGGCGCGCGGTGAAGGATCTTCTGGCGGGCCAGCCGCGCCACGATGCGGGCCTCGACCTCTTCCGTCGTCGGCAGCGGCAGGACTGCTGCGATCAGTGCCCGGGCGTAGGACTCGGGCTGTAACAGCCCGGGGACCGACCGGCACTCGTACGTATTCAGCGTGACGGCCCCTTCCTCCAGCTCCGCCCACCGCCTGAACCACGATGCCAGTCCGCGCCTCCGCTGTAGCTGCCTCGCCGCGATGCGGATGACGCCGAAGGCGTCCAGGAACTCCTCCACCCGGTCCACAAACTTGGTCGACGGGTGGCGGCGGCCCTGTTCCACCGAGCCGATGTACTGGACCGAGTAGCGGATCAGGGGGCCGAGTTGCTCCTGTGTCAGGCCGGCCCGTTTGCGGAAAGCCTTGATGGTCTCCCCGAAGTTCCGCAGGTCGTTGTCGGGCTCGACCTCGCCGTCACCGCTTTCGTCCACACTCGCCAAGGCGGTCACCTCCCCGCGGACATCCTCACGTTCAGTGACCGCTACTGTCCAGAGAGTGGACTCGTACAGATGAAAAGTAGCGGTTGCCTTGCTGGGGAACGCCCCTGCCTGCGCGGGACTTTGCTGTCATGACCGCACCCTCGGATTCCCCCCAAGCCCTCGTACGCGTGTTCACTCAGCGTTTCAGCTGTACCCGCCGCGGTGCCCGCCTGGCCCGGCAGCTCGCGCTCGTCGAGCTGCACGACTGGGGGATCCCCGAGACCACCGGGCTCTCCGAAGACGCCGGGCTCCTCGTCGCCGAGCTCGCCGCCAATGCCGTCACCCACGGGCGGGTGCCCGGGCGGGACTTCGAGCTGCGGATGACGCTGTTGCCCGGTGCGCTCCGGATCGAGGTCTCCGACGCCCGCCGCGACCGCCGTCCCGCCCTGCGCCCGCACGCCTACCAGGCGGAATCCGGCTACGGGCTGCGGATCGTCGATGCCGTCGCCGTCGGCTGGGGGGTCAGGGACCGCCTGATCGGGAAAACGGTCTGGGCGGAGCTCAGGGCGTAACCCGCCAGCGCGGGGCCCCGTCGTCCGGGTCGTCGGGGGAGGCGAAGTGGAACGGGACTCCGAGGTGCGTCGCCAGGGCCGTGCCGGCGCGGATGGCCGCGGCGGCGCGTGCGGCCGCAGGGGGCCGGGGTCGGCGCCTTCGGCTTCGAGGGCGCGGACGCCCGTACCCCAGTACACGGTGGCCAGTTCGTGTTCCCCGGCCGGGTCGTCCGTGACGGCCAGGAGCCGTACGAACCAGTCGTGCACGGTGTCCCCGTCCCAGACGGCCTCGACCGCCGCCACCCGCGCCGGGATGCCGGAGGCGCGGGCGGCGAGGGACTCCAGGTCGAGCGGGGAGTCGGGCGTACGGGCCACCCTCTCGCCGAAGTGCTCGTAGCGGGTGTGGACGATCTTCTGGGCCTCGATGAGGTCGATCCCCCGGGTGCGGCCGGCTTCCAAGACGATCCGAATTGCCGGGAAGCGGCCGTCCTGCAGGACGTACGCGTCGACCTGAGTGCGGATGCCGGCCGGTAGTTCCTCCCACAGCTCGGTCATGCGGACACCACCTCCGGCACGAAGTGGCTCACCTCGTACGTCGTCGGGTGGGCGAGGCGGCCGCAGAGGGTGGACAGGCGCAGTCGCTCCGGGTCGGTGACGGTTCCCTCGGCGTACAAGCGGCGGATGTACTCCCTCAGTTCCGCCTGGTCCCCCGTCGAGAACAGGGTTTCCCAATAACCGAGGACCTCTCGCGTCCGGTGGTGGGCCCGCTCTCTGCGGTGTTTGCGTTTGCGCTGGCCTGGCATGAGGTCATTCTCGGGGCGTGCGCGCGGCCTTGACCAACGGGTTTCGTGGAGCGGTGACCGCCTGGCTGCCTGGCCCGCCCGGCCCGCCTGGCCAGGAGGTCGTGCGCCTCAGCGGTCTCGGTAGACCTCGCGTCGGTGGCCTGCTGCCAGGACCCAGATGATGAGCCGGTCGTCCTCAAGGGTGTAGACCACGCGGTAGTCGCCGATGCGGAGGCGCCAACGTGATGCGTGGCCTTGTAGGGCCTTGATGTCGAACGCGGCCGTGTCCCCCGCCGTGAGGGCTTTCTGCAGCTCGGCTAGCCGGTGCAGGATCCGCACTGCGTCGGGGCGGGGGACCTTGAGCAGATCGCGTTGTGCGTGGGGCGTGAAACGGGTGACGTATCCCATCCGTCACGCCTGCTGATCGCGGAGGATGGCGGCCATTTCCTCAAGGGACATGGACCCCTCGACGCCTTCGGCCTCGGCTTCGTCGGCCAGACCATTCAGCCACTCGTCCTCGGCTTCGTCGGCCAGGCGGCGCAGCCGCTGGTACTCGTCGATGTCGATCACGACGGCCTCCTGCTTGCCGCGGCGCGTGATGATCGTCGGCACTCCCTCACGGCGCGCGCGGTCTATGGCGTCCGCGAGGTGGCTCCGTACCTCTGCCATGGATTCGATCACGGGCTCACTCATGCCATAAATGTACCAGGTGTACATGAGTCCCGCCCGGCGGTCAGAGGTGCTGCGCGAAGGTGTCCAGGACGCGGAGGATCTCCGCCTCGCCCTCCGAGGGGAGCTGGAGGACGACCTCCTCGATGCCCAGGTCGGCGTAGTGGGACATCTTCCCGGGGGTCGGCTGGACGGCGTACGGGACCACCTGGAGGGACTTGGGGTCGCGGCCCGCGGCCTCCCAGACCTGGCGCAGGGCGGGGAGGGACTCCGTGAGGCCGCCGCCGCCGATCGGGAGCCAGCCGTCGCTGTGGTCGGCGATGGCCGCGAAGAGCTTCGGGCCGGCCTGGCCGCCGATCAGGGTGCGCGGGCCGTACAGGGGGACGCCCGGGGCGAGCTCGCGCGGGGTCTGGGCCGGCTTGGGGTGGGCCGAGCTGGCCTGGACGGAGGAGAACTGGCCCACGTACGCCGTGGGGTGCGGGGACCACAGGGTCCGCATCAGGGCCATGCGGTCGCGGACCAGTTCGCGGCGGGTGCGCCACTCGACTCCGTGGTCGGCAGCCTCCTCCACGTTCCAGCCGTAGCCGATGCCGAGGGTGACGCGGCCGCCGGACAGGTGGTCCAGCGTGGCGACCTGCTTCGCGAGGTCGATGGGGTCGTGCTGGGCGACGAGGGTGATGCCGGTGCCGAGGTGGAGCCGCTCGGTGACGGCGGAGGCCTGGCCGAGGGCGACGAAGGGGTCCAGGGTGCGGCCGTACATCTCCGGCAGCTCGCCGCCCATGGGGGCCGGGGTGGCGCGGCTGACCGGGATGTGGGTGTGCTCGGGGAGGTACAGGCCGGAGAAGCCGCGTTCCTCCAGGGCCCGGGCGAGCGGTACGGGAGCGATGGTGCGGTCGGTGAGGAAGACGGTCGTGGCGATCCGCATGTGCGCTGACACCTCCGTGGTGTGGGGAGGGTCAAAGTACGGCTTCGCGCGTGCGGAGGGCAGGGGCGTGCGTCGGCCATGGCCGGGGGTGGGAGGTGGAGTTGGGGGCGGCGCGGGCCGGGGCGGGGGCCGGGGTGCCGGGGGCCGGGAGGTTCCCCCGGTGTCCGCTGCCCCCTCCGGAGGGCGGGTCAGCCCCGCGGGTACCGGGTCAGCCAGGCGGTGGAGGGCGCGGCCGGGCCGTGGAGGGCCGGGCCCTGGGTCATCTCCAGGGCGAAGTCGTCGGCGAGTTCCAGGAGCGTGGCGCGGCCTTCGAGGCCGGCGAGCCAGGCCGCCGGGAGGGCCGTCTCGCCGTGCTGGGCGCCGAGCAGGGAGCCGCACAGGACGCCGGTGGCAGCGGAGTCGCCGCCGTGGTTCACGGCGAGGCGCAGGCCGTGTGCCACGTTCTCGGCGACGAGGGCGCAGTACACGGCGATGGCCAGGACCTCTTCGGCGTGGCGGCCGTGGCCGGGGGACAGGCCCTCGATGGTCTGCGGGGACGGGACGCCCGTGGTGACGGCGCCGAGCGCGCGCTGCAGGGCGTCCGTGACGGGCTGGTGGCCGGGGCGGACACCGAGCAGGCCCAGGGCGCGCTGGACGGCCGCGTCGAGGGATTCGCCGCGGGTCAGGCCGTGGACGATGACGGCGTGGGCGCCGGCCGCCAGGTACGCGGTGGGGTGTCCGTGACTCTGCGCGGCGCACTCGACGGCGAGTTGGAGGACCAGGGCAGGCTCCCAGCCGACCAGGAGCCCGAAGGGCGCGGAACGGGTGGCGGCCGCCGGGTCCAGGGCGGCCGGGTTCTTCGGCTGGGCGAGCGTGCCGAGGACTCCGTCGGCGAAGCCGGTCAGGGAGGAGCGGTCGGGGGAGCGGCGTACGTAGAGCCACTCCTCCTGCGCGAGCCAGCCGTTGTCCTCGCGGCGCTCGTCGGGGCCCCATTCGTGCTGGGTGAGGGCCCAGCGGAGGTACGCGCGGTGCACGTCGGTCGGCGGGTGCCAGGCGCCGGTGTCCCGGCGCACGTGGGCCCGTATCAGGCCGTCCACGGTGAACAGGCCGAGCTGGGTGGCGGCGGTGACCTCGGCGCGGGGGGCCGGCTCGGTCAGGCCCGCCGGGCCGTGGGCCTCGAGGAGCTCGGCGAGGGAGAGGGCGGCGGCGGGTGCGCCGAGGGCGTCGCCGATGGCGGAGCCGAGGAGTGTTCCTCTGACGCGGCTACGGAAGTCCTGCTGCTCGGTGCGGCCCCAGAGGCCGGTGGTGACGGCGGCACGGCCGCCGAGGGTGCCGCCGGTGGGTGTGGGGGCGGGCGTGGGGGCAGGTGCGGGTGCCGGTGTCGGTGCGGATGCAGGTGCCGGTGCCGGTGCCGATGCAGGTGTCGGCTGGAGGGGCTGGGCTGCCCCGGGCCTGCTCTGTTGCTCCCCGGACGTTTCCGTCGCCGTGTCCATTGTGATCCCCCCGGACTCCCGCGCGTGCTCTGGCGGGCACTGTAGTGGACAGTACCGATCGGGTCCGGAAGTAGTCGGTCATGCGGGCGGTATGGGGTCGGGGAACGGCTGGATTCCGCCGGTGCCCTTCATCGCGCGGCCGGTCGGTGGCGCCGCCACGGGGGGCTTGGTGCGCAGCCCCGGTGGGCGGGTGCGGGTGGTCGTCCCTGCGGGGCGAAGTCCCCTACCCGCCCTTCCACCATCCCCCAGACTCCGTCCGGGGGGACCCCCAGCAGGGCTCCGCCCGGACCCGCGCCTCAAACGCCGGCGAGGCTGAGGATGCCCCCGGGCTCCGCCCGGACCCCTGGGGCTCCGCCCCGGACCCCGGTCCTCAAGCGCCGGACGGCTGAAAGGGTCCCGGACCCCTGCAGCGGCGCCGCACGCGGCAGCGGGTCCGGGCGCAGCCCGGGGAACGGGCGAAGGGCGGGTAGGGGACCTCGCCCCGCAGGGCCGACCCAGCCGCACCCGCCCCCCGGCCGCAGCGGCAGGCATGCCACCGGCCCCGCCGCGGCCCCAGGGGGCGGCGGAGAGGGCGGTGCCCGGGAGGGACCTGCCGGGCTGCGTTCCCGCGCCGGCCAGGCGGGTGGCACGTTTTGACACTTGCCTTGCACCCGGTCGGTTTCGGCCATGCCGTGTTCACGTGGAGTTATTCGGAGGCCAAGAGTCTCGGGGGCATGAAGAAGGCACTGCTCGCCGCGACCGTCGTCGCCTCCACGCTCACCGTCGCCATCGTCGCGGCCCCCGTCGCCTCCGCCTCCGGGTGGGACCTCCCCTGGGGCGGCCGGCACCACGGCAACTCCTCCATCCCCTTCACCGAGGCCACCGTCACCGCCGGTGCCGACGGCGCGTACACCCTGAAGTGGAACGCCAAGGGCACCAAGCGCGTGGAGATCAAGGCGAACGGCAAGGTCGTCGCCAAGGGCGGCGCCCAGGGCGAGGCCGTGGTCGGCGGGCTGCCCGCCGCCGACCGGCAGTGGTTCGACTTCGAGCCCGAGCGCGGCGAGGGCCTGCGCCTGGCCGACCGGCTGATCAAGCTGGACGGCACCACCAACTTCCGTGACGCGGGCGGCTACCGCACCACGAACGGCCAGTGGGTCAAGATGGGCGAGATCTACCGCTCCGACGCCCTCAACAAGCTCACCGAGAACGACCTCGCCAAGCTCCAGCGCCTGCGCGTCAAGACGGTCTTCGACCTCCGCATGGAGAGCGAGCGCACCACGGACGTGGACAGGGTCCCGGCCGGTGCGAAGTACGTCGTCGCCGACGTCTTCGCGGGCTCCGGCTCCTTCCAGGTCATGCCCAAGACCCCCGACGAGGCCGTCAAGGCCATGGTCGACGCCGAGCGGGCCATGGTCAGCGGCGAGGGCGGCAAGAAGGCCTACACGCAGGTCTTTGAAGGCATCGAGCGCGACCGCGACCGCTCCGTCCTGTTCCACTGCACCGCGGGCAAGGACCGTACGGGCTGGGCGAACGCCTCCCTGCTGACCGCCCTCGGCGTGCCGAGCGAGACCGTGATGGCCGACTACCTGGCCAGCAACGACTACCGCAAGGCCGCCAACGACGCGATCCTCTCGCACCTGCCGGCCTCGCACGCCGCCGTCTACAAGCCGCTGCTCGACGTGCGCCCCGAGTACCTCAACGCCGGGTACGACGAGGTCCAGTCGAAGTTCGGCAGCTTCGACAACTACCTCAAGACCGGCCTCGGCATCGACGGCCACGAGCTGAAGCAGCTCAAGAAGGACCTCCTGGTCGGCTGATCGATCCCATCGATCCCATCGGGCCGATCAGCCTGATCAGCCCCCGGCGTGCGGGCCCCGCCGGGCTGTCCCCCTGGCAGGGCCCGCACGCGTTCGCGGGGCCGGTCGGCCGTCCGTCCGGTCGGCCGGTCGGCCGGTCAGTCCAGGACCGGCAGCAGTTGCGGCAGGTGGCCGTCCGAGGCGCGGGCCGCGGCCTGGCGTTCCTCCGGGACCTCGCCGTAGAGGGTCGTACGGGCCTTCGCGGGCCGGCCGGCCGCCTCGGCGACGGCGATCAGGTCCTGGACGGACTTGTACGAGCCGTAACTGGAGCCGGCCATCCGGGAGATGGTCTCCTCCATCAGGGTCCCGCCCAGGTCGTTCGCGCCCGAGCGCAGCATCTCCGCCGCGCCCTCCGAGCCCAGCTTCACCCAGCTGGTCTGGATGTTGGTGATGTGCGGGTGGAGCAGGATGCGGGCCATGGCCGTCACCGCGCGGTTGTCGCGCACCGTCGGGCCGGGCCGGGCGATGCCCGCCAGGTAGACGGGGGCGTTGGTGTGGATGAAGGGCAGCGTCACGAACTCCGTGAAGCCCTCCACCCCCTTCGCGTGCGCGTCCTGCTGCATGCGCGCCAGCGTGCGGAAGTGGCCCAGCCAGTGCCGGGGCTGGTCCACGTGGCCGTACATCATGGTGGAGGAGGAGCGGATGCCGAGCTCGTGCGCCGTGGAGACCACGTCGATCCAGTCCGCCGTCGGCAGCTTGCCCTTGGTGAGGACCCAGCGGACCTCGTCGTCCAGGATCTCCGCCGCCGTGCCCGGGATCGAGTCGAGACCGGCCTCCTTGGCCGCCGTCAGCCAGTCCCGTACCGACATCCCCGTGCGCGTCGCCCCGTTGACTACCTCCATCGGGGAGAAGGCGTGCACGTGCATGCCCGGCACGCGCTCCTTCACCGCCCGCGCGATGTCGAAGTAGGCCGTCCCGGGCAGGTCCGGGTGGATGCCGCCCTGCATGCACACCTCGACCGCGCCCACGTCCCAGGCCTGGGCGGCCCGGTCGGCGACCTGGTCGAGGGAGAGGGTGTACGCGTCCGCGTCCGTGCGGCGCTGCGCGAAGGCGCAGAAGCGGCAGCCGGTGTAACAGACGTTGGTGAAGTTGATGTTGCGGGTCACGATGTACGTGACGTCCTCGCCCACCACCGACTTGCGCAGGTCGTCCGCGATCCGGCACAGCGCGTCCAGCGCCGGGCCGTCCGCGTGCAGCAGGGCGAGCGCCTGCTCGTCGGTGAGCTTCGTCGGGTCGTCGGCGGCCTGCGCGAGCGCCCCCCGTACGTCGGTGTCGATGCGCTCGGGATCGGGGACCATGCCGGGGGCCGCGGCCTCGCGCAGGGCCTCCCAGTCGCCGTAGACCTCGTCGAAGTCGTCGCGGCGGTCGCCGGTACGGCCCTGCGTGTCGATGGTGGCGTGCAGGTCGGTGCGGCCGTAGGCGGTGAAGCCCTCGTCGGGCTCCTGCCACGGCCGGCCCTCGACGGTCGCGGACTCGTCCGCGAGCCCGCTCTGCGGGTCGGCCAGCGCCCGTACGTGCGGCAGCAGCCGCGGGTCCAGCCAGGGTTCGCCGCGCTGGAGGAACTCCGGGTAGATGGTGAGGCGTTCGCGGAGCGTGAAGCCGGCGGCCGCGGTGCGTTCGGCGAGCTCCTCGATGTGCGGCCAGGGGCGCTCGGGGTTCACGTGGTCGGGGGTGAGCGGGGAGACGCCGCCCCAGTCGTCGATGCCGGCGCCGATGAGCAGCGCGTACTCGGAGTCGACCAGGTTCGGCGGGGCCTGGATGCGGGCGCTCGGGCCGAGGATGTGGCGGGCCACGGCGATGGCCGCCGCGAGCTCCTCCAGCTCCGCGTCGGGCATGCCGCGCATGGCCGTGTCGGGCTTGGCCCGGAAGTTCTGGACGATGACTTCCTGGATGCCGTGGTAGCTGCGCTGGATGCGGCGCAGCTCGAAGAAGGCGTCCGCGCGCTCCCCGTAGGACTCGCCGATGCCGATCAGCACCCCGGTGGTGAAGGGGACGTTCGAGCGGCCCGCGTCCTCCAGGACGCGCAGCCGGACGGCCGGGTCCTTGTCGGGGGAGCCGTAATGGGGGCCGCCGGGCTCCGACCACAGCCGGGTGGCGGTGGTCTCCAGCATCATGCCCATGGAGGGGGCGACGGGCTTCAGGCGCTGCAGGTCCGACCAGGACAGCACGCCGGGGTTGAGGTGCGGGAGGAGGCCGGTCTCCTCCAGGACGCGGATGGCCATGGCGCGCACGTAGGCGAGGGTGTCGTCGTACCCGTGCGCGTCGAGCCACTCGCGGGCCTCGGGCCAGCGGTCCTCGGGCCGGTCGCCGAGCGTGAACAGGGCTTCCTTGCAGCCCATGGCCGCGCCCTTGCGGGCTATGTCGAGGACCTCGTCGGGGGAGAGGTACATTCCCCCAAACTTCGTTCGGGGGGACCCCCGGTGGCCGTCGCGGCGGAGCTTGCCCGGGACCGTGACGAAGGTGCAGTAGTGGCACTTGTCGCGGCACAGGCGGGTGAGGGGGATGAAGACCTTGCGCGAGTACGTGATGACGCCGGGCCGGCCGGCGGCTTCGAGTCCGGAGTCCCGCACCCGGGCGGCGGAGGCGGCGAGGTCCTTCAGGTCCTCGCCGCGTGCCTGCAGGAGCACGGCCGCCTCGGTCGCGTCGAGCGCGACGCCGTCGCGGGCGCGGCGGAGCGCGCGGCGCATCGAGTTCTCGGTCGGAGCGTCACTCGGAGTGGTCATGGCCCGAGCATACGATCCGCTCGCGCGGGCACGGAGGGGCTCATCGCATCAGCTCCCCGGCGTTGACCAGCAGGGACTGGCCGGTTATCGCCCGTGCGCGGTCGGAGGCGAGGAAGGCGGCGGCGTCGGCGACGTCCCCGTCGGTGGCCAGGTCCGGGAGCGCCATGCGGTCGGTGAGGCGGGCGTGCACCTCGGCTTCGGGGATTCCTTCGGTGTGCGCGGTGAAGGTGACGAAGGCCTGGACCGGGGGACCCCACATCCAGCCGGGGAGCACGGTGTTCACGCGGATGCGGTGCGGGCCGAGCTCGCGGGCCATGGAGTACATGGCGGAGGTCAGCGCGCCCTTGGAGGCGGCGTAGGCGGCCTGCTGCACCTCGTTGGGGGAGGCGATGGCGGACTGGGTGCCGATGATGACGACGGAGCCGCCGGCGCGCTTCAGCGCGGGCAGGCAGGCGCGGGTCATGCGGAGGGTGCCGAGCAGGTTGACGTCGAGGATCTGCTGCCAGGTGCCGAAGTCGGCGTCCTCCAAGCCCCCGAAGTACGAGTCCCAGGCGGCGACGTGCACGACGGCGTCGACGCCGCCGAACCGTTGTTGGGCGAGGGCGGCGAGGGCCTCGCACTGGCGCTCGTCGGAGATGTCGGTCGGCAGGTACGCGGTGTGCGTGCCGTCGGGGTCGATCTCGGCGGCGGCCTTGGCGAGGTTGGCCTCGGTCCGTGCCCCGAGCACGGCGTTGCCGCCGTCGCGGACGACGGTGGCGGCGACCTGGTGGCCGAGGCCGGCGCCTACGCCGGAGACGATGACGGTCTTGCCCTGCAGCAGTAGCGGCGACATGGTGCGGCCTCCCGACGGCCCGATTCATCTGACGGGGCGTCAGGCTACGGCGCGGGGCGCGGGGAGGGAAGGGGTGGGGTGGGGTCGGTCGCCTGGCGCGCGGCGCCGTTGCCGGGGACCGGTCCCCGGGCCCCTGCGCCTCAAACGACGGCGGGGCTGGGGGTGGCCTTGGTCGGTGGTGGCTGCGGGTGGGGGTCGGTGCCGGGGTCGGGGTGGGGTGTCGGCCTGGACTGCATGATTTAGGCGCCCTCTGTTCGGCTCCGACAGGGCGCGGCTTGCTTCTGCGCCACAAATCACGCTTTACGTCCAGGCCGACACCCCACCCCGCCCCCGTCCCCGCCCCCGCCGAGCCTCCGACCCCGACCGGGGGGAACGTCCGACCCCGATCGGGGGGGGAAGGGTCTGACCTCGGCCGGGGGGAAGGTCCGACCCCGATCGGGGGGAAGGTCCGACCTCGGCCGGGGGGAACGTCCCGTCCCGCCCGGGTCCGAGCGTTCCGTCCCGCCCTGGGGTCCGAGTGCTCTGTCCTCCCGCCCGGGGGGCCGGGTGTTCCCTCCTGGTTGGGGGTTCGAGTGTTCCGTCCCGGCTGGGGTCGAGTGTTTCGTCCGGGCTGGGGGCTGAGTGTTTCGTCCCGGCCGGGGTTTGATCTTTTAGCCGTCCGGCGTTTGAGGACCGGGGTCTGGGGCGGAGCCCCAGGGGGTCCGGGCGCAGCCCGGGGCCCCGTTCCTTTCAGCCCGTCCGGCGTTTGAGGACCAGGTCAGGGCCGGCTCTGGGAACGGTGGAAGGGCGGGTAGGGGACTCCGCCCCGCAGGGCCGACCCAGCCGCAGGGTCGGCCGGGCCCCCGGGCAGGAGGGTGGCGGGGCAGCCGGGCAGCGGCAGCCCGGGGGGAGGAGGCCGCGCAGGCGGCCCCCCGGCTACGGGGCCAGGCGGCGTAGGCCCTGCTCGATTTCCGTCGGGGTGTGCGTCGTGAACGACAGGCGCAGGGTTCGGGGGTCCGGGGCCCCGGCGAAGAAGGGGGCCCCGGGGACGAAGGCGACGCCCCGGGAGGTTGCCGCGCGGAGCAGGGGCATCGCGTCGTGCCCCTCGGGCAGGCGGGCCCAGACGAACATGCCGCCCTCCGGCCGGTTCCACGTGGAGCCGGCCGGCAGCGCGGCGGCCAGGCCCGCCAACAGGGCATCACGCCGGATCCGGTACGCATCGCGGACCCGCTCCACGTGCGCGTCCAGATCCACCGCCCGCAGATACTCCGCCGCCGCCAGCTGGTCCACCGTCGAGGTGTGCAGGTCCGCCGCCTGCTTCGCGAGCACCGCCCCGCGCAGCAGCTCGGCCGGGGCGCGCAGCCAGCCGAGCCGGAGGCCGGGGGCCATCACCTTCGAGAAGCTGCCGAGGAGCGCGGTGCGGTCCTCGGCCCCCGGGTGCGCGGCGAGCCAGGGCAGTTCGCGGCCCTCGTAGCGGAGGTCTCCGTACGGGTCGTCCTCCAGCAGCCACAGTCCGAGCCGGGCCGCGAGCGAGGCGATCTCCGCGCGGCGGGCGGCGGGGAGGGTGCGGCCGGTCGGGTTCTGGAAGGTGGGAATCGTGTAGAGGAGTTTGGGGCGTTCGCGGGCGACGAGTTCCGCCAGTGCGTCCGGGAGGATGCCCTCGTCGTCGCAGGGGACGGGGATGACGCGTGCACCGGCGAGATGGAATCCCTGGAGCGCCGCCAGGTAGGTGGGGTCCTCGACGAGCACCGCGTCGCCCGGTTCTATCAGCGCGGTCGTGAGCAGGTTGAGCCCCTGCTGGGAGCCGGTGGTGATCAGTACGTCGTCGCCGGTGGTCGCGAGTCCCCGCCGGTCGATCCGGGCCGCCACCGCCGCCCGCAGTTCGGGGGCGCCCTCGGTGGTCGAGTACTGGAGGGCGCGGCGGGCGGACCGTGCGAAGGCGGCTTCGTACGCGGCCCGCAGGCCCTCGGTGTCGAAGAGTTCGGGCGCGGGCAGGCCGCCGGCGAAGGAGATCATGCCGGGCTGGGCGGTGACGGCGAGGATCTCGCGCACGGCGGAGGGGGCGGTCGTACGGATCCGGGCGGCGAAGGGCGGCGGAGCGGTGGAGGTGGGCGCTGAGGCGGGCACGGGGTCTCCTTCGGGAGGCGGGTGCGCGCATCGTAGCGGCGAGTAGGTGTAGATGGCAGCTATGTATCGGATGCTGAACGGCCGCCAGGGGCTCCCCATCTGACGTCGCATCAGCTAGACCGTGTTCCATGACAGCAGACGAGCGGAACACCCGGGCCGACGACTACGCCGAGCTCGCCTCGGTCGGCCCCTACGGAGTCCACCCCGGCCATGCGCTGATCACCATGGTCGAACCGCACCCGGGCCACGAGTTCGCGTACAACCGCTGGTACGAGGACGACCACTACTACGCCGGCGCCATGGCCATGCCCTGGATGTACGCGGGCCGCCGCTGGGTCGCCACCCGCGAGCTCCAGGAGCTGCGCTACCCGGAGAAGTCGGCCGTGGCGCAGCCCGTGACCGCCGGGTGCTACATCTCCACGTACTGGGTCACCGAGGGCCGCTACGACGAGCACATGAAGTGGACCGTCGGCATCAACAAGCGCCTCAACCGCGACGGCCGGGTCTACCAGGACCGCACCCACGTCTTCACCGCGTTCCAGGACCACGAGGCCACCGTCTACCGGGACGGCGCCGCCGGCCCCCGCGACTTCCACGCCCTCGACCACCCGTACGGCGGGCTCGTCGTCCAGGTCATCGACGCCGAGGGCCCGGAGCAGCGGGCCGAACTGCTGGAGTGGCTGCGCTCGCGCGCCCTGCCGAAGCGGCTGGCCGGTTCACCGGCCGCGATGGTCACGGTCTTCCGGCCGACGCCGCTGCCCGGGGACCGGATGACGTACGTCAAGCAGGTGGAGGGGGTCGATACCCGGCTGACCCTGCTGTGGTTCGTGGAGGCCGACCCGCGCAGCTGCTGGGACCGGTTCCAGGGGCTGGACGCGGAGGTCGCGGAGTCGGGGCTGGGGCGGGTGGAGCTGGTGGCGCCCTTCATCCCGACGGTGCCGGGGACGGACCGGTACTTCGACCAGCTGAGGTAGGTCGAGGAGCGTCCGTCGAGGGGCGTCCGTCGAGGGGGGTCGGACATGGCCGAGCCCCCTCGGCAGGCGACGGCGGGCCGGTCGAGAGGGCTCCAGTCAGTGGTGCAGGTGATGCTGGTTGTGCAGGTGGTTCTTGTGGTGCTGGTCGTGCTGTGGAGCGGGTGGCGCTTGTCGTGTGACGGCGGGTCGGGAGGGTCGCCTCGACGTTCAGGCGAGGCGTCCCAGGCGGCCCTCGGTCACCTCGGTGACGAACGAGGTCCAGGAGCCGGGCGCGAAGGTGAGGGACGGACCGTCCTGCGCCTTCGAGTCGCGGACCGCGATGGCTTCCATGGCGGGGGACTTGACCTCGACGCAGGCGCCGTTGGCGGAGTACGAGGACTTGGTCCAGTTTTCCGTTGCACCTTGACGAATAGCCATGTTTCTCTCCGGTTCAGCGAGTGGTTCCGGTGTCATGTCGGCCATTGCTCCGGCTGACGTGATCGACGCTACCCGCAGCTCCCCTTGCACGAAGGGGGCGTTCACCCGACCGAGTGGCATATTCCATTTAGGTCTTCTGCCATCGGGGAGTGACGGTGTACCGTACCGGCCTTTTCGCCGGAACCCATTACCCCTTGCCCGCGAAGTCCTCGATGATCTGCGCGATGAACTGCCTCGTCTGGTCCACGTTGTGGGCCTGTGCACGCAGATGTTCGTACATCACGCTGTATTTCTGGACGTCGTTGGCCTTTTCCAGGTACAGGTCGCTCGTCACGCCTTCGATGTAGACCACCGTCGAGTCCGAGGCGTCCGGGAATTCCAGAATGGCGTACTGGCCGTTCACGCCCGGGTGGGCTCCCACCGAGAAGGGCATCACCTGGACCGTGACGTGCGGCTTCTCCGACTGCTCTATCAGGAACTCGAGCTGGCGGATCATGAGCTGCGCATCGCCCACGTGCCGCCGCAGGGCGGCCTCGTCGATCACCGCCCACAGGCGCAGCGGACCGATCTCGGGATTGCTGTTCTCGGTCTCGTGCAGCCGCTTCTGGCGGTGCATCCGGACCTGGACGCGCTTCTCCACGTCGACGGGAGCCGTCTCCGGCCACGCGCCGCGGACGAGCGACTGGGCGTACTCCGGGGTCTGGAGCAGGCCCGGGATCACCAGGGGTTCGTAGGTGCGCAGGCTGGCGGCGTCCGTTTCCAGGCCGATGTAGACGCTGTACGGGATGTCGCCGAAGGCGTGCCACCAGCCCTGCTGGCGGGAATCCTTGGCCATCTGCATGAGGGAGTCGACGAGTCGCCTGTCCTCGACCTCGTAGACGTCGCACAGGTCGCGGACGTCGCGCTGGCTGATGGAACGGCGGCCGTTCTCCAGCCGGCTGATCTTCGACTGGGAGACGAGCAGGCGTTCCGCGACCTGCTCGGCCGTCATGCCTTTGTCCTCGCGCAGTTTGCGCAACTCCATGCCCAGTCGGCGGCGTCGGACGGTGGGATTGACATTGGACGCCACGTGAACGGCACCTCCGCCTTCTTCTCGTGCTGTCTCTCTGCGTGTCTGATGGTGAGCAGACTGCCACCGAAGCGTGTGACCTCGCTGGGGAACGGCCCGGAAAAGCAAACGCGCGGGGCGGCGGGGCCGGCGTACCGGCCTCGCCACCCCGCGCGCTGGCGGCTTTCCGGGCCGGGTCCTGGGGACGCCGGCCACGGTGATGGCGTTACGTGTGGTGCGGTCCTGCGGTCCTGCGGATGGTGCCTGTGTGTGCCGCCTGTGGTGCGCGTGATGCCTGTGGTGCGTGTGCTGCGGTGGTGCCGGTCCTGCTGCCCTGCTGTGCTGCCCTTTGCTGCCCGTGCTGCGTGCCCCGCTGGTGGATCAGTGCGCGGCCGCGCGGGCCATCGCACCGGTCCGGCGCGGCTGCAGCGGAACGGCTGCCGCCGTTGCCCTTGCGGGCTGGGCCGGTGCCCGGTCACGGCGCGGCTGTGCGGCCACGCCGTTCTGGACGTCCATGACGGCGTGCGCCACCAGTCCGCCCATCGGGTCGTGCCGGATCAGGTCCCGGAGTCGGGACCTGGACGACCGCCCCTCGTTGCCGGGGTACAGGTGCTTGCCGAGTCCGACCGCGTGGGCCAGTGCGGCAAGCGCCGCGGTCCGCGGGTCCGGCGGTACACCGGTGCGGATCGCACTGTCCAGCCGGCCACGGATCTCCCGGCTGATCGCTGTGTCGGTCGCTTGGTAGCGAACCGTCGGCAGCACCCCGCACATCTGGCCCGCGACGGCATGAACCATGCCGCAACGCTCCAGGTGAGCGAGGTAAATCTGACGGAGCCCCAGTCGGGGTCCGCCGATCCAGTGGACCGCCCGAACCGGGCTGCCGCGCCTGCGCAGCAGTTCCAGTGCGGAGTCCAGAGTCGGATCTCCTGTCGGCCGTGGCATCACCACGGCGATACGATCCCCATCAGGGGCTATCCGTCCTGCCAGAGCCAGCTCCACTAGCTGTGCCCCGGCCAGGCCGAGGTCGAGCGACTGCGGCTGCGCCGTGGTACCCGTGGCCGGGTCCAAGGCGAGCAGCAAAAGCTCCTCCGGAATCGTTCTGCGGCTCTTGCCCATCCATGCCTCCCCGCGTGGATGAGTGACAGGGTGACGCCTCTCACATTCATCTGTCGAGAGTGCCTGGCCGCTTTGTGGGGGAACCGTCAGCTATGTCGTTCTCGTCTAGCACGGGGGCGATGCCCCCTAGACGGGACACTGTTAGACATTCGGACAGCCGGACGTGAAGGCGATCGAGGAGGAACTGGTGGCGGGCGAGTCCCCCGACAAGTCGGTTGATGAAGGAACGTCGGGGACGACGGAGTCGTCCGAGGGGCGTGATCCGAGGGCGTCGCTGTTCCGCCCGAGGGACTCGGAGGACGGGTCCGCGGACCGCGATCCACTGCGGGACGCGGTGGCCGCATGGGTGTCCACGGCGGAGCCCTCGCCCTCCGAGGATGAGCCGTCCGACGCGCCGGCCGCGCCGGGCGCGGAGACCGAGGTCTTCAAGGCCCTCCCCGCGGCTGCCGCTGCCGCTGCCGCTGCCGCTGCGGATGCCAAGGGTTCGGCTCCTGGTTCGAGTTCGGCGTCGGATTCCGCTTCGGGGTCCGGGGGCGGCGAGTCCGCTGGCGCGGGCTCGGTCGAGAGCGAGCGCACGGCGGTGTTCCGCACCGTGACGCCCCCGGCTGCCAAGTCCCCTACGTCCACCCCGGCCGTCCCTGACGCCGATTCCGATTCCGCTTCCGGGCGCGGGGGTTCCTCGAGCGCCTCGGGTGCTCGGGCTGCCGCCGCTCCCGTCGATGGTGGGAGCACGGCCTCGTCCCGTACCGCGACACCTCCGGCAGCCGCCGCCCAGTCGGCACCTTCGGGTTCCGCTTCTGGGGCCGGCTCATCGGCTGCGCCCGCGGGTGGCGACCGTACGACCGCCTTCCGCGCCGTGACCCCTCCGGCCGACACGGACCGCTCCGCGGGCTCCGCCCCGGGCGATTCCGCGGCTGCCACCGGGTCGGCGGGGAGCGACCGCACGGCCTCGTTCCGTACGGCGACCCCTCCGTCCGGTACGGGCCTGCCCGCAGATTCCGCTTCCGCTTCCGCTTCCGGCTCCGACCGGGCGCGCGGCGCCTCGGGCCCGGTCGACAGCGAGCGCACCGCGGTGTTCCGTACGGTCACGCCGCCCCCGGCCGCCCCCGGCCGCCCGACGGGTTCCGCTTCGACACGATCCGGCGAACCGACGACCACCCCCACCGACCCCACCGACAGCGACCGCACGGCCGTCTTCCGCATGCCGGGCACCCCGACTTCCGACGCGCCGCCCTCCGGCACCCCGGCCTCGGGCACTCCGTCCTCCGGTACCCCGTCCTCCAGTACCTCGGCCTCCGGCACTCCGTCCTCCGGTACCCCGGCTTCGGGCGCTCCGGCTTCGGCCGGGTGGGCCTCCGGTACCCCGGCTTCGGGCACCCCGACCTCGGCCGCGTCGTCTTCCGGCACCGCGGCTTCGGGCACCCCGGGTTCGGCTGCGCCGTCCTCCGGCAGTCCGGCTTCGGGTGGGTCGGCCTCCGGTACCCCGGCTTCGGGCACCTCGGCTTCGGCCGCGTCGTCTTCCGGCACCGCGGCTTCGGGTACCTCGGCCTTCGGCGCCGCGACTTCGGGCACCCGGGGTTCGGCTGCGCCGTCCTCCGGCAGTCCGGCTTCGGGCGCGTCGGCCTCCGGCACCCAGGCCTCCGGCACCCAGGCCTCGGGTACCTCGACCTCGGGCCAGGCCTCGGGCACCCGTGGCCCTTCGGCCGCTTCGGCGGCGCCGGGCAGTCCGGCCACGCCGGGCAACCAGGCGACCCCGGGCAACCCGGCCTCTTCGGGTACTGCGGCCTCTTCGGGCCCCCGGGGCTCCGCCAGCCCCCCGTCTCCTTCGGCGGCCCCGGGTGCCTCGGGCAACCTGACGGCTCCGGGGGCCAGGCCTTCTACGAGCACCCCGGGCAACCAGCCGACCTCGGGTGGCCAGGTACCTCCGGGCGCCCCGGCGGCTCCGGCACCCCGGGCCTCCGCGAGCGCCCCGGGCAGCCAGGTGCCCCCGGGCGGCCAGGTGCCCCCGGGTGCCCCGGCCGCTTCGGGAACCCGGGCCCCCTCGGGCGCCCCGGGCAACCGGGGGACTTCGGGCGGCCAGACGCCTCCGCGGGCCCCGGCCGGCTCCGGTGACCCGCGTACCCCCGGTGGCTCCGGCTCCGGTGAGCCCTCCGACAGTGAGCGGACCGCCGTGTTCCGGGCGGTCAAGCCCGGCTCCGGTGCAGGGTCCGCTCCGGGTGGCCAGGCGGAGGACAGCGAGCGGACGGCTGTGTTCCGGGCGGTCAAGCCGCCGGCTCCGGCCGCCCCGGCCGACGGCGAGCCCGCCGACAGCGAGCGGACCGCCGTGTTCCGGGCCATCAAGCCCGGCACCGCCCAGCCGGGCGCGGCGAACCCCGGCACGGCCCGGCAGGGCAACGGCACCGCCCAGCCGGGCTCGGCCAACCCGGGCGCGGCGAACCCCGGCACGGCCCGGCAGGGCAACGGCACCGCCCAGCCGGGCTCGGCCAACCCGGGCGCGGCGAACCCCGGCACCGCCCGGCAGGGCAACGGCACCGCCAACCCCGGCCCCGCCCGGCAGGGCAACAGCACCTTCGTACCGCTGCGGAGCGACGACGTACCCGCGCGGCCCACCCCGGGCGCGCCCCCGGCCCCCGGTGCTCCGAGGACCGCGGCCGGCCCGGCCCAGGCTCCGGCTCCGGGGCGGACTCCGGTACCCGGCGGGGTACGGCCCCCCGCGCCGTACGAGTCCCCCGAGCGGACCACGCAGCAGCCGCTGCCGCCCAAGCCGCCGCTCGACATGCTGGCGGACCTCACCAACAACCCGCCCCCGCCGCCCAGCGCGGCCCGCACCGCCCTGCGCCGGTTCAAGATCTACGCGCCGGTCCTCGTGCTCCTCGCGGTGATCCTCGCCGTCGTCCAGCTCGTGCGCCCGCTGCCCGCGCCGACGCTGAAGGTGACCGCGAACACCTCGTACACCTTCGAGGGCGGCGCCCCGAACCTGCCGTGGCCGAAGGAGGGCCAGGCCTACATGGCCGCGGCCGGCCTCGGCACCGTCGGGTCCTTCGGCGAGCAGAAGCCCGTGGCGATCGGCAGCGTGGCCAAGGCCATGACCGCCTACGTCATCCTCAAGGACTTCCCCATGAAGAAGGGGGAGGAGGGCGAGATGATCCCCGTCGACAAGCAGGCGGTCGAGGACGGCAAGAAGGAGACCGAGGGCGAGTCCACGGTCAACAACCTGAGGGAGGGCGGCAAGATCTCGCAGAAGGACGCCCTCTCCGCGATCATGATCCCGTCCGCCAACAACGTCGCGCGACTGCTCGCGCGCTGGGACGGCGGGCAGGAGGCGTTCGTCCGGAAGATGAACGACACCGCCAAGGAACTCGGCATGACCAACACCACGTACACGGACCCCTCGGGTCTGGACGCGACCACGGTCAGCACCGCCGAGGACCAGGTCAAGCTCGGCCTCAAGATCGTCGAGATGCCGGAGCTGATCGCGATCACGAGGCAGCCGTCGTGGACCGACGCCTCGGGCAAGAAGTGGCGGAACTACAACGACCTGGTTCCGTACAACGGCTCGCTCGGGATCAAGACCGGCTCCACCACCAAGGCCGGCGGCAACCTGCTCTTCGCCGCCCACAAGGAGGTCGGCAAGACCGACCAGCTGATCGTCGGCGCGGTCCTCGGCCAGCACGGCGTGCCGATCCTCGGCACCGCGATCGAGGCGAGCAAGGACGTCATGATCGCCACGCAGAAGATGCTCAAGTCCGTGCGCGTCATCAAGAAGGGTGCGGTCGTCGGCTACGTGGACGACGGACTCGGCACCCGGGTCCCGGTCGTGGCCACCGCCGACGTGGAAGCGGTCGGCTGGCCGACCCTCACCATCTCCACCAAGCTGGCGGACGGCGCCGGCCAGCTCCCGCAGACCGCCAAGGCGGGCTCGGAGATCGGCATGCTGACCGTCGGCGAGGGCGCGAGCCAGGTGAAGGTGCCGGTGGCGCTGCAGAGCGACCTCACCGCACCCGGCATCGGCAAGAAGCTGACGCGCGTCGGCTGAGGCGCGGTCCGCGGCGCCGGCTGAGCCGACGCCGCGCACGAGCGCGGAGCGGGGTCCGGCGCCCCGGGGCAACCCGGAGGCGCCGGACCGCGTCTACGAACCGAGGGACGCACCCGAGGTGACCGGAGTGGGGAGTACGTCGGCGTGACCACCGCTGAGCGGCAGGAACAGGGCCAGGACCAGGGCCACCAGGGCCGGGATCAAGGCCAGGGTCAGGGCCGCGGCCGGGGCCCGGTCCGGGACGAGTCCCCGAGCCGAGCCGCCGAAGCCCCTGAGGCCCCCGAGGCCCCCGAGGCCCCCGGAGCCCCGAGCCCGCAGGCCGGCCCCGGGCCGGTCCGCGGTGCCCTCCTCCGTGTCCCCCTCCGTGCCCTCGACCGGGCCCGCCGGCACCCCGTGGCCGTGGCCACCGCGCTGGCCGGGCTGCTGCACGTGATCTGGTTCTTCGCCGTGGCCAACAGCGGCGGCGACCTCGCCGCGCAGGACGCCTGGGCCGAGTTCGTGGGCCGCCATCCCGACTCCGCGTACAACCTCGCCTGGTACGGCGGCATGCACCCGGTCTCGTACAGCGTGGTCTCGCCCTACGTGATGCACGTGCTCGGCGTCCGCACCACGATGATGATCGCCGGTACGGTCTCGGCCGGGCTGCTCGCGATGATCCTGACCCGCTGCCGGGGCGCCGTCCGCGAGCCGCTGTGGCCCGCCCTGGCCGGGGTGTACGGGCTGCTGTGCAACGCCGTGTCGGGCCGCGTGACCTTCGGTCTCGGCGCGATGTTCGCCCTCGGGGCCGTCGCCGCCGTCTTCTGCTGGCCCCGCAAATGGGCCGAGCGGCGCTGGGCGAAGGCCGCCGTCGCGGCTCCGCTCGCGGCGATCGCCACCGCCTCCAGCCCGGTCGCCGGACTGTTCCTCGGGGTGATCGCGGCCGCGCTGTTCCTGAACGGCCGGCGCCCGGGCGCGTACGCGCTGGGCCTGGCCCCGGCGGCGGTGGTCGGGCTGTCCGCCTGGCTGTTCCCCTTCTCGGGGACCCAGCCGATGAAGCTGATCTCGGCGGCGCTGCCGCTCGCGTGCGCGCTGGCCGCGCTGTTCCTCGTACCGAAGAGCTGGAAATCGGTGCGGACCGCGTCCGCGATCTACGCCCTCGGGGTGGCGCTGACCTGGGCGATCGACTCCCAGGTCGGCTCGAACGTGACCCGCCTCGCGATGCTGTTCGGCGCGGTGGTGCTGCTCGCGGCCCTCCCGTACGAGGCTCCGCGCACGCGCCGCTGGTACGGGCTGCTCCTCGCCCTCACCGGCGTGACCGCCTGGATCACCGTCAACAGCGTCACCGACATCGTCCGCACCACCCCGCTGGCCTCCTGGAGCCGGGAGCTGGCCCCGCTCGTGGACCAGCTCCAGAAGGCGGGCGCCGACCGGGGCCGCGTCGAGGTGGTCCCGGCCAGCAGCCACCGCGAGTCCTCCGCCTTCCCCGCGTACGTGAACCTCGCGCGCGGCTGGAACCGGCAGGCCGACCTGGAGCGCAACCCGGTCTTCTACGACGACACCCTAACGCCCGACAGCTACCGCGAGTGGCTGGAGCGCTGGGCCGTGCACTACGTGGTGCTGCCCGCCGACAAACCCGACGAGGGCGGGCGGGACGAGGCGAAGCTGGTGCGCGAGGGGCTCCCGTACCTCCAGCAGGTGTGGGGCGACGCGAACTGGCAGCTCTTCAAGGTCACGGACCCGACGAACCTGGTCGCCGGCCCCGCGACGGTGGTGCGGGCCAGCGCCGACCAGCTGGTCATCGACGTGAAGCAGGCCGGCCGGGTGATGGTGCGCATCCCGCACTCCCCGTGGCTGGGCCTGGTGGACGGCGCGGGCAAGCCGGTGGAGCCGCCGCAGGAGACGGAGGCCTCGAAGGCCGCCGGGAAGGCCGTACCGAAGGGTGGGGTCGCCCTGCCCAAGGTCTTCGCGAACACGGCGGGGTGCCTGTTCAAGGCGCCCTCGGACGGCACCGGGGACGAGTGGACGGAACTGCTGGCCCCGGCACCGGGGGAGTACCGGATCGCGGCGAAGTACCAGCTCCCGCGGGGCACCCCGTGCCCGGACGAGCTGCTCTACGAAGTACTGGGGCCGCCGGAGCTCCCGGAACCGCCGCGTCCTTGATCGACCGTCCTTGATCCACCATTCTTTACGTCCGGTCCGGGTGCGTTGGACCCTTTATATGCATACGATCCCAGTAGTCCGATTGGGTGCCCCGAGTCTTTTTAGGGAGTGACGACGGGATGAGCAAAGAGCAGAAGCAGGACTTCCAGGCGGCTGTCGCGAAGGCCGCGGAAGCGACCAACCTGCCCCGCGCCGTGCAACACGCGCACGGCTTCTCCGGTCCGGTCCGGAGCAAGATCAAGGGCGGAGCGCACACGAAGGCGGAACTCAAGCGGGCCGGGACCCCGCAGGGCGACCGCATCGGCGAGCGCAGCAGAGGCCTCAGCTGACGGCGGGGCCGAGTCCGCCCCCGCCTCCCCCGGTCGTGAAGTCATGATGTCGTGACATAGCGGATGTGATGACGACGACGATGCGGCCCTTCCGGCTCCGGCCGGGAGGGCCTTTCTCTCTCTTCCTCTCTCCCTTAACGGCTTCGCGGGGAGGTGTCCGGCCGGCTGTTACGTTGCCGACGGACGACCCGTACATGACCCTCGTAACGTCGTGGTCGTCGCCACCGCAGGTGACGCCGACCCGAGGGAAACACTCATGCGCGCCACTGTCCGTACCGCCGCCGCCGTGGCGCTCGCCACCCTCACCGCGTGCGGGACGCTCACGGCGTGCGGCACTGGCGGCGGGTCCCGCACCTCCGCCGGGCTGCCGCCGGACCCCGAGGTGGGCAGCACGGCGGCCCCCGCCCCCGCGGGCGAGGCCGCGCCCGCCCTCCCGGGGTCGAAGCCGACCGGGATGAAGATCGCCGCGGCGGGCGTGGACGCGAAGAAGATGGTCGACCTCGCGGTGGACCCGGCCACGGGCGAGCTCGGCGTGCCGGACGCGGACACCGACGCGGACAACCCGGGCTGGTGGACCCAGGGCGTGACCCCGGGCGAGAAGGGGGCGGCCGTCCTCGTCGCGCACTTCGACACGAAGTACGGGCCCGCGGTGATGAAGAACGTCAAGAAGATCAAGCTCGGCGACCTGATCGAGGTGCCGCGCGCGGACGGGAAGACGGCCAGGTTCAAGATCCGCGAGATCGAGGACGTCGACAAGAAGGACTTCCCGACCGACAAGGTCTACGGGGACACCAATCGCCCCGAGCTGCGCCTGCTGACCTGCGGCGGCGAGATCAAGAACGGCCACCGCACGAACAACGTGATCCTCTACGCCGACCTGCTGGCCTGATCCCGCGCCGGCGAGGCCCGTAGCTGCGTGGGCGCCGCGGGCCCCGAGCCGTAGTCGGGCGTCCGATCGTCCGCGAGTTTCCACGCGCCGTCCGCGGCACGCTTGAACGTCAGCGTGTGGGGGAGGACGTACGAGGTGTGCGTGATCGCGTCCCCCTCCTGGATGTCGGCGAAGTACAGGCGGGTTTCTTCCTCGACCGCAAGCGTCGCGGTATCTCCTCGGACCGTGCTCTTGCCCGAAGTGACGGTCACTTCCGCGTGACTGAACCCGCTCCCGCGCTCTTCCAGCGCCCGGGCGTTGTCCTGCAGAGCGGCGATCTCGCCTCCGAGCTCGTCGGCCGCCTGCGCGGTCAGCGCAAGAGGCGCCGCGTCGCCCACGCCCTGGGATCGCGAGAGGGTGACGGCGTCGGCCCGGCGCTGGAGGTAGGTGTCGGCGATCTGCGCCAGGTGCCCCTTCTCCGCGGCCGGCAACTCGGTCCCCGCCGCCTGCGAGGTGGACGGGGCCGTGCCGAGCGCGAGCGAGGCCAGCGTCAGTGTCACGGCGCCGACAGCGCGTACGGAAACTCCGGTTCTACGCAAAAGGTCCCCCCCGGGATGCATCGAACGATCCATCAGAGTTGTACGGCCACTCATGCCTCGGCGACGAACCATTTCGATCACCTGTCCGGTAACCGTGCCGATGTGGCCGGTTGTACGTACCCAGGCCAACCGGCCGATTCCCTCCAGAACCGGCGCCGCCGGGGTTGCGCCCCGCGTCGTGATGGAGATCGGGGACGCCAAAGGCCCCCAGCCAAGATCGGCTGGGGGCCTCTGCACGTGTGCCCTCGGCAGGATTCGAACCTGCGACACCCGCTTTAGGAGAGCGGTGCTCTATCCCCTGAGCTACGAAGGCGGGCCTTGCGTGAAACGTGGCTGAATACTCTGCGTGAGAGTCCGGCTCGCCTCGGCAAGGTCCTGGGCTGCCACAAGGGCAGCCCAGGGACAGGGTAGCGGATCAGTGGGGGGCTCTGCGGCTCAGTTCTTGGGGGACGGGGTGAGGCCTTCTGCGGTCTCGGCGTCCGCGTCGGCGTAGGTGGGGTCTTCTCGGTAGCGGGCTGCGCTCGTGGCGTTCTGGGCGAGGAGGAAGCCGAGGATGACCAGGCTCTGGGCGTCGGCACCGAAGGCGATCATGCGGCGGTTCCAGAGGGAGCGGTCGAGCTGGGAGAAGCCGGACTCGGTGTCCTCGCGGCCGCCGTAGAGGTGTTGGTGGGTGGCGGTGTTGCCGGGGATCTGGAGGAGGTGCTCGGCGCGGTGGAAACCGGTCTCGGTGTCGCTCTGGCCGTCTTCGCGTTCGCCGGGGGTGGTGGTGATGGAGACGGGCTCGCGGTGCTCGTGGGCGCCGCGGGGGCAGGGGACGGCGATCAGGTGGTACCAGCGGTGGGTGTTCGGGCTGGCCCGGCGCTGGAGCTTGAGGATGGGCAGGGGCAGCAGTTTGGTGGTGCCGGTGTCGAGGAAGACGCGTTCGTGGGCACGGCCTTGCTGTGACCACAGCTCGTGGCGGCACAGGCCGTAGTCGAGGGTCCGCAGGTAGCGGGGTCGGGCGCCTTTGTGCTGCTTGTTGATGAGGAGGCGTCCGCGGCGGGCGATGACGTCACGGTGCATGCCGCGGAAGGCTCCGTCGTACAGGACACCGAGGCAGCCGTCCGCAGCGTCGAGGATGGCGCAGGCGGGTTCGAGGGCGACTGCGGCTTCGCCGCCCTCGGTGTTGCGGGGGACGTGGGCGTAGCGCAGGAAGACGCGGCGGAAGTAGCCGCGGTGGCGGGTGGAGAAGACTACGAACTTGCTGCCCAGGACCAGGGCGGTGCCATCGTCGGTCCCAGACGACGGGTTTTCCTCGTCGTCTCTGTTCCCGCCGCCTTCCTTCTGCCAGGAGGAGGCGGGGTCGACGCGATGACGGCGCCGTACTCCGTCCTTTTCGGTGTAGGGGACGGTGGCGAGGGTGGGTGATTTGGCGACGGTGCCGTCGCCGGCGATGAGCTGGTGGCGTTCGGGGCGGGACCAAGCGCGGCGCGCTTCGGGCGGCAGGAGACCCTGGCTCAGGGCCTGGGCAAGAGCGAGGTCGGCGAAGGTTTCCGAGAGTTCTTCGCGCCGGGGGATGAGCAGGGTCTTCTGGGCGTGCTGCCACTGGTGACGGGTGGGCCCCTGATCGGGAAGGCGGGCGGCCTCGTCGTGGCCGAGATGGTGTGCGACGCCCTGTCGAATCTGGTTCCAGACGTCCGCGTCGTTCAGCTCGGCGGCGCAGTAGCGGGCGGACCCGTGGACGCCGCGCAGGGCCAGGAAGAGGAGGTAGACGTACGGGGGGAAGGCGGGCGGGCGGCCTCCGCGTCCGCTGCCGGGAGCGTCGAGGACGGAGGCGAGCCGGTAGATGTCCTCGAAGACGGCGACGTCCTTGATGCGGCGGGAGACGGTGCGAATGTCGGATTCCAGGGCCCGGCGTGCGGCCTTCTTGCGGACGGTGCGCGGGGCGGGGTCACCGAAGAGGTCATCGGGCATCGCGGCCGGCCTCCCTTTCTGCGGTCGGGGTCTGCCAGTGGTGCCCGATGAGGGCGGCGGTGCTGTCCAGGGAGGCCAGGCCGAGATGACGCGCGGCAGCCTCGATGCGGCCGGTGCGGGTGAAGGTCTCCCAGCCGGCGTACGCGGTCACGGAAGCGGGGCGCACGCTCCTGTCGGCGCCGAGTCCGATCCGTTTGAGGAGGTCCCGGAGCGCGACACACACCCTCGCCTGGACCTGTTCGTCGGAGCCTGCCTGGGCGGAGACCGCGAGGGGGCTGCGACCGGCTGTGGCGGTGTTCTCCAAGTGCCGGGTACGGGCGACGAGTACGCGCATGCCCCAGGCATCCAGAGGACACCATCGCGGTAGCGTCTTCGTCGAGCCGTGCATCCACACCCGGTGCCCGGTGACATCGAGGTCGGCGGGGCGGACGTGCCCGATCTCTCCGCTGAATCCGCCGGCCAGGGCGAGGGCCGCCGCGGCGGCGTGCCGGGTGGGACGGTCGACGTACTCGGCAGCGCGGCGGATCGCGATGGCCTCGTCGTCGTTCAGCGGGCGGGTGCCGCCCTTCACCCGTGGCGGCAGTTCGATGCCCCAGGTCGGGTCGGTTTCGGTGAGGTGGAGCTCGCGGGCGGTGGTGAAGCACATCCGCAGGACGCTGCGCCGCAGGTAGCGGGTGGCGAGGGCGGCCGGTGCGACGTGTCCGTGCCGGGTGCGGCCGTGGGCATCGATGAATCCGGCTGCAACGGACTGGGCGATGCCGCCGAACTTCGACACGCCGTGAGCGGCGGCGAAGTGCTCGAAGCGGTGGAGGAGCTGGACGAAGCGGCCGAAGGACTGCTTCGACATCTCACCCCTGACAACCAACTCCTCCCAGACGGCCAGGACCTGGGCGAAGCCGTCGGAGAGGGGGACCTCACCCGCCATGGGGTACCGCCTGAGCGGCGCATGGGACGGAAACTGGGGTTTCGGACACGAGGGGACCTCCACGCGGTTGGTGCGAACATGCACCACAGTGTGAAAGGGTCGGTCGGTCCGCAACAGGAGGGTGCCGTAGGAGTGAGCGCTACGGCCGTGCGACTGACGGACTGATGTGCTGTCAGGGAACTGGTCGTACTGGCTTGGTTCGCATGCGTACTGGTTCCTCTCGGTGGCTGGGTGTCATGCTGGTCGGCAAGGGGTGGATGGCGAGGGGATCGAACCCTCCGCGTGCGGGTCCAGAGTCCAGACGCGGACACCAGCCGCCACCCTGGAGGCGCCGGTCCGGCCGAGTGCCGGTCCGGCGCTTCCTTCAGGCGGCGGGCGAGTGGGCTCCGCGCAGGGTTTGCAGGACACCCTCCATGAAGGCGATGTAGCGGGCGTCGGGCAGCTCCTGGATCTCGCGGAGGGTCAGGCCGAACAGGAAGGCGGGGTCGGGATCTTCGGCCTCCGGCGCGGGTTCTTCTGCCCGCGGCGCGGAATGCGGGCCCGAGTGGGTCGGAGCCTGGCCGGGAAGGTGGATGTGCAGGCGGTCGTCGCGCTCGACCACCAGGCCGATGACCAGCCACTCGACGAGGTACACGCCGCGCATGGGCATACCGCGCAGGCCGGCACGCAGCAATCGGGCCAGCTCCTCCTGAGGCAGTGCTCCGCCGGCCAGGTGGTGGGCAACTGCGGCGGTGGACCAGTGGGCCTGCATGAGTGGATGGAGCAGGAGGCGGGCCTGGGTGGAGTCACGCTGCCAGACTTCGGCGAAGACGCGTCCTTGATCGGTCAGCTCGTACCGGCCGCGCCCCGGTTCTGCCAGTCCGACCTCGGCCAGGAACCCCATGCAGTCGCTCACCGTGTCCATGCTCCTGCCGGTACGCGCCGCCACGGCCGCACGCCCGACCTCCTTGCCGCCGGCGCCCAGTTCTGCGAGAGCGAGAATGAGCTGGATCTGCTGGGCGGGACTCGTCCGGGCGCTGGGTAGGGTCCGGCGGGGCGCCTGGGGGTCGTCGCCTTCGCGCTTTCCGCCCGAATGTGCCGGTCCACCGCGAGTGGACCAGTCCGAACTGGAATCGGCGTGGGAAAAGAAGGACATGGTGAGCCCAATCCCGGCCACTTGGGGCCGAATCCTCGCAGGGCTCTCGCGTCATCGGGTGTCAGCACCTAGAATGACGGAGATGCGTGCGCCAGAAGAACGCGCGTCCATGTGCCGCCGACTGGTTTCGACGCCTCGGCGGCACTCGCGCGTGTAAAGTCATATTGGAATTTACGCTCCCTCTACGCGTCACCTCCTCGGGCGCTGGGTGGAATCGCGTAGGTGCCCAGTCCGACGCGGATCAGGGCTCCTGTCCTCGTCAGTCTGGTGAGTTCGGGCCCGACGCCAGTGAGCTTGATGTCGGGGCGCGTGGAGCTGAGGTTCTCGAGGATCTCCGTCCGCGTGACGTGTCCGCCGGCGCGAGCGAAGGCGAGCAGTTCCTCGCCGAGCGTCCTGACTCCACGTTCGTGGGTGGACTTGCCTGATGGGGGCGTGTCGCCCTGCTCCTCGGCGCCGTGGGGCAACAGCTCCTCGGCCTCCTGAGCCACCCGCTGTGAGATCTCGGCGCGGGTGTCCGCCGACTCGAAGAGCGAGCGGGCGGACGAAGCCTCCTGCTCTGCCCGCGCGAGGCGGTCCTTCGCTTCCGTGCGGTTGGACGCGTCACTGGCGGCCAGGCGCCTCAGCTGTTCAAGGACGCCCTGTGCCCGGCGTGTGTGCATGAAACACCTCCCCGCAATTCTCCGAACCGGAATTCCTGTTGAGCGTAGCGACTGGCCTAAGAGGCCGGTAGGGCATCTCCACAATTGCCTTTCCTGAAGCTGCAGCACAAGATATGAAAAATAATCGAACGAGACCTGGAACGTGTGGCCTGCGCTTCGCTGAAACGCGATGTTTCACAAAAGCGCCACCATTCTGGCCTGCGCATTCTTCTCGGCCCCTCAGCTACCCAGAGTCAGTGAGGCAAGCACGCTCGGGGTGGGGGCGCGCGGGAGTGAATTGGGGAGGCGGCGCCCCTCGTGCGGGGGTGTCTGCGTGTCGACGGCTGCGGCGGGTCACGCTTCGCTCCGACTGCCTGATCTTGTGAAGTGTTCACGCCCCTGCGTGCCGTCGTGTCTGTGGGCGCCGAACGTGAAAGATTCATTTTGCTGCATGTATGCACCGCTCGTGACTGAATCCACCAACGCGGAGAAGGGAACACCAATGGGTGCATGGGATGATCCAGGCATGCCCCGGAGCAGTAACGACAAGGTACCCAGCGCGTATGTGGCTGACGGCACCTGGCCTCACGCCGCTCTCGCCCCCGACGCGCCCGTCAGTGCCCACTTCGCGCAGGCCCTGGCCCGCAACCTCGAGCGCGGGCTCGCCTCCAGCGGGCAGAGCCTGCGAACTCTGGCGGAAACCACGGGTATCAACCACACGACGATCGGTCGCGTCCTCGGCGGCAAAGTATTGCCGGATATCGGCACCCTGGCACGCCTGGAGGTCGCACTCGGCTTCCAGATCTGGCCCGGGCTCGCAGCCCTGCCGGCCAGCCCTCCGGCGGAGTAGGTCCGACCGGGCGGTCACCTGCCCGGCCCGCCGTGGATGCGGGGCGCCGCGCTCGGTCCTACGCTCGCGATTATGTGCATGTATGCCCCGATGGTGCGGCCTGACGTGTTCCTTGTGTGCTTCGATCAGCGCCACCGAGTGGCCCTGTTCCGGGCCGGGACGCCAGGCGCTGATGGCCGCTGGACTCTCCCCGCAGAACGGCGATCCGAAGGGGAGCCTCATGTTGGGGCGGCCCGTCGCCTGGCTGCGGTGATGGCGCCTGCCGGTGGGGTTCGGTTGGGGGGCCTGACGGGCAGGTTCAAAGCTGCCGCGGGCGCAGTGGGCACTGGCGCTCATCGAAGTGAGGCCCGGATCTTCACCGGGCATGTCGGCCCCGGGGTCCCGCTTGCGCATGTCCAGGGCGACGCGGAGTTGCGCTGGGTTCCGTACAGGCAAGTTCCCCTGGAAGTAGGGCACGTGGGCATTCCGGACCTGGGGCTGTTCCTCGAGGGCTATGTGCAGGGGTGGATCCCGGATGGCTGGATCACCCTGTGCTGAATGCACGCGCTTGATGGTGCCGATTCCGGAAGCCGGCTGGGCAGTTGCGTTACGAGCGGTACTGAGTCTCCGTCTGGGTGCTGCTCGCCTTGGAGGTGCCGAGCGCGAGGCAGGCTGCCGCGATCGAGAGTGAGGCCAGGGCCGCGAAGAGGTGGGGGTAGCCGCCGAGCGGGCCCGCGAGGGCGGCGCCGGCCCAGGGGGCCAGTGCTCCCGCGATGTGGGCCGGGGCGCCGAGGAGCCCGGAGAGGCGGCCGTAGTGGGTGGTGCCCCAGCGGTCGGTGACCGCGGTGGCCTGGAGCAGGGTCAGGTTGCCGCGTACGACGCCTGCCAGGACCGCGAGGGCGATCAGCAGGGGCATCGGGCCGGGGACGAGGGCGAAGGCCGCGGTCGTCGCGCCGCCCAGGGCGATCAGGACGACCGTGCGGGTGGTGACCGAGGTGCGGGCGGACAGGCCGGTGTACAAGGTGCGGCCGAGGGTCTGGCCGGCGCCGCCGAGTCCCAGTGCCCAGGCGGCGGTTGTCGCGCTGGTGCCGCGCTCGGTGAGGAGCGGGATGAGGCCCATGACGACGGCGTACATGGCGAAGCCGGAGAGGGTGAAGGCGATGGCCAGGAGGAGGAAGGGCCGACTGCGGGCGACGGGGGTGCGGTCGGTCGACGCCGGAGACGGCGGAGCCAGGGGCCACGGGGCACGTAGGGCGAGGGCGTGGGCGGGGATGGTGATGGCGGCGAGGATCAGGGCCAGCGCGGCGTAGGTGGCGCGCCAGCTGAGGTGTTCGGCGAGGGCGGCGGTCAGCGGCGCGAAGACGGTGGAGGCCAGGCCACCCGCGAGGGTGACGATGGTCAGGGCGCGGATGCGGTCCGGGCCCCACCAGCGGGTGAGGGCGGCGAAGGCCGGTGGGTAGAAGGTGGCGGCCATGGTCAGGCCCGCGAGCACCCAACCCAGGGTGAACACAGCAAGGTTGGGGGCGGTCGCGATGACGAGGAGCGCGATCGTGCCCAGCACGGAGCCTGCGGTCATCACGGCGCGTGGCCCTCGGCGGTCGAGGATCCGGCCGATGGGGATCCCGGCTATAGCCGAGACCAAGAGGGCGAGGGAGAAAGCTGCCGTCGCGGCGTTGGCGGACCAGCCGGTGTCGGCCGTCAGGCGTGGGAGCAGGACGGGGAAGGCGTAGTAGACGATGCCCCAGCTGGTGATCTGTGTGGCGCACAGGGCGGGCAGGGCGGCGCGCGGCCGCGACCGGACCCCCGTCCCGGTCGCGGCCGCGTCGGCCCGGGTGCGTGGCACGGAGGTCAGCAGCCGCCGGAGGAGGCCGGGGCGCCGATCGTGAGGGTGGCCGGGGACGCGCAGCAGCCTCCGCCGCTGGTCTCCTCGGCCGCCTGGGGCTGGTCGAAGAGGCCGGCTCCGCCGCAGACTCCGGTTTCGGGCAGGGTGAGTTCGACGCGCTCGGCGGCCTCGTGGTCTCCGGCGAGGTGGGCGGCGATGGAGCGGACCTGCTCGTAGCCGGTCATGGCCAGGAAGGTCGGGGCGCGGCCGTAGGACTTCATGCCGGCGAGGTAGACGTCCTTCTCCGGGTGGGAGAGCTCCTTCACACCGTGGGGGTAGACCGTGCCACAGGAGTGCTGGTTCGGGTCGATCAGCGGGGCCAGGTCGACGGGGGCCTGGAGTCGCTCGTCGAGGGCGAGGCGCAGCTCGTTCACGAAGGTGAGGTCGGGGCGCAGGCCGGTCAGGACGATGACCTCGTCGACGGGGTGCAGGTGGCGGCCGTCTTCGGCGACCAGGACCAGCTGGTCGCCGACCTTCTCGACGGCGGAGGTGCGGAAGCCGGTGACCGCGTCGGCGTGGCCGTTGTCGACGGCGGCCTTGGCGGCGAGGCCGAGGGCGCCGCGGGCGGGGAGCTGGTCGGCGCTGCCGCCGCCGAAGGTGGAGCCGCTGATGCCGCGGCGCAGGATCCACACCGAGTGGGTGCCGGGCTCCTCCTTGGAGAGGTCGGCCAGGTAGGCGAGCGCGGTGAAGGCGGAGGCTCCGGAGCCGATCACAGCGGTGCGCTTGCTGGCGTAACGGGCCCGCACGGCCGGGTCCTTGAGGTCGGGGATCCGGTACGAGATCCGGTCGGCGGCAGTCTTCTCGCCGAGGGCCGGCAGGCCGTCGCCGCCGATGGGGCTGGGGGTGGACCAGGTGCCGGAGGCGTCGATGACGGCGCGGGCGGTGAGGCGCTCCTCGGTGCCGTCGGCGTTCAGGACGCTGACGGTGAAGGGCTGCTGCTCGCGGTCGGCGTCGACGATGCGGTCGCGGCCGAGGCGGGAGACGCCGGTGACCTGGGCGCCATAGCGGACCTTGTCGCCGAGGACGTCGGCGAGGGGCTGGAGGTACTGCTCGGCCCAGTCCGCGCCGGAGGGGTAGGTCGCAGGGTCGGGAGCGCTCCAGCCGGTGGGGGCGAGGAGCTTCTCGGCGGCCGGGTCCACGAGCTCGGACCAGGTGGAGAAGAGCCGTACGTGACCCCACTCGCGTACCGCGCTGCCAGCGGCGTGCCCCGCCTCCAGGACCAGGGGCTCGATGTCGCGCTCGACCAAGTGGGAAGCCGCCGCGAGGCCGGCGGGCCCGGCGCCGATCACGATGACGGGCAGGGCTTCAGTGGATGCGCTCACGGCAGGCTCCCGGTTTGATTCGATGAACGTCGATGTCCTTCTGGAGCCCAGCATCCCACCGTGTATCGACGTACGTCAACATAGACATCCGTCGAATTTGGGGGGAGGATTACTTTCATGTCCTCCACGAAGCTGCTGCCGATGCTCGAAGACGAAGCCACGGCACCCTGCTGCCCGCCGCTGACCGAGCGCCCGCTGACGGCCGAAGAGGCCGAGCGGACCGCATTGATGTTCAAGGCCCTCGGCGACCCGGTACGCCTACGGCTCTTTTCTGCGATCGCCTCACACGAGGGCGGTGAGGCGTGCGTCTGCGACATCTCCGACGTCGGCGTGTCCCAGCCGACGGTGTCCCACCACTTGAAGAAGCTCAAGGAGGCGGGCCTGCTGTCCTCGGAGCGTCGCGGCACCTGGGTCTACTACCGAGTCGAGCCTTCCGTCGTCGCTGCGATGAGCCAGATGCTGGGCCGCTCCGCCTGACCTGCTTGCCCGTGCCCCGCGCCCGCACCTGCGGGCGGGTCTTCCAGGCGTCTCATTCATCGACTATCGTCGATTATCGATGAGTGAGACGACGAAAGCCGGTCAAGGACTGAGCCCCGAGGACGCGCAGACGTACTCCGGGTGGTTCAGGGCACTCGCGGACCCCATGCGCGTACGACTGTTGAACCTGCTGGCGGAGGAGCGGCGTCCCCTGACGGTCGGGGAGATCACCGAGCGGCTGCCCATCGGCCAGTCGACCGTGTCCCACCACCTCAAACTGCTGGCCGAGGTGCGCTTCGTGCTGCCCGAGCGGCAGGGCACTTCCGTCAGTTACGAGGTCAACGCCGCGTGCCTGGAGTGCTTCCCGGCAGCCGTGTCGGCGATCCTCGGGCGGCGGCCGTGAACATCGCCCCCGTGACACGGGATCACGCCGACAAGATCTTGGAGATCTACCAGGCCGGCATCGACGAGGGCAACGCCACCTTCGAGACCGAGGCCCCCACCTGGGCCGGGTTCGACGCGGCGAAGCTGCCCGAGCACCGCTTCGCTGCTTTCGGGACCGACGGCAAGCTGCTCGGCTGGGTCGCCGCCTCCAAGGTGTCCGACCGCTGCGCGTACGCGGGGGTCGTCGAGCATTCCGTCTACGTACATCCCGACGCCCGCGGCCGCGGGGTCGCCCGTGCGCTGCTGGACGCGCTGATCGCCTCGACCGAGGCGGCGGGCATCTGGACGATCCAGTGCGGAATCTTCCCCGAGAACACCGCGAGCTTGGCCCTGCACCAGCGGGCCGGCTTCCGGGTCATCGGAACCCGCGCGCGCATCGGCCGTCACCGCGGCGTGTGGCGCGACGTCGTTCTGTTGGAACGCCGCAGTCCCAAGATCGACTGACAGCCGTTCGCACTGCTTCCTTGCCACCTTCCGGGCCTTTGGAGTGAAGGAACCTGGCCGCCGCCCCACCACGCGGTGAGCAGTGCCGAGCGGTACTCGGAGGTCCCGACGAATCCGGGATGAGGGCCCGGTTCCTTTCCCCGAAGGTGGGGCCGGTTCATGGCGGGCAGGGCTCGACACCGGGCAGGATGCCCAAAATGAGCACCGATCAACATCTCGCCCCGTTCCGTTCGAGGTATTCGACGCCCTTGGTGTTCGGTGCCGGGGCGGCCATCGGCATCCTCGGCGGGATGATCGGCCTCGGTGGAGCCGAGTTCCGCCTGCCGCTGCTGATCGGGCTCTTCGGATTCGCCGCGCTCTCCGCGGTCATCCTGAACAAGGCGATGAGCCTGGTCGTGGTCCTGGTCGCGCTCCCCGCCCGCATGGCCGCGGTCCCCGCCTCCGAAGTCGCCGCGCATTGGCCCGTCGCCGCCAACCTGCTGGCCGGAAGCCTGCTGGGTGCGTGGGCCGGAGCGTCGTGGGCGGTGCGGATGCGCAGCTCCACCCTCTACAAGGTGCTGGCGGCCCTGATGGTCCTCATGGCCGCAGCCCTGGTGGCGACGCACGCCACCACTCTGGGATCACTCGCGCTTCCCTGGGCGGCACAGGTGCCGATCGGGGTGGTAGCCGGCTTCGGCATCGGAGTGGTCGCGGCGATCATGGGAGTGGCCGGCGGCGAGCTGCTGATCCCGACGATCGTGCTGCTGTTCGGGCTGGACATCAAGACGGCGGGAAGCATGTCCCTGCTGGTGTCACTCCCGACCATGCTGGTGGCCTTCGCCCGCTATAGCCGCGACGGCAGCTTCGCCGTACTCGGCGCCAACCGGCGGTTCACCGTGGTCATGGTCGCCGGCTCCATCACCGGCGCGGTCCTGGGCGGGTTGCTGCTCGGCGTGTTCTCCGAGCTGGTACTCATCCCCGCGCTGGCCGTGATCCTGCTCGTCTCCGCGGTCAAGCTCGCACGCCACGCGTGAGTGCTCGGGGGATCTCGCCCCCCTCTGCCCCTCAGTCCTGGTGGCCGTGCCGCCCCGGCGGTGCGTTTCACCCCCGATTGGGCCATTCGGCCACGATGTCAGCCTTAGGTGGCATCAGGGCCGAATGATATGAGAGCATCAGCGTGAGCTGACTTCAGTCGCTACTGATGTGATCCCTCTCGATCCGGTGCGTCCGGCGGGGGCGTTTCTGTCGACTGCGGCTCTTCCTGGCAGCGCAGGCGTCGCCGCGCGCGCCGCCCTCCGTGGAACCGAGAGCGAGTCCCCCATGACCACGACTGAACCCGGCCCGGCCGCACAGCCGCCGGGTGTCGAGAGCCCCTCCATCGTCGCCAAGCTGTCCACTCTGGACCGCTTCCTGGCCGTGTGGATCCTGCTGGCGATGGGTGTCGGACTGGGGCTCGGGCGGCTCGTCCCGGGCCTGAACGACGCCCTGGCCAAGGTCGAGGTCGGCGGGATCTCCCTGCCCATCGGGATCGGACTGCTGGTCATGATGTACCCGGTGCTGGCCAAGGTCCGGTACGACAGGCTCGACGCGGTCACCGGCGACCGGAAGCTGATGGCCTCCTCGCTGATCATCAACTGGGTCGTCGGTCCGGCGCTGATGTTCGCGCTCGCCTGGATCTTCCTGCCGGACCTGCCCGAGTACCGCACGGGCCTGATCATCGTCGGCCTGGCCCGCTGCATCGCCATGGTCATCATCTGGAACGACCTCGCCTGCGGCGACCGCGAGGCCGCAGCCGTCCTGGTCGCCCTCAACTCCCTCTTCCAGGTCATCGCCTTCGGTGCGCTGGGCTGGTTCTACCTGGACCTGCTGCCCCGCTGGCTCGGACTCGGCGACGGCCAGGGCCTGGACGTGCCGGTCTGGCACATCGCCCTGAACGTGATCGTGTTCCTCGGCATTCCGCTCCTCGCGGGCTTCCTCACCCGGCGCGTCGGCGAGAAGAGGCTTGGCCGCACCGCGTACGAGGCGAAGTTCCTGCCGAAGATCGGCCCCTGGGCCCTGTACGGGCTGCTCTTCACGATCGTCATCCTCTTCGCCCTCCAGGGGAAGGTCATCACCTCGCAGCCCCTGGACGTTGCCCGCATCGCGCTCCCGCTCCTCGTCTATTTCGCGGTGATGTGGTTCGGGACCTTTGCCCTCGGCAAAGCCATCGGTCTGCCCTACGACCGCACCGCCACCCTCGCCTTCACTGCAGCCGGCAATAACTTCGAGCTGGCCATCGCGGTCGCCATCGCCACCTTCGGGGTGACGAGCGGCCAGGCTCTCTCCGGAGTTGTCGGCCCCCTGATCGAGGTCCCGGTCCTGATCGGTCTGGTGTACGTGTCCCTGGCCTGGCGCAAGAGGTTCACGGCGGGGCGGGCGGCGACTCCGGGCGAGGCGCGCTGATGCACTGCCTCGACTGCCACAGTCAGGGGGCCGCAAGCCCGGCCGTCGGCGTCTGCCGCGGCTGCGGCGCCGCCGTCTGCGCCAACCACGCGCGCGTCGTCACGTACGAGGTCCGCAGGCGGCCCCTTCTCGCGCCGCCCAGTGAGACGCCGGCCCGGAGCGTGCACTGCTTCCCCTGCGCTGCGGCTGACGGCCACTGACCGGCCCCGCTGTCGGGCAGGCCTGCTGGAGACCACACAGCGCCATCACTCACACCTATCAACAGTGATTGCTGTTGATAGGTGTGAGTGATGGTGTTAATGTGTGGGTATGACAACGACTCTTCCGGTCGCGGTGACCACCCCGGCGGCCTTGCTCTCCGAAGGCCACCAGGCCCGGCTCCTGGCCCCCAAGCTCCGCGCCCTGGGAGACGAGACCCGCCTGACCCTGATGCTCCTGATCTCCGAGCGCCCGCGCACCGTCAAGGAGCTCCAGGAGGCCACCGGACTGAGCCAGACCCTGGTCAGCCACCACCTGGCCCCCCTGCGCGAACAGGAGCTGATCAGCTCCAAGCCCCGAGGCCGCAGCAACGTCTACTCCCTGTGCTGCGCCGAGCTCGGCGGCCCAGTCCAGCTCCTCGCGAGCCTCGCCGCCCAGGCCCCCGAGGGCGCGGCGTCCTGCCAGTGACCTGAGCCCGGCGGATCCCGCCCGGCCCCTTCCCGTACAGCCCCAAGACTGAACTCCCCTCACCGACCGGCAGCGCGTTCACGCCGGTGGGACGGCACAGCGATGTCTGCAAGACCGTGAGGTGCACCACCCGTGAACCAAGTCCTCGAAGTCCTCAAGACGTTCGGCATGATCGCCGGGGAACTGATCGTGCTCTTCATCGCGATCACCTTCCTCATCACCCTGGTGATGCGCAAGACGGGACCCGAGAAGCTCGCCCAATGGCTGGGCGGCAGCCACCTGAAGGGCATGATCAAGGGCACCACCTTCGGCGCGCTGACCCCCTTCTGCTCCTGCTCGACGATCCCGGTCCTGGCCGGCATCCTGCGCGCCGGAGTGCCGTTCTCCACCGCCGTGGCCTTCCTGATCGCCTCGCCGATCCTGGACCCGTTCGTGTTCGTCGCCGTCGGGGCCCTGTTCGGCTGGAAGATGGCCGTCAGCTTCACCGCCGTCGCCGCCGTCGGCACCCTGCTCATCGCGCACGGCATGCACCGCTTCGGCTTCGCCTCGCAGGTCAAGCGCGTACGGGTCGCCGGCGGCCAGGAGAAGGCGTACGTGCCCTGGCGCGGCCTGCGCGCCGAACTCCCCGGCGCCTGGCGCGAGGCCCTGCACGAGCTGAAGCCCATGATCAAGCCGATGGTGATCGGCGTATCGATCGGCGCGATCATCTACGGGGCCGTGCCCACCGACCTCATGGCCGCCGTGGCCGGCGACGGCAAGTGGTACGCCATCCCGCTCGCCGCGCTGGTAGCGATCCCCCTCTACATGCGGGCCGAGACCGCCCTGCCCATCGGCTTCGCCCTGATGGAACGCGGCATGAACCTCGGCGCCGTCTTCGCCTTCGTCATCGCGGCGGCCGCCATCAGCCCGCCCGAGATGACCCTCCTGACGAAGCTGTTCAAGCCCAAGCTCCTGGCCACCTTCGGCACTTCGATCTTCGCCCTCGCGCTGGCCGGCGGATTCCTCGTCCCCCTGGTCGCCTGACCACCCCAGCCCATCCCCCATCCCCCGCACCACTCCAAGGAGACACACCTCATGAGCACCAAGGCCGGTATCTTCTCCAAGCTCTTCGGCAAGAACGACACCGCGCCCGCCTCCGACTGCTGCGACGTCCAGATCATCGAAGAAGACGACTCCATCGACGCCCAGCAGCCCGCGGACTCCTGCTGCACCAAAGAGAGCTGAACCACCAACGGACCACCCCAACGGCAGAGGGCAGGGAACCCGACCAGCAACCGGTCGGGTTCCCTGCCCTCTCTCGTGTCGCGCGTCAGCGGCCCAGCAGCTCCGCGATCTCGCGGGCGGCGTCGCGGGCTGGACGTCCGACCCCGATGAGGGTGGCGGAGGCGGGGCCGGTCCAGTCGCCGTAGCCGAGCACGTGCAGGCGGGGCTCGTCGACGGCGCGCGTGCCGACGGTGGTGATGTGACCGTGGGAGCCACGCAGGCGCATCGACGCGAAGTGGGCGAGTGCGGGACGGAAGCCGGTGCACCAGATGACCGCGTCCGCTTCGGCGAAGGTGCCGTCGGCCCACTCGGCGCCGGTGGCGGTGAGCCGGGTGAACATCGGCTTCGCGTCCAGGAGTCCGCTATCGCGGGCAGCGCGTACGGGCGGCACGGCCACGATGTCGCCGAGGGTGGCGACCCCGCCGGTGTCGGTGCTGCCCGCGTCCAGCGCCTTGCGGCGAGCGGTGGCGGCATCGAAGAGTGCCCGGCCGTCGATGTCGTCGGCGAGGTAGCGGGGCGGACGCTGCGTGACCCAGGTCAGCTGCGTACTGGGTGCGAGGTCGGCAGCGATCTGGGCTCCGGAGTTGCCTCCACCCACCACGATCACGCGCTGCCCGGCGAACTCGGCCGGGCTGCGGTACTGCACGGTGTGGAGCTGGCGGCCTCGGAACTCGCGCCGGCCCGCAATGGCGGGCAGGAAGGGACGGGTCCAGGTCCCGGTGGCGCTGATGACCGCGCGGGCTCGCCAGTCGCCGGAGTCGGTCTCCACGCGCAGGTGGTCGCCGTCGCGGTGGACGGCCGAGACCCACGCGCCCCGCTGCACGGGGAGCTCGTAGCGCTTCTCGTAGTCCGCGAGGTACGCGACCACATGCCCGGCGTCCGGGTAGACCTCGCCCTCCTGGACCGGCATGAAGCGGCCGGGCAGCGAGGAGTACGCGGCCGGTGAGAACAGCCGCAGCGAGTCCCAGGTGTGCTGCCAGGCCCCACCGGGAGTCGTGTGGGCGTCGAGGATGACGTGCTCGATGCCCAGTCGGCGCAGGTGGTAGCCGGCGGCGAGCCCGGACTGGCCGCCGCCGATCACCACCACGTCCGTCTGCTGTGTCATGCGGAGGGCGCCCTGCCGTCCGCCTTGCCGCGCATGAAGATGACCGCGACCAGGGCCAGGCCCGCGACCGCACCTACGAGCTGCACGCCGACGAAGGCGGGGACCGAGGCGGGGGCGATGCCCGCGAAGGTGTCGGTGAAGGCGCGGCCGATGGTGACGGCCGGGTTGGCGAAGGAGGTGGAGGAGGTGAACCAGTACGCGGCACCGATGTACGAGGCCACGGCGACGGGCGCGAAGCGCAGCCGGTCCGTGCGCGCCAGGCCGAAGATCAGCAGGATCAGCCCGGCGGTGGCCACGAGCTCGCCGAGCAGGAGGTTCCCGGCGGAGCGGTCGTGGGTGGACCACTTCACCAGCGGCTCGCCGAACATCGCGTCGGCGAGGATCGCGCCCGCGATGGCGCCGACGATCTGGGCGGGCACGTAGACGGCCAGCTCGCGGGCGGTGACTCCGCCGCTGGTGCGGCGGGCCGTCCACCACTCGGCGAGGCTGACCACCGGGTTGAAGTGGGCGCCGGAGACCGGGCCGAGGAGGGCGATGAGGACGCCGAGGCCGAAGACGGTGGCGGTGGAGTTGGCCAGCAGCTGCAGGGCTACGTCCTGGGTGAGCTGCGTGGCCTGGATGCCCGACCCGACGACGATCGCGACGAGGGCTGCGGAGCCCACCAGTTCGGCGGCGGCGCGGGCTATCAGCGGGGTGCGGGGTGGGGTCGCGCCGGGTGCGGGCTGGGGCTCGTCACCAGGTATGGCGTCGGTGGCGGGCTCGGGGGCGGTCACGGCAGGTTCTCCTCGGGCAGGTGAGGCAGAGCGGGGACGGCTGCGGCTACGGGCAGGACCGCTTGAAGTTCGATTCGGCGGTGAGGCGTGCCGTGGACGCGAGGGCGGCGAACTGACCCGCGAGCGCTTCGATGACATCCGGGCGCAGGCGGTAGTAGGTGAACCTTCCGCAGGGCTCCGTCTCCACGACCCCGGCCTCGCGCAGCACCTTCAGGTGATTGGAGAGGTTCGTCTGCTTGGCACCCGTCTCTTCGACCAAGTGCGTGGTGCAGAGCGTCTCGCGGGCGAGGAGGGTCACGATCTGGAGCCTGAGCGGATCGGCCAGAACCCGGAGCAGATCAGTGTCGACTGACGTCATCATGGACTGATACTGTCACATCACCCAGGGCTGATACCAGTCCGGGCTGAGTCATTGCCGCCTGAGCGCGATGGACGGCCCCGTTGACCCTGCCGATGAAGGAAGAACCGATGTCCTCCACGCCGCTCGCGTCCGTGTTGTTCGTCTGCATCCACAATGCGGGCCGCTCGCAGATGGCCGCCGGCTTCCTGCGTCACCTCGCGGGCGACCGGGTCGAGGTCCGTTCCGCCGGGTCCGTTCCCGGGGACCAGATCAACCCTTCCGCGGTGGCCGCCATGGCGGAACTGGGCATCGACATCTCCGACCAGAAGCCGAAGGTGCTGACCTCCGAGGCCGCGCAGGCGTCGGACTACATCATCACGATGGGCTGCGGCGACGCCTGCCCGTACTTCCCGGGCAAGACCTACCTCGACTGGCAGTTGGAAGACCCGGCCGGTCAGGGCGTGGAGTCCGTACGCCCCATCCGCGACGAGATCAAGGGCCTCATCGAGGGCCTGATCGCAGAGATCGACACCAAGAACACGCCGAACACGCAGAACACGCAGAAGCAGGAGAGCTGACCGCATCATGACGACCAACCCGACAGACGCGCAGGACGACGTGCGCGAGGTCATCATCATCGGCTCCGGCCCGGCCGGATACACGGCAGCGCTCTACACCGCCCGTGCCCAGCTGAAGCCCTTGCTGTTCGGCAGCTCCATATTCGTCGGCGGCTCGCTCACCACGACCACCGAGGTCGAGAACTTCCCCGGCTTCCCCACCGGCATCGACGGCCCGGACCTCATGGACAACATGCGGGCCCAGGCGGAGAAGTTCGGCGCCGAGATGATCGACGACGACATCGTGTCGGTGGACCTGAGCGGCGACATCAAGCTGCTGACGGACTCCGAGGGCACGGTCCACCGCGCGAAGACCGTGATCATCGCGACCGGCTCCGGCTACCGCAAGCTCGGCCTGCCCAACGAGGACGCGCTCTCCGGCCGCGGAGTGTCCTGGTGCGCGACGTGCGACGGCTTCTTCTTCCGCGACCGCGACATCGTCGTGGTCGGCGGCGGGGACACCGCCATGGAGGAAGCCACCTTCCTGACCCGCTTCGCCCGCTCGGTCACCATCGTCCACCGCCGTTCCGCCCTGCGCGCCTCCAAGGCCATGCAGGACCGGGCGTTCTCCGACGACAAGATCTCCTTCGCCTTCGACAGCGAGGTCGCCGAGATCAAGGAGACCGGCGGCATGCTCTCCGGTGTCGTCCTGCGCGATGTCCTCACCGGCAAGACCCGCGACCTGGACGTGACGGGCCTGTTCGTCGCCATCGGCCATGACCCGCGTACGGAACTCTTCGCCGACCAGCTCGAACTGGACTCCGAGGGTTACCTCAAGACCCAGGCGCCCACGACCCGTACGAGCATCCCCGGCGTCTTCGGCGCGGGCGACGTGGTGGACCACATCTACCGCCAGGCCATCACCGCGGCCGGCTCCGGATGCTCCGCTGCACTGGACGCGGAGCGGTATCTCGCGGCCCTCGGGGACGCGGCCCACGCGGCCGACGCGGACCTCGTACCGGCAGGCTGACCACAGACGCCGGGCCCGGTCCGTCGTGATTGCGACACGACGGACCGGGCCCGGTTCTCGTTTCCTGCTGCGGTGCTTCGTGCTCAGGCGGCTGCCACAGGAGCAGAACACGTCAGGGTTTCCGGCAGCTCCAGCCGGACCGTGCGGTCGCAGAGCCGCTCCACCTGCGCCGGGTCGTGCGAGACGAGAAGGACCGTGCGGTTGCCGCGGAGGGCTGCCACCGACTCCTCGACCGTGTCTCGGCTCCGCTCGTCCAGCGCGCTGGTGGGCTCGTCCAGCAGCAGCGCCGCCGGTTCCAGTGCCAGGGCACGGGCCAGGCACAGCCGCTGGCGCTGGCCGTTGGAGAGCGACTGGGCAGGAGTGTCCAGCCGGTTGCAGACCTCGTTCCACAGGCCCGCTTCCTTCAGGGCCTGTTCCACCCTGTCGTTCAGGTCCGACCGGGAGGCACGCACCAAGTGGCGCAGCCCGAAGAGGGCGTTGTCCAGGATGCTTCCGCCGAAGACGACGGGCGTCTGCGGTACCAGGACGACGGTGCTCCGCAGGCCGGAGTCGCCCTTGCCGTGGCGGAAGGGGCGGCCCAGTACCTCCAGGTGGCCGTCGCGGACGAGGCCGTGGGGCAGCAGGTCGACCAAGGCGCGCAGCACCGTCGACTTGCCGGCGCCAGAAGGGCCGCACAGTCCCGTGGTGGAGCCCTGCTCCAGGTCGAAGGTGACGGGACCCACCAGGGTCCTCTTGCCGTCGAGGACCCGCAGGTCGCGGACGGAAATCACGTGGTCCATCGTCGTGCTCCTTCGAAGCGGTTGCGCAGGGCCACCGCCAGGCTGAGAAGTACTGCGGTGATCAGGACCAGGACCAGGGCGCTGCCCCACGCCTGCGTGATCGCCTCGGGGGCGCCGGAGTCCTGGGACAAGGTGAAGATGTGGGTCGGCAGCGCCTGCACAGGGGCGTTGACGATCCCGGTCGGCAGAGCGGGCGCCCCGAAGAACACGGTGGCGGTGAAGATCAGGGGCGCAGTCTCACCCGCCGCCCGGGCCAGGCCGAGCAGCAAGCCCGTGAGGGTGGCAGGCCAGGTGTACGGGATGACCACGGAGCGGATGTACTGGGCACGGGTCAGGCCGAGTGCCAGGGCGCTCTCGGTGATTTCGGGCGGCATGCTGCGGATGCGCCCCGCCGTGGTGAGGGCGATGACCGGCACGACCACGGGCACCAGCACGATGGCGCCGGCCAGCCAGGAGCGGCCCCAGCCCATCGCGGAGGAGAACAGTACGTAGCCGGCGAGGCCCAGCAGGATGGTGGGGGTTCCGCCGATGGCCACGGTGAGGGTCTCCAGCACGCGCACTGTCTTCCCGGTGGCCCGGGTGCCGATCAGGACACCCGCCGCGTAGCCGAGGGGCAGCGCAATCAGGGCAGTGGTCGCCAGGAGCAGGAGCGTGCCGAGGATCTGGTCGCGTACTCCGCCGCCGGCGGCGCCGGTGGAGGGTGAGAACCAGAAGGCCGGGTTGAGTGCCGAACCGCCCCGGGTCAGGAGGATGCCGAGCATGCCGAGGAGCAGGGCTCCCGGCAGCGCCAGCGCCGCCATCCGCAGCGCCGTCGTGAGGCGGTCGCGCGGGATGCGCATGCGGGCAGCAGCCTTGTGGCCGCGCAGGCCGCGCTTCGCGGGACGGGTCGACGACTTGCGGGTGCCCCACACGGTCGCCGCGGCCACCAGGAGGAGCAGGATGATGCCGAGGGCGCACAGCGCCGCGAAGTAGGGGCCGGAGGTGCCGGCGAGCATCGGCTCGGGGCCGGCCAGCTTGGTGGTCAGGGTCTGGCCGGGGCGGACCAGGGAGGAGAAGAAGTCTTCGGGCGAGCCCGGGAGCCTTCCGTCGGCGCGGCCGATGACCATGAAGACCGCGATGGCTTCGCCGAGTCCGCGGGCCAGGCCGAGCAGGACGCCGGCGCGCATGCCCGCGCGGGCCTGGGGCAGGAGGACCGACCGTACGACCTCTCGGCGGGTCAGGCCGAGGGAGTACGCGGCCTCCCGGTAGCGGGCGGGGACGGCCGACAGGGCGTCGACGCTGACCGCGACGATCGTCGGCATGATCATCACGGCGAGGACGATGCCCGCGGCGAGCAGGCTGTCGCCGCCCGGTACGCCGCCCAGCATCGAGACGAACGGCCGGATCACCATGATGCCGATGAGGCCGTAGACGATGGAGGGGACCGCCGCCAGCAGTTCCACGCTCAGGCGCAGGGGCTTGGCGAAGCGCGGCGGGAGGTACTCCGACAGTGCGATGGCCGCCGACCAGCCGACCGGAACGGCCAGCAGCAGCGCCAGGACGCATACGACGGCCGAGCCGTAGATCATGGCCAGGGCGCCGAAGGCCCCGTTGACCGGGCTCCAGGACGGGTCGGAGACCAGGTTCAGCCAGTCGACGTCACCGCTCGCGATGCCGGTGGCGAGGTATCCGATCAGCACCGCGAGGACGAGGACCACCGAGAACATTCCGGTGTACACCCATCCCCACACCCACCTGGCCCGCCGCGGGCGGCCGCCCTGGACGGGCGGCCGCGACGCGTTGGAATCTGGCGTGCTGGGTCCGGGCGCCTCGACCGGGCGCTCCAGAGTGACGCTCACGGTCAGAGACCCATCTGCTGACGCGTCAGGTAGCCGTGGACGGGCAGCAGCTTCTGGCCCTCGGGCGAGAGCAGGTAGTCGATGTACTGCTTGACGGCGCCCTTCGGCTGACCGTCGGTGATCATGAAGAGCGGGCGGGTCATCGGGTACTTGGAGGACGCGACGTTCTCCAGGGTCGGCGCGACGCCGTCCAGGGGCACGGCCACCAGGCCGTCACGGCCCTCGATGAAGCCGGTCGACAGGGGAGCGATGGAACCCCGGGTGGACTCCAGCTTGTTGCGGGTCTCCAGGTTGCCGCCGACCACGGCGTAGTTCGCGGACTGCGGGGGCAGCGGGGGCTTGCCCTTGCCGTAGACGAACTTGTCGAGCACCTCGCGGGTACCGCGGCCGGGCTCCTTGTCGTAGACGAAGACGTTCAGGTCCGGGCCGCCCACCTGCTTCCAGTTGGTGATGGTGCCCTCGAAGAGGCCCTTCACCTGCTCCTTGGTGAGGTTCTTGACGCCGCCGTCGGCGACCTCCTTGGTGATGATGATGCCGACCGCGTCCGCACCGATCTGGGTGGTCACGAAGTCCGTGTTCGGGTACGTCTTGCGGTCCGCGTCGGCCAGCGGCTTCGAGCTCAGTGCCACCTGGATCTGCTTCGAGCCGAGCTGCGAGATGCCGCCGGCGGAACCGCCCTGGGTGGCCACCGTGATCTTCAGGCCCTGGCCCTTGAGGGCCTCGGCGGCGTCCGACGCGACCGGGGCGACAGTGGTGGATCCGCTGGCCTGCACCGCGGAGGAGCTGGCCTGGGCCGAACCGGCGCAGCCCGTGAGCACGACGGCGAGGAGCAGTGCGGCGGACGAGGCGAGGCCGGCCTGCTTGCGCCGTCGGGTGAGGAGGGACGGTGCCTGGGGCGGGGTGGTGGTCATGACAGACATGGCGGTGCCTTCACTAGTGAACGGTGGGTGGAATGAGGGTGGAATCCGGGCGGACCACCCCGACGATCACGAGTGTGATCGCTGGGAGAGGGCGGGAGAAGAGGTTCCGTGTGGCATGAAGCGCGAGCGGCACCCACCTGCCGGGCGGCGGCCGGAGGGTGGCTGGGGACCTGACTTAATGACGGGCCAACAATGGGTGAACAGAGTGATCTTCGACGTGGGCGTTCAACTGGTGGACGTAGGGTGACCTGTATGTCCGTAGAACAGGTGACCGGGCAGCCACCTCGGCTCCTGACCTTCATCGAAGAGGATCCGACCTGCGGGCCGCCCCTCGAAGTGGATCCGCTGCCCAGGGAGCGGGCGGAGGTTCTCGCCCGGACCCTCAAGGGCCTCTCGGATCCGACCCGTCTGCAGATCCTCAGCGTTCTGCTGGCCGCTCCGGACGGTGAGGCGTGCGTCTGCGACCTGACGCCGCTGCTGGGTCTGGCCCAGTCCACGGTCAGTCAGCACATGAAGGTCCTCTCCGACGCCGGCCTGGTCACGCGCCGGAAGCGCGGCACATGGGCCTGGTACGCGGTCGCACCCGAGCGGCGTGAGGTACTCAACTCCCTCATCTGGGGAGACGAGGAGCAGCAGCGGTAGACGCGCGGCCGGGCGGGTCGGCGCGGAGCCGACAACCCGCCCGGGGCGCGTCAGCCGGGAGCGTCAGGCGGCGACGACCGCGCGGGCGGCCACCTCGGCCGTGAACGCCTTGATCAGCGGGTGGACGTTCCCCGGGCCCGAGACCAGCTCCGGCTGGAACAGCGTGCCGATGAAGAACGGGTGGCCGGGGACCTCGGCGGCCCGCGGGGCCCCTTCGGTGTCCCAGCCGCTGAACAGCACGCCCGCGTCGGCCAGTCGCTCGACGAAGTCGGAGTTCAGCCCGTACTTGCAGTGGTACGTCTCGGTGGTCATCTCGGCGTCGTCGTAGACGGCGGCCAGCCGGCTGCCGGCCGTGAGCAGCAGCGGGGCCTGCTCGCCCGCGAGGCAGCAGGTGAGCGGCACGATCAGCGGGGTCGGCGCCTCCGGGTCGTACTGCACGTCGTCCGCGTCCGTGAGACCGACGATGGTACGGGCGTACTCGATCAGCGCGTGCTGGAAGCCGCCGCAGGTGCCCAGGTAGGGGATGCCGTTCTCGCGGGCGTGCCGGACGGCCGAGAGCACGCCGTCCTTGTTCTCGTACGGGGAACCGGGCACGACCCAGATGCCCTGGAAGCCCTCCAGGGACTCGGGGCCGGTGATGGTCTCGCTGGGCACCCACTCCGTGTCCACGTCGAGCTCGTGCCGGAAGCTGTCGAGGCGGGCGTGGGCGGGGGACTTGCCGTGGTCGCCGATCAGCGCGATGCGCGGCCGGGGGCCTGTGGCGGTCGTCATGCGGGCTGCTCCTGTGTGGGGTCGGTGCGAGGGACCTCGTCGGTGATCCGGCCGAGGTGGACGTGTCCGTGCGGGGCGAGGCGCGCGACGAGCCGGCCGTCGCGCTCGCTGGTGGTGGATGCCCCGCCGAGGAAGAGCAGCGGGCCGTGGCCGCCCGGCAGCAGCGCCTCGGGGTGGAGCTCCTGGTCGGCGTCGGTCGCGTTGCGCACGGTCAGGACGTGCACCCGGCCGGCGGTGTCGCTCGCGACGTACGCCTCCAGGGCCGGGCTGCCGGCGTCGACGGTGCGCACGTCCGCGTCTTCGGCGAAGGCGGGGGCGAAGGCGGCCCCGCCCGGGGTCGGGTGGCTGAGGGTGGTCGTTGCGGTTACGGTCACAGCAGACTCCGGCCGGTCATGGCGGGGCCGTTCGGGCGGCCCAGCAGGTGGAGGACGGTGGGTGCGATGTCGGCGAGGCTGCCGCCGTCGGTGAGGCGCTCGCCGAGGAGTTGCCCGGGGGCCGGGACGACTACCGCCGGAACGGGGTTGGTGGTGTGGCCGCCGTACGGGCGCGGGGATCCGTCGCGACCGGGCTTCGACATGCGCTCGGCGTTGCCGTGGTCGCCGACGAGCAGGACCCAACGACCGGTCGCTGCTGCTGCGGTGAGGATCTTCTCGACCTCGCGGTCAGTGTGCTCGGCGGCCTTGACGGTTGCGTCGTGGTCGCCGGTGTGGCCGACCACGTCGATGTTGGCCAGGTTGGCGATGACCAGGGCCACGTCGTCACGCCGGGCGGCGGCGGTGATGGCTTCGGTGACCTGCGCCAGGTTCATCTCGGGCCGGGCCACGTAGTCGGGAGTGGTGTCCGCGGTGATGCGGACATGCTCCTCGACCTCGCGGACGCGGTCGTCGCGGCCGTTGACGTAGTAGGTGACGTGCTCGAACTTCTCCTGCTCGGCGATGCGCACGGAGCGCAGGCCGTGGGATTCGAGTACGTCGGCCAGCCCGCCGGAGGCGTCCGCCCGCCCGACCAGGGCGGGGATGCTCGCCTTGGTGTCGTACTGGGTCAGGGACAGGACATCGACGTCAGCGTCGGTGAGGACCCCGACGAGGTCGTCGGCGAGCTGCTGGATGCGGTCGCTGCGGAAGTTGGTGAACAGGACGGTGTCGCCGTCCCGGACGGTGGCGAGCGGCTCGCCGTCGGCGCCGGTGAGGACGGTGGGGGTGACCCACACGTCCCCGTTCTCGGCTCCGGCCAGCACCTGCCCGTAGTCGCGGGCGGTGGCGCCCTTGCCGTCGGCGATGGCCTCGCTGACCTTCGCGGTCAGCTCCAGGTCGCCGCTCTTGTCGAGGCCGTAGCCCCGCCCGGAGACGGTGGCCAGGGCGCCGACGCCGGTCGAGGCGAAGAACTCCTCGACGCGGGCCAGGTAGTCGCCGGCGGTGTGGTCGGCGACGTCGCGGCCGTCGGTGATGGCGTGCACCCACACGTGCTTCACACCGCGGGACGCCGCGATGGACAGGAGCGCGTGGAGGTGGTCGACGTGGGAGTGGATCATCCCGTCGGAGACCTGGCCGATCAGGTGGAGCGCGCCGCCGTTCCCGGCGAGCCGGTCGAGGGCCGCGGTCAGGCGGGGGTTGTCGCCGAGCTCGCCGCCGTCGATCTGCCGCTGGACCAGGACGCTGTCGTAGTCGAGCGGGCGGCCGGCGCCGATCACCATGTGGCCGATCTCGGAGTTCCCGACGGTGCCGGGCAGCAGCCCGACGTGTTCGCCGGAGGCCTCCACGACGGTGGAGGGGTGCTTGGCGGCGATGGCGTCGAGCACGGGGGTGTCGGCGTTGGTGAGGGCGTTGGCGGGCCCGGGGGCGGCGTGGCCCCAGCCGTCGAGGACGAGCAGGATGCCGTTCGTGGCGTGGTCGACGGTCATCGCAGGGTGTCCAGGGTGTTCCAGAAGGCCGGGAAGGACTTGGCGACGCAGCCGGGGTCGTTGATGACGACGCCGGGGGTGCGCAGGCCGATGATCGCGAAGGTCATGGCGATGCGGTGGTCGTCGTAGGTGTCGATGACCGCGCCGTGCGGGGTGCCGCCGTGGATGGTCATCGCGTCGTCGTACTCGTCGACGGTGATGCCCATCTTGCGCAGCTCGGTGGTGACGGCCGCGATGCGGTCGCACTCCTTGACGCGCAGGCTGGCGATGTTGGTGATGTGGGTCTTGCCCTGGGCGAAGGCCGCGACCGCCGCGAGGGAGGGGACGACGTCGGGCATGGCGTCCATGTCGACCTCGATGCCGTGCAGTTCGCCACCCTTGACGGTGATGGAGTTCTCGGCGATCTCCACATGGGCGCCCATCCGGCCCAGGACCTCGGCGAGGCCGACATCCCCCTGGTGGGAGGTGGAGCCGATGCCCGGGATGGTGACCCGGCCGCCGAGGATTGCGGCGGCGGCGATGAAGTACGACAGCCCGGAGGCGTCGGGCTCGACGACCGCGTGGCCGCCCTTGAAGGACTGGCCGGCGGCGACCTTGAAGCTGCGGTAGCCGTCGCGCTCGACGGTGATGCCGTGCTCGGCGAGGGTGGCCAGCGTCATCTCGACGTACGGCTTGGAGACCAGCTCGTCGACGATCTCGATCTCGGTGTCCTGCTGGGCGAGGACGGAGCTGATGAGGATCGAGGAGGTGTACTGGGAGGAGATGGCGCCGGAGATCTTCGTCTTGCCACCGACGAAGTTGCCGCCGGTGACCTGGATCGGCGGGGAGCCGTTGCCGCGGACCGCGACCGCTTCGACGCCGAGGGCCGGGAGGGCGGCGAGCAGGTCACCGAAGGGGCGCTCCTGCATGCGGGAGTTGCCGGTGATGGTGGTGATGCCCTCGGCGAGGCCCGCCATGGAGATCAGGAAGCGCAGCGGGGTGCCGGCGCCGCCGACGAAGATGTCGTCCTCGGGGGCGGTCATCGGCTTGCCGGTGGGGGTGAGGGTGAAGCGGTAGTTGTCGTGGTCGACCTCGACGGCGACGTGCCCGAAGGAGGCGACGGCGTTCGCGAAGTAGATGGTGTCGTCGGAGACGAGGGCGCCGTCGATCACGCCGGTCTTGCCGTCGAGGGCGGCCAAGGACGCGATGGCGATCTGCCGGTTGGTGTAGCTCTTCGAGCCGAGGACGCGCACCTCGTGGTCGATCGAGTCGATGGTCTCGACGGCGAGCTGTTCGGCCTTCAGGCGGGGGTCGTTGAGAGCGCTCATGGGGTGGGACTCCTAATGCTGGGGTGTGATCTGGGTCACGCGAGTACGGTGCCCGAGCCGGGCATGGCGTCGGGAAGCTGAGGGGTGACGGCAATTCGCCATTGCGCCAAGGTGGGGCTGGAATTCAGTGCACGGCGGCAAATCTCGGCGGCGGCGGACAATGCGCCGTCGAGGCTGCTCGTGCGGTGGAAGAACGTCAGCTCGATGCGTCCGGAAGTCGTCTTCGCGTGGACGTGTTCGAGGTCGTCGCCCGGCATTGCGGCGGCCCACACGATGTCGGTGACGATGGCCGATTCCAGCTTCGCGGCCTCGGCTTCCCGGGCGGCGACGAGCGTGGCGGTGGCCATGAACATGGGCCCTCCAGGCCGGGCGGTAAGTCCTGGTACAGACCACACGTGCTGGTCGGCTTCGGCCTGCGTGACGGCGCTGTAGTGCTCCGTGTGGCGGCACTTGGGGCCGCAGCCGTGCCCGCCGGCGGGAGAGAAGCCCAGCATGACCGCAGCCGCTCTGTTCATCAGGCGCAGGGCTCTCCGCGCAGCAGGCATGACTGTCCTCCGTGTGTGGGGGGTGGATTTCGTTTCGGGGCGGGGGCGTACTCGACGCGCTGCGGATTCCGTTTCCAGAGACTTCCGCTGCCCTGCGATCACTAGTTTGCTGAGCATTCCGAGGGGGCGGAAGAGTTCCCCACTGGCATGAAGTGCGACCGGCAGGCACCTGCCTGGAGATGGCCGGAATTCCGGCCTTCGGTGACGGGCAGAGCGCCCTGGGGGTGCTCATCCTGCGGACATCTCTTGTCGGCCGCCTCCCTGACCTGCCAAGATCGGCCTCCGCCGATATATTTGAGGGGTTGTCTCGACATCTGAGACATCAAGCGGGGGGTCGCTGTGCTGGCGAGTTTGGGACTGGATGCTGAAGCCGAGTCGGTCTACCGGCTGATGCTCACCCAGCAGGACTGGGGAGTTGCGGAAATCGCAGTCCACTTGGCCTGCCCGGAGGAATCCGTACGCGGCTGCCTGGACCGGCTGGCCGAGCTGAACCTGCTACGACGCTCCGTACAGGCACCCGGCGGACTCAGACCCGTCAGCCCGGACCTTGGGTTCCAGCTCCTGCTCCAGCGCCAGCAGGCCCATCTGCTCGCTCAGCAGCAGCAGTTCGCCGAGAGCCAGGCGGCCATCAGCAAGCTCCTGGACGAATACTCCGAACTGCGGACCGGTGAGCGGCACGGAGTCGAGTACCTCCAGGGCATGGACGCGATCCAGGCCCGCCTCGAAGAGCTGGCCCATCGCTCCACCAGCGAGTGCTTGTCCTTCATGCCCGGCGGCGCGCAGTCCGTGGCCAGCCTGGACGCCAGTCGCCCGCTGGACGAGGACCTGATGCGCCGGGGCGTACGGGTCCTGACCGTCTACCTGGACAGCGTCCGCAACGACAACCCGACGGTCGAGTACGCCGAGTGGCTCCACGGCAACGGCGGCGAGGTCCGCACGGTGCCGGCCCTGCCCCTGCGCATGGTGCTCTTCGACCGCGAGGTGGCCCTGTTGCCGGTGGACCCGAACAACACCAAGAAGGGCGCGGTCCAGCTGACCGGCCCCGGAGTCCTGACCGCGCTGGCCTCCCTCTTCGAGCAGGTGTGGACCGGCGCCGCCCCCATCGGCAGCGCGCGCGACCGCGACGAGGCGGGACTGACCGCGCAGGAACGGGAGTTGCTGCGTCAGCTCACGCAGGGTGCCACCGACGAGATCGCGGCCAAGAAGCTCGGCATCGGCCTGCGCACCGCCCGCCGCATGATGTCGGAGATGATGGCCCGCCTCGGCGCGCGCAGCCGCTTCGAGGCCGGGGTCCTGGCGACGAAGGCGGGCTGGACGGACTGAGCTTGCCGCGTCTACGGGCCCAGGTAGGACATCAGCAGGTCCGGGCCGGTCGTCCGGAGCCGCGGGTAGATCAGTACGGCGACCACAGCGGCCGGGACCAGGGTCCAGGGGCTCTCGAGCCCGAGCTTGGCTCCGTACCAGGTGCCCAGCCATCCGACCGCACCCACCAGGGCGAGCGCGCCCGCGAGGTGGAGCGTCTCCTTCAACGCGGTTCGGTCCCGAACCGGCTGCAGGTCCTTGAGATCCTCCTCCGGGAGCAGGGCGCCGAGTCTGCCGACGGAGTAGTTCTCCGCCACGCTGAGGAGCATGCGTCCCAGTTCCTTCGCGCCTTCGACCGGATCAGTGTCCAGGCGGAGCTCCGCCTGGCGGAGCGCGGCCACGACCAGACGTGAATGAAGCCTGAGCTGTTTGCGGCGAGGAGAGGAACGCGGGGCCGTGCCGAACCGGCTCGGGCCGCGCAGGACGGCGCGCTCCGAGCTGCGAAGAGCCTTCGACACCGTGTCCATGTGTGCGGGGCGCGCAGAGGGCGGGGCCGCCACCAGCGCGGTGCAGCTCCGTAGCGTGCGGATGGCGGCGACGACCGGGACGAACTGCCGCAAGGGCCGCAGGCTGCCCCGGGCGAAGTACGTGACCCAGACCCTCCACCACGCGGGTGTGGTGTACAGGACGATGGCGGGCAGGAGCCACCGGAGCGGCGTCGGCTCCTCTCCGGTCCGGGATTCGGCGGCCAACCCCACCAGGCCGACGAGGAGCGCGGCCGCCGTCGAGAGCACTGCGATGAAGCCGACCTGGTTTGCGCGTGCCGCCGCGAACACGCGCTTGCGGAGGACCGCGCGGACGGCCGGAGGTACGGCAGGTGTCGTGGTGAGGGCCTGGAGGTCCTGGGACAAGGTGTCCGTCAACGTGACGATGCGCTGGTGAAGACGCGGCCAGTTGCTTCGATGCGTCCCCCTGAGCATCCACCACTTGAACGTTCCGCGCTGTACTGCCACTTAGCCCCCAGCTTCTCGGCCGCTCCTTTCAGCCTGGCACCGCGCGTGTGCCGAGCGGGGTGGTGTTGCCGACCTGTGACGGCTTCGGCCGGGCAGCGCACGGCCGGTAGGCCCGGCGCGCGTCGCGCACCGGGCCTACTCAGGGGGTGTTGATGTGTGGACGAAGGGTCAGCCGCAGCAGCCGCCCTCCGGCTGGAGGGGCTGGATCGGCTCGTAGGCGGAGCCGCCGAGCAGCTTGGCCTTCAGGCGGCCGATCGCCGTGGTCGGCTCCTCCTCCGTGGTGGCGCCCAGCGCCTCACGGCGGGCCTGACCGAAGGCGGCGTGCAGCTTGGCGACCTCGGGGCGCAGGGCCGTGTCGGTGACGAGGATCGCCGAGCGGATCTGGTGGGGCTTGAAGCCGCGCAGCCGCTTGGCCTCGTCGGCGCCCGGACCGGCCTCGATGGAGGTGACGCCCTCGGCGTACGCGTCGCGCAGCGGGCGGTCCAGGACGATCTCGAAGTAGATGCCGCTGCGCTCGCCGAGCGCCTCGTAGTCGAAGCCGGCCCACTTCACGAACAGCCGCTTGCCCTGGCGGACGGTCACCGAGACCGCGGCGGCCACGTCGTCCTTGTAGGCGAGGTAGGCACGCACGTCGGCGCCGCCCTCGACGAGCGCGCTGAGCAGGGCGCCGATGTGCGCCTCGTCCTCGCCGCCGCCGTACTTCTGCCGGTTCTGCGTGATCAGCTCGGAGATCCGGCCGACCAGCGGACGCAGCTCCTCGCCGTCCAAGCGCTCGATGCGGGTGCCCGAGTTCGCCGCGCGGTCGCGGTCCTCCTTCACGCGACGCCGCTTACGGGCCGGGAGGGAGGCGAGGTACGCGTCGTAGCTGTCGTGCTGGAGGTCGAGCAGGTTGTTCTCGCCGTGGAAGGCGATGTCGCCGCCGTACGCCTGGAGGGCGAGCGCGAGGACCTCGCTGTACGGGCTGTCGTGCAGCCAGGGCGCGACGATGGACCGTACGCCGGCCTCGGCCGCGGCCGGGACGATGCGGTCGATCAGGTCCGCGACCAGCAGCGGGTCCTCGACCGAGGCGGAGGCCTCGGAGCGGTAACCGAGTGGGGAACCGAGCAGCAGGGCCGGGAAGAACGCCTCGGTGCCGAGCGCCTCGACGGTGTCGTTGGTGGTGTCGCAGCAGGAGGTGGCCGAGCAGCAGGCGACGGCGCCGTTCTTGGGCTGCCAGCCCAGGTAGGTGCGCGGGTCGGCGTCCACGATCGGGTCGGCGTCGAAGAGGAAGCCGGGCAGGAAAGCGAGCTCGCCCTCGCCGCGGTCGGCCACCGTGTACCAGGGCTTGGCGCCTTCGAGGCTCGTCTCGGTGGCCTTGAGCCAGTGCGGCAGGACGTACGGCGCCGGGTCGGTGACCTGCGGGACGCTGCCGCCGAGGGCGGCGACGGCGTCGTCGAGCGTGAGGCCGGTCCGTACGTCGGCCGGGTCCTCTTGCTCGGCGCTGCTGCCGCAGCAGGAGACGGGCTCGGGCTTGGCGGGACCGCAGCAGCCGGAAGCGGCCTCGGGCTCCGGCTCGGGGGCGGGACCGCAGCAGCCGGAGGGCTCCTCGGCCTTCACGGTCTCAGGTGCTTCGACAGCTTCGACGGCTTCGGTGACCTCGGGGGCTGAGCAGCAGCCGGTGGCCGGCTCATCCAGCACCACGAGCGCCGGGACCGGCTGCTCAGTGGTGGCGCTGCAGCAAGTGGTGCTCATCTGTTCTTCTCCTCGGGTGGGGGCGGCTCTGGGGTGTGGGCCGGGTCAACGGGGTTCGGTACGGATGCGGGTGCGGGCCGGGGATCAGTCCCAGCCGGCGCCGTTGGTGGAGGGGTTGATGGGGGCGGCGTCCCAGCCGGCGCCGTCCGTGGTCACCGGGGCCGTGTCCCAGCCCGCACCGGCCAGGGTCAGGGGGGCGTTGTCCCAGCCGGCACCGGTCGGGGCGGTGTCCCAGCCGGCGCCAGCCAGGGAGGCGAGCTGCGCGGAGGAGGAGCCGAGTCCGATCACGGCAACCAGGACGGTGGCGGCAAGGCTCATCGAGGTACGCGAAACAGACATGGCTATCCCCTTGGACGTGGCGTTGGTTTTTTGGCGACCGGCGGCCAGCGGTCTGCTGGCCGGTTCCGGCGGTCCCGGGGGCTTGTCGCCCTCCCGGTGTTCATGAGTCTGTCCGAGGTCACCCAGGGTGCGGAAGGGATCACTGCTGGCAGGAAGCGCGCCCGGCACCCTCATGCCTGAACATGCCGAAAGGGCCGGCTGTCCGCGCGTGGCGCGAAGACAACCAGCCCTTGGCTCAAACGAGTTGGGTCAGGCGGAGAGCAGCTCAGGCGAGGGGTCCAGTGCCTGGCACAGCACGGTCATGCTGCCGGCCGCGATCCGGTAGTACGTCTGGCGTCCGCGACGCTCGCGCTCCAGGAAGCCTGCCTCGAAGAGCACCTTCAGGTGGTGCGTGACAGTCGGCTGGGTCAGGCCCAGCGGCTCGGTGAGGTCGCAGGTGCACGCCTCCCCGTTCGGCTGGGTGCGGATCAGCCCGAGCAGGCGCAGTCGGGTCGAGTCGGCGACGACCTTCAGTGCGGCCGCGAGGTCGTCGGCCGCCTCAAGGGTGAGCGGACCGGCGAGCACGGGGGAGCAGCAGAGCTCCGAGATGGGCGTAGGCATACCCAATCCAACGATGGCCATCTATGGATTGTTCCCCAAACACATTGACAGTCATCTATGAGTCCGACAGAGTTCAACCCATCGACAGCCGTCTATGAGTTGAGTTGGAGCTCTCCGTGTTCGACACCGTCCTTGACGTCCTGGGCAAGACAGCCCAGGACGTCGGCCACACCCTTGCGGCGAACTGGCCCTTCCTGCTGATCAGCGTCATCGTGGCCTCGGCCATCCCGGTGTACATCGGAGCGGAGCGACTCTCCTCCTGGCTGCGACGCAAGACCCTCTGGGCGGTCATCGGGGCCGTCGTCCTCGCGACGCTCACCCCGTTCTGCTCCTGCGGAACCACCGCGGTCGTCCTGGGCGCCCTCGCCTCCAGCGTCCCGTGGGCCCCGGTCGTCACCTTCATGGTCGCCTCGCCGCTGACGAGCCCTGAAGAACTCGTCTACTCCATAGGCCTCTTCGGCCCCGACTTCGCCCTGACCTTCTTCATCGCGGCGATCGTCCTCGGCTTCCTCGCCGGTGCCGTCACCTGGCTCATCGAGAAGACCGGCTGGCTCGAGGGTCAGGCCCGCCTGACCTCCACCGAGGCGGAGAAGAAGGCCGAGGAGAGCTGCTGCAGCAGTGACGACGCGGAAGACGGGATCTCGGGTGGCGGCGGCGTGAGCGCCCCGGCCGGCTCCGGTGGTGGTGGCGGTCTCGCCCGTACCGCCCTGCTGAACCGCCCCATCGCTCCAGCGCCCGCCCCCGCGCCGGTCGAGACCAGCCTGATCAAGCGCTGGAAGCTCGACGAGTTCGGCAACGAGCTCAAGATCACCAGCAAGCGCCTCGCGCTCTACTTCCTGGGCTTCGCGACGCTGGGCTTCCTGATCATCAACTCGATCCCGACCCGCTACCTGACCGAGTACCTCGGCGGCGACAACTGGTACTCCGTCCCGCTCGCCGCGCTCATCGGCATCCCGGTTTACCTGAACTCCGACGGCTCCCTGCCGCTCATCGCCGCCCTGATGAAGGGCGGCATGGGCCCGGGCCCGGCGATCGCCTTCCTGATGACCGGCGCGGGCACCAGCGTCGGCGCCATCAGCGGCATGCTCCTCATCGCCCGCTGGCGCGTGGTGGCCCTGGTCGTCGGCATCCTCTTCACCGGCGCGGTCATCCTCGGCTACACGGCTCCGATGTGGCTCTGACCCTCCTGCGGGTCTGATCGCCACCGCACGAACGCACCAACGCACCAACACGTAAGACGGCAACGGCCCGCCCCCTGCTCCGGGGCGGGCCGCAGCCGTATGTAGGGACGGACGCGCTCAGCAAGCCGGGCTGACCGTCGCCTTCATGGCGGCCAGCTGGGCTATCAGCGCATCCAAGCGGTCCGAACGCACCTGGTAGTAGACCTCGTTCGCCCGCCGCTCGGAGGACAGCACGCCCGCTTCGCGCAGCTTCTTCAGGTGATGACTGATGGTCGGACCGGAGACGGAGAACTCCGAGGCGATCTCCCCCATGCAGACCTCGCCGGCCGGGCAGCAGGCCACGATGCTCGCGATCCGCAGCCGCACCGGATCGGCCAGGGCCTTGAACGCGGCCGCCAGGTCCTCCGCTTCGGTGGCGGTCATGGGCGCGGGGCAGCAGGAGGCGGATATCCCGGCAGGTGCAGGCTCGATCATGCGCACAATCTGGCCGATCAAAGCCCCCTGCGTCCAGATCTGCCCGAGAGGCGGGACGTTCCGCAAAACCCATTGACAGTCATCTATGTATTCCGACATCCTCAATCCATAGACACTCATCTATGAATCGAGGATGTCATGCCGTTCATCCGCCGCTCCATCCGCAACCTCCGCCGGACCCGCAACGCCGCCTTCGTCGCCCGCGTCAGCTTCTGCGACAGCTGCGCCGAAGTCAGCAGCCCCGTAAGCCGCTCCGACGAGTTCCGCCGCGCCCAGGACTCCGCGATCGCCGCCTACGGCATCCGTATCTGACGCACACCTCCACCCACGCCCCACCCGATCCCACCCCAAGGAGCGCCGTGAGTACCGCAACGCCCACCCCAGAAGAGGCCGGCCGCATCCGCCTCGCGCACCGGGCGGCACAGGTCCCGCCGTCCGCGACCGCGGCTCTCGACGCTCAGGCGAAGGCGCTGATCGCGCTCGGGGTGGACGTCATCAACCTCACCAGCGGCGAACCGGCCTTCCCCACCGTCGAACCCGCCGCCCAGGCCGCCACGCAAGCCATCGCCGAAGGCTTCACCCGCTACACCCCGGCGGCCGGCATCCCCGAACTCCGAGCGGCCGTGGCGGCACACCTCAACCGCCACGGCACCACGTACGAACCCTCCGCCGTAGTAGTCACCGCAGGCGCCAAACAAGCCCTCCACTACGCTTTCACCGCCCTTCTGAACCCGGGCGACGAGGTCCTGATCCCCGCCCCGCACTGGGTCAGCTATCCCCACCTGACCACCCTGGCCGGCGGCACCCCGGTCCCGGTCCACCCATCCCCGGACGCCGGCCTCAAGGTCACCCCCGACCAGCTCCGCGCGGCTGTCACCACCCGCACCCGGGTCCTCCTCCTCAACAGTCCGGCCAACCCCTCGGGCGTCGTCTACAGCCGCGCCGAACTGGCGGCCCTGGCCCAGGTCGCCGTCGACCACGACCTCACGATCATCAGCGACGAGATCTGCGACCACTGGGTCTTCGGCGCCGCGGCCTTCGCCTCTGTCGCCTCCCTCTCCGACGACATCGCCGCCCGCACCCTCACCATCGGAGCCGTCTCGAAGACCTACGCGATGACGGGCTGGCGCATCGGCTGGGTAGCGGCGCCCACCCCCGTAGCCCAAGCCATCACGGCCCTCCAGAGCCACACCGCCTCGGCCCCCTCCTCCATCGCCCAGAAGGCAGCCCTCGGCGCCCTCACCGCAGACCTCACCACCGAACTGGAACACCGCCGCCAGGCCCTGGACGCCCGCCGCCTGACCACCCTCAAGGCCCTCGCGGACATCCCCGGCCTGGAAGCCGGCGGAAACCCGGAAGGCGCCTTCTTCCTCCTCGCCGACGTCTCCGCCACCTACGGCCGCACCCACGCGGGCCGCACCATCACCTCAGCGGCGGACTTCGCGGACCTCCTCCTCGCGCAGTCCAACGTCGCGGTAGTCCCCGGCGCCGACTTCGCAGCCCCTCACCACGTCCGCATCTCCTACACGGTCCCGCCGGACCGCCTGGAGGAGGCGCTGACCCGCATCGCAAGCTTCGTCGAAGGCCTCAAGCCCGCGGCGGCGTGAGGGCCCGGGCTATGCCCAGGGAGTCTGTGAGACCTCGCCCTGCCAGCTGCCCATCTGAGCCAAATTGCGGTGGTCTCCGTGGTAGCCCAAGGACTCCAGGATCAGCAGGGTGAGGTAGTGCCTGGCCAGCAACCATGCGTCAACGACGACGCGCTCGCGGCCGTAGATCTTCTTCTGCGACTCCTTCGGATGAACGAGGCTGTTGCGCACGCGAGTGAGTGCCTCAGGGCCGTCGAGGGATGATCCGTCGCTGCTCTGGTTCTCATTGGCGAACTGTGCGAGAGCCGGTAGCTGGGAGGAGTCGATCGAGGTCGGGACGCTGACATCCTGCAAGATTCGCCGCAGTCGGGCATGGGCGTGAAGGGAGTCGTAGGCCTTCCGATTCCAGCCGGCTTCCATGTGGAGGCGCTGCCACATCATGTGTTCCAGCCCTGCCGCACCGATGATGACGCGCTGCTCCACAAACCCCTCGCCGCTGATCGCTGTGATCGCGTAGTTGATCTGAAGGCGCAGCGCTTCGGATCTGGCGGGGTCGGCGTATGCGGGTACGAGCCCGTCCAGGAATCGGGCCAACGGTGCCGGATCGAGTGGCTCCCACCATCCGCCGGAGGAGTTGCGGGCGGGATCGCAGTGCATCACCCGCCATTCCTCCCAGACGACGCGTCCGTCCGCCGCGAACCCGACGGGGAGCATGGGGGCGACCCACCTGCCCAGGGAGAACGAGAGGCCGGTGTGTAGCGCCGTCAGAACGCGCCTGGCGCTAGCGGAGGTGAAGTCACCTCCGTCGCAGCGGCTGATCTCCATCACGTGGGTCATGGCGTAGACCCTGCTGCGGCGCAGCTCAGGCCAGATCTCCTTGTGGTCCGGCCTGACGTCGAGAGTGATGCGCCAGCCATCCACTTCGTGCATCCAGCGGCTTCTGGGCCGTACCCGCTCTTGGCCCTCGCCGGCGCTCAGGTGGTGCTGACCTTCGAAGCGCGGCAGGTTGAACCAGTGAGCCACCATCCGTGTGATGGGGGACTCCGCGTCACCAAGGGTTGCTCCGTTGGAGCTGCCCTCTGATCCAGGTGTGTGAATGTCCATCGGATAGTCCCCGTAGGGACGCCGCAAGAGCAGCGGGCCGGGCTCACTGAGGTCAGGCATCAGGTTCGGCCAGCTGGACGGGGTTGGCGTCACTTTCCAGTCGAGACCCAACCTTGGAGCACACGACAAGGTGACTTCCCCAGGCAGGTCTTTCTCCTCGACTCCACCGATATCCCCGGAGTGGAGGACGATCGGAGCACCGATGTCGTTGAAAGGATGGAACGGCTCGATCGGTGGCTCTGCGGTGGGCTCCGGCGGGCTGGGAGTGGCCTTGGCGCCCATCTCAGTGCCAACCGTTGAGGGAGACCTCGGGGCCGTCCTCAAGGTACCCACGCAGGGCACTTCCCGTTGTAGGGACGAACTGCTCTGGCAGGTTGTCGGTGGAGACCCAGCGGACCTGAGAGTGCTTGCGGGGTTCACGGTTCTCGGGTTCGCCTGTCCACTCGTGCGTGGCGAAGACGATGGTGAGGAAGCCGTTGGGGGCTTCGACGCCCCAGGCGCCGTGGATGACGTGGGCGACCGTGAGGGACTCGGGCTTCACGGTGAGGCCCGTCTCCTCGTAGAGCTCGCGGACCGCAGTAGCGGTGATGGGCTCGCCCGGTTCGCTCTTGCCGACGGGGAGGTCCCACATGCCCTGGGCGAACTTGGCGTTCTCGCTCCGCTGGAGGAGGACGACGCGGTTGGTGGCCTTGTCGTGGACGATGACGGCCGCGACCAGCAGGGTCATCGAGTCGAGCGCCGGCTTGAGGGCAGGGGAGCGGTCATCGGTCTGCTGTGCCACGGAGCATTTCCCTTCGTCGGGCGGGTTGTTGCGCATGTTAGGCGAGGGCCTCGCGGGCACGCCGCGCGAGATCGGCGGCGCCGGGGACGCGGCGGCGCTGGTAGACCGCGAGGGTGGACCGGATTGAGGTGATGGCCTTGCGGGTGCGGTCGGATGTCATGCCCTCCATGAGGACAAGGGCCTGGGTCCAGGCGGCGACCGCTTCGTCGGCGCGGGCCTGGGCGGCGAGGCTGTCGCCGAGGTCAGCATGGGTGAGGGCATGGACGCGCTTGTACTGCTCCGGGTCCCAGCGAGTGAGCGCGTCGCGGTGCTGCTGTTCCGTGCCGATGTGGTCGGCGAGGTCGGTCAGGGTGCGGGCGGTGTGGCTGGCCACTGTGCCGGCGGCTGGGCCGCTGACGCGGGAGAAGCTGGGTTGTGGGCCGTCCTCGCGTAGGAGTGCGTCTTCGGCGGCGAGGAGGGCACGTGCGGCCGAGGGGTTCTCGCCGACGGCTGCGTAGGCACGGGCGTGGGTGATGTGGAGGAGGGCTTCGGTCTGGCCGTCTACGTGGCCGAGGCCGCGGTTGAGGGCGCCTTCGACGAGGTCGACGCAGTGGTGGGGTTGTTTGAGGCTGAGGGACTGGTGGGCGAGGGCGCGCATCATCCAGGCCGCGTGACCGTGGTGGTCGGCTTCGCAGGCGAGCTGGTAGCCGACCTGGTAGTAGCGCTGGGCAGCGCCCTCGTGACCGAGGTCGTGATGTTTCCACCCGGCAAGGTAGGAGAGCTCCGCAACGGCACCGAAGGCGGCCTGGCGTAAGGCTTCGGAGGGGAATCGGCCCCGGAGCATGGGTGCGGCGGTGTCGGCGAGGTAGGCGGTGACCGTGGTCAGGCCGTGGCCACCGCCGAGGCGTTCGTCTGCGGCACTGAAGGCCGCCGTGATCTGCCGGACGACGTCGATGTCCTCGCCACCGACGCGGGACCCCGCGGTGCGGGCGCGGAGCATCCGTGAGGTGGCTTCGTGGTCGTGCAGGAGGGGCATGGCTACGCCAGCCGTGGTGAAGGCGGCGATGGCGAGGAAGCGGCGACGCTCGACATCCGCACGGCCGAGGTTCGTGACGGCAGTGACCGGGTCCCCGTCACCGGACGGCTCGGTATCGGCCGACTGGAACCCGATCTCGCTCTGGGTGACAACACGGCCGAGCCTGCGCGAGAGGGCTTCGGCGAGATACTGGCCCGCCTGGCCGGAGGGGACGCGGGTGCCGCTCGCCCAGTGGGAGACGGCAGATTTGTTGGTCTGGAGCAGCTCGCCGTTCTCGGCGGCGATACGCCGCACATCCTTGGCGAGTGCCTCGTACGTACACCCGGCCGTGTTGATCGTGTCGCGCAGGCGGGAGTTGGCACTAATCGGCGCTGGCACGATCTCCTCCGCTCCGGAGCTGTAAACCGCGTATACCGCTTGGCCTCCGCCACACCGTACCCACTCTGCGTAGCGGGCGGTTCACTTATCGACAGCCGCCCCACTCTTGGGCCGGGCGGCCCCCAAGTTCCGTACGCCCTACCGGACTCGGGCATTCCTATGCCCTGGCCCGGCGATCAGAGACGGAGACACGGTGACCACCATCGACACCGCGACCATCAAGGTCGAGCTGCCCGACGCCTTCGACCCGCGCTGGAGCCGCCTGCCCGGCATCCAGGTGGACGGCCGGCGCATCACCATCGACCCGGCGGAGTACTTCTTCCGGTTCGAGTCGAACACCTGGCTCGTCGCCGACTGGAAGCTGGTCAAGGCCCAGCTCCTCGACGTGGACGAGACGACCGAGAGTGCGGTCGAGCAGCTCGCGCTCGACTTCATCAAGAACCACGGTGAGTCCACGTCCGATGCCGCCCGCGTCCTGGCAACGGCGTACGGGGTCTACTCGTACCTCTTCCGCGAGGAGCACCTGGCCGGCCTCGGCCTGCCGCAGATCACCGCCGACCACCTGCGCATGCTGCGCGAGGCGGCCACGCTGATGGCGCTCAACAAGGTCGAGCTCGACGGCCACATCTCCAACGTCGGTCCCTGCTGGTTCTTCCCCGCCGCCACCTCCGTCGTCTTCGACCTGGACGACGCGACGGGCGGAATGCTGGACGAGGTCTACCACGGCGGCTGGTTCAACGAGCACCGCCGGATCGAGTCCATCAAGGCCCACGCCGCGCTCGGAGGCCGGCTCGTGCACGGCTGCCAGTCCGTGCCGGACCAGACCGGCGGGGTCGTCGCGCCCTACGGTGCCTCGATGGCGAACTTCCGTGACGACCTAGCCGTGTTCAAGGCGGGCTGGATCGAGCAGGTCTACGCCCACCGCGTGACCGCGGCCGAGTAACCCCCACCTCCATACGGCGCCGGGTTGGGCGGGCGATCCGCTCCGCCCGACCCGGCGCCCACCAGCCCCCGGAGTCCCCTCATGGACCAGAGCCTGATCACCGCCCTGCTCGACGACCTGTGCGGCCTCGTCGGCAAGCCCCTCCCCGAACGTTCCGAGATCCGCGTCTGGGGCATGTCCGGCGTCGAACGCGTCACCTTCCCCGACGGCACCACGGCCGTCTTCAAGTACGCCAAGGAGCCCTTCGACCGCGAGGCCCAGGCCCTGCGAATCGCCCATCAGCGCGGGCTGCCGGTCCCCGAGCTCCACGCCACCGCCATGCGGGACAACTGGCTCGGGATGCTCATGGACGATCTCGGCACCCCCGTACGCGGCGCCGATGACCTCGACGGAGTCGCCGCAGCCGTGATGCTCCACGCCGCCCGCCCGGCGGGGGGCCTGCCGCTCCTCGACAGTGCGGGGCTGGCGGCCCTGCCCGGCCGAGCCATCGATCACCTCCAGCGGCTGCGAAAGGCGGATCGGTGGACGGACTGCGACGACATCGAGACCGGACTGGGGAAGATCTCCGCATCGGCTGAAGCCCGCAGCCAGGGGGCGACGCTGGACCCGTTCGGCTGGGTCCACTCCGAGTTCCACCCCACGAGCGTCCACATCGGGGAGCACGGCTGGCACCTCCTCGACTTCGCCCGCGCCTTCACCGGCCCCGGCCTGATCGACCTTGCCTCGTACCACGGCACCACTGACGCACCGAGCCCCGTCCGGCTGCGGGTGTTCTTGGAGCAGTACGTCACTGCAGGCGGCCACGAGGACGCCCTCGCCGCCCGGGGCGGCCTGGCCGCCGAGGCGTGGGCCCTGGGCTGGCATCGCATGTGGGTGGTGGAGTGGTTCATGGAGCAGGCCATCCGCTGGATCAACGACCCGACCAAGGACCCCGCATACATCTCTGTCGTCCGCCGCCACCTGAATGACGTGGTCCAACTCCTGGAGGTCTAGGTGCTCGCCCAGGTCTCCCCCTGGTACGCCCACGCAACCCAGCGCATTGCCGCTTCCCCCGCCCATGCGCTCACCGCGCCGGCCCGGATGGAGTGGAGCACCCACGCGGGCCTCGGTCCTGGAGCTGAGGTTCTGGGGCGGGGCCTACGCGGCAAGCACCTCCTGGAGCTGGGCTGCGGCCCCGGCCACAACGTGGCCCACCTCGCCAAGTACCACCAGGCCCGCGTCACCGGTGTCGATCTGGTCGGCTTCCAGATACGCCGCGCCCGCTCCCACTACGGACACGTTGGCGGCGCCACCTTCGCTGCCAGCCATGCCCTGCACCACTTGCAGGCCACCGGCCAGACCTTCGACGCGATCTACTCCGTCTTCGGCGCCGTCGGCCTCGTCGCCCCCGAGCTGTTGCTCGCAGCCATTTCCCGGCACCTCAAGCCAGGCGGTGTTCTGGCCTTCTCCGTCCCGCACCCGGCACGGGCCGGAAGACATCCATCCACGGACGACCGTCCGCGCGAGGACTACGTCACTATGCCCGACCGCACCCGACTACCCATCGCCCGATGGGAATTTGACGCTCGGCGCTGGGGCGCCCACCTCGCGCGTACAGGCCTGCGCGTCACCTCAGCCCTGGAGCTGCGTCATCCTCGCCGCGACCCGTGGCCGACCACCCTCCTGATCACCGCCCGCAAACGCTGACCCCGGAGGCACCAATGGCACTGCCCTACCTGCTCCTGGACATCGACGGCGTCTTCATACCCTTTCCCGCCGCAGACGGCAGCACCCCACCCACCCACGTCCGCCACAGCGTCCTGCCCGCCGGGCGGCAGCCGGACGATTCCGTCCCCATCTGGCTCGACCCCAGGCACGGCCAGCTGCTCACCGAGCTCCTGGCCAGTGGCCTGGTCACCCCGGTTTGGTGCACGAGCTGGCGCAAGGACGCCACCACGATCATCGGGCCGCTCCTGGGCCTTCCTGACTTTCCCTACCTTGACCTGCCCCGCCCCCAAATCACCACCAGCCACCCCAACGGCTACCTCTGGAAACGCGATCACGTCGATGCCTGGCTCGGCGCGGCCCCAGTCGTCTGGATCGACGACGACTTCACCGCCCTCGACCACACCTGGGCCGCAGATCGGACAGCCCTAGGTTGCGCAACCGTGCTGATCCAGCCAGACCCCTATATCGGTCTCCAAGCCAGAGATCTCGTATGCGTTCAAAACTTGGTAGCGCGATTGTTCGAGAATGCCGCCACTTTCGATGGATGGCTGTGTGGGCAATCTCCGAGTGGCTGCTGCGGTTTTTGTGACGCCTGTTAACTTGTGTGGTTGCAGTTGCGGGCGATGTTGGCTGGAAGTTCAGGTCGAGTAACGCCGCTTCGAGTGGCACACTCGGCACGTGAATTTAACGGCGACTCGGCTCATCCTCTCTCCGGTCATTAGTTTGAGAGCGCTACGCATGATCCAGAAATCGCGCTGGACCATGACGTTCGACGTGGCCTGGCGGACTTCGCGGGTACTGAGATGCCCCGATGAGCTGGTCTTTCGTGCACACGGGCACCGGGCCCATTCAACTCGAGAGTCCGGGCTCCCTGAGGTGGCGCCCCCGCCTCACGAGTCACAATAGTTGCGCGGCGGTGTCGCTCGAAGGTAATCGAGTATGTTTTCGGAGATCGGCTAGGCGTTCACTTCTGGTCCTATTTGAGCCAGGGTTGTTTGAGTTGGCATACGCCTTCGTCCCGTGAAGGTATGAATAGCTCCTTGTCTCGTTTTTGATGTGTTCAAGTCTGCGAGGGTGGGGCTTCATGCTGGATGGTGCGGATTTTTCGATGGTCGCAAGCAGTGCGCTACCGGCGGCGTTCGCGTTCCTCGGGCAGAGGCTGGACGCGGTCCTGTCGCGTCGCCGCTCTGGCGGAACGGTGGAGGCGGAAGCGGACCCGGAGGTACCCGCCGAACTGGTGGGCGAGCTGGAGCTGCCGCTTCGAGCCGACTCGGAGCGGCTTGAGGCCCGGCTTGAGGTGCTGGAGGCTTATGCGCTCGGAATGGCCCAGTATCAGCGCGACTCCTCCCAACTCACTGTCGAGAATGCTGTGCTTATGCGGACCCTCGGGCAGGTGCGTGTGGCCCTAGAAGACGTCTACGGCCAGCGGTTCACCTTCGCGGGCGAGGCTCGTGAACAGACTGGCCCCGTGAGTGCTCAGCACTACGACACGGTGGCCGGTGAGGTGACGGGTATCGAGGCGGAGGACGCCATTCGCGGCTCCGTGACAAGCACTATCAGGGCGAGGAGCGTGGAGGCCGGGGGAAAGGTCATCGGGATGAAGGCGCCCATCATCGACGGCCGCGCGTGAAGGCCCGATCCCGCCTCTGACTTCCCTCCCCGACCAGCTAAGAGGAGTCCGCGCATGTCCGAGCCCGCTACTGAGTACGTGCAGGAACCGAGCGCCGACGGGCGAGGGAAGACACTCGCGCCCGGCTTGAACGGTGGCACTGTGGATGACACTGCCGTCCCCCCTGCGCCCTCGGATTCGGCAGGCTTGGCGGAGGAGCTGGCATCCAGCACCCCTATCCCTGTCGCAGTCGACGACACCGTGGAACTTCCGGCCTCGCCCTCAGCTACCGACGCAACACCGATCCAAGCCGAAGTCGAAGCGGATCCGGTCCCATCGGCGGCGACTCTCCGTAGCGGCCCGTACGCCAGCGTGCACGCGGATGCCAATCACGGCACCATGATCGGTCAGCTCTTCGAGGCAGTGCAGCGCCACAGCGGTGCGCCCCTGCGCGCAGAATCAGTGGCTCGAGAGCTAGCGGACTACCTACCCATTGGGAATGAAGGGGAGGTCGCGGAGGTCCTGAAGGACAACCGCGTCGCGGTGCTCGTCGCGGACCACCTTGGCAGTGGCCGCTGGACTTCGGCACTGCAGCTGCTGACCAACGTTCAAGGTGAGCCCCTGACTCTGCGGCGGGTCCGTCGAGAAGTCGGGGACAGCTTCAGCATGGAGGGTCTCAGAGGAAACAAGCGCACCGGGTGGATCCTGGACCTGCGTGAGACTGAGGAGAGTGTCCCTGCCAGCTGCGACTTTGGCCTGGAGCTACAGCAAGCCGACGACTTACGTGATGATGACTCCTACCTGATCGTTCTGGTGGGCGCAGAGCTATGGGCTCGGATCGGGAACGGTGCCGGCGGCCTCGCGAAGATTCCCGCGGCGCCGGATGCGATCGAGCTCTTCACGAAGTACCTGGAGACGGCAGGGATTACCGACCCGAAGTCTTGGGCTGAAGACCACCGTCTCTGCAAGGACTTGCCTCAGTTGCGCCCAGGTCAGGTGAAGGAATGGGCCCAGACCTTGGTACGCGCCGAGTCCCAGTACAGGTCCGCCACAGGACGCAGCACTGAACAAGGCTCTGACGGGTTCGACAAGGTCGTGCAGGCCGTCGCAAACGCAGTCGCCGGCTGGATGGATGTCCTGTGGAAATGGCACTCCGAGCCCGGCCGAACCAGCTACGACCGCAACTACTTGCTGCTGGCTTCGGTCTACGACGGCGCACCCATCGAGAACGTCCACGACAGGATCACCTCCCTGGGGCATGCGCTTGGTGAGAAGAACGAAGGTCCCCGGCTGACAGGGCAACAGGGACCCGGTCTGATTCAGCTGGCGCGCCAGATCGATGCGATACCTCTGCCTGACGGCAACCTGCGGTTCCCTGGGCCTGGCTTCGCCGAGGCTGTGGTCCGCTACTTCTGGCGGGACCGGCCAGAACTCATCGGGCGGTTCACAAACTGGACGGCCAAACTCTGCTTGGGCCTCCAGCCGGACCAGCAGGCGCGTCTCGCACAGCGTATGGTCCCGTGGGCCCTCCGCCACGCCCAGGCATCCAGGCAGACGAAGTTGCTGTACCGGGTGGCTGAAGACTGGTCGCAGGACGGCGGCCTCGTTGGGCACGCACACGATCTCTTGGTCGCTGCCATTCTCGACCCAGAGGTTGGCCAGCTCACCCGGAACGCAACTACTAGGTGGGCCTCGAGCGAGGAGAGCAGTGCTCACCTCCTGCGGACACTTGCCCGTGTATTTCAGACTCTCGTTCCTGCTCACCCCGGGCTGATGTTGCGCCGATTGGGTGACCTCGCCGTCTCGCAGAAGGACGGCGTTGCGGAGGCCGTCGGGACGGCCCTCAACGCGCTCTGGGAGGAGGACGAGCTGCGTCCCCAAGTGCGTAAGACCCTCGATTCCTGGTTCGCCAGTGATCAGAACGGCCTACAGCGCTCTGCTGCGAGCGCTTTCATGAATCTGGCACTGCAACATGACGATTCTGGTCAACCAGCTCTGCTGAGCTCCCCGGAGGGAGGGGTTGTTCCAGACTGGGTGATCCGTGGCTGGCGAACCGCTCTGGAGGCGGAGGAGCCCACTGCGCTTGGCCGGCGAGCTTGTGCCGTGTGGTTGGACGCCGCTGCGGCAACGGGAGACGACGCAGCAGATCGGATTGCGGCCACGTTCGTGCGTGCAGTTCACGAGACCCAAGGTGATCATCTGCGGGGCCGACGCGTCCTGAACCTCTATCGACTGGCTGAGCACTGGTTGATTCGGGGGGAGGCGCTGGATTGGGAAGGACGCAGTAGGTTCCGTGCTGCACTGGTACGAAGCGTGGAGGCCGCCGATCCGCGTGCGCCGGGCGGGGAAAGGGAGGGAGAACCGGCGAGTGCTTAGATTCTGGGGTCGGCCAACAAGGCGGGGCGTGTTCTCGGTCAGCTTCACTGTCGCGAGCGCAGATGACGGATTCCGCTTTGATGTCTTCATAGAGGGCCGATGGCAGAGAAGCCGAGTCCGTCACCACAATCCGGAGGCCGTTGCAACGTGCCATGTGATCGGCGAGTTCACACGGCTGGCGGCTGACTGCCCCATCCTTGATTACGCAGAACTCCAACATCGCGCGAACGCGCGCTTCGGTAGGGAAGCGGTGCTGCCCGACGAGGGGGTGCGGGTGCAAGGGGCCACCGTACGCGTACATGTTGCCCCTGAGGACCTGCATGCCGCCCAAGCCCAGATGCACCTCAGGGCACGCGCGCGTACGGACTCGGAGATCAAGCAACTGCGGGTGGTCCAGGCGGTGGCGTACCGCGATCAGCTGCGCACGGACCCGACGCTTCTCCTTGCACAGCTGTTGCTCGAGTCACCGGAGACGGTCAACGCGGAGACGATCAAGATCGTCCGCATCGTTGCTGAGCAGGTGGCTTCGTTCGCCCCGGGTGCTACGTGGGTGCAAACAGCACATCTGCTGGAGGAGTGGTACGGGAAGCTGAAGCCCGATGCCAAGCAGTTTGTCATTGGGCGTTTATGTACTGCGTTAACAGAATTCGAGGGCGAGGCTGCAGCTCAGCGTTTGCGAGAGATCCATGGTCTCCCCTCGCCCGGTGTCGAAGAACACACCTAGTCCGTGCTGAGGAAGACCGACTCGAACAGGTCGGCCGCGTCGACGAGGGGCTCGGTGGGTATCCGGAGCTCACCACTGGTCACCGCGTCGTTGCCGTCCTCGGTAAGTTGCCACGAGACCTCCACCGAACTGGCCTGAGGATCCCTCGCGATGATCACGTAGTCGTCTTGGCCGCTCGTCCAAGGTACGTTCGGGCGGAACGACTCGGGAGTGAGCACAACTTCAGCGTCCTCGCCGTGGGTGCTCCAGGTTACGGGATAGCCCTGTGGGAGGGGCCGGATAGTCGAGTAGTCGAATTTTGGTGAGAACGGATCGTATGACCGCAGCACTGGTTCGACGGTCTTCTCGAAGTCGGCGTCGTCCGGGTCGAGGTATTCCAAAACCTCGCAGTTATGGAACGTCAGGATCAGGTGCGGCTTGGCCACGAAACGATGGCGGCTGACCACCTGGACGCCGGCACCCGGCATCCCGACGCCAAGGAAGTGCTCCCGAGCCTCAGCGATGTGTTCGACCTTCTTGCTCTGCCATGCGGCGAGCGCCTGCTCCCGGTCCTCCATCGACAGCGGCTTCGGCCAGCCGAAGACGGTCGGCGTCAATCTGAACGGCATCGAGGCGACGGTGTCTTCAGCCGGTCTAGGCTGCTTAGTGAACTTCTCTTCTTCGTAGCGGCGCAGTCTCTCCAGGATCTCGTCCACGCGGTCGACCCTGCAGATCGGGCCGATCAGTTGTACCTCGAGGTCAATCGGTGGCTTCCCGCCCCGGCGGACGCGCTCGACGAGAGCGAGGACCTCTCCGGAGCGTGCGGGCCGCGTGTTGCTGATGCCTCGCACATAGATCGCGCCGTCCTCGATGTTGTCGCGGCGGTCCTCACCCTGATAGCTCTTGTGACACGGGAAGATCGTCTGACCATCCTCCGGCGGCTGGGCGATGACGAACAGGACCTCGTGGTCGAAGTCGATGCCGATCCGGCCGAACTCGAAGGCAGGAAACTGGGGCCCGAGGTAGGGGCGGAGCCGGTCCTCGAGCTCGTGGGCCTCGGTTCCGCGCGGTACGCCGGGAGCGCCGTTCTTCTGTGCGCCGATGACCAGGACCGCGTAGCCGTGGAAGTGTCGGGCCGCCTCGCCCGGACGCCGGTTCGCTGCGCCCAGGAGAAACTTTGCGATCTTGGCCGCGGTCGCCTTGCTGTTCATGTCGAGAGGGCTCTTCACCTCGAGGTAGGTCGCCTCGGCCTCGTCGCCGACAGCGACCACGTGGTTAAGAACGCCCCGCAGGGCGCGCTCACCAAGGGGGATGACGCTGGTGTCGAGAGCGAAAGTCCTGGCGTCCGAGTCGTTTGAAGGCGAGAGATCCGGCATGGAACGATTCTCCCATTCATGTAGCTGGCCCCGGACGCGAAAGAGCTGTCTTGCCCTGCCTTTGTTGACGACCGTTTGTTCAGGGCTCGATCGCTACGAACGTCGGTTCTGGCCAGGCCGAACGCGCGCCAGACGCTGGGCTTCGGCCGTGACCTCGGCATCGAGTGGGGCCGACGTCCCGGACGTCACTCATCCTCTGGCTCCGCGAGCCCACCAAGATCCAATGTCAGGCAGGGCCCAGGGGGAGCGGCGCCTACTCACGTCAGCTCAAGGGGGCCGTCGCAGCAGCCAATCTTCGGTGTAGTCGGCAGGCAGCACAATCTCTCAGGGGAGTGGGTGGGCTGCTCAAGGGTGGGTCGGCCGCGACCTTCGGACGGGTATCGCTTCTCTGCTGTGCGCGATGGCCACCAGAACCAGTGGAAGCGTTTTGGGACCGTCAATCCTGACCCCGCGGGCTCAGAGCGCCACAGCGCAGAGTCCCGGAGACGGGCCTGCGAGCCGACAGCGGCATTGCTATGAAGGGCGGATACGAAAGCCGAGGCATCCCGCAATTCAGCGGCCGAAATCAAGGGAGGCCGAGGGATCCACCGACATGCCTCTGAGCTGCGACGATGCGCAATGCGTTCCGAGAAGGCGAGCGGAGCGTTTTCGGCAGCTTCCGCAGAGAGGGCCTGACCTGGGCTTTTAAGGTTTCCGTCAAGCCCCACGAAGGCGGGCCTTGGGTGGGGCGTGGCTGGGTGCTCTGCGTGAGAGTCCGGCTTGCCCCGGCAAGGTCCTGGGCCGCCGCGAGGGCAGCCCAGGACAGGGTAGCGGATCAGTGGGGGGCTCCGCGGCTCAGTTTTGGGCCGATGGCGTGCGGCTCTTCCCGGTGGCGCCGAGGGCGAGGCAGGCGGCCACGATCGAGAGCGAGGCCAGGGCCGCGAAGAGGTGGGGGTAGCCGCCGAGCGGGCCCGCGAGGGCGGCGCCCGCCCAGGGGGCCAGGGCTCCCGCGATGTGGGCCGGGGCGCCGAGGAGCCCGGAGAGGCGGCCGTAGTGGGTGGTGCCCCAGCGGTCGGTGACCGCGGTGGCCTGGAGCAGGGTCAGGTTGCCGCGTACGACGCCTGCCAGCACCGAGAGCGCGATGAGCAGCGGTATCGGGCCGGGGGTCAGGGCGAGTGCTGCCGTGGTCGCGCCGCCCAGGGCGAGCAGGGTGACCGTACGGGTGGTGGTCGAGGTACGGGTGGACAGGCCGGCGTAGAGGGTTCGGCCGAGGGTTTGGCCCGCGCCGCCGAGTCCGAGTGCCCAGGCGGCCGTTGTCGCGTCGGCGCCGCGTTCGGTGAGGAGCGGGATGAGGCCCATGACGACGGCGTACATGGCGAAGCCGGAGAGGGTGAAGGCGACGGCCAGGAGGAGGAAGGGGCGGCTTCGGGCGACCGGCGTGCGGTCGGTCGAGAGCGTCGAGGGTGGGGAGAGTGGGGAGGGCGGGGCCGGGGGCCAGGGGGCTCGTAGGGCGAGGGCGTGGGCGGGGATGGTGACGGCGGCGAGGATCGCGGCAAGGGCGGCGTAGGTGGCGCGCCAGCTGAGGTGTTCGGCCAGGGCTGCGGTCAGCGGGGCGAAGACCGTGGAGGCGAGCCCTCCCGCGAGGGTGACGATCGTCAGGGCCCGGACCCGGTCGGGGCCCCACCAGCGGGTGAGGGCGGCGAAGGCGGGCGGGTAGAAGGTGGCGGCCATGGCCACGCCCGCGAGGATCCACCCGCAGGTGAAGACGGTCAGGTTCGGGGCCGCCGCGATGAGGAGGACGGCCAGGGTGCCGATCACGGAGCCGGTGGTCATCACGGCGCGCGGGCCCCGGCGGTCGAGGATCCGGCCGAGGGGGATGCCGGCGACGGCCGAGACGACGAGGGCGAGGGAGAAGGCGGCGGTCGCGGCGTTGAGGGACCAGCCGGTGTCCGCCGTCAGGCGTGGCAGGAGGACGGGGAAGGCGTAGTAGACGATCCCCCAGCTCGTGATCTGGGTGGCGCAGAGGGCCGGGAGGACGCCGCGTGGCCGCGGCCGGACCCCCGTCCCGGTCGCGGCCACGTCGGCCTGGGTGCCGGTCACCTGGGTCAGCAGCCGCCGGAGGAGGCGGGGGCGCCGATGGTGAGGGTGGCGGGGGCCGCGCAGCAGCCTCCGCCGGCTCCTTCGGGGGAGACTGCCTCGGGGGTGGCTGCCGCGGGCTGCTCGAAGAGGCCGGATCCGCCGCAGACTCCGGTTTCGGGGAGGGTGAGTTCGACGCGTTCCGCGGCCTCGTGGTCGCCTGCGAGGGTGGCGGCGATGGAGCGGACCTGCTCGTAGCCGGTCATGGCGAGGAAGGTCGGGGCGCGGCCGTAGGACTTCATGCCGGCCAGGTAGAGGTCCTTCTCCGGGTGGGAGAGCTCGCTCGCGCCGTGCGGGTAGACGGTGCCGCAGGAGTGCTGGTTGGGGTCGATCAGCGGGGCGAGCGCGGTGGGGGCCTGGAGGCGTTCGTCGAGGCCGAGGCGCAGCTCGTCGAGGAACGTGAGGTCGGGGCGGAGGCCGGTCAGGACGACGACCTCGTCGACCGGGTCCAGGCGGCGGCCGTCCTCGCCGACGAGGATGAGGCGGCCGTCGGAGTCGCGTTCGACGGCTTCGGTGCGGAAGCCGGTGACCGCGTCGGCGTGGCCGTCGTCGACGGCGGCCTTGGCGGCGAGGCCGAGGGCGCCGCGGGCGGGGAGCTGGTCGGCGGTGCCGCCGCCGAAGGTGGAGCCGGAGATGCCGCGGCGCAGGATCCAGGCGGCACGGGTGCCGGGCTCCTCCTTCGCGAGGTCGGCGAGGTGGGCGAGCGCGGTGAAGGCGGAGGCTCCGGAGCCGATGACGGCGGTGCGCTTGCCGGCGTGGCGGGCGCGGACGGCGGGGTCCTTGAGGTCCGGGACGCGGTACGTGATGCGGTCGGCCGCGCTCTTCTCGCCGAGGGCGGGCAGGCCGCTGCCGCCGGCCGGGCTCGGGGTGGACCACGTACCGGAGGCGTCGATGACGGCGCGGGCGAAGACGCGGGCCTCGGTGCCGTCGGCCGCGGTGTAGTGGATGACGAAGGGCTGGGCCTCGCGGTCCGCGTCGACGATCCGGTCCCGGCCGGTGCGGGAGACTCCGGTGACGGTCGCGCCGTAGCGGACGCGCTCGCCGAGGGCGTCGGCCAGGGGCTGGAGGTAGAGCTCGGCCCAGTCGCCGCCGGAGGGGTAGGCGGCGGGGTCGGGCTTGACCCAGCCGGTCGGGGCGAGGAGCTTCTCCGCGGCCGGGTCGATGACCTCGCCCCAGGTGGAGAAGAGGCGTACGTGGGCCCACTCACGGACCGCGGACCCCGCGGCGGGGCCCGCCTCCAGCACGAGGGGCTCGATGTCCCGCTCGACGAGCCGAGCCGCGGCCGCGAGGCCGATCGGACCGGCTCCGATCACGACGACGGGCAGGGCTTCGGTGGATGTGTTCATGGCGGGCTCCCCTGGCTACTTCCGACTACGTCCGACTACGTCCGACTACCTCTGGGTACTTCCGAGTACTTCCGACTACGTCCAGCCGCGTCGTCCAGCTACGCCGTCCAACCACGATGTGCGCTGTTTCGACGTTTGTCGATGTCCTGACGCCTCAAGACTGGCACCTCATATCGACGTTCGTCAACATAGACATCCATCTATTTTCTGGGGATGATGAAGGCATGCCCTCCTCGAAGGTCTTGCCCCTGCTGGAACCGGACGCCGCCGCGCCCTGCTGCCCGCCGCTGACGGAGCGCCCGCTGACGGCCGAGGAGGCCGAGCGGACCGCGGTGATGTTCAAGGCGCTGGGTGATCCCGTGCGCCTGCGGCTGTTCTCGGCCGTCGCCTCGCACGAGGGCGGGGAGGCCTGCGTGTGCGACATCTCCGATGTGGGCGTTTCGCAGCCGACGGTCTCGCACCACCTGAAGAAGTTGAAGGACGCCGGCCTGCTCTCCTCCGAGCGGCGCGGCACCTGGGTCTACTACCGCGTGGAGCCCGCCGTCCTCGCGGCCATGGGCGCCCTGCTGACCCGGGCCGGTGGGGTGTGAGCATGCGCATCGTGCCCCTGACCCGGGCGCACGCGGACGAGGTCCTGGCGATCTACCAAGCCGGGATCGACGAGGGCAATGCCACCTTCGAGACCGAGGCCCCCACCTGGGAGGCCTTCGATGCGGGGAGGCTGCCGGATCACCGCTTCGCGGCAGTCGACGCGGACGGGAAACTGCTCGGCTGGTTGGCCGCTTCCAAGGTCTCCGACCGGTGCGCCTACGCGGGCGTGGTCGAGCACTCCGTCTACGTCCACCCCGGCGCCCGGGGCCGCGGCGTGGCCCGCGCCCTGCTCGACGCCCTGATCGCCTCGACCGAGGCGGCGGGCATCTGGACGATCCAGTCCGGGATCTTCCCCGAGAACACCGCGAGCCTGGCCCTGCACCAGAGGGCCGGTTTCCGCGTCATCGGCACCCGCCAGCGCATCGGCCGCCACCACGGCGTGTGGCGTGACGTCGTCCTGCTGGAGCGCCGCAGCCCGCGGATCGACTGACCGCGCCCCTCCTCGTACAGCCCCAAGACTGAACCCACCCCTCACCGACCGGCAGCACGTCCACGCCGGTGGGACGGCACAGCGATGTCTGCAGGGCCCTGAGGTGCACGACCCGTGAACCAAGTCCTCGAAGTCCTCGCGACGTTCGGCATGATCGCCGGTGAACTCGTCTTGCCCTTCGGCACCCTGCTCATCGCGCACGGCATGCACCGCTTCGGCTTCGCCTCGCAGGTCAAGCGCGTACGGGTCGCCGGCGGCCAGGAGGAGGAGGAGTACGTGCCCACCGACCTGATGGCCGCCGTGGCCGGAGACGGCAAGTGGTACGCCATCCCGCTCGCCGCGCTGATCGCCGTCCCCCTCTACATGCGGGCCGAGACCGCCCTGCCCGTCGGCTTCGCCCTGATGGACCGCCTACGGACCACCCCAACGGCAGAGGGTGTCGCGCGTCAGCGGCCCAGCAGCTCCGCGATCTCGCGGGCCGCGTCGCGGGCGGGACGGCCGACGCCGATGAGGGTGGCGGAGGCGGGGCCGGTCCAGTCGCCGTAGCCGAGCAGGTGGAGGCGGGGCTCGTCGGCGGCGCGCGTGCCGGCGGTGGCGATGTGGCCGTGGCTGCCGCGCAGTCGCAGTGGGGCGAAGGGGGCGAGGGCCGGGCGGAAGCCGGTGCACCAGATGATCGCGTCGGCCTCGGCCCGGGTGCCGTCGGCCCATTCGGCACCGGTGGCGGTGAGGCGGCTGAACATCGGCTCCGCCGCCAGGAGTCCGGCGTCGCGGGCCGCGCGGACCGGGGGCACGGCCACGATGTCGCCGAGCGAGGCGACACCGCCGGTGTCGGTACGGCCCGCGCCGAGCGCCTGGCGGCGGGCGGTCGCGGCATCGAAGAGGGCCCGGCCGTCGATGTCGTCGGGCAGGTAGCGCGGCGGGCGCTGGGTGACCCACGTCAGCTCGGCGACGGACGCGAGGTCGGCGGCGACCTGGGCCCCGGAGTTCCCGCCACCCACCACGATGACGCGCTGACCGGCGAACTCGCCGGGACTGCGGTACTGCACCGTGTGGAGCTGGCGGCCCTGGAACTCCCGCCGTCCGGGGACGGCGGGCAGGAAGGGCCGGGTCCACGTCCCGGTCGCGCCGACGACCGCGCGGGCCCGCCACTCCCCGCAATCCGTCTCCACCCGCAGGAAGCCGCCGTCGCGGTGGACGCCTTCGCGGTGGATGCCGTCGCGGTGGACGCCGTCGCGGTGGACGGCGTCGACCCGCACGCCCCGCCGCACGGGGAGCTCGTAGCGCTTCTCGTAGTCCGCGAGGTACGAGACCACGTGCCCGGCGTCCGGATAGAGCTCGCCCTCCTGGGCGGGCATGAACCGGCCGGGCAGCGAGGAGTGGGCGGCCGGGGAGAAGAGGCGCAGGGAGTCCCAGGTGTGCTGCCAGGCCCCGCCCGCACCCTCCTGGGCGTCGAGGATGACGTGCTCGATACCCAGTCGGCGCAGGTGATAGCCGGCGGCGAGCCCGGACTGACCGCCGCCGATCACCACCACGTCCGTGTGCTGCGTCATGCGGAGGGCGCCCCGCCGTCCGTCTTGCCGCGCATGAAGATGACCGCGACCAGGGCCAGGCCCACGACCGCACCCACGAGCTGCACACCCACGAACGCCGGGACCGAGGCGGGGGCGATGCCCGCGAAGGTGTCGGTGAAGGCGCGGCCGATGGTGACGGCCGGGTTGGCGAAGGAGGTGGAGGAGGTGAACCAGTACGCGGCACCGATGTACGAGGCCACGGCGACGGGCGCGAAGCGCAGCCGGTCCGTGCGCGCCAGGCCGAAGATCAGCAGGATCAGCCCGGCGGTGGCCACGAGCTCGCCGAGCAGGAGGTTCCCGGCGGAGCGGTCGTGGGTGGACCACTTCACCAGCGGCTCACCGAACATCGCGTCGGCGAGGATCGCGCCCGCGATGGCGCCGACGATCTGGGCGGGCACGTAGACGGCCAGCTCGCGGGCGGTGAGTCCGCCGCCGGTGCGGCGGGCCGTCCACCACTCGGCGAGGCTGACCACCGGGTTGAAGTGGGCGCCGGAGACCGGGCCGAGGAGGGCGATGAGGACGCCGAGGCCGAAGACGGTGGCGGTGGAGTTGGCCAGGAGCTGCAGGGCCACGTCCTGGGTGAGCTGCGTGGCCTGGATGCCGGACCCGACGACGACCGCGACCAGCGCGGCCGTCCCGACGAGTTCGGCGGCGGCGCGGGCCACCAGCGGAGCGGCGGGCGGGGTCGTGCCCGGTACGGGCTGGGGCACGTCGGCGGGTATTTCGGTGACCGCTGCGGGTGCGGGGCCGACGGGCTCGGTGGCGGACAAGGCAGGTTCTCCTCGGGCAGGTGAGGGGGAGGCCAAGCGGACTACGGGCAGGACCGCTTGAGGTTCGCTTCGGAAGTGGCACGCGCGGCCTGCGCGAGGCCGGCGAACTGGCCGGCGAGGGCCTCGATGACTTCCGGGCGGAGTCTGTAGTAGATGAAGCGGCCGCACGGTTCGGTCTCCACGACCCCGGCCTCTCTGAGCACCTTCAGGTGGTTGGAGAGGTTGGTCTGCTTGGCACCGGTCTCTTCCACGAGGTGCGTGGTGCACAGCGTCTCGCGGGAGAGCAGGGTCACGATCTGAAGCCTGAGGGGGTCTGCCAGGACTCGGATCAGTTCAGTGTCGACTGACGTCATCATGGACTGATACTGTCACATCAGCTGGGGCTGATACCAGTCCGGGCTGAGTCGTTGCCGCCCGGGCGAGATGGGGCGGCCCCGTCGACCCTGCCGATGAAGGAAGAACCGATGCCCTCCACCCCGCTCGCGTCCGTGCTGTTCGTCTGCATCCACAACGCGGGCCGCTCGCAGATGGCGGCCGGGTTCCTGCGCCACCTCGCCGGCGACCGCGTCGAGGTCCGCTCCGCCGGCTCCGTCCCCGGTGAGCGGATCAACCCCTCCGCCGTCGCCGCCATGGCCGAGCTGGGCATCGACATTTCCGACCAGAAGCCGAAGGTGCTGACCCCCGAGGCCGCGCAGGCGTCGGACTACATCATCACGATGGGCTGCGGCGACGCCTGCCCGTACTTCCCCGGCAAGACCTACCTCGACTGGCAGCTGGAAGACCCGGCCGGTCAGGGCGTGGAGGCCGTGCGCCCCATCCGCGACGAGATCAAGGGCCTCATCGAGGGCCTGATCGCCGAGATCGACGCCAAGAGGCAGGTCTGACCCGGTCGGTAGCCGCCCGGCCCCTCCCCGCCCCGCCCCGCCCCGCCGGTCATTTTGTGGCCGACGAACCCATTGCGGAGCTTCGAGATCGCCCTTTCGATTGAGCAATTGCGGTTCTTGACGGGGTGAGGTTCTGCCGTTGCGGGCAAAGCCCGACATCTTGGAGTCAATCGCGCGCCATGGCCCTCACAACTGTCCCTGGGCGCAGGCTGGTTGATCTGCTCTCGGTTTATGGTGGCCGTGATCGCAAGATGTCCCAGGAGGTCTGCTGTGCCGTTTCGACGGGGTTCATCCGTAGTCGCCCCACTGCGAGGGTCGGCCGCTCTCCTGTTTTCCGGCTGCTCGGATGCAAATCCCCCTTCGTTTTCCGGTTCTGTCTCGCAATCCAGGCGGGGCGCGGGAGCGGTCGATCCGGAGCCGGCCGGCTTTTCCTTCTCGGTGCGGAAGTGCGCTGACGTCTACGCGCCGTCGACCGGCGGGCCGAACGCCGAATGAAGGGCGACATACAGGCCCTCGAACCGGCCGCCGAACGTGCGGGACTCGCGGAACTCGCCGGGGGGTCCGGAGGTGCTGAGCCCTCTGTCGGTCTGTCTCGGCGGCGCCGGTGGGTGGCGGCTGTGGCGGTGGGGGCGGTGCTGCTGTCCGTCGCCGGTGTGGCGGCTTCGTTGGTGGTCAAGTCGCCGGCGCAGGCGGCTGCCGAGGCGGGTCCGCCGCCGATGGACGTGCTCGTCGCGCGGGTCGAGAAGCGTGTGCTGCGTGACACCGTCATCGTGCGCGGGACGGTCACTTCCGCTCAGGCGGTTCCGGTGACCCCGACGGTGGCGGGCGGGGAGGGTTCGGGTCCTGCCGTGGTCACCAAGGTCGCTGTTCGTCCGGGTGATGCGGTGCTGGCGGGCAAGGTGTTCCTGGAGGTGTCGGGGCGTCCGGTCTTCGCGCTTCCGGGTGCGCTGCCGGTGTATCGGGACTTGAAGCCGGGTGCCACCGGTGACGATGTGAAGCAGCTCCAGAAGGCCCTGGCCGGGCTGGGCCACGGCGCGGGGTCCGACAAGGCGGGCACGTTCGGGGCCGGGACGAAGGCGGCGCTGGCCTCCTTCTACAAGTCCATCGGCTACGACCCGCTGCCCGCGGTCGCCGACCGCGGCGAGGCCGTGAAGTCCGCCGAGGACGCGGTCACTTCCGCCGAGCGGTCGCTGGAAGACGCCAAGGCCGCCGCCAAGTCCCGTACGGGTTCCACCGGTACGACGACCGGCGGTACGGGTACCACCGACGGCAAGGGAACTTCGGGGACGGCCGGGGCTGCAGGAACCTCGGGCACCGCTGGCGACAAGGGCGCGGTCCAGGAGGCTGCTCGTGCCGTGGCTCGTGCCCAGGAGGATCTGGTCAAGGCCCGTGAGCGTCTGGCCGAGGCGCGTGCGGCGGCCGGTCCCATGGTTCCGGCCGGTGAGGTCGTCTTCCTGGAGTCCTTCCCCGCCCGCGTCGACACGGTCGGTGTCCGCCCCGGCTCGCCGGTCAGCGGCGCGGCGATGACGCTGTCCGCGGGGGCGCTCGTCGTACGCGGTCAGCTTGCCGAGCATCAGAAGGGCCTGGTCCGGGCCGGGCAGAAGGTTGAGATCCTGTCCGAGGTCAGCGGGGTGACGGTGGCTGCCGAGGTGCTGTCGGTCGCGGACACCCAGTCGGCGCCACCCGCAGCGCCGAACGGCGGTCAGGGCGACGGCCAGGGCCAGCAGGCTCCTGCTCCGGGCGGTCCGAGCGGGTACGAGATGCTCGTACGCCCCCTCGCCGCGCTGGACTCCAAACTCGCGGGCCAGGACGTACGGCTGACCGTGGAGGCCGCCGCGACCGACGGCAACGCGCTGGTCGTTCCGGTGACCGCTGTCTCCGCGGGAACCGACGGCCGTACGAGCGTCACCGTCGTGGACGGCACGGGAACCCAGCGCCGCGTCGAGGTCCGGCCCGGCACGACCGGCGACGGTTACGTGGAGATCCGGCCCACCGGGGATGGCGTGATCGCGGATGGCGACTCGGTCGTCATCGGCGTCAACCCGGGCGTCGCGAACAAGCAGACCGGCGACAAGCCCAACGGCGGCACGGGAGGCGCCGGTTCATGACCCGGACCACCGACGAGACCGCGCCTGAGCCCGTCAGCGAGGCGGAGCCGGAGGCCGTGGCCGAGTCCGTGTCTGTGCCCGTGCCCGTGGCCGAGTCCGTGCCCGTGCCCGTGGCCAAGGCTGAGCTCCTGCCCGTGGTCAAGGCCGAGGTCGTGCCCGCGCCCCTGCCCGAGGCCGCGCCGCCCGTGATCGAGTTCCGGCAGGTGGGCCTCACCTACCCGGGCCCGCCTCCGGTGGCCGCCTTCAAGCCGTGTGATCTCACCATCCAGCGAGGCGAGTTCGTCACCGTCGTCGGACCCTCCGGCTCCGGCAAATCGACGTTCCTCAACATCGCCGGCCTGCTCGACGCACCCACTTCGGGCCACTACCTCATCGACGGCATCGACACCGGCGCCCTCGGCGACAGTGACCGGACCGCGCTGCGCGGGCGCCGCATCGGATTCGTCTTCCAGTCCTTCCACCTCCTGCCCCACCGCTCGGCCCTGGAAAACGTCACCCTCGCCATGCTCTACAACAGCGTCCCCCGCAAACAGCGCCCCGCCCGCGCCCGCGAAGCCCTCACCCGCGTCGGACTCGCCCACCGCCTCGACGCACTCCCCTCCCGCCTCTCCGGCGGCGAACGCCAACGCGTCGCCATCGCCCGAGCCCTGGTCGCCCGCCCCTCGCTCCTGCTGTGCGACGAACCCACCGGAAACCTCGACTCCGCCAACGCCGACACCGTCCTGGCCCTCCTCGACGAACTCCACGCCGACGGAATGACCGTCCTGGTCATCACCCACGACCAGGAAGTCGCCGCACACGGCGGCCGAACCGTCACCATCCGCGACGGCATCCTGCGCGAACAGGCCCCCGCATGAACCAGCCCCAACCCCGCCGACTCACACGACTCACACGACTCACACGGCGACGGCCGTCTCGGGCCGCTGTCCGTATCGAACCCTCCCGCTTCACCGCCCGCGACAACGTCTCCGAAGCCTTCGCCGGAATCCTGCAACGCCCGGCCCGCTCGGCGCTGACCGCACTGGGAACCGTCCTCGGCGTCGGCACCTTCGTCGCCGTCCTCGGCCTCACCGCCACCACCTCCTCCCAGATCGACGCCCGCTTCAACCTCCTCACCGCCACCGAAGTGACCATCGAAGACATCGCCCGGAACAAGAACCCCTTCGCCGGACCCGGATTCCCCGCAGACGCCGACGAACGCGTCGAGCGGCTGGGTGGGGTCCAGCACGCCGGCGTCTTCTACACCGTCCGCCTCGACGCCACGGCCGGCAGCGTCCGCTCCGCACCGGTCGGCGGGGCAGGTGGCGGGGGCGACAGCACCGAGGTGGTCGCCGCGTCACCCGGCGCCCTGCAGGCCGCCGTCCCCAAACTGGCCCAGGGCCGCCTCTACGACGCCTACCACTCCGACACCAAACAACGTGTGGCCGTCCTCGGCTCGTCCGTCGCCGCACGCCTCGGCATCACCACCCTCGACACCCGCCCCGCCGTCTTCATCGGCTCCGAGCCCTTCGCCGTGATCGGAATCATCGAGGACGTGGAACGCAAGCCAGACCTCCTCCTCTCGGTCACCGTCCCCCGCACCACCGCCGAGGACATCTGGGGCCCGCCCGAGAGCGACGGCACCAGCATGCTGATCGCCACCGACATCGGCGCCGCCCAGCAGGTCGCCCACCTCGCCCCCACCGCACTGCGCCCCGACCACCCCGAATACCTGAAAGCCGTACCACCACCCGACCCCCGCACCCTGCGCTCCGGGGTCACCTCCGACCTTCAGCAGCTCTTCCTCATCCTGGCCGGGATCTGCCTGATCATCGGAGCCGTAGGCATCGCCAACACCACCCTCGTCGCCGTCCTCGAACGCACCGGCGAAATCGGCCTACGCCGCGCACTCGGCGCCCGCGGCCGCCACATCACCACCCAATTCCTCGCCGAATCAGGCACCCTCGGCGCCCTCGGCGGACTCGTCGGCACCTCCCTGGGCACCCTCACCGTCCTCACCATCGCCGTCCTCCGCGACTGGACCCCCGTCATCCACCCCACCACCGTCGCCACCGCCCCCCTCCTCGGCCTCCTCACCGGACTCCTCGCCGGCCTCTACCCCGCCTGGCGCGCCGCCCGCATCGAACCCGCAGAAGCACTGAGACGCTGAGACGCTGAGGCGTTGAGGCGCTGAGGCGCCGACCGGAGGGGGCAGGGGCAGCTGGGACGGAGGCGGTCATCGCATCGTCAGCAGCGGTAGCCGTGCGGAACCTGGAGGAGGGCCACGAAGATCCACACCATGGCCGCGGTGCCGATCGTGCCGCCCAGGAGGGCGACCGTGAGGTTCCGGCCTCCTGCGTACCCGACGAGCACCCACCAGTAAACCGTCGCGGCCACGGAGAGCAGGGCTCCGTAGAGGACCAGCGCGAACCCGTTGGCCGCGCCGTTCACTCCTGCGTCGCACGCCCGCCAGGCCGCCGCCAGCAGGCCCGACCCGAGCGCGCCGGTCGCCAGTCCGGCCACTGGGGCGACCACACAGCCCCACTGTCCCCGCTCGTCCATCGCGTCGTCGATCCCTTCGGTAGGAGGGCGGGCGACCGTCACGTCGAGGTCGGGCCCGCCGGTGCGGCCGCGCCGTCCCGGCTCACCGGGTGAGGAACCGCTCCCGCAGCCGCTCCGTCGTGGCCGGGGTGATGCCGACCCCGTCCGCGAGGTAGGCGTGGACCGAGCCGTAGCGGGTGGCGAGATCGGCCAGGGTCAGGCGCAGGATCTCGGCGGGCGCGCGGCCGTACGAGGGCCAGCGCATCGTGCGGCCCGGGTGGGCGGCGTGCCAGTCGGCCGTCAGGCGGGCGGTCGCCAGCTCGGTCAGGGCGAAGTCCGCGAGGATCTGCTCCTCGTCCACACCGAGGAGGGTCAGGACGAGCGCGGCGATCAGGCCGGTGCGGTCCTTGCCGGAGGCGCAGTGGAAGACCGCCGGGCCCGGCCCCTCGGCGAGCAGCTCGATCGCGCCGCGGATCTCCGCCACCCCGTCCTCGGCGACCTCGGCGAACCGGTCCGCGAGGAACCGCCACGGGTCGGTGTCCGGGTCGATCTCGGCCTGTTCGTACGGCCGGTGCTCGATGCTGTGGTTGGCGTACGTGAACCGCTCGGGCTCCGGTACCCGGCCCTTCGCCTCGATCTCCCAGGGGTAGCGCAGGTCGATGACCGTCCGCACGTCGAGCTCCAGGAACCGCTCCCAGTCGGCGCCCGCGAGCTTGCCGAGCGAGTCCGCCCGGTAGAGCGCGCCCCACACGACGGTGGAGCCGTCCTCGGTGCGATAGCCGCCCAGATCACGGAAGTTGTGCAGTCGCTCGAACTCGATGTGGCGGGTCATGCGGATCCCCCTGGATACCGTGCCGGTGATCTTCCTGCGTGACGAGAGGCTGCCACAGGCAGGGCTTCCGCGACCAGGGGATCGCCCGGCCCCGCTCCCGCGGCCTCAGCCCATCCGCAGGGCCGCCGCGAAGTCCATCTTGTCCTCCAGCCGGCTCAGGTTGCGCCCGGTCAGTGCCTCAATGCGGCTGATCCGGTAGCGCAGCGAGTTGACGTGCAGGTGCAGTGCCTCTCCGCAGCGCGCCCAGGAGCCGTCGTGTTCCAGGAAGGAGCGCAGGGTGGGCACCAGGTCGGAGCGGTAGCGCCGGTCGTAGTCGGTCAGCGGGGCCAGCAGCCGGCGGCTGAACTCCCGCCGGACGTCGGCCGGGATCAGCGGCAGCAGCGACATGACGTGCGCGGCGAGATCGTCCGGCCCGCAGGCGGCGACCGCTTCCGAAGGGGCGGCGACCTGCCGGGCGTTACGCGCCTGCGCGAGCGCGTGCCGCAACTCCGCGGCCCCGCCCACCGGGTCGCTGACGCCGAAGGCCAGCCGTTCCCCGGCCCGCAGCCCGCGCGGCAGCGAGCCGCCGGCGACCCGTACGACCGCGTCGGGGGTCAGCAGCGCGTCCGCCCCGACGAGCACGAAGGCGACGGCCTCGGCCCCGTCGCCGGCCGCCGTGACGGCCATCCGCGCTCCGGCGTCCGGCCCCAGGCAGCGCGGGTGCAGCAGGACCTCCTCCAGCAGGTCGCGCACGGACGCCGCTACGGGAAACCCGTGCACCCCCTTCGGGTCCAGCCGGGCCGATACGGCCTGCCAGCGCAGCCGGCCGTCCGGGCCGCCGGGGCCGCCCGGGCCTTCCGCGCCGGAAGCCCCCGCGGCCCCCGCGGTCCCCGAGGCCCCCGCCGTGAGCCGGGCCGCCGCTTCCTCTTCCTCGAACAGCGCCTGCCCGCCCTCCCCGGCGGCGGCCGGGCCGACCAGTGCCAGCAGTCGTTCGGCGGCGCGCCGCCGCATCGTGCGGTCGGTGTCGCGGCCGCCGCGCTCCACCGCGACCAGCCGCGCGAGCCGGTCCAGCAGGTCGACGCGTTCGTCGTTCCAGTCGGAGCTGTCGGCCTCGACGGCGATCAGCCAGTCGGTCAGCGCCGCACCGGGAGCGGACTCCCCTTCCCCGGCCCCCGAGCGCACCGGGAACAGGGAGAAGGCCGTCCCGCGCGCGACCGTGTGGTGCGGGGCCCGCTCGCCCGCCCGTTCGGCGGCGAGGAACCTCCCGGCCAGCGCCGAGGCCGTCTTCTCCGGCAGCGGGGGCGCGCCCGCGATCTGCCGGCCGGTGGGGGAGAGGATGTGCGCGCGCAAGTCCAGCTCGGCCAGCAGCAGTTCGAGGAGGGCGTCGGCCCCCGCCCCGGCCTGCCGGTCGGTGCTGAAGCGCCGGTGCCGGTCCACGAGCGCGGCGAGGCCGCCGATCCGCTCCTCGGTCCGGCCGCGCGCCACGTACTCGGTGACCGAGGTGAACGGCACCTCCACGCCCACCGCGAGCAGCGGCAGCCCGTACCGGGCGCAAGCCTCCACCAGGTCGTCGGGGACGTGGCCGAACCGCGCCTCGCCCGCGCCCAGCGCCACGGCGCCCGCCTCCACGAGGACGCGGACGAACGCGTCGGACGGATCGGCCCCCGCGTCCTGGCGGTGCCGCTGGTGCCAGGCCAGTCCGGACAGCACCAGGTCCCCGGGGGACACGAAGCGCCCCGGGTCGGGCAGGTCGATGGTCACCGTGCCCAGTACGGGCCGGTCCAGGTCCCGCTCGCCGCCGGGCAGGCGCAACAGGCGCAGCAGACACGGGTCCGCAGGCGCCTGGGCCTCTTCGGACGACAGCAGATCACGCAGCCTCATGGCCCCAGCCTGCCATGTGCCGCCCTGCTCACGTTTCCGGCCTTCCCCCGCTGAACCGCAGGTCAGGCCTTTACGTTGGGGTAATTCCACGGAAATCGGGGTGAGTCCGAGGGCCCCGGTTCATGGGATCGGTGACTGCCGGACACCCCTGCAGGGGACCGTACGCGCAGCACTACGGCCGATCGGCACTACCAGCTGGTGTCGAACGGCTCTCATCCCTGCCGTCCGCCACTGCCAGCCTGGAGGGAGACAGCGATGTGAAGGAGAGTGCCGGCCATGGGGATCGCGCTTCCGCGGCCCGCCCCGGACGACGACTGGTGGAAGGAGGCGCGGTGCACCTCCGACGAGGAGTGCGCCGAACTCTTCTACTCCGAGGCCTCGGGCTCCGCCGCCCGGGCCAAGAGGATCTGCTTCTCCTGCCCGGTCCGCAGCGCCTGTCTGGAGTACGCCCAGGAGATCGGCGAGAACTCCGGGATCTGGGGCGGACTCACCGGACACGAACGCCGCGCCCGCAGGCGGTACGGCCGTCCCTGACGGGGGTGCCTGCGCCCTGGCGGATGCCCTGGAGGATGTCCTAGAGCCCCATCGGAGCGTGCAGTTCGACGAGGATCTCCACCTCGACGGGGGAGTCCAGCGGGAGCACGCTCACGCCGACCGCGCTGCGTGCGTGGATGCCCGCGTCGCCGAAGGCGGTGCCCAGCAGCTCGCTCGCGCCGTTGAGCACGCCGGGCTGTCCCGTGAAGTGCGGGTCGCTGGCCACGAAGCCGACCACCTTGACCACGCGCTTCACGGCGGAGAGGTCCCCCGCGACGGAGGTGATGGCGGCCAGCGCGTTGAGCGCGCACTGCTGCGCCAGCTCCTTGGCCTGCTCCGGGGTGACCTCGGCGCCGACCTTCCCGGTGAGGGGGAGTGCGCCGTCGACCATCGGAAGCTGGCCGGAGGTGTACACGTAGTGCCCGCTCTGCACGGCGGGCACGTAGACGGCGACCGGCGAGGGCGTGGGCGGCAGCTTCAGGCCGGCGGCGGCGAGGCGCTCTTCGGGGGTGCTGGTCATGGGCGGATCTCCTTGTGGTCGCGGACGCGGACGCGGACGCTGTCCCTGTCTCTGTCCCTGTGTCTGTTTCTGCCGCTCTAGTTCTCGCTGTCGGGCCGCGGGAAGATGATCACCGGCTTGATCATCCCCGGCTCCTTGGCGGCGAGCCGCCCGAAGGCCTCCCCGACCCGGTGGAACGGGAACTCGTGCGTGGTGATCACCGTAGGGTCCACCAGCCCGTCCCCGATCAGGTGCAGCGCCCGCGCGAGCCGCGCCCCGCTGCTCTGCGGCGGCCTGCAGCGGGCGTACGTGATCTTCCCGCTCCCGGACAGGCCCCTGCGGGCGGCCCTCGCGGCGGCGGGCGCGGCCGTCGCCATGATCGCGCGGTCGGCGCCGGCGCCGCCGGTCAGCTCCAGGATCCGCTCGGCGGTGTCCTCGTAGGCCGGGTCGATCACCACGTCGGCCCCGAACCGCAGGGCGAGGCGCTGGCGCTTCATCTCCGGCTCGACCGCGATGACGCGGGCTCCGCGCAGCCGGCCGGCCGCGATGGTCGCGCTGAGCCCGACCGCGCCCTGGCCGAAGACGACGACGCTGCCGCCCGGGGGCGGCCCGGACTCCTCGGCGGCGGCGAAGCCGGTGGGGAGCGCGCCCGCCGCGTAGAGGGCCTGGTGGTCGGAGATGGTGTCGGGGAGCGGGACCAGCCCGGCTCCGGCCGCCGGGGCGCGGAAGAACTCGGCGAGCCGCCCGTGGCCCTCGACGCCGACGCGCCGGCCGACGTAGGAGGGGCAGACCCCGGGGCCGACGGTCTCGACGACGCCGACGGCCTCGTGGCCGAGCCCGGTGGGCGCCCCGGCGGCGGTGTGCCCGTCCCAGGCGCAGATGAGTGCGGCCGTGGTGCGTACGAGGACCTCGCCCGCCCGGGGGTGGGGGACGGGCCGTTCCAGCACGGCGGGCGGCTCGCCGGTACGGCGCAGCGCGAAGGCCTTCACGGGTCTCCTCAACTCGGCGTTGCACGGCTAGTTCCCAACCATGCGGGTACGGATCCGGCCCGGCGGGGGGCCGTAGGTCGCTTGTAGGCGGGCCGAGCGTCAGCACTTGGAGCCGCTGCTCGTCCCGCCCCACCCGCGGAGCACACCGCTCACCGCTCACCGCTCACCGCTCACGGTCTGGTGACCCGGACCTGATAGCTGCCGTTGCGCAGCTCGCCCACGACCGAGACGCTGATGCCCGACTTCTCGTCGGTGAAGGTCTCGCCCGGCCGGAACGGCGCGTCCGAGAGCTCCGCGTGCACGTTGGACCGCCGGGTGCAGCCGCCGCTCGCGGAGGAGCTGTCGGAGACGGCGACGGGTCCGCGGCCGGTGTCCACCTCGGAGTCCACCCTGTAGATGAGCACTCCGGGCTTGCAGACGGCCTCGTCGTTCCCGGCGCGGGTGCGCACCTCCACCGCGTACCCGGCGCTCTCCGAGACGGGGACGAAGGCCAGCTTCGTGCCGCCCTCCACGGCCAGCGGGCTCAGCACGTGGTCGCTGACCCCGGACTTCCCGGCGCAGCTGATCTGGTTGCTGTCGAGCCAGCCCAGCTTCCACTTGTGCCAGCCCAGCAGGTCGTTGTTGGCGCCCCAGTCCTCGCTCATGATGTCCCAGTGCCCCACCGTGCCGCCGCCGTCGGCGGTGTAGAGGTCGGGCAGGCCGAAGACGTGCCCGTTCTCGTGGGGGAGCACCCGGTAGCCGGTCTCCCGGTAGGTGCCGGAGCCGTCGTCCTGGCGGCTGTAGACGAAGGACGTGTTGGCGAGCGGGACGCCGTCGGCCATCGGGGCCTCGCCGTTGCCGGAGAAGGTGACGGAGAGGACGGTGTCGAGGGCGGAGGGGCCGGCGTTCGGAGTGACGAGGATGTTTATCAGGTCGTACCGGGAGAAATCGACCTCGGCGTCGGAGGTTTTGATGATGTGCTCGACGAGCTGGCGGTAGCCGGGCTCGTACGCGGAACCCCGCTCGATCCCGTACGCCGCGAACGGCATCGGCATCCGCAGCCAGTTCTTTATCGGCGCCTCGGCCCGGTAGGTCAGCCGTCCGTAGGAGCTGACGCGAAACCAGTCGGACGTCTGGGGGAAGAACTCCGCCATCCGGTCGGCCGCCGTGCCCTCGCCCTTGGCGTCGGGGAAGTCGATCATCAGGTTCAGCGCCCGGACCTCGCCGGTGGAGCGCGAGTACCCCGGGGCGGTCGGCAGCCCCTCGGACATCTGCACGCCCATCGCGCCGGAGATCCGGCAGGGCGCGAGCATCGACTCGGCGCTGGTCGCGCCCACCGGCCCGGCCGCCGAATGGCTGCGGCTGGATATGCCCGCGCTCGCCGTCGCCGTGATGCCGAGGGCCAGCGCCGTGACGCCGATGAAGACGCTGGTGCGGTTTGGCTTGCGTATCCGGTGGCGCGTCTGCGGCATGGAGATCGGCCTTCGGGTCCGCGGCAGCCGGCCGGGTCCGGACTGCGCTCTGTGGGCTCACCCTCCGACGGCTGGGGCGGGCTCGCGCGCCGGGAGAGGCCAAACGGGATCAAAGGGCCTGGAGTGATGTGACTCAGGTCACACGGGAGAGTGAAATAAGCGGGGACCCTCTCCCCGTTTGAACCAGAGTCCCCGCGAACCGGGGAGCCGCTCCCCGTTTCGACGGGAACGAGCGGCCCACCCGGACGTACGCACCGCTCCGCCACTCACCCCGCCAGGGAGTCGTTCATGAAGAGCCCCGCCACCACCGATCCGGCGGCCCTGCCCGTACCGGGCCCGGAGGCCGACCTCGACCTCGCGGCTCCGGCCGCCGGTGCGGGCGCGGAGGCGGGCACAGGCGCGGGTGCAGGCACAGGCGCGGGCGCGGGTGCGGGCGCGGGTGCGTGCGTGGGTGTGGGCGTGGCCGCGGCCGTGCGTGCGGCCGCGGGCAAGGTCAAGGCGGCGGGCAAGCGGGCCCGTACCGGCGCGGGCGCGGTCCCGAGGCCGCGCGCCGATGCCGTCCGCAACCGGGAACGCATCCTGACCGCCGCCCGCGACGTGCTCGTGGAGTTCGGCCCCGCCGCCCCCCTCGACGAGATCGCCCGCCGGGCCGGCGTGGGCAACGCCACGCTCTACCGGCACTTCCCCGACCGGCCCGCCCTGGTCCACCACGTCGTGCTCTTCGGCATGGACCGGGTGGCCGGCCTGGCCGTCGACTCCCTCGCCGAGGAGCCGGACGCCTTCGCCGCCCTGTGCCGCTTCACGCACGCGGCCGCGGAGGAGCGGATCGGCGCCCTGTGCCCCGTACTCTCCAGCGACTTCGACCACGACCACCCCGAACTGCTCTCCTCCCGCGAGGCCTTGGAGGAAGCCGTCGAGGCCCTGCTGGCCGCCGGCCGATCCTCCGGGCTCGTGCGCGCGGACATCGGCGTCGGCGATCTGATGATCGCGCTGTCCCAGCTCAGCCGCCCGCTCCCGGGCACCGGCTGCTTCGACGCGGACGTGTTCGTCCACCGTCATCTCCAGCTCTTCCTCGACGGGTTGAGGGCCCCGGCCCGGTCCGAACTGCCGGGCTCGGCGACGACGCTGGCGGATCTGAGGCGGAAGACCATGTGACGCCCCCGGAGCGCGCCCCGGCGCTGTAGAGCCGCCCTGATCACACCCTGATCACGCCCTGATCATCCCTTTTCAGTCATCTCGCACCACGAAGTGGGTACCCCCATGTCAAAAACAGCCGCGAACCCGCCGCTGTCCGTCGCCGGCGCCGACCCCAGTCGCTGGAAGGCCCTGGTCTTCATCGCGCTGGCGCAGCTGATGGTCGTCCTCGACGCCACCATCGTGAACATCGCCCTGCCGTCCGCCCAGACCGACCTCGGCATCTCGGACGGCAACCGCCAGTGGGTCATCACCGCGTACGCCCTGGCCTTCGGCGGACTGCTCCTCTTCGGCGGCCGCATCGCCGACAAGTGGGGCCGCAAGAACGCCTTCATCGTCGGTCTCATCGGCTTCGCCCTGGCCTCCGCGCTGGGCGGCGCCGCACAGGGTGAGGCCATGATGCTGGGCGCCCGCGCCCTCCAGGGAGCCTTCGGCGCACTGCTCGCGCCGGCCGCGCTCTCGCTGCTGGCCGTCATGTTCACCGACGCCAAGGAGCGCGCCAAGGCCTTCGGCATCTACGGTGCGATCGCCGGTGGCGGTGGCGCCGTGGGCCTGATCCTCGGCGGCGTCCTCACCGAGTACCTGAACTGGCGCTGGACCTTCTTCGTCAACATCCCGTTCGCGATCATCGCCGCCGTCGGCGCCTGGATGATCATCCGCGAGCCGGCCGGCGGCCGTAACCGCGCACCGCTCGACATCCCCGGCGTCCTGCTGTCCACCACCGGTCTGGTCGCCCTCGTCTACGGATTCACCCGCGCCGAGTCGGCCGGCTGGTCCGACGGCCTCACCGTGGGCATGTTCATCGCCTCCGTGGTGCTGCTCGGCGCGTTCGTCCTCGTCGAGTCCCGTACGAAGAACCCGCTGCTCCCGCTGCGCGTCCTGCTGGAGCGCAACCGCGGCGGCGTCTACCTCTCGCTGGGCCTCGCCGTCATCGCGATGTTCGGCCTGTTCCTCTTCCTCACCTACTACCTGCAGGTCGTCAAGGGCTTCTCGCCCGTCACGACCGGCTTCGCCTTCCTCCCGATGATCGTGGGCATGATCGCCGGCTCCACGCAGATCGGCGCCCGCCTCATGACGCGGGTCCCGCCGCGCCTGCTGATGGGCCCCGGCTTCATGGTCGCCGCCAGCGGCATGCTGCTGCTGACGCAGCTCGAGGTCGGCTCCTCCTACCCGGCGCTGATCCTGCCGGCGCAGCTGCTGCTGGGCCTCGGCATGGGTACCGCGTTCATGCCCGCCATGTCCCTGGCCACGTACGGGGTGAACCCGGCCGACGCCGGCGTCGCCTCCGCGATGGTCAACACCTCGCAGCAGGTGGGCGGCGCGATCGGCACCGCCCTGCTGAACACGATCGCCGCCTCCGCGACGACCGCGTACCTGACCGACCACGCGGCCGAGGCCGCGGCGGGCGGCCCGGCGGCGAAGCTGATCCAGGCCCAGGCCATGGTGGAGGGCTACTCCTCCGCGATCTGGTGGGCGGTCGGCATCCTGGTCGCCAGCTCGCTCATCGCCCTGACCCTCATCACCACGGGCAAGCCGGGTGCGGGCGACCCGGTCGCCGAGGGCTCGGACGCCGACATGAAGATTCCGGTGATCGCCCACTGACCCCCTCTCCGCAAGCGGGGGAAGGCGCCCGCTCCCCGGTACGGGAATGACTGACGACCCCGCATCGTTCAAATTTGAACGATGCGGGGTTAGTCTGTTCGTGGCGCCCCGCCGCGACGATTCCTGGAGCTCCCGATGCCGACGCCCGAAGCCCTGACCCCCACCCGGATGCCGGCGCTGTACCTGAGCCACGGAGCCCCGCCCCTCGCGGACGACCCGCTCTGGCCCGGCGAACTGGCCGCCTGGTCCGCGGACCTCCCCCGCCCCCGCGCGATCCTGATGGTCTCCGCCCACTGGGAGGAGGCCCCGCTCGCCCTCGGAGCCACCGAGCAGGTCCCGCTGGTCTACGACTTCTGGGGCTTCCCCGAGCACTACTACCAGGTCCGCTACGACGCCCCGGGCGCCCCCGAACTGGCCGCGGCGGTCCGCAAACTCCTCAAGGCCCCCGGCACCCCCGTCCAGGACATCCCCGACCGCGGCCTGGACCACGGCGCGTACGTCCCGCTGGTGGAGATGTTCCCCGGGGCCGACATACCGGTGCTCCAGATATCCATGCCGACCCTCGATCCGCGCCGCCTGATGGAGATCGGCCGCAAACTGGCCCCCCTGCGCGACGAGGGCGTCCTCATCGTCGGCAGCGGCTTCTTCACCCACAACCTGGCCGCCCTGCGCCACACCGGCCCCGGCGTCCCGTCGTGGTCCGCCGAATTCGACGCCTGGGGCCACGAGGCGCTGGCCGCCTCCGACATCGACGCCCTGCTGGACTTCGAAGCCAAGTCCCCGGCGGGCCGCCTGGCCCACCCCCGTACGGAGCACTTCGCCCCCCTCTTCGTCACCCTGGGCGCCGCGGAATCCGAGCTCGCCACCGCCAGCACCCCCGTCTCGGGCTTCTGGATGGGCCTCTCGAAGCGGTCCCTGCAATTTGGCTGACCCCGAGCAGCTCTGGTGCCCCAGCGGCTCCGCGTACGCGCCGGAGTCGCTGGTCCTCGCCGCCCGCGAGGGCCTGGACGGCCCCCCGGTCTACCTCCCCACGCCCCGCCCGACGGCGGAGGCCCTGGCAGAGCTCCCGCCGGGCGTGGAACCGCGCCGCCTGCTGCGCCTGGCATCCCACTGCGTCCCGCACTGCCTCAACCGCGCGGGGGAGTCCTGCACCCTGGCCACCCGCCTGACGGCCACCCCCCGGGCCGGATCCCCGCTCCCGCCCTGCCACCTCCGCCCGCGCTGCAAGTGGTGGACCCAGTCGGGCCCACCTGCCTGCCGCGCCTGTCCCGAGGTCTCCAGCCGCCCTGGTTAGGGGACGCGGGGCGGCCCGGTGATGTCCTCGCCGATGGTGAACCCCTTGGCGGGCCCGCTCGGGATGGTGGCCGTGGCGCCGTAGTCCGCCCGGAGCTCGTCGCCGTAGACGGCCTGGTCGGGATCGGGGGCGGTCAGCACGGTCACGATGCCGCGCTCGTCGTGATCGTCGATGAGGACGTAGACGGCAATGCCCGCCCGCGCGTATTCACGCCGCTTGCGGGTGCGGTCGCGTGTCACGCTGTCGCTGCCGGGAGAGACGACTTCGATGATCAATTGGACGGCGGAGGCCTTGATGCCGATCCCGTCCTCGCTGCTGTGGGCTTCCACGTCCTCGGGTGCCACCAGGACATCGGGGATCCAGGCCTTCCGCCCCTCAATGACATTGGTGTCCTGGAACGCCGCGAACTCGCTGCGGTCCAGGAACTTGTCCAAGGCGCGGCGAAGGCGGTTGGCGACCTGGCTGTGCGACAAGCGACCCGTGGGTGACACCTCGATGAGCCCCTCGATGATTTCGGCGTGGTAGCCCTCGGGGAGTTCGATCGCTTGCCATGCCTGCCACAGGACGTCGTCAAGGCCCGACGGGGGGGTCGCGACCTTCGGCATTACGGCCTCCAGCGTCTCGTGGGCGAGAGCGGTCATGTGCAGCACCTCCTCTGAGTGTGGGCGCCGCCGGCCGGAGGGCACAAGCGACTCTCCGATGCTCGGGGAGCGGCCGGTCATGCCACAGGAATATGCCGCACCTTCACTCGGACGGGTAGGCCATCGCAGGCCGAGGCAACCAGAAGCCGGTGAGGGCCGTCTCTTGGGGTAGGAGCGCAGCCGGTGGCAGCGCCGCGACGGGGCGAAAGCAGCCCTGTCAAGTGTGACGGTGGTCTCATCGCCACCCCGTGCGGCGGGCCCGCCGACCCTCCGGGGACGGCCGTAATCCGCGCCCTGACCTGCGGATCTTCGAGTCCGACGGCGTCGCCCATCCCCTCGAATCGGGGGGTGGCGGGGCAGGATACTGCAAGATCTCGAAAAACAGGGAGCAACGTGGGAATTCTGTCCCGATTCCAGTCGTTGTTTCCTTCGGAAGCGGGCACTCGGGAGAGTGTCCGGGCAGCCGCACCAGGGCAGCCGAACCGCACCACCGCGACCGAACTCATCGCAAGGGAGCACGCATGGCAACCCGCGCCGTCGCCCGTCGTCAGTCCACGAGCAGCGCTCGCGCTGTGGGCGGGGAGATCGCAGACCGCGACCTGGTCGGCATGTACCTGGACGAGATCGCGCGCACTCCGCTGCTCGACGCGGCCAAGGAAGTGGAGCTCTCGCAGATCATCGAGGCGGGCGTGTACGCCCAGCAGATCCTCGACGGCGCGATAGAGCGGAAGGGTAAGAAGCCCTCCCGGGAGGAGCTCGAATTCCTGGCCGCCGAGGGTGAGCGCGCCAAGGAAGTCTTCATCCGCTCCAACCTCCGCCTGGTCGTCGCCGTGGCCCGCCGCTACCCGCGCAGCGGACTGCCGCTCCTCGACCTCATCCAGGAGGGCAACGCCGGCCTGGTCCGCGCGGTGGAGAAGTTCGACTATGCCAAGGGCTTCAAGTTCTCCACGTACGCCACCTGGTGGATCCGCCAGGCGATCACCCGCTCCATCGCCGACCAGTCCCGCACCATCCGCCTGCCCGTCCACCTGGTCGAGGAGCTCGGCCGGATCCGCCGGGTCCAGCGCGAGTTCAACCGCGAGAACGGCCGGGACCCGGAGCACGCGGAGATCGCCGCCGAGCTGGACACGACGGAAAAGCGCGTCGGAGACGTCCTGGACTGGGCGCGCGACCCGGTCAGCCTGAACATGGGCGTGGACGAGGACGGCGACACGCAGTTCGGCGACCTGCTGGAAGACACCTCGGCGATTTCACCCGAGCAGTCCGTCCTCTCCCTGCTGCGCAGCGAGGAGCTGGAGGACCTGCTGGGCAAGCTGGACCAGCGAACCGCGTCGATCATCAAGATGCGTTACGGCATTGAAGACGGTCGAGAGCGTACGCTGACGGAAGTGGGCAAGCAGCACGGCCTGACCCGCGAGCGGATTCGTCAGATCGAGAAGCACGCGCTGCTCGAACTGAAGAAGATGGCCCGCGACACCGGCTTCGACGCGGTGGCCTGACCGGCCCCAGTCGCAGCCCCCCATACGAGCCCCCGGCGCCTATCCCCCCCAGGCGCCGGGGGCTCCCCTTTGCCCAAATCCAGCCCCGCCGGCGTTTGCGGCACGGGGTCCGGGCACATCCAGCCCCGCCGGCGTTTGAGGAGCGGGGTCTGGGGCGGAGCCCCAGGGGGGTCCGGGCGCAGCCCGGTACCCCTTCCAGCCCGTCCGGCGTTTGAGGACCGGGGTCCGGGCAGAGCCCGGGGAACGGTGGAAGGGCGGGTAGGGGACAGCCCCGCAGGGCCACCACCCAGGGGCTACGGCCCCGCCGCCTCGGCCAGCCGCGCCCCCAGCGCCCGCGCGGCCTCCACCAGAACCTCCGGCCCGTGCACGGTGAACGGCACCCCGGCCAGCGCCAGCCGCGCCACCAGCCACTCCGGCGAGTCCGCCGACTCGAACCGCACCCGCACCCCGCCGCCGTCCCCGCCCTCACCCCGGGCCAGGGCCCCGCCCTCACCCCCGGGAACCACATGCTCCCGCACCCACTCGGGCAACCCCCCGCCCACCGCGAAGGTGACGTCGACCCGGTACGTGGACGACGCGGACTCCCCGCCCCGCAGCCCCCGCCGCACGAACTCCTCCGCATCCATCGGCAGCTCCCGCGGAGCGAACCGCGCCCCCGTCGCGCCCGGCTCGCTCATCCGGTCCACCCTGAAGGTCCGCCAGTCCCCGCGCTCCATGTCGTAGGCCACGAGGTACCACCGGCTCCCGGTGCTGACCAGCCGGTACGGCTCCACCAGCCGCCGCGAGGCCACCCCGTCCCGCGCCCGGTAGGCGAACCGCAGCCGCTCCGGCCCCGCCACCGCCGAGGCGATCGCGGTCAGCGTCCGCGGATCCACGCTCGCCCCGTCGCCCCGCGCCACCGCGACCGTCGCCGACTGCAGCGCGCCCACCCGCCGCCGCAGCCGCCCCGGCAGGACCTGTTCCAGCTTCGCGAGGGCGCGTACGGAGGCCTCCTCCACGCCCTCGATCGCGTGCCCGGCCCCCGCCCTCAGCCCCACCGCGATCGCGACGGCCTCCTCGTCGTCCAGGACGAGCGGCGGCATCGCGGCGCCCGCGACCAGCCGGTAGCCGCCCTCCGCACCCAGCGTGGCCTCCACCGGGTACCCCAGCTCCCGCAGCCGTTCGATGTCGCGCCGGATCGTACGGGCGCTCACCCGCAGCCGCTCGGCCAGCTCGCTCCCGGGCCACTCGCGCGGGGTCTGGAGCAGGGAGAGGAGGGAGAGGAGGCGGGCCGGGGTATCGGTCATGGCCCAAAGGTTGCCAGCCAAATAGGACACCAACTGACCTAGATGCCGTCTAGGTTTCTCCTCATGAGCACCGAGACGACCCAGTCATCGCCCGAAGGAAAGAACGGGCCCGTACAAGAAGAGCGGAACGACCTTCCCGTAGAGACCACTTCGATCAGCAAGACCGGCGACGCCGACGCACCCGGCGACACCGCCGCGACCGGCGAGCCCGCGGCCCCCGCCGACCGCCGCCGCTGGATCGCCCTCGCCATCGTGATGACCGCCGCCTTCATGGACCTGGTCGACGTCACGATCGTCAACATCGCGATACCCCGGATGCGCGAGGACCTCGGCGCCTCCACCAGCGCCATCCAGTGGATCACCGCCGGCTACGCCCTCGCCTTCGCCGCCGGCCTGATCACCGGCGGCCGTCTCGGTGACATCTACGGCCGCAAGCGCCTGTTCCTCATCGGCATATCCGGGTTCACCGCGGCCTCGCTGCTCTGTGGCCTCGCTCCCAACCCCGACGTGCTCGTCGCCGCCCGCATCCTCCAGGGCGCCATGGCGGCCATGATGGTCCCGCAGGTGCTCGCGATCATCCACGTCACCTTCCCGCCGCACGAGCGCGGCAAGGTCTTCGGCCTCTTCGGCGCGATCATCGGCCTCGGCGCCGTCTCGGGCCCGATGCTCGGCGCACTGCTCACCGAGTGGAACATCGCCGGTCTCGAATGGCGCCCGATCTTCCTGATCAACCTGCCCGTCGGCATCGCGGGCGTGATCCTGGGCCGCAAGTTCATCTCCGAGTCCAAGGCCCCCAAGGCGCTGCGCCTGGACCTGGTGGGCGTCGTGCTCGCGACCCTCGCCCTGGTCATGCTGATCTTCCCGCTCACCCACGGCCGCGAGAACGACTGGCCCGTGTGGGGCTTCGTCTGCATGATCGCCTCGCCGCTCGTCTTCGGCGCCTTCATCGCCTACGAGAAGTACAAGATCCGCAAGGACGGATCCCCGCTCGTCGAGCTCTCCCTCTTCAAGGTCAAGAGCTTCGCGGGCGGTATCGCCGTCCAGCTGACCTTCGGCCTCGCGACCGGCATCTTCTTCCTGGTGTGGACGCTCTACATGCAGATGGGCCTCGGCTGGGGCGCCCTGAAGGCCGGCTCCACGGGCATCCCGTTCTCGATCGCCGTCTCGGCCGCCGCGGGCGTGTCCGTGCAGAAGCTCGTACCGCGCTTCGGCCGCAAGGTGCTCCAGGCAGGCGCGCTGACCATGGCCGCGGGCGTACTCCTCTACATCTGGGAGTCGGACCGCTACGGCATGACCATCACCTCCTGGCAGATGGCCGCCCCGCTGATCGTCATGGGCATCGGCATGGGCCTGATCGTCGCGCCGCTGACCGACACCGTGCTCTCCGAGGTGCCGCGCGAGCACGCCGGTTCGGCGTCCGGGCTGATCAACACCACCGGCCAGATGGGCAACGCGCTGGGCCTCGGCCTGACCTCCGTCGTCTACTTCGGCTTCATCGAGGACGACCGGGTCTTCGGGCCGCCGTACGTCGACGCGTTCCACAACGCCATGTGGTGGGTCGTGGCCGTCATGGTCTTGATCTTCTCCGTGATGTTCATGCTGCCGCGCAAGGCCATCCCCATCGCCGAGCGCGAGGGCGGCGCGGAGCACGCGGGCTAGTCCGCACCCTCCGCACCCCTCCTCACGGGCATGTCCGCTTCTGTTGGCGGACATGCCCGTTTGTTTTGTTTTCAGCCGCAAACGGGCGTACGATCCAAGAGAACCCACAGAGTCGGGCATCGAACGGATCTGAAACCACATGTACGCACCGGAGCGCCAGCAGGAGATCCTCCGCCTCGCCCGCGAGGCGGGCCGGGTCGACGTCCTGTCCCTGGCCGACCAGTTCCAGGTCACGGCCGAGACCGTGCGCCGCGACCTCAAGGCCCTGGACCGGGCCGGGCTCGTACGCCGGGTGCACGGCGGTGCCATACCGGCCGGCCGCCTCGACTTCGAGCCGGACCTCACCGAGCGCGAGGCCACCGCGGCCGACGAGAAGGACCGCATCGCGGCCGCCGCCCTCGCCGAACTCCCCGACGGCGGCAGCATCGTCCTCGACGCGGGCAGCACGGTGGCCCGCCTCGCGGCCGCCATCCCGGTCGACACCGCGCTCACCGTGGTCACCCACGCGCTGCCCGTCGCCGCCCGGCTCGCCGACCACACCGGCATCGACCTCCACCTCGTCGGAGGACGGGTCCGCCACCGCACCCGCGCCGCGGTCGACGCCTGGGCCCTGCGCGCCTACGCCGAGATCCGCGCGGACGTCCTCTTCCTCGCGACGAACGGCTTCACCGCCGAGGGCGGCCTGACCACCCCCGACCTCGCCGAGGCGGCCGTCAAGCGGGCCGCGATGGCGGCCGCGCGCCGCGTCGTCCTCCTCGCCGACTCCGCGAAGGCGGGCCAGGAGCACTTCGCGTGCTTCGGCACCTTCGCCGACGTCGACCTCCTCATCACGGACAAGGGGCTCAGCCCCGCCCACAAGGCGGCGATCGAGGCCGCCGGTACGGAAGTTGTGCTCGTATGATCCTCACCGTCACCCCCAACCCCTCCCTCGACCGGACCTACGAGGTCCCCTCGCTGGACCGCGGTGAGGTACTGCGCGCCACCGCCGACCGGGTCGACCCCGGCGGCAAGGGGGTCAACGTCTCCCGCGCGGTGGCCGCCGCGGGCGTCCGTACGACGGCGGTCCTGCCGCTCGGCGGCACGCCGGGCACGATGATCGCCGAACTCCTCGGCGCCCAGGGCGTGGACGTCACGGCGGTCTCCATCGCCGGCCGGACCCGCTCCAACATCTCCCTCGCCGAACCGGACGGCACCCTCACCAAGATCAACGCCACCGGCCCGGCACTGACCGCGGCGGAATCGGCGCTCCTCCTGGAAACGGTCCGCACCTGCTCGGGCGGCGCCGACTGGATCGCCTGCTGCGGCAGCCTCCCGCGGGGCCTCGCCCCCGAGTGGTACGCCGACATCGTGACCCGGGCCCACGCCGCGGGCACCCGCATCGCCCTGGACACCTCCGGCCCGGCGCTGCTCGCGGCACTGCCGGCCCGCCCGGACGTGATCAAGCCGAACGCCTCGGAGCTCGCGGCGGCGGTGGGGCGGCCCCTGGCCACCCTCGGCGACGTACTCAAGGCCGCGGAGGAGCTGCGCTCGCTGGGCGCGGGCGCGGTCCTGGCCTCCCTCGGCGCGGACGGCCAGCTCCTGGTCTCCGAGGAGGGCACCTACTACGGCACGGCAGCCGTCTCCTCGGTCCGCAGCAACGTCGGCGCGGGCGACGCCTCCCTCGCCGGCTTCCTGATCGCGGGAGGTGCGGGGCCCGCGGCCCTGGCCTCCGCCCTGGCCCACGGCGCAGCCGCGGTCCAGCTCCCCGGCAGCGCCATGCCGGCCCCCTCTGACCTGCGCCCCGATTCCGTCCACATCACCCAGGACCTGCCCCTGGACCTTCCTCTGTCCGAAATGAGCGACGAGCGATGAGCGAGATGACGCAGAGCCCTCTGCTGGCTCAACTGGTTGACCTCGACCTGTCCGCCGAGTCCAAGGAGGGGGCGGCACGTGCCCTCGCCGAACGGATGGTCGCGCTGGGCCGGGTCACCGACCTGGACGGCTTCCTGGCCGACGTGGCCGCGCGCGAGGCCCAGATGCCGACCGGCCTGGAGGGAGGCATAGGCATCCCCCACTGCCGCTCCACCCACGTGACGACCCCCACCCTGGCCTTCGGCCGCTCGGCCTCCGGGATCGACTTCGGCGCCCCGGACGGCCCGGCGGACCTGATCTTCCTGATAGCCGCCCCCGCCGGCGCGGACGACGCCCACCTGACCATCCTCTCCACCCTGGCCCGCCGCCTGATGCGCCCGGACTTCGTAGCCGCGCTCCGCGCGGCAGGGACCCCGGAGGAAGCCGCGGCCCTGGTCGCGGGCGAGCCCGCGGCTGCCGGGTCCGCTGCGCGGAGCTCCTCCCCCACCCCGCCCCTTCCCGAAACTGGGGCTCCGCCCCAGACCCCGGCAGATCCAGCCTCGCCGGCGGTTGAGGCGCGGGGGTTTGGGGGCGGAGCCCCCGAAGGGGTCGCGGCGCAGCCCGCGACCGGGGGCCTGGGGGCGCAGCCCACAGTTTCGGGAAGGGGCGGGGTGGGGGAGAGCCCCGCAGGGCAGCCGTTCCGGATCGTGGCCGTCACGTCCTGCCCCACCGGCATCGCCCACACCTACATGGCAGCCGAGGCACTCCAACAGGCCGCCGCCGAGGCGGGAATCGAGCTCATGGTGGAAACCCAGGGCTCGGCCGGCTTCACGAAGCTGACCCCCGAAACGATCGCCGCTGCCGACGCGGCAGTCTTCGCCCACGACGTCCCGGTCAGGGAAAGGGCCCGCTTCGCCGGAAAGCCCACCGTCGACGTAGGCGTCAAGGCGGGCATCAACCGCCCGGCGGAACTCCTCCAGGAGGCCCGCGCCAAGGCGGAACGCGGCGAGATCATCACCACCCCGACCCCGGTCGAAGAGGCCGGGGAAGAGCAGGACGGCTACGGCGCGAAGCTCCGCACCTGGCTGATGTCCGGCGTCAGCTACATGGTCCCGTTCGTCGCCGCGGGCGGCCTCCTCATCGCCCTGGCCTTCGCCATCGGCGGGTACGAGATCAACACCGCCCCCTCGGTCGCCGAGCACTTCGTGTGGACCGAGGCCGTGAGCTGGGCCGCGCTGCTCTTCCAGACCGGAGGCCTCGCCTTCGGCTTCCTGGTCCCCGTCCTCGCCGGCTACATCGCCTACGGCATGGCCGACCGGCCCGGCCTGGTCCCCGGCTTCGTCGGCGGCGCCGTGGCCCTCACCATCAACGCCGGCTTCCTCGGCGGTCTGATCGCCGGCCTCATCGCGGGCGGCACCGTCCTCGCCGTCCAGAAGGTGAAGATCCCCGTCGCCCTGCGCGGGATCATGCCGGTGGTCGTCCTGCCGCTGATCGGCTCCGCCGTCACCGCGTTCCTGATGTTCCTGGTCGTCGGCAAGCCCGTCGCCTCGCTCCAGCAGGCCCTCACCGACTGGCTGTCGGGCCTCTCCGGCGCCAACGCGATCATCCTCGGCGTCATCCTCGGCCTGATGATGTGCTTCGACCTCGGCGGCCCGCTCAACAAGGTGGCCTACGCCTTCGCCATCGGCGGCCTCGCCACCCCCAACGAGGGCAGCCTCAAGGTCATGGCCGCCGTGATGGCCGCCGGCATGGTGCCGCCGCTGGCGATGGCGCTGGCCACCACGGTCCGCGGCCGGCTCTTCTCCAAGACCGAGCGAGAGAACGGCAAGGCCGCCTGGTTCCTCGGCGCCTCCTTCATCAGCGAGGGCGCCATCCCGTTCGCCGCGGCCGACCCGCTGCGCGTCATCCCGGCCGCCATGGCCGGCGGCGCGGTCACCGGAGCCCTCTCGATGGCCTTCGAGTGCACCCTGCGGGCCCCGCACGGCGGAATCTTCGTCATCCCGCTGATCGGCAACCCGCTGCTCTACCTGATCGCCATCGCCGCCGGTACGGCCACCAGCGCCGGCCTGGTCATCCTCCTCAAGGGGATGCGCAAGCAGGACGGGACCCCGCAGTCGGCCGGGGCGGCCGAAGCGGCTCCCCTGCCGGAACCGGCGAAGGTCACCGTCGCCGCCTGACCGCCGTCCCCGTCCCGGTCCCCGTCACCTCACCCGCGCGCGGAGCTCCATGGCTCCGCGCGCGGCCGATTCGGTCTCGTAGACCTCGCACATGTGCCGCCCGTCCGGCGTCACCGTGTGCTCGACCTCCCACAGGCTGAACTCGCTCCCGTCCAGCAGGACGAAGGAGTGCTCGTACAGGCTGAAGCCCGCGTCCCGCCCGTCCGCCAGGCACTGCCGGGTGCCGAACACCTGCGTGATCTGGTGCGCGTAGGCCGACCGCAGGAGCAGGGCCACCGGCTCGCCCGGCCGGTCCGGGTTCTCCGCGCGGCGCAGCACCCGGCGGGCGTGGTCCGCGGACTCCTCCACCCCGTACTCGCGGTGCCGCTGGGCCGGGGTCGGATTGGTGAACAGCGCGCTCAGCACGGCGATGTCGCTGTCCGGCTCTTCCTCCACCATCACCTCCACGAGGTCCCGCGCCACCTGCGAGGGGACCTCGCCGAAGAGCCGGGCCGCCGTGAGGCAGGTCTCCGCCTTGCTCGCGAAGACCTCGTACCGTATCGAGCGGTCGGGGTCCTGACGGTGCGCCAGCTCCCACAGGACCACGGAGTCGCCGTCGGACAGCAGGTAGGCGTGCCGGTGTATCTCCCGCCACGGTCCCGCCGACGGGCTGCGGCGGGTGGTGTGCAGCGAGGACCTGTGGGCGAGCGCCGTGCGCAGCCGCTCGATCAACTCATCGGACAGGTCGAAGGAGTTGAGGGCGCGGCCCAGGAGTCGATCGAGGTGCGCCTCGGTTGTCTCGTGTGGATCGCTCAAGGTGGGTCTCCAGGCCGTCGCAGCTTGTCACTTCGCGGAAGCTCAACGTAGCCCCTGGGTCTGACATCACGTCCGGGGTTCGGTAAAACGTCCGGGAAGCGCCAGGGGTTCCAGCCACCCCTTCAGGTCAACCTCCATGTCGATGAGCATGGTTGGGCCGGATAGCGGGCACAAGGGCGGGAGCATGACCGTATGGCAACAAATACCGTGGGCGTCCCCCGCCAGCAGGCCCGGCCCCACAACCGCAAGGACACAGAACCGATCGCAGCCCCCCGCGCGCTGGCCTGGCTGCTGCTGCTCACCGGAGCCGCCGGAGTGCTGGCCGCCTGGGTCATCACCCTGGACAAGTTTCTGCTGCTGGAGAACCCGGACTTCAAGCCCGCGTGCAGCCTCAATCCGGTGGTCTCCTGCGGCAGCGTGATGAAGAGCGAGCAGGCGGCGGCCTTCGGCTTCCCGAACCCGATGCTGGGGCTGGTCGCCTACGGGGCGGTCGTGTGCGTCGGCGCCGGCCTGCTGGCCGGGGCCCGCTACCGCGGCTGGTTCTGGCTCGGTCTGAACGCCGGCATGCTCTTCGGCGTCGGATTCTGCTCCTGGCTCATGGTCCAGTCGCTCTACGAGATCAACGCGCTCTGCCTGTGGTGCTGCCTGACCTGGCTGGCCACCCTGCTGATGTTCTGGGCGGTCACCGCCCACACCGTCCGTACGGGGATCCTCCCGGCACCCGCGCCGGTGCGGAACTTCTTCGCCGAATTCGGCTGGGTCCCGCCGGTCCTGCACACCGGCGTGATCGGGATGCTGATCCTGACCCGGTGGTGGGACTTCTGGACCGGCTGAGGGCGCCGGACGACGCACGAGGGCCCCGGCAGCTGGACGCTGCCGGGGCCCTCGTCACTTCACACCGCTTCTTCGAACGCGTCGCTCCACGGGCGCCAAGCGCCCGGACCGTAGATCGGGAGCGGAGATCAGCTGCCGATGGCGCCGTTGCCCGAGAGGACCGGGATGTTGCTGAGGATGTGCGAGAGCGGCTCGTCACCCTTGGCCTGGGTGGAGTTCTCGGTGCACTGCTGGTTCTGCGGGTTGGACAGGACGTTGATGTCCTGGACACCGACGTTGACCAGGGCCAGGATCGACTGGGCGTTGACCTTCGCCGGCAGACCGATGCAGGGCTTGTTCAGGGTGCCCTGGACGACGCCGAGCTGCGGGCTCATGTCACCGTGGGTCTTCTGGTTGCCGTACGCCTGCACGGCACCGTTCCCGTTGACGGTGTTGATCCCGTTGTCGTTGCCGATCGCCATGGCGGGGGCGGCAGCAGCGGCGCCCGCGCCGACGGCGGCGGCGGTGACCGCGGCAGCAGTCATGATCTTCTTGAACATTTTGATCCTTTTGTCGCACGAGTGCCCGCTAGTGGAGCGCCCTGATCAACTGCCTTCGCAGAGCGTTGGTTCCGCTGCTTCACTCAAACGGCCTGTCTGCGGGCAGGTTTTCCCCGGGTGGGGTGAGCCGCCCCCGGACGCGTGCGCGAAGCCCGTACGCACCCCGCAGCGGCGTACGGGCCCCCGCTCTCGTGTTGCGCTCCGTGGAACCCCTTCGCACGGTGGGTAAGGAAGCGGATCGCTCGGGTCCGCTTCTGATCGACCACCAGAAGGAACACCCATGCACCGCACCAAGGCCTCCCGCATCCGCGTCCTCGTCCCGTCGGCCCTGGCGGTCGTCATACTCACCGGCGCGGCAGCTCCCGCGGGCGCCGCGGAAGGTGCCGGATCCGCCGCGAACCGCGTGGCGGCGGCCCAGGAGGAGATCAGCGAGAGGGTGGCGGCGGCGGGTCCCGTCGAAGACGCCCTCGCCGCGGTCTCCAAGATCCTGGCGGAATTGACCAAGAGCCTGGGCACCCTGCTCCCGGGGATCAAGATCCCCGAGATCAAACTGCCCGCGCTCCCGGCCCTGCCGCAGCTCCCCGCCATCCCCGGGCTCCCGGACCTGCAGCTCCCGGCGATCCCGGCGATCCCGGCGATCCCGGCGATCCCGGCGATCCCGGCGATCCCGGCGGTCCCGGCCGTCCCGGCCGTTCCGGAGATTCCCGACGTCCCGATCCCCGACGTCCCGATCCCCGACGTCCCGATCCCCGAGGTGCCGATCCCCGAGGTACCGGCGCTCCCGGTCTCCGAACCCGCGGCCCCGCCCGCAGCTTCGGTGCCGGCCGTGCCGGCCGTGCCGGCCGTGCCGGCGGTACCCGGGGTACCGACGGGCCTCGTCCCGAAGATCCCGTCGTTCGCCGAGTTCCTCCCGTAGGGACCCGGATCCGTACACGGATCCGCACGCGGTTACGACTATTGGGCTGAACAGGTCTGATCGCGTGCGGAACCGTGTCGTCTGGGAAGGTGGACCGTTTCGCTCGATGTGAGCCCCGGAATCGGGGCAGAACATCGAAGAGAAGGTGCACTTCCCATGAACACTGCCAAGAAGGCCGCCCTGGTCCTGGCCACCGCTGGTCTCGCTGCGGCCGGTGCCGCCGGCTCCGCAATGGCCGACTCCAAGGCCGAGGGCGCGGCCGTGGGTTCCCCCGGTGTCCTCTCGGGCAACCTGGGACAGGTCCCGGTCCACGTTCCGGTCAACGTCTGCGGCAACTCCGTGAACGTGATCGGCGCGCTGAACCCGGCGTTCGGCAACGTCTGCGTCAACGACTGACGTTCGACGCAACACATGACTGTGGGCGCCACCGGCGAGGCCGGGGGCGCCCACAGTCGTGTCGGCAGGAGAACGGGCCGGACCGTCAGTGCTTGGAGCCGCCGTTGAGCTTCACTCCGCCGAGCAGCGGAGAGGCCTGGGTGGCCCCGTTGGCGAGGTTCATCACCTCGGCCGGAGCGTCGTTCTTGACCCCGTTGACCTTCTGGACGGTGGTCACGACCTTCTCGACGCTCTCGCCCTGCTCGGCCAGTCCGTTGCCCACGGTCTGCGGCAGCGCCGCCGATACGGGGTTCACCGAGTCGGTGACCGCCGTCAGCCCGCTCGTCAGGCTCATGGGGACGGCCGGCGCCTCGGTGGCGGCGAAGGCGGGAGAGGCGGCGCCGAGGGCGGCGACGGAGCCGACGACGACTGCGGCGACCTTCGAGAGCTTCATTATCAAAATCCTTTTCCATGGGTGACCGGTGACGACCGGTGGCGACCGTCGCGCCACTTTCGACGTGGTTAACGATTCCCCGGCGCCACGGAAACGCGGAACCGAACACGGCAACGGCCGGAGAATCCGACAAGGGACTCTCCGGCCGATATTTCTTCTGATTACCGGTATTGCCGTCAGGCGGCGCTACGGGACCTGCGGTACAGAATGGCGCCGCCCAGGACGAAGGCCGAGGCTAGGGCCGCGGCGCCTGCGGGCGCTCCGGCGCCGGTCGCCGCCAGCTCCTGCCGCGCGGGGGCCGCCGCGACGGGGACGGCCTCGGGGGCGGGCGCCGGTGCGGGCGCGGGCGCGGGAACCGGGGCCGGGGCGGGTGCCGGTGCGGGCAGCGGTGCCGGGGGGAGCTCGACGGGCAGGTCACCGGCGGGGGCGGCCGGCGGCTGGTCGGCCGGGGGCACTACGGGCGCCGGGTGCTCCACGACCTGGCTGCCGTGCGGGGGCATCGGCGCGGGAGCCTCCTCCGCCGGAGCGGGCGCGGGAGCCGGAGCGGGGAGCGTGTGCGGAGCCTCCTCCACTACGGGCGCGGGCGCGGGGGCCGGCGCCGGAAGCGGCTGCGGGGCCTCCTCGACCGGCTCCGGTACGGGCTCCGGCTGGGGCGCGGGTGGCTGCTCCACGGGCGCGGGAGCGGGCGCGGGCGCCGGAGCGGGCGCCGGGTGCTCCGCCTCGGGTGCGGGCAGCGGCTGCGGCGCGGGAGGCGCCGGCGGCGCGTGCTGCGGGGCCGGGGCCGGGGCCGGGGGCTGCTCGGCGTGCGGAGCCGGCTCGTGCTGCGGCCGCGGCTCGGGACTCTCCGGGGCGGGGTGGTCGTCGCACTCCTCCTCGCCGGACTCGCCCGACTCGCCGGAGTCTCCGTAGCCGCCCTGCTGCCCGGACCCGTGGTCCTCGTGGCCGCCCTGCTGCTCGGGTCCGCGCTCTCCGTAGCCGACCTGCTCCTCGCGCTCCTCGTGCTGGTCGCGCTGGTCGACGTAGCGGCGGACCTGCTCGGCCTGCTGCGGGCTGAGGTAGCGCTCGTAGTCGGGCCCGGCGTCGGAGCCGGTCGTGGTGGCGCAGTTGTTGCCCATGGCGGGGTTGAGGCCCGCCCCGGCGTCCACGGTGTTGCCGCACACGTTCGGCGAGAAGGTGATCGGTACCGAGACGCTGTTGCCGGCCAGCACGCCCGGTGAATGGGAGGCCTCGGCCATCGCCCCGGGTTGCGCGTAGGCCGCGCCGGTCGCGATCGACAGCAGACTCGACGCGGCGGCCGCGGTGAGCACCCCCTTGCCCAGTACCTGTCGGCTCAGTACCTGTCGCATGGGTCCTTCCCTGTCTACCGGCCCTGCGGCCGGTGCTGAATCGAAGGTGGCCTCGGAGTGCACCGCCGTGCACTCCGAGGCCACCCCGAGGAGGTCTGCCCTTGCGGGCACAGGCGCTTCGTCAGGCGTTGACGCAGGTGTTGCCGAACGAGGGGTTCAGCAGCGCGATCACGTTGACGGTGTTGCCGCAGACGTTGACCGGGACGTGGACCGGGACCTGGAGCACGTTGCCGGAGAGGACGCCCGGGGAACCGACGGCCTTGCCGTCCGCCGCCGAGTCGGCCATGGCGGGGGAGGCGGCACCGGCGGCCATGAGAATGCCGGCGGCCAGCACCACTGCCTTCTTGTACGTCATTTGTTTTCGTTTCCTTCCCGCAGAGGTCTATCCGCTGCAGAAATAACAACGAGTGGATCAGGGAAAAGAAACCGGGGATTTTTGTGCGGCTCCGGCCAATTCACTCAGATGCTCGTGCGTCCTGAATTGTGGCCGGATTCTTACCGGCCCCCTATTCGGTTCCCGACATGCGGCGGGGCCGCCGCGACCCGAAGGTGCGACGGCCCCACTGGCGCGGTGCTGTGTCAGCTGCCGGCGGAGCCGTTGCCGGACAGGACCGGGATGTTGCTGAGGATGTGCGAGAGAGCCTCGTCGCCCTTGGCCTGGGTGGAGTTCTCGGTGCACTGCTGGTTCTGCGGGCTGGACAGGACGGGGATGTCCTGGACGCCGACGTTGACCAGAGCCAGCACGGACTGGACGTTGGCCTTGGCGGGCAGGGCGATGCAGGGCTTGTTGAACGAGCCCTGGATCAGCGCCATCTGCGGGCTCATGTTGCCGTAGGTGGCCTGGTTGCCGTAGATCTGCGAGGCCCCGTTGCCGTTCACGGTGTTGATGCCGTGGTCGTTGCCGATGGCCATGGCCTGCGGGGCCATGGCGGCACCCAGACCGACGAACGAGGCGGCAACCGCTGCGCCGGCCGCAAACTTCTTGATCATGATGGTCCCTTTTTTGCAGGATTGCCCGGTACTCAAGCACTCGGATCAACGGCGCAACCGCGGTTTGGGTTGCGTGTCTTCACTCGGATGCCGAAGTTTCGGGCGGCACGGTTGACGTCAGGCGTTGACGCAGGTGTTGCCGAACGAGGGGTTCAGCAGGGCGATCACGTTCACGGTGTTGCCGCAGGCGTTCACCGGGACGTGGACCGGGACCTGGAGCAGGTTGCCGCTCAGGACGCCGGGGGACTCACCGGTGAAGCCGTTCGCCGTCGCGCCGTCGCCACCGTGCGCGGAGGCGAGGCCCGCGCCGCCCATCAGCAGCGCGGTGCTCGCGACCGCCAGGGTGGTGCCGCGCACCAGCCTCTTCTTCATCTCGGCTTTTCCTTTCCGTTCGAACAATGGTGCAAGCCATAACGACCCGCCCGTCTCCAGGGTGCGTGTTATCGCCCAAAAGGCCGTATGAGCGAGTCCGGCGTGATTTCCCTCCGGACTTCTGACAAAGTTCACTCCTGTTTTGTCCCCTTGATCGAAAATGGAGACAGGGTCATGGGTTCCTCCCGCAGAATCCTCGGCACGCTCGGTCTGCTGTCCTGCCTCACGCTTTCGGTGAACCTCCCCGCCGCGAGTGCCGCCGCCGCGCCGCCGGGCGCGGGGATTCCGCTGGTCAAGGAGGCGCCCCGGGTTCCGTTCACCCAGCGTTACCAGGCCGTGCAGCACGGCGGCCTGGTCCGGGCCTCGAACTCGTCCATCGGCTGCCGCACGGTGGAGTCCGAGCAGGCCGAGCCGTGCGCCGCGGTCAACAAGGGTGCGGCCGGGACCAACGGCGACTACGAGATGTTCTACGACGAGGTCGACAAGGACCCGGACACCTACAACTCCACCCGGGCCGAGCTCAAGGTCCCGGCCGGCGCGAAGGTCTCGTACGCCCGGCTGTACTGGGGCGGGAACCTGCGGGTCGGCGAGCAGAAGCCGCCGGAGGACAACGGCCGGGTGCTCGTCGCCGAGCCGGGCGGCGCGTACAAGGAAGTGCTGGCCGATACGGCGATCGGGCATCGCAGCGACGCGGCCGGCGATGCCTACCAGGCCTCCGCCGACGTGACCCCGCTGGTCCGCAAGGGCGGCGCCGGGATGTGGACGGTGGCCCAGCTGAACATCGCCATGGGGCACTCGGACATGGGCGCCTGGGGCGGCTGGACGCTGGTGGTGGCCTACGAGCACCCGCAGGAGCCGGTGCGCAGGGTCTCGATCTGGGACGGCTTCGAAGGGCTGGCCGCGGGGGCCGGCGAGGCGGCGGGCGAGACGGTGGAGCTCACCGGTCTGGACGCGGCGCCCGGGGCGCAGGGGCGGGCCGGGGTGGTCGCGTACGACGGCGACCGCGGAACGCTCGGGGATTCACTCACGGTGACCGCCGACAGCGGGCGCCGGGTCAGTCTCAGTGACGGAGAAAATCCTTTTAATGATGTTATGAATTCCACGATCACGGAATTCGGAGATCACTCGTTCGTGCGACAGCCCGAACATATGAATAACCTCGGATATGACGCGGACGTGTTCGATCTGAGCCCCGCCCTGTCCGGTGGCGCCCGCAGCCTGACCTTCGGGTTCACAGGCGAAAACCAGGGTCATTTCCTCGGTGTGCTCTTCGTTCAGACAGACGCGCGCCGCTGAACGCAGGAGACCGCTCCACGTGCCGAAACAGCCTTCTTCACCCTCTCCTTCTCCCTCCCCCTCTCCCTCGCCTTCACGGCCTCCGGTCGTCCTCCACCTCGTCCAGCCGGTCGAGGGCGGGGTCGCCCGCGTCGTCGTCGACCTCGTACGCGCCCAGTCCGCGGCCGGCCTGCGGACCTACGTCGGCTGCCCGCGCGGCGGGCAGCTCGCGGACGCCGCACGCGAGGCCGGGGCCGAGGTGCTCACCTGGCGCGCCGGGCGGGCCCCCGGGCCGGGCCTGGCCGCCGAAGTCCTCGGCGCGCGCCGCCTGATCGGCCGGGTCCGGCCCGACGTCCTGCACGCCCACAGCGCCAAGGCCGGACTCGCCGGGCGGCTCGCCGTGCGCGGGGCCGTCCCGACCGTCTTCCAGCCGCACGCCTGGTCCTTCGACGCCGTGGGCGGGGCCACCGCCGCGCTCGCGCTGCGCTGGGAGCGCTTCGGGGCCCGTTGGGCCGACCGGGTGCTCTGCGTCAGCGAGGCCGAACGCCGCACCGGCGAGTCCGAGGGGATCACCGCCCGCTGGTCGGTGATCCGCAACGGCGTCGACCTCCGCCACTTCCGCCCCGGCGGCCCCGACCCCGTCCAGGACAAGGCCCGGGCCCGCGCCGAACTCCCGCTGCCCGCCGCCTTCCAGGGGGACGGGCCGCTCGCCGTCTGCGTCGGCCGGCTCTGCCAGCAGAAGGGGCAGGACGTCCTGCTCCGTGCCTGGCCGGAGCTGCTCGGAGCCGTTCCCGGAGCCCGTCTCGTGCTCGTCGGGGACGGCCCCGACATGGAACGGCTGCGCCGCGGGGCCCCGCCCTCGGTCCACTTCGCGGGGGCCGCCTTCGACATCCGGCCGTGGCTTCGGGCCGCCGATCTCGTTGTACTGCCGTCGCGGTGGGAAGGCATGGCGCTCGCCCCGCTCGAAGCCATGGCCTGTGGCCGCCCGGTTCTGGTCTCCGACGTCAGCGGTGCCAGGGAGAGCCTCCCGCCCGGCCAGGGACGGCTGTGCCTGGTGGAACCGGAGGACCCGACGGCGCTGGCCAAGGCCCTGGGCGGGCTGCTCTCCGAGCCGCGGCTGCTCGCCGCACTCGGGGAGCAGGCGGAGCGGCACGCGCGGATGGAATTCGACGTGCGGCGCACCACGGACGCGGTCACCGGTCTGTATCACGAACTGCTGGGCAGGCCCCGGCCCTTGAACCAGGAGCGCATCAGCCGATGACGATGGACAGCGCACCCGCCCGGCACACCGGGCCGGGCGGTACAGGGCCCGGCGGCGGCATCAACGGCATCACCAGTACGACCGTGAGCGCCGCCGGCGCCGCCGCCGCGAGCAGTACGGCCACCAGCACCGCCGCCGGCGTCACCGCCGTCCGCCGTTCCGTGACCGCCATCCACCCCCCGCGCGGACCCAAGGCCGACCGCGCCCGGGCCGCCGTACGGCCGGGGCGGGCGCGCCGCCGGGACGGGATCGCCCCGCTGCTGGCCGCCGACGCGTTCGCGGCGGCGGCGACGGTGGCGGCGCTGCCCGGAGCGGAGCTGCCCCTGGCGGCGGCCGCTCCCCTCGCCCTGGCCCTGGTCGCGCTGCACGCGCAGGCCGGGCTGTACCGGCCGCGGCTCGCCCCCTCCGCCCTCCTCGAACTGCCCGCGCTCGCCGGGCGGGCCGCCGCGCTGTGGTGCGCGGCCGCCGCCGTGCTGGCCGCCGCAGCCCCGGGCGAGGCCCTGGGCTGGAGCGTGCTGCTCGGCGCCGTCTGCGTCCAGGTCGTACTGGCGTGCGCGGGGCGCGGAGCCGTCAACCAGCTCCGCCGCCGCACCCGCGCCCGCCGTCCCGCCTCCGCCCTGGTCGTCGGGCCCGGTGCCGGGGCGAGCGCGGTCGCCGCCGCCCTGCACGGGCGCCCCGAGTACGGGCTGCGCCCCGTGGGGCTCGCGGACACCGGGCCCGACGGCGAGGGGGCCGCGGGAGTTCCCGTACTGGCCACCCACGAGGACATCCGGCGGGCCGTCATCCAGAACTCCGTCCGGCACGCCGTCTTCACCCGCCCGCCCGAGGCGGACGAACGCACGGCCTCCCTGGTCCGGCTCTTCCACGACCACGGCTGCCGGCTCTGGCTCGCCGACCCGGCGGGCACCGCCAAGGTCACCGGGATGCGCGTCGCGCAGCCCGCCGACCAGCTCTGGGGGTACGCCGTCCAGCCGCTGCTGCCGCGTCCGGCCCGGCCGGTCGAGCGGTACGTGAAGCGGGTCATCGACTCCTCGCTCGCCGCGATCGCGCTGCTCGCCGCCGCACCCGTGATGGGAGCCTGCGCGCTGGCCGTACGGGTCTCCGACGGGCCCGGGGTGATCTTCCGGCAGGAGCGGGTCGGCCTGTACGGACGCCCCTTCACCCTGCTGAAGTTCCGCACCCTGCGCGCCGACGCGCACGAGTCCGCCACCCGCTGGACGGTGGCCGGCGACTGCCGGATGAGCCCGATCGGCTCCTTCCTGCGCAAGTCCTCGCTGGACGAGCTGCCGCAGCTGTGGAACGTGGTCCGGGGTGACATGAGCCTGGTCGGTCCGCGCCCCGAACGGCCCTTCTTCGTCGCCAAGTTCAGCAGCGTGCACCCCGGCTACGAGGCCCGGCACCGGATGCCGGTCGGCATCACCGGCCTCGCCCAGATCAACGGGCTGCGCGGGGACACCTCCATCGAGGACCGGGCGCGCTTCGACAACCACTACATCGACACCTGGTCGCTGTGGCAGGACCTGTGGATCCTGGCCCGCACCGCGGCCTCCTTCTTCCGCTTCCGGCTGGGGGGCAGCTAAAGCATGAGCCTTGCCGCACCGACGTCCTGGGCCCGCCCGGACACCGCCGATCTGCTGCGCCGGCACTGGCCGCTGCTGCCGCTCGCCGCGACCGTACTGGCCCTGCTGGTCCCCGTACCGGCGGGTGACGCCACCGCCTCGGGGAAGGTCGGTCCGGCCGACGCCGCCTCGCTGCTGCTCGTGTTCGTCTGCGGGATCCAGGCCCTGCGGGGCCGGGTCCGGCCGCTGAGCCCGCTGGGGGTGTTCGTCCTCGGCCTGCCGGCCGTGGGGCTCGCCGTCGCGACGGTCACCGCGGGGGACCCGTACGCGGCCCTGCCCGGGTTCGTGCGCTACCTCCAGGTGTTCGTGCTGGTCCCGGCGGCGATCGTGCTGCTGGTGCGCAGCGCCTCGGAGTTCCGGCTGGCCGCGGGGTGCTTCGTGGTGCTGGCGCTGGTCCAGGGCGCGGTGGGCGTGGTGCAGTTCGCCACCCACACCGGGGCCTCCTACCAGGGCGAGGACATCCGCGCCGTGGGCACCTTCGGACCCGGGGACGTCATGGGCATGGCCACGGTCGTGGCCTACGGCCTCGTCGTCGCGACGGCCGGCGCGCTCGCGCCGGGGCTGCCGGCGCGGGTCCGGCGGGCCTCGGGAGCGGCGGCGCTGGCCCTGGTGCTCCCGCTGGTGCTGTCCTTCAGCCGGGGCGCCTGGATCGCGACCTTCGCCGCGGCCGGGCTGGTGATGGCCCTGGCCGGGATCCGGCGGGCCCTGAAGGTGCTCCTCGCGCTGGCCGCCGCCGGGGTGGTGCTCGTGGGCGGGTTCGGCGTGGGCTCCGCGATGGTCGCGGAGCGGCTGACCTCGATCACGCAGGTCTCCGACGCCCCCGACCAGTCGGTGACCGACCGCTACACGATGTGGGCCGCGGCCGGGTCGATGTGGCGCGAGCGGCCGGCGGTGGGCGTGGGGCTGAAGGGCTTCCCGGCCAACCGGGACTCGCACTCCGGGCTGGCGCTGTCCTCCGGCAGCGACACCGCGGGCGCGGGCCAGGGGTACATCCGCCAGCCGCTGCTGTCCCCGCACAACATGTACCTGCTGGTGCTGAGCGAGCAGGGGCTCATCGGGCTGATCGCCCTGGCGGGCGGCTGGCTGGCCCTGCTGGTGGCGGGCCTGCGGCGGTGCCTGTCGGGAGCCTCCGCGGTGCGGGACTGCGGACTGGTCGCGATCGGCCTGCTCGTGTGGCAGCTCACCGACTTCCTCTACGCGGACATCGGGGGCCCGTCGACCGTCCTGACCGGAGTGATCATCGGTCTCGCGGCCTGGTGGGCGCTTCCCTCCGGCGGCGCGGCGGGTGACCTCGACTCCGGCGGTCGTGTCCGCGGTCGCGGTCGCGGCGCTGTCCGTGCCCGTGGCCGGGGGCGGGCCGCCGTGGCCGCCCCTGCCCGGGCCGCGGTCCCCGAGGGTGCGGCCGGCCGGTGACGGACACGACGCCCTGGCGGCGGCCCGCAGCCGCGGCGACCGAGGTCGCCGCGGCTGCGGGCCGTCCGCCGCACCCGCACGTACCCCCCGCCGCGCCGGTCACGGGACCGGACGGGACCGCGAGCCGCGTGGCCGCCTCGGGCGGGCCGCTGTCCGCCGGACGCGGCGCCGCGCACGTGGGCGTTCCCGTCCCCGCCGGCGACGCCGGAGCGGGCCGTGTGGTGGCCACCGGCCGCCCCGGCCCGGGACTCGACCGGGGCGCCGCCGCTCCGGGGCCGGGCCCTGCCGGGTCCGGGGCCTTCGGGACCGCCTCCCCGGGCGGGGAGCCGGGCACCGCGGAGGCGGTGCGCGGGCCCGTACTGGGCGCCGCGGCGGCCGGGTCCGTACGGACCGGGCCGGGCCGGGATCCCGGTGCCGCGGCCGGGCGGGACGACGGGGCGCACGCGGCGGCGGGGGGCGGACACCGGGGCGGCGGCCCCGAGGCGGCGGCCGACGGGGCCCGTTCGGGTGGCGGCGCGCTCGCCAAGGCGGCCGCCGTCACCGCCGGACTCACCGCGGCCGGGGCGGTGTTCGGGCTGGTCCGCGACCAGACCATCGCGCACCTCTTCGGAGCCGGGCACGACAGCGACGCCTTCCTCATCGCCTGGACCGTCCCCGAGATGGCCTCGACGCTGCTCATCGAGGACGCCATGGCCCTGCTGATGGTGCCCGCCTTCAGCTACGCCCTGGCCCGCCGGGCCTCCAGCAGGGCCGGGCTCACCCGGCAGGAGGCCCGCGCGCAGGATCCCGTACGCCTCCTCGTGGGGGCCACGCTGCCGCGGCTGCTGGTGCTCCTGGCCGCCGTGGCCTCCGTGCTCATCGTCGCCGCGCCGCTCGTCGTGGGCGTGCTCGCGCCGGGGCTGCCCGACCCCGGGCTCGCCGTCGAATGCACCCGGTGGACCGCCCTGACCGTGCTGTCCTTCGGCGTCGCCGGCTACTTCAGCGCCGCCCTCAGGGCGCACCGCTCCTTCGTGCCGCCCGCCGCCATCTACGTGTCGTACAACGTCGGCATCATCGGGACCATGGTCGCCCTGCACGCCCTGTGGGGGGTGCGCGCCGCCGCCGCCGGGGTCGCCGTCGGCGGAGTGCTGATGGCCCTGGTCCAACTGCCCGCCTTCATCCGCAACGTGGGCTTCGGACCGTCCCGGGCCAAGGGCGCCCCGCGCAGCCAGCGCGACCGCGACCGGCCGACGCTGATCGCCTTCGGGGTCATCGCCCCGGTCATCTTCTTCGCCGTGTTCCGGCAGTCCCAGGTGCTCGTCGAGCGGTTCCTCGCCGCCGGACTGCCGCCCGGCGCCATCTCGCACCTCAACTACGCCCAAAAAGTCGCGCAGATGCCGATGGTGCTCTCCCTGATGATCTGCACCGTCACCTTCCCCGTCGTCGCCCAGGCCATGGCCGGCGGGGAGCGGGAGAAGGCCCGCAGGCGGGTCGAGCAGGACCTCGCGCTCGCCTCGCTCGCCGTCCTCATGGGTACCGCACTCGTCATCGGGTACGCCCCGCAGATCATCCAAGTCCTCTTCGAACGCGGGGCGTTCACCCCCGCCGACACCAAGGCCACCGCCTCCGTCATGCGGATCTACGGCCTCGGCCTGCTCGGCCACTGCCTCGTCGGGGCGCTCTCGCGGCCCTTCTTCTCCACCGCCCGCCCCACCTGGTTCCCCGCCCTCGCCATGGGCGCCGGACTCCTCGTCAACATCGTCGCCGGAGCCTTCGCCGTCGGCTGGTGGGGGACCTACGGGATCGCCGCAGCCAACGCCGCCGGCATCACCACCACCGCCGTACTGCTCCTCACCGGCCTCGGCTCGCGGATCATCGCCATCCAGGTCCGCCGGGTCGCCATCAGCATCGGCCGGCTCTCCGTCGCGGCCCTCGCCGCCTGCGCCACCGGCTGGATCGCCGGGCCAATGATCCCCGACCCGCTGGTCAGCGCCGCCCTCGGCTGCCTGCTGGTCCCGGCCATGTTCGGAGCCACCGGCATGGCCATACGGGCCCTGGAGGTCACCGCCCTGCCGGGCCAGCTCGCCCAGCTCACCGCTCACCTCACCTCCCAGCTCACCCAGAGGTTCCGCAATGTCCGCTGACACCGAACGGGCGCGCCCCGCCGCCGCGGCCCCCGCCCGCCGCACCGGCTCGCCGTGGGTCCTGATGTACCACTCCGTCGCCGAGTTCACCGACCCCGCCGAGGACCCGTACGGCATCACCGTCACCCCGCACGCGCTGGAGGCCCAGCTGCTGTGGCTGCGCTCCCGGGGGCTGCGCGGGGTGTCCGTCGGCGAGCTGCTGTCCGCCCGCGCCGCCGGGCGGGGCGCCGGACTGGTCGGGCTCACCTTCGACGACGGCTACACCGACTTCCTGACCCGCGCGCTGCCGCTGCTGCGCCGCTACGACTGCACCGCCACCCTCTTCGTGCTGCCCGGGCGGCTCGGCGTGGACAACGTCTGGGACCCGCTGGGCCCCCGCAAGCCCCTCCTCACCGCCGAAGGCATCCGCGAAGTCGCCGCCGCCGGACAGGAGATCGGCTCGCACGGGCTGCTCCACCAGGACCTCACCGCGGCCCCCGACGACGTACTGGCGCAGGAGCTGCGCGGCAGCCGCGAGCTGATCCGGGAGCTGACCGGGACGCTGCCCGCCGGATTCTGCTACCCGTACGGGCACCTCGACGCGCGGGTCGTCGCCGCGACCCGGGCCGCCGGATACGGGTACGCCTGCGCCATCGACCCCGGCCGGCTCGCCGGACCCCACGCGATGCCCCGTACGCACATCAGCCAGGCCGACGGCGGCCCCCGCCTGCGGATCAAGCAGGTGCGCCACCAGGTGCGCGAGCTGCGGCGGACGGTGCACCTGTGAGCCCCGGGAAGGTGCTGCACGTCATCACCGGACTCGGAGTCGGCGGAGCCGAACAGCAACTGCGGCTGCTGCTGCGGCACATGCCGATGCGCTGCGACGTCCTGACGCTGACCAACCCCGGACCCGTCGCCGAGGGGCTGCGCGCGGACGGGGTCCGGGTCGTCCACCTCGGGATGCGCGGCAACCGCGACCTGGGGGCCGTACCGAAGCTGGCCAAGTTCATCCGCAGGGGCCGCTACGACCTGGTCCACACGCACCTGTACCGGGCGTGCGTGTACGGGCGCCTCGCGGCCCGGCTCGCGGGCGTACGGGTGAGCGTGGCGACCGAACACTCGCTGGGAGCCGCCGAGATGGAGGGGCGGCCGCTGTCGGGCGGGGTGCGCGCCCTGTACCTGGCGAGCGAGCGGCTGGGAGCCGCGACCGTCGCCGTGTCCGACACCGTGGCGGCCCGCCTGGAGGCCTGGGGGGTGCCGGCCGGGCGGGTGCACGTGGTGCCGAACGGGATCGAAGCCGTGCGGTTCCGCTTCGACGAGGGCGTACGGCGGGCCACCCGGACCCGGACCGGGCTGCCCGAGCGGGCCTTCGTGGTCGGCGGCGTCGGCCGGCTGGTGCCGGGCAAGCGGTTCGACGTCCTGGTCCGGGCGGTGGCGGCGCTGCCCGGCGCGCACCTGCTGCTCGCCGGGGACGGGCCGGAGCGGGCGGCACTGCGCCGGCTCGCCGCGGAGCTGGGGGCGCAGAGCCGGATCCACCTGCTGGGGGAGCGGGATCCGCTGGGCGATTCCGCCGACGGGCGGACCCCGGGGATCCCGGCGCTGCTCGCCGCGATGGACGTGTTCGTGTCCCCCTCGAAGGAGGAGGCCTTCGGGCTCGCGGTGATCGAGGCGCTGGCGGCGGGGCTCCCGGTGCTGCACGGCACCTGCCCGGCGATCGACGACCTGCCCGCGGCGCAGGCGCCGGGGGCGCGGCGGATCGGCACCGGCACGGAGGAGCTCGTCGCTGCGCTGCGGGGGCACATGGAGGCCGGCGTGCGGAGGCTGCCGCCGCCCGGGGTGGTGCGGCGCTACGACATCGGCCGGAGCGCGGAGCAGTTGCTTCGGGTGTACGACCTGGCGATGGCCGCTTCGCCGGCCGGGTCCCGGGGTGCGGCGCCGTTGCCGGGGACCAGTCCCCGGACCCCTGCTCCTCAAACGCCGGAGGGGCTGGATTTGGGCTCGGCCGGGCTGGATCTGGCTCCGGCGCGTTCGGGCCGTGCGGCGCCGTTGCCGGGGACCAGTCCCCGGACCCCTGCTCCTCAAACGCCGGAGGGGCTGAGTTTGCCCGTCGCGGGCCGGGATGTGCCCGTCGCCGGTGGCGACATCGGCTGATCCGTACCCGCAGGGGTCCGCACCGGGCCCCGAAGCAAGCACCCGTCCACCAGGAAAGAGGTACGCACATGGCGGACACCGCCGACCAGAAGAAGTCCACCCACCGGCGCCGGGTGCGGCTGCTGTCGCCGCCCGCGTGGTGGCCGCTGCCCGCCGCCGCGTTGCTGGGGCTCGCCGCCGGCGGGGCGTACGGGGTGCTCAAGGCGCCCGAGTACGCCGCCACCAGCTACGTCGTCGCGGTCCCCGACGACACCACCGAGCCGGCCACCGCCCTCGGCTTCGCCCAGGCCTACGCCCGCATCGCCACCAGCAGTTCGACCCTCGCCTACGCCCAGCCCCGCGCGGGCATCGGCGTGGCGAAGCTGCGGACCCAGGTGCGCGCCGAGACCTCCCCGGAGTCCCCGATGATCGCCATCACCGGCACCGCGAAGAGCGCAGGTGAGGCCGCCGACATCGCCAATGCCGTGGCCGACGCCCTGTCGCTGAGCAGCAACCAGGCCGCCAAGAACACCGGCGTGCAACTGCTCCTCTTCAACCAGGCCGTCGCGCCCAGCGACCCCGCCTCCGCGTCCCCCGCCCTCAGCGGTGCGGTCGGGCTGTGCGCCGGCGGGCTGCTGGGCGGGCTGTGGCTGCTGGCCCGGCCGACGGCCGCCCGGCGGCGCGGCGAGGGTCCCGTCGAGGTGAGCGTCACGGAGACCGCCGCGGACAGCGTCGAGGAGTACGCCTCGCTGCCCGCGCAGGGTGAGCCGGCCGCGGCCAAGGAGAAGGAGTCGGTGCGATGACCTCCGGCTCCGCCGGGGCCCTGTCGGTGACGCTGTGCCGCGATCCCCGGCAGTTCGCCGCGCTGGAGGAGCCGTGGAACCGGCTCGCCCGCGCCTGTCCCACCGCCACTCCGTTCCAAAGCCATGCCTGGCTGCACTCCTGGTGGCTGTCCTACGGCAAGGACGGCCGGCTCCGCATCGTCCTGGTGCGGCGCGGGGAGGAGCTGGTCGGCGCGGCCGCGCTGATGCTCGTACACCGGCCGCTGCCGCTGCTCGTGCCCCTCGGCGGGGGCATCACCGACTACTTCGACGTGCTCGTGGCCGCGGAGTACGCCGACCAGGTCGTCCCGGCCCTGGCCAACGGTCTGCACCGGGCCGCCCGGGGCGCGGTCGTCGACCTGCGCGAGGTGCGGCCCGGGGCCGCCGCCGAGGCCGTGTACGCGGCCTGGCCCGGGATCGGCAGCAAGCTCACCGACTCCACCTGCATGGAGCTGCCGGCCATGCCCTTCGACGAGCTGGTCAAGCGGATGCCGTCCTCCGGCGCCCAGCGGGTGCGGGCCAAGCTCCGCAAGACCGACGCGGCGGGGATCGAGGAGCACGAGGTCACCGAGCAGGAAGTGCCCCGCGCGGTACGGACCTTGCTGCGGCTGCACGAGAAGCAGTGGCGGGGCCGCGGGGTGACCCCCGAACACCTCAAGCCCCGCTTCGCCGAACACCTGACCCGGGCCACGCGGCGGATGGTGCGCGCGGGGGAGGGGCGGCTGGCCGAGTTCCGGCTCGACGGGAAGGTGGTGGCCGCCAACCTCACCCTGCTCTCCGGCGCCCTCAGCGGCGGCTACCTCTACGGAGCCGATCCCGATCTGCGGGACCGGAAGGTGGACGTGGCCACGCTGCTGCTGCGCTACGAGACCACCCGCGCGCTCGCCGAAGGCCGCCCGGTGGTGAGCTTCCTGCGCGGCAACGAGCCGTACAAGAACCACTGGCGGCCGCGGACGGTGGTCAATCAGCGCTTCCTGATGGCCACGGCCGCGCTCGCGCCCCTGCTGCGGCTGCACGAGTCGCAGGTGGCGGGGCGCGAGCGGGCGGTGGACGTACTGCGGGAGGCGTTGCCGGCCGCCAGGGACTGGCGGGCGCGGCTCAACGAACTGCGGGTCCGATGACCCGGACTCCCCGCCTAGAAGGGCCAGAAGCCGGTCTCCTTGCCCCAGTCGACCTTGACGCAGACCGACTGCTTGCCGACCAGCTTGGAGAGCCACTCGCCGAAGTTGATCGGCACGCACCACTCCGTGCTGTTGACGGGCGGTACGGGCGGCACGGGCGTCGTCGGCTTGGGCACCGGCGAAGGCACCACGGGATCCGGCTTGGGCACGACCGGGCTGGGGCTCGGGCTCGGGACCTCCGGGACGACCGGGCTGACCTGGGGGGACGGGACCAGCGGGCTCGGCTCGACGGGGCTGGGCACGGCCGGGCTGGGGACGGCCGGGCTGGGCTCGACCGGGACCTCCGGGCTCGGGACCACGGGCGAGGGAGTCGGGACGACCGGGCTCGGGACCAGCGGACTGGGCTCGACCGGGCTGGGCTCCACGGGGCTCGGGACGGCCGGGCTCGGGACCAGCGGGCTGGGCTCGACGGGGCTGGGCTCGACGGGGCTGGGCTCGACCGGGCTGGGGGTGACCGGGCTCGGGGCGACCGGGCTCGGGACCTCCGGGCTGGGGAGCACGACCGGCGGGGTGACGACGGGCGGGGTGACGACCGGCGTCGGGATCTCCGGCGTGGGGATCTGCGGGGTCGGGACGACCGGCGTGGGCACCACGGGGGTCGGGACGACCGGCGTGGGCACCACGGGGGTCGGGACGACCGGGGTCGGGATCACCGGGTCGGGCCGCTGCTGGGTCAGCGCCTCGCGGAAGACCTTCGTCGAGGCCGGGTTCTGCTTGCACTGCCAGACGCCGTGCGGGCAGTAGTCGGTGATGGTGTGGTAGAGCGGCTTCTGCTTCTGGATCCACTGCAGCATGCGCCGCATGTACTCCGGGTTGTCCCCGTTGCGGAACAGCCCCCACTCCGGGTACGAGATCTCTTTGCCGTGTGCCCGCGCGAAGTCGACGTGCTGCTGGAGCCCGTACGGCTGGCTGATCTGCTCGTCGAAGTTCCGGCCGGGACCCTGGTCGTACGAATCCATCCCGATGATGTCGACCACGTCGTCGCCCGGGTAGCACTTGGTCCAGCCGATCGCGTCCGTGCCGCGGTTCGGGTTGAAATCGAACTTGAACTTCTGGCCGGGCACGGAGCGCATCGTGTTGACGACGCGCTTCCAGTACGCCTTCCAGTTCTCCGGGTCGGGACCGCAGCGGTGGGTGTACGTGGTGCCGTTCATCTCCCAGCCGAGCACGATCACCGTGTCCGGGACGCCCAGCGCCACCAGCCGCTCGGCGAGCTTCTTGAAGTGCCGGTCGTACTGGCCGTCCGCGCCCGCCCGGATCAGCTGGACCACCTGGTAGTCGGGGACCCGGGCTTCGTTCCGCTCCTGCATGGGCACGTTGAGGACGAACAGCCGGTCGTCCCGCTGGCGCCGCCACTGCGCCCAGTCGTCGAGGAAGCTGACGTTGCCCTCGATGCCGGCCCACTGGTCGCCGGGCAGATAGGTGTGCCCGACCCGGATCTCCTTGCCGCCCAGCCAGTTCGACAGGAACGGGATGCGGGCCACTCCGGGCGGCCCGTAGTCGAGGTAGGCACCCATGGCGATGTCGGACCCGGTGCTCTGCTCCTCGGGTGCCGCGAGGGCGGCCCCGGTGGCGAGCAGTCCGGCCGTCACCGTTCCGATGCAGGTGCTCGCCAGTCGGCGGCGTGGTCTGGGCATGGCGTCTCCCGAGCTTTCCTGAATCGGTGTGCTTACCAAAGACGTTAGGCATCACATCTGACGAATGGCCTGTCCGGTGACCTCTTCCTAGGCCATTCGCACGTGCGCACCCTCCCCGCTTGGTCCGACTAGGTGAAAGACACCGTTCCCATGCACGCGCATCCCAGCCAAGTGCCCGCAGTTCTGCTCAGACTCGATCGGAATCCGTTCCACCACGGAACCCTCGGCGCCGTCAGATCCCTTGGGCGCACGGGTGTGGAGGTCCATGCCGTCGTCGAGGCCGGGGGAGGCCCCATGGGGCGTTCGCGCTACCTGCGTGCCGTGCACCCCGGCCCCTCGGGCGGCGTCGACCCCGAAGCGCCCGAGGCGCTGCTGGAATGCCTGACCGGGGTTTCCGCGCGGATCGGCCGCCCGGCGGTGCTCATCGCCATGGACGACCTGAGCGCCATCGCCGTGTCCCGGGTCGGGCCGATGCTGACGGACCGTTTCCGGATTCCCCATCAGCCCGACGACCTGCCCGCGCGGGTGGCGGACAAGGCCGAGCTGTCGCGGCTCTGCGCCCGGTGGGACGTACCGCACCCGGAGACCGTGATCCCGGCGAGCGGGTCCGAGGCGGCGGAGGCCGCGTGGCGGCTGGGGCTCCCGGTGATCGCCAAGTGGAGCCGGCCGTGGCTGCTGCCCGCGGGCACGGGCCTGCGCAGCACCACCCTGCTCCAGTCGGCCGCCGAGGCGCGCCGGCTGTACGAGCGCTCGGCGGAGGCGGGGAGCCGGCTGCTGCTCCAGCGGTTCCTGCCGGCCGGGCCGGACACCGACTGGTTCTTCCACGGCGCGTTCGCCCGGGGCGGGCGTCCGCTGATCACCGGGTCGGGGCGCAAGGAGCTGTCCTGGCCGGTGCGGACGGGGCTGACGGCGGTCGGGCGGTGGCTGCCGGACCCGGCCGTGGAGGAGGCGGGGCTGCGGCTCGCCGAGCGGCTCGGCTACCAGGGGATCCTGGACCTGGACTTCCGCCGGGACGAGCGGGGCGTCCTGCGCCTGGTGGACTTCAACCCGCGTCCGGGGGCGCAGTTCAGGCTCTTCACCGACGCGGGCGGCCTGGACGTGGTCCGGGCGATGTACCTGGATCTGACGGGCCAGCGGGTCCCGGAGCCGTCCGGGGGACCGGGCCGGGTCTTCGTGGCGGAGAACTACGCCCTGCTCGCGGCGGTGCGCGGCCGCTCGCTCCCGCGCCGCCCCCCGGCCCCGCCCGCCGGGGCGGGCGCCGAGCCGGGGAGGTCCGTACGGACGGCCGCGGCGGCCCCCGCGCGCCGGGCCCGGGGCCGGGAGCGGGGGCAGGTGGAGGCGGCGTGGTTCGCGGCCGACGACCCGATGCCGTTCCTGGCGATGCTCGCCGCCTTCCTGGGGCGGGGTGCGGTCAAGGGCCTGCGGGTGCTGCGCGGGGTCCCCGCGCAGGGCCGCCGGACGGCCAGGGCGGTGGTCCGCGCACCGCGCCAGCGGGGCCGGGAGCTGCCCCCGCCCGCCGCGGCCGGGGCATCGGGCGGGTCCGGCTCGCGGACGGCTCCGCCGGAGGCCCCGGCGGAGCCGGACGAGCTGGTGACGCGGTGACGCGGTGGGGGCATAAGCCGTAGGGGCATAAGACGCATAGAGGCACAAGGCGCATGGGGATGTAAGTGCGTAAGCGTGCAAGTGCGCAGGGCGGCGCGGGGCGCAGGTGGCAGGGGACGAACCATGAGGCTGGAGGGACTGCGGTGACACGGATGGACGACCTCGTGGTGGTCGGAGCGGGGCCCTACGGGCTGTCGATCGCCGCCCATGCGGCCGGTGCGGGGCTCGGGGTGCGGATCCTCGGGCGGCCCATGGCCTCCTGGCGGGACCACATGCCCGAGGGCATGTACCTCAAGTCCGAGCCGTGGTCCTCCAACCTCTCGGCTCCCGACGGGCGTTACACGCTGGCCGAGTATTGCGCGGGCCGCGGGATCGCCGCCGAACACGGAACTCCGCTGCCCGTCGGGACGTTCAGCGCGTACGGGCTCTGGTTCGCCCGGCACGCAGCACCCCCGGTGGAGGAGGCGACCGTCACCGAAGTCACCCCGCAGGGCGGGGGTTTCCTGGTCCGCACCGCCGAAGGGCCGCCGCTGCTCGCCCGGACGGTCGCGCTGGCCGTGGGCGTGATGCCGTTCGTCCGGTACCCCGAGGCGCTACGGGAACTGCCCGCGGCCCACTACTCGCACAGCAGCGGCCACCGCGACCTGACCCGCTTCGCCGGCCGCGAGGTCGCCGTGCTCGGCGCCGGGCAGGCGGCCCTGGAGACCGCGGCCCTGCTCGCGGAGAACGGCGCCCGGCCGTGCCTCGTGGCCCGGCGCTCCCGGCTGAACTGGAACACCGTCCCGCAGCCGCTGCGGCGGCCCCCGCTGCGCTCCCTGCGCGATCCGCACAGCGGCCTCGGCACCGGCTGGCGCAGCTGGGCCTGGTCGGAGCTGCCCTGGGCGGTGCGCCGGCTGCCCGCGCCCACCCGGGAGCGGATCGCGGCGACCGCGCTCGGCCCGGCCGGAGCCTGGTGGCTGCGGGAGCGCTTCGAGCGGCGGGTCCCGGTCCTGCTCGGGCACCGGTTGCAGCGGGCGGTCCCGGTGGGCGGGCGGACCCGGCTCGGGCTGTCCACCGCCGCCGGGGAGTCCGTCGTGCTGGACACCTCGCACGTGATCGCGGCGACCGGCTTCACCCCGGACCTGGCCCGGCTGGAGCTGCTCGACGCGGGGCTGCGGGCCGCGCTGGGCACCGTAGGGGCGGGCGGGACGCCGGAGCTGAGCTCCGGCTTCGAGTCCTCGTGGCCGGGACTGTTCTTCGCCGGGCTGCTGACCGCTCCCTCATTCGGCCCCTCCATGCGATTCGTGCACGGCGCCGGCTTCACGGCGGGGAGACTGGTGTCAGGAGTCCGCAAGCGTCTGGGGGCCCGGAGCCCTCTGGCGGGTTCCACCGGTGCGCCCCGGACCGACCGGGCTTCGACTGCGGGGCACAAAGCGTGAGAGCCGGTCACACGACGTGAGAGGGGTCCGCGATGAGCGATGAGCGCGCACAGGGCGGCCGGGGCTGGGTGAGGATCCCGGCCAGCCGTGCGGAGCAGCCCGGCACGACGAGGGAGGCGCCCCCGCAGCCGTACGGGCAGCCGGCGTACGCGCAGGCCCCGTACCCGCAGGCCCCGTACGCGCAGGACTCGTATCCGCAGGACCCGTACCCGCACGGCCGGCACGCGCAGCCCCAGCACGCGCAGGCCCCGTACGACCCCTCGATGATCTACCTCTCTCTCGTCAAGCGCTGGCAGGAGGCCGGACGCACCCTTCCGGGGCATCCTGACGAGGAGTGGGAGCGGCTCATTTCCCAGCCGTGCTGGCCCGGCCGTTAGGTGGTGTGAGTCTCGTGGCAGCGGCGGAGCGACGCGACAAGAGACCGGAGGGTCCCACGAGCACGGGGAGCCCCGGGAGCGCCCGGCACCCCCTATTCGGCCCCGGTGAGCGGCTCGCGCTCAACAGCATGGGCAGCTTCGAGTGGGACCTCGGCGCCGGGACCCTGGACATGGACGAGGCCGGGATGGCCGTCTTCGACCTGGGGCCGGAGGACTTCGACGGCACCCCCGACAGCCTGGGGCTGCGGATCCCGATCGGCGATTCCGCGCGGCTCCGGGACACCGTCCAGGGCGTCCTGGACGCCGGGGAGGAGGCGTACGGCCAGTACTTCACGGTGCAGCGGCGCGACGGCCGCGACCAGTGGACCCACACCCAGGGCCGGGTCCTGCGGGACGCGGAGGGCCGCCCGGTGCGCATCGTCGGCATCGTCCGGGACGCGACGGCCGAGCTCGCCCACCTCACGGTGCTGCGCAAGCTCGAGTCGGCCCGCGCCCAGCAGGCGACCATCGTCCAGCGGACCACGGAGGCCCTGTCGCGGGCGGTGACGGTCGACGACGTGACGGCCACGCTGACGGGCGCCGGCGCGCTGGAACGGCTCGGCGTCGACGGGATGGCGCTGGGGCTGGTCGAGGGCGGCCACATCAAGATCATCGCGCTGAGCGGGGAGTCCCTGGAGATCCTCAGCGAGCGCAAGTTCACCCGGCTGGACGGCACGCTGCCGCTGTCGCAGGCGGTGCTCAGCAGGAAGGCGCGCTTCGTCACCTCGCTGGCGGAGCTGGCCGAAGAATTCCCGCTGCTCTCCGACTACCTGAACCGCATCCAGTACGACGCGGCCGCCTACCTCCCGCTCATCGCGCAGGCCGAGGCCATCGGCGGACTGGTGCTCTTCTACCGCCGCCGCACCGACTTCAGCCCCGAGGAGCAGAACCTCTGCCTGGGCCTGGCGGGCATCGTCGCCCAGTCCCTCCAGCGGGCGCTCCTCTTCGACCAGGAGCGCGAGTTCGCCACCATGCTGCAGGCGGCCATGCTGCCGCGCCGGATCCCCGAGATCACCGGAGGGGAGATCGCCGTGCGCTACCACTCGGCCTGGAGCGGTCGCGAGGTCGGCGGGGACTGGTACGACGTGATCGCGCTGCCCCGCGACCGCGTCGGCATCGTCGTGGGCGACGTCCAGGGCCACGACACGCACGCCGCCGCCATCATGGGCCAGCTCCGCATCGCCCTGCGGGCCTACGCGGGCGAGGGGCATCCGCCCTCCACCGTGCTGGCGCGCGCCTCCCGCTTCCTGGCCGAGCTGGACACCGAACGGTTCGCGACCTGCATGTACGCGCAGGTGGACCTGGAGACCGGAGGCGTACGGGCGGTCCGCGCGGGCCACCTCGGACCGCTGATCCGGCACACGGACGGCCGAACGGGCTGGCCCAACGTGCGCGGCGGCCTGCCGCTCGGCCTGGCCACGGTCTTCGAGCAGGAGGAGTTCCCCGAGACCCGGCTCGACCTGGTCCCCGGGGAGACGCTGGTGCTGTGCACCGACGGGCTCGTGGAAGAGCCCGGCACCGCCATCACCCAGGGCATGGAAGCCCTCGCCCACGCGGTCCGCAGCGGCCCCCAGGAGGCCGGGGCGCTCGCCGACCACCTCTCGGACCGGCTGTGGGAGCGCTGGGGCTCCGGCGACGACGTGGCCCTGCTGGTGCTGCGCCGGGCCCCGGACCCGGGCACCCACCGGGCCCCGCGCATCCACCAGTACGTCCACCAGGCGGACCCGGAGGGGCTCTCCGAGGCCCGCTACGCCCTGCGGCAGGCCCTGCGCGACTGGGGCATGCCGGAACTCGCCGACGACGTGGAGCTGGCGGCGGGAGAGCTGCTGGTCAACGCCCTGCTGCACACCGACGGCGGAGCGGTGCTCACGATGGAGGTGCTGCCGGAGCCGGTCCGGCGGATCCGGCTGTGGGTCAAGGACCGCTCCAGCGTGTGGCCGCGGCGGCGCACCCCGGGGGAGTCGGCGACCACGGGGCGCGGGCTGCTGCTGGTGGACGCGCTGGCCACGCACTGGGGGGTGGAGTCCCGGGGCGACGGCAAGGCGGTGTGGTGCGAGTTCTCCGCGGCGGGCAGCGCGGTACGGAACGCGCCGTGAGGGCGCTCCGTGAGGGCGCTCCGCGAGGGACGGACGGTGCGGGCGCGGTACGTGACCGGTCGCTCACGTCGAGTTGTGGGGCGGTGGGGGCGGGGTGATGATGCCGCCATGGAACGGTTTCTGTGGAATCTGCCGTGCGCCGGCTGAGCAAGCGCGCGGTGACGGGCGTCCTGGCACTGCTGCTGTGCGCGGCCGGGGCGGCGACGGCGGTGGACTGGTCGACCGGGCGTCCGGACACGGACCCGGGGTGTCAGACGGTGGCCTTCATGTCGATGACGGGCGAGGCGCCCGCGTGCCGTTGACGGGCCGGTCCCGCTGACGGGACCTGTCCGGCCGCCGGCACCGGCGCTGCCGCTGCTGCGGCCGCGGCCGACGCCCGGATCCCGGTAGCGGCGGCTACCGGAGGGGCGTGCGCGCGCACCGCGGGCGGCGGCTACCGGTGGTCGATCACTCGGACCGGGCGGGCGTCCTGCGCGACCGTGTCGATCGACCGGGGGAGCAGTCCGCCGCCGAAGCGGATCTCCTGCAGCTCGGCCTTGGCCCGTGCCTCGCCGGCGTGCACGGTCGGGGTGAGACGCAGCGTGCCGTGCGCCGACCAGTCGTGCACCGCGCCGTCGCACTGGGCGTCGCCGCCGCCGATGCTGAGGCGGACGTCGTCCTGCTCGATGGTCGCCTTGATCTGAACCGCTCCCGAGGGTGACGGGGCGGTGCAGTGGTACTCACCGGAAAGGTGGAGCGTGCCGTCGGGAGCGATGTGGGCTTCCGAAGATACGTAAATGTCACTGCCGTACATGTCGCTGCCGTAGGGCGCGGCATTCGCCGGGGCGGTGAATACCGCCGCGGCGCCCAGTGCGGCGAGTGCGGCCAAGGCCATGCGGGGGCCGGTCGTGGCCATCGTCAGTTCCTCCTGTTGGACGAGGGTGCAAGGGGTTGCGGAATTCCGCCGGAACGCATTGTGCTGGCATATGGAGGTCAATGCGTTCCGCGGGATCGTGTCGGTGTGTGCAATTGCCCGCTCGGGCGCGTGAGACTGACCGGAATACACCCCCGAAGATCCCCGAAGGGATCCCGCATGCGTCAGTCCGCTCTTGCCACGGCCGCCCTCCTCCCGCTCCTGCTGTTCGGCGCCACGGCCTGCTCCGGTGCCCCCGAAGGGGCCGCGCTCGCCCCGGCCGCGGTGCCCGCCGTGCCCGTGGACGACGGTGTGCCGGGTGTCGGCGACGATCCCTCGGCGGAGCGGGACGGGGTGGCGCGGGCCGCCTCGAAGGACGCCCGTGTGGGTGACTCCGTACGGGTCAGGGGCAAGGAGGTGGGCCGTCACCTCCAGGTGGTGCTGGCTGCCTACGTCGATCCGGCGGTGAGCGTCGAGAAGAACTTCGCCCCGGCTGCGGGCAAGCGCTGGGTGGCCGCCTCGATGTCGTTCGTCAACGTGGGCGGGGCCTCGTACGGGGCTCTCGGGCGCATGTGGGCGCTCGACGGCGCGGGGCAGCGCCACCCGGTGGTGCCCACCGGGGAGCTCACCACGGGCAAACCGCTCGTCTTCGATTCCCTCGCGGTCGGTGAGCGGGCCGAAGGATGGGTGGTGTTCGAAATTCCGGAAAACGCGCGCGTGGTGCGGCTCCAATACCAGGACGCGAACATGCTGGCGAATTCCGGAGGTGGTTTCTGGACGGTCTAGCCCGCCCGGGTGAAACGGCGTCAAAGGGGCGGGTCGTCGACCACTAAGGTGCGGCGCATGACTTCTACCCAGGCCGAACTCGACCGCTCCAAGCTCGGCACCCTTTCGGTGCTCGCGTGGATCGGCGACCCCGACGAGGCCCACGACATTCCCTATCTCCTCGCCTACATCCTCGGGGACGGTCCCGACGGTCCCGAGGCGAGCGAGGCGGCCGCCCGCGGGCTGCTGGAGGAGATCGGCCTGCCCATCGGCGACGTGGTGATGGACGGCGTCCGCAACCCGGCTTCCTTCCCGGTGCAGATCCTCCTGGAGGGCAACCAGATCGCGCTGACCCTGCCGGGCATGAACGCGAAGTGCATCGCCCCGCCGGAGTGGGTCAAGGCGGCGGACGACAGCGGTCAGGCGTACTTCCTCTTCGCCACCCGCGCCTGGCCCGAGGCGGTTCCCGGCCGGGCGGTCGACGCCGAGACGCTGCAGGCGTTCGCGGGCGACACCGAGGTGCTCAACCACAGCGCCCACGCCGTCCTCGCGGTGCGGCGACTGCAGCGCTAGCGCTTGCCGCAGGCACCCCCTCGCGCGACGCACGCCGCGCGTCGGTCCCCGCTCCGGCCGCCGGGCCCCCAGCCTGCCCGGTGGCCGGTCCGTGTTTCGGGCCGGTCTTCGTGGCCGGCCCCGCTCCGGCCGTCCCGCTCCGGCCGTCCGGCCTACGGCTGTTCGAAGGCGAAGCGCAGCGAGCGGACCCGGTTGTCGAAGCTGGACCCGGCCAGGTCGGGCAGGCCGACCGCGCGCAGGCCGACCGGGCGGGTCAGCAGCTCGCGGAAGAGCGCCTTCATCTCCACCCGCGCCAGGTGCGCGCCGAGGCAGAAGTGCGGTCCGCCGCCGCCGAACCCCAGGTGGGGGTTGGGGGAGCGGGTGATGTCGAAGGCGTCCGGATCGGGGAAGACGGCCTCGTCGCGGTTGGCGGAGGCGTAGTACAGCACCACCTTGTCGCCGGGGGTGAACGCGTGCCCGCCCAGGGTGTGTTCGGCGACGACCGTCCGGCGGAACTGGATGATCGGCGTGGAGTGGCGGATCATCTCGTCCACCGCGCCGTCCGCGTGTGCCTCGAAGTCCGCCAGCAGCAGGTCGCGTTGGTCCGGATGGTCGGTGAGCAGGGTCAGGCCGTGGGTGATGGCATTACGGGTGGTCTCCACCCCTGCAACCATCAACAGGGAGAAGAACGCGCCGAGTTGTCGGGCGCCGAGTGCCTCGCCGTCCACGTTCGCGCAGACCAGGGCCGAGATCAGGTCGTCGGTCGGGTTCTCGCGCCGCTCCCGCCCGATCCCCGCCACCATCCGCTGCATCCGGGCCAGGGCCCGCAGCCCGCGCCCGGGCACCCGCAGCCGGGCCGCCAGGCCCCGCTCGACGCCGATGTTCTCGGAGGCGTGGTTGACGCGGTCGGCGATCTCGGCGCGGTAGCGCTCCGGGATGCCCATCATGTTGCAGATGACCTCCAGGGGCAGCTTCGAGGCCACCGCCTCGACGAACTCGTCCGGCCGCCGGTCCAGTACGTCGTCCACGATGCGTGCCGCCACCGCGTGGATGTCCTCCTCGGCGGCCGCCAGCAGCCGGGGGGTGAAGGCCCGCTGCACGATCTTGCGCAGCTGGGCGTGCTCGGCGCCGTCCAGGTTGACCATCGAGTCCCCGAACAGCGCCCGCACCCACCGGGCCGGCTCGGGCGTCGTCACCCCGGGCGCGCTGGCGAACACCTTGGGCAGCCGGCTCGCCTCCTGCACGTCCGCGTGCCGTACGAGGGCCCAGTGCCCGCCGCTGCCTTCGGGGACGAACACGGGGGAGTCCAGGGCCCGGAGGCGGGCGAAGGCGGCCAGTCGGTGGGCGGGGGGCGCCTGCCAGAAGGCCGGCTCGGCCAATTCCCTGCCGGGGGCTGGGCCAGGGGCTTGGCCGGGGTCTAGGCCGGGGCGTTGTGCGGGGAGTTCCATGGCCTGGAAACGGTGCCGGGGGCGCGGGGGTGACGGTTCGGCGCGGCGCCGTTGCCGGGGGCTCCGCCCCCGGACCCCCGCGCCTCAAACGCCGGCGGGGCTGAAATTGCCCTGCGGGCAATCCAGCCCGCACTTGGTGGAATGGCGTCAGCCCAATCCAGCCTCGCCGGCGTCGCACGGCGCCGCACGGCGTCAACGGTCGGCGCGCGTCGCCAGGGTCAGGCCGACCGCCACCGTCGCCGCCGCGACCAGGCCCGCGTAGAGGACGGCGTACGTGCCCGTCCACGAGCAGGCCAGTACCGCGAGGGCGGAGACGGGCAGGGTCAGCTGCTGGGCCGGGCCCCGCTTGAAGTGGCGGGAGTGCAGCAGCCAGACCATCAGCAGGAAGAGCGCGGCCGGGACGGTGACGGCCGCGTTCGCGGCGAGCTGCGAGACGTGTGCCTTGCCGACCGCGTGCTCGACCGCGACCTCGATGCCCGCGCCGATCGCCGCGCCCGAGGCGAAGATCAGCAGGTGTCCGTACCCCCACGGGATCGCCTCCCGGTTGGAGGTCAGGTGCTCGTGCATCGGCACCGCGAAGTAGATCCACCAGGCGGCGAAGACGATGAGCAGCCCGCCGGCCGCGATGGGCAGCAGTTCGCCCAGGGCCTCGTGCTCGTCGAGCGCCGACTTCACGGCCACCGTGCTCGCCGCGATCGTCTCGCCGAGCACGATGATCGTGAACAGGCCGTAGCGCTCCACGATGTGGTGGGGGTGCCACGGCGTCTGGTGGCCGCGCTCCGCCACCACCGGAACCAGCAGCTCGGCGGCGACCAGGATCAGGAACAGCCAGCGCTTGGACCCGTCCGGGGCGAACAGCAGCGCCACCCAGCCGGCCTGGCACAGGACCAGCCCGGCCGCGTACTTCAGGGCTGCCGTGCGGGCCTCGCCGCTCTCGCCGGAGGCGGCGCGCAGCCACTGGGCGGTGAGCGCGACGCGCATGATCAGGTAGCCGATGACGGCCACCGTCCAGTCGTTCTCGTCGAACGCCCGGCTCACCCCCGCGGCGTAGACGAGCACGCCGCAGATCTGGACGAGCGTCGCGATCCGGTACGGCACGTCGTCGCAGTCGTAGGCGGAGGCGAACCACGTGAAGTTCATCCACGCCCACCACACGCCGAAGAAGACGAAGGAGTAGCTGATCACGCCGGTGCCGGGATGGCCCTCGGCCAGCGCGTGTACGAGGGCCGCGCCCGCCTGCGCGATGGCGACGACGAAGCACAGGTCGAAGAAGAGCTCCAGCGGGGTGGAGGGGCGGTGACCCTCGTCCCGGCTGCGGGCGGTCATGGGTACGTAAGCCAGAGGCATGCCGTCCAGGACAGCAGCCCTACGGGGTTCAGCAGGCGAGGCGCGCGGCCCTCAGGGCCCGTGTGCCCCGGGCGGACTCGTACCGGCCCAGGACGAGCCGGGCGAGACGGGGGTGGTCGGCCAGCGGCTCCGAGACCGTCCAGGCGGCCGAGGCGTTCAGGGTGCGCGTGAAGCGGCCCGGGGCCAGCAGGTGCGCCGCCACCGCGATCCGGCGGTACCCGGCCTCCTCGAAGGCGGCCAGTGCTTCGGGGACGGTCGGCCCGGCGGAGGTGAGGTAGGCGGGGAGCGTGGGGACGGGGGCGGCGCCGTCGTCGTCGTGGTCCAGCAGGGCGGCCAGCTGGGCCGCGCAGGCCTCCGTACCGGCGTTGCCGCCGGGGCGGGAGGAGCCGGCTCCGGCCACCACCACCGCGTCGGCCCGGGTGTACGGGCCGCGGCGCCGCTCGGCCTCGCGCAGGCGGCCGTGCAGGGCGCGGGCGACGTCGCGCTCGCCGCTGAGGCCCTCGGTGAGGACGCAGCCGGTGCCCTCCAGGACGGCGGGGATGTCGACGCGGCGGTGGAATCCGTCGCCGAGCAGCAGCGGGACCACCACCGCGCGCGGGTGCTCCCGTACGACCTCGGCGAGTGAGGGGCGCTGCACGTCGAGGTGCCCGACCAGCGCGTGCACCCCGCTGATGGCCTCGACGGCGGCGACGAGCCGGTCAATGGTCGCGGCGGCCTCCGGGACGGCGCTGCCGTGGACGGCGATGACGAGCATGTGGTCTGCCTCCCTGGTCCACCCCGTGGGTCCCCCTCCCACGCTAGGCGCGGTGCGGCCCCGGGGCAGCCTGGCCAAGGGCCCGTGCGGCGGGCCGGAGGTCCTGTGCGGAAAGGGTCGTTTCCCCGTCCCCAGGGGTCCTTTTCGGGCGTTCGGGGCCGTGGCGCAGATCTACCGTCGAAGAGTCGGAACGCATGCACGCGTGACGTCCTCGCCCGGCCGCCCTGGCCGCCCCGGGACCGCGCGGCACAGGGACACGGAGTGAGATCCATGGGGCAGACGCTGGTTGTCATCGGCCACGGCATGGTGGGGCACCGCCTGCTGGAGGCGCTCGCCGAGCGTGACGCGCTCGCCGACCCGACCCGCCCCGAGCGCGGCGGCTGGCAGGTCACCGTCCTCGCCGAGGAGGAGCGCCCGGCCTACGACCGCGTGCACCTGTCCGCGGCCTTCACCGGCTCCACCGGCGAGGAGCTGTCCCTGGTCGCACCGGGCTTCCTGGAGGCGCACGGCATCGACCTGCGCCTCGGCGACCCGGCGGAGCTCATCGACACCACGGCCCGTACGGTCACCGCCCGCTCCGGCGACGTGCTCCGCTACGACGCGCTCGTGCTGGCCACCGGCTCCTACCCCTTCGTGCCGCCCATCGACGGCGCCGACGCCGAGGGCTGCTTCACGTACCGCACGCTCGACGACGTCGAGGCCCTGACCGCGTACGCCGCGGACGCGGAGGTCCGTACCGGTGTCGTCATCGGCGGCGGGCTCCTCGGCCTGGAGGCGGCGGGCGCCCTGCGCACGCTCGGACTGGCCACGCACGTCGTGGAGTTCGCGCCCCGGCTGATGCCGCTGCAGGTGGACGACGGCGGCGCGGCCGCCCTGCGGGCCACCATCGAATCCATGGGCGTCGCCGTGCACACGGGCGTCGGCGCGGCCGGCGTGCAGATCCACCCCGACGGGCGGGCGCAGGCGCTCCGGCTGACCAGCGGTGAGGAGATCGGCTCCGACGTCGTGGTCTTCTCGGCCGGTGTCCGGCCGCGCGACCGCCTGGCCCGCGAGTGCGGCCTGGCCGTGGGCGACCGCGGCGGGGTCGTCGTGGACGGCCACTGCCGCACCAGCGACCCGTACGTCTACGCGATCGGCGAATGCGCGCAGACCGTCGACGGCAAGGTGTACGGGCTGGTCGCGCCCGGCTACCAGATGGCCGAGACCGTCGCCGAGGCCCTCGCGGGCGCGGGCGAGCTGACCTTCACCGGGGCCGACACCTCCACCAAGCTCAAGCTGATGGGCGCCGACGTGGCCTCCTTCGGTGACCCCTTCGCCCCCGAGGGCCGGGACGGGGCCGTCTCGGTGGTCTTCTCCGACGCCCGCGAGGGCGTCTACAAGAAGCTGCTGCTGGGCCCCGACGGCGCGCTCCTCGGCGGAATCCTGGTCGGCGACGCGGAGGCGTACGGCTCGCTGAAGCCGCACGCCGGCCGGCAGCTGCCGGCCCCGCCGGAGGCCTTCATCCTGCCGTCGGGCGAGGGCGTGACACTGCCCGGCGCGGACGCGCTGCCCGATGACGCGGTGGTGTGCAGCTGCCACAACATCACCAAGGGGCGGGTGCGCGAGGCGGTCGTCGCGGAGTCCCTCACCGACATCGGCGGCATCAAGAAGTGCACCAAGGCCGGTACGGGCTGCGGCGGCTGCATCGGCACGCTGCAGGCGGTCCTGGACGCCGAACTGGCCGCGGCGGGCATAGAGAAGCCCCGCGGACTGTGCGAGCACTTCACCCTGACCCGGGCGGAGATCTACGAGAAGATCCGCACCGAGCGCATCCGCAGCTTCAGCGAACTGCTGGAGTCCTACGGCGAGGGCGGCGAGGGCTGCGCCGTCTGCAAGCCGGTCGTCGCGAACGTCCTGGGCACCCTCGCCCCCGACCTCGGCATCGGACACATCCTCGCGGGCGAGCAGGCGGCCTTGCAGGACTCCAACGACCTCTTCCTCGCCAACCTCCAGAAGGACGGCACCTACTCGGTCATCCCGCGCGTCGCCGGCGGCGAGATCACGGCCGAACAGGTCATCGCGCTGGGCGAGGTGGCCCGGGACTACGGCCTCTACACGAAGATCACCGGAGCCCAGCGCATCGGCCTCTTCGGGGTCAAGAAGGAGCAGCTGCCCGACATCTGGCGGCGCCTGGGCGGCGCCGGATTCGAGTCCGGGCAGGCGTACGGGAAGTCCCTGCGCGCGGTGAAGTCCTGCGTGGGGGCCCGCTTCTGCCGCTTCGGGCAGGGCGACTCCATCCAGCTCGCGATCGACCTGGAGCTGCGCTACCGGGGCCTGCGCACCCCGCACAAGTTCAAGGGCGGCGTCTCGGGCTGCCTGCGCGAGTGCGCCGAGGCCCGGGGCAAGGACATCGGCGTCATCGCCACCGCCAACGGCTGGAACCTGTACGTCAGCGGCAACGGCGGCGCGACCCCGCGCCACGCCGACCTGCTGGCCTCGGACCTGGACACCGCCGAACTCTTCGCGCTGATCGACCGGTTCCTCATGTACTACATCCGCACCGGCGAGCGCCTGGAGCGGACGTCGGCCTGGCTGGAGCGGCTCGGCGGCAGCGGCGCGGGCCTGGACCACCTGAAGGCCGTCCTGATCGAGGACTCGCTCGGCGTCTGCGCGGAGCTGGAGGCGCAGATGGAGCGCCACGTGTCGGCGTACGAGGACGAGTGGTCCGCGGTCCTGGAGGACCCGGCGGCGCTGGAGCGCTTCGGGAGCGTGGACTTCGGGGCGGCCGTCGCGGGCGCCGCGCAGTCCCTGGAGCCGGGCCGCGGGCGGACCGCGGTACTGCCGGACGGCACCGAGGCCGCGGTCTTCAAGGACCGGGCGGGCGAGGTCTACGCCGTCTCCAACCGGGACCCCTTCTCGGGCGCCGACGTGATCGCCAACGGCATCATGGGCTCGCGCGACGGGGTGCCCGTCGTGGCCTCGCCGATGCACAAGCAGGTCTTCGACCTGCGGACCGGCATCTGCCTGGACGACCCCGAGGTGTCGCTGCCGCTGGTGGAGCTCGGGCTCTAAGGCTCTGCGGCCGCCCTACCAACGCACTGTGGGCGACGGGACCTTGTCCTGTCGCCCACACGACGTTCTCCCCTGATGTGAGCCGCCTCCGTAGGCGGACCCTAAGAAGGTCAGGGCTTCTCTCTTCGTTCTCCTCAACCCCTCCGACTCTCAACCCCTCCGAACCTTCAGGCCCCTTCGACCTTCAGGCCCCTTCGACCTTCAGGCCCCTTCGACCTTCAGGCCCCTTCGACCTTCAGGACATGCCATGAGTTCCGCCAAGCAGGAAGCGCGCGCGGCGACCGCCCGAGTGCAGGTGGCCGATCCGGCGCAGTACCGCCCCGGTCGCACGATCACGGAGTGGACGCCGGAGGACCCGTCCTTCTGGCAGACCACCGGCAAGAAGGTCGCCACCCGCAACCTGTGGATCGCGGTGCCGGCCCTGCTGGTGGCCTTCGTGGTCTGGCAGGTCTGGAGCATCACGGCGACCAACCTCAAGGACGTCGGCTTCGGCTTCTCGCAGTCCCAGCTGTTCTGGCTGACGGCCGTCCCCGGCATCACGGGTGGCACCGCCCGCATCCTCTACACCTTCATCGGCCCGATGATCGGCCAGCGCCGCTTCACCGCGCTCTCCACGGTGATCCTGATCGTGCCGCTGCTGTGGCTGGGCTTCGCGGTGCAGGACCCCACCACCTCGTACACCACGCTCGTCGCCATCGCCGCGCTGTGCGGCATCGGCGGCGCCAACTTCTCCTCCTCGCTGGCCAACATCGGCTTCTTCTACCCGAAGCAGGAGAAGGGCAACGCGACCGGCATCAACGGCGGCCTGGGCAACCTGGGCGTCTCCGTGGTCCAGCTGCTCACCCCGATCCTGATCACCACCTCGGTCCTGGCGATCGGCTCGGGCCAGAAGAAGGCCGACGGCTCGGAGATCTACCTCCAGAACGCCGCGTTCGTCTGGGTGCCGGTCCTGATCGTCCTCGCGGCCATCGCCTGGTTCGGCCAGAACGACCTGAAGGTGGCCTCCACCCCCTTCAGCCAGCAGAAGATCATCTTCAAGCGCAAGCACAACTGGCTGATGACCTGGCTCTACGTCGGCACCTTCGGCTCCTTCATCGGCTTCGCGGCGGCCCTCCCGCTCCTGATCAAGACGACCTTCCCGGCGTACTCCGTGGCCACCTACGCCTGGATGGGCCCGGCGCTCGGCGCGCTGGCCCGCTGGGCCGGCGGCTGGATCGCCGACAAGTTCGGCGGCGCGCGGGTGACGATCCTGTCCTTCGTGGGCATGGGCGCCTCCATCATCGGCGTGATCACCTTCCTGCCGGTGGGCTCCGACCAGGGCTCCTTCTACGGCTTCTTCTTCTGCTTCCTGTCGGCGTTCTTCTTCTCGGGCATCGGCAACGGCTCGACCTTCCGCCAGATTCCGGTCATCTTCCGCGGCCAGCACCTCGCGGGCCTGACCGAGGGCACCCCGCAGTACACGAAGGCGCTGAAGCAGGCCGAGATCGAGTCCGGTGCGGTGACCGGCTTCACCGCGGCCATCGCCGCCTACGGCTTCTTCTTCATCCCGGCGATGTTCGCCAACTTCGCCGTGACCAGCGCGATGTGGGGCTTCGTCGCCTTCTACGCCAGCTGCGTCGTCGTGGCCTGGTGGTTCTACGCCCGCAAGGGCGCGGAGGCCCCCAGCTAGGCCGTCCCCTCCGCTTGTCGGCCCGGGTGGGGTGCGGGGTGCTGCGCGAGCGGCGCCCCGCACCCCACCCGGGCTTTCCGGTGCTTCGCCCCCCGTTCCCCGCGTCTCGATCACCGGTGGGGGCTGCTATACGCTGCGGTCAGCTGGCTCATTCACGATGATCCTTAAGCCCGGGGGGGCTCTCAGCATGGTTCTGCACGTTCGTCATGCCCGCATTCGGTTCGGCCTCGCGCTGGCACCCGTTCTCTCGCTGGCGCTCGCCGCGCCGAGCGCCTTCGCGGCGCCCGCGGCAGTCACGCCCGATCCTGATCCCGCTCCGGCGATGTCCCTGGCCGCGACCGCCGCGGCGCCCACGACGCTGGGCCGGTGGGGCTCGGCCGCGGAGGTGCCCGGGTTCGCGGCGGACGTCCTGGACATGAAGTCGGCCAAGGACGGCACCATCGTGGCCCTCCTGAAGCAGCCCGACGGCGAGGGCTACCGGACCGTGGCCTCCGTACGCCCGGCCGGCAGCACGAAGTGGCTGCCCGTCACGCCGGTGTCCGGCACCGAGCTCACCACCCTCGGCGACGGCTCCGTCGCGATGCAGTGGACGGAGAAGACCGCCGACGGCACGGCCGTGGTGATCCGTTTCACCCGGGTCCTGCCCGGCGCCACGGCCTTCTCGGCGCCGGAGACCATCGCCACCGTCCCGGCGGCCACCTGGGTCACCCTCGCGGCGAACGCCTCGGGCCGGCTCGCCGCCGCGTGGGTGGGAGCCGACCGCAAGCTGACCGTCTCCGAGCGTCCGGAGGCGGGCACGGCCTGGTCCGCCCCGGCCGTGCTCGACCAGCTGCCGGAGGCCGTCCACACCGAGGAGCACGACTACGTCTACTACGCCACCGACGTCCGGCTCGCCGTCGCGAAGGACGGCGCCGCGATGGTGATCTGGGGTGGCACCTCCAAGCGCGTCGCCGAAGACGTCGGCTCTGACCCGACTGGCTGGAAGTGGTACTACAAGGCTCTGGAGCGGCCCGCCGGTTCCGACTCCTGGTCCCAGCCGGCCGATCTGCCGCAGCTCGGTGAGCAGCCGGAGGGCGTCGTGCTCGCCGAGCATCCCCAGAGCGGGTTCCACTGGTTCTCGAACGGGAAGTACGCCCACAAGCCGGCGGGCGCCACGGCCTGGAACCCGGTCGAGGCCGTGGGCGTGGGTTCGAGCCGGCGGTCCCGTCCCCAGCTGCTGGCGCTGGCGAACGGCGACATGATGGCGATCAGCCTCGGCACCAGCAGCCCCTATTACGGCGCCGTCGGCAAGCCCGCCTACGCGGTGCGGTCGGCGGCCACCGGGACGTGGACGCCTCCGCAGGAGTTCCCTTCCAGGTACGCCGTGGTCGGCGACTCTTGGGGCTCGCTGCGCGCCGTGCAGGCCGGGAACGGTGCGGTCGTGGTCACCTGGGCCCAGAACCAGCCGGGCGGCGGGGGGCCCACCGACGTGAAGACCTCCACGTACGCGGGCGGCACCTGGTCGACGCCGAAGGTCATCGGCACGGGCGTCAGCAGCTACTACCCGGGCACGGAGCTGGCCACCGACGACAAGGGCCGCCCGGTCGCGCTGTGGAACACCTACGCGAGCGCGGACGGCAAGACCACGTACCGGACCTACACCGCGACGACGGCCACGAGCCGCCCGCTGCCCACGTGGCGGGACTACGACGACAACGGCAAGCCCGAACTGCTCGCCGACTACAACCACGGTGACGTGCCCACATGGGACGCCCTCAGGAGCTTCTCCGTCGGCGCCACCGATCTGGTCGAGGGCCGGCGGGTGGACTGGGCCCAGCAACCGAAGGTGCAGGCCGCGCAGTTCCTGCCGTTCGGTGACCTGGACGGGGACCGCTGCAACGACGTGCTCGTGCGGCTCGTCACCGGTGAGGTGCGGATGTACACCCCGGTCTGCGGCGGGCTGCCCTCGGAGGGATCCGCGTACAAGAAGGTCTCCTCGGACTGGAAGCTGTACGACAGCGTCGTCTCGACCGGGGACCTGACCGGCGACGGCAAGGCCGACCTGCTGGCCCGGTCCTCCGCGAGCGGGTACCTGTACCTGTACGCGAACAACGGGCAGGGCGGTTTCGCCGCCCGCGTCAAGGTCGGCACGGGCTGGAACATCTACAAGAAGATGATCAGCACGGGCGACCTCAACGGCGACGGCAAGGCCGACATGCTCGCCCTCGACGCCTCGGGCGAGCTCTGGCGCTACGACGGCACCGGGATCGGCACCGGCCCCAGTGTCTTCAAGCCGCGCGCGCTGGTCTTCAAGGACTGGGGCGGCAGCTACACGGCGGTCGTCGGTGCGGGCGACCTGACCGGCGACGGCAAGACCGACCTCATCTCCCGCGACACGAAGGGCCTCGCCTGGCTCAACGCAGGCAACGGCACCGGAAGCTTCGCCAGCCGCAAGCAGCTCGGCCCCACCGCCCCGGCCCTGAAGTATTACCGCCCCTTCTGACGGCGCCCTTCCGCCTCCGCGCCCGCCGCCCGGTCCCTGACCAGGCGGCGGGCGCCATCTTTCCAGAATCTTGTGAAAGTTTTCACAAGCGCACGATGGACCTTTGACCTGCCCAAAGTGCCAGGTCAGCCGGGATGGGAGACCCTGAGGGCTGGGGATCAGGGGACTTTCGGGCCCCAGCTCAGGACCAACGCGGCGCCAAATGATCGATCAAAAGGCGTGCAATGGATGCAAGCAATGAGGCGATCGGAAGGTGCGGGCGATGACTGCCACCCCTGCGGAAACCACGAAGAACGGCGAAGCCTGGAACGGCTTCAAGGGCGGCCTGTGGCGCGACGCCGTCGACGTCCGCGACTTCATCCAGCAGAACTACACGCCGTACGAGGGTGACGACACCTTCCTCGCCGGTCCCACCGAGCGCACCACCGCCGTGTGGAAGGCGATCACGGACAAGTTCCCGGAGGAGCGCGAGAAGGGCGTCTACGACGTCTCGTACGACATTCCGTCGTCGATCACCGCGCACGCCCCCGGCTACATCGACCGCGACAAGGACCTGATCGTCGGCCTCCAGACGGACGCCCCGCTCAAGCGCGCGATCATGCCCTACGGCGGCTGGCGCATGGTCGCCGGCGCGCTGGAGACCTACGGCTACCCGGTCTCCGACGACCTGGAGAAGGTCTTCACGGAGTACCGCAAGACCCACAACGCCGGTGTCTTCGACGCGTACACCCCCGACATCCGCGCCGCCCGCAAGGCCGGCATCGTGACCGGCCTGCCGGACGCGTACGGCCGCGGCCGCATCATCGGCGACTACCGCCGCGTGTCCCTCTACGGTGTCGACCGCCTCATCGCCGTCAAGAAGGAGGAGAAGGAGGAGATCAACTCCCTCCCCGCGGGCAACCGCTCGCTGGAGGAGACGATCCGCCTGCGCGAGGAGCTCTCCGAGCAGATCCGCGCCCTCGCCGAGCTCAAGGCGATGGCCGCCTCCTACGGGTACGACATCTCCGGCCCGGCCACCACCGGCCGCGAGGCCATCCAGTGGCTGTACTTCGCGTACCTGGCCGCCGTGAAGGAGCAGAACGGCGCGGCCATGTCGCTCGGCCGCACCTCCACCTTCATCGACGTCTACCTCCAGCGCGACATCGAGGCCGGCATCCTCACCGAGGAGCAGGCCCAGGAGCTGGTCGACGACTTCATCATCAAGCTCCGCATCGTCCGCTTCCTGCGCACCCCGGAGTACGACGAGCTCTTCTCCGGCGACCCCACCTGGGTCACCGAGTCGATCGCCGGCATGGGCGAGGACGGCCGTCCGCTGGTCACCAAGACCTCGTTCCGCTACCTCCACACCCTCTACAACCTCGGCCCGGCCCCCGAGCCGAACATGACCGTCTTCTGGTCGCCCCAGCTGCCGCAGGGCTTCAAGGAGTTCTGCGCCCGGGTCTCGATCGACACCTCCTCGGTGCAGTACGAGTCCGACGAGCTGATGCGCCCGCGCTTCGGCGACGACACCGCCATCGCCTGCTGCGTCTCGGCCATGCCGGTCGGCAAGCAGATGCAGTTCTTCGGCGCCCGCGTGAACCTCGCCAAGACCCTGCTCTACGCGATCAACGGCGGCCGCGACGAGAAGTCCGGCGCCCAGGTCGGCCCGTCCACCGGCGCCCTCACCTCCGAGGTGCTGGACTACGACCAGGTCATGGCCAAGTTCGACGAGCAGATGGAATGGCTCGCCGACACCTACGTCCACGCCCTGAACGTCATCCACTACATGCACGACAAGTACGCCTACGAGCGCATCGAGATGGCGCTCCACGACCGCGACGTGCGCCGCACCATGGCCTGCGGCATCGCCGGCCTCTCGGTCGCCGCCGACTCGCTGGCCGCCATCAAGTACGCCAAGGTCACCGCCGTGCGCGACGAGACCGGCCTCGCCACCGACTACACCATCGAGGGCGAGTACCCGGCCTACGGCAACAACGACGACCGTGTCGACTCGATCGCCGTGTGGCTGGTCGAGGAGTTCATGAAGAAGATCCGCAAGCACCCGACGTACCGCGAGGCCGAGCACACCCAGTCGGTGCTGACCATCACCTCGAACGTGGTCTACGGCAAGAAGACCGGCAACACGCCGGACGGACGCCGCGCCGGCGAGCCCTTCTCCCCGGGTGCCAACCCGATGAACGGCCGCGACACCCACGGCTACGTCACCTCGGCGCTGTCGGTCGCGAAGCTCCCGTACGGGGACGCCGAGGACGGCATCTCGCTGACCAACACCGTCACCCCCGACGGCCTGGGCCGCACCCCCGAGGAGCGGATCAAGAACCTGGCGGGCGTCCTCGACGGCTACATGGCGGTCGACGGCTTCCACATGAACGTGAACGTGCTCAACCGCGACACGCTCATGGACGCCATGGAGCACCCGGAGAACTACCCGCAGCTCACCATCCGCGTCAGCGGATACGCGGTGAACTTCGTCCGCCTCACGCGCGCTCAGCAGCTCGACGTGCTGAACCGCACCTTCCACGGCTCTCTCTGATCCTTCGAGAGACCCACGAGCACGCGCGGCCCGGGGCCGGCCCTCGCCCGGCCCCGGGACCGCGCGTCACCAGATCAGTCCACGGAATCTGGAAGCTGGAGCACCTGCCATGACCGTCCTCTTCGGTACGAGCCTCCCCGTCGGCCACGCCAACGCGATCAGCGTGAGCGCCGGCCAGACTCCCGCCGCCGCCGCGACACAGCGGCCGAGCGAGGGCACGGTGCACTCCTGGGACCTGTCCACCGGGGTCGACGGCCCCGGGACCCGGTTCGTGACCTTCCTGTCCGGCTGCCCGCTGACCTGCCTGTACTGCCACAACCCCGACACCATGCGGATGCGCAACGGCAAGCGCACCTCGGCCGACGACGTCATCGCCGAGGCCCGCAAGTACACCAAGTTCATCTCCGCCTCCGGGGGCGGCGCCACCATCTCGGGCGGCGAGCCGCTGCTCCAGCCCGTCTTCGCCGGCGAACTGCTGCACCGGATGAAGAACGACCTCGGACTGCACACCGCCCTGGACACCTCCGGCTTCCTCGGGGCCCGCGCCACCGACGCGCTGCTGCGCGATGTGGACCTGGTGCTCCTCGACATCAAGTCCTGGGACCGCGAGACGTACAAGAAGGTGACCAGCCGCCCGCTGGAGCCGACCCTGGACTTCGCCCGCCGCCTCGCCGACCTCGGCAAGGAGGTGCACCTGCGGTTCGTGCTGGTGCCGGGACTGACCGACGCCACGGAGAACATCGAGGGCGTCGCCGCCTTCGCCGCCACCCTCGGCAACGTCTCGCGGGTCGACGTACTGCCCTTCCACAAGCTCGGCGAGAGCAAGTGGGAGGCGCTCGACATGAAGTTCACCCTCCACGACACGCCGTCGCCGACCGCCGCACAGGTCGCCGAGGCAAAGGCGATCTTCGCCGCGCAGGGACTGAACGCGGTCTGAGCTCCGGGGCCGGCCTCGGAGCTCCCTCCCGAGCCACCACTCGAACGGCGCACCCGTAAGCTCCACATAACGGGCCGAATCGGTACAGACCACCTAGCGTGGTGCTGTGTCCGAGCCCTCAGATGTCATCGACGCCGCGCCGCCCCCACCGGCGCCCGAGACCCCGCCGCCGGCCGGGCGGTCCGTCACCGCACGGGCCACCCTGGCCGGCACCGTCGTCTCGCTCCTGCTCATCATCGCGATCGTGCTCGGCAGCCGACTGCTGCGGGACTTCGACTCGGCCCTGCTGCCCTACGCCGTGGCCACCGTCTTCCTGGCCTTCGGCGTGGCCTACCGGTACACCGTGTGGGTCTCGGCCCCCGGCGCGCGGCGCCTCTTCAAGAAGGGCATCGGCAGCTTCTGGTCGGTGGACAACTTCCGCAAGGCGCCCACCGCCCTGCCGAAGATGATCGCCACCTACCTCGGCTTCCAGAAGTTCCTCGGCGCCCGCTCGCGCCCCCGCTGGATCGCCCACCAGCTGATGTTCTGGGGCTGCCTCCTCGCCGCGGCGATCACCTTCCCGCTGACCTGGGGCTGGTTCACCTTCACCTCGGACAGCGGCGCGGGCCCCGGCTACGACATGCGGGTCTGGGGCATCAAGGTCCTCGGCTTCGACGCCCTCAGCGTCCTGGGCTGGCTGATGTTCCACGGCCTGGACATCGCCGCCGTCCTCGTCATCCCCGGCGCCTCGTACTTCCTGTACCGGCGGATGAAGGACCGCGGGGCCATGACCGGCCAGCGCTTCGCCTACGACCTGCTGCCGCTGATCTGCCTGATCGTCATCTCCGTGACCGGTCTGCTGCTGACCTTCTCCTCGATCTTCCTGCACGGCGGCGGATACGAGTTCCTCGCGATCCTGCACATGGTGTCGGTGGTGTTCACCCTCATCTACATCCCGTTCGGGAAGTTCTTCCACATCGTCCAGCGCCCGGCCGCCGTCGGCATGCAGCTCTTCAAGTACACGGCCCGCCAGGACGAGCAGGTCTTCCTCTGCAAGCGCTGCGAGGAGCCCATCGACACCACGCCCTACGTGGAGAACCTGCGCGGCACGATGAAGGACCTGAAGCTCGACTTCGACGCCTTCGTTGAATACTGCCCGCGCTGCAAAAGGTTGCTGCGCGGCAGCGTCTACCTGGCCCATGTCAAGAAGGGCTTCAATTGAAACCTCCCGCTCCCGGAGGAGGGGATTCCTGGCTCACGTCGCCTGGGCGGACCAGCGGCCCGTCAGGTCTTCCACGATCAGCGCCAGCCGGGTTGAGACCAGCCCGGAGAACGGCAATGCAAAGGGTGATGCGCGTGCTTGGTTCTCGCTACGCACCGCCCGCAAATCAAGTTACTCGCTTCTGTCGTGGCGCGAGTCCGATTCCTGAAGACGGCGCAATTTCCTGGAGGCTCAAGTGACCGCGACGGACTCCTCGAAGAGGGCCCCGCTGCCCATCGACCCCTCCATCGCCCCGCCCGGCACCCGCAACTTCCGCGACGCCGGCGGCATCCCCGCCGACAAGTGGCACGCCGACCAGAACGGCGAGACCCTCGTCCCCACCCACTGCTGCTTCTGCGGAGTGCAGTGCGGGATGTACCTGCGCGTGGACAAGGGCGGCAAGGTCTTCGGCGTCGAACCCCGCAACCACGACATCAACCGGATGCGGCTGTGTCCCAAGGGCATCAACGCCTACCAGCAGGTCAACCACCCCGACCGGCTGACCGCCCCGCTGATGCGGCGCTCCCGGGACGAGGAGTTCAAGGAGTGCTCCTGGGACGAGGCCCTGGACTTCACCGTCTCCGAGATCCGGCGCATCCAGGAGGCCCACGGCAACGACGCCTTCGGGCTGCTCGGCGGAGCCAGCCTGTTCTCCGAGAAGACCTACCTGGTCGGCAAGTTCGCCCGGGTCGCGCTGAAGACCAAGCACGTCGACTACAACGGCCGCCTGTGCATGGTCAGCGCCGCCGGGGCCAACAAGCTCGCCTTCGGCATCGACCGGGCCGGCAACCCCTTCTCCGACATCCTCCTCACCGACTGCCTGCTCATCGCCGGGTCGAACGTGGGGGAGTGCTTCCCCGTGATGACCCAGTACCTGTGGGGCGCCCGGGACCGCGGCGCCTCGCTGATCGTGATCGACCCGCGCGAGACGGCCATCGCCCGCACCGCCGACATCCACGTCGCGCTCAAGCCCGGCACCGACTCGGCCTTCTTCAACGCCGTGCTGAACGTGGTCATCGCCGAAGGCCTCACCGACGAGGCCTACATCGCCGCGCACACCACCGGCTGGGAAGAGGTCAAGAAGACCGTCGCCGAGTACCCGCCGTCCCGCTCCGCGGAGATCTGCGGGGTACCGGCCTCGCAGATCGTCCAGGTGGCACGCGTCTTCGCCGGCGCGGGCAAGGCCATGGCCTGGCACGCCCGCGGCATCGAGCACCACTCCCAGGGCGTCGAGAACTGCCTGTCCGTCATCAACCTGTGCGTGGCCACCGGCCACATCGGCAAGCCCGGAGCCGGCTACGGCACCATCACCGGCCAGGGCAACGGCCAGGGCGGCCGCGAACACGGTCAGAAGTCCGACATGCTGCCCGGCGGCCGCTCCATCACCAACCCGGAGCACCGCAAGCAGATCTGCCAGATCTGGGGCATCGAGGAGTCCGAACTCCCCACCGCCGGCACCTCCATGATGGAGATGGTCTGGCAGATGCAGCGAAAAGAGATCCGCGGACTCATCGGCATCTGCAACAACCCCTTCGTCTCCCTCCCCAACTACGCGGTGGTCAAGGACGGCTACGACACCGCCGAGTTCCACGCCCAGTTCGACTTCTTCCTCTCCGAGACCGCGGCCAACGCCCACGTGGTCTTCCCCGTCACCACCTGGGCCGAGGACGAGGGCGTGATGGCCAACGCCGAGGCCCGCGTCGTCAAGCACAACAAGGCCCAGGAGCCCCCCGCCGGGGTGCGCACCGACACCTGGGTCATCTGCGAGCTCGCCAGGCGCCTCGGCGCCGGCCGGCACTTCGAGTTCCCCGGCTCCCGCGAGGTGTTCGAGGAGCTGCGCGTCGCCTCCGCCGGCACGGTCAACGACTACTACGGCATCACCTACGACCGTCTCGACGAGACCGGCGGCATCGCCTGGCCCTGCCCCTCCACCGAGCACCCGGGCACCCCCCGGCTGTTCGAGGACGGCCGGACCTACCACCCCGACGGCAAGATCCACCTGCAGGTCGTGGAATGGCACCTGCCCATGGACGCCTACACCGAGGAATTCCCCCTCTCCCTCACCACCGGCCGCACCGTCGCGCACTTCCTCTCCGGCAACCAGACCCGCAGGCTGGGCGCCCTCGTCGAACAGACCCCCCGCCCCTGGGTGGAGGTCCACCCCTCGCACGGCTTCCGCAACGGCGAACCGGTCCGGGTGGTCACCCGGCGCGGCAGCGAGGTGTTCCCGGCCCTGGTCACCGAGGCGATCCGCCCCGACACCGTCTTCATCCCGTACCACTGGCCCGTCCCGACCTCCGCGAACGCCCTGACCATCGACGCCCTCGACCCCCGCTCGAAGATCCCCGAGTACAAGGTCTGCGCCGCCCGGATCGAGGCCGCCGAGCGGGTCGACGAGGTGCCCGCCCCGCCCATGCCGCCGGGTCGCGAGGCCTATCCGGAGACCCAGGTCTCCCGCACCGATCCCCTGCCCCCCACGGCCCCGCAGGGCCGTGGCACGGCGGAGAGGAGCTGACCCGCCATGATGGGCCGCACGATCTTCATCGACCCGGGTCGCTGCATCGGCTGCCAGGCCTGCGTATCGGCCTGCCGTGAGTGCGATTCGCACCGCGGCAAGTCGATGATCCACCTGGACTACACCGAACCCGGCATGTCCGTCGCCTCCCTCCCCAGCGTCTGCATGCACTGCGAGGACCCGGTCGCACCCTGCGCCGAGGTCTGTCCCGCCGACGCGATCCTGGTGACCGCCGACGGGGTGGTCCAGCAGGCCGACACCACCCGCTGCATCGGCTGCTCCAACTGCGTCAACGCCTGCCCCTTCGGCATCCCGAAGATCGACCTCCAGGCGAAGCTGCAGATGAAGTGCAACCTCTGCTACGACCGCACCGCCTACGGCCTCGCCCCCATGTGCGCGACCGTCTGCCCGACCGGTGCCCTCTTCTACGGAACCCTCGAAGAGCTCCAGGCGGAGCGCCCCGGGGTCCAGGTGGCCGACTCCTTCGTCTTCGGCGACGTCGTCGTCCAGACCGGCGTGGCCATGGTCGTCCCCGCCGACAAGGTCCAGTGGCCCGTCCCCGGCGGCCTGCCCGTCGTGGAGATCAACGGAAGGGACGTGGGATGAGCGTCACCGAGCAGCCCCCTCCGCACCCGGGCCCGGCCCCCGACGGGGGAGCGGCCGCCGACGCCGCGATCGAGCAGCTGCGCGACCGGATCAGCGCCGACTCCCTGACGACCCGCCGGGACTACCTGCGGATCGTCGCCACCGTCTCCGGAGGCCTGGCCATCGGCGGTATCGGCGTGGCCGCCGGCATCCTGCACCGGCACGGGGACAACGAGGGCCTGCCCGACCCGAAGAAGGTCGCCGAACGGCTGGCCCCCGGCGAGTCCGTGGCCTTCCGGTTCCCCGGCGAGGACGACCGGGCCCTGGCCGTGCGCCTGGGGGACGGCTCCCTCGTGGGCTACTCCGCCGTCTGCACCCACCTGGCCTGCGGCGTGCTGTGGCGCAAGGACCGGGGCCCCGACGGGGAGCTGTACTGCCCCTGCCACGAGGGTGTCTTCGACGCCCGCACCGGCGAGGTGACGGCCGGTCCGCCGCCGCGCCCGCTGCCGAGGATCTACCTGACCGAGCAGGCCGACGGCAGCGTCTGGGCCGTCGCCACCGCCCGGTCGGGAGAGCCGGCCAAGGACGCGCTCTGCCGGCAGTTCGGCGACACCCACCCGGTGGAGTCCGCCCGCCTGGGCTGCCCCGGCTCGGCCCGGGCGAGCACCACCGAGAGGAGGCCCACATGAGCGAGACACCGCTGCCGCCCCGCCCGGAGTACCACCCGGGCAGTGCCCAGCCCCGGCTCAACCGCCCCGTGCACGAGCGGTACCCGCAGATCCGCTCCACCAGCGGATACGGGGACCCCCGGATCCGGCACACGGGCCCCGGCCCGGGCGCCGGCACCGAGCAGGAGCCCGAGCGCTCCTCACGGCTCAACGCGCGCCTCGTCCTGGCCCTCACGGTCGTGATCGGCCAGCTCTGGGCGCTCACCGTGACCGTCAACGAGTGGATGAAGGGAAACACCGGCACGGCGTGGTGGGGAGCGGGATTCCTGGTCCTGTCCTTCCTCGTAGTGATCGGACTGTGGCTCCTCGACCCGAAGGACCGATGACCATGTCGATGCCCACGCCGACTCCGTCGGCACCCCGCAGCCACCGAGCCGAGAGCTACAAGCCCGGGGCCACCATCGCCGACTGGCGGCCCGAGGACGAGGGCTTCTGGCAGTCCAAGGGCCACCGGGTCGCCCAGCGCAACCTCTGGGTCTCGATCCCGGCCCTGATGCTCGGCTTCGTGGTCTGGCAGGTCTGGTCGGTGACCGTGGTCAAGCTGAACGACGTCGGCTTCGGCTTCTCGAAGTCCCAGCTGTTCTGGCTGACCGCCATCCCCGGCATCACCGGCGGCACCTTCCGGATCCTCTACACCTTCATCGGGCCGATGTTCGGCGAGCGGAAGTTCACCGCCTTCAGCACGATCATCCTGATCGCGCCGATGCTGTGGCTGGGCTTCGCGCTCCAGGACACCGGCACGCCCTACTGGGAACTGGCGCTGATCGCGGCCGTGTGCGGCATCGGCGGCGCGAACTTCGCCTCCTCGATGGCGAACATCGGCTTCTTCTTCCCCAAGCGGGAGAAGGGCAGCGCCAACGGCCTCAACGGCGGCCTCGGCAACCTCGGCGTGAGCGTGGTCCAACTGGTCGCCCCGCTGGTGGTCACCGCCGCCGTCCTGGGCGCCCCGGCGGGCGGCCCGCAGCACGACGCGAAGAAGAACACCGACATCTGGCTGCAGAACGGCGCCTTCCTCTGGGTGCCGCTCCTGGTCATCATGGCGCTGGCCGCCTGGTTCCTGATGAACGACCTGAAGGTGGCCGCGGCCCCCTTCAGCCAGCAGAAGATCATCTTCAAGCGCAAGCACAACTGGCTGATGACCTGGCTGTACGTCGGCACCTTCGGGTCCTTCATCGGCTTCGCGGCCGGACTGCCGCTGCTGATCAAGAACAACTTCGAGGCCCAGGGCTACCAGGCCACCACCTACGCCTGGATCGGCCCGTTCATCGGGGCGCTCACGCGCTGGGGCGGCGGCTGGCTCTCGGACAAGATCGGCGGGGCCAGGGTCACGATCCTGTCCTTCGTCGGCATGGCGGCGGCCCTCGTCGTGGTCATCTTCGCGCTTCCGTCCGGAGGCCAGGAGGGCAACTTCTGGCCCTTCTACATCGGCTTTCTGGTGGCCTTCGCCTTCTCCGGGCTGGGCAACGGATCGACCTTCCGGCAGATCCCGGTGATCTTCCGTGACCAGCACATGAAGGCGGCCGAGGGCAAGGGCCCCGAGGTGCAGGCAGCGGCGCTGAAGCAGTCGGAGATGGAGTCGGGAGCCGTCACCGGCTTCTCCTCGGCCATCGCGGCCTACGGCTTCTTCTTCATCCCCGCGATGTTCGCGGCCATGGCCGTCACCAACGCACTGTGGATCTTCATCGGCTTCTACGTCACGTGCCTGGTGGTGTGCTGGTGGTTCTACGCCCGCAAGGGCGCCGAGGCTCCCAGCTGAGCCGAGCCGGTGGCGGGGGCGGCCGTACCCTGGAGGCATGAGCGACGCCCCCGCCACCGACCCGCACGCCCCGAAGCCCGCCGCACGGCCGGAGTCCGCGGCCCAGCCCCGGCCGAAGGCTCGGCCGAAGCCGCGGCTGGACTTCGCAGACCCGCTGGACCAGCAGTCCTCGGACGACACCGACCGGGGCTGGGGCGAGCGGCCGCCCGCCGGCGGAAGCGCGGCCGACCTGGCCCGCTTCCTCGACGAGAAGCCCCCGCACCACGTCTGACCGGAGACCCCGCTTAGAGCCGGGGGCCCGGAGCGCCGGAGTGGACGTTCCCGCCACCCGCGCCGCGCTGGGCGATCAGCTCGTCGCGGATCTCCTTGAGGACCACCAGCTCGGTGATCTCCATGGTCTCCTGCACGCCTTCCTTCGCCTTGCGGCGCTGCTCCGCCTTGGCGAGGTACTTCGCCATCGGCAGGACCATCAGGAAATAGACGACCGCGGCGGTGATCAGGAACGTGAGCGCCGCGTTGAGCACCGAGCCCCAAAGGAGCTCCACGCCGGTCGACTTGCCGTCCGCGCCGACCGCGCAGGGGTCCTTGATGCAGGTCTTGTAGGCGTCCAGGCTCTGCGTGCCGATGAGTCCGATCACCGGGCTGATCAGGCCCTTCACGACGGAGTTCACGATGTTCGTGAACGCGGCACCGATGACCACGGCTACCGCCAGGTCGACCACGTTGCCGCGCATCAGGAAGGCCTTGAAGCCTGCCAGGATGCTCTCCTTCTTCTTCTCGCTCACCAGTGAGCCTTTCTTCGTATCTGCCGAACATGGAGCCAACGGTTCCGAAAGCTACGGCAGTTTGGGCCGGGCCTGTCCAATCGACCCTCACCCCACGGTGACTTGGCCGCACGTTCGTACGATTCAACACAACGTCACCGCCAGTCGGGACACGGTCCCCGCCCCCACCAGAGCCCGCGCGGTATCCCGGGGGACGGACAGCACCACCAGCGCCCCGCCGTCCCCAACGCCCGCTTCCGGAGCGGGTACTTCGGCGACCCGGGCCCCCGCCGCCACCACCCGGGGCGGCCCGCCGCGCTCCGCCGCGACCACGTCCACCCGGTCCCCGGGCCGGAGCAGCCGCACCGTCGCCGCGTCCGCGATGCGCACCGGCGCCGACACCAGCCGCACCGCCGCCGGAGGAGGCTGCGCCGCGGGCGGTGCGGAGCCCCGCGAGGCCCGCGCCTCGGTGCCGCCCACCGCCAGTACGGCCGCCACGACGGCCAGCCCGGCCGCGGCCCCGCGCCGCCGGCGCCGCACCGCCCTGCGCAGCCGGTCCCCGGCCCGCCCCACGCGGAGCGGGGCGAAGAGGGGAACGGAGCGCGCGGGAGGACACGTAGCGGAAGAGGGGTGCCGGGGGACGGGGGAGGGGCGCACCGGGGTGTGGGCGTGGGGCGTGGAGAGGGTCGAGGGGAAAGGGACGCGGGAGTTCGCGGTCATGACGGCCACCACCAGAGGGAGCGAGTCCGGATCCGGGACCCGGAGTCCGGACCCAGCGCCCGGACGTCCCTCACGATCCGCCGTCCCGCCGGATCCCGCTCGGCCCTGTGGATGATCCCCAGCCTGTGGATATCCTCGTCACCGTGCCTAACAGGCGGGATGGACTGGTCAGGAGCAGCTACAGCAGCAGACGGTCGCGGACCGGGCGACGTTGCGCCGAACAGCTACCGGGATTATCGCTGCGCATCGGGCTTCAGCCCGGTTGTGAGGCCGTTCTGGTCGGTCCTCTGACGTGCAGGCCGGCGCGGACGATTCTGTTGCATCCGTGTCGGCGAACATCCGGTGCCGGTATTTCGTCATGAAATCCCAGTGACATCTCTCGGGCAGGCCAATGTCGGTCATTTTGCGTATCGGGATATGCCGGTTGTCTCTCGTCGGCACGATGAGTGTGTGAAAGCGGACTTGGGGCGCAAGTATCGTGCGTACCCCACCGAGGATCAGGGCGAGGTCCTGACCAGTTGGGGTCATACGGCACGCGCTCTGTGGAATGTGGCGCTGGAACAGCGGGTGTACCTGTGGGTGCAGCGCCGGTACACCCTGAGGTCTGTAGAGCAATGCAGACATCTGACGGCCGCCCGCGCGGATCTCGACTGGATCGGCGACCTGCCCGCGCAGACGGGACAGCAGATCCTGCGTCATCTGGACAGCGCTTACGACAACTTCTGGAACCCTGAGCACCCGGCCCAGTTTCCGATACGGAAGAAGCGCGGACATCGCCTGGCGATTCCGTTTCCTGGACAGGCGGTCAAAGTCCGAAAGCTCAACCGGCATTGGGCTGAGGCGCGTCTGCCGAAACTCGGCTGGTTGCGGTTCCGCCTCTCGCGCGCCATCGGGGGCGTGGTCCGCAACGCCACCGTGTCCCAGGACGGCACCGGCTGGCACATCTCCTTCGGTGTCCACACCGGCCGGAAGCCGGACGCGCCGAATGGAAAACCCGGATGTGGTGTGGACTTCGGGATCGCCGCGTCCGCGTTCGTGTCCACCGAGGCCACACCCCGCCTCATGCCTCAGACGCTCACCGCCAGCGAAAAGAAGCGACTCAAGGCTCTGGAGCAGCGCAAGGCCCGCCAGATCACCTACGCGAAGAAGTGCAGCGGAGGGAAGTTCAGCCGTCGTCTGCGCACGACGATCGCCCAGATCGCGAAGCTCACCACCCGTCGGGCAAACCGACGTCAGGACTTCACGCACAAGCTCACCACCGATCTCGCCAAAAGCCACGGCCTGATCGGTATCGAGGACCTTCGCGTGAAGAACATGACTGCCTCAGCGAAGGGCAGCGCCGAGAGGCCAGGCAACAACGTCCGGGCCAAGGCCGGAGTCAACCGGTCCATCCTTGACAACACACCCGGTGAACGACGGCGCCAGCTGGAGTACAAAACCCGAATGTACGGGTCCGTACTTGTAGCCGTCCCGCCGTTCCACACTTCTCAGACCTGCGCCAAGTGCGGCCAGGTCGATTCTGAATCCCGCAAGGGATGCGGTCGGTTGTTCGCCTGCGCCCGGTGTGGGCACGAGGACGACGCCGACCACAACGCCTCGGTCGAGATCGAGGCCCGAGCCCGCCGGACGGGTGGCTCGGATATCAACAGCACGCGCAGCGCCCCCAGGGTGCGAGTCCCGGCCACAGGCCGGAGGCGGATGCGTGAAGCCCCGAAGCCCGCTCACGCGAGCTGAAGGGAATCGCCCTCACTCATGAGGGCGAGGATCGTCAAGGCAGCTCGATGCCCAGGTCCCAGCCGTCGTGGGCGTGGGTGCACAGGCAGGCGCGGGATTCCGTCGGGGGCAGGGCGGCCACCGCGTCGAAGAGGACCTCGCGCAGGCGGCCGACGTTCTCGCCGAAGACCTTGAGGACCTCCGTGTGCGAGACGCCCTCGCCCGTCTCCGCGCCCGCGTCCAGGTCGGTGACCAGGGCCATCGAGGTGTAGCAGAGCCCCAGCTCGCGCGCGAGGACGGCCTCCGGGTGGCCCGTCATGCCGACGACCGACCAGCCGGCCGCGGCGTGCCAGCGGGACTCGGCGCGCGTGGAGAAGCGCGGCCCCTCGATGACGACCATGGTGCCGCCGTCGACCGGCTCCCACTCCCGCCCGCGCGCCGCCGACAGCGCCACCGAGCGGCCCACCGGGCAGTACGGGTCGGCGAAGGTGGTGTGCACGACGTTGGGGACCGAGCCGTCGGGGAGCGGCTCCCCGTCGAAGAAGGTCTGGGCACGGGACTTCGTACGGTCGACCAGCTGGTCGGGGACGAGCAGGGTGCCCGGGCCGTACTCGGGGCGCAGGCCGCCGACCGCGCAGGGGCCCAGCACCTGGCGGACGCCCACGGAACGCAGCGCCCACAGGTTGGCCCGGTAGTTGATCTTGTGCGGGGGGACGGTGTGGCTGCGGCCGTGCCGGGGCAGGAAGGCCACGGTGCGGCCGGCGAGCTCGCCGAGGTAGAGGGAGTCGCTGGGGGGTCCGTAAGGCGTCTCCACCTGGATCTCGGAGACGTCCTCCAGGAAGGAGTAGAAGCCCGATCCGCCGATGACACCGATCTCTGCATTCGCCATGCGGTCACCCTAACGGGGCACGCCGAAGGCCCCGCTGTCCGGTGGGGACGGCAGGGCCTCGGATGAAGCTGTTACGGCCGGTGAGGCCTTGGAGCGCGTCAGGCGGCCGACGAGCTCGACGACGACGAGGAGGTCGAGGTCGAGGACGAAGACGACGAAGCCGTCGAGGACGCGGCCGGGGTGGCGGCCGGCGTCGACGCGGGCTTCGAGGCAGGGGTGCTGCTCGACGAAGCGCCGCGGCTGTCGTTCCGGTAGAAACCGGATCCCTTGAAGACGATGCCGACCGCTGAGAACACCTTCTTCAGGCGTCCGTCGCAGCTCGGGCACACGGTCAGTGCGTCATCGGTGAACTTCTGCACGGCCTCAAGGCCCTCACCGCACTCGGTGCACTGGTACTGGTAGGTCGGCACGAATTTCCTCCTGGCACTCTGACTCAATGAGTGCTAACGACGCTCCATGGTGACGTATTCCGGCGGATCAGTCCACCGTCACCGGCACGCGGTGACCGAGACCACGCTCGTTCACACCCGCGGCGGGTGCCGCGGAGGTGGCCGAGGCGGCCGGCTTGGACGAGCTGACGATCCGGCTCGGGGCCTTCGGGGCAAGCTTCGCACGCAGCGCCAGCAGGATCGCCAGAGCGAGCACGGTGGCCACCATCGGCACGAGGAACCCGTACGAGGACCCGTGCGCGTCCGTCAGGCGGCCGGCCAGGGTCACTGCGCCGGCCTGCCCGAAGGCGACGCCGCCGGTGAGCCAGGTGAAGGCCTCGGTCCGCGAGGTGGCCGGGACCAGCTGCTCGATCATGGTGTAGCCGGTGATCAGCGCGGGGGCGATGCACAGACCGACGACCAGGCCGAGCGCGCCGAGCAGGATCATCGAGTTCGCGGCCCACAGGACCGAGGCGGCCGCGGTGAGTCCGATGTAGCCGAGGATCAGGCGGCGGCGGGGGCCGATCTTCCAGGCGATCGCGCCGCAGGCGATGCCGGCGATCATGTTGCCCGCGGCGAAGACGCCGTAGAGCAGACCGTTGGCGCCCGGGTTGCCGATCTCCTCGGAGAAGGCGGCGAGCGAGACCTGCATGCCGCCGAAGACGGCGCCGATGCCGATGAAGGCGACGATCAGGACGCGCAGGCCGTGGAACGACAGGGCCGGGGCGTGCTTCTCACCGTGCGCCGGGCGGGCGACGGGCTTGGGCTGCGTGGCGCGCTGGGCGGCGAAGAGCAGGCCGCCGATCAGGGTCAGCGCGGCCTCGGTGACCAGACCGGCCGCCGGGTTGATGCCGGTGCACAGCGCGGTGGCGAGCACCGGGCCGACGACGAAGGTGAACTCGTCGGTGACGGACTCGAATGCCGCGGCCGTGGGCAGCAGCGGGGAGCCCTCGAGCTTGGCCGCCCAGCGGGACCGGACCATGGGTCCGACCTGCGGGACGGATGCACCGGCGGGGACGGCCGCCAGTGCGAGCGCCCAGATGGGCGCACCCAGCAGCGCGAACGCCACCAGGGAGCTGACTGCGGTGGCGTGGGCGAGGGCCACCGGGACCAGGACGGCGCTCTGGCCGTGGCGGTCGATGAGCTTGCCCATGACCGGGGCGAACACGGCCATGGAGATACCGGTGAAGGCGGCGACGATGCCGGCGCTGCCGTAGGAACCGGTGGTGTGCTGGACCAGCAGCAGGATGCTGATCGTCAGCATGCCGAAGGGGAGTCGCGCGGCGAATCCCGGGAGAACGAAGCCGAGGGCGCCGGGCGTGCGCAGGAGCTGCCCGTAGCCGGGTCGGGTGGACGTGGCGGACTTGTCGGTCGTGACCGCGGATGTCACGGCCTGGCCTTTCCGCTGCCTGGTAGAACTCCCCGTCTGCGGACGATGCGGCGCCTTGTGAGCGATCGCACCCGTACATGTGGGAGCCCCGAGAGCTGTCCTCTTGCGCAAAACCGAGTGATACCTGGGCGCCCACTGCGGGAGGGTGCCACGGCCGCTTTGCGGTCGCGCCAGCTCTGCGTCAGACAGAGTTGGTTCGATGTGTTGTTCCTTAATCGTACAGGCAGATCCCCCGATACGCCCTGTGATTCTGGCTACAGGGCGTGTCTTCACCTGCGATTAACTGGAGCTTCGCATTCAGGTCCCATGTAAACAGGGTCGAATGCGGACAGAAAGCATCGAAATCGATGAATTAGAGCGTCGCTCTAACTCTTGGCGGGCCTCTTCGAGGCCCCTTTGCCAGACCCCTTGCCGGCCCCTTTGGCCTTCCCGCCGCCGCTGCGGCTGCCGCCGCCCCCGCCGCCGTCCCCGCCGGTCCCCAGCCAGCCCGCCAGCTTGCCGCCCCGGGCCACCGCACGCAGCCGTGCCTCCGCCGCGTCCCGTACCGGGTCCGTGGCCACCACCAGCAGCTCGTCCCCGCGCCGCAGCACCGTCGACGGCGCCGGTACGAAGCTCCGCGCGTCCCGTACGACCAGCGTGACGGAGGCCCCCGGCGGCAGCCGGAGCTCGCTCACCTCGACGCCGTGCATCCGCGAGGCGGGCGGGATCGCGAAGGACAGCAGGTGCCCGCGCAGCTTCTCCAGCGGCGCCGACTCGATCCCCAGGTCGGAGGCGGCCTCGTCGCTGTTGCCCAGCTTCAGCTTGCGCGCGAGCCAGGGCAGGGTCGGGCCCTGGACCAGGGTGTAGACGACGACCAGGACGAAGACGATGTTGAAGACGCGCTCGCTGCCCTCGATCCCGGACACCATCGGGATGGTCGCCAGGATGATGGGCACGGCCCCGCGCAGGCCCGCCCAGGACATGAGCGCCTGCTCCTGCCAGGGCAGCCGGAAGGGCAGCAGCGAGACGAAGACCTCCAGCGGCCGGGCCACCATCGTCAGGACCAGCCCGATGATCACCGCCGGCCAGAAGTCGTGGATCAGCTCGTGCGGGGTGACCAGCAGGCCCAGCAGTACGAACATGCCGATCTGGGCGATCCAGCCGAGCCCGTCCGCGAATCCCCGGGTGGCGGGCCAGTGGGGGAGCTTCGCGTTCCCGAGCACCATCGCCGCCAGGTACACCGCGAGGAAGCCGGAGCCGTGCGCCATCGCGCCGGCCGCGTAGGCGGTGATCGCGATCGCCATCACGGCGATCGGGTAGAGGCCCGAGGCGGGCAGGGCCACGTGCCGCAGCCCGTACGAGCCCAGGAAGCCCACCGAGAGGCCGATCGCGACGCCGATCGCGAGCTCCAGCGCGATCTTCCCCAGGAGGACGTACCACTGGTCGACCGGTCCGACGGTCGCGAAGGCCACGACCAGGATGACGACGGGGGCGTCGTTGAAGCCGGACTCGGCCTCCAGCACGCCCGTCACCCGGGAGGGGAGCGGGACCTTGCGCAGGACCGAGAAGACCGCCGCCGCGTCGGTCGAGGAGACGACCGCGCCGATCAGCAGGGCTTGCCGCCATTCGAGGCCGACCAGATAGTGCGCGCCCGCCGCGGTCACGCTCACGCTGACGGCGACGCCGACCAGCGACAGCACGATCGCGGCCGGCAGGGCCGGCTTGATCTCTTTCCACTTCGTGCCCAGACCACCCTCGGCGAGGATCACCACGAGGGCGGCATAGCCGATCACCTGGGTCAGCTCGGCGTTGTCGAATACGACGTTGCCGATGCCGTCCTGGCCTATCGCGATGCCTATGCCGAGGTAAATGAGCAGGCTGGGGAGTCCGCTGCGCGAAGAGACGCGTACCGCCGCCACGGCGACGAGAAGCACGAGCGAGCAGACCAGCATCAGCTCATTGAGCGTGTGGACAGTCAGCGGGCGGCCCTTTCCTCGATGTGCCAGGCGACGGCGGAACGGCGGACGTCGGGCTGACGGATCGTTCCGGCGCGGGCACGGACGGCAAGTACTTCGTTACCTTACCTAATCTTTGGCGCGCCCTTTACTCGTTAGCCACATTGTGAAACGCCTGCGGGCCCCTGTCCTCGTGACCCCTCGTCACGAGCCGTCGGCAAGGGGCGGACCACGAGCTCGACCCCTGGCGGATCAACGGGGGTGGTCCTGCGCCTATGGTTGCTCCCAGCACTCCCAGGACCACCCTGCCCCTCTAAGGACAGCGATGCCCGCCAACGAAACCGCCCCTTCCGTCAAGAAGAAGGGACGACGCGCCCGTCTGATCGTGCTCGTCCTGGTGCTGGCGCTCTTCGCTGGCCTCGGGTACGGGGCGTACTGGAGCGTGGACAGCGTGCGGGCCTCGTTCCCGCAGACCACCGGCTCCCTCAAGGTGCCCGGCCTGACCGGGACCGTCGACGTCAAGCGCGACGCCAACGGAATCCCCCAGCTGTACGCCGACTCCGACGACGACCTCTTCCGCGCGCAGGGCTTCGTGCACGCGCAGGACCGGTTCTGGGAGATGGACGTACGCCGCCACATGACCTCCGGGCGGCTCTCCGAGATGTTCGGCTCCGGCCAGGTCGAGACGGACGCCTTCCTGCGCACGCTCGGCTGGCGCCAGGTCGCGCAGCAGGAGTACGACACCAAGCTGTCGCCGGGGACGAAGAAGTACCTGCAGGCCTACGCCGACGGGGTCAACGCGTACCTGAAGGGGAAGTCCGGCAAGGACCTCTCCGTCGAGCACGCCGCCCTCAAGCTCAGCGAGGACTACGCGCCCGAGCAGTGGACCCCGGTCGACTCGGTGGCGTGGCTCAAGGCGATGGCCTGGGACCTGCGCGGCAACATGCAGGACGAGATCGACCGCGCGCTGATGACGGGCAAGCTCTCGCAGGCGCAGATCAACGACCTCTACCCGCCGTACCCCTTCGACCGGAACCGTCCGATCGTCGAGGGCGGCACCGTCAAGGGCGGGAAGTACGCCCCCGCGGCCGGTCCCGGCTCCGGCAGCCCCGTGGGCTCCGGCACCGGCGGGCAGGGCGGCGCCACCGGCTCCCAGGTCTCCACCGGGACCACCGGCGAGACCGGTCTGGCCGGCAACGCCACCGCCCAGGGCGCCACCGTGGGCCTGCGCACCTCGCTGAGCGCGCTGGCCGACACCCTCGACACGATCCCCGCGATCCTCGGCCCCGCCGGCAGCGGCATCGGCTCGAACTCCTGGGTCGTCGCCGGCAAGTACACGACCACCGGCAAGCCGCTGCTCGCGAACGACCCGCACCTCTCCCCGCAGCTGCCCTCGGTCTGGTACCAGATGGGCCTGCACTGCCGGGCGGCCTCGGCCTCGTGCCAGTACGACGTGGCCGGCTACACCTTCTCCGGCATGCCGGGCGTGATCATCGGCCACAACACCGACATCGCCTGGGGCATGACCAACCTCGGCGCCGACGTCACCGACCTCTACCTGGAGCAGGTCAGGCCCGAGGGCTACGTCTACGACAACAAGGTGCTCCCCTTCACCACCCGCGAAGAGGTCATCAAGATCGCCGGTGGCGGCGAGAAGAAGATCACCGTCCGGTCCACCAACAACGGCCCGCTGATCTCCGACCGCAGCGACGAGATCACCACGGTCGGCGCCCGCGCCCCCGTGACCAGCGCCGCCCCGGACCGCGGCAACGGCTACGGGGTCTCCCTGCGGTGGACCGCGCTGGACCCCGGCAAGTCGATGGACGCGGTCTTCTCGATCAACCGGGCCAAGAACTTCCAGGAGTTCCGCACCGCGGCCCGCGACTTCGAGGTCCCCTCGCAGAACCTGATCTACGCGGACAGCAAGGGCGCCAACGGCAACATCGGCTACCAGGCCCCCGGCCGCATCCCGATCCGCGGCGGCGGCGCCGACGGCAGGATGCCGACCCCGGGCTGGGACTCCAAGTACGCCTGGAAGGGCGGCAAGGACGGCAACGCCGGCTACGTCCCGCAGGACGAGATGCCGTGGGTGCTCAACCCCGAACGCGGCTTCATCGTGACCGCCAACCAGGCCGTCACCGAGAGCGGCACCGGCCCGGGCAAGTACCCGTACCTGCTGACCACCGACTGGGGCTACGGCGCCCGCAGCCAGCGGATCAACGACCTCATCGAGGCGAAGACCAAGGACAGCGGGAAGATCTCCACCGACGACATGCGCACCATGCAGATGGACAACAGCAGCGAGATCGCCGCGCTGCTGACCCCGATGCTGGCCAAGATCGACGTCTCGGACCCGGACGTCCGCTCCGCCCAGAAGCTGCTGGAGGGCTGGAACTACACCCAGGAGCCCGACTCGGCGGCCGCCGCGTACTTCAACGCGGTCTGGCGCAACATCCTCAAGCTGGCCTTCGGCGACAAGATGCCCAAGGAGCTCCGGGTCGAGGGCAGTTGCATGAACGTCCCCGAGCAGACCACCGGACCGGCCGACGACCTCGCCAAGATGGTCCGCGAATGCGGTGAGCGCAGCTCCGACTCGGCGCAGCCGGACGGCGGGGACCGCTGGTTCGAGGTGGTCCGCCGCCTGGTCAAGGACGAGAAGTCGCAGTGGTGGCAGGCACCCGCCGTGGGCCGCACCGTGGCCGCCACCACCAACCGCGACCAGCTCTTCGCGCGGGCCATGAAGGACGCCCGCTGGGAGCTGACCGCCAAGCTCGGCAAGGACCAGTCGACCTGGAGCTGGGGCCGGCTGCACCAGCTGATGCTGAAGAACCAGACGATCGGCACCGAGGGCCCCGGCTACCTCCAGTGGCTCCTCAACCGCGGCCCCTGGAACCTGGGCGGCGGCGAGGCCACCGTCAACGCGACCGGCTGGAACGCCTCCAGCGGGTACGGGGTCACCTGGGTGCCGTCGATGCGTATGGTCGTGAACCTCGCCGACTTCGACAAGTCCCGCTGGATCAACCTGACGGGCGCCTCAGGGCACGCGTACCACGACCACTACACGGACCAGACGACGATGTGGGCCAAGGGCGAACTGCTGGACTGGCCCTTCGGCAAGGACGCCGTGGCCAAGGCCACGGTCGACACCCTGACCCTCCAGCCCGAGGGTTCGTGACCGAGGGGACCGCGGGGACCGCAGGGTCTACGCGCTGAAGCGGAGCACCCCCGACGGGGTGGCCACCGCTCGTACGGGGTGGTCGTGCGGTTCCTCCGGGACCCGCGCGACCACCTCGTCGTCGTAGAGCAGCACGACCAGCGCGGGATGCGCCCCGGCGCGCTCCAGCCGTTCCAGCACCCGGTCGTACGAGCCTCCGCCCCGCCCGAGCCGCATCCCCCGCCGGTCCACGGCCAGTCCGGGCAGCAGTACGGCGTCGGCGCCGGTCACCGCGTCCGGGCCGAGGCGGGGGCCGGCCGGCTCCAGGAGCCGCATCTTCCCCGGGTGCGCGGCCTCGGCCAGGCTCCCGGGGCCTTCGTACGCCGCCCAGTCGAGGTCGTTGTCGGGCAGCAGGACGGGCAGCAGCACGCGGGTGCCGGCTGCCCGGAGGGCGTCGAGCAGCTCGCGGGTGCCCGGTTCGGAGCCGATGGAGACGTAGGCGGCCACGGTGCGGGCGGAGCTGATCTCGGGCAGCTCCAGGGCGGAGCGGGAGAGGGCGCGGGCCGCTGCGCGCAGGGTGTCGGCGGACAGGGCGCGCCGGGCCGCGAGGAGTTCACGGCGCAGATCCGTCTTGGCCGTTGACGGCCGGTTCTCTGTCACGGTTGGCTCGTATCCCTTTCTATGGGGGTAAACCTGATCATGTTCATCTGAATCTCACTCGGGCCTCATGACGAAGCACTATCGTTCCGCCCATGACTCAGTTGCACCCCGTGATCAAAAAGGCCGTCATCCCGGCCGCGGGCCTCGGCACTCGGTTCCTTCCCGCAACCAAGGCGACGCCCAAGGAAATGCTTCCTGTGGTGGACAAGCCGGCCATCCAGTACGTCGTCGAGGAGGCCGTGTCGGCCGGCCTCGACGACATTCTCATGATCACGGGCCGTAACAAGCGCGCTCTCGAAGACCACTTCGACCGCAATTACGAGCTCGAGTCCGCACTCATCGCCAAGGGCGACGACGACAAGCTGAAGAAGGTCCAGGAGTCCAGCGACCTGGCCACCATGCACTACGTCCGCCAGGGCGACCCCCGGGGCCTGGGCCACGCCGTGCTGTGCGCCGAGCCGCACGTCGGCGACGAACCCTTCGCCGTCCTGCTCGGCGACGACCTCATCGACCCCCGCGACCCGCTGCTGCGCCGGATGACGGAGATCCAGCAGCGCGCGGGCGGCACCGTGGTCGCGCTGATGGAGGTCGACCCCTCCCAGGTGCACCTCTACGGCTGCGCCGCGGTCGAGCGCACCGGCGAGTCGGACGTGGTCCGCATCACCGGTCTCGTGGAGAAGCCGGACGCCGCGGACGCGCCCAGCAATTACGCGGTCATCGGACGATACGTCCTCGATCCGGCGATCTTCGGCATACTGCGTGAGACCGAGCCGGGCCGCGGCGGTGAGATCCAGCTGACCGACGCCCTGCAGAAGCTGGCCGCCGACGAGACCGTCGGCGGCCCGGTGCACGGCGTGGTCTTCCGGGGCCGCCGCTACGACACCGGGGACCGCGGGGACTACCTGCGGGCCATCGTCCGACTCGCGTGCGAGCGTGAGGACCTGGGCCCGGAGTTCCGTGCCTGGCTTCACCATTACGTCACGGAGGAGATGTAGGACCTTGAGCAAGCCCGAAGCACCGCAGGACCACCAGCCGGCCGGGACTCCCCAGCGACTCTGGTCGGTGGACGAACACCTGGCGGACGTCCTCGGCACGGTCCGGCCGCTGGAGCCCATCGAGCTCCAGCTGCTGGACGCCCAGGGCTGTGTCCTCGTCGAGGACGTCACCGTGCCCGTCGCCCTGCCGCCCTTCGACAACAGCTCGATGGACGGCTATGCCGTCCGGACCGCCGATGTCCAGGGTGCCAGCGAGGAGTTCCCGGCGGTGCTGACGGTCATCGGGGACGTGGCGGCCGGCGACGGCGAGCTGCCGACCGTGGGCCCCGGCCAGGCCGCCCGCATCATGACCGGCGCCCCGCTGCCCCCCGGCGCGGAAGCCGTCGTACCGGTCGAGTGGACCGACGGCGGCACGGGCGGCGGCGCCGCCACGGGAATGACCCCCGCCAGCGAGTCGCCCGAGGGCGCCGCCGGCGAGGTACGGGTCCACCGCCCCGCCGAGGCGCGGGCGCACGTCCGCGCACGCGGCAGCGACGTACAGGCCGGGGACCTCGCGCTCGCCGCGGGCACCGTCCTCGGGCCGCCGCAGATCGCACTGCTGGCGGCCATCGGGCGCGGCACCGTACGGGTGCGCCCGCGCCCGCGCGTGGTCGTCCTGTCCACCGGCAGCGAACTGGTCCAGCCCGGCGAGGCCCTGACGGCCGGCACGATCTACGACTCCAACAGCTTCGCCCTGGCCGCCGCCGCACGGGACGCCGGGGCCATCGCCTACCGGGTCGGAGCCGTCGCCGACGACGCCGACACCCTGCGCTCCACCATCGAGGACCAGCTCATCCGGGCCGACCTGCTGGTCACCACGGGCGGGGTCAGCGTCGGCGCGTACGACGTGGTCAAGGAGGCCCTCACGGACCTCTCCACGGGCGACGACGACGTGGACGGCGCCGGGATCGACTTCCGCAAGCTCGCCATGCAGCCCGGCAAGCCCCAGGGCTTCGGCACCATCGGCCCCGACCACACCCCGCTGCTGGCCCTGCCCGGCAACCCGGTCTCCTCCTACGTCTCCTTCGAGCTGTTCGTGCGCCCCGCGATCCGCGCCCTCATGGGCCTGCCCGCCTCGGAGGTCAGCCGGCCGAGCGTGCGCGCGGTGCTCGAGGCCGACAAGGCGATCGGCTCCCCGGCGGGCCGCCGGCAGTTCCTGCGCGGCAAGTACGACGCGGAGTCCGGCACGGTCAGCCCGGTCGGCGGATCGGGCTCGCACCTGATCGCCGCGCTGGCGCACGCCGACTCGCTGATGGTCGTACCGGAGGACGTGACCTCGGTGGAGCCCGGGGCCGAGCTGGAAGTGGTCCTGCTCGGCTGAGGTCCGGCGGATGCGGGTAGCGTGTTGCACCACACAGGCCCTTGCGGGGCCCGGACGGGAGCGGCACGCAGATATGAGTACGCAGAGCAGCGCCGGCGGCGCCGCCGGCACCAGGCTGACGCACATCGACGAGGCCGGCGCGGCCCGGATGGTCGACGTCTCGGCGAAGGACGTCACCACCCGGACGGCGCGGGCCAGCGGCCGCGTGCTCGTCTCCCCCCGGGTCATCGAACTGCTGCGGGGCGAGGGCGTGCCCAAGGGCGATGCCCTCGCCACCGCGCGGATCGCCGGGATCATGGGGGCGAAGAAGACCCCCGACCTGATCCCGCTGTGCCACCCGCTGGCCGTCTCCGGGGTGAAGGTGGACCTGAAGGTCACCGACGACGCCGTCGAGATCCTCGCCACCGTCAAGACCACCGACCGTACGGGCGTCGAGATGGAGGCGCTGACCGCCGTCGCGGTCGCCGGGCTCACCGTCATCGACATGGTCAAGGCCGTCGACAAGGGCGCGGTCATCACCGACGTGCGGGTCGAGGAGAAGACGGGCGGCAAGTCCGGCGACTGGGCGCGCTCGTGAACGCCCCCCGCGGCGGCGAGGTCCACAGCCACGCCCACGCCCAGGAGGCGGAGCCGGCGACGCCCGGAGCCCCCTCGCTGCGCGCGCTGGTGGTCACGGCTTCGAACCGGGCCTCGCAGGGCGTGTACGCGGACAAGGGCGGCCCGGTGCTCGCCGAGGGCCTGCGCGCGCTCGGCTTCGCGGTGGACGGCCCGCGCGTGGTCCCCGACGGGGACCCCGTGGAGGCGGCCCTGCGCGAGGGCGTGGCCGCCGCGTACGACGTCATCCTGACCACCGGCGGCACCGGCATCTCGCCGACCGACCGGACCCCCGACGCCACCGCCCGGGTACTGGACTACGAGATCCCGGGCATCCCGCAGGCGATTCGCGCCGAGTCCCTGGCGAAGGTGCCCACCGCGGCCCTGTCCCGGGGGCTGGCGGGCGTGGCCGGGCGCACCCTGATCGTGAACCTGCCCGGTTCCACGGGCGGCGTCCGCGACGGGATCGCGGTCCTGTCCCGCGTCCTGCTGCACGCCGTCGACCAGATCCGCGGCGGCGACCACCCTCGCCCCGGGGGCAGACCGCCGGGGAGCCCGAGCTGAACGGCCCCTCCTGGCCGGTGGTGCTGGCGGACGGCGATGTCTCGCTCCGGCCGATAAAGCTGCGGGACCAGGCCGCCTGGCGCGAGGTCAACCGCCGCAACCGCGACTGGCTCCGGCCGTGGGAGGCGACGATCCCGCCGCCCGCGCCCTGGGGGCCGGTGATCCAGCGGCCGACGTACCGCCAGATGGTGCGCCACCTGCGGGCGGAGGCGAACGCGGGGCGCATGCTGCCCTTCGTCATCGAGTACCAGGGCCGCCTGGTGGGCCAGCTGACGGTCGCCGGGATCACCTGGGGCTCGATGTGCGCGGGCCACGTCGGCTACTGGGTGGACCGGGACGTGGCGGGCCGCGGCGTGATGCCGACGGCGGTCGCGCTGGCGGTGGACCACTGCTTCGCCAAGGTCGGGCTGCACCGCATCGAGGTCTGCATCCGGCCGGAGAACGGTCCGAGCCGTCGGGTGGTGGAGAAGCTCGGCTTCCGCGAGGAGGGACTGCGCCCGCGGTACCTGCACATCGACGGGGCCTGGCGCGACCACCTCGTGTACGCGCTGACGGCGGAGGAAGTGCGCGAGGGGCTGCTGCGCCGCTGGCACCGCGAACGTCATCCGCACGGTCCCGCCACGCCGCCCGGACAATAGAAATCCGATATCTGTTCGAATTCTTTCGCTCAATGACCGATTCGCCCATAACCTGATCCGAAGAATCACAAAAAAAGTCCGTGATATCAGCGAGATCGTGCGACACGCCGTCCCAATTGGCGGATCCGCCCGGCCGCGCCCCTCTACGGTGTGGGGTGTGAGCAGCAGCGGCCTCATCTACGCAGTCATTGTCGGGGCCTGGGCCGCCTACTTGGTGCCCATGTGGCTCCGGAGGCAGGACGAGCTGAACGAAGCTCGTCCGACGGAACGCTTCTCCACCGCCATCCGGCTGCTTTCCGGCCGGGCGGGAATGGAGCGCCGTTACGCCAAGGGCCTGCGTGAGCGCGGTGACGAGGAGGCGCAGCCCCAGCCCCCCGCGGACCCGGACGCCGCGACGGAAACGGTGAAACCCGTGGACGTCGCCGACGCCCGGGCCGTCGTCGTGCCCCCGCCGACCCGTGCCGAGCCGAGATCGGCCGCCTCCGAGCGGGCCGACCGCGTGGAGCGGGCCCGCCGCGAGCAGCGCCTGGTCGTCCTGGCACGCCGCCGGCGCACCACCGCGCTGCTCTTCCTGATCTTCACCCTCGGCGCGGTCGCCGCCGCCGTCGGCGGACTCCAGTACCTGTGGGCGCCGGCCGTCCCCGCCCTGCTGCTGAGCACGTACATCGTGCACCTGCGGGTCCAGGAGCGGCGCCGCTACGAGTTCACCATGGACCGGCGGCGCGCCGAGGCGGCCGCCCGCCACCTGCGCGAGAACCGCCCGCGGCGCCGCCACTCCGAAGATGCCGCCGCGGCGGGCTCCGACCCGGACCCCGCGCCACCCGTCTCCCCGCAGGAGGCCGGCCGGCGCGCCCTGGTCGAACAGACCGACCACGCGGAGTGGGTGGACCAGCAGCGCGAACGCGAGCGCGGACCCGCCCGCGGTGACAGCTGGGAGCCCGTCCCGGTGCCGCTGCCGACGTACGTGACGGCCCCGGTCGCCCCGCGCGCCACCGGCCCGGCCACCCCGGACCCCTGGAGCGCGACCCGCTCCAGCACGGCCGAGCCGACCGAACCCCGCCTGCGCGCCCAGCCGTCGCCCCCGTCGCCGCGGACCCGCCCGCGCGACGCGGCCCGTACGCCGCTCTTCGACCAGTACGAGGGCGACGAGCGCCCGCGCGCCGCGAACGAGTGATCGATGACCTGCGCGGACGCTCCCCGAATCCGGTTTTGGAGCACCCGCGAGGGGATGCTAATGTTTCACACGTCGCAAGGGCCTGTGGCGCAGTCTGGTAGCGCACCTCGTTCGCATCGAGGGGGTCTGGGGTTCAAATCCCCACAGGTCCACAAACGACAGTTCACGGGTTGCTCCCGAGAACGTCACGAGATCCCGTCCGGTCGGAAGACCGGGCGGGATCTTTTGCGTTCGGGTCAGGAATCGCTGCCGGAGCCGCCGCCGCCGAAGCCGCTGAAGTCGCCACCGCTGCCGCAGCTTCCGCTGCCGTCGCGGTCTAGGGCCGGAGGGCGGCGTTTGAGGCGGTCCAGGACCGTCGGGGTGCGGGTGCCGGTGATCAGGCCGCGCAGGAGGCGGTCCTCGATGGCGGACGGGCCCTGGAAGACGTGGGCCGGGTGCGTGCCCGCAGACTCGGCCTTCGCGAGCAGTCGGCGGCCGGCGCGGGTGGGGCGGTGGCCGAAGCGGGCGAGGAGGCCGAGGGTGTGGAGCCGGTGTCCGATCTCCGCGGTTTCCGGGGCCTCGCGCACGACCGCGATCGCGTCCGCGACGCCGCGTCCGCGCGAGCAGAACGCCGTGAGCACCGCTTCGACCGGGTGAGGGGCGGGCGGGGTGGGCGAGGTCGCGCGGACGCGGGGGCCGGTGATGGTCAGCGCGCCGAGGTCGCGCAGGGCGATCAGGGCGGTTTCGGCGACGCGTTGGGGGCCGCCGGCCAGGTGGGCCAGTTCGTAGACGCTCGGATCGGTGTGCACGGTCCCCCCGCTGGGTCGTGGTGACGTCCTCGGCCCAGTGTGGGCGCGGTGGCCGGGGGGGCGACCCCGGCGGTGGGGAGTTCAGAGGCCGATCTGAGGTTCGGGGGAGGGCCCGGGCCGGCTACGCCGGGTTCAGCCGCTTCGTCATGCAGCGGCTGGAGTCGTGGAAGCGGTAGTGACCGAATTTGGCGTCCGTCAGGGTGTAGCCCTCGGAGAGGTAGAGGGCGATGGCCTCGGGCTGCTGGTCGCCGGTTTCCAGGGCCATCCGCACGCGGCCGGCCACGCGGGCGTCCGCCTCGAGGGCGGCGAGGATGCGGCGGGCCAGGCCCAGGCCGCGGGCCTCGGGGACCACGTACATGCGCTTCAGCTCGGCGTCGCCGTCCGCGTAGCCCTCGTCGTTCGCCTCGTGGCTGCGCCAGCCGCCGCTGGCGACCGGGGTGCCCGAAGCGTCGTAGGCGAGGAGGTAGAGGCCCTTCGGCGGGTCGAACATCGCCGGGTCGAGGAAGGTTTCGTCGCCCTCGCCCTCGTAGCGCTCCTGGTATTCGATCTGTACTTGGTCATTGAGCTTGACCGCGTCCGGGTGGTCGTACGACACGGCGCGGAGCTGGATCTCCTGAGACATCCGAACAGCGTACGGAACGCTCCGGCTATCGTGCAGGGATGTTCTCTGTGACCTCTGTGAATGTGAACGGAATCCGCGCCGCCGCCAAGAAGGGGTTCTCCCCGTGGCTCGCCGGGTCCGATGCCGACGTCGTCTGCCTGCAGGAAGTGCGGGCCGAGGAGGGGCAGATTCCGGACGAGGTGCGGGCGCCCGAGGGGTGGCACACCGTGTTCGCGCCGGCCGCCGCCAAGGGGCGGGCCGGGGTCGCGGTGTACACGCGGCGGGAGCCGGAGCGGGTGCAGGTCGGATTCGGGAGCGAAGAGTTCGACAGTAGTGGGCGGTACCTGGAGGTCGACCTGCCCGGTGTGACCGTCGCCAGCCTCTACCTGCCCTCCGGGGAGGCCGGGACCGAGAAGCAGGACGAGAAGTACCGGTTCATGGGGGAGTTCCTCACCTACCTGCAGGCGCTCAAGGTGCGGGCGGCCGAGGACGGGCGGGAGGTCGTCGTGTGCGGTGACTGGAACATCTGCCACCAGGAAGCCGACCTGAAGAACTGGAAGACCAACCGGAAGAACGCCGGCTTCCTCCCCGAGGAGCGCGAGTGGCTCGGGCAGGTCTACGGCACCGCCGGGTACGTGGACGTGGTGCGGAGCCTGCACCCGGACACCGAGGGGCCCTACTCCTGGTGGTCCTACCGCGGGCGGGCCTTCGACAACGACGCCGGCTGGCGGATCGATCTGCAGGTGGCGACGCCGGGGCTGGCCGCGAAGGCCGTCAAGGCGTTCGTGGAGCGGGCCGAGACGCATCCCGAGCGGTGGTCCGACCATGCGCCCGTGACCGTGGTCTACGAGCTCGGCGTCTGAGGCGACGAGGGCGGCGAGGGCAGCGAGGGGCTCGGCGCCGGCGGGCGGAGGCGGTCCATGGACATCGTGAGTTCCGCCTCGACCACGCTCTTGGCCAGGGGGCGCAGGCGCGGGACCGCTTCCTCCGAGATGTGCGTGGAGATGAGCTCGGTGAACAGGGCCGCCATCGCGTCCGTGTGCTCGCGGACCCGGCGGCCCGCCTCCAGGACGGCCGCGAGCGGTACGCCCTCGCGGACCAGCGCCGAGGAGACGTCCAGGAGCCGGCGGCTGACGTGCACGATCTCCTCGCCGTCGGTGGCCAGGTAGCCGAGGTCGAGGGAGGTCGCCAGGTTCTCCGGGGTGACCTCGCCCTCGAAGTAGTCGGCGAGGGCCTCGGGCGTCAGGCGGACCGGGGTCTCCTCGGACCAGCCGATGCCGAGCAGCTCACCCAGCTGGCCGACGTCGCGGCCGTTTTCGAAGGCGACGGTCAGCTCGGCTATCCCGCCGAGGGTGTGGCCGCGCTCCAGCAGGGCGGCGATGGTGCGCAGCCGGGCCAGGTGGTGGTCGTCGTACCAGGCGATGCGGCCCTCGCGGCGGGGCGGCGGCAGGAGCTTGCGCTCACGGTAGAAGCGCAGGGTGCGTACGGGTATGCCGGCGGCCTCGGCCAGCTCTTCCGTGCGGTATTCGCGCACTGTGGTCCTTGCTTCTGTCGCGGAGGTGGCTTCGATCGGGGTGCACGGCGTCCTGTGTCGCATTGTGCGGCACGTGGGAAGCCTAGGGCGTACTCCCGGTAACTTTCCCGGCGCGACCCCTACCCATGAGTACGGGGCTGCTCTACTCTCCCGATTGTGCCAGTGATTGCTGGCAGCATCTGAATGGGCGTTGGCATCGGCATCCGAAGGTGGCTGGCATGGGCGGTGGCATGGACGGGCGCGAGCAGGAACGCGAACACGTACGCGTGGCGGTGATCGGGTCCGGGTTCGGCGGGCTGGGCGCCGCGGTGCGGCTGCGGCGCGAGGGGATCACGGACTTCGTCGTGCTGGAGCGCGCGGACTCCGTCGGCGGCACCTGGCGGGACAACAACTACCCCGGGTGCGCCTGCGACGTGCCCTCCCACCTGTACTCCTTCTCCTTCGCACCGAATCCCGACTGGCCCCGCACCTTCTCGGGGCAGCCCGCGATCAGGGAGTACCTGGAGCACGTGGCCGACACCTTCGGGCTGCGCCGCCACATCCGGCTGAACCACGAGGTCCGGATGATGCGCTGGGACGCGGACGCGATGCGGTGGGAGATAGAGACCTCGGGCGGGGACCTCACCGCCGACGTGGTCGTCTCCGCCACCGGGCCGCTGTCGGACCCGAAGATGCCGGAGATACCCGGACTGGCCGGCTTCCCGGGCAAGGTCTTCCACTCCGCCCGCTGGGACCACGACTACGACCTGCGCGGCAAGCGCGTCGCCATGATCGGTACGGGCGCCTCCGCCATCCAGATCGTGCCCGCCATCGCGCCCGAGGTGGAGCGGCTCACCCTCTTCCAGCGCACCCCGCCGTGGGTGATGCCGCGCACCGACCGGGCGATCACCTCCGTGGAGCGCTGGCTGCACCGCCAGCTCCCCTTCACCCGGGCGGCCCGCCGCGGGCTGCTGTGGGGGATACGGGAACTCCAGGTCAGTGCCTTCACCAAGAGGCCCAACCAGCTCGGGCTGATCGAATCGCTCGCCAAGGCGAACATGGGCCGCTCGATCAAGGACCCGGAGCTGCGGGCCAAGCTGACGCCCTCGTACCGCATCGGCTGCAAGCGGATCCTGCTGTCGAGCGAGTACTACCCGGCGCTCGCCCGGCCCAACGTGGACCTCGTCGCCTCCGGGCTGAAGGAGATCCGGGGCTCGGTGCTGGTCGCGGCCGACGGGACCGAGACCGAGGTCGACGCGATCGTCTTCGGCACCGGCTTCCACGTGACGGACATGCCGATCGCGGACCGGGTGGTGGGCGTGGACGGCAAGACCCTCGCGGAGGTCTGGAAGGACGGGATGCAGTCGCTGCGCGGGGCCACCGCGGCGGGCTTTCCGAACTGGATGACGATCATCGGGCCGAACACCGGGCTCGGGAACAGCTCGATGATCCTGATGATCGAATCGCAGCTGAACTACATGGCGGACTACATGCGCCAGCTGGCCCTCCTCGGTGGAAGCAGTCTGGGCGGGAAGGTGGCCCTCGCCGCGCGGCCGTCCGCGATCAACGCCTGGAACCGGCAGGTCCAGGCCCGCATGGAGCGGACCGTGTGGAACACCGGCGGCTGCACCAGCTGGTACCTGGACGCGCAGGGCCGCAACACCACGGTCTGGCCGGGCACCACCGGGGAGTTCCGCCGGGAGACGCTGGGTGTGGACCTGCGCGAGTACGAGGTCGTACGGGGCCGCGAGCGCGAGCGGGTCCCGGTGGCCGGTGCGGCCGGTGCGGCCGGTGCGGCCGAAGCGGCGCCGGAGGGGGCCGCGTGAGCCGCCTGACGCACGTGACCGCGGGGCCCTACGCCCCGCCGGCCGCGCGCCGGGAGCTGGTCGTCACCTCCGCCGACGGTTCGCGCCTGCACGTCGAGGTGCACGGCGAGGACGGGGCTCCGGCCATCGTGCTCGCGCACGGCTGGACCTGTTCCACCGCCTTCTGGGCCGCGCAGGTACGGGCCCTGTCCACCGGGCACCGGGTCATCGCCTACGACCAGCGGGGTCACGGCCGCAGCCCGGCCGGCGTCCGCTCCGGTTACGGCACCGCCGCCCTCGCCGACGACCTGGTCGCCGTCCTGGAGGCCACCCTCGCCCCCGGCGAGAAGGCCGTCGTCGCGGGCCACTCCATGGGCGGGATGACGGTCATGGCCGCCGCCGCCCGGCCGGAGTTCGCCGAGCACGCCGCGGCCGCGCTGCTGTGCAGCACCGGCAGTGCCCGGCTGGTCGAGGAGGCGCAGGTCCTGCCGTGGCGCGCCGGCCGCGCGAGGACCCGTATCACCGGGGCGGTCCTCGGATCCCGGGCTCCGCTCGGGCCCGTCACGCCCGTCGCCCGCAAGGTGCTCAGGTACGCCACGATGGGCCCCGGCTCCGCGCCGGACAAGGTCGAGGCCTGCGCGCGCATCGTCCACGCGTGCCCCACTCCGGTGCGGCACGCCTGGTCAGGGGTGCTGGCCACCCTGGACCTGGACGCTCAACTCGCCTCGCTCACCGTGCCCACCGCCGTCCTCGGCGGCAAGAGCGACCGGCTGACCCCGATCGTGCACGCCCGGGGGCTGGCGGCCGCGCTGCCGAACTGCGTGGGGCTCACCGAACTGACCGGGGTGGGGCACATGAGCCCGATCGAGGCCCCGGAGGCCGTCACCGCCGCGGTGCGCGAGCTCGCCGAGGTGTACCTCGCCGCGGACGTCGCCGACACCGCCGCCGCCCCGAACTCCCCGCACCACAAGCCCGCCAAGGAGAAGACGCCGTGAGCGCTCGCAGGAGTCTGGAAGGCCAGGTCGCCGTCGTCACGGGGGCCGCGCGCGGGGTCGGTGAACTGCTCGCCCGCAAACTGTCCGCACGCGGCGCGAAGGTCGCCCTCGTGGGCCTGGAGCCCGAGGCGCTCAAGGAGGTCTCCGAGCGGCTGCACACCGACAGCGACCACTGGTACGCCGACGTCACCGACCACGAGGCCATGGCCCGGGTCGCGCAGGAGGTCAAGCAGCGCTTCGGCAAGGTGGACATAGTCGTCGCCAACGCCGGCGTCGCCTCCGGCGGGCCCTTCGTGGACTCCGACCCCGACGCCTGGCGCCGGGTCATCGAGGTCAACCTCATCGGCGGCGCCGTCACCGCCCGCGCCTTCCTGCCCGTGCTGATGGAGAGCCGCGGCTACTTCCTGCAGATCGCCTCCCTCGCGGCGATCACCCCGGCGCCGATGATGACCGCCTACTGCGCCTCCAAGTCCGGGGTCGAGGCCTTCGCGCACTGCCTGAGCGCCGAGGTCGGCTACAAGGGGGTCAAGGTGGGCGTCGGCTACCTGTCCTGGACCGACACCGACATGGTGCGCGGCGCCGACCAGGACGAGGTGATGCGCGAACTGCGCCAGCGGCTGCCGTGGCCGTCGAACCGGACCTACCCGCTGGGGCCGGCCGTCGACCGGATCGTGGCGGGCATCGAGCGCCGCTCGGCGCACGTCTACGCGCAGTGGTGGCTGCGCGGCATGCAGGGGATCCGCGGGTACCTGCCCGCGGTCATCTCGTCAGTCGGACAGCGCGAGATGAAGCGGTTCGAACCGCGACTGGCCAGTGTTTCCAAGGGGCTTGTGGGAGCCGGCGGGGCCGCGGACGAGCAGGAGCGCAGTCCGAGCCGCTGACCGGAATGCGAGTGATGTCCACCTGGGTGAGACTGGTCGGGTTCCCCTTACCGAACACCGCTACAGGAGTGAGGACACATGGGCATCAGGGACCAGTTCCAGGACAAGGCCAAGGAACTCGCGGAGAAGGCGAAGGCCTCCGGCAAGCAGGACGAGGTCTCCGAGCGCGCCTCGCAGGCCGCCGACCAGGCCAAGGACAAGGCCCGCGACACCTTCGACGAGAATTTCGACAAGTAGCGGAATCCGTATAACGCACTGAGGGGTGCGACCCGCCGTTCCCGGGTCGCACCCCTTTCGCATGCCCTACGGTCGCCCGCCCCGCGCAGTCACCCCCGCCCGGTCACTCCCGCGGCGGCAGCTTCGGCCGGCGCCGGTCCGGTACGTCCGTGTAGCCGGGCGGTACCGCCGCCGGGTCCTGTTCCAGCAGCTCCAGTGCCAGGTGCACGGCGTCGTCGAGCTGCGCGTGCCGGCCCTCCGCCCAGTCGAGCGGGGTGCGCAGGATGGGGAGGTCGGGCTCCACGCCCTGGTTCTCCACGGACCAGCCGTACTCGGGGAACCAGGCCGCGTTCATCGGCACCGTGATCACCGTGCCGTCGCCGAGGGTGTGCCGGCCGGTCATGCCGACCACCCCGCCCCAGGTGCGCTGGCCGACGACCGGGCCGAGCCCCAGCAGCTTGAAGGCGGCCGTGATCATGTCCCCGTCGGAGGAGGTCGCCTCGTCGGCCAGGGCCACGATCGGGCCCCGGGGCGCGTTGGAGGCGTAGGAGACGGGCTGCGCGTTGCGGGTGAGGTCCCAGCCGAGGATCGAGCGGGTGAGCTTCTCCACCACGAGCTCGCTGATGTGCCCGCCGGCGTTGCCGCGCACGTCCACGAGCAGGGCCGGCTTGGACATCTCGGCGCGCAGGTCGCGGTTGAACTGCGCCCAGCCCGAGCCGCCCATGTCGGGGATGTGCAGGTAGCCGCAGCGGCCTTCGCTGACCTCCTTGACCACCTCGCGGCGTTTGGCCACCCAGTCCTGGTAGCGCAGCGGGCGGTCGTCGATCAGCGGGACGACCGCCACGCGGCGGGCGCGGCCCTGTCCCTCGGCGGGTTCGAAGGTGAGCTCCACGGTGGTGCCGCCGGCCGCCGACAGCAGCGGGTACGGCCCGGTGATTGGGTCCACCGGCCGGCCGTCCACGTGGGTGAGGACCGCGCCCTCGCGGATGCCGGTGCCCGCGAGCGGGGAGCGGGCCTTGGAGTCGGAGGATTCGCCGGGCAGGATCCGGCCGACGACCCAGGCCCCGTCGCGGGGGAAGAGGTTGGCGCCGAGCAGGCCGATGGCCCGCTGGTAGTGCGGGGGCCCTTCGTTGCGGCGGGCCGGTGACACGTAGGCGTGCGAGGTGCCGAGCTCGCCGAGGACCTCGCGCATCAGGTCGGCGAACTCGTCGGGGGAGGCGACCCGTTCGACGAGGGAGCGGTACTGGCGCAGCACTCCGTCCCAGTCGATGCCGCACATCCCGGGCTCCCAGAAGTAGGCGCGGATGAGCCGCCCCGCCTCCTCGTAGGCCTGGCGCCACTCGGCCGCCGGGTCCACCTCGTGCAGGATGCGCCGCAGGTCCAGGTAGACGGTGGAGTCGCTGTCGCCCGACTCGGTGGCCGGGACCGCGCGCAGGTCGCCGTCCTCGTTGACCACGAGCCGGGTGCCGTCGCCGCTGACCGCGAACCAGTCCAGCCCGGAGGCCAGCTCCGTCTTGCGGGCCTTCGTGAGGTCGAAGTACTCCAGCGTCGGCTTGCCGCTGACGTCGGCCGGGTTGGCGAAGGTCTCGCCGAGCGCGCCCGAGATCGGCCAGCGCAGCCACACCAGCCCGCCGCCGTGCACCGGGTACAGGGCGGAGTACTTGGAGGCCGACACCGGGAAGGGCGTCACCCGGCTCTCCAGGCCCTCCACCTCCACGGTGACCGCTCCGTCGCCGGACTCCGAGTCCCCCTCGACCGGGTCGAGGCCGCCCGCCGCCGGGCGCCCGTCGGGGGAGAAGGCGAAGGGGGAGGGGGTGGCCGAGGACAGCGGCACCAGGTACGGGCGGCAGCCCAGCGGGAAGGACAGGTCGCCGGTGTGGACGTCGTAGACGGGGTCGAAACCGCGCCAGGACAGGAAGGCGAGGTAGCGCCCGTCCCGGGTGAAGACCGGATTCTCGTCCTCGAAGCGGCCGTTGGTGACGTCCACGATCGTGTGCGCGCCGGGCCCGGAGATCCGGGCCATCTTGATCTGGCGCAGCGAGCGGCCGATGCCCGGGTGCGACCAGGTCAGCCAGTCGCCGTCGGGGGAGAAGGCGAGGTCGGTGACGGGCCCGTTCTCGGACCGGATCAGTTCGCTGGCTTCCCCGTTGGACTCCTCGGTAGCGTCGATCAGCAGCAGCCGCCCGTCGTTGGAGGCGATCGCGAGCCGTTCCCCGTCCGGATCGGAGAGCAGTTCCAGTACGCGGCCCAGCGCGCCCGAGGCGAGCCGGCGCGGCTCGCGGTCGCCCGAGGCGCGCGGGAGGTAGGCGATCTCGATCGCGTCCTCGCCCTCCGCGTCGGTCACGTACGCCACCTGCCCGCCGCTGCCGAGCATCTCGGGCAGGCGGACCCGTACGCCCGGGGTGTCGGCGATGGTGCGGGCGGGCCCGTCGCGGTGCGTGAGCCAGTACAGGCTGCCGCGCACGACGACGGCGCTGGCCCGCCCGGTGGTGTCGACGGAGAGGGAGTCGACGTGGCTGGCGGCCGGGACCTGGTAGGTGCGGCGGCCCGCGCGGGGGCCGCCGAGGCGGACTTCCAGCTTGCGCGGGGCGGCGCCCGGAGCCAGCGACTCGACGATCCACAGGTCGCCGGCGCACTGGTAGACGATCCGGGAGCCGTCGCTGGAGGCGTGCCGGGCGTAGAACTCCTCGTGGTCGGTGTGCCGGCGCAGGTCCGTGCCGTCGGGCAGGCAGGAGTAGACGTTGCCGATGCCCTCGTGGTCGGAGAGGAAGGCGATCCGGCCGTCCACGAACATCGGCGAGTCCAGGTGGCCTTCGATGCCCTCCAGCAGCCGCTCGCCGTGCAGCCACAGCCGGCCGGTGGCGCCGCCGCGGTAGCGCTTCCACGCGGCGGGCTCGTGCGGGGGCTTGCCCGTCAGCAGCAGGGTGCGCCGCTCGCCGGGCTCCTCACCCTCGGAGGCCTCCTCGTGGACGGCGATGTCGGAGACGGGCCCCCAGGGGAGCCGGCCGCCGGGGCTGCCGTCGGTGGGCAGGGTGTACGCCCATGCGAAGTAGGAGAAGGGCTGGCCGTGCGAGGAGACGGCCAGGATGTCGCTGCGGCCGTCCTTGTCGGGCGGGGTCCAGCCGCAGACCCGGGTGTCGGTGGAGCCCCAGTAGCTGAGGCGGCGCGCCGGGCCGCCCGCGACGGGGGCGAGGTGGATCTCGGGGTCGAGGCTGCGCCAGGTGGTGAAGGCGATGTGCTTGCCGTCGGGGGAGAACCGGGGGTGGCCCACCCGGGTCCGGTCGACGGTGATCCGCCAGGCCCGGCCGGCGGGCTCTCCGGGAGGAACCAGGGGCGCCACCCAGAGATCGTCCTCGGTGGCGAAGCACAGCAGATCGTCGTGGAGATGGGGGAACCGGAGGTACACCGCGTCGTGACTCACCCCCCAATGCTTTCCGCGCGGAGGGGGGCTGGCAACTCGTACAGGTGATCCATGGGGCTTCCCGCGGGGGCGGCGGCCGATGGTCGCCACGTGACCGACACCACTCGCCCAGCGAAACGGAACGGTTTCGTTTCGTTGGGTGGGCGGGGTATGGTCTATCCGTACGAAACGGTTTCGTTCGGTTGGGCAAGGTCGGGAGGAGACGCCGAGATGGTCGAAGAGGTCATGTCGCGTCGAAGCCGGATCACCCCCGAACGGGAAGCCGAACTCCACGGGGCGGTCCTGGACCTCCTGCGCGAAGTCGGCTACGAGGCGCTGACCATGGACGCGGTCGCCGCCCGTACGAAGTCCAGCAAGGCCACCCTCTACCGCCAGTGGGGGAGCAAGCCCGAGCTCGTCGCGAAGGCCCTGCGCTGCACCCAGCCGGTCTCCCTCCGGGAGATCGACACGGGCAGCATCCGCGGGGACTTCGGGGTCATGATCGAGAACTCCGACGACGCCCAGATGGCGAAGGACACCGCGCTGATGCGGGGCCTGACCCACGCGGTGCACGAGAGCCCCGAGCTCCACAAGGCGCTGCGGGACCTGCTGGTCGATCCGGAGATCAACGGTCTGCAAGAGATGCTGCAAAGGGCGGTGGACCGGGGCGAGATCGCTCCGGACTGTCCGGCCCTGGCCTTCGTGCCGCACATGCTCATCGGGGCGTTCATCGCCCTTCCGCTCATCGAGGACCGGTCCGTCGACCGGACCTTCCTCGGTGACTTCATCGACGCCGTGGTCTTCCCCGCCCTCGGCGTCTGATCCTGCCCGGCTGCTCACCCGGCAGCCGCCCGCACGCGCTGTCCCCGCGCTCGAATCCTGCCTCTCCTGACACGCCGCTCTCGTCGTCGGAACGGCATTCCATGCCCTGATCCATCCCACGACCCGAACGGGAGAACCACCGACGTGGCCACCTTCCTCTACCGACTCGGCAGGGGCGCCTTCCGGCGCCGCCGATTCGTCGCCCTCGTCTGGGTGGCGCTGCTGTTCGTCGCCGGTTTCGGCGCGGCAACCGCGTCCACACCCACCTCAGGCTCGTTCTCCATACCCGGCACGGAGGCCCAGAAGGCCTTCGACCTGCTGGACCAGCGCTTCCCGGGGATGGCCGCCGACGGCGCCACCGCCCGCATCGTGATCAAGACCCCGGCCGGCGAGAAGGTCGACTCCGCGGCGGTCAAGCCCCAGGTCGAGAAGATCGTCAGCGAGCTGAAGGACGGTCCGGGCAAGGACCAGATCTCCTCGGTCACCAGCCCGTACGAGGCCAAGGCCATCAGCCAGGACGGCTCCACCGCCTATGTGAGCGTCAAGTACAAGGTCAGCGGCATGGAGCTGACGGACGCCACCCGCGAGGCCCTCACGGAATCCGCCACGGCCGCCAAGGCCGACGGCCTGAACGTGCAGATCGGCGGCGACGCCCTGCAGGCCGCCCCCGAGACGGGCTCCGGCGAGATCATCGGCATCGCGATCGCCGCGATCGTCCTCGTCATCACCTTCGGCTCGCTCATCGCCGCGGGACTGCCGCTGCTGACCGCGCTGATCGGCGTGGGCATCGGCATCTCCTCCATCACCGCGCTGGCCAACGTGCTGGACCTCGGGTCCACCACCTCCACCCTCGCGATGATGATCGGCCTCGCGGTCGGCATCGACTACGCCCTCTTCATCGTCTCCCGCTACCGCGCGGAGCTCGCCGAGGGCCGTGAGCGCGACGAGGCCGCCGGACGGGCCGTCGGAACCGCCGGTTCCGCCGTGGTGTTCGCCGGTCTGACCGTGGTCATCGCCCTCGTGGGCCTGGCCGTCGTCAACATCCCGATGCTCAGCAAGATGGGCTTCGCCGCTGCCGGCACCGTGGTCCTCGCGGTCCTCGTCGCCCTGACGCTGGTCCCGGCCATGCTCGGATTCGCCGGCAAGAAGGTGCTGCCCGCCGGTACGAAGTCCCGCTTCCTCGGCAAGGGCAAGGCGGCCGCCGAAGGCGCCGAGCCCAAGCCCAACGGCGGCACCCGCTGGGCCCGCTTCATCCTGCGCCGCCCCGTCATGGTGCTGCTCGCGGGCGTGATCGGCCTCGGCATCATCGCGATCCCGGCCAGCAAGCTGGAGATGGGCCTGCCGGACGACGGCGCCCAGCCGGTGTCCACCACCCAGCGCCAGGCGTACGACATGCTCTCCGAGGGCTTCGGTCCCGGCTTCAACGGCCCGCTGATGGTCGTCGTGGACGGGGACAAGGCGCTCGCCGACCAGACGGTCGAGCGGATCAAGGGCCTGGACGGCGTGGCCGCGGTCATGCCGGCCACCCAGAACGAGGCCAAGGACGCCGCCGTCATCACGGTCGTCCCGAAGGACCGCCCGTCCTCCGTGGAGACCGAGAACCTGGTCCACGAGATCCGCGAGGGCAGCGACAGCGGCAAGGTGTTCGTCACCGGCGCGACCGCGATGAACATCGACTTCTCGCAGAAGATGAACGACGCCCTGCTGCCCTACCTGGCACTCGTCGTCGGCCTCGCCTTCCTGCTGCTGATGCTCGTCTTCCGCTCGATCCTGGTCCCGCTCAAGGCGGCGCTCGGCTTCCTGCTCTCGGTGGTCGCCGCCCTCGGCGCCGTCGTGGCGGTCTTCCAGTGGGGCTGGCTCGGCTCGCTCTTCGGGGTGGAGCAGACCGGTCCGATCATGTCGATGATGCCGATCTTCATGGTCGGCGTGGTCTTCGGTCTGGCCATGGACTACGAGGTCTTCCTGGTCACCCGCATGCGCGAGGCGTACGTCCACGGGGAGCGGCCGGGCCAGGCCGTCGTCACCGGGTTCCAGTACAGCGCCCGGGTGGTCGTGGCCGCGGCGGTCATCATGATCGCGGTGTTCTCCGGCTTCATGGGCGCCAGCGACCAGATGGTGAAGATGATCGGCTTCGGCCTGGCCATCGCCGTCTTCTTCGACGCCTTCGTCGTCCGCATGACCATCGTCCCGGCCGTCCTCGCACTGCTCGGCCACAAGGCCTGGTGGCTGCCGAAGTGGCTCGACCGGATCCTGCCGAACGTGGACGTGGAGGGCGAGAGCCTGCGCAAGCACCTCGGTGAGTCCTCGGACGGCTCCGGTCCCGACAAGGACCGCGAGCTGGCCAACGCCTGACCCCTTCGGTCACCGGCGGGCAAGCACGCAGAACGGCCCCGCACCGAAAGGTGCGGGGCCGTTCCGCGTGACCGGGCGGTCCGGATCCGGCGGGCCCGGCTGGGCCTAACGGGTGGCGGCGGGCGCGGGGGCGTACGTACGGCGCAGGAAGCGGCGCAGCGCGGCGATGTCGAACTGCACCACCGCGACGCCCTCCGGGGAGTGGAACTCGACGACGGCCTGGACGCGTCCGCAGGGCCAGACGCGTACGTCGCCGGTCCCGGTCGGGGCCTGGAGGCCGGCTTCCAGGAGGGCGCGGGGGAAGACCCACTCGTTGTCGGTGCCCTCGGGGGAGAGGTCGGCGGGGAAGACGATCCGTACGGCCAGGGGCTCGTCGGGGACGAAGCGCAGGGCGACCGGAATGGCCCGGTAGAGCGGATCGTCGGTGATCACTCGGGCGCGGACACGTTCTTCGATGAAGGGGGCCTCGATGAAGGGGGCCTCGACGAAGGCGGCCCCGAGGGGGGCCGTGGTGGTCGCGGCCCGGGTCGCGGTGGCACCTGCGGATGGATTCTCGGCGGCGGCTGACATCGACAAGACTCCTCGAATCGGAACATTTGCGTCCGTATTGACCCCAGCCTCGCACATTCCCACGAATCCGCGCGGAGCTATTTGTGACGCCACCGCTCTTGCCAACTGTTCGCAAGAAGGCCCTATTCTTGAACGGTTAAAGACTTTGTCAGCTCAACGGACCGCTCGCCGGACCGCAGAAGCGGAGCAGAACCATGCATGTGCCCGACGGCTTCATCGATGCCCCCGTCTCCATTGCCGCAGGTGTCGCCGCCGCCGGAGCCGTGGCGGTCAGCCTCCGTGGCGCCCGCCGGGAGCTCGACGAGCGCACCGCGCCGCTCGCCGGCCTCGTCGCCGCATTCATCTTCGCCGTACAGATGCTCAACTTCCCCGTCGCGGCCGGAACAAGCGGCCACCTTCTGGGAGGCGCGCTCGCGGCGATCCTCGTCGGCCCCTACACGGGCGTGCTGTGCGTGTCCGTGGTCCTGCTCATGCAGGGCCTCCTGTTCGCCGACGGCGGCCTGACCGCCCTCGGCGTCAACATCGTCACCATGGGCGTCGTCACCGTGGTCGTCGCCTACGCCGTCTTCCGCGGGCTGGTCAAGCTGCTGCCCGACGGCCGCCGCTCGGTCACCGTCGCCGCCTTCGCCGGAGCCCTGCTGTCCGTGCCCGCCGCGGCCGCCTTCTTCACCCTCCTCTTCGCCCTCGGCGGCACCACCGACGTCCCGCTGGCCAAGGTGTTCGGGGCCATGGTCGGAGTCCACGTCCTCATCGGCATCGGCGAGGCCGTCATCACCGCCGCCACCGTCGGCGCCGTGATCGCCGTCCGCCCCGACCTCGTCCACGGCGCCCGCGGCCTGTCCACCCCGCTGAAGCTGCGCGTCGGCGGCGAACTGGTCGACGCCCCCGCCGCCCCGGCCGCCGTGCCCGCCGCCGCCCGCTCCACGAAGCCCGTCTGGATCACCGGCCTGGTCGCCGCGCTGGCCCTGGCCGGCTTCGTCTCCTTCTACGCCTCCTCCAGCCCCGACGGACTGGAGAAGGTCGCCGCCGACAACGGCATCGACCAGAAGGTCACCGAGCACGCGGCCGCCGACTCCCCGCTCGCCGACTACGGCGTCAAGGACGTCTCCGACGCCCGCCTCTCCGGCGGCCTCGCCGGCATCATCGGCGTGGGCGCGACCGTCCTGGTCGGCACCGGCGTGTTCTGGACCGTCCGCCGCCGCCGCGCCACCGACCTGACGGCCGCCTCCACGGCCGTACCGGCCGCCTGACATGGGCGCGGGCCACGCCCACAAGCTCTACCGGCCCGGGAACTCCCTGGTCCACGACCTGCCGCCGCACTGCAAACTCGCCGCGACCTTCGGCTTCGTGATCGTCGTCGTGTCCACACCGCGCGAGGCGGTCTGGGCCTTCGGCCTGTACGCCCTGCTCATCGCGGCGGCCGCGGCCGTGGCCCGGATCCCGGCCGGCTTCCTGCTGCGCCGGCTCCTGATCGAGGTGCCCTTCGTCGCCTTCGCCGTCCTGATGCCCTTCGTGGCCCAGGGCGAGCGGGTGGAGGTCCTCGGCATGTCGCTCAGCGTCTCCGGCCTCTGGGGCGCCTGGAATGTGCTGGCCAAGGGCACCCTCGGCGTGGCCGCGTCCGTACTCCTGGCCTCCACCACCGAGCTGCGGGCCCTGCTGCTGGGCCTCCAGCGGCTCAAGCTGCCGCCGCTGCTCGTCCAGATCGCCTCCTTCATGATCCGCTACGGGGACGTCATCAGCGACGAGCTGCGCCGGATGTCCATCGCCCGGCGCTCCCGCGGCTTCGAGGCGCGCGGGATCCGGCACTGGGGGGTCCTCGCGAAGACCGCCGGAGCCCTGTTCATCCGCTCCTACGAGCGCGGCGAGCGGGTCTACCTCGCGATGGTCAGCCGCGGCTACGCCGGCTCCATGCCGGTGATCGACGAGGTGACGGCCACCCGCACGCAGTGGGCGTACGCGGCCGCGCTCCCGGTGACGGCGCTCGCCGTCTGTCTGATGGGATGGACCTTGTGAACGCCGAGAACGCCGAGAACGCATCCACCCCGCCCTCGCTGGAAGTCTCCGGACTCGCCTACGCCTACCCCGACGGCCACCAGGCCCTCTTCGGGGTCGATCTCACCGTCGGGCACGGGGAGCGGGTGGCGCTGCTCGGGCCCAACGGCGCCGGCAAGACCACGCTGGTGCTGCACCTCAACGGCATCCTGACCGGCGGCGTCGGCTCCGTGAACGTGGCCGGGCTGCCCGTGGAGAAGCGGAACTTCGCCGAGATCCGCCGCCGGGTCGGCATCGTCTTCCAGGACCCCGACGACCAGCTGTTCATGCCGACCGTCCGGGAGGACGTGGCCTTCGGCCCGGCCGCCGCCGGACTGCGCGGCGCCGAGCTGGAGGAGCGGGTGCGGGCCGCCCTGGAGCAGGTCGGGATGGCCGCCTTCGCGGACCGGCCCCCGCACCACCTCTCCTTCGGGCAGCGCCGCCGGGTCGCGGTGGCGACCGTACTGGCCATGCGGCCCGAGATCCTCGTCCTGGACGAGCCGTCCTCCAACCTGGACCCGGCCTCGCGCCGCGAGCTCGCCGACATCCTGCGCTCGCTGGACGTCACCGTGCTGATGGTCACGCACGACCTGCCCTACGCGCTGGAGCTCTGCCCGCGCTCGGTGATCCTCAGCGAGGGGACCATCGTGGCGGACGGCAGGACCCAGGACGTGCTGTGCGACGAGGAGCTGATGCGGGCGCACCGCCTGGAGCTGCCCTTCGGCTTCGATCCGCGCTCAGTATCGGTGGGATGAGCACAGCGGTGGGATGAGCACAGTGGTGGCATAAGCGCCGGTCGGAGGTTGTTGCACACCCCGTGGACATCAAGGGTGTGGTGGCGGAGGGCTTCGAGCCCGTCAGGGACGCGTTCGTACGCAACTTCCAGGTGCTCGGGGACCGGGGCGCGGCCGTGGCCGTGTACCGGGACGGGCGCAAGGTCGTGGACCTCTGGGCCGGCACCAAGGATGCGAACGGCGCGGAGCCGTGGGCCGAGGACACCGCGCAGATCGTCCGCTCCGCGACCAAGGGCGTGGCCGCCGCCGTACCGCTGCTGCTCCAGCAGCGCGGACTGCTGGACCTGGACGCGCCGGTGAGCTCCTACTGGCCGGAGTTCAAGGCGGGCGGCAAGGAGCGGACCCGGGTCCGCGACCTGCTCGCGCACCGCGCGGGAGTCCCGGCCCTGGACCGCGGGCTGACGGTGGCCGAGGCCGCGGACGGGGTCTCCGGAGCGCGTGCGGTCGCCGCCCAGCAGGCCTTCTGGGAGCCCGGCACCGAGCACGGCTACCACGCGCAGACCTTCAGCTGGCTGCTGTCCGAGCTCGTGCTGCGGGCGACCGGCCGCACGCTGGGGGGCATCCTGGCCGAGGAGATCGCGGAGCCGCTGGGCCTGGACTTCTGGATCGGCCTGCCGGAGTCCGAGGAGCACCGGGTGGGCCGGGTGGCGCCGGTCGATCCGCCGGAGAGCGCGGGCACGCTCAGGACCCGGCCGAAGCGAAACGTCTCCGCGGCCTACGCCGATCCGGACTCCCTCACCCGCCGCGCCTTCGCCGCCATCGACCCGCTGCCCGACGAGAACGACCCCGCCTACCGCGCGGCCGAGCTGCCGGCCTCCGCGGGCATCGGCACGGCCCGCGCCCTGGCCCGCTTCTACGCGGCCACCATCGGCGTGGTGGAGGACGGCGCGCGGATCTTCACCCCGGCCACCACCGCGCTGGCCGGCAAGGAGTTCTCCTCGGGCCCCGACCGCGTGCTGGTGGTCAACACCCGCTTCGGCCCCGGCTACATGCTGCACGGCCCGGCCTCCCCGCTGCTGTCCCCGGCCTCCTTCGGGCACCCGGGCCGCGGCGGCTCGCTGGCCTTCGCCGACCCGGAGGCGGGCATCGGCTTCGGCTACGTCACCAACGCCCACGCCAAGTCGGTCACCGCCGACCCGCGCGCCCAGGCTCTGGTCCGGGCGCTGCGCTCGGTGCTCCAGGGGGCCCGTGAAACGGCGTCGCACGGGCGGGGCGGGGAGCGCTAGCGTGCCGTCATGACGACCACCACGCATCCCCTCTTCGCCGAAGCCCTCGCCGCACTGGGCCTGGAGCCGGACGTACGGAGCTTCCCCGACGGGACCCGGACCGCCGCCGACGCGGCCGCCGCGATCGGCTGCGAGCTCAGCCAGATCGTGAAGTCGCTGATCTTCGCGGCCGACGGGGTGCCCGTACTGGTCCTCATGGACGGGGCCTCCCGGGTGGACGTGGAGGCGGTGCGCCGCGAGCTCGGGGCGGGCGCCGTGACCCGGGCGGACGCGGCCCTGGTCCGGGAGACCACGGGCTACGCCATCGGCGGGGTCCCGCCCTTCGGGCACCGCACGCGCACCCGGGTCCTCGCGGACCGCTCCCTGCTCGCCCACGACGTGGTCTGGGCGGCCGCGGGGACCCCGCACACGGTGTTCCCGATGGACCCGCGCGAGCTGATCCGGCACGCGGGGGCCGCGCTGGCCGACGTACGGGAGGGCTGACCGGGGCGGTCGCTCGACGGGCCGCGGTCTGCCCGCGGTCTGCCCGCGGTCTGCCCGCGGTCAGCCCGCGGTCAGCCCGCGTTCAGGACGGCCGCCACGATCGGGCCCGCCGCGTCGCCGCCGTGGCCGCCGCCCTCGACCATGGCCGCGGCCGCGACGTCCCCGCTGAAGCCGGTGAACCAGCTGTCCGGGTTCTGCGCCCCGTCGACCTCCGCCGAGCCGGTCTTCGCGCCCTTGTCGGAGCCGCCGACCGCGGACATCGCACCCTGGGCCGTGCCCGAGGCGGCCGTCAGCTTCATCATCCGTACCAGCTGCGCCGCCACCGAGGGCTTCATCTTCCGGCCGGCCTTCGCGATCTCGCGGCCGTCCAGCGAGGCCTTGACGACCACCGGCTGGCGGAACACCCCGGTCCGGGCGGTGGCCGTGATCGAGGCCATCGTCAGCGGGTTCATCGTGATCTGGCCCTGGCCGATGTACGCGGCGGCCGCCGCCGGCCCGGTCGCGTCCGGCACCTTCCCGTCGACGGTGGGCACGCCGACCTTCCACTCGACGCCCTCGCCGACGCCGAAGACCTCACGGGCCTCCTTCGGGAGCGCGTCGTCGTCGTCGACCGGCTTGATCTGCTTGATGAAGGCGGTGTTGCAGGACCGGGCGAAGCTCGTCGCGAAGGTCTCGCCGTCGAGCTTGAAGCCCTTCAGGTTCGTGAAGGTCTTGCCTCCCCACGTCACCTCGGCCGGGCATTCGGCGACCTTGTTCGCCGCCACCAGACCCCGGTCGAGCAGCATCGCGCCGGTCACGATCTTCATCGTGGAGCCGGGCGCGCGGGCTCCGCTGATGGAGGCGGGGAAGCCGTCCCCGCGGTGGTCGGCGATGGCCAGGACGTTGCCGGTGCTCGGCTGGACCGCGACCACCGAGGCCTGCGGGAACTTCAGGACCGCCTTCTCGGCGGCCGCCTGGACGTCCGCGTCCAGGACGGTCTGGATCTCCCCCGCCTTCCCCTCGACCAGCGTCAGCAGGGTCCGCCGGGGTGCCTCCTGGGCCACCGGCTCGATCCACAGCTCGGCGCCGGCCTTGCCGCCCTGCCGCTCCCCGTACGTCTTGCGCAGGCTGTCGAGCACCGGGCGCAGCGAGGGGTACTTCTCGGCCGTCAGCTCCCTGCCCTTGCGGTCGACGGCCTTGACCGGCGGGTTGGCCGGGGTGCCGCCGCGCAGCTTCTCGCCCTTCCGGAGCTCCGGGTGGAGCACCGAGGGCTGCCAGTCGACGAGCGGCAGCCCGGTGGTGTTGCCGCGGACCACGGTCAGCTGGGATGCGTAGGCGAGGGGCTTGGTGACCCCCTCGTAGGTGACCTCCGCGGCGACGGAGTACGCCACCGTGGCCCCGGTCTGGGTGCCGGGGGTGATCGCGACCTTGGACACGTAGGCCTTGGTGGCGAAATCGCCGAGGGCGCCCTGGGCCTCCGCCGGGTTGTTCGTCAGATCGGCGCCGGCCCGGGCGTCCCCGGCCGCCAACGCCGCGAAGAACGCCTTGGCGGTCGCCGCGGCGTCCTTGTCGCTGACCGGCCCGCTGCCCTTGCCGGGCACCGCCGGTCGGGTCGCGCCGGTGCTCCGGGCGTCGTCCCCGCCGGTGTCCCCCACCAGCGCGTACACCCCGTATCCCGCTCCGCCCACCATCGCGAGGAACACCCCGCCGATGATGGCCCCCTTTGCCGCCCCGTTCATTTCCTGTCCCCGTCCCCATGGTCCGCGGCCCCCGTCAATGAACACTGAACGCGTTCAAGGAGCCCGTGGAACAGACCATACGTCGAAGAGATGGGCGATTCCGGGGTTGTTACCGGAGTTTGACCAGGCTCACACAGGCCCCCCTTCAAGCCCCCTACACCCAGGTGTCCAGCCACATCCGGTTCTGCCAGGAATCCATCGGGATGGTCTGACCCGTGTAGATGGGCCAGAAGTAGATGAAGTTCCACACGATCAGGAGCACCAGCACACCGGCCGCCACCGCGCCCAGGGCGCGGCGGCGTTCCGAGGAGCCGGCCGGGCCCAGCAGGGCGCCGATCATCATGGCCACCGCCAGGCACAGGTACGGGACGAAGACGACCGCGTAGAAGAAGAAGATGGTCCGCTCCTGGTAGTTGAACCAGGGCAGCAGGCCCGCGCCCAGCGCGCACGCGATCGCGCCCGCCCGCCAGTCGCGGCGGAAGAACCACCGCCACAGCACGTACAGCAGCGCGAAGCAGCCCGCCCACCACAGCAGCGGCGTGCCGAGCGCCAGCACCTCGCGCGCGCACTTGGCGGTCTCCGTCGCCGGGCAGCCGTCGGTGCCGGGTGCGGGGGACTCGTAGAAGTAGGAGACGGGACGGCCCAGGACCAGCCAGCTCCACGGGTTCGACTCGTAGGTGTGGCCCGAGGTCAGGCCCACGTGGAAGTTGTAGACCTCCGTCTCGTAGTGCCACAGGCTCCGCAGCCACTCCGGCACGAAGGACCACGAGCTGTGCTGGTCGTTCTTGGCGGCCCAGTCGCGGAAGTAGCCGCCCTTGCCGTTGTCGGGGGAGAGGATCCAGCCGAGCCACGAGGCCACGTAGACGGAGATCGCCACGGGGACCAGGGAGAGGAAGCCGGTCCAGCTGTCGCGGCACAGCATCGCCACGTACGGGGAGCCCGCGCCCGCCGTGCGGCGCGCGGCCGCGTCCCACAAGACCGTCAGCACGCCGAAGAAGGCCAGCACGATCAGGCCGTTCCACTTCGTGCCGAAGGCCAGGCCCAGGCTGACGCCGGCCAGGAGCCGGTACGGGCGCCAGCCCAGCTTCAGCGTCTCCGCGATCCGGGCGTCCGGGCGGGTCCGGCCCTCCTCGTCCACCGGGAGCGCCGCCGCGAGCCGGGCCCGCACCTTGTCCCGGTCGATCACCAGCGATCCGAAGGCGCCCAGCACGAAGAACATCAGCACCAGGTCGAGCAGCGCGGTCCGGCTCATCACCAGGTGCAGGCCGTCCACCGCCAGCAGGAGGCCGGCCAGGCAGCCCAGGAAGGTGGAGCGGAACAGCCGCCGCCCGATGCGGCACAGCATCAGGACGGACAGGGTCCCGAGCACCGCGGTCATGAACCGCCAGCCGAACGGGTCGAAGCCGAACATCCACTCGCCCAGGCCGATCACCCATTTGCCGACCGGCGGGTGCACGACGTAGCCCGGGTCCAGCGGGAGGGAGACCCCGTTGGGATTGGCGAGGATCGACTTGTCGATGTCCTTGGGCCAGCTCGCCTCGTAGCCCTGCTTGATCGTGGCCCAGGCGTCCTTGGCGTAGTACGTCTCGTCGAATATCACCGCCTTCGGGCTGCCCAGATGGGCGAACCGCAGCACCCCGGCGACCAGCGCCACCAGCAGCGGCCCGGCCCACGCCAGCACCCTCCCCCAGCGCTCCGCCGCGGCCGGCCCGACCCCGAGCTGCGCCCACAGCTGGGCGGAGGGCCGTGCGTACGGGGGCACCAGGCGGGTGCGCACGTCCGACTGCCGCTTCGCCCCGGCGGGCGGAACGTAGCCGAAGCCGCGCAGGCGGCGCAGCCAGGGGGACGGCTGGTCGGCGGGGTCCGGGCCGGGCCCGGCCTCGGTGGCGGGCGGGGCCCCCGCAGGGCTGGGCGGCGGCGTCGCGGTACTGGTCACCGGCACATCGTAGGGAACGACCCTGTGCCGGACCCAGGGGGACGGGAGTGTGGGGCGCGGCGGTTGGGGCGGCTGAGAGGATGGGGCGGTGACCACTGACCAGCCCGGCACCGCCGAAGCCCCCTCCCCGGCCTCCTCGCCGGCCCCCTCCGACGCACACGGGGCCGGCGTCCTCGTCCTCGCCGGGACCCCCATCGGCGACCTCGCCGACGCCCCGCCGCGGCTCGCCTCCGAGCTGGAGCGGGCCGACGTGATCGCCGCCGAGGACACCCGGCGGCTGCGCAGGCTGACGCAGGGCCTCGGCGTGTACACCACCGGGCGCGTCCTGTCGTACTTCGAGGGCAACGAGTCCGCGCGCACCCCCGAACTGGTCCAGGCCCTGGAGGCCGGCAAGCGCGTCCTGCTGGTGACGGACGCCGGCATGCCCTCGGTCTCCGACCCCGGCTACCGGCTCGTCGCCGCCGCCGTGGAGAAGGACATCAAGGTCACGGCCGTCCCCGGACCCTCCGCCGTCCTCACCGCGCTCGCCCTCTCCGGGCTGCCGGTCGACCGCTTCTGCTTCGAGGGCTTCCTGCCGCGCAAGGCCGGCGAGCGCCTCGGCAAGCTCCGCGAGCTCGCCGCCGAACGCCGCACCCTCGTCTACTTCGAGGCCCCGCACCGGCTCGACGACACCCTGGCCGCGATGGCCGAGGTCTTCGGAGCCGACCGCCGCGCCGCCGTCTGCCGCGAGCTGACCAAGACCTACGAGGAGATCAAGCGCGGCGGGCTCGGCGAGCTGGCCGCCTGGGCCGCCGAAGGCGTGCGCGGGGAGATCACCGTGGTCGTCGAGGGCGCCCCCGCCGCGGCCCCCGGCGATGTGGACGCCGAGGAGCTGGTGAACCGGGTACGGGTGCGCGAAGAGGCGGGGGAGCCGCGCAAGGAGGCCATCGCGGCGGTCGCGGCCGAGGCCGGGGTACCCAAGCGCGAGGTGTTCGACGCGGTCGTCGCGGCAAAGAACGCGGCACAAAAGTCGCCGTCGGTCGGTAAAGAGCTAACCTGAAAAGCAAAGCTCAGACCGCGCACCGGGCGCTTTGGGCATGACTCGCCCAAGGACCGTCCAACACTAGACAGGGCCTGATGCGCTCCCGCCCGAAGAGGCGTCCACTGGCAATGGCAGCAGTGGAACAAGAGGAGCTGGCATGAGTGAGATCGCCGAACCCCACCCCCCATCCGCCGGACCCGTCACTTCGACCGTCGCCGCACCGGCCGTCCCGGCCGTTCCTTCGACGGGGTCCGCTCCCGAGGCCGTGCCGACCGTGCACGAGGCGTACTCCTTCGCGTGCATGAAGTGCGGATACGGCTGGGAGCAGGGATACGAGATAGAGCACCACACCGACGGCCGGGGCCTGCCGTTCATCGTCTACACGGCGGACGGCGAGCGGGTCCCCTCCCCCCTGTCCAACCCGACCTGCATGAACTGCGGCGGCCACGTGGTGCGGATCATGCGGGAGGGCCAGGTCAAGTCGGTCATCGGCATGCTCGACCAGCTCTACCACCACCGCGCGGCCCCCGGGATCGCCGGCCCGGTGCCCGCCGGGTACTTCGAGAGGGCCCCCAAGCCCCGCAAGGCGGCCCTGCACGAGGCCCCCGGCCCGGTCCACGTGGAACGGCCCGGGCCGATGGCCAGGCTGCTGGGGTTCTTCCGCCGGTCATAAGATCGGCCGTATGAGCCGTAGTACGCCGAACGACGCGCCGCCCCCGCTGCCCGAACCGCTGCGGGTGGCGGTCGCCGACTCCCACACCCACCTGGACATGCAGTCCGGCACCGTCGAGGAGGGCCTGGCCAAGGCCGCCTCCGTCGGGGTGACCACCGTCGTCCAGGTGGGCTGCGACGTGAAGGGCTCCCGCTGGGCCGCCGAGACCGCAGCCGCGTACGAGAACGTCCACGCGGCCGTGGCCCTGCACCCCAACGAAGCCCCCCGGATCGTGCACGGGGACCCCGACGGCTGGTCCAGGCAGGGCGCCCGGACGGGCGGCGGCGAGGCCGCGCTCGACGACGCGCTCGCCGAGATCGAGGCCCTGGCGGCCCTGGCGCACGTGAAGGCGGTCGGCGAGACCGGCCTCGACTACTTCCGGACCGGCCCGGAGGGCATGGCCGCGCAGGAGCGCTCCTTCCGCGCGCACATCGAGATCGCCAAGCGGCAGGGCAAGGCCCTGGTCATCCACGACCGCGAGGCGCACGCGGACGTGCTGCGCGTCCTGCGCGAGGAGGGCGCCCCCGAGCGGACCGTCTTCCACTGCTACTCCGGCGACGCGGAGATGGCCCGTGAGTGCGCCGCCGCCGGCTACTACATGTCCTTCGCCGGGACCGTCACCTTCAAGAACGCGGCGCCCCTGCGCGAAGCCCTCGCGGTGGCCCCGCTGGAGCTGGTCCTCGTGGAGACGGACGCCCCGTACCTCACCCCGGCCCCCTACCGCGGCCGGCCCAACGCGCCCTACCTCATCCCGCTGACCGTACGGGCGATGGCCGCGGTCCGCGGCATCGACGAGGACGCCATGGCGACGGCACTGGCGGCCAACACGGCTCGCGCCTTCGCGTACTGAGCACCTCCGGCGGGTCGCCCCGGCTCCTCCACGGGGTCGCCTACGGCGCCTGCTGACGGCCGGCCGGGCCGCTGCCGGGGCCGCCTCACCCGTTCGCCACGTTCCGTAGCCGCCCGACTTTGTTGCGTCACGATCGCTCCGCTAGGGTGCCGTGCCCGAAGCAGCCGGACGGACCAGTGGAGCGAGCGCGATGAGCGATGTGGCCTGGCCGGCCGGTGGACGCGACCCCTGGGCCGCGGCCCCGGACCCGCACCCGGATCTGGATCTGGACCCGTTCCCGAGCGGCGGCACGGACCGCGACTCGTACCCGGACATGGACCCGGACCCGTACCAGGGCCCGAGAGCGTCGAGCCAGGCCCCGGACGCCGAACCGGCACCTCACCGGAACCGCGACCCGTACGCGGGCCCGGGCGGGGACCCGTACCGGGCCTCGGACCCGGAGCCGGACACGTACCAGGGCTCGGTCCCGGGCCCGGGCACGGGCACGGGCACGGACGAGTACCGGGGATCGAGGTCGGACCCGGACCCGTACCGGGGCTCCGGTACGGACCCGGACCCGTACCGGGGGTCGGGGGAGATCGCGGACCTGGTTTCGGGGCAGGGGGTGGATCCTTACCCGTCCTCCTCCCCGGGGGCTCACCCGGAGCCGGGGGTGCCGGCGCCCCGGGGTGGCGGGCGGCGGCGGACGGCTGCCGAGTCCGGGGCGGGCCGCCGGGCGCGCGGACGGGCCCCCGCCCCGGCTGCGGAGCCGGCGGCGGCACCGGCCGGCGGCACCGCCCGGGCGCTCGCTCCGGACCTCGCCCCCGAGGCGGAAGCCCCGGCCACCGGCCGCCGCCGTCGCGGTGAGCCGGTGGCGCCCGTGGACACCGCCCCGGCCGGACCGGGCACCGGGCGGCGCCGGGGCGGCGGCGGACTCGGCACCGTGCCCGCGCCGGCCGGCCCGGGGGCCGGCTCCGCCCCCACCCCCGGTCCGAGGCGGCGCAGGAGCGCCGCACCCGCTCCCCGGGACAGCTGGCGGCGCATCGTGCCGCAGGCCCTGGTCGTCGCGTTCCTGGCGGGCGGCACCACCGCCTTCGTCGCCGCCGACAAGGCCGTGCGCCTCACCGTCGACGGAGTCCCGCGGACCCTGCACACCTTCGCCGACGACGTGGACGAGCTGCTCGCCGCCGAGGGCCTCGGCGTCGGCCCCCACGACCTCGTCGCCCCGGCCGGGGCGGAGGTCCTCGACGACGGGGACGAGATCGTCCTGCGCTACGGCCGCCCGCTGAGCCTGACCCTCGACGGACAGCGGCGCGAGGTGTGGACCACCGCCCGCACCGTGGACGGCGCGCTGCGCCAGTTCGGCATCCGTGCCGAGGGCGCCTACCTCTCCACGCCTCGCACCGCCGCCGTTCCCCGGACCGGCCTGACCCTCGCCGTCCGCACCGAACGCAGCATCACCTTCATGGCCGACGGCCGCGAGCGGGCGATCCGCACCAACGCCGCCACCGTCCAGGAGGCCCTCGGCGAAGCGGGGATCACCCTGCACGGCCAGGACACCACCTCCGTGCCCGCCGGCTCCTTCCCGCGCGACGGCCAGACCGTCACCGTGCTCCGCATCACCGGCACCCGCGAGATCCGCGAGGAACGCATCCCGTACGCGACCGAGCGGGTCAAGGACTCCTCCCTCTTCGCCGGCACCGAAGTCGTCGAGCGCTCGGGGCGGCCCGGGGCGCGCAGGGTCACGTACGGCCTGCGGACCGTCAACGGGGTCCGGCAGAAGCCCCGCAGGATCGCCGAGGAGACCGTCCGCGAGCCCGTCAGCCAGCTCGTCAAGGTCGGCACCAAGCCGCTCCCGACCTCCGTCCAGGGCGCGGACGGCCTCGACTGGGGTGCGCTGGCCCGCTGCGAGTCGGGCGGCCGGCCCGGCGCCACGGACCCCTCGGGCACGTACGGGGGGCTCTACCAGTTCGACGTACAGACCTGGCAGGCCCTCGGCGGCAGCGGCCGCCCGCAGGACGCCCCGGGCCCGGAGCAGACGTACCGGGCGAAGAAGCTCTACGTACAGCGGGGGGCGAGTCCCTGGCCACACTGCGGCCGTACCCTTTATCGGTGAGCACCGCAGAGCAGCAGCCCGAAAACACCGCGCCGGAGACCTCCGCGCCGGAGACGTCCGCACCCGGGACGTCCGCGCCCGAGACCTCCGCCCTCCTCGGCGCGGCCGACATCCGGGAGCTGGCCGCCGTACTCGGCGTACGGCCGACGAAGCAGAAGGGCCAGAACTTCGTCATCGACGCCAACACGGTGCGCCGCATCGTGCGCACCGCCGAGGTCCGGCCGGACGACGTGGTCGTCGAGGTCGGACCCGGGCTGGGCTCGCTGACGCTCGCACTGCTGGAGGCCGCAGACCGGGTCGTCGCCGTCGAGATCGACGACATCCTGGCCGCCGCGCTGCCCGCCACCATCGAGGCGCGGATGCCGGAGCGCAAGGACCGCTTCACGCTGGTCCACTCCGACGCGATGCTGGTCAAGGAGCTGCCCGGCCCGCCGCCGACCGCGCTCGTCGCGAACCTGCCCTACAACGTGGCCGTGCCGGTCCTGCTCACCATGCTCGACCGCTTCCCGAGCATCGAGCGGACCCTGGTCATGGTGCAGGCCGAGGTCGCCGACCGGCTGGCCGCCGAGCCCGGCAACAAGGTCTACGGGGTCCCCTCGGTCAAGGCCAACTGGTACGCGGACGTCAAGCGGGCCGGCGCCATCGGCCGCAAGGTCTTCTGGCCCGCCCCGAACGTCGACTCCGGACTCGTCTCCCTGGTCCGCCGCGCGGAGCCGGTCAAGACCACCGCGACCAAGGCCGAGGTCTTCGCGGTCGTCGACGCCGCCTTCGCGCAGCGCCGCAAGACGCTGCGCGCGGCGCTGTCCGGCTGGGCCGGGTCCGCGGCGGGCGCCGAGGCGGCGCTGGTCGCCGCCGGGGTCTCCCCGCAGGCCCGCGGCGAATCCCTCACCGTCGAGGAGTTCGCGGCGATCGCCGAGCACAAGCCCGCCGCGGAGAGGCCCGCGCTGTGAGCGGGACGGTCACCGTACGGGTCCCCGCGAAGGTCAACGTCCAGCTGGCGGTGGGCGCGGCCCGGCCGGACGGCTTCCACGACCTCGCCAACGTCTTCCTGGCCGTCTCCCTCTACGACGAGGTCACCGCGACCGCGGCCGGCGAACTGACCGTGACCTGCGCCGGACCGGACGCCGGCCAGGTGCCGCTCGACCGGACCAACCTCGCGGCCCGGGCCGCGGAGCTCCTGGCGGAGCGGGCGGGCATCGCACCCGACGTGCACCTGCACATCGAGAAGCGGATCCCGGTGGCCGGGGGCATGGCCGGGGGCAGCGCCGACGGAGCGGCCGCGCTCCTCGCCTGCGACGCGCTGTGGGGCCTTCGGACCCCGACCCCGGACCTCCTCTCCCTCTGCGCGGAGCTGGGCAGCGACGTGCCGTTCAGCCTGGTCGGCGGGGCGGCGCTGGGTACCGGGCGCGGGGAGATCCTGACCCCGGTGGCGGCCGGCACCTTCCACTGGGTGTTCGCGGTGGCCGACGGCGGGCTCTCCACCCCGGCGGTGTTCCGGGAGTTCGACCGGCTCACCGCCGGTACGGAGGTCCCCGCCCCGCAGGCCTCCCCGGCCCTCCTCGCGGCCCTGGCCTCCGCAGACCCGGACGAGCTGGCCGCGACCCTGGCCAACGGGCTCCAGCCCGCCGCCCTTTCGCTGCGGCCGTCGCTGGCCGACACCCTCGCGGCGGGCGCCGGGGCCGGAGCCCTGGCCGGGCTGGTCTCCGGCTCCGGTCCCACGACGGCCTTCCTGGTCCGCGACGCGGAGTCGGCGATGAAGGTGGCGGCGGCCCTCGACGCCTCCGGCACCTGCCGCAGCACCCACGTGGCCACCGGCCCGGCCCCGGGCGCGACCCTCCTCTGACGCCGCCCGGCCGGCCCGGCCGAGCCCGCCGCCGGCCCTGCCCGCGGGGCCGGCGCCCCCGACCGTGCCGCTGCGCGGCGAGGAGTCCCCGACCCGCCCTTCCACCGTTCCCCGGGGCTCCGCCCCGGGGGCCAGCCCCCGCACCCCCGCGCCTCAAACGCCGGCGGGGCTGGATGTGGCCGGCCCGTGCCATTTCAGCCGTCCGGCGTTTGAGGACCGGGGTCTGGGGCGGAGCCCCAGGACGGGTCCGGGCAGCGCCCGGGGAACGGGCGAAGGGCGGGTAGGGGACTTTGCCCGCGCCAGCGGCAAGGGTTGCTGCGGGGGTTTCGCCCCGCGCAGCGGGAAAGGTCGCTGCGGGGACTCCGCCCCGCGCAGCGGCACACGTCGGGGGAACCCCGTGCAGCGGAGGGCGGGCCCGGGGCGGAGCCCCCGGGTACCTAGGCGGGGGTGAGTATCCGCGCCCTGTTGCCGGGAGGGCCCGCGCGGGAGCGTAGGGGCCATGGGAGCCAGCGCAAGCGACATCGCCACCGCCACCCCCGCCACGCGGGACCGCTACGTCGACCTGCTCCGGGTCGCCTCGCTCGGGACCGTCATCGCGGGCCACTGGCTGATGGCCGCCGTCAGCACCGACGGCATAGGGAACCTGCTCGCCGTCGTGCCGCCGCTCCAGGTGCTCACCTGGGCGCTGCAGGTGATGCCGGTGTTCTTCTTCGTCGGCGGCTTCTCGCACGCCCTGTCCTACCGGTCCCTCGCCCGCCGCACCGACGGCCCCGTGTACGCCGCCTTCCTGCGGGCCCGGCTCCGGCGGCTGCTGCGGCCCACCCTGGTGTTCGTCGCCGTCTGGACCGCCGTCGCCCTCACCGTGCAGCTCCTCGGCGGGGGCGGCGGCCGCCTGTCGGGGGCCGCGTTCCGGCTGGTCACGCAGCCGCTGTGGTTCATCGGGATCTACCTCGCGATGGTCGCCCTCACCCCGCCCCTGCTGAAGCTGCACGAGCGCCACGGCTGGTCCGCCTTCGGGGCCCTGGCCGCGGCGGCCGCCGCCGTGGACCTGCTGCGCTTCGCGGGCGGTGTCCCGTACGCCGAGTTCCTGAACTTCGCCTTCGTCTGGCTCGCCGTCCACCAGCTCGGCTTCCTGCGCGCCGACGGGCGCATCCGCCGCCCCGGCGTCCTCGCCGCCGCCGGGCTCGCCGGGGCCGTCCTGCTGGTGGCGTACGGGCCGTACCCGCTGTCCATGGTCGGGATGCCCGGGGAGAAGGTCTCCAACATGGCCCCGCCCACCCTCGCCCTGCTCGCGCACGGGATCTGGCTCGTGGGCGCCGTGGAGCTGCTCAGGGGCCCCGCCGCCGCCTGGCTGGCCCGGCCCCGGGTCTGGCGCGGCGTGGTCGCCGCCAACGGGGTCGCCATGACGGCCTTCCTCTGGCACCTCACCGCGATGCTCGCCGTGTACGCCGCCCAGCTCGGCCTCGGCTTCGCCCTGCCCGAGCCCGCCGGGGCGGCCTGGTGGGCCCAGGTCCCGGTCCGCTTCCTCGCCGCCGCCGCGCTGACCTGCGTACTCGTCGCGGTCTTCCGGCGCTTCGAAGCACCCGGTACGAGCAGCGCCGGGCCGGGCTCCGGCCCCCGCGCCGCCCTCGGCACCGCCCTCTGTCTCCTCGGGATCCTCGGGCTCTCCACGACCGGCCTCGGCGGGCTCCTGGAAGGCCACAGCGCCACCCTGATCGCCCTCCCGGTCACCGCGCCCGCCGCGATCGGCATGGCGCTGGGCGGCTGGCTGCTGGTGGAACGGTCCGGCACTTCGCGGAGGGTTAGGCTGAGGGGCTGATCCACACCCCTTCCCTGGAGCGCTCCTGATGGCCGTCAACCTGGTCAATGTCGAGGCAGTCAGCAAGGTGTACGGCACCCGTACCCTGCTCGACGGCATCTCCCTCGGCGTATCCGAGGGGGACCGGATCGGTGTCGTAGGCCGCAACGGCGACGGCAAGACCACCCTCATCCGCATGCTCGCCAAGCTGGAGGAACCCGACACCGGCCGGGTCACCCAGAACAGCGGCCTGCACATGGGCGTGCTCACCCAGCACGACTCCCTCGACCCCAAGGCCACCGTCCGCCACGAGATCATCGGGGACATGGCCGACCACGAGTGGGCCGGCAACTCCAAGATCCGCGACGTGCTGACCGGCCTGTTCGGCGGGCTCGACCTGCCCGGCTTCGGGCAGGGCCTCGACACGGTCATCGGCCCGCTCTCCGGTGGCGAGCGGCGCCGCATCGCGCTCGCCCAGCTGCTCATCGCCGACCAGGACCTCCTCGTACTCGACGAGCCCACCAACCACCTCGACGTCGAGGGCATCTCCTGGCTGGCCAAGCACCTCCAGGAGCGCCGCTCCGCACTCGTCTGCGTCACCCACGACCGGTGGTTCCTCGACCAGGTCTGCACCCGCATGTGGGACGTGCAGCGCGGAGAGGTCCACGAGTACGAGGGCGGCTACAGCGACTACGTCTTCGCCCGCGCCGAGCGCGACCGCATCGCCTCGACCGAGGAGTCCAAGCGGCAGAACCTGATGCGCAAGGAGCTGGCCTGGCTGCGCCGCGGCGCCCCGGCCCGTACCTCCAAGCCGCGCTACCGCATCGAAGCAGCCAACGAGCTGATCGCCGACGTGCCGCCGCCGCGCGACAAGTCCGCGCTGATGAAGTTCGCCAACGCCCGCCTCGGCAAGACGGTGTTCGACCTGGAGGACGTGACCGTCCAGGCCGGCCCCAAGACCCTCCTCAAGCACCTCACCTGGCACCTGGGCCCCGGCGACCGCGTCGGTCTCGTCGGCGTCAACGGCGCCGGCAAGACCTCCCTGCTGCGCGCCCTCGGCGAGGCCGCCCGCACCCAGGGCGAGGTCCAGCCGGCCGCCGGCACCGTGACCGTCGGCAAGACCGTCAAGCTGGCCTACCTCTCGCAGGAGGTCGGCGAGCTCGACCCGTCCCTGCGGGTCCTGGAGGCCGTGCAGCGCGTCCGCGACCGGGTCGACCTCGGCCAGGGCCGCGAGATGACGGCGGGGCAGCTGTGCGAGCAGTTCGGCTTCACCAAGGAGAAGCAGTGGACGCCCGTCGGTGACCTCTCCGGTGGTGAGCGGCGCCGGCTGCAGATCCTGCGCCTGCTGATGGACGAGCCCAACGTCCTCTTCCTCGACGAGCCCACCAACGACCTCGACATCGAGACCCTGACCCAGCTGGAGGACCTCCTCGACGGCTGGCCCGGGTCGATGATCGTGATCTCGCACGACCGGTTCTTCATCGAGCGCACCACCGACACGGTCATGGCCCTGCTGGGCGACGCGAGCCTGCGGATGCTGCCGCGCGGCCTCGACGAGTACCTGGAGCGCCGCCAGAAGATGATCGACGCGGCCGCTCCGGCGTCCGCCCCGGCCGCCGCCGGAAAGTCCTCGGCCTCCGGGGACGCGCGCGCCGCGAAGAAGGAGCTGCAGAAGATCGAGCGGCAGCTCAACAAGATGACGGACCGCGAGAGCAGCCTGCACGCCCAGATCGCCGAGAACTCCACCGACTTCGACAAGGTCGCCAAGCTCGACGCCGAGCTGCGGGAACTCATCTCGGGCCGGGACGAGTTGGAGATGCGCTGGCTGGAGCTCGCCGAAGACGCGTAGGGCTCGCCCCGCCTCCGGGGCCCGCGCACCCCAACTGGCCGATAACGACGGCATCACGGGCCGGTCCTCCCTTGGGAACAGGGGTCGGACCGGCCCGGCGCGGTTCTCGTCGTCAGTGATAGAAAGGGCTTCCTCCCACACCCGAAGCCGAAGGTATGCGCTGATGACCGAGCCGCCCCAGCCGCCGAACCAGCCGCCGAACCCTTCCGGTTACGGGCACCTGCCAGGGCCCCCGCAGCCCGGTTACGGGTTCCCGCCGCATGGCGACAACCCGTACGCGCAGCAGCCCCAGCCGCACCCCCAGCAGCAGGGCCCGTACGGCCAGCAGCCGCAGGGCCCGTACGGTGCGCAGCCGCCCGGGGGCTACGGCTTCCCGCCGCCGCCCCCGCACATGGCCCCCGGCGCCCCCGGCATGCCGCCCGGGCCGCCCGGCGGGCCGAAGAAGAAGCTCGCCGTGCTGATCGCGGCCGCCGTCGCCGGCGTGCTCATCCTGGGCACCGGCGGCTACTTCGCGTTCTTCGCCGGCAAGGACAAGGGCGCCGACCAGCCCGTCGCGCAGGACTCCGCGCCGCCCGCGGACGACAAGGCCTCGCCCTCCGCCTCGGTGGACAAGGGCGACGGCAGTGGCAACGGCTCCGAGGAGGAGGAAGACCTCAACGCCGGCCGCAAGCAGGGCGAGGACAAGGTCCTCTGGTTCAAGACCAGCAAGATCGACGGCCCCGGCGCGGGCGTTGACTCCAAGGGGCAGTGGATCGTCGGCGACACCGTCGTCAAGACCGTCTGGAAGTCGGTCACCGGCTACGGGGTCAAGGACGGCAAGGAGAAGTGGACCCTCACGCTCCCCGCCGTGATCTGCGGGGTCACCGACATGACCGCGGACGGCAAGACCGTCGTCATGTACGAGAACGGCGAGTCCGACAGCGCCGACTGCAACCAGATGAGGCTGATCGACCTCAAGGCCGGCAAGGAGGGATGGTCGAAGGAGGTCCCGAAGGAAGGGCTCTTCGACATCTTCACCTCCCCCGACCTCGCCCTCACCGGCGACACCGTCGTCGTCAACCGGATGGGCACGAGCAGCGCGTTCAAGGTCAGCACCGGGGACAAGCTCTTCAGCAGCAAGGTGGAAGTGGGCTGCCAGCCCAGCGACTTCGCCGCCATGAACGGCAAGATGCTCGCCGTCGCCACCTGCCAGGACGCCGACAAGACCGTCCAGGTCATGGACGCCGACCCGGCCACCGGCAAGAACACCTGGATCTACAAGCTCCCCAAGGGCTTCCAGGTCAAGAACGTCTACTCGCTGGACCCGATCGTCCTCGACCTCGGCAACAGCGAGGGCAAGGAGCGCTCCATCGTGGTCCTCGGACCCGACGGAAAGCAGCGCACCACCGTCTCCGGCGAAGGCACCTTCCCCGTCGGCTGCGGCGGCCTCTTCAGCTTCAACCGCTCGATCCAGAGCTGTGGTTCCTCCTACGTGGACGCGAACACCCTCTACCTGCCCACCAAGGCCGACATCGGCCAGCCGAACGAGATCGTCGCCTTCGACCTCGCCACCGGCAAGGTGAAGTGGCGCACCCCGGCCGGCGAGGGCCGCACCCTCACCCCGCTGAAGGCGGCGGGCGGCCAGGTCGTCGTCTACCGCGAGGCGGAGAGGGAGAAGGGTGGCGAGGTCCTCACGATCCCGGCCGCCGGGGGCACGCCCACCGCGGTCCTGCGCAACCCGTCCGGCCCCGCCGCCCCGGTGGAGAGCTCCTTCCTCGCCCCGAAGGTGGACTACGTGGACGGCCGGCTGTTCGTCTCCGCCTCCCACCTGAAGGCCGACAACAAGAGCGAGAAGTTCCTGATGGTCTTCGGCAAGTGAGCGACCGCCCCGAGAACGAGCAGTCCGCCGAACCACCCACCGAGAGGCAAGAGCACCGATGAGTACCCCGCCGCCCCCCAGCCAGCCGCCGTCCGGCGGTTTCGGCGCGCCGCAGGACCCGCCGCCGGGCGGCTTCGCCGCGCCCGGGCCCCCGCTCCCGCCCATGCCGGCCGGCCCCCCGCCGCCGCCCCCCAGCCAGCCGCCGACCGTCCCGGCGCCGGCCGCGTCCCCCGGTGCGCAGGCCTCGTACGGGTACCCGCAGGACCAGGCCTACGGCTACCCGCAGCAGCAGCCGCAGCCCGTCACCGCGCCCATGTACGCGGCCCAGGGCCCGGCGGTCCCGGCCGGCGGCGGCAGCGGCGGCAACGACGTGCGCACCCAGCTGATGATCGTCGGCGCGGCCCTCCTGGCCATCGTCCTCATCGTCGGCGGCGGCTTCTGGTACGTCTCCGGCGAGGAGGGCCCCGGAAACCAGCCCGTGGCCGGCGGCAGCGAGAGCCCCGGCGGCGACAAGGCCCCGGGCGGCGGCGGCACCGAGAAGGTGCCGGCCAAGACCAAGTCGAAGACGCTGCTCAACGTCCCGATGCCGGAGTCGAAGGAGATCGTCCAGATCCCCGGCTCCTGGCTCACCGATACCACTTACGCCAAGTCCGACATGGCCAAGGTCGTCGGCTACAACCTCGCCGACGGCGCCAAGAAGTGGGAGATCCCGCTCGGCGCCAACGTCTGCGCCGCGAGCCGCTGGGTCTCGGACAACAAGACGGCGATCCTCTTCGACGAGGCCATGCCGACGGACGAGAAGAAGCACCAGCCGTGCAACCAGGTCGGCGTCATCGACCTGAACGCCGGCAAGCTGCTGTGGAAGGCCACCACCAAGGTCCAGGGCGGCGGCGACAAGCCGATCCAGTTCGAAGAGGTCACCATCAGCGGCCAGACCGTGGCCGCGAGCGGACTGTACGGCGGCTCCGCCTGGAACCTCGCCGACGGCAAGTCCCTGTGGACGCCCAAGGTCGGCTCGGACGACTGCAAGGACCTCGGCTACGGCGGCGGCCCGGCCCTCGCCGTGATCCGCCGCTGCGGCCAGTACAAGGGCTACACGTTGTCCGCCCAGGCCCTCGACCCGGTCACCGGCGCACAGAAGTCCTCGTACAAGCTCCCCGAGGGGCTGGAGTTCGCCCAGATCGTCTCCACCAAGCCGCTGATCGTCGCGGCGGACGTCAACAACACCTCCAAGAACGCCATCGGCGTCAGCGACCTCTTCGTCCTCGACGACGCGGGTCAGCTCAAGACGCGCATCCCGCTCACCTCGGGCAACTACAACCCCGAGTGCGGGGCCACCGAGGTCGAGGACTGCACCAACATGGTCGTCGGCAACGGCAAGCTCTACCTGCCGACCGAGGAGCACAAGGGCACGAGCGACTCCGGCCGCACCAACGAGATCGTCTCCTTCGATCTGGAGACCGGCAAGCTGACCACCGACCGCGCCGACGCCGGCGAGCGCTACACGATCTACCCGCTGCGCATGGACGGCTCCAACCTCATCGCCCACAAGGTCCCGCCCTACGACGGCGGCGGCCAGGTCGTCTCCATCGACGGCAAGACGATGAAGGAGACGCTGCTCATGCAGCAGCCGGCGACCAAGGAGTCGCAGCGCGCCGAGACGCAGTTCCTGCCGGATTCCGCCGAGTACCGCTACGGCAACGGAAAGCTCTTCATCGCCCGCACCGCGATCATGAGCAAGTCCTCGGTGGCGACGGATCCTTACTACAGCTTCGTCTCCTTCACCGCCGGCTGAGCCGCCTCACGCCGGCCGCGCCTCGAGTCCACCGTCTCCACAGGATGACCTGAGCGCGCGACCGCACCCGAAGCCCCCGGAAGGTCCGCCCTTCCGGGGGCTTCTGCGCGGTATCCGCACCGCGCCGTCGAACAAGCGTGTAGCTTGCCGGGGCAGAAGGGCGGGGGTGGGTACCTCAATGGGCGTACGGGTCATGGTGGTCGACGAGCACCGGCTGCTGGCCGAGGCGCTCGCCTCGGCCCTGAAACTGCGCGGGCACCGGGTGCTGGCGGCCGCGGCCCCGGCCGCGGGCGCCGCCGAGCTGGTCATCAGCCGGGCCCCGGAGGTCTGCCTGCTGGGCACCGCCACGCCCGCCGAGCCCGGGGTCTTCGAGCCGATCGTGCGGATCAAGCGGGAGCGCCCGCAGATCGCCGTGGTCGTCCTGGGCCCGGTGCCGAGCCCGCGCGGGATCGCCGCCGCCTTCGCGGCCGGCGCCTCCGGGTACGTACGCCACGACGAGCGCATCGAGGGCGTGGAGCGGGCGCTGGCCAAGGCCCGGGCGGGGGAGGTCGCCATCTCGCCGCAGCTGTTGCAAGGGGCCTTCGCCGAGCTGCTCAACCCCGCCGCCCAGCCCGACGACGAGGGCAGCCGGCTGCTGCGGCTGCTCACCCCGCGCGAGGTGGAGGTGCTGGTCCGGGTTGCCGAGGGCGAGGACACCCGGCTGATCGCCGCCGGCATGGCCATCGCTCCGAGCACCGCGCGCACGCACGTCCAGCGGGTGCTGATGAAACTGGGCGTGGGCTCGCGGCTGGAGGCGGCCGCGCTGGCCGCCCGTACCGGTCTGCTGGACCGGGCGGGACTGCCGCCGTCCGGGGGCGCCCGGCCCTGATCCGGGCCCGGGATTTCCCCGGCGGCGCGGATTCGGGTATGCCGGTGACCAGCACGCGTACGGTGCGTGCGTTTCCCCGGCGAGAGGCAGCAGGCACGTGAGCGAGACGGCGTCTTCCAAATACCTGGTCACCGGCGGAGCCGGATACGTGGGCGGGGTGGTCGCGGCCCACCTCCTTCAGGCGGGCCACGAGGTCACCGTCCTCGACGACCTCTCCACCGGCTTCCGTTCCGGGGTGCCGGCCGGCGCCGCGTTCATCGAGGGCCGCATCCAGGACGCCGCCGAGCACCTGGACCCCTCCTACGACGGGGTCCTGCACTTCGCGGCCTCCTCGCAGGTCGGCGAATCCGTCGTGAACCCGGGCAAGTACTGGGAGAACAACGTCGGCGGCACCCTGGCCCTGCTGGCCGCGATGCGCGGGGCGGGCGTGCGCCGGCTGGTGTTCTCCTCCACCGCGGCGACCTACGGGGAGCCCGGCGACGGGCCGCTGACCGAGTCCTCGGTGACCGCCCCCACCAACCCGTACGGGGCCTCGAAGCTGGCCGTCGACCACATGATCGCGGGGGAGTGCGCGGCACACGGCCTCGCGGCGGTCTCGCTGCGCTACTTCAACGTGGCCGGGGCGTACGGGCAGTTCGGCGAGCTGCACGACCCCGAGACCCACCTGATCCCGCTGGTGCTGCAAGTGGCGCTCGGCGAGCGGGAGTCGATCTCCGTGTTCGGCGAGGACTACCCCACCCCGGACGGCACCTGCGTACGGGACTACATCCACGTCGCCGACCTGGCCGAGGCCCACCTGGCGGCGCTGCGGGTCGCCGCCGAGGGGGAGCACCTGGTGTGCAACCTCGGCAACGGCAGCGGGTTTTCGGTCCGCGAGGTCATCGAGACGGTCCGCAAGGTCACCGGGAAGGAGATTCCCGAGATCGTGGCCCCCCGCCGGGCCGGCGACCCGGCCTTCCTCGTCGCCTCCGCCCGCACGGCCCACGAGCGCCTCGGCTGGACCCCGAGCCGTTCGGACCTCACGGGCATCGTGACGGACGCCTGGAACTTCACCCGCGCCCGGCGCGGCTGAGCCCGCGGGCACCCCTGCCCCACCCTGACACTCCCGCGCCCCCGCCCCCACCAGGGCGGGGGCGCGCGTGCGTTCGGGGCGCGCCCTCGCCGGGCGCAGCGCGCGGGCGCCCGGCGTGCGCACGCCGAGTGAAATACCCGCCGTGCAACTGCCCATGGCACGCGACCGGACGGAACGGGGCTTCCACGGGCGGGAAGTAGTCGTTTTCAAGCCACCTCGGAGCTTCTCCGGAACCGGCTCGCCGGAAAATCGCTCGGAAAACTTCTGTAATTCGGCCAACCACGAGCCGACCGCGGCCCTAGGCTGATGCGTGACACCGGTGGGGGCCGGTGTTGATTCAGGGGTCGAGACAAGTCGGGTACGACGTCCGGTCCGGGGTAGTGCAGAGATGTCACGGCGGCGGCCGCGGCGCCTGCGGATCACCCGGTCCGGGCGTCGTACCCGCAGCCGTCCGTTCCCCGACCCTTGGGGGTTTTGTGGTCCGTATCCGGGTACTCGTGGTCGACGATCACCGTATCTTCGCCGAATCTCTCGCCGCCGCGCTCGCGGCCGAACCGGACGTGGACGTCTCCGCGGCCGGCAGCGGCCCCGCCGCGCTCCGCTGCCTCGAACGCGCGGTGGCCGAGGGCCGCCGCTTCGACGTCCTGCTGGTCGACTCCGACCTTGCCGCCGTCCCCGCGGGCGTCCCCGCCCAGCGGGAGTCCGGTTCGGCCCCGCCCGCCGCCGACGGGATCGCGCTGGTGGCAGGCGTACGGGTATCCCACCCCGAGGTCCGTACGGTCGTCCTCGCCGAGCGCGACGACGCCCGCCGGGCCGCCCTCGCGCTCCAGGCGGGAGCCTCGGGCTGGGTGGCCAAGGACTGCTCGCTCTCGCGGCTCCTGGCCGTCATCCGCGGGGTCCTGCGCGAGGAGACGCACCTTCCGCCCGCGCTGCTCACCGGCGTGCTCCGCGAACTGACCGCGGCGCGCAAGCACCGTACCGACAGCGAACGGCTGGTGGAGTCCCTCACGCCCAGGGAACACGAGGTGCTGCGCTGCATGGTGGCGGGGCTGGGCCGCAAGGACGTGGCCGCGCGGCTGTTCCTCTCCCCGCACACCGTCCGCACCCACATGCAGAACGTGCTGGGCAAGCTGGGCGTGCACTCCACGCTCGCGGCGGTCGCCCTGGCCAGGCGGGCCGGCGTACGACCCGCCGACCTGCCGGGACTGCCGGGGCAGGGACTAGCCGGGGATGTTGTCGAACGGAGCGGTCAACTGGCGTAGCAGGCCCGCGAGATCGCCGCGCTGCGTCCGTGAGAGCTGGCCCAGGATCGCCCGCTCCTGGGCCAGCAGCCCGGCGAGCGCCTGGTCCGCGCGGTCGCGGCCCTCGGGGCTGAGGCGCACCAGGACCCCGCGGCGGTCGTTGGGGTCGGGCAGCCGTTCGACGAGGCCCTTCTTGGCGAGCCGGTCGATGCGGTTGGTCATGGTCCCGGAGGTCACCAGGGTCTGCGTCAGCAACTGGCCGGGGGAGAGCTGGTAGGGCGCGCCGGCCCGCCGCAGCGAGGTCAGTACGTCGAACTCCCAGGGCTCCAGGCCGTGCTCGGAGAAGGCCAGTCGGCGGGCACGGTCGAGGTGCCGCGCGAGCCTGCTGACGCGGCTGAGCACCTCGAGTGGTTCCACGTCGAGGTCAGGGCGTTCCCGCCGCCATGCCGCGACCAGTCGGTCGACCTCGTCCTCCATGCGGATCAGTGTAAAGGGTCTGTCGACGTGAAGTCTCTTTAAATCGAGTATCTCGATCTCGAGTATCTTGACATCGAGATATATTTTTCGCCACCATGGGCATGGAGGGGGCCGGAGACGCTTCCGCTTCCGACCGCACCGCCAGCAGGGAGGCTCGAACATGCATTCCGATACCGCGCCCGCGCAGACCGCCCCCACACCCCACACGACCCCCACCTGGGACCCGCAGCAGTACCTCCGGCACGCCGGCCACCGGGCCAGGCCCTTCCTCGACCTCCTCGCCCGCATACCCGAGCTCCCCTCCCGGACCGCCCGCATCGCCGATCTCGGCTGCGGCCCCGGCAACGTCACCGCGCTCATCGCGGACCGCTGGCCCGAAGCCCACATCACCGGCTACGACCTCTCCCCGGAGATGCTCCACCGCGCGGACGCCGAGTACGCCGGCCGCACCGGAGGCGGCGGCAGGCTCGACTTCCGCCACGGCGACCTCGCCGACTGGCTCCCGGAGGAGTCCTACGACCTGATCGTCTCCAACGCCGCCTTCCAGTGGGTCCCCGGCCACGCCGGCTCCTTCGCCCCCTGGATCACCGGACTGCGCCCCGGCGGCACCTTCGCCTTCCAGATCCCCGGCAACTTCACCGCCCCCAGCCACCGGATCCTCGCCGAGCTGTGCGACACCCCGCGCTGGCGGGCCCGGCTCGCCGGACACGGAGCCCGCTACATCCACATCCTCGAACCCTCCGTGTACCTGGAGCGGTTCACCGAGCTCGGCTGCTCCGCCGACGTCTGGGAGACCACCTACCACCAGCTGCTCCAAGGCCCCGACCCGGTGCTGGACTGGGTCAAGGGCACCGCACTGCGCCCCGTGCTCACCGCGCTGGCCGACGACGAGGAAGCCGCCGAGGCCTTCCTCGCCGAGTACCGCACCCTGCTCCGCGCGGCCTACCCCGCGGGCCCCCGCGGCACCGTCTTCCCGTTCCGCCGGATCTTCGCCGTGGCCCGCAGGGAGGCGTGAGCATGCTCGCCGGAGTCGACCACGTCCAGCTCGCCGCCCCGCCCGGCTCGGAGGACCGGCTGCGCGCGTACTACACCGAGGTGCTCGGCATGACCGAGATCCCCAAGCCGCCCGTGCCGGCGGCGCGCGGGGGCTGCTGGTTCGCCGCCGGGCCGGTCCAGCTCCACCTGGGCATCGAGGAGGACTTCCGCCCCGCCCGCAAGGCCCACCCGGGACTCAGGGTCGACGGCATCGAGAGCTACGCGAGCAGACTGGAGGAGCGCGGCGCGAAGGTCGTCTGGGACGACAACCTGCCGGGGCACCGTCGCTTCTACTCCGAGGATCCGGTGGGCAACCGGCTGGAGTTTCTGGAACCGCACGCCTTGGAACCGCACGCCTTGGAACCGCACGCCCCGGAACCGCAGGCCCCGGAACCGCAGGCCCCGGAACCGCACGCCCCGGAACGCGCCGGCCGCTGAACCACCGCGGCGCACACGAAGGCGCCCCGCCACCGGAGATCCGGTGACGGGGCGCCTTCGTGCGTGCGGGACCGATCAGAGCAGGTCGGCGTAGGCGTTCCAGCCGCCACCGATGGAGGTGTTGCCCTGGAAGGTGTTCAGGCCCTTGAGGCCCGTCGCCTTGTAGACCTTCGCGTAGCCGGCGGAGTCGACGCCGACGAGGTCGGTGCGGCCGTCACCGGTGATGTCGCCGACCGGGGCCAGCTTCTTGAAGCCGTTCCAGCCGCTGGAGCCGATCTTGACGCGGTCGGCGAAGCCGGCGGCGCCGTTGCCCGGGTAGGCCCACAGCGAGCCGTCCGTACCGCGGGCGAGCAGGTCGGCGCGGCCGTCGCCGGTCACGTCGCCGGCGCCGAAGAGCTTGTTGTAGATGCCCCAGCCGGAGCCCAGGCGGACCCGGTCACGGAACTGGTAGCCGTTGCCGGTGCTCGGGTAGAGCCACAGCACGTTCGACTTGTCGCGGGCCAGCAGGTCGCCGTAGCCGTCGCCGGTGAGGTCGCCCACGCCGACGAGGGAGTTGTAGATGCCCCAGCCGGAGCCCAGGTACTTGTCGCCGATGTAGAGCTTGCCGCCGCCCCACATGAGCCAGCTGGCCTCGTTCTGGGAGTCGAACGAGGAGGCCACGGCCATGCCGACCTGGCTGATCGGCGCTTCGCCGCTCCCCAGGATCTCCCGGCGGTCGCCGAAGCCACCGTCCTGCCTGCCGTAGTAGTAGTAGACCGCGCCGCCGCCGGTACGGCCGACCAGCTCGGAGCGGCCGTGCGCGGGCACGCCGCCCTGGCCGGAGATCAGGTCGGTGACACCCCAGCCCTTGCCCAGCAGCACGCGGTCGGCGAGGCCTTCAGCGCCGTTCGAGCGGTAGCTCCACTTGGTGCCGACCGCGTCACGGGCCACGACCCAGGTGCCGCCGGTGTTGCTGGTCAGCACCTGGAGCTGGTTGTACATGTTCCAGCCGGTGCCGCGCTTGATCCGGTCGCCGAAGCCGCCGGCGCCGTTGCCCGGGTAGACGTAGAGCAGGCCGCCCGGCGTGGCCACCAGGAGGTCGGACTTGCCGTCCTCGTTGAAGTCGCCGCCGCCGACGATCTGGGAGTAGATGTTCCAGCCGCCGCCGAGCGCGATCCGGGAGCCGTACGGGCTGCTCGAACCGGCCGTGCCCTTGCCCGGGTACAGGTACAGGGCGCCCGCGTACGTGCGGGCCAGCAGGTCCGCCTTGCCGTCGCCGGTCAGGTCGCCGACACCGGTGACCTTGTTGTAGACGTTCCAGCCGCTGCCGGACCAGCCGGTGCTCGAGGCCCCGTACCGGTCCGCCGTCAGCAGCGACAGCCTGCCGGTGACGGAGAGCGTCAGCAGCTCCGGGCGCCCGTCGCGGTCGAGGTCGCCGGCCGGGACGACGTCCTTGAAGTCCTGGCCGTAGTTGGGGCCTTCGCCGCCATCGGCGCCGGGTACGCCGTACTCCGGGTCCTCGGGGTCGTTGAAGGTCTTCAGGTACGTCTTGCCGTTGAGCCCGCGGTACAGGATGTCGGACCAGCCGTCACCGTCCACGTCGAGCAGCGGCCCCACCGGGGCGGCCGCGCTGCGGGTGCTGTTCTTGGCCTTGGGCGCCGGGGCCTGCGGCCGGGTGCCCGTGGGGCTGTCGACGGTCTCGGGACGCTCGGCCTTCGCCGTGGGAACCGGCTTCTCGGAGGCCGAGACCGGACCGGAAAGGAGCATGCCCGCCGCGACGGCGAGGGCGGTGCAGGCCGCGATGCGGCCGGAGCGCGTGGAGCGCATGAAAGACAAGAGGTCTCCCTGGTAGTCAGGCGAAACCGGGTTGAACGATCTCGTTCACGGCGCGCGGCATGGCTGCGCTGCACGTGAGACGGCATTCCCCCCCGGGAGTTACCGAAGACTACCTGTGTGGCGCGCGTTGTCCAGACATTAAACGAGCCTTTTTGATCACGTTCAGAACGCAGCGGTGCCCGGGGCCACCGGCCCCGGGCACCAGGTGCGACGTCCCGCTCACGCGCCGCGAACGGGACGGCACGCTCACTTCTTGCGGTGGCCCACCAGCCGGGGCTTCGCTTCCAGGTTCTCCAGTCCGTGCCAGGACAGGTTCACCAGGTGCGCCGCGACCTCGGCCTTCTTCGGCTGGCGCGTCTCCAGCCACCACTGCCCGGTCAGCGCGACCATCCCGACCAGCGCCTGCGCGTACAGCGGGGCCAGCTTCGGGTCGAACCCGCGGGCCTTGAACTCAAGACCCAGGATGTCCTCGACCTGCGTGGCGATATCGCTGATCAGCGAGGCGAAGGTGCCCGTCGACTGGGCCACGGGGGAGTCGCGGACCAGGATCCGGAAACCGTCCGTGTAGTTCTCGATGTAGTCCAGCAGGGCGAACGCCGCCTGCTCCAGCAGCTCCCGCGGGTGCCCCGCCGTCAGTGCACCCGTCACCCCGTCCAGCAGCTGGCGCATCTCGCGGTCCACGACGACCGCGTAGAGACCCTCCTTGCCGCCGAAGTGCTCGTAGACCACCGGCTTGGAGACTCCGGCCTTCGCCGCGATCTCCTCCACCGACGTGCCCTCGAACCCCTTCTCGGCGAACAGGGTGCGGCCGATGTCCAGCAGTTGCTGGCGCCGTTCGGCGCCCGTCATCCGGACCCGGCGGCTGCGCCTGGGCTTCTCGCTGCTGGAACTGCTGCCGTCGTTTCCCACGCCCCCCATCATGCCGCGTTCGACACTTCTTCCTTGCGCCGGGCGTCGATGCGGGCCTCGGACGGCCAGCGGACGTCGGACGCCCAGCCCAGCTGTTCGAACCAGCGGATCAGCCGCGCGCTGGAGTCGACCTGGCCGCGCAGCACGCCGTGGCGGGCGGAGGTCGGGTCGGCGTGGTGCAGGTTGTGCCAGGACTCGCCGCAGGAGAGAACGGCCAGCCACCACACGTTGCCGGAGCGGTCGCGCGACTTGAACGGGCGCTTGCCCACCGCGTGGCAGATCGAGTTGATCGACCACGTCACGTGGTGCAGCAGCGCGACCCGGACCAGGGAGCCCCAGAAGAACGCCGTGAAGGCGCCCCACCACGACATCGTCACCAGACCGCCCACCAGCGGCGGCAGCGCCAGCGAGAACATCGTCCAGAAGATGAAGTCGCGCGAGATGCGGCGGATCGCCGGGTCCTTGATCAGGTCCGGGGCGTACTTCTGCTGATCGGTCTGCTCCTCGTCGAAGAGCCAACCGATGTGCGCCCACCACAGGCCCTTCATCAGGGCCGGCAGCGTCTCGCCGAAGCGCCACGGCGAATGCGGGTCGCCCTCGTGGTCGGAGTACTTGTGGTGCTTGCGGTGGTCGGCCACCCAGCGCACCAGGGGTCCCTCGACCGCCATCGAGCCCATGACCGCCAGGGCGATGCGCAGCGGCCGCTTCGCCTTGAAGGAACCGTGCGTGAAGTAGCGGTGGAAACCGATGGTGATGCCGTGGCAGGCCAGGAAGTACATGAAGACCATCAGGCCCACGTCCAGCCAGCTCACCCCCCAGCCCCAGGCGAGCGGAAGCGCCACCAGCAGGGCGAGGAAGGGGACGGTGATGAACAGCAGCAGCGCGATCTGCTCCACGGACCGCTTGCTCTCACCGCCGAGGGTCGCGGACGGCACGGACGCGCCGGAAGACGCCGAGGCGTCCTCGATCACGTCGGGACTGATGGTCATAGGTGTGTCCCCTGGGGGGTGAGGGAGTCGGCAGGCGCGCCGCCCGGCCACACATCCCTACGGGTGCGTAACCTACGGCAACGTAAGTATGGCAAAGGTCCCCCGCGGGGCAAGAGGAGCGCGCCCGCAGCCGGGCCCATCGGCCCGAGCCGCAGGGCCGTCGTCCCGCCTGGTGACACACGGGCCTGGTCACCGGTACGGGCCACCTATCCTGGTGTCGTCGGACAGCGCGGTCCGCACGGGCAGCCCGAGCTGCGCATCAGGAGCGGTGGCACCGCCGGACCCAGGTCCGGGCGGCCACCACCGCGCGCACACCGGGGCCCACCTCCCAGTAGCGCTCGAAACACTGCAAGGAGCCGCACCTGTGAGCAGTGCCGACCAGGCCCACTCGACCACCGCCCCGGCGACCTCCCCCGCCGGCGCCGCCAACGCCGAGCTGCGCGCGGACATCCGCCGCCTCGGCGACCTCCTCGGCGAGACCCTCGTACGCCAGGAGGGCCAGGACCTCCTCGACCTGGTCGAACGCGTCCGAGCCCTCACGCGCACCGACGGCATCGCGGCCGCCGAGCTGCTCGGCGACACCGACCTGGAGACCGCCGCCAAGCTGGTGCGCGCCTTCTCCACCTACTTCCACCTCGCCAACGTCACCGAGCAGGTGCACCGCGGCAAGGAGCTGCGCGCCCACCGCGCCGCCGAGGGCGGCCTGCTGGCCCGCACGGCCGACATGCTCAAGGACGCGGACCCCGAGCACCTGCGCGAGACGGTCAAGAACCTCAACGTCCGCCCCGTCTTCACCGCGCACCCCACCGAGGCGGCCCGCCGCAGCGTCCTGAACAAGCTGCGCCGCATCGCGGCCCTCCTGGAGGAGCCCGTCGCGGGCGCCGGCGAGCGCCGCCGCCACGACCTGCGCCTCGCGGAGAACATCGACCTCGTCTGGCAGACCGACGAACTGCGCGTGGTCCGCCCGGAGCCCGCCGACGAGGCGCGCAACGCCATCTACTACCTCGACGAGCTGCACGCCGGCGCCGTCGGCGACGTCCTCGAAGACCTCGCCGCCGAGCTCCAGCGCGTCGGCATCGAGATCCCCGCCGGCACCCGCCCGCTCACCTTCGGCACCTGGATCGGCGGCGACCGCGACGGCAACCCCAACGTCACCCCCGAGGTGACCCGGGACGTGCTGATCCTCCAGCACGAGCACGGCATCACCGACGCCCTGGAACTCATCGACTTCCTGCGCGGACTGCTGTCGAACTCCATCCGCTACACCGGCGCCACCGAGGAGCTCCTCACCTCCCTCCAGGCCGACCTGGAGCGCCTCCCGGAGATCAGCCCGCGCTACAAGCGGCTGAACGCCGAGGAGCCGTACCGCCTCAAGGCCACCTGCGTCCGGCAGAAGCTCCTCAACACCCGCGAGCGCCTCGCCAAGGGCATCCCGCACGAGGAAGGCCGCGACTACCTCGGCACCGCCGAGCTGCTCACCGACCTCACCCTCATCCAGACCTCCCTGCGCGAGCACCGCGGCGCGCTCTTCGCCGACGGCCGCATGGACCGCACCATCCGCACGCTGGCCGCCTTCGGCCTCCAGCTCGCCACGATGGACGTGCGCGAGCACGCGGACGCCCACCACCACGCGCTGGGCCAGCTCTTCGACCGGCTCGGCGAGGAGTCCTGGCGCTACGCGGACATGCCCCGCGACTACCGCGGCCGCCTCCTGGCCAAGGAACTGCGCTCGCGCCGCCCGCTGGCGCCCACCCCGGCCCCGCTCGACGCGGCCGGCCAGAAGACCCTCGGCGTGTTCGGCGCCATCAAGGACGCCTTCGAGAAGTTCGGCCCCGAGGTCATCGAGTCCTACATCATCTCGATGTGCCAGGGCGCCGACGACGTCTTCGCCGCCGCCGTCCTCGCCCGCGAGGCCGGTCTCATCGACCTGCACGGCGGCTGGGCCAAGATCGGCATCGTCCCGCTCCTGGAGACCACCGACGAGCTCAAGGCCGCCGACGTCATCCTCGACGAGATGCTCGCCGACCCCTCCTACCGGCGCCTCGTCTCGCTGCGCGGCGACGTCCAGGAGGTCATGCTCGGCTACTCGGACTCCTCCAAGTTCGGCGGCATCACCACCTCCCAGTGGGAGATCCACCGCGCCCAGCGCCGGCTGCGCGACGTGGCCCACCGCTACGGCGTGCGCCTGCGCCTCTTCCACGGCCGCGGCGGCACCGTCGGCCGCGGTGGCGGCCCCTCGCACGACGCGATCCTCGCGCAGCCCTGGGGCACCCTGGAGGGCGAGATCAAGGTCACCGAGCAGGGCGAGGTCATCTCCGACAAGTACCTCGTACCGTCGCTGGCCCGCGAGAACCTGGAGCTGACCGTCGCGGCCACCCTCCAGGCCTCCGCCCTGCACACCGCCCCGCGCCAGTCCGACGAGGACCTGGCCCGCTGGGACGCGGCCATGGACACCGTCTCGGACGCCGCGCACGACGCGTACCGCGAGCTCGTCGAGGACCCGGACCTGCCGGCGTACTTCTTCGCCGCCACCCCCGTGGACCAGCTCGCCGACCTGCACCTGGGCTCGCGCCCCTCGCGCCGCCCCGACTCCGGCGCGGGCCTCGACGGCCTGCGCGCCATCCCGTGGGTGTTCGGCTGGACCCAGTCCCGCCAGATCGTCCCCGGCTGGTACGGCGTCGGCTCGGGCCTGAAGGCCCTGCGCGAGGCCGGCCAGGGCGACGCGCTGGCCGAGATGGGCCAGCGCTGGCACTTCTTCCGCAACTTCCTGTCCAACGTCGAGATGACGCTGGCCAAGACGGACCTGCGGATCGCCCGCCACTACGTCGACACCCTGGTGCCCGACGAGCTCAAGCACGTCTTCGCCCGCATCGAGGCCGAGCACGAGCTCACCGTCCGCGAGGTCCTGCGGATCACCGGGGGCGAGAAGCTCCTCGACTCCAACCCGGTCCTCCAGCAGACCTTCGCGGTCCGCGACGCCTACCTCGACCCGATCTCCTACCTCCAGGTCTCGCTGCTGGCCCGCCAGCGCGCGGCCGCCGAGCGCGGCGAGGAAGCGGACCCGATCCTGTCCCGGGCCCTGCTCCTGACCGTCAACGGCGTCGCCGCCGGTCTGCGCAACACCGGCTGAGGTTTCGTACGGCGTAACGACGGAGCCCCCGCCACCGGATCGATCCGGTGGCGGGGGCTCCGTCGTACCTCTTCCAACTGTTGGCCCCTCTAACTGTTGGCCCCTCTAGCTGTTGTACGTGGACTGCGCGCGCTCCAGGCCCTCCTGGATGAGGCATTCCACGGCGTCCGCCGAACGGTCGACGAACCAGTCCAGCTCCTTGCGCTCCGTGGAGGAGAAGTCCTTCAGCACGAAGTCGGCGACCTGCATCCGGCCGGGCGGGCGGCCGATGCCGCAGCGCACCCGGTGGTAGTCGGGGCCCATCGACTTCGTCATCGACTTCAGGCCGTTGTGGCCGTTGTCCCCGCCGCCCAGCTTCAGCCGCAGCGTCGGGTAGTCGATGTCCAGCTCGTCGTGGACCGCGATGATCCGGTCCAGCGGCACCTTGTAGAAGTCCCGCAGCGCCGTCACCGGGCCGCCGGACAGGTTCATGAACGACATGGGCTTGGCCAGCACCACGCGCCGGTTCAGCGGTCCGGGCGGGCCCATGCGGCCCTCGACCACCTGCGCGCGGGCCTTGTGCGCCTTGAACTTGCCGCGCATCCGCTCCGCCAGCAGGTCGGCCACCATGAAACCGATGTTGTGGCGGTTGCCCGCGTACTCGTCGCCCGGGTTCCCGAGACCCACGATCAGCCAGGGCGCCGCGTCGTCCGACATCAAAAGCTCCTTATACGAAGACGACCGCCGTCCCGCTCCAGTGGAGCCGGACGGCGGTCGTTCAGCAAGTGCTGAGGGTGAGCGGTGAGGCTCAGGCCTCGGAGCCCTCGGCGGCCGGCTCCTCGGTGCCCGCGCCGATGACCTGCAGGACGGCGATGTCGCCGTCGACGGCCAGCGTGGTGCCGGCCGGCAGGACCAGGTCGGAGGCGGTGATGGTGGCACCGGCCTCCAGGCCCGCGATCGAGACGGTGACCTCGGTCGGGATGTGCGTGGCCTCGGCCTCGACGGAGATGGTGTTCTGGAGGGTCTCCAGCATGTTGCCGCCCGGGGCCAGCTCGCCCTCGGTGACGATCGCGACGTCGACGGTGACCTTCTCGCCCTTCTTGACGATCAGGAAGTCGACGTGGGAGATCGAACGCTTCAGCGGGTGCTTCTGAACGGCCTTCGGGATGACCAGCTCGGTGCCGGCGCCCTCGATGTCCAGGGAGAGCAGGACGTTCGGGGTGCGCAGCGCCAGCTGGAGCGCGTGGGCGTCCACGTTGACGTGCTTCGGGTCGGTGCCGTGGCCGTAGATGACCGCGGGGGTCAGGGCGTCACGGCGGGCCTGGCGGGCAGAGCCCTTGCCGAAGTTTTCGCGGACCTTCGCGGCAAGCTTGATCTCGGACATGCTCACTCCTCGTGGGGTGACGGAAATGGACGACAGTCACCCGGCCGGAACACGGCCTGCTACGAAGAGCGCGTCGATAACGGAGCATCCATACCCGTGAAAACAGGTACGGCCTCCCTCGCCGAGCAACTCAAGGAGTGTACCCGGCGGGGAGGCCGTACCCAAAAATGATCTAACCCCTAAGGAGTCAGCACAGTGCGGAGGTGCTTACTGCTGCTCTTCGAACAGGCTGGTGACCGAGCCGTCCTCGAAGACCTCGCGCACGGCGCGGGCGATCATCGGGGCGATGGAGAGCACCGTGATCTTGTCGAGCTCCAGGTCGGACGGGTCCGGCAGGGTGTTCGTGAACACGAACTCGCTGACCTTGGAGTTCTTCAGGCGGTCGGCGGCCGGGCCCGACAGGATGCCGTGCGTGGCCGTCACGATGACGTCCTCCGCGCCGTGCGCGAAGAGCGCGTCGGCGGCGGCGCAGATGGTGCCACCCGTGTCGATCATGTCGTCGACCAGGACGCAGACGCGGCCCTTGACCTCACCGACGACCTCGTGGACGGTCACCTGGTTGGCGACGTCCTTGTCACGGCGCTTGTGCACGATCGCCAGGGGGGCGTCCAGACGGTCGCACCAGCGGTCGGCGACGCGTACGCGGCCGGCGTCCGGGGAGACGATCGTCAGCTTGGAGCGGTCGACCTTGGCGCCGACGTAGTCCGCGAGGACCGACAGGGCCGAAAGGTGGTCGACCGGGCCGTCGAAGAAGCCCTGGATCTGGTCGGTGTGCAGATCGACCGTGAGGATGCGGTCCGCACCCGCGGTCTTCAGCAGGTCCGCGACCAGGCGGGCCGAGATCGGCTCGCGGCCCTTGTGCTTCTTGTCCTGGCGGGCGTACCCGTAGGACGGGACGATCACGGTGATGGAGCGTGCCGACGCGCGCTTGAGCGCGTCGATCATGATCAGCTGCTCCATGATCCACTTGTTGATCGGAGCCGTGTGGCTCTGGATCAGGAAGCAGTCCGCGCCACGCGCCGACTCCTGGAATCGGACGTAGATCTCGCCGTTCGCGAAGTCGAAAGCCTTGGTCGGCACGAGGCCGACACCGAGCTGGTGCGCGACCTCCTCGGCCAGCTCGGGGTGGGCGCGGCCGGAGAAGAGCATCAGCTTCTTCTCGCCGGTCGTCTTGATCCCGGTCACAGCACTGTCTCCTCAGACGTGGGAAAGCTGCTCGCCCCCATGTGCGTCCGTCCCGCACACGGTGAGCCAGCCGAATTGCGTTCACGTATCACGGTACGCCGTCGCGGGCGTAGCCGTTTCCGGTCAGTTCACCTCAGCGTTCGTCGGAGTCCTCGCGGACCGCCGACTGCGCGGCCGTCGCGGCGGCGCTTCCCGGACGCTTGCGGGCCACCCAGCCCTCGATATTCCGCTGCTGGCCACGGGCCACGGCCAGGGCGCCGGGCGGAACGTCCTTGGTGATCACGGAGCCGGCGGCCGTGTAGGCGCCGTCCCCGATGGTGACGGGAGCCACAAACATGTTGTCCGAACCCGTCTTGCAGTGTGAGCCGACGGTCGTGTGGTGCTTGTGCTCACCGTCGTAGTTCACGAACACGCTGGCGGCGCCGATGTTCGTGTACTCGCCGATCGTCGCGTCGCCGACGTAGGACAGGTGGGGGACCTTGGTGCCCTCGCCGATCGTGGCGTTCTTCATCTCCACGTACGTGCCGGCCTTGGCCTTCGCGCCCAGGTTCGTGCCCGGACGCAGGTAGGCGAAGGGGCCGACGCTCGCCGAGGCGCCGACGACCGCGGTGTCCGCCACCGTGTTGTCCACGCGGGCGCCCGCGCCCACGTGCGTGTCCTTCAGGCGGGTGTTGGGGCCGACCTCGGCCTGCTCGGCGATGTGCGTGGTGCCGAGCAGCTGGGTGCCCGGGTGCACGATCGCGTCCTGGCCGAAAGTCACCGTCACGTCGACGAGGGTGCTCGCCGGGTCGACGATCGTCACGCCGGCGAGCATGGCGCGCTCCAGCAGGCGTGCGTTCAGCAGGGCGCGGGCCTCGGCGAGCTGGACCCGGTTGTTGATCCCGAGGATCTGCCGGTGGTCCGCGCCCACGGCCGCGCCGACGCGGTGGCCGGCCTCGCGCAGGATGCCGAGCACGTCGGTGAGGTACTCCTCGCCCTGGCTGTTGTCCGTGCGGACCTTGCCGAGGGCGTCGGCGAGGAGGGCGCCGTCGAAGGCGAAGACCCCGGAGTTGATCTCGGCGATGGCGCGCTGGGCGTCGGTGGCGTCCTTGTGCTCGACGATGGCGGTGACCGCCCCGTCGGCGCCGCGGATGATCCGGCCGTAGCCGGTGGAGTCGGGGACCTCGGCGGTCAGCACGGTGACGGCGTTGCCGTCGGCCTCGTGCGTGGCCGTCAGCGCGGCCAGGGTCTCGCCGGTCAGCAGCGGGGTGTCGCCGCAGACGACGACCACGGTGCCGGCGGGACGGTCGGCGCCGAGCTCTTCGAGGGCCATCCGGACGGCGTGCCCGGTGCCGTTCTGCTCGTACTGGACCGCGGTGCGGACGTCGGCGTCGATCGCGGCGAGGTGCGCGGTGACCTGCTCGCGGGCGTGCCCGACGACGACGACGAGGTGGGTGGGGTCCAGCTCGCGGGAGGCGGCGACGACGTGACCGACGAGCGAGCGCCCGCTGATCTCGTGCAGAACCTTGGGTGTGGCCGACTTCATGCGGGTGCCTTCACCCGCTGCGAGTACGACGACGGCTGCCGGGCGGTTGGCGCTCACGGGTGTGCCCTTCGGCTTCGGGTGGTGGACCCGTGAAGGATACCGGTGGGTCATGACCCGGAAACGAGGCCGGGTCCCGACCGTCGCAGTCAGGACCCGAAGCTGAGCAGTCGTGCGGTGTGAGCTCCCGGAGAAGGATTCGAACCCTCATTCAATGGACCAAAACCATTTGTCCTGCCCTTAGACGATCCGGGATGGTTCGCCGTTTATGTCCGATTTAGCTGATCGAACTGCGATGCAGCCCCTACTATGCCGCACCACCAGCCTTCGATGCGACGGTACAGACCGGCGCTTTGAAGCACGCGTATCGCGAGGCATCCGTGGTAGCTCTCGCCGGTGTTCTTTCGGACCGTTTTCGGGTTGTGCCGCTTGAGTGTCGTTTTGAGGAACTGCTCCCGCGGCACCCCGGCGAGATCCGCCCAGAAGGCCTCCGCGCCGGCGACGTCGGCTGTTTCGTGGATCGTTACGGCGAACCGCAGGTGCTCGTCCTTCACTCCGAGGAGGCGCAGCCAGGCGAGGTAGGTGGTCACCATGCCGGCGTCGCTGTTCACGAAGATCGCACGCTCGCGCCGGGCGTACGCCTTGTCCTTACTCCCCTCGGACCAGTAGAGGCTGACGCCCACGAGGAAGAGGTCGCGCTCCGAGAAACTGCCGATCTCTGCGGCGGCGTCCTGCTTGACCTGGCGGCGCTCCTCCTCCCGGATCTCCAGTGTCCGTTCCCAGCCCCGCCGCGCGATGGCCGAAGCCTCTTCCGTGGTGCGTTGCCGCTCCGGCTTCGGGAGGTCGCGGACCCAGAGGGAGATGGAGCTCTTCGAGCAGCCGAGCTCGATCTGGATCTGGTCGTAGGTGAGGCCTTTGAGGCGGAGCTCGCGGGCGCGGTCGCGAAGGTCGTCCTTTGCGTTCGGGCGCTTCGTCCATTCCGGTGGGGGCTCGCCCTGGAGCAGGCGGTTGAGGATCTCTCCGTTGAAGACCTGGAGGCGGTCTCGGATCTGGCGGCGGCTGAGGCCTTCTCGGCGGAGGGCGAGGGCTTGTTCGCGCAGTGCTTCGAAGTCGGCGTATTTGCTCATAGGTCGACTGTCGTCCGGAATGTGGGACTCCGGTCTCGGTTGATGGATGATTCAGTCGGACGTGCGATTACCGGTGGTTCGTTGGAATTGGCGTCGCCGGTGTGCCGGGGCCGCTGCGTAGGCTGGACCGTATGACCAGTACGGGGGAAGAGCAGGGAGAGGCGGGGGCCGGGCGGGACGGGCCCCTGTGGTGGGACCGGCGCAGGTCGGCCGTGTTGGACGTGGGGCTCGCCGGGGTGTCCGCCGTCGAGTGCGGGGTGGAGGGCGTCGGGTTCGCCCACGAGGCGGGGATCCCGGTCTTCGCCGGGGTGCTGTTCGGGCTGCTGGTCGGGTCGGTGCTCGTCCTGCGGCAGCGCTGGCCGATCGTCGTGGTGCTGGTCGGCATCGCGGTGTCCCCGGCGGCCATGGGCTTCCTGCTCGGCGTGGTCGGGCTGTACACGCTGGCCGCCTCCGAGGTGCCCCGGCGGATCACCGGGACCCTGGCGTCGATGTCGCTGGCCGCGACCTTCGTGGTGATGTACATGCGCACCCGGGCCGACCCCGAGGTCACCCTCACCATCGTCATCACCCTGTCCGTGTTCGTGGCGGTGGCGCTGACCGTGCCGCCGGTGCTGTTCGGGCTGTACACGGCGGCCCGCAGACGGCTGATGGAGAGCCTGCAGGAGCGGGCGGACTCGCTGGAGCGGGAGCTGTCGCTGCTCGCGGACCGGGCGGAGGAACGGGCCGAGTGGGCCCGTACGGAGGAGCGGACCCGGATCGCGCGGGAGATGCACGACGTCGTGGCGCACCGGGTGTCGCTCATGGTGGTGCACGCGGCGGCGCTCCAGGCGATCGCCGCCAAGGACCCCGTGAAGGCGGCCAGGAACGCGGCGCTGGTCGGGGACATGGGACGGCAGGCGCTGACCGAGCTGCGCGAGATGCTCGGCGTACTGCGGGCGGAGTCGCCGAAGCCGGCGGCCGTGACGGCGCCGGTGGCGGCCCTGGTGGGGAGCTTCGAGGACGGGCCGACGCTGGGCGAGCTGGAGGCGCTGGTCGGACAGTCGCGGGCGGCCGGGATGGTCGTGGAGCTGGATGTCCACGGCGAGTACCGCGCGTACGTGGCGGAGGTGGAGCAGACCGCCTACCGGGTGGTGCAGGAGGCGCTGACCAACTGCCACAAGCACGCCGCGGGCGCACGGGTCGTCGTACGGCTCGCGCACCGGCAGGGGGAGGTGGCCATGCAGGTGGAGAACGGCCCCTGCGACGGCAAGGCGGCCGAGCCGGGCCTGCCGAGCGGCGGGAACGGCCTGGTCGGCATGCGCGAGCGGGTGCTCGGCCTGGGCGGGGTCTTCGTGTCCGGCCCGACGGACGAGGGCGGCTTCAAGGTCTCGGCGGTCCTGCCGAGCGAGCGGGGGTAGCGGGGGATGGCCTGGGATCCGGTGGCGGAGCTGACGGAGGACGAGCGCAAGGCCTTCCGGACGTTCGGCGAACACTCCGCGCGGCTGTGGCTGAACGTGCCGGGGCCGTTCTACACGGGGATGACGGACAACTGCTGGACCGGCCGGATGGAGGCCCCCGACAGCGTCCTGTACGCGGCGGAGAGCGCGTACTGCACGGAGTACGTGTTCCGGCAGCCGCGGAATCCCGCGGAGGTGCGGGCGCTGGCCGCGGCGGCCGAGGCCGAGCCCTGCGGGGAGTACTACTGCGACGGGGACCTGCGCTGGACCGCCGGCGGTGTGCGCGAATGGTGGGCGGAGCGGGGGCGGGTCGCCGAGCATCTGGGCGAGGCGCTCGCGGACTTCGGGGGCAGCGGCTCCCGGATCGAGGACGAGGCGGCCACCGGGGTGCGGGACTTCCAGGCGTATCTGGCCGGTGGCCTCGCCGCTGATCTGCGGGCGTATGTTTTCCGGCTGGGGGAAGGCCGGTACCCGGAGGCCGGGGAGAGGCTGCCGGAGTTGTGAGGCGCGGTGGCGAACAGGGGGAGAGCGGGATGACGGCGGGCTGGGATCCGGTGGCGGAGCTGACGGGCGAGGACCGGAAGCTGTTCCAGGGGCGGTGGGAGAAGCGGCTCTGGCTGAACGTGCCCGGGCCCTTCTACACGGGCGAGACGGACACGTGCTGGACCGGGCGGCTGAACGCGCCCGGCAACGTGATGTACGCGGCGAGCACCGAGGACGCCCTCGAGTACGTCTTCCGGCAGCCGCGGACCCCGGCCGAGGTCCGCGAGGTGGTGAACGCGGCTGACGAGGAGCCCTTCCAGGAGTACGCCTACGACGGGGACCGCTGGTGGACCCCGGAGGCGGTGCGCCGGTGGTGGGCCGGGCGGAGCCGGGTCGAGGAGCACCTGGCGCTCACGCTGGCCGAGTACGGGGACAGCGTCCATCCCGCCGACCGTGACGCCGCGGAGGGGGCGCGGGAGTTCCGCGCCTACCTGGAGGGCGGGCTCGCCGCCGATCTGCGGGCGTACCTCTTCCGGCTGGAGGAGGGCCGCTACCCGGGGGACGGGGAGCGGATTCCGGAGCTGGGCGGCTGAAGCCTGCTGGGACGCGGGCCGTCCCGGACGGGCTAGCCCGTCGTCAGGCGCGTCGGCTGGAGGCCGGTGAGGAGGAGGGTGAGGGCCTCGTCGAGGCTCGAGCCGAGGTACCAGTCGCCGGTGTGGTCCACGCAGTAGACGCGGCCCTCGCGGTCGAGGGCGAAGTGGGAGCCGCCCCCGGCCGGGTCCGTGTCGGCCTCGACGCCGAGCGGGCAGAGCTGGGTGGACAGGGCGCGGCCGAGGTCAGCGAAGGTGCGGGCCAGGTGCAGCCCCGTGAGCGGGTCCAGGCGTATCGCGGTGGGCGCGATCTGGCGGCCGGGGCCCGGGGCGGTGACGGTGAGGTTCCCGAACTCCGCCCAGGCCTCGACGGCGGCCGGGAACACGGTGTGCCGGTGCCCGGCGGGGGTGGTGTGGTCGCGCAGGGCGTCGGCCCAGTACTCGGCCTGCTTGATGTCCCAGCGGCCCGGCTCCCAGCCGGCGGTGCGCAGGGCGGAGTCCACGGCGACGGGGAAGCGGGTCGCGGAGGAGCGGGCGTACGAAGCGGAGGTCGTGGTCATGGCGGCTACTCGGGGTGCGTGAGGTCGACGGGGCGGACGCCGAAGTGGGCGAGGAGGGCCTCGCAGGAGCGGCAGGGAGGTGCGTAGCTGCCGTGGAGCGGGTCGCCGTCCTCGCGGATGCGGCGGGCGGTGATCTTGGAGTGCTTCAGCGAGCGGCGCGCCTCGCTGGGCGTCAGGGGCTTGCGCGAGGCGCGCTTGCTGCGGGCGCCCTCGATGGTGACGAGGTGGCGGGAGAGCAGGATCGCCTCCGGACATCGGCCGGTGAAACGTTCGCGCTGGCCGCTCGTGAGGGTGTCGAGGAAATCCTGTACGAGGGCGTGCAGTACGGGGGGCAGGTCGGCCTTGCCGGCGGTCCCGGTGAGGGTTTCGCCGCGTACGGACAGCGCGGCGGCCACCGTGGGCAGGATCCCGTCGCGGCGGAAGCGGAGCACCGGCACGGCGGGGCGGCCGTCCCCGCCGCCCCAGCGCAGCCGGGGATCGCCGGGGCCCTGGTCGGCCGCGGCGCGCGCCTGCGCGGGGACGGCCGCCGGGTCACCGGTTCCCGTAGGACCGGCGGGGTCCGCGGATCCGCGGGCGCCCGCGGGGCCCGCCAATCCCCGGTCTCCCGCCCCTCCTGAGTGGGCGTCGGCCGCGTCTGTGCGTGATGCCGTGTTCTGCATGGTTGCGCTTTCCCTCCCGTGGCCGCGGCGCCGGCCGCTGTCGCGCACGCCCCCGTGCTGTGGGGACAGCCTGTCAAATGTCCCGTGGCATGTGGAAGCTGGGTCGAATATTCGTATCAATTCGGATCTTCCCGGCCGTCCCGCGGGGTCCCCGCACACGTGCGGGTGACGTCCTTGCCGGAGCACATAGGCTGTGGTGAACCAGCCAGATCCAGCAGGGGGCTACCGCCATGACGACAGGTCGGCTCGGGCATCAGGCCGCGCCACCCAACGCCGCTTATTCGGGGCAGGTCGTGCATTTCCCGGACCCCGTCCGGGCAGCGCGCCATCCCCACGGAGTCCGCATCGACGCGAACGGACACCCCGACTTCGCGCTGTACGCCCGTGCGGCCGTCGAGATCGCCGAGCCCCCGGAGGGCTTCGGCGTGGACGAGCTGCGCCTGACGGACTGCGTGTCCGCCAACGCGGCCATGCGCGCGACCGGCCACGAACTGTGGGACACGGTCGGACCGGTGTCGACCCCGCACGGCTGGACCTGGCACCACGTGTCCGGTACGCGCCGGATGGAGCTGGTCCCGGTCGAGGTGAAGTCGCTGCTGCGGCACCACGCCGGTCTGGCGACGGCGGCGGTGGACCACGGCAAGCGCGGGACGCGGCCGTTGCAGGAGGTGCGCCCGGTGCACCTGGGGCTGCCCAAGACGGTGGTCTCGGTGTCCGAGCAGCAGGTCCAGGGCGTCGAGGAGGACCTCGGCTACCGGCTCCCGGAGGCGTACCGCTCCTTCCTGAAGGCGGCGGGCGGCTGCGCGCCGGTGGGCACCGGGCTCGACGTGGAGCTGGGACTGCTGGTGGACCAGCCGTTCTTCACGGTGCGCGAGGAGGCGGCGGTCAACGACCTCGTCTACGTGAACAAGTGCCTGCGGGACCACCTGACGAAGGACTACCTGTGCGTGGCCTTCGTACAGGGCGGGCTCCTCGCGGTGAAGGTGCGCGGCGAGGACGTCGGGTCCGTCTGGTTCTCCCCGTTCGACGATGCGCGCGACCAGGACGGCTGGTCGGTGCAGGAACGCGTGGAGCGGTTGCTGCTGCCGTGCGGTGCGGATTTCGACGCCTTCCTGGAACGGCTGGCGGGCAATCCGCCGGAACTGGAAACGGTGGCCGGTCTGATGGTGGACGGCGGATTCGCGCGCTCGGTTCCCGTGACGGGGTCGGGTTCGGGAGCGGGGCCGGGAACGGCTCCGGCAGGGCGTTCGGTTCCGGGTGCCGGGCCGGCATCGGCACCGGTGGAAGGGTGACGGCGCGATGGTGACGTTTGCGCAGGCGCAGGAGCGCGCCGAGGAATGGATCAACGGGGACGTGCCCGGGTACCAGCACCGCGAGGTGCGCGTACGGGAGTTCGGACTCGGTTTCGTGGTGTGGGCGGAGGACCGCCCGGCGGGCCCCGTGTCCGGGGGCGGCCGGCAGCGGCTCGTCATCGCGCGGGACAGCGGGGAGGTGACGCTCTGGCCCGGCCTGCCGGTGGGTGAGGTCATCCGCCGCTACGAGGAGGAGTACGGGGCGTCGGCCGCGCAGGCCGAGGCTTCGGTGCCGGTGCCGCGCATCGACTCCGAACAGACCTCTTTCATGCTGAGTCCGCCGGAGTGGCTCCAGGAGGCGGCGGACCGGGCGGGGATCCCGGCGGCTCCGGTGTCTTCGGCCGCGCCGGGGGCTCCGGTGACGCCTTCGCCTTCGGTGCCCGTCGCTTCTTCGGCTTCGTCCGCTTCTTCTGCTGCTTCTGCTTCTTCCGATTCGGGCTCTTCGGAGCCGGTGCCGGTGCCGTTGCGGCGCGGGGGAGAGGTCCCCTACGAGCCGACCGCCAACGACGGGGTGCCCGCCGCCGTCCCGACCGGGGCCACGCCCTGGGCCGGTACCGACGTGAACCCCGGTGCGGACTCCGTGTCCGTACCGCTGCCGGCGACGGTGTTCGCGCCGCCGCTGTCCGGAACGGACCTGGACGACGCCCCGGCTTCGTCGGGGCCGGGTGCGGAGGCGCGCACGACCCTGATGCCCAGGGGCAGTGAGCTGCCGAAGACCGCCGTCGTGCCCGCGCTGGACCCGGAGTCCTCCCGGGCGGGGCAGGGGCAGGGGCAGGGGTCCGGTTCCGGCGGGTCCGGCGGTTCCGGCGGGGTGTCCAGTGGGGACATCGCCGACGCGCCGACGAGCAAGGCCCGGGTCAACCGGCCCGGGGCCTCCGCGCCCGTGACTCCGCCGGGTCCGCCCGGTGCGCCGGGTGCGCCGGGCGGTGGCGCCGAGTCGCCTTCGTACGCCGCCACCATGCTGGCGGGCCCCGGCGGTCCGCAGCAGCCCGTGCCGCCGGGGGCTCCGGGTGCGCCCGGCGTGCCCGGTGGCGGGCTGGATCATGCCGCGACGATGCTGGCCGGTCCGGCCGTGACGGGGCAGCCGCCCGCGCCTCCCGGTCCTCCGGGGGCTCCCGGGTCGTCGGGTGGGCGCGGGGACGCGTATGCCGCCACGATGCTGGCCGGTCCCGGTGGTCCGCAGCCTCCCGGCCCGCCCGGTCCTCCCGGCCAGCCCGGCGCCGGGCAGCCGCCCGCGCCGCCCGGTCCCCCCGGCGTGCCCGGCGGTGGTGCGCACCACGCGGCCACCATGCTGGCCGGTCCCGGCGTACCCCAGCCGCCCGGTCCGCCCGGGGCTCCGGGTGCGCCCGGCGTGCCCGGTGGCGGGCTGGATCACGCCGCGACGATGCTGGCGGGTCCGGCCGTGACCGGGCAGCCGCCCGCGCCTCCCGGTCCCGCGCCGCAGTCACCCGTACACGCGCCGCAGGCACCCGCGCCGCAGGCCTCCCAGCCCGGGGTGCCCACGGTCGGCCCCGGCTACCAGGCCGTGCTGCGCTACCGCGCTCCCGACGGCTCCGAGCAGCAGCTCATCCGGCGTTCCGCGCCCGGAACTCCGCACCCGGAGTGGCAGATCCTGTACGAGCTGCGGGCGATGAACGTGCCTCCGCAGCAGGTGCTGGAGCTGCACACCGAGCTGGCCTCGTGCGAGCTGCCCGGCGGCTACTGCGCGCGCATGATCCGCGAGACCTGGCCGCAGGTGCGGATCACGAACGTGGCCCCGTACGGGACGGACCACGCGGGCCGGCAGCAGGGCATGCGCCACCTGCTGACCCACCAGGGCGAACTGCACCAGGTGGCGGACGGGCCGGCGCGCCCCGCGCCGGTGCGCGCACCGCTGCCGCAGGTGCCGTTGCAGCCGGCGATCCCGCTCGACGCGATCGCGCAGGAGCTGGCCGGGGCGTTCGGGCCGCAGGGCGTGTTCCGCTTCGAGCAGCGCGCGGTGTCCCGGCAGGGCGTGCCGGAGATCGTGGCGCAGACGCTGATGTGGTCGGGCCTGCCGGTCGATTTCGGGCCGTTCTTCTGGGCCCAGGCCGTACCGGGTGCCCCGCTGCCGACGCTGGCCGAACTGGCCGCGCAGCGGCAGGTGCAGCCGGCCTCGGACGCGGGCTCGTACCTGGTGGTGGGCAGCGACTTCGGCAAGGCGCTGTGCGTGCAGTACGGGACCGCGCACATCGTGGCGGTACCGGTGGAGAGCGGTCCGGGCGGGGCGCCCGTGCCCCCGCAGTTCGTCAACTCCTCGCTGCCGCAGTTCGTCCGGTCGCTGGCGATGCTGGGTCACATGTGGCGGCTGCGCCAGCATCTGACGCCGGAGCAGGCGGGCCGCTGGACCGTCGATTTCCAGGCGAATCTGGCGGGGCTGGACAGTGCGGCGCTGGCGTCGCCCGAGAACTGGTGGTCGGTGCTGCTGGAGCAGATGTGGGACGGGCTCCTCTGACCGGTTTCTGCTGATCTCCGGTGGATCTTCCGGACACGCTCCGATGATCCGGATGGCCGGGTCGTGACCCTCGAACGGGGTCTCGGCCCGGCCATTCGGGCTTCTGGGAGCAAATGACGCATCCTTGGCAGGAACCCCCGCGAGAGAGGCGCTTCCAGGATGAGTGCACCCTTTACGACCGTGCGCGGCCGTGGCTACCGGGCCGAAGAGGTGGACCGGTACCTCGCCCGGCTGTCGGGGAGCCGGGACGAGGCCTGGGAGCGGGTGGCCCGGCTGACCGTGCTTTCCCGGGACATGGAGGCGGAGGCGGAGCGGCTGCGCGTGGAGGTCTCCGGACTGGCCCCGCAGACGTACGAGGAGCTCGGCGAGCGGGCCCGCCGGATCCTGCTGCTGGCCGAGGAGGAGTCCGAGACGCTACGGGGTGACGCGCGGGCGGACGCGCTGGCGACGGCGGGCGCCGCCGAGGCACACGCCGACCGGGTGACGGAGCTGGCGCGCGGCGATGCGCAGGCGGTGCGCGATCAGACCGAGGTGCGGGCGCGGCAGGGGCTGCTGCGGGCGGGGCGCGAGGCGGACGACGCGCGGACGGAGGCGCGGGACGACGCGGCGGCGTGGCGGGCCGAGGTGCAGGCGGGGCTGGCGGACATGGCCCGCCGCTGTGACGCGCTGCTCGCGGAGCGGGAACAGGAACACGCGGAGCGCTGGGACGCGGCGGAGCGGGAGCTGGCGGCGCGGGAGGCGGAGCTGGAGTCCCGGCACGCCGAGCTGGAGCGGTACGCGGAGTCCCGGCTGGCGGAGGCGAAGCGGGGCTTCGCGCAGGCGCAGGAGACGGCCCGGCACGGGCAGGAGGACGCGGAGGCGAAGGCGGCGGAGCTGATTGCGGAGGCGCGGGTGCGGGAGGAGCGGGTCGGGCGGGAGACGGAGCGGATCCTGCGGGAGCACGGGGAGTCGCAGGACGAGATGCGGGCCCACATGAACCACGTCCGCTCCAGCCTGGCCGCCCTGACGGGCCGCGCGCCGGCCGAGGGCTGAGACCCCCTGGGCGGGGCCGGGGGTTCGCCTCAAACGCCGGCGGGGCTGGGGTGTGGGCGGGGTCGGCTTGTCCGTGCGGGTGGTCGTGGGGCGGGGTGGGGCTGCGGGTGGGGGCCGGTGCCGGGGGCGGGGTGGGGTGTCGGCCTGGACTGCATGATTTAGGCGCCCTGTGTGCGGCTTCGATGGTGATGCCTTGTAGCGCGCCACAAATCACGCTTTACGTCCAGGCCAACACCCCACCCCGCCCCCGTCCCCGTCCCGGCGCCGCCGCCAACGTGCCCGACCGGGCGACAATCCGGTCCCGCCGGTGGACAGGTCCCTCCGGACCTGCTGGTAGCGGGTCTCTCCGGACCTGCTGGTAGACGGGTCTCTCCGGTCCTGCTGGTGGACGGGCCTCTCCAGCTCCACTGGTGGACGGGCCTCTGCAGCTCCGCCGGTGGAGGGGTCTCTCCAGCTCCGCCGGTGGTTGGGGCTTCTCAGGCCTGCCCCACCGGTAAGGCCATTGCGCCCAGCGGGTGGGGCGGGCCTTTTAGCCCCGGGTGCCGGGGCGCGCAGCCCCTGGAGCTCTTCAGCCGCCGGGGTTTGTCTTTTCAGCCGTCCGGCGTTTGAGGACCGGGGTCCGGGCGCAGCCCGGGGCCCCCGCCTTCAGCCCGTCCGGCGTTTGAGGACCGGGTCAGGGCCGGCCCTGGGAACGGTGGAAGGGTGGGTAGGGGACTTTGCCCCGCGCAGCGGCAAGGGCCGCAGCGGGGACTTTGCCCCGCGCAGCGGCAAGGGCCGCAGCGGGGGCTTCGCCCCGCGCAGCGGCAAGGGGTGCTGCGGGGACTTTGCCCCGCGTAGCGGTGGGGGTTGCGGGGGCTGCCTCGGGCAGTGGGACGCCCTCAGGCGGGGGTGTGGGGGAGGGTGCCGCGTAGCGGGGAATGGGGGGTGTGGGGTGAGGGGTCGCTGCGGAGGCCGTGGTTGGTTACCACCACGGAGAACGTGGGCGGCGTCGACGGGGGGAGCTCCACCGACAGGGGCCCGCTCGGGGTGACGGTCGTCGGGAGGGGCGTGCCGTCCACCTCGACCCGCGGGTTGTCCCCGAAGCCGCCGCCCTCGACGGTCAGGAGACCCTCCGTCACGGATACCCGCGTGATCACCGGATTCCCCCGCACCGCCACCTTGTTCAACAGGTACGCCCCGGCCGGCGCCCCGGTCAGCGCCCACATCTCCGACGGCAGCTTCGGCAGCCCGCCGCCCACGTCGGTCAGGAAGAACGCCACCACGTACAGCATCGTGACCGCGCTCAGGGCCACGTACTGCAGGTCGACCAGGTCGGTCCGCCCGCCGTCGTTCGAGATCAGGTCGTGTACCGGGCGCCGCTCCGTGCCCTTCGGTGCCGGTTTGGCGATGGAGCCCCGCTCCACCCGCATGCCGACCACCGCCTTCGCCGCGATCAGGGCGGCGTACGGGCCCCCGAGCAGCGGGAGGTAGACGGTCGTCAGGGAGGACAGGGGGCCCTCGGGGCCCTGGAACCAGGCGACGCCGCCGCCCGCGGTGAGCCCGTAGCCGAGGGTCGCCAGGAGCAGCCAGAGAAGGATCACCGTCCAGGCCAGGGCGAGCGTGGTCGAGGTGGAGAGGCGCCCGTCGCGGCCGGTGACGAAGCCCGGGTTGCGCGTGAGGCGCAGGGTGATCGGGCCCGCCAGGGCGGCCAGTAAGGCGAGGGCGAGGAGTGCGGACGTCATGTGGGTCCCCCGGGGAGTGCGGTGTCTCCGAAAAGGGTTACCGACTCGGCCCGAGCATGACAAGTTCCCTCTCAGCCCTCCCGCTGCTCCGGGAGTACGGGGAACCGCCGCGGCGCCACCAGCAGCAGCACCAGCGCCGACGCGGCCGCCGCGATGGTCGCGCCGAGGAAGATGTGGTCGCCGGCGGCGGCCACGGCCGAGCGCAGGTACTCACCGGCCTCCGGGGGGAGGAGTTCGGGGTGGGTCAGGGCCTTGGACACGTCGTCCAGGGTCGCCGGGAGTCCGGGCACCGGGGCCTGCGCCAGCCGGCCGGCGAGGGTGGCGTTGGCCACGGCGCCCAGCAGGGCCGCTCCGACGCTCTGCCCGACGTTGCGGCAGAACAGCACCGAGGCCGTCGTGGTTCCGCGCTCCTCCCAGCCCACCGTGGACTGGACCCCGACGATCAGCGGGAGCTGGAAGAGGCCGAGGGCGGCGCCCAGCAGCAGCATGATCAGTACGGGCTGCCAGACCGGGGCGGGGTAGGGGAGCAGGGTGAAGGAGCCGAGGATGAGGGCGGCCAGGGCGACCCCGGTCGCGGCGGTGTTGCGGAAGCCGATGCGCCGGTAGACGTGCTGGGCGAGGGCGGCGCTGATCGGCCAGCTCAGGGTCATCGCGGAGGTGACCAGACCGGCGCCGGTGGGGCCGAGGCCGAGTACGGACTGGGCGTACGTCGGCATGAACACCATCGGGGCGACCATCAGCAGGCCCAGCCCGGCCATGGCCAGGTTCACGGCGGCGATGGTGCGCCGGCGCCACACCCAGCCGGGCAGGATGGGCTGCTCGGCCCGGCGTTCGATCCGGACGACGAGCACGCCCAGCACGACGGCGGCCGCGAACAGTCCCAGCGAGGGCGCCGACAGCCAGGGCCAGGCGACCCCGCCCTGGACCAGCGCGAAGAGCAGCAGCCCCCCGCAGGCGAAGACGGCGAGGGCTCCCGCCCAGTCGACGGGGCCGGTACGGCCGGGGGCCCGGGTGGGCTCGACCAGGTGGCGGCTGATGACCCACAGGGCGGCGGCGGCCAGCGGCAGGTTGATCAGGAAGATCCAGCGCCAGTCGGTGTACGTGGCGATCAGCCCGCCGAGCGCGGGGCCGGCCAGCGCCGAGGTGGCCCAAACCACGGACATCCGGGCCTGGATGCGCGGCCGGTCCTTGAGCGGGTAGAGGTCGGCGGCCAGGGTCTGGACGGTGCCCTGCAGGGCACCGCCGCCCAGGCCCTGGAGGATCCGGAAGGCGATGAGGGCGGCCATGTTCCAGGCGGCGGCGCACAGCAGCGAGCCGAGCAGGAAGAGGCTGATGCCGAGGAGCAGGACGGGCTTGCGGCCGTAGGTGTCGGAGAGCTTGCCGTAGACGGGGAGGGTGACGGTTCCGGCCAGGATGTAGCCCGAGAAGATCCAGGAGAAGACGGCGAAGCCGCCGAGGTCGCCGACGATCTGCGGGACGGCGGTGGCGACGATGGCGCTGTCGAGGGCGACGAGGCCCATGGTCAGCATCAGGGCGGCGACGACGGCCTTCCGGGGCCGCCCGGGCGGTGAGGCCGCCCGCGTGCCCGTGCCCTTCCTTGTGCCCGTTCCTCCGGCTCCGGCGGGGTCGCCCCCCGGTATGCCTCCGGCGCTGTCGTCGGTACTCGCGCCCGTGCTCTCCCCTGAGCCCATGAACAACCCTTCCCCCCGTCCGTACCTGCGCGGACACCTTCTCACTGCCGCATTGCGGGGTGGTATCCCCTCAGGGCGCCTCGTCCCAACGGGCGAGATCCCCTAGGGGTTGGTCCTCACAAGGATCCAGGGACGGCTCGTCCCGGGGGAGGAGGAGGAAAGGCCGTGACTCTTCTTAACTGGTTTCTACAGGGCGGGAGTCCGGGGGGTAGGGCTAGCACCCCTATGGATACGGCGATTGGCACCAGCGCGCCGCGGTACCCCCGGCCAGCAGACTTCGAATGAAGCGCATCACATGCTTCGGACCACGCATCGACACGAGGGGAAACACCGTGACAACGGCTATGACCGAAACCAGGCACGGGGGTACTGGAGGGCATGAGGCCGTCGCGGCGCGGGCGCGGAAGGTCGTCAAGGCCTACGGCTCCGGCGAGACGCGGGTCGTCGCCCTCGACGCGGTGGACGTGGACATCCAGCGCGGCCAGTTCACCGCGATCATGGGGCCCTCGGGCTCCGGCAAGTCCACGCTGATGCACTGCCTGGCCGGCCTGGACACGGTCACGAGCGGCCAGATCTTCCTGGACGACACCGAGATCACCGGTCTGAAGGACAAGAAGCTCACGCAGCTGCGCCGCGACCGGATCGGCTTCATCTTCCAGGCCTTCAACCTGCTGCCGACGCTCAACGCCCTGGAGAACATCACGCTCCCCATGGACATCGCCGGCCGCAAGGCCGACGCCGAGTGGCTGAACCGGGTGGTGGAGACCGTGGGTCTGGCGGGCCGCCTCAAGCACCGTCCGACCGAGCTCTCCGGCGGCCAGCAGCAGCGCGTGGCGGTCGCCCGCGCCCTGGCCTCCCGGCCCCAGATCATCTTCGGCGACGAGCCCACCGGAAACCTCGACTCCCGGGCCGGCGCGGAGGTCCTCGGCTTCCTGCGCCGTTCGGTGAACGAGCTGGGCCAGACCATCGTCATGGTCACCCACGACCCGGTCGCCGCCTCCTACGCGGACCGCGTCATCTTCCTCGCCGACGGCCGGATCGTGGACGAGATGCACACGCCCACCGCCGACCAGGTCCTGGACCGCATGAAGGACTTCGACGCGCGTGGGCGGACGTCATGACCGTCATGAAGACCGCGCGGCGCAATTTCGTCGCGCACAAGGGGCGGATGGCGCTCTCCGCCGTCGCCGTCCTGCTCTCCGTCGCCTTCGTCTGCGGGACGCTGGTGTTCACGGACACCATGAACACCACCTTCGACAAGCTGTTCGCGGTCACCAACTCCAATGTCACGGTCACTCCGAAGGAGGCCGAGAACAGCGGGGAGACCCCCGACACCGGCAAGCCGCAGACACTGGCCGGCTCGCTCGTCGAGCAGGTGAAGAAGGCCGAGGGCGTGAAGTCCGTCGAGGGCGGCGTGTCCTCGATGGCGGTCACCGTCGTCAACTCCAAGAACGAGAACCTCGGCTCGACCACGGGAGCCCCGACCTTCGCGGGCAACTGGACCGAGAACGAACTGCGGTCGATGAAGATCATCGAGGGGCACGCCCCGCGCGGCCCCACCGACGTGATGATCGACGCCGACACCGCGAAGAAGCACCATCTGAAGCTCGGTGACGACATCCGGACCATCGCCGTCACCGGCGACATCCGTTCCAAGATCACCGGTATCGCCGCCTTCACCGTGACCAACCCGGGCGCGACCGTCGTCTACTTCGACACCGCCACCTCGCAGCAGAAGCTGCTCGGCGCCCAGGGCACCTTCACGCACCTGAACGTCACCGCCAAGGACGGGGTGAGTGACGCCCAGCTCAAGGCGAACGTCGCCTCCGTCGTCGGCGCCGACGCCTACCAGCTGCAGACCGCCAAGGAAGCCGCGGACGCCAACCGCAAGAACATGGACTTCCTCGACATCATGAAGTGGGTGATGCTCGGCTTCGCCGCGATCGCCTTCCTCGTCGGGATCTTCCTGATCTTCAACACCTTCTCGATGCTGGTCGCCCAGCGCACCCGTGAGATCGGTCTGATGCGGGCCATCGGCGCCGACAGCGGCCAGGTCCTGAAGTCGGTGGTCATCGAGGCCCTGCTGCTCGGCGTGGTCGGCTCGATCCTCGGCGTCGCAGCCGGCATCGGACTGGCCGTCGGCCTGATGGAGCTCATGAGCGGGCTCGGCATGAGCCTGTCCACCGAGGACCTCACCATCGCCTGGACCACCCCGGTCATCGGCATCGTCCTCGGCGTCGTCGTCACCGTCATCTCCGCCTTCATACCGGCCCGCCGGGCCGGCAAGGTCTCCCCGATGGCCGCCCTGCGCGAGTCGGGCACCCCCGGCGACAAGAAGGCCGGCCGGATCCGTGCCGCCCTGGGCCTGGGCCTCACCGGCATCGGCGCCGCGGCCCTGTACCTCGCGGCGACGGCCGACGCCGCCGGAACCGGAGCGCAGTGGCTCGGTCTGGGCGTGCTGTTCACCCTCATCGGCTTCATCGTGATCGGCCCGCTCCTCGCGAGCGTCGTGGTCCGGGCCCTGTCCGCCCCGGTGCTGCGTCCCTTCGGTTCCATAGGCCGCCTCGCCGAGCGCAACGCCCTGCGCAACCCGCGCCGCACCGGCGCCACCGCCGCCGCGCTGATGATCGGCCTCGCGCTGGTCGCCTGCCTGTCGGTGGTCGGCTCCTCGATGGTGGCCTCGGCCACCGACGAGCTCGACAAGTCGGTCGGGGCGGACTTCATCGTCCAGTCCCAGACCGGGCAGCCGGTCGTACCGCAGGCCGAAGAGGCGCTGCGGGCCACCCAGGGGCTGGCGCACGTCACCGCCTACCGGGAGGTCGACGCCAAGATCACGGCCCCCGACGGGACCACCGAGTCCGACGGCCTCGGAGCCATGGACCCCACCTACGCCAAGGACGTCCGACGCAAGACGACCGCCGGCGAGCACGCGGACGCGTACAAGCCGGGCTCGATGTCGGTGGGCTCCGAATACGCCACCAAGCACCGGATCAAGCTCGGTGACGAGCTGACGGTCGCCTTCACCGGCGGCAAGACCGTCAAGCTCAAGGTCGCGGCGATCACCAGCGACGAGGGCAACCTCGACAAGGGCATGAAGTACGTCAGCACCGCCCTCGCCGAGGCGAACCTGCCGGCCGACAAGATGCCCAGGCCCTTCATGCTGCTGGCCACCGCGAAGGACGGCCAGGACGCCGCCGCCTACGCAGCGGTCAAGGCGGACCTCGCCGAGTACCCGCAGTACCAGGTGCTCAACCAGACCGACTACAAGCAGGCGCTCAAGGACCAGGTCGGCCAGTTGCTGAACGTGGTCTACGCCCTCCTCGCCCTCGCGATCATCGTCGCGGTCCTGGGCGTGGTGAACACCCTGGCCCTCTCGGTGGTCGAGCGGACCCGCGAGATCGGCCTGATGCGCGCCATCGGCCTCTCCCGCCGCCAGCTGCGCCGCATGATCCGCCTGGAGTCGGTGGTCATCGCCCTCTTCGGCGCCCTGCTCGGCCTCGGCCTGGGCATGGGCTGGGGCGCCACCGCCCACCAGCTCCTCGCACTGCAGGGCATGAAGATCCTCGAGATCCCGTGGCCCACCATCCTCGGCGTGTTCGCCGGCTCCGCCCTGGTCGGCCTGCTGGCCGCCCTGGTCCCCGCCTTCCGGGCGGGCCGGATGAACGTCCTGAACGCGATCGCCAGCGAGTAGTCGCCGGGCGGTCGTACGGGGGAACGCCGCGGCCCCGCCTCACCCGTTCGGGTGGGGCGGGGCCGCGGTCGTTCGCGGAAGGACCGGGTGGCCCGCCGCCACCACCGCCGGCCGTCCGAATCCTGCGCGCGGCTGTCGGACCCGCGTCGTAGGGTGGGAACCCCCGGCCCGTTCGACGTGTCGGGTCCTTCGCGTTGCCGCCCCGCGGGAACTCGCCGCACCTCACCGGACGGAAAGCCGCCTTCATGAGCCTGCACGGACTGCTCGACGCCGTCACCCGGGACCCCGCACTCGCAGAGGCGGTCACCGCGGCCGGGGACGGCAACCGCATGCACGTGGACCTCGTCGGCCCGGCCGCCGCCCGGCCCTTCGCCATCGCCGCGCTGGCCGCCCGTACCGGGCGCACCGTGCTCGCGGTGACCGCCACCGGGCGGGAGGCCGAGGACCTGGCCGCCGCGCTGCGCTCGATGCTCAACCCCGACGAGGTCGCGGAGTACCCCTCCTGGGAGACGCTCCCGCACGAGCGGCTGAGCCCGCGCAGCGACACCGTCGGCCGCCGCATCGCCGTACTGCGCCGCCTCGCGCACCCGAGCAAGGACGACCCGGCCGCGGGCCCGGTCTCCGTGGTCGTCGCGCCGATCCGCTCCGTGCTCCAGCCGCAGGTCAAGGGGCTCGGGGACCTGGTCCCGGTGAGCCTGCGCCAGGGCGAGAGCGTGGACCTCGGCGCGGTGACGCAGGCACTGGCCGCCGCCGCGTACGCCCGCGTGGAGCTCGTCGAGAAGCGCGGCGAGTTCGCGGTGCGCGGCGGCATCCTCGACGTGTTCCCGCCCACCGAGGAACACCCGCTGCGCGTGGAGTTCTGGGGCGACGAGGTCGAGGAGATCCGTTACTTCAAGGTCGCCGACCAGCGCTCCCTGGAGATCGCCGAGCACGGCCTGTGGGCCCCGCCCTGCCGGGAGCTCCTCCTCACCGACGAGGTGCGCGAGCGCGCCGCGGCGCTGGCCGAGCTCCACCCCGAGCTCGGGGAACTGCTCCACAAGATCGCCGAAGGGATCGCCGTCGAGGGCATGGAGTCCCTGGCCCCGGTCCTGGTCGACGACATGGAGCTGCTGATCGACGTACTGCCGGCCGGGTCGATGGCCGTCGTGTGCGACCCGGAGCGGGTCCGCACGCGCGCCTCCGACCTGGTGGCGACCTCGCAGGAGTTCCTGATGGCCTCCTGGGCCGCCACCGCCGGCGGTGGCGAGGCCCCCATCGACGTGGGCGCGGCCTCGCTCCGCGGGATCGCCGACGTACGGGAGCACGCGCGCGAGCTCGGCATGATGTGGTGGTCGGTGTCCCCGTTCGCCGCCGACGACACGCTGACATATGCCGCTGACGCGGCGGGAGCGGCCGGCAGCGACAGCCTCACCCTCGGCATGCACGCCCCCGAGGCCTACCGCGGCGACACCGCCCGCGCACTCGCCGACACCAAGGCCTGGATCGCCGACGGCTGGCGCACCGTCTACCTCACCGAGGGCCACGGCCCGGCCGCCCGTACCGTCGAGGTGCTCGGCGGCGAGGGCATCGCGGCCCGCCTGGAGGCGGACGTCACCGTCCTGGAGCCCTCGCTCGTCCACGTCTCGTGCGGCTCCCTCGACAACGGCTTCGTCGACCCGGCCCTCAAGCTCGCCGTCCTCACCGAGACCGACCTGACCGGCCAGCGCACCGCCACCAAGGACCTCGGCCGGATGCCGGCCCGGCGCCGCAAGACGATCGACCCCCTCACCCTGGGGGTCGGCGACTACATCGTCCACGAGCAGCACGGCGTCGGCCGCTACATCGAGATGGTGCAGCGCACCGTGCAGGGCGCGACCCGTGAGTACCTCCTCGTCGAGTACGCGCCGGCCAAGCGCGGCCAGCCCGGCGACCGCCTCTACATCCCCACCGACCAGCTGGAGCAGGTCACCAAGTACGTCGGCGGCGAGGCCCCGACCCTGCACCGGCTCGGCGGCGCCGACTGGACCAAGACCAAGGCGCGCGCGAAGAAGGCGGTCAAGGAGATCGCCGCCGACCTGATCAAGCTCTACAGCGCCCGGATGGCCGCCCCCGGCCACACCTTCGGCCCCGACACCCCCTGGCAGCGCGAGCTGGAGGACGCCTTCCCGTACGCGGAGACCCCCGACCAGCTCACCACCATCGCCGAGGTCAAGGAGGACATGGAGAAGTCGGTCCCCATGGACCGCCTGATCTGCGGCGACGTCGGCTACGGCAAGACCGAGATCGCGGTGCGCGCCGCCTTCAAGGCGGTCCAGGACGGCAAGCAGGTCGCCGTCCTCGTACCGACCACGCTGCTGGTGCAGCAGCACTTCGGGACCTTCTCCGAGCGGTACGCGCAGTTCCCGGTCAAGGTGAAGCCGCTGTCGCGCTTCCAGAGCGAGGGCGAGTCGAAGGCGACCCTGGAGGGCCTGCGCGAGGGCTCCGTCGACATCGTCATCGGCACGCACCGGCTGTTCTCGCAGGAGACCAAGTTCAAGGACCTGGGCCTGGTCATCGTCGACGAGGAGCAGCGGTTCGGCGTCGAGCACAAGGAGCAGCTGAAGAAGCTGCGCGCCAACGTCGACGTGCTGACGATGTCCGCGACCCCCATCCCGCGCACCCTGGAGATGGCGGTGACCGGCATCCGCGAGATGTCCACGATCACCACCCCGCCCGAGGAGCGCCACCCGGTCCTGACCTTCGTCGGCCCCTACGAGGAGAAGCAGATCGGCGCCGCGATCCGCCGCGAGCTGCTCCGCGAGGGCCAGTGCTTCTACATCCACAACCGGGTCGAGTCCATCGACCGGGCGGCCGCCAAGCTCCGCGAGATCGTGCCCGAGGCGCGCATCGCGACGGCGCACGGCCAGATGTCCGAACAGGCCCTGGAACAGGTCGTGGTGGACTTCTGGGAGAAGAAGTTCGACGTCCTCGTCTCCACGACGATCGTCGAATCCGGCATCGACATCTCCAACGCCAACACCCTCATCGTCGAGCGCGGCGACAACTTCGGCCTCTCCCAGCTCCACCAGCTGCGCGGCCGCGTGGGCCGTGGCCGCGAGCGCGGGTACGCGTACTTCCTGTACCCGCCGGAGAAGCCGCTGACCGAGACCGCGCACGAGCGGCTCGCCACGATCGCCCAGCACACCGAGATGGGCGCGGGCATGTACGTGGCGATGAAGGACCTGGAGATCCGCGGCGCGGGCAACCTGCTCGGCGGCGAGCAGTCCGGTCACATCGCGGGCGTCGGCTTCGACCTCTACATCCGGATGGTCGGCGAGGCCGTGGCCGACTACCGGGCCGCGATCGACGGCGGAGTGGAGGAGGAGCCGCCGCTGGAGGTCAAGATCGAGCTGCCGGTCGACGCGCACGTTCCGCACGACTACGCGCCGGGCGAGCGGCTGCGCCTCCAGGCGTACCGGTCCATCGCGGCGGCCAACTCCGAGGAGGACGTCAAGGCGGTCCGCGAGGAACTCACCGACCGCTACGGCAAGCTGCCCGAGCCGGTGGAGAACCTGCTGCTGGTGGCCGGACTGCGGATGCTCGCCCGCGCCTGCGGGGTCGGCGACATCACCCTCCAGGGCCCCAACATCCGCTTCGGGCCGGTGGAGTTGCGCGAATCGCAGGAGCTGCGGCTGAAGCGGCTCTACCCGGGGTCGGTCATCAAGCCGGCCGCCTCGCAGGTGCTGGTGCCGCGGCCGAAGACGGCCCGGGTGGGCGGGAAGCCGCTGGTCGGACGGGAACTGCTGGGCTGGACCGGGGAGTTCCTCGCGACGATCCTCGGTTCGTAGGAGCGGCGCGCGCAGCCACAGCGCCCGTAGGCAGGGCGCGCGCAGACACGGCGACGGCCGCGACGGGGACCTGCCGGTCCCGGGTCGCGGCCGTTCGCGTTCCCGCAGGGGCTACTTGTTCGGGTCGTCGTCGATGCCGAGCTTCTCTTCCATCTGCTGCTGGGCCTTGTCGATCTGCTCCGCGTACTTGTTGCCGGTCTTCTCGTTGGCCTCTTGTTCGAGGTTGTCCGAGATGTCCTTGCCCTTGTCCTTGAACCTGTCGAAAATCCCCATGCTCGGGCTCCTTCCGTAATCCCGTTTGCGACGCTACGCCCGTTTGAGGTGGTTCGCCCGCTGGAGAGTCGGAACATCCCGTAAAGCCATGGAGTTTATGATCTTGTCCTATGCGTCCCCATCTGCTGTTTCATGGCGTCCTGCTCGCCTCGGCCGTCGCGCTCTCCGCCTGTACGGTGCCCACCGGGCCCGGCGCCGGCGCGAACGTGAACGTCCCGGGCCCGGCGAACGGGCCGGTGGCCCTGACCTCGGTGGACGGGCTCGCGGTCAAGGGGCGGGCGCCGAAGACGGGGTACGCGCGCGAGCAGTTCGGCAAGGGCTGGCTGGACACGGACGGCAGCGGCTGCGGGACCCGCGAGGACATCCTCAAGCGGGACCTCGTCCGGACCACCTTCAAGGACGGCTGCAAGGTGCTGACCGGGGTGCTGGAGAAGGACCCCTACACCGGCGCCCGCATCACGCACGAGCGCGGCCGCACCGGCGTGGACATCGACCACGTCGTGGCCCTCTCCGACGCCTGGCAGAAAGGGGCCGGGGGCTGGGACAAGGGCAAGCGGATCGCCTTCGCCAACGATCTTATGTGGGCTGTTTAGGTGTCTCACGGTGTTGTGTCTCACGTACGGAATCGGCTGAGCGGGGTTGTCCAGGTGAACAGGGTGGGGGCGCGGGTCTCCCGCGCGTCGGTGGCTGGGTGCTTCCTTGCCGTGGCGGGGGCAGTCCTGGCTGCCTGCGCGGTGACCGGGCCGGAGGGCGGCGGCGAACCGGTGGGCGACCGTGGGGTGGCGGGTCCACTCGCCAACGCGGACGGCACCAAGCCGGGCCTTGCGGCGATCGCCGCAGAGAGCGAGAAGTCAGCGGCTCGCGACCTGATCGACAAGGTCACGACCAAGGGGCGCGGGTCGAAGACCGGCTACGAGCGCAAGGAGTTCGGCCCGGCCTGGATGGACACCGCCGACGGGGTCGCCTTCGCCCGTAACGGCTGCGACACCCGCAATGACCTGCTGAAACGTGACGGCAGGGCGGTCCGGTTCCGGCCTGGCTCGGACTGCGTGGTGGCGTCGATGACCCTGCCCGACCCGTACACGGGCAAGGACATCGCCTGGAAGAAGGAGAAGGCGGCCGAGGTACAGATAGACCATGTCGTGCCGCTGTCATACGCGTGGCAGATGGGGGCCTCCCGATGGGACGGGGCGAAGCGGCAGCGATTCGCCAACGACGGTCTGAACCTCCTGCCGGTGTCGGGACGGGCCAACTCGTCCAAGGGCGACTCCGGCCCGGCTTCCTGGCTGCCGCCGAACAAAGCCATCCGATGCTCGTACGCGGTGCGGTTCGCGCAGGTGGCGCAGAAGTACGAGCTTTCTGTGACGGCGGCGGACAAGAACATGATGCTCAAGCAGTGCGGCGGTTGAGGACAGCCCGCTCGTGCAGTGTGCCGGACGTGAAATCGCCGTGCGATTCGTGACCTGGGGCGCCTAGAGTCGGCGCGGTCAAGGGGAGGGAATCCGCAGGTGAAGAGCGTAAGAGGGCTGGCCGGAAAAAGCGCGGCCGGAATCGCTGTGCTGATGATGGCGGGCTGCGCAGCGCAGGCCCAGTCCACGGATGGCAAGGGCGCCGGCGCACCTCTGCCAGCGGCCTACGCGAGTGTCGGGGAGCTGCCGGAGGAACTGGCCGCGGACGGCACGACGATCGTGGTGGGCGACCCGGCTGCGGCCACCACGGTCCGGCTGTACGAGGACCCGCGCTGCCCGGTCGTCGAGGAGTTCGAGGCGACCGGCGCCCCGGTGCTGCGCAAGATGACGCTGCGGCGTGCGGCCAAGACGGAGTACACGCTCGCGTCCTTCAGGGACGACCGCGTGGGCGGAGACGGATCGAAGAGGGCGGTCAACGCCCTTCGCGCGGCGCTGGACGCGGGCAAGTTCACCGAGTACCACGCCGTGCTCTTCGAGAACATGGTCAAGAACGAACCCGCAGGCGGTTACACCACGCAATCCCTGCTCGAACTCGCAGGCCAGGTGGAGGGGCTGCGGAGCGAGGCCTTCGACTCCGCTGTGACGACGATGAAATACAAAGACTTCGTCACCGCATCGGAGAAGACGTACGAGGCAGCCGGCGGCGACGACCCACGCGGCCCTGGCACCCCCACGGTCGTCATCAACGGCACCCAGATCACGGGTGACCAGTACGGCTGGCTCTTCGAGGAGGACTCGTTCAGCCAGCTCCTGAACTCAGCCCACAACTAGCCACACACTGGGTAACGGTCTGGTGAGTCACGGCAGAACCGACGGCGACCCGACGGATGTCCGGGAACGACGGAGCTGCTTGACCGCTCCGTCCTCTCCCCCGGCGAGTTGGGCCTGCACTGGCCGGCTGTCCCGCGGAGCGCCTGCCGACCGGGGGCAGTCCCACCCGCCCGCCGGAGCGGCTGCGCTGATCCGCCCCCTGGGGGTCGGGTCCTGGGGCCGCCGTATCGGCCGGGCCCCGGACCACCCCCCTGCATCAGGTCCTGGGTCACCCTGTGTCGGGCCCCGGACCACCCCCTACTACTCCTGCTACTACTTCTCCTGCTGCCCCTGCATCAGGGTCTGGATCAGGACTTCTTCCAGTCCTGGCAGTCGGCGGTCTTGAAGAAGCCGTCCCCGGCGGCGATCGTCACGACGGCCTGGCCCTCGGGGTTCTCGTTGGCGATGACGGTTTCGATGCTGCCGGACGCGTCCTTGGTGCGCTCCCAGTAGCAGCCGCTGCCGTCCTCGGTGGAACCGGCGGACTTGTAGGTGCCCGGGGCGACGTCGACGCCGACCTTGAGCATGCCGGCCTTGCCGGAGATCCCGGCCTTCGGAGTGCCCTTGGCCTTCGGGTCCACGAGCTCCCAGCCCTTGCAGCCCTCGGTCTTGAAGATCTTGTCGGTGGCGACGATGGCCGCGTACGTGGAGCCGACGGCGTTGTCGTTGTCGATGATCGAATCGACCTCGCCCTTGGAGTCCTTGGCGCGCTCCCAGTAGCAGTTGTCGTCGGCCGTGTTGCCCGTCGAGCGGTAGAGGCCCGGCTGGACGTCGGAACCGACCTGGAAGGTGCCGGTGCCCTTGATGGCCGACTTCGCCTTGCCCGCGTCGGCGCCCTTGTCGGTGGTGGTGTCGGCGCCGCCGCACGCGCTGAGGGTCACGAGGGCGATGGCCGCGCCGCAGCCCGTCAGGACCCTGTTGCGGGAGGTGCGGGAGGTGCGGGAGGTGCGGGAGGTCCGGGCGATCCAACTGGTGCGCGTGGTGGGGGACATGTGGGTGGCTCCTGCCTGAGATCTGACGGCCTGTTCGGTGTGATCATCACAGCAGAGCTTGTGAACCGAGTCAACGAGTTCCTGAGAGATTGTTAAATTCACACTGTGAAGCGGTCTCTCCTCTTTGCAGCTGTATGCTCGCGCACATGCCGGAGCAGAAGCCCCCCACCGAGGCCCCAGCCGCCCCTGAAGCCGCCGCCGAGGTCACCGCCCCCGAAGTCACCGCCGCCGAGATCGCCCGCCTCGCGGGAGTCGGCCGCGCCGCCGTGAGCAACTGGCGCCGCCGCCATGCCGACTTCCCCCGCCCCGTCGGCGGCACCGACACCAGCCCCTCCTTCGCGCTGGCCGAGGTCACCGACTGGCTCCGCGCCCAGGGCAAGCTCGCCGAAGTCCCGCTGCGCGAACGCGTCTGGCAGTACGTCGCCGCGCACCCCGGCGGCTCCGTCGCCGCGCTCGTCAAGGCCGGGAGCGCGCTGCTGCTCGTACGGGACCGGCCCATGGAGTGGCTGGAGGCCTCGGCCGTCTCCGACGCGCGGATGGCCGCCCTGCTCGCGCCCGCCGTCGACCGGGTGCTCGCCCTGCGGTTCGGGCCCGCGCACCCGCTCGGAGCCACCGGCCCGCTGCGGCCCGCCTCGATACCCTTCCTGCGGGCCGCCGCCGAGCTCGCCGCCGAACTGGGCACCAGGGGTGCCTTCGAGTTCCTGCTCGGCCGCCACCTCGAAGCCAACCCCCGCCAGTACACGCTCACTCCGGACGGGCTCGCCACCCTCATGGCCGCCCTCGCCGGGCCCTCGGTCAAGACCGTCCTGGACCCCGCCTGCGGCACCGGCAGCCTGCTGCGCGCAGTCCCCGGGGCCACCGCCCGCTACGCGCAGGACAGTTCGCCCGAGCTCGCCTCCCTCGCCGCCCTGCGCCTCGCCCTGCAGTCGGACGCGCCGGTCCGCGCGGCCGCCGCCGACAGCCTGCGCGCCGACGCCTTCGCGCGCCCCGCCGCCGAACCGGCCGACGCCGTGCTCTGCCACCCGCCCTTCAACGAACGCAACTGGGGCCACGAGGAGCTGGCCTACGACCCGCGCTGGGAGTACGGGCTGCCCGCTCGCGCCGAATCCGAACTCGCCTGGGTCCAGCACGCCCTGGCCCACCTGCGCGAGGGCGGCACCGCCGTCCTGCTCATGCCGCCCGCCGCCGCCGCCCGCCGCTCAGGCCGCCGCATCCGCGCCGACCTGCTGCGCCGGGGCGCGCTGCGGGCCGTCGTCGCCCTCCCGGCCGGCGCCGCGCCGCCGTACGGGATCCCGCTGCACCTGTGGGTGCTGCGCAGGCCCGCCCCGCACGCGGCGCCCCCCTCCGGGCTGCTCCTCGTGGACACGGCCGCACTCGCCGACGGGTCCGGGCCGGGGCCCGGGCGGTCCGGGTGGGCCGCCGTGCACAGCGCGGTGGAGGAGGCCTGGACGGCGTACGAGCGCGGCGGCCCGGCCCCGGACGTCCCGGACGTCCCCGGCGTGCGCCGGGTGGTGCCCGTCGTGGACCTGCTCGACGACGACGTGGACCTGACCCCCGCCCGCCACCTGCCGCCGCCCTCCGCGGGCGGCGGCGTGGCCGAGCTGACCGCCGTACGGGACCGGCTGGACTCGACGCTGACCCGCGCGGCCCGGCTCACCCCGCCGGCCCCGCCCGCCGCCTCCCCGGACCGGCCCGCCGCGGAGCCGGCCCGGCTGCCGATGACCACCGTCGGCGAACTCGCCCGCGCCGGAGCCCTGCTGCTGTACACGGGCACCGGCAGCGGCGCGGGCCGGGCCCCCGTCCTGACCGAGTACGACGTGAGCGCCGGCACCGGACCCTCCGGCACCCTGACCGCCGCCGCGGAGACGCCGCTGCTCACCGCACCCGGCGACGTGGTCGTCCCGCTCACCGGAGGCGCGGGCGTGGCCCGCGTGGTCGACGCGGCCACCGCCGGGGCGGCGCTCGGCCGGGGCCTGCAGCTGCTGCGGCCCGACCCGGCCGCGCTGGACCCCTGGTTCCTGGCCGGCTTCCTGCGCGCCACCGCCAACAACCGCCGCGCCAGCAGTCACGCCTCCACCACGACCCGCCTCGACGTGCGCCGCCTCGAACTGCCCCGGCTGCCACGGACGGAGCAGGAGGTGTACGGGGCGCGGTTCCGGGCGCTCGCCGAGTTCGAGGACGCCCTGAGGCTCGCCGCCAGGCTCGGGGAGCAGCTCGTACAGGGGCTGTACGACGGGCTGTCGGACGGTACGGTCCGGCCGGAATGAGCGCGCGGCCCGGGGGAGCGGGCCGCCCGGGCGGCGACCGTACAACGGTTCGCGCATCCCCTCACTCCCGGCCGGAAACGCTGTATACGCTCAGACCCGGCACCACCCCGTATTTCCCGCAGTCCCCCGCTTCACGCTTCCCGCCCTTCCTCCGTACGGCCCGTCAGGAGCAGCGATGCACGGCCCCGGCACCCCGCCGCCCCTCGGTCACCGGCCCAGCACCGGGAGCGTGGTGACGCTCCGCGTGCTGTTCGCGCTGCTCCCCGTCCTGAGCTGCGGACTCCTCGCGTGGGGGACGATGCTGCGGCTCGCGCTGGTCACCCGCCGGCCCAGGGACTGGTGGCTGATGGGCGCGTCCGTGGTCACCGAGTTCTTCTGGGTGCTGCTGAGCGGGCTCGACCCGACGCCCGACAACAGCGGCTGGCAGGCCAACGTCGGTGCCTCCCTCACGATCCTCACCGGCCTGAGCGTCACCGCGTACTTCCTCGCGGCCGACATCCGCCACCACGCGGTGGGCGGGGCGGGGCAGCACGCCGCCTGGTATCCGCCGCCGCCCGCGCCGTACGTACCGCAGCAGCATCAGCAGCCGCACCGTCAGCAGCCCCAGCCCCAGCCCCAGCAGCAGCAGCAGCAGCAGGCTCCCGCGTACGGCTACCCGCCCGCCTCCCAGCAGGTCCCCGAGCCCGCGCCCGCCCCGACGCCGCCCCCGCGCATCGGGCAGGTCCGCGCCGAACTCGACGAGCTCAGCGAGCTCCTGCGCAAGCAGCAGCCGCCCCACAACGAGGGCCCCCGCCCGTGACGGACCGGCTCATCGGCGACCGCTACCAGCTCGCCACCATCCTGGGCCAGGGCGGCATGGGCCAGGTCTGGACCGCGTACGACCGGCGCCTGGACCGCCGCGTCGCGGTCAAACTGCTGCGCCCCGACAAGGTGGCCGGCCCCGGCTCCGTGGCCGAGGAGCTGCGCCGCCGCTTCGTGCGCGAATGCCGGGTCACGGCGCAGGTGGACCACCCCGGGCTGGTCACCGTGCACGACGCGGGCAGCGACGGCGACGAGCTGTACCTCGTCATGGGGTACGTGGAGGGCTCCGACCTCGCCGACCACCTCGCCGAGCACGATCCGTACCCGTGGTCGTGGGCGGTGTCGGTGATCGCGCAGCTGTGCTCGGTGCTGTCGGCCGTGCACGCGGTGCCGATCGTCCACCGGGATTTGAAGCCGCGCAACGTCATGGTCCGTCCCGACGGGACCGTGCTGGTCCTGGACCTCGGTGTCGCCTCCGTGATGGACACCGACACCACCCGCCTCACCAGCACCGGTTCACCGATCGGCAGCCCCGCGTACATGGCCCCCGAGCAGGCCATGGGCGGTGCCGTCGGCCCGCACACCGACCTCTACGCGCTCGGCGTCGTCCTGTACGAGCTGCTGTCGGGCAACGTCCCCTTCGCCGGCTCCACCGCGCTCGGGGTGCTCCACCGCCACCTGTACGAACCCCCGCTCCCGGTGCGCCAGTTGCGCCCCGAGGTCCCGCAACAGCTGGAAGCCGTACTCCTCCAGCTGCTCGCGAAGGACCCCCAGGAGCGGCCCGCCTCCGCGCAGGCGGTGTACGCGGCCCTCGCGCCGCTGCTGCCGCACCCGGGCTCGGGCGCCCCCACCGGCCCGCTCGATCCGACCCGCCCCTTCCTGCGTCCGCAGGCCCCCTGGCCCGACCGCGCCACCGTGATCCCGCCCCGGCCCGCGACCCCGCCCGCACCGCCGAGGCCGGACGTGCCGGCGGCCGTGGAGGAGGCGAAGAAGCTCCTGGACCAGGGCATGCTCACCCAGGCCGTGGACATCCTCGGCGGCATCCTGCCGGCCGCGGCCGAGCAGCACGGCGAACGCTCGCCGGTGGTCCGCTCCCTGCGCAAGCAGTACGCGGCCACGCTGATGGACGACGGGCAGTACCGCCGCGCCCTGCCCGAACTGCGCCGTTTGTCCGATGAGTTCCCGGCCGGGGACCCGCAGTCCCTGCGCTTCCGCTACGACGCGGCCCAGTGCCTGGAGCAACTCGGCGAACCGGCCGCCGCCCTGGCCGAGTACCGGGCGCTGCTGCCGCTGTTCGAGAACCACTACGCGAACCCGGACCCGGGCCTCCCCCTGGAGGTCCGCCGCCGCATGGCCCACCTGCTGCTCTCCCTCGGCGACCGCCCGGCGGCCCACGACACCCTGGTCCGCCTGCTCTTCGACGCGGAACGCCTGCACGGCCCGGCGCACCCCTTCTCGGCGGAGGTCCGCCGGACCCTCCAATGGCTGGGTCAGGTGCGCTGAGGAGGCACGCCGTCGCGATCAAGGGCCCGGGAACGGGGGGTTCCGGTCGGCGGTGTACCGTACGGCGTCCTGTCCGCATCCCTGTGCGTCAACGCGTTCCCGAGAGGTAGCCGATCGTGAAGGACACCGTCGCAGCCGCGACCGTCGAGAGTGCGGCCCCGCCGCGGGAAAGGACCCTGCCCGGGCTCCTTCCCAGGGCCCTGCTGGCCGCTGTCCCGGTGCTGAGCCTCGGGGTCCTCGGCGCGGTGCCCTCGCTGGTCATCGCCCGGCGCCGGGGTGCGCGCACCGACTGGCTCGCCGCCCTCCTCTTCGGCTGCGTGAGCGTCGCCTGGTGGTTCCAGATAGCCCTCACGCCGGAGGAGACCCACGGCTGGCAGTTCGGCATCGACGTGCTGCTGCTGTTCCTCTCCACGGTGGGCGCCGCGCTGCACTGCCTGTTCGCCAAGAGACTTGCGGCGGGGCCCCGATGAAGACGCGCCGTACCTGGAGGAACCGGACGGATCGCCCCGAATCCGGGAGCGGGACGCTCCTCGGGCGGGTGCTGAACGCGGTGAGCGGCACGCTGCGCGGCCGTACGGGATGGACGCTGGGCGGCGCGGCCGTGCTGGTGCTCGCCCTGGCGGGCGCGTGGGTGTTCGTCGGCAGCGGGCAGGACGGCCCGCCCGACCCGAGGGCGCGCCAGTACAAGGAGTTCGACGCCTGCCTGCTGACGGACGAGAAGGGCATCGTGACCGGTGCGCCCGCCGCCCCGGTGTGGGAGGGGATGCAGGCGGCCTCGCTGGAGACCCGCGCGCGCGTCACCTACGTCCCGGTCGTCGGGGAGCCCTCGGCCGACAACGCCCGGCCGTTCTTCAACAGCCTGATGCAGCGCAAGTGCGATGTGGTGCTGGCCGTCGGCGCCGCCCAGGTGGAGGCCACGCAGGCGGGGGCGAAGGGGCACCCCGAGGCGCGCTTCGTCGTGGTGGACGGATCGAAGGCGGCCGGGAACGTCACGGCGGTGAAGTCCGGTGACGGGCTGAAGGACGCCGTGGCAAAGGCCGTTCGCCAGGCCGTCGAGGCGTCGGGCGCATAACGGTCAAGCGCCGATCTCGCGTGGCGGATAAAGAATAGGTAAAAGCGCTGGCCCCGGCTCACACCCGTGTTCGGCGATCGGGCAGTCTCGCGAAGATTTCATCGATTTCGCGTAAGTGAAGGCTCGCCCATGCGTGTTCGTAGGGTTCGTAGCTCGCGCCTCTTCCCACCGGGTCGTACCGGTAGGCGAAGAGCGAGGGTCACCGCTCTTTCCGTCCTGATCTCCTTCTCCTGCATGCTCACCACCGAGACCGCGGCCGCCAGTGGCGTCACGCTTCCGGCGCTGAGCATGCCCCGATTCTCCCTGTCCGGCCTGATGGGCTGGGCCGGCACGTCCCCGCTGGACACACCCGACCAGCAGGGCGGCACCGCCCGCGGCAAGGGCCACCAGGCCTCCGCTGACGACACCAGCGCCGAAGGCTCCGCCGGCCGCAAGCCCGGCAAGGGCAAGGGCGAACTCGATCCGTACAAGCGGTTCACCGACGAGCCCGCAACGGCCACGACCGGCAAGGCCAAGGGAACGGCGAAGAGCTTCGACGCCCGGACCAGCAAGCGGGACGCCAAGAAGTCCACGGCCACGTCGGACCACTACGTCAACGCCGACGGCTCCACCACCGTCCGCCACTTCTCCGGCCGCGCCAACTTCAAGGACGCCGACGGCACCTGGAAGCAGATCGACACCGCGCTGGTCGCGGACAAGGACGGCCGGCTCCAGGAGCGCGCCAACTCGCTCGACGTCGAGTTCGCCCCGAACGCCGCCGACCAGCAGCTCGCCTCCATCGACTTCGGCTCCGGCCGCTCCCTCGCCTACGCGCTGAGCGGCGCCGCGAAGGCCACGCCCACCGTGGCGGCGAACGGCACCACGACCTACGCCGGCGTCCTGCCCGACACCGACGTGGAGCTGGTACCGCTCAGCGAGGGCTTCAAAGAGAACCTCGTCCTGCGGTCCCCGAAGGCGGCGAACTCCTGGACCTTCCTCCTGGACGCCAAGGGACTGACGCCGCGGATCGCGGCCGACGGAGACGTGGAGTTCACCGGCGCCGACGGCAAGGTGACCGCCACCATCCCGCACGCGTTCATGGAGGACTCCAAGATCGACCCGCGCTCCGGCGACGCCGCCCAGTCCCGGGCCGTCACCTACGAGCTGATCGAGGCGGACGGCAAGCCGGCCCTGCGGATGACCGCGGACCGTGCCTGGCTGGACGCCCCCGAGCGGGTCTACCCGGTGACCGTCGACCCGACCGTCACCTCCAGCAACTCCACGTACAGCCAGAACACGATCGGCGGTGACCACTCCACCGAGAACCAGATCAAGGTCGGCTCGTACGACTCCGGCACCAACAAGGCGAACTCGTTCCTTCAGTTCTCCTCGCTGGGCAGCACGCTCGCCGGTCAGCGGGTCACCGCCGCCACGCTGAACGTGTACGCGCTCTGGTCCTCGACCTGCACCGCGTCGTCGTTCTCCGTCAACCACATCACGCAGTCGTGGACGCCCTCCGGCGTCACGAGCTACCCGGGTCCGAGCTTCGGCACGGCCATCGGGTCGGTCACGCCCGCGCCCGGTGCCTCCTGCACCAACACCACCGGCGCCACCACCGTCGGCGTGAAGATGCCGGTGCCGCTCCAGACCGCCTGGTTCGACCAGGTGGCCCTCGGCGGCGCCAACTACGGCCTCGCCCTCACCGCGCCGACCGGCGACGCCCTGCACTGGAAGAAGTTCCACTCCGACAACTCGGCGACCTCCGGCTGGCGGCCGGCCCTGGAACTGACCTACTCGCCCAACACCAAGCCGCAGGTCGACGCCCAGTACCCGCCGGAGAACTTCCAGGCGCACACCCTCCAGCCGGAGCTGCTCGTCAACGCGAGCGACGCCGACAACTGGCCCGGGGCGCTCTCGTACTCCTTCGAGGTGTACGACGCCGACAGCACCAGCACGACCGCCGTCGCCACGTCCGGTCTGACGGCCGACCGCGGCTGGAAGGTCCCGGCGGGCAAGCTCAGCTGGAGCAAGAACTACAACTGGTACGTGAGCGTCACCGACGGATACGACTCGGTGATGTACTCGGCGAGCCGCTTCTCCACCGCGGTGCCGCAGCCGCCCGTCACCTCGCGCCTGGCCCAGAACAACGACGGCCACGAGTTCGACCCGTCGGACGGCAACTACACCACCGACGACACCGACGCGGACGTACCCGTCGTCGGCCCGTCCCTCCAGATCGACCGCTCGTACAACAGCATCGACCCGCGGATCGACAGCGCCTTCGGCGCCGGCTGGTCCACGGTCGTCGACATGAAGGCGGCCGAGACCAAGGACGGCGCCGGTACGGTCACCAGCGTCGCGATCACCTACCCGGGCGGTGAGCAGGTCGCCTTCGGCCGCAACACCGACGGGAGCTTCGTGCCCCCGCTGGGCCGCTACGCCCGCCTGGAAACGGTCACCGGCGGCTACAAGCTGACCGACAAGGACTTCACGGCCTACTCCTTCACGCAGGCGACCGCGAAGACCGGCGTCTACGCGATCTCCGCCATCGTGGACTTCGCGGGCCGCGGCGAGACGTTCACGTACAACGCCTCCAAGCAGCTGACGAAGATCACCAACACCACGGCCGGCCGTTCGCTCGGGCTGACCTGGGCCACTCCGGCCGGGGCCACCGTCCCGCACGTGGACACCGTGTACACCGATCCGTCGGTGCTGATCGAGCCGGACACCGCCCAGACGTGGAAGTACACCTACACCGGCGACCAGCTCGCCACGGTGTGCCCGCCCGCGGACTGGTCCAAGTGCACGCAGTACACGTACGCCACCGGCAACCACCACCGCACCACGGTGCTGGACGCCGACCCGTACGCGTACTGGCGGCTCGGCGAGGCCTCGGGCGCGACCGTCACCAAGGACACGGTCGACACCAACCAGGGCAAGTACAACGCCCTGTACCGCAACGTGACCCTGGGCAGCAGCGGTCTGCTGGCCGGCTCCACCCAGAAGACGGCCACCTTCAACGGCACGACCTCGTACGTCGAGATGCCGAGCGCCCCCGGCGCCACGCCCTCGTACACGACGATCTCGCTGTGGTTCAAGACCACCCAGGCCGGCGGCGTCCTCTTCTACTACGGTGACAAGCCGCTGAGCATCACCGACCCGGTCGCCAACACCTGGTACAACACCCCGGCGCTCTACGTGGGCACCGACGGCAAGCTGCGCGGCTGCCTGGCCACCGGCAGCTGCACCACGACGATCACCTCGGCCGCCTCCGTCAACGACGGACAGTGGCACCAGGCGACCCTCACCGGTGCGGGCACCATCCAGACCCTTTACCTGGACGGCGTCTCGCAGGGCACCAAGTCCGGCCAGATCAAGGACTGGAACACCCCGTACATCTCGCTGGGCGCGGGCGTGAACAACCGCAACTGGCCCGCGATGAACGCGAACGACCAGCTCGGCCACTTCTCCGGCCAGCTGGCCGAGGCGGCTATCTACACCGAGCCGCTCACCCCCGAGGTCATCGGGGCCCAGTACCAGGCCGCCAAGCGGTCCGCCGGTCTGCTGCAGAAGATCACCACCCCGGGCGGCAAGACCCAGGCGTCGGTCACCTACGGCACCACCGACGACCTGGTCCAGCAGGCCACCGACGGCAACGGCGGCACCTGGAAGCTCAACCCGGCCACGGTCACCGGCTCCTCGCAGGTCTACCGCTCGGCCGTGATGGGCTCCGCTCCCGGCGGCTACTGGCGGCTGGACGACACGCAGGGCGCGGCGCAGGCGGCCAACGAGCTGCATACCGGCTTCGGCACGTACAACACCGTCACGCAGGGCGTGGCGGGGCCGTTCGGCGCCGGTGACGTGAGCGCGGCGCAGTTCAACGGCACCAGCTCCTTCGTGGAGGTGCCCTACGGGCCGCTGCACACGAAGGCGGACCGCTCGGTCGAGCTGTGGTTCAAGACCACCAAGCCCGGCGTCATCATGAGCGACCAGTCCAAGGCACCGAACGACCCGGCCGGCGTCAGCGGCGACTGGAGCGACCTGCTCTACGTCGGCGCGGACAACAAGCTGCGCGGCCACTGGTGGAGCGCCACCTGCAACGGCAACGCGAACGTCGCCTCCACGGCGACCGTCACCGACAACGCCTGGCACCACGCGGTCCTCTCGGCCACCGGCACCACGCAGACGCTCTACCTCGACGGCGCCAAGCAGGGCAGCTGCACCGGCGCGCCGAACGACCAGGCCACGACCCGGACCTTCATCGGCGCCGGCTTCAGCAAGTGGTACAGCTCCCCGGCCGACGTCAGCTTCTTCACCGGCTCCATCGCCGAGGTCGCCGTCCACGCCAAGGGCCTGAGCGACGCCGAGGTCGGCCAGCACTGGTCCGCGTACAAGGCGTCCTCCGGCATCGCCCCGGTGCGTACGGTCACCCTGACCGACCCCACCAACAAGACGCTGACGTACGTGTACGACGCCGAGCTGGGCAACCGCATGCTCGCCACGGTCGGCACCGACGGCAAGCGGACCACGTACGGCTACGACACGGCGGGCTTCCTGCACACCGTGACCGACGCCAACGGCAACCGCAGCGTCACCGGCCACGACATCCGCGGCAACACGGTCTCCCAGACCGTCTGCCAGGACACGGCCGCCAACAAGTGCTCCACGGCGTACTACAGCTACTACCCCGACGCCACCACGGCGTTCCCGCCGATGGACCTGCGCAACGACCTGCTCCTCACCGAGCGCGACGGCCGTTCCGCGAGCCCCACGGACAACACGTACCTGACCAGCTACACCTACGACACGGGCGGCAAGCTCACCGCGGTGACCACCCCGCCGGTGCCCGGCTTCCCGAACGGCCGCACCGCCGGCACCACCTACACCACGGCCACCACCCCGGCGGCCGAGGGCGGCACCGCTGTGACCCCGGCCGGCCTGGTCAACCAGGTCACGACGGCCGGCGGCAAGAAGACCACGTACAGCTACTTCGCCAACGGTGACCTCGCGGAGATCACCGACGCCAACGGCGCCAAGGCGAAGGTCACGTACGACAACCTCGGCCGGCAGCTGACCCGGACCGAGATATCCGACGCCAACCCGGCCGGACTCGTCACGTCCCAGACGTACGACAAGAACGACCAGGTCCTCACCGAGACCGGCCCGGCGATCACCAACCGGGTCACCGGCGCGGTGCACCAGGCCAGGACCACCACCGGGTTCGACGCGGACGGCAACATCCTGTCCCAGACGGTCTCGGACGTGACCGGCGGCGACGCCGCGCGCACGACGACCATGACGTACGACCCTTACAACCGCCTCGCGGGCCGCACCGACCCGGGCGGCGACACCACGTCGTTCGAGTACGACGGCTACGGCAACAAGGTCAAGGAGACCGACCCCGCGGGGAACGTCAACACCTACACCTTCGACGGCGAGAACCGCCCGCTCACCACCAGCCTCCTGAACCACACCGGCGACCCGAACAACCCGTCGTCACCGGCCACCCTGGTCCAGGAGTCGCGGGCCTACGACCCCGCCGGCCGCCTCGCGTCGATCACCGACTCGATGGGCTGGGTGACGGCGTACACCTACACCGACGACGGCCTGTCGGCCACCGTGGTCCGCAAGGACCCGCAGACCGGCAAGTCCTTCACCCAGCAGGCCAACACCTACGACGCCGCCGGCAACCTCATCCAGCAGGTGACCAACGACGGCAAGACCACGACCGCCTTCACGGTGGACGCGGCCGACCGCACGACGAAGTCGGTGCTCGACCCGGCCGGGCTCGCCCGGACGACGAGCGTCTCCTACGACCCGGACGACAACGTCGTGACGGAGACGGAGAAGGACCCGGCGACGGGTGACGTCTCCACCTCGGACACCCGCTACGACCAGCTCGGCAACGTCACGGGCAAGACCGTCCACGACGGCACGACGGCGCCGGTGGGCCGGTGGAAGCTGGACGAGAGCGCCGGCACGACCGCCGACGACTCCTCCGGTGGCACCAACAAGGTCACTCTGACCAGTGGGGTGACCCGTTCCACGGAACAGGGCGGATCCGCGGTCTTCGGCGGCACGTCGAGCAGCTACGGCAAGACGTCCGGCCCCGTCGTGAACACCAACGGCGGCTTCTCCGTCGGGGCGTGGGTACGACTGGACGACACCACCGCGAACCACACCTTCCTGTCCCAGGACGCGGTGTACGGCAACGGTTTCCAGCTCTACTACTCCACCGCGTTCGGCTGGACGTTCAACCGGCCGAACAAGGACGAGTCCGGACTGACCCTGACCCGGGCCGTCTCCGGCACCGCCGCGGTGACGGCAGGAGCCTGGACCCACCTCTTCGGCATGTACGACGCGGAGGCGGGCAAGATCCGTCTCTACGTCAACGGGACGCTCGCCCAGGAGACCGCGTTCACCGCACCCTGGGAGGCCACGGGGCCGCTGCAGATCGGACGCCGCAAGGCGGCCGGCTCCTACGGCGAGTACCACAAGGGCGCCCTCAGCGACGTCCAGGTCTACGGCGAGGCACTGACCGCGGCGCAGGTCTCCGCGGTCAAGGGCGGCACGCTCCCGGCAGCGGGCAGCGCCGTCCGCACCACCTCCTGGAAGCTGGACCAGCGCGGTCTGCCGCTGTCGATGACGGATGCCAACGGCAGCACCACCGACTACGGCTACGACGAGGCGGGCCAGCAGACCATTGTCACCGCGCCAACCATCAGCGCGGAGCAGAACGGCGGGACCCCGGTCTCCGTCCGCCCGGTGTCGATGACCGGCTACAACACCTTCAGCGAGCAGACCGAGTCCTCCGACCCGCTCGGCAACGTCGTGGTCACCGCGTACGACGCCGAGGGCCAGGAGTCCTCGACGAGCTCGCCGAACTACACGGCGCCCGGGTCCTCGACCCCGATCACGGCCACCACTTGGAACGAGTACAACAAGCTCGGCCAGGTCACGGCGGAGGTCAACTCACTTGGTGCCCGCAAGACCTACACGTACACCCAGCTCGGGGACCTCGCCTCGGTCACTGACCCCGGCGGCGGTACGACGAAGTACACCTATGACACCAACGGCGACCAGCTGTCGGCCGCCCGGCCGAACGGTGCCCGCGAGGAAACCACCTGGGACTACCTGGAACGCCCTCTCACCAGCACGGACATCGTGCGCCAGCCGACGCAGCGCGCGTTCACGGCGATCAACGAGTACGACGCTCCGGGCGGCAACCTGTCCCGGACCGTGAGCCCGACCGGCATCACGCAGTCCTACAAGTACAACAATGTGGGCGAGGTCACCGAGGTGACCGACTCCGCGGGTAGCAAGTCGACCTTCACCTACACCAGGGACGGACAGGTCCTCACCGCGACGGACCCGGACGGCACCAGTACCAAGAACACGTACGACGGATTCGGCCAGATCACCGCAACGAGCGACCTGGACACGAACGGAGCGGTGCTGCGCAGCAGCAGCTCCACGTACGACCGGGCGGGCAACCCGGTGTCCCTCACCGACAATCGGGGGCACACCACTACCTTCACGAACGATGCGACCGGCCTGATCACCAAAGCGGTCCAGCCGGTCTCGGCGACCGAGTCGATCACCACGACCTTCGGCTATGACGCGGCGGGCAACCGGACGCGTTTCACCGACGGCCGGGGCAACCCCTTCCTCACGACCTACAACACGTGGGGGATGCCGGAATCGGTCATCGAGCCCTCCACTCCGACCCACCCGAACGCGGCGGACCGCACCTTCACCACGGTGTACGACGGCGCGGGACGGCCCAAGGAGCAGCGCTCCCCGGGCGGCGTGGTCGCCACCAACGAGTACGACGTCAAGGGCCGGCTGATCACCCAGTCCGGTACGGGAGCGGAAGTCTCCACCATCTCCCGCACCTACGACTACGACGCCGACGACCGGGTCACGGCCGTCGCGGGCACCGGCGAGGACAAGAACACCTTCGCCTACGACGACCGCGGTCTGCTGCTGTCCGCGGAAGGGCCCTCGGGTGCCTCCTCCTTCGCCTGGAACGGCGACGGGGCGATGACTTCGAGGACGGACGCGTCCGGCACGTCAAGCTTCGGCTACGACACCGCCGGGCGGCTGAAGACGGTCAACGACGGCGCCATGGGCAGCACGCTGACCTACGGCTACAACGTCAACAGCGATGTCACATCGATCGACTACGGCGCGGGCAAGGCGAAGCGCTCGTACACGTACGACGCCCTGCAGCGGGTCACGAACGACAAGCTGACCTCGCCCTCGGGCACGCAGCTGTCGTCCATCACCTACGGCTGGGACGAGAACGGCAACGAAACGTCCAAGACGACGTCGGGTCTCGCGGGTTCGTCCGCGAACACCTACACGTACGACTGGGCGAACCGGCTGTCCTCCTGGAACAACGGGACGACGACGGAGGCCTACGGCTACGACGGGGCCGGCAACCGCACACGCGTCGGCGGTGACACCTACACCTACGACGCCAGGAACCGACTCACCTCGGACGGCCACAGTGCGTACGCGTACACCGCGCGCGGCACGATGAGCTCAGCCACGGACGAGGCCGGCAAGACGACCTCGATCAAGGCCGACGCTTTCAACCGGGTGATCAACGAGGGCGACCGTACCTACGCGTACGACGGCCTCGACCGGGTGCTGAGCGCGAGCACCCCGACCTCGGGTCCGCTGTTCTCGTTCCAGTACAGCGGCACCGGCAATGACGTCGCATCGGACGGCTTGGCGACCTACAGCCGTGACACGGACGGGTCGCTGGTCGGAATCAAGACGGGGGTGTCGTCGGTCCTGGCACTCATGGACCTCCACACCGACGTGGTGGGTCAGTTCACCGCCACGGGCGAGGCACTGACCGGTTCGACGACGTACTCGCCGTTCGGCAAGGTCGTCTCGACCCAGGGCATGGTCGGCCAGCTGGGCTACCAGTCGGGCTGGACGGACCCGGAGACGGCCAAGGTCAACATGGCCGCGCGGTGGTACTCGCCGCAGACGGGCCAGTTCAACAGCCGTGACACGGTCGCCCAGAACCCGCTCCCGGCCTCGGTGACCGCGAACAGCTACGCGTACGCCAACGCCAACCCGATGACCGTCACCGACCCGACGGGTCACTGGGGTGACTGGTTCAAGAAGATCGCCAAGAAGGTCACGCAGAAGGTCACCCAGACCGTCTCGACGGCCTGGCACGCGACGGTCGCGACCGTCCAGAAGGCCGCCGTGGTGGTCAAGCAGGCCGCGCGGCAGGTCAAGGCAGCGGTCAAGAAGACCGTCTACCGGACGTACCGGGCGGTCAAGAAGACCGTGCGCTACGTCAACGACAGCGTCAAGAAGGTCAAGAGATACGTCAAACGGACCTACAAGGCCGTAAAGAAGGTCGCCCACAAGGTCGTCAAGCACGTAAAGAAGCAGGTCCGCAAGGTCGCCAAGGCTGTCAAGCATGTGGCGAAGAAGGTGGTCAAGGCAGCCAAGAAGGTCGGCAAGGCCGTCAAGAAGGCAGCCAAAGCCACAGCCAACTTCGTCAAGCAGCACGCCTCGACCATCGTTTCGGTGGCGGTCGGTGTAGCGGTCTTCGCCGGCTGCACGGCTCTCACGGCGGGCGTCGGCGCGATCGGCTGCGCGGCCCTCGCGGGTGCGGCGGCCAACGGCGTCGGCTACATGATGAGCGACGGCCCGAAGACGCTGGCCGGCTTCGGCATGGCGGTCGGTGTGGGCGCTGTGACCGGCGCACTCGGTGGTGCGGCCGGCGGCCTCGCCTCCGGCGCGGTGAGCCGTCTGCTGGCCGGTGTCGGCGGTAAGGCGCTCAAGGGCGCTGTCATGGGTAGCGCGGGCGGCGCCGCGGAAGGCGCTGTCGGCTACGGCATCTCCTGCATCAGCAGCGAGGAGGGCTGCAGCGTCGGCGGCGCGGCCACGGCCACGGCTGTGGGAGCGGCGTCGGGTGGTGTCTTCGGTGCTGCCGCAGGCAAGCTCGGCCGCAAGAGCTGCACCCCACACAGCTTCACCGGTCTGACCCCGGTGCTGTTGGCGAGTGCCGTGACCAGGCCAATCTCCGAGGTGAAGGTCGGCGACTACGTTCTGGCCGCCGAGCCCGGAAAGAAGGAGAAGGAGAAGCGCCGCGTAGAGGCGGTGATCGTCACCAAGACGGACCGTGACTACGTCGACGTCGTCGTCGCCACCAAGTCGGGTCCGAAGACGATCCAGACCACCAAGCACCACCAGTTCTACGAGGTCAGCCGCAACGCCTGGACGCAGGCCACCAACCTCACGTCCGGCCAGACGCTCCAGAGCGACTCGGGCGAACCGACTCCGATCCTTGAGGTCAAGCGGTACACCGCGGAACGCGTCACCTACGACCTCACCATCAATGGTCTGCATTCCTACTTCGTCGCGGCTGGTGAACTCGCGGTTCTCGTCCACAACGCGAACTGGGGCTGCCCGGGCAAGAAGACCCACTTCGCCGATGTGGAGGTGTACGACGGAGCCGGAAACCTCAAGCACAGCTACAGCGTGCGAAGCGGCAACTTCAGTGATGCCGAGGAGGCCATGGGATACCCGTGGAAGGTCACGGCCAGTCACACCGAGCACCGGGTGGGTCGAATGTCCGGCGGTTCACCTCAGGTCGGCACGAAGAGCGTGGTGGATGACCCAATTCACAACCAATTCCCCGCGGCGCCAGGGGACAAGGTCATCATCTGGGGAGACAAGGATCCGTGCGGCACTTGTCAGAAGGCCATGAAACGGGGCTATGAAGCCACCGGAGCCGACTTCATTTATCTATGGGGCAACAGGACGACCAAGGGTGTTCCCACAGGCTGGTGGCAGGCAAGCAAACCGCTGGGCTAGATTGACAGGTCCTGTTGCTTTGGAAGAGAGAGCAAGATGGAAAACCGAACCGATCCAGTAGAGATCATCGCCCGGGTGGGAGGGGTCGACCCCCGGCGCGCCTTGGAGGTGTGGATTCACCTGGCCAGCCGGGCAGGCTGGAACGTCACTGAAGCAGTGGGCGACGACGTGCCGTCAGCGCCCACGGAATGTGGCGTCGTCGATATCGAAGGCCTCCGATACCGTGTGCATGTGGCGCCCAGGGTGCGGCATCTGCTGATGGAAGTCGTGGACGGGCAAATGGTGCAGCGCCCGATTCTGAACGCGGCAGCATGGGCTGAGCCGGTGGTCTCGCGCGAATCCGCGCCGACATTCCTGGAGTGACGGTCAATTGACCACGGCGTGGGGTGGGCCGCAGTCATTGGCCCACCCCACGGCCGTCTACTTCGGCGGAACGGAAATCCCCACCGGGTGTCTGGTGGGGATTTCCGTATTTTCGGCGGGTGCCATCCCGTCTCGACGTGGAGCCCTGGGACCAAGGGGGCTCACCCGGAGGAGGGCCAGGAACGCCGGCAGGGCCATTCCGGCGATCGTGAGGCCCAGCAGGAGGCCCGGCGGGCGGAAGGTGCAGGCCACGGTGGTGGTGCGGCCGTTCAGGGGGACCGCCACCAGGCCCAGGCGGGTGGCGGCCGGGCGGCCGTTGCAGGTCCAGCCCGCGATCGCCGGGGCCGAGAGGACCGCCGTGCCCCGGCTGCCCGGCGGGAGGGTGGCGCGGATCCCTGACGAGTCCACCCGGACCGACACCGCCGCCGAGGCGCGCAGCGCCGCCACCGCTGCCGTCAGGCGGGGGCGGTCCAGGCAGGAGAGTTCCCAGTGGGCCGGGGCGGGGGCGTCGAAGACCAGCTGCGAGGGGCGGCCGTGCGAGACGCCCAGGGGCTGCAGGGCCGCCCTGTTGCGCGGCGGGTTGGCGTTCAGGCGGAAGGCGGGGCCGTCCGCGAGGCGGGCCGTCGCGTTGTACTCCGGGGCCCACAGGAAGGCCTCCGTGCCCGCGCGGCAGACACCGGGGGAGACCGGGGCCTCGTAGACCCGCGCGCCCAGCAGCAGCTCCTGGTTGGCGAAGGGCGAAGCCCCGTACGCCGGTTCCGGACCCGGCGGGCGGACCGTGATGAGGGGAGGGACCTCCGCTCGGGCGATCGTGCCCTCCGGCCGCAGGCGGGCGCCGACCGAGAAGACGGCGTCCGTCACCGGGTTGTCGAGGCTCTGTACGTTGCGGCCGCGCGAGGTCCAGCCCGCGCCCAGAGCCACCATGGTCCGCGTGAACAGGTCCGGGGTGTGGCTGCTGTAGTACGCGCCGCCCTCCCCGCCCAGCAGCATCGGGTCGTTCCCCGTCAGCGCCGGCCGCCCCGCGTCCGTGCGGTACGCGGGCCAGCCCCCGGCCGCCTCCAGGGCCCCGGCGCGCGCCGTGTGCGCCGCGCCCCACACCGGGTAGTCGTCCAGCCCCGCCAGCTTGCCCTTCTGCCCGTACGCGGTGGTCGCCGCCGCCTGGGCCACCAGGACCAGCGCCAGCACCCCCACCGCCGGCAGGACCAGCCGCCGGTGGCGCAGCGCCCACCAGGCCGCCCCCGCCAGCGCCAGGCCGCCGCCGAAGAGGGCGAGGCCCCACGCCGTCGCGAGCCGGCTCCCGCTCGCCGCGAGCAGCACGGCCGCCAGGACCGCCGCGCCGCCCACCAGCGCCCACGGCCGCGGCGGGCCGGCCGATGTCAGCCCCGCCCAGGCGGCCATCACCACGATCCCGGCCAGCACGAAGGTCTGCCGGTACGGGCTGCCGTTGGGCGTCGCGAAGAGGTGCCAGGCCAGGTGCGTCGGCATCCACTGGAAGGACAGCAGCACCAGCAGGACCAGCCCCGTCCACACCAGCCGCTCCCGCCCCGCCACCGCCCGGTGGAAGGGCAGGGCCGCCGCGAGCAGCAGGGCCCCGGTGCCGATGAACAGGGCGGGGGAGGAGAAGGAGTAGGTGGCGGGGAGCAGCCGGGCCAGCAGGTCCTCGGCCGGCACCGGCACGAACGGCTTGAACCACCCCGGGTAGGCCTGCTTCGAGCTGAGGAAGAGGGGGAGGAGCACCGGCATCGACAGGGCGACGCCGAGCACCGTGGTCAGCGCCGCCCGCGCGAGGCCCCGTAGCCGATCCCGCGCGCCCTCCCGGGTGAGCAGCAGCCGGACCAGCAGCACCAGGACCGCGCCCAGCGTCGCCATGTAGGCGGTGTAGAAGTTCGCCGTCCAGCAGAGCGCCACCACCACGACGGCCGCCACCGGCCGGCGCGAGCGCAGCGCCCACTCACCCGTCAGACACAGGAGCGGGAAGGCGATCAGCCCGTCCAGCCACATCGGGTTGTACGAGGCCTCGATCACCGACCAGCCGCACAGCGCGTACGAGGCCCCGAGCAGCCCCGCCGCCCACGCCGGCCCGCGCCGCTGCGTGCGCAGCAGCCAGGCCATCGCCGCCGCGGCGGCCGCCGTCTTGAGCACGGTGACCACGTACACCGCGAGGTCGATGTCCTGGCGCGGGAACAGCCCCACCAGGACCGCGAAGGGGCTGGCCAGGTAGGTCCCGAAGTCGGGCAGGAAGCTGGTCCCGTACCCGGACTGCCAGTTCAGCAGCAGGCCGCCCGCGGCGCGCCCGTGCAGCAGGTCCCACAGGTGCGCGTGGAAGGGCACGAACTGGTTGCCGAGGTCGTTGATGCTGCGGTGGCGCGGCCCGTACGGGAAGACGCGCGCCACGGCGTCTCCGGCGCACACGGCCACCACCGTGACCAGGGCGGCGAGCGCCGAGCCGAGCAGACCGGGGCGGCGCGGGGAGCGGTGCGGTGTCGACATGGTGGGCCGACCCTGGCACTCCCGGTGGGCCGAAGGGTGGCCATCGGTGGACGCGAACCCCAACACCCTCGGAATCGTTGGTCGAACCGGTGGCTCTGATCACCCCGACTGCATAACATCGATCACCGCACGGCCCTTGTGCACCGAAGCACAATCTCCCGGCCCTGGAGGCTCCTTTGCACCGTCGCACAGCGCTCTCCGTTTCCGCCGCCCTGCTCCTGGCGGCCCCTCTGCTGTCCGCGTGCTCGGGCGAAGCCCGCCCCGGCACCGCGGCCGTGATCGGCGGCGAACGGATCACCACCTCCGCGCTCCAGGCCCAGGTGAACGACGTCCGCACCGCACAGAACCGCTCCGAACACGCGGCCGAGCTCATCGCGGCCGTCCCGCAGCTCGACCGGGTCAAGCTCAGCACCATGCTGCAGAGCCGCATCCTCGACCGGATGGCGAAGGACGCCGGCATCGAGGTCACCCCCAAGGAGCTCCAGGAGGCCCGCAAGGCCTACGACGAGGGCAACCGCGGGGCCGCGGCCTTCGAGGAGGCGATCCTGCAGAAGGCCGCCGTCGCCCCCGACCAGATCGAGCGCTGGGTCCGCGACCAGGTGCTCTTCGAGAAGCTGAACGCCAAGTTCGGCGAGGGCAAGCTCGCCGAGCCCGCCGCGAAGGCCGCGGCCGCGCTCGGCATCGAGGTCAACCCGCGCTACGGCGTCTGGGACCCCCAGCGGGTCACCCTCGGCGAGCACTCCACCCCGTGGATCACCCAGGTCACCCGGCCCGAGCAGCCCCCGGCCGGCGCTTAGGCCGGGGGAGGTAGGTTCGGAGGGTGACTGACGACGTGTCCTCCGAGCCCACCGGCCGCATCGTGCTGCTGACCACGAGCCACCGGGTCGCCCCCGGCATGCTGTCCTGGCCGGCCTGGCAGACCCTGCACGCCGCGGACCGGGTGCTGTGCGCCGACCCCGGCCACGTCCAGCTCCCGTACCTGCGCGAGGCTGGCGTCGACGTGACCCTGGAGACCCCCGACGCCCAGGCGCTGATCGAGGAGTGCGCCGGCGGGCGCACGGTCGTCGTCCTGCTGAGCGGCGAGGGAGACCGGCGGCTCACCGACGGGCTGGCCCGCTTCGCCGGCTCGGGCAGGGTCGCCGTACCGGACCTGGAACTGCTGCCGGGCTCGTACGACCTGCCGGGCGCACGCCTGCTCGACCTCGTCCAGGTCATGGACCGGGTCCGGCGCGAATGCCCCTGGACCTCGCAGCAGACGCACGAGGGACTGGCGAAGTACGCCATCGAAGAGGCCTACGAGCTGGTCGAGGCCATCGAGGACGGGGACCGCGAAGAACTGCGCGAGGAGCTCGGCGACGTCCTGCTCCAGGTGGTCTTCCACGCGCGCATCGCGGAGGAGGGCGGCCCCGGTGAAGAGGACGAGTCGTTCTCCATCGACGACGTGGCGGGCGCCCTCGTCGAGAAGCTGATCCACCGGCACCCGCACGTCTTCGGCGACGCGACCGCGGAAACCCCGGAGGACGTGAACGCACACTGGCAGCGCACCAAGCAGGTGGAGAAGCAGCGGGAGTCGGTGACCGACGGGATCCCGCTCGGCCAGCCCGGTCTCGCGCTCGCGGCCAAGCTGGCGGGCCGCGCCCGTGCGGGGGAGGTGCCCGTGGAACTGCCCCGCGGAGAGGGCGTCGGGTACGAACTGCTGGACCTGGCGGCGCGTGCCGAGGCGGCGGGGACCGACCCCGAGACCGCGCTGCGCGCGGCGGCCCGGACCTACCGGGACGCGATCCGTGCGGCCGAGGGCGTCGGCGAGTAGCCCTCAGCAGCGGGAGGCCGCGACTGCGTCAGGCGGCGATGTTTTCAATACCCCCGGGGCGCGCGGCCCGACGGGTTGTGCCAGTGCGGGTCGGGGCGGTTCAGGAACCACTCGCCGAAGCCCATCGGCCGGTTCCCCTGCTCCTGGCCCCTGCCACTGGCAGGTACGGAGTCGTAGAAGATCCGGTCCGGGCGCGCGCCGAGCTCCTCCAGGAGCTGCGAGGTCTCCCGGATGAACTGCGGCGGACCGCTGAGGTAGACGTCCTGGTCGGGCCAGAGCCCGCGGTTGCTGAGCGCGGTCGCCAGCCGGTCGGTGGCCTGGTTGCGGTGCTGACCGGGGGCGGGGGTGATGTAGGTGACGCTCAGCCAGGCCAGGGAGGCCGCGTACTCGTCGATCAGCGGGCGGTCGTAGAGGTGGGCGGCGTCCCGCGCGACCACGAAGAGCCGCACGTCCTGATCGGGAGGGTGGTCCGCCAGGTCCTCCAGCATGGCGCGGACCGGGGCCCAGCCGGTGCCGGCGGCTATGAAACTGACCGGGCGGTCCTCGCGGCGGAAGGTCATCTGCCCGCCGGCCGCGCCGAGCCGCAGCACGTCCCCGGGCTGCGTGTCACGGATCAGGGCGGTGCTGAGGCGGCCCCCCTCGATCCGGCTGACGTGCAGGTCGAGCGTCCCGTCGGCGCGGGGCGCGTTGCCCAGGGAGTACGTGCGCCAGGTCGTCGGCACCCGGTCGCTGCTCACGCTCGTGTACTGGCCCGGGAGATGGGGGAAGGGGGCGTGCGGGCGGAGGGTGAGGACGCCGATGTCCTGCCCGTACAGCAGATGGCGTACGACTTCCGCGTCCCACCACGGCGGGTCTTCGCTGGCGGCGGCGCCGGCCATCATCGCGTCGGCGATCACCTGGTACGCCTCTGACCAGGCCTTTTCGGCCTCGGGGTGCCAGGCGGACCCGGAGGCCTCGGCGAGCGCGGCGATCAGGCTGGTGCCCACGGCCGCGTAGTGCTCGGGCCCCGCCAGGAACTTGCGGTGGTCGCGGCCGAGGTCGCGTAGATAGGGGACGAGCGTCTCGTTCTCCAGGTGGGCGATCACATGGGTGAGCGCGGCGAAGAGCCGGTCCCGCTGTCGCTCCATGTCTTCGAAGGAGGCCGGGAAGAGATCACGGACTCCGGGGTTGTGCCAGAACAGGTGGGAGTAGAAGAACGTGACCGCATGCTCGGCCCGTCTCTCCACCACCGCAAAGCTGCTTTTCAAGATCCTCACATCCACAAAACCGAAAGTAGGAACGCCGGAGAACGTGAGGTCAAGCCAGAGCCGATCTACGGACAGCCGCGATAAATAGGTCATATGGGGTGATGGGCGGCGGGCGGGATACGGTCTCCAGGTGCACGAGCAGACCCCCGCAGCCCCCGAAGAGCCCGCCGCCGACCAGTCCGTGGACGGATCCGCGCCCCTCTCCACCTCCGTCTCCGCCCCACCGCCGACCCTGTTCGACTGGGAGTTCGCGACCGACCCGTACCCGGCGTACGCCTGGCTGCGCGAGCACGCGCCCGTGCACCGCACCACGCTCCCCAGCGGGGTCGAGGCCTGGCTCGTCACCCGGTACGCCGACGCCCGGCAGGCCCTCGCCGACCAGCGGCTCAGCAAGAACCCGGCCCACCACGAAGGCTCCGCGCACGCCAAGGGCCGGACCGGGATCCCGGGCGAGCGCAAGGCCGACCTAATGACCCACCTCCTCAACATCGACCCGCCGGACCACACCCGGCTGCGCCGCCTGGTGTCGAAGGCGTTCACCCCGCGCAGGGTCGCCGAGTTCACCCCGAGGGTGCAGGAACTGACCGATCACCTCATCGATCAGTTCTGCGAGAAGGGGGAGGCCGACCTCATCCACGAGTTCGCCTTCCCGCTCCCCATCTACGCCATCTGCGAGATGCTCGGTGTACCGCGAGAGGACCAGGACGACTTCCGCGACTGGGCGGGCATGATGATCCGCCACGCGGGGGGCCCGCGCGGCGGCGTGGCCCGCGCGGTCAAGCAGATCCGCAGCTACCTCGTCGAACTGATCCGCCGCAAGCGCGACGATCTGGGCGACGACCTGATCTCCGGACTGATCCGGGCGAGCGATCACGGCGAGCACCTCACCGAGAACGAGGCCGCCGCCATGTGCTTCGTGCTTCTTTTCGCCGGATTCGAAACGACGATCAACCTCATCGGCAACGGGACCTACGCCCTGCTGCAGAACCCGGAACAGCGTGAACGCCTCCAGGCTTCTCTCGCTGCGGGAGAGACCGACCTGCTTGAAACCGGCATCGAAGAACTGTTGCGCTACGACGGCCCCGTGGAAATGGCCACCTGGCGCTACGCGACGGAGCCGCTGACGCTGGGCGGCCAGGACATCCCGGTCGGCGACCCCGTTCTCGTCGTCCTCGCTGCTGCCGACCGCGACCCGGAGCGGTTCAACGAGCCGGACACGCTCGACCTCGCCAGGAGCGACAACCAGCATCTCGGGTACGGCCACGGCATCCACTACTGCCTGGGAGCCCCCCTGGCCCGCCTCGAAGGCCAAACAGCCCTCGCTGAGCTGCTGACCCGGCTGCCCGACCTGGAGCTCGCCGTAAACCCGTCAGAACTGCGCTGGCGCGGTGGGCTCATCATGCGGGGCCTGCGCACCCTGCCGGTCCGCTTCACACCGAGCCCTACTGCGGAAACGAAGAACGCCCTCTGACGGACTCTCGCTGAGGCGGTGGTCGGCGGCGACCTGGCAGTCATCGCCGTTCCGGGTGGGCGAAGCACGGTTTACCCCACGGGCACATTCCGGGGCGCCTACCAAGACCCCGGAGCGTCCCGCTAAGAAGGCTCCAGGGTCTGACTTGCCAGTCGGGAAGGACTGACCGTGCGTGATTCAACCCTGCCCAAGAAGAGCAAAGCATGACCGGTACGGCCGCACCGCCCGGATCACTGATGTGGCGGAGGAGGAGTGGGCCGGTGTGCGGAGTGTCCTGGAAGCGATCTACTCGCCCGCTTCGTTCACCAAGACCAAGATCGACCTGCGGTTGGCGCTGAACGGCATGCTGCACCGGCTGCGTACGGGGATCACCTGGAAGGAGATCCCCGTGAAGTTCGGGCCGGCGCAGCGCATTCGTGAGCGGCAGCTGTCCTGGTGGCAGCGAGGGGCATGGCCGCTGCTGGTGGCGTGGCTGAACGAGCAGCGTGCAGGGACGCCCGTGTACGTCCGCCCGGCCATCCCGCCCCTGCGAGTGACGGTGCGTGGCGCGCAGAACGTGGGACTGCTCTCACCCTCGCGACCCTGCTGACGCGGCTGCCCGATCTGGAACTGGCCGTGGCTCCCGGGGAGCTGCGCTGGCGGGGTGGGCTCATCATGCGGGGGCTGCGGACGCTTCCGGTCCGCTTCACCGTCGAATCAAAGTCCCAAAACGCCTGAAACCATCCTGACCGGAAGTCAGTTCGCTGCCCAAACTTGTGACTGGCGTTCGAAGGCCGCTAGGTTCTGCCGTTACCCCGCCGTTATGCGAAAGGTGCAGCCTCATGCGTTCCGGGAACGGCCGCCACAGACGCCCCCGACAAGTGCCCGCACTTGTCGTCACCGCCGGAGTCACCGGCACCGCACTCGCCCTGCCACTGCTCGCCGCCACCGGCGCGAGCGCCGCGGAGACCTCCACTTGGGACAGGGTCGCCGAGTGCGAGAGCGGCGGTACGTGGAGCGCCAACTTCGGCGGCGGCGCGTACGGCGGGCTGCAGTTCAGCCAGGAGCAGTGGAAGGGCGCCGGCGGGCTCGACTTCGCCGATCGTGCCGACCTCGCCAGTCGCTCCCAGCAGATCGCCGTGGCCGAACGGGTCCTGGCCTCCCAGGGCCCCGTGGCGTGGCCGCTGTGCGCGGTGCAGGCCGGTCTGACGCAGGACGCGCCCGCCGCCGAGGTGGACCCGGGCCTGCCCGGCGGTTCCGCTTCCGCGACCCCCGCCCCGTCCCGCCCGGACGACTCCGTGCCCCGCGGGGGCTCGGGCAGGTCCACCGACTTCGGAGCCCCGTCGCAGGGGGGCCCGTCGTCCCCGCCGGCCTCGGTGCTGCCCGACTACCCGATCGGCGTGCCCGGCGAACTGCCCGTCATGCCCCCGCCGGACGCCCAGACGCCGCCTCCCGGCCTCCCGGGCGACCCGACGCCTCCCACGAGCCCGACGGACCCCGCCACTCCCGTACCGCCGTCCGCGGACCCGACCCTTCCGGTGGGCCCGACCGAGCCGGTGGACCCGACGTCTCCCGGGAGCCCGTCCGGCCCGGGGAACTCCACGAAGCCGACGAACCCGGGTAATCCGGAGAACCAGGCCAACCCGGCCAACCCGGTCAATCCGGTTGATCCCACGGCCCCGACGACTCCGGCCGCACCCGGCGAGTCCGCCTCCCCGGCCGCTCCGGCGGCCCCCGGTGCGAGCGAGGGCGGCGGCAAGCACCGCGGCCCGGCCGCCGTCGAGAAGCCCGCCGCGCCTGACGCCGCGTCGGAGTCGACGTACACCGTGAAGGAGGGCGACAACCTGATCGCGATCGCGGACGCCAACGGTGTGAAGGGCGGCTGGAAGGGTCTCTACGAGGCCAACGAGCAGGTCATCGGCGGCGATGCGGACCTGATCAAGCCCGGTCAGAACCTGGATCTAACGCATCAATAAGGACACTTGAGGCGCCCGGAACCAGCTGATTGTCCGTTTTCTGTAAGTGAGACATGTGTCTCTTCAGGTCAACTGGCGTGTCCGGCCCCGAGCGTTCCGCAAACCCCGCCCTCACCTGCGCAAACACCCTTTCGAGGAGCGCAAGTAGGCACCGTTTCCCCCGATGTCGCTCGTTGAACATCGGGGGAGACCTGTCTACCTTCTGAATCGCCCGCCACCGCGGGCTCCTTCGACCGCATCGCCGAATCCTGCCGGCGGACGGAGGGAACACTCGTCGCGTAAAGCGCCGAAGGCAGGAGCGGGGGAACCAAGGTAGGCGCCGGGAACGGCCGTTGAGAGACGGTCACGGAACCGGCTAGGGGTTAAGCCAAGCGCTAGGTCGCTCGGCCGGGCACTCACTCGCCCGAACCCGACAGCTCACCTCGTAGGCGTCGGTGAGGAGAACTCCATGCTGCTTTCGGGCAAGGGCAAGCACCGTCGCGGTTCCAAGGCCGTCCGCATCGTCACGCTCGCCGGTGTCGCCGGTGTCGCCGTCGCGGCTCCGCTGATGGCCGCGGGCACCGCCTCGGCCGCGACCGCTTCCGAGTGGGACCGCGTCGCCTCGTGCGAGTCCGGCGGCAACTGGTCCATCAACACGGGCAACGGCTACTACGGCGGCCTGCAGTTCTCGTCCTCCACGTGGGCGGCGTACGGCGGCAAGTCGTACGCCTCGCAGGCCAACCAGGCCTCCAAGTCGCAGCAGATAGCGATCGCCGAGAAGGTCCTCAAGGGCCAGGGCAAGGGCGCCTGGCCGCACTGCGGCGTCGGCCTGTCGAACTCCTCCTACACCGGCGGATCGGCGCAGGCACCCGCCAAGCCGAAGACGCAGCCGAAGCAGGAGAAGAAGACCGAGGCGAAGAAGGAGACCAAGCGCGTCGAGGCTCCGACCACCCGCTCCGAGCGTCCGGCCGCTGCCCCGAAGACCGAGGCCCCCAAGACGGGCAACGGCTCCTACGCGGTCAAGTCCGGCGACACGCTGGGTGCGATCGCCGACGCGAACAACGTGTCCGGTGGCTGGGAGAAGCTCTTCGAGCTCAACAAGGACATCGTCACGGACGCCAACCTGATCTTCCCGGGCCAGAAGCTGAAGCTCAGCTGAACCCGAAGGTGAGGCCGGAGCTGAACCCCGGCTGAAACCTGTGGGAACGGTCGTGGCCGCTTTCGCGACACGCAGTAGTTCCACCGCGTAATTCCACCGCCCGGCGCGTAACCCCCTTCGCGCCGGGCGGTGGTGTGTGCGGGTGCCGCCGGTCTGACGGGGCCTCCGAAATCCCGATGATCAAGGGTCCTATGTCCTGTAAGAGGGGCATTCAGGCCCTTTTTCGTCCCAGGACCCGGGCGGTCGGCTGGCCGAGTGCCCGGAGGCGGTTAGGCTCTAAGCGGCAAGGCCATCCCACGGCCTGACATGCCACCGCACACCCAGCGTCACATCCCAGAAGGAGATGCTCGTGCCGTCCATCGACGTCGTCGTAGCCCGGGAAATCCTGGACTCCCGAGGCAACCCCACTGTCGAGGTCGAGGTGGGCCTCGACGATGGCAGCACCGGCCGTGCTGCAGTCCCGTCCGGCGCCTCCACCGGAGCGTTCGAAGCCGTTGAGCTCCGTGACGGTGACCCCAACCGTTACTTCGGCAAGGGCGTAGAGAAGGCCGTCCTCGCCGTCATCGAGCAGCTCGGCCCGGAGCTCGTCGGCTACGACGCCACCGAGCAGCGCCTGATCGACCAGGCGATGATCGACCTGGACGCCACCGAGAACAAGGGCTCCCTCGGCGCCAACGCCATCCTGGGCGTCTCCCTCGCCGTCGCGCACGCCGCGTCCGAGGCCTCGGACCTCCCGCTCTTCCGCTACCTCGGCGGCCCGAACGCGCACCTGCTGCCCGTTCCGATGATGAACATCCTGAACGGTGGGTCGCACGCCGACTCCAACGTCGACATCCAGGAGTTCATGATCGCCCCGATCGGCGCGGAGTCCTTCTCCGAGGCCCTTCGCTGGGGTGCCGAGGTCTACCACACCCTCAAGAAGGTCCTGCACACCAAGGGCCTCTCCACCGGTCTGGGCGACGAGGGCGGCTTCGCGCCGAACCTCGAGTCGAACCGCGCCGCGCTGGACCTCATCGTCGAGGCCATCAAGCAGGCCGGCTACGTCCCGGGCACCCAGATCGCGCTCGCGCTCGACGTCGCCGCGTCCGAGTTCTACAAGGACGGCAACTACGAGTTCGAGGGCAAGTCCCGCTCGGCCGCCGAGATGACCGACTACTACGCCGAGCTCGTCGAGGCGTACCCGCTGGTCTCCATCGAGGACCCGCTGTTCGAGGACGACTGGGCCGGCTGGAAGACCCTCACCGACCGCCTGGGCTCCAAGGTCCAGATCGTCGGCGACGACCTCTTCGTCACCAACCCCGAGCGTCTCGCCCGCGGCATCGAAGAGGGCTCGGCGAACGCCCTGCTCGTCAAGGTGAACCAGATCGGTTCGCTGACCGAGACCCTGGACGCCGTCGAGATGGCCCAGCGCAACGGTTTCAAGTGCATGATGTCGCACCGCTCCGGTGAGACCGAGGACGTCACCATCGCCGACCTCGCCGTCGCCGTGAACTGCGGCCAGATCAAGACCGGCGCCCCGGCCCGCTCGGACCGCGTCGCCAAGTACAACCAGCTCCTGCGCATCGAGGAGATCCTCGACGACGCGGCCGTGTACGCGGGTCGCAGCGCGTTCCCGCGCTTCAAGGGCTGATCAGTCCTTTAGGGCGCAAGCCTCCCTACGTCCCCGCACTCGGTCCCGTACCGTGTGCGGGGACGTAGTGCGTCGTGCGCATATAGGGGAGGCGGATCAATGGCCGGGAACCGGGACCGGTTCGCCACGTTCTCGACCGCGACCAGGCTCAAGCAGCTCGGTGAGCGGACCGCGGCGCACGTGTACCGCTCGCAGTCCCGCCGGCAGGTCCGCCGCAGCCGGCTCACCGGCCGGGCCGCCCTGCTGGTGCTCGTCCTCTGTACCCTGGTCGTCGCCCTCGCGTATCCGATGCGCCAGTACGTGTCCCAGCGCTCGGAGATCGCGAAGCAGCAGAAGGGCGCCGTCGCCGCGCGGGACCGGCTGGAACGGCTGCGCGACGAGAAGGCCCGCTGGCAGGACAACGCGTACGCCGAGCAGCAGGCGCGCAAGCACCTGCACTTCGTCCGGCCGGGGGAGATCAGCTACATCATGACCGACCCCGGTGCCGGCGGCGCCGAGCAGCGCCGCGGCGGACAGGCCGCCACCGACCGGCCCTGGTACTCCAACGTCTGGGACGGCGTCGACAAGGCCGACCGCCCGGGCGACTGAGTCCCACCCATCCACGAGAACGAAAAGACTTCCTCCAGGCATGCAGACGCCCCCGCCCCAGACCGACCGGACCGAGCCGACCGCCGCCGACATCGAGGCGTTCGAACAGCAGCTCGGCCGCCCCCCGCGCGGGCTGCGCGCCATCGCGCACCGCTGCCCCTGCGGGCAGCCGGACGTGGTGGAGACCGCGCCGCGGCTCCCCGACGGCACCCCCTTCCCGACGCTGTACTACCTGACCTGCCCGCGGGCCGCCGGTGCGATCGGCACGCTGGAGGCCAACGGCGTGATGAAGGAGATGCAGGCCCGCCTCGCCGTGGACCCGGAGCTGGCCGACGCCTACCGGGCCGCGCACGAGGACTACATCACCCGCCGCGACGCCATCGAGGTGCTCCAGGGCTTCCCGAGCGCCGGCGGCATGCCGGACCGGGTGAAGTGCCTGCACGTGCTGGTCGGCCACTCCCTGGCCGCGGGCCCGGGCGTGAACCCGTTCGGCGACGAGGCCCTGGCGATGCTGCCCGAGTGGTGGGCCAAGGGCGCCTGCGTCACCCCGTGCGGCGAGAAGAAGGCCGACGAGAACGCGGCAGAGGAGGCCGGCGCGTGACCCGCGTCGCGGCCGTCGACTGCGGTACGAACTCCATCCGGCTCCTCGTCGCGGACCTCGACCGCGCCACCGGCGAGCTGATCGAGCTGGACCGCCGGATGATCGTCGTCCGGCTCGGCCAGGGCGTCGACAAGACGGGCCGGCTGGCCCCGGAGGCGCTGGAGCGCACCTTCGCGGCCTGCCGCGAGTACGCGGCGGTCATCAAGGAGCTCGGCGCCGAGCGGGTGCGCTTCGTGGCGACCTCGGCCTCCCGGGACGCGGAGAACCGCGACGAGTTCGTCCGCGGCGTCCTGGACATCCTGGGCGTCGAGCCCGAGGTGATCAGCGGTGACCAGGAGGCCGAGTTCTCCTTCACCGGCGCCACCGGCGAGCTGACCGGCCACACCGACCTGGAGCGGCCCTTCCTGGTGGTGGACATCGGCGGCGGCTCCACGGAGTTCGTGGTCGGCACCGAGCACGTCCGGGCGGCCCGTTCCGTCGACGTGGGCTGTGTCCGGATGACCGAGCGCCACCTGACGGTGGACGGGGTCGTCACCGATCCGCCGACCGGGGAGCAGGTGGCCGCGATACGGGCCGACATCGAGGCGGCGCTGGACCTGGCCGCCGAGAGCGTCCCGCTGGCCGAGGCGCGCACCCTGGTGGGCCTGGCCGGCTCGGTGACCACGGTCGCCGCGATCGCGCTGGGCCTGGAGGCGTACGACTCGGCGCGGATCCACCACTCCCGGATCCCGTACGAGACGGTCCGCGAGATCAGCGGGCGGATGCTGACGCTGACGCACGCCGAGCGCGCGGCCATCCCGGTGATGCACCCGGGCCGGGTCGACGTGATCGGCGCGGGCGCCCTGGTCCTGCTGGCGATCATGGAGCGGATCGGCGCCGCGGAGGTCCTGGTCTCGGAGCACGACATCCTCGACGGAATCGCCTGGTCCATCGCCTGACGACCGCCTCGAACGCAGACCACAGTGCCCCCGGCGGATCCCGCCGGGGGCACCGTGCCGCCCGGGCCTAGACGAGTCATTCCGATGTGATCAGTGGTCGTAGGCGATGAGTGAGCGCGTGATCGGCTGGTCGGTCTTGTGGTTGTGCCAGATCGCGGCGGCCATCGCGAGGATGCGCTGGGCGACGCGGACGGCGACACCCTCGAAGGTTCGCCCGCCGTGTTGTTCCAGGTCGAGCTGGCCCTTGAGGGTGTCGTTGACCGACTCGATCAGCTGCCGCACCGACTTCAGCAGACCCTCGCCCTTGCGCTTCTTCTCCCGCTTGAACGACGGCCGCAGCAACTCGGCTCCCCGCAGTGCCAGATCGGACTCGAACTCCTTGGAGGCGAAGCCCTTGTCGGAGATCATCAGCAGCCCCGGCCGGTCGGTGACCGCTTCCGGTTCGCGGTCCAGCATCGCCGTCAGTACCTCGCGTTCATCGATCTTCGGGTTCGCCAGGGCCCACAGGATCGGCATGCCGGTCGGGGTGCAGACCAGGAACAGGCGCAGGCCCCAGAAGAACCGGCTGTGGCTGGCGCAGTACCCGTATCCAGCCCAGCCGGCCATGTCCGACCGTTTCACGGTTGGACGCGAGCGGCCGCATTCCACCGGGGTGGAGTCGACGATCCAGTGGTTGTCGAACCAGAAGTCCGTATCGGCGGCCAGCAGCCGTATCGCCTTCTTGACCAGCGGCAACGCAGCCCGCAGCCGCTTGTTCCAGCCCGGTTGCCTGGGCACGTACGGGAACATCGCACCCAGGCGGGAGTCCACGAACCGCAGCCACCGCGACTCCGAGGTGAAGCCCAGCAGTGCCTGCGCGACGGCGAGGCAGACGAGCTCGGAGTCCGTCAACCGTGGAGGCCGGCCCAGCCATCGGGTGCCTCCGATCTCGTCGTCGATCTTCACGTACAGTGCGGTCAGCAGGGCGTCTAGGTTGTTCGTCACACAACGATCTTGGACGCCCTGTCTGCGTTCCCGAACACACCGTCAGCATTCGGAATGACTCGTCTAGCCGTCCAGCCGGACCGGCATCAGGAGGGAGAACGACTCCTCGTCGTCGGGGCGGCGGATCACCACGGGGGCCTTCGGGGCGCCGAGTTCCAGGATCAGCCGGTCCCGGGCGCCGGCGGTGATGGCGTCCAGCAGGAACGCGCGGTTCAGGCCGACGGCGGCCGGGTCGTCGTCACCGTCGTCGCCGAGGGACACCGCGCCCCCGTCGGTCACCTTGAGCACGCTGACGTCACCGGTCGCGCCGTCCTGCTCGCGCTCGGCCGGGCGGACCGGGCCGTTTTCCAGGGCCTCACGGAAGGCCCGTACGTCGACGTCGACCCGGCGCCCCGCGGGCAGGCTGACCAGGCGGCGGTAGTCGGGGAACTCGTGGCCCAGGCAGCGGCCGGCCGCCTCGCGGTCCGCCGACCCGGTCTCCAGGGCCACGCGGTCGCCGTCCACGGTGAGCAGGACGGGGGCGTCGTCGCTCAGCAGCGCCCGCATCGCGTCGGCGAGCGGGGCGGGTACGAGGAGCTGCAGGCGGGGCCCGGTGTGTCCGGCGGCCCCGGCGCGGGCGACGGCCAGGCGGTACCGGTCGGTGGCCACCACGCGCAGCGCCCCGTCCTCGATGTCGAACAGGATGCCGCCGAGCACCGGCAGCTCGGGGTCGGCGGAGACGGCGAACCGGACCGAGTCCAGCGCGGCGGCCAGCTCGGGCCCGGACACGGTGAGCCGGGCGATCGGGGCAGCGGCGGCGGCCGCACGGGGCGTGCTCGCGGACGCGCCGTTGGGCGTGCCGATGGAGCTGATCATGGGGTTCTCCCTGCGTTCGAGTAGCGCGCGGATCGCGGAGAACTCGCCGCGGGCATCGGACAGGCCCCGTTCGAGCCGGAGCAGGTGCGCCCGGAGCAGGCCGCGCACCAGATCGGTGTCCGCGCCGGCCCAGCCGGCCAGTACCAGCCGGATGTCCGCCACCGGCATCCCCGCCCGCCGGAGCCGGGCCAGCAGCCGGGCCTCCTCGACCTGCTCGGGCCCGTACCAGCGGTACCCGCTCGCCGGGTCGACCACGACGGGCACCAGTACGCCGGCCCCGTCGTAGAACCGCAGGGCACTCACGCTCAGGCCGCTGTCGCGGGCCGTCTCGCCGATACTGCGCATCTCGTTCTCCACGTCCCGAACACTGGTCCCTCGACCAGGTCGAGGGTCAAACGGCGGGGTCGGCAGGGGTCAACGACGGTCCCGGAGGGCCGTTCGGGGGTCTTAGGTCCCGTCGTCCACATGAACTTCGTGAAGTTCTTCACAAGGAAAAGGTGCCTGTGAGGGCTCTGGAGGAGCCTTTTGGGCGAGTCCCGAGCACCTCGGGCCTTCTTTTCGCTCGCGTTCGTGCGATTGGCGGACGCCGCGAGGCTCTGGCGGTAGGTATCCACGAAGGCTGTGGTCTACTCCGCTTGAGGGCCTGGAGCCCAGGTCGGGACTGGTGTTCAACGACTCCCGCTACACCCTGGTTCCCATTTCGCGCCATGACCTCGGTCACGTGGGCCGCGGAGTGTAGCAGAGGGTCCACAGGTCCTTGTGAAGGGGCTCACGAGCGTCACCCCTTGGGGTGCTGGATACTCGTTCCATGAGCACCACGGAGCGTCCCAGGATCCTCGTTGTAGGAGGTGGGTACGTAGGCCTGTACGCAGCCAAGCGCATCATGAAGAAGATGCGTTACGGCGAGGCGACCGTCACGGTCGTCGACCCGCGCTCGTACATGACCTACCAGCCCTTCCTCCCTGAAGTGGCCGCAGGCAGCATCTCGCCTCGGCACGTCGTCGTACCGCTGCGACGCGTGCTTCCGAAGGCTGAGGTCCTCACCGGCCGGGTCACGAACATCGACCAGGACCGCAAGGTCGCCGTCGTCACGCCGCTGGTCGGCGAGGCGTACGAGCTGCCCTTCGACTACCTGGTGATCGCGCTCGGCGCCGTCTCCCGCACCTTCCCGATCCCCGGCCTCGCCGAACAGGGCATCGGCATGAAGGGCGTGGAAGAGGGCATCGGCCTGCGCAACCACGTACTCGAGCAGCTCGACAAGGCCGAGTCCACGACGGACGAGGACGTCCGCCGCAAGGCCCTCACCTTCGTCTTCGTCGGCGGCGGCTTCGCCGGCGCCGAGACGATCGGCGAGGTCGAGGACATGGCCCGCGACGCCGCGAAGTACTACTCCAGCATCAAGCGCGAGGATATGCGCTTCATCCTGGTCGACGCGGCCGACAAGATCCTTCCCGAGGTCGGGCCCAAGCTCGGCACCTGGGGCAAGGAGCACCTCGAGTCGCGCGGCATCGAGATCTACCTGAACACCTCCATGGACTCCTGCGTGGACGGCCACGTGGTGCTGAAGAACGGCCTCGAGGTCGACTCCAACACCCTCGTGTGGACCGCCGGCGTCAAGCCCAACCCGGTGCTGGCCCGCTACGGCCTGCCGCTGGGCCCCCGCGGCCACGTGGACGCCGAGCCGACCCTCCAGGTCAAGGGCACGGACTACATCTGGACCGCCGGCGACAACGCCCAGGTGCCCGACCTCGCCGCCCGCAAGGCCGGCGTGGAGAACGCCTGGTGCCCGCCGAACGCCCAGCACGCGCTGCGCCAGGCCAAGGTCCTCGGCGACAACGTCATCTCGGGCATGCGGGGCTTCCCGCAGGCCGAGTACTCGCACTCCAACAAGGGTGCGGTGGCGGGCCTCGGCCTCCACAAGGGCGTGGCGATGATCGTCATGGGCAAGATGAAGATCAAGCTCAAGGGCCGTCTCGCCTGGTACATGCACCGTGGCTACCACGGCATGGCCATGCCGACCTGGAACCGCAAGATCCGCGTCTTCGCCGACTGGACCCTCGGCATGTTCCTCAAGCGCGAGGTCGTCTCCCTCGGCGCCCTGGAGACCCCCCGCGAGGAGTTCTACGAGGCCGCCAAGCCGGCGCCGGCTCCGGCCGCCGTCGCCGCGGCCCCGGCCGAGAAGGCCAAGGCCTCCTGACCCGGCAGGACCCGTAGGACCCGTAGGACCGGCAGGACCAGCGGTACAGGCAGCACCAGCAGGACCGGTACGACCCAGCGTGTCCCCGAAGGGGCCGCCCGCCATCCGTGGTGCGGGCGGCCCCTTCGGCATATTCGGGACCGGATCCGGGTATGCCGTGCGGTCGGAACTTATCGGAGCGCTTGTTGGAGGGTCCTGCATGAACGATGCCGCGCCGCGGCTCGCCGCTTCAGCCGAAACCCTGCTGGGAGCCCCTCTCCCCGTCCGGATCCGGGCCTGGGACGGCAGCGAGGCCGGCCCGCTCGGTGGACCCGTCCTGGTCCTGAACAACCGGCGCGCCCTGCGCCGGGTCCTGTGGAAGCCGGGCGAACTCGGTCTGGCCCGCGCCTGGGTGGCCGGGGACATCACCGCGGACGGGGACCTGTTCGAGGTGCTGGACCGGGTCGGCCGGCTGCTCTGGGAGCGGGACCGCGAGCCCGGTCCCGACCCGGCCGCCGGCGCCGCCACCGCCGCCAAGGACACGGCCTCCGGGCCCGCCGCCCTGCTGCGCGATCCCCGCGCCCGGGCCGCCGTACGGGGCCTCGTGGGCCTGGCGCGGCCGTGGACCAAGCCGGCGCCGCCGCCCGAGGAGGCCGACCGCCGCGGCGGCCCCCGGCACAGCAGGGTCAGCGACCGGCGGGCCATCAGCCACCACTACGACGTGGGCAACACCTTCTACGAGCGGGTCCTCGGCCCGTCGATGGTGTACTCCTGCGCCTACTGGACCCCCGGCGGGAGCCTGGAGGACGCCCAGCGGGACAAGCTGGACCTGGTCTGCCGCAAGCTCGCCCTGGGCCCCGGGGACCGGCTCCTCGACGTCGGCTGCGGCTGGGGCTCGATGGCCCTGCACGCGGCCCGGGAGTACGGGGCCAAGGTCACCGGGATCACGCTCTCGAGCGAACAGGCCGCCTACGCCCGCAAGCGGGTCGCGGAGGAGGGGCTGGCCGACCTCGTGGAGATCCGGGTCCAGGACTACCGGGACGTCAAGGACGGCCCGTACGACGCCATTTCCTCCATCGGGATGGCCGAACACGTCGGAGCCGACCGCTACCGCACGTACGCCCGGAGCCTGTACGGACTGCTGCGGCCGGGCGGGAGGCTGCTGAACCACCAGATCGCGCGGCGCCCCGAGCCCGACGAGGAGGCCTACCGGATCAACGCGTTCATAGACGCCTACGTCTTCCCCGACGGCGAGCTGTCCCCGCTGGGCACCACCGTCGGCGAGCTGGAACGGGCCGGCTTCGAGGTCCGCGACGTGGAGGCGCTGCGCGAGCACTACGCGCTCACCCTGCGGGCCTGGGTGGCCCGGCTGGAGGACCACTGGGAGGAGGCGGTACGGCTGACCTCGCCCGGGCGGGCCCGGGTCTGGCAGCTGTACATGGCCGCCTCGGCGCTCGCCTTCGAGCACAACCGGCTCGGGGTCAACCAGGTGCTCGCCGTGCGCACCGGGACCCGCTCGGCCTCCGGGATGCCGCTGCGCGCCCGGGAGTGGCCGCAGTAGCCCCGCGCCGCCACGGGAACGGCCGAGGGCCCCGCGGAGTTCGCAGGGCCCTCGGTCTGGGTGCGGTCGGCGCGCGGCGCCGTACGGCTACTCCGTCTTGATGGCGGTCAGCATGTTCAGCCGGGCCGCGCTGCGGGCGGGCCACATGGCCGCCAGGGCGCCGACGACGCCGGCCAGCAGCATGAAGATCGCGATCCGGTCGAAGGGGATCACCAGGGCGTAGTTCGGGATCGAGCCCTTGATGGTCTCGCCGACGGCCCAGGCGATGAAGGTGCCGAGGACCACGCCGATGACCGCGCCGAAGAGCGAGATCACGATGGCCTCCAGCCGGATCATGTTCTTGACCCGGCCGCGGTCCAGGCCGATGGCCCGCAGCATGCCGATCTCCTGCGTCCGCTCGTACACCGACATCGCCAGGGTGTTGACGACGCCGAGGACCGAGATGATCAGCGCCATGGCGAGCAGGCCGTACATGATGTTCAGGGCGGTGTTGATCATGCCGCCCATCTCGTTGCGGATGTCCTGCTGGGTGGCGAAGGTGATCGCCGGGTTCTTGCCGAGGGCGTCGACGAGGGCCTTCTCGCCCTTCTCGGAGGGGCCGCCGTCCATCTTGACGAGGACCTCGCGCAGGTGCGGCTTCTCGCTGTGCTTGTCGAGGATGCCGGAGTCGATCACGTAGGGGGAGAGCATGCCCTCCATGTCCTTGTAGACCGCGCCGACCTTCAGGTCCGCCTTCTTGTTGTCCGTGAAGGTGACCTTCAGGGTGGAGCCGACCGACAAGCCCTCGGACTTCGCGGTCTTCTCGGCGACCGCCACCTCGCCCTTGGCGAGGCTGGTCAGCTGCCCGCTGACCACGTCGAAGTTGAGGAGCTGGCCGATGGTCGCCGGGTTGACCCCGGAGACGGAGCGGTAGGAGTCGCCGTCGCCGACCCGGAAGTCTCCGGCCTGCTGCGGGGAGACCGCCTTGACGCCCGGGGCCTTCTCCAGGGCCGGGATCACGGAGGCGTCCAGGCTGCCGAAGCTCTCGCCCATGGAGACCGTGTAGTCGGCCTTGAGGTTGTCCGTGGTCATCCGGTCGATGGCCTTGCCCATCGTGATGCCGAGGACGGACAGGGCGGTCACCAGGGTCAGGCCGATGGCCAGCGAGGCGGCGGTGACGGCGGTGCGGCGCGGGTTGCGGACCGCGTTCTGCGCGGCCAGCTTGCCGGCGACGCCGAAGGCCTTCTCCAGCAGCGGGCGGACCGCCGCGATGACCGGCCGGGAGAGGGCCGGGAGCAGGATGATGATGCCGATCATGGTGAGGAAGGCGCCGGCGCCGATGAGCATCTTGCCCTCCTTGCCGGTCATCGCCCCGCCGAGGATGCCGAGCAGACCGAGCAGGGTGACGGCGCCGCCGATGCTGTTGCGCAGCACCAGGGACTTGGCGGAGGCCGGGAGGTGGGCGCTGCCCATGGCGGCGACCGGGGAGATCTTGGCGGTACGGCGGGCGGGCAGCCAGGCGGCGAGCATCGTCACGACGATGCCGATGCCGATCGCCGCGGCGATGGTGGCCGGGGCGACGACCAGCGGACCGGCCGGGATCTTGACGTCGAAGGCGTTCATCGCGGAGCGCATCCCGACGGCGAGCCCGACGCCGGCGATCAGGCCGATGGCGGAGGAGATCACGCCGACGACCAGGGCCTCGGCCAGGACCGAGCGCTTGACCTGGCCGCGGTTGGCGCCGACGGCGCGCAGCAGGGCCAGCTCCTTCGTGCGCTGGGCGACCAGCATGGTGAAGGTGTTGTAGATCAGGAAGATTCCGACGAAGAGCGAGATCAGCGCGAAGGTCAGCAGCATCTGGTTCATGCTGCCCATGCCGGCTTCGATGTCCTTGGCCTGCTCGGCGGCGAGCTGCGCGCCGGTCTGGGCCTTGGCGTCCTTGCCGACGATCGGCTTGATCTCGGTGAGCAGCTGGTCGGCGGAGGCGCCGGCCTTGGCGCTGACCGCGAGCTCGTCGTAGTAGCCGGGCTCCAGGTAGAGCTGCTGGGCGGTCGGGGTGTCGAACAGGACGAGCGAGCCGCCCGCGTTGACCGCGCCGTCCTCGGTGGTGAAGACGCCGGTGAGCGTGTACTCCTTGGCCGGGCCGTTGTCGGCCACCCGGACCTTGTCGCCCACCGCGTACTTGCCGCGCTTGGCCGTCTCCTTGTCGAGGGCGATCTCGCCGGCCCTGGCCGGGCCGTCGCCCTCGGCGAAGGCGTAGCGGGGGTCCTTGCCGTCCTTGAGGGGGACGAAGTTGGCGCCGGTGTTGGACCAGCCGTTGCCGATCAGCTTGCCGTCCTGGTCGCCCACGGCGGCGAAGCCGTGGACGCGGCCGGAGACGGCGTCGACGCCGCCGAGCGCCTTGACCTTGTCGAGGGACTTCTGGCTGATCCCGGGCTCGCCCTCCTTGGTGCCGTCTTCGCTCCGGCCGGGGCCGTAGGAGGTGACCGAGACGGCCACGCCGTCGAAGCTCTTGGCGGACTGGTTCGACATCGCCTTGCCGACGGTGTCGGTGAAGACGAGCGTGCCGGAGACGAAGGCGACGCCGAGGACGACGGCGAGCACCGTCATCAGCAGCCGGGCCTTGTGCGCGAGCACGTTGCGCAGGGCGGTACGGAACATGGTGGAGGAGTCCAGGTCTAAGGGGTCAGCGGGGACGGGGGTGAGGGGCGTCCCTCAGCTGGTGCGGCCCTTGGCGTCGAAGGCCTTCATGCGGTCGAGCACGCCGTCCGCGGTGGGCTGGATCATCTCGTCGACGATGCGGCCGTCGGCGAGGAAGATGACGCGGTCCGCGTAGGAGGCGGCGACCGGGTCGTGGGTGACCATCACGACGGTCTGGCCGAGCTCGCGCACGGAGTTGCGCAGGAAGCCGAGGACCTCGGCGCCGGAGCGCGAGTCGAGGTTTCCGGTGGGCTCGTCACCGAAGATGATCTCGGGGCGGGAGGCCAGGGCGCGGGCCACGGCCACGCGCTGCTGCTGGCCGCCGGAGAGCTGGGTGGGGCGGTGGGACAGGCGGTCGGAGAGGCCGACCATGTTGATCACCGAGTCCAGCCACTGCTTGTCGGGCTTGCGGCCGGCGATGTCCATGGGGAGCGTGATGTTCTCCAGGGCCGTCAGGGTCGGCAGCAGGTTGAAGGCCTGGAAGATGAAGCCGATCTTGTCCCGGCGCAGCTGCGTGAGCTGCTTGTCCTTCAGGGTGGACAGCTCGGTCTCGCCGATGCGGACGGATCCGGCGGAGAAGGTGTCCAGGCCGGCGACGCAGTGCATCAGCGTGGACTTGCCGGAGCCGGAGGGGCCCATGATCGCGGTGAACTGGCCCTGCGCGAAGTCCACGGAGACGTTGTCCAGAGCGACCACCTGGGTCTCGCCCTGGCCGTACACCTTGGAGAGGCCGGAGGCGCGCGCGGCGACGGCCTGGGCGGTGTGCGGGGCGTAGTTCATGGTGGTCACGGGGGCGACTCCTCGGGGGGCGGACCGGGCTCACGGTCCGCGGTTGGCGGGACCCCTCCATCGTCGCGGCGCCCACCCCCGCTCCGGATCAGCCGTGATGCCCCTTCTCCGGGCCACCGGAGACTGACCGCGGAGGGCCGCGCCTCCTCCTTTGGTATGACAGCCGTCCGGCCCGCGGGCGGGGAGGGGGCCGGTCGGGCGGCACCGGGGGGCGGCCGGCGAAGGCCGGGCGAAGGCTGGGCGGAGGCCGGCCGAGGCCGTGGCGAAGGCCGTGACGGAGGCCCGGGCGGAGGGGGAACCGGAAGCCGGACGGGAGCGGAAACGGAGCCGGGCCGAGGGGGTGGCGCACGGGGTGGCGTGCGGGGTGGCGCGGGCCATCGAAATCCCGTCAATCCCGTGGCGGCCAAGATCGACGCCCGGAACGTGCCGACCGTGGCTTCTGTCCCCTGACGAGGCATCAATCGCCAATAAAATCAGACAACATCGGCGAGACGCCCAGGTGGGGGCGTAAGCGTTCCGGATAGGCTCGGCGCAGCGTTCAAGGCTTTTCCTACGGGGCCGCTACGCCCTGCCCGGATGGTGGAATGCAGACACGGCGAGCTTAAACCTCGCTGACCCTCGGGTCGTGCCGGTTCAAGTCCGGCTTCGGGCACGATGATGTCGAGGGTGTTCCGTTTCAGGCCGGAGCACCCGGAGCACGCGGAGGGCGGGGGCACCACGCGTACCCCCGCCCGTCCCGCTCGGCGGGCCCGTCCCGGCGGGGAAAGATCCTCCTCCAGCAGTAGGGCGATTCCTTTGCGTTCGCATTACTCTTGATTCCAACGGCCGCGCACGGTGGCCATGGAGGAGTGAGATGAGGAGCAGCAACCCGGTCTTCTCGCGACGGGGGTTCAGCCGCGACAACGGTGCTAACGCGGGCTTCGGCACGCAGCAGCCCCAGGCCCAGGCCGGGACCGCCACCAACCCGTACGCGACCAACCCCTACGCGACCGACCCGGCCACGGGTATGCCGCAGGCGCCGGTCCGCGGCGACGCGATGACCATCGACGACGTCGTGAGCCGTACGGCCATGACGCTCGGTACGGTCATCCTGACGGCGGCGATCTCCTGGATCGTTCTTCCGGTCGACCCGGCCAACATCAACAAGTCGTACGGCATCGCCATCGGCGCCGCGCTCATCGCGTTCGTCTTCGCGATGATCCAGTCGTTCAAGGCCAAGCCCGTCCCGGCGCTGATCCTGGCGTACGCGGCGTTCGAGGGTGTCTTCCTCGGCGTCATCAGCTCGGCCGTCAGCACCTACGTCGGTCCCGGTACGGTCGTCCAGGCCGTCATGGGCACGATGTGCGTCTTCGCCGGCGTGCTGATCGCCTACAAGATGCGCTGGATCAGGGTGAACCGGCGCTTCGTCGGCTTCGTGATGGCCGCCGCCATGGGCTTCATGCTCCTGATGGTCGTCAACCTCCTGTTCTCCGTCTTCTCGGGCGGCGACGGCCTCGGCTTCCGCAGCGGCGGCCTCGGCATCCTCTTCGGTGTCATCGGCATCCTGCTCGGTGCCGCCTTCCTCGCCATGGACTTCAAGATGGTCGAGGACGGCGTGGCCTACGGCGCCCCCCGCGAGGAGTCCTGGCTGGCGGCCTTCGGCCTCACCATGACCCTGGTGTGGATCTACATGGAGATGCTGCGCCTGATCTCCATCCTCAAGGGCGACTAGTACCCCACGGCCCGTACTCATCGGGTACGCACCCATTGAGCCGAGGAAGGCCCCGCGAGCACACGCTCGCGGGGCCTTCCCGCATGTCGGGGGTCAGCGGATCGGGTGATCGGACGTCGGGGGCTGCGGACGGGGGCAGGGGCCGGCTCAGCCGAACTTGCGGGCGGCCCTGCGCAGGTCGTGCTCGTGGATGATCGCCTTGGCCTGGCCGTACGACAGCTCGTGCGCGCCGAGCAGCCAGCTGACCTTCTCTTCGAACCGGACGAGGGAGGGGCCGTCGTCCACGGCCCTGAGCCAGTCGGAGAGTTCACGACCGGTGGTCTGGGGGATTCTGTCGATCATGTTGCGGTGTGTCTGTTCGGAGAACTCAACGGACATGGGCGCCTCCGGGGGTATCGCCGTGCTGTGCTGTTCTCTTCACGCCACCGTGCCGGAGAGTTCGCCCGTTGGCAATGGCGCCGCGGCGGCGCGTAAGGTCGGCCGGGTGCTCGATACCTCACCCTTGACCGCCGCCGTGGAACGTTTCGCCGACCGGCTGCGGGCGGCTCCGCAGAGCCGCCTCCAGCAGGGCGCCGCCGGGGCGGCCCTGGACCTGGCCCGGGAGCTCTCGCTGCGGGCGCAGCGGCTGGAGGCGGCCTCCGCGGGCGCCGGGGACGGTACGGGGGCGGCTCCGGCGCGGACGATGCCCGACGCCGGGATCTTCGTCGTCGGTGACCAGCTGGCCGTGGCCGGGCTGGACCTCGCCGAGGCCCTGCAGGCCGCTGCGGCGGGCCCCGTGGCGGGCTCCCCGGCGGACCCCGTGACCGGCCCGGGCCCGGACACGGCGAAGGCCCCGTCCGAGATGCTGGACGAGGCCGTTCGGCTGGTGGATCAGGCGGAAGCCGGGGCGCTGCGGTGACTCGGGGCGCTGCCGTGCCTCAGAGCGAGGCGATGACGCGGTCGGCGAGGATGTAGACGTTGCTGTCCGGGTCCTCGGAGTCGCCGCAGGAGAAGGTCAGGGCGTAGGCGCCGGAGATGCCCGAGCCGCCCAGCAGGACCGGTGCGCTGCCCGAGCGCAGGGCGTCGGCGAGCCGCTCGGCGGTCTCCCGGTGGCCCGGGGTCATGCAGAGCGTGGTGCCGTCGGTGAAGACGTACACGTCCAGGGTGCCCAGCGGGCCGGGGCGGACGTCCGCGAGGGCCGTACGGGCCTCCGCGAGCTCCTCCAGGCGGTTGACCGTGCGCTCGTGGTCGGCGCCGGGGTGCGAGGCCTGCACGGGGACGAAGTCCGGGTGCGAGGGGTGGCGCCGGCGGGCGGCGGCCAGCTCGGCCGAGTCCTCCGGGTAGGTCTGGTAGTCCTCGGCGTCGTCGCCCAGGAGCGGCTCCAGGCCGACCATGTCCGCCTGCCGGGGCAGGAAGACGGGGCTCTCGAAGACGGGGCTCTCCTCACCGAGGGCGGACAGGCCGCCCAGCAGCGAGGGGGCGTCGGCGGCGTCACGCGCCTCCTGAGCGGCCCAGAAGGCGCGCGCCTCGGCGAGCTCGCGCTCGCGCTCCTCGGCGAGGGCCTCGGCGACGGCGGCTCGTATCTCGGCGGCGGGGGACTCCACGGCGCTGCGGGCGTGCGGGACGGTGGCACCACGGGGATGCGTCACCGTCAGCTCACCGCGCAGTGCGGTGACCTGCTTGCGCAGGCCGTGGACGGCGTGCAGCGCAGCAGCGCCGACGGCCGTGGCAGCGGCCGTGGTCAGCAGTAGGGCAAGAGACATGGCGCTCACTGACTAACTCCTGATTGATTCGATCCCCCGACTTCCTACATCAGCTTGTCCTGTCCTGGGAATGGCTTGCAGTGCATTACGTCATGAATTGGACAGGCCTTTCGTCCCGAGCGCCCCACCCGAACCAGGCCTGACCTGCGAAAACAAGGATCCCCCAGGACTAAGGTCACATCCTGGGGGACATTTGGTCACAGAATGGCCGCGACAGGATTAGATTTGATGTCAGTACGACGTACGGGATCAAGCAGATCCCTTACGGCGTCTGGCCTCGGCTCTTGATCCCGACGGCCCCGCTCGCTCCGGACCTAGCTGAGGCGCTCGATCCGGTGGTCGCGCTGAGCTTCGCCTCCGCGGCGTGCAGGTGCCGTCCTTCGTTCCTCAGGACGACCCCTACCCGCCGCTGCGGCTCAGCTCAGCCGCTCGATGACCATGGCCATGCCCTGGCCGCCGCCGACGCACATCGTTTCGAGGCCGAACTGCTTGTCGTGGAACTGCAGGCTGTTGATCAGCGTGCCGGTGATGCGCGCGCCGGTCATCCCGAACGGGTGACCGATGGCGATGGCCCCGCCGTTGACGTTCAGCTTCTCCAGCGGGATCTCCAGGTCCCGGTAGGAGGGGATCACCTGGGCCGCGAAGGCCTCGTTGATCTCGAACAGGTCGATGTCGCCGACGGTCAGGCCCGCCCGCTTCAGCGCCTGCTTGGAGGCCTCGACCGGGCCCAGGCCCATGATCTCGGGGGACAGGCCGGTGACGCCGGTGGAGACGATCCGGGCCAGCGGGGTCAGGCCCAGCTCGCGCGCCTTGGTGTCGCTCATGACGACCAGGGCCGCGGCGCCGTCGTTCAGCGGGCAGCAGTTGCCGGCCGTGATCAGGCCGTCGGGGCGGAAGACGGGCTTGAGGCCCTGGACGGCCTCCAGGGTGACCCCGGCGCGCGGGCCGTCGTCCTGCGAGACGACCGTGCCGTCCGGGGTGGTGACCGGGGTGATCTCGCGGGCCCAGAAGCCGTTCTTGATGGCTTCCTCGGCCAGGTTCTGCGAGCGCACGCCGAACTCGTCCATGTCGGCGCGGGTCACGCCCTTGAGGCGGGCCAGGTTCTCCGCGGTCTGCCCCATCCCGATGTACGCGTCGGGGGTGCGGCCGTCCTCGCGCGGGTCGTGCCAGGAGGAGTCGGTGGACTCGGCGACCTCCTTGGTGCGGGCCTCGGAGTCGGCGAAGAGCGGGTTGTGGGTGCCCGGGATGCCGTCGGAGGAGCCGTTCACGGACCGGGAGACCATCTCGACGCCCGCGGAGATGAAGACGTCGCCCTCGCCCGCCTTGATGGCGTGCAGCGCCATCCGGGAGGTCTGGAGCGAGGAGGCGCAGTAGCGGGTGATCGTGGTGGCGGGCAGGTGGTCCATGCCCATCTGCACCGCGACGATCCGGCCGAGGTTGTGGCCCTGCTCGCCGCCCGGGAGGCCGCAGCCCAGCATCAGGTCGTCGATCTCGCGCGGGTCCAGCCCCGGGACCTTGGCGAGGGCGGCCTGGATGACCGTGGCGGTCAGGTCGTCCGGGCGGACGTCCTTGAGGGATCCCTTGAAGGCGCGACCGATCGGCGAACGGGCGGTGGAAACGATGACGGCTTCGGGCATCGGGGCTCCAAGGGAGGTGGTGTCGTACCGGGACCGCATGCGAAGTTACCGCCCCGTACCGTCGAGGTCACTGCCCTTGCGATGTGACTCCGGTCGCTCTGGACGCCGGTGCGGCGGCGCCCGTCGCGCCGGTCGCGCCGGCCGGTGCGGCTTCTCCAGTCTGCTCCGTCAGGTCCTCGCCCGGCACCCGGCGCCTGCGCCGGTACTTGAGCAGGGCCCACGGGCCGCGCGCACCGGTCACCTCCGTGCCGGCCTGGCCCGCCGCCGCGGAGGCGGCCTTGGCCACCGGGAGCATGTCCTCGTTGCGCGAGACGTCCAGCCGGTCCGACTCGGGCCAGACGCCCAGGGCCGCGCACAGGGTCGGCAGTATGGCCATCGCGGCGGTCGCGTACCCCTCCGCCGACGGGTGGTAGGAGTCCGGTCCGAACATCTCGCGGGGGTTCGCCGCGAACTCCGTCCCCATCAGGTCGCCGATCGAGACGGTACGGGCGCCCAGCGCGAGCACCCCGATCGTCTGGGCGGCGGCCAGCTGGCGCGAGACCCGGCGGGCCAGCCACCGCAGCGGCTGGTACACCGGCTCGATGGTGCCGAGGTCCGGACAGGTCCCGACCACCACCTCGGAGCCCGCGAGCCGCAGCCTGCGTACGGCCGCGGTCAGCAGCCGCACCGACTGGGTGGGCGGCATCCGGCGGGTCACGTCGTTGGCGCCGATCATGATCACGCACACGTCGGGGGCCGGGCCGTCGCCGTCCAGCAGCAGGCCCGTCTGGCGGTCCAGGTCGTCCGACATGGCACCCGAGAGCGCCACGTTGCGCAGCTCGACCGGCCGCTCGGCCACGGCCGCCAGCCCCGAGGCCAGCAGGGCGCCGGGTGTCTGTCTGGCCCGCCGCACCCCCAGCCCGGCGGCCGTGGAATCGCCCAGCACGCCGAACCGCAGCGGGCCCGGGCTCAGCTCCGGGCCGCCGAACTCGCTCCCGTACAGTCCGTCCGCGCGCGGCGGATCGGGGAGCCCGGTGCCGACCGTCCGCTTCGCGAACTGCATCTCCGCCACCACCAGCCCCACCGCGGCGGCCCCGACGAGCCCGAGCCCGCCACCGCCGTACGCCGCTCCCGCCGCGATGCGGCGGGCAGTCCTCGCCCTGGACACCCTTCGAGCCACCTCCTCGGTTCCGCGGCCGGATCCCTGTCCTGTTCCCGCCGTCCCTGGTCGTCCTGCTGACCTACCTGCCCCGTACTGCCGGTCGGCCAATCCCTTTCCGCATAGTCTGGCGGTGCCTCCCGGAGAACCCGTGGAGTCCCCTCCTTGGAGAACATGGTGCAATTCCACGACTCGATGATCAGCCTCGTCGGCAACACCCCGCTGGTGAAGCTCAACCGTGTGACCGAAGGCCTCCAGGCCACCGTCCTGGCCAAGGTCGAGTACTTCAACCCCGGCGGATCCGTGAAGGACCGGATCGCCGTGCGGATGATCGAGGCCGCCGAACAGAGCGGAGCACTCAAGCCCGGCGGCACCATCGTGGAGCCCACGAGCGGCAACACGGGTGTAGGACTCGCCATCGTGGCCCAGCAGAAGGGCTACAAGTGCATCTTCGTCTGCCCTGACAAGGTCTCGACGGACAAGATCAACGTCATGCGCGCGTACGGCGCCGAGGTCGTGGTCTGCCCGACCGCCGTCGACCCCGAGCACCCGGACTCGTACTACAACGTGTCCGACCGCCTCGTGCGCGAGACCCCAGGCGCCTGGAAGCCCGACCAGTACAGCAACGCGAACAACTCGCGCTCGCACTACGAGACCACCGGTCCCGAGCTCTGGGAGCAGACGGCCGGGAAGATCACCCACTTCGTCGCCGGCGTCGGCACGGGCGGCACGATCTCGGGCACCGGCCGGTACCTGAAGGAGGCCTCCGACGGCCGCGTGAAGATCATCGGCGCGGACCCCGAGGGCTCGGTCTACTCCGGCGGCTCCGGCCGCCCGTACCTCGTCGAGGGCGTCGGCGAGGACTTCTGGCCGACCGCCTACGACCCCACCGTGACCGACGAGATCATCGCGGTGTCCGACAAGGACTCCTTCCAGATGACCCGCCGCCTCGCGAAGGAGGAGGGCCTGCTCGTCGGAGGCTCCTGCGGCATGGCGGTCGTCGCCGCGCTGAAGGCGGCCGAGGGCCTCGGTCCGGACGACGTGGTCGTCGTCCTGCTCCCGGACAGCGGGCGCGGCTACATCAGCAAGATCTTCAACGACGAGTGGATGGCCGGACACGGCTTCCTGGAGGACGCGGGCCCCTCGGCCCGCATCCGTGACGTGCTCGCGGACAAGTCGGGCGGCATTCCCTCGCTGGTCCACATGCACCCCGAGGAGACCGTCGGCGAGGCCATCGAGGTGCTGCGCGAGTACGGCGTCTCGCAGATGCCGATCGTCAAGCCGGGCGCCGGTCACCCCGACGTGATGGCCGCCGAGGTCATCGGCTCCGTCGTCGAGAAGGAGCTGCTGGCGGCACTCTTCGCGGGCGGCGCCTCGCTGGGCGACCCGCTGGAGAAGCACATGAGCGCGCCGCTGCCGCAGGTCGGCTCGGGCGAGCCGGTCTCCGAGCTGATGGCGGTGCTCGGCGAGGCCGACGCGGCGATCGTGCTGGTCGAGGGCAAGCCGACCGGTGTGGTGAGCCGTCAGGACCTGCTGGCGTTCCTGGCCAAGGGCGCCAAGTAGCGCCTACGGGGCCTCGTACGGAGCCTCGTACGGGCCCCGTACGAGGTCGTCCGTGGGGGCGGGTGCGGAGCCGCGTGCGGGCGACGCGCAAACGGTACGGGCCCGACACGTGACGGCAGCACCGGCTTAACACGGCTCCGGCACAGTGGTGGTTGTCGGCAGGGAAGCCCGGGAAACCGGGCCCCGGCCGGCAACACGAACGGCGTCGGCGCACCTCCGGAGCGGCTCCCGGACCGCGTTGGACGCCACGGACGCGCGGACGGCCCTGACCCGGCCCGTGTCCTGCGCGGGGACCGCCGTCGTCCCGCCCCCGGGAAACCGGGGTGCGGCGGTCCCCGCGCATATTCGTGTGTGCGGGCCCGCGGGCGACGCGGACCCGCTTGCCTTCGTGTCTTTCTGTCCGGCCGTCAGTCCAGGGGGTCGGGGCGGCGTTCGTCCCGCTCGCCCCGGTGGCCCCGGCGGAACTTCGCCGCGTGGACGTAGTTGACGCCCAGGATGCCGACCCAGGCCACGACCAGACCGCTGAGGCCGGCCTGGGCGGCGCCGATCGCGGAGAGCGGGATCGCCAGCACGAGGGTGATGATCGCGAAGCCGAAGCGCTCGCCGAAGTTCCCGTCCGCGGACTGCGCGGCGCCGGGATGGGTGCCGCGGGCCGCGGACAGCCGCTCCTCCGCGAGGCGCCGGCGGACCTGCGTGTCGACCTTCTCCACGAACGAGTCCACCAGCGCGGCCTCGTACTCCGCCCCCAGCTCCCGCCGGGCGTCGAGCGTGGCGGAGAGTTCCTTCTTGAGCTCTTGGGACTCCATCCCCCCACCCTAGGAGCCGGCGTCCTTGCCGGCACTGGGGCTAGCCCCCGTATCGCGCCGCGCGAGCGTGCGGACGGGGCGGACGAGGAGCAGGGCGAGGGCGCAGCCGAGGCTGGTCGCGGCGCCGACCAGCAGGAGCGGGCGGACGCCGAAGAGGCCGCTCGCCGGGCCCGCCAGGACCTGGCCCAGGGGGATGGCGAGGATCGAACCGCCCACCTCGTACGCGCTCACGCGGTTGAGCCGGTCCTCGGGGATCTGGGTCTGCATCGTGGTGGACCACTGGACGCCCCAGAACGCCCAGCCCACGCCGCTGATCGCGTAGCCGAGCATGAGCAGCGGCAGGGCCGGGACCAGGGCCGCGGCCAGCGGCATCATCGGGAACAGGAACATCGCGACGCCGCCGCCGAGCAGCGGGCGGGCCGGGCGGATCCGGAGCGCGACGAGGCCGCCGAGCACGCAGCCGGCCCCGAAGGCGCCCTCCGCGTACCCGAAGGCGGCCTTGCCGTGCTCGGCGATGATCGAGGCCGCGCCGAGCGGGGTGAGCGGGCCCCAGACGAAGACCCCGAGGACCCACCAGATCAGGATCACCGCCCACAGCCAGGACCTGGAGCGGAACTCGTCCCAGCCCTCCCGGAGGTTCGTGAGCATGGACCGGGAGCGGTCGGCGTCGAAGCGGGGGAGGCGCAGCAGGAGCAGGCAGACGCCGCTGACGGCGAAGGTGGCGGCGTCGATCACGAACACCCAGGCGGTGGAGGTGGCGGCGACGAGGACGCCGGCGAGCGCCGGCCCGGCCATCGTGGCCATCCCCTGGCTCACCCGCAGCACCCCGTTGGCCTGGGTGGGGTCGGTGGACACCTGGGGGACCAGGCTGGAGGTGCCCGGCTGGAACATCGCGGTCGCGATGCCGCCGAGGACCGATCCGCCGACGACGAACCACAGGGTGGGGTGGCCGAGCCAGAGGTAGACGGCGAGGGAGCCCTGCGCCACGCAGCGGACCGCGTCGGCGCCGATCATCTGCGGCAGGGCGTGGAAGCGGTCCGCGATCACCCCGCCGAAGACGATGAAGAGGGCGAAGGACCCCATCCAGGCGCCCAGCGCGTACCCGATGCCGCTCACCCCGTAGCCGAGGGAGATCATGGCGACGGCCAGGGCGACCGGCATCATCGTGTCGCCCAGCATCGACACGATGCGGGCGGTGAAGAACAGGCCGAAGTTCCTGGTCCACAGGCGGGCCTCGGGCAGGGGTGGGGCGGATGTGGACGAAGACATCATGGGGGTCAATTCACTTGAATTGGGCGGGGGTTGACCGGTGGAACGCGGCGGCCGGCCCTTGAGGATCAAGTGCCGGCCGGCGGCCGGTCAAGCGAATTGACCAGGGTCCGCGGCGGCTCTCCGCGGGGGCTCCGCCGAGGCTCCCCGGCGGCTCCGGGAGGGTCTCGGATCGCGGGCGCGGGTTGCCGTCCTGCATAACCGCATGCAGAGTGCTCGAAGACTGAATATCCCGTCGGTGGCCGTGCGGCCGCCCGGGGACGGGACGGAGGGGAACGGGATGAGCGAGAGCCCTGCGGCCCGGCTGCAGAAGCTGTTCGAGGGGCACCGGCTGACACCGACGCAGCGGCGCATCGCGCACTGCATGGTGCGCGGGGCGGCGGAGGTGCCGTTCCTGTCGAGCGTGGAGCTCGCCGAGCTGGCCGGGGTGAGCCAGCCGTCGGTGACCCGGTTCGCGGTGGCGCTGGGCTTCGACGGCTATCCCGCGCTGCGCCGCCACCTGCGGGAGGTGGCCCCCGCCGAGCGGGCCGGGGGCGGGGACGAGGACGCGTACAACGAGTACCAGCAGGCCGTGCAGGGCGAGATCGAGAACCTGCGGCAGCTCTCCGCGATGCTCGCCGACCCGGCGCCGGTACGGGAGGCCGGGCGGCTGCTGGCCGGGTCGAGCCCGCTGCCCGTACTGGGGCTGCGCGCGGCCTCCTCGCAGGCGCGCGGGTTCGCGTACTTCGCGGCGAAGGTCCACCCCGACGTGCGGCTGCTCGACGAGGGCGGCTCGATGCTCGCCGACCGGATCGACGCGGCGGCGGGCGCGGGGGCCTCGGCCCTGCTGTGCTTCGCGCTGCCCCGCCACCCGAAGGAGGTCTCGGAGGCCCTGGAGCACGCGCGGGCGGCCGGGCTGACCGTGGTGACGGTCGCCGACTCGGCGTTCGCGCCGGTGGCCCGCAACTCCGACCTGCTGATCCCGGCGCCCGTCGGCACCGGCCTGGCCTTCGACACGGCGTGCGCGCCGATGCTGCTGGGGCGGGTGCTGCTGGAGTCGATGGCGGATGCGCTGCCGGATGCCCAGGCGAGGCTGGAGGCCTTCGACGCGCGGGCTGCGGCGCGCGGGCTGTTCGTGGAGTAGGCCTGCGGCCCGGGCTGGCCCGGCCCGGCCCGGACGGTCTAGCGGTAGTTCAGTTCCGCCAGCTCGGTGGCCAGGCGGCGGTTCAGCGCCGGGACCCGGGCGAGCAGCGGGAGCAGGATGTTGCGTACGGCGCGTACGGCGGGGTTTCGGGTGGCGGCGATCCGGGTCATGCGGTCGGTCAGTGCGATCACGCGCAGGGCGACGGGGCGGCGGGTGGCTCCGTAGGCGTCCAGGGCCTCGCTGGTGCTGGTGCTGGTGGTGGTGGTGGAGGAGAGGGCCGAGGTGAGGGCGCGGCCGAGGGCGTGGCCGTCCTGGATGCCGGTGTTCATGCCCTGGCCGCCGGCCGGGCTGTGCACGTGCGCGGCGTCGCCCGCGAGCAGCAGGCGGCCGGCGCGGTAGCGGTCCGCGACGCGGTGGTGGACCCGGAACCGGGAGGACCAGACGACGTCGGTGACGGTGGCCTGGCCGGGGGCGCGGGCGTCCAGCAGGGCCTGGACGAAGGGCAGGTCCGGCTCGGCGGGGGCCTCGTCGACGGTGGAGACCACGCGGTAGCGGCCGCCGGGGAGCGGGGCGACCACGGTGGGGCCGGTCGGGCCGAAGGTGAGGGAGACCTCCCGGGGGCCCGGGGTCCAGTCCATCGCCACGTCGGCGAGGACGAAGGACTCCTCGTAGGCGCTGCCGGTGAAACCGATCCCGGCGGCCTCGCGGACCGTGCTGTGCATCCCGTCGGCGCCGACGGCGTAGGCGGCCCGCAGGGTCTCGCCGGTGGCGGTGGTGAGGGTGACCCCGGTGGCGTCCTGGGTGACGGCGGTGACCTCGTACGGGCGGTGGACGTCGCCGCCGAGGGCGCGCAGCCGGTCCAGGAGCACCGCCTCGGTCTGGTCCTGGGGAACCATCAGGGCGTACGAGTGGGCCGTGGGCAGGCCCTCGAAGCTGATGGTGGCGAGCGGGCGGGCGCCGTCGCGGACCCGGAACCGGGTGACGGCCGTGCCGCGCCGGACCAGCTCGGCGGAGGCGGCCGGGTCGAGCTCGTCGAGGACCTCCAGGGTGCGGGCGTGGACCACGGCGGCGCGGGAGGTGTTGGCGCCCTCCGCCTGCCGGTCCAGGAGCACGAAGTCGATGCCGGCCTCGGCGAGGGTCAGGGCGAGGGTGAGGCCGGTGGGGCCGGCGCCGACGATGGCTACGCGGGTGGTGGCGGGGAGCGACATCTTTGGTCTCCTCCTGGATGCCAACGGTTGTTGGCCAACGGCTGTTGACTTCAGGATGCGGCGGCTGGGGTGGTCTGTCAACGGGTGTTGGCCTACGGTTGTTGGCATGACGCGAGACGGGGTGGCGGGAGTGCCGGGAGTGAGTGGGGAGACCCGGGGTGGGCAGACCAAGGCGGCGATCCTGCGGGCGGCGCGGGAGCGGTTCGCCGCGCAGGGGTACGAGCGGACGACGATCCGCGGCGTCGCGGCGGACGCGGGGATCGACCCGTCGATGGTGATGCGGTACTTCGGCAGCAAGGAGCGGCTGTTCGAGGCGGCCCTGGCCGTTGACCTGCGGCTTCCGGACCTGACGGGGGTTGCGGTGGGGGAGCTGGCGGGGGTGCTCGTGCGGCACTTCGTGGAGCGGTGGGAAGGGGATCCGGCGGATGATGCGCTGCTCGTGCTGTTGCGCTCCGCGGTGACCAATGAGGCGGCGGCGGGGCGGATGCGGGAGGTTTTCGCGACCCAGGTCGCGCCGGCGCTGGTGGCGGCGCTCGGGGCCGAGCGGGGGCTGCGGGTGGCGGGGCTGGTCTCCACCCACCTGCTGGGCCTGGCCCTGACCCGCTACTTGCTGCGGCTGCCCGGGGTGGCGGCGCTGTCGCCGGAGGCGGTCATCGCGGGCCTGACCCCGGCCCTGGAGGCGACCCTCCGGTCCACCCCCTGACGCCCCCGGCCCCCTCGGCGGGGCCGGGGGTTCGCCTCAAACGCCGGCGGGGCTGGGGGGTTGCTGGGGCTCGGTGGCTGCGGGTGGGGGTCGGTGCCGGGGGCGGGGTGGGGTGTCGGCCTGGACTGCATGATTTAGGCGCCCTCTGCTCTACTCCGACAGGGCGCGGCCTGTTCCCGCGCCACAAATCACGCTTTACGTCCAGTCCGACACCCCACCCCGCCCCCGTCCCCGGCCCGCCGAGCCTCCGACCCCGACCGGGGGGACGTCCGACCCGGACCGGGGGACGTCCGACCCGGACCGGGGGGACATCCAGTGCCGCCCGGGGGGCCGAGCGTTGCCTCCCGCCTGGGGTCCGAGCGTTCCTCCCGGCCGGGGTTTGTCTTTTCAGCCGTCCGGCGTTTGAGGACCGGGGTCTGGGGCGGAGCCCCAGGGGTCCGGGCGCAGCCCGGGGCCCCTGCTTTCAGCCCGTCCGGCGTTTGAGGACCGGGGCAGGGCCGGCCCTGGGAACGGTGGAAGGGCGGGTAGGGGACTCTGCCCCGCGCAGCGGCAACGGGCGCAGCGGGGCGCCCGCAGCCGGGGCTGTGGGTGGGGCGGCTTCGTGCGGCGGGTGGGGGCGCAGTGCCCGGCGGGGTCAGAGGAGGGCGTCGGGGGTGTTCGCGCCCGCTTCCGCGGGGATGGTGGACGGGGGCTGGGCCGCGCGGGCCAGGGCGAAGCGGACCTCGCCCGAGGGGGTCACGGTGAAGCCGTGTACCGGTGGGCGGGGCAGGCTGTTGTAGCCGTAGTGCGCGGTGAAGGCGTACGCCCCGGTGTCGGGCACGCAGACCAGGTCCCCGGGAGCCAGCAGCGGCAGCTCCCGCGCGGCCGCCAGCAGGTCCCCCGCGAAGCAGGCGGGCCCGGCGATGTCCTGGGCGACGACGGGCCCCGTCAGCGGAGCCCCCTTCGCGGAGTAGGGGAGGATGCGCAGCGGCCAGGCCGCCGGGGCGTACACCGTGCGGGTGGCCAGCTGGACCCCCGCGTGCGTGAGCGCGATCGCCCGGCCGCCGGTGGTCTTCGTGTACTCGACGCGGGTCAGCACCAGCCCGTGCTTCGCCGTGAGGGACCGGCCGAACTCCGTGACCAGCCCGTACGCCCCCGAGAAGAGCCCGGGGACGGCCGAGCGCAGGGTGCTCACGTACTGCGCGTAGGTGGGGGTGGCCGCGTCCGAGGTGAAGTTCACCGGCAGGCCGCCGCCGATGTCCAGGGTGTCGATCTGCCGCCGCCCGGCCGCCCCGTTGATCTCCTCGGCCAGGGTGTACAGCTCCCGTACTCCTTCGGCGATGAGTGGAAGCGGCACCCCCTGGGAGCCCGAGTGGGTGTGCAGCCGGGTGAGCCACGGCCGGTCCAGGTAGGCCCGTACGAGCCATGCGCGCGCGCCCGGATCACGCAGTGCGATGCCGAACTTCGAGGTGGCGGTGGCGGTGGAGAGGGCGTCGATGCTGCCCGCTCCGGTCTGGGGGTTGATCCGTACGCCGATCGGGGAGGTGGTGGGCGTTGTCGTGAGGAGCGCGTCGAGGCGTTCCAGTTCCTGGCGGTTGTCGGCGTTGACCGCGACGCCCAGGGCCAGGGCCTCCCGCAGTTCGGCGGCCGTCTTCGCGGGGGAGTCGAGGACGATGCGCTCCGGCGCGACCCCGGCCGCGCGGGCCAGGGCCAGCTCGCCGGGGCTGGCCACCTCGCAGCCGAGGCCGGCGTCGGCGAGCAGCCGCAGGACCGGGACGAGCGGGGCGGCCTTGACGGCGAAGGCGTGCAGGACGGGGGTGCCGGGGGCGAGGGCCCGGGCGAAGGCGCTGGTCAGGGCGGCGGCGGAGGCGCGGATGCCCGCCGTGTCGAGCAGGCAGAGGAGGGGGGCGTCCTCGTCGATCAGGCCCTGCTCCACGGCGGCCCGTACGGCCAGGTCCCGTCGCCCGGCGGAGTCCGTGGCGGCGTGCGCGTCTGCGTCGGATGCCATGTTCGTCATCCCATCATCCGGCGCGTCGGCCCGCAGCTGTTGACTGAATCTATTCAGAGAGTGAAGATGTGAATAGATTGACCAACACCGGAGGAGGCACCGCCATGTCAGGACCCCGCCCCGTACGTGCCGCGCGAGGTACCGAGCTGAGCACCCTGGGATGGCAGCAGGAGGCCGCGCTGCGGATGCTCCAGAACAACCTCGACCCCGAGGTCGCCGAGCACCCCGACAAGCTCGTCGTCTACGGCGGCACCGGCAAGGCCGCCCGCGACTGGCGCTCGTACGACGCGATGGTCCGCACCCTCCAGACGCTCAAGCAGGACGAGACGATGCTCGTCCAGTCCGGCCGCCCGGTCGGCGTCATGCAGACCCACGAGTGGGCGCCGCGCGTGCTGCTCGCGAACTCCAACCTGGTCGGCGACTGGGCCAACTGGGAGGAGTTCCGCCGCCTGGAGAACCTGGGCCTGACCATGTACGGCCAGATGACGGCCGGTTCGTGGATCTACATCGGCACCCAGGGCATCCTGCAGGGGACCTACGAGACCTTCGCCGCCGTCGCCGCAAAGAAGTTCAACGGGACGCTGGCCGGCACCATCACCCTGACCGCCGGTCTCGGCGGCATGGGCGGCGCCCAGCCGCTGGCCGTGACGATGAACGACGGCGTCGCCATCTGCATCGACGTGGACCCGCGCGCCATCGACCGCCGCATCGAGCACCGCTACCTCGACGTCAAGGCGAACGACCTGCGGCACGCGCTGCAGCTCGCCGTCGAGGCGCGCGACGCCCGCAAGCCGCTCTCCATCGGCCTGCTCGGCAACGCCGCCGACCTGCTCCCGCAGATGCTCGCCGAGGGCGCGCCGATCGACATCGTGACCGACCAGACCTCGGCGCACGACCCGCTCGCCTACCTGCCCGTCGGCGTCGACTTCGACGACATGGCCGACTACGCGGCCAAGGACCCGGCGGGCTTCACCACCCGCGCCCGCGAGTCCATGGCCACGCACGTCGAGGCCATGGTCGGCTTCATGGACGCGGGCGCCGAGGTCTTCGACTACGGCAACTCCATCCGCGGCGAGGCCCAGCTGGCCGGCTACGAGCGCGCCTTCGCCTTCCCCGGCTTCGTCCCCGCCTACATCCGGCCGCTGTTCTGCGAGGGCAAGGGCCCCTTCCGCTGGGCGGCGCTGTCCGGCGAGGCCTCGGACATCCACAAGACCGACAAGGCGATGCTGGAGCTCTTCCCCGAGAACGAGTCCCTGCACCGCTGGATCAAGATGGCCGGCGAGCGCGTCCACTTCCAGGGACTGCCCGCCCGCATCTGCTGGCTCGGCTACGGCGAGCGCGACAAGGCCGGCGAGCGCTTCAACGAGATGGTCGCCGACGGGACGCTCGCCGCACCGCTGGTCATCGGCCGCGACCACCTCGACTGCGGCTCGGTGGCCTCCCCCTACCGCGAGACCGAGGCCATGCTCGACGGCTCCGACGCGATCGCCGACTGGCCGCTGCTCAACGCCATGGTCAACGTGGCCTCCGGCGCCTCCTGGGTCTCCATCCACCACGGCGGCGGCGTGGGCATGGGCCGCTCCATCCACGCGGGCCAGGTCACGGTCGCCGACGGCACCAAGCTCGCGGGGGAGAAGATCCGCCGCGTCCTGACCAACGACCCCGGCATGGGCGTCATCCGCCACGTCGACGCCGGCTACGACATCGCCGAGACGGTCGCCGACGAGCGCGGTGTCCGCATCCCGATGCGCGAGGGCGACGACGCGTGAGCGAGGCCGCATCGTTCCAGAGCATGTGGGCCGAGCTCGCGCCCATCGGCCGGCACGCGGACTCCGGCGGGTACCGCCGCCACGCCTGGACCGGCGCGGACGCCGACTGCCGGACCTGGTTCCAGGCGCAGGCCGAGGCGCGCGGGCTCGCGTACGAGACCGACCGCAACGGCAACCAGTGGGCCTGGCTCGGCGACCCCCTGGCCGGGGACGCCGTCGTCACCGGTTCCCACCTGGACTCCGTCCCCGACGGCGGGGCCTTCGACGGCCCCCTCGGGGTGGTGTCCTCCTTCGCGGCCCTGGACGAACTCCGCAGGAGGGGAGCGGAGTTCTCCAGGCCGCTGGCCATCACCAACTTCGGCGACGAGGAAGGGGCCCGCTTCGGGCTGGCCTGCGTCGGCTCCCGGCTCGCCGCCGGACAGCTGACCAAGGAGAAGGCGTACGAGCTCCGCGACGCGGACGGCGTCAGCCTCCCGCAGGCCATGGAGGCGGCCGGGTACGACCCGGCCGCCATCGGCGCCGACCCCGAACGCCTCGCCCGCATCGGCGCCTTCGTCGAACTGCACGTGGAGCAGGGCCGGGCCCTGGACCTGTCCGGGGACCGGGTCGGCATCGCCTCCGCGATCTGGCCGCACGGCCGCTGGCGCTTCGACTTCCGGGGCGAGGCCAACCACGCGGGCACCACCCGGCTGGCCGACCGCCGCGACCCGATGCTCACGTACGCGCAGACCGTGCTCGCGGCCCGCGCCGAGGCGGCCCTCGCCGGGGCCGTGGCCACCTTCGGGAAGATCTCCGTCGAGCCCAACGGGGTCAACGCCATCCCGTCCCTCGTGCGCGGCTGGCTCGACTCGCGCGCCGCCGACCAGGCCACCCTCGACACGGTCGTGACCGCGATCGAGAAGGCCGCCCGCGAGCGCGCGGACGCGGAGGGCATCGACCTGGACGTGGTCCGGGAGTCCTTCACCCCGGTCGTCGAGTTCGAGCACGCCCTGCGCGAGGAGATGAACCGGATCCTCGGCGGGTCCGTCCCCGTGCTCGGCACGGGCGCGGGACACGACGCCGGAATCCTCTCGGCGGCCGTCCCGACCGCCATGCTGTTCGTACGCAACCCCACCGGGGTCTCCCACTCACCCCGGGAGTTCGCCGCCGAGGACGACTGCGTGGCAGGCGTCCTCGCCCTCGCCGACGTACTGGAAGGCCTCGCATGCAGGTGAAGGGGCACGTGCTGAAGACGTACTGGCTGGAGCACGCCTGGCTCGGCACCCATGTCGAGCCGGGCGTCGCCCTGGACGTAGGAACGGACGGGCGGATCTCCGCCCTGCGGACCGGGGTCGAGATCCCGCCCCCGGGGGCGGAGGTACTGCGCGGCCTGACCCTCCCGGGCCTGGCCAACGCGCACAGCCACGCCTTCCACCGGGCCCTGCGCTCCACCGTGCAGGTCGGCAGCGGCACCTTCTGGACCTGGCGCGACTTCATGTACAAGGTCGCCCAGAACCTCACCCCCGACAGCTACTTCGCGCTCGCGCGGGCCGTCTACGCCGAGATGGCGCTGGCCGGCATCACCGCGGTGGGCGAGTTCCACTACGTCCACCACGCCCCGGGCGGAGCCCCGTACGCCGATCCCAACGCCATGGGCGAGGCCCTGATCGCGGCCGCCGCCGAGGCCGGCATCCGCATCACGCTCCTCGACACGGCGTACCTGTCGGCGGGCTTCGGGAAGGCCCCCGAGCCCCACCAGCTGCGCTTCTCCGACTCCACCGCGGACGCCTGGGCGGAGCGGGTCTCGGCCCTCAAGCCCCGCGAACACGCGCTGATCGGCGCAGCGATCCACTCGGTCCGCGCGGTACCGGCGGGACAGCTGGCCACGGTCGCGGGCTGGGCCGAGGAGCACCGGGCCCCGCTCCACGTCCACCTCTCGGAGCAGACCGCCGAGAACGAGGCCTGCCTCGCGGCCCACGGCCGCACCCCGACCCGGCTGCTCGCCGACCACGGCGTGCTCGGCCCGCGCACCACCGGGGTGCACAACACGCACCTCACCGACGGGGACATCGCCCTCCTGGGCTCCACCGGCACCGGCACCTGCATGTGCCCCACCACCGAACGCGACCTCGCCGACGGCATCGGCCCGGCCGTACGCCTCCAGCGCGAGGGCAGCCCGCTCTCGCTGGGCAGCGACAGCCATGCGGTGATCGACCTGCTCGAAGAGGCGCGGGCGATGGAGCTCAACGAGCGCCTGAGCAGCCGGACCCGGGGCCACTGGACGGCGAACGCCCTGCTGACGGCCGCCACCGAGGATGGCCACGCCGCCCTCGGCTGGTCGGGGGCGGGCCGCCTGGAGGCGGGCGCCCTCGCGGACTTCACCACCATCACCCTGGACTCCGTCCGCACGGCCGGAGCCCTGCCCCGCCTCGGCGCGGAGACGGCCGTCTTCGCCGCCTCCGCGGCGGACGTCCGCCACACGGTGGTGGGCGGCCGCCACATCGTCCGCGACGGATCGCACACCCTCGTCGAAGACGTCCCGTCCGTCCTGGCCACCACCATCGCCGCCCTCCGCGGCTGACGCCCCCGCCTGCGGCGGGCCTTCCCCCCACCCCGCCCCTTCCCGAAACCGGGGCTCTGCCCCGGACCCCGTTCCGGGCGCTGCGCGCCCGGTGCGCTCACACGCCGCGCGGGCTGGATTTGCCCCCGCCGGGGGCAAATCCAGCCCCGCCGGCGTTTGAGGCGCGGGGGTCCGGGGGCGGCGCCCCCGGTTTCGGGAAGGGGCGGGGTGGGGGAACACACCACTCGACGACCCCGAGGGATCATGACCACCACAGCCATCACCAACATCGGCAGCCTCGTCACCAACGACCCCGCCCTGGGCGACGGCACCCCCCTCGGCCTGATCCAGAACGCGGCCGTGGTCATCGACGGCGACCGCATCGCCTGGGTCGGCCCCGCCGACAAGGCCCCGCCCGCCGACGAGGCGTTCGACGCGCAGGGCCGGGCGGTCATCCCCGGCTTCGTCGACTCCCACTCCCACCTGGTCTTCGCGGGCGACCGCACCGCGGAGTTCAACGCCCGCATGTCCGGCCTCAGCTACTCCGCCGGAGGCATCCGCACCACCGTCGCCGCCACCCGCGCCGCCTCCGACGCCGAGCTCGAAGCGAACCTGCTGCGCCACCTCCACGAGGCCCGCCGCCAGGGCACCACCACCTTCGAGACCAAGTCGGGCTACGGCCTCACGGTCCAGGACGAGGCACGAGCCCTCCGCATCGCCTCCGCGCACACCGAGGAGGTCACCTACCTCGGCGCGCACATCGTCTCCCCGGACTACGCCGAGGACCCGGCCGCCTACGTGGACCTCGTCACCGGCGAGATGCTGGCCGCCTGTGCCCCGTACGCCCGCTGGGTGGACGTGTTCTGCGAGAAGGGCGCCTTCGACGGCGACCAGGCCCGTGCGATCCTCACCGCAGGCGCCGCAGCCGGGCTGATCCCGCGCGTCCACGCCAACCAGCTCTCCTACGGCCCCGGCGTGCAGCTCGCGGTCGAGCTGGAGGCAGCCTCCGCCGACCACTGCACCCACCTCACCGACGCCGATGTGGACGCCCTCGCCCAGGCGGCCGGGACGACCGTCGCCACCCTGCTGCCCGGCGCCGAGTTCTCCACCCGCGCGCAGTGGCCCGATGCCCGCCGGCTCCTCGACGCGGGGGTCACCGTGGCCCTGTCGACCGACTGCAACCCGGGCTCCTCCTACACGAGTTCGATGCCGTTCTGCATCGCCCTCGCCGTCCGCGACATGGGGATGACCCCGGACGAGGCCCTGTGGTCCGCCACCGCCGGCGGTGCCCGCGCCCTGCGCCGCACCGACATCGGCACCGTCACCCCCGGCGCGCGCGCGGACCTGGCGCTGCTCGACGCCCCCAGCCACGTCCACCTCGCCTACCGGCCGGGCGTTCCGCTGGTCTCGGCCGTCTGGCAGAAGGGCCGCAAGACGGCCTGAAACAGCCGGAATCCGGACGCCGCAGACCGCCCCCGGGTGCGGATCGCGGCGTCCGGACCGCCCGTGGACGGCCCGCGGACGGCGTAAGGACGGCCTATGGACGGCCTATGGACGGGCTGTTGATACGGCGCTGTCCTTTGTCTTCCCTCCGTAGGGCCCCGGGGCTACCTTGAGCCACCAATCTGATGTGCCGTCAGTAACTTGTGGCCCAAGGTTCGAGGGGAAGACGAAGGTGTCCGACCGGAAACGCTCCACCGCGCTCGCGCTGGCCTCCGCGCTGGCGGGGGCGGCGGTACTGCTGGCCGCCCCCGCAGCCCATGCGGCCGTTGTCGACGTCCAGTACGACTGCAAGACCCCCATCGGGGACAAAACGGCGGTCTCGCCGATCGAGATCAAAGGAGTCAAGGAGGGCAGCGGCTACAAGCTGACGATGTCCTTCCAGAAGGGCGTCTCCTCCAGCCCCATCGAGCTCGGCAAGGGCGCGATGACGCCCAGCGCCGTGATCATGGTCGGTGGCGCGGAGAAGGTGTCGGTACCGGTCTCCGGTCCGCCCAACCCCGAGGCGGTCCCGGCCAATACGCCCATCAAGATCAGTGACCTCTCGGGCACCTACACGCCCAAGAAGTCCGGCAAGGTCACCTTCACCGCGGGTGTCCTCACGATCAAGGCGATGGGTACGACCACCACCTGCACCCCGGGCAACAGCCCGGGGCCGTCGCTCGAACTCGACGTGACGGCCCCCGGCGGCGGCAGTGCCACCGGATCGACCGGATCCACCGGCTCGACCGGCTCCACCGGGGGCAGCCTCCCGCAGACCGGCCCCGAGGACTCCGCCATCGCCCTCGGAACCCTCGGCGCCACCGTGATCCTCTCCGGCGCCGCCGGCGTGCTCTGGCTGACCCGGCGCGGCCAGCGGGCCCGGTCCTGAACGGAGCGCACCCGGTCATGCCCGTGCTCCACTCGCCCCGAAGGTCCGGCGGGCTGCTCCGCGCCACCGTCGCCGCCGTGGCCGCCGCCGTGCTCTCCTGCGCGGCGGCGGCCCCGGTCGCCGCCGACGGGCCCGGCTGGACCGCCGAGCCCGTCGCTGGGAGCGCGCCGGCGGCGGCGAGGGCCGGGGCCCGCCCGTACTTCTACCTTTCGGGTCCCTCCGGCACGGTCCTGGAGGACCGCCTCGCCCTGGCCAATACCAGCGACCAGGAGCGCACCATCACCCTGCGCGGCGCCGACGCCTACAACACGGCGGCAGGCGCCTTCGCGGTACGCTCGGCGACGGAGTCCACCGGCGCGGGCCGGTGGATCAGCTTCGGCGCGGGCGCCACGGTCAAGGTCCCGGCGCACACCCGCGCCGTGGTCCCCTTCACCGTCACCGTGCCGCCCGGCTCCCCGCCCGGCGACCACCCGGCGGCCGTCGTCGCCACCGAGGCCGGCCGCGAGGTGGGCGTACGGGTCCACCTGCGCGTCGGCGGCCCGGCGCTGGCGGCGCTCACGGTCGAGGACGTCTCCGTACGCGGCAAGGGCGCGACCGCGCGCGTCGCGTACACCCTGGTCAACCGCGGCAACGTGGCCCTCGCCCCCGAACTCGTCATCAGCGCCGAGGGGACCCTCGGCAAGGTCGCGGGCCGCAGCGCCCGCACCCTGCCGGTCGAGGTGCTGCCCGGCCAGCGCGTGGAACTGACCGAACCCTGGCCCGGCGCGCCCGTGTTCGACCGGGTCGCCCTGACCCTGACCGTCACGGCCCCCGGCGGCGCCCGCGCCACGGGGAGCACCTCGGCCTGGTTCGTGCCCTGGGGGATCGCGGGCACGACCGGCCTCGGGCTGCTGGGCCTCGGCGCCGTCGCGGCGACCGCCCTGCTCCTCGAACGCAAGCGGCGGACCCGGTCCGGCGACGGGCCCGCGCCCGCGCCGCACGGGAGCGCCGTACCCGAAGAAGCCCCAGCGCCGGAACACGAGTTGACGGGAGCACCCAGGTGAGCGCCAAGGCCGGTGGGAGACACGGCGGCACGATCAGGGCCCTGATCGCGGCGGGTTGCGCGGGGCTGGCGGCGGGGCTGGTGGCGTGCGCGCTGGCGCTGTTCGCGGCAGCCCCGGCCGCCGCGGACGACGGGGCCAAACCCGCGGTGGCCCTCTCCCTCAAGGAGGCCGCCAAGGGCACGGAGATAGCCGTCACCGGAACCGGCTGGCGGCCCAAGACCATGGTGATGCTGCTGGTCTGCGGGCAGAACATGATCGGCGGCACCAACAGCTGCGCCAACGCCGACGGCGTGGCCGTCTCGGTCGCCGACGACGGGCACTTCTCCGCGCAGCTCCCGGTGGTCGCCCCGCCCAAGCCCTGCCCCTGCGTGGTCAACGTGACCTCCGTCAACGGGGACCAGTCCACCGTCGGGGCCCCGCTGAAGATCACCGACCACCCGGTGGCCGACCTGCCCGCCGAGGGCGGCACGGCCCGGCTCGCCCTGCTCACCGGGGTCCAGCTCAAGGGCGAGGACGGGGTGCTGACCTGGTTCGGGGCCCCGCCCGGCCGGAAGTTCACGGTCACCGTGGGCAATCTCGGCTCCGCCGCGGTCAAGGACCCGGTCTTCCAGCTCGGCACCGCCCACGGGGTGTTCGCACCGACCTGGGAAGAGGTCCGCTGGAAGGGCACCATCCCGCCCGGGGGCAAGGCGGAGGTCTCCCTCGACGCCACCCTGACCGCCGGCGCCCACGGGGACTACACGCTCTCCCTCAAGTACGGGGAGACGGTCCTGGCCACACAGCCCTGGGGCGTGGCACGCCCGTACGGGGTGCTGCTGTTCTGGGGCCTGCTCCTCCTGGTGATCCCGGCCGCGGTCTTCCGGATCGGCATGGCCGTCGTCGACAAGGTCCGCCCGCGCGCGGGCCTCCCGGTGAGCGGCCGCCACCGCGGCCACCGGCCGCAGCCAGACCCGGCGGCGGCGGTGACCGCACGGCTGCCGAGGATCCCGGCGGTACGGGGACCCGCGCGGGGCCCCGTACGGGGACCGCTGCGCGGTTCCGGCCCGGACCGCTCCGCCCAGGCGGCGGACCCCCCACAGACCACCACGGCGGTACTGCCGTGGTTCACCCCGGACAGCGCGCCGGGGACACCGGATCCCTCCGCGTCAGCGAAGGAACCGCAGGCACCACAGGAAGCACAGGCACCACGGGAATCAGAAGCACCTGCACCACAGACGTCCGCACCGTCTGAGAACAGTCCGACGACGAAGGGACTTCAGTGAAAACCCAACGGAGGGCGAGCGCGGCCGCGGTCGCGCTGCTGCTCGGCGGCGCGGGCATCGCCATGGGGGCCACACCCGCCCAGGCGGTCGTGGTCGACGTCAAGTACGACTGCAAGACCCCCATCGGGGACAAGTCGGCGGTCTCGCCGATCGACATCAAGGCCGTGAAGGAGGGCAGCGGCTACAAGCTGACGATGTCCTTCCAGAAGGGCGTCTCCTCCAGCCCCATCGAGCTCGGCGCGGGCGCGATGACCCCGAGCGCCAAGATCGTCCTGGGCGGCGCCGAGACCGGGGCGGTCGACGTCACCGGCCCGGCCAACCCCGAACCCATCCCGGCCAACACGCCGATCAAGATCAGCGACCTCTCGGGCACGTACACGCCCAAGAAGTCCGGCAAGGTCACCTTCACGGCCGGCGTACTGCTGATCAAGGCGATGGGGACCACCTCCACCTGCACCCCGGGCAACAGCCCGGCGCCGTCCCTGGAGCTGGACGTGAAGGTCGGGGGCCCCACCCAGCCCCCGACGAGCCCGCCGCCGAGCAGCAAGCCGCCGACGAGCCCGCCGCCCAGCAGCCAGCCGCCCACGAGCGCCCCGCCGAGCAGTCAGCCGCCGACGAGCGCCCCGCCGAGCAGTCCCGCGCCCTCCCCGTCCCAGTCCGGCGGGGGGCAGACCGACTTCCCGGGCCAGACCGTCGACGTCACCTTCGACTGCGGGGCCTTCATCCCCGGCGGCCCCCTGAAGGGCAAGGTGACGATCAACGCGAAGAAGAACGGCGGCAACTACGACCTGACCGCCACGACCGCCAAGGGCGTGATGAACAGCCCCGCGGACCTTCCGGCGGGAGCGCTCCAGCCCGCGATGGACATCAAGCTCGGCGGCGCCGACAGCGGCATCGTCAAGGTCAGCGGCCCGGGCAACCCCGAGGCGATCAAGGGCGGCTCCCCGGTCAGCCTCAGTGAGATGAAGGGCACCTACAAGCCCGGCAAGACCGGCAAGACCACGCTGACCCCGGACAAGCTGACCATCAACGTGGTCATGGCCCCGGGCGCCGCCCCGATCGTGGTGCCCTGCGCCGCGACGGCCAGCGCGGTGTCGCTCACGCTGGACACCGCCGCCCAGCCCGGCGGCTCCGGCACCTCGGGCACCTCCGGCACCTCGGGCAGCGCCTCCGGCACCCCGGGCGGCCTCGCCCAGACCGGCGCCTCGGACGACGGCGGCATCAAGGCCCTGGCCCTGGTCGCCGGCACGGTCATCCTGCTCGGCGCGGCCGTCTTCACCTTCACCCCGTGGCGCCGCCTGCGCGGCCAGCGGTAGCGAAAGCGGTAGCGGCACGCCCGCTGAAGCAGCCCGCAGAAAACAGAACGGCCCGGCACACCTTCCGGTGTGCCGGGCCGTTCGCCCTGTCGGGGCGTGCGTCAGTGCACGCCACCCATGAGCGGCTGGACCTTCTTGCGGTACATGTAGATCGCGATACCGGCGAGGACCGCGAGCACGCCCTGGGTGGCGAACCAGCCCTGGGTGTCCGTCGGGGCGCCGAGCAGCTGGAGCAGCGCGATCGTGGAGTCACCGGCGGTGACCGCGAGGAAGAAGACACCCATCATCTGGGAGGCGTACTTCTGCGGTGCCAGCTTGGTGGTCAGCGACAGGCCGACGGGGGAGAGGGTGAGCTCGCCGACGGTCTGGATGAAGTAGACGCCGACCAGCCACATCGGGCTGACCTTCGTGTCACCGGTGGCCAGGCCCTGGGCGATCATCATGACGCCGAAGGAGACGCCGATCATGACCAGCGCGAAGGAGAACTTCGCGAGGGTGGTGGGCTCCTTGGAGCGACGGGCCAGCGCCACCCACAGCATCGCGAAGAGGGGCGCGAGCGCCATCACGAACAGCGGGTTGAGCGACTGGAACCAGCTCTCCGGGAAGTTGAAGCCGAACAGCGTGCTGTCCGTGCTGTCCTTCGCGAACAGGGCCAGCGTGGAGCCGGTCTGGTCGTAGATCGCCCAGAAGATCGCGGCGGCGGCGAAGAACCAGACGTACGCCGACATGCGCGAGCGCTCGACACCCGAGAGGTCCTTGTCGCGCTTGATGCGCAGGATCGCCCAGGCGGGGAGGACCAGACCGGCGATGGTCAGCGGCCACAGCGCGTAGTTGATCGTGAAGATGCCGGCCAGGCCGATGATCGCGTAGGCGGCGGCGGCGACGCCGAGCCAGATCAGGCCCTTCTTGAGGACGGAGGACTTCTCGGCGGCGCTCAGCGGGCTCGGAACCTGGTTCGAGACCGGGTTCAGGTGGCGGAAGCCGAAGAAGTAGAAGGCGAGGCCCAGGGCCATGCCGACACCGGCCATGGCGAAGCCGAGGTGCCAGTTGATCTCCTGGCCGACGTAGCCGATGGTCAGCGGCGCGACGAAGGCACCGAGGTTGATGCCCATGTAGAAGATCGTGAAGCCGCCGTCACGGCGGGGGTCGTTCTTGTCGGTGTACAGCTGGCCGACCATCGTGGAGATGTTGGCCTTCAGGACACCGGAACCGGCGGCGATGAGCGCCAGGCCGATGAAGAACGAGATGGTCGAGGGCACCGCCAGCAGGAAGTGACCCGTCATGATCACGACACCGGCAACGGCCACGGCCTTGCGGGCACCCCACACGCGGTCACCGAGCCAGCCGCCCGGGAGGGCGAGGAGGTAGACCATCGCGTTGTAGACGGAGTAGATCGCGACCGCGGTCGCGTCGTTCATCCCGAGGCCGCCGTCGGCCACGTTGGTGGCCAGGAACAGCACGAGCAGCGCGCGCATGCCGTAGAAGCTGTAGCGCTCCCACATCTCCGTCATGAAGAGGAAGGCGAGGCCGCTGGGGTGGCCGAGGAAGGTCTTCTCGGTGGCGTTACCGGCCGAGTCCTTCGTCAGGCTGGAAGCCATGGTCGATCCTTGCTTGCTCGGGACGCTTCGCTTCGTGAGCGGAACAGCGCCCGGACGATTAGCCGGTACCGGCGTCGGATCCCCCACCCCACGCCCGGGGGTCTCGCCCCTGTGGGGGCGAAGGGAACATCCGTAACCGGGATCCACGCCCGCTCGCGCACCATCGCGCGGCGGGCCCGGCCCATAGGTCATTCACTGTCATCGAGCCCGGACGGGTGAGTCCTATCGAGACTTCCCGTCCGATCAGGACAGAAATAGAGACCTTCGGCTGTGTTTGGCTCGAAAGTCTCATGGAGGTAGTGCATCAGGCGTCTCGACACCATACGACACGACAGTGCCGGATATGAAAGTACTTGAGATATGGATCACAGGTCGCGGTGGAACCAATGGAGCATATTCGAAGGCGGTTAGTAGTTCATAAGCACAGATAGACAGGGCTCTGTACGCGGGCCTCTTCTTTCCCCCGCCGCGGACTACCATCACCCACATGACGCGTGTACTGCTCGCCGAGGACGACGCATCCATCTCGGAACCCCTGGCCCGCGCCCTGCGCCGGGAAGGGTACGAGGTCGAGGTCCGGGAGGACGGCCCCACCGCCCTGGACGCGGGACTGCAGGGCGGCATCGACCTCGTCGTGCTGGACCTGGGTCTGCCGGGCATGGACGGTCTGGAGGTCGCCCGCAGGCTGCGCGCCGAGGGCCACGGTTTCCCGATCCTGGTCCTGACCGCCCGCGCCGACGAGGTCGACACGGTCGTGGGCCTGGACGCCGGCGCCGACGACTACGTGACCAAACCCTTCCGGCTCGCCGAGCTGCTCGCCCGCGTCCGGGCCCTGCTGCGGCGCGGCGCCACCGAGTCCGCCCAGGCCCCCGCCACCCACGGGGTGCGCATCGACGTCGAATCGCACCGCGCCTGGATGGGCGAGGAGGAGCTCCAGCTCACGGCGAAGGAGTTCGACCTGCTGCGGGTCCTCGTCCGCGACGCCGGCCGGGTCGTCACCCGCGACCAGCTGATGCGCGAGGTCTGGGACACCACCTGGTGGTCCTCCACCAAGACCCTCGACATGCACATCTCCTGGCTGCGCAAGAAGCTCGGCGACGACGCGGCCAACCCCCGCTACATCGCCACCGTCCGTGGAGTCGGCTTCCGCTTCGAGAAGAGCTGAAACCGCCCCGGACCCCACCGGACCGGCCCGGATCACGCCGGACCGCACAACTAGGGCATCCTCGGAGCCATGCGCCGCCGCCTGATCAACTCCACGCTCGCCGTGGTGCTCGTCGTCATCGCCGTCTTCGGGGTCTCCCTCGTCATCGTCGAGACCCGCACCATCACCAGCAGCGCCCAGGACCGCATCGAGTCCGAGGCGCTGCGGCTGGTGGGCATCGTCGAGAGCGACGTCCTGGAGAAGCAGCAGGTCGACCCCGGCGCCCTGGCCGAACAGCTCGACTCCGGCCGGTACGCCCGGATCACGATCCCCGGCCGGGAGCCGATCGAGATCGGCACGCGCATCACCGAGAGCGTCATCCGGGGCACCGCCCTCGGGGAGCAGGGCGAGACCGTGGTCGTCGAGGAGCCGCGCTCCACCGTCACCCGCGAGGTCGGCCGGACCCTGGCCGTGGTCGGCGCCGTCGCCCTGCTCGCCGTCGTGGCGGCCGTCCTGCTCGCCGTACGCCAGGCCAACCGGCTGGCCTCCCCGCTGACGGACCTCGCCGAGACGGCCGAGCGCCTGGGCTCGGGCGACCCGCGTCCCCGCCACAAGCGCTACGGGGTCCCCGAGCTGGACCGGGTCGCGGACGTACTGGACTCCAGCGCCGAGCGGATCGGCCGCATGCTCACCGCCGAGCGGCGCCTGGCCGCGGACGCCTCGCACCAGTTGCGCACCCCGCTGACCGCCCTGTCGATGCGGCTCGAGGAGATCACCGTCACCGACGACCTGGAGACCGTACGGGAGGAGGCGACGATCGCCCTCACCCAGGTGGAGCGGCTCACGGACGTGGTCCAGCGGCTCCTGACGAACTCCAGGGACCCGCGCACGGGCTCGGCCGTCCCCTTCGACCTGGACGAGGTCGTCAAACAGCAGCTGGAGGAGTGGCGCCCCGCCTACCGCAGCGCCGGCCGGGCCGTCGTCCGCTCCGGGAAGACCGGCATCCGCGCCGTGGGCACCCCGGGCGCCGTCTCGCAGGTCCTGGCGACCCTGGTGGAGAACTCCCTCATGCACGGCGGCGGCACCGTGGCCCTGCGGACCCGTGTGATTGGCAACCAGGCCGTACTGGAGGTCACGGACGAGGGGCCGGGCGTACCGCCGGACCTCGGCAACCGGATCTTCGAGCGGGCCATCAGCGGCCGCAACTCCACCGGCATCGGCCTCGCCGTGGCCCGGGACCTCGCGGAGGCCGACGGCGGCCGCCTGGAGCTGCTGCAGACCCGGCCGCCGGTGTTCGCCCTGTTCCTCAGCCGGACCGCGCCGGAGCGCTCCGACCCGGAGCAGACGGTCCGCTGACGGCGGCGACGGCGACAGCTGCGGCGACCGTGACCCGCGACCACTGGCGCGGGGCGGGTACTCAGTTCGCGGCGGTTTCCGGGGTCCGCGCCGCCGAGGCCTGCGGCGCCTCCGCCGGGGCCTGGCCGTCACGCTGCTCGACGACCAGGGAGGCCGCGGCCGGCGTGGGCAGGGCCTTGAAGACCCAGGTCCGGTAGGACCAGAAGCGGAACACGGTGGCGATGCCGATGCCGGTGAACTTGAAGAAGTTCGAGGCGAGCGGCCCGTCCCAGTGGAAGCCGTAGGTGGCCGTGAACAGGATGCCGTTCTCGATCACGAGCCCGATCGCGCTGAACGCGAGGAACAGCCCGAGCTCACGGGTGCGGCCCGCTCCGGTCCGGTCAGCCCGGTCCCGGTAGGCGAAGTAGCGGAAGCCCAGGTAGTTCGTGACGATGGCGACCAGGGTGGCTATCACGCTCGCGCGCACCACCTGGAGGTCGGTGACCTGCCTGATCAGGTTGAAGACGCCCAGGTTGACCAGGACTCCCAGCCCGCCGACGGCCCCGAACCTGGCGATCTCACGTGCGAGCCCGCGCACGCGGTCGAGGACGGATCCGCTCTCCGGCTTGCTCATATGAGGCTCAGTCCTGTCTTCGAGGCCCCCGTATGAGGCGTCACACGTTTTACTGCGCGCGCCCATGCTAAGTGTCGCCCCATCGGTACGTCTGCGCCTTCGGACACCGTGCGACACACGGCACACCCGCCACCCGCGGGCACCGGGTACCGGCCACCGCCACCCCGATGCGCGTCCGGATGGCGGAATACCGCCGGATACCCTGGAGGAGTGACGTTCCCGGTAGTCGGCATGGTCGGCGGCGGACAGCTCGCCCGCATGACCCACGAGGCGGGTATCCCCCTCGGCATCAGATTCAAGATCCTCAGTGACACCCCACAGGACTCGGCGGCCCAGGTCGTGAGCGACGTCGTCATCGGCGACTATCGCGATCTGGAGACCCTGCGCGCCTTCGCGCGCGGCTGTGACGTGATCACCTTCGACCACGAGCACGTGCCCATCGCGCACCTGCGGGCCCTGGAAGCCGACGGCATCGCCGTCCGCCCGGGGCCCGACGCGCTGGTGCACGCCGCGGACAAGGGGGTGATGCGCGCCAAGCTCGACGAGATCGGCGCGCCCAGCCCCCGCCACCGGATCGTGAGCGATCCGGCGGACGCGGCGGCCTTCGCCGAAGAGGTCGGCGGGTTCCCCGTCATCCTCAAGACGGTGCGCGGCGGGTACGACGGAAAGGGCGTGTGGTTCGTCCGTACGCAGGCGGACGCCGAGGCCCCGTTCAAGGCGGGCGTCCCGGTCCTGGCCGAGGAGAAGGTGGACTACGTCCGCGAGCTCGCGGCCAACATCGTCCGCTCCCCGCACGGCCAGGCCGTGTCCTACCCCGTCGTGGAGTCCGTCCAGGTGGACGGCGTCTGCGACACGGTCATCGCCCCCGCCCCGAACCTCTCGGAGGCCCTGGCCGGCGAGGCCCAGGCCCTGGCCCTGCGCATCGCCAAGGAACTCGACGTGACCGGCCACCTGGCCGTGGAGCTGTTCGAGACCACCGACGGCCGGATCCTGGTCAACGAACTGGCGATGCGCCCGCACAACAGCGGCCACTGGACGCAGGACGGTGCCATCACCTCCCAGTTCGCCAACCACGTACGGGCCGTCCTGGACCTCCCCCTCGGCGACCCGCGCCCCCGCGCCCGCTGGACGGTCATGGCGAACGTGCTCGGCGGGGACTACCCCGACATGTACGCGGCGTACCTGCACTGCATGGCCCACGACCCCCAGCTGAAGATCCACATGTACGGCAAGGACGTGAAACAGGGCCGCAAGGTCGGCCACGTCAACACCTACGGCGACGATCTGGACGATGTGCTGGAGCGCGCACGTCACGCAGCCGGCTACCTCAGAGGAACGATCACCGAATGAGCACCCCCGCAGCAGCTCCCGTCATCGGCATCGTCATGGGCTCGGACTCCGACTGGCCCGTCATGGAGGCGGCCGCCCAGGCACTCGACGAGTTCGAGATCCCCTACGAGGTGGACGTGGTCTCCGCCCACCGGATGCCGCGCGAGATGATCGCGTACGGGGAGCAGGCCGACGGGCGCGGCCTGAAGGCGATCATCGCGGGCGCGGGCGGCGCCGCCCACCTGCCCGGCATGCTCGCCTCCGTCACCCCGCTGCCGGTCATCGGCGTGCCCGTCCCGCTGAAGTACCTGGACGGCATGGACTCGCTGATGTCGATCGTCCAGATGCCGGCCGGGATCCCCGTCGCCACCGTCTCGATCGCCGGTGCCCGCAACGCCGGGCTGCTCGCCGTACGGATGCTGGCCGCGCACGACCCGGAGCTGCGGGCCCGGATGAACGACTTCCTGCAGGAGCTCAACGACCAGGCGACGGAGAAGGGCAAGCGGCTGCGCAGCAAGGTCGCCGGCCAGGACTCCTTCGGATTCGGCAAGTGAGCGCGGCGGGCACGGCGGGCGGGACGGGCGCCGCCCGGCACCTGGACGCCGCGCGCGAACTGCTCGCCGAGCACCCGGTCGTCGACGGGCACAACGACCTGCCCTGGGCCCTGCGCGAGACCGTGCGCTACGACCTGGACCGGCGCGACATCGGCCGCGACCAGAAGGGTCACCTGCACACCGACATCCCCCGGCTGCGCGCCGGCGGGGTCGGCGCGCAGTTCTGGTCGGTCTACGTGCGCTCCGACTACGCGGGGGACGACGCGGTCAGCGCCACCCTGGAGCAGATCGACGTCGTCGCCCAGCTGATCGACCGTTACCCGCGCGATCTGGTGCGGGCCCTGACGGCCGACGACATGGAGGCGGCGCGCGCCGAGGGCCGGATCGCCTCGCTGATGGGAGCCGAGGGCGGGCACTCCATCAACAACTCGCTCGCCACCCTGCGCGCCCTGCACCAGCTCGGCGTGCGGTACATGACGCTCACGCACAACGACACCATCGACTGGGCGGATTCGGCGACCGACGAGCCCCGGCACGGGGGCCTCAGCGATTTCGGCCGCGAGGTCGTCCGCGAGATGAACCGGATCGGCATGCTCGTCGACCTCTCGCACGTCGCCGCGACCACGATGCGCGACGCGCTCGCGGTCACGGCCGCGCCGGTGGTGTTCTCGCACTCCTCGGCGCGGGCGGTCTGTGACCACGTGCGCAACATCCCCGACGACGTGCTGGCGCTGCTGCCGGCCAACGGCGGGGTCGCGATGGCCACCTTCGTGCCCAAGTTCATCCTGCCGGCGGCCGTCGAGTGGACCCTGGCCGCCGACGAGAACCTGCGCGCGCACGGCCACCACCACCTCGACACCACCCCGGCGGCGATGGCCCTGCACCGGGCCTTCGAGGAGGCGCGCCCGCGCCCGGTGGCCACGGCCGCCACGGTCGCCGACCACCTCGACCACATGCGCGAGGTGGCCGGGGTCGACCACATCGGCATCGGCGGGGACTACGACGGCACCGCCTTCACCCCGGCCGGGCTGGACGACGTGGCCGGGTACCCCAACCTGGTCGCCGAGCTGCTGGCACGCCGCTGGTCCAAGGCCGACCTGGCCAAGCTGACCTGGTCGAACGCGGTACGGACGCTGCGCGACGCCGAAGCGGTGGCGCGCGAGCAGTCGGCCTCCCGGGGCCCGTCCAACGCGGTGCTCCCGCAGCCCGCGGCTTCCTGACCGGCCCCGCCCGGCGGATCCGGCGTACGGGCTGTGACCAGCGAACACCTGCCGGTTACACCCGAACGCCACATCCGCCGGGCGCCTCCGGCGTCCCACATGTCACGGTGGCAACATCTTCCCTGCTTCTCTCCCGCTGCTTTTCTTAGGGACACAGCCGCCGAGACCGGAGCGCACGCCATGGCCGACCTGCAGGACGAACCGCACACGAACCCGGTGACCCCCGTGGGCCCCGGCTCCCTAGGAGCCGAGGATCCCACCGGCACATTGCTCCCGGGCGCCCTGGACCGGGCCGCCGCACTGCTTTGCGTCCATCCCGTCGCGGATGGCTGCAACACCCTCGTCTGGACCCTTCGGACAAGTCCCCACCACGACATCGACACCTCGGACGCGGGCATCGACACCGACATCCCGCGGCTGCGCGCCGGGGGAGTGGGGGCCCAGTTCTGGTCCCTGCTCACGCCGCGCGAGGCCGCCGCCACCGACCAGGTGGTGTCCGACACCCTCGAACAGATCGACGGGGCCCTGGCCCTGATGCGCCGTTACCCCGACAGCCTCTGCCTGGCGCTGACCGCAGACGACCTGGCGGACGCCCGCAACCGGGGCCGCATCGCCTCCTTCCTCGGCCCCGTTCCCGGCCGCACCCTGACGGACTCGCTGGGCACGCTGCGCGCGTTCCACGCGCTGGGCGTACGGATCCTCGCGCCGGCCGGGGCGCCCTGGGCGATGGAGGGACTGACCGCCTTCGGCCACGAGGTGGTCAAGGAGATGAACCGGCTGGCGATGCTGCTGGACCTCACGGGCTGCCCGCCCGCGCCCGCCTGCCAGCTCGCCGCGGCCTCCAAGGCGCCGGTGATCATCTCGCACACCGGGGCGGCCGCCCTCAACCCGCACCCGGACAACGTGACGGACGAGGTGCTGCTCGCGCTGCGCGCGGCGAACGGCCTGGCGATGGTCAGCTTCGACACCGCGCTCACGGGGGACTCCCTGCACGCGGTCGCGGACCACGTGGAGCACGTACGAGCCGTCGCGGGCCCCCACTGCGTGGGCCTGGGAGCCGGCTTCGGCGCCGAGCCCGGCGTCGCGCGGCCCGCGGGCCTGACGGACCCCTCGGGCTATCCGCGGCTGATCGCGGAACTGCTGGAGCGGGGCTGGCCGGAGACCGACTTGGCGCTGCTGACCTGGGGGAACGTCCAGCGGGTGGTGCGCGACGCGGAGTTCACGGGCCGCGCGGCACAGCACCGCAGGGCGCCTTGAACGGGAGCTAGACGCGCGCCGGCACTTCGGAGCCGGCCTTGGGCGCCGGGGCCGGCACGGTCCCGGCGCCGTTCCCGTTCCCGGGGACGGGGCTCACGCTCGCCCGCCACAGGAGCAGGCAGGACCAGACGGCGGCCCAGGCCAGCAGGCCGTTGCGGAGCACGAGGAGGAACGTGCCGAAGACGGTGCCCGGGAGGATCTCCGAGCCGTAGGTCAGCGGGTAGATCACCGTGCTGAGCGCGGTCGAGGCCACGATCAGCCAGGCCACCGGGCGCTGCGTGGTGTGCTTGCAGGTCAGGCAGACGGCCGCGAGGCCGACCAGCCAGATCAGGTACTGCGGGCTGAGCACGCGGCTGGTGATGGTGAAGACGAGGATGGCGCACAGTGCGGCGTCCAGCGGGGTCGCGGTCGTCCAGCGCCGGGCCTTCACCCGCCACAGCAGCAGCCAGGCGAACCCGACGACCGTCAGGCCGACGGAGAGCAGGGCGACGCTGGAGACGTACGGGCCGAGGTACTCGTAGGCGCCGTAGCGGACCTCGATCTTCCCGGACCAGGCGCCGACGAGCTTGCCGAGCATCAGGGCGGAGCCGCCGAGGGACTCGACCTGGATGCCGCGGTTGCCCTGGTTGCCCAGGAAGCCGAGGGTGTCGCGGAAGAACAGCGCGAGCACGGCGAGCAGTACGGCCCCGGCCGCCACGGCCGACAGGACGGCGTCGCGGGTGGTGCGGCCGCGCGGGGTGCCGATCAGCGTGAGCAGCGGCCAGACCTTGACCAGGGCGCCGACTCCGGCGAGGACGCCGCCGAGCTTGCGGCGGAAGCGCAGGCACAGCAGCGAGCCGACGGCGAGCAGGGTGACCTGGAGGTCGTAGCGGCCGAAGGGCAGCGACAGCAGCAGCGGCAGCGTGGTCAGCCACAGCACGGCGCCGGCCAGGCTGCCGTCGGAGCGGCGGGCGGCGCGGACCAGGCCGATGGTGATCAGCGCGTCGCAGATCACGGTCAGCGCGACGAAGGCCTGGAAGTAGCTGAGGAAGGGGAGCAGGTCGGGCGACAGGAAGATCGCCGCCGCGGCCGGCGGGTACTGCCACATGACGTCGCCGTGCGGCATGGTCCCCGTGACGAGGACGTCGTACCAGTTGTTGTAGGTCTGGGTGATCTCCACGCGCACCGAGGAGGTGCCGTGCAGGTTCACCACCAGGAGGACCACCATCAGGGTCCGGGTGGCCAGCCAGAAGCCCGCCATGGCCAGGCGGCCGGCGCGCCCCCGGAGTGCGGAGTCGATGGTCCTGCTCGTACTGGTCATCGGCCGTGAGTCTAGCGATCCGCGGTGCACGGCCCCGGTGGCTCTCGCCAACGATCCGGTGACGAGATGTGAAACCGTGTATTCCGCAACGAAGCGGATCAAGGGCCGCCGCCGGCCGTCGGCCGCGGTTCGTGCCGGTCGGGCGGGGTGGCCCGTCAGGCGCGGGGGCGGCCCATCGCGCGGTACGTCCAGCCGGCGGCGCGCCACCGTTCGGGGTCCAGGGCGTTGCGGCCGTCGAGGACGAGCCGGTCGGTGACGACCTCGCCGAGGGCGGCGGGGTCCAGGTCGCGGAACTCCCGCCATTCGGTGAGGTGCAGGACGACCTCGGCGCCGCGGGCGGCGTCCAGGGCGGTGTCGGCGTACCCGAGGGTGGGGAAGACGCGGCGGGCGTTGTCCATGCCCTTGGGGTCGTAGACGGTGACCTGGCCGCCCTGGAGGTGGATCTGGCCGGCCACGTTCAGCGCGGGGGAGTCGCGGACGTCGTCGGAGTCCGGCTTGAAGGTGGCGCCCAGGACGGCGACGCGCTTGCCGAGGAAGGAACCGCCGACGGCGTCGCGGGCCAGCTCGACCATGTGGCCGCGGCGGCGCATGTTGATGGAGTCGACCTCGCGCAGGAAGGTCAGGGCCTGGTCGGCGCCGAGCTCGCCGGCCCTCGCCATGAAGGCGCGGATGTCCTTGGGCAGGCAGCCCCCGCCGAAACCGATGCCGGCGCGCAGGAACTTCTTGCCGATGCGCTCGTCGTGGCCGATGGCCTCGGCCAGCTTCACCACGTCGCCGCCGGCGGCCTCGCAGACCTCGGCCATGGCGTTGATGAAGGAGATCTTCGTGGCGAGGAAGGAGTTGGCGGCGGTCTTGACGAGTTCGGCGGTGGGGAAGTCGGTGATGACCAGCGGGGTGCCCTCGCCCATGGGGGTCGCGTAGACCTCCCGCAGGACCTTCTCGGCGCGTTCGCCGCGTTCGCCGTCGATCCCGATGACGATCCGGTCGGGGTGCAGGGTGTCCTGGACGGCGAAGCCCTCGCGCAGGAACTCCGGGTTCCAGGCGAGCTCGATCTCCTCGCCGGCCGGGGCGAGCGCGGTCAGCTTCGCGGCGAGGCGCTCGGCGGAGCCGACGGGCACGGTGGACTTGCCGACGACCAGGGCGGGCCGGGTCAGGTGCGGGGCGAGCGATTCCACGGCGGAGTCGACGTAGCTCATGTCGCAGGCGTACTCGCCGTGCTTCTGCGGGGTGTTCACGCAGACGAAGTGGACGTCGCCGAAGGCGCCGACCTCCTCCCAGGAGGTGGTGAAGCGCAGCCGGCCCGTGGAGCCCGGCAGTCCGGCCACGTGCGCGGCCAGCAGTTCCTCCAGCCCGGGTTCGTACATGGGGACGCGGCCGGAGGCCAGCAGGGCGATCTTCTCCGGCACCACGTCCAGTCCGAGCACCTCGAACCCGAGCTCGGCCATCGCCGCGGCGTGCGTTGCGCCGAGGTATCCGGTGCCGATCACAGTGATCTTGAGGGGGGCCATGAGTGCTCCTGGAGGTGCGGGGCCGTTCGCGGCAACCGAGCATAGTCGGGCCGGTGACCGGGGATGCATTCCGGAGTCCGCCGACGGGCCGCCACCCCGCGGCCGCCCCGTCGAGGTCTGCCCGGAGCCCGCGGCGGCCCCGCTGTCACGCAACTCACGTGCGACGGCCGTGTCGCGGTCGGCGGCCGGACACTAAGCTTGGGCTACTTAACGGTAGTTAACACCACGCACCACCTGGGGAGTGAGAGATCTTGGCGGGTTCTGCCGACTTCGACCTGTACCGCCCGGCCGAGGAGCACGACATGCTCCGCGAGTCCGTCCGCGCGCTCGCCGAGGCGAAGATCATGCCCTTCGCCGCCGCGGTCGACGAGGAGTCCCGCTTTCCGCAGGAGGCCCTGGACGCCCTCGTCGCCAGCGACCTGCACGCCGTCCACGTGCCCGAGACCTACGGCGGCGCGGGCGCCGACGCCCTCGCCACCGTGATCGTGATCGAGGAGGTGGCCCGCGTCTGCGCGTCCTCCTCCCTCATCCCGGCGGTCAACAAGCTCGGCTCGCTCCCGGTGATCCTCTCCGGATCCGAGGAGCTCAAGGCCAAGTACCTCGGCCCGCTGGCCAAGGGCGACGCGATGTTCTCGTACGCCCTCTCCGAGCCCGACGCGGGCTCGGACGCCGCGGGCATGAAGACCCGCGCCGTGCGCGACGGGGACTTCTGGGTGCTCAACGGCGTCAAGCGCTGGATCACCAACGCGGGCGTCTCCGAGTACTACACGGTCATGGCCGTCACCGACCCGGAGAAGCGCTCGAAGGGCATCTCGGCCTTCGTCGTCGAGAAGTCCGACGAGGGCGTCTCCTTCGGTGCCCCGGAGAAGAAGCTCGGCATCAAGGGCTCCCCGACGCGCGAGGTCTACCTCGACAACGTCCGCATCCCCGCCGACCGCATGATCGGCGCCGAGGGCACCGGATTCGCCACCGCGATGAAGACCCTCGACCACACCCGCATCACCATCGCCGCCCAGGCGCTGGGCATCGCCCAGGGCGCCCTGGACTACGCCAAGGGCTACGTCCAGGAGCGCAAGCAGTTCGGCAAGCCGATCGGCGACTTCCAGGGCGTGCAGTTCATGCTCGCGGACATGGCCATGAAGATCGAGGCCGCCCGCCAGCTGACCTACTCGGCGGCGGCCCGCTCGGAGCGCGTCTCCGGCGGCGGCCCGCACGAGGACCTCACCTTCTTCGGCGCCGCGGCCAAGTGCTTCGCCTCCGACGTGGCCATGGAGGTCACCACGGACGCGGTCCAGCTCCTCGGCGGTTACGGCTACACCCGTGACTACCCGGTGGAGCGCATGATGCGCGATGCGAAAATTACCCAGATTTACGAAGGAACGAACCAAATCCAGCGGATCGTCATGGCCCGCAATCTTCCGTAGCGTGTGAAGAGTCGGCTGTAAGTGCTGGTCAGAGGCACCCTCCGGGGTGCCTCTGCTGTTTTCGGCCTGTCGGCCTGTCAGTCCGCTTCGGGGCCTTTGTCGGCCCGTAAGGGCGATGCCTTGAATTAGACAGACATAACACCTGGCAGCAGTCGGGTGTTGGGTGCTGTCTTCTGTGTCGTACCAGGAGAGGCCTGGTACACGGCGGCTGGCATGTCTCGTGGGCTAGGTTCCAGGCATGGCGGAGAGACGACCGGACAGCGAATGGCCCGATGGGTGGAGGCTCGACCGAGGACGGCTCGTGTTCGAGATGGACTTGCAGGGGTGGGGCGTCGCTGTTGTCAGCGACCTTGGGGCGCCGTGGGACGGCCCGACCAGTCTGGAAGTCACCGCCCGTGACGTCGATGCGGTCGTCGAGACGGATGGCATCACCGCGGAGCTGCTGCGCAAACTCCCCATGGGGGAGATCCGTAAGCAGCTCAAGCAGATCCGAGCGCAGCTCGGCTCCGCGGTGAGTCCCGGCGGTTCAGGAGTCGTGCTCGAACGAGTCGAGACCGACCTTGAGTACGCCCTGATGGCCCGGGAGTATCTCCGTCTGGTTGAGCAGGGATTCCGCAGCCCTATCGCCCGTCTTGCCGACGGGTGGGGGATGAGTCGGAACACGATCAGTGGCCGCATCCGCCGTGCGCGTGCCATGGGTTTCTTGGACGGACCGACAGGCAAGCCTGCCGATCGGCTCACCGAGAAGTCCCGGCGGCTTCTGGAGGAGCAAAGTGGCAAGGGCGTGGATCAACCGAGCTGAAAACAGCAGCGAACCGCTCGCCTCGGTCTTCGAACGATGGGCGACGACGCGAGGCGTCGAGAACAGCAGTGTGAAGCAGTACCGGACGATCCTGAACCGGAGCATCGTTCCGTTCTTCGGCTCTCAGTCCATGGCGGCCATCAGGCCGGCGAACATCCAGGAATGGGTCGACTGGATGATCGAGACCTGTCACTACAAGGCGTCCACACTCCAGTTCCGCCTGAACATCCTCAGGTCGGTGTTCACGTGGGCCGTTGAGAACGAACTGATCGGCCGGAACCCCTGCAGAACTGCCCAGCTGCCGGGGAGCCGCGCCAAGGCGCAGCGTGCTCGAAAGGCCGACGTCTTCGTACCGAAGGTTGAAGACGTACACACCATCATTGGTTCGGCCCCCGCTCGCTATCGCGGGATGATCTGGCTCATGGCGGGCTGCGGCTTCCGGCTTGGTGAGGCCATGGGGATCAGCCGAGACCGTATCGACTTCAAGGCCAAGATGATCACTATCGACCGGCAGGTGGCGGGCGACCGTGACACCGGGTCGGGTAAGTGCGGTGGGCAGCAGCTGCGCCACGTCAAGTGGCGTGACGAGGACGACCACGGGCGCGACGTGCCTTTGCCCGATGCCGTTGCACTGGCGCTGCGGCGGCACCTCAAGCAGTACGGCACGTGGGGGCCGGACGGACTGCTGTTCAGCAACATCACTCGAACCGGCTTTCTGTACCCGGAGTACTGGTATCAGAAGGTCTGGATGCCCTCCCTGTCCGGCGCGGAGATGGCGTACTTCCAATCCCACAACCTCAGGCACTTCTACGCCTCGTCGCTCCTGGCTCAAGGCGTACCGATCACGGAGGTGTCCGGATGGCTCGGCCATTCATCGGTCAGGGTCACGGAGGAGTACTACGCCCACCTCATGCCTGACGCCCCGGATCGCGCGCGACGGGCGATCGACGCCGCTCTGGCTCCCGTGCAACCACAGGCGGAGGAGGGGGAGCCCGGGCTCGGTGAAGCGGTCGCGTGAACGCCCCCATGTACGAGTGCGCGCCGGACCTGCCGAGGCCGCCGGACGCACTCGACCTGCTTGAGGCCGGCTGGGACCACAGTGGGACCACAGGTCGAATGAGGACGAAGACCGCGCCCCATAGGCGCAGGTTTCAGCGGAACGGGCAGGGCAGTTCGGGGTTGGATCGGTTCGGTGAGCACGTCACCACGGCTACGGAATGGAAGAGAGTGCCGTTCAGGTAGTGCCCCAGCGACACGTCCCCGCCCCAAGTCAGCCGCTCCACCGCCGTTCTCACCAGGAACACCAGCCGGGCCGCTTCCCGGTCCGCGTCTGAGGCGAACCGGGGCGCGGCTTCCGCGAACTGGATGCGGAGCCATTCCCCTGGCTCGTTCGGTTCTTCCCATGTGCCCCGAACCAAGGCGCGCGGTTTCATCAGCCAGTGAGCGGTCTGCATCGGCGGGAGGCCCGTCACGCTGAACTCGGCGACCACTTCCCGATACCGCTCGACAAGCCGTTGTGAAGCCGCGTCACCCGGCAGCGCGGGCGAAGGCGGGTCGGGATGCGGTGGCCGCCGCAGGGCTTCGTCGTCGAACGCCCTCTTCTCTCCGACCCATGCGTAACCGTGGTGGTGCACTGCCGCTCCGATTCCGGGATGGCGACGGCCCCGCCCGTCGGCGTGTGGGCGGGGCCGTCAGCCAGGTGGTGCTCAGGGTCAGGCGGAGAGGTCGAAGCGTGCGGGGTCGATGCCCGCAGCGTTCAACTCCGCCGTGGTGAACCGCAGCGGCTCGGCGTCCGGCCGCTTGCTGTCACCCACGGCCCACGCGTCCGGGCCGATCCTGGCGAGCGTCACGCATGCCTCGCCGTCGGGGTGGGTGCTGCCGCCGCATGCCTTCGAGAACTCGGCGCCCGTGATGGTGAGCCCGTACAGGTCGGTCATCGCTGTTGCCTTCCTGATCTGCTGACGGCCGACCGGAGCCGGCCGTCCCCCGCCCGTTAGCGGACGGAAGTCTCGGTGACCCTCATGGCCTCGGCCATCTGCTCCACCACGTCGGCCGGGAGCATCCCCAAGTGCACGTACGCGTGGCCGTTGTAGGTCACGGTGGGCCGTATGCCGCTCCACGCGGACTCGGGAACGCCGAGAGCGGCCAACCCTGCCTGTATGGCCTCGGCGGCGTCCGTGGCCCGCTTACGAGCGTCTCGCCACGTCTGCATGTCCATCAGTGACCCGTCCCGTGCAGCCGGAGCAGGACGTCGCAGTCGACAACCGTCGTGTTGTCCTGCTCCCTGCGCGCTGCCTTCCGCAGCTGTGCCAGCCGCGTGCACTCGGGACAGCCGGGGGCAGGTCGGGGCGCCGGGCGCTCCTGCCTCATGGGTAGCTCCACAGGTGCTTCGTGCCACCGCGTGGGTTCCGTCTTTGTCACGCCTAGAAAACGGGGTGGCCGAGGTGCACGTTCTTGCATGAGCTTGCACACGAACTACCCGAGAGAGGTGATCGCTTCTGAGATCAGGGCCCGGGCGGGCGCACCGTATACGGCAATCTTGGACAGCTCGGAGAAGGCTTTCGAGTAGGTAGCCACCTCGCTCGGGGCCGAGACGTTCACGGCGGCCGTCAGCAATTCGACGCTCGCCTGTCGGTTGTCGAACAGATAGAAGGCTTCCAACGGCCAGACGCGCCGCTCAGCTGTGAAGGGGATCACCCCCAGACTCACGTTTGGCAAGGCCATGACTGCCAGCAGGTATCCGAGCTGTCCGGCCATGATCGCCGCGTCGCCGATGCGGTAGCGGAGCACCGTTTCTTCCAACAGCAGCGCGAAACGGTGGTCGCCCTCGTGGAGTACGTGCGAGCGCTCGATCCGGGAGGCTGCCGCCATCTCCGAGTCGTCCGGGGTGTCTTGAAACGCGGCAATGGTCGATAGCAGAGCTGCCGCGTACGCCTCGGTCTGGAGCATGCCCGGCACCACGTTCGAGCAGTACACGCGGAAATGGCGGGTCTGTTCGTAGAGGGGAACGACCTCTTCTTGTGCCCTGCGCATGCCGTGCCGGTGGAGCTTCTGCCAGTGGACGTACATCTGATCGGCTTGCTGATTCGCCGCGATCAGGTCGTTTGTCTGGTCCTCCGCTCCGCATGCTGTGCACCAAGCCCGGATGTCGGCGGCCGACGCAGGGGTCTTGGCCCGCTCTATCCGTGACGATTTGGCGGGACTCCAGCCGCAGCGAAGAGCCAACTCATGCCCGGTCAGCTCCGCGTCTCTGCGCAGGCCCCCGAGACGGGTGGCGATGGCTTCACGGGCGGCCTGGGCGCTGGACGAGGGGGATGCAGACATGAGTGGGCTCTTCGTTTTCCGTCAGGTCAGACCGTGTACTTCTCGTGCGGGATGCCGCGCTCCCAGACTGCCTCGAACGCAGCCGAGGCGAGTCGTGCCACCGCAGGCTCGGAACGAACCTCCCAGCCGGGCTCGGACCAGTTCCCGTCCCCGGAAAAGTGGTTGAAGAGCACGATTTCTCCGTCGAACACCCAGCAGTCGTTTCCGGGAAGCGCGATGTCCGAAGCCTGCCGCCGAGGCAGCCAGCGGACCTGCTCCCCGGCCTGAAGGTTGACCACGGTGCCGGCGTGCTCGTACCGGATGTAATCCGTTACCGGTTCCGATACGACGCGGGCACGGCGGACGGCCACGCCTCGGGCCACGGTGCCGCGAATCAAATCAACCCACGGCGTCCAGTAGACGGACGCCGGGTCGATGTCGCGCTGGCCCGTGCGCTTCCAGGTCTCGAAGTCCTCGGACTCATCCCCGACGCCGTACGAGTCGCGCAGTTCCAGGTGCACAGCCGAGTGCTTGGCTGCGGTCAGCAGCTCGTTAAAGCCCGGCTCGTTCTGCGACATCGCACGCCTTCCTGAGCATCGGCACCATACGGGCCGGAATTCGAATCACGGCTTCGTGCGGAGGGACGCCTGGAGCATGCCCGGGAACCTCGAACGCCGCGCACTCCGCCTCTAGCTTCTCGTCTGGCTTCCAGCCCTGGAGCACCAGTTCCCCCTTTTCCTCGTCCACCCATACGGTGGGGGAACCCTGCTGCCCGGTGTCTGGATCAATCCCGATGAACCGCAGTGCCATGACTGCCTCCGGTGTCGAGTGGCTTACGCCAACTTGCACGACCGTCATCCCCCCACCGCCGGGGCGTCAAGGGGGCCGCCGGAGCCCGTAGGAGGGGTGGCCGACACCACAGCGGTCTGGCCAGGGGAGACAAGCAGGTGATCATGGGGGAATCCTGGGGAGGCTCCCTGCATCAAACGTCACAGCCCCCAGCTCAGGCCGGGGGCTGTTCGCGTGCGCCGCCCCAGTCGGCAGGACTCAGACGATCGACTTGATGGTCTTGTCCGCGTACCGCAGCGTCTCGTCGATGGTCCGGTCCATCTCGCGCAAAGCGTCGGGCTGCGCCGTGAGGAGAGCGGGGACGTTGATGATGCTCGTGGCGAGGAAGCATCCCGCCAGGGTGAGGAACTCCTTGTACCGTTCCCGCCCCTCGTGCCCGAGCGAATCCCAGTCCCGGGGCTCCGGCGGCAGACTCGCCCTCCACTTCTCCAGGGCGTGGGTGCCGTGGACTTCGACGTACTCCATGGTGGCCGTGGCCCGGTGCAGGACGTCGACCATCGTGTCGAAGCCCCTCTGCGACTGGTCCAGGGCCGCCTCCGCGGCCTCGATCTCGGTTCGGAGACGTTCCTCCTCCTTCTTGTTCCGGCGCTGCCTGAGAACGTAGAAGCCGGCGGCCGCCAGCGCTGCCGCCGGGGCGGCGACCATGCCGGTGAGGAGGAGGACTCCACCCGCCATGCCGGCACCGCCCGCGGCCAGCGTGCCTCCTCCCAGGAGGGCTAGAGCCGCGTTGGTCGCGGCAACCCCGGACAGCGTCGAAATAGCCGCTCCGGTGGAGGCGGTCCCGAACAGTGCGGCGGCCGTGAACGCACCGTAGGCCGCGGCGCCGCCGGCTGCTGCCCCGACCGCGCCTCCAGCGGCGGCACCACGGATCACGTTGGCGATCCCGGCGGACATGGCCTCGACGCGGATCGCCGTAGGGATCTCGCCGGTGCTCTCGGTCTCCTCCTCGCCCGGCCTCTCCGGCTCGGGCGCCCCGCTGATGCTCTCGGCCAGCTCCACGAACCTCATGAAGAACTCGTCGCGGACGACATCATGGACACGGATGAAGGCTTCCCCGTGTTCCAGGGTGATCTTCGACCGCTGGGCCGCCTTCTCGTTGATCTCGGCGTGGCGTCTCTTCGTCTCCGCGACCTGGTCACGCAGCTTCACCGGCCGCTGGCCCCGCTGACGAGCGAGAGACCTGGTCCGGTCCTCCGCCTCCTGCTGGAGTTGCGCGGGTGTCAGCTGGAGCGCGAGGGCGATGGCGGCCAGACGGTGCTCCCCGGGGCTGACGAGCCCGCGCTCGATCCGGGAGACCGAGACCGCGCCGCCCTTCCCGTAGTCGGCCTGCTCGGCCAGCTCTTCCTGGGTCATCGAGGGGCTCTGGGCCTGGCGGTGCTCGCGGATCACGAGGCCCATCGCCTCTGCGCTGAAATCAGTCATCGGTTTCGGTCCTCTTGGTCGGCGGGCTGTGGCGAAGCCAGGAGGACCCAAGCTCACTTGCCAGCGCAGCACCGGAGCGGACGGCCTGGGCGCTGTCTCCCCTGAACTGCTTGAACGCCTTGACGACGGCCGGGTCCCGACGGACTGCGTCGGCGGTCTGGATGTTCTGGGCAGCGGTGACGGTGAGCTGGGCGAGGTTGAGGCGAGCCATGGCAGTGGACCTTTCGTCGCTGACGGTGCCTGCGCCCGTGCAACATAGCGTCGCTTAGTGTCCGGTGTTCGCACTATGGAGAAACCGGCTGCAAGACCGAAAGGGAGGCCCGGTCATTTGGGGGCACGCCGGGCGCTTCGGCCGTACTGGCGGGCGGTCCGGCACATACATCCGGCTCGGGCTCTGGGGGCGCCACCCGGATGGGCTAAATTTGGACCTTCGTACGCCGGAACCGGTTGGGGAGAACGCAAATGACGGAAGCGATCCTGCTGGTCGGCGGACAGGGGACGCGGCTGCGCCCCGTCACGGTGAACACGCCGAAGCCGATGGTGCACACGGCAGGCGTTCCCTTCCTCGCCCACCAGATAGCCCGTGCCGCCGCCGCAGGCGTCACGCACATCGTGATGGCCACCTGCTACCTCGCCGAGGTCTTCGAGCCCTACTTCGGCGACGGGTCCGACTTCGGCGTCCACCTGGAGTACGTGGTCGAGGACGAGCCGCTGGGCACCGGCGGAGCCATCCGCAACGCGGCGCGGCTGCTCACGGGCGGTCCGGACTCCTCCGTGCTCGTCTTCAACGGGGACATCCTCACCGGCCTGGACATCGCCGGACTCGTCGAATCGCACAAGGCGGCCGACGCCGACGTCTCCCTGCACCTGGTCCGGGTCGACGACCCGCGCGCCTTCGGCCTGGTCCCCACCGACGCCCACGGGCGGGTGCTGGCCTTCACCGAGAAGCCGCAGACGCCCGAGGAGATCATCACCGACCAGATCAACGCCGGGTGCTACGTCTTCCGGCGCAGCGTGATCGACACCATCCCGGCCGGCCGGTCCGTTTCCGTGGAGCGCGAGACCTTCCCCGGCTTGCTCGCCTCCGGGGCCACCCTGCACGGGGTCACCGAGAACACGTACTGGATGGACCTCGGCAAGCCGGAGGCGATCATCCAGGCCTCCGCCGACCTGGTCCGCGGCGTCGTCCCCTCCCCGGCCGTCCCCGGACGCCGCGGCGAGTCCCTCGTACTGCCCGGAGCCCACGTGGCGGCCGGGGCCAAGCTGTCGGGGGGCACCGTCGTGGGCGCCGGAGCCCGCATCGAGGCGGGAGCGGTCGTCCAGGGCTCCATCGTGCTGGCGGACGCGGTCGTCGGCCCCGACGCCCAGGTGTCCGCCAGTCTGATCGGCGCCGGCGCCTCGGTGGGCGCGCGGACCGTGCTGGACGCCGCCGTCATCGGTGACGGAGCCGAAGTGGGGGCCGACAACGAGCTCCGCGCCGGCGCCCGGGTCTGGTGCGGGGCGCGGCTGCCCGACGCGGCGATCCGGTTCTCCTCCGACGCCTGAGCAGGGTGCCGGCCGCCGGGTGCCCCGGTGAGGGGCGCCCGGCGGCGCGCGGTCAGTTCCCGCGGACGGTGACCTTCTCGTCCTTCTGGATCTGCTGGACCAGCTGCTGCACCTTCGCCTTGTCCCAGACGAGGTTGCCGCCGCGCTGACCGGAGATCGGCATGTTCATGGACACGCCGTCACCGCCGCTGATGCCCTTCATCGCGAAGAACATCGACCCCATGTCGTACAGGCCCATGTCCTTGTCCACGATCAGCGTGTCCAGGCCCGCGCCCAGCACCGGGTACAGCGAGAACGGGTTCAGGATCGTCGACGGGGTCGCCGCCTGGCTCGCCAGCGCCGACAGGAACTTCTGCTGGTTCTTGGTCCGCTGCAGGTCCGACTCGGCGAAGGCGTAGCGGGTCCGCACGTAGGCCAGCGACTGCTCGCCGTTCAGCGTCTGGGTGCCGGCCTTGAAGTCGGCCCCGGACTTCTCGTCCTTGAACCCCTTCTCGATGTTCAGCTCCACCCCGCCCAGCGCGTCCACGATGTTCGCGAAGCCGGCGAAGCCGATCTCCGCGTAGTGGTCGATGCGCAGGCCGGTGTTGAACTCCACCGTCCGCACCAGCAGCTCCGGGCCGTCCTGCGCGTACGCCGCGTTCAGCTTGGTCCGCTTGCCGGTGCCCGCGAACTTCTTGCCCGATTCGGAGCCGACGAAGGAGGGGATCTCCACGTCGGAGTCGCGCGGCAGGGAGATCATCGTGTTCCCGCTGGAGCACTTGGCGAGGATCATCATCGAGTCGGTGCGCTTGCCCTCGGCCGAGCCGGTGTGGAGCTTCTTCTTGTCCTCGGCGGACATGCCCTCACGGCTGTCGGAGCCCACGATCAGGTAGGTCGTGCAGTCGCCCTCCTTGGGGCGCTCGATGACCTTGGAGAGGTCGACCTCTCGGCGCACGTTGGAGTCGGCCCAGAAGTACGTGCCGATGCCCGTCACGAGCAGGCCCGAGACCAGCACGATCGAGCCGATCTTGATCCGCCTGCGCCAGTCCGGGGCCGGTCCCGCCGGCCGGGCCGGGCCGCCGGGGCCGCCCGGGCCGCGCCCGCCGGGGCCGGCGGGCGGCTGGGAGCCGCCTCCGTACACCTGGCCGGTGTTGTAGCCGCTGTCGTAGCCGCCGCTGTACGAGCCGTCCTGCTGCGGAGGCACGTAAGGGGCCCCGGCCGGCGGCTGGGCCGGACGGCGCGGGGGCTGCTGGGGCAGCTGGGGCTGCCGGGACGCCTGGGGGCCGGAGCCGGGCCGCTGGACGTGCCTCATCCGCCGTGCGCCTTCCGGCTCCGCCTGGCCGCTGCCGCGGCCGTACCCGTCATCGCGGCGGCCGCGCTGGTCCTGCTCGCCGCTCCACCCGTCCCTGTCACTCATGTGCCCAAGAATGCCTGGCCGGGAGGGCCGCCGAACAGCCCGGGTCGCCCTTCGTACCGGTGCTGTTGCAGAGCTGATGCCGGGGCAGCGCGCTTAAGCTGTTCCCATGACAGACATACCGGGCGACCCGGCGGGGAAGCCGATCTCCGCTTCCCGCACCACCCTGAGCCACATCATGACCGCCAACGACACCAACCTGCTCGGCACGGTGCACGGCGGCGTGATCATGAAGCTGGTGGACGACGCGGCGGGCGCCGTGGCCGGCCGCCACTCCGGGGGCCCGGCCGTCACCGCCTCCATGGACGAGATGGCCTTCCTCGCCCCCGTCCGCGTCGGCGACCTCGTCCACGTCAAGGCCCAGTGCAACTGGACCGGCCGCTCCTCCATGGAGATCGGCGTACGCGTCCTCGCGGAGCGGTGGAACGAGTCCACCCCCGCCACCCAGGTCGGCAGCGCCTACCTCGTCTTCACCGCGGTCGACGCCGAGGGCAAGCCCCGCCAGGTCCCGCAGGTGATCCGGGAGACCGAGCGGGACGAGCGGCGCTACCAGGAGGCCCAGATCCGTCGCACCCACCGGCTCGCCCGCCGCCAGGCCATCCGCGACCTGCGGGAAGAGCGGTCCGCACAGGGACTGGACGCCGACGTCTAGGTCGTCTCTTTCGGATCTTGTCGGTCAGGTCCGCGTCGTCCGGTGCCGTGCCTCGGCGCGCTGCCGGGGCTCCCGCGTACTGGACGTACTCGGGTGCCCCGGCAGTGCGGCGAGGTGCGGTGCCGGGCGGCGCGGGCCCGGCAAGATCCGAAAGAGACGGCCTAGAGCGGGCCGGTCAGGAGCCCCCGCAGACCACCTGGTCACCGGTGACCACACCGAATTCGCCCTGGTACGGGTCCTCCGCGCGCACCGCCACCACCTTGCGGTAGTCGGCGCCCGCGATCACCACGATGGTCCGCCCCTGCCCGCGCACGGCCCGCAGCTCACTGCCGGGCAGCGCGGTGGACACCGTACGGGCCGACCGGTCCCAGCGCGGGTCGTACGTGATCACCGTGCGCTTGACGTCCCGGCTCGCGCCGTTCCCCGGAGCCCGGGTGGTGTCGAAGCCGGTGGCGCGCAGCGCCGAGTCCACCCGGGTACCCAGCCCGTCGATCCGGGTGCCGTTCTCCACCTGGACCCGGACCTGCCCCGGGGGCACGTCCACCGGCACCGCCGGCTGCCGGCGCACCGGACGGCCGCCGGCGGCGGGGGCCGCGGGCGCGGCCATCGGCCGGTCCTCGCGCAGCGCCTGGAAGAGCTTCGCGGCCTTCCCCTCGTCCCATTTCACGGTGGAGCCGACGCCCTTGACCGGGAAGGAGGGGTTGCCGACGGGCACGGAGGCGAACTCCGAGGAGGACGGGGTGAAATCGCGCATCGCCTGCCCGAGCGCCAGCATCTGCTCCGAACCGAAGCCCCTGTCGGCCCGGACCGAGCTCAGCAGGGTGGAGCTGACCTCCTTGAACTTGACGGGGTTGAGCAGCACCCCGCCCCCGGTGGCCTGCTTGATCAGGGCGGCGATGAACCGCTGCTGGCGCTGCATCCGGCCCAGGTCCGAGGCCCCGTCGACATGGCGCGAGCGCACGTACTGCAGGGCCTGGCCGCCGCTGAGCCGGTGGGTGCCGGGGAGCAGGTCGAGGCCGGTGTTGGGGTCCTTCATGGTCTTGGCGGTGCAGATCTCCACGCCGCCCATGGCGTCGACCGTCGTCATGAAGCTGGTGAAGTCGACCTCCAGGTAGTGGTCGATCTTCACGCGGGTCATGTTCTCCACGGTGCGCACGGTCAGCTGGGGCCCGCCCTCGGCATAGGCGGCGTTGAGCTTCACGGGGTGGGCCCCGTGCGGTTTGCCGCTGGAGCCGTCCACGTGCGCGGGCAGCTGCACGAAGCTGTCGCGGGGGAGGCTGACCACACTGGCCCGCGACCGGTCCGCCGACAGGTGGACCAGCATGACGGTGTCGGTGCAGTGGCAGGGCGCGCCGCCCAGGCGGTACTCGCGCTTCTCCTCGGCGGTGATCTTGTCGCGGCCGTCGGTGCCGACGAGCAGGAAGTTCACCCCGTGCCCGGCCTGCGGGCGGTTCTTCATGTCCTTGAAGGGGTCCACGCGCTGGATCCCGGTGTCCAGCCCGGTCATCACGGCGTGCCCGAGAGCTCCCGAGCCCAGGACGAGCACCGACAGCCCCGCGGCGAGCCGGACCCCCCAGCGGGGCCTGTCCGCCGGCCGGTTCCGGCCCGTCGGCCGGATCCCGCTGGGGGGGACGGCCGGACCGCCGGGCCGCGGCGCGCGCTGCGACGGCCGGGCGGACCGGGCGGGCAGGGCGGGTCGGGTGGGACGGTGCGGCTGGGGCACGGGGGACACCTCGCACGATCGGCAGATTCGTCAGAACAGTAGGTCCATACGATCAGCTGCTGTCCGTACTGCTCATCCGGCGCGCACCCGGTTCCCCCGTACGCGGTAACGTGACACCGATACCCGACCTTGAAGGACCACATGCCCGCCCAGCAGCCCGCAGTCTCGGTGATCATGCCGGTGCTCAACGAGGAGCGCCATCTGCGCGACTCGGTCCACCACATCCTCGGACAGGAGTACGGGGGTGAGATGGAAGTGGTGATCGCCCTCGGCCCGTCCACGGACCGTACGGACGAGATCGCCGCCGAGCTGGTACGGGAAGACCCCCGTGTCCACACCGTCCCGAACCCCACCGGCCGCACCCCCGCCGCCCTCAACGCGGCCATCCAGGCCTCGCGCCACCCGATCGTGGTGCGCGTGGACGGCCACGGCATGCTCTCCCCGAACTACATCGCCACCGCGGTCCGCCTCCTGGAGGAGACCGGCGCGCAGAACGTCGGCGGCATCATGCACGCCGAGGGCGAGAACCCCTGGGAGGACGCCGTTGCCGCCGCGATGACCTCGCGCATCGGCGTCGGCAACGCCGCCTTCCACACCGGTGGCAACGCCGGCCCCGCCGACACCGTCTACCTCGGGGTGTTCCGGCGGGAGGCCCTGGAGGCCGCCGGCGGCTACAACGTGGAGTTCATCCGCGCGCAGGACTGGGAGCTGAACTTCCGCATCCGCGAGGCCGGCGGGCTGATCTGGTTCTCGCCGGAGCTGAAGGTCCAGTACCGACCGCGGCCCTCGGTGCGCGCGCTCGCCAAGCAGTACAAGGACTACGGGCGCTGGCGCCACGTGGTGGCCCGCTACCACGCGGGCTCCATCAACCTGCGCTACCTCGCCCCGCCGGCCGCCGTCTGCGCGGTCGCCGCCGGCCTGGTCGCCGGAGCGGTGCTCACCCCGTGGGCCTTCGTCCTCCCGGCGGGCTACCTCGCGGCGATCACCGCCGGCTCCGTCCCGGCCGGCAAGGGCCTGTCGCCGAAGGCCCGGCTGCAGATCCCCGTCGCCCTGGCGACCATGCACATGTGCTGGGGCTACGGCTTCCTGACCAGCCCGCGCTCGCTCGCGGCCAAGGTCATCGCGAGCCGCCGCCCGTCGGTGAGCCGGGACGCCGCCGAGCTCTGAGCCCGCTGACCCGAAAGGGGTGACCCGGTCCGACGAGGACCGGGTCACCCCTTTCGGTGTACGGAGGCGTCAGCTCACCAGCGGTACGGCTTGTAGATGTCCATGCAGCTGGTGTCCGTGCCGTTGAGCACGGCGGCCGATTCCGGGACGTCGCCGGCCTCGGGCGGCGCCTGCTGCGGGTAGGCGGTGCCCTCGCGCCAGTCCGCGCCCACCAGGACCGTGATCCTGGCTGCCGAGGCCGACTTCTGTACGGAGGTGCCCGGGATCCCGAGCGCCGCGGCCACGGCCTGCGCGTCGGCGGCCTGCGCGTCCGTGGCGTAGCGGACGACCGTCGTCTTCTCCGGGATGAGCGCGCCGTCCGCCTTGGCCTGCGCGAACCCCTTGGCGACCAGCTGGCCGGCGATGGCCGTGGCCCGCCTGGCCACCGGCTGCTGCCCACCGGAGCCCGTGCCGTTGACCACCTGTACGGCGACCTTCGCGGGGTCGGAGGCCGGCTGCGGGGCCGGCGCGGACGAGGGAGCGGACGGCGACGGCGATCCGCTCGCGGCGGCCGCCGGGGCGCCGTTCTTGTCCATGGCGACGTCCTCGCGGATCAGCTTCCACACCTTCGGAGCGTCCGTGGGGTTGACGATCAGCCGGTTCTTGTCGCTCGGCGCCTGCAGCACCGGGATCGTGGCCATCGTGATCCGGTTGACCGGCACTTCCTTGAGCAGCAGGGCGAGGTCGAGGAGCTTCTTGACCGACCCGATCTCCTCCGACACCTGAAGCGCCTTCGTCGCAGCCTCGGCCAGGCCTGTCAGACGGGGGAGGTCGGTGAAGGCGTTCTGGCTCTTGAGCCCGCGCATCATCGAGTTCATGTACATGTGCTGCGCCGTGGCCCGGCCCATGTCACTGCCGAAGGCGTGCCGGGTGCGCAGCCACTGGAGCGCCTGCTCGCCCTGGATCCTGGTGGTGCCCGCCTTCAGCCTGAGGCCGGAACCACCCGTCTCCAGACCCGGTTTCCAGGAGTCGTCGACGTTCTGGTTGACGCAGACGTCGACGCCGCCGATCGCGTCGGCCATGCTCACGACACCGGCGAAGTCGATCGTCATCCAGTGGTCGATGTAGACGTTGGCGAGCTTCTCCCAGGTGGCCAGGGTGCAGCCGGGGCCCCCGCGCCCGAAGCTCTCGTTGATCATCGTCTTGGTGGCTTTGTACTTCTCACCCGTTTTGGGATCGGTGCACTCCGGGACGTCCACGATCGTGTCGCGCGGAACGGTGGTCACCGAGGCGTTCTTCCGGTCGGCCGATATGTGGACCAGCATCTGCGTGTCGGCCCGCACGGGGCCGCCGACCAGGTCCCGGCCCCCGCCGAGCTCCTGGTTCTCCGGCTTGTCCCGGCTGTCGGAGCCGAGCATCAGGATGTTGATGGGGCGGCGGCCCGCGGCGTCGGCCTCGCTCTTGGCGACCCCGCTGTCGCCGCTCAGGCGCTGGCCGCTGCGGATGTTGCCGTTGAGGTGGCGGTAGTAGAGGTACCCGGCCGCCGCCGTCACGAGTATGAGCAGCGCCAGGATGGAGGCCGTCCAGCGCAGGGCGCGCCGCCCCCGCCGGTTCGGGCGCCTGCCGCCGCCGCTCCCGCGACCTGCGCGGCGGTGGCCGGAACCCGACCTCGGCGCCGGTACGGAACCGGTGGCCGCCGTACGGGTGCCGGCGCCGGATATGCCGTCGCCGGCCCGGCCCGGCGCCCCCTCCCCTTGCACGCTGCTGTGCCTCACGCGTCCCCCATCACGATCACTTTGTGTCGGTATTGTGCCGGTCCGACGCGTTCCGGCATGTCATTTCGTGACTGCGGAGGGCCGGTCGGCCCGCCTGTCGGGTCACTTGGCGCAGACGGCCTTGTCCGCCCCGACCCGCTGGACGCCTTCGGGCGCCTGCTGAGGTGCCGTCATGGAGACCCCCGCTCCCTTGAAGTCCGCGCCGAGCGTCAACTTCATCGGCGTCTTGGGCGCGGCGTCGGCCGTTCCCGGCTTCAGCGCCGTCGCCGGCAGCCCCATCATGTCCGCCAACGCCCTCGCCTGATCGGCCTGGTTGGGCGCGTACTCCAGCTGCGTGGCAGTCACCTTGGCGGGCGCGTTGCCCAGGTTGCTGGACTTGAGCACCCCCTTGGTGTTCTGCAGCCAGGTCAGCGTGCCCGACGCGGATCCGGCCGGGCCACCGCCGTTGAGGACGTCCACCCGGACGTCATGGGCCGCCGCGCGGGGGCCCTGCATCAGGGCGTCCAGCTGGGCCTTCGCGTCCGAGGCCGCCGCGTCCTTCGCGGCCTGTTCCTTCTTCTCGACCTCGGTGAGGGAGACGTCCCCGCGGATCATCTGCAACAGCGGTTCGGCCTGCGCCTGGTTGACCACCACGGTGGCCTTGACCTTCTCCGCCGGATTGTCGAGCACCGGAAGCGTGGTGAAGGTGATGTTCTTGAGGTCGATGTTCTTCAACTCGCCCGCGAGATCGGTGAGTTTTCCGATCGACCCTATGCCCGAATCCACGCTCAGCGACTTGGTGGCGGCTTCCGCGAGGGAGAAGAACTTCTTCGGACTCGTCAGCGTCTCCTTGGACTTCATCTCGCGCATCATCGAACCGAGGAACTGCTGCTGGGTCTTGATGCGGTCGAGGTCGCTCTCGTTGCCGAAGGCGTGCCGGGTCCGTACGAAGGCCAGTGCCTGCTCGCCCTGCAGCCGGTGCTCGCCCGCCGTCAGCTTGAGCTTGGAGTCCTTGTCGTTGACGTCCTTGGCCACGCAGACCGGCACCCCGCCGACCGCCGTGCTCAGGTTCTTCACCGCGTTGAAGTCGGCCATCATGAAGTGGTCGACCTGGATCCCGGTGAGCTCCTTGACGGTGCGCATCGTGCAGCCCGGGTCGCGGCCCGCCTGCCCGAGGCTGTTGTTGAAGCGGGCCCCGCGCTCGGCGGGGATGTCCTTCGTCGAGCCGTCCGGCTGCTTCGTGGGACAGACCGGCACATTGGTGATCAGGTCGCGCGGGATGGACAGCGCCGTGGCGTTGGAGCGGTCCTTCGAGACGTGGAAGAGGATCGTCGTATCGGCGTGGCCGACACTGCCGGCGTCCCCGTACCCCTCGTTGCCCGCGCCGCTGCGCTTGTCCGTGCCGATCACCAGGATGTTGATCGGCTGGTCCTTGCGGAACCCGCCGCTCGTGCCCGCGTCGCCGACGTCGGTGACCACGATGTTGTCGTTCAGGTGCTGGTAATAGAGGTACCCCGCCACCGAGCCGCCGATCAGCAGCACCGCCAGGGTCCCGCCGGTGATGGTCAGGGCCCGTTTGCGGCCCCCGCCGCCGACTTTGCGCGAACGCCCGCCGCGCCGGCCGCCGCCGGGCGGGGGACCGTCACCACGGCGCGGTCCGGGGACCGCGGGGGACGGGGCCGCGGGGGAGCGGGGGGGAACAGGGGCCCTACGGGGCGCCGCGCGGGGGACGGACCGCTGCGAGGGTGCTTGCGCAGCGGAATCTTCCAGTCGCAGCTCGTAGTTGCCGGTGCGGGGGTTGAGTACCCACTGGTCTGCGGGGTCGATCTCGTCGGCCCGTCCACGGCTTTGCGCATCCACGGTTTGCTCGAATCCTCCGTCGGTGCTTCGCGACGCGCCTCCCCCAGGCGCACGGTCAACGATCCGGCTGCTGGCGCACGGTCTCTGGTCTGGCCGGGCGCCGGATCGCTCACCTTATCCGGACAGGTTCGCCGCAAACCATGCTGGTGATGAATTCCACGCACTTACAACGGGGCAATCGCCTCAACAAGCTCGGCCCGGGCACCGGCTTTTGGGATTGCTTTACCGGCAGTCGGCCACACCGGCCGTGGTACCGGTGAACGTGGGGACGGGAGCGGAGGGCTCCGTGGTTCCCGGGGCGTCCGTTCCGGCGCGCGCCCCGTCGCCGGCCGCCGCCTCCTCCCGCTCCCCGTCCGGTTCCCCATCGGACCGGGAGACCGGAGCGGGCGTGGCCGTGGCCGTGGCCTTGGGTGCGGGCGGGGCGATGGTGAGCGGCTGGTCCGCCCGCAGCCGCTGGAAGAGCTGCGTCGCGTCCGGCTGGCGCAGTTCGTCCCGGTTCGCGTCGGCGGCGTACGGCCGGCGCGGCACCGTGAGGAACTTGATCTGGTCGGTCGGGATGTCGCGTACGCCCCGCACCAGTTCGTACAGGCCCCGCAGCGAGGCCAGCCCCGGGTCGGTGGTCACCGAGGAGGTCGCCGCGTCCAGCAGCGGGTACAGCCGCGCCGGATTGAGCAGCACCCCATTGCTCTGCACCTTCTTGACGAGCGACCCGAGGAACGCCTGCTGGCGCTCCATCCGCTCGGTGTCGCTGCCGTTGCCCAGGCTGTAGCGGGCCCGTACGAAGCCCAGCGCCTGCTCGCCCTGCAGGGTCTGCCGGCCCGCAGGCAGCTTCAGCTTGGCCTCGGTGTCGTCCACCGGCCGCTTCAGGCAGACCTCCACCCCGCCGATGGCGTCCACCATCTTCTTGAAGCCGTTGAAGTCCAGCACCATGTGGTGGTCGACCCGGATCCCGGTCATCGCCTCGACCGTACGGATCGTGCAGGCGGTCCCGCCCCATTCGAAGGCCCAGTTGAACTGGGCGAACTGCTCCCTGGTGCGGTTGCCGTCGGGCTTCAGGCACGCGGGTATCTCCGTCATCAGGTCCCGCGGTATCGACACCGCCGTCGCACTCTTCCGGTCCGCCGGCAGGTGCAGCAGGATCGTGGTGTCCGAGCGCTGCGTGCCCTGGTCCTGCCCGTACGGGGCGTTGCCCGCACCGGTGCGGGAGTCCGAGCCGATCAGCAGGATGTTCTGCGCGCCGCCCGCCAGGTGGGCCGGGCGCTCCTTGTCGTAGCGCCGCAGCTCGGCGGCGGCGGAGGTGTCCTCGGCGATGTTCCCGTCGAGCTTGGAGTAGATCCACCAGCCCGTGCCCGCCCCGACGACGGCCAGCATGCCGGTCCCGAGCCCGATCCAGCGCAGCAGCCGGCGCCGCCTGCGGCCGTTCGGAGGCTTGTCGCCTCCGGCCGCATCGGTGCCGCCCGGTATGCCCGCGCTGTCCGTCACTCGCGTTCCGTCCCCTCACCCGAACCGGTACGGGCCGTACGGGTGAGTACGGCCTGTGCCGATCCTGCCCCCGGGTGTTCGATGCGGCCCGGGGGCGCGGCCGTGTATAGGGCCATGTGGGTGACAAATAGCCGATATCCGGCATTGGGCGGTGTGGGTGACGCCGGTGTCGGGCGGGGTCAGGCCGTGTGGGTGACCCGTTCGCTCTCGATCCGCTGGGCCAGCGCCGCGTCCGCAAGCCCCTCGGCGTTGCGGCACAGCACCACGGAGCCGCCCGTGGCCAGCGCCGCGTAGAGCCCGGCCGAGAGCCCCTCCCAGCTGTCGTAGCCCTGCCGGGACAGCACCCGCGCCCCCTCGCCGAAGCCGAGCTTCGCCGCGTCCTCGCGGGCGCGCTCGCAGATCCGGGCGTACGAGAGCTCCTCGCCGCCGACCACCAGCCCCGGGCCGTCCGCGTCCACGGGCTGGAAGGGCGCGAAGCGGTCGCCCTGCCCCGGCACCTCCACGGCGTAGTCGGCGAACCCGGCCGGCGGCTGCGGGAAGCGCCCGCCCAGCGGTCGCAGCGCGAGCGCCACCCGCTCTCCGGAGCACGCGGCGGCCTCCTCCAGCGTGTCCGGCCCGCTCACGACGAGGTCGGCGTCGCCCGGATCCCCGCCCACCTCCACCACGACCCCGACGGAGGCGCAGGCGAGCAGCCACACGGCGCTCTGCCAGTGCGCGGGGAGCAGCAGGGCGAGCCGGTCGCCCGGCTCGGCGCCCAGGTCGCCCTGGAGCAGATTGGCGGTCTTGGCCACCCAATTGGCGAAGGTGGCGACGGACAATTCGACGCGCTCGCCCGTGGCGTCGTCGTAGAAGGTGACGAGCGGGCGGCCGGGATCGGCGGCGAGCGCGGATCGCAGCAGGTCGGCAGGGGTGCGGTCAGTGGCGTTCACGGACCAGAGCCTACGCGGGGGGACCCGCGCCCCTCCTCCGTACGGCCGCAGCGCGATCCCCCGTACGGAGGAGGGGTATCGCCGCCCGGACCGGACGGCACGTCAGTTCTCGGATGGCGCCCGCCCTCCGCAGTCCCCAGCATCCTTTCCATGCGTGCATTCCTTGCTTCCTCCATCGGCGTCGCGACGGCTGCCGCACTGGCCCTGCCGCTCGCGCTCTCCTCCACGGCCCTCGCACACCCGGCTGCGGCCATCGGGTCGTCAGCCCCCGCGGCCCCCGCCGGATCCACCCAGTCCGTGCCGCTCGTCCCCGTGGGACCCGCGGCGGACCGCACCACCGGGGTCCCCGGCATGAGCACCTCGCCCCGGCTGCCCGAGACACGGGGCCTGTCGGCGCGCGAGGTCAAGACCTTCTCGCTGGTCGGCGTCGTCTGGGACGACGCGAGCACCCAGCTCGACGGCCGCGTCCAGGTCCGCACCCGCTCCGTCGCCACCTCGGCCTGGTCCGAATGGCAGGACGTCGACACCCACAACAGCGAACACGCCGCCGACCCCGACACGGTCGAACGCGGCTCCGGCCGGGTCCGCGGCAGCACCGCCCCCCTGTGGGTCGGCCAGTCCGACGGCATCGAGGTCCGCGTCCAGGCGGAACCGGGCGGCCGCGCGGTGAGCGGCGGACTCCCGACGGGCCTGCGCATCGAACTCGTGGACCCGGGAGACTCCACCCGTGCCCAGCAGGACGCGAAGAACGCCAATACGTCGGAGGAGGCCGCGCCGCCCCGCCCTTCCCCCGTCGATTCCCCCGTCGATTCCTCCGTAGATTCCTCCGTCGATTCCCCCGTCGACGACGACAAGGGAGAGCTGGCGCTCCTCCCCGGCATGACGATGGAGATGGCGGAGTCCTCCTCCGCCAACATCCCGATGGCCCCCCTGGGCGCCCAGGAGATCCCGGCCCTCAACAAGGCCGACTCCACCGCCGACGCGGTCCTCGCCGACGAGGCGCTCGCGGCCGCCCCGTACATCGGCCCGCGCCCGAAGATCGTCACCCGGCTGGGATGGGGCGCGGACGAGAGCCTGCGCGAGAAGGGCTTCGTCTACACGAACACGGTCAAGGCCGCCTTCGTCCACCACACGGCCTCGGGCAACAACTACGCCTGCAAGGACGCCCCGGCCGTCCTGCGCAGCCTGTACCGCTACCACGTGGTCAGCAGCGGCTGGCGCGACATCGGCTACAACTTCGCCGTCGACAAGTGCGGCACCGTCTACGAGGGCCGGGCGGGCGGAGTCGCCAAGGCGGTCCTCGGGGCGCACACCATGGGCTTCAACACGGACAGCATGGGCGTGGCGGTCATCGGCACCTTCGCGTCCACGGCCCCGCCCAAGGCGGCGGTCGACGCGGTGGCCCGCCTCACGGCCTGGAAGCTCGGCCTCTTCGGAGCGGACCCCCGCGCGAAGACCACCCTCCGCTCGGGCGGCGGCAACCTCTACGCGAAGGGCAGCAACGTCCGCCTGAACGTCATCTCGGGCCACCGCGACGGCTTCGCCACGGAATGCCCCGGCCGCCACCTCTACACCCAACTCCCCCCCACCCGAACCGCCTCAGCCAAACTCCAGGGCCGCCCCTGAGGATGGCGTTCCCCCCTCCTTGACGCGCTGCTCGCACCACTCGGCCCTGGCGGGCCTCCTGGGCTTCGCCGCGCTGTGCCGGGCACCTTCTTGACGCGCCGCTCGCGCGGTGCGGCCCCTTGGGGGCCTTACCGGCTTCGCGCCGCTGCGCCGGACTCCGTCCGGCGGTGCCTGGTCGGCGTGCCCGCCCCTGCCGCCGGGGGCGGGGCCGGTGGGCGGGTGCGGGTGCTCGTGCCCTGCGGGGCAAGTTCCCCTACCCGCCCTTCGCCCGTTCCCCGGGGCTGCGCCCCGGACCCGTTGCCGCGTGCGGCGCCGTTGCCGGGGGCCGGCCCCCGGACCCCCGCGCCTCAAACGCCGGCGAGGCTGGATATGGCTGCCTCGGGGCAGCGCAGCGCACGGTGCGCTGCGCTCCGTCCCGAGTGGTGCGGATGCGGTGCTGCGCATGCCGTGCCGCGCTGCCGTGCTGCGCACACGTGCTGCGCATGCCGTGCTGCGCATGCCGTGCTGCGCATGCCGTGCTGCGCAAGCTGTGCTGCGCAAGCTGTGCTGCGCACACGCCCAATCCAGCGCCGGTCAAAATCCAGCCCCTCCGGCGTTTGAGGAGCGGGGTCTGGGGCGGAGCCCCAGGGGGTCCGGGCGCAGCCCGGTACCCCCTCCAGCCCGTCCGGCGTTTGAGGACCGGGATCCGGGCAGCGCCCGGGGAACGGTGGAAGGGCGGGTAGGGGACAGCCCCGCAGGGCTACGCTCAAAGACATGGCCGGCCGCTACGACCCCCTCACCCGCACCGCGATCCGCGGCGGCCGCACCACCGTGCCCGCCCCCGCCCCAGCTGCCGTCCCAAGCACGGCCCCAGCCCCCGACACGGACCCGAGCACCGGCCCCGCTGCCGCCCCAGGCACGGGCCCCAGCCGGGACTCCGACCCCGGCCCAGGTATGGGCACCGGCCCAGGTACGGGCACCGGCCATGACACCGGCACCGGCCCCGGCAAGGCCACCGGCCCTGGCGCGGACGCGGGCGCTGGCCCCGGCTGAGCCTCCGGCACGGGCACGGGCACGGGCACCGGCCCCGGCCCAGACACCGGCCCCGGCCCAGACACCGGCCCCGGCCCAGACACCGGCCCCGGCCCAGACACCGGCCCCGGCCCAGGCACGGGCCCCGGCCCAGACGCGGGCCCCGGCCCAGCCTCCGGCAGGGACAGCGGACCCGGCCCCGGCAAGGGCACCGCCCCCGCCACCCCCCGAACCCGTACCTGGACCCCACCCACCCCAGTGGACCTGGGCCTCACCCTCGGCCCCCTCAGGCGCGGCCCCGCCGACCCCACCTTCCGCGCCACCGCGGGAGCGGTCTGGCGGGCCAGCCGGACCCCCGCCGGTCCGGTCACGCTCCGCGTCGCGCGGGACGGGGCCGGGGTGACGGCCACCGCGTGGGGCCCCGGCGCCGACTGGATCCTCGAGGGCCTGCCCGAGCTGCTCGGCTCCGCCGACGACCCGGCGGCCTTCGTCCCCCGCCACCGCCTCCTGCACGCCAGCCACCGCCGCCGCCCCGGCCTGCGTCTGACCCGCACCGGCCTGGTCCTGGAGTCCCTGATCCCCACGGTCCTGGAACAGAAGGTCACCGCCGACGAGGCGTACCGCGCCTGGCGCCGCCTCGTACGCCAGTACGGCGAACCGGCTCCGGGCCCGGGCCCCGACGAGAACCAGGGCCAGGCCCCGGACCTCTACGTCATGCCCGACCCCCGCACCTGGACCCTCATCCCCTCCTGGGACTGGCACAAGGCCGGCGTCGACTCCAAGCGCTCCGCCACCATCGTCCGCGCGGCCCGCCTCGCCGCACGCCTCGAAGAGGCCGTCGCCATGGACCTGCCGGCGGCCACCGCCCGGCTGGAGGCGGTCCCCGGCATCGGCCCGTGGACCTCCGCCGAAACCCTCCAGCGCAGCAACGGCGCCGCGGACGCCGTCACCACCGGCGACCTCCACCTGCCCGGCATCATCGGCTACGCCCTGGCCGGGAACCGGGACGCCGACGACGCCGCCATGCTGGAGCTCCTCGCCCCCTACGCCGGCCAGCGCCACCGCGCGGCCCGACTCGTCCTCCTGGCCGGCTCCGCCCCGCCCCGCCGGGCTCCCCGAATGCCCCGGGGCGACATCGGCAGGCTCTAGCGGCACGACGCGGACCCGACCGACAAGATCCGGAGGACACGCCCCAGGGCCCGGCCCACCCCGGAGGGTCACCGCACCTCGATGAACTCCTCCGCCGCCCGCCCCGCCCGCTCCGCAGGAGCGACCGCGGCGTGCCCCACGGCCACCGCACCCATCGGGTCCCAGTCCTCCGGAAGCCCGAGCACCTTGCGCACCACGTCCCGGCAGAACATCGTCGAGGACACCCACGCGGAGCCCAGCCGTTCCCCGGCCAGCGCGACGAGGAAGTTCTGCACGCCCGCGCCCATGGCGACGACGAACATCTCCCGCTCCGCCGCGTCCCGCCGCGCGTGCCCGTAGTCGTGCGCGCCGTCCGTGACCAGGCAGGGCACCACCAGGTAGGGCGCGGCCCGCAGGACATCGCCGCGCCGGACCCGCTTCGCGATGGACTCCTCGGACTTCCCGTCCCGCCGCAGGTCCTCGATCCAGGCGTCCCGCATGGCGTCCAGCAGCTCCAGCCGCGCGCCCGCGGACTCCAGCAGGACGAACCGCCACGGCGTCGTGTGGTGCGGGGCCGGGGCCGTCACGGCCGCCGCCACCGCGCGGCGGACCGCGCCCGGGTCCACCGGCTCGGACGTGAAGGCCCGTACGGTGCGCCGCTGCGTCACGGCTTCCCGTACCGCCTCCGAGGTGCCCAGCCGGAACATGTCGTCGGCCGGCGAGCGGACCAGGTCGGCCGCCGAGGACCCCTCGCCCAGGAGGTGTTCCAGCCCGCGCACGATCGCCACGGGCAGGCCGCGGGCCTTGCCCTTGACCAGGTCGCCGGCCGCTGCCAGCTCGTCGGCGGTCGCGACGACCGTCGCGCTCAGCGGGTTCCCGTGGGCGTCGGTGCCCCCGCGCAGGTCGTCCAGGACGTGTACGCCGGCCGAGCCGATCGCCACGTCGGTGAGCCCGGTGCGCCACGGCCGCCCGAAGGTGTCCGTCACGACCACGCCCACGTCCACGGAGCGCAGCTCCCGCAGCCGGGCCCGGATGGCGGCGGCCGAGGCGTCGGGGTCCTCGGGCAGCAGCAGGACGGTGCCGGCCTCGGTGTTCGAGGCGTCGACCCCGGCGGCGGCCATGACCAGCCCCTGCCGGTTCTCCACGATCCGCAGCGTCCCCCGGCGCGCGACCACGCGTACGGTCTCGGCGTCGATCGCCTCCTCGCGGGAATCGGCGCGGACGATCCGGCCCTCCGCCTTGGAGACGATCTTCGAGGTGACGAGCAGGATGTCGCCGTCCCGCAGCCGTGAGGAGGTGCCGGACCCGGCGGGGACGTCCGTCGCGGCGGCGATCAGCGCCGCCAGGTCGTCTCCGGGCCGCACCTCGGGCAGCCCGCGGACGGCCTGCACCAGGAACTGGCGCGGAAGGTCCTCGTCGCTCACCTGGAGGCCTCCGCCAGTTCCAGCGCGGCCCGCGCCATCTCCGCCGTGGCGGCCAGGTCGGTCATCATCAGCGGGACCGCACGGCAGGTGATGCCGGCGGCCTCCACCGCGGCGACGGCGTCCGCGTCGGCGGTGTCGACGAGCCAGCCGTCGAGCAGCTCGGTGCCGTAGTGCAGGGCGACGGCCGCTGCGGTGGACTCGACGCCGACGGCGGCCAGCACCTTGTCGGCCATCCCGCGCACGGGCGCGCCCCCGACGATGGGGGAGAGCCCCACCACGGGGGCCGCGGCGGCGGCCACGGCCTCGCGGATGCCGGGTACGGCGAGGATGGTCCCCACCGACACCACCGGGTTCGACGGCGGGAAGAGGATCACGTCGGCGGCCGCGATGGCCTCCAGGACGCCCGGCGCGGGCTTGGCCTGCTCGGCGCCCACGGGGACGACGGCCTCGGCGTCCACCGCGGCACGCATCCGGACCCAGTACTCCTGGAAGTGGATGACCCGGCGCTCGCCGGTCTGGGAGTCGGTGATCGCGACATGGGTCTCGACGCGGTCGTCGGACATGGGGAGCAGCCGGACCCCGGGCTGCCAGCGGTCGCAGAGGGCCTCGGTGACGGCGCTGAGCGGGTAGCCCGCACCGAGCATCTGTGTACGGACGATGTGGGTGGCGAAGTCGCGGTCGCCGAGGCCGAACCAGGTCGGTCCGACCCCGTACGCGGCGAGTTCCTCCTTGACGGTGAAGGACTCGTCGGTGCGGCCCCAGCCCTGGTCCTCGTTGATGCCACCGCCGAGGGTGTACATCACGGTGTCCAGGTCGGGGCAGACCTTGAGCCCGAACAGGTGAATGTCGTCACCGGTGTTGCCGATGACCGTGATGTCCGCGTCGGGAACGGCGGACTGGAGACCTCGGAGGAAACGGGCGCCGCCGATGCCGCCGGCCAGAACAACAATGCGCATGCCACGCAGTGTCTCAGGCGGTGACTCCGGTCAGACGGAGAGGGCCTCGGGCAGGGCCGGAGAGCAGCTGTGCATCGGCATCTCGGTCAGGCCGGGGAAGTACACGTGCAGGCTGACGGCCCCGTCGAGGCTGTCGTTCTGCACCTCGTGGGCGTAGCCGGGGGCGAAGACGCGCTGGGAGCCGGCGCCGAGGGTGAGCGGGCCGCGGGCGGTGTGCTCGGTCAGTTCGCCATCCAGGACGGTCAGCACGCCGGAGGAGGCGCCGTGGTCGTGCAGGCCGCTGCCCTGGCCGGGGACCCAGCTGAGCAGCCAGACCTCGTAGCCGGGGCCGGTGCGCAGCCGGTGGTACCAGCGGGTCGTGGCGTCGTACTGGACCAGGTGCTCCCACTCGGAGCGGTCGGCGGCGATGGAACGCGCGAGGCCCACGAACTCGGCGACGGTGGCCGGGTGCTCGCGGGCGGGCTGCAGGAGGTGCTGGACGGAGAGGATGTCGCCGGCGATCTGGAGGTCGCTCTCGACCATCGCCGGGGCGGTGGCTGCGGTGGTGGGGGTGGCGTTCAGGGTGCTGGTGCTGTTCATCGGGGGGTTCCTCGACGGATGTCAGTCGTGCGGCGGTCGCTGTGGGGGCGAGCTGGAGCTCAGGGGAGTCGAAGCTCCCGAGGCATCAACAGCTGCAACAGCAACAGCGAACCTGGGCAGCGCACAGGAACCCACGAATGGGGGTCCGGGTGGCGGCTGAGGGCGCTGACATGGCTACAAGAAGACCGGGTGGGGGGCCGGACTGTCAACCCAATGTCCGATTTGGTAGAAAAGTTTCACCTCATCCGGTTACCGTGCCCGGAGAAAGGTTTGTGCAGTCGGCACCAGGGGATGTGGCGCTTCGAGTCGTGCCGCAACCGCTGTGGCGGCTCTCAAACCCGTAAAGCTGTGCGATGTCTCTCTGTGGCTGAAATGTGATCTGCGCCGCTTCTTCGGCCGGATCGGAACCCCACCACAGAGTGACGCGTCGGCTACGGGAGGGGGGCCTCGCAAGTGACACGTGTGGCAGACGTGTGGCATGTGTCACGATTTTTGGCGATATGAACACTTTCTGCATAGGCTTGGTTCCGCAGAGTGAATAAGGGGCCCAATAGCAGATCTCGGCTTGACTGCGCTGGAGCCCCGCACTTGTAATTTCACTCGTGTCGTTACGTAGCGATGAGTGACGGCATGACCACGGGGACGCACAGACAGAGCGAGGGGCGCACATGACCGAGCTGGTTCAGGAACTGCTGGTCGAGGAGGCGGACGAAGAGCTCGGATGGCAGGAGCGAGCTCTCTGCGCCCAGACCGACCCCGAGTCCTTCTTTCCCGAGAAGGGCGGCTCGACCCGCGAGGCCAAGAAGGTCTGCCTCGCCTGCGAAGTCCGCTCCGAATGCCTTGAGTACGCACTCGCCAACGACGAGCGGTTCGGCATCTGGGGCGGCCTGTCCGAGCGCGAGCGGCGACGCCTGAAGAAGGCCGCCGTCTGAAGCGCCCTCGGCGCGCACCGAACGGCGCCCACGGCAGGGCTCGCGGTACGGCCCGCGGTACGGCCCGCGGTACGGCCCGCGGCACGGCCCACGACATATCCGGCGACATATCCGGCGATACGTCCGGCGGCATATCCAGCGGCACACCGGACGGCATAGCCGCCCGTACACCCGGCCTCACGCACGGCAGCGGCCGCAGTGCACGCATCGGTACAAAACGCAGTACGGCGAACGGCACGAACAGCACGGCATCGAGCAGAGCAAACGGTCCGCCTCCCGCACCTTCCCCGCAGGAGGCGGACCGCTGTGTTCCCAGCCGTTAGGGTGGGGCGCTGTCCAGCAGCCTCCGAGGGCACACCACCCCCGGACCCCCGGCCGGAGGGCCCGTACCGCGATGTCCCTGCACAGCCAGTCGAGCGCCTCCTACCAGGCTGCCGCCGCACCAGAGTTCCCCCGGCACGTCGTCACCGCCGTGCTCGTCGCCCACGACGGCTCCCGCTGGCTGCCCCGGACCCTCGCCGGTCTCCTCGGCCAGGAACGCCCCGCCCAGAGCCACATCGCCGCCGACACCGGCAGCGCCGACGACTCCGCGCGCCTGCTCGGCGAGGCCCTCGGCGAGGACCGCGTCCTGCACCTCGCCCGCCGCACCGGCTTCGGCGCGGCCGTCGAGGAAGCCGCCCGCACCGCCGGCACCCTGACCCCCGAGGAACTCCCGTACCTCAAGCGCCCCTCCGGCTGGGATCCCGTCAGCCGCACCTGGCGCGACGACGCGTACGACCTCCCCGACCTGCCCCACGGCGAACCCGTCCAGTGGCTCTGGCTGCTCCACGACGACTGCGCACCCGAGCCCGACGCCCTCGCCGAACTGCTGCGCGTCGCCGAGGAGAACCCCGAAGCCGCCGTCATCGGCCCCAAACTGCGCGGCTGGTACGACAAGAAGCAGCTCCTCGAAGTCGGCGTCACCATCGCCCGCAGCGGCCGCCGCTGGACCGGCCTCGACCGGCGCGAACAGGACCAGGGCCAGCACGACCAGGTCCAGCCCGTCCTCTCCGTGTCCAGCGCAGGCATGCTGATCCGCCGCGACGTCTACGACGCCCTCGGCGGCTTCGACCGCCGCCTGCCCCTCATGCGCGACGACGTCGACCTGTGCTGGCGCGTCCAGAGCGCCGGGCACACCGTCCTCATCGCCCCCGACGCCGTCCTGCGGCACGCCGAGGCCTCCGCCCGCGAACGCCGCACCGTCGACTGCGTCGGCCGCTCCGCCGCCAGCCCGCACCGCGTGGACAAGGCCGGCGCCGTCTACACGATGCTGGCCAACAGCCCCGGCCGCGCCCTCCCGTACGTCCTGCTGCGCATCCTCTTCGGCACCGTCCTGCGCACCCTCGCCTACCTCGTCGGCAAGGCACCCGGACAGGCCGTTGACGAGATCACCGGCCTCCTCGCCACCCTGCTCCGCCCCGGCCGGATCCTCGGAGCCCGCCGCCGCAGAGGCCGCGCCGCCGTCCCCGCCAAGGAACTGCGCCCCCTCTTCCCGCCCTCCGGCGCCAGCCTGCGCGCCAACGCCGAAACCCTCGCCGGCTACTTCGGCGCCGACGGCGACACCGAGAGCGCCAACGCCGGCCGGCACGGCGGAGCCGTCGAATCGGGACCCGGCGGGGACGACGCCGACTACCTGGAGATCGAACAGTTCGCGCGCCTCAAGCGGATCGCCCACAAGCCCGCGCCCGTCCTGTTCGCCCTCCTCCTGCTCGTCTCCGTCATCGCCTGCCGCTCCCTCCTCGGCGGCGGCTCCCTCATGGGCGGAGCCCTGCTCCCCGCCCCCGACGGCGGACTCGACCTCTGGCGCGTCTACGCCGACGACTGGCAGCCCGTCGGCACCGGCACCACCGCCGGAGCACCGCCCTACCTCGCCGTCCTCGGCGCCCTGTCCACCCTGCTCCTCGGCTCCACCAACGCCGCCCTGACCCTGCTGCTCGTCTGCTCGGTCCCGCTCGCCGGCCTCACCGCCTACTTCGCCTCCCGGCCGCTGGTGGAATCCCGGCTGCTGCGCGCCTGGGCCGCCATCGCCTACGCCTTCCTCCCCGCCGTCACCGGAGCCCTCGCCGGCGGCCGCCTCGGCACCGCGGTCCTCGCGATCCTGCTCCCGCTCATCGCCCGCTCCGCCGTCACCGCCTTCGGCTTCGGCGAGGGCGAGGGCAGCTGGCGCTCCGCCTGGACCCACACCCTCCTGCTGACCCTGGCCACCGCCTTCACCCCCGTCGTCTGGCCGCTCGCCGCCGTCCTCGGAGTCGCCGCGCTGGTCCTGCGCCGCGCGCACTGGAAGACGTACGGCCCCCGCCTCCTCGCGACGCTCGGCGTCCCCCTCCTCGTCCTCGCCCCCTGGTCGCTGAGCCTGCTCACCCACCCCGCGCGCTTCCTGCGCGAGGCCGGACTGCCCTACGGAGCCGGCTCGGCCACCGCCCTGGACCTGCTCGGCATCAGCCCCGGCGGACCCCGCACCGCCGGCGGCCTGATCCTCCTCGGCGTCGTCCTCGCCGCCCTGGCCGCGCTCCTGCGCGCCGACCGGCAGTTCGCCGTACGCGCCGCCTGGGCCACCGCGCTCGCCGCGCTCGTCCTCGCCGTCCTCGTCAACCGCACCACCTGGGCCGGCCCCGCCACCCTCGTCTACGGACTCGCCCTGCTGGCCGCCGCCGTCGTCGGCGCCGACGGGGCCAAGGAACGCGTCGCAGCCCGCAGCTTCGGCTGGCGCCAGCCCCTCGCCGCCCTGATCGCGCTCGCCGCCGCCGTCGGCCCGCTCGTCGGCGCGGCCGGCTGGATGCTCAGCGGAGCCGCCGGACCGCTGGAGCGCCGCGACCCCGTCCAGGTCCCCGCCTTCGTCGCCGAAGAGAGCGGCACCCGCGACCAGGCCCGCACCCTCGTCATCGGCGCCGACTCCCCGGCCGCCCTCTCGTACAGCCTGGTCCGCGGCTCCGGCGGCCGCCTCGGCGACGCCGAACTCGCCGACGCGGCCGGCAGCGACACCCGCCTCGACAAGGTCGTCTCCAGCCTGGTCGCCGGCTCCGGCGCCGACCAGACCGACCAGCTCGGCGGCTTCGCCATCCGCTACGTCCTGGTCCGCGACGGCGCCCCGCAGGAGATCGGCCGCGTCCTGGACGCCACCCCCGGCCTCAGCCGCCTCAGCAAGCTCGAAGGCAGCGCCCTGTGGCGCGTCGACCGGCAGGTCGCCCGCGTCGTCATCGTCTCCGGCAAGCCCGGCGAGGCACCCATCCCCGTCGCCTCCGGCCCCGTCGAGGCCCGCACCAAGATCCCGGCGGGCGAGGCCGGACGCGTCCTGCGCATCGCCGACCGGGCCGACGCCGGCTGGCGGGCCACCCTCGACGGGAAGCCGCTCGAGGCCAAGACGCTCGACGGCTGGGCGCAGGGCTTCGAACTCCCCGCCGCCGGCGGCGAGCTCGACCTCGCCCACGAGGACGCCTTCACCCTGACCGCCTGGCACTGGGCCCAGGGCCTGCTCGCCCTGGTGCTCCTGGTGATGGCCCTGCCGGGCCGCCGCGCCCGCCTCGACGACGACCTGCCCGAGGAGGAGGCCCCGGCCGCCGAGGAGTCCGGCGAAGGCCGCCGTGCCCGCCGCCTGCGCGAGCAGTCCGAGCCGGAAGCCCCCTCCGGGTCCGCCCCCGCCGAGGCGGCCGTCGCGGCCGACCCGTACGCGCAGATCCCGGCGCAGCAGACGTACGGCGAGGACGCGTACGCCTACCAGCAGCCGGCGTACGGAGACCAGAGCGGCTACGCCTACGGCGGCCAGGAGCAACAGCAGCAGCCGCAGCAGTACGACCAGTACCCGTACGAGCAGCCGCAGCAGCAGTACACCGGCCACCCGGGCACGCAGTACGAGCAGCCGTACCCGCCCCACCAGCAGTACGAGCAGCCGTACCCGTCCTACGACCAGCCGGCCGAGCCCTACAACGGCACCGACGGCTACGACCCCTACGGCCAGCACGACAGCCAGCACGACGGGCAGCACGACGGGCAACACGCCCCGCGTCCGGACGGGAGCCCCCAGCAGTGAAGCAGCGCGTACCCCTCACGCTCGCCGCCGTCACGGCCGCCCTGGCAGCCGTCACCGGCCTCGCCACCCTCACCGCACCGGCGGCCGACGGGGCCCCGTCGGCCGCCGCGGGCAAGCCGGCGGCCCGGATGCCGGTCGAGCGGTCCCTGCTGGTGTGCCCCGCGCCCAGCACCTCCGACATCGCCGAGACCGTGTACACGGCGATCACCCCGGGCGCGGCCGCCGCGGGAGCCAAGGGCACGGCCCGGCTGCTGGGCGCGACCAAGGAAGCCAAGACCGTCCTGGAACTCAAGGAGCCTGGCAAGCCCGTGGGCGCCAAGGCCTCCGGCGCCGAGGCCCCGGCGCTCAGCGGCGTCGCCGACGGGTTCCTCGCCCCCGGCTGGAGCGCACAGCAAACCACTGTGGTCTCGGTCGGCCGTACGCGCGGCCTGCTCGGAGTCGGCTGCACCCCGCCCGGCACCGACTTCTGGTTCCCCGGCGTGAGCACCGCCAAGGGCCGCGAGGACTACCTGCACCTCACCAACCCCGACGACACCGCGGCCGTGGTGGACATCAAGATGTTCGGCCCGGACGGCACGGTCAAGGCCGAAGCGGGCACCAGCGAGAACATCCGCATCGACCCGAAGTCCAGCAAGGCCATCTCCCTGGCCTCCCTCGCCCCCGGCGCACAGCTCGCGGACGTCACCGCCCACGTGACCACCCGCGCGGGCCGGGTCGGGGCCACCGCCCAGGCGGGGGAGGAGGGCGTCGGCGCCGACTGGCTGCCCGCCTCCGTGGACCCGGCGGGGACCCTGGTCCTGCCCGGCATCCCGGCGGACGCCACCTCCGTACGGCTGGTCGCCTTCGCCCCCGGCGAGGAGGACGCGAACCTCAGCGTGAAGCTGGCCGGGCCGACCGGCTCGATCAGCCCCGCGGGAAGCGAGCAGCTCCACGTCAAGGCCGGCATGACCGCGAGCCTCGACCTCAAGGACGTCACCCGGGGCGAGGCGGGCTCCCTGATCCTGTCCCCGGCGGACCCGAAGAAGTCCGCCGTCCCGGTGGTCGCCGCCCTACGGGTGGTCCGCGGCAGCGGCGCCAAGCAGGAGACCGGCTTCATCCAGGCGTCCGCCCCCGTCGGCACCCGGGCGACCGTCCCGGACAACCGCCCCGAGGCGAACGCCACCCTGCTGTCGCTGACGGCCCCGCCCGGAGCCGACGCGACGGTGAAGGTGACGGCCTCGCCGGGCACGGAAGGCGGCGAACCCGCCTCCAAGGAGGTCACGGTCAAGGGCGGCACCACGCAGACCCTGACCCTCGCCCCGACGGGAGGCAAGGGCGCCTACGCCCTCACGGTGGAAACCGTCTCCGGCGGCCCCGTCCACGCGTCCCGCACCCTGACGATCCCGCGCGACGGCATCCCGATGTTCACGACCCAGACCTTCTCGGACGACCACTCCACGGTCTCGGTCCCCAAGGCCTCCCAGGACCTCAGCGTCCTGACCCAGTAACCCCGCGCACTTCAGCCGTCCGGCGGTTGGTCTTCTCAGCCGTCCGGCGTTTGAGGACCGGGGTCTGGGGCGGAGCCCCAGGGGGAGTCCGGGCGCAGCCGGGGGACACACCCAGCCCCGCCGGCCTTTGAGGCGCGGGGTCCGGGCCGAGCCCGGGGGCGCCCCCAGCCCCGCCGGCCTTTGAGGCGCGGGGTCCGGGCTGCGCCCGGGGGCACCCCCAGCCCCGCCGGCGTTTGAGGCGCGGGTCCGGGCTGAGCCCGGGGAACGGTGGAAGGGCGGGTAGGGGACAGCCCCGCAGGGCCGCCTCTCGCCCCCCGAAGCGGGGCAGGCCAGGGCAGGCGGGCCGGGACGACGCCGACCGGGACGGCAAGGGCAGGCCGGACCCCTAGTCCGACCCGTACCGCGGATCCACCGTCTCGGGCGACAGCCCCAGCAGCTCCGCAACCTGCTCCACCACGATCTCGTGCACCAGCATCGCCCGCTCGTCCCGAGACTTCGCCCGGATCTCCACCGGCCGCCGGAACACCACGATCCGGGCCGGCCGCCCACCCCCGGCCTCCGCCAGCGCCCCCAGCGGCACCGCCTCGTCGTTCCAGCCGGCTTCCGCCCCGCCCGGCGGCCCCGGCACGTCGCCGATCATGAACTCCACCTCGGCGAGCTGCGGCCAGCGCCGTTCCAGCCGCTCCACGGAGTCCCGTACGAGGTCCCCGAAGAGCTCCCCCCGGCTCGCCGACAGCGGCACCTGTGGAGGAGCCACCGGGCCGCGCATCCCGCGCCCGTGCCGATCGCGCCGCCGCACCCGCGGCTCACCGGCGGGGGAACCGCCGGGCAGGGAGGCGGCAGGGGGCACGGGAGGGGGAGGCAGAGTGCTGTCCGTCACCCCCGCAGGGTAGCCCGCACATCCGCGCCGGGGCGGGGGAGATCGGACGACACGGGGGAGCGGCCGGGGGAGAGTCGTCGCGGCCCGGTCAAGAGTGCGGTACCGTCCAACGTCGTGAGCCTTGTACGTCGCTGTTCGCGCACCGCGTGCGGCCGCCCTGCCGTCGCGACTCTGACGTACGTCTACGCCGATTCGACCGCAGTTCTCGGCCCGCTCGCCACCTACGCCGAACCCCACTGCTACGACCTCTGCGCCGAGCACTCGGAGCGCCTGACCGCCCCGCGCGGCTGGGACGTCGTACGCCTCACCGACGGGTCGGCGCCCTCGCGTCCCACTGGAGACGACCTCGAAGCCCTCGCCAACGCCGTTCGCGAGGCGGCCCGTCCGCCGGAGCGCGCGGCCGGAGGCAACGGTGCTGGTCAGGGTGGTTCCACCACCGGGGAGACCCGTCGCGGACACCTGCGCGTCCTGCGTTCGCCGGACTCCTGACATTCGGTCGAACCGAGAAGCCGCACCGTGTCCACGGTAGGTTTGCCCCACCGCACATCACCTTCAGGGGGGCAGGCAGTGGCCACGGATCTTTCGAACATCGTCAAGGCGTACGACGTCCGGGGCGTCGTGCCGGACGAGTGGGACGAGCACCTGGCCGAACTGTTCGGCGCCGCCTTCGTCGAGGTGACCGCGGCCTCGGCCATCGTCATCGGCCACGACATGCGGCCCTCCTCCCCGGCCCTGTCCCAGGCCTTCGCCCGCGGCGCGGCCGCCCGCGGCGTCGACGTCACCCTCATCGGGCTGTGCTCCACCGACCAGCTGTACTACGCCTCCGGCAAGCTGGACCTGCCCGGCGCGATGTTCACGGCCTCGCACAACCCGGCGCAGTACAACGGCATCAAGCTCTGCAGGGCCGGCGCCGCCCCGGTCGGCCAGGACACCGGCCTCTCCACCATCCGCGAGCTCGCCGAGAAGTGGAGCGACGAGGGCGCCCCGGCGATCCCCGCCGGCACCGTCCCGGGCACCGTCACCGAGCAGGACACCCTCACCGGCTACGCCGACCACCTCAAGGGCCTGGTCGACCTCACCGCCGTCCGCCCGCTCAAGGTCGTCGTCGACGCGGGCAACGGCATGGGCGGCCACACCGTCCCCACCGTCTTCACCGGTCTCCCCCTCGACCTGGTCCCCATGTACTTCGAACTGGACGGGACCTTCCCCAACCACGAGGCCAACCCCCTCGACCCGAAGAACATCGTCGACCTCCAGGCCCGCGTCCTGTCCGAGGGCGCCGACCTCGGCATCGCCTTCGACGGCGACGCCGACCGCTGCTTCATCGTCGACGAGCGCGGCGAGGGCGTGTCCCCGTCCGCCATCACCGCCCTGGTCGCGGCCCGCGAACTGGCCCGCAACGGCGGCACCGGCACCGTGATCCACAACCTGATCACCTCCTGGTCCGTGCCCGAGGTCGTCCGCGAGAACGGCGGCACCCCCGTCCGCACCCGCGTCGGCCACTCCTTCATCAAGGAGGAGATGGCCAAGTCCGGCGCCATCTTCGGCGGCGAGCACTCGGCGCACTACTACTTCAAGGACTTCTGGAACGCGGACACCGGCATGCTCGCCGCGCTCCACGTCCTGGCGGCCCTCGGCGGCCAGGACGGCCCCCTCTCGGCCCTGGTCTCCTCCTACGACCGCTACGCGGGCTCCGGCGAGATCAACTCGACGGTCGCCGACCAGAAGGCCCGCCTGGCCGCAGTCAAGGCGACCTACGGCTCGGCCGAGGGCGTCACCCTCGACGAACTGGACGGCCTCACCGCGACCAGCGCCGACTGGTGGTTCAACGTCCGCGCCTCCAACACCGAGCCCCTCCTGCGCCTGAACGTGGAAGCCCGCGACGAGACCACCCTCGCCAAGGTCCGCGACGAGGTCCTGGCCCTCATCCGCGCCTGACCCCGCCCGCCCAGCCCTGCCGGCAACCCAACCGGCAGGGCAAGGCCGCCGGGGCCCTAGGGCCTGTCGTCAAACACCCGTCTGCCTCGGGCGACGACGGAAGTGTGACGACAGGCCCTAGCCAAATCCAGCCCCGCAGGCATTCCAGCAGGCGGGGCGGTGCGGGGCCCCAGCCAAATCCAGCCCCGCCGGCGTTTGAGGCGCGGGGCCTGGGGCGGAGCCCCAGCAGCGGACCCGCACCCGCTCCACCGCCGCACCGCCGAGCCCCCTCCAGGTCCACAGGGGAGCCCGCCACCAGAGGTCCTCCTCCACCCTCCACCGGAGGTCCTCCTCCACCCGCCACCAGAGGTCCTCCTCCACCCGCCACCAGAGGTGACTCGGCGGTAGGCTGACCTGGCCCGATCCACATCCCCGAAGGGAACCCCATGCCGCTCGAAGCCGGTCTCCTGGAGATCCTCGCCTGCCCCGCCTGCCACTCGCCCCTGGAGGACAAGTCGGCCGACGAGCAGACCCCCGAGCTGATCTGCACCGGGGGCCAGGACTGCGGTCTCGCCTACCCGGTCCGCGACGGCATCCCGGTGCTCCTCGTCGACGAGGCACGCCGTCCCGCCTGAGCCTCCTACCGCCATGCCGCGCAAACGCTGAGACTGGTTCCGTCACACACAGGTTCCGTCACCGCTGGACACGTCACAGACTTAGCCGGAGGCCGCCATGCTCGACGAGCCACTCCTCGACGCACCTGACGATCTCGCCCGCGCCGACCGCCGCGGTCTGCTCCGCGGCGCCGCCGACGCAGGCGCACGCGTACGCACCGCGGCCCGGCACGCCACCGAGGCCGGTCTCGCCGACCTGCGACCCGACGGCCGCCCCCGCGCGGTCCTCATCGCCGGGCCCGGCACCGCCGCCACCGGGGTCGCCGACCTGCTCGGCGCCCTCGCCGGCGCCTCCGCGCCCGTCATCCGGCTGCACCCGACCGGCGTCGCGCACGCCGCCGGGGCCCTGCGCTGGGCCCTGCCCGGCTGGGCCGGCCCCGTCGACCTGCTGCTCATCGCCACCACCGACGGAACCGAGCCCGGCCTCGCCGTCCTCGCCGAGCAGGCCTACCGGCGCGGCTCCACCGTCGTCGCCGTCGCCCCCGAGCGCTCGCCGCTGAGCGAAGCGGTGGACGGCGCGCACGGGCTCCTCGTACCGATGGCCAAGGCCCCGTACCAGGAGTACGACGAGTCGGCCGCGGCCGGCCCCGGCGCCCTCTGGGCCCTGCTGACCCCGCTGCTGGTGCTCCTCGACCGGGTCGGCCTGATCACCGCCGCCCCGCAGACCCTCCAGCTCGTCGCCGACCGGCTCGACCGCACGGCCGAACGCTGCGGCCCCGCCATCGCCACCTACTCCAACCCGGCCAAGACCCTCGCCTCCGAGCTCGCCGACTCCCTCCCGCTCATCTGGAGCGAGGGCGCCGCCGCCGGACCCGCGGGGCGCCGCTTCGCCGCCACCCTCGCCGAACTCGCCGGCCGCCCCGCACTGGCCGCCGACCTTCCCGAGGCACTCCCGGCCCACGGGGTCCTGCTCTCCGGCGGTTTCGCCGCCGGAGCCGACCCCGACGACTTCTTCCGCGACCGAGTGGAAGAACCGCAGGCCCTTCGCGCACGCATCGTCCTGTTGCGCGACAGGCCCGCAGGCGGACTGACAGCCGCCCCTGCCGCACGCGAGCTCGCCCTCAGCCACGACACGGCCATCAGCGAGCTCGAACCGGAGGAGGGCACCGAGCTGGAACAGCTCGCCGAACTCCTCGCCGTCACGGATTTCGCCACCGCCTACCTGGCGTTGGCCTCCGGGGGACACAGCTGAGGCGCACGCACGCGCGCGCCTCTCACCCAGGAAGACGACCGATGGACCGCCTCACGAACACGATCCGCCCCTACGCCTGGGGATCGACCACCGCGATCCCCGAACTCATCGGAGTGCCGCCCACCGGCGAACCCCAGGCCGAGCTGTGGATGGGCGCCCACCCCGGCGCCCCCTCCCGCCTCGACCGCGGAGCGGGCGAGAGCGCCCTCTCGGACGTCATCGCGGCCGACCCCGAAGGCGAACTGGGAGTCGCCGCCGTCCGCAAGTTCGGCCCCGGGCTCCCCTTCCTCTTCAAGCTCCTCGCCGCCGGCGCCCCGCTCTCCCTCCAGGTCCACCCCGACCTCGCCCAGGCGAAGGCCGGGTTCGAGGACGAGGAGCGCCGCGGCGTCCCGATCGACGCACCGCACCGCAACTACAAGGACGCCAACCACAAGCCCGAGCTGGTCTGCGCCCTCACCCCCTTCGAGGGACTGTCCGGCTTCCGCCCGCCGCTGGAGGCCGCCGCCCTGCTGGAGGGCCTCGGCGTCAACTCCCTGAAGCCCTACGCCGACCTCCTGCGGGCACACCCCGAGGAGGCGGCCCTGCGCGAGGTGCTCACCGCCGTCCTGACCGCCGACCGCGCCGAGATGGCCCGTACGGTCACCGAGGCCGCGGCCGCCGCCGAGCGGCTCGGGGGCCCGTACGCCCCGTACGCCGGACTCGTCCACCACTACCCGGGCGACCCCGGCGTCATCGCCGCGATGCTCCTCAACCACGTGCAACTCCAGCCCGGCGAAGCCATGTTCCTCGGCGCCGGCATCCCGCACGCCTACCTCGACGGCCTCTGCGTCGAGCTCATGGCCAACTCCGACAACGTCCTGCGCTGCGGGCTCACCCCCAAGCACGTCGACGTGCCGGAGCTGCTGAAGGTCGTCGTCTTCGAGCCCGGCGACCCCGGCATCCTGCGCCCGGAGGGCAACGGCGAGGAGGTCTACGAGACCCCCATCGACGAATTCCGCCTCTCCCGCTTCGTCCTGGCCCCCGGCGGCACCCCCCGGGTGGTCCCCGACACCACCGCGCAGATCCTGCTGTGCACGGCGGGCTCCCCGAAGGCGAACTCCACGAAGTCCGGCGAACTGGCGCTGGCGCCGGGCGAATCGGTCTTCGTACCCGCCGGCGAAAAGGTCGAACTGTCCGGAACCGGCACCGTCTTCCGTGCCACCGTGATGGTCTGACGTACCGTCCCTCTCGGTGGCTGTGAGAATCTGCGGCCGTAGCGCGGCGTCCCGGCCCGGGACGCCGCACCGAGGAAGGGACACATCGCAACCATGAGTGCGTCGGGCGGTACCAAGGCGATCGTGGCGGCACTAGTCGCCAATCTGGCCATCGCGGTAGCCAAGTTCGTGGCCTTCGTCTTCAGCGGCTCGTCGTCGATGCTCGCGGAAAGCGTCCACTCGCTGGCGGACTCCGGCAACCAGGGTCTGCTCCTGCTGGGCGGCAAGAAGGCCCAGCGCGAGGCGACTCCGCAGCACCCCTTCGGGTACGGGCGCGAGCGCTACATCTACGCCTTCCTCGTCTCCATCGTGCTGTTCACCGTCGGTGGCATGTTCGCCATCTACGAGGGCTACGAGAAGATCCACGAACCGCACGCGATCTCGCACTGGTACTGGCCGGTCGGCGTCCTCGTCTTCGCGATCATCGCGGAGTCCTTCTCCTTCCGCACCGCGATCAAGGAGTCGAACCAGATCCGCGGCAACCTCACCTGGGGCCAGTTCATCAAGCGCGCCAAGGCCCCCGAGCTCCCCGTGGTCCTCCTGGAGGACCTCGGCGCCCTCGTCGGCCTCGTCCTCGCCCTCGCCGGCGTCAGCATCGCCCTGGTGACCGGCAACGGCGTCTGGGACGGCATCGGCACCCTGTGCATCGGCATCCTGCTGATCGTCATCGCCATCGTGCTCGCGGCCGAGACCAAGTCCCTGCTGCTCGGCGAGGCCGCCGGCACCGAGGACGTCGAGAAGATCAAGGCCGCCGTGGTCGACGGCGACGTCGTGACCGGCGTCATCCACATGCGCACCCTGCACCTCGGCCCCGAGGAGCTCCTGGTCGCCGCCAAGATCTCCGTCCAGAGCGACGACACCGCGACCGAGGTGGCCAACGCCATCAACGCCGCCGAGGCCCGCATCCGCGCGGCGGTCCCGATCGCCCGCGTGATCTACCTGGAGCCGGATATTTTTTCGGAAGCTGCAGCGCGGGGCACGGAGAATCGCTAGCGTCACCTGTGAGCGAATCCCGTATTCGCTCCGGCGGCCGGGAGGGCCGTTGTTGGACGGGCATGCCTGTCCAACCCGCCACCGCGAGGTAGGGGGGAGTCTCCCGGCTTCGGCGGGGAGAGAACTCCAACTCGAGCCGGACATCTAAGCCGGCGCGTTTCGGGAAAGGCCCGCACACTTCGTGCGGGCCTTTCCGTATGGGGACGGCCTCGGCTACTGGATCGGGCCCGCCGCGGCGGCCAACAGCAGGACCGGCGTCTCGGTCGGCACGCCCCACACGGCCGACAGCGGCAGGGTTCCGCCGTTTCCGTCGCCGGTCATCAGGTGAGAGTCGACAGAGTTGAAGCGGTTGTCGCCCATCAGGAACATCCGCCCCTCGGGCGCCGTGACGCCGAAGGCGGCCGTCGCCGGCACGGCCTGGTCCAGGATGTACGGCTCGGCGAGGGGCTTCCCGTTCAGGGTCAAGCGGCGTCCCCCTTCGCCCAGCGGATGTGGTCCCCGCCCAGCGCGACCACTCGCTTGAGCAGGTCCCCCTCGCCTTGCCACGAGGCCGGCGGCGTGGCGAGCACGACGTCCCCGCGCCCGACCTCCCTTGGGCCCACCCGCTCGAACCACACCTCGGCCCCGTGCCCGTAGACCGGCGTCATCGCGTCCGACGGGATCGGCCACTTGTCGTACCGGTCACCCCCGGCGTACGTGATCCCCACGGTCGCCCCACGAAGAGCACCGTGCCGAGCGCCAGCGGCACCAAGGCCCAGATCCCTTTGCGGTGCCCCGGCCTGCGCTGATCCCGCCCCATGTCCGTTCCTTTCGTCAAAAACCCGTGCTCGGAGCGGGAAGGGGTACGCAGACGCCTCTCGGACCCCGTACCACCGAGGTGGGGTACGGGGCCCGAGGGCGCTGTAAGGGGCCGCGGCTACTGGATCTCGCGCAGCACGTCCAGGATCGCGGCCTTGCCGGGCGCGGCCTGCAGCCGCTCCCGGAAGCCGGTGTCCATCAGCTTGCGCGACAGCAGCGCCAGGATCCGCAGGTGCTCGTCCCCGGCGGCGGCCTCCGGTACGGAGATCATGAAGACCAGCCGGGCCTTCGTCCCGTCCAGCGCGCCCCACTCGATGCCCTCGTCGGACCGGGCGAAGCCCACCGTCGGGCGGGTCACCGCGTCCGTCTTGGCGTGCGGGATGGCGATGGACTCGCCGAGACCGGTCGTGCCCTGCGCCTCCCGGGCCAGGGCGACCCGTACGAGCTCGTCCACGTCGGTGACGTTGCCGGTCGTGGCCAGCATCTCCGCCATCTCGCGGATCGCCGCCTCCTTGGAGTCCGAGGCCAGCTCCGTCTTCACGGTCTGCTCGGTGAGGTACCCGGACAGCACCTCGGGCGCCCCGCCCGCGGCCACCGGAGCCGCGGTCGCGGGCTGCTGTGCCCGTACGGCCGTCCCGGCTGCTCCCGCACCCGCTGCGGCCGCGACGGCGCCCGCACCGCCACCACCGCCGGCGCCCACGGGGGCACCCGCACCGACCAGGGCCGGCTCCGGCGAGAGGCCCGCGGACCCGCCGCCGATCACGCCCTCCCGGCGCAGCTTGAACTCGATCAGCGCGTTCGTGGTCAGCGCGGTCACGACCGCACCGGCGGCGATGGCCACGAAGAACATCGCGACCCCGCTGATCGCACCGAACAGCGAGACGATCGGACCACCGTGCGGCACCGAGTCCTGGACCCCGGCCACACCGGCGATCGCACCGGCCACCGCGCCACCGAGCATGTTGGCGGGGATGACCTGGGCGGGCCGGGCCGCGGCGAAGGGGATCGCTCCCTCGGAGATGCCGAAGAAGCCCATGAACAGGGCGGCGAGGCCGGTTTCCTTCTCCTCGTCGCTGTACAGCTTGCGCCGCAGCAGCGTGGCCAAACCCTGGCCGAGCGGCATGACGGGGATGGCCGCGGCGGCCATGCCCATGACGTGGTTGTTGGTGCCGATGAGGCCGACCGCGACGAGGAAGGCGGTCTTGTTGACCGGACCGCCCATGTCGAAGGCGATCATCAGGCCGATGATGGTGCCCAGCACGATCGCGCTGGAGCCGGTCATCCCGTTCAGCCAGTTGGTCAGGTGCGTGAAGACCCAGGAGATCGGCTGGCCGATCACGTAGATGTAGAACAGGCCCAGGGCAACGGTCGACACGATCGGGATCACGATGATCGGCATGATCGGCTGGATGACCTTGGGGACCTTGACCTTCTTGATCCACATGACCAGATAGCCCGCGATGAAGCCCGTCGCGATGGCACCCAGGAAGCCGGCGTTCGCATCGGCCCCGTAGATGTGCACGGCGTCCGCGGCCAGGAAGCCGCCGATCATGCCGGGTACGAGGGCCGGCCGGTCGCCGAGCGCGTAGGCGATGTAACCGGAGAAGATCGGCAGCATCAGCGAGAAGCCGGTCACGCCGAGCTTGTTGACGTAGAACCAGAAGGTCCCGTCGGGAATGACCAGTCCGCCCTTGGCGTCCGCGTGCCCGCCGAGGGAAAGGGAGACGGCCAGCAGCAGACCGCCGACGACCACGAACGGGATCATGTGGGAGACGCCGTTCATCAGCGCCTTGTACGCCTGACTGCGCTGGTGGCCGCCACCGCCGTCGCCGCTGCCCGGCGCCGCCGAGGTCCCGGCCTGCACCGGTGCGTTCTGCGCCCGCTGGATCAGTTCCTCCGGCTTGTGGATGCCGTCCGCGACACCGGTGGACAGCACCCGCTTGCCGGCGAACCGGTCGAGGTCCACTTCCTTGTCGGCGGCGATGATGACGGCGTCCGCTTGCCTGACATCGTTGTCAGAGAGCACGTTCTCGGCCCCGATGGAACCTTGGGTCTCCACCTTGATCGAGACGCCGAGCCGGTCGGCGGCCTGCTGCAGCTTCTCCGCGGCCATGTACGTGTGCGCGATACCGGTGGGGCACGCGGTAACGGCGACGATCCTCACGGGCTTGCGCCCGCTCACGTCCCCGCCTTCGGGAGGGCCTGCCGGACTGGTCACTGGAATCTCCTCACGACACATGCGTTGTCCTGCGGGATCGCGCGTACAAACCCGACCCAACGGCATCCTCGTCCATGTAAGGGCTTGATCAAAAGTCCGAAAGGCCCCCAATCCTCCGCCGGAGGACCCGAAATCCGGCCGAGACTTGGCTCCGGGTTGCCTGGGCCGCGCTGCGCCGATCGGTGTAGATTCGTCATCAGTGTCAGGCGTCGCTGCTGATGGCGGTCGGGCGGTCCCAGAGACCGGCCGAGGGGAGAGAGGACCCCCGACGGACTGAGCGCCATGTGCGTCGTCTTGACGACGGTGCACAGCTCAGCCGTACCCACCTCTCCACATCACGAGGAGCAGCACCCACATGACTGCCGCATTCACCGACTTCAAGGTCGCCGACCTCTCCCTCGCCGTCTTCGGACGCAAGGAGATCACCCTCGCCGAGCACGAGATGCCCGGCCTGATGTCGATCCGTCGGGAGTACGCGGCCACCCAGCCGCTCGCCGGCGCCCGCGTCACCGGCTCCCTGCACATGACCGTGCAGACCGCCGTCCTCATCGAGACCCTCGTCGCCCTCGGCGCCGACGTCCGCTGGGCCTCCTGCAACATCTTCTCCACCCAGGACCACGCGGCCGCCGCCATCGCGGTGGGCCCGAACGGCACCGCGGAGAACCCGCAGGGCGTCCCCGTCTTCGCCTGGAAGGGCGAGACGCTGGAAGAGTACTGGTGGTGCACGGAGCAGGCGCTGACCTGGCCGAACACCCCCACTGGCGGCCCGAACATGATCCTCGACGACGGTGGCGACGCCACCCTCCTCGTCCACAAGGGCGTCGAGTTCGAGAAGGCCGGCGCCGCTCCGGACCCGTCGACGGCGGACTCCGAGGAGTACGCCAACATCCTGACCCTCCTCAACCGCACCCTGGGCGAGAACCCGCAGAAGTGGACGCAGCTCGCGTCCGAGATCCGCGGCGTCACCGAGGAGACCACCACCGGCGTCCACCGCCTCTACGAGATGATGGCCGAGGGCACGCTGCTCTTCCCGGCGATCAACGTGAACGACGCCGTCACCAAGTCGAAGTTCGACAACAAGTACGGCTGCCGCCACTCCCTCATCGACGGCATCAACCGCGCCACCGACGTCCTCATCGGCGGCAAGACCGCCGTGGTCTTCGGCTACGGCGACGTCGGCAAGGGCTGCGCCGAGTCGCTGCGCGGCCAGGGCGCGCGCGTCATCGTCACCGAGATCGACCCGATCTGCGCCCTCCAGGCGGCGATGGACGGCTACCAGGTCGCGACCCTGGACGACGTCGTCGCGACGGCCGACATCTTCATCACGACCACGGGCAACAAGGACATCATCATGGCCGGCGACATGGCCAAGATGAAGCACCAGGCCATCGTGGGCAACATCGGCCACTTCGACAACGAGATCGACATGGCCGGCCTCGCCAAGATCGAGGGGATCGTCAAGGACGAGGTCAAGCCCCAGGTCCACACCTGGAAGTTCCCCGACGGCAAGGTCCTCATCCTCCTGTCCGAGGGCCGCCTGCTGAACCTGGGCAACGCCACCGGCCACCCGTCCTTCGTGATGTCGAACTCCTTCGCGGACCAGACCCTGGCCCAGATCGAGCTCTTCACCAAGCCGGCCGAGTACCCCACCGACGTCTACGTGCTCCCCAAGCACCTCGACGAGAAGGTGGCCCGCCTCCACCTCGACGCCCTCGGCGTCCGCCTGACCACCCTGCGCCCGGAGCAGGCCGCCTACATCGGCGTGGACATCGCGGGCCCGTACAAGCCGGACCACTACCGCTACTGATCCCCACGGAACAGCGGCACCCACGCGTCAGGACAGGCCCCCGGCATCCGTGCCGGGGGCCTGCCCGTACCCGCCCGCACCCCTCTCCGCCCGAAGTCCAGGAAGACGCCCCATGCCCCGAGGCCGCTACGCGCTCCACGACCCGCACGACCACACCCCCCTCGGCGAGGAGCACTTCCACTGCGCCCCGGGCCCCTCGGGCTGGCGCTACGTCTCCCAGCTCACGGCGCCCGACGGTGCGCACCGCGGCTCCGTCGACCTGGCAGTCGACGAACTGGGCCGCCCCATCCGCCTCGAGGTCAACGCCTCCAGCTGGCAGGTCCGCGGCGCCGCCATCGACGGGATCACCTGGGTCCGCACCGACCCCGCCGGCGCCGAAGCCACCGAGGGCAACGTCCCCGGGGCCGCCGGCTTCACCGGCACCTCCCCGGCCTTCCTGGTCGCCACGGCCCGGCTGCTGCGCCTGACCCCCGGTGCCCCCGCCACCCGCGTCCGCCTCGTCGCCCTGACCGACCCCGTCCTGGCGGCCCGTACGACCGACCAGGCCTGGGCCCTCCTGAACCGCGCGGAGCACCCCACGGACAGCGGCCCGCTCCTGGTCGACGAGTACCGGGTCACCGCGCTGGACACCGGCGAGGTCCACACGGTCCACATCGCCGGGGACGTGGTCCTCTCGGCCCCCGGCATCGAACTCGAACACCTGGAGACCCCGCCGTCGGCCTTCCCCGACCAGTAGCTAGGCGGGCGGAGCGAACCCGGTCGCCTTCGGCGGCTCCACGGGCACCGATACGGGTACGGATACGGGTGCCACCGGCACCACGGGCGCCGCGACGGGCACCACCGCCGGCGCCGCCACGACCGGCATCACCACGGGCGCGGGCTGCCCGTACGCGACCGGGGCCGCCCCGGGCGCGGGCTGCTGCCGGAAGGCCCGGGCGGCGTCCCGCGACTGCCGCTCGTGCACCACGGCCATCAGGAACGCGGCGGCGGGCACCCCGACCGGCGGCGGAGCCCCCGTACGCGCCACCAGGTCGTCCGCGAGCCGGGCCGCCATCGTGGCGCCCACCTGGGGATCCAGCTGGTCCATGCGCGTCAGGTACTGCCGGATCGCCAGCCACAGCCCGTCCGGCACGGCCGAGAGGTCCAGCCCGCCGAACCGCCCGGCCAGCCACGGGGGCGGCGGCGGCACGGGCATCACCCGCGCCCCCGGCACCCGCTCCCGGATGACGAGCGTCCCCGCGAACACGTCCCCGAGCCGCCGCCCCCGCTCGGAGAACAGCGACGCGATGCACGCCACGGACCCGAAGGTCAGCAGCAGTTCGAAGACCCCGAAGGCTCCGCGCACCAGCGCGTGCCGGAAACGGATCGGCCCGCCGTCGTCGCGCACCACGCGCAGCCCGCACGCGAGCTTGCCGAGCGAGCGCCCGTGACTCAGCGTCTCCACCGCGATCGGCACGCCGACCAGGATGAGCACGAACGCGGCCACGGACACGGCCGCCCGGGCCGCCCCGTCCATCGAAGCGGTGGCCAGCACGAGCCCGACGGTAATGAGCAAGTACCCGGCGACGTACACGAGCAGGTCCAGCAGGATCGCCAGCGCCCGGCTCGGCAGTCTCGCCGGCCGCAGCCCCAGGACGACCGCGTCCCCCGTCACCAGATCGCTCACCGATGCACACCCTTCACGTGACCTGCCCCGCCCCATCGGCCTCCAGTCTGCCAAGCTGACGAAGCAAGCAGTAGGAGAACCCAGAGGGACCAGGGGCAGGGGAGCGCCAAGCACATGGATCTCGACGTCTTCGTTGCGGCCCACCAGGCCGAGTGGGCCCGCCTGGAACAGCTGCTGGGCCGGGGCCGGCGCCTCACGGGAGCCGAGGCGGACGAGCTCGTCGCGCTCTACCAGCGCACGGCCACGCACCTGTCCCTCGTCCAGTCCAGCACCCCCGACCCGATGCTCACGGGCCGCCTGACCCAGCTCGTCGCCCGCGCCCGGGCCACGGTCACGGGCACCCGGCGGTCCGGCTGGCGCGACGCGGCCCGCTTCTTCACCTCGGGCTTCCCGGCCGCCGTCTACCTCAGCCGCCGCTGGTGGATACCCACGGCACTGATCTCCACCGCCGTCGGCGTGCTCGTCGGCTGGTGGATAGCCACCCACCCGGAGATCCAGAACGCCATCGGTGCTCCGGAGGACCTGAAGGCGATGACGAAGCCGGGCGGGGGGTACGAGGCGTACTACTCCAGCCACCCCGCGGCCTCCTTCGCGGCCCAGGTCTGGACGAACAACGCCCAGGCGGCCGCGATCTGCCTGGTCCTGGGCGGCTTCCTGGGTCTGCCGGTTCTGTACATCCTGTGGCAGAACATGCTGAACCTGGGCGTCGGCATCGGCCTGATGTCCTCGGCCGACCGCCTCGACGTCTTCCTCGGCCTGATCCTCCCGCACGGCCTGCTCGAACTGACCGCCGTCTTCGTGGCCGCCGGTACGGGCCTGCGCCTGGGCTGGACGGTCATCGACCCCGGCCACCGCACCCGCCGGGTGGCCCTGGCCGAACAGGGCCGCGCCGCCCTCGGCATGGCCATCGGCCTGGCGGCGGTCCTCTTCCTCTCGGGCCTGATCGAAGGCTTCGTCACCCCCTCCGGCCTGCCCACGTGGGCCCGCATCAGCATCGGCGTGGCCGCCGAGGCGGCCTTCCTGCTCTACGTCTACGTCCTGGGCGGCCGCGCGGCCCGGGCCGGCGACACGGGCGACGTGGAGCAGGCCGACCAGACGGCGACGCTCCCCACCGCGGCCTGATGTGCGTACGACCCTGCCGAGCTGCTAGTCTCCTCGTCGTCCCGCAAACACCGTTGACACGGCGGCTGCGGGGAGGTAGATTCGAACGGTTGCCTCGAACTGGACAAGTTCGGCAGCGATGGTTTAAAGTCTCTCTCGCCCCCAGGAATTGAATTCCAAGCGGGCACCCAACTCTTCATTCAGGAAACTGAAGCCGGGAAATCCGGTGGAAATCTTCTGATAGAGTCGGAATCGCCGGAAAGGGAAAACGCGAAAGCGGATGACCTGGAAGGCGGAAAACAAGCGAGACAGACTCTGATAGAGTCTGAAACGCAAGAACAGAACAGAACGAAAGCCCGGAGGAAAGCCCGAGAGGGTGAGTACAAAGGAAGCGTCCGTTCCTTGAGAACTCAACAGCGTGCCAAAAATCAACGCCAAAAAGTTGATACCCCGTCCATTTCGGTGGATGAGGTTCCTTTGAAAAAGACCTGTGAGGTCACGGCTTCGGCCACGACACTTGCAGGCAATTACACAGCGAGGACGCAGTGGACGGTCGGTCTTATTCCGACATGACTGTCCCGCTCTAAGTGCGTGTGCACCGGATTACCGGTAAACATTCATGGAGAGTTTGATCCTGGCTCAGGACGAACGCTGGCGGCGTGCTTAACACATGCAAGTCGAACGATGAAGCCCTTCGGGGTGGATTAGTGGCGAACGGGTGAGTAACACGTGGGCAATCTGCCCTTCACTCTGGGACAAGCCCTGGAAACGGGGTCTAATACCGGATAACACTCCTGCCTGCATGGGCGGGGGTTAAAAGCTCCGGCGGTGAAGGATGAGCCCGCGGCCTATCAGCTTGTTGGTGGGGTAATGGCCCACCAAGGCGACGACGGGTAGCCGGCCTGAGAGGGCGACCGGCCACACTGGGACTGAGACACGGCCCAGACTCCTACGGGAGGCAGCAGTGGGGAATATTGCACAATGGGCGAAAGCCTGATGCAGCGACGCCGCGTGAGGGATGACGGCCTTCGGGTTGTAAACCTCTTTCAGCAGGGAAGAAGCGAAAGTGACGGTACCTGCAGAAGAAGCGCCGGCTAACTACGTGCCAGCAGCCGCGGTAATACGTAGGGCGCAAGCGTTGTCCGGAATTATTGGGCGTAAAGAGCTCGTAGGCGGCTTGTCACGTCGGATGTGAAAGCCCGAGGCTTAACCTCGGGTCTGCATTCGATACGGGCTAGCTAGAGTGTGGTAGGGGAGATCGGAATTCCTGGTGTAGCGGTGAAATGCGCAGATATCAGGAGGAACACCGGTGGCGAAGGCGGATCTCTGGGCCATTACTGACGCTGAGGAGCGAAAGCGTGGGGAGCGAACAGGATTAGATACCCTGGTAGTCCACGCCGTAAACGTTGGGAACTAGGTGTTGGCGACATTCCACGTCGTCGGTGCCGCAGCTAACGCATTAAGTTCCCCGCCTGGGGAGTACGGCCGCAAGGCTAAAACTCAAAGGAATTGACGGGGGCCCGCACAAGCAGCGGAGCATGTGGCTTAATTCGACGCAACGCGAAGAACCTTACCAAGGCTTGACATATACCGGAAAGCATTAGAGATAGTGCCCCCCTTGTGGTCGGTATACAGGTGGTGCATGGCTGTCGTCAGCTCGTGTCGTGAGATGTTGGGTTAAGTCCCGCAACGAGCGCAACCCTTGTCCTGTGTTGCCAGCATGCCCTTCGGGGTGATGGGGACTCACAGGAGACCGCCGGGGTCAACTCGGAGGAAGGTGGGGACGACGTCAAGTCATCATGCCCCTTATGTCTTGGGCTGCACACGTGCTACAATGGCCGGTACAATGAGCTGCGATACCGTGAGGTGGAGCGAATCTCAAAAAGCCGGTCTCAGTTCGGATTGGGGTCTGCAACTCGACCCCATGAAGTCGGAGTTGCTAGTAATCGCAGATCAGCATTGCTGCGGTGAATACGTTCCCGGGCCTTGTACACACCGCCCGTCACGTCACGAAAGTCGGTAACACCCGAAGCCGGTGGCCCAACCCGTAAGGGAGGGAGCTGTCGAAGGTGGGACTGGCGATTGGGACGAAGTCGTAACAAGGTAGCCGTACCGGAAGGTGCGGCTGGATCACCTCCTTTCTAAGGAGCACAGTACCGATTGCAGACAAACGTTCTGCACGGTCAGCTCAGGGTGGAACGTTGATTAGTTGGCACGGTTTCCAAAACCTTCTGTAAGTACTGCTTCGGCGTGGAAAACAGGAAGAGTGGCGGGGATCGTGCTTGGCACGTTGTTGGGTATCTGAGGGTACGGCCGAAAGGCTTTATCTTCGTGATGCCGGCCCCAGTGAACTTCGTCTGCGGATGAGGGTGATGGGTGACTGGTCGTTGCTTGAGAACTACACAGTGGACGCGAGCATCTGTAGGCCAAGTTTTTAAGGGCGCACGGTGGATGCCTTGGCACCAGGAACCGATGAAGGACGTGAGAGGCCGCGATAGGCCCCGGGGAGCTGCCAACTGAGCTTTGATCCGGGGGTGTCCGAATGGGGAAACCCGGCAGTCGTCATGGGCTGTCACCCACTGCTGAACACATAGGCAGTGTGGAGGGAACGCGGGGAAGTGAAACATCTCAGTACCCGCAGGAAGAGAAAACAACCGTGATTCCGGGAGTAGTGGCGAGCGAAACCGGATGAGGCCAAACCGTATGCGTGTGATACCCGGCAGGGGTTGCGCATGCGGGGTTGTGGGAATTCTTTTGATCGGTCTGCCGGCCGGTCGGCGAGTCAGAAACCGTTGATGTAGTCGAAGGACATGCGAAAGGTCCGGCGTAGAGGGTAAGACCCCCGTAGACGAAACATCAGCGGCTTGCTTAAGAATCTCCCAAGTAGCACGGGGCCCGAGAAATCCCGTGTGAATCTGGCGGGACCACCCGCTAAGCCTAAATATTCCCTGGTGACCGATAGCGGATAGTACCGTGAGGGAATGGTGAAAAGTACCGCGGGAGCGGAGTGAAATAGTACCTGAAACCGTGTGCCTACAAGCCGTGGGAGCGTCGCCGTTATTCTTCGGAATAACGGTCGTGACTGCGTGCCTTTTGAAGAATGAGCCTGCGAGTTAGCGGTGTGTAGCGAGGTTAACCCGTGTGGGGAAGCCGTAGCGAAAGCGAGTCCGAATAGGGCGATTGAGTTGCACGCTCTAGACCCGAAGCGGAGTGATCTAGCCATGGGCAGGTTGAAGCGGAGGTAAGACTTCGTGGAGGACCGAACCCACCAGGGTTGAAAACCTGGGGGATGACCTGTGGTTAGGGGTGAAAGGCCAATCAAACTCCGTGATAGCTGGTTCTCCCCGAAATGCATTTAGGTGCAGCGTCACGTGTTTCTTGCCGGAGGTAGAGCACTGGATAGGCGATGGGCCCTACCGGGTTACTGACCTTAGCCAAACTCCGAATGCCGGTAAGTGAGAGCGTGGCAGTGAGACTGTGGGGGATAAGCTCCATGGTCGAGAGGGAAACAGCCCAGAGCATCGACTAAGGCCCCTAAGCGTACGCTAAGTGGGAAAGGATGTGGAGTCGCAGAGACAACCAGGAGGTTGGCTTAGAAGCAGCCACCCTTGAAAGAGTGCGTAATAGCTCACTGGTCAAGTGATTCCGCGCCGACAATGTAGCGGGGCTCAAGCGTACCGCCGAAGTCGTGTCATTGCAGCAATAGGGCCAACGCCCGCTGTGATGGGTAGGGGAGCGTCGTGTGCCGGGTGAAGCAGCAGCGGAAGCTAGTTGTGGACGGTTCACGAGTGAGAATGCAGGCATGAGTAGCGATACACACGTGAGAAACGTGTGCGCCGATTGACTAAGGGTTCCTGGGTCAAGCTGATCTGCCCAGGGTAAGTCGGGACCTAAGGCGAGGCCGACAGGCGTAGTCGATGGACAACCGGTTGATATTCCGGTACCCGCTTTGAAACGCCCAATATCGAATCAGGCGATGCTAAGCCCGTGAAGCCGTTCCGGACCCTTCGGGGAAAGGAAAGTGGTGGAGCCGGTGACCCAGACTTGTAGTAGGTAAGCGATGGGGTGACGCAGGAAGGTAGTCCAGCCCGGGCGGTGGTAGTCCCGGGGTAAGGGTGTAGGCCGAGGGGTAGGCAAATCCGTCCCTCATATAAGGCTGAGACCTGATGCCGAGCCGATTGTGGTGAAGTGGATGATCCTATGCTGTCGAGAAAAGCCTCTAGCGAGTTTCATGGCGGCCCGTACCCTAAACCGACTCAGGTGGTCAGGTAGAGAATACCGAGGCGTTCGGGTGAACTATGGTTAAGGAACTCGGCAAAATGCCCCCGTAACTTCGGGAGAAGGGGGGCCATCACTGGTGATCGGATTTACTCCGTGAGCTGGGGGTGGCCGCAGAGACCAGCGAGAAGCGACTGTTTACTAAAAACACAGGTCCGTGCGAAGCCGTAAGGCGATGTATACGGACTGACGCCTGCCCGGTGCTGGAACGTTAAGGGGACCGGTTAGTCACATTTCGGTGTGGCGAAGCTGAGAACTTAAGCGCCAGTAAACGGCGGTGGTAACTATAACCATCCTAAGGTAGCGAAATTCCTTGTCGGGTAAGTTCCGACCTGCACGAATGGCGTAACGACTTCTCGACTGTCTCAACCATAGGCCCGGTGAAATTGCACTACGAGTAAAGATGCTCGTTTCGCGCAGCAGGACGGAAAGACCCCGGGACCTTTACTATAGTTTGATATTGGTGTTCGGTTCGGCTTGTGTAGGATAGGTGGGAGACTTTGAAGCGGCCACGCCAGTGGTTGTGGAGTCGTCGTTGAAATACCACTCTGGTCGTGCTGGATGTCTAACCTCGGTCCGTGATCCGGATCAGGGACAGTGTCTGATGGGTAGTTTAACTGGGGCGGTTGCCTCCCAAAAAGTAACGGAGGCGCCCAAAGGTTCCCTCAGCCTGGTTGGCAATCAGGTGTTGAGTGTAAGTGCACAAGGGAGCTTGACTGTGAGACCGACGGGTCGAGCAGGGACGAAAGTCGGGACTAGTGATCCGGCGGTGGCTTGTGGAAGCGCCGTCGCTCAACGGATAAAAGGTACCCCGGGGATAACAGGCTGATCTTCCCCAAGAGTCCATATCGACGGGATGGTTTGGCACCTCGATGTCGGCTCGTCGCATCCTGGGGCTGGAGTCGGTCCCAAGGGTTGGGCTGTTCGCCCATTAAAGCGGTACGCGAGCTGGGTTTAGAACGTCGTGAGACAGTTCGGTCCCTATCCGCTGTGCGCGTAGGAATATTGAGAAGGGCTGTCCCTAGTACGAGAGGACCGGGACGGACGAACCTCTGGTGTGCCAGTTGTCCTGCCAAGGGCATGGCTGGTTGGCTACGTTCGGGAGGGATAACCGCTGAAAGCATCTAAGCGGGAAGCCTGCTTCAAGATGAGTATTCCCACCTCCTTGAGAGGGTAAGGCTCCCAGTAGACGACTGGGTTGATAGGCCAGATGTGGAAGCCCGGTAACGGGTGGAGCTGACTGGTACTAATAGGCCGAGGGCTTGTCCTCAGTTGCTCGCGTCCACTGTGTTAGTTCTGAAGTAACGAACTGTGTCATATCCGGTTTGGTTAACTTCATAGTGTTTCGGTGGTCATAGCGTTAGGGAAACGCCCGGTTTACATTCCGAACCCGGAAGCTAAGCCTTTCAGCGCCGATGGTACTGCAGGGGGGACCCTGTGGGAGAGTAGGACGCCGCCGAACAATCATTGTAGAGAGCCCCGTACCGGGTAACCGGTACGGGGCTTTTCTGCGTTTACGGGCCTTTTGAAAGTCCGGTGCGTGGGGGCTCGGCCGGTGGCTTACCAGTCGGCGGGGTAGCTCTTGAGGCTGCTCGTGTCGAGCGTCCAGCGGCCGGCGATGGCGGTGTCACCGAAGGCGTAGGGGACCTTCTTTCGGTAGCGCAGGCCGTCAGGGCCTTCCGAGGGGTCGCTGTGCACCGTGGCGGTCTTCTTGTCCTTGCGGGGGTCCACCACGACGTACAGCGGGACCCCCATCCTCGGATAGTCGTGGAGCTTGTCACGGATGTCGGTGAGGGAGTGCGTGCGTGAGACGACCTCGACCACCATCAGGACATCGCGGGAGTTCACGACCTTGGCCGTGTCGTCGGTGTCTTCCTCGGCGATGACCATGAGGTCGGGGACCTTGGTCAGGCCCGTCACCGGATCGCCCATGTTCGTGTCGCTGAGAGCCATGACCTCGGGTGTCTGGGCCTCGATCTGACGGCGCAGCCGCACCACGTTCAGCCCGTGGGGGGCTGTGGGGCTCATCATCGTGAGGGAGATCTGACCGTCGGTGCTCTGCACCTTCCAGTGGTCTTCCTGGTGCTCGGCCAGCTCCGAGAGTTGCTCCGCGAAGTCGTGCATGCGGCGCATCTGCTCCGGGGTGAAGTCGGCCATGGTGTCCTCCTGGTGGGTACCCGACCAGCGTATCCAGTCGGTCACCGCTCAGAGGCGGCCTGCGGCCTTCAGGGCGAGGTAGGCGTCGGCCAGGGCGGGGGCGAGGGTGTCCGGGGTGGCGTCGACGACGTGGACGCCGTGGCGGGTGAGCTGTTCCGCCGTGCGGCGGCGGGCGGACTGGGACTGGGTGCCCGCCGCGGCTTCGTAGACGGCTTCCACGGTGCCGCGGGACTTCGTCATTTCCGCGACGTGGGGGTCGGAGACCGAGGCCAGCAGGACCGTGTGGCGCTGGGTGAGGCGGGGGAGGAGCGGGAGCAGGCCCTCCTCGACGGGGGCCGCGTCCAGGCTGGTCAGGAGGACCACCAGGGAGCGGCGCGGGGCGCTGCGCAGGATGGTGGAGACCAGGGTGCGGGAGTCGGTCTCGACCAGTTCTGGTTCGAGGGTGGCCATCGCGTTCACGAAGGCGGGGAGGGTGTCGGCCGCGCTGCGGGCCTGGACCTGGGCGCGGAGGCGGCGGTCGTGGGCCAGGAGGTCCACCCGGTCGCCCGCGCGGGTGGCCAGGGCGGTGAGGAGCAGGGCCGCGTCCATCGCCGAGTCCAGGCGCGGTGCGTCGCCGACGCGGCCGGCCGCGGTGCGGCCGGTGTCGAGGCAGATCAGGATGTGGCGGTCGCGTTCCGGGCGCCAGGTGCGGACGGCGACCTTGTTCTGGCGGGCGGTGGCCCGCCAGTCGATGGAACGGGTGTCGTCGCCGGGTACGTAGTCGCGCAGGCTGTCGAACTCCGTGCCCTCACCGCGGGTCAGAACGCTGGTGCGGCCGTCGAGTTCGCGCAGGCGCGCCAGGCGGGAGGGCAGGTGCTTGCGGCTCGCGAAGGGCGGCAGGACGCGGACCGTCCACGGGACGGTGTGGTGGCCCTGACGGGCGAGCAGGCCGAGCGGGCCGTACGAGCGGATCGTGACGCGGACGGCCTGGCGGTCGCCGCGGCGGGTGGGCCGCAGACGGGTGGTCAGGCGGCGGCGTTCGCCCGGGGGAACCGTCAGCGTGTGGCGGGAGTCCGCGACTTCCGTTCCGGGGACCCAGCTGCTCGGCGGCCAGGCGTCGCGGATGCGGGCGCGGAGCGTACGGGGGGAGGGGTTCGTGATCGTCAGGTGGACGTCCGCGGATTCGCCGAGGCGGATGGAGGTGTCGCCGGAGCGGGCCAGTTGGAGCGTGCGGACCGGGGCCGCGAGGGCGTAGTCGACCGCGCAGGCCAGGGCGATGGGGGCGTTGACCGCCAGCATCCCCGCCCAGCTCGGTCCGAGGAAGCCGACGGGGATGCTGCCGAGGGCCGCGAGCAGGGCGGCGCGTCCGGTGAAGGCCATCAGCGCGGGACGGGGACGTGGGTGAGGATCGCGGTGATGACCGCGTCGGCCGTGACGCCCTCCATCTCGGCCTCGGGGCGCAGTTGGACGCGGTGGCGCAGGGTCGGCAGGGCGAGGGCCTTCACGTCGTCGGGGGTGACGTAGTCGCGGCCCACGAGCCAGGCCCAGGCGCGGGCGGTGGCCAGCAGTGCGGTGGCGCCGCGCGGGGAGACGCCGAGCGTGAGGGAGGGCGATTCGCGGGTGGCGCGGCAGATGTCGACGACGTACGCGGTGATCTCCGGGGAGACGCTGGTGGCCTCGACCGCCTTGCGGGCGGCGTCGAGTTCGGCGGGGCCGGCGACCGGGCGGATGCCGGCGGCGTGCAGGTCGCGGGGGTTGAAGCCGGCCGCGTGGCGGGTCAGTACGCCGATCTCGTCCTCGCGGGAGGGGAGGGGCACGGTGAGCTTCAGGAGGAAGCGGTCGAGCTGGGCCTCGGGGAGGGGGTACGTGCCCTCGTACTCGACCGGGTTCATGGTGGCGGCGACGAGGAAGGGCTCCGGGAGCTTGCGGGGGGTGCCGTCGACGGTGACCTGGCGCTCCTCCATCGCCTCGAGGAGGGAGGACTGGGTCTTGGGGGGCGTGCGGTTGATCTCGTCGGCGAGGAGGAGGTTCGTGAAGACCGGGCCGTTCTGGAAGGAGAACTCCGCGGTGCGGGCGTCGTAGACGAGGGAGCCGGTGACGTCGCTCGGCATCAGGTCGGGGGTGAACTGGACGCGCTTGGTGTCGAGTTCGAGGGAGGCGGCGAGGGCCCGTACGAGGAGGGTCTTCGCGACGCCGGGGACGCCTTCGAGGAGGACGTGGCCGCGGCAGAGGAGGGCGACGACGAGACCGGTGACGGCGGAGTCCTGGCCGACCACGGCCTTTCCGATCTCGGTGCGGAGCGCCTCCAGGGCGGAGCGGGCGCTGTCCGTGGTGGCCGTCATGAGGTGCGGACCTCCCTTTCGAGGGCGTCGAGGTGGTCGGCGAGCGCGATGAGCGCCGCGTCGGTGGTGGGGGTGGTGCCGAAGAGCAGGGTGTCCGGGTCGTGCGGGGGCCGTCCGGCGGTGAGGCGGGCCGCGACGGCGGGGACCAGGGCGGCCGGGTCGTGGGCCTGGGAGGCCGGTACGCCGACCAGCGCGGCCAGGCGTTCGCGGGCGGCGGCGCGCAGCACGGTGGCGGCGCGGTCGCGGGCGCCGGCCTTGCGGTACAGGCGGGCGCGGCCCTCGGTGGCCTCGGAGGCGCGGACGAGGACGGGCAGGCGTTCGGTGACGAGCGGGCCGAGGCGGCGGGCGCGCCAGAGGGCGGCGACGGCGGCGGCGAGGAAGAGCTGGAGCAGGGCCCAGCTCCAGCCGGCGGGGATCAGGTCGAGGAAGCTCTGCTCCTCGCCGGTGCCTTCGGCGTTGTCGGGGTTGCTGTCGGCGAGGGACGGCAGGTACCAGACGACGGTCGGGCGGGAGCCGAGGAGCTGGAGCGCGAGGGAGGCGTTGCCCTCCTTGGCGAGGGTCTTGTTGAGGAGGATGCCCTCGGAGCCCAGGAGGACGGTGTCGCCGCCGCGGACGCCGGTGGGCAGGACGAGGAGGGTGGGGCGGCCGGCGCCGGGGTAGCAGCCGGCGGCTCCGGGGGTGCCGGTGGTGTAGCTCAGGCCGCCGCCCGTCGCGGCGCGGCCGGCGGTGGTGGCGGCGGGGAGGGTGCAGGTGCTGCCCGGGTCGAGGTTCGTGTCCGGGGCGGGGGAGTCGTCGTGGGCGCGGGTGCCGGGGGCCAGGGAGGGGAGGCTGAGGGCGCTCGGCGCGAGCAGGACGGTCCGGCCGCCGGAGAGGTCGATCGCGGAACGGATGGCGCGCAGCTGGGTCTCCCCGAGCCGGTCGGGGTCCGTGACCAGCAGGGTCGTGTCGGGGCCGGCGGCGTCGGCGGCCTGCTCGGCGGTGGTGACGACCCGCGTGGTGACACCGCGGTCCCTGAGCAGCTCGGCCACGGCCTGGCTGCCGTAGGGATCGGCGGAGCGGGGGTCCAGGTAGCCGTGCCGGGCACCGGAGTTCAGGGCGGCGAGGCCCAGCCCGGCGGCGAGGAGCACCGCGAGCGCGATGAGGAACCCGCGGGCGCGGGTCCAGAGGTCCCGGGGCGATGCGCCTCCGGCGGTCGTACGGGGAGGGGTGGCGGCGCCGCCCGGCCCCGCCGTGGCGGGGGCTGCGTCTCCGGCGGGGAGCTGCGCACCGGGGGCTGTGCCCGGGGTGGGGGCTGGCCCTGCGGTGGGGTGGGGTGTGGCCGGGGACGCGTCGGCTGGGGTGGGGGGCGTGCCCGGGTCGGGGGTGTTCGGGGTGTGGGTCATGGGGTGGGGCCTGTCAGGAGGGGCTTGGTGCGGGACAGGGCCTGGTCCAGGGTGGTGAGGGCGGTGTACATCTCGGGGGTGGCCGGGTGGGCGCCGTAGGTGACGTCGTCGAAGGTGCGGGCGGCCGTGCGGAGGGACGCCGCGTGGGACGGGAGGGAGACGGCGGCTTCGGCCGCCGCCTCGTCCGCGGTGCGGCCCGGGCGGGGGTCGAGGAGGGTGCGCTCCTCCAGGGAGCGGACGACGGCGCGCATGCGCTCCTGGACGGCTTCGCTCCAGCGGCCCTCGCCGGCCAGTGCTTCGGCGGCCGCGCGGTGGTCCGCGGCGCTGCGGACGCCGTCGTCGAACAGGGTGCCCGGGGTACGGGCGGCGGCGCGGCTCGGGGCGCCCAGGCGCCACCACAGGGCGGCGGCGATGAGGAGGGCGAAGACGGCGATGGCCAGCAGGCCGAGGGTTCCGCCCGGGGTCGCGCCGGAGGCACGGTCGAAGAGGTCCCCGACCCACTCCCAGAAGCGGTTCATGGCCCGTTGGAGCAGGCCCGGGTCGTTCTGGTGGTACGCGGGCTTGGACAGCTCGACGCGGGCCGCCTCGCGGGCGGCCTCACGGCCGATGGTGACAGGTGGTGTGGGTGGTGCTGTGTGGGTGAGCAGGCCCCCCGTGCTCCTCATTCCCGCGTCAGCCTCCGGTCGGCGGCGCGGTCGTGCCGTAGTTCTCGATGCCCGCCGCCCGGGCCAGCTCCAGGTCGAGGGCTTCGCGCCGGATGCGCTGGTCGACGTAGAGGAGGACGGTGACGCCGGCCTGGATTGGCATGGTGACCGTCAGCGCGATGATCGCGCCGATGGCCGTCGTGATCAGGTATCCCCAGCTCTGGGCGACGGAGCCGTCGGCCATGCCCTCGAAGCCGCCGCCGGACAGGCCGCCGACGATGGTGAGGGGGAAGACGATGACGCCCGCGACGAAGAACGTCAGGAGGGCCGTGAGGAGGGTGATGCCGAAGATCCGCCACCAGGAGCCCTTGACCAGCTTCGAGGAGCGGACGAGGGCCTTGCGCACCGTCGCCTTCTCCAGCATCAGGGCGGGCGAGGCCAGGGAGAACCGGATCCAGAGCCAGAGGACAAGGCCCAGGGCGACGAGACCGCCGAGGGCGACGAGGCCGGCCTGGCCGGCGAGGGCGCCGGGCAGGACCAGTACGGCGAAGACGAGGGCCGCGCCGAGGCCCAGGAGGAGGGTCAGGCCGAACAGCCGGGCGAGCTGCGGGCGGGCCTCGCGCCAGGCGGTGCCGATAGAGGAGCCGTGGCCGAGCACCGCGCGGCTGAAGATCATGGTGAGCATCGCGGTGGCGACGATGGTGCCGATGAGCACGATGAACTGATCCGCCGCGAGCAGTCCCACCATGGAGCCGAGGAAGTCGAGCTGCTCGTCCAGGGGTGCGTCGCTCGACTGGTCCAGTACGACGTCGCCGAACGCGTACTTCTGCATGAGCACGCTCGCCAGCTGCACGACGACGGCCACGACCAGGGTGATCGGCAGTACCGCGCGCCAGTGCTTGCGCATGGTGGTCACGGCCCCGTCGAGGATCTCGCCGATCCCGAGCGGCCGCAGCGGGATCACGCCGGGCTTCACGGCCTGGGTGTGGGCGCCCCAGCTGCTCGGACCGCCGCTCGGGGGCGGGTAGCCGCCGCCGTACGAACCCCAGCCGGTGCCCGGCTGCGGGGCCGCGGGCGGCTGCGCTTGCGGGTTCGGCGGGGTCTGGCCCGGGGTCGGGCTCGACCACTGGCCGGGGGGCGGCTGCTCGGCGGACCACTTGGAGTCGCCGGATCCACCGGAACCGCTCGCGGGCGGCTGCGTACCGTGGGAGCCCTCACCGTCGGACGGGGAGGATCCGGGCGTAGCCCAGCCCGGAGAGTCGTTCATCGTCGCTCCTTCACGTGCACTGCGGGGGTGCGGGGCGCTTGGTCCGGCTGCCATCGTGCCATGTGACAACCTCAAACGGACCAGCCGTCCCCAACGGACCAGCCGCCTCCTGAGACCGGAACGTTCGCGCCTTCGTATGGCGCGCGGATCCGGGGCACACTGGGCGCCCTGATCTCCACGCAGGTCCGAGGGACTATTTCCAGCCCCTTTGGCTGTGGGACAGCTCACCGCCGGGTAACGATTAGCTAATGGGATGATGTCAACCATGAAGGGACGCGTCCTTGTCGTCGACGACGACACCGCGCTGGCCGAGATGCTCGGCATTGTGCTGCGTGGAGAAGGTTTTGAGCCGTCGTTCGTAGCGGACGGTGACAAGGCACTGGCTGCCTTCCGGGAGGCGAAGCCGGATCTCGTGCTGCTCGACCTCATGCTGCCCGGTAGGGACGGCATAGAGGTGTGCAGGCTGATCCGCGCCGAGTCGGGCGTACCGATCGTCATGCTCACCGCCAAGAGCGACACCGTGGACGTGGTCGTGGGCCTGGAGTCCGGGGCCGACGACTACATCGTCAAGCCGTTCAAGCCGAAGGAGCTGGTGGCCCGCATCCGGGCCCGCCTGCGCCGTTCGGAGGAGCCCGCGCCCGAGCAGCTGACCATCGGTGACCTGGTCATCGACGTGGCCGGGCACTCGGTCAAGCGGGAAGGCGCCTCGATCGCCCTGACCCCGCTGGAGTTCGACCTGCTGGTCGCGCTCGCCCGCAAGCCCTGGCAGGTCTTCACCCGCGAGGTGCTGCTGGAGCAGGTCTGGGGCTACCGCCACGCGGCCGACACCCGCCTGGTCAACGTGCACGTCCAGCGACTGCGCTCCAAGGTCGAGAAGGACCCGGAGCGCCCCGAGATCGTCGTGACGGTGCGCGGGGTCGGCTACAAGGCCGGACCGAGCTGACATGACACCCGGCAAGCCCCGTGGCCGCTCCCGCTGGGGAGCGCTGCGGGGCGGCGGGCTGCTCCCTGACGGAGCACCCGGCAGCCCCGTGCTGCGGCTGTTCGTACGCCTCGTACGCCGGCCGCTGCTTCCGGCTGTCCGGCTGTGGCGGCGCAACATCCAGCTCCGGGTGGTCGCCGCGACCCTGCTGATCTCCCTCGCCGTGGTCCTCGCCCTCGGGTTCGTGGTCATCGCGCAGGTCAGCAAGGGCCTCCTCGACGCCAAGGAGGAGGCCGCACAGAGCCAGGCCGCGGGCGGGTTCGCGGTCGCACAGGAGAAGGCCAACACGCCCTATACGGCGGACGGGCCCGACGCCTCCGACAACAAGGTCGGCCGGGACGCCAGTACCTGGATGAACTCTCTGGTCAAACAGCTCGCCAGTGGCGGGCAGAGCGCCTTCGAGGTGGCGGCGCTGGGCGCCGGCACCGGAACCGGCGAGGAGCAGCAGGCCGCTCGCGGCGCCCTCGGCGGCGTCCGCGGAGCCCGTGCCTCCGGCAACGTGGACCCGACGGCCAGCGTCCCGCTGGGGCTGCGCCGGGACGTCAACCACGCGACCGGCGCCTTCAAGACCTTCTCGCAGATCCGCTACACCGACGCCGGGGACAAGCTCCCCGAGCCCGCGCTCGTCATCGGCAAGCGGCTCACCGACATCAACGGCGACCCGTACGACCTGTACTACCTCTTCCCGCTCACCCAGGAGGAGGAGTCCCTCAACCTGGTCAAGGCCACCATCGCCACCGCGGGGCTCTTCGTCGTGGTGCTCCTCGGCGGGATCGCCTGGCTGGTCGTGCGCCAGGTCGTCACCCCCGTCCGGATGGCCGCCGGGATCGCCGAGCGGCTCTCGGCGGGGCGGCTCCAGGAGCGGATGAAGGTCACCGGCGAGGACGACATCGCCCGTCTGGGCGAGGCCTTCAACAAGATGGCCCAGAACCTCCAGAACAAGATCCAGCAGCTGGAGGACCTCTCCCGGCTGCAGCGCCGCTTCGTCTCGGACGTCTCCCACGAGCTGCGCACCCCGCTGACGACGGTACGGATGGCGGCGGACGTCATCCACGACGCCCGCGCCGACTTCGACCCCGTCACCGCGCGCTCCGCCGAGCTCCTCGCCGGACAGCTCGACCGCTTCGAGTCCCTCCTCGCCGACCTGCTGGAGATCAGCCGGTTCGACGCGGGCGCGGCCGCCCTGGAGGCGGAGCCGATCGACCTGCGGGACGTCGTGCACCGGGTCATCGACGCGGCCCAGCCGCTCGCCGAGCACAAGAGCACCCGGATCCGCGTCCTCGGGGACACCCAGCCGGTGATAGCCGAGGCCGACGCCCGGCGCGTGGAGCGGGTCCTGCGCAACCTGGTCGTCAACGCCGTCGAGCACGGCGAGGGCCGCGACGTGGTGGTCCGGCTCGCCTCGGCGGGCGGGGCCGTCGCCGTGGCCGTACGGGACTACGGCGTCGGGCTGAAGCCCGGCGAGGCCACCCGCGTCTTCAACCGCTTCTGGCGGGCCGACCCGGCGCGGGCGCGCACGACCGGCGGTACCGGCCTCGGCCTGTCCATCGCCGTCGAGGACGCCCGGCTGCACGGAGGCTGGCTGCAGGCGTGGGGCGAGCCCGGCGGCGGCTCGCAGTTCCGCCTGACGCTGCCGCGCACCGCCGACGAGCCGCTGCGCGGATCGCCGATCCCGCTGGAGCCCGAGGATTCCCGGGCCAACCGGGCCAGGGCCGCGGCGGAGGGCTCCGCGGCGGCCGGGCAGCGGGCGCAGCAGCAGGCGCAGCAGGCGGGGCGCGGCGACCGGTCGCCGATGCCGCCGCGGTCGCCCGTCGCGGGCGCGGTGCCGGTGCCGGCCGACCCGACGGCGCTGCCGGGCAACGGGGCGCGGGTCGTGACCCGGCCGGGGCCGGCGGAGCAGGGACCCGGTTCCGGGGGCGGGGCGGCGAACACGCGGTCCGGCGGGACGGCGGGAGCAACCGACCGAGAGGGTGGAAGCGGTGGAGCGGGCGGAACCGGCGGAACCGGTGGAAGCGGTGGAAGCGGTGGAAGCGGTGGAGCGGGCGGAGCGGGTGGATCGCATGGGCGCTGAGCCGGGCCGGCCGCGCCGGCGCACGCCGCGCGCCCTGCGGGCCTTCGCCCTCGGGGCGGCCGGGCTGCTGCTCGCCGGCTGCGCCTCCATGCCCGACCACGGCGAGGTCCGTCCCGTGGAGGCCTCCCAGGGCGTCGACTCCCAGGTCCGCGTCTTCGGCGTGCCGCCGGCCGACAAGGCCAGCCCGCAGGAGATCGTCGACGGCTTCCTGGAGGCCATGACCAGCGACGATCCGCAGCTCCAGACCGCCCGCAAGTACCTCACCGAAGCAGCGGCGAAGGACTGGAAGCCCGGAGCGGCGGTCACGGTGCTCTCCGCGGGCCTCGACCGGTTCTCCGTACCGGGCGAGAAGGACCCGGCGGCCCCCCGGTTCAAGATCGCGGGCAAGATGCTGGCCACGGTGGACGAGCGCAGCGCGTACCAGCCGGAGACCGGCGACCGGCGCTACGAGCAGTTCCTCCAGCTCACGCAGAAGGACAACCAGTGGCGGATCGCGACCCCGCCCAGCAGCCTGGTCCTGAGCGAATCCGACTTCCAGCGCATCTACATGCCGGTCAACAAGTACTACTTCGCGGGTTCCACGCTCGTCGCCGACCCCGTCTACATGCGTCAGCGCAGCGACCCCGACTCCCGGATGGACCCCACCACCCAGACCGTCACCTCGCTGCTCGCCGGCCCTTCCAAATGGCTCGGGCCGGTGGTCACTTCCAGCTTCCCGACCGGTACGCAGCTGCGCGAGGGCACCAAGTCCCTCGCGATCGACGGCCAGAACACGCTGCGCGTGCCCATGAACAAGAGCGCGGACGACGTCGCGGAGCCGCAGTGCCGGCGGATGGCGACCCAGATCCTCTACACGGTCAAGGATCTGACGGGTTCCCGGGTCGACCGGGTCGACATCGTGCGCTCCGACGGCACCACGAGCTGCCAGGTGTCCGAGCCGGACGCGGCCGTGCTCGCCAACCGGCCGCCCTCGCCGGGCCACCAGTACTACGTGGACGCCGAGGACCGGCTGCAGCGGCTGAACCTCGACCCCAACCGTGAGGACCAGCAGGAACCGCCGACACCGGCCCCCGGGCCGCTGTCCGGGAACCCGGCCTTCAAGGTGGGCTCCGCCGCCGTGTCCTACGACGAGAAGCGTGCCGCGGTCGTCTCCGAGGACGGGCACGGGCTGTACGTGGTCAACCTGACCACCGCCGGAGCGATGCCGCCGCCGCTGCTGACCGGCAAGGGGGCCAAGCCCAACGGGCTCGCCACCCCGAGCTGGGACGCGGCGGGCGATCTGTGGGTCGCGGACCCCGACCTGCAGGACTCGACGCTGTGGCGGCTGCCCGGCGGCACCGGGACCCCCGAACGGGTCGAGGTGTCCGGGCTGGCCGGCGGGCGGATCACGGGTCTGAAGGCCTCCCCCGACGGGGTGCGGATCGCGCTGCTGGTGCAGCGGGAGAGCCGCAAGTACCTGTACATCGGGCGGATCGAGCGGCCCGACGCGAAGGGCGACGTGTCCGCGGTCTCGGTGCGCGAGCTGCGCCCGGCGGCTCCGCAACTGGCGGACGTGGCGGCGATGAGCTGGGCGCCGCGGGGCCGGCTGCTGGTGGTGGGCCGGGAGAGCGGCATGGTCGTTCAGGCCCGCTACATGCTGGCCGACGGCTCGATGGTCGGCGCCGGGCTGCCCGGGGCGACCGGGCTGGTGGCGGTGGCAGCGAGCGAGGACGAGAAGAAGCCGGTGGTCGCCGAGTCGCTGGAGGACGGCATCGTGTGGCTGCCGCCGGGGGCGCAGTGGCGCACGGTGGTGGCCGGCGGGCGGGCTCCGGTCTATCCGGGCTGAGGGCGGGCCGAGGGCCGGCTGAGGGCGGGCCGACCGGGTCGGTCGGTCTGGCCCGGGTGGGGTGTGATCTGCCCTTTCCGTGGTTGTCCACAGGGGTGGTGGAGTGCTGCCCCGGCCCGGCATCGTGGACGTCATGCGGGAGTGGTGGTGGCGCGGGCTGGCCGGTGAGCTCGCCGGGCTGGTGCTGCCGGTCGGGTGCGCCGGCTGCGGGGCGGGCCGCGCGATGCTGTGCGGAGCCTGCCGGTCGGAGCTCAGTGGGGCCGGGGCGGGCCCGGTACGGCCGTCTCCGTGCCCCGAAGGGCTGCCCGCGGTGTATGCGGCCACCGTGTACCGGGAGGCCGTACGGGCCGTCGTACTGGCCCACAAGGAGCGCGGGGCGCTGCCGCTGGCCGGAGCCCTCGGCGCCGCCCTGGCGGCTGCCGTCCGAGCGGGCGGGGCGGGGGACGGGGGAGCGGCCCTGGTTCCCGTGCCCTCCGCGCGGCACCGGGTGCGGGCGCGCGGGCACGACCCGGCGCGCAGGATCGCGCTGGCCGCCTCGGCGCGGCTGCGGCGGGAGGGCGTGCCCGCGCGCGTGACGCCCGTACTGCGGCTGCGGCGGACGGTGGCCGATCAGGCGGGCCTGGGGGCGGCTCAGCGCCGGGAGAACCTCGCGGGGGCCCTGGAGGCCCGGCCCGGGGCCGGACGGGTGATGGCGGGAGCGGCCCGGATCGTGCTCGTGGACGACCTCGTCACCACCGGATCCACCCTGGTGGAGGCGGCGCGGGCGCTGCGCGCGGCCGGGATCGGGGTGCCGGGCGGGGCGGCCGCGGGGGCCGGGGCGGCGGATCTGGTGGCCGCCGTGGTGGCCGCGCCGGCGGACTCCTTCGTGCGTCCCGGTGCCACTGCTACGCGTACAGGGCAAAAAACTTGTGAATAGATTTGGAACTGGAGGGGAAGGCGCATCGTTGCAGGTAGTAAGAGGGAACGGCCACCTGAACGGAGGTACGTTCCGGTAGCGGGTGCCGACAACCGGCATAGAGGGATATGTTCGGTTGTAAGGAATTGGCGAACCTTGGGCCCCACGCATCGGAGCGCACGTTTCGAGCGTCTGTACGTTTCGGAAACTTCGTGTCAGCAGAGGTTGTCCCTCGACTCCGAAGTCGGTGGGGTGTAGATCTTGCCGATGGGGGAGGAGGAGGTGGAAGTCGCCAAGTCCGAGGCTCCGGTGTTCACCGGGGTCTGGTGCGAAAGGGAGACGCTTCGCCCCTGAGGCGGAGCTATCCGGGAACGGAGTTCTGCGTGGACATCGTCGTCAAGGGCCGTAAGACCGAGGTGCCCGACCGGTTCCGCAAGCACGTGGCCGAGAAGCTGAATCCGGAGCGGATCCAGAAGCTCGACGCCAAGGTGATCAGCTTGGACGTCGAGGTGTCCAAGGAGCACAACCCGCGCCAGGCCGACCGTTCCGACCGCGTGGAGATCACCCTGCGTTCGCGGGGCCCGGTGATTCGTGCCGAGGCTTCCGCCGCCGACGCGTACGCGGCGCTCGACCTCGCTCAGGACAAGCTGGAGGCCCGGCTGCGCAAGCAGCACGACAAGCGCCACACCCGTCGTGGTTCCGGACGGCTTTCGGCGGCAGAGGTCGCCGACGTGGTTCCGAATGCCGCGACCCTGAACGGCAACGGGGAGCCGGTCAACGGAGAGAAGGCGGACGCGGACGCGATTCCGACCACTCGGATCGGATCGCTGGAAGTGCAGGGCGACGGCCCGCTCATCGTTCGCGAGAAGACCCACTCGGCCGCACCCATGTCGCTCGACCAGGCCCTGTACGAGATGGAACTGGTCGGTCACGACTTCTATCTGTTCGTCGATTCCGACACCAAGATGCCGAGCGTCGTCTACCGGCGCCACGGTTACGACTACGGCGTGATCCACCTCAATGCCTCCGACGCCGCCTCCAGCTCGGGTGAGCTCGACGGCGCGGGCGCGGGTGGCGCGCTGGGAGGCTGAGCCGCTGATTCCGGACTGATTCCGGGCTGGATCCGGTTGTCCGTGCGGTGCCAGTGAGGTGCCCCCGCGTTCGCCCAGGCGGGCGCGGGGGCACTCGTGTGAGGTGAGGGCTGCGAAACGGTGGCCTGTATGAGTCGGCCTGTAATCGCCGGACCCCCTTCGGCCACGTGGGCATGGAATCATGTCGGGCAGTCAGCCGGCGGCCGCTCTCGTCGGATTGACCCAGCAGCTCAGCACACGTGGTGCAGGGGGAGGAACGATGGCGGACAGCTTCGGGCCGGTGCGTGATGACAACGGTGCGGGCTGCCGTGAGGAGGACCGGGTGGCAGAGCCGATCCGGGTGCTCGTGGTCGACGACCATGCGCTGTTCCGGCGCGGGCTGGAGATCGTCCTCGCGCAGGAGGAGGACATCCAGGTCGTCGGCGAGGCGGGTGACGGGGCGGAGGCCGTGGACAAGGCGGCGGATCTGCTGCCGGACATCGTGCTGATGGACGTGCGGATGCCGCGGCGCGGCGGGATCGAGGCCTGTACCTCGATCAAGGAGGTGGCGCCCTCCGCGAAGATCATCATGCTGACGATCAGCGACGAGGAGGCGGACCTCTACGACGCGATCAAGGCGGGGGCGACCGGGTACCTGCTGAAGGAGATCTCGACGGACGAGGTCGCGACGGCGATCCGGGCGGTGGCGGACGGGCAGTCGCAGATCAGCCCGTCGATGGCGTCGAAGCTGCTGACGGAATTCAAGTCGATGATCCAGCGGACGGACGAGCGGCGGTTGGTGCCGGCGCCGCGGCTGACGGATCGGGAGCTCGAGGTCTTGAAGCTGGTGGCCACCGGGATGAACAACCGCGATATCGCGAAGGAGTTGTTCATCTCGGAGAACACCGTGAAGAACCATGTGCGGAACATTCTGGAGAAGCTGCAGCTGCACTCCAGGATGGAGGCGGTGGTGTACGCGATGCGGGAGAAGATCCTCGAGATCCGGTAGGGACCGGTCCTGTTCCCGTTCCGGGGCGGGTGCGGGTGGTCGGCCCTGCGGGGCGGAGTCCCCTACCCGCCCTTCCTCCGTTCCCAGGGCTCTGCCCTGACCCGGTCCTCAAGCGCCGGACGGGCTGGAGGGGTACCGGGCTGCGCCCGGACCCCCCGGGGGCTGCGCCCCGGACCCCCCGGGGCTGCGCCCGGACCCCCCGGGGCTGCGCCCCGGACCCCCGGGGCTGCGCCCCGGACCCCCCCGGGGCTGCGCCCGGACCCCCGGGGCTGCGCCCGGACCCCCGGGGCTGCGCCCGGACCCCCCCGGGGCTGCGCCCGGACCCCCGGGGCTGCGCCCGGACCCCCGGGGCTGCGCCCGGACCCCCGGGGCTGCGCCCGGACCCCCGGGGCTGCGCCGGACCCCCGGGGCTGCGCCCGGACCCCCCGGGGCTGCGCCCGGACCCCCGGGGCTGCGCCCGGACCCCCGGGGCTGCGCCCGGACCCCCCGGGGGCTGCGCCCGGACCCCCGGGGCTGCGCCCGGACCCCCTGGGGCTCCGCCCCGGACCCCGGTCCTCAAGTGCCGGACGGGCTGGAAGGGGTGCCGGGCTGCGCTCGGACCCCTTCTGGGGCTCCGCCCCGGGTCCCGGTCCTTAAGCGCCGGACGGCTGAAAAGTTTGCCCGGCGGATGAAATGCCGTTGGGTGCAAGGGGCTTGGCGCAGCCTGGGCTTCAGAGGGTGGAGAGCTCCGCGACGACCGCTGCCGCTTCCGCAGGAGAGCTTGCGCGGTCGATGCGGATTGTGTCGCAGCCGACCCAGGAGGCGGCCTCGCGGAGGGCTTCGGCCATGGGGCGGGCTGCCTTGGGGGTGGTCAGGGAGAGTTGGCGGGCCACGAGGGTGGTGCCCTCGCGGGCCGGGTCCACGCGGCCCTGGAGGCGGCCTCCGGCCAGCAGGGGCATCGCGAAGTAGCCGTGGATCCGCTTGGGCTTGGGCACGTAGGCCTCCAGGCGGTGCGTGAAGCCGAAGATCCGCTCCGTGCGCGGGCGCTCCCAGACCAGGGAGTCGAACGGGGAGAGGAGCGTGGTGCGGTGGCGGCCGCGGGGGAGGGACGCCAGGGCCGAGGGGTCTGCCCAGGCCGGTTTCCCCCAGCCCTCCACTTCCACCGGGACCAGGCCCGCGTCCTCGACCACCGCGTCGAAGTCGGGGCCCTTGAGGCGGTGGTAGTCCGCGATGTCGGAGCGGGTGCCCACGCCCAGGGACTGCCCCGCGAGGGCCACCAGGCGGCGCTTGCACTCCCGGTCGTCCAGGTCGTCGTGGAGCAGGGCGGAGGGGACCGCGCGCTCGGGGAGGTCGTAGACCCGCTTCCAGCCGCGGCGCTCGGCGCAGACGACCTCGCCGACGTCGAGGAGCCACTCCACGGCGATCTTCGTCTCGGACCATTCGAACCATTCGCCGCCGTTCTTGGCGCCGCCCAGCTCGGTGGAGGTGAGCGGTCCTTCGGACGCGAGGCGGTCCAGGACCGTCTTCGTCGAGCGGTGCTTGTCCTCCAGGACGTGCCAGCGGTGGCCGCGGGCCTTGTTGGCCCGGCGGCGGAAGGCGAAGTGCGGCCACTCCTCCATCGGCAGGATGCAGGCCGCGTGCGACCAGTACTCGAAGGCGTGCTGGTCCGACCAGTACGAGGCTTCGACCGTGGCGCGGCCGACCGCGCCCAGGCGCGCGTACGGGACGAGCTCGTGAGAGCGGGCCAGTACGGAGATCGTGTCGAGCTGGACGGCGCCCAGGTGGCGCAGGACGCCGCGGACACCGCCGCGCCGGTCCGGAGCGCCCAGGAACCCCTGCGCGCGCAGCGCGATGCGGCGGGCCTCGTCGGCTGACAGGGACAGGGCGGGCGAGGGAGAGGGCGAAGGCGAGGGCGCGGTCGTCATGGCGGAACCCTAGGGCGTCGCACTGACAGGCGAGGGAAGGTAGGCGAGGTCGGAGGGGAGGCCCAGGTCGGAGGGGAGCATGGCGCCGGTCCAGCAGTCCCGCAGGGTGCCGCGGTGCTCCATGCCCGCGCGCGCGACGCCTTCGATGACGAAGCCGACCTTCTCGGCGACCCGGCGGGAGGCGTCGTTGCCGACACCGGCGCGCCAGATCATCCGTACGCAGCCGAGCTCGGTGAAGGCCCAGCGCACCACGGCGGGCAGCGCCTCGGGCAGGTATCCGCGGCCCCGGTGCCCGGCGACGGTCCAGTAGCCGATCTCGTGGGCGTGATCGCCCTGCGGGCCGAGCCCGACGCAGGCGACCAGCGGGCCGGCGGCGCCGAGCCGGACCCCGAAGTTGAACTCGGAGCCGTTCTGCCCGCCCGGGACCCGGTTCACGAAGGCCTCGGCGTGCGTGCGCCCGTACGGGACGGAGACCGGGATCCAGCGTTGGATCACGGGATCCTGCAGCGCCGCGTACACCTCGTCCGTGTCCGAGGCGTCCAGGGGACGCAGGACGAGGCGTTCGGTGGTCAGGGTGATCGGTTCCATGGGGGGATTCTGCTGTGGGAGGACGGCGGCGGCGAAGCGGATTTACCGAAGAGGGTCCGCCCATACCGGCACCTTCGGTGCCCCTCACACGTTCTCATTTCCGGGCAGTCCAGCCCCGCGGCAGTGCGGACCTCCCGACGCGACCGCGTCCTCGCTTACGATGGCCGTTGCGGTGGGGCCCACCCTCCGTGCCCGTGCACGAACCAGTGCCAGGCCCGACCGGCAAGGAGACAAACCTCGGTGTCCGTCTTCAACAAGCTCATGCGTGCAGGCGAAGGCAAGATCCTCAAAAAACTGCACCGCATCGCGGACCAGGTCAACTCCATCGAAGAGGACTTCGTCAACCTCTCCGACGCCGACTTGCGTGCGCTCACGGACGAGTACAAGCAGCGCTTCCAGGACGGCGAGAGCCTGGACGACCTGCTGCCCGAGGCCTTCGCGACGGTCCGCGAGGCCGCCAAGCGCGTCCTCGGCCAGCGTCACTACGACGTCCAGATGATGGGCGGCGCCGCCCTGCACCTCGGCTACGTCGCCGAGATGAAGACCGGTGAGGGCAAGACTCTCGTCGGTACGCTGCCGGCGTACCTGAACGCGCTGTCCGGCAAGGGCGTCCACCTGATCACGGTGAACGACTACCTCGCCGAGCGCGACTCCGAGATGATGGGCCGGGTGCACAAGTTCCTCGGCCTGGAGGTCGGGTGCATCCTGGCGAACATGTCTCCGGCGCAGCGCCGTGAGCAGTACGCCGCCGACGTCACGTACGGCACGAACAACGAGTTCGGCTTCGACTACCTCCGCGACAACATGGCGTGGTCGCAGGACGAGCTCGTGCAGCGCGGCCACAACTTCGCCGTGGTCGACGAGGTCGACTCGATCCTCGTCGACGAGGCCCGTACCCCGCTGATCATCTCGGGCCCGGCCGACCAGGCCACCAAGTGGTACGCGGACTTCGCGAAGCTGGTCACGCGCCTGACCAAGGGCGAGCCCGGCCAGCCCCTCAAGGGCATCGAGGAGACCGGCGACTACGAGGTCGACGAGAAGAAGCGCACCGTCGCCATTCACGAGACGGGCGTCGCGAAGGTCGAGGACTGGCTCGGCATCGAGAACCTCTACGAGTCGGTGAACACCCCGCTCGTCGGTTACCTCAACAACGCCATCAAGGCCAAGGAGCTCTTCAAGAACGACAAGGACTACGTCGTCATCGACGGCGAAGTCATGATCGTCGACGAGCACACCGGCCGCATCCTCGCGGGCCGCCGCTACAACGAGGGCATGCACCAGGCGATCGAGGCGAAGGAAGGGGTGGACATCAAGGACGAGAACCAGACCCTCGCCACGATCACCCTCCAGAACTTCTTCCGCCTGTACTCGAAGCTGTCGGGCATGACCGGTACGGCCATGACCGAGGCCGCCGAGTTCCACCAGATCTACAAGCTCGGTGTCGTCCCGATCCCGACCAACCGGGACATGGTCCGCAAGGACCAGGCGGACCTGATCTACCGCACCGAGGTCGCGAAGTTCGCCGCCGTCGTCGACGACATCGCGGAGAAGCACGAGAAGGGCCAGCCGATCCTCGTCGGTACGACGTCGGTCGAGAAGTCCGAGTACCTCTCGCAGCAGCTCTCCAAGCGCGGCATCCCGCACGAGGTGCTGAACGCGAAGCAGCACGACCGCGAGGCCACGATCGTCGCCCAGGCGGGCCGTCGCGGCGCCGTCACGGTCGCCACGAACATGGCCGGCCGCGGTACCGACATCAAGCTCGGCGGCAACCCGGACGACCTCGCCGAGGCCGAGCTGCGCCAGCGCGGCCTGGACCCGGAGGAGCACATCGAGGAGTGGGCGCACGCCCTTCCCGAGGCGCTCACGCGGGCCGAGGCGGCCGTGAAGGCGGAGTTCGAGGAGGTCAAGGACCTCGGCGGGCTCTACGTGCTGGGTACCGAGCGGCACGAGTCGCGCCGCATCGACAACCAGCTGCGCGGCCGCTCCGGCCGACAGGGCGACCCGGGCGAGTCCCGCTTCTACCTTTCGCTCGGCGACGACCTGATGCGCCTGTTCAAGGCGCAGATGGTCGAGCGCGTCATGTCGATGGCGAACGTGCCGGACGACGTGCCGATCGAGAACAAGATGGTCACGCGGGCCATCGCCTCGGCCCAGTCGCAGGTCGAGACCCAGAACTTCGAGACGCGCAAGAACGTCCTGAAGTACGACGAGGTGCTGAACAACCAGCGCACCGTCATCTACAAGGAGCGCCGCCGGGTGCTGGAGGGCGAAGACCTCCAGGAGCAGATCCGGCACATGATGGACGACACGATCGACGCGTACATCACGGCCGAGACGGTCGAGGGGTTCGCGGAGGAGTGGGACCTGGACCGGCTGTGGAACGCCTTCGGGCAGCTCTACCCGATCAAGGTCACGGTGGAGGAGCTGGAGGACGCCGCGGGCGACCGCGCCGGCATCACCGCCGAGTTCATCGCGGAGTCCGTCAAGGACGACATCCACGAGCAGTACGAGGCCCGCGAGGCCGCGCTCGGCTCCGACATCATGCGCGAGCTGGAGCGGCGCGTGGTGCTGTCGGTGCTGGACCGCAAGTGGCGCGAGCACCTGTACGAGATGGACTACCTGCAGGAGGGCATCGGCCTGCGGGCGATGGCCCAGAAGGACCCGCTGGTCGAGTACCAGCGCGAGGGCTTCGACATGTTCAACGCCATGCAGGAGGGCATCAAGGAGGAGTCCGTCGGCTACCTGTTCAACCTGGAGGTCCAGGTCGAGCAGCAGGTCGAGGAGGTCCTGGTGTCGGACTCCGGTCCGTCGCTGGCCAAGCCGGAGATCCGGGCGAAGGGTCTGGACGCCCCGCAGCGGCCGGACCGGCTGCACTTCTCCGCGCCCACCGTGGACGGTGAGGGCGGGGTCGTCGAGGGCGACTTCGAGTCGGAGTCCGGTGACGACTCGGACGGGATGACGCGCGCGGAGCGCCGCAAGGCCGCGAAGGCCACGGGCGGCCGCCGCCGCAAGAAGTAACCCGCGCCGCTCGCGGGATCACCGCCGGGGCCGGACACCACGCTGTGCGTGGGGTCCGGCCCCGGCGGCGTTGGCGGGTGCGGTCCCGGTCCCGGGTCATGGGCGGGGGCCTTGCAGTTCCACGGCGGCGCAGCGCCAGCGCAGGTCGGGGCCCTGTTCCAGGCGGAAGGCCAGCGCGGTGAGGCGGTCGCCCGTGGCGATGCGGGCGAAGGCCTCGATGATCCCCGGGCCGGGGGTGAAGCGGCCGCATCCGTGGATGACGGGGCTGAGCCGGCGGGTCTCGTACGCGCGCTCCTGCGGGGGGTCGGCGGGGGCGAGGGTGATCAGCTGGTCGTAGGCCGGGCCGATGGTGTGGCCGATCAGGGAGTGCACGGGGCGGCGCCCGCTGAGGACGGCGAGCAGCCGTTCGGCGAACCAGTGGTGGGGGCCGCGGTGGATGCCCGTGGGCGGGCGGCGCCGGTCGTGGCGGCGGCCGGGCCGCGCGGTGCCGGGTCCGGGGCCGGGGCCGGGGCCGGTGCTCGCCGGCCTCGCGGAGCCGCGGCCGGGGCCCGTGCCGGCACCGGCGCTGCGGAGCGTTCGGGGGCTCCCGCTCCCGGTGGTTGCGGGGCGCGTGGGCCTCGCGGGGGTGGTGGTGCTTTCGGCGGTGCTTTCGGTGGTGCGGGGGGTGCTGGTGGGCATCGCGGTCGTCCCCGGGGTCGGGCCCGGTGGGGTACCGGGCGGTAACTTGGTAGGGGACTTCTACGGGGCTGCGAACACGCTCCGCAACGACGCCGCGGGGCCTCCCCGGACCCGGACCGCCTTCACCTATCCGGGTCGCTCCCCGGCCGCGCAGGGGCCCCGCCCGGGTCCCGCGGGGAGCCGGGTGGACGCCCTGCGGCCCCGCCGCGGCACCCCGAAAGGGGACGCGGACCGTCACGGACGGAGTCCGCGGCCCGGCCCGGACCCGGGGTCACGACTCCGGGTCGGACCCGGCCCCCGGCCCCCGGCCCCCGCCTCCCGGCCTCCCGGCCCCCGGCCCCCGCCTCCCGGCCTCCCGGCCCCCGGCCCCCGCCTCCCGGCCTCCCGGCCTCCCGGCCCCCCGGCCCCCGCCTCCCGGCCTCCCGGCCCCCCCGGCCCCCGCCTCCCGGCCCCGGCCCCCCGGCCCCCCGGCCCTCGGGTCCTTCCGGCCGCCTCGGTCCCACCTGGCCCCTTCGGCCCAGGCCGTCACCGGGCGGAGTCCGGTGCAGCCCGCCGAAGCCGCGGAGGCCCCTCGGGGCCGACGCGTGCGAGGTGGGCGTGAAGGAGGGCGGGGGCGGGGGTGGGTGCCGGTCGTATCCTGGGGGCGTTTCCGACTATCGAAAGCAGCCGGCCATGCGCGTGTACGTCCCCCTGACCCTCCCCGGGCTCGCCGAGGCGCACCAGGCGGGTGAGCTGGGCCCGGCTCCGCTGCGGGCGTACGCCGTCACCCCCGGGCTGCGCGAGTGGTACGTGTCGGACGACATCGAGGAGCTGGAGTACGCCGCCCTGACCAGGGCCGCCGCCGCCTCGCTGCGGATGATCGCCGAGGACGGGGCCGCGCCCCGCACGCGGGTCGTGGTGGCCGTGGACGTGGACGACAAGGCCGCGACCGCCGCCCCCGGCGCCGACGAGGCCGCGCTCGGCCAGGTGGCCCTCGAGGGGGCCGTACGGCTCTCGGTGGCGGCCGCGGTGCACGTGGACGCGGAAGAGGCCCTGGAGGACGTGAGCGCCGCCGTGGCGGCCGTACCGGCCGCGGACGGGGGCGACGAGGAGGCGCTCGCCACCGTCGACGCTGCCGAGGACCACGAACTGCTGTGGTTCGGGGTCCAGGAGATTCCGGGGCTGCTGAAGTGAACCCGACACCCGAGAACCCCGTACCCGAGGGCCCCGCGCCCGTGCTCCCGACACCCGAGGGCCCCGCTCTCGTGGTGCCGGCGCCCGCGGGCACCGCTCCCGCGGGCCTGGCGGCCGCCGCGCCCGCTCCGGCTCCCGTGGTCCCGGCCGCCGCGCCGGCCCCGCACATCGTCTGGGACTGGAACGGCACGCTGCTCCACGACATCGACGCCGTGATAGCCGCCACCAACGCCTCCTTCGCGGAGCTCGGCCTCGCGCCGATCACCCTGGAGCGGTACCGCGAGCTGTACGTCGTACCGGTGCCGAAGTTCTACGAGCGGCTGATGGGCCGGCTCCCCACGGACGCCGAGTGGCTGGTCATGGACGAGGCCTTCCACCGCCACTACTGGGTGGCCGCCGAGGACTCCGGCCTTGCCGAGGGGGCCCGCGAGCTCCTGCGGGGCTGGCAGGCCGACGGGCTGACGCAGTCGCTGCTGTCCCTCGCGCCCCACGAGCAGCTCGTGCCACTCGTCCGGGCGCACGGGATCGACGGGCACTTCCTGCGCGTCGACGGGCGGACCGGGCCCTCGCACACCACCAAGGCGGGACACCTCGTACGTCACTTGCAGGCCCTGGACGGGACGGGAGTGACCGCCGGCCGTACGGTGCTCATCGGAGACGCCGTGGACGACGCGCTGGCCGCCGCGCACGTGGGCGCGCGGGCCGTTCTCTATACGGGCGGTTCGCACAGTCGCGGCAGTCTGGAATCAGCCGGTGTCCCCGTCGTGGACAGCCTGGCGGAGGCCGTACGCACTGCTCGCGAGCTGGCCGGATAGCGACCGGCACATGAGCGGAGAGCGACCGAGCACCGGCCTGGCACGCGCGACCGGGCCGGGCCCTGTCCAGAGTGTCAAAGTTACCCCCCCTCTTTTGTACACATACAGCTCATGACGAGCCGGGGGTGGAGCGAGATAGCCTGGTACCCGTGATCAGCGCGATAGTTCTCGGAGGCACTGAAGCCTCCGACCGGCGCCCGGCGCACTACCGTGCCCGGGCCTTCGCTGATCCCCGCCCCCGGTCCCTGGACATCCTGCCGATCATGGCCGATTTCCTCCCGGTGGGTTCTCTCGACGGCATAGCGTCGATCCCGAACGGACACCGACACCCCGCCTCGCGGTGCTATGCCATTCCTTCCTTCACCTACGTCACGCAATGGCGCGCGACAGGAGCCAGAGGACATGCAGACCAAGCTGGACGAAGCAAAGGCCGAGCTGCTCGCGCGGGCGGCACGGGTAGCTGAGAACAGCCCGGCCGGGGGGCTACTTCCGACTGGGTCCGAGCAGGGGGAGCGTCCCGACCGGGACACCACTCTCGCCTACCTCCAGCGCTACTACCTGCACACCGCCCCGGAGGACCTGCTCGACCGGGATCCGGTCGACGTGTTCGGGGGCGCGCTCTCGCACTACCGGCTGGCGGCGAACCGTCCGCAGGGCAAGGCGAACGTGCGGGTGCACACGCCCACGGTGGAGGAGAACGGCTGGACCTCCAGCCACTCCGTCGTCGAGGTGGTCACCGACGACATGCCGTTCCTCGTGGACTCCGTGACGAACGAGCTGTCCCGCCACGGGCGCGGCATCCACGTCGTGATCCACCCGCAGGTCGTCGTCCGCCGCGACGTCACCGGCAAGCTGATCGAGATCCTCGGCCCCGACTGCGACGCGCACGGTCCCCGCACCGAGCGCCCCCACGACTCCCTCGTCGAGTCCTGGATCCACGTCGAGATCGACCGCGAGACCGACAAGGCCGACCTCAAGCAGATCACCGCCGATCTGCAGCGCGTCCTGTCCGACGTGCGCGAGTCCGTCGAGGACTGGGAGAAGATGCGCGACGCGGCGCTGCGCATCGCCCAGGAGCTCCCCGAGGAGCCCACCGCCCCGGACCTGCGCGAGTACGAGCTCGAAGAGGCCCGCGAGCTGCTGCGCTGGCTCGCCGACGACCACTTCACCTTCCTCGGCTACCGCGAGTACAACCTCGTCGACGGCGACGCCCTGGCCGCCGTGCCCGGCACCGGCCTCGGCATCCTGCGCTCCGACCCGGTCCACCACGGCCAGGACGAGGCGCACCCCGTCTCGCCCTCCTTCAACCGGCTGCCGGCCGACGCCCGCGCCAAGGCCCGCGAGCACCGCCTGCTGGTGCTGACCAAGGCCAACAGCCGCTCCACCGTGCACCGCCCCTCGTACCTCGACTACGTGGGCGTGAAGAAGTTCGACGCCGAGGGCAACGTCGTCGGCGAGCGCCGCTTCCTCGGCCTGTTCTCCTCCGCCGCCTACACCGAGTCGGTGCGCCGGGTCCCGGTCATCCGCCGCAAGGTCGCCGAGGTCCTCGAGGGCGCCGGCTTCGCCCCGTCCAGCCACGACGGCCGCGACCTGCTCCAGATCCTGGAGACGTACCCGCGCGACGAGCTGTTCCAGACCCCGGTCGACAAGCTCCAGGAGATCGCCACCTCCGTCCTGTACCTGCAGGAGCGCCGCCGGCTGCGGCTGTACCTGCGCCAGGACGAGTACGGGCGCTACTACTCCGCGCTGGTCTACCTGCCGCGCGACCGCTACACCACCGGCGTGCGGCTGCGGCTGATCGCGATCCTGCAGGAGGAGCTCGACGGCATCAGTGTCGACTTCACCGCCTGGAACACCGAGTCGATCCTCTCCCGCATCCACTTCGTCGTCCGCGTCCCGCAGGGCACCGTGCTGCCCGTGCTGACCGACGCCGACGTGGAGCGGATCGAGGGCCGTCTGGTCGAGGCCGCCCGTTCCTGGGCCGACGGCTTCGGCGAGGCGCTCGTCGCGGAGCTGGGCGAGGAGCGCGCCGCCGAGCTGCTGCGCAAGTACGGGAACTCCTTCCCCGAGGGCTACAAGGCCGACCACTCGCCGCGTTCGGCCGTGGCGGACCTGTGCCACCTGGAGCGGCTGTCCGCGAGCGACCGCGAGTTCGCGCTGTCGCTGTACGAGCCGGTCGGCGCGGGCCCCGGCGAACGCCGGTTCAAGATCTACCGCACGGGCGAGCAGGTCTCGCTCTCCGCGGTCCTGCCGGTCCTGCAGCGCCTGGGCGTCGAGGTCACCGACGAGCGGCCGTACGAGCTGCGCTGCACCGACCGCAGCAACGCGTGGATCTACGACTTCGGTCTGCGGATGCCGCTCCAGAGCGGCAACGGGGACTCCGCCCAGGCCGCCGACTACCTCGGCGACGACGCCCGCGAGCGCTTCCAGGACGCCTTCTCGGCGGTCTGGCAGGGCGACGCCGAGAACGACAACTTCAACACCCTGGTGCTCGGCGCCGGACTGACCTGGCGGCAGGCCGTGGTCCTGCGCGCGTACGCCAAGTACCTGCGCCAGGCCGGTGCCACCTTCAGCCAGGACTACATGGAGGACACCCTCCGCAACAACGCCCACACCACGCGGCTGCTGATCTCCCTCTTCGAGGCCCGGATGTCGCCGGGCCGCCAGTCCGCGGGCACCGAGCTCGTCGACGCGATGCTGGAGGAGCTGGACGGGGCCCTGGACCAGGTCGCCTCCCTCGATGAGGACCGGATCCTGCGGTCCTTCCTCACGCTCATCAAGGCGACGCTGCGCACGAACTTCTTCCAGCTGACCAACGCCGGCGAGCAGCACTCCTACGTGTCGATGAAGTTCGACCCGCAGGCCATCCCCGACCTGCCGGCGCCGCGCCCGGCCTTCGAGATCTGGGTGTACTCCCCGCGCGTCGAGGGCGTCCACCTGCGCTTCGGCAAGGTCGCCCGCGGCGGCCTGCGCTGGTCCGACCGCCGCGAGGACTTCCGTACGGAGATCCTCGGCCTGGTCAAGGCGCAGATGGTCAAGAACACCGTCATCGTGCCCGTCGGCGCCAAGGGCGGCTTCGTCGCCAAGAACCTCCCCGACCCGTCGGTGGACCGCGACGCCTGGCTCGCCGAGGGCATCGCCTCGTACAAGATCTTCATCTCGGCGCTGCTCGACATCACCGACAACATGGTCGGCGGCGAGGTCGTGCGGCCCAAGGGCGTGGTCCGCCACGACGAGGACGACACCTACCTCGTCGTCGCCGCCGACAAGGGCACCGCGACCTTCTCCGACATCGCCAACGGGGTCGCCGAGTCCTACGGGTTCTGGCTGGGCGACGCCTTCGCCTCCGGCGGCTCGGCCGGCTACGACCACAAGGGCATGGGCATCACCGCCCGCGGCGCCTGGGAGTCCGTCAAGCGGCACTTCCGCGAGCTCGGGCACGACACCCAGACGCAGGACTTCACGGTCGTCGGCGTCGGCGACATGTCCGGCGACGTCTTCGGCAACGGCATGCTGCTCTCCGAGCACATCCGCCTGGTCGCGGCCTTCGACCACCGGCACATCTTCATCGACCCGAACCCGGACGCGGCGACCTCCTACGCCGAGCGCCGGCGCCTCTTCGACCTGCCGCGCTCCTCGTGGGCGGACTACGACAGCTCCCTGCTGTCCGCCGGCGGCGGTATCCACCCGCGCAGCGCGAAGGCCATCCCGGTCAACGCGCAGGTCCGCGCGGCCCTCGGGATCGAGGAGGGCGTCTCCAAGATGACCCCCGCGGACCTGATGCGGGCCATCCTCAAGGCCCCCGTGGACCTGCTGTGGAACGGCGGCATCGGTACGTACGTCAAGGCGACGGCCGAGACGCACGCGGACGTCGGCGACAAGGCCAACGACTCCATCCGCGTCAACGGCTCCGACGTGTGGGCCAAGGTCATCGGCGAGGGCGGCAACCTGGGCCTGACCCAGCTCGGCCGCATCGAGTTCGCGCGCAGCGGCGCCGGCGGCGAGGGCGGCAAGGTCAACACCGACGCCATCGACAACAGCGCGGGCGTGGACACCTCCGACCACGAGGTGAACATCAAGATCCTGCTGAACTCGGTGGTCGCCGACGGGGATCTGACCGTCAAGCAGCGCAACAAGTTCCTCGCCGCGATGACCGACGAGGTCGGCCGGCTGGTGCTGCGCAACAACTACGCCCAGAACGTGGCGCTGGCCAACGGCGCCGCCCAGGCCCCCAGCCTGCTCCACGCCCAGCAGCGCTTCATGCGCCGCCTGGGCCGTGACGGCCTGCTGGACCGCGCCCTGGAGTTCCTGCCCAACGACCGGCAGCTGCGCGAGCTGCTGAACAACGCCAAGGGCCTGACCCAGCCGGAGCTGGCCGTCCTGTTCGCCTACACCAAGATCACGGTGGCGGACGAGCTCATCCACACCGAGCTGCCGGACGACCCGTACCTCGCCCGCCTGCTGCACGCCTACTTCCCGGGCGCACTGCTCGCGAAGTTCCCCGAGCAGGTCGACGGGCATGCGCTGCGCCGCGAGATCATCACCACGGTGCTGGTCAACGACACCGTCAACAGCGGTGGCTCGACCTTCCTGCACCGCCTGCGCGAGGAAACCGGAGCCTCCCTGGAGGAGATCATCCGGGCGCAGCTCGCGGCCCGCGAGATCTTCGGCCTGGCCGAGGTGTGGGACGCGGTGGAGGCCCTCGACAACGAGGTCGCCGCCGACGTCCAGACCCGGATCCGGCTGCACTCGCGGCGGCTGGTCGAGCGCGGTACGCGCTGGCTGCTGAACAACCGGCCGCAGCCGCTCCAGATCACCGAGACCATCGAGCTCTTCACCGAGCGGGTGACGCAGGTCTGGTCGGACCTGCCGAAGCTGGTGCGCGGCGCGGACCTGGAGTGGTACGAGGCGGTCATGGCCGAGCTGATCGGCGAGGGCGTGCCGGAGGAGCTGGCGGCCAAGGTGGCCGGGTTCTCCTCCGCCTTCCCGACGCTGGACATCGTCGCGATCGCGGACCGTACGGGCATCGAGCCGCTGGCCGTCGCCGAGGTGTACTACGACCTCGCCGACCGGCTCGACATCACCCAGCTGATGGACCGGATCATCGAACTGCCGCGGGCCGACCGCTGGCAGTCGATGGCCCGCGCGTCCATCCGCGAGGACCTGTTCTCGGCGCACGCGGCGCTGACCGCGGACGTGCTGGCGGTCGGGAACGGGACCTCGACTCCCGAGGAGCGCTTCAAGGCGTGGGAGGAGAAGAACGCGGCGATCATCGGGCGTGCGCGGACGACTCTGGACGAGATCCAGGGGTCGGACGACTTCGATCTGGCGAACCTGTCCGTCGCCATGCGGACGATGCGGTCGCTGCTGCGGGCGCACGCGTAGCACTGGCGGGCGGCGGTACGAGTACGAGTACGGCGCCGGGCCCGGGACCCTCTGGGGGGTTCCGGGCCCGGCGCCGTTGCCGGGGGCGCTGCCCCCGGACCCCCGCTCCTCAAACGCCGGAGGGGCTGATTTTGGCCCGGCTGCGTTGGATTTGGCTGGGCGGTCAGGGATTTGGGCGGGCTGCCAGGATTTGGCCGGGCGGTCTGGTGGGTCAGCGCTTGTTGGTGAATTCTTCGTACGCGTCGCAGACCTCTGCCGAGGGGCCGTCCATGCGCAGGACGCCTGATTCGAGCCAGATCGCGCGGTCGCAGGTTTCGCGGACCGTGCCGATGCCGTGGCTGACGAGGAAGACGGTGCCGGCCCGTTCGCGGAGTTCCTCGATGCGGGCCTGGCTGCGGCGCTGGAATGCGGCGTCGCCGGTGGCCAGGGCCTCGTCGATCATCAGGACGTCGTGGTCCTTGGCGGCAGCGATGGAGAAGCGCAGCCGGGCGCCCATGCCGGAGGAGTAGGTGCGCATGGGCAGGTTGATGAAGTCGTTCTTCTCGTTGATGCCGGAGAAGTCGACGATCTCCTGGTAGCGCTCGCGGATCTGCCGCTTGGACATTCCCATGGCGAGGCCGCCGAGGACCACGTTGCGTTCGCCGGTCAGGTCGTTCATCAGGGCGGCGTTCACGCCGAGCAGGGACGGCTGGCCGTGCGAGAAGATCCGGCCGCGCGCGACCGGCTGCAGGCCGGCGATCGCGGACAGCAGGGTGGACTTGCCGGAGCCGTTGGTGCCGATGAGGCCGATGGCCTCGCCCTTGTACGCGGTGAAGCTGACCCCCTTGACGGCGTGCACCTCGCGGATGCCGGTGGCGGGCTTGCGGGAGAAGATCCGGCTCAGGGCCGCGGTCGCGCCGCCCTTGCGGCCGCCCGAGCCGTGCACCTTGTAGATCACGTGGACGTCGTCGGCGATGACGGTCGGGGTCCGGGTCACGCTTGGGGTTCCGGTTGCGGTGTCAGCCACGGCCGTACTCCTCCTCTGCCTTCCAGAAGAAGACGAATCCGCCGACGCCGATGAGCAGGGCCCAGGCCAGGGCGACCGGCCAGACGTGGGGCGGGAGCTGGTGCGCCGTGTACGAGTCGATGAGCGCGAAGCGCATCAGGTCGATGTAGACGGCGGCGGGGTTGAGCTTGAGGGCCATCGAGACCCAGTGCGGCAGGTTGTCCGTCTTGAGCATCTGGTCGATCGACCACATGACGCCCGAGGCGTACATCCAGGTCCGCAGGATGAACGGCATCAGCTGGCTGACGTCCGGGCTCTTCGCCCCGATCCGCGCCATGAACATGGCGCAGCCGGCGCAGAAGACGGCCATCAGGGCGAGGGCGGGGAGGGCGAGCAGCCAGCTCAGGGCGGGGGTCTGGCCGAAGATCAGCAGCAGGATGATCAGCGCGCCCATGGTGATCAGCAGTTGCTGGAAGAGCTGGACGACGGTGGACAGCGGCAGCGAGGCGCGCGGGAAGTGCAGGGCGCGCACCAGGCCGAGGTTGGACTGGACGGCGCGGGTGGAGGCGTTGATGCAGCTTCCGATGAAGTCCCAGACGAAGACACCCGTGATCAGGAACACGATGTAGTCCGGTACGCCGCGCTGGGCGTGCATGACGATGCCGAAGATGAAGTAGTAGACGGCCGCGTTGAGCAGCGGGGTCATCAGGTGCCAGACCTGGCCGAGGCTGGCCTGGCTGTACTGGGCGTGCATCCGAGCGGTGGCGTACGCGGTCACGAAGTGGCGCCGGCCCCAGAGCTGCGCGATGTAGCGGGGGAGGGTGGGGCGGGCTCCGCTGAGGGTCAGGTCGTGGGCCGCCGCGAGTTCCGCGATGGGGTCCGGGGTCTTGTCCTTGGCCCTGACCTGGGGATTCTTCGCCGGGGCGGGGGCCGGGGGTGGTGCGGTGGTCGCAGTCACTTGGGTCGCTTTCGACGGGGTCGGGGCGTCGGTGTTCGATGGGACGGGTCCGTATCGTCGCTACGGCGAGGGTAGGACGTTCAGCGTCGGGACGCAACCGTATCGTCGTCGCGGGTTATGCTCTGCTTATGACTCCTGACCCTGCCGCCGCCGCGACCCCCGCCTCCGCCGCCCGAAGAGCCCCCGCGGGGGCCGCCGTTCTGCGTGAGGACGTGACCGAGGCGATCCGGGCGGCCGTCGTCGAGGAACTGGCCACCGTCGGCTTCGCGCGGATGTCGATCGAGGGCATCGCGCGGCGGGCGGGCGTGGGGAAGACGGCGGTGTACCGCCGGTGGAAGTCGAAGCTGCACCTGGTGCTGGACCTGGTCGGGGCCTTCGCGACGGAGGGCCTGCCGGTGCCGTCGACGGGGTCGCTCTACGGGGACGTACGGGCGCTGCTGGAGGTCATGACGCACGTGCTGCGGCATCCGGTGGCCTCGGCGGTGATCCCCGACCTGCTGGTGGAGGCGGCGCGGAATCCGGAGATCGCGGACGCGGTGCGGGGCGCTCTGCTGGAGGGGCAGCGGCGGATGGCGGAGGGGATCATCTCCGAGGCGGTGGCCCGGGGGGAGCTGCCGGTGGGGGTGGATGCGGGGCGGGCGCTCGATCTGGTGATCGGGCCGCTGTACTGGCGGCAGGTCGTTGTGCGGGACGTTGTCCCGGGGGGATATCTGGACGACCTCGCGTGGTCGGTGGTCGCCGGGCTGACGGCCGGGCCGGCTGCCTGAGGGGCTGCCGCTGCGCGGGGCTGAGTCCCCGCAGCGACCTTTGCCGCTGCGCGGGGCGAGGTCCCCTACCCGCCCTTCGCCCGTTCCCCGGGCTCTGCCCGGACCCCGGTCCTCAAACGCCGGACGGGCTGGAAGGGGTACCGGGCTGCGCCCGGACCCCCTGGGGCTCCGCCCCGGACCCCGGTCCTCAAACGCCGGACGGGCTGGAAGGGGTACCGGGCTGCGCCCGGACCCCCTGGGGCTCCGCCCCGGACCCCGGTCCTCAAACGCCGGACGGGCTGGGAAGGGGTGCCGGGCTGCGCCCGGACCCCCTGGGGCTCCGCCCCAGACCCCGGTCCTCAAACGCCGGACGGCTGAAAGGACAAACCCCGGACCCCCGATGGCTGTCGGTGGTTACGGCCAGCGGGACGTGGTCAGGTGGGCCAGGGTGGGTTCCGGGGTGGCCGAGGGGGCCGCGGGGGTGGGGCGGCGGTCTTCCAGGGGGGTGATGGGGGCCGTGGGCTGGCTCAGGAAGACGCGGCGGACCACGCGCTCCGCGGCCAGGCCGTCGTCGTGCGTGCAGAACCGGGCCCGGAACGACGCGCGGAGCTGGGCGGAGCGGGAGCCCTGCCAGTGGCCCGTCGAGAAGATGTCCACCAGCTCGTCCTCGGTGCGGGCGATCGCCCCCGGGGGGAAGGCGCGGAGGTCGAAGTACGTGCCGCGGGAGGCCTCGTACGCCTCCCAGTCGTCCGCGTGGATGACGATCGGGCGGTCCAGGGACGCGTAGTCGAACATCAGGGACGAGTAGTCCGTCACCAACGCGTCCGAGGCCAGGCAGAGTTCCTCGACGGAGGGGTGGGAGGAGACGTCGAGGAGGCGCGGGTGGGGGTCCGGGGTGGGTGAGCCCGCGTACGTGAGGTGGGTGCGGGTCAGGATCGTGTAGCGCGGGCCCAGGTCGCGCAGGATCCGGTCGAAGTCCGGGTGGGCGGGGTGGCTGCGGCGGTAGTCGCGGTGGGTCGGCGCGTACAGGATCGCCGTGGAGCCCGGCGGGATGCCGAGGCGTTCGCGCAGCTCCAGGACGTCCGCCTGGGTCGCCCGGTGGAACACGTCGTTGCGCGGGTAGCCGTACTCGAGCGTGGTGTACGAGGACGGGACCGCCTTCTCCCAGACGAGGGTGGAGTGGCGGTTCGAGGACAGCAGGTAGTCCCACTGGTCCGCGCCGCGGAGCAGGCCCGCGAAGTCCGTCGTGGGGGTGGCCGCCGGGCGGTCCTGGAGGTCGAGGCCGACCCGCTTGAGCGGGGTGCCGTGCTGCGTCTGGACGAGGATCTGGCCGGGGCGCTTGACCAGCGCACGGTCGAAGTTGACGTTCGTGACGAGGTAGGTGGCGCGGGCCAGGGCCGTCCAGTACGCCGCCGAGCCCGGGCGCAGGAGGGTCGTTTCGCGCGGCAGGGTCGAGGCGTGCGCCGGGTCGCAGATCCAGGCCGTCCGCATGCGCGGGGCGAGTTCGCGCAGCTTGGCCTCGATCGCCGCCGGGTTGCAGGCGTAACCCCCGTGCCAGTACGCGGAGAAGACCGCCAGCTCCGGGCGGAGCGGGAGCAGGCGCTGCGCGCGGTAGTGCAGGCGCAGGGCGGCTTCGCCGAGGCCCCGGCCCAGGGTGACCCCGGCGCGGCCCGCCGTGAGCGAAGCCGAGCGCAGCAGGGAGAGGAGGCGGTACGTGCGCCTCGTGCCCAGCCGCATCAGGAGGTGGCGGGTGCGGTCCGTACGGCTCAGCGACAGCGGCCGGGGGCCCGGCACCCGGTAGCGGCGCAGCAGGGCCGAGGCCCGGGCGAAGAACTCGGCGCGGGCGGCGCGCGGGAGCCGGCGCGGGTCCGCGTACAGGGCGCAGAAGTGCTCGGCCATCCGCCGGTGCACGGCGGGCCGCCAGCGCTCCAGTTCGGGGCGGGTGGCGAGGTAGCCGAAGACGCGGTCGTACTGGTCGAAGACGTCCAGGTGGCGGCGGGTGGACGTGGTCAGAATCGAGCCCGTGCGGCGCTGGCGGTAGTGCACGCAGACCCGGTCGAGGACGGCGACCGATTCCGCCGCCAGGAGCGCCGGGTAGGTCCACGGGGTGTCCTCGTAGAAGCCGGGCGGGAAGGAGAGGCCCTCGCGCTCGACGTACTCGCGGCGGTAGGCCTTGTTCCACACCACCATCAGCATGCCGAGGAGCGCGGGGCGGTCGGCGAGGCGGAAGCTGGCCGGTCCCTCCTCGCAGAGCCGGTGGGAGAGGCTGTTGCGGACCGTCTCGCCGGTCCAGTAGGTGCGCGCGTAGTCGTAGACGAGGACGTCCGGGGAGCCGGTGGCCTTCAGCCGGTCGGTGATGGCCTCCAGGGCGCCGGGGGCGAGGGTGTCGTCGCCGTCGAGGAAGAGGAGGTAGTCGCCGGTGGCGCGGGACAGGCCCGCGTTGCGGGCCGGCCCCAGGCCGAGGTTGTGCGCCAGGTGCACGGCGGTGACCCGGGGGTCGCGGGCCGCGTAGTCGTCGATGATCGAACCGCAGGCGTCCGGGGAGGCGTCGTCGACCACGATCAGTTCGAGATCCGGGTACGACTGGGTCAGGACCGAGTCCAGACTCTCCTGGAGGTACGCCTGGACCTTGTACGCGGGCACGATGACGCTGAACCGGGGCACGGCACATCCAGGGGTCGGCGCGGGCATATGGCCCAGGAACCCCCGGCGTGGTGATCGGGTTACGCAGGGTGCGGCATTCGGGTTACGGAGCGTCAACCGCGCACGTCAACACCGTGATCCACACCGCTCTGCTTGATCGCCGCTACTTGATCGCTCCCGCCATCACCCCCGAGACGAACTGCCGCTGGAAGGCGAAGAACACGACGAGCGGCACCACCATCGACAGGAAGGCGCCGGGCGCCAGCACGTCGATGTTGTTCCCGAACTGCCGTACCTGCTGCTGGAGCGCGACCGTCACGGGCGGGTGCGCCGAGTCCGCGAAGACCAGGGCGACCAGCATGTCGTTCCACACCCACAGGAACTGGAAGATGCCGAGCGAGGCGATCGCCGGACCGCCCAGCGGCAGCACCACCCGGGCGAACAGCCGCAGTTCGCCGGCCCCGTCGAGCCGGGCCGCCTCCAGCAGCTCGCGCGGGATCTCCGCGAAGAAGTTGCGCAGCAGGAACACGGCGAACGGCAGCCCGAAGGCGGTGTGGAAGAGGACCACGCCCACCGTGGTCTCGAACAGGCCGATGGCGCCGAAGAGTTCGGAGACCGGGATCAGCGCCACCTGGACGGGTACGACGAGCAGCGCGACCACGATCAGGAACAGCCAATCGCGGCCGGGGAACTCCAGCCAGGCGAAGGCGTATCCGGCGAACGCCCCCAGCGCCAGGACGAGCAGGGTGGCGGGCACGGCGATGGCCGCCGTGTCGAGGAGCGAGCCGGTGACGGTGTCGTTGGCCAGCAGCCGCTCGTAGTTGTCGGCCGTGAGGCGGGAGGGCGCCGTCAGCACCTGCCACCAGCCGCCGTCGTTCAGCGCGGTGGGGGAGAGGAAGGAGGAGACCAGCAGCCCGAGCGTGGGCAGCAGCCAGAACAGCCCCGCGAGGACGAGGAAGACGCGCAGCGCCCCGCCGGCCGCCCGGGCGGCGAGGGACCGCACGATGGGTGGGCCGGGGCGCGCGGTGGGGGACGGCGTACGCGGCTGCGTGCGCGGCGCTGTGCTCATCGGCGGGCCTCCCGGCGCATCCGGCGGATGTTGTAGGCCATGACGGGAGCCACCAGCACCAGCAGCAGCACCGCGATGGCGCTGCCCAGCCCCGGATCGGCGTCCGCGGCGAAGGCGGTCCGGTACAGCTGGAGCGCCAGGACGTTGGCGTCGTCCTGCACCGCGCCCGGCGCGATCACGAAGACCAGGTCGAAGACCTTCATCACGTTGATGACGAGGGTGACCAGCACGACGGCCAGGACGGGCGCCAGCAGCGGCACCGTGACCCGCCGCAGCACCTGCCACTCGCTCGCCCCGTCCACCCGCGCCGCCTCCAGCAGCTCGCGCGGTACGGCGGCCAGCCCGGCCCCGATCAGCACCATCGCGAACCCGGCCCACATCCACACGTAGGCACCGATCACCGCCGGGGTCACCAGCGTGGGGCCGAGCCACTCGACGCCCCCGTACGCCTCCCGGAAGTTCGAGGCGGGCAGCCGCAGCGTCGCGCCGTCGGCCGCGGCGGACAGGGTGAAGGTGCCGTCGGCCCGGGTCCTCGCCGAGCCGACCACCCGGCCGTCCTTGACCGCCTCGACCCGCATCCCCGACAGCGCGGACTCGGTGGCGTCGACCGTGTTCGTCGTGCCGCCCCCGCCCCGGGTGAAGTCCTGCCAGGCGGTGCCGGTGACCTTCCCGGGCTCGGCGGCGGCGGGCCGCGCCGTACGCGTTCCCGGGGGAAGGGCGTCCGGGGCGATGCCGACCAGCGGGAGCGCAGCGGGCACGCCCGCCCGTACCGGATCGCGGGTCACGTACGCGCCCCCGTCGGCCGGGAGCAGCGGAGAGTCCCGGCCGGGGCGGGCCTTGGGGAAGGCGGAGGACTCGGCGAAGGTGTCGTGGACGCCGACCCAGACGGCGTTGGCCACGCCCCGGTCGGGGTCGGCGTCGTAGACGAGCCGGAAGATGATGCCCGCGGCGAGCATCGAAATGGCCATCGGCATGAAGACGATCAGCTTGAAGGCCGTTCCCCAGCGCACCCGTTCGGTCAGCACGGCGAAGAGCAGCCCGAGCGCGGTGGCGGTGACCGGGGCCAGCACCACCCAGATCGCCGTGTTCCCCAGCGCGGTGCGGATCGTGTCGTCGCGCAGGATCTCCCCGTAGTTCCCGGCACCCACGAACTCCTCGCCGGAGCGGTCGAAGAAGCTGCGGTAGAGCGAGTAGCCGATGGGGTGCACGACGAGCGCGCCGAGCAGGACGAGCGAGGGGAGGAGGAATGCCGCGGCGGTCAGCCGGCGGCGCCGGGTCTCCTTGCGCTTCGGGGAGCGGGGGGCGGTGGCGGGGGAGGCCCCGGCGGGTCCCGTGGGGGAGGCCGCCGGGGATTCTGTGGGGGGAGTGGGGGAGGCCACCGGGATCAGTTCCCGTAGGCCTTGGCCGCGTCCGCCTCCAGCCTCGCCTGCGTCCCCGCGATGTCGGCCGGGTTCGCCAGGAAGTCCTGGAGCGCCTTCCACTCGCCCGCGCCCGGGGTCCCGCCGAAGGCCGCCGGGGCCTGGTCCGACATGTCGAAGCGGAAGCGGTCTCCCGCCGCGATCAGGGCCTCGGCGATGCCGCGCTGGATGTCGTTCGGGTACGCGGTCGGTTCGAGCGCCTTGTTCGGGGAGAGGAAGCCGCCCTCACGGGCATGGATCCGCGCCGAGTCCACCGAGGCCAGGAACGTCAGCAGCGCCTGCGCGCCCTTCGAGTCCTTCAGCGCGACCGCCACGTCCCCGCCCGAGACCACGGGCGCCGTGCCGCCGACCGTGGGGAAGGGGAAGACCAGGGCGTCCGTGCCCACCTTCGCCTCCGTCTGGGCGATGTTGACCGCGACGAAGTCGCCCTCGAAGACCATCGCGGCGGCCGGCCGGTCGCCGCCGGTGAAGGTCTGCGTCACCGACTTCGGGAACTCGGTCGCCAGCGCCCCGCTCTGGCCGCCCGCGAGGAAGTCCTTGCGGCCGAACAGCTCGGCGAGTGTGGTCAGCGCCTGCTTGACGCTGTCGTCCGTCCACTTGATCTCGTGCTTTGCGAGCTGGTCGTACTTCTCCGGACCCGCCTGCGAGAGGTAGACGTTCTCGAACCAGTCGGTCAGGGTCCAGCCGTCGGCCCCGGCCACCGAGACCGCCGGGGTACCGGACGCGGACAGGGTGTCGGCCGCGGCGAGGAATTCCTTCCAGGTGGCCGGGGGCTTTACGCCCGCCGCCTCGAAGGCCTTCGCGTTGTACCAGATCAGCGACTTGTTGGCGGCCTTGTAGTAGACGCCGTACTGGGTGCCGTCGACCGCGCCCAGCGTCTTCCAGCCGGGAGAGTAGTTCTGGTCGAGCTGGGCCTGCGCGTCGGCGCCGACCGGCTTCGCCCACTTGTTCTTCACCGCCGAGACCAGTGCCCCGACCTGCGGGAGCAGTGCCACGTCCGGCGGGGCGCCGCCCGCGATCTTGGAGCCGAGGAAGGTGACGATCGGGTCCTGCGCCGGGACGAAGGTCACCGTGGCGCCCGTCCGCCGCTCGAACTCCTTCAGGACCTTGAGGAAGTTCGCCTGCTCCGCGCCCGTCCAGACGGCGGCGACCTCCAGCTTCTCCCCGTCGAGACGGGGTAACGCCACGACCGGTCCGCCCGCGGTGGCGGTGCCGGTGCCGTCCGTGCCCTTCGCGGGCTCCTTGCCGTCGCCGTCACCGCCGCACGCGCTGAGCGCGAGCGCGCCGGCGATGGCCAGAGCGGCCCAAGCGTGGTGCGTACGACCTGATTTCGTGCGGCTCGTTCCCTGCTTGTGCATGGCGGCGCCCCCGGTGCCTCGCTGGCGATGGTGTGTCCCGTGCCACAAGGTCTACGCCGCCCCGCGCACCCCCGCAATACCGCCTCGCGGCGTACGGGGGTGGGCGGAGGACCGCTCGGGGGCCTGCCCGGGGGGCCGGGCAGGGGCCGGTTCGGGGCCGGTCGGGCGCCGTTCCGGCCCGGTTCAGGGGGCCGGCGGGAACAGCACCGGGACCGCCGACACCAGGTGCGAGGCCCGGTCCAGGGCGCTGGCCAGCAGTGCCAGGTCGGTCGGGCCGTTGCCCAGCTCGCGGACCGGGCGACGGGCCGGCGGATCGCCCATCCGCTCCCACTCCACCGGCACCACCGTCGGCCGCAGCGTCGCCGTCCGGGGGATCCGGCCGGTGACCCGGCCGCCCTGGAACGGGACCGTGCGCCCGTCGGCGTACCGGAGCACGCCCCGGCCGGGGCCCGGCTGGTCGGGGGCGTCGAGCTCCACGCGCAGGGTCGTGAGCCGGGCCAGCTCGGTGTCGGCCGTCCGGTCCGGGCGGGCACTGGTGGCCACCAGGTGCACCCCGAGGCGGGCTCCCTCGCGGGCCACCGCCTCCAGCGCGCGGACCACCGAACCGGCGGCGGGCCGGCCCGTGCTGCCCAGACCCGGCGCGACCAGCGCGTCGAAGTCGTCCACGAGCACGACGAGGCGGGGCAGCGGGCTCGGTCCGGCCGGAGGATCGGTACGGGTGGTCGAGGAGCGCAGCCGCAGGGTGCCGGAACGCTGCGGTTCGAGATCGCCGCGCAGCTCGCCGGGGGTGGGCTGGCGGGGCGAGACCATCCGGTCGGAGACCTCGCGCGCGGCGTGCCACTCGGAGAACGGCACCCCGTCCAGGAGCTCGGCCCGCCGCTTGAGCTCCGCGCCCAGCGCCTGCGCGAACTCCCGCATCCGCAGCGGGTCCGAGGCGACCAGGTGCGCCGAGACGTGCGGCAGCTCCGTACAGGGCAGCAGGCCGTCGCCGCGCTCGCCGCCGGCCCCGTCGAGCAGGACCAGGCCGAGCCGGTCGGGCCGGGCGGCCGCCGACAGGGAGGCCGCGACGGTGCGCAGCAGTTCCGTACGGCCGCTGCCGGCAGGTCCCTCGATCAGCATGTGCGGCCCGTCGGTGACCAGTTCGGCGCCCACCGGCCCGCGCCGGCCGGTGCCGAGGACTATCTCCGCGAGCCCGCCGACGGGCTGCCCCTGATCGGTGGAGGCGGCCCAACGGGCCATCAGGGAGGCCGGGGTGGCCCGGGCCAGCCCCAACTCGTCCAGCAGGCGGGAGGTCTGGGGCAGGTTGGCGGCGGCCGGCCGGTAACCGCCCTCCGCGACCGGGGAGTCGGCCTTCAGGGGGGCCAGGGCGCGGGCGAACCGCTCCGCCCAGGCCGCCGATACGGCGTCCGCCGTGGCCGTCCCGCCGGAGGCGGCCGGCTTGCCGCCCGAGACCGCGAAGGTCCGTACGGTCGTGGCCACATCACCGCTGAGCAGGGCCGCGGTCCCGCAGTCCCGGAAGGCGGGGGCGGCCGCGCAGGCCGCCTCGAAGGTCTCGGCGACTGGCGAGGCGGGCGTCGCGGCCGGCGCCTCGGCCAGGGCCAGCACGTGGATCCCGGCGGCCGGCCCGTGCGAGGTCAGCCGTCCGGTGATGTCCCGCAGCGCCCCGGGACCGGGGTCCCCGTCGAGGACCAGCAGGGTGAAGGGTCCTCGGTAGCCGTACGAGGCCTCGCGCACCGCGTCCGGGCCGGCGGCGGCCCAGTGCGTGCCGAGCGGTCCGTCGTCGAGCCGGCGGGTCAGTTCCCCGGCGCGGGCGGCCGCCTGATCGCGGTCGTACGCGAGCAGCAGCCGGCAGTCCTGCCCGTGCGCGGGGCGTACGTGGGGCAGCCAGCCGAGCCAGCCCCAGTCGCGGCGGCGTTCGGCGAGCGGGCGGGCCCGGTCGGTGGAGATCAGCACGATCTCCAGGCGCTGGCCGGGGGCGTGCAGGGCCGCGAGCCGCGCGATGACGGAGCGGGCCACACCGGTCAGCCGGGCCCGCGGGCCGGCGATGCCGAGCGCGCCGGTCTCGCGGAGCGCGACCTCGCTGCCCGCACCGAGCGTGACATCGAGCCCGGCGGGCCCGGCCCACAGCCGCGGAGCCGGCCCGAGGGCGGTGAGCAGCAGGGTCGCGGGATCGTCGGAGCCGGGCCGCGGGGTGACGGCGGCCGCGGTCTCGGCGACCACCTCCACCTCGGCGGCCTCCGGCCCGCGCACCCACTTCCGCGCCCAGGCCCCGATCCCGCGCCGCGCCCCACGACGGGGCTCGGCCCCGCGGGCCGGCTCGGGCTCCTCCCAGCCGCCCGCACCGTGGTGCTCGACGCCGGTCTGCTGTGCCGTCCCCGACCCGGGGTGGCCGTACGGCCCGGCCTCGTGGGGTGCACCGCCGTACGGGGCGGCTCCGGCGGGCTCCGGCGCTCCGGCGTGCCGCCCTGGGGCGCCGTGCGCCGCTCCGCCGTACGGTCCGGCTCCGCCGGGGTGGGCTGCTCCGGCGTGCCCGCCGGGGTGGGCTGCCCCGGCGTACGGGCCGGGGGCTGCCCCGGGGTGTGCGGCTCCTGCGTAAGGGCCGGGGGCTGCCTCGGGGTGTGCGGCTTCGGCGTACGGGCCGACGGCTGCCCCCGGGTGTGCGGCTTCGGTGTACTGGCCCGGGGCTGAGGACGGGTGTGCCGGTCCGGCGTACTGGCCCGGGGCTGAGGACGGGTGTGCCGGTCCGGCGTACTGGCCCGGGGCTGCGCCCTGGTGTGCCGGTCCGGCGTACTGCGAGGCGGCTCCGCCCTCGTGTGGTGCTCCGCCGTACTGTCCGGCGGTCGGCCGGTCGGGGAGGGAGTGGTGCCCGGCACCCGGGGCGCCGGAACCGGACGAGGGCCTGGCGATCCGGCCTGCGCGGCGGTGGCCGGCGGCGGCGTCCTGGTCGGTCTCTCCGTAGGGCCAGGGGTCGGAGGCAGCGGAGCCGGACGCGTCCCGGCCGCCTCCGGTGTGCTGCTCGGCACCCCGGGCGGCGGGGACCGCCCCGGCGCCGGCGTCCCAGTGCGCCGCGGGCGCGCCGGGGGCGGCGTACCCGGGCCGGACGGGGTCGGGGGCGGAGCCCCCGTTTCGGGAAGGGGCGGGGTGGGGGATCTGCCCCTGTGCTCCCCGACCTCCCGAGTCGGGGTAGCCCCCGCCGGCCCGGGCTCCGCCGGGGGTGCTGCCGTCGGGGTGTGACCCCGCCGGGGTGCCGGGCGTAGCGCCGCTCCAGGCCCCTCCCGGGGTGCTGCCGTCGGGGTGTGACCCCGCCGGGGCGCCAGACGTAGCGCCGGTCCGTGGTCCGCCGTAGGCGCCGCTCCCGGGGTGCGAGCCCGCCGGGGTGCCGGGCGCAGCGCCGCTCCAGGCCCCACCGGGGGCGCTGCCGTCGGGGTATGACCCCGTCGGGGTGCCGGGCGTGGCTCCGGTCCGTGCTCCGCCGTAGGTGCCGCCGTCGGGCTGCGACCCCGCCGGGGTGCCCTGCGTAGCGCCCGCGCCGGCGGGATCGGGGTGGCCGGGAGCCGTGTCGGGGTGGGGTCCCGGGAGGGGGACGGAGAGGTGGCCCTCGAGGTCGGGGGTGAGGGGGAGGGGAGCGGGGGCCGGGCCCACGGCCAGGCGGAGCGTGGATTCGCCGACCCGCAGCAGCGCGCCCGGCGCGAGCGCCACCCGCTCCGCGCCGACCACCGCTCCGTCGAGCGTCGTACCGTTCGTCGACCCGAGGTCGGCCACCGCCACCCGCCCGTCGGGGAGCACCGTCACGGTGCAGTGCAGGCGCGACACGTCGGGATCGTCCAGCGGGACGTCCGCGTCGGCGGAGCGTCCGATCCGGATCGCCCCCGGGTGGAGGAGGTGCACCCCGCCGGCGTCCGGCCCGGCCACGACGTGCAGTTGCGGCCCGTCGCCGAGGGAGGTCGCGGCCGCGGTCCCGTCCGTCCGGACGTCGGGGCCGGGCACGTTGAGCGACAGCACCGCCCCGTCCACGAGCGGCGGCTCGCCGAGCGCGCACCGCGCGGGGTCCAGGCGCTCCGTACCGGCGTACAGCACGACGGTGCCCCCGGTGTCGGGTCCGCCGACGGTCGCCGCGAGCCCGGAGGCCACCGCGGACAGTGCCGTGCCGGCGGGGGCGGTGACGAGTACGTCACAGCTCGCCGGCGCACCTCCTCCGCCGGTGCCCCCGCCGGAGGCGGTCGCGGTGGCGGTCTGGTGGCCGCTGCGCGACCCCGACCCAAGGACGGTCAGCCGGATCTGCATCGCCGTCAGCGGTCCCTTCTGCGCGGTGCGCGGTGTGTGCGCCCGGCAGGGACCGCGGGAGGGATCACCCGTGCCGTCGGCATTGCCGTTGGCATGTGGTGCCCGTCCGTCCGCCCCCACCCGGCACGGACGCGTCGTCCGGTCAGGTCTGCCCGGAAGGCGGGGCTCCCGTCCCGGCCGTTCCGTACGGGTGCATCCTCGCACCTGTCGTCATCGACACGCCCGCCACCCACCGGCAAGTGATCTTGACCGGTCGCGGACCGGCGCCGGACCTGCAAGCGGGCCGATCGGATATCGACAGGATGGCCGGGAAAATCGCCCCCGGCATACGCCGCAAACATCACCCTTCGCGCATATGTGCGGCAACCAACCTCCCTCACCCAGCGTCTTCCCTCGGGACAAGCCCTAGAGTGGGCCGGAAAACCATTTCGCAGATACAGGCGTGGACCACGCACGAACCAAGCACGGACCAAGCGCGGAACGAGCGTGGACCGAGCGCGGACCGTACGCGGATCACTCGCCGGAATCGACGACAGCAGGGAGCGCGCGACGTGCGGCCAGTCGGCAGCAAGTACCTGCTCGAGGAGCCGCTCGGGCGCGGCGCCACGGGCACCGTCTGGCGCGCCCGCCAGCGTGAGGCGGCGGGTGCGGAGGCGGCCGTGGCCGGCCACCCCGGCGAGACCGTGGCCATCAAGGTCCTCAAGGAGGAGCTGGCCCAGGACCCGGACATCGTCATGCGCTTCCTGCGCGAGCGCTCCGTCCTGCTGCGCCTGACCCACCCCAACATCGTCCGCACCCGCGACCTCGTCGTCGAGGGCGATCTCCTCGCCCTCGTCATGGACCTCATCGACGGCCCGGACCTGCACCGGTACCTGCGCGAGAACGGCCCCTTCACCCCGGTCGCCGCGAGCCTGCTCACCGCGCAGATCGCGGACGCGCTCGCCGCCAGCCACGCCGACGGCGTGGTCCACCGCGACCTGAAGCCCGCCAACGTCCTGGTCGACGAGCGTGACGGCCAGATGAAGCCGATGCTCACCGACTTCGGCATCGCGCGCCTGGCCGACTCCCCGGGCCTGACCCGCACGCACGAGTTCGTCGGCACCCCGGCCTACGTCGCCCCGGAGTCCGCGGAGGGCCGCCCGCAGACCTCCGCCGTCGACATCTACGGCGCCGGCATCCTGCTCTACGAGCTGCTCACCGGCCGGCCGCCCTTCGCCGGCGGCACCGCGCTGGAGGTCCTGCACCGCCACCTCAGCGAGGACCCGCAGCGCCCGCCGAACGTGCCCGAGCCGCTGTGGACGGTCATCGAGCGCTGCATGCGAAAGGAGCCCACCGAGCGCCCGAGCGCGGAGACCCTGGCGCGCGGCCTGCGCGTCGTCGCCTCCGGCATCGGCGTGCACTCCACGGCCGCCGAGGTCGAGGCCGCCCTCGGCGTCGGCGCGCTCCTCGCGCCCGACCCCTCTCCCGCGCCGGTCCCCGAGACCCCGGGCGCCGCGGATGCCACGCAGATGCTGCCCGGCGGGTCCGCCGGAGCTTCCCCGATGGGCGCCTACGACCCCAACGCCATGACCAGCGTGATGCCGCCGATCGGCGCGGCCGACGCCACGTCCGTGCTCCCGAGCACGGGGGCGCCCGGCGCCGACCCGACCTCCGTGATGCCGCCCGTGCAGCGGCCGGACCAGCCGCACCCGTGGCAGTCGCAGATGCAGGCCGCCCGCGACCGCAACGAGCAGACGCAGATCCAGTACCTGGACCCGAGTGAGGATCCCCTGCGCCGCCGGCCGCAGCGCCAGGGCCCGCCTCAGCAGCAGCAGCCTCAGCGGCCCCAGCAGCAGCCCCAGCGACCGCAGCAGCCTCCGCAGCAGCCTCCGCAGCAGCAGCCGTACCGGCAGGCCCCGCCGCCGCAGCAGCAGTACCAGCAGCCCCAGCAGTACCCGCAGCAGCAGTACGCGCCGCAGCCCCCGCCGCAGCACTACCAGCCGCAACAGCAGCACCCTCAGCAGTACCAGCAGCCTCAGCAGCAGCCCCAGTACCGCCAGCCCCAGCCGCCGCCCCAGCAGCAGCCCCCTCAGGGGCCGCCGCCGCGTCAGCAGCCGCCGCAGCGGGAGCCCCGCGAGCCGCGCCGCCGCAGTGCGAACCCGGTGAAGATCCCGGGTCTGGGCTGCCTCAAGGGCTGCCTGGTGATGATCTTGGTGTTCTTCGTCGCGGGCTGGCTGGTCTGGGAGTTGACCCCGCTCCAGGAGTGGATCGGTACCGGCCGCGGCTGGTGGGACCAGGTGTGGACCTGGGGCTCGGACGCCGTGGACTGGGTCACCGAGCTCGGCAACTCCACGGGCGGTACGGGCTCCTGAGTCTTCCCGCCCCGACTGTGCGCGCTGTACCGGCACAAACGGCCCGAACCGGGCCTTGTGCCGGTGACTTCGTGGATTTGTCGACTTCTGGGACGTGATTTCGCCCGCAGAAGTGAAGGTCGCCGCGATCCGTGGACTCCAACACCCACCTGGCCGCGTAGCTTTGGTGCGTAGGCCAGCCGCTGAGGGAGCAGTTGTGGCACGGAAGATCGGCAGCCGGTACACCGCGCACCAGATCCTGGGGCGCGGCAGCGCGGGCACGGTGTGGCTGGGCGAGGGGCCTGAGGGCCCCGTCGCCGTCAAACTGCTGCGCGAGGACCTCGCGTCGGACCAGGAACTCGTAGGACGGTTCGTCCAGGAGCGCAGCGCTCTCCTGGGCCTGGAGCACCCGCACGTCGTCTGCGTCCGCGACCTCGTCGTGGACGGCAACGACCTCGCCCTCGTCATGGACCTCGTCCGCGGTACGGACCTGCGCACCCGCCTCGACCGCGAGCGGCGGCTCGCCCCCGAGGCGGCCGTCGCCATCGTCGCGGACGTCGCCGACGCGCTGGCCGCGGCGCACGCGGCCGGGGTCGTGCACCGGGACGTGAAGCCGGAGAACGTCCTGCTCGACATGCAGGGCCCGCTCGGCCCGGGCGGCGCGCATCCGGCGCTGCTCACCGACTTCGGCGTGGCCAAGCTCATCGATTCCCCCCGGCGGGCCACCGGCGGACGGGCCTCGGCCCCGACCACCCGGATCATCGGCACGCCCGACTACCTGGCACCGGAGATAGTGGAGGGCCTGCCGCCGCGCGCGGCGGTGGACATCTACGCGCTGGCCACCGTGCTCTACGAACTCCTCGCCGGCTTCACGCCGTTCGGCGGCGGGCATCCCGGGGCGGTGCTGCGGCGCCACGTGACGGAGACCGTCGTCCCGCTGCCCGGCATCCCCGACGAGCTGTGGCAGCTGATGGTCCAGTGCCTGGCGAAGGCCCCCGCCTCGCGGCTGCGCGCCTCGGAGCTCTCCCTGCGGCTGCGGGACCTGCTGCCGCTGCTGGCGGGGATGCCGCCGCTGGACGTGGACGAGCCGGACGAGCCGGAGCAGGCGGACTTCCCGGAACCGGAGGCCGCCACCGCCGATCCGGTGCGGCGGCGGGGTGTGGTTCCGCTGGTCCCCGGCTCCTCCACCGACTCCAACCGGGACACCCACACCTCGATGCGGGTGCCGGGGCCGGACGAGCTGGCGGGCGGGGCGCTGGGCACGGCCCGGGTTCCGCGTCCCGCCGGCGGGCACCGGCCCGGGTCCGCGCGGCACCGGGCGGAGACCGTCCGCAAGCGGCGGCTCGCGCTCTCGGCTGCCGCCGTCGCCCTGGCTGCGGCCGTCGGTGTCGGCAGCTGGCTGGCCGTCTCCTCCGACTCGGCGCCGCCGCCCCAGGACAGCAAGCAGTCGGGCTCTACGGCCCCGTAGCCGGGGGCGCGGGTGGCTCGGCCCTGCGGGGCGAAGTCCCCTACCCGCCCTTCGCCCGTTCCCCGGGGCTCCGCCCCGGACCCCGCTCCTCAAACGCCGGAGGGGCTGGAATTGCCCTGCGGGCAAAATCCAGCCCCTCCGGGCAATGCAGTCCCGACCAGGCAATATCCAGCCCCTCCGGCGTTTGAGGAGCGGGGGTCCGGGGGCTGGCCCCCGGGAACGGCGCCGCACGCGGCAACGGGTCCGGGCGGAGCCCGGGGAACGGTGGAAGGGCGGGTAGGTGACGGCCCCGCAGGGCTGCGCGGCCACGGTGGGTCGGGGCCGGCCCCGCTGGAGCTGCGCGGCTATGCCGGGTCGGGGCCGCCCCGGTGAGCTGCGCGGCTACGCGCCGCCGACCAGCTCGGGGTGCCAGCGCCGCGCCACCGCGGGGTGCGCGCGGACCCAGCCCTTCAGTTCGTTGCGGCCGTACTCCGCGTGCAGCGGGTTCGACGCGTCGTGCGCTATCCCGGGCGCCGCGTCCAGGTAGTCGCCCGGGACCGTCTCGATGACGGCGTCCAGGCGCGGGTTGTAGAAGAACGGCACCGAGAACCGCTCCACGGCCCCCGCCGGGCTAACCACGCGGTGGTCCGTCGCCGTCAGGTACCCCTCCGTGGCGATCTCCAGCAGCTCGCCCAGGTTGACCACGAAGGCCCCCGGCAGCGGGGGGACGTCGAGGAAGGCCCCGTCCCGGACCACCTGGAGCCCGCCCACCGAGTCCTGGAGGAGGAGGGTGAGGAAGCCGTAGTCCTTGTGCGCCCCGACCCCCTGGTCGGTGCCCGTCGGGGCGGATCCCGGGTAGCGGATCAGCTTCGTGTGCAGGTGGGGCCGGTCCGCGAAGGCCGCGTCGAAGAAGTCGGGCGGGGCGCCGATCGAGGCGAGCAGCTCCTGGAGCAGGCGGTGGGCCACCACCGCCAGACGGGACTGCCACTCCAGCACCACGTCCCGCAGTTCCGGCAGCGCCGCCGGCCACTGGTTGGGGCCCTCCAGCCACAGGTACGCCGGGTCGTCCGGTCCGACCCCCGGCGCCGCCCGCTCCGCGCCCACGTCGAGCTGGTCCCGCCAGTCGGAGGCGCCGCCGGTCAGCTCGTGTCCGATGCGGGTGTAGCCCCGGAAGTGGGGGGAGTTCAGGTTGCTCATGGCCAGCCGGTCCGCCTCCGGGAGGGCGAAGAACGCCCTGGTCAGCTCCAGGATGCGGGCTGTCTCGGCGGCGGTGACCCCGTGCCCGGTGAGGTGCAGGAAGCCGCTGTCCCGGGCGGCCGCGTGCAGTTCCTTGCGGAAGGAATCGCGCAGCTCCGGATCGTCCGCGTGGGACAGGTCCAGGACCGGAAGCGAGGGGGAAAGAGAAGGAGAAGAAGGGGAGGAAGGAGAAGAGGCAGGAGAGGCAGAAGGGTGCGCGGACGGCATGACGGCTCCGTTTCGGGATGTCACGGGGTCCTGTCCCCAGGGGTGGCGGGGGCCGCGGCTGGGGAGGGCCGCCGGCAGGGTTGTCGCCGGGACCGCGAGGCCGCGTACAGGACCAAGTCGGATCGGGGTGGATCAGGCTTGGGTGTGGGCCGGCGGCGGACAGCTCGTCGTCGTGACACGCATGTGGTCCACATGGCGGCGCTTGACGAGGAAGACGGTCATAACGTGAGCGTACGCCCGTGCGACCCGCCATTAGAACGGGTGATTCGGCCTGGCCGGAGAGCGGCCCCCGGGGACCGGCTACGCTGGACCCGTGGCAGTCGTCGATGTTTCCGAAGAGCTGAAGTCCCTCTCCTCGACCATGGGGTCGATCGAGGCCGTCCTGGACCTCGACAAGCTGAGGGCAGAAATCGCCGTGCTCGAGGAGCAGGCCGCCGCGCCGTCCCTGTGGGACGACCCGGAGGCCGCCCAGAAGATCACGAGCAAGCTTTCGCACCTCCAGGCGGAGGTCCGCAAGACCGAGAACCTGCGCGGGCGCATCGACGACCTGGCGGTGCTGTTCGACCTCGCCCAGGAGATGGACGACGCGGACACCCTCGCCGAGGCCGAGACCGAGCTGGTCTCCGTGCGCAAGGCGCTGGACGAGATGGAGGTCCGCACCCTGCTCTCCGGCGAGTACGCCGAGCGCGAGGCGCTGGTCAACATCCGGGCCGAGGCCGGCGGCGTGGACGCCTCCGACTTCGCCGAGCGCCTCCAGCGCATGTACCTGCGCTGGGCCGAGCGCCACGGCTACCCGACCGAGATCTACGAGACCTCGTACGCGGAAGAGGCCGGCATCAAGTCGACCACCTTCGTGGTCAAGGCTCCGTACGCCTACGGCACCCTCTCCGTCGAGCAGGGCACGCACCGCCTCGTCCGGATCTCGCCCTTCGACAACCAGGGCCGCCGCCAGACCTCCTTCGCGGGCGTCGAGGTGCTGCCGGTCGTCGAGTCCAGCGACCACGTCGAGATCGACGAGGGCGAGCTGCGCGTGGACGTGTACCGCGCCTCGGGCCCCGGCGGCCAGGGCGTCAACACGACCGACTCCGCGGTGCGCATCACGCACCTGCCGACCGGCATCGTGGTCTCCTGCCAGAACGAGCGCTCGCAGATCCAGAACAAGGCCAGCGCGATGAACGTCCTCCAGGCCAAGCTGCTCGAGCGGCGCCGCCAGGAGGAGAAGGACAAGATGGACGCCCTCAAGGACGGCGGAAGCTCCTGGGGCAACCAGATGCGCTCCTACGTCCTGCACCCGTACCAGATGGTCAAGGACCTCCGGACGGAGTTCGAGGTCGGCAACCCGCAGGCGGTGCTCGACGGCGAGATCGACGGCTTCCTGGAGGCCGGGATCCGCTGGCGCAAGCAGCAGGAGCAGACCGCGTAGTACGAAAACGCTGGTCAGAGCAGTCGGAAGGGCCCGGACGCCGTAAAGGTGTCCGGGCCCTTCCGTATGCGTGAGTCTGATCGGGACGTGGCGGCTGAGGAACTACGCCGTCTGCTGAGCCACCAGTGCCAGCGCGGCCACCAGGATCACCAGCAGCGCGATGAGCGCCACCGGGTTCAGACCGCCGGAGAAGGGGTCCTCCCGCTGGAGGCGCCCCCGGTTCGCCCGGCACACCCGGCAGCGGCCCTGGTTGACGGGTCCGGCGCAGTTCGCGCACACGAGCCGGTCATATGTCATGCGCTCCTCCTTTCGTCCCCTCGGTTACAACGGTCGCGGGAACCGGTCCGTTCCCCCTCCCACTGTGCCAGCTTCGATGACATTCGGCGCGGCCCCTCCGGGCAATCGCGGTCGAGCACCTCTCGGACCAGGGGATATATCGGGCAACCCCGGACACCGGGTCCACACCTCGCGCCCGTTCGCGTATGGTCACGCACACCTACTCCCGGCGACCGTGGTGCACCCGTGATCCGATTCGACAACGTCTCCAAGTCCTACCCGAAGCAGAGCCGCCCCGCACTCAGAGATGTCTCTCTGGACATTGCGAAGGGCGAGTTCGTCTTCCTGGTCGGCTCCTCCGGCTCCGGCAAGTCCACCTTCATGCGGCTCATCCTGCGCGAGGAGCGGGCGAGCCACGGCCAGGTGCACGTCCTGGGCAAGGACCTCGCCAAGCTCTCCAACTGGAAGGTTCCGCAGATGCGGCGCCAGCTGGGGACCGTCTTCCAGGACTTCCGCCTGCTGCCCAACAAGTCGGTGGCCGACAACGTGGCCTTCGCCCAGGAGGTCATCGGCAGACCGCGCGGCGAGATCAAGAAGGCCGTTCCCCAGGTACTGGAACTCGTCGGCCTCGGCGGCAAAGAGGACCGGATGCCCGGCGAGCTCTCCGGCGGTGAGCAGCAGCGCGTGGCCATCGCCCGTGCCTTCGTCAACCGGCCGGCGCTGCTGATCGCGGACGAGCCCACCGGCAACCTGGACCCCCAGACCTCCGTCGGCATCATGAAGCTGCTGGACCGGATCAACCGGACCGGCACCACCGTGATCATGGCGACCCACGACCAGCAGATCGTCGACCAGATGCGCAAGCGCGTCATCGAACTCGAGCAGGGCCGTCTCGTCCGCGACCAGTCGCGCGGCGTCTACGGCTACCAGCACTGAAAGGCTCCTGAGACGCGATGCGCGCCCAGTTCGTCATGTCGGAGATCGGTGTCGGTCTCCGCCGCAATCTGACCATGACCTTCGCGGTCATCATCTCCGTGTCCCTGTCGCTGGCCCTGTTCGGCGGGTCCCTGCTCATGCGCGACCAGGTGAGCAAGATGAAGGGGTACTGGTACGACAAGGTCAACGTCTCCATCTACCTCTGCAACAAGAGCGATGCCGAGGCGACCAACGGGGCCTCCTGCTCCAAGGGCGCGGTGACCCCGGAGCAGAAGCAGGCCCTGGAGACCGAGCTCAAGGGCATGGACCTCGTCGAGGCCGTCACCTACGAGTCCTCCGACGAGGCCTTCAAGCACTACAAGGAGCAGTTCGGGCACACCGCCCTGGCCGCGTCCATCACCCCGGACCAGATGCCCGAGTCCTTCCGGGTGAAGCTCAAGCAGCCGGAGAAGTACAAGGTCATCACGACCTCCTTCTCCGGGCGTGACGGAGTCCAGTCGGTGGAGGACCAGCGCACCGTGCTGGACAACCTCTTCAGACTCCTCGGCTACCTCAACATCGCCGCGCTCGGCATCATGCTGATCATGCTGGTGGTGGCCCTGCTGCTGATCGTCAACACGGTGCGCGTCTCGGCCTTCAGCCGTCGGCGCGAAACCGGGATCATGCGCCTGGTGGGCGCTTCCAGCTTCTACATCCAGGTGCCGTTCATCATGGAGGCGGCCTTCGCCGGCCTCATCGGCGCGCTGCTCGCCTGCGGGATGCTCGGCGCCGGCCAGTACTTCGTGATCGACCACGGTGCCGCGCTGCGCGACAAGATGGAGCTCATCAACTTCATCGGCTGGGACTCGGTCCTGACCAAGCTGCCGCTGGTGCTCGCGATCGGCGTGCTGATGCCCTCGCTGGCCGCCTTCATCGCGTTGCGCAAGTACCTGAAGGTGTGACGAGCGCCCCGCGAGCGGTACGGCCAACCACCCGTACCGCCGCGGGCCTTGTCCTAGACTCGGCGCCATGCCGGGACTGCCCGCCTTCTGTCTCCGGCCCCGCGACGTGCGTCGCGGGGCCGTTTTGACGTTGGTCTTCCTCGCCGCCGTGGGTACCGGCGCCTTCACCGGGAGCTGGGACCACCCCGACCCCGGCAGGTCCGCGGGCCCCGCCGCCCTGGCGGCGGGTACGGAGCCCTCCGCACCCGGGACCGCGACCGGGGCCCCGCCCGGGCCGCGGGCGCCGGCACGGGCGCACCGCGAGGCGGGCACCGCCGACCGTGACGCGGTGGCCCGGGCGGCCGCCGAGGCCGTCGCAGAGGGCAAGTCCGGGAAGTCGGCGGCCCAGGAGGTCGTCAGCCGCAGCGGGGACCGCTGGGGCGCGGTGTACGACCAGGGGGAGTACGAGGCCTTCTCCGACGACCTGGACGGCCGCTGGACGGGCGTCGGCCTGTGGGCCGGGCGGCTGCGCGACGGCCGCATCGAGATCGACCGGGTCCAGCCCGGCAGCCCCGCGGCGCGGGCCGGGATGCGCGCCGGGGACCGGCTGCTCAGCATCGACGGGCAGGGCGTGACCGGGCTCGAGGTGGCCGAGGTGGTGGCCCTGCTGCGCGGCGAGGCCGGCACCCCCGTGGTCCTGAAGCTGACGCGCGGCGGCACCGACCGCACGGAGACCGTGCGGCGCGAACAGCTGCGCAGCGAGCCGGTGACGGTACGGGAACTGCCCGGCGGGATCACGGTCATCAAGGTCGCCTCCTTCACCCGGGGTTCCGGCGACCGGGTCCGCTCGGCGGTCCGCGCGGCTCCGCCCGGCGGCGGGGTCATGCTCGACCTGCGCGGCAACACCGGCGGCCTGGTCACCGAGGCTGTGACGGCCGCCTCCGCCTTCCTGGACGGCGGGCTGGTGGCGACGTACGACGTACGCGGTGCACAGCGCGCCCTCTACGCGACCCCGGGCGGCGATACGGCCCGGCCCCTGGTGGCGCTGATCGACGGCGGCACGATGAGCGCGGCCGAGCTGGTCACCGGAGCCCTCCAGGACCGCGGCCGTGCGGTGGCGGTCGGTACGCGCACCTTCGGCAAGGGCTCCGTGCAGATGCCCACGGAGCTGCCGGACGGATCGGTGGCGGAGCTGACGGTGGGTACGTACCGCACTCCGGCGGGCCGCAGCCTGGACGGTGCGGGCATCACCCCGGACCTGGCGGCGGCGGACGGGGTCGAGGAACGGGCCCGCACGGTATTGAGTGGCATCGGGGTGGGTCCGTAGTGCGAAAATGACCGCACTATGGCTAAGGAAACAGGGCGCAAGCTGATCGCCCAGAACAAGAAGGCGCGGCACGACTACACGATCATCGACACCTACGAGTGCGGTCTCGTGCTCACGGGCACCGAGGTCAAGTCCCTGCGCCAGGGCCGTGCCTCGCTGGTGGACGGCTTCGTGTCGGTGGAGAGCGGCGAGGCGTGGCTCTACAACGTGCACGTGCCGGAGTACAGCCAGGGCACCTGGACCAACCACAGCGCGCGGCGCAAGCGCAAGCTGCTCCTGCACCGCGAGGAGATCGACAAGCTGGACTCGAAGACGGGGGAGACGGGCAACACGATCGTGCCGCTCGCCCTGTACTTCAAGGACGGCCGGGCGAAGATCGAGATCGCGCTGGCGAAGGGCAAGAAGGAGTACGACAAGCGGCAGTCGCTGCGCGAGAAGCAGGACACGCGCGAGACGAACCGGGTGATCTCGGCCGTCAAGCGCAAGGAGCGCGGCCAGCTTTAACCTCCTGGCACACCGTGGTCCACTTCGCGTACCATGGGGTCAGCACCACGCGCTTGCGGGTGGTGCCGGTCGAGCGGGACGCATGGAGAGCGCCCGCTGGATTTCATAACTGAACAGCGTGAAACATGGGGATGATCGGTTTCGACAGCGGATGTCGATGTAGGGGAAGCGAGCCGAGAAAGCGGCAATGATCTCGTTAACCATATGTCGCAAACAATAATCGCCAACTCCAAGAGCGATAACTCCCGCTTCACCCTCGCTGCCTAATAACAGTGAGCTGAAGCCTCTGTGAGGAGCGTCAGCCCGGAAGTGGTCCCGGTCCGGATCCTGGCGTCAATTAGGGATCTAAACCTCTAACTCCGGTCACGGGGGATAGAGGGAAATCAAACAGTGACTGAGCCCGTCGGAGACTTGTCCGTGTGATCTCCGGGGCTGAGAAAAGCGCAGCGGAATGCGCTCGGAGAAGCCCTACTTCTGCACCGTTGGACGCGGGTTCGATTCCCGCCATCTCCACCACCCCATGTTGGAAAAGCCCCCGGCTCGCGAGATCTCTCGCAGGCCGGGGGCTTTTTCGTGTGCGGGGGCGCCCGGGGTTCCCTGCCGCCGCAGGTCCAGACCGGCGCACCCGGCCGACCGCCGGTTCGTGTTCCCCGGGTGCCCCACTGCATCGGTCCTCGATCCGACACTCAGACGCCATCCGGGAGGGGCTGGTGGGTGGCGCGGGCACCTCGCTCGCCGGTGGGGCAAGCCTCCGCCGTCGGGGTTGCCGTTCGTCGGCTGAGGTCGAATACGGGTGGCTGTTGGCCGGCGGGCGGGTCGGATGCGGGTGTGCTGGCGGCGACCGCACGGGGCTGGTGCTGGCCTTCGGGGGTCGCTCCGAATTCCCTGGTACCCCCGCTCAAACGCTGGCAGCTCCCGGGCAGGCCGCCGCTTCACGCTGGGCACGTGCACGGGTACGTCATGCCACCCTGCGAACAGAACGTCGACCGCCAGCACCTCTCCTGCACGGAATCCGCCGGGAACCCGGAGTCCTGTCCGGTCCCGTACTGGTATCCGCGTGGCTCATGCGTTGTGGCCCTGGCTCACGCCGAGGAGACGGCCGGCGCGCCAGCTCGCCCATAGGTAGGCGGCGTAGTGACGGCCGTACGTCTCCTGGTCGGCGCACTTCTTCTGTGCGGCCGTCAGGTCGGGCTCTTGGATGCCGACCATGATGCCGACCGCTCGGCCGTTCTGCCGCCGCATCCGGTGAGCAGTGCGCCGGCCGCCAGGATGGCGATGGGGATCGCCTTGTTCGTCTTCACGGTGATGCTCATCTCGATCTCGGAGCCCGAGCCGTGTGAACGACCCGTGGCGGGGGCCTACTTGACGTCCGCGTACTTGGTGATCTTGAACAGGGTGAAGGCCGGCGCGGTGAGGGATCCGCCCATGGTGGTGGAGTAGGTGATGGGCATCGCCACTCTCACGTTCGCCGTGAACGCGTCGCCGTCCACGATGTTCTTGATGCCGGTCTTACTGTCCGTGGTCGTGTCGGTGAAGAACGAGTTCGTGTCGCAGTCGGAGATGAACCCGTACTGCGGCTGGTGCTTCTCGCCGCACGCGTTCGCCCGGACGCTCGCCGCCCCGGTAGAGGAGTCGGACTGGGTGACGTATCCGTGGACCTTGTAGCACTCGCCGTAGTGAGCGCCGAATTCCTTGACCATCAGCTTGAAGTCGCGATCGGTGAGCTCCTTGAAGGACGTGCACTCCGGGGACGGCGTCGGCGCCGCGATCGCCTCGGGCGACGCGCTCGGCGTCGGGGCGGCCGAGGTGTCGGCGGGCAAGGCCGGGGATATTCGGTCAACGCTGGCCGTGACGGTGATCGTGACCTGGGGTCCGGCGTCCTCGGCGACGATGGTTCGGGGTGCGGCGAGGTAGCCGGCCAGGGCGCCGGTGCCGGCCATGAGGACCGCTCCGGCGCCGGCGATGGCGTACAGGCGGCCCTTCGGGGTGGGAGCCGGCGGAATGGTGGGGGGCTGGGGCGGCATGGCGGGAGGGAACGTGTGCCGGTCGGGCTGTTGGGGGTACTGCTCGGTCACGGTGGGACCCCTCGCGGTTCGTTGGGTGTGGTCAATGCGGGCGGCCCGCACCATCGGGTGCGGGCCGCCGTGGAGGGTTAGCAACGGGACTAGTAGCCGTTCCGGCTGTTCGCGTTAGACACGGATATCGCGTAGATCACGTTCCCGATTCCCGCCGTGAACATGAACAGGAGCGCGTGCACCATGCATGACTGACTCTGGTAGGGCCTGCGGTACCCGCCCCCGTAGGCGGCGGCGGACGCCGAGGACGCCGCGCTGTTGTTGATGATGATCGGCGCGGGCGGCTGGCCGTACATGGGCTGTCCGTAATGCTGTTGCGGGGACATGGGCTGCCCGTACTGCTGCTGCGGGTACTGCTGCTGGCTGTACTGCGCGTGATACGGCTGGCCAGGGCCACCCTGGGTGTACTGCTGCGGCTGCTGCTGGGGCGGGACCTGCGGTTGCGGCTGGGGCGGCTGGGCAGGGGCCTGCGGAGGGCGCTGCGGCTGGGGCGGGGTACCCGGCTTGCTCATCGGGATTGGTGCGTCCGGGGTCATGTCTGCACCTGTCGGTTGGTCGTGGTCGGTCATGGTGGCCTTTCGGGGGGTGTCGCGCTCAGGGATTGTGCGGGCGTCCCGTACAAGTCGGTAGAGGACGCCCGCGATATGGGACGGGTCAGGCGGTCGAGTACCGCAGGTCACAACGCGGCTGGTGGCGGTGCGTGGGCCGGTCAGGACCGGACACGTGCAGTCCGGATCCAGCACGGGCCCCGGCATGTCCGGGCCACGCAACTCCCGGGCGGCGCTGGCCGCTTCCTGCCGGAGTCCGTCCACGTCCCATATGCCGAATCCGTGACGGGCGGCGACTTGGTCGCGGTGCACGTATACGTACGTTCGGAAGGAGGCAGTGCGTGCTTTGGCGCGGGGCCGGTCGGCCGTGGAGAGCGCCCGCGCTCGTGGCGGCCGTGCCACGAAGAACTCCCGTGTCACCGAAGCAGTTTGGGGGCAGGCGGACGGGCGCAGGAAGGCGGCGGCTGTCGCCCGCAAGAGCGGCCACACGGCCTCCATGACCGCCCTGGTGGAGGCGCTGCTCCGCCGGTACAACGCAGTCGAGCTGGTGCCCCGCACGGTCATCGTCACGGTGGAGGCGATTGCAGGGGGCGCGCACCCGGAAGTGGACGGCTCGGAGACGCCCTCTCTGGCGCGTTGAAACCAGCGGGCAGCAGAAAGCCCCCGCACCTTCCATGGTGCGGGGGCTTTCTGCTGCCCTGTGTGGGTGGGTCGTGATCGAGAAGGCCCGGAGGGGCTGGTCCGGAGTATCCACCCACAGGGTCTGGCCGTCGGCGGTGAGAGTGAGGCCGAAGCGGTCCCGGCTGGGGCCGTCGTGCTCCTCCCAGACCTGGTGGGCCGTCTCCGCCTGGTCCCACAGGTTCCGGGGCCGGCCTGGTGGGTGGTGCCCGCGGCGACACGGGCCCAGGAGCCGTCGGCGGTCCAGATACGGCTCGCCACCCCCTCGGACGCGAACCTGCTGACCTCGCACCCGAACACCGATGCCAACCGTTGGCAGGTGTGGCTGAAGAACCCCGCCGGCGCCGGAGACACCGGCGTCCGCGTCTACACGATCTGCCAGCCCACCGGCTGACGGACCCTCTGCAGACACCGCGACCCCGCGACCGCCCGCGGGGGCGCGGTGCTGGTCCGACCCCGATGTGCGGCTCGGCAGACGAGCCGGTGTTCGTCGTCGATCCGGCGGGACCAGTAGCCCGAGAGCTCGCCCTTCAGGGGTTCGGGTTTGCCGATCCCGCCGAACGGGTCGCGCTGGATTTCGCCGATGAGGCGGGTGATCCTGCGGGCCATCTTCCGGTCCGACGCGAGCCAGAAGAGGAAGTCGTCCCAGGCCGCGGGGTCGATGTGGACGCTCCTCACTCCTCGCCCCCGGTCATCTCCTTCAGCTCGTCCAGTGTCCTGGCGACGGTGGTTGCGCCCTCGCGGTCGCGGGCGACCGCTTCCATCAGGCGCTTCGCGTTCTCCGGCGACCGGAGGAGGTGGACGGTCTCCTGCCAGGAGTCGTAGTCGTCGGCGGCCATGAGGACGGCGTCGCCGCTCTTGGACGTGATGCGCACCGGAGTGTGGTCGGTGTTGACGCGCTCGATGAGTGTGAAGAGGGTCGCTCGGGCCTCGCCGGCGCTGATGGACATGGCGTCACTCCATTCTTGGCGGTACGTGACTACCGGACCAGTCTTGTACGGGAGGAGGCCGGTACCAGCCCCATGCCACCCAGAAGGAGCGCGAGCAGCGCCCCCGCCGCCGGGAGGGCGTACGGGGCCGTCGTGCCCCAGTGGTCGATCGCGGAGCCGGCCGTCGCGGAGCCCGCCGCGATGCCTGCGAAGAGGGCGGTGACGGCGAGGGTCATGCCCTCGTTGAGGCGGCCCGGCGGGGTCACGGCGTGCACCCGGGACATCGCGGTGACCATGACCGGGGCCGTGGCCATGCCGGCCAGCAGCAGGGCCGCGGACAGGGCGAGCAGGGAGCCGGTGGCCGCCGCCGCCCAGGGCAGGGCCATGGCGGCCGCCAGGACGCCCAGGCAGGCGGGGAGCGTGCGCGGGCGCAGGGTGCCGTAGAGCAGGCCGGCCGCGAAGGAGCCGGCCGCCTGGAGGGCGAGGACGGGGCCCGAGAGCGCGCCGAGGCCGTGGGCGCCGAGATGGGCGATGGAGGTGATCTCCATGGAGCCGAACATCGCGCCGAGGGCGAGGAAGAGCGGCAGCAGTCCTCCCAGGGCGCGGAGCGGGGAGGGTCCCCGGACCGCGGGCGCGGGCGGGGGTTCGGTGGCGCGGTGGGCCGTGAAGACCAGCATCCCGGTGAGGAGCAGTACGGCCCCGGCGAGCGTGCCCGCCTCCGGGAAGGCGGCGGTGCACAGGAAGGCGGCGACCACCGGTCCGAGCATGTACGCCAGTTCGTCCGCGGCCTGCTCGAAGGACATCGCGGTGTGCCGGGAGGCCGGGTCGTCCTGCAGCAGGTGGGTCCAGCGGGCGCGGGACATGCCGCCGATGTTGGGGGTGGTCGCGGTGGCGGCGTAGGAGGCGAAGAGGGTCCACGCGGGGGCCCCGGTACGGACGCACGCGATCAGGGAGAGCGAGCCGAGGACCGCGATCAGGGAGGCGGGCACGGCGACCCGGGCCTGCCCGTGCCGGTCGACCAGCCGGGCCGTCCAGGGCGCCACGAAGGCGGTGGCGGCCAGGCCCACCGCCACGACGGCGCCGGCGAGGGCGTAGGAGCCGCGCTGCCCGGCGATCATCATGACGGCGCTGACGCCGAACATGCCCATGGGGAGCCGGGCGACGAGGTTCCCGGCGGTGAACCCGCGGGTGCCGGGGAGCGCGAAGAGCCGCCGGTACGGGCCCGGGGCGCGGGTCGGCCGCGCCGCGCGGGCCGGGTGCTCCTGCCGCGCCGGGGCGGCGGCGAGCACCAGCGTGGTGCCGGAGACGGCCATGAGCGGGCCGCGCGCGGCCGGGGCGGCACGGCGGACGGCGCCGCCGGACCGGGCGACCGGCGGGGCGACCGGCGGGGCGGCGGCGATCGCGACGGCGCCCGGGGCGGCGGCCGACGGCGCGGCGGCAGCGCCCGGGGCGGCCGCCCGGACCGCGGCAGGGGTGACGGGCGACGGGCCGGCAGACGGCGGGGTGGTGGCGGCCGGGCCGGCAGCGGCCGGGCCGGCGGGCGGCGGGGTGGTGGGCATGGGTCAAGGCTCGGGCCGGGCCCCGTCGGCGGTCCAACACCTGTTCGGGAGTGATTCACCGCTCCGTGTTGTGAATGCGGCCGGGGTTGTTAGTCTCCGCAGGTGACGCCCCGAGACGTGGAACCCCGCCTGCTGCGCGCCTTCCTCGCCGTCGCCGAGGAGCTGCACTTCACCCGTGCCGCCGCCCGGCTCTACGTGGCCCAGCAGGCCCTGAGCCGGGACGTGCGCCGGCTCGAGCAGACCCTGGGCGCGGCCCTGTTCGTCCGCACCACCCGCGCCGTCGAGCTGACCCCGGACGGGGAGCGGCTGCTGCCCCTGGCCCGGGGCGTGCTGCGCGCCCACGAGGAGCTGGCCGGGGTGTTCGCGGGGCCCCGCCCGCTGCTCGTCGACCTCAACACCGACGGCCCCGGCACCGCCCGCAGCGTCCTGGAGCGGGCCCGCGAACTCGCCCCCGACTGCGAGCTGATGGCCCGCTTCGAGTCCGGGCTCACCCACGCCGCCGCCGAGATCGCCGCGGGCCGCCTCGACGTCTCCTTCGGGTACGCCGACGGCCTCGACCCGGCGCTGCGGGCCCGCCTCGCGCGCACGCCCGTACGGTACGAGCCGCTCGCGGTGCTGCTGCCCGAGGGGCACGCGCTGGCCGCGCTGGACGCCGTACCGCTGGACGCGCTGCGCGGCGAGACGGTGTACACCGGGGCCGGGAACCCGCGGACCCTGGAGTGGACCGGGCTGGCGCGCGAGCTGTTCGCCGGGCGGGGCATCGAGCCGGCGCCGCCCGCGCCGGTGGCGGTGGGCAAGGAGGAGTTCCGCCGGGTCATGGTCAAGACGGGCCGTCCGGTCCTCGCCACGGTGGGCTTCGTCGACATGCCCGGCTGCGTCAAACGTCCGCTGACCGCCCCGGTGCCGCTGTCGCCGCTCTCCATGGTGTGGCGGAAGGGTTCGAGCCATCCCGGGCTCGACGCGCTGCGCCGCGCCGCCGCGGAGCTCGGGGCCGGGCGCGGCTGGCTGGAGGTGCCCCCGGACAGCTGGCTGCCCGCGCTCACACCCGCCCCGGGCGGTGGGTGAGTGCAAGGTTTCCCGCCGGTCATCCAGCGGGGACCGGGGCCGAAACGAGCCCTTCCTACGGTCGTCACCACGGACGGGACGCGACGAGCCGGACTAGGCCCGACGAGCGCGACGTGATCGCAGCAGCTGTGGAGGCGTGTGATGACCAGTACGACCGCACCGCGCAAGGGTGGCCGCTGGATCGAGCGGTGGGACCCCGAGGACGAGACCTTCTGGCGGGAAACGGGTGAGAAGACCGCCCGCCGCAACCTGATCTACTCCGTGCTCTCCGAGCACATCGGGTTCTCGATCTGGTCCCTGTGGTCCGTGATGGTGCTCTTCATGGGCCCGCAGTACGGGATCGACCCCGCCGGGAAGTTCTTCCTCATCGCCACCGCCACCTGCGTGGGCGCCCTGGTCCGCGTCCCGTACACCTTCGCCGTGGCCCGCTTCGGCGGCCGCAACTGGACGGTCGTCAGCGCCCTGCTGCTGCTCGCGCCGACGGTCGCCGCCTGGCTGGTGATGGAGCCCGGGACCTCGTACAACACCTTCCTGCTGGTGGCCGCGCTGACCGGGGTCGGCGGCGGCAACTTCGCCTCGTCGATGACGAACATCAACGCCTTCTTCCCGCTGCGCAAGAAGGGCTGGGCGCTCGGCCTCAACGCGGGCGGCGGCAACATCGGCGTCCCGGTCGTCCAGCTCGTCGCCCTGCTGGTCATCGGTACGGCCGGAGCCGGCCACCCGCGGCTGCTGCTCGGCGCCTACATCCCGCTGATCGTGATCGCCGCGGTGCTGGCCGCCGTGCGGATGGACAACCTGGCGCCCGTCCGCAACGACACCGGAGCCGTCCGCGACGCGGCCCGTGACGGGCACACCTGGATCATGGCGTTCCTGTACATCGGCACCTTCGGCTCCTTCATCGGCTACAGCTTCGCCTTCGGGCTGGTGCTCCAGACGCAGTTCGGCCGCACCCCGCTCCAGGCGGCCTCGCTCACCTTCATCGGACCGCTGCTCGGCTCGCTCATCAGGCCGGTCGGCGGAGCCCTCGCGGACCGCTTCGGCGGCGCCCGGATCACCCTGGGCACCTTCGTGGCGATGGCGGCGGCGACCGGAGTGGTGATCCTGGCCTCCGTACGGGAATCCCTGCCGGTGTTCCTGATCGGCTTCGTGGGGCTGTTCGTCCTCAGCGGGCTCGGCAACGGCTCCACCTACAAGATGATCCCCGGCATCTTCCAGGCGAAGGCGCTGGCCCGCGGGATGAGCGGCGAGGACGCGGCCGCGTACGGGCGGCGGCTGTCCGGCGCCTCCATGGGACTCATCGGCGCGGTCGGCGCGCTCGGCGGGCTCGGCATCAACCTGGTCTTCCGGGAGGCCTTCCTGACCTCCGGCTCGGGCACGGCGGCCTTCGTGACCTTCCTCGGCTTCTACGCGGTGTGCTGCGCCGTCACCTGGGCGGTATACCTTCGCCGGCCCGCCCAGGTGATGATCCCCACGGCCGGTGCGGAGGCGAAGCCGCAGCTCACCTCGGTGTAACGGCGAGCACACGCCGGTTAACGGCACCGAAATACGCGTGAACCGAGCCTGATACGCCCCCAGGGCAGGCTCGGTTCACGCGAGCGTCACGACTACGCGACCGCGACACCGGACCCCGATATCGGACCCCGACACCGGACCCGACCACTGCGCGAGGCAGGTCACCATGCACGACCAGGACACCCCCACCGGTCCGCCCACTGGTCCGCCCACCAGTCCTCCGGCCGGCCCGCTCGCCGGCTTCACCGTCGGGGTCACCGCCGCCCGGCGCGCCGACGAGCTCATCGCCCTGCTGCGCCGCCGCGGGGCCACCGTGCTGCACGCCCCCGCCCTGCGGATCGTGCCGCTCGCCGACGACGCCGAACTGCTGTCCGCCACCAAGGAACTCATCGGCTGCGCGCCCGACGTGGTGGTGGCGACCACCGCCATCGGCTTCCGCGGCTGGATCGAGGCCGCCGACGGGTGGGGGCTCGGCGAGGAACTGCTCGGACGGCTTCGGGATACCGAACTGCTGGCGCGCGGACCGAAGGTGAAGGGCGCGATCCGGGCCGCCGGGCTCGTGGAGACCTGGTCCCCGCACTCGGAATCGCTCGCCGAGGTACTGGACCGGCTGCTCACGGCCGGGGTGGCCGGCCGGCGCATCGCGCTCCAGCTGCACGGGGAACCGCTGCCCGGGTTCATCGAGGCCCTGCGGGCGGGCGGCGCCGAGGTGGTCGGCGTACCCGTCTACCGCTGGATGCCGCCGGAGGACCTCGGGCCGCTGGACCGGCTGATCGACGCGGTGACCGCCGGAGCGGTGGACGCCGTGAGCTTCACCTCCGCCCCGGCGGCGGCCTCGCTGCTGACGCGGGCCGCGGAGCGGGGCCTACGGGAATCCGTGATCGGGGCCCTGACCGGCGGGTCGGTCCTCTCCGCGTGCGTCGGGCCGGTGACGGCCCTGCCGCTCCAGGCGGAAGGCGTGACCACGGTGCAGCCCGAGCGCTTCCGGCTCGGACCCCTCGTGCAACTCCTGTGCCAGGAACTCCCGGGCCGGGCCCGCGTGCTCCCGGTGGCCGGACACCGGCTGGAGCTGCGCGGCCACGCGGTCCTCGTCGACGCCGAGCTGCGCCCCGTCCCGCCCGCCGGCATGGCCCTGCTCAGGGCCCTGTCCCGGCGCCCGGGCTGGGTCGTGGCCCGCTCCGAACTCCTGCGCGCCCTCCCCGGCGCGGGCCGCGACGAGCACGCGGTGGAAACGGCGATGGCCCGCCTGCGCGTGGCCCTGGGCGTCCCGAACCTCATCCAGACCGTCGTCAAGCGCGGCTACCGGCTGTCGCTGGACGCGGGCGCCTGCGCGGACTGAGGGCGGCGTCCGGGTGTGCTCCGGCGGCCCCGGGTCAGCGGGGCACCCGGTGCACGTTGTGCTCCTGGACCTCCGGGAGCAGACCCGCCGCGGCTGCGAAGTCCTTGTCGTCGTGGAGGACGATGAGCCCGTGGTGGGCCGCCGTCGCGCAGATGAGCCAGTCGACGACGGACAGGCTCTGGTGGCGGCCGCGCTGGGCCAGGCGGTACTGCGCGGTCTCGATCCACTGCCAGGCGTTCTTGGGAACGGGCACCTCCGGGTAGAGGTCGGCCAGCATGTCCGTCATGGCCTCGTACTCGTCGAGGTTCCGCGCGGACCTCCGGAACTCCGTGCGCTGGGGGCGACAGGAGCCGACGTTGCCCTCGTCGATCTCGTGCGCCCAGGCCTCGTTGAGGGACCGGTCGCACTGCAGACGCCAGACGGCCGTCGAGTCGATCAGGTAGCGGAGCACGTCAGGCGGCGCCCTTTTCCGCGGCGTGCTGACGCCAGAAGCTCTCTTCGTCCCACTCCTGGGCCGCCTGGAAGTGGCGGAGCCGGGCCTCGGTGCGACGGCGGCGCTCGACATACTCGCGCAGCGCCAGGTTCACGGTCTCCTTCTTCGTCCGTGCGCCCGACAGCTGCATGGCCTCGGCAAGGGCCTCGTCGTCGAGATCGATCTGGGTGGCTGACATGGGGCCCTCCCAAGGGATGGAGTATCGGCTCCATATAAGGCTAGCGGATGTTCCATACATCCGGGCGGGAATGGCCTGTGCCGACAGGGTTCCGGTCGGCGCCCCGCACGGGCATTCTGGGGGCACGCCCCGACAGGGAGGCGGTGACGGGCATGTGGTTCGACTCCGGGCGGGTCTGCCTGGACCTGGTGGCTACGTTTGCGCCTCTCGCGAAGACCGAGGGCATCCGGGACGGTGACGGGCTGCGGCTGTGGCTCACCGGAACCGGGCTGGTGCCCGACCGGACGCCGCTCGGCCGCGTCGGGGACGACTGGGTGCGGGCCTTCCAGGTGCTGCGCGCCGACGTCGAGAGCCTCGTACGGGCCGAGCTGGCCGGAGCCGCGCCGCCCGGGGCCGCACTGGCCCGGGTCAACGCGGCGGCCGCCGGTGCACCCCCGGGACTGTGTGCCGTACAGGACCAAGAAGGGCACCTCGTACGCGAGTTGTGCGGCGGCGTCGAATGCGCCGGACTGCTCGCCGCCGTGGCCCGGGACGCCGTCGAACTGCTCACCGACCCCGGCGAGCGGGAGCTGCTGCGCGCCTGCGAGGGCGACGGCTGCGCCCGCGTCTACCTCGACACCTCGCGCGGACACCGCCGCCGCTGGTGCTCCAGCGAGCTCTGCGGCAACCGCGAACGCGTCGCCCGCCACCGGCGGCGCGTCCTCGAATCCCGCCCCGGCTGACCCCGACCGCGACCCCCGCCGGGCGTGATCTTCGTCCTGATCCGCGAGCCGTCCCGGAAGGGGCGTGCGCACACGGGCCCCTTCGCGTACGGTTGACGGCTGCCCATGCACGTCAGAAAGGGGCCTTGGTGGCCGCGCAGAATGCCGCTGTCGACAGCACGGCGGATTCCGTCCGCGATCGGGAGATCGCGGTCGAGCAGACGCATCTCGATCACGTGTACCGACGCCTTGAGGAGAAGATCCACGAGGCGGAGTTCCTGATGAACGACGCCGCCAAGCGTGGCCAGGTCGGCACGCCCGGCGCCCTCGCGGAACGGGACGCGCAGGTGTTCCGCGCCGGGATTCACCTCAACCGTCTCAACAACGAGTTCGAGGACTTCCTGTTCGGCCGCATCGACCTGGTCCTCGGCAAGGACGGGGAGCGGGGCCCCGACGGCGCCTTCACCTCCGTCGAGCCCGCCGACGACGCGATCCGCACCGACCTCACGGCCGATATCGCCGAGACGCTCCACATCGGCCGCATCGGGGTCCTCGACTCCGACTACGCGCCGCTCGTCATCGACTGGCGCGCCCCCGCGGCCGCGCCGTTCTACCGCTCCACCCCCAAGGACCCCGGCCGCGTCGTGCGCCGCCGGGTCATCCGCTCCAAGGGCCGCAAGGTGCTCGGCGTCGAGGACGACCTGATGCGCCCCGAGGTGACCGCCTTCCTCGACGGGGGCGAGCTGCCCGTCATCGGCGACGGCGCCCTGATGGCCGCCCTCGGGCGGGCCCGTACCCACTCGATGCGCGACATCGTCTCCTCCATCCAGGCCGAGCAGGACCTCGTCATCCGGGCGCCCGCCGCCTCGGTCGCCGAGGTCGCGGGCGGACCGGGCACCGGCAAGACCGCCGTCGCCCTGCACCGCGCCGCCTACCTGCTCTACCAGGACCGCCGGCGCTACTCCGGCGGCATCCTGATCGTCTCCCCGACCCCGCTCCTGGTCGCCTACACCGAGGGCGTCCTGCCCTCCCTCGGCGAGGAGGGCCAGGTCGCCATCCGGGCGCTCGGCTCGCTCGTCGACGGGGCCGAGGCGACCACGTACGACGACCCGTCCACGGCACGCGTCAAGGGCTCGTCCCGGATGCTCAAGGTGCTGCGCAAGGCCGTACGGGGCGCCCTGGAGTTCGGCGGTCCCGGCGGGGCACCCGCCCCCGACCGGCTGCGCGTGGTGGCCTTCGGGCGCCGCCAGGAGCTGGAGGCCCCCGACCTCGACCGGATCCGGCAGAACGTCCTGTCCGGCACGGCCCCGGTCAACCTGCTGCGCCCGCGCGCCCGCAAGCTCCTGCTCGACGCGCTGTACTCCAAGTCCGGCGGGGCGGGCCGGCACAGCGACCCGGAGCTCGCGGCCGAGCTGCGCTCCGCCTTCGACGAGGACATCTCGACGGAGGACGCGTTCATCGACTTCCTGAACGCCTGGTGGCCCGAGCTGACCCCGCGCGGGGTGCTGGCCTCCATGGCCGACGAGCGGCGCCTGTCGCGCTGGTCGCGCCGGGACCTGAACCCGCGCGAGACCCGTCAGGTGGCGCGCTCCCTGCGCCGGGTGGGCCCGGACGGCAAGGGCGCCCTGTCGGTGCACGACGTGGCGCTGCTGGACGAGCTCCATCAGCTGCTGGGCGCGCCCGCGCGGCCCAAGAAGAAGCGGCAGATGGATCCGCTCGATCAGCTCAGCGGGCTGGAGGAGCTGATGCCGACCCGCGAGGAGACCCAGTGGGAGCGGGCCGAGCGGCTCGCGGCGGAGCGCACCGAGTACGCGCACGTCATCGTCGACGAGGCGCAGGACCTGACGCCGATGCAGTGGCGGATGGTCGGCCGCCGCGGCCGGGGCGGCACGTGGACGGTGGTCGGAGACCCGGCGCAGTCCTCGTGGACCGACCCGCAGGAGGCGGCCGCCGCGCGCGACGAGGCGCTGGGCACGCGGCCGCGGCGCAAGTTCACCCTGACGGTGAACTACCGCAACCCGGCCGAGGTCGCCGAGGTCGCCTCGCGGGTGCTGAAGCTGGCGGCGCCGGGCACGGAGCCGCCGACGGCGGTGCGCTCCACGGGCCTGCTGCCGCGCTTCACGGCGGCGCCCCCCAAGGAAGGGGACCTGCGCTCCACGGTCGTGGAGGAGACCCGGCGGCTGCTGGAGCAGGTGGACGGCACCGTCGGCGTGGTCGTGGCCATGGACCGGCGCGCCGAGGCCGCGGGCTGGCTCGCGGAGCTGGGGGAGCGGGCGGTCGCGCTGGGCAGCCTGGAGGCGAAGGGCCTGGAGTACGACGCCACGGTGGTCGTCTCCCCGGCGGAGATCGCGGACGAGTCCCCGGCCGGCCTGCGGGTGCTCTACGTGGCCCTGACCCGTGCGACGCAGCAGCTGACGGTGATCTCCACCGACCGGGACGAGCCGGACGCCGAGGGGGTCGCGGCGCTGCTCCGGCCGTGAGGCCGCCGCGGGGCCGGTTGTCGTCGTAGGGCCGGTCGCCGTCATGGGGCCGGTCACCGTCATAGGGCCGGTTGGTCGGCGGCCAAGGGCGTGGTCCCTCAACCGGTCGCCGGTGGGGGGATCGCTTCCGGCGAACCTTTGTTAGCCTGGGTTACGGCACCGACTCGATCCAAGCCCCCGGGCCCAACCTTAGTCGCCTAGAGCGACCACTTGCCGCGAGGCGAGCATGGCGGGTCGGTGTCATAGACGTATGAAGCACCAGGTCCGCGTCCTCCACCCAGTGGGGGGCGCGGACCTTTTTGTATGGGCCACCCATTCCGTAGACCCCAGTTATCTCGTATGGTGGAAGAGTTCTTCCGAAATTTGTAGCTGGTTACCTTGTACCGGCTGGTAGGTGGGACGATCGGACAACAGGTCCTGCCATACCTGCCATGTTCTCGGCAAGAGGCGCGGGGCCCTGCGTGTGTACAGAAAAACCAGGGACAGAAGAGGAACACGGCCATGGCAACGGCGCCCAGCGTCTCGTACTCGATGACGGTCCGCCTGGAAGTGCCCGCGAGCGGTACCGCGGTCTCCCAGCTCACCACCGCCGTGGAGTCCTCCGGTGGCTCGGTCACCGGCCTCGACGTGACCGCATCCGGCCACGAGAAGCTCCGTATCGACGTCACCATCGCCGCGACGTCCACGGCGCACGCCGACGAGATCGTCGAGAAGCTCCGCGGGATCGAGGGCGTCAGCCTCGGCAAGGTCTCCGACCGAACCTTCCTGATGCACCTCGGCGGCAAGATCGAAATGCAGTCGAAGCACCCCATCCGCAACCGTGACGACCTCTCGATGATCTACACCCCGGGCGTGGCCCGGGTGTGCATGGCGATCGCCGAGAACCCCGAAGACGCCCGCCGCCTGACCATCAAGCGCAACTCCGTCGCAGTCGTGACGGACGGCAGCGCCGTGCTGGGCCTCGGCAACATCGGCCCGATGGCCGCACTGCCCGTCATGGAGGGCAAGGCGGCCCTCTTCAAGCGCTTCGCCGGCATCGACGCCTGGCCGATCTGCCTGGACACCCAGGACCCCGACGAGATCGTCGCCGTCGTCAAGGCGATCGCCCCGGGCTTCGCGGGCATCAACCTCGAGGACATCTCCGCGCCGCGCTGCTTCGAGATCGAGGCCCGGCTGCGCGAGGCCCTCGACATCCCCGTCTTCCACGACGACCAGCACGGCACCGCCATCGTGGTCCTCGCCGCCCTCACCAACGCGCTGCGCGTGGTGGGCAAGGCCGTTGGCGACGTCAAGGTGGTCATGTCGGGCGCCGGCGCCGCCGGTACCGCCATCCTCAAGCTGCTCCTGGCCGCCGGCGTCAAGAACGCCGTCAGCGCCGACATCCACGGCGTGGTGCACGCGGACCGCCCCGACCTCGTCGACGCGGCCGCGGACTCCCCGCTGCGCTGGATCGCCGACAACACCAACCCCGAGGGCTACACGGGCACCCTGAAGGAGGCCGTGGTCGGCGCCGACGTGTTCATCGGCGTCTCGGCCCCCAACGTCCTGTCCGGCGAGGACGTGGCCGCCATGGCGGAAGGCGCGATCGTGTTCGCGCTCGCGAACCCGGACCCCGAGGTGGACCCGGCGATCGCCCGCCAGACCGCCGCCGTCGTGGCCACGGGGCGTTCCGACTTCCCGAACCAGATCAACAACGTGCTGGTCTTCCCGGGCGTCTTCCGCGGCCTGCTGGACGCCCAGTCGCGCACCGTGAACACCGACATGATGCTGGCCGCCGCGAGCGCCCTGGCCGACGTGGTCGGCGAGGACGAGCTGAACGCGAACTACATCATCCCGTCGGTCTTCAACGACAAGGTCGCGGGCGCGGTCGCCGGAGCCGTCCGCAAGGCGGCCTCCGCGGCCGTGACGGCGCCCACCTCCGTCTGATCCCCGGCGCGTCGCGGGATGCGGGCCCCCCGGGCCGCCCATAGGGTTGCGGGGATGCCCGCGTGGCCCGCGGTCCGCGTCTCCGGACACCCATCCGGGCGTCTTCCGGTGCGGACGGAGCGTCACCGCGGCGTGACTGTGGCGCTTTTCGTGTGACCCCGGCGGGTGCCGGATTGGCTTTCCCGCCGGTGGTGGGGGCAGGATGCGTAACCGGGCGAGAGGGTCTGACGTCAGACCCGGGTCCGGGGACTGTCCTAGGGCCCTGGCAGCATCGGCTTCGATCTCACGCCTCTAAGGCACGTTGAACACGGGAGTACAACATGAACCGCAGTGAGCTGGTGGCCGCTCTGTCCGAGCGCGCCGAGGTGACCCGCAAGGACGCCGACGCCGTTCTGGCCGCGCTCGCCGAGACCGTCGGCGAGATTGTCGCCAAGGGCGACGAGAAGGTCACCATCCCCGGCTTCCTGACCTTCGAGCGCACCCACCGTGCCGCTCGCACCGCGCGCAACCCGCAGACCGGCGACCCCATCCAGATCCCGGCCGGCTACAGCGTGAAGGTCTCCGCGGGCTCCAAGCTCAAGGAAGCCGCCAAGGGCAAGTAGTCCGCCCTTGTGCCGAGGGCCACAGAGGCCCTTGGGACGGCAGTAGTAGTACGTAGTACGCGAGAGGCGGCCACCCGGCACCGGGTGGCCGCCTCTCGCCGCTTGCGGCACCCCGGGTGGCCCCCGGGAGCCAGAACGCCCCCACAGGCCCTGTACGGGGCCTGTGGGGGCGTTCTGGGACGGTCTGTGGGGATCTACGCCCGTCAGGCGCGGATCTACGCCCGTCCGGCGCTGATCCGTGCCCGTCAGACGAGGTCGCCGCCCGGGAGCTCGACCTTGGCGCCCAGTTCCACGAGCTTCTCCATGAAGTTCTCGTAGCCCCGGTTGATCAGGTCGATGCCGTGGACCCGCGAGGTGCCCTCGGCGGCGAGCGCCGCGATCAGGTACGAGAACCCGCCGCGCAGGTCGGGGATGACCAGGTCGGCGCCCTGGAGCTTGGTGGGCCCCGAGACGACGGCCGAGTGCAGGAAGTTGCGCTGGCCGAAGCGGCAGGCGCTGCCGCCCAGGCACTCCCGGTAGAGCTGGATGTGCGCGCCCATCTGGTTGAGCGCGGAGGTGAATCCCAGACGGGACTCGTAGACCGTCTCGTGGACGATCGACAGGCCGGTGGCCTGGGTCAGCGCCACGACCAGCGGCTGCTGCCAGTCGGTCTGGAAACCGGGGTGGACGTCCGTCTCCAGCGCGATGGCGTTGAGCGGGCCGCCCGGGTGCCAGAAGCGGATGCCGTCGTCGTCGATCTCGAACGCCCCGCCGACCCGGCGGAAGGTGTTCAGGAACGTCATCATCGAACGCTGCTGGGCGCCGCGCACGTAGATGTTGCCGCCGGTGGCGAGGGCCGCGGACGCCCAGGAGGCGGCTTCCAGCCGGTCCGGGAGCGCCTTGTGGTTGTAGCCGCCGAGGCGGTCCACGCCGGTGATCCGGATGGTCCGGTCGGTGTCGACGGAGATGATCGCGCCCATCTTCTGCAGGACGCAGATGAGGTCTTCGATCTCCGGTTCGACGGCGGCGTTGCTGAGCTCGGTGACGCCCTCGGCCAGGACGGCCGTCAGCAGCACCTGCTCGGTCGAGCCGACCGACGGGTAGGGCAGGCGGATCTTGCAGCCGCGCAGTCGCTGCGGGGCCTCCAGGTACTGACCGCCCTCGCGCTTCTCGATGGTCGCGCCGAACTGGCGGAGCACCTCGAAGTGGAAGTCGATCGGCCGGCCGCCGATGTCGCAGCCGCCGAGGCCGGGGATGAAGGCGTGGCCGAGGCGGTGCAGCAGCGGGCCGCAGAAGAGGATCGGGATGCGCGAAGAGCCCGCGTGCGCGTCGATGTCCGCGACGTTCGCGCTCTCGACGTGCGAGGGGTCGAGCACCAGCTCGCCCGGTTCGTCACCGGGGCGGACGGTCACCCCGTGCAGCTGGAGCAGCCCGCGCACGACCCGGACGTCCCGGATGTCGGGAACGTTGCGCAGCCGGCTGGGCTCGTCGCCGAGCAGGGCCGCGACCATCGCCTTGGGTACGAGGTTCTTCGCGCCGCGGACACGGATCTCGCCCTCGAGCGGAGTTCCGCCGTGGACAAGCAGTACATCGTCACTGATGCCGGTCATGAATCTCGCGTTCCGGAGAGGGGTGGGCAGGGGGGCCAGTGAAAAGGGTAAGGGGCATGACCCCCCTGTTCGTAAGGCTGACGGGGCCGTAGGACTGTCATGAATTCGGTACAACACCCTGGGTGCCCGCCAGGTGGCGGAGCGTCTCCTTTCAGCGGGGGTCCGGCCGGGGTCCGCCACGCGGCCCGTGCGCGCCCCGAATTGCCGCGGTGCGACCTGAGCTGCGTACGTATCCGAATGTGCCGCCCACTCCCCCTCGCGGGCGAATGTGCGAGATCATGTCGCCATGACCGAGGTGTCCTCCCTCACAGGGCGGTTGCTCGTGGCCACCCCCGCCCTCGCGGACCCGAATTTCGACCGCGCGGTGGTGCTGCTGCTCGACCACGACGAGCAGGGCTCCCTCGGCGTCGTCCTCAACCGCCCCACCCCGGTGGGCGTCGGTGACGTGCTGCTGCCCTGGGCTCCGCTGGCCAAGGACCCCGGAGTCGTCTTCCAGGGCGGCCCGGTGGCGATGGACTCCGCGCTGGGCCTGGCCGTCATCCCGGGCGAGGAGGGACCGCTCGGCTGGCGCCGGGTGCACGGGGCGATCGGCCTGGTGGACCTGGAGGCCCCGCCCGAACTCCTCGCGGCGGCCCTGGGGGCCCTGCGCATCTTCGCCGGGTACTCGGGCTGGGGCCCGGGGCAGCTGGAGGAGGAACTGGGCGTGGGCGCCTGGTACGTCGTCGACTCCGAGCCGGGCGACGTCTCCTCCCCGGACCCCGAGCGGCTCTGGCGCGCGGTGCTGCGGCGCCAGCGCAGCGAGCTGGCCATGGTGGCCACGTACGCGGACGACCCGTCGCTGAACTGAGCCCGCGGGGCGGGGCCGGGGCGGGGGCGGGCCGGGGGCGCCCGCCGCGGATCCCTCGCGCGCGAGGGACTCGGTACCCTGGCAGTCATGAGCACTCTTGAGCCCGATCGCGGGACTGGTACGGGGACCCTCGTAGAGCCGACGCCGCAGGTGTCCCACGGCGACGGCGACCACGAGCGCTTCGCCCACTACGTCCAGAAGGACAAGATCATGGAGAGCGCGCTCGGGGGCACCCCCGTCGTCGCGCTCTGCGGCAAGGTCTGGGTTCCGGGCCGGGATCCGAAGAAGTACCCGGTCTGCCCCATGTGCAAGGAGATCTACGAGTCCATGGGCCCCGGCGGGGACAAGGACAAGGGCGGCAAGGACGGGAAGTAGTCCTCCGGCCCTCCCGAAGCGGGACCAAGGCCCTCGGTGCGCACAGTTGCGTCCGGGGGCCTTTGCCGTGCCCCGGGGGCGGGTTAGGGTCGCCGCGTCAGCGCCCTGTGAAACGTCCGTTGCACCTGCTGCAACGCGGAGGAGTCGAGGCCATGTCGGAGTCGATCGAATTGATCCCTCAGCCGCGGTACGCCGGCTTCCGGCCCGACGGGGCCGTGCTCGAACTCACGGACCCGCTCCTGCACACCGGACCCGGCGCCGGGGGGACGGCCCGCTGGCTGCGCCGCGAACTCGGCGCGGCCACCGGCTGGGTGCTGCCCGACCCGGCCCCCGGCGAGACGTACGCCGCACGCCAGGTGATCCGGCTCGTGGTGCGCCCGGAGCTGGCGCGGGAGAGCGGCCCCGAGTCGTACGAGGTCCACCTCACGGCGGGGTCCGTACTCCTGGAGGGCGCCGACGAGGCGGGTCTGTTCTACGCCGCCCAGACGCTGCGTCAGCTCCTCGGGGCCGACGCGTACCGGCGGGCGCCGCTGCCGGGGGCGGTGTGGCGGCTGCCGTGCGGGGACGTCGCCGACGGCCCCCGCTTCGGCTGGCGCGGCCTCATGCTCGACGTGGCCCGGCACTTCATGCCCAAGGACGGGGTGCTGCGGTACATCGACCTGCTCGCCGCCCACAAGCTCAACGTGCTCCACCTGCACCTGACGGACGACCAGGGCTGGCGGATCGAGATCGAGCGCTACCCGAAGCTCACCGAGGTCGGCGCGTGGCGGTCCCGCAGCCGGTGGGGCCACCGGGCCTCGCCGCTGTGGAACGAGACCCCGCACGGCGGCTTCTACACCCGGGACGACATCCGCGAGATCGTCGCCTACGCCGCCGAGCGGCACGTGCGCGTGGTGCCGGAGATCGACGTGCCGGGGCACTCGCAGGCCGCGATCGCCGCGTACCCGGAGCTCGGCAACACCGACGTGGTGGACACGGCCGCGCTCGGGGTGTGGGACGACTGGGGCATCAACGAGAACGTGCTCGCGCCCACCGAGGCCGTCCTGCGGTTCTACGAGGGGGTCTTCGAGGAACTGCTGGAGCTGTTCCCCGCCGAGGTCTCGCCCTTCGTCCACATCGGCGGCGACGAGTGCCCCAAGGCGCAGTGGAAGGCCTCCGCGGTCGCGCAGGAGCGGATCCGCGAGCTGGGGGTCGACGGCGAGGACGGTCTGCAGTCCTGGTTCATCCGGCACTTCGACGGCTGGCTCGCCGAGCGCGGCCGCCGGCTCATCGGCTGGGACGAGATCCTGGAGGGCGGGCTGGCCCCGGGAGCGGCCGTCTCCTCCTGGCGCGGCTACGCGGGCGGCATCGCCGCCGCCGAGGCCGGCCACGACGTGGTGATGTGCCCCGAGCAGCAGGTGTACCTGGACCACCGTCAGGCGGACGGCGGGGACGAGCCGATGCCCATCGGGTACGTACGGACATTGGAGGATGTGTACCGGTTCGAGCCGGTACCGCCGAAGTTGTCCGAAGAGGCCGCCGCCCACGTGCTGGGCGCGCAGGCCAACGTGTGGACCGAGGTGATGGAGGACCAGAGCCGCGTCGACTACCAGACGTTCCCGCGCCTCGCGGCCTTCGCGGAGGTGGTGTGGTCCCGGCTGCCGCAGCCCGGGGAGCGGGATTACGCGGACTTCGAGGCAAGGATGACGGCGCACTACCGGCGCCTGGACGCCCTCGGGGTCGACTACCGGCCGCCGGGCGGCCCGTTGCCGTGGCAGCGCAGGCCCGGAGTGCTCGGGCGCCCGATCGAGGGAGCGCCCCCGAACGTGTGACGAGCCCCCCGCGGGGATGAGCCGGGGTGGGAGCGGAGCGGCGGCGGCGAGGCGGCGCCCGTGCGGGAACGCGGCGCCGCCGGGGCGGGATCGAGTCCGGATCGAGGCCGGACGGAGACCCGGTCACGGCCGGATCGCAGCCCGGTCGCGGCCGGATCACGGCGGGATCGCGGTGGGATCGAGCGGCTGGTGCGGGGGCCGTGCGCGGGACGGTCCGAGGGGCCGTACGGGGGGCGTCGCGAGGGTGGTGCGCCGGTGGTGCGCGGGCGGTGGACCCTCGCGTCCGGTGCTCCGGAAGATGTGCCAGAGTTGCCACCTCCCGGCGGTGAGCACGTACCGTACGGCGGACAGGCGTGAGCGCCGGGACCGGGACATCGGGAAGGGGCAGCTGGGTTGACCACGCACGCACCGCACGCACCGCAGGCACGGGACTCGTCCCAGGGGCCCCGCAGCGACCCGCGGGCGGGGAACGCGGCGCAGTCCGTGACGCTGCCGGCCTCGCTCGACGAGGCCGTGGCGGCGCTCGCGGCCATGCCCGCCGCCGTCCCCGTGGCGGGCGGCACCGACCTCATGGCCGCCGTCAACGCGGGACTCCTGCGCCCCGCCGCCCTCGTGGGCCTCGGCCGGATCAACGAGATCCGCGGCTGGCAGTACCAGGACGGCCACGCGCTCCTCGGCGCCGGACTCACGCACGCGCGCATGGGCCGGCCCGACTTCGCCGCCCTGATCCCGGCCCTGGCCGCCGCCGCGCGCGCCGCGGGCCCGCCGCAGATCCGCAACGCCGGCACGCTGGGCGGCAACATCGCCACCGCCGCGCCGACCGGTGACGCGCTGCCCGTGCTGGCCGCGCTGGAGGCCGTGCTCGTCATCGTCGGGCCCGGCGGATCGCAGCGCGAGATCCCGGTCTCGCACCTGCTGGCCGGCCGCGAGATGCTCCGCCCCGGAGAGTTGATCGGCTTCGTGCGGGTGCCGTTGCTGCACGCGCCGCAGGTGTTCCTCAAGGCCACGGGCCGTACGGGACCCGGGCGCGCGGTGGCGTCCGTGGGACTCGTACTGGACCCCGGGCGCCGGGGCGTGCGCTGCGCGATCGGCGCGGTCGCCCCGATGCCGCTGCGGCCGCTGGAAGCCGAGCAGTGGGTTGCCTCGTTGATCGACTGGGACGGGGACCGCAGTCTGGCCCCCGAAGCGCTCGAAGCCTTCGGCGAGTACGTCGCGGCGGCGTGCGTGCCCGACCAGGGGGAGCCGGTGGCTCCCGCAGTACTGCATTTGCGGCGGACGGTGGCCGTGCTGGCACGGAGGGCCCTGGGGAGGGCGCTGAGCTCATGAGTGAGAACGACAACACGGGTGCTGCGGGCTCGACGGGACCTGCGGGCCCCCACTGGGGCTGGGAGCCGGTGCCGCACGGCGGCGAGTACGACTCCGACGCGACGGCCTTCGTGAAACTGCCGCAGGACATGCTGGACGCGCTCGGAACCGGGGAGCCCCTCGCGGCCCCCGGGCACGGCTACGTGCCGCCGCCGATGATCGTGCCGCTGGGCTCGGGGAGTACGGATCCGGCGGCCACGGGCACGTGGACGATCCCGGTGCAGTGGCCCGAGGCGGGTTCGGCGGCTCCGGCGGACGCGGGTGCGGGTGCGGGTGCTTCGGGGGCCGCGGCGCGGGCTCCGATCCCGGCGTCGGTGCCGATCCCGGCGTCGGTGGCCGCGGCGTTCGCGGATCCGGCGGCGGAGCAGGTGGCCGAGCCCGGCGCGGAGAACTTCGCGGAGCCCTTCGGGCAGCCCCGCGCGGAGCCTTATCCGGAGTCCTACGCGGAGCCCTTCGGCGAGTCCCGCGGTGACTCCTTCGGCGAGCCCTTCGCCGAGCCCTTCGGTGAGCCCTTCGCGGGGAACCGCTCGGCGGCCGTGCACGAGTCCGGGTCCACCGCCGAGTGGCGGTTCCCCGAGGCGGCGGCGAGCGACGTGTGGACCCCGGGAGGCGCCGGCGACACGGGCAGCTTCGGACAGCTCGCACCCTCCGCCGACTGGAGCCAGGCCCCCGCGACGCTGCCCGGCGGGGCCGCGGCCCCGTGGGCGGCCCATCCGGACTTCGAGGGTGCGCGCGGGTACGTGGCGCAGCAGCCGGGCGGCGACGGGCCGGGCACCGACGGGCCGATTCCGGACCCGCTGGGCTCCGACCCGCTGGGCTCCGACCCGCTGGGCTCCGGGGTGTTCCCCGGGGTTTCCGCGCCGGCCGGCGGATCCTTCGGCTCGGCCCCGGGGCGCGGACCGCGCGTGCTGGGCGGCCCGGGGGTCGGTACCCCGCTGGACGGGGAGCCGGGCTACCCGGCCCCGCACGACATCGAAGCCGCCCACGGGCCGGCGCAGGTCCCGGACTCGGGGGAGCGTCAGCACCCGGGGAACGAGGGCGAAGCCCGGGGTGAAACCCGAGGTGATGACGGAGCCCGGGGCGGAGACGAAGCCCGGGACACAGACGCAGCAGGGGCGGTCGGCGAAGCCGGGGCCGCAGGCGGGTTCGGAGCCGGGGTCGCCGAGGCGGAGCCGGGGTTCGGCGCGGGTGTGCCGGGCCCGGGCGGAGCCGGGGACCAGGACGGGGCCGGAGCCGGGGCCGTCGAGGCGGAGCAGGGTGACGGCGCAGCCGTGCCGGCCGCCGGCGGAGCTCCGGCCGAGCCCGCGCCGGGTACCGACGACACCGGCCCGGCTGTCGGGACGGCTTCGGCGGAGTCGGCAGAAGGGGCTCCGGGCGAGGGGGCTGCGTACGAGGAAGAGGACGCCGACGGAGCGGACGCCGCGGCCGTCGCCCAGCACGAGCACCCGTCGGCCTCCTACGTCCTGCGCGTCAACGGGGCCGACCGCCCCGTCACCGGGGCGTGGATCGGCGAGTCCCTCCTCTACGTGCTGCGCGAGCGCCTCGGCCTCGCCGGCGCCAAGGACGGCTGCTCGCAGGGCGAATGCGGCGCCTGCGCCGTGCAGGTCGACGGCCGGCTCGTCGCCTCCTGCCTCGTCCCCGCGGCCACCGCGGCGGGCAGCGAGGTCCGGACCGTGGAAGGTCTCGCGACCGACGGGGAACTGTCGGACGTACAAGAGGCGTTGTGCAGGTCGGGTGCGGTGCAGTGCGGGTTCTGCGTGCCCGGCATGGCCATGACCATCCACGATCTGCTGGAAGGCAACCACGCCCCCAGCGAGCTGGAGACCCGCCAGGCCCTGTGCGGCAACCTCTGCCGATGCTCCGGCTACTCGGGCGTCATCGAGGCCGTGCGCGAGGTCGTCGCCGAGCGCGGGTCGGCGGCCGAAGCGGCCGCCGCGGCCTCGGCCGAGGCCCGGATCCCGCACCAGGCCCCGCCGGGCGAGGGCGGCGTCCACGGGATGCAGGGCAATCAGGGGAACCACGGGATGCAGGGGAACCAGGGGATGCAGGGCATGCAGGGGAACCCGGGCCACCACGACGGAGGCACGGCGTGAGCGCCCACGACGCGGCGACGGTCCCGGCAGCGGTCACGACGCCGCTCACCGAGGGCGCGGAGCCGTCGGAGCCGGCGGTCCCGCGCGGCATCGGCGCGTCCGTCCCGGCCACCGACACCCGGGCCAAGACCGAGGGCACCTTCCCCTACGCCGCCGACCTGTGGGCCGAGGGCCTCCTCTGGGCCGCCGTGCTGCGCTCCCCGCACGCCCACGCCCGCATCCTCTCCATCGACACCTCCGCCGCCGCCGAAATGCCCGGCGTGCGGGCCGTCGTCACCCACGCCGACGTCCCCGGCGCCACCACGCACGGCCGCCGCATCGCCGACCGGCCCGTCTTCGCGCACGACGTGGTCCGCCACCACGGCGAGCCCATCGCCGCCGTCGCCGCCGACCACCCGGACACCGCGCGCCTCGCGGCCGCCGCGATCGCCGTCGAGTACGAGCTCCTCGACCCGGTCACCGACCCCGAACAGGCCTTCGGCGCCCCCGACCTGCACCCCGACGGCAACCTGATCCGGCACATCCCGCTGCGCTACGGCGACCCGGAAGCCACCGGCGAGGTCGTCGTCGAGGGCCTCTACCGCATCGGCCGCCAGGACCCCGCGCCCATCGGCGCCGAGGCCGGACTGGCCGTACCGCGCCCCGACGGCGGCGTGGAGATCTACACCGCCTCCACCGACCCGCACACCGACCGCGACCTGGCCGCCGCCTGCTTCGGCCTCGAACCGGACCGCGTACGGGTCGTGGTCACCGGGGTCCCGGGCGCGACGGCCGACCGCGAGGACGCCGCGTTCCAGCTCCCGCTCGGCCTGCTCGCCCTGCGCACCGGCTGCCCGGTGAAGCTGGCCGCCACCCGCGAGGAGTCCTTCCTCGGCCACCCCCACCGCCACCCGACGCTGCTGCGCTACCGCCACCACGCGGACGCGGAGGGCCGGCTGGTCAAGGTCGAGGCCCAGATCCTGATGGACGCGGGCGCCTACGCCGACGCCTCCTCGGAATCCCTCGCCGCCGCGGTGGCCTTCGCCTGCGGCCCGTACGTGGTCCCGCACGCCTTCGTGGAAGGCTGGGCGGTCCGTACGAACAACCCCCCGTCGGGCCACGTGCGCGGCGAAGGCGCCATGCAGGTCTGCGCGGCCTACGAGGGCCAGATGGACAAGCTGGCGGCCGCCCTCGGCATCGACGGCGCCGAGCTGCGCCTGCGCAACGTCCTGGCCACCGGCGACCTGCTCCCGACCGGCCAGACCGTCACCTGCCCCGCCCCCGTGGCGGAACTCCTGCGCGCGGTACGCGACCACGAGCTGCCCGCCCTCCCCAAGGACACCCCGGAGGAGGAGTGGCTGCTCCCGGGCGGCCTGGAGGGCGCGGGCGAGCCGGGCGCGGTGCGGCGCGGGGTCGGGTACGGGGTCGGCATGGTCCACATGCTCGGCGCGGAGGGCACCGACGAGGTGTCCACCGCCACCGTGAAGATCGTCGGCGGCGCGGCCACGGTCATCTGCGCGGCCGTCGACACCGGCCAGGGCTTCTCCACGCTCGCCCGCCAGATCGTCCAGGAGACCCTGGGCGTGGACGAGGTCGTCGTGGCCCCGGTCGACACCGACCAGCCGCCGGCGGGCCCCTCCGCCCACGGCCGGCACACCTGGGTCTCGGGCGGCGCGGTGGAACGCGCGGCGAAGATGGTCCGCACCCAACTCCTCCAGCCGATGGCCCACAAGCTCGGCATGTCCACCGAACTCCTCCAGATCGCGGATGGCCGGATCACGTCGTACGACGGAGCCTTCTCCACGACCGTCGCGGAGGCGATGGAGGGCAAGGAACTCTGGGCCACGGCCCAGTGCCGCCCCCACCCGACGGAGCCGCTGGACGGGGACGGCCAGGGCGACGCCTTCGTGGGCCTCGCCTTCTGCGCGATCCGCGCGGTGGTCGACGTGGACATCGAGCTCGGGTCGGTACGCGTCGTGGAACTCGCGGTCGCCCAGGACGTCGGCCGCGTCCTGAACCCCCGCCAACTGGCGGCCCGTATCGAGGCGGGCGTCATCCAGGGCGTGGGCGCGGCCCTGACGGAAAACCTCCGTACGGCCTCCGGCCTGATCCGCCACCCCGACCTCACGGGCTACGCCCTGCCCACCTCCCTGGACGCCCCGACGGTCCGCATCGTCAAACTCGTCGAGGAACGCGACGTGGTGGCCCCCTTCGGCGCCAAGCCGGCGAGCGCCGTCCCGGTGGTCACGGCCCCCGCGGCGGTGGCCTCGGCGGTCCGCGCGGCCACGGGCCGCCCGGTCAACAGGCTCCCGATCCGGCCATCGGCGGCGGTGGCGGCGCCCAACTCGTAACCTTGTGACCCTGATTGCACCTGCAACCCGGAACTTGGGCCTGTCGGTGTCTGTCGATAGAGTGTTTGTGGACACTGGCGACGTGCGTGTGCGAATGCACGCGAAGCGGGTGTGAACGGGGACGACGGGGAGTCGGGGAGGCCATCGTGGCAGTGGACTATGGGCCGGGCGTGTTCGGAGTGGACTTTGGTGTGGGCGTGGCCTCGCCGGCAGCTCTGGGCGCGCTCCAGATCGAGTACGAATCGCTGACGGACTACAAGAAGCGGGTCGACGGTCTGCTGGCGAAGCTGGACGGCTCTCCGGCGAGCGACAAGAAACTGGCCGACGGCACCCTCCCGGAGAACTCCCTCGGCGAGGGCTTCGCGGAGGCCAAGCGGCTGTTCACGGCTTACACGAACGTGCACACGCAGTTGCTCGCGCTGTCGAAGGGGCTGGCTGAGCAGATCGAGGGGCTGAGCCTCGCGATCCAGACGAGCCACGGCGGTTTCGAGGGCGTCGACGAGGACACGAAGCGACGGATGCTGGCGATCAGCAAGCAGGCCGACGCGAACTACGTCCCGGAACGGGACCCGTTGGCGCCGCCGCCTCCGCACAGCTCGGCTTCGCAGTCATCCGGGACCGGAACGTCGCAGGTGGAGGGTCTCTGATGGCGACGAACTTCGAGAGCCACACGCACCAGCAGTTGCTGGCCATGCTCGCCTCGGCCAACGCGGAAACCCTCAAGACCCGCGGTGCCCAGCTGACGGACGCCGCGGCGACCATCAAGGAGATCGGCGAAAGCCTCAAGGACCACCGGGTGACCGGCTGGGAAGGCGAATCGGCCACGGCCTTCCAGGACTGGGTGAGCCGCACGGGCAACGCGACGCTGCGCCTGAGCGAGTACAGCGCCGAGGGCGGCAAGCAGCTGACGCAGGCCAGCCAGGTCGTCATCGAGGTCAAGGCCAACATGCCGACGTACGACAGCGGGGCCGCGGCCAACCTGGAGGCCGCCCGCGAGTACCGCAACGACCCCGACGCGGCGCAGATCGGCCAGCAGGCGCACTCGAAGCTGAGCGGCGACCGGCAGCAGGCGATCCAGCAGATGACGAAGCTGGCGCAGGGGTACGAGGCTTCGGCTACGGGGATGGAGATGGCGGAGGTTCCGACGTTTCCGAGGTGGCCGGAACCCTTCGTGCCACCGCACGTCGACGGTACGGAGACGATGGCGCGTCCTGGGACCTCTGGCGCAGGAGACTCCTCATATGCGCCTGTGACGGGCGGGTCTAGCGGTTCATCGTCAGCCTTTGTCCCGCCTTCCGGGGCGTCAGCAGGGCAGGGTGGCACATCGACGGGGGTGCCTGGCCCGGCACCAGGCACGGCACCGGGTCCCGTTCCGGTGCCCCCGGACCGCAACATCGGCACTGGTCTCGACACCGTGGGCCCGGCGCCGAGTACGACCCTTCCCCCGGCGCCGGGAGTGCCCGGAGGTCCAAGTCCGGTCGGACCGGGCGGTGGCGGTTCGGGTGTCACCCCCGGTGGGTTCGTCCCGCCCGTGACGCTGCCGCCGGGCGGTGGCGCACAGAAGCCGATCGGTGGTGTCGGCCCGGGTAGCTTCGGTCCCGGCGGGACCATTCCCGGCGCGGGCGGAGTTGGCGGGAAGGGCGGCGGACTAGGCGGTGTTGCCGGTCTGCCCCCGCGCGACAGCGGGATCTCGGGCGGCCGACCGGTGACGCCCAGTGGGCCGGGCTCGAGCATTCCCCGTGGCACGGTCATCGGTGGCGAGGGCGCGCAGACGGCTGGGCGCGGCATGGGCATGGGTGGCGGCATGGGTATGGGTGGTGGCGGAGCGCAAGGCGGTCTCGGCAGCCCCATGGCCGGTCGCCGCCTCGCCACCGAACCGGGCGGTGTCGTTGGTGGGCGCCAGCCTGGTGTGGGTGGCCGCTCGATCGCTGGTGGGCAGCCGTTTACCCAGGGCGGTTCCGGCCTGGTTCGCGGTGGAGCGGGCTCTGGTCCGATGGGTGGACCTATGGGTCACGGTGGCGCTGGCGCGCATGCTCCAGGTCGACGGGGTGACGGCCGGCAGGGTGAGCGCCCTGACTACCTGGCTGAGGATGAAGAGACGTGGCAGGGCGATGGTCGTGTCGTTCCGCCGGTGATCGACTGAGTGGAGCGGACGTTGCACGGGATGCGTATGCGTAGGGCGACCGCGGTCTTGGCGGGTTTCCTGCTGGCCGGGGTCGCGTCGACCCCGGCCCATGCGGAGACCATTCGGTCGCAGCAGTGGCATCTCACGTTGATGAAGGCAGATGACATCTGGAAGACCAGTACAGGTAAGGGTGTCACGGTCGCCATCATTGACAGCGGCGTTGACCCCATCCCAGAACTGGAAGGCCAAGTCCTACCGGGCAAGAACTACGCCACAAGCTACAAGGGTGATGAGCGAACGGATTGGAATAACCACGGCACGACCATGGCGGCGATCATTGCGGCTACTGGGAAACACCCCAGCGGCGACGGATCGTTCGGGCTTGCGCCTGGAGCCAAGATTCTCCCGATTCGTGTGCCGCAGGGGGAGAACGCGTCCAATCCGATTTGGACCGAAGCGATTCGGTATGCGGCCGACTCGGACGCAAAGATCATCAACATTTCCATGGCCACATCCGTGGAAGACCCGGCGCGCATCGAAGCAGTGAAGTACGCCCTCTCTAAGGGGAAGCTGATCTTTGCTGGCGTGGGTAACAATGGGGATGCGGGAAACAGAGTCCTTTACCCGGCTGCAACGCCAGGCGTGGTGGGCGTTGGTGCCATCGACAAAAACGGGAAAGCGACCGCAGAGTCACAGCACGGGCCCCAAGTCGACTTGACCGCCCCGGGCGCCGACATCGTTACGGCTTGCGCCAGCGAAACCAAACTGTGCAAGAACCACGGCACAAGCGACGCCACCGCCCTCGCCTCCGCCTCTGCCGCACTGATCTGGTCCGCCCACCCGGAGTGGACCAACAACCAGGTGCTCCGGGTCATGATGAAGACCGCCGGCAAGCCCATTGACGGCGCCGAGCGCAGCGACTTCGTCGGCTACGGCACCGTCCGCCCCCGCATCGCGGTACCCAACCCCGGTGACCCCGGCCCCGCGGACGTCTACCCGCTCCCCGACCTGGCCGCGGCCGGCGGCGGGACTGGGACGAAGGCCCCGTCGGCGCCCTCCTCCACCGCTCCTTCCGGCCAGGCGGCCCCCGCGCCCCAGGCCGAGGCGAAGGCGGAGGGTGGTGGCAGCCTCCCCTGGCTCGCCCTCGGGCTCGGTGCCTGCGTGCTCATCGGTGGAGCCGTCACCGCCGTGGCCCTCCGGCGCCGGAGCCGCTGACCCGCGCGAAGCCCCGGAACAGCACACCACCAGAGCCGGATGGGAAGGCCACCGCATGTCGTTCGAGGAGGAATGGTCCACGGCCCGGAGCACTGCCGCCGCCAACGTCACCATGCGGCTCAACAGTGTCCCCGCCGCGCCCGGCCCCGGCGGCGGCAGTGCCGATCTGGAGCTCGACCAGGACCATATCGGCGAGGTCGGCTCCGAGGCCTACAAGCTCCACACCCGGCTCTCCAGCGACGGCAAGCACGCCGCCGCCTCCACCGTCGAGGCGGCCGGCGCGCTCACGCGCGAGGGCTTTGCGAGCGGCGCGGCCCTGCTCAAGGTCAACACCCGCTGGGAGAGCCAGCTCAAGACCCTCGTCGCCGCCTGCGCGAACATCTCCAACGGCCTCAACTACTCGCTCTCCTCGCACAGCAAGGAAGAGCAGCAGCTGCACGCCGATTTCACGGCTTCCAAGATCGACGAGCTCCTCAAGTGAACAAGACGAAGGTGTCGGACACGTGCTGACGTACGAGAACGTCACGAACGCGCCCCTGGGCCCCCTTCAGACCGCGATCACCGACTGGGCCGCGATGGTCAAGAAGCTGGACGAGTTGGCGGGGTCGGCACGCGACGGCATGAAGGCCAAGTCGGACAAGGCCCAGTGGAGCGGCGTCACCGCCGGCGTCGCCCGCACCCTCGTCGACAAGGCGGCCAAGGAGTTCGACGATGCGGCCCGCGAGGCCAAGGGCATCCACCTCCTGCTCACCGACGGCCACGCCACCATCAAGGCGGTCCAGGAGCAGATCAAGAAGCTGGTCGCGGACGCCCCGGCCGCCGGTTTTCGAATAGACGAAACCGGGCGGGTGTCCGCCATCCCGCTCGCCGATGCGCAGGACCGGTACGCGGCCCAGCACGATCCGGACTATCAGGCGTCCCTCCGTAAGAATCAGGGCCTGTGGCAGGACCGGGTCGACCGGGCAGTCGAAGACGCCCGGGACGCGGACGACTCCCTCGTCCGCGCGCTGCAGGCCAACGTCACGGACGACAACAACTTCACCGCGCCGAAGTACGCCACCCTGGACGGCGAACAAGTCGACCGGGCCGCCGCGCTGATGAAGAAGGTCACGGGCGACGGCGGCACGGCCCGCAACCCCGAGGCGCTGCGCGAGCTGGAGGACCTGCTCGACGACAACCGGGAGGACCCGGAGTTCGCGACGGGCTTCTACCGGACGGTGGGCGCCGAGGGCACGCTGGAGATGTACGCCACGATGTCGCTGGACGCCACGAGCCTGGGCGTCGCGGGCAGGGACCGTGCGCTGATGGTCGCGAACATCCAGAGCGACATGGGCGCGATGCTCGGCCTGGCCACGCACAAGGACGTGCCGAACCACCTCGACGCCGCGTGGACGACCGAGCTGATGCGGGCCGGCCGCAAGGAGATGCAGGTCACCGGTGGTGTGACGACGATCTACGGCTATCAGGCGCTCGGTGCGCTGATACGCGAGGGCACGTACGACAAGGAGTTCCTGACCTCGGTCGGCCGCGACATGGTCGCCGTGGACCGCAAGGATCCGAAGGCCTGGGAGTACCACACCCCGTACGGCCTCGACTCGGTCCTCAGCCAGGGCGAGGACGGCGGCCGGGGCTTCTACCCGCTGACGGGTCTGATGGAGGCGCTCGGCAACAACCCGGACGCGGCGACTGCCTTCTTCAACGAGCCGGTCCGCGAGGACTCCAACGGCGACGGGATCGTCACCAAGGACGACAAGCCGGTCGGCGGGCAGCACGGCAAGGAGCGGGGCATGGTCGACTACATGCTCGACAAGAAGCCGTACGCGGACGGCTTCGACATGGCGAGGGCGGGCGACCCGCACGCGGCGCAAGAGGCCCTGGGCGGCGCCCTGGAAGCGGCGGTGTCGGGCCGCACGGCGGGCGACGAGGACGCGAAGCCCGTACCGCACACCAAGGAGATGACCTCCGTCATGGAACGGGTCGTCCAGAAGATCGGTGACGACCCGTCCCTGGTGGCGCAGGACCCCGACGACGGGGACAAGAAGCCGAGCCTTGGCTCCATGGCCGGCCACTTCGGCAACATGGCGGCCGAGTACGTTCCGGACCTCCAGGCGGCTGCCGAGAACGGCGGGCACCAGATCAAGGTCGCCGGGTCCATGGCCAACTTCGACGAGGCGACGGTGGCCCGGTTCCTCGGCGCGGTCGGCCAGGACCCCGGAGCTTACGGCGCGATCACCAACGCGAACCAGGCGTTCACGGCGGCGCTCGTCACCGATGCGATCCAGCACCGGAGCGACACCACCCTGTTGGGGGAGGCGGTTGAGAACGCGGTGCAGCCCGGTGGCCAGATCGCCGGAGTGATGACGGAGGCCCGCGCCCAGGGCATGCACGCCACGACCGCCCACACGAACGAGGAGTACGTGAAGGGCGTCGAGGACGGAGCGAAGTGGATCAACCGCGGCATCACCGCCGCCGGTGGCAAGTACCTGGAACTGGTGCCGCTCGCCGGTGACGTCGTGGAGTGGGTCCAGGAGGACGTCACCCAGCACTTCGTCGAGGAGGCCAAGGACAAGGGGAAGGAGAAGACCGGCGACACGGAGAAGGCCGTGGCGGAGATGTACGCCCAGAGCGATGCGAGTACCAGTGGCGCTGCCGCGGCCGCGGTGCGCAACGCGGCCGCCGACTCCGGCCTGTCGCAGAAGGACATCGATACGCTGGCCGGTACGGCCTCCAAGGAGTCCTCGGTCGCTCATTCGGTCGGCCGTGACCTGGTGGACAGTTCGAAGGGGACATCCTGATGACCGCCAAGAGGAACGGCTCGATGGCGCACACCGCCCGGTCCGCCCGCAGCGCCCGCGTTGCGGCACTCGCGGCACTTGCGGTGCTCGTGGCGCCGATCACGGGATGCGGCTCGTCGGACCCCGAGCCGAAGCCGTCCCGTTCTGCGAAGCAGCGTCCGGAAGTGGAGCGGACGGAGGCCTGCCCCGGGTTGATCGCCGATGCCGCCGGTGAGGCGTTGAGGAACGTGCTGCAGGTCTCGCAGCTGGTCAATGACGCCGCGCAGACTGTCGGTGTCGTGGCGATGGGCAAGGCTCTGGAGGAGGCCTACCACTCCGGGGCCGGACCCCGGCAGTTCACCGCGCCCGTGTGCACGGTCACCGGAACCGTGGGCCTGGGGAAGCGGGTCGGGGAGATCCGCATCGCCGCCGGGAGCTCGGCCCCCGGGAGCCCGGAAGCTGAGGACACGGGCGTCCGGGTGATGCGCGCCGACAAGGAGCGGGGCGTGTCCTTCGACTGCGCGAGCACCCGTGTCGGCTCCACGCGCGCCGCGCCGCTGCGGATCACCGCCTCGTACAAGGACCGGTACCAGAACAGCAAGGGCGACGCCGCCCTGGGCGATGACTATCTGGTCCTTGCCCATTCCGCCGCGCTCGCGATCGCCAGGGAATCCGGATGCGAGAACGGCGGCGGGCTGCCCACGGAGGCCGCTGCCCTCCCGAAGCCCTGACGCACGACAGGAAGAAGGCCGCTCAGGAACATCCTGAGCGGCCTTCTTCGTGGAAGCCGTACCGGAATCGAACCGGCGTAACTCGCTTGTGCAGGACTGTCTTGGTTGGTCAGAGCCCGATGCGCAGGCGTTCACCGCGGCGGAAGGTGAGAAGGAGCGAAGGATCGGGGACTTCTGAGCGAACAGGGGCCTGCCCCTGACGCTGCATTTCTGCTCGGGATGGTGATGTCCATCCGCGCGCACTGCGGTGCGGGGTTCATGAAGGTGACCGCTGAGTTGGCGGCAGTCGCTTGTGGTGGTCTTACGGAAGTGGGGGCTTCATCTCATGGGCCTGCCTGCCTGAGGTTCGCTGATGCGCCAGGAAATAGCACCATCACCGCCAGGTGAATCGGTCTCTGGCCAGCCAAGTCGCTCTGGGCCGCTCGCATGTCTGTGCAGGATGTGGAAGAGATCGGCACGACACTCGACCGGGCATTCAAGCGCATCGACGTGAACGCCTGCGGTTGACGGCTCAGATCAACCCGAGCCTGGTGGAGCGGCGGCCGCTCCACCAGGCGCGCGTATCCTGCCGCCGTACTCGCCACCGGCCGCGGGACGCGCACGGGTGCAGTGCGCCCTGCGGCCGTAAGGCCGTGTACTGCGGGGGACTGAGAAGAACGCCGAATGGGCGGCACCCCGGGTGGGGTGCCGCCCATTCGTCATGGCTGGTCGAGCCATCAGAAGCCGTGACCGGAATCGAACCGGCGTAACTCGCTTTGCAGGCGAGTCCCTCAACCACTCGGGCACACGGCTGGGTGGTGGTGATGTGTATGACCGTACGAGGGTGCGGGAGGGTGGGGAAGGGATGCGCGGGGCGTGCAATGTGACTGCCATGCCGCGTTCACAGAGGGAGGGCGGCGGGGGCGGGCGGGACCTTTGGCCTAGGGCTGGGGGAGGGGGCGGGATCGGTCGGAATGACAGGGTCGAAAGAGCAGTACGGGCCTTACTCTGGGGCGATGAGCGTCCTCCCGCAGCGAGCTGCTGCACCCGCCGCACCGATCCCCGGCCACCCGAAGGGCGGGATCTTCGGGCCCGCGTACCGGACGCTCAGCATCGGGATCATCTCCGTCATTTTTCTGATCGCCTTCGAGGCCACCGCCGTCGGGACCGCCATGCCCGTGGCCGCCCGGGAGCTGGACGGGATCGGGCTGTACGCCTTCGCCTTCTCCGCCTACTTCACCACCAGCCTCTTCGGGATGGTGCTCTCCGGGCAGTGGGCCGACCGGCAGGGGCCGCTGCGGCCGCTGACCGTGGGGATCGGGTCCTTCGCCGCCGGGCTGGTGTGTTCCGGGACCGCCGGGGCGATGTGGATGTTCGTGCTCGGGCGGGCCGTGCAGGGGTTCGGCGGCGGGCTGGTCATCGTCGCGCTGTACGTGGTGGTCAGCCGGGCCTACGAGGAGCGGCTGCGGCCCGCGATCATGGCGGCCTTCGCCGCGAGCTGGGTCGTGCCCTCGATCGTGGGACCGCTGGCCGCGGGCACGGTGACCGAGCAGCTCGGGTGGCGCTGGGTCTTCCTCGGGATACCCGCACTGGTCTTCGTACCGCTGGCGGTGGCGCTGCCCGCGATACGGCGCAGCGCCTCCGGGCCGGTGGACCCCGGGGCTCCGCCCGTGGCGTTCGACCGGCGGCGGATCCGGCTCGCCCTCGGGATCTCGGCCGGTGCGGGGCTGCTGCAGTACGCCGCCCAGGATCTGAGGTGGCTGTCGCTGGTTCCCGGGATCGCGGGGGCCGCGCTGCTGGTGCCCGCCGTGCTGGGGCTGCTGCCGCGCGGGACCTACCTGGCGCGGCGCGGGCTGCCGTCGGTGGTGCTGCTGCGGGGCGTGGCGGCGGGGTCGTTCATCGCGGCGGAGAGCTTCGTACCGCTGATGCTGGTCACCCAGCGGGGTCTGAGCCCGACGATGGCCGGGTTCTCGCTCGCGCTGGGCGGGGTGACGTGGGCGGCCGGCTCGTGGGTGCAGTCGCAGGGGCGGGCGGCGCCGTACCGGGAACGGCTGATGGTGCTGGGCATGATCATGGTCGCGGCGTCGATCGCCGGGGCGCCGGCGGTGCTCGTGGAGTGGGTGCCGGTGTGGACCCTCGCACTGGTGTGGGCGCTGGGGTGCCTGGGGATGGGGCTCGTCATCGGCTCCACGAGCGTGCTGCTGCTGAAGCTTTCGGCGCCGGAAGAGGCGGGGGCGAACTCCGCGTCCCTGCAGATCTCGGACGCGCTGGCGAACGTGGTGCTGCTCGCTGCCGGGGGCGCGGCGTTCGCCGCGCTGGGCGGGGGAGCGGTGGGTGCGGCGCACTCCGTGGTGGAGGGGGGCGGGGCTTCGCACCCCGGTGCGTTCGTGGTCGTGTTCCTGCCGATGGCCTGCGTGGCCCTGGTGGGGGCGTGGGTCGCCACCCGGCTGGATGTGGAGCCCCGGCGGGGCTGAGGGACGGTGGCCCGGGCCGGTGATCCGGCGCGGCGCCGTTGCCGGGGACCAGCCCCCGGACCCCCGCGCCTCAAACGCCGGCGGGGCTGGATGTGGCCGGGGTCCGGCTCTGTGTGCGGGTGGGTGGGGCTCGAAGGAGGGGCGGTGGGGAAAACGGGAGGAGGTCCGGGGTGGAGCTGGTTAGCATCCGGGGATGAGTGAGCTGATCATCGTCGTGTCCGACGCAGAGCGGGCGGAGTTGGCCGATCTGGCCGATGCCACCGGGCAGAGCGTCGAGGAGGCCGTGCTGGCCGCCGTGCGGGGCTGGGTGCGGGGGGAGCGGGAGCGGGCCGGGGGCGAGGCCGAACGGCTGGCCGGGCGGCATGCCGGGCTGCTGAGGAGGCTCGGGGAATGACTCGGGGAATGAGCAGCGGGAGCCCGGCTCGGCACCTGACACTCGGAGAGGTTCTCGATCTCGCCCGGTACGCCTGCCTCGCCCAGGACCAGCCCGTCGAGCTGCGCGCCCCCGGGCTGCTGGAGTCCGCGGTGCACCGGCCGCGGGCCAGGATGTTCGGGACCTCGGCGTACGAGGACACCTACGAGCAGGCGGCCGCCCTGCTGCACGGGATCGCGACGAACCACCCCCTCGTCGACGGGAACAAGCGCACCGCCTGGCTCGCCGCCGCCACCTTCCTCGCCCTCAACGGGGTCGATCTCGGGGATCTTGACGATGCCGCGCAGGACTCCGCGTACGACCTGGTCATCGACGTGGCGGCGGGCAACGAGGAGCACGTCGGGCGGATCGCGGAGCGGCTGCGCGCGCTGAACACGCGAATGTGACGCTCGCCGCACGCGCCGAGGTCACGGGCCTGTCCCTCCGCGAGGGGCGGGCCCGGGCCGGTAAGGTGGCCCGGTTGTCCTACGTACGACTGCCCGTACCGCCGGCCGTACCGATGCCCGGACCGCACGCCCGGAAGATGCCCGGAACGCGCGTCCGGAACGGAAACGCCGCCGAGAGACCGAACCGGAGACCGTGACTACTACCGCCTCCCACCACCTCTCACCCGCCTTCCCCGGCCGCGCGCCGTGGGGTACCGCCAGCGCCCTGCGAGCTTGGCAGCAGGGTGCACTGGACCGGTACCTGGAGACCCAGCCGCGCGACTTCCTCGCCGTCGCGACCCCCGGCGCCGGCAAGACCACCTTCGCCCTGACGCTCGCGTCCTGGCTGCTGCACCACCACGTGGTCCAGCAGGTGACCGTCGTCGCACCGACCGAGCACCTGAAGAAGCAGTGGGCGGAAGCCGCCGCCCGGATAGGGATCCGGCTGGACCCGGACTACTCCGCCGGCCCGCTCAGCAAGGACTACCACGGGGTCGCCGTCACGTACGCGGGTGTGGGCGTGCGCCCGATGCTGCACCGCAACCGGTGCGAGCAGCGCAAGACCCTCGTGATCCTCGACGAGATCCACCACGCCGGTGACTCGAAGTCCTGGGGCGAGGCCTGCCTGGAGGCGTTCGATCCGGCGACCCGGCGCCTCGCCCTCACCGGCACGCCTTTCCGGTCCGATACGAATCCCATTCCCTTCGTCGCCTATGAAGAGGGGAACGACGGAATCCGGCGGTCCTCCGCCGATTACACCTACGGCTACGGGAACGCCTTGGGCGACGGCGTCGTGCGGCCCGTCATTTTCCTTTCCTACAGCGGCAACATGCGCTGGCGCACCAAGGCGGGCGACGAGATCGCCGCGCGCCTCGGCGAGCCGATGACCAAGGACGCCATTTCGCAGGCCTGGCGCACCGCGCTCGACGCGCGCGGCGACTGGATGCCGAACGTGCTGCGCGCCGCCGACCAGCGGCTGACCGAGGTCAGGAAGGGCATCCCGGACGCCGGCGGGCTCGTCATCGCCGCCGACCAGGACTCCGCGCGCGCGTACGCCAAGCTGATCAAGGAGATCACGGGGAGCAAGGCCACCGTCGTGCTGTCCGACGACACCGGCGCCTCGAAGCGGATCGACGAGTTCGCCGCGAGCAACGACCGCTGGATGGTCGCCGTCCGCATGGTGTCCGAGGGCGTCGACGTACCCCGCCTCGCGGTCGGCGTGTACGCCACCACCATCTCGACCCCGCTGTTCTTCGCGCAGGCCGTCGGCCGCTTCGTGCGCTCGCGCCGGCGCGGCGAGACGGCCTCGGTGTTCCTGCCGACCATTCCCTACCTGCTGGGCTTCGCCAACGAGATGGAAGTCGAGCGCGACCACGTCCTCGACAAGCCGAAGAAGCAGGGCGAGGAAGACCCGTACGCCGACTCCGAGAAGGAGATGGAGGAGGCGAACAAGCAGGAGGACGAGGACACCGGCGACGAGGAGCAGATGTCCTTCGAGGCGCTGGAGTCCGACGCCGTCTTCGACCGGGTGCTCTACGACGGCGCCGAGTTCGGCATGCAGGCGCACCCGGGGAGCGAGGAGGAGCAGGACTACCTCGGCATCCCCGGGCTGCTGGAGCCCGACCAGGTGCAGATGCTGCTCCAGAAGCGGCAGTCGCGGCAGATCGCGCACAGCAAGCGCAAGCCGGACTCGGAGGCGGACCTGCTGGAGCTGCCGGCCGACCGGCGGCCCGTGGTCTCCCACAAGGAGCTGCTGGAGCTGAGGAAGTCGCTGAACACGATGGTGGGCGCGTACGTCCACCAGAGCGGCAAACCGCACGGGGTGCTCCACACCGAACTGCGCCGCGTGTGCGGCGGACCGCCGAGCGCGGAAGCCACGGCGGGACAGCTGCGCGAGCGGATCAAGAAGGTCCAGGAGTGGGCCACCCGGATGCGGTGATTTCCTACGGAATGCGGCACGGGGGGCGAGGGGAGATTTGTACGGTCCCCGCCCGCCCGGGCCGCCGTAGAGGGGCTGCCGCACCCGTGGTGGGAGGCCCTGCGGGACGGGGCCGGGGCGTGAGTCGACGTCAGGGGCCGAAGGTCACGAATTGACAGCGATGCGCGTTTTCAACCGGCATAAAACGGCAGTAGGCGCCCGGATTCTGGACGAGCCCTTCCGCTGAGCGAACCTGCTCGCTACTGTCCCCGCATCGAACGCCCCGTGGCAGCGCCGCCGCGGGAGCGCAGCCGGTGCCATGGCCGCTACCGGCGGCCTCTCCGTGCGTCGCCGAGGGACCGGCGGCGCTATCCCCAGAGAGTCACCGCCGCCCACCGAAAGAGGGAGAGGCGTCGTGACCGCGGAAACCTCCCAGACTCTCGACCGAGGACTCCGAGTTCTCAAACTGCTCGCCGACACCGACCACGGTCTGACCGTCACCGAGCTCTCCAACCGCCTCGGTGTGAACCGCACCGTGGTCTACCGCCTCCTGGCCACCCTCGAACAGCACGCCCTGGTCCGCCGCGACCTCGGCGGCCGCGCCCGCGTCGGGCTCGGAGTGCTGCGCCTGGGCCGCCAGGTGCACCCGCTCGTGCGCGAGGCGGCGCTGCCCGCGCTGCGCTCCCTCGCCGAGGACATAGGCGCCACCGCGCACCTGACCCTCGTGGACGGAACCGAAGCGCTCGCCGTGGCGGTCGTCGAGCCGACCTGGACCGACTACCACGTGGCCTACCGGCCCGGCTTCCGTCATCCGCTGGACCGCGGGGCAGCCGGCCGGGCCATCCTGGCCGCCCGTCAGGGCACGCTCACCGAGCCCGGCTACACGATCACCCGCGGGGAGCTCGAAGCGGGCGCCAGCGGTGCCGCGGCGCCCCTCGTGGGCATCACGGGGCTCGAGGGCAGCGTGGGCGTCGTCATGCTGGCCGACGCCGTGCCCGAGCGGGTCGGCCCGCGCGTGGTGGACGCCGCCCGCGAGGTGGCCGACGCCCTGCGCTAGCGCCGGGCCCACCAGCGGTCCGTCAGGACACCGAGCCGCGTCCCCGCCAGCCGGGGGCGCGGCTCGACCCGTTCGGGGGCACCCGCGCTAGATTGGCCCGGTGCTCTCTCGCCTCACACGCCTGCCGCGTCCCGCCGCCCTCGCCGTCTGCGCCGTGCCCGTGCTCGCGCTGTTCGCCGTCGCGGCCCTCGCACCGCTGCCCTTCGTGATCGCGCAGCCGGGCCTCACGGCCGACGTGCTCGGCTCCCGCGACGGCAAGCAGGTCATCTCCATCACCGGGGCGCCCACCCGCGAGACCACCGGCCAGCTGCGGATGACCACCATCCAGGCCACCGGCCCCTCCACCTCCGTCACCCTTCCCGCGCTGGTCGGCGACTGGTTCGACACCTCCCGGGCGGTCATGCCCAGGGAGGCGGTGTACCCGTCGGGCGGAAGCGACAAGGAGATCGAGGAGCACAACATGGAGGAGATGACCAAGTCGCAGTCGACGGCCTCCGAGGCCGCCCTCGGCTACCTCCACAAGGACCCGAAGGACGTGAAGGTCGAGCTGAACCTCGCCGACGTCGGCGGTCCGAGCGCCGGACTGCTCTTCTCGCTGGGCATCGTCGACAAGCTCGACGGGAACGGCAGCGGCGGCGATCTCACCGGCGGCAGCACCATCGCCGGTACGGGCACCATCACCGCGGCCGGCGCGGTCGGCGCGGTCGGCGGGGTGGCCCTGAAGACTCAGGCCGCGCGGCGCGACGGGGCGAGCGTGTTCCTCGTACCGGCGGCGGAGTGCTCGGACGCCAAGTCCGAACTCCCCGAGGGGCTCCGGCTGGTCCCCGTCACTTCGCTGACGGGTGCGGTTGACGCGCTGCGGGCTCTTCAGAAGGGCGAGCAGGTTCCGTCCTGCTGAGCGGGGAGGCCGTCTCCCTCTCCATGCTCCGCCAGGACGGGAACACCAGCGGTGAGAGCGTGACGAGGAAGTAGGTCCCGCCGAACACCAGCAGTGCCTTCGTCACCCCGAAGCCGTCGACCAGCAGCCCCGCGCCCAGCCCGCCCAGCGGCATCGTCAGCTCGCAGCCGGCCGTGGTCACCCCGGCGACGCGGCTGCGCAGGGCGTCGGGCACCTTCTCCATCGTCACGGTGGTCAGGATCGGGTTGAGCACGCCCGCACCCAGCCCGGACAGCGCCATCGTCACCGCGAGCGGCAGCGGGGTGTCGGTGAAGGCGGCGACCACGTAGCGCGGGGCCCCGCACAGCAGGAACGCCCCGGCGAACACGGCCCTACGGGGGAACCGCTCGCCCCAGGCTCCGTAGAGCAGGGCCCCCAGCAGGGCGAACCCGCCGAAGAGGGCGATCATCAGGCCGAGCGCGGCGGGTCCGCCGAGGACCTCGCTGCCGTGCACGGGCAGCAGCACCGAGGACCAGCCCTGGTCTATGCCGTTGGTCATCATCACCATCACCGTGATGCCCAGCAGCAGCCGGGCCCGGGTCAGGAACCGCCAGCCCTCGGCGAGTTCGGCCCGGTAGCCGGTCAGCGACACCTTCCCGGCGGCGCGCTGCGGCTCGGCGGCCGGTATCCCGCGCAGGAACACGGCGACCAGCAGTGCGGAGGCGCCGAAGGTGGCCGCGTCGAGGAGCAGGACCGACTCGGCGCCGATCGTGGCGATCAGTACGCCGGCCATCGCTGCCCCGACCATGCGGGCTCCGCGCGAGACGGCGTCGTAGAGGCTGGCGGCGCGGGCGACGGTGGTGCCGGCGTGCTCGGCGAGATGGGGGAGCAGGACGTAGCGCGCGGTCAGTCCGGGCGTGTGCACGAGGCCGCAGACGGCCATCAGCGCGCACAGCATCCAGAACTCCAGCAGCCCGGCGTAGTGCAGCAGCGGTATCGCGGCCACGGACAGCCCGCACACCAGGTCGGAGACGGCGGAGACCCGGCGGCGGCCGAGCCGGTCGATGACCGGGCCCCCGACGAGGGCGGCCACCGCGACGGGCAGGGTCGCGCAGAAGGCGACGATCCCGGCCCGCCCGGCACTGTCGGTGGTCTGGAGCACGAACCACGGCACGCCGATGAGGGTCAGCGAACTCCCGGCTATCGAGATGGTGTTGGCGAGCAGAACGGCGATGAAGGGACGACGGTTCACGCGATGCCGCCGTGCGGGCGGGAGATCCGGGCGTTGCGGGTGATGCGGGCGTGCAGGTGCGCGGGCTGGATCAGGCGGATGCCGAGGGCGATCAGGCTCTCGCCGAGCCGGTTGCGCAGGGCGGGGGCGCGCCGGTGGGGAGCGTAGGAGACGTGCGGCGCGGCCTCCTGTGCGCGGCGCCAGGCGGCGGCTTCGGCGGTGCGGGTGGCGTGGATCTCGGCGTGGTTCTGGGCATGGCTGAAGGCGTGCACGGCAGGACTCCTTCTGCGAAAGGGGTGTGGAGGTGGAGGGGGCTACTTGGTGTGGACCGGGAAGGCGTGCGTGTGGAAACGGACCGTCTCCGTGCCCTCCGAGGGCGGCAGGTCGCGGTAGCTGTTGATCAGATCGTGGACCTTGAGGACCAGCTCGTGGGTCTGCTCGGCGGTCAGCTTCAGCGAGAAGTCGCTGAGCTCGGAACTCCGCCGCCACTCCATCGCCCAGGTGTGGGCTTCGCCCAGCCAGGTGGACAGTTCCTGTTCGTGGATCTTCACGATCTCCGCGAGGAAGACCTCCGCGGCGCTGCGCGTGACGGGGTCGGGGTCGTAGATCAGCGCCTCGTCGAACTGGGTGCCGTCCTGGCATGCCTGCCACCAGCGCTCGCGGCCCTTGCCGTGCCCGGGGGCGTCCTCGACGAACCCGTAAGCGGCCAGCTGGCGCAGGTGGTAGCTGGTGGCTCCGCTCGATTCGCCGAGCCGCTCCGCCAGTTGTGAGGCGGTGGCCGGCCCGCGCCGCAGATCGCCCAGCAGGCGGATGCGCAGCGGGTGGGCCAGGCCGCGCAGGGAGTGCGGGTCGAGCTTGCGGACCTTCGGCTCGGCAGGCTTCTGGGGGCTCTGGGGGCTCTGGGGCTTCTGGGAATCGGCGTTCTTCTCGGGCATGCCTCAACAGTAGAGTTGCAAAGAACCCTGTGCAAGGGTTTCTTTGCAACTACTTCTTTGCATCCACTCTCAAGGGTGAATCCGGGGCCTCAGCCCTCCTTGATGAACCCCTCCGCCACCAGCCAGTCCTTCGCCACCTCGTGCGGGTCCTGCCCGTCCACGTCCACCAGGGCGTTGAGCCGCTGCGCCGTCTCCGTCGTCAGCCGCTTCGACAGGGGGTCCAGGAGGCCCGCGATCTGCGGGTACTCCTCCAGCGTCTTCGCGTGCAGCTCCGGCGCCGCGTTGTAGTTGGGGAAGAAGTGCCGGTCGTCGGCGAGGGTGTCCAGGTCCATGGCCTTGATCCGGCCGTCCGTGGTGAAGGCCTCGCCCAGCAGGCAGGAATCGGACTTCGAGACCTGGGTGTAGATGATCCCGGCGTCCATCTTCATCACGTTGCCCGACGGGATCTTCATTCCGTACGCCTTCTCCAGCCCCGGCAGCCCGTCCTCCCGCGAGGCGAACTCGTTCTCCACGCAGATCGTCACCGCCTCGGGGTCGCGCTGCGAGAGCGCCGCCACGTCCGACATGGTCTTCAGCCCGTACTTGGCGTTGTTCTTCTTGCTGATGGCCAGCGTGTAGGTGTTGTTGAGCGTGGACGGCGGCAGCCATGCCACGCCGTTCTTCACGTCCGCGTCCCGCACCGCCTCCCACTGCGCGTACGGGTCGGTGATCGGCTTGTCGTTGCCGAGGTAGGTGATCCACGCCGTGCCCGTGTACTCGTACATGGCGTCCGCGTCGCCCTGGATGATCGCCTCGCGGGCGCTGATCGACCCGGGCAGGTTGGTGCGGTCCAGCACCTCCGCGCCGGCCGCTTTGAAGATCAGGCCGATCATCTGGCCGAGCACGATGTTCTCGCTGAAGTTCTTCGAGGTGACCGTGAGCGAGGCGCCCTTGAGGGGCTGCCCCTGGCCCACCGAGCCGGGCAGTACCTCGTCCACCATCGGGGAGCCGCTCTTGAGCCCGCAGCCCGCGAGCGGCAGCCCGATGGCCAGCAGGGCCGCGCAGGCCACGGCCGTCCGTACCGCCAGGGGTCGGGGGCGGGGGAGCTCGTCCATCTACGCCTCCAGCCCGCGCGGGGTCAGGACCGTCTCGGCCAGGGAGGCCAGCCAGTCCACGAACAGGGCCAGCGCCACCGTCAGCACCGAGCCCAGCACCAGCACCGGCATCCGCTGGGTCTGGATCCCGGAGGTGATCAGGTCGCCGAGGCCCCCGCCGCCGCCGAAGGTGGCCAGGGTCGCGGTGCCGACGTTGAGGACGAGGGCCGTCCGTACGCCCGCCAGGATCAGCGGGACCGCCAGCGGCAGTTCCACCTTCATCAGGGTTCCCACGGAAGACATCCCGATCCCGCGCGAGGCCTCCACCAGCTGCGGGTCGATCCCGCGCAGCCCCGCGACGGTGTTGGACAGCACGGGCAGGACGGCGTAGGCGACCATGCCGATGATCGCCGTCGAGGGGCCGATGCCGAGCCAGATGACCAGCAGGGCGAGCAGGCCGATGGCCGGGGTGGCCTGGCCGATGTTGGCGACGGCGGTGACCAGCGGGGCCGCCCGGCGCAGGCCGCGGCGGGTCAGGGCGATGCCGAGCGGGATCGCGATGACCAGCACCCAGAAGGTGGAGATCGCGGTGAGCTTGACGTGCTGCCACAGCCGGAGCTCGACGTTGCCGTCCGCGAGGGAGTTCTCGGCGATCGTGTCGAGGGTGGCGTTGGTGATCCACAGGTACGTGGCCAGCAGCACCAGCGCCAGCACGATCGGCAGGGTCACCAGCCGGGCCCAGGTGAGCCGGCTCCCCGGGCGGGGCGGCGCGATGGAGGCCATGACCGTCTCGTCGGGCCCGGGCTCCTCGGGATCCCGGAAGACGTGCCCCTTGAGCTCGTGCTCGCCGGGCGGGCGTTCGGGGGAGACCGGGTTCCTGGGGCTCATGAGCCCTCCGAACCGTCCCGGAGCCCCTCCAGGTCCCGTTCGGTGCGGTGGTGGCGCAGCTCCTCCAGGTCGTGCGCGTGCTCGGCGGCCGTCAGCCGGTCGGCCTCCAGCATCTCGTGCACGGAGTTCATCAGGGTTTCCATGTCCACGACGCCGATGTACTCGCCGCGCCGCCCGGTGACCGCCACCCGGCCGCCGCTGTCGGTCAGTACGGCCTCCAGGGCGTCGTGCAGGGTCGCGTCCCGGGTCACCGTGTCGTGCACGAGCTGACCGGCCCGGGCGAGGGAGCCCTTGGCGCGCATCAGGTCGCCGCGGCGCAGCCATTTGTACGGCCGGCCGCGCCGGTCCAGCATCAGCAGTTCGTTGCCCTGGCCGGCGCGCAGGGTGTTGAAGATCTGCTGGAGCGGGTCGTCCACGGACACCGTCGGGAACTCGGCGATCTCCACGTCCCGCACCCGGGTGAGGTTGAGCCGTTTGAGGGCGGCCCCGGCGCCAACGAACCCGGAGACGAAGTCGTCGGCGGGGTTGGTGAGGATCGCCTCGGGGGTGTCGAACTGCGCGATGTGCGAGCGCTCGCGCAGGACGGCGATCCGGTCGCCCAGCTTGATGGCCTCGTCGAAGTCGTGGGTGACGAAGACGATCGTCTTGTGCAGCTCGTGCTGGAGCCGGATCAGCTCGTCCTGGAGGTGGTCGCGGGTGATGGGGTCGACGGCGCCGAAGGGCTCGTCCATCAGCAGCACCGGCGGGTCGGCGGCGAGGGCCCGGGCCACGCCCACGCGCTGCTGCTGGCCGCCGGAGAGCTGGCGCGGGTAGCGGCCGTGGAACTCGCGCGGGTCCAGGCCGACCAGGTCGAGCATCTCCTCCACCCGGTCCTTCACGCGGGACTTGGACCAGCCGGTCATCTTCGGGACCAGGGCGATGTTCTCGGCGACCGTCATGTGCGGGAACAGCCCGGAGGACTGGATCGCGTACCCGATCTTGCGGCGCAGTTTCACCGGGTCCATGTCGGTGACGTCCTCGTCGCCGATGCGGATCCGGCCGGAGGTGGGCTCGATCAGCCGGTTGATCATCTTCAGGGTGGTGGACTTTCCGCAGCCGGAAGGGCCGACGAAGACCACCAGCTCGCCCGCCTTGATCTCCATCGAGACGTCGTCGACGGAGGGGCTGGGGTTGCCGGGGTAGTGCTTGGTGAGGTTCTCCAGCTGGATGGTCGCGCCGGAGGCGGCGGTCGGCTGCGGGCTCGCCGGCTCCGGCTCCTGCGGGTTGTTCGTCGGCGCGGGCGTCGGCTCAGACACGGATTCCCCTCGGGATGGTGAGACGGCCGAGCAGGACGTACGCGGCGTCGAAGAGCAGGGCGAGGATGACGACGCCGAGCGTCCCCGCGAGGACCTGGTTGATGGCGTTGGCGCTGCCGAGCGAGGCGATCCCGCGGAAGATCTCGTTGCCCAGGCCCGGCCCGGAGGCGTAGGCGGCGATGGCCGCGATGCCCATCAGCATCTGCGTGGAGACCCGGATGCCGGTCAGGATCGGCGGCCAGGCGAGCGGCAGTTCCACCTTCAGCAGCTGGGCGCTGCGCGACATCCCGATGCCCTTGGCGGCATCGACCAGGGCCGGATCCACCCCGCGCAGCCCCACGATGGAGTTGCGGACGATGGGCAGCAGCCCGTACAGCGTCAGGGCGATCACGGTCGGCGCGACGCCGAGGCCGACGATCGGGATCAGCAGGCCGATCATGGCGAGGGAGGGGATGGTCAGCACCGTGGAGGTGGAGGTGACCGCGAGGTTCCCGGCCCAGCCGCTGCGGTAGGTGAGGACGCCGATGGCGACGCCGAGGGCGGTCGCGATCAGCATGCACTGGAAGACGGCGCTGGCGTGCTGGAAGGCGTCGGTGAGGAGCTGCTGGTGGCGGTTGGACAAGTAGGACCAGAAGCTCACGCCGCGTCACCCCATCCGTCGTTGCCGCACGCCAGTCGTCAGTCGTCAGTCGTCGATCGTCAGTCGTCCTCGGCCGCCTGTTCGACCAGGGGGATGATCCGCAAAGGTACGGGATTCTCCATGACAATCGCCGTCGAAGCCCGCACGATCCCATCAAACGCGACAACTCGGTCGATCACCCGCTGAAGGTCCGCGTTGGACCGGGCCACGAGCCGGCACAGCATGTCCCCGTGCCCGGTCGTCGTGTGCAGCTCCAGCACCTCCGGCACCCCGTCCAAGTGGGCCCGTACGTCCGCGCCTTGACCCTGTTTGATCTCCAGCGTGGCGAAGGCCGTCACCGGGTACCCCAGGGCCGCCGGATCCACCTGCGGACCGAACCCCCGGATGACTCCGTTCGACTGAAGCCGGTCCAGCCGGGCCTGGGCCGTACCGCGCGCCACGCCGAGCCGGCGCGAGACCTCCAGGACCCCGATCCGGGGCTCGCGGGCGAGCAGGACGATGAGCCGGCCGTCGAGTTCGTCGATTCCCATGGGTGCCTCCGGGGTGGTCGGTCGGTGGTCATAGTGCACAGATATCCCAGCCATGCTGGGCTCAGAGTGGGCAGTCTGTACAGCAGAAATGGAAACTATTGCGCATCTTGTGGAACGGCGGGACTCTGCCGTCATGACTGAGACCCAGCCGCTCGACACCGCCCCGCTCACCGCCGCCAAGGCCGACCCCTTCCCGGTCAAGGGCATGGACGCGGTCGTCTTCGCCGTAGGCAACGCCAAGCAGGCCGCGCACTTCTACTCGACCGCCTTCGGCATGAAGCTCGTCGCCTACTCCGGACCGGAGAACGGCACGCGCGAGACGGCCAGCTACGTCCTGACCAACGGCGGCGCGCGGTTCGTCCTCACCTCGGTCATCAAGGCCACCACCGACCGCGGCCGCTTCCTCGCCGAGCACGTCGCCGACCACGGCGACGGCGTCATCGACCTGGCGATCGAGGTCCCCGACGTGAAGGCGGCCTACGCCTACGCCGTCGAGCACGGCGCGCGCGGCCTCGACGAGCCGTACGAGCTCACCGACGAGCACGGCACGGTCCGGCTGGCGGCGATCGCCACGTACGGCCAGACCCGCCACACCCTGGTCGAGCGCGGCGACTACACCGGCCCCTACCTGCCCGGCTTCGTCTCCGTCGCCCCGATGGTCGAGCCCCCGGCCAAGCGCACCTTCCAGGCCATCGACCACTGCGTGGGCAACGTCGAGCTCGGCCGGATGAACGAGTGGGTGGCGTTCTACAACAAGGTCATGGGCTTCACGAACATGAAGGAGTTCGTGGGCGACGACATCGCGACCGAGTACTCGGCGCTGATGTCGAAGGTCGTCGCGGACGGCACCCTGAAGGTGAAGTTCCCGATCAACGAGCCGGCGATCGCGAAGAAGAAGTCGCAGATCGACGAGTACCTGGAGTTCTACGGCGGCGCGGGCGTCCAGCACATCGCGCTGGCCACGAACGACATCGTCGGCACGGTGCGCGCGATGCGGGCAGCCGGTGTGACCTTCCTGGACACCCCGGACTCGTACTACGACACCCTCGGCGAGTGGGCCGGCGAGACCCGCGTCCCCGTCGAGACCCTGCGCGAGCTGAAGATCCTCGTCGACCGCGACGAGGACGGCTACCTGCTGCAGATCTTCACCAAGCCGGTCCAGGACCGCCCGACGGTCTTCTTCGAGATGATCGAGCGGCACGGGTCGATGGGCTTCGGCAAGGGCAACTTCAAGGCCCTGTTCGAGGCGATCGAGCGGGAGCAGGAGAAGCGGGGCAACCTCTAGAAGGTTGCGTGAACCGGGGCCCCGGTGGCGTGGCGCCGCCGCCCGGGGCTCCGCCCCGGCCTCCCCGCGCCTCAAACGCCGGCGGGGCTGGGACCGCCCCCTGCGGCGCCGCTCCTGGGGCTCCGCCCCAGACCCCGCGCCTCAAACGCCGGCGAGGCTGGATTTGGCCGGCGTCGCCCTGCACCTTTCAAAGCCGGCGGGGTGGGGCAGGCCCCGCGCAGCGGCACCCGCCCCGTCAGCGCCCCGGCCCGCCCCCTACGGCTTCGGCTTCGGCGGTTTTGCCGCCTTCGGGAGTTCCGGGGCGACCCACGGCTTGGTGGGGCGCATGTTCTCCGGGCCGCCCGCCGGGGGCTTGCCGATCGTCGCCAGGGCCTGCTTGGCCAGCGGCGCCCGGACCGGCGAGAACCGCGGGTTCGTCCGCAGGGCCTCCTCCAGGTGCCGCCGCGCCCCGGCCACGTCGCCCAGGCCGCGCTCGATCACCGCCCGGTGGTACGAGAAGTCCGCGAGCCGCAGTCCCTGCTCCGTGGCCTTCTTCGCGTACTCCAGCGCCTCCGCGTCGTCGCCCGTCTTGTGCAGCGCCCAGCCCAGCGCGTCCGCCACCTGCACGCTCTTGTGCCGGGTCCACTCCGCCGTGAGGCGCCGTACGGCCGCCGCCGGGTCGCCGTGGTCCGCCTCGAACCGGCCCAGGACCAGCTCCTCGTTGACCCCGCTCCGGGCGGCCTGCACCGCGAGCCCGTCGTACACCGCCTTCGCCTCGTCGGCCCGGCCCAGCGACTCCAGCAGCTCGCCCAGCTCCAGGGACAGCGCCGGCACCGCGGCCCGCCCCAGCGCCATCCGGTAGTCCCGTACGGCCTCCCCGCCGCGGCCCAGCGCCGCCAGCACCCGCGCCCGGCCCCCCAGCGCCTGCGCCTGCGCCAGATCGGTGCGCAGCGCGGCCTCGTACTGCTTCAGGGCCTCCGCGTCGTCACCGCGCTCCCACGCCAGCTCGCCGAGCCGGAACAGCACGTACGCCTTCTCCGCAGGCGCCTTCGCCGCGCCGCCCGCGTGCTCCATCGACATGGCCGCGTCCTCGCGCCAGCCCCGGTCCCGGTACACCTGCGAGGCCTTCATGAAGGCCGCCAGCCCCGGCCGCAGGTCCACCAGGCGCTCCATCGCCTTCTCGGCGGCCTTGTAGTCGCCGAGCCCGCCGTACGCGTCCACGAGCACCGGGTACGCCGTCCACCGCTTCGGCTCCTGCGCCCGTACGAGCTCGCCCCACTTCTTCCCGGTCCCGAAGTCCCGCCGGGCGTTGGCCAGCGTGCCCATGCCCGTCATCGCGTCGAAGTTGCCCTTCTCGGCCGGGCGCAGCTCCAGCGAGCGCCTCAGCGCGCCCTCCGCCTTCGGGTACCAGCCGGGATCGGCCGTCCGGCGCGCCTGCTCCAAGTACGCCGATCCCAGCACCGCCCACGAGGCCTCGTCGTCCGGGTGCCCCGCGACCCAGTTCTCCCGGTCGAGGACCAGCGCCGACAGGTCCACCGCCGCCACCGGCGCGCCCATGCCGACCGCCGCGCGGGCCCGCTCGCTGGGCCCCGGCGGGCGCGCGTCGTCGTCCGTGCGGGCCGGCCGGATCAGCAGGGCCCCGGCGATCAGAACCACCAGGGCCGCCGCCGCCACGAGCGTCTTGCGGCCGGTGAAGGTCACGGGCGGGGCAGCCTGCTGCTGCCTCTCCTGGGAGACGGATGCGTCGCGCATAGGGTCCATGGGGTCACTGTGCGTCAATATGAAGAGCTCGCCGAGGTGTCCGAAGGACGTCGCGGGCGTGTTCACACCGATGGCCCCGGGTGCCACGCTGGCCCCATGGTTGATGTTGACGAAGTTGATGACGGGTCACGCGAACTCCACGAGCTCCTCCTCGAAGGCCTGCCGCCCGAGGCCCTGCTCACCGACCCCCAGGTGACCGCCTCCTACGCCACCGACATGGCCAGCTTCTGCGCCGCGGGCACCCCGGCCGCAGTCGTCCTGCCCCGGACCGTCGAACAGGTCCAGCACGTCCTGCGCACCGCCCACGCGCTCCGCGTCCCCGTCGTCCCGCAGGGCGCCCGTACGGGCCTGTCGGGCGGGGCCAACGCCTCCGACGGCTGCATCGTGCTCTCCCTCGTGAAGATGGACCGGATCCTGGAGATCGACACCGTCGACCGGATCGCCGTCGTCGAACCGGGCGTCGTCAACGCCGTCCTCTCGCGCGCCGTCGCCGAGCGCGGACTGCACTACCCGCCGGACCCCTCCAGCTGGGAGCAGTGCACCATCGGCGGGAACATCGGCACCGCCGCCGGCGGTCTGTGCTGCGTCAAGTACGGGGTCACCGCCGAGTACGTCCTCGGCCTCGACGTGGTCCTCGCCGACGGCAGGCTCCTGCGGACCGGCCGGCGCACCGCCAAGGGCGTCGCGGGGTACGACCTCACCCGCCTGTTCGTCGGCTCCGAAGGCAGCCTCGGCGTCGTCGTCCGGGCCGTCCTCGCACTGCGCCCGGCCCCGCCCCGCCAGCTCGCGCTCGCCGCCGAGTTCCCCTCCGCCGCGGCCGCCTGCGCAGCCGTCTGCGCCGTCATGGAGGCCGGTCTGACGCCCTCGCTGCTGGAACTGATGGACCGTACGACCGTCCGCGCCGTCAACGCGCTCGGCAAGATGGGCCTGCCCGAGACCACCGAGGCCCTGCTGCTCGCCGCCTTCGACACCCCGCACGCGCCCGAGGACCTGGCCGCCGTGGGGGCGCTGTGCACCGCCGCCGGGGCGAGCGCCGTCGTACCGGCCGAGGACGCGGCGGAGTCCGAACTGCTCCTCCAGGCCCGCCGGATGGCCCTGCCCGCCCTGGAGGCCCTGCGGCCCGCGACGATGATCGACGACGTGTGCGTACCGCGCACCCGGCTCGCGGAGATGCTGGACGGGACCGCCGCCATCGCCCGTACGCACGACCTGCTCATCGGGGTCTGCGCGCACGCCGGCGACGGCAACACCCACCCCATCGTCTGCTTCGATCCCGCCGACGAGGACGAGACCCGGCGGGCCCGCGCGTCCTTCGAGGAGATCATGGCGCTGGGGCTCGAGCTGGGCGGGACCATCACGGGGGAGCACGGGGTCGGCGTCCTGAAGAAGGAGTGGCTCGCCCGCGAACTCGGCCCGGTGGGGCTGGAGATGCAGCGCGCCGTCAAGCACGCCTTCGACCCGGAGGGGCTGCTCAACCCGGGCAAGCTGTTCTGAGTCACCGGTCCCCGGTCCCAGGTCGCCGGTTCCCTGTCCCGGGTCACCGGCCCCCTGTCCCCGGTCAACGGTCACCGTCCGCCGACTCGTCCGACGGCCACGGGTCGCGCATCCACAGCTCGTCGGCCGGCGTCGGGGCGAGCAGCTCGGCCAGCGCCGCGTCCAGGCCGAGCCGGTCGGCCTCGGTGCCGGGCGGCACGATCCGCAGGGTCCGCTCCAGCCAGGCCGACACCGACGCGGCGGGGGCCTCCAGCAGGGCGTCGCCGTCGGGGGAGCTGAGCGCCATGCACAGGACGGCCTGCTGGCCGACCTTCGTGGGCCAGATCCGCACGTCGCCGTGGCCGCACGGGCGGAACACACCCTCGACCAGCAGCTCGCGGGCGAAGGTCCAGTTGACCGGGGTGCTGGAGCCGGTGTGGAAGGTGATGTGCACGGCGTACGGGTCGTCCGTCAGGTACAGCAGCCGGGCGGGGACGGGGACGCTGCGCTCGGGGGACAGGACCAGCTTCAGTTCCAGCTCGCGCTCGACGACGGGGTGCTGCATGGCGGCCTCACTTCGGTACGGGGTACGTGTTCGGGTGGTGCGCGGGGCCGGAGTACCGGCCCCCACCCGCAGAGAGCGCCGAAGTGCCCGGGTATGACGCGACTTCGCGAGGCACATCGAGGATTGGCCGAAATCAATCGGCTGACCGAAATCTTCCGTACGGGACCGCGTACGTCTGCGTTCCCCCGATCGCTTGGATTCTCCCGTTACCGGACCTGCCGGGGGGCGGTTCTTGGCTATGGTCCACCCCTGCAAGAAGCCTCAAGCCACGATCGGAGTTGGGGACATTGACGGCCTCCCCTGGTGACGGCGAGCACGCGGCCCGCGAGGGCTACTACCCCGATCCGTCCATCCCCGGGTACGTCAGGTTCTGGAACGGCCTGAACTGGGTTCCCGGTACGAGCCGCCCCGCGGCCCCTGCCGACGAGACGGGTCCCGTGTTCCTCGACCAGACGGGCATGAGCGAGGCCCTGCGCGAGCCGGAGCGATGGCCGCAGCCCCGGCCGCAGCCGGCTCCCCGCCAGGCCCCCGACCCCTGGCCGGAGCCGGCCGCGCCGCCGCGCGCGGAGCCCGCGCTCCGGCAGGAGCCCGCCCCCCGGGCGGAGCCGTCCGAGTCGTGGCCGGAGCCCGCTCCCCGTCAGGAGCCCGAGTCCTGGCCGGAGCCGGCCGCGCCGCGTGCCGGGTCCGAGTCCTGGTCCGCGCCCGCCCCCCGGGCGGAGTCCGGGCCGTGGGAGCAGCCCGCCGCGGACTCCGAGCCCGCGGGGTGGCAGGCCGACCCGCTGCACCAGGCCGGGTTCGGCGGGCCGCGCGACCACCGGGTGTCCTGGGGCCACGAGGAGGCCGCGGCCGCCCGCCCCGGCGGGATCTCCCTGGCCCGCCCGCCGGTACCCGCCCCCGCGCCGGCCCCCGCTCCCCGCCCGGCCCCCGCCGCGGCCCCGGCGCGGGTGTCCGCCGCCCTGCCCGCGCAGGTGTCCGGCTCCGCCGCCCCGGGCGGCCTCGGGATCCTGTCGGCCCCCTCGCCGGTCCCGGCGGCCCCCGCCCCCGCCGGGGCCCCTGACCCCGACCCGGTGTGGCCCCCCGCCCCGGTCTCGTCCGCCCCTGCCCCGGAGCCGGCTGCGCGCGTGCGCCCCGCCGAGCGCCCCGCCCCGGCCGCCGCGGCGGAGCCCGCCCGGCGCGCGGCCCCCGTAGAGCCCGCGGACCGTGCGGAGCGGGCCGGGGCCGAGGCGCCCCCGGCTCCGCGTCCCGCGAGGACCGGACGCGCGGTGTTCGAGCGGATGGCGGAGCGGGCCGTGCGCCCCGCCGGGCTCGTGCGGCGCGCGACGGCCCGGCTGCTGGACACCCTCGTGTACGCCGCCGTCGCGAGCGGGGTGGCGCTGCCCCTCGTGCCCGCGGCGACCGCGCACCTCCAGGCCAAGGTGGACGCCGCCCGCGCGGGCGGCCGGACCACCACCGTGTGGCTGCTCGACGGGACCATCGCGGGCTCGCTGGGCCTCGTCCTGGGCGCCGTCCTCCTCTTCGGCGTCTTCTACGAAGCCCTGCCCACCGCCCGTTGGGGACGCACCCCGGGCAAGAAGCTGCTCGGCGTACGGGTCCTGGCCACCGCCACGCTGCGCCCGCCCCGCTTCGGCGCGGCGCTGCGCCGCTGGCTCGTGTACGCCCTCCTGGGCCTCCCGGGGGCCCTGTGGGCCCTCGCGGACCGCCGGCGCCGCCGGACCCTCCACGACCGCGCCGCAGGGACGTACGTGGCTCGCTAGGGCCTCTCCCCCCTGCCGTCCCCCGAATGGACGCGTCCCCGTTGCGGGTCGCTCCCGGGCGGGTTCGACTCGGGCCATGAGCACCGACCAGCCGCCGCCGGGCCAGCCGCCCGAGGACGACCCGTTCCTCAAGAAGCCCCAGGAGCCGACGCCGCCGCCGTCGGGTGGTTCGCCGTACGGCTCACCGCCCGCAGGCGCCGGCGGAGGCTTCCCGCCGCCCCCGCCCGGAGGCGGAGGGGGCTATCCTCCGCCGCCCCCGCCCGGGGGAGGCGGCTACCCGCCCCCGCCGCCCCCGTACAACGGGGGCCCGGGCGGTGGCGACCCGTACGGCGGTGGTGGTGGCGGCTACGGCATGCCCGACCCGCTCGCCGGGATGCCGCCGCTCGCCGACTTCGGCAAGCGGCTCGCCGCCCGCGTCATCGACCTGCTGATCATCGCCGTCCCGCTGTTCCTCATCCAGCTGGCCGTCGGCGACCGCAACCGGTACACCGTCGAGACGAACAACGGCGAGGACGTCACCGAGGTCATCACCAAGTCCTACAGCGGCAGCGGTCTGGTCATGACGCTGATCTCGATCGTCGCCTACGTGGGCTACGACTGGTGGTTCGTCAAAAAGAACGGCCAGACCCTCGGCAAGAAGTGGATGGGCCTGCGCGTCGCGATGCTCAACGACGGCAGCGCCCCGCAGTCCAACGCCGCGCTCTCCCGCGCCGCCGTGCTCTGGCTGCCGACGCTGATCTGCTGCTTCTGCCTGTGGCCGATCGCGCTCGTCATCTCGATGCTCGTCGACAAGCCCTACAAGCAGGGCCTGCACGACAAGGTGGCCAAGACCGTGGTGGTCCAAGCAACCTAGAGGTACGCAGTCCGAGCGCGCGGGCGGTCTCCCCACGGGGGAGGCCGCCCGCGCCGCGCTGTGCGCGGGCCGGTGGTGTCCGGTCGCCGGCGTCCGGTCAGTGGTGCACGGGATGCTCGACCGCCGCCGGGGCCGGGGCGCCCGCCGCCACGTCCTGCGGGACGGTGTCGGGCACGGGCGAGGCGGTCTTCGTACGGGTCGCCGCGTGCCGCCCGCGCCGGCGCGGCAGCGGCACGGTGAGGGCGACGAGGACCCCGAGGGCGAGGGCGGCGGCGGAGATGACCGCGACGCCGAGTCCCGTACTCGTCTGCGAGAGCAGCAGCATGGCGATCGTCGACACGATGACGGTGGCGGACCCGTAGGCGAGCTGTGCGGCAGTCGGACGCGGCATGGCGATTTCCGTCCTCGAAGCGGGAGGGGGAGTCGGATCGACCAGGTCTGGCGCCGAGTGACTCTACGACGGTGGATGCCCGAGCGGAACTGTCGGTAAGCGCGACCTCACTCATGTGACGGGAAGCAGCGGAGCACGGGGGGCGCACGGGGAGCACCGGTGGGGTCCCGGGGGCCGGGAGGGGCGGACGGGACGCGTGCGGTTCGATGACGGTCCGGCGCGGGTCCGGCGCGGGTCCTGAGCGGGTCCTGAGCGTGTCCGGTGCCGGGCCAGAAGTGCCGTTCGTCCCCTATGGCCGCGGAACGTCCGAATAGCGGAACTCGGTGACCGCATAGTGCAGTTGTAAGGAACAAGTCAAGGTCTGTCTTTTCTTGCGACTCTCCGGTCAAATGTCGTCACTTGAGACGCGCGCCGCACGGAACCCCCCACTCCTACGGAGAAGTTCCGCACCACCTTCGCGGCCGCGGGAGGGGAACGACATCAAGTGACCAGCAACTCGGCCAGAAGACGAGCGCTGCGCGCCGCCGCAATCGGCGTGACCCTGGCAGCGACGGCGGCCACCGGCGCCGCCTTCACGTTGGCCCAGGCAGACCCGGGTGCGAAGGTGTCTGCCGCGGAACGCCAGGACCCGACCGCTCCTTCCAAGGAGAAGGTCGACCACGACCTGGAAGGCCCGTTCAGCAAGCAGCAGGAGCAGGCCAAGAAGGCTGCCCTGGAGCAGGTGCTGAGCGGCAAGAAGAACGTCGAGCAGCGGGGTGCTTCCAAGGTCGTCAAGCTCGACGACAAGAAGTACGTCGAGCTCGGCCGCGAGAAGACCGACAAGATCTTCACGATCCTCGTCGACTTCGGCGACCAGGTGGACAACACCACCATGTTCGACCCGGACGGCCCCGGTCCCAAGCCGGCCGCGCCCAAGTACGGCGGCAACCCGGGTCCGATGCACAACCAGATCGCCCAGCCCGACCGTGCGACGAACAACAGCACGGCCTGGCGCAAGGACTTCAACCGCGCGTACTTCCAGGACCTGTACTTCGGTACCGGCACCGGCAAGAACTCGCTGAAGACCTACTACGAGAAGACCTCCTCCGGCCGTTACTCGGTCGAGGGCGAGGTGGCCGACTGGGTCAAGGTCCCGTACAACGAGGCCCGTTACGGCTCGAACTACTGCGGCCAGTCCAACTGCTCCAACGTCTGGGACACGGTCAAGGACGGCGTGACCGCCTGGGCCGAGGCCCAGAAGAAGGCCGGGAAGACCGACGCCCAGATCAAGGCGCTGATGGCCCAGTACGACCTCTGGGACCGCTACGACTTCGACGGCGACGGCAACTTCAACGAGTCCGACGGCTACATCGACCACTTCCAGATCGTCCACGCGGGCGAGGACGAGTCGGCCGGCGGCGGCGTGCAGGGCACCAACGCCCTGTGGGCGCACCGCTGGTACGCCTACGGGACCGAGGCCGGCAAGAACGGCCCCGCGAACAACAAGGCCGGCGGCACCCAGATCGGCAACACCGGCATCTGGGTCGGCGACTACACGATGCAGCCCGAGAACGGCGGCCTCGGCGTCTTCGCGCACGAGTACGGCCACGACCTGGGCCTGCCGGACCTCTACGACACCTCCGGTGGCGGCGAGAACTCGGTCGGCTTCTGGTCCCTGATGTCGGCCGGCTCCTGGCTCGGCACCGGCAAGGACTCCATAGGCGACCTCCCGGGCGACATGACTGCCTGGGACAAGTTCCAGCTGGGCTGGCTGAACTACGACGTGGCCAAGGCCGCGACGAAGTCCACCCACAAGCTGGGGGTCTCGGCGTACAACACGAAGGACAAGCAGGCGCTCGTCGTCGAGCTGCCGAAGAAGAAGGTCACCACCGAGATCGTCGCTCCCGCCGAGGGTTCCTCGCAGTGGTGGAGCAACATGGGTGACGACCTCAAGAACACCCTCACCCGCTCGGTCGACCTGACCGGCAAGTCCTCCGCGGCCCTGTCCCTCAAGGGCTGGTGGGACATCGAGGCGGAGTACGACTTCCTGTACACCGAGGTCTCCACCGACGGTGGCGCCACCTGGACCTCGCTCGCCGGCACCGCCGACGGCGTGGACATCCCGGTCGACGCCTCCAACAGCCCGTCGCTCACCGGCGTCTCGGGCAGCTGGAAGAACCTGAACTACTCGCTGAACGCCTACGCGGGCAAGAAGGTCGACCTCCGCTTCCGCTACCAGACGGACGGCGGCGCGGGCGGCAAGGGCTTCACGGGCGACGCGCTCAGCATCACGGCGGACGGCGCCACGCTGTTCACCGACGGCGGCGAGAACGGCGACAACGGCTGGACCGGCAAGGGCTTCTCCCGCGTCGGCAGCGGCTTCACCAAGGAGTACGCCCAGTACTACCTGGCCGAGAACCGCCGCTACGTCTCGTTCGACAAGACCCTCAAGGTCGGTCCGTACAACTTCGGCTTCACCAACACGAAGCCGAACTGGGTCGAGCACTACGCCTACCAGGACGGTCTCCTGATCTGGCAGTGGGACACCTCCCAGAAGGACAACAACACCAGCCAGCACCCCGGCTCCGGTCTGATCCTTCCGATCGACGCCAACGCCAAGCCGATGAAGTGGTCGGACGGCACCCTGCTGCGGAACAAGATCCAGCCGTACGACGCCGCCTTCAGCGCGTACAAGACGGAGGCCGTCACCCTTCACAAGAACGGTGAGGAGCTCTTCCTGAAGCCGAAGGCCGCGCAGCTGGTCTTCGACGACCACAAGGGCAAGTACTACTACGACGAGAACCCGACCGGCTCGGTGAAGGTCACTGACACCAACACCAAGATCAAGATCGTGAAGGAGACCTACGACGGTCTCGTCATGACGGTCGAGGTCGGCCCCTCCGTTAAGTAATTCAGCAAAACCGCAGGTCAAAACATGATCGGCCGTCGCCCCCTAGCGGGCGGCGGCCGATCGCGTTTAGATGCGTGGGCTGAGTTTCTTATTGACGGGGGAGATGAAGACATGCCCGGTGGAGGATTCGTCCGATTGCCAGGCGGCAGCGTGGTCGTCGCGCTCACGCTGCCCAGACCGTCCGTGGAAGGCGCCGTCAAGGGCGCCATCGACGGCGGCGCCGACGCTGTGACCGACGGTGGAAACGTCCGCGTGCTGGTGCACGCGGTGAACCGGGCCCGCGCCCTGACCAGGCTGCGGAACCTCGGACTGCGCGCCGTCTACCTGCGCGGCAACGCGGCGCCGCCCACCCCGGACGAGATCACGGCCGTCCTGCACCACCCCGACGGCCTGCTCTGGCGCTGCGCGCCCGACCGGGCGACGGAGCTGTGGCACCCGATCAGGGCCCTGCTGGGGTGACCGGACGGGGCCGGGCCGGGCCGCCCCGCAGGAGCCCCGCGGGCGGCCTGCGGGCGCCCCCGCCGGTGCCCGGTGTCAGCCGGCCACCACCGGGGTCCCGCTCAGCTCCACACCGGCTTCCCGGAGCTCGGCCAGCGCGCGGGCCGTGGTGTGCGGGGCGACTCCGGCCGTCAGGTCCAGCAGCACGTGCGTACGGAACCCCGCGCGGGCCGCGTCCAGGGCGGTGGCCTTCACGCAGTGGTCGGTGGCGATGCCGACCACGTCGACCTCGGTGACCTGCCGGTCGTGCAGCCACTGCGTGAGCCCGCGGCCGTTCTCGTCCGCGCCCTCGAAGCCGCTGTACGCCGCTTCGTAGGCACCCTTGTCGAACACGGCGGCCACGGCCCCCGAGGCGACGGCGGGCGCGAAGTTCGGGTGGAAGCCCACGCCCTCGGTCCCGGCGACGCAGTGCACCGGCCAGGAGGTCTCGTAGTCCGGCTGGGCCGGGGGGTGCGCGAAGTGGGACCCGGGGTCGATGTGGTGGTCGCGGGTGGCGACGACGTGCCGGTAGCCGGCGGTGGCCTGGCCGATGAGCTCGGTGATGGCGGCGGCGATGTCGGCTCCGCCGGTGACCGCGAGGCTGCCGCCCTCGCAGAAGTCGTTCTGTACGTCGACGACGATCAGTGCGCGGTGCATGTCCGGTGCCCTTCGGCTTGGTGTGTGGTGGGCGGGGACCCTGCGGGGGCTCTTCCCCCACCCCGCCCCTTCCCGAAACTGGGGGCTCCGCCCCAGACCCCCCACGGGCGCTGCGCACCCGCGCCGAATCCAGCCCCTCCGGCGTTTGAGGAGCGGGGTCTGGGGCGGAGCCCCAGGGGCCCCGGCTGCGCCGGGCTTGCGGCCCCGCCCCGCCCCGGCGCTACGCGTACTCGGTCGGGATCACGGCCTCGCCGCGCGAGAGCTGCGTCGCGGACAGCGGCAGCCCCGCCAGAACCTCGCGGTGGCGGTCGCGGGCCGTCTCCAGGGACTCGCGGGCCACGACCTCGCCGCCCTTGACCAGTTCCACCAGGAGCTGCTCGTCCGCCAGTGCCGCCGGCACCGGCCCGGTCCCGAGGACCTCCGCCTCGGCGACCCCCTCGGAGTCGACCCGGCGGGCCGCCCACTTGCGCCCCCCGACGGAGGTCTTGCCGCCCGAGGACTTCTTCGCCACCGACACCAGCGGCGCCTTGGGATCGGCCGAGGCCGCCCGCGCCACCAGCTTGTAGACCATCGAGCACGTCGGGTGCCCGCTGCCCGTCACCAGCTGGGTGCCGACCCCGTACGCGTCCACCGGCGCGGCCGCCAGCGAGGCGATCGCGTACTCGTCGAGGTCCGAGGTCACCACGATCTTCGTCGCGGTCGCCCCCAGCTCGTCGAGCTGCTGGCGCACCCGGTGCGCGACCAGCAGCAGGTCCCCGGAGTCGATCCGGACGGCGCCCAGGTCCGTCCCGGCGACCTCCACGGCCGTCCGGACCGCCTCCGCCACGTCGTAGGTGTCCACCAGCAGCGTGGTGCCGCTGCCCAGCGAGGCGACCTGGGCGGTGAAGGCGTCCCGCTCGCTGTCGTGCAGCAGGGTGAAGGCGTGCGCGCTCGTGCCGACCGTCGGGATCCCGTACCGGAAGCCGGCCGCAAGGTCCGAGGTCGAGGTGAAGCCGCCGACGTACGCGGCGCGCGCCGAGGCGACGGCCGCCAGCTCGTGCGTGCGCCGGGCGCCCATCTCGACCAGTGGCCGGCCGCCGGCGGCCGTGGCCATCCGGGAGGCGGCCGCGGCGATCGCCGAGTCGTGGTTGAGGATCGACAGGATCACGGTCTCCAGCAGCACGCACTCGGCGAAGCTGCCCTCGACGCGCAGGACCGGCGAGCCGGGGAAGTAGACCTCGCCCTCCGGGTAGCCCCAGATGTCGCCGGAGAAGCGGTAGGAGGCGAGCCAGTCGAGGGTGTGGGCGTCGACGACGCTGCGCTCGCGCAGGAACTCCAGTACGGCGCCGTCGAAGCGGAAGTTCTCCACCGCGTCGAGCACCCGGCCGGTCCCCGCGATCACACCGTAGCGGCGCCCCTCGGGGAGCCGGCGGGTGAACACCTCGAAGACCGAGCGCCGGTCGGCCGTGCCGTTGGCCAGCGCGGCCTGCAACATCGTGAGCTCGTAATGGTCCGTGAAGAGCGCTGTCGACGGCACGTCCACCGGCAGGCCCAGGTCCGCAGGGTTCATGCGACGGATGCTAGCGCACATCTCGTCAAAGTGACGAGATGTAGGGGCCCGTTTGTGCGACGGGCCCCTGTCAGTGGCAGCATGGGACAAGTGAGTGTTGCTCCCATTGAGATCGAACGCACCGAATCGGCCGAAGAGACCTTCGCGGTCCCCGAACCCGACGTCCCGTGGGTGACCCTGGTGCACAACGACCCGGTCAACCTCATGAGCTACGTGACGTACGTGTTCCAGGCCTACTTCGGCTACTCCAAGGACAAGGCGAACAAGCTGATGATGGACGTCCACCACAAGGGTCGGGCGGTCGTCTCCAGCGGCAGCCGCGAGGAGATGGAACGGGACGTGCAGGCCATGCACGGCTACGGCCTCTGGGCGACCATGTCCCAGGACCGCAACTGATGGGCGGCGTCTTCGAGCCCCTGAAGGCCGGCGGGGCCGCCATCGCGCTGGACGAGATCGAGATCTCGATCCTGCGCTCCCTGGCCGTGCAGCTGCTGGAACTCATCGGCCCCGGCGAGCCGGAGCCCGAACCGGACGCCGACCCGCTGGCCGCGCTCTTCGCCGCCTCCGACGGACCGACCGAGCCCCCCTCCGACCCGGCACTGGCCCGGCTCTTCCCCGACGCCTACGGCGGCCCGGAGACCGGCCCCGAAGCCGACACGGAGGAGCTGCGGGCCCACTCGGCCGAGTTCCGCCGCTTCACCGAGAACGACCTGCGCACCCGCAAGCGGGAGGACGCGCTGGCCGTCGTACGCAGCCTGGACGGGCTGAGCCCGGCCGGCGACGGGGCGGCCGTCCTGGAGGTCGGCGGGGAACTGCGGCTGCGCTGGCTCGGCGCCCTGAACGACCTGCGGCTCACCATCGCGGCCCGCCTCGACATCACGGAGGACGACGAGAGCGCCGTGCTGTTCCGGCTGCCGGACGACGATCCGCGCAAGCCGATGGTGATGGCGTACCTCTGGCTCGGCGGTCTCCAGGAGACCCTCGTCGAGACGCTCACCGACACCCTCTGAGGGATCCTCCGCGGAACCCTCTGAAGATCCTCAAGCGGGCCGCCCGTTCGCTCAGCGGACGCTCAAATCCGGATAACGATCAGATCACCACGATGTGGTGATCTGATCCATTTCAGGACCTCTGTCCTGATTTTTTTATGCCCTGCGTCACATTTTCTGCCCTCATGCACCGGTAAGCCCGTGATAAATCTTGCGCGGCCGCCGACGGGGCGCCACCCATGCCCCCGGCCCGCTTGAACCGGCTGACCGCCGGGTGCAACTCCATCCGTATCCGGGGGATCGAGGACCCGATCCGCTGCCAGCCATGGCGCGGGTCGGCGTGGAGAAAGGCGCACCAAGACATGACCTCCGTACAGGTCGACGAGCAGCAGCACGACACGACCGGGGGCGACGGCTACCACCGCGCACTCGGAGCCCGCCAGATCCAGATGATCGCGATCGGCGGAGCCATCGGCACCGGCCTCTTCCTGGGCGCCGGCAAGGCCATCTCCAAGGCCGGACCCAGCCTGATCCTGGCCTACGCCATCGCGGGCCTGGTCATCTTCTTCATCATGCGGGCCCTGGGCGAACTGCTCATGTACCGCCCGGTGTCCGGCTCCTTCTCGGACTACGCCCGGGAGTTCCTCGGCCCCTTCTGGGGATACGTGACCGGCTGGACCTACTGGCTCTTCTGGGTCGTCACCGGCATCACCGAAGTCACCGCCGCGGCGCAGTACATGTCGTACTGGACCCACGACAGCTTCCCGCAATGGGCGTACGCGCTGATCTTCACCGTCATCCTCTACGGCGCCAACCTGATCTCCGTGAAGCTCTTCGGCGAGCTGGAGTTCTGGTTCTCCATGGTCAAGGTCACCGCCATCGTCGGCATGATCCTGATCTGCGCCGGCATCCTCACCATCGGCTTCTCCGACGCCGCGGACACCGCCACCGTCTCCAACCTGTGGAACGACGGCGGCTTCTTCCCCAAGGGCCTCGGCGGCACGCTGATGACCCTGCAGATCGTGATGTTCGCCTTCCTCGCCGTCGAACTGGTCGGCGTCACCGCCGGCGAGTCCAAGGACCCCGAGAAGACCCTGCCCAAGGCCATCAACACCGTGCCGTGGCGCATCGCCGTCTTCTACGTCGGCGCGCTCATCATGATCCTGTCGGTAGTCCCGTGGCACGAGTTCCAGCCCGGCGTCAGCCCCTTCGTCGCCGCCTTCGAGAAGATGGGCCTCGGCGTCGGCGCCGCGATCGTCAACTTCGTCGTCCTGACCGCGGCCCTGTCCTCCTGCAACTCGGGCATGTACTCCACCGGCCGCATGCTGCGCGACCTCGCCCTCAACGGCCAGGGCCCGAAGTTCTTCACCAAGCTCACCAAGAGCGGCACCCCGCTCATCGGCACCAGCTTCTCGGCTGCCCTGATGCTGGTCGGCGTCTGGATCAACTACGTCGCCCCCGGCAAGGCCTTCGACTACGTCGTCTCCTTCGCCACCATCTCCGGCATGTGGGCCTGGATCATGATCCTGGTCTGCCAGATCCGCTACCGCGCCGCCTCCGACCGCGGCGACCTCCCCAAGTCCCCGTTCCGCGCCCCCGGCGCCCCGTTCACGAGCTACTTCGCCCTGGCCTTCATCGGCATGGTCATCGTGATGATGGGCATCGACAAGGACGCCCGGGTCTCCCTCTACTGCGCGCCCCTGTGGGGCCTGCTGCTGGGCGTCTGCTATCTGGTGATGAAGTCCCGCGACCCGCGCGGCGCCGCCTTCACCAAGGCCTCGTAGGGGCCCGTCCGAACCGTGGGTCCCGGCCGCCTGTCACGGCCGGGAACCGCGTGCTTTGCGGTGCGAGCCCCTGTGCGCAAGGGCCCGTGTCCACGCTGTGCTGGTCCAGGATATGGGCCCTCCCGTACCAGTCCTCGGTACGGGAGGGCCCGTCTGCTTATCCTGTCGCTCATGCTGACCATCACCCAGGCCCTCCACGACCAGATCGTCGCGCACGCCCGTCAGGACCACCCCGACGAGGCCTGCGGCGTGGTCGCCGGCCCGGCGGGCACGGACCGCCCGGAGCGGTTCGTACCGATGCTGAACGCGGCCCGGTCGCCCACGTTCTACGAGTTCGACTCGAAGGACCTGCTCAAGCTCTACCGCGATCTGGACGACCGGGACGAAGAGCCCGTCATCGTCTACCACTCGCACACCGCGACCGAGGCCTACCCCTCGCGCACCGACGTCACGTACGCGAACGAGCCCGGCGCGCACTACGTGCTGGTCTCCACCGCCGACAAGGACGGCCTCGGGGAGTTCCAGTTCCGGTCGTACCGGATCGTCGAAGGCGTGATCACGGAGGAAGAAGTGCAGGTCGTAGCGGCCTACTGAGGCACCGGCACAGGGCTACTTCTCAGTATGTGAGCGATATCCGTCCACAATGCGGGATCACACTCCAAACCAGGGACCGGGAATCGTTAACATGACCGCATGGTTTCCCACGACGTGAGCATCGAGACGCCCGGCAGGCTGCTGCTTGTGGCGCGGCTGCACGTCGACCTGTGCCGCCTCGCCAGCGCCATCTGTACTGCCGCCTGAGCCCCGACGGCCCCCACCCGGGCCACGGCGGCTCACGCCTGCTCCGCTTCGCTTCGCCCGCTTCCCTTCACCATCCTGACTGGAGCCTGCCATGGCCATCGAGGTCCGCATCCCCACCATCCTCCGCACCTACACCAACGGCGAGAAGGCCGTCACGGGTGAGGGCGCCACGCTGGCCGACCTCTTCACCGACCTGGAGAGCCGCCACAAGGGCATCCAGGAGCGCATCGTCGACGAGGCCAAGGGCGGCGAGCTGCGCCGCTTCGTCAACGTCTACCTCAACGACGAGGACGTCCGCTTCCTCGACGGCATCTCCACCGCGCTCAAGGACGGCGACAACGTCACCATCCTCCCGGCCGTAGCCGGCGGATCGAAGTAATGCGCTACGACTCCCCCCTGGCCGCGGTCGGCAACACGCCGCTGGTACGCCTGCCCCGGCTCTCGCCCTCGGACGACGTCCGCATCTGGGCGAAGCTGGAGGACCGCAACCCGACCGGCTCGATCAAGGACCGCCCCGCGCTCCACATGGTCGAGCAGGCCGAGAAGGACGGCCGGCTGTACCCCGGCTGCACGATCCTGGAGCCCACCTCCGGCAACACGGGCATCTCCCTCGCCATGGCCGCGAAGCTCAAGGGCTACAAGATCGTGTGCGTCATGCCGGAGAACACCTCTCAGGAGCGGCGCGACCTGCTGGCCATGTGGGGAGCCGAGATCATCCCGTCGCCGGCGGCGGGCGGCTCGAACACGGCCGTCCGCGTCGCGAAGGAACTGGCTGCGGAGAACCCCTCCTGGGTGATGCTCTACCAGTACGGCAACCCCGACAACGCGGGCGCCCACTACGCCACGACCGGCCCGGAGATCCTCACGGACCTCCCCTCGATCACCCACTTCGTGGCCGGCCTCGGCACCACCGGAACCCTCATGGGCGTCGGCCGCTACCTGCGCGAACACGTCCCGGGCATCAAGATCGTCGCGGCGGAACCGCGCTACGACGACCTCGTCTACGGGCTGCGCAACCTCGACGAGGGCTTCGTCCCCGAGCTGTACGACGCCTCGGTCCTGACGACCCGCTTCTCGGTGGGCTCGGCGGACGCGGTCACCCGCACCCGGGAGCTCCTCCAGCAGGAGGGCATCTTCGCCGGCGTCTCCACGGGCGCGGCCCTGCACGCGGCGATCGGCGTGGGCCGCAAGGCGGTCGCGGCGGGCGAGTCGGCCGACATCGTCTTCGTCGTCGCCGACGGCGGCTGGAAGTACCTCTCGACGGGCGTCTACACGGCGGCCACCACGGAAGAAGCCATCGAAGCCCTCCAGGGCCAGCTCTGGGCGTAGCCCCCGACGGCGGAGAGGCGACCCGACTCCACCCCGGCCCCGCTGGCCCGGGTGCCGCTGCACGGCGAGGAGTCCCGGGTGCGGCGCCGTTGCCGGGGGCCAGCCCCCGGACCCCTGCTCCTCAAACGCCGGAGGGGCTGGATTCTGCCCGGTCGGGGCTGGATTGCCCGCAGGGCAATTCCAGCCCCGCCGGCGTTTGAGGCGCGGGTCCGGGCAGAGCCCGGGGAACGGTGGAAGGGCGGGTAGGGGACTTCGCCCCGCAGGGCCGACCCACCCGCACCCGCCCACCGGCCCTGCCCCGGGACGGCAGTGGCGGGCACGCCGACCAACCACCGCCGGACGGAGTCCGGCGCAGCGGCGCGAAGCCGGTAAGGCCCGCCAGGGCCGCACCGCGCGAGCGGCGCGTCAAGAAGGGACCCGCTTCAGCCGGACGACCCGGGGCCTCCGAGGCCCCCGAGACCCTTCACCTCGTCCCACACCGCCGGATCCACCGTCCCCAGCAGCCGCGCCCGCGCGAACTCCCATACCGACACCTCCACGACCCGGTCCGCCTCCAGGAACCCGCCCCGCGCCCCCACCACCCCCGGCGGCAGCGGGATCACCCCGGCGCTCCGGTCGTCGTACTTCCCGGTGATCCGCGCGATCCGCGCCCGGTGGCCCCGTACGCCCAGCACCAGGACGGGGCGGCCGTCCTCCAGGGACCACAGCTCACCGGCCTCCGGCCGCGGCAGCGGTCCGGGTCCGTGCGGCGGATCCGCGGCCCGCCGTACCCGCCGGGGGAGGAGCACCAGCAGGATCACGACCACCACCGCGGCGACCGCCGGCCACCAGGACGTGTCCATACTCCGACCGTAGTCCTGCCGGGCGCCCCCGGCATGGCAGCGGCGCGGCTGTGGCACGCCAGCAGCACACCAGCAGCACACCAGCAGCACACCAGCGGCACGCCGACGGCACGCGCGACGCTGTGCCGAACGGCAACCCGGGTCCACCCCGTCGCTCCCCCGGGTGACAGCACAGGTGATTCGCCCCACAACGGCCTGCCGCGGAGGAGCGACCGGACCTTTCGCGCCTTACGCTCGACCCACGCACGGCCCGCATTCCGTCCACGGACCGTCCACGGAGGTTCACGCTCCATGAAGCTCACCGTCGTCGGCTGTTCGGGCTCGTTCCCGTCCGCGGAATCGGCCTGTTCGAGCTACCTCGTCGAGGCCGACGGCTTCCGGCTGCTCCTCGACATGGGCAACGGCTCCCTCGGCGAGCTCCAGCGGCACATCGGGCTCTACGATCTCGACGCGATCTTCCTCAGCCACCTGCACGCCGATCACTGCATCGACATGTGCGCCTACTTCGTCGCCCGCTTCTACCGCCACGAGGGCGGCCGCTGCGGCACCATCCCCGTCTACGGCCCCGAGGGCACCGAGAAGCGGCTTTCCACCGCCTACGAGGACGTCCCCGACGAGCGCTCCATGAGCGAGGTCTTCGACTTCCGGACCCTGAAGTCCGGCACCTTCGAGATCGGCCCGTTCCAGGTCCGCACCGAGAAGGTCTGCCACCCGGTCGAGTCCTACGGGATCCGCGTCGAGCACGGCGGCCGCTCGCTCACCTACTCCGGCGACACGGGCGTCTGCCCCGAGCTGGGCCTGCTCGCCGAGGACACCGACCTGTTCCTGTGCGAGGCCTCCTTCACCCACGGCAAGGAGGACATCCCCGACCTCCACCTCAACGGGCGCGAGGCCGGCGAGATCGCCCGCTCCGGCCGCGCCGGCCGGCTCGTCCTGACCCACATCCCGCCGTGGACGGACGCCGAACGCAACCTGGCCGACGCCCGCGCGGTCTACGACGGCCCGGTGGAGCTGGCGTACACGGGCGCGGTGTACGAGGTCTGAGCCGGGCCCCGGCCCTCCGGACGGATACGCGAAAGCCCCCGCCCTCCCTTCCGGGAGAGCGGGGGCTTCTTGCGTACGGGGCCTACGTGCTTACTTGGCCTCGGCCTTGAGGAGCTCGGCGAGCTCCTCGTCGGACTCGCGGCCCGGCGTCGGCAGGTTCCACTTGGTGATGGCGAAGCGGAAGACGAAGTAGTAGACGACCGCGAAGCAGAGGCCGATGCCGGCCAGGCCCCACGGGTTGTTCGCGATGCCGAGGTTCAGGACGAAGTCGACCGCACCAGCGGAGAAGCCGAAGCCGTCACGCATGCCCAGGGCCCAGGTCAGGGCCAGGGAGACACCGGTCAGTACCGCGTGGATCGCGTAGAGGACCGGGGCGATGAACATGAAGGTGAACTCGATCGGCTCGGTCACACCGGTCACGAAGGCGGTGAGCGCGAGGGAGAACATCATGCCGCCGACGACCTTGCGGCGCTCGGGGCGCGCGCAGTGGACGATCGCGAGGCAGGCGGCCGGGAGGGCGAACATCATGATCGGGAAGAAGCCGGTCATGAACTGTCCGGCGGTCGGGTCACCGGCGAGGAAGCGGCCGATGTCACCGTGGACGGCACCGGTCGGGGTGTCGAAGGAGCCGGCCTGGAACCACGGGAAGGAGTTCAGCAGGTGGTGCATGCCGATCGGGATCAGCGCACGGTTGGCGACACCGAAGATGCCCGCGCCCACGGCGCCGGAGCCGGTCAGCCACTCACCGAAGCTGTGCAGACCAGAGCCGAGGACCGGCCAGATGAGACCGAAGACGATGCCGGTGGCCAGGCCCGCGAAGGCGGAGAGGATCGGAACGAGGCGGCGGCCGCCGAAGAAGCCCGCCCAGTCCGGCAGCTTGGTCCGGTAGAACTTCTGGTACAGCAGGGCGGTGATGATGCCCATCACGACGCCGCCGAGGACGCCGGCGTTGACCGGAGCGTCCACCATGACGATCTTGTCGCCGACGACCGTGGCCTTCTGCGGCAGGTTGCCGTCCGTGAAGGTGGCGAGCACCTTCTGGAAGACCAGGTATCCGGTGACGGCCGCGAGGGCGGTCGAACCGTCCGACTTCTTGGCGAAGCCGATCGCGATGCCGACGGCGAACAGCAGCGCCATGTTGTCGAGGATCGCGCCACCACCGGCGGCCATGTAGCCGGCGATCTTGTTCACGAAGGTCGGGAGGGTGTCCTTCCCGAGCATGTCGCCTGCACCCAGGCGGAGCAGGAGCGCGCCGGCGGGCAGCACCGCAACGGGGAGCATGAGGCTCCGGCCGATGCGCTGCATGACGGCCATCACGCCAGCGCCCTTCTTCTTTTCCGCAGCTGTGGCTGTGGACATGGTCTTCCTCCAGTGGACAAGGCTCTGCCAAGACGTGGAAAACGGGGGATTGGCAGAGTCTCGGAACGGGGGACCCGGGGGCCGAAAGGCCTACGTGGTCTACACCACTCAGTGGTGTAGACCAGTTGTAGCACGGTGAGGTCCGCGTAAGGAACCCACCAATTCCGTGGTGGAAGACACACCGGGACATACATGGCAAAGGCCTCCGGACCCTGTGGGTCCGGAGGCCTTCGTCTCGCATTTGTCTGTTCTGACCAGGACTTCCGCCATCGCGCGGGAGGCCTTTCGACGGCCCCCGCGAAGGGCCGTCGGCGGGTCCGGGCGGGACCTCCGCCGGGATTCAGGGGTGCTTCGGACCCCTGCCGGCCCGAGGCTCGCGCGGGCCGGAAGTCCCGCCCGGGCTCACGCCTTGGTGTTCTCCGCCTGCATCGCTTCGATCTCCTCGTCCGACTCCCGGCCGGGCGTCTTGATGTCCCACTTGGTGATCGCGAAGCGGAAGATGCCGTAGTAGACGACCGCGAAGCAGAGGCCGATCGGAATGATCAGCCAGGGCTTCGTCGCCAGGCTCCAGTTGATGGCGTAGTCGATCAGGCCGGCCGAGAAGCTGAAGCCGTCCTTGACCCCGAACGCCCAGGTCACCGCCATCGACACACCCGTGAGCACGGCGTGCACCGCGTACAGCAGCGGCGCGAGGAAGAGGAACGAGTACTCCAGCGGCTCCGTGATGCCGGTGACGAAGGAGGTCAGGCCGACCGACAGCATCAGACCGCCGACCTCCTTGCGCCGGGCCGGCTTCGCGCAGTGCGTGATCGCCAGCGCCGCCGCCGGGAGGGCGAACATCATGATGGGGAAGAAGCCGGTGAGGAACTGGCCGGCGTTCGGGTCTCCCGCCAGGAACATCGGGATGTCTCCGTGCACCGTCTGTCCGTCCGGCTTGGTGTAGCTGCCGAACTGGAACCACACCGGCACGTTCAGGAACTGGTGCAGGCCGATCACCAGTAGCGCGCGGTTCGCGATGCCGAAGATGCCGGCGCCCAACGACCCCAGGCTGATCAGCCAGTCCGAGAAGCTCTCCAGCGCGTCGCCGATCGGCGGCCAGATCAACAGGCACAGGACGGCGAAGGCGATCGCCACGAAGGTCATGATGATCGGGACCAGGCGGCGGCCGTTGAAGAAGCCGAGCCAGTCCACCAGCTTGACGCGGTGGAAGCGCTGCCAGAACCAGGCGGCCAACAGGCCCATGATGATGCCGCCGAACACCCCCGGGTTCTGGAAGGTGTACTCGGCGAAGGTCTGGTCGGGCCCCAGGCAGCCGCCCCCGATGTCCTTCGTCCCCGTCGGGCAGTCCTTGGGGAAGACGCGCAGCACGCTGCGGTAGACGAGGAAGCCGACCACCGCCGCGAGGGCCGTCGAGCCGTCCGCCTTCTTGGCCATGCCGATCGCGACGCCGATGCAGAAGAGCAGGGGCAGGCCGAGGTCGGCGTTGAGCAGGGCGCCGCCCGCGGCAGCCATGACCTTGGCGACGGTCGTCCAGCCCAGGCCGTCCTTGCCGAGGAAGTCGTCCTGGCCGAACCGGTTCAGGATGCCGGCCGCCGGCAGTACGGCGATCGGCAGCTGAAGGCTCCGGCCCATCTTCTGCAGCCCTTGGAACAAGCCGTTCCACCACTTCGGCTGTGGCACTGCTGCGGCGCTGCTCGCGCTCATCCGCGTCCTCCCTGACCGGCCCGTTTTTGGCAGTCGCGACACTTGCGGCACACTGGTGTAGACCACTTGTGTTGCGGTCGCATTTCACCCGCCCTGAGGGCAGGTTGGTGCTGATCATCATCATTCGGCAGATACCGGGCATGTGCCCGCGTAGCTGGGCCAATCGTGGGCTACCGTGACGAAGCGGACCGCCCTGGTAGGTCGGTCGGGCGACAGGCGTCTCCACGCCGGCGCCGGATGTCAGTCGGACTCGTTCTTCGTAGAACTCAGGGAGAAACACATGGCCACCAAGGCTGAGAAGATCGTCGCCGGGCTCGGCGGCATCGAGAACATCGAAGAGGTCGAGGGCTGCATCACCCGCCTGCGCACCGAGGTCATCGACCCGAGCAAGGTCGACGAGGCCGCTCTCAAGGCCGCCGGCGCCCACGGCGTCGTCAAGATGGGCACCGCGATCCAGGTCGTCATCGGCACCGACGCCGACCCGATCGCCGCCGACATCGAAGACATGATGTGAGCTGAGCCCACCGGCTCACGCACAGCCGTACGCGCGCCCGCACCCCGCGCCCGTACGTACGACAGGACCCCGACCGGACGCACCCGGACGGGGTCTTCTCGCTGCGACACGGGCCCGGGCCCGCACCGGCTAGGCTCGGTCCCATGTCTCGCATCGACGGCCGTACGCCCGAACAGCTCCGCCCGGTCACCATCGAACGCGGATGGAGCAAGCACGCAGAGGGCTCCGTCCTCGTCTCCTTCGGAGACACCAAGGTCTTCTGCACCGCCTCCTTCAGCGAAGGCGTCCCGCGCTGGCGCAAGGGCAGCGGCGAAGGCTGGGTCACCTCCGAGTACTCGATGCTGCCCCGCGCCACGAACACCCGCGGCGACCGCGAATCCGTACGCGGCAAGATCGGCGGCCGCACCCACGAGATCTCCCGCCTGATCGGCCGCTCGCTGCGCGCCGTCATCGACTACAAGGCCCTCGGCGAGAACACCATCGTCCTGGACTGCGACGTCCTCCAGGCCGACGGCGGCACCCGCACCGCGGCCATCACCGGCGCCTACGTCGCCCTGGCCGACGCCATCTCCTGGGGCCAGGGCAAGAAGCTCATCAAGGCCGGCCGCAAGCCCCTGACCGGCACCGTCGCCGCCGTCAGCGTCGGCATCGTCGACGGCGTCCCGCTCCTCGACCTCTGCTACGAGGAAGACGTGCGCGCCGAGACCGACATGAACGTGGTCTGCACCGGCGACGGCCGCTTCGTCGAGGTCCAGGGCACGGCCGAGGGCGAGCCCTTCGACCGCAAGGAACTCAACGCCCTCCTCGACCTGGCCGCCGGCGGCTGCGCCGACCTCGAAGCCCTCCAGCTCGGCGCCCTGGAGCTCACGCTCTAGCGCTGCCGGCAACCGCGCGGCCCGTCCGCGCGTCTCTCGGGGTACGGGTGCACGGCGTCGAAGCCGTGCGCCCGTCCACGTATCCGATTCCTCGCAGTATCGAATCCCCCTGGGGGCCGAAGTGAAGTCGAAGTACCGCCTGGCAGCCGTCGCCCTGACGGCAGCGCTCGCCATACCCGCGATCACCTCCTGCGACGCGATCTCGACCGCGATGGACTGCGCGAGCACGGCGGTCGCCATCACGGACGGCGCCAACGACCTCCAGCAGGCCGTCTCGCAGGCCGGCAACAGCCCGCAGGACGCCCAGAACGCGCTCAACGCGATCGAGGAGAACCTCAAGAAGGTCGGCGACCAGACGGACAACGCCGACCTGAGCAAGGCCATTTCCTCGATGAACACGGCCGTCCAGAACGTCCGCACCTCCATCGAGAGCGGTACCACGACCCCCGACGTCACCCCGGTCGCGGACGCGGCGAAGGAAATCTCGAAGGTCTGCACCCCGGGCTGATCCCGGTCCGGGCCCGCGGGGGGCGGACCGGAATAATGGCGTCATGACCTCGACGCCGACTCCGCCCTCTCCCAGCCGCCTGATCCTCGCCACGCGCAACGCGGGCAAGGTCACGGAGCTCCACGCCATCCTGTCCGCCGCCGGCCTGCCGCACGAGCTGGTCGGCGCGGACGCGTACCCGGAGATCCCGGACGTCAAGGAGACCGGCGTCACCTTCGCCGAGAACGCCCTCCTCAAGGCCCACGCCCTGGCCCAGGCCACCGGTCTGCCGGCCGTCGCCGACGACTCGGGCCTCTGCGTGGACGTCCTGAACGGCGCCCCGGGCATCTTCTCGGCCCGCTGGGCCGGTTCCCATGGCGACGACAAGGCGAACCTGGACCTGCTCCTGGCCCAACTCGGCGACATCGCCGACGAACACCGCGGCGCCCACTTCTTCTGCGCGGCCGCCCTCGCCCTCCCGGACGGCACGGAACGCGTGGTCGAAGGCCGCCTCCTGGGCACCCTGCGCCACACCCCGGCCGGCACGGGCGGCTTCGGCTACGACCCGATCCTCCAGCCCCTGAACGAGTCCCGCACCTGCGCGGAACTCACGCCGACGGAAAAGAACGCCATCTCCCACCGAGGCCAGGCCTTCCGAGCCTTGGTCCCGGTGGTGAGGGAGCTGCTGGGCTGAGCGGGTAATGCCGACGGCCGGTGACCATCAGAAATGGTCACCGGCCGTAGCTGTGGGCCCGGTGGGATTCGAACCCACGACACACCGGACCTAAACCGGCGCCCTCTAGCCAGCTGGGGTACGGACCCGCGCGACCACCTTACTGGTCGGCGGTGGCTCGTTGCGATGGGATACCCGACCTTGATCGCTTGGCGAAGGTCGGAGTCTGGCTGTGGCAGGAGGGACACAAGTAGCGGAGGTTCTCCCGGCGGTTGTCCAGCCGGTCGCCGTTCACGTGGTCGATCTCCAAGACGAGCCTCCGACCGCGCCAGACATTCCCGATGCCACACTCCGCGCATGTATGTGGCACTCCGAGGTCGTCCAAGGCTCGGCGCAACGTCGCCGTCTTGGTGCGAGAGGAGCCGGCTTCGAGTCGCCTCAGGATCTCCGTCGACGACATGCGCGCGGGGGAGGGGTGGCCGATGGTGTGCCCCTGGCCAGTGAAGTGCTCTGTAGCCAGCCCGTATTCTTCGATGCTCCGCCTGGCTTTGGCACGTGCGGCGCCGTCGACGGGGTGGTGGCCGAGCGCGCGCATGACCCCTGCCATGCTCTTCGCTCCGGCGACGGCGGGTGCGATCTCCTCGAGGGTGAAGTGGTGGCGCGACGAGGGACTACCTCGACGGGGGAAATGAGACGTGTCTATCCCGAACCGTTCGAGGAGCTTGGCGATGTGAACGTGGGCGCTGTTGTATGGCTCGACGCCCATGTAAGCGAGCATTCCCGTGATGCTGTCCGAGTGGGCGGCCGCTTCGCGGAGCCGCTCTACTGTGTACCGCTGCCGGACCCGTTCAGGTAGTGGCTCGTCGGCGAAGTGCGAAGTGTCGATGCCGTAGTGGGCCAGCCTGTCGCGCAGATATCGGCGAGGGCCGGCCAGCAACAGGGTGTCCAGAAGTCTCATGAAGTCGACCATGCTGGTGGCCAGTGGCGCGGTTCGACTCAACCGGTCCCGCGTGTACCTGACTTTGCTCATGCCGACATCCTTGCCTTGCGGCCGCGGTACGTGTCTGTAGCCGCAGGGCAGTTGGGGCAGAGGATTCGAAGGTTCTCCTGCCGGTTGTCCCACCACTCGCCATTGATGTGATCGACCTCGTGTCGGAGCGGTTTGTCGTTCCACATCGTGCCGACGCCGCACTCGGCGCATTCCTCGGAAACGCCGACCTTCAGCAACTCTCGTCGCAAGCGCTGGCCAGGGACACGGCCGTCCTGCGGATCCCTGAGCGAGAGCGCCGGTCCGAGAGAGCCCTTGGGGCGCCTCCGGGTGGCGACGAAATGCGATGTGTCGATGCCGAGAGCCGCGATCCGCCGCGAGATATGTGTCTGGTTGCCGCCGACGTTGCTGATACCGAGTCGGCTGACCACCTCCGAGATGGATGTGGACTCGGCCACCAGCTCCCGGAGTCGCTCCGCCGTGTGCCGTGCCCATTTCGTGGGGAAGTGGGAACAGTCGATTTCCGCTTCCCGCATCTTCGTCCGTAGATAGCGCCTGCTGCCGCTGCTCGGCGTGCCGCCGCACCACCGGACTGCGTCGTCCCAGTTGCTCGTCTCGCGGGCTGCGGCTTCCAGCAGTTCCCGCGTGTATCGGACGGCCATTGATTCCCCCTATCGGCCGCTCGTGCGGCCTTCGTACGGAATAACGGACCGATAGTCGGACGGTTACGGCCTAACTCGTCCGATAAACGGAACAGCCCGCACCGTTTGTCGAGTGCGGGCCGTTCCGGAGGGAGGGGCGGGAATCAGATGCCCAGGTCCTTGATGATCTTGGCTACGTGGCCCGTGGCCTTGACGTTGTAGAGGGCGCGTTCGACCTTGCCCTCCTCGTCGACGATCACCGTGGAGCGGATGACCCCGGTGACGGTCTTGCCGTACAGCTTCTTCTCGCCGAACGCCCCGTATGCCGTCAGGACCTCCTTCGAGGGGTCGCTGACCAGGGTGACCTTCAGGTGCTCCTGCTCGCGGAACTTCGCCAGCTTCTCCGGCTTGTCCGGGGAGACGCCGATGACGTCGTAGCCGGCCGTGGCCAGGACGGCCAGGTTGTCCGTGAAGTCGCAGGCCTGCTTGGTGCAGCCCGGCGTCAGGGCGGTCGGGTAGAAGTACACGATGACTTTGCGGCCCTTGTGGTCGGCGAGCGAGATCTCGTTGCCGTCCGCGTCGGGCAGGGTGAAGGCGGGGGCGATGTCGCCCGGCTCAAGTCGCTCGCTCATTCTCAACAGTCTCCTCAAGAGGGGATCGGTACGGTGTCGAGACTAAGCTGCTGACAGACTGTTCATGGTGGGCTACACCCGCCGAGGGACCGACCACGACGACGGAGGCAGCGCGGTGCCGGAAGCCAGGACCCCCGCACAGATCGAGGCGGACATCGTCCGCCGCCGCGAGCAGCTCGCCGAGGCGCTCGACGAGATCGGGGTGCGCCTGCACCCCAAGACGATCGTCGGGGACGCCAAGGCGAAGGTGGTCGGCAACATCGACCACGTCGTCGGCCGTGCGGTGGCGACGGTGAACCGCCTCGTCACCGATGCCGGTGACGCGCTGCGCCACGACGACGGCGCCCCGCGCATCGAGCGGATCGTGCCGGTCGCGCTGCTCGTGGTGGGTGTCGTGGGCCTGCTGGTGGTGTCGGCGCGACGAAAGCGCTGATGACCCTGTGGGGTGCGGGGCGGGTGTGGGCGGGTAGGTTCGGGCCGTGAGCGAGAACACCACTACCCACGACAAGCTGCCCATCCGCATGCTGCACGACCGCGTGCTCGTGAAATCCGATTCGCCGGAGGGTGAGCGCCGCTCGGGCGGCGGCATCCTGATTCCTGCGACGGCCGCGGTGGGCAAGCGGCTGGCCTGGGCCGAGGTGGTCGCGGTCGGGCAGAACGTACGGACCGTCGAGCCGGGGGACCGGGTGCTGTACGACCCCGAGGAGCGGGCCGAGGTGGAGGTGCGCGGGGCCACGTACCTGCTGATGCGGGAGCGGGACCTGCACGCCGTGGCCGCCGAGCGGCTGGAGGGGTCCGAGGACTCCACGGGGCTCTACCTTTAGCCCCCGAGCAGCCCCCGAGCAGAGTGTGAAAAGGGCCGGTGACCATCGTCACCGGCCCTTTTCGTTCGGTTTTGCTACGGTGGTGGGGAACCCCCGACGAGACGCGCCGTACCGGGTCGCCCTTGGCCAGTGGCCAGTGGCTGCATGACAAGACGACGCACCCCGTTCCGCTCTCGTCCCGGAGGTGCCTGTCATGGCCTGGGTTCTGCTCATCGTCGCTGGTCTGATCGAAGTCGCTTGGTCGATCGGCATGAAGTTCACCGACGGATTCACCCGGCTCTGGCCGAGCGTGTTCACGGGCGCCGGCATCGTGGCGAGCATGGTGCTGCTGTCGATCGCGGTCAAGACCCTGCCGATCGGTACGGCGTACGGCGTGTGGGTCGGCATCGGCGCGGCCGGTGCGGCGGTGGTCGGGATGGTCGCCATGGGGGAGCCCGTCACCGCCGCCCGGATCTTCTTCATCTGTCTGCTGCTGGCCGCCGTCGTCGGGCTGAAGGCGACCTCCGGTCACTGAGTCACCGGTTCACTGGGTTACTCCAGTAGGTCCGCCGGTGGGCGTAGGCCCTCGGTGGTGCCGCCTTGGGTGCCCGTGGTGGTGCCGTTCGTGGTGCCGCCGTCGGTCTGGCCGCCGTCCGTTTGACCTCCGGTGGTCTGGCCGCCGTCCGTCTGGCCGCCGGTGGTCTGACCCCCGTCCGTCTGGCCGCCCGTGTTCTGGCCTCCGTTGGTCTGCCCGCCCGTCGTCTGGCCCCCGTTCGTCTGTCCGCCCGTGGACGGGCTCCGGGTCGGGCGGCCGGGCCGGTTCGAGGGGCGGTCGCCCGGGGTTTCCTCCGGGGAGGGGGTCGGGTCCTGGTTCACGGGCGGGGGCGGCGGGGGCTGGTTGGCGCCCGGCATGAGCTCCAGGTCGAAGTCGACGGGGTCGGTGTCCGCCAGGGCCGTCTTCGTGTACTGGGCCCAGATCCGGGCCGGGTAGCCGCCGCCGCCGATGCGGGCCTCGCCCAGGGCTCCGTAGAGGGATTCCAGGGAGCCGGTGTCGGGGTCCTGGCCCATCATCGAGACGACGGTGACCAGGTTCGGGGTGTACGCCGCGAACCAGGCCGAGCGGTCCAGTTCGCCGGTGCCGGTCTTGCCGGCGGCCGGGTGGCCGGCGGCCAGGGCGGCCGTACCGGTGCCGTTGTCCACGACGCTGACCAGCATGGACGTGGTGGTGTCGGCGGCTTCGCGGCTGACGGCCTGGGCCGGGTCGCGCGGCGGGAGCGGGATGGTGTCCCCGGCCTTGGTGATCTTCTCGACGAAGGTGTGCGGGGTGTGGCGGCCGTGGGCGGCGAGGGTCGCGTAGGCCTGGGTCATGTCCAGGACGCTGGCTTGCATGGTGCCGAGCGCCATGGCCGGTCCCGCGTCGAAGTTCGGGGTGTTCTCGGGGATGCCGAGGGCGATGGCGGTCTGCTTGACCTTGTCGGTGCCGACGTCGACGACCATCTGGGCGAAGACGGAGTTGACGGAAAGGTCGGTGGCGGTGTTGACGGTGATGTTGCCGTAGCTGAGCTGCCCCTCGTTCTCCGGGGCGTAGGGGATGCGGCTGCCGACGACGCGTCGCTTGTTGTCGCCGTTGTAGATCGTGAACGGGGTGATCGTGCGGCCGTCCTGGGTGCGCGAGTCGTTCTGCACGGCGGAGGCGAAGACGAACGGCTTGAAGGTGGAGGCCACTTGGTAGTCGTGCCGGGTGGCGTTGTTGACGTACTGCTTGGTGTAGTCGATGCCGCCGTACATGGCGACGACCTTGCCGGTGGCCGGGTCGATGGAGACGGCTCCGGTGCGTACGACGCGGTCCGCCTTGCGCGTCTTGGGGTCGAGCTTGCTGACCATCTTGTCGTTGACGGCGTCGACGATGGCGGTCTGGCGGGTCTTGTCGATGGTCGTGGTGATGCGGTAGCCGCCCTCGGCGAGGGTCTTGTCGTCGAGGATCTTGTTCTGGGCGATGTAGTCCTTGATGGCCTCGACGAGGTAGCCGCGCTGTCCTGAGAGGCCGGCGGCCGGGCGGACCTTGCCGGGCTCGGGGAACTGGGTGGCCGCGCGTTCGGCGGGGGTCATCCAGCCCTTCTTGACCATGCCGTCGAGTACGTAGTTCCAGCGGGCGAGGGCGCGGCCGCGGCCCTGGGGGTGGGCGACGACGTCGAAGGCGCTGGGGGAGTTGAGGAGGGTGGCGAGGTAGGCGCCCTCGGCGGTGGTGAGCTTGCCGACGTCCTTGCCGTAGTAGGCCTGGGCGGCGGCCTGGATGCCGTAGGCGTTGCGGCCGAAGTAGCTGGTGTTCAGGTATCCCTCGAGGATGTAGTTCTTCGACTTCTCACGACCGAGCTTGATCGCGATGAAGAACTCCTTCACCTTCCGCTTGATCGTCTGTTCCTGGCCCAGGTAGTAGTTCTTGACGTACTGCTGGGTGATGGTCGATCCGGACTGGGTGCCCTTGCCGGTCGCGGTGTTCCAGGCGGCGCGCAGCATCGCGGCGGGGTCCACGGCGCGTTCGGAGTGGAAGTCGCGGTCCTCGGCGGCCAGTACGGCCTCCTGGACGGTCAGGGGGATCTGGGAGAGCTGCACGTTGACGCGGTTGACCTCGCCGTCGCGGGCGAGCTGGGTGCCGTCGGTGTAGAGGTAGACGTTGGACTGTGCCGTGGCGGCCGCGTTGGCGGGCGGGATGTGGACCAGCAGGTAGCCGGCCACGAGGGCGCCGCCGATGAGCAGGGCGAGCAGCAGGCACGCGCCCAGGACCATGCGCCAGGTCGGGAGGAGGCGGCGCCAGCCGGTGCGCTTGCGCTTGGCCTTCTTCGCCGCCTTGGCCCGCTCCTTCTCCGCTCTCTTCGCGTCCTTGGCCGTGGGGGGAGCTCCGGGTTGCGGGGGCGCGTCGGGGCCGGGGGCCCGCTGCCCGTCGGGGGTGTCGGGATCGCGAGGCGTCCATCCGGGCGGTGGTGACGGGTCGCTCATCTCCGGGACTCCTCGGCGCCGTACGAAATATCCACATCTGTACCTCATGCTGTCTACCCGATGGCCGCCGGTTCCGCTCCGGACGGGCGTAATTCGTTCGCGTGGATCGCCCCTCCGCACTAAGCTCGCGCGCTTTGGCCGACCTAGGAACGACGCAGCAACGATCCGGGAAACGGAGGGGATGTGGTGCGCGAGCCGATGGCCCGGCGAGCCGGGCTCTACGGGGCGGTCGCCGCCGGGGGCTTTCGCAGGTACGCGACCTACGGAACGGCCACCGCGGCCGGGGTGTTCACGAACACCGTGTTCGGCTTCATCCTGGCCTACACGTACATCGCGCTCTGGGACGAGCGGCCCGGGCTCGGCGGCTACGACCAGGCCGAGGCCCTCACGTTCATGTGGGTCAGTCAGGCGCTGCTGTCCGCGGGGGCGCTGATCGGCGGTGGCTTCCAGGAGGAGTTCCAAGAACGCGTCCGTACGGGTGACATCGCCGTCGACCTGTACCGTCCGGCCGATCTCCAGGCGTGGTGGCTCGCGGGTGACCTGGGCCGGGCGGTGTTCCAACTCCTGGGCCGCGGCGTGGCGCCGCTGGTGGTCGGCGCGCTCGCCTTCCAACTGGCGCTGCCCACCGCTCCGCTGCGCTGGCTGCTGTTCCTGGTCTCCGTGTTCCTCGGGCTGGTGGTGAGCTTCGCGCTGCGCTACCTGCTGGGGCTGGCGGCCTTCTGGCTGATGGACGGGGCCGGGATCAACATGATGGCCACCGTCGTCTCCATCTTCTTCTCCGGGATGCTGCTGCCGCTGACCGTGTTCCCGGGCGGCTTCGGGGAGTTCGTCCGCCTCCTGCCGTGGGCGGCGATGCTCCAGGTGCCGGTGGACGTGCTGCTCGGCGGGGGTTCGGGGGGCGCGGGTACGGGAGCCGCGGGTACGGCGGGGGCGCTGGGGTTCCAGGCCGCGTGGGCGGTGGTGCTGCTCGGGCTGGGGCGGCTGGTGCAGTCGGCGGCGACGCGGAAGGTGGTGGTCCAGGGTGGCTGAGCGGGTCGTGGAGGGCGGGGCCGGGGTGACCGCGTCGGCTGAGGTGACCGCGTCGGCTGAGGTGACCGCGTCGGCCGAGGTGGCGGCGGCGCCGGAACTGCTCGTCCCGCAGCGCAGCCGGGTCCTGGAAGGGCTGCGCGGTTACGGCCTGATCGCCGCGATGTGGATCCGGTCGACGATGACGTACCGCACGTCCTTCTTCCTCTCGACCTTCGGCAACGCGGCCATCACCCTCCTCGACTTCGTCGCGATCACGATCATGTTTTCGCACGTGGACGAGCTGGGCGGCTTCACGCTGCCCGAGATCGCCCTGCTGTACGGGTCCTGCTCGGCCTCCCTGGGCCTGGCCGACCTGCTGCTCGGCAACACCGACCGGATCGGCGCCCGGGTCCGCGACGGCTCCCTCGACACCATGCTGGTCCGCCCGGTCCCGGTGCTCGCCCAGGTGGCGGCCGACCGCTTCGCGCTGCGCCGGCTGGGGCGGATCGTGCAGGGGCTCGCGGTGCTGGGGTGGGCCGTCTCGGAGCTGGACCAGCTGCACTGGACGGTCGGGAAGGTGCTGATGGTGCCCGTGATGATCACGGCCGGGGCGGCGATCTTCGGCGCGGTGATGGTGGCCGGGGCGGCCTTCCAGTTCCTCGCCGGGGACGCGGCGGAGGTGCAGAATAGCTTCACCTACGGCGGCTGCACCATGCTCCAGTACCCGCCGACCGTCTTCGCGAAGGATCTGCTGCGCGGGGTGACCTTCATCGTGCCGCTCGCCTTCGTCAACTGGCTGCCCGCCCTGTACGTGCTGGGCCGGCCCGATCCGCTGGGGCTGCCGGGGTGGGTGTCGTACGCGAGCCCGCTCGTGGCCTTCGTGGTGTTCCTCCCCGCGTCGCTGGCCTGGCGCGCCGGGGTCCGTTCGTACCGCAGCACGGGGAGCTAGCCATGCCGGATCCGGAAGCGCTGATTTCACTGCACGAGGTCGAGAAGGTCTTCGACGTACGCCGCAGGGTGGGCCTGGTGCGCCGGGAGAAGCGGCAGGTCAGGGCCGTGGACGGGATCAGCTTCGAGGTGAGGCGGGGCGAGATGGTCGGCTACATCGGGCCCAACGGCGCCGGCAAGTCGACCACCATCAAGATGCTGACCGGCATCCTCACGCCGAGCGGCGGCCGGCTGCGGGTCGCCGGCATCGATCCGGCGCGGGAGCGGCTGCGCCTCGCGCACCGGATCGGCGTGGTGTTCGGGCAGCGCACGACGCTGTGGTGGGACCTGCCGCTGAAGGACTCGTACGCGCTGATGCGGCGGATGTACCGGATCCCGCCGGCGCGGTTCGCGCAGAACATGGAGCGCTGCGTGGACCGGCTCGACCTCGCCGAGCTGCTTGACGTACCCGTACGGCAGTTGTCGCTGGGGCAGCGGATGCGCGGGGACATCGCGGCGGCGCTGCTGCACGACCCCGACGTGCTGTACCTGGACGAGCCGACGATCGGGCTGGACGTGGTGAGCAAGGCGAGCGTACGGGGCTTCCTGCGGCAGCTGAACGAGGAGCTCGGTACGACGGTGCTGCTGACCACGCACGATCTCCAGGACATCGAGCAGCTGTGCGAGCGGGTGATGGTGATCGACCACGGGCGGCTGGTGTACGACGGCTCGCTGGGCGGGCTGCACACGGCGGGCGGCGCGGACGGTGCGGTGGTGAGCGAGCGGACGCTGGTGGTGGACCTGGAGCGGGAGCTCCCGCCGATCGAGGTGGCGGGGGCGCGGGTGGTGAAGGTGGAGGGCGCGCGGCAGTGGCTGGCGTTCCCGGCGCGGGCCTCGGCGGCTCCGCTGGTGGCGGCGGTGGCGGCGGAGTATCCGCTGCTGGACCTGTCGGTGCGGGAGCCGGACATCGAGGACGTGATCGCGCGGATGTACGCGGGGCGGGGGTAGAGCGGGGCGGAGGTAGAGCGGGGCGGAGGTAGAGCGGGGATAAATCAGGGACAACCCTGAGCCGGAGCGGGGTTCGGGGCCGTACCGCTCGTCGGGGTGACTGCATAGGCTGGTCTTCATGAGTGACGAGCGGCCTGAGAAGCCGGTGCCCGAGAAGTCGCGGTCCGAGGGGTCGCTGCCGGAGCCGGCGCTGCCCGGAGGGCCGTCGCCCTCGCCATTGCCCTCGCCGGCGCCGCTGCCGGAGCTGCGGGCTTCGGACGCCGACCGGGAGCGGGTGGTGGACCGGCTGCGGGACGCCGTCGCCGAGGGCCGGCTCGACATGGACGAGTTCGAGGAGCGCCTGGACGCGGCCTACCGGTCCCGCACGTACGCGGAGCTCGAACCGCTGACGCGGGATCTGCCCGCGCTCGGTGCGACGGCCCCGATCGCGGCCGCCCCGGTGGCTCCGGTCGGGCTGACGAAGGCGGTGCCGGCGGGTTCGCAGGCCGACTGGCCCGCCCGGATCGTGGGCGGCGGAGGGATGGCGGGCGGCCCGGCGATGGCCGTGGCGGTCATGTCGGGCTTCCAGCGCAAGGGCAACTGGACCGTGCCCGCCCGTTTCCACGCCGTGGCGTTCTGGGGCGGAGGCGAGCTCGACCTGCGCGAGGCGAACTTCGCGGAGCGGGAGGTGGTGATCAACTGTGTCGCCGTCATGGGCGGCATCCAGATCATCGTGCCGCCGGGCGTCGAGCTCGACGTACGCGGCATCGGCGTGATGGGCGGCTTCGACCAGACGGACAGCCCCGGCCCGGTGGAGCCGGGGGCTCCGAGGGCGGTCGTGACGGGCCTTGCCTTCTGGGGCGGGGTCGAGGTGAAGGTGAAACCGCCGAAGCAGCGGGCGGTCTCGAAGCAGAAGCCGCGCAAGGAGCTGTAAGGAGCTGCAAGGAGCTGTAAGGAGGGAGCCCGTGAAGGGCCCGCGCTCCGCAGCCGGGAGGATCAGTACGGCGCGCCGGGAACTCCCCGGGCGCCCCGGGAGTCGGATGCTATGAAGTCGGACGCTTTGCGGACGAAATCGTCGCCCGGGGGAAGGCAGGAGCACGTGGAGCAGGGCAGCACGACGGCAACGGCGGAGGCTGAGTCGTCGTCATCATCGGCATCGTCCTCTTCGACGACGTCATCGACCGGGGCTGCGGCACGGGGCGGCTTCGTGTTCAGCGAGGCGGATGAGGAGCGCCGGCGCGGCGTGCGCCGGATGAAGCGGACCGCCACCGGCCTGCTGGTCCTGGTCGCGCTGATCTACGTAGCGGCGAAGTGGGCGGAGCACGCGGGCGCGGGCGGCTGGGCCGGGTACGTCGCGGCCGGGGCCGAGGCGGGCATGGTCGGCGCGCTCGCGGACTGGTTCGCCGTCACCGCCCTGTTCCGGCGGCCGCTCGGACTGCCCATCCCGCACACCGCGATCATCCCGACGAAGAAGGACCAGCTCGGCGTCTCGCTCGGGGAGTTCGTCGGGGAGAACTTCCTCTCCGCCGACGTGGTGCGCACGAGGCTGCACGCGCTGGGCATCGGCGGCCGGCTCGGCGCCTGGCTGGCCGAGCCCGCGCACGCCGACCGGGTCACGGCGGAGCTGGCGACCGCACTGCGCGGGGCGCTGACGGTCCTGCGGGACTCCGACGTGCAGGCCGTCGTGGGCGAGGCGATCACGCGGCGGGCCGAGACGGCGGAGATCGCGCCGGGGATCGGCAAGACGCTGGAGAAGGTCGTCGCGGACGGCGGCCACCGCCGGGTCGTGGACCTGGTGTGCGCGCGGGCGCACGACTGGCTGGTCACCCACGCCGAGTCGGTGGAGGCGGCGGTGCAGGGCGGGGCGCCCGGCTGGACCCCGAGGTTCGTGGACCGCAAGATCGGCGACCGCGTCTACAAGGAACTGCTCCGCTTCGTCCAGGAGATGCGGGACATGCCGGAGCACCCGGCGCGCGGGGCGGTGGACCGCTTCCTCGCGGACTTCGCGGCGGACCTCCAGTCGGACACGGAGACGCGGGCCCGGGTGGAGCGCCTGAAGTCGGAGATCTTGCAGCGCGAAGAGATCCAGGACGTGATCGCCTCCACCTGGACGGCGGTCCGCTCGATGATCATCTCGGCGGCGGAGGACGAGCGGAGCGCGCTGCGCCTGCGGGTCCGTTCCTCACTGATGTCCCTGGGCGCCAGACTGGCCACGGACGGCCGCCTCCAGGACAAGGTGGAGGGATGGATCGAGGGCGCGGTGGTCTACGTGGTCACCACGTACCGCGCGGAGATCACCTCCCTCATCACGGACACGGTGGCGGGCTGGGACGCGGAGCACACCTCGCGCAAGATCGAGGCCCACATCGGCCGCGACCTCCAGTTCATCCGCATCAACGGCACGGTGGTCGGCGCGCTGGCGGGCCTCCTGATCTACACCGTGTCGCGGGCCTTCGGGGCGTAGGGGGGTGGGGGTCCCGGGAACCGGTCCGGCATACGGGATTGCGAAAGGCGCTTCTCAGGCGCTTCTCAAGCGATCCATTCGTCGCTGTATCGATGCCGGTCCAGCCCCACGGCGCCGAATTCGTCCTTGCCCGGGCTGCTCCTCGCACCCAGCCGTCGCAGGGCCTGGGAGATGGGGCTGACCGCTCGGGAGATCTGCCCCTGGGTCGGCTCGGTCGACTCGTCCAGCGGTCCCAGCGCCAGGGCCCCATCGGCCCAGACGGCCGCTCGTTGCTCGCCGATCCCGCCGAAGTACTCGGCCTCCACATAGGCGACCGGGCCTGTGGCGGACCACTGGGCGAGAAGCTTCTCGAAGCCTCCCGACAGACGCCAGAACCCCAGAGCCCCGACCTCGCTGCCGTCGTCCGCTACGGCGTCGAAGACCTTGCCCGTGGCCGGCATCAGCGCCAGGCCCTGGCGGAGAGGCGCCACCCGTGCTCCCGGAACCTCCCGGGCCGCAGCACGAAGCAGCGCGTCTCCGGCGATGACCGCCTGCAATTCGTAACTCACGTGAGGGCCCCCAGCCGATTGGAGCCCTCATCCTGCCCGAGAGGCCGCGCAGGAGCCCGCTGCTTTTTCCCCTCAGAGCCGGGTGCAGGGTACGCGGGCCGGGGCCGGCCCCGGGACCCGAGGCGGTCAGCCCCGGTCGGCGACGGCCCAGGACGCGGCGGCCACGACACCCGCGGCGCCGATGACCGCCGGCCAGGCGCCGACCTTCTTCGCCAGCGGGTGCGCACCGGCGAACCCGGCGAGGTACAGCGCCCCGAGCCCGGCCGCGGCGGGGACACCGCCGCGCTTGTGCCACTCCCGCCCGGCCACGACCCCCGCGGCGCCGAGCACGACACCGCCGAGGGGCCGCTTCTTGGTCCACCGCGCGACGGCGTAACCGCCGACCAGACCGGCGGCCGCCACCACAGAACTCGGAACCCGTGCCATGCTGTCCAACTCCCTCACCTCATCGGTTCATCGGTTCATACGCGCACACTTACTCACCCCGAGGCTAACTCGAACCCCTGACCACCCGTCGGGCCCCCACGGCACCCAACACCAGTACGGCACCGCCGATCACCGGATCCGGCACCGCGTCCCGCACACCGCGCGGCAGCACCGCCACCACGCCCAACACGAGCAGAAACGCGAGCCCGCACCCGCCGGCGGCCCGAAGCAGTCTGTCCACGTGCTGCTCAACGCGGCCGCCCGGCCGCCCGACACGGACCGCGCCGAGGGGATTTGTCGCACACTCGCCGGATCCGCGCGATGTCTGCTCAGGGAACCGGATGGGCATAAATTCAATCTCCCACCCAAAGGGGCAAACCACCTCGCCCCCTCCCACCCCTCCCATCCCTCCTTCCCATCCCACATCAGGAGCCAGGACATCGTGATCTGCTACGGACAGGCCGTCCTCGACCTTGCGGACGAACTGGTCGACGCCTACGCCGACGTCTTCTCCGCCCCGCCGTGGAACGAAGACGAAGAAACCATTCGCCAGTTCGCCACCCGGCTCCCGGCCGACGCCCGGCGCCGTGGTTTCCGTACCGCCTTCATCCAGTCCGCCACCGGCATCGACGGCTTCGCCACGGGCTGGATCACCCCGGCGGCCTTCCCGAAGAACCGCGCGTACGCCCAGGTCGCGGCGCAGCTCGGCTCGGCCCGGGTGAAGGAACTCCTCACCGGGGCGCTGGAGATAGACGAACTCGCGGTACGCCCCTACGCGCGCGGCCGCGGCACCGCCCGGGACCTCCTCACCGAGATCACCACCGACGCCCCGGACCGCCGCGCCTGGCTGCTGACCAGCCGGCTGGCCAAGAACACGGTGGCCACGTACCGCCGCCTGGGCTGGCACGAGGTCGCGGCCCTGCCGGGCACGGAGACGGGCGTCATCGTCTTCCTCTCCCCGGACCACCCGAACCGGGCGGCGTAGCCCGGCCTGCCCTCCCGGACCCCGGCCCTGGCCCCCGCCGCACACCGGGCCCTGCGCTGCAGCGGAGACGGGCGCCATCGTCTTCTCACCCAGCCCAGCCCAGCCCAGCCCCGTCGCCGCCCCCTCGCGGACCTTGCCCCGACGGCCCGAACGCCGGGAACGGCACGTAGCCGAACGGCGACCGCCGAGAGGGCACGCCCCCTCATGCCCGCCGGCTGGCCGACCGGCAGGCGGGGCCGAGCGACCGGCCGTACCCGGGAACGCAAGGGGAACCCCCACGCCCCATCGGTAGTGTTCCTCCGGCCTGACCGAACTCGTCTGCCACGAGGGCGCTGGGCCTCGCCAGGGGAAGCGCTCCTGAACGGCGCCGGACACGCCGCGCGAGCGCCTGAAGGCAGCTCCGAAAGATCGCCCCGCGGGGCGTCCGAGCCACTCGGGCGGGGCATACCGCGGCCATGAACCCCACCACACGCACCCCAGGCACCACGCACGCGCTGCCCCCGGCCCACGCGGCGACAGCCACGCACACGGCACACCGGGCGAAGGCCAGGCGGGCCGCCCGGTCCAGGCCGGAAACCCAGACAACGCAAGCCATGCCCACCCCCTGGGCGCCTGAGCCCACGCCCACCAACCGGACCACGCAGGCCACCCCGGCCACGGAGTCCGCGAAGGCCGCCAGGGCCCCCGCCCCAGAGCCGACTCGGCCCGAGGAGCCCACCCAGCCCCCACCCATCACGCACCCCACCCAAACCCGCACCACTCCCACGCCCACGCCCACTCCCACGCCCACTCCCACGCCCACGCCCACGCCCACTCCCACGCCCACTCCCACGCCCACGCCCACGCCCACGCCCACGCCCACGCCCACGCCCACGCCCACGCCCACGCCCACGCCCACGCCCACGCCCACGCCCACGCCCACTCCCACGCCCACGCCCACGCCCACGCCCACGCCCACGCCCACGCCCACGCCCACGCCCACGCCCACCCTCACTACCACCGCCCGCCGCCAACTCAACCTGGCGACGCGCCACCAACTCACCACCACCGCAGGCGTCCCACCCGGCACGATCACCTCCCGCACCTGCCCCGGCGGGCCCTGGCAGCGCCTGCTGCCCCGGGTCTACCTCCTCCAGACCGGCCCCCCGGACCACCGTCAACGCGCCCTCGCCGCCGTCCTCTACGCCGCCGAGCCCGGCTCCGACCCGCTCTCCGGCGAGACCGCCGCCCTCACCGGCGGTGCGGCCCTCGCCCTGCTCGGGATCCGCGAAGCCCCGTACGCCCCGGCCGACGTCCTGATCCGCGCCCCGCGCCGGCTCGCCGGGGCCCCGGACGTCCGCCCGTACCCCACCACCCGCTGGCCCCGCACCATCACCGTCTCCGGCATCCCGAGCACCCGCCCGGTGCGCGCGGCCGCCGACTTCGCGGCCCGGACCGAGGAGCCGGCGGACCGGATCCGCTCGGTCCTCGCCCAGGTCGTCCAGTCGGGCTGGTGCCACCCGCAGGACCTGCACGCCGAACTGCGTGCCGCCCGCCTCCTGACCCGCCCCGCGATCCGCGCGGCGGCAGCCGAACTCCTCGCCGGAGTCCGCTCGGTCGCCGAGGCCCAGGCCCGCGACACCCTCTCGGCCACGGACCTCCCGACGCCCCTGTGGAACGCCCGCCTCCACACCCCGGACGGCACGTTCCTGGCAAGCCCGGACGCCTACTGGCCCGACGAGGGCGTGGCCCTGGAGATCGACTCGGCGGAGTACCACTACACGCGCGACTCCTGGCACGCCACGCTCCACCGCCGCCTCCGCCTGGAGTCCCACGGCATCCTGGTGGTCAGCGCCACCCCGTCGATGATCAGAGACACCCCGGCCGAGGTGATCGCAGCCCTCCGCACCCTCCTCACCCTGACCACCACCCGCCCCACCCCACCCACAGCCCTGGCCCGCGGCCACCAACAGCTGCCGCTCGCGTTCGGCTTTTGAAAGCCGCCGGTATCAGGCATCACACGTCCTCGCATCGGGTGATTCCGTTGCGGGGGCTGTGCGGCGTCAGTATCGTTTCGGGGAACGCGTCGACGGAGACGAGTAACCACAGATCATGCGAGCAGAGAGAGCCGCCGGCAGCTGTGAAGGCGGACTCGCACCCATGGTGAAGACCCTCCCGAGCGCGGGGAGAAAAGGCCCTCGGGCCCAATGCCCCGCCGGTTTGCCCCCGTCATCGGGCTGAATGAGGCCGCCGCTGTCTGGCGGTGGCAAAGGCGTGGTGGCACCGCGAGTACCCTTCTCGCCCACGCTTCCAAGGGATCATGACGACGCCCCTGGAGGGCTGCGATGATCCACACGACTAGCCGCGTACTGGCTTCTGACCTACGCGCACACCTCGACAAGACCGTCACCGTCTCCGGCTGGGTGAACGCACTCCGGCTGCAACGCAAGATGCAGTTCGTCATCCTGCGGGACCACTCCGGCATGGCCCAGGTGACCCACAAGCGCGACGGCGGCCCGCTCGAAGCCGTCATTGAATCGCTTACCCCTGAGTCCGCCGTCCGGATCACCGGCCGCGTCGTAGAGGCGGCCCAGGTCAACCTGGGTGGCCTGGAGATCGTCCCCGAAACGATCGAGGTGCTGAACCGGGCGGAGACTCCGCTGCCGATCGACGAGCACACCGGCCCCGAGCACCGGCTCGACTGGCGGTTCCTCGACGTACGCAAGCGGGCCACCGCACAGATGGTGTTCGCCGCGCAGACGACCCTGGAGCAGGGGCTGCGCGAGTACGCCATGCAGAACGGCTGCACGGAGATGCACACGCCGAAGCTGATGGGCACTGCCTCGGAGTCCGGCGCGGAGGTGTTCAAGCTCGGGTACTTCGACCGGTCGGCCTACCTCGCGCAGTCGCCGCAGTTCTACAAGCAGATGGCCGTGGCCGCCGGCATCGACCGGGTCTTCGAGATCGGTCCCGTCTTCCGGGCCGAGCCGTCGTACACCTCGCGGCACGCGACCGAGTTCACGGGTGTGGACGTGGAGCTGTCGTGGATCGACGACGTCGAGGACGTGATGGCGTTCGAGGAGCGGATGCTCGCCCACGCCATCACGAAGGTCGCGGAGGTACACGGTGAGGCGATCCAGGAGATCTTCGGGATCAAGGTCGTCGTGCCGGAGGCTCCGTTCCCCAGGATCACGATGGCCGAGGCACAGGAGATCCTGCGGGCCGGCGGCTGGGACCCCGAAGGCGTCAAGGAGGACCTGGACCCGGAAGGTGAGCGCACCATCGCCGCGCACATGAAGGAGCTCACGGGCCACGAGTTCGTGTTCATCACGCACTACCCGGCGAGCATCCGGCCCTTCTACCACATGCGTCCGGCGGACCGGCCGGACCTGACGCTCAGCTTCGACCTGCTCTGGAAGGGCCTGGAGATCACCACCGGGGCCCAGCGTGAGCACCGCTTCGACGTGCTGCTCAAGCAGGCCGAGGAGAAGAGCATGGACACCGAGCCGATGCAGGACTACATGAACATCTTCCGGTTCGGGTGCCCGCCGCACGGCGGCCTCGGCGCCGGCCTGGGCCGGATCCTGATGGTCATGCTCGGCCTGGACTCGATCCGCGAGGCCGCGTTCCTGTTCCGGGGGCCGAACCGCCTCACCCCCTGAGTCAGGGGTAGACGCACCTCTGCCCCACCGCCTGTCTGGCGGCGGGGCAGGGGGCTCGCTCAGTACCGGGTGTGGCCAAGGTCGAGGGTCCACGCCTCGGCGGGGTTCTTGTCCCAGTGGTCGCGCAGGGCCAGCTCGCGGTCGGCGTGTCGGCCGCGGCGGGACAGACCGCCGTGGGAGAGGGTGACGCTGAGCGCGAGCGGCGATTCGGTGGTGACCCAGTGCGGGGTCAGGGCGTGGCTCCACAGCTGGTCGCCGGGCTGCATCGTCACCGACTGCCGGGCCGCCTCGTCGTGGGGCGGGGGATCCTCAGCGGTGGTCTCACCGAGGACCGCGGCTTCGGGGGACAGGTGCTTGTCGGGGTTGTGGTAGCTGTGGAAGGTCTTGATCCCTTGGACCTGCCACACCAGACCGTGCGAGTTGTCGTTGTGGTAGGTCGAGGCCGCCCCCTCGGTGGACAGGAACAGGATGGGCGCGCACCGCTGCCACGTGAATCCCTGCGACGACAGATAGGTGCGCCAGGGCACCATGACCTCGTCCTGGAAGCCGGCCAGGATCTCGCCGTAGAACCGGGCGAGGTTGAAGTGCACCAGGCGGAACGGCCACGTGGCGATCTCCTCGACCGGGGCCGTTCGGAACGCGGCGGTGCGGTCCATGCGCACCTTCCAGTCATCCTCGCCGAGGACCGTGAACCGCACCTCCTCGTCCCGGCGGACGTGGTCGAGGATGTCGATCGCCGGTAGGAACAGGTAGTCGAACGGGACCTGCATACGGAAGTTCGGCGGCTGCCTCCAGTGGCTGTTGAAGTCGGCGGGATCGGTGACGGAGACCGACAGTTGCACGTGGACCCCCAAGGTCAGGCCGCCGCGCAGTCGCGGGACGCGGGGCGGCAGATGGCGGCGCAGTCGGGTATGACGCGGTCCGTGGCCGGTGCGTCGAGGAAGGCTCGGATCTCGGTACGTGGGGCGTGGACACTGACCTCGGATGTTCCGTAGGGGCAGTGCCGCACCTCGCCGTCAGCCGACATGTAGAGGGTGGCCGACCGGCAGGGGTGGCTCTCCTCCTTGGACAGCTGTAGCTGCCGCAGGTCGTCGAGGTAGGAGCGGTATCCGTTGGACAGGCGGAAGTACTGGTCGAGAGCCGCCGTGTCGCGCGCCCTCTGGACCAGGGAGTCCTGGAGTGACTGGTTATCCCGGCGCAGGGCGGCTTCGGAGAGGAGGACGGGACTCAGCTGGACGTCGATCCCCGTTCCCCCTACGAGGTCGGCGAGCTGCGCCGCTTCGTCGCCGTCCACATCCCAGTAGGTGAGGTGAAGGACTTTCGAGGGGGTATCGACGGCGTCCAGCGTCGCGACAGCCGAGGCCGCACTCCGGGTGGTGCGGCCGAGTGTCATCGCGCCCTGCGAGTCGGCGGAAACGGTCACGTTGGTCAAGAGGTGGCCGACCTCCGCGAGGGCGGTGACCTCAGCCTCCGAGCGGGCCGAGGTCACCATGGACACCGTCATGCCGAACTGGAGGGCCAGGCGGACGAGCTGCCGGAGGTCCGGGTGGTGGGTCGGCTCACCGCCCGTGAGGCACACGCCCTCGACCCCGGTCTCCTTCAGCCGCGACAGGGCGCGCGTGTACGTCGCGGTGGTGAGGAAGCCGCGAGCTCGGTCGGCCCGGAAGCAGAAGCTGCACGCGACCTCGCAGTGGCCGGCCGTCGAGACCAGCGCCGTACGAACGGGGGTACTCATTGCACCCCCGTGTTGTCCCAGACCGCGATGGCCACGGTGCTGGTGTAGAAGGCGCACATCTGCGGGTCGGGGGTGCTGCCACCGATGAGCGCCTGCTCGTTGCGCGACGGGCCGCCGCAGATGGCCAGCGCCGGGCAGTCGCCGCACGCGGGGATCGGCGCGACCTTCTTCGTCGCCCTTGTGAGGCGGCTGGGGTCCGAACGCAGATCGTCGAGGGTGTGGAGGAACTCGGGCTCGGTGAAGTTGATGTCGCACACGCTGACCCGGTTGCCGGGCAGCAGGGCGGCGTTGAGGCTGCGGTCCCCCTGCATGTGGTCGAACAGCATCGGCCGGCGGGTATCGAGGGCCTGGAAGGCCCGGTCAAGGACGGAGAACAGCATCCCGCCCTTCCCAAGTGCGGTCAGGCGGGCCTCGTAGAGCTCCCGGGCCAGGTCAGCGCCGTTCACCCGCCACTCGCCCCCGGTGGGGATGGGCGTGTTGACGTAGATGAACTTGAGGCCGAGGTCGTCGATGATCCACTGCACGCTCTCGGCCAGGCGCCCGATGTTCGACGCCGTCGGGGTGAGGTTGCAGCCGACGTGCAGGCCCTTCGCCTCGACCAGGCGCCGGACGTTGCGGCGGATACGGTCGTCGGCGGGCTGCCCGCCGAGGAGGAGTCGGTTCGCCGAGTTGATCCCCGGAGGGCCGTCGATGGAGATGCCCACCCCGTACTCGCGCTGTACGAAGTGGTCGAGGGCCTCGTCCGTCAGGCGGGCGCCGTTGGTGACGACTGTGCGCCGGACACGCTCGACGCCGTAGCGGGCCGCGAGGGTGTCGGCGAGTTCATCGCCGTACTGCATGAGGTCGAAGCGGATCGTCGGCTCGCCGCCGAACCACTGGATCGAGACCTCCTCCTGCCCGGCGTTCTGTTCGAACAGGAACTCAAGGCCGGCGGCGAGCTCCTGCTCCGTCATGTCCGGCTTGCCGGTGTTGGTGTCGACGAAGCAGTACGTGCAGGCCATGTTGCAGCGGTCGGTGAGCACCACCCGCAGGCCGCTGATCCTGCGCGGCGTCGGGTCGATGCCCAGGGTGTGGAGGCGCCGGTGGAGTGCTTCACGGCGGTCGGCCGCGGGGCCGTCCTGGGTGAAGCCGAGCCCGGCGAGGGCTAAGTGCGTCGCGGTCGGGGGGACTCCGGCGAGGTCAGAGACCTCGCCGGAGTCGAGAAGCACACTCTCCAGCGTGACCGGGTCGAGGAGGACAGACTCCCCATCCCGGTCGTACTGGAAGTATTTCCCCCACAGCAGCTGGGGAGTGGCCACTGGGTCAGGCCGCCGTTTCCTCTTCGGCGATGCCCAGCTCGGCCATGACGGCGCGGACCTTGTCCTCGGCGTCGGCCTGGAGCCGGGCGGAGGCCGCGGGGGAACCGCCGTCGGAGAGGACGATCACACCGGGGAGCGTCGGGTTCGGCGCGATGACCGTGAGACCGGCCGGCTCGGTGCTGATGACCATGACCGCGCCCTCCAGACTGACCCAGTCGGTGCGGTCCTTCAGGGCCTCCAGGATGCGGCCCTGCTTGTCGCGGAAGGAAGCACGCTCCCCCATCCACACGCCCGCCTTGGACTTGGAGTCCACGACGTCCGCGTAGATGAGGTGGTTCTGCTTCTCTTTCCTGGGCTTCGGCATAGCTGATCTCCTTGGTGGAAGGGTGACTGCCCGGGACGGGCAGCTTGGATCCGCTCTGGTGCCGCCGGTCTGGTGCCGCATGGCACCTCGCCGTTTCGTGCATGGCGCCCGAGGGCGCCGTCCCCGCCCGGTGTCGACTGCTGGGCCAGCACCGGGCGGGAAGCCTGTTCAGCCCGTCGCGCCCATGGGCTGTGCCGAGTGGGTGATCGGCTGGAGGAGCTCGAGAGTGTCCGGATCGGCCGTCCATTCCCGACCCGAGTGGTTCATCGGGCGCATGTGGGCCACCTTCCTGACCGGCCTATCGGTGAGTTTCGATACGTAGATCAGGACTGCACCCACGGCTCCGCGACGTCCGCTGGCGGGGTGTGCGACGTCCTGGCCGAGCAGCCGGTGCCCGGTGTCCTCCGTTACCCAGACGTTCGCCTCCCCAGTCGTGCTCATTGGGCTCCGCCGAGGCCGAGGAAGGCGTCGAACTGCGCGGAGCTCCAGGTGGAGGGATCGCCGTTCCTGCTACGGAACGCCTCGGCGGCCCTGGGCAGACCGCGGCGCTCCGACGGGGTGCCGGCGTCCGTCTCCAGGTACGGGGCCACGACGGCCTCGTAGCGAGTGTTGGTCGCGCCGGGGGTTCGTCGGGGAAGCCGGGGGCCGCTCACGTTCCACTCCCTTTCGCCGGGGGTCTTCGAGGTGGCGCAAGAGTCTCCTTGGTGCGGGTGCCACGGCCACGACGCGGTGGGTGTCATCTGGTGCTCGCCAGGGTGACCGGGGTGTCATGGAGGTGGCACCGCGATGTCATCTGCGCGGATTCCATTGCGTAGTAGAGATGTTGAGCAGTAGGCACGAAGTGGAGCGGGGCGCGACGTGGCCCGTCTCCTGACCTTGAGGGAGCGACCGATGGACGATCCGACGACGCTGCTGCGCGTGTTAGTCCAGCAACGGCATTGGCGTTACAGGGACTTCGTCACGGCATTCGAGCGCGCGGCCGTACAGGCCGGAGTGCAGGGCATGTCGGTGTCGGAGGCACAGTTCCGGCGGTGGACCTCGGGCCGGATCAAGACCATGCCGGGACCGGACACGTGCCGGGCACTGGAGCAGCTCTTCGGCGTGGACGCCGCGGCGCTGTTCGGGCCACCGCCCGCGCTGTCGACCTCGGCATCGGTGACTCCCACTGCGTACGACCTCGAAAGTGAAATCGCCATGACCGCACGTGACGCCGCTGATGAGGCGGGGGCTGCCGCCGCGCAGTCCGTATCCGACACGACCATCGACCAGCTCCGTGACGACGCCTTGGCCCTCGCCCGCTCGTACGGCGCCGCGAGCGCCTTCGAGGTGTTCCGGCGGGCCAGGGTCCTCCGCTCGGAGGCGGAGCACCAACGTGGACTCACCAAGGTGCCTGTGCAGCAGCAGGACCTGCTGATCGTGGCGGGACAGGCGTGCGCGCTGCTGTCGACCGCCGCGTTCGACCTCGGCGCCCTGGACGACTCGGCACGCCTCGCCCGGTCGGCGGCCCTGTACGGGGAGATGGCCCGGTTCGATCCGCTACGGGCCTACGCCACCGGGTCCTTGGCGATCTGCGCGTACTTCACGGGCCGTCCCTCGGAGGCCGTACGGCACGCGCGGACCGCGCTGGCCTACGCCGGTCTGGGCGACACGGCCAGGCGGCGGCTGCTGTCCATCGAAGCCCGCGCCCACGGGCACCTCGGGGACCGGGAACGGGCCACCCGGGCGCTCGTGGCGTCCACCCGGCAGGACAGCGGCGAGCGGGACGCCCTGCACGACGACGTCGGCGGTGAGTTCGCCTTCAACGAGGAGCGGCTGCTGATGTCCAACGGCACCACCGCCCTGCTCGTCGGCGACGGGGAAGGGGCGGAGGTGACGGCCCAGCGGGCGCTGGACCTGGTCGCGTCTCGGCCGCCGGCCCGGCAGTCGGTAGCGGTACGGGGCAAGGCCGCGGCCGACCTCGCCGCGGCGCAGGTGCTCCGGGGCGACCTGGACGCAGCAGCGTCGACGCTGGAGATGGTGTGGGTGATCCCGGCGGAACAGCGTGTGGCGGGACTCTTGGAGCGCACCGGCGGCTTGCGTCGCGCGCTGACGGCCCCCGCGTTCAGGGGGACGCGGGTGGCTGCCAGCCTCGGCGAACAGATCGAGGAATTCGGGCGCCTCTCGGCGCCGAGGCAGCTGGGTACGGCGAGCGGACTCCTCGCCATCGAGTCCTGACGCTGCCCCACCCCCCTGTGGCTACGAGTGGCCGAGGGTGGCGAGGATCTGGGCTTCCTTGGCCGGGTCCACTCCATGCTCGTCCCACCGCGGGTGTTCGACCGGCCGGCCGTCTGCCTGCATCCACGCCCAGGTGTCGGCAATGGTGTCGGCGAGCGGACGACAGCGGAGCCCGGCCGCCGCAGCACGAGAGGCATCGACGGACCATACCCCGGAGTGGGTGCGCCACAGCGGAAGCTCCGTCCACTGCTTCACACCGTGCGCGGTGAGCGTCGCCGTATCGGCCCACACCGGGCTGCCGGTGCTACCGGTGACGGCCAGGCACTCGTTGATGAAGTCGGCCCAGCTGATTCCCTCGGGGTGGGCGATGTTGAACGCCTGGCCGGGGCCACCGGTACTAGCCGCCTGATCGACGGCGAAGGCGGCGACGTCCCGTACGTCCACGGGCTGGATCATCTGGGTGTCCGGCGCCGGGACGAGGATCGGCCCGCCGCGCTGGGCACGCGTGAGCCACCAGGGGAGGCGCCCGACATACTCGCCCGGCCCCAAGATCACTCCGGGTCGCAGGAACACCGCATCGTCTCCGAAGGCGGCGCGCACGGCAGCTTCTCCGCCCGCCTTCTGGAACCCGTACTTCGTCGGGCTGCCGTCGGCGCCGGTGTGCCCGAACGACTCATCGGCGTCCGGCGGGCACTCCAGCAGCGGGGAGTCCTCGGTGAGCAGGTGATGGGGCCAGCCCTGGTAGACGGACACCGTGGAGACATGAACCCACCGGGCGGCGGCCGGGCGCAGGACATCGGCGGCGAGCAGTACGTCACGCGGTGGGAACTCGCTGCTGGAGGTATCGATCACGGCATCCCACGGTCCGTGTGAGGCGAGCCGCTTCAGGTCGTCGGGACTCGTCCGGTCGCCCCGGACCGTGTCGACGCCCTCTACCGCACCGGATCGGCCCCGGTTGAACGTCGTGACCTCCCACCCGCGCCGAAGAGCATCGTCAACGATCGCTCGACCAAGGAACCAGGTGCCACCCATCACCAAAATCCGCATGAGGTCGACCCTGCCACGAAGCACCATGCGGGCACCATCCTGAGCCCGGGGGCGAGAGGGTGAGCCCACGAAGCGGTGGGCGGTTTTCCTGGGCTTCTTGCCCTGCCGTGGACGACAGCTACGTCTACTGGTTCCGCAAGTCTTCGATGAAGGTGTGCCAAGCCGCATCCCCGAAGGAAACGGTTCCCCCCGTCGGCCGCTTGGAGTCACGCAGAGTGGTCGAGTCCGCGAGGAATGCTGCCTCGACGCACTCGCTGTGCTCGGCCCCGCTGTAGGAGGACTTGACCCAGGAGGCACTGGCTATGGCCGGCGAAACGGAATGCATTACAACTCCTCGTGGACACATTCGATCAGGGCTGATGACGCAGCCATGTCCAACGCTTGTGCGCGGAGGTACTCGAAAGCAAGCCGGTAGCGGTCCAGCTCTTCGTCCTGTTCCATGAACAGCGAGCCGACGTGAGTGTCCACGTACACGACATCCAGGGACGGCTCGGGGCCGCCGATGATCACGAAACTGCCCATGGCGGCAGAGTGTGCTCCCTTGGCGAAGGGCAGCACCTGCAAGGTGATGTGCTGAGACTTGTTGGCCTCAAGGAGGCGTTCCAGCTGTGCTCTCATCACCTGCCGTGAGCCCACAACCCGACGGATCACGGACTCGTCGAGGATGGCCCAGAGGTGCGGTGGATGGGCCCGGCTGAGGATCTCCTGCCGCTTCATCCGGATGTCAACGAGCTTCTCGATTTCCTCGGGAGCCAGCCTCATCTCCGAGGCGTTCTGGACGGCCTCTGTGTAAGCGCGTGTCTGGAGAAGCCCGGGCACGTAGAGGCAGTTGAAGTGGTCCTCCCGGACGGCCTCGTCCTCCAGGGTGAGCAGCAGATTCATGCTCTCGGGAATCGAGTCGGCGATGGAGTTCCACCATCCTTGCCGCTTCGCGCCTTTCGCGAGCTCGACGACTGCCTTCTGCTCGGCATCCGTGGCCCCGTATTCGCGGCACAACGCCTCCACGATGGGCCACTTCACCGGCCCTGACTGGGTCTCGTAGCGGCTCACGGTGGCCTTGGAGACGCCGACGAGGTGGCCGGCCTCCTCCAAGGTCATGCCCGCGCGGGCGCGCAGCTTGCGCATGGTCGCCCCAAGCTGTCGGCGTCGGGTGGTTGCTCTGGCGGACATGCGTGCCGTCTCCCGAGATGCTGTTCTGCTGCCGGAGTGAAGGCAACAAGGCTATGTGCGAACGACGTTGAGCCGACGAGATTCACCCGGACGATTCTGGTGAGAAGTTACACGGTGAGACTTCTCAATGCCATATTCCACTCGTGACGCTACGCAGCGCAGTCGTACGGATACGGCTGGTGCAGGCGCTGTCGTGGCATGGGAGGGAGCCCCATGAGTGGATACCCGACTGTTGGTCCCCGGTCTCGCTGTGTTCTGCCCTTCACGGCGGAGCCCGCGGAACTGTCTCCCCTGCGGCGTATCGTCAGAGATCAGCTCGCCGTCTGGGGTCTCCCGGCCCTCGCCGACGATGCACAGCTGGCCGTCACGGAACTCACGGCCAATGTGATCAAGCACGTGGGTGTCGGCACGTCCGCAACGCTGATCCTGGAGCCGACGCCGACTGAGGGGCGTCTTCGCGTAGAGATCCACGACAAGAGCCACAGCGCTCCTGCGGTGGCTCAGCCGTCCAGTGATGAAGAAGCCGGCCGAGGTCTGCACATGCTGGCCGCCCTGGCGGTCGACTGGGGCACGGTTCTGACGGCCACGGGCAAGGCGGTCTGGTGCGAACTCGCACTCCAGTCGGACCGCCAGTGCCGACGGGTCCAGCGCGGAGCGGCAGTCCTGGCTGCCTACCGTGGCCTCTCCGAGGGCCCGTACCCTCCGGCCGCCTGGCGCCCCCAGGTGCTGGAGGAGTCGGTCACCGATCTCATCGCCGACGTCCTCCACTGGCTGGCAGCCCAGGGCTGCGACCCGGACGACATCCTGGACCGCGCCCAGACCCACTACGAGGCGGAAGCGGAGGCGGCGTAGGGCCGCGCCAGAGTGGGGCGCTCGCGTCGGAACTGGCCGGCTTATCCGGATCCAGGGGACCTCAATCCGTGGCATGTGCCTTCCGGGACCCTGCGGCGCCAGAATGGCGATGTGAAGCCCTTGCAGACGACTCCCGATGTCCGTGCTCGGATGAGCCGACAGAAGAGCCGGAATACTCAGGTGGAGGTCGCGCTGCGGAGCGCCCTCCATGCGTCAGGGCTGCGGTACCGCGTGCATCGACGTCCGGTAAAGGGTGTGCGTCGCGAGGCCGACATTGTCTTCGGCCCGTCGCGCGTCGCGGTCTTCGTTGACGGGTGCTTCTGGCACGGCTGCCCGGAGCATGCGACGTGGCCGAAGCGCAACGCGGAGTTCTGGCGATCGAAGATCGAGGGTAATCGAGCCCGAGATGTCGACACGGATACCCGGTTGATGGAGGCCGGGTGGGTGGCCGTTCGGGTATGGGAGCACGAGACGGTCGAGGATGCCGCTGCCCGGGTGGGTGAGATCGTGCGGAGGCGTCGGGCGGCGGACTGAGGGGAGTCGACCTCGGCGCGTGCGGGCGGACACCTCAGCAGAGGTGTCCGCCCGACGGGCTACACGTGACTGTCGAAGTAGCCGGGTACTTCATTCGTGGGTGTGCCGATGAGCATGGCCCGATCCAGGAAACTGTTGTTCGTCTCGCAGCTGGTCTCCGGGAGCAGCACGCAGGCATGGCATGCGGCAAGGTTGACACTGTCGGCGCCGCTGGCTTCGGATTCCATGCACAGTGGGTCGTTGGAGCACCAGTTCGCACGGTACAACGCCGAGCGGAGAGTGCGCGCGAGGCGGTCGGGTTCACCCTGGGCGACGATGCCTCCGAGGCTGCCTGCGGAGTCACTGGTCGCGGTGTACACGAGGAGCCCCGCCATGTCGTTGCCCACGTAGAGGCGCTCGCGGAGGGCGGAGGTGGGGTAGCCACCGTCCAGGCTCCACTCGTTGATCAGAATGTGCGCCAAAGTATGGAGCAGTACGAAGCGTGGGGAGACCGGGGAGCTGAGGTTTTCCTGCTTCGCGGGATCGCCGGCCGCGCGCTCATGGAGCAAGGCGAGATGGTTCCTCCGGATGCGGTCGCTGCGGGCGATCACCGATGGGATGGACTCCCAGGCCTTGAGGTGCTTCTCGTCCAGGTTGAGGAAGACGCCTTCACCACTGACCTCCATTGCGGGCAGCCAGTCGATGTCCGGGGAGAGCGTCAGCTTCGCACGGCGGCGGTCCGAGTCGGAGTCGGCCGGGACCGAGCCCCTCATGAATGAGGCCAGAGCGCGAATTTCGCGTAGGCGCTTGACGAGCATGGCGCGTTGAATGCCGAGCGATTGCACGAGCGCGAGGTCGCCCGTCGGCTTTTCGCAGACGAAGGGTTGCCACTCCGAAGCGAACTTTTCAGGGTTGCCGCGGACGAGGCGGACGTACTCCTCCTTGCGGAGTGCCCCGTGGGCATTGATCACGGGGGCGGAGTCTTCTCCGGCCTTGGCGTCTTCATCCTCGATGGCCCGAACAAGGTCGATCACGTCGTCGACGCCGGCATCGAGGTTGGTGAGGAGGCTTGGACGCTGCTTGAAGAACCAACGGATGTTGTCCTCGGAGGCACCGAACAGCTTGTATTTCTCTACGAGTGCGTGCAGGCCCTCTCCCCATGGCGGAATCGACAGCGCGCTGCTCATGAGCGGGTGCCAGGCTGAGGAGGAACCACGCTGCATGGCACGTGGCAGCTGCGTGCATATGGCAGGCTCCGCGCCCTTGAGCCAGGGCTGCCTTCCCTGACAAAGGATGCTCAGGTCCCGGAGGGCCTTCGATCGGAAGGCGCCTTCCATGGAAACTTCGGGTACACCGCAACTGCAGCTCACGATGACGGAGCGGAGAGATGCCGTGTTGCCGCTGGCGCGGAGGGACAGGTTGCCACCGCAGAGGCCGCCGGGTCGGTCATGACCCCGGTGAACCCACTTCCAGTACGGGAAGTCGTCGATGTGGCCGTGGTCGCAGGCCAGCACGAATCGGGATGGTACAAGCCCCTCCTCGCAATCCAGGCAGGTGGCCTTGCCTGGCGGTGAGTTGAATTTGAAGAAGGGCTGGAGCGCGTTGCATGTCGGGCACGAGTAGTAGTCCGGGAATCGGCGGACGCGCACGCCGTCTGTTCCGCGTTCCGGGTCCGGTGTGGGTGGAAGCCGGAAGGACTTCACTCCCAGGATGTGGGCGAGGCGTCGCTCGAAGATCTCCCGCGACTCGGAGATGTTCCACGAGTCGAGGCCGGCGACGATGAACGACTCGTTGTCGACGGCGATCAACGAGCCGACGCCGTAGGTGGTGACGAGCTGCGAGCGCCGCACCGAGCCGAGCTTGCGGGCGCGGGGCTCTGCCGGGGCGCCGATGCCCCGACGGCGGCGCGGCGGAGGGGGAGGTGTCATGTCAGCGCTCCTGCCGGTTGTGATCCAGGAAAAGGGTGGACTCCGCGTCGACGTCACGCAGGCTCCACAATGTGGCCCAACCCGCTGTGCCGGAATCCTCACCGTTGTCATCGAAGCCGCTGAGCAGAGCCGGGTTGCGGCTGCCGCGTTTGGCCTCGTACGCGAGGTTCGGGTCGTCCTGGGCGGCCAGTCGCCACCACTTGATGAAGTCGTCGAAGCTCTGGGCGGTGGCCTTGCGCTCTGCAGCGTCGACGGCGCCTACACGGGCGAGGACGCGGGGGCGCACGATCGTGTTGATCTCGTCGACAAACCCCTCGATCTCGGCGGCGGCCTTGTTGTCGGCAGCGACCGGGATCATCAATCGGGTGAGGGCGACGATGACCGCATGGAGGCCGCGGTCACGTGCGCGAGCAGAGAAGGGGGTAACGCTGGTGGACTCCACTTCACGGTAGAGCGCGGAATGGAAGCGAGGGAAATCCTCGTAGTGGGAACGGTCACGGGAACGCGCCGAGTTGAGCATCACCGCGATCAGCCCAGGATGGCGTCGGCCCACTCGACTGGTCGCCTGGATGTACTCGGCCGTGGTTTGCGGCTGACCCATCACCGCCATGAGACCCAGGCGGTCGATGTCGACACCGACGGAGATCATGTTGGTGGCGAGCAGCACGTCCAGGACCTCAGGGCTGGGTCGCATGCGCTCCAACATCTTGAGGCGACGAGGGATCTCGCTGGAGTCCGCCCGGCTGGTGAGCTCGGTGACCGCTGTCGCGGGGCGCGCCGAGACCTGGTCCCGCTTGGCCAGCAATTCCAGGCGGTCCTGTACGTCGTCGAGCACCTGAAGTTCCGCGGCGGACAGGAGACGTAGGCTGTTGAAGTAGCCGACGAGCGTCCAGTAGGCGTCCACGATCTCCGGGTCCGCGTCCATACAGGCGGCGGAGTGCAGGAGTGCCGCGTACGTGCGGACGAGCAGGGTCGCCTGACTGGTGCTCGGGGTGAGCAGGCCGATGTAGCGACGTGAGGCCTTGTCCTCACGGGCGGTCTCCACGGCGAACCACGAGTCGCGTGCGTCGAGTCCGGCGGGAGGGAACTGCGCGACGCTTCGGTTGAACAGCGCACCCACCTGGTCGGAGGCCCGGCGAATGGTTGCCGTGGATGCCACGACCTTCGGGCTCTTGGCCAATATGTCCACCGCGGTCTCGTAGAGACCGGTGAGCGTGCCGAGTGGGCCGGAGATCAGATGGAGCTCGTCCTGGACGATCAACTCCGGAGGCTTGACGTCGGCTGACTCATCTCCGTTGAACAGCGCGGTTGTCTCCGGCCGCCACGGCATGGACGCGAACTTGTCGACGGTCGCGATGACCAGCGTCGGATGCGCGTCGTAGACCGCCTCGTCCACCAGATGCACCGGCAGCCCGGAGCCGGTGGAGAACGGGCAGTCGCCACTCGGGCAGAGCACGAGCATCCGCTTCAGGCCCGCGGGGACCTCGTAGTCGGCGGCACTCATAGGCTCACCACACCAAGGACAGGAGTGAAGCTGTACCGGGTTCTCTTTCTGAAGCGACTTCCCGGGGTTTCGTACCAGCTCCTCCAGACGCTCCTGCGCGCGGTCCAGCCGGTTGGGCGTTGCCGACGCGCCCACCCACATGCCGATGGACACGGGGGTCGTGCCTAGGTCGGCGCCACGCTCGTCGCGAATTCGCTCCATGGCGCAGATCAAAGCGGCGGCTCGTTCGAACTGCTGGAGGGTGAGCAGGCGGAGCGTGTAGCGCATCAGAACGGTGACGCCGCCACCGTTCACACCGTCGCGCAGCCGCCGGAGGAACACGGTGAATGCGATCAGGCCGAGGTACGCCTCGGTCTTGCCGCCGCCGGTCGGGAACCAGAGCAAGTCCGCGACCTTGCGGTCGTCGTGGTCCGGATTCACGATGCCTTCGAGGCAGAGCAGCATGAACGCTACCTGGAACGGGCGCCAGCGACCGCCCTTCGGGTCGGGCGAGCCCTTGCGCCCGTCCTTGATCCAGGCGGTACGGGACCGCTGCTCGGCCATCGCCCGGTTCGCCAGACGGAAGGCTTCAAGGAACTCGGGATGGCGGGGGTCGGCGAGCAGCTCGACGCCGCGCCGGATGCGTACGAGCGCCTCGCAGCAGAGCTTGATCTGTTCAGCGGCAGCCGGGGCGTAATCCGTACCAAGCAGGGCCGCCTCTCTCGCCCGTGCTGTGATCCACTCCTCGTATCCGTCAAGAAGCCGGCTCAAGGCGGCGACGACCTCGTCACGGGTGCCGTGCCCGAGGCTGTGCATGCCGAGCGACTCGTCGTCGATATCCGGATTGGAATCTGTCAGCAACACTTCGTGAGTTGGCACGAACTCGGTACGGACGGACGGTACGGATGCGCGCGCGGGCATGGGCGTACGTACGGCTGGGGCCTCCCACTTCCAGGCTACGGAGCATCCGTGTCCGGTCGCGAAGTAGGGGGCGTGGCGATGGAGCAGCCGACTCAGGGACTGTTCGTCGTCAACCGCGCTGAGGACGGCGGGGCGTTCCACGAAGGGCCGACTGCCCTCGGGGCCGTGGATTTCCAGCTCGGACTGGAAGAAGCAGTAGGCGTCCTGGAGGTCGTACTCGCCCACGCGAAGCGTGTTCACCAAGGTCACCGTCACCGTGACCGTGCCGTCCGAGGCCGCCGGCCGGACCAAAGTGCGCAGTTCCAGGCCCAGGGGCAGATTTCCAGGCTTGTGCATGCCGGGGACCGTGACGTCGATGGACGTGGGTTCACAGGGCACCGGGACGCGGCGCCAGCGCTCCTTCTGCTGCTCCGTGCTGCGGGCCTCACTGCGGCGCGGCTCGACGGGCAGGCCGTCCTCGCCCTCGGGGACGTACATGGCGACGCGTATCGCAGCGTGCACGGACCGTGCCAGCTTTGGGTCTACAGCGAAGGTCAGCCCCATGGAGGACGGCTTGCGCCGGTTGGCCAGGGCCACGCCCAGGTCGGTTGCTCCCTGTTCGGAGTCGTCACCACGGACGACGTCCGCTGGGGTGTCCACTCCGTCGTCTTCGACTGCGGTGGGTGGCACCTTGCCGTCCGACTGAGGAAAGAGGACGCCGATCGGGTAGGTAGTGATCGGCGCGTCGCTGGAGAGGATCTCGTGCTCACCTTCCTGCGGCCCCAACAGGTCGGCGCGCAGGGCGTCACGGAGCCCGGTGCGCAGTGCGTAGTGCGCGGAGTGGCGGGATTCGGTCACGAGGTGAGGGGTCCTTCCGGGACGATCTCGGCGTTGGTCCAATCGAAGCGGCCCAGGCCGCACAGACGCGGCGCGAGCCAGATGCCCCGGTCACCGAGCCCGAGGCGTTCTGTGAGCGATGCAAAGCCCGCGACGGTCTCAAGGGTGTCGATTTGCATTCCGCTGATACGGGAGGGCCAACGTGCCACCTTCCACGTGGAGTTGATCTTCAGTAGGCACCAAAGGTCCTTGCGGAACCGTTCGGATGCCTCTCCGATGAGGCGGCCATTGTGGAAGATGCCGTACGGAGGCGTTTCGTCCGCGGCGGCAGGGAGATCGTGTAGGCGTCGCAGTTCCACCTCGTCCCCGGCGTGGACAGACTGCAAGAGGTAGTGCTGGGTGTCGGTGGGATCGGCGAGCGGCTCTCGTGCCCCGGCCGGCACCTCGCCGGATACATCCAGATCGGCGGCCTCGATACCGTTGCGGATGTACGATTCCCGGCCGCCGATGTACCAGCGGTCGGTGTGCTTGTGTTTGCGCAGTTGCCAGGCATTGGGTCGGGATAGGCGGAACATGTCGTCACGCGGACGAGTCATGGCCACGTACAACAGCCGCGCCTCGGCCGGCGGGTCGTCGTCAGGGCCGCGTCGTTCGGACAGGCCCTGCGGTTCAACGATCAGGACTCGGTCAAACTCCAGTCCCTTCGCACGATGGACCGTGGACAGGACGAGTGGGTGGCCCGGAGGTGCGGTCAGCTCGTCGGGCAAGCGCCCGTCCGCCACTGCCCGACGAAGTGACACCAGGTCGAGCGAGTTGCGGTGACCGGCCGCGACACGGCGCAGTGAGCGCCAAAGCCGGTCAGGGGCCGCCGCCGAGGGGAGAGAGAGCGCGCCGGTGATCTCGGTGAAGCGCTCCTCGGTGACCGTGTTCGCGCCGGTCGAGAGGAGGAGGCCCGCCACCCAGGCGGGAGCGGGACGCGAACGAGGCGAGCGCTGGATGCGGTGAGGCACGTCGTGTGCGTGGAGCTGCTGGGAAAGGTGCAGAACCTGGCCGTTGTCACGACACAGGATGGCGGTCGTGCCGTCGAAGTGGCGGAGTGAGTCCTGGACGAATTCGTCGTCCAGCCGTCCGAAGTCGGGGGCGAGCGCCAACTCGGAACGCAGGGCGGTGTGGATCCTGACCGCCTCGGTGCCAGCCTCGGACGCGTCGGCGGACAGATCCCGCAGGGGTGCGCCGTACGCGAGCGCGATGCGAGCCTCCGGCGTACGGGCACGGAAGTTATGGGCGAGCACGACCTCGATCAGGTCGTCACCGAAAGAGGACCTCACCCAGTCGAAGAACCGATTTGTCTCGCCCGCGCGCTCTTCCGCGTCGGACACCTGGAAGCCGTAAATCGCCTGTGCGGCGTCTCCGACGACGGTGAATCCGCTGTGGTCGGCGAACCGATCGAGGAGTGCCTCGACCATGTCGCGGCGGACCCCGACAAGATCCTGGACCTCGTCGATCACCACGTGGGCGGGAGCGCCCTGCTCGGACGACTCGATGACACCGTTCTCGATCGCGGCGGTCGCCATCTCGATGCGTCGATCGAAGGTCGTGCCGGAGAGGTCTTCCCGCTGAGGATCTTCCTGCAAGAGGAGCGAGAGTGCCCAGCCGTCGAACGTCTGGGCGCGGACCCGGCGGGCGCTGACGGCCTGCCGATCTACGCGGTCGCGCAGCTCGCGGACGGCAGCCCGCGAGAAGCTGAGCACGAGGACCTCGGCCGCCTCCAACCCCTCGATTCCGGTCAGGTGCTCCAGGCGATGGGTGAGCGTGGTCGTCTTGCCCGCGCCGGCGCCCGCCGTGATGAGGGTCCTGGCATCCCAGGACCCCGTCACGACGGACTGCTGGGCCAGGGTGAGCGCGAAGCCCGATCTGTCGGGGAGTGTCACCGCTGTCCCTTCTTCCAGAGGTGCTCGAACTCGGTGAAGGCCAGCCGCTCGTCAAAGTTCACGATGTTGTCGGCCACGTCGAGGATCAAGCATGTGTCCTTGCCGCCGTTGCGCGGACCGCGAAGACCGCGGCCGATCATCTGCTGGTAGCTGTTGGCGCTGTACACGGGACGGGCGATGACCACGGCGCGGGTTGCCGGGGCGTCGAATCCCTGAGTCAGTACGCCGTAGTTGGTGATGACGCGGAGGTCGCCCCGTCGGAAGGACTCCACCTGCTTGCGTCGCTCGGCGATCGGGGTGGCCGCGTCGATGGCAGCGGCCCGGATGCCTCGGTCACCGAGCCTTGCCGCCAGGTACTTGGCATGCGAGACCGACGTGGCGAAGACGAGCACAGGCCAGCCCTCGGGCATCGCCGTGATTTCGTCCAGGAGCAGCTTGTTACGCGCCTCGTTGTCGGCGAGCCGCTGTTCGGCGCCCTTCGGAAGGAAGCCGGTGGACTGGCCGCTGAACCGCTCCATCGTCCGCAGTTCATCGGCGTTCAGGTGTATCTCGGCCCCGTCCAGCTGCCGGTGGATTACCTGAGACAGCACACCGAGCTCCTGCAGGCTCGGAATGGGCTCGCCAAGGAAGATCCCCTCGTCCAGGCGCCGGTTGCCGAAGCGCTGGACAAGAAGACGCGTCCGTTCAGGGTCGTTGCGAAACGGGGTGGCAGTCAGGCCGACCAGATGTCGGGTCGTCTCCCGATGCGTGAGACCCAGGTGCTCCAAGATCTCCGTGTACTGGCGCGCGATGGCGACGTGCGCCTCGTCCACCAGAACCAGGGACGCCTGGCGCAGCCAGGCGTACTCCTCCGTGTGAAGGCACATACGCAGCTTCGCATCGGTCGCGACGACCAGGTGCGGTCGGCTCGTCACCGGCGTCGCGTCATTGCTGCTCCACAGTCGGTCTATCACCAGCGGGTGGTCTGCTCCGACCTTGTCCCAGACGAAGCTCCAGGACTGTACGGCCTGCTCGCAGAGCTCCTCTGTCTGAGCGATCCACAGGATGGGTCCCCGGGGGGTACCGGATTCCCGGATCCAGCGGATCACGCCCTCGGCCGTGACTCGGGTCTTTCCCGCACCGGTGGGCAGGCTGAGCATGGCTCGTTGCGGAGTCCTGTAGGCCAGAAGCTCGGTGAGCTTGGAGGCGAGCCTTTCCTGGTAGGCATGGAGGGCCGGGAACTCCGTCGGTCCCTGCACCTCCACCCGGGCGGGGGGCGAAGGGATCCTGGCACCGGCGAAGGAATCGGGGAAGCCGAGGTCGGTGACGAATCGAAGAGCGGTGCCGGCACCGTCGAAGTAGCGCGGGGCGGTGCTGTACTGCGCGGCGATGTCTTTGGCGTGGACACGCAGAACACTTTCACCGTGCGCGTTGTACGCCATCTCGGCCAGCCGACGTGCGTCGGGCTCCGCTCCGGTATCGGAAATCTCGCTGGCCAAGAGACCGGTGGGGAGTTCCTTCCGCAGGTCCTCCTCGTCGATCATCATGGCGATCTTGTCGATGACACTCTTGCTCCGGCGGATCGAGTTGAGCCGTGCTTGGAAGGCGCGGTCCTCCTGCTGGCGCCGGTGGTTCTCGATCAGCATCCGGCAGCCACCAATGCCGAGGCCCCAGATGAACTCCCGGTCCGCCGCGATCAGTACGTCCTCCGCCGAGCTGTCGGCGAGCACGAGGAGGGTGTTCTCCTGACGTGCCTCTGCCAGTGGGACGGTCCGGCTGCCGTTCGGGGTACGAACAACCTCCTCGAGCTCCCCGCACCGCTGCAGGAGCAGGCCGCTGACACGGTTGCCGAAACGCTGACGCAGCGGTGGGTACTCGTCGACCAAGGCGACCGCGGGCCCGGTGAAGACGGCACGTACACGCTTCTCGATGACCTCGGATACCCGCCGCATGCCCCATTCGCGGATCATGAATTCGGCCTGCTCGTAATCCTGCTTGGAGTCGATCAGCAGCGCAGGGTGGTTCGCCCGGATCAACTCCTCGTACTCGTCCTTGGAGATGGCAACTGCGATCTCGCTGTCAGGGCGCAGTTCCCAGTGGTCGCCCACACGACAGCGCACCGTCTCTTCGGCCACCACCAGTTCGAGGGCGACGCGAACGAGCGTGGCGTACGTGCTGCCGACGACCGAGTCGTCCTCGCTCTGCTTCGCCATCTCCAGCAGTTCCGACCAGCGTTCCGGGCGTACCTTCTCCACGTCGTCAGGCAGCCCGAGGCGCTGGACTTTGGACGGGCTCAGTTTGGCGACGGGCAGGACGTTGGCGTACTCGGACAGCTGGGCGCCCACGGCATCGCGCACAGGGAGCAGTCCCTTGGATGTGTGGACCATGCCGTGCTTGCGGAGCAGCCAGCGAAGCGGGGACGAAACGGCGACGCGCGTGGAGACGGACTTGCCGATCTGCCGGGTCCAGCGTTCGACGAGGCTGTCGTCCGGCATTGCGTCGAGGAAGGCCGCCTTGCCCTCGTCCGTCAGCCTGTTGAAGAGGTGAAGGGGGCCGGCTGTCGGCGCACCCTCAAGGTTGACCGTCTGCAACTGCACTCGGTGGGCCTGAGAGTCCAACTTCTCACAGTAGTCCGCATGCATCGCTCGGTGGTACTCGTGGAACCACTCGTCATGCTCCGGCCTGTAGCCGCGCTTGGGACGGTCGGACATACCGAGTTCGCGGAGCACGGGAAGGTCGTGAAAGCGCATGTCGACGGCGAGTGACGCGTCGCGTGAACCGTCGGCCGGAACCACCGGACCTGGCAGCAAACAGTCCCCAAGGGCTCGGAACTTGCCGTCCAGGGTCTTCACGCGCAGCGTCGCCGGCAGGTCTTTGACCTTTTCGCGGATCGCCAGGACCTGGGTGGTTCCGCCCGCGCTGCGGAGCAGTTCCCAGAATCGAGTCCACGATTCGGTGGTGTAGTCATCGAAACCCTGGTCGAGGACGCTATGGAAACGGCCTTCGACATTGGCTTCGCGAATGCCGACACGGTCGAGGTGGTGGACCATCGACGGATCCTCGGAGATCTGTTCGTCGATGTAGACCAGATCGTCGCGTAGTCCGTCCACCGACGTACGGCGATACACCCTGCCCGATGCGGGCGCCACGAATCCGTGGGCTGCCGTGAGGACAATACGAGCCTGGCGGGCACCTTCCTCTGCCAGCGACCGGCGCGTGGCGTCCAGCGCGGCGAAGTCGTGGTCGAGTAGATGAGAGAGCACGCGGATGGCCGCAGCCGAGGCACCGGAGGTCCCGTCTTCGACCAGCGACTCCAGCCAGGAGCGAACGGACTCCGACTGCCTGCCGCCGGCGGCCTCGAGAATGTGATTCATCTTGCCACGACGATCGACGTGGGCCTCCACCGAGTGGTGGACCCAGTCACGAGGCCGACCCGGATACGCGCGCCACAGACTCAGGCTCTCCGGGGCCAGCTTCTCCGGATGGATACGCAGTTCCCCCGGAGACCGGAGGTCCCCGTCCTGGTCGGGGAGGGACGGGCTGGTGGCGGCCAGTTCCCACACCTGCTTCGTCAGGTAGGCGCACGCCCAGTTCGGCGATTCCTTGGCTCGACCCGGGAGCAGCGGCAGATAGGCCGCCGGGTCGTCGGGCACCACCAGCTCCGCCAGGGAACCGATGATCAGTTTGGCGGCGACCTTGAGGAGCTCGGTGTTGAGGTCACTGCTGTCGAGGAGGTTTTGCCGGTCCTCGTTCGTCTTCCAGGCCGCGTTCAGCGCGCCGCTGAGGGTGGTCGGATACTTAGTGGGGAAGAAGGACCAGAATGCTCCGCGCTCGTGGGGGACCTGGTGCAGCCCCTGCGGGTTGACCGTGAATTCCGGGACGGCCCAGGACACGTCAACGGTGACTCGATCGTGCAGCTCGCCTGCGCTGCTGCGGGAACCGTCGCTGACCTCGTGAGGAAGGGTGAAGACTCGGTACTGCTCATTGCGGGCCTTGTCACCACTGCGGGACTCGTGAATGGTGTGGGACGCGCCTTGGTGCCGCACAGTGATCTCTCGAGACACCACTGGCATCTGCCGCCGGTCCTCCAGGCGGAGGGTCCCAACGTGGTTGGAGAACAGCTGGAACAGACGAGGGAACTCTCGCTCCGCATCCCGCCTCTCCCTGGGCGTCTGGTGGATGTCCGACGCAAGCCGTGCGTCCACCCCGGGCAGCAGCGGCAGACGTACGACGGTGGTTGCCCAGCAGAGCAGGTCGTGGAGGACCGAGTCCTCGGTGCGCTCGCGCTCCAAGTCCAACGGGCGGGCCAGACGGAGGATCGGTGTCTCGCCGACGGAGTCCACCGGCGGGAGGCCCTTGCTGGCACGCCCCTCGTTGACTGCCCTGAGAATCTCTGCCCCAGACCAGTCCGCGTCGAACCCGAAGGCCCAGTCCCGGGTGAAGAACTGCGGGGTGCGCGTCACCGACAGCACGGACTTCACGCCCACCCCGAACCGGCCGATCTGCCCGCCGCGCTTCCGGGAAACCCCCATACGCAGGATGGTGTCCGCGCCTTCGGGCGTGATCGGCGTGCCTTCGTTCGCGCAGTACAGGTGTCCCCTGGTGAGCACCACGTGGATCCTGCCGCCGACCTGCTCGCGCAGCTCGTCGGCCGCGTTCTGCACCAGCTCGAAGAGCTGCCGGTCGCCATAACCCCCCTGGTGGATGCGGCGTTCCCCATTCGCGTCTTCCTCGATGCGGTCGGGGTTGAAGGCGTAAGTGCCCAACGCCAGCTCCGTGAGCTCGGCGATCTTCTTGAGGACGGCACTGTCCGCGGACATGTTCACGGAGTGATTCGCTCCTTGAGGGATGGCGCGACGGGCCGCCGCTGGTTTACGGGTCCAAGCGTGGTGCGGTATCGAGGGAGAAGCTGGGGCCGTGGGGCCTGACCTGGCAAGGTCTTTCGGTCACATCCCGGGTCGTCCGCCCTTTGCGACTTGTGATCTCGGGGGCTTGTGCTGTCCGTGCGGGATGACGTATCTACGCGAGCGCGCCGCGTGTGTCGAGACGTGTTCGCCCAGACGGCGACGGCATGACGGACGACGGCTCCTGAGCCGCTTCGGAGGTTTAACCCCCGCCGTTGATCAAAAACGGTATCCGGATCCAACTCCCGTTGTCCATGGGGTTGGAGGGGAATCTTTGGCCTTAGGTGTGGACGGTGTGTCGCCGAGGGGGCTGTCTATGGGAAGGGGTCAGACCCCTGCCTGTACATCGAATTTTGACATGACAGACCTCGTCAAATGGGCCTGTTAGGCTGGCCGCCGGGTGCTGGGGGATTTGCCCCGGCCGGCGTGGAAGAGGAAGGCGCGCAGTCGATGACAGTGCAGCAGGGCGAGGCGTTCGGTCCTTGGCTCGGCCGTCAGCTCCGGCGGGCCGGCATGTCGCAGGCCCAGCTCGCCACACGACTCGGGTTGACCCGCGCGGCGGTGTCCGCCTGGATCACTGGTCGCGCCGAGCCGCGCGAGGAGACCAAGCGGGCCATCGCCGAGGTCCTGGGCACCGATGCCGCCTCCGTGTACAACCGCACCGCCGATGTCACCACTGCGCGGCCACTCCAGTGGCATCATCGCCCCGCCCACGCGGATGGCGGGCGCGAGTACGGAAATGCCGCGGCCTTCGCCTTCGACGCCGACCTCTCCGTCCTGGCCCGAGAGGCCACCCAGAACTCCCTGGACGAGCGCCACCGCCCCGATGCCCCCGTCCATGTGCGCTACACCCTTCACGAGTTGAGTGGTGAGCACCTCGACGAATTCCTCCGGACCTTGCGCTGGGGGGAGTTGCGTACGCACTATGAACAGGCCGCCGCGGCCGAACAGAAGGTCTCGCGGAGCCTGCGGGTGGCACTCGACGATCTGGGTGGCAATCGGTCCCTGCTCCTGCTGCGCGTCGACGACTCCAATGCCTCCGGTCTCACCGGCCCTGAATACAGTGATGGACGGTTCGCCGCTGTCGTCCGACGCCAGCTCGACAGCCACAAGCAGTCCGGAGGACGTGCCGGCGGTTCGTACGGGCTGGGCAAGGCCACGCTCTGGGCGACCAGCCGGTTCGGCCTCGTGCTAATGAACTCGACTCTCTCCGAGCCACACGAGGGGCGAACCGAGCGGCGCGTCATCGGTCGACTAGACCTGCCCTGGCACGAGATCGACGGGGCGGCGTACGCCGGCCCCGCGTGGTTCGGCGAGGCGGACACCGAAGCCGACCACAAAGGCGTCTCCCGCTCTTGGTGGGCGGACGAACAGACGGTGCGGGACCTGCACCTGGAGCGGATTGGTTCCGACCCAGGGACCTCGTTCCTCATTGTGGGTGCCCATGACGCGTCCGGGGATGCCGAGACCCTCCAGGAGATGCACGACAAGCTGGTCAGATCTCTGGCCGATGGATTCTGGGCCGCGATGATCAGCGGGCGGGACGCGGGAGCCCTGCTGGAGGCTCGCGTCACCACGCTGCGCAACGGCCAGGTGCTGATCCCCGAGGAACGGGTCGACCCGCATGCGCACCACCCTGCGCTGAGCCGTGCCCTGCAGGCCTACCTCGACGGCGAGACTGTCGGTGAACTCACGGCCGGAGATCAGGTCGCCCGCGTGTCCGTCCCCCTCGTCGTCACACCCTTCAGGGGCAAGGGGCGCTCTCGCGACAAGGGGCTGGAGCACCCGGCCGTTCTCCTCCTCACTCCGGCCGTCGAGAACGACGAACATGCCAACCGCGTCGTTTGTATGCGGGGAAACCGCATGACGATCACCGAGCAGCGCCCCCGCGACATGCCACTGGGCGCCGTGCCTTTCCACGCCGTGCTCCTCGCCGGATACGCCACCGGTCGCGACGCGGAGGACGTCGCCGTCGCGGAGGCGTTCTTGCGGGCCTCTGAACCCCCCGAGCATGATCGCTGGGACCGCACTGAAGAACTCACCACCCTGTACGAACGGGGTGCGCTCAGCCGCCTCAAGGAGTTCCGCACCGAGATCGACAAGGCCGTACGGGGGCTCGTAGGTCGCCGCGAGAACGGGCGCAGGGCGGGAGGCCCGACCGTGCTGCGCGAACTGCTGAAGCTCGACGGGGGCGGGGCGGCAGGCAGCCGTCGTGCCCAAGGCTTCCCCACTGTGCGCACCGTCAACGCTCGCGTCGAGACCACGGGCGCCTGGCACGTCACGGTCGGCCTCAAGCTGCCCGACGTCGAGGATCCGTGGCTCCTTACCCCTGTTGCCAAGTTCGACGTACGCTCCGGAGGCCGCCCGGAAGTCGGGTGGGCATTGCTCACGCCGACCGAGAACTGTCGTGTCGAATCCGGCAACCTCGCTATTGAAGCGGGCGTGCGAACGGCCGTGTTCACCGGTGTCACAGACCCCTCCACCCACCCGGTACAAGGCGGTCTCGCCCGACTCGTCGTAGACATCGTCAAGGCCCGTGGAGGCGTTGCGTGAAGCCGGCATTTCCGTACCCGACCCTCTTCGGCGACGTTGGCATTGAAGTCCTGGCCGTTGTCGTTGACGGTGCGGAACTTCCCTACTTGAACGTCTCCAGGGCTGAGCAAACCGTCGCTTTGCACCAGACGGGACGTGAGAAGTGGGACACGGCTACCCTCCGGCTCAAGGCGGTCCTGCCTGAGCAGGAGGTCGCTGGAGGGCCCTGGTCCGATGTCGTCTGCCTGGCCGTCCTGACCGAGAAGGCGACCAATACACGCACCGTCGCGCATCTCGCGTACGCCCCGGACGGCAGCCGGCAGGGGGTTATCGAATTGTCGCGAGCCCTTCACTACAACCGGGCCGTGCTCACCCTCGCTGTGGTGAGCACTGTGGGCGGCGTTGCGGGACGTGTCATCGGCTCGATGGAACAGGACTGGTACATCGACCTCAAGGAAACGGTCCCAGTGCGTCGGCGCGAGATCGAGATCGTCGAGGTCGACTTCCGTGAGGGACCGCACGACTGGCTGCGTCCATTCAGGGAATCGTCCTGGATTGTCGAGACCTCCGGCGACATTCCGACCGTATACCTCAACACCACAGCGGTGGAGGGGTTGATGGACGTCCTCGGTGGCACCGGCGGGACCGTTGCGGAGAAGGTGTTGCGCGATATGACGGCAAGCCAGATCTCTCAGGACGCCTGGACCGCCATGTTCCACACCGCGATCAACGAGCTCGATGTCGATGACGACGGGACCCCTGTCATGCCCACCGGCTGGCGTGAGGCGGTGGTGCGCATGATGCTCCCCGATGTCCTGCCCGGCCGACAACTCACCGACGCGCTGTACGACATCAACGAGCGCCGCACAAAGGGGTTCGGCTGGTCCGAACTTCAGACGAGCATCCAGCACGCCGCCGGCAAGCGCAGCCGGATCACGAAGAAGCTGACCGACGCAGTACGGTCCGTCGACCGAGCCGAGAGGAGTGCGAGCTGATGCATCGCTCAACCGCCGCCGACATCCCGTCAGCCCTCGGGCTGCTGTCCGACGGTGCCGCAACCAAGCACCTCGGCCGCGGCATGTTGGCGGGCCACGACAACCGACCCCAAGTCGCACTTCGCAAGGCGGCCGAGAGCCTTCCGGAGACCGAGGCACGCTGGCGCACCGCGCCCCTACGCGAACTCCTCGATGAGGCAATGAACCGCTTCGAAGACAATCGAGCGGCGGCGGACGGCTGGCTCGCCCCACGCCTACACGCCACGCTGCGCATGACCCGTGCCGAGGCGGCTGACTGCAGGCGGTGGAACTTCCTCGCGATGCTCGTCGGGTCGGATTATGTGTTCTGGCGTCACAAGGGAACGGAGGCGGCCGCCCCTTCCCGCTTCGTCGGCCCCCATTACACCCAGGCTTTCGCGCGCCTGTGGTGGGCGGCGGAACTCTTCCGTGACGGCTCGGACTACCGGCCCGTCGAGATCGCCTGTCGCGTGCAGGATGTGCTCAACACGACGATGCGCTTGGACGTCATCGATCACCGGCCCACCGCCCAGGCGATTCTCCGTGTACTGGAACGTCTGATGGCCGACGGAACCCCCCGCCTCGGTGACCGGATCAACGCCCTGTCGTCCGCCGTCAACGCAGCGGGGAGCACTCTTGTCTACGACGTTCTCGCTCCCGACCGGCCCACGGACCACGATGCTCTCCACGACTGGATTGCCGAGGCCGAGCACAGCCCCGCCGTCCCCTGGGAACGCCTACCGGACGGTCCGGACGACGGATCGGTGAGCGGACGAGCCCTGGAAGCGCTGCTGCCGCTGTTTGAGCAACTGTCGGCCGAGGCGCCGCTTCGGCATCGGCGGAAGCGGGAGGCCGGCGAGGAGGGATGAGGGTGAAGGCGTACCTCAGACGGCGGCGGAGGGAGCAAGCGGAGCACTTGCCTTCGTCTCTGCCCACTTGGCCTTCACGGCCGCGTCGAGTGCCTGCTCATCGAGTGTCATGCCGAGCGCGGCAGCGAGTACGTGGGCGGCGAGGCGCGGCGGAATGGCGTTTCCGATCTGCTGGGCAATGTCGCCGCGAGACCACGGATAGTCGACGGGGAACGTCTGAAGTTGACCTGCCTCGGGGTGGTTGAACCGGTCCAATTCGGAACCGAGCGGCGTCACCAGGCGATTGCGGGAAATCTTTCCGGTAACCGTGGCCGAGGGCATGGCCGAGCTGCGGCGGCCGCGGGCCTTGGGGTCGCCGCCCGTTCCGTAATTGGAGATCACGACGAATTCGTCCCGACGCTCCAGCGCCTCACCCATCGACACCCAGGCCTTTTTGTGCGGATCGCCGTCGCCCTTGGCCTTACCCTTGCGGTAGCGGTGATGTGTCGGACTCGGAAGTTCGGCCTTTTCGCCGAGACGGGCGATCAGGATTGCCCGACGCCGTGTCTGCGGTACGCCGAATTCCTCGGTGTGCAGAATGTCGCAGTCAACCGAGTAGCCCAGGGTCTTGAGTACCTCCGCCATTGCCTGCCACACAGGCAGGACGGCAGGCACCTGCTCAAGCACAATGGCCTGGTAGGGCTTGCCTGCCGTATGTGCGGCGAGTGCCCATTTCAGAGGCTGCAGGACCAGCCCCGTGCGCTCGTCGTCGAGCTTGACGAGATCGTCCTCGATCTTGCTGTAGTCCTCGCCGGATGCCATGCGATCGATGAAGGCAAGCACCTGATCCAGCGCGCGACGTCCGGCGCCTGCCCCGGCGACGGTGTACGTCTGGCACGGCGGCCCGCCGGCGAGGATGGTGGCGTTCGGAAACTTCTCCGGTTCGAAATTACGGACGTCGCCCGGCACGGTGATCAGATCCGCCGCAACGCGAGTGGCGCATGCGTTCTGGTCCCACTCGATCCCCGCCACTGACACGTCCAGCCAGCGTGCGGCCACGTCCAGCCCGCCCGGTCCCGCAAAGAGGTCCACCATCTCGACAGACGCGGGGTCGGGCTGTCTGGAATCTACGGAGGTCATGTGTCGGTAGTCTAGTCGGCTCCGCCCGGTGAGGGTGACGGCGGATCGGCTGCTCACGCCCCCAATGCCGCGGCGATGGCGCGCCCCAATGCCTCGCCCACTGGCGGAGGTGACGCGTGCCCCACCTGGCGATAGCGGGCGGTCTTCTTGCCCGCGACCTGCCAGTCGGAGGGGAAGCCCTGGAGGCGGGCCGCCTGCTCCACCGTGAGCGGCATCATGCCCGGTCGGCCCAGGGTTGGATCCCATCGGAATTCGGGCCCGGGTACCTCATTCGCCACGGTGGCGCCGTCCACGCCCATCCTCGCCCACGCCTTCTTCGACCCTGTCGGGCCGAGATCAGGGCCTCCTCGTTCCCACGAGCCGCCCACCAACGTCGGCGCGATCCGGTCAGCCTGGGCAGCCCATTGCATGGCGCCCGACCATCCGCGTGCAGCCATGGACTCGCCGAGCGCCTCACCCGCCGTGATCGGCGGTTCCATTACCCGGGGCGGAATCTTGAAGGCATCAATCATGTCGTCCTTGAAGGCGACGAGGAGGCCCTGCTTCCGATCTTGCGGTACCCGGTAGTCCGCCGCGTTGAGCACGAACCACTCATATCGATATCCGAGATGATCAAGTTCTGCGGTGATGTATTCCCGGATCGGGGCATAGGTCTCTTTTGTGATCAGATCCGGCACGTTCTCGATGAGGAGTGCGCGCGGCTGCACGCTGTGCATGAGCAAGATCGTGGCCTTCAGGATCTCCAGCTCGAGATCGCTGCCGCGACCGCGATGGACCGCGGCGGTCGCCTTCACGCGGGGAAGCCCCGCCGACAGCAGGTCCACTCCGTACGTCTGCTGGTGGTCGACGGGGTCGAAATCGAGGAGATCCATTTCAAGGATGTCCCACCCGGGGCGGTTGATCCGCAGCGTTTCGCAGACGACCGGGCGGTTGTCGATGAGCAGCACGGGGTCGAAACCGGCCCCCTCAAGCCCGAGAGCGAGGCCACCCGCGCCTGCGCAGATCTCAAGCGAGGTGAGTCGTTTCTGTGCTGCTGTCGTCATGTCTCCGCCGCTCTGATGCGTGATCTTGAGTGCTCGGAGCGAGGGTAGGCCGGATTGCGCCCTGTGTGCGAAGGCGTCGAGGATTCTGTCTCAATCCCTGTCTACCGCCCATGCCCGTGGCACTCCCCGTACGGTCGGCCCGACGAGCACCAGCACGGAGTGGTGGGCGTCGGGGGCCACGGGGTGGCCTTGCCTCGGGCGGCCAGGGTGGTGGCGTATTCCGCCAGGAGGGACGGGGAGGACGGGGAGGTCTTTTCCGAGGCGGCGAAGGCTTCGTACGAGGGGACGCTGGCCGTGACGATGCCGAGGTTCGTCGTGCCCGAGGCGGCCAGGGTGCGGAGGGAGGCTTCCACCTGGGCCAGGTGGGCGTCGTGGGAGGGGTACTCCGTGGACAGGGTGGGGTAGCTGGTGAGCAGCTCCGCCAGTTCGCGGGCCGGCCAGTGGAGGATCGCCACCGGGAAGGGGCGGGAGAGCGCGGCGCGGCGGTCGCCGAGTTCGGCGCGCAGGCGGGCGATCTCGGCGCGGAGTTCGGCGGGGTCGTCGGAGCCGAGGGCCCAGATGCGCTTGGGGTCGTGGAGCTCGTCCAGCGGGATCGGGCCGATGTGGCGGGTGTCCGCGACCATGTCCCAGTCGTCGTGGGGGAGGGCCAGCAGGCGGCGTACGCGGTGGCGGCCCGTGAGGAGCGCGGTCGTGGCCCGGGTGAGGGGGGCGTTGTCCGGGGCCAGGAGGGTGGCCGCCTCCGTGAAGCACTCGTGGGAGGCTTCGAGTTCGTCGTGGGCTTCCAGGGCCTCGGCGATGACCTCCCAGGGGGCCGGGTCCGAGGGGGCCGCGGCGCGGATGCCCTGGATGAGGGCGCGGGCCTCGGGCTCGTGGCCGTACTCCCAGAGGTTGGCCGCCTGGAGGGCCTTGATGAGGGAGGGATCGTCCGTCGTGTCAGCGGCCAGGAGTTGGTCGTAGAGGGCGCTCGCCCGTTCGCGTTCGTCGGCCAGTTCGAGGTGGGCCGCGGCCTGGAGGAGCAGGGGCTCCTGGTCCTCGGGGTAGCGGGTCGCCGTGCGGATGAGGCGCTCGGCTTCGGCGATGTGCTCGGCAGGCGTGTCGGGGCGCATGGTTTGCAGCGTACTGCCGCTGGTCAGTTGACGGGGGAGGACTTAAGGTGCCGCCCGTGCGAGATCGCGTGCGGGTCGTGGTGCAGGGGAAGGGCCGGCGGACGTGGCATGCGCGCCGGGCCGGTCTCGCGGGGGCGTTGTGGGCGGCGGGTGAACTGGCCGTCACCGTGGGTGTGGTGGTGATGCTGCTGGTGGTGCACCAGGTGTGGTGGACCAACCGGCAGGCGCTGAGTGCCGCCCACGAGGTGGTGAGGGAGCTGGAGGAGGGCGGGTGGGCCCCCGTGCCCGAGGAGGGTGGGGCCGAGGAGGATCCGGCCGGCGACTCGTCCGTCGCTCCGTCCGACGGGCCGGACGGTGACGGGCCCTCGAGCCAGGTACCGGGCAACTCCGGGTCGCGCACCGCCAAGCCGCCGCCGCGGGCGTCCGCGTACGGCGTCCTGCGCATTCCGCGTCTCGGCGTCGCCGTGCCCGTCGCGCAGGGCGTGGACAAGCGGTCCGTGCTCGACAAGGGCTACGCCGGGCACTACGCGGGGACCGCGCAGCCCGGGGCCGAGGGGAACTTTGCGCTCGCCGGACACCGCAACACGCACGGGGAGCCGTTCAGGTACATCAACCGGCTCAGGGCCGGGGACGAGCTGATCGTGGATGTGCGGGGGAAGCGCTACGTGTACCTGGTCGGGCAGACGCTGGCGGAGACGACCGAGCGCGACACCGGGGTGATCGCTCCCGTCCCGCGCAGCGCCGTCACGCCGGGGGCCGGGTACAGCGAGCCCGGTGCGTACATCACGCTGACCACGTGCACGCCCGAGTACAGCTCCAAGTACCGGCTCGTGGTGTGGGGGACCCTCAAGCGCTGACGGCGGGCGGGCCGGCGGACGGGCCGGCGGGCGGATGGACCGTAGTGTGGGGCGGTGCGTCGGAAAAGGGTGAAACGTACGCAGTTGGTGTGGCTTGCCGCGCCGTTCGTGTTGTTCGCCGGTGGGCTGCCGTTCGCCAACCGGGTGGAGCCGGCACTGGGCGGCGTACCGTTCCTGCTCCTCTGGTTCGCCGGGGCGACCCTGCTGACCCCGCTCGCGGTCTGGCTGACCTGGCGCGGTGATCACCGGTGAGCCAGGTGGCCGTGGCGACCACCGTCTTCGGGGTGTTCATGGTGGCCACCGTCGCGCTCGGACTGCTCGCGGTGCGCGGGCGGGGCGGACGCGGCGGGGGCGGCGGCGGGCTCGCCGAGTGGTCGGTGGGCGGGCGGTCGCTCGGGACCGTGTTCATCTGGGTCCTGATGGCGGGCGAGGGATACACGAGCTTCAGCTACCTCGGCGCGGCCGGCTGGGGCTACAACTACGGAGCCCCGGTGATGTACGTGGTCGCGTACATGTCCTGCGGCTACGCGGTCGGTTACGTCGTCGGACCCGTGCTCTGGGACTACGCGCGCCGCCACGGCCTCGTCGGCATCACGGACATGGTGAGTCACCGGTACGGGCGCCCGTGGCTCGGCGCCGCGGTCGCGGTGCTGGCGACCGTGTTCCTGCTCCCCTACATCCAGCTCCAGATCACCGGAATGGGTGTCGTGGTCTCGACGGTCACCTACGGCGCGGTGTCCCTGGAATGGGCGTACTTCATCGCCTTCGCCGTCACCACCGGCTTCGTCGTCGTGAGCGGGCTGCGCGGCAGCGCGTGGGTGTCCGTGCTGAAGGACGTGCTGGTCATCTGCACGCTCGGGTTCCTCGCCGTCTACGTGCCCCAGCACTACTTCGGCGGCTACGGGGAGCTCTTCGACCGGCTCGCGGCCGAACGCCCGCAGTGGCTGACCCTCCCCGGCGCCGGGAGCGGCGAGGGCGGCCGGGGCGAGCTGGGGGTGGGTTGGTTCGCCTCCACCACCGTGCTGAACGCGCTGACTGTCGTCATCTTCCCGACCACGGTGGCGGGTTACCTGGGCGCGCGGAGCGCCGACGCGCTGCGCCGCAACGCCATCCTGCTGCCCGCGTACAACGTGCTCCTCTTCGTACCGATGCTGCTGGGCATGGCGGCGCTGTTCGTCGTCCCGGGACTGACGGGCGCGGAGTCCAACCTCGCGCTGTTCAAGCTGGTCGTGGACTCCCTGCCGGCGTGGGCGGTGGGGTTGATCGGGGTGGCGGCGGCGCTGTCGTCGATCGTGCCGATGGCGGTGTTCATGCTGGTCATCGGCACGATGTGGGGGCGCAGCGTGCTTTCGCTCGTGCCGCGGTGGAGCTCGGGAGAGCGGCAGAAGCTCGCCTCGCAGGTGGTCGTGGTGGCGGCCGGGACGATCGCGCTGGTGATGACGTACACGGCGCCGAACACGCTGGTCCGGCTCTCGCTCGTGTCCTACGAGGGCATGGCGCAACTGGTGCCGATGCTGCTGCTGGGTCTGGTGTGGCGCCGGCTCACGATGGCGGCCGCGGTGTGCGGGCTGGCCGCGGGGGTCGCGGTCGTCTGCGGGCTGGTCTTCACGGGCAACGACCCGGTGTGGGGCGTGAACGCGGGCATGGTCGCCCTCGTGGTGAACCTGGCGGTCGCGCTGACGGTGGCCTGGCTCGGTCCGCGTGAGGGGGAGGGGGACGGGGACGGGAGGCCGGACGAGGAGGTTCTCGCGCGTGATCCCCTGCACGGGGATCAAAACGAAGTCCCGTCCGTTGTCGGTGTGCGCGGTTAGTATCGATCGCGAGTACGAGTACGAGTACGAGTACGAGTACGAGTACGAGTACGAGTACGAGTACGAGTTACGCGTGCGGGTACGGGAGTTCGTGCGCCGGAGCGGGAGGGGGCGGTTCGTATGGCAGAGCACAGAGGGCTTCGTCCCGTGCGGTTCGCGGTGCCGTCCGCGCGGCTGTTGGCCGTGCTGGCCCCGCTCCTGCTGCTCGGCGGATTCCTCGGGCTGTTCGCCGGGGAGGGCGGGCTCGGAGCGGTCGTGGTGGCCCTCGCGGCGACCTTCGCCGTCGGCGCCTCGGCCTTGGCCGCCCGGCTGGTCCGGCCGGTGCCGCCGCACCGAATACGTACCGCGATCCGTGATCGCGAGAAGCGCACGGCGTTCCTGCCGCAGCGCGATCCCGACGCTTCGGGCCGGTCGAGGCCCAGGGCGCCCGGCCGTTCCCTTCCGACGGCCGCGTAGGGGCGCGCAGCTCCTTCTGATCACTCATCTCCACTGATCACTGTTGTCGCCCCTCGCGGGTCGTCACGCCGAAAACGCATCTCTTTCGACGTTCGACGAGACCCCTCGGAGGGCCCACGTGTCCGCATTCACTCATCTTGTCGCTCTGCTGGGCCGGCTCCTGGAGCCGGTGCTGGCCGAGTCCGCGACCGCTGCCGCGATCGTGCTGTTCACCGTGCTCGTACGGCTCGCGCTGTACCCGCTGAGCCGGGCCGGCTTCCGTGGGGCGACCCCGGTGGCGGCCATCTTGCCCATGCTGCTCCAGCTGCCGGTGTTCTTCGTGATGTACCGGGCGTTCTCCGCGGCGGAGATCGGCGGGTCCAGCAACGAGCTGCTCGGCCGGCAGCTGTTCGCCGCGCCGCTGGGGGACCGGTGGGGCGACGCGCTCGGGGACGGCGGCCTGTTCGGGGCGCGGGGGCTGGTGTTCCTCGGGCTGTTCGCGGCCATCGCGGTGGTGGCCGCGTGGAGCGCGGTCCGCGGGCGCAGGGCCGCGGCGCTGGCGGCCGACGCCGCCGAGGCGGCCGCGGCCACGACCGAGGCCGGCCGGGGCAAGGCCGGCGGCGGCAAGGGTGGCGCCGGCAAGGCCGGTGCCGGCAGGGCCGCGGGGGGCGCGCGGGCTCGGGCGCAGGCCGCGGGTGGCGCGCGTACCGGGGGCAAGGCCGCCGGGGTCAAGCCTGCCGGGGCCTTCTCCGCCGCGCTCGGGGCCGGCGGCGCCGTGAGCGCCGAGCAGCGGGAGGCCATGCGCAAGCTGGGCGGCGTACTGCCCCTGCTGTCCTTCGGGACGCTGATCACGGCTGCCCTGGTGCCGTTGGCGGCCGGCCTGTACCTGGTCACCACCACCGCCTGGTCGGTGGCCGAACGGATCTGGCTCCAGCACCGGAAGGACCGGGCGGAGGCTGCCGGGCGGGCGCTCAGCGGAGCAGAGCGTTCCGTCATGTGAACAGGGTCTTGCGGATGAGGCCGACATCTTGGAGGATCGACCAATCCTCCGATGGCCGCAACCCATCGTCCGGCCCGGGGCATGCCCATGGGCCGACCACCCTCGACCACGGGAGAATGCCCATGAAGCTGCTGCGTGTAGGACCCGTCGGGTCGGAGCGCCCCGCGCTGCTCGACCAGGACGGGACCCTGCGGGACCTGTCCGGCCTGATCACGGATGTGGATGGCGCGCTGCTCGCCGACGACTCCGTGCTGTCCCGGGTACGGGACGCGGCCGGGTCCGGTGAGCTCCCGGTGCTGGACGCCGAGGGCCTGCGGATCGGGTCTGCGGTCGGCCGCATAGGCAAGGTCGTGGGCATCGGCCTGAACTACCACGGGCACGCGGCCGAGGTGGGCGCCGAGGCGCCGGCCGAGCCGATCGTGTTCCTCAAGGCCCCGGACACCGTGGTCGGCCCCGACGACACCGTGTTGATCCCGCGCACCAGCGTGAAGACCGACTGGGAGGCGGAGCTCGGCGTCGTCATCGGTGCCACCGCCCGCTACCTGTTCCTCCCCCGAGGAGGGCCTCGCGCACGTCGGCGGGTACGTGCTGGTCAACGACGTGACCGAGCGCGCGTTCCAGATCGAGCGCGGCGGCACCTGGGACAAGGGCAAGAACTGCGAGACCTTCACCCCGCTCGGCCCCTGGCTGGTCACCGCGGACGAGATCCCGGACCCGCAGGTGCTGGACGTCAAGCTGTGGGTCAACGGTGAGCTCAAGCAGGACGGCAACACCTCCGACCAGATCTTCCCGGTCGGCGAGGTCGTGCGGTACGTCAGCCAGTTCATGACCCTGTACCCGGGCGATGTCATCGTCACCGGCACCCCGGCCGGTGTGGCCGCGGGCCAGCCGGAGCCGAAGCCGTTCCTGCGGGCGGGCGACGTCGTGGAGCTGGAGATCGACGGGCTCGGCCGTCAGCGCCAGGAGTTCAAGGACGCTTGACGATGCTCGCTCCTGTTAACGGGAGCGATTCCCTTTGGCTCGCGCGGGCGGGCTTTGGGGCTTCACGCGGACGCCTCCGACTGGTGGCCGGGACTCGCACCCTTGGGTGCTGCGCGTGCTGTTGATGTCCGAGCCGCCCGTCCGGCGGGCTCGGGCCTCGATCTCGACCGAGGCATTGTGGTCGGCGTCGTCCTCGTGCCCGCAGTGGATGCAGACGAACAGCCGGCCGCATCCCTTGCGGGATTCGGAATCAACCTTCCCGCAGGCAGGGTTGCCGCAGGTCTGGGAGGTATGGAACGGCGGCACCGCTACGAGCACGGATCCGTACATGCGGGTCTTGTACTCCAGCTGGCGCCGCCGTTCCCCCGGGGAGTTGTCCAGGAGGGACCGGTTCAGCCCGGCTTTTGCCCGGACGTTCTTCCCCGGGTTCCCTGCTTTGCCCTTCGCGGACTTGGTCATGTTCTTCACGCGCAGGTCCTCGATACCGATCATGCCGTGGTTTTTGGCGAGATCGGTGGTGAGCTTGTGTGTGAAGTCCTGGCGTCGGTTGGCCCGCCGGGTGGTGAGCTTCGCAATGTGGGTGATCGTCGCGCGCAGGCGACGGCTGAATTTCCCACCCTTGTGCTTCTTCGCGTAGGTGATCTGGCGGGCCCGGCGCTGCTCCAGTGCTTTGAGTCGCTTTCGTTCATTGGCGGTGAGCGTCGGGGGCATGAGCCGGGGTGAGGTCTCGGTCGAGACGAACGCGGATGCGGCGACGCCGAAATCCACCCCGCATGCAGGCTTCCCGTTCGGTACGTCCGGCTTACGGCCGGTGTGAACGCCGAAGCTGATGTGCCAGCCGTTGCCGTCCCGGGACAGGGTGGCGTTGCGGATCGTTCCCCCGATCACGCGGGAGAGGCGGAACCGGAGCCAGCCGAGTTTCGGGAGACGAACCTCGGCCCACCTGCGGTTCAGTTTGCGGACCTGGACCGTCTGCCCGGGAAACGGGATCGACAGGCGGTGCCCGCGCTTCTTCCGTGTCGGAAACCCGGCAGCATGCCCGGGATTCCAGAAATTGTCGTAAGCCTGGTCGAGGCTGCGCAGGATTTGCTGCCCGGCCTGTGCGGGGAGCTGCCCAATCCAGTCCAGCTCATGACGGGCAGAGGTGAGGTACTTCGACTGTTCAGCGGCGCGCATGCTGTACCGGCGCTGTTGCCACAGGTACACCCGCTGTTCCAAGGCGACGTTCCACAGGGCGCGCGCGGTGTGACCCCACCCGGTCAGGACCTCGTCCTGTTCGCCGGTGGGGTGCGCACGATACCTGCGCCCCATGTCCGCCTTCATGGTGCCAATCGTGCCGACGATTCATGGTTGACGTGGCTCAGATCCGAAAAAGAAATACATTGTGTATTTCTGACGCATGCATTTGGCTTTCGTTACGAAGTCCGCAGCAACGTGTTCCTGATCTACACCCCAAGCAGATGGAGGAGATCCCGCGCGCCGTGTGCGCGAACGTCGAGTGCGAGCCGGTCGAAGGGTGAGCGGACTGTGCCAGTCCCTGATTCGGGGGCAGTGGGCTCCGCGGCTTCGGCCGGCTCGTCGCTATGCGGGGAGCTCCACGACCACCCCGTCCCTCGACGACCTGGCGGCCGCCTCCAGCACGTCCAGGCAGTGCGCCGCCTCCAGGGCCGTGACGGGGGCCGGGCCGCCGTCGCGCAAGGCCGCCGCCACGGCCGCGTAGTACGCGGGGTAGTCGCCCGGAGCCGTCCGTACCGGCGTGCCCCCGCCGGTCAGCGGTGATTCCCCGGAGCCCAGCCGGCCCCACAGGTGCTCGGGCTCCTCGCCCCAGGTCCGCTCGGGGTCGCCGGGGCGCAGGCCCTCGCGCAGGGCCCCTTCCTGGGGGTCCAGGCCGTACTTGACGTAGCCCGCGCGGGATCCCAGTACGCGGAAGCGCGGGCCCAGCTGGGCCGTGGTCGCGCTGACGTAGAGGTGGGAGCGGACCCCGCTCGCGTGGGTGAGGGCGATGAAGGTGTCGTCGTCCGCCTCGGCGCCCGGGCGGCGCACGTCGGTCTCCGCGTAGACGCGTACGACAGGGCCGAAGAGCACCAGCGCCTGGTCCACCACGTGGCTGCCCAGGTCGTACAGCAGGCCGCCGATCTCCTCGGGGGCGCCGGACTCCCGCCAGCCGCCCTTGAGCTGCGGACGCCAGCGCTCGAAGCGGGACTCGAAGCGCTGGACCTCGCCCAGCTCGCCGTCGGCGACGAGGCGGCGCAGGGTGAGGAAGTCGTTGTCCCAGCGGCGGTTCTGGAAGACCGAGAGGAAGGTCCCCGTCCGGTCGGCGAGCGCGGCCAGTTCGCGGGCTTCGGCCGCCGTGGCGGCGAGCGGCTTGTCCACGACCACCGGGATGCCGGCGGTGAGGGCGGCGGTGGCGAGCGGGACGTGCGTCTTGTTCGGGGAGGCGATGACGACGAGGTCCGGGGCCGGGCTCTGGGCGAGCAGCTCGGTGGCGGTGGCGGCGATCCGGACGTCCGGGTAGGCCTCGCGGGCCTGGGCGGCGCGGCCCGGGTCGGAGGTGACGACGGTGTCCAGGACCAGGCCCTCGGTCGCGGAGACGAGCGGGGCGTGGAAGACGGAACCGGCCAGTCCGTAGCCGACGACTCCGACGCGGAGCGGGGCGGTGGGGGTGGTTGTGAGGGGGAGGGGGGAGGCGGGGGCGTTCATGGGTCCACTTTGGCAACAGTGTTGCTTAAGTGCAAGGAGGGTGGACAATGGGCAGGTGGACAGGGGTAGCAGGGCCGGCGGGAGCAGCAGGGGCGACACGAGTGGCGGCAGCGGTGTGAACCTGCCGGTGCTGCGCGGGCACAACGACGCGCTGGTACTGGACCTCCTGCGCGGAGCCGGCCCCGCCGGGCTCGGCCGCGGTGACCTCGCCGCGCGTACGGGGCTCACCCCGCAGGCCGTCAGCAAGATCGCGGCGCGGCTCCGGGGCGAGGGCCTGGTGGCCGACGCCGGCCGCGAGGCCTCCACGGGCGGCAAACCGCGCACGCTGCTGAGGCTGGTGCCGGAGGCGCGGTACGCGGTCGGGGTGCACCTGGACCGGGACGAGCTCACGGCGGTACGGGTCGACCTGGCGGGCCGTGTCGTCGCCGACGGGCGGGCCCCGCTGGACTTCGGGGCCGGTCCGGACGTGGTGGTCGAGGAGGCCGTACGGGCTGTCGCGCGGGTGTGTGGTGACCGGCCTCTCCTCGGCGTCGGCGTGGCCGCGCCGGGGCCGTTGGACTGGCGGACCGGGGTTCTGGGGCGGGTGACGGGGTTCCCGGAATGGGAGGGGTTCCCGTTGCGGGAGGTGCTGGAGGGGCGGTTGGGGGTTCCCGTGCGGGTGGACAAGGACACCAACGCGGGGGTCGCGGCGGGGGCCGGCTTCGGAGAGGCCGCCTTCGGGGAGGCCGTGGCGTACGTACACGTCGGTACCGGACTGGGAGCGGGGCTCCGGCTGGCCGGTGGCGGAGAGGTCTACCGGGGGCGGCGCTCGGCCGCGGGGGAGTTCGGACACCAGGTGCTGCGGCTGGACGGGCCGGCCTGCCGGTGCGGGGGGCGCGGGTGCGCGGAGGTGCTGTGCCTGGATGCGGTGGCCGGGGGGCGGCTGGAGGAGGCGGCGCGGATCGTGGGGGAGGCGGCGGCGAACCTGGTCGCGCTGCTGGATGTGGACCGGGTGTTGCTCGGGGGGCGGGTGGTGGCGGCTGCGCCGGGGGTGTTCCTGGAGGGGGTGCGGGGGGTTTTGGGGGTGCGGGCCTTTGTGGGGGGTGCGGTGAGGGTTGAACTCGCGGAGGGGGGTGTGGCGGAGGGGGCGGCGGAGTTGGTGCTCGGCCCGTTGTTCGGGCGGGGGGTGTGAGGGGGCCTCGGGCCCCCTGGCCCCCTTGGCGTCCGGGCCCTGGCCTCTGGCCCCTGGCCCCTGGCTTCTGGGCGTCCCGGCCCGGGTGGGGCTCGCCGCGAGGTGCGGGGCGCCGGGCTGGCCGTCCCCGCCTGGGGCTCGGGTGCTGGGCCCTGCGGGGCGGAGTCCCCTACCCGCCCTTCCGCCGTTCCCAGGGCTCTGCCCTGACCCGGTCCTCAAACGCCGGACGGGCTGAAGGTGTTCCTGGGGCTCCGCCCCGGACCTCGGTCCTCAAGCGCCGGACGGGCTGAGGTGTTCCTGGGGCTCCGCCCCGGACCTCGGTCCTCAAGCGCCGGACGGGCTGAGGTGTTCCTGGGGCTCCGCCCCAGACCCCGGTCCTCAAACGCCGGACGGCTTGAATGGCCCGGACCTCGGTCCTCAAGCGTCGGGCGGCTGGGCTTGCTCCGGCCCTCAGCCCTCGGCCCTCAGCCCTCGGCCCCCGGCCTTCGAACGGCTGGTGGCTGGATTCCCCTGTGCGCCGAATGGGGGGAAACCGGGAGAAGTTGGGCGTGGTGCTGGACAGGGGGTCGGGCGGGCGTGGGAGGGTGCGGGCAAGGCCGGGGTGATTGTCGGGTTGTACGGCAATTGGTCGGCGGGTCGTTCCGTTGGGTGTTCTGTCGTCGGCGAGTAGGGGTTCTTCATGCGACTGCGCAAAGCCCTTGCCCTCGCAGCCGTCTTCGTGGCCACCGCCACCGCCACCGCCGCCCCCACCGCGTCCGCGGACATCGGGACCGGTGGCGGAGCCCGTCCCGCGCCCGCGTTGCCCTCGCGGGTGGAGGCCATCTGCGGTGACGGGAAGAGCACGCAGTTTCCGATCGGCGCCCGCATCCGGGGTGGACCGGCGGTGTACCGGACCGGCGGCGCGGCGCAGACCTGGTACCTCGACCTCACGAACACGACCGCAACCGAGTGCACGGCCATCCACCCCGTCGTGGTCTTCACCGACCCGGCCCGCGCCCTGCGGCCCGCCCACTTCCGCATGGAGTTCGACGCCCCCGGCAGCACCTTCCCCGTCAGCCTGGAGCGCACCGACCGGGACGAGATCGTCGCCGTCTTCGACGGTGGCGACGCCTTCTCCGGCTTCACCGTCGGCCCCGGCGGCTCGGTGACCGTCACCGTCCGGCTCGCCTTCGCCCCCGGCACCCCGCGCGGCGAAGCCGTCGCCGACGCCGCGCTGGTGCAGCGCAAGGGCGACGACGGCGACTGGATCGGCGAGGCGGGCGGCTACCGGTTCGACATCCAGGGCCCGGACTCCGAAACCGGCGAGGCCGGAGCGCTGGCCGAGACCGGCCGCACCGCCGGAGCCTGGGCGTACGGGGCCGGCGCCGCGGCCGCCCTGGCCGGCGGCGGCGGACTCCTGCTGGGGGCCCGCCGGCTGCGACGCAGGGAGCCGGGCGGCCCGCAGTCCGCGTAGGCGCAGCCCGCCCATGGCGGCCCGCCCCTGTGCGCGCAGCCGCGTACATGCAGTCCACGTAGAGTCCGAGCGTGGAAGAACCGACCGCCTACGCGCACCACCACCAGCCCGGCCTGCCCGTCCGCTCCGGCATCCCCGAGCACGGCCGCATCCCCAAGTACTACGCCGTCAAGGCCCGCATCGCCGGGCTGCTCGACGAACTCGGCGAGGGGGGACTCCTCCCCACTGAGCGCGATCTCGCCGAGCAGTACGAGGTCTCCCGCGAGACCGTCCGCCAGGCCCTGCGCGAGCTGCTGCTGGAAGGCCGGCTGCGCCGCTCGGGCCGCGGCACCGTCGCCGCCGGGCCGAAGCTCGAACAGCCCCTGTCGCTGGCGAGTTACACCGAGGGCGTACGCCGTCAGGGGCGCACCCCGGGGCGCCATCTGATCGGACTCGAACGCTTCCCCTGCCCGGCCCCCGTGGCCCCCGGCATCGGCGCCGAGCCCGGGGAGCCGGTCTGGCACCTGGAGCGGGTGCTGCTCGCCGACGAGGAGCGGGTCGGGCTGGAGAGCACGTACGTCCGGGTCGCCCGCGCACCCCGCCTCGACATCGATTTCCAGCCGGACTCCTCCTTCTACGGATACCTCCACGACAGCCTCGGCATCTCCTTCGGCGACGCCGACGAGAAGCTGGAAACGGTGCTCGCCACGCCCCGTGAAGCCCTGTTGATCGGCACCCCGCCCGCGCTCCCGATGCTGCTCATCCACCGTTTCTCCCGGGATCAGGACGGCAGGCCGCTGGAGCGGGTGCGTTCTCTCTACCGTGGTGACCGGTTCAGCTTCACGACCCACCTGCGGCCCGAATAGTCCCGCCCCAAGCCCCCCGTATGACACGAAAGAGGACGAACTCGCATCACGGAACGGTAACGGGTCTAGTCCAAGCGTTGGAGGCTGTTCACCGGGGCGTCGCCCGGGGGATCCTCCCGGGTCACGGGCCGCCGCCACCTTGGAGCACGTGAGAGTCATAGTCGTCGGAGGCGGCGTGGTAGGCACCATGCACGCCTGGCAAGCAGTGGAACGCGGCCACGAGGTCGTCCAGATCGAGCGAGAGGCGGAGGCCCGCGGCGCGTCATTGCGCAATTTCGGCCAGATCTGGGTCAGCGGACGGGCCGGGGGCGAGGAGCTCGACACCGCCCTGCGGGCCCGCGAGCTCTGGGAGGCCATCGGTGAGCGGGTGCCCGGCCTGGGCTTCCGCGCCATCGGCTCCCTGACCCCGGTACGCAACTCCCGCGAGCACGCCGTCGCCGAGGCCGCCGTGGCCCGCCCCGACGCCGCCGCCCGCGGCTACAAGCTGGTCACCGCCGAGGAGGCCCGGGCGATCAACCCCGCCCTGCGCGGCGCGTTCGAGGCCGCCCTGTGGTGCGAGCGGGACGCGGCCGTGGAGCCGCGCACCGCACAGCTCCACCTGCGCGAAGCCCTGAGGGCCTCCGGCCGCTACACCTTCCTCCCCGGACGGGAAGTGCGCGAGGTCGTCGGCAACGGAGCCGTCCGCGACGACCACGGCGAGGTCCACCAGGGCGACGCCGTCGTCCTCGCCACCGGCGCCTGGCTCTCCGGACTGGTCCGCGAGCTGGTCCCCGACCTGCCCGTGCGCCGCGTCCGGCTGCAGATGATGCAGACCGCCCCGCTCGGCGAGACCCTGACGACCTCGGTCGCCGACGCCGACAGCTTCCGCTACTACCCCGCCTACAAGAGCGAAGCCCTCGACGAACTCAACGCCGAGCAGGCCCAGGCGCCGATCGCCGCCGCGCACAAGATGCAGCTCCTGATGGTGCAGCGGCAGGACGGCGGACTGACCATCGGCGACACCCACGAGTACGAGCACCCCTTCGCGTTCGACACCCTCGAAGACCCGTACACGCACCTCACCGGGGTCGTCGAGTCCTTCCTGGGCCGCCCGCTGCCGCAGATCAGGCACCGCTGGGCGGGCGTGTACGCGCAGTGCACCGACACCACCCGCGTCGTCCACCGCCAGCAGGTGGCCGACGGCGTCTGGCTGGTGACCGGGCCCGGCGGCCGGGGCATGACCTGCTCGCCCGCCATAGCCGAAACCACCGCGAACGAACTGGGCTGGTAAGCGCCATGACCGACACCAACACCCCCCACATCACGCGCGAGCACGGCCTGATCGTCCTCGACATGGCCGGCACCACCGTCGCCGACGGCGGCCTCGTCGAACGCGCCTTCGAGCGGGCCGCCGAGCGCCTCGGCGTCGAGCCGGGCAGCGCCGACCACGCCACCAAGCTCCGTTACGTCCGCGACACCATGGGCGAGTCGAAGATCTCCGTCTTCCGCCACCTCTTCGGCGCCGAGGACCTCGCCCAGCGCGCCAACTCCGCCTTCGAGGAGGCCTACGGGGAACTCGTGGACGGCGGCCTCATCGCCCCGATCCCCGGCGCCCGCGAGGCCATCGAGAAGCTCCGCGCCGACGGCCGCACCGTGGCCCTGACCACCGGCTTCGCCCGCGTCACCCAGGACGCCATCCTCGACGCCCTCGGCTGGCAGGACCTGGCCGACCTCACCCTGTGCCCCGCCGACGCGGGCGGCCGCGGCCGGCCCTACCCGGACATGGTGCTGGCCGCCTTCCTGCGCACCGGCGCCGTGGCCGACGTACGCGAGGTCGTGGTCGCCGGCGACACCTCGTACGACATGCTCAGCGGCGTCCGCTCCGGCGCCGGCATCGTGGCGGGCGTCCTCACCGGCGCCCACGACCGCGCCGCCCTGACCGGGCACGGCGCCACCCACGTCCTGGCCTCCGTCGCCGACCTCCCCGCAGTCCTGGCAGGGGAGCCCGGCGCGTGAGCGGCATCCGCTTCGACTCCGTCTCGGTCGCCTACGGCGGCACCACCGTCCTGGACTCCCTCGACCTGACCGTCGAGCCCGGCGAGGTCATGGCGCTGCTCGGCCCCTCCGGCTCCGGCAAGACCACGGCCCTGCGCGCGGTCGCCGGCTTCGTCCGGCCCGCCTCGGGCCGGATCCTGATCGGCGGCCGGGACGTCACCGCGCTCCCGCCGCACAAGCGCGGCATCGGCATGGTCGTCCAGCAGTACGCGCTGTTCCCGCACATGCGCGTCGCCGACAACGTCGCCTTCGGCCTGCGCGCCCAGAAGGCGCCCAAGGCGGAGATCCCCGGCCGCGTCGCCGAGGCCCTGGAGATGACCGGGATGGCGGCCTACGCCAAGCGCTACCCCCGCGAGCTCTCCGGCGGGCAGCAGCAGCGCGTGGCCATCGCCCGCGCCCTCGCCATCCGCCCCGGGGTCCTCCTGCTCGACGAGCCGCTGTCCGCGCTCGACGCGCAACTGCGCTCCGGGATGCTCGCCGAACTGGCCCGCCTGCACCGCGAACTCCCCGACGTCTCCATCCTCTACGTCACCCACGACCAGGTCGAGGCGCTGACCCTGGCCGACCGGATCGCCGTCATGGACCAGGCCCGCCTCCAGGACTGCGGCACCCCGCAGGAGCTGTACCGGGCCCCGCGCACCGAGTTCACCGCCTCCTTCGTCGGCAACGCCAACCTGCTGCCCGTCACCGTCGCCGACGGCGGCGCGCTCTTCGCCGGGCACCCCCTCACCCTCGACCCCGGGCGCGCGGCCGCCGGAGCGAGCGCCACCCTGTGCGTACGCCCGCACTTGCTCGGCCTCGGCGCCGGCCCCAACGCGCTGAGCGGGACCATCACCGAGGTGCAGTGGCGCGGCTCGACCCACCGGCTCTACGTGGACATCGAGGGCCACCGGGTCAAGGCGGACCTGCCCGAACTGCGCGAAACCCCGGCGCTGGGCGACCGGGTCACCCTGCACTTCGAGCCGCGGGACGCGGTGCTGCTGGCCGCAGCGGTGTCCGATGCCTGAGGCCACGGACCGGCGCGCCCCCGCCCCTGACCCTGGGCACGCCCCCGCACCCGGGCCGGCAGCCGACCCCGAAGCCGCGGTCATACCCCACCAGCCCGTACGAAGCCCTGCCCCCGGCACGACCGAAGGCCCGGCCGGAGCCCCCGACGGCTTCGCGGCGAAGGCCGCACGCGGGCCCCGTAGCGTTCCCGGCTGGCTGTGGACCGTGCCTCCCGTCGCCGTACTCGCAGCGATCTTCCTCTACCCCCTCGCGCTGGTCGTCCAGCAGTCCCTGTCCCCCGAGAACGGGGGCGGCACCTTCGACGCCTACGCCTCCGTCTTCGCCTCGCACTCCTTCCGCGAAGCCCTCGGCACCACGGTCTGGCTCGCCGTCGGCGCCACCGCCGGCTGCCTGGTCCTCGGCTTCGCGCTCGCGCTGGTCATCGCCTTCGTCCCGTTCCCCGGGGCGCGCGCCGTGGCCAAGTTCATCGACGTCTTCCTCTCCTTCCCCTCCTTCCTCATCACCCTCGCCCTCCTCTTCGTCTACGGCACGGTCGGCATGGCCAACGGCCTGTGGACCGACACCTTCGGCGTCGCCGAGGGGCCCTTCCACTTCCTGACCACCCCCTGGGGCGTCCTCCTTGCGGAGATCACCTACTTCACACCCTTCGTGATGCGCCCGCTGCTCGCCGCCTTCTCCCAACTGGACACCGCCCAGCTGGAGGTGGCCTCCTCCCTCGGCGCGAAGCCCGGCCGCATCATCCGGCGGGTGATCCTCCCCGAGGCCCTCCCGGCGCTCGCCGCCGGCGGCAGCCTCGTCCTCGTCATGTGCCTCAACGAGTTCGGGATCGTCCTGTTCACCGGAGCCAAGGACGTCACCACGCTCCCGATGCTCATCTACGGCAAGGCGATCCTCGAATCCGACTACGCCGCCGCCTGCGTCGTCGCCGTCGTCAACATCGTGATCTCCGTCGGCCTGTTCGGCCTCTACCGGGTGGTGAGCAAGCGTGCTGGTGCATAGCAAGAGCGGCCGCTGGGCCGCCTGGAGCCTCTTCGGCATCCTCTTCCTGCCCCTCTTCGCCCTGCCCCTGCTCGTCGTGGTCGCCGCGTCCTTCTCGACGCACTGGTCCGGGGCCTTCCCCTCCGGCCCCACCACCGAGAACTACGCCGCCGCCGTCCGCGGCGAGTCCCTCCAGGCGCTGACCACCTCGCTGCTCACCGCCCTCGCCGCCAGCCTGATCGCGCTCACCGTCGGCACCTGGGCGGCGCTTGCCGCCGCCGGGCTCCGAAAGCGCGGAAAGAGCTCCCTGGACGCGCTGTTCATGCTGCCCGTCGCCGTGCCGTCCGTGGTCGTCGGCCTCGCCGTGCTCGTCGCCTTCAGCAAGCCGCCGCTGCTCCTCAACGGCACCAGCTCGATCGTGATCCTGGCGCACACGATTCTTGTCACGGCGTTCGCCTACCAGTCGGTTTCGGCTGCCATCGTGCGTCTCGACCCCGCGTACGAGCAGGCCGCGGCCTCCCTGGGCGCCCGCCCCGCGTACGTGCTGTGGCGGGTCAAGCTCCCCCTCCTGCTGCCGTCGCTCACCGCGGCGGCCGGACTCTGCTTCGCCCTGTCCATGGGCGAGCTGAGCGCCACGATGATGCTCTACCCGCCGGACTGGATGCCCCTGCCCGTCCGCATCTTCACCGCCACCGACCGCGGCTCGCTCTTCAGCGGCTCCGCCGTCGCCGTGGTCCTGATGGCCACCACCCTGCTGGTCCTGCTGGCCGTCTCGCGTGTCCGCACCAAGGCCACGTACCGCTAGACCCGCCGCTTCACCCTGACGCTCCACCCCGCCGCTCCACCCCGCTGATTCCCCTGCCGACTCCCTTTCCCCGTGAGGAAGTTCCATGCCCAGCAACAGATACCTCCGCATCACCGCCGCCGTCACCGGCAGCCTCGCCCTCGCCGCCGGCCTCACCGCCTGCGGTGGCTCCTCCGCCGACTCCGCCGGCTCCGCCGCGGGCAAGGGCGGCGGCGAGAAGGTCGTCACCGTCTACAGCGCCGACGGGCTCAAGAGCGACAAGGGCGACGGCTGGTACGACAAGGTCTTCGCCGACTTCACGAAGAAGACCGGCATCGAGGTCAAGTACGTGGAGGGCGGCTCGGGCGAGATGGTGCAGCGCGCCGTCCGCGAGAAGACCAACACGCAGGCCGACGTGCTGATCACGCTGCCCCCGTTCATCCAGCAGGCCGACGGCAAGGGCCTCCTCCAGGCCTACACCCCGCAGGGCGCCGACAAGGTCAACGGGGCGAACAAGTCCTCCGACGGCAAGTGGACCTCGGTCGTCAACAACTACTTCGGCTTCATCTACAACAAGAAGGAGCTGGCGGCGGCCCCCAAGACCTGGGAAGAGCTGCTGGACCCCAAGTTCAAGGGCAAGCTCCAGTACTCCACCCCCGGCGTCGCGGGCGACGGAACCGCCGTGCTCATCAAGGCGATGCACGACTTCGGCGGCAAGGAGCCCGCGAACGAGTACCTGAAGAAGCTCCAGGCCAACAACGTCGGCCCGTCCTCCTCCACCAGCAAGCTCGCGCCGAAGACCGACAAGGGCGAGCTCCTCGTCGCCAACGGCGACGTCCAGATGAACTTCGCGCAGTCCAAGTCCATGCCGAACATCGGCATCTGGTTCCCCGCCAAGGACGGCGGCAAGCCCACCACCTTCTCCCTCCCGTACGCGGCCGGCCTCGTCGACAAGGCCCCGCACACCGAGAACGGCAAGAAGCTCCTCGACTACCTGCTCAGCGAGGACGCCCAGAAGCTGGTCAGCGGTGTCGGCGGCGGCTTCCCCGCCCGCACGGACGTCAAGCCCACCGACGCCAACGCCGTCGAACTCACCAAGCTCATGACCGGAGTCGAGATCTTCGAGCCGGACTGGGCCGACATCGACAAGAACCTCACCGGCTACGTCGACGCGTGGAAGTCGGCCACCGGAAGCTGACTGGTCGCCTCCCGGTCACCCACGACCGGAAGAGTGACGCATGGATAACGGGTCTGGACCGAACCTCGCCTTCGGTCCGGCCCCGCCGTACGCTCGCTCGCGCTGACGCACGACCGTACGCCCGCACGCCCCGTACGTCCCCTGCGCCTTCCCCACGATTACTCCCGGAGGAGTACGTGTCCACTGTCCTGTCCGGACGGACCCTCGCCGTGGCCGCCACCGCCACGGTCCTGCTCGCCACCGGCCTCGGCGCCCACGCCGCGACGGCCGCACCCGCCGCCGCCGAGGCTGCCGCCACGAACAAGGTGCTCGTCATCGGCCTCGACGGCGCGGTCCTCGACCGCGTCAAGGTCGCCAACGCCCCGCACCTGAACGGCCTGATGGCCCAGGGCCTGACCGCCAAGAGCACCCTGTACGCGAACCCGATGGGCGCCACCTCCTCGGGCCCCGGCTGGTCCACCATCGCCACCGGCGTCTGGCCCGACAAGCACGGCGTGAAGGACAACTCCTTCACCGGCAAGAACTACACGGCCTACCCGGACTTCCTGACCCGCATCGAGAACGCCAACCCGGCGCTCAACACGTACGCGGCGGCCGACTGGGAGCCCATCACCTCCACCGACCAGAACGGCCCGATCTTCTCGGCCAAGGTCGACAAGCGCCTCTCCCTCAAGGGCGACCGGGACGGCTACCGGGGCGAGGACCCGAAGATCGCTTCGGCGGCCGCCACCGAGCTGCGCACCCAGAACCCGGACGCCGCCTTCGTCTACCTCGGCGAGATCGACGCGGCCGGCCACTCCTACGGCGCCGCCAGCCAGCAGTACCTGGACACCGTCGCCCGCGTCGACGTCCTCGTCGGCCAGCTCCTCACGGCCGTCCAGAACCGCCCGACCTACGCCCAGGAGAACTGGAAGATCCTGGTCACCACCGACCACGGCCACACCAACACCGGCGGCCACGGCGGCTCCACCATCCAGGAGCGCGGCACCTTCGTCCTCGCCAAGGGCGCGGGCATTCCCGCCGGTTCGGTCCGCAACGACGTGAAGCTCGTCGACGTCGCGGCGACCGCACTCGCCCAGGTCGGGGTCAACCCCGGCTCCGCCATCGACGGCATCTCGGTGGACGCCCCGGACGACGGCGACGCCTTCGACACCCTGCGCCCGAACCTCCAGGCGCGCGTGGACGAGACGGGCATCCCGGTCGCCACCAAGGGCTTCACGCACACCCCGCCGGCCGGCTGGTCCGTCGACAACTCCAAGATGGGCACGGGCGGTGTCACCGAGTGGGCCGGATGGGCCTTCGCGACCGACGAGTTCTGGAGCCAGTCGCAGCGCGACCAGTGGCGCGAGCTGAACGTCCGCTCCCGTGACGTGTTCGCCGTCGCCGACTCCGACGAGTGGGACGACAAGAGCCACACCGGCTCCTACGACTCCACCCTCATCACCCCCAAGTGGGCGGTCACCGGCGGCACCACGAAGAACCTGACCTTCCAGACCCACTACCGCCAGGAGTCCGGCCAGACCGCCCAGGTCCTGGTCTCCTACAACGGCGCCGCCCCGTCGGTCGTCAAGAGCTACACCGCCGACGCGGTCGCCAAGTCCGAGTCGATCGCGCTCCAGGTCCCGGCCGGCGCCACCGACGTCCAGGTCCGCTTCCGCTACACCGGCAGCAACAACTGGTACTGGACCGTGGACAACGTCAAGCTCGGCTGAGGTCGCTTCAGGCCGGTACGCGGCCTTCGGCGGGAACCTCCGGCGGAGGCCCTGGGGGTCCTCGAAGGTCCTTCGACGGGCCCTCGAAGGGCCTTCGCCGGGGTCCGTTCCGCCGTGCGGTCCGGGCCGTGGACGCCCCACGCGTCCGCGGTCCGGCCCGGATAAGGTGGTAGAGACCAGAGGTCGCCGAGGTCAGACGCCACCGAGAGCGGAGAACAGTCCAGTGGCAGAGCGCAAGCCGATCGAATCCTGGCTCACCGACATGGACGGGGTCCTCATCCACGAGGGCACCCCGATCCCCGGCGCCGCCGCCTTCATCAACCGGCTGCGCGAGTCCGGAAAGCCCTTCCTCGTGCTGACCAACAACTCCATCTACACCCCGCGCGACCTCCAGGCCCGGCTGAGCCGTATGGGCCTGTCGGTCCCGGTGGAGAACATCTGGACCTCGGCCCTGGCCACCGCGAAGTTCCTCGACGACCAGCGTCCGGGCGGCACCGCGTACGTCATCGGCGAGGCCGGCCTCACCACGGCCCTGCACGACATCGGCTACGTCCTGACCGACCACGAGCCGGACTACGTCGTCCTGGGCGAGACCCGGACGTACAGCTTCGAGGCCATGACCAAGGCGGTCCGCCTGATCAACGCGGGCGCCCGCTTCATCTGCACCAACCCGGACGAGACCGGCCCCTCCACCGAGGGCCCGCTGCCCGCCACGGGCGCGGTCGCCGCGCTGATCACCAAGGCGACCGGCAAGAAGCCGTACTTCGCCGGCAAGCCCAACCCGCTGATGATGCGGACCGGGCTGAACGCCATCGGCGCGCACTCCCACAGCAGCGCGATGATCGGCGACCGGATGGACACCGACATCCTCGCCGGGCTGGAGGCGGGCATGCAGACCTTCCTCGTGCTGACCGGTCTGACGTCGGTCGAGGACACCGAGAAGTTCCCGTACCGCCCGACCCACACCTTCGACTCCATCGCCGATCTGGTCGATCTGGTTTAGCGCGTACGGCTGACACGTACGGGCCAAGAGGGCGCCGCTCCGGATGCGGAGCGGCGCGCCGCGCGTGAATCTCCTTGTTGAGGAGGTTCACCATGCGCAGTGATTTGCTCGCTCTCCGTGTCACCGGGGTGGCCGTCGCCCTGACGGCCCTGTCCGCCGTGACCGCTCCCCTCGCCTTCGCGGGGGAGGACGACTGGAACCGTGACCGCGGCAGCGTCTCGGCCGACCCCAATCCGGCGGAACCGGGGGCGCAGGTCAAACTGCGCGTCCGCGGCTGCGAGGAGGACTGGGCCGTCGCCTCGTCCGTCGTCTTCGTCTCCGAGGTCAGGCTCTCCACCGGCCGCGACGACCGCCGCACCCTGTGGGGCGACGCGATGATCCGCTCCTGGGCGGAGCCGGGCCGCCACGACATCAAGATCAAGTGCGGTGGCCGCGGCGGCGAACGCGAGTGGGGCACGATCGAGATCGAGCGCCGCCGGGAGCACCGCCCCAACCCCCACCACACACCCGTCTGGCCGGTCCACGCGGGCGGCGGCGGCATGTCCGAGGAGATCGCCGCGAAGTCGAAGGCGGCGGGCGCGGCCGAGGCCGCCAAGGCCGCCGACTCCGCGCAGCTCGCCGCGGCGGCGAAGAAGAGCACCGAGGGCGACGGCCCGGGCCTGCCGCACACGGTGATCGGCGCCGTACTCGCCGCCGCAGCCACCCTCGCGGTCGCCGGCCGGGCGCTGACCCTGCGCCGCCGCCGAAGCGGCGAGTGACCGGGTGATCGGGTGAGCGGCGAGCCGAGGAGCTCCGGCGGCTCCCGGCTGCTGACCTTCGCCGCCTGGTCGGTGCTGGTCCTCGGCCTGTGGCTGTGGGGCCGTGAGATCACCGGCGTGGCGATACCCCTGCCCGGCCAGGCCGGGGGACCGGCCGCCCCCGGCATGCCCGCGGCGCACACCCCGCTCGGGCCGGCCGCGCCCGCGCGGGTGGACGTACCGTCCCTGGGCGTCCAGGCCCCGGTGATGGTCCGGGACCTCGACGCACAGGGGGCGATCGAAGCGCCCCCGTACGAGAACCCGGGCACGGTCGGCTGGTGGCGCGGCGGCGCCCAGCCCGGCACGGCCGGGACCGCGCTGCTGGTCGGGCACGTGGACACGCGGTCCAAGCCCGCGGTGTTCTACGGCCTGAGCTCGGCGAAGACGGGCGACAAGGTGCGCGTGCTGCGGGCCGACGGCTCGGTGGCGGAGTTCACGATCGAGGACGTACGGGTCCACGAGCGCGCGGACTTCGATCCCGCCAAGGTCTACGGGCCCAAGGTCCGCGGCAGGGCCGAACTGCGGCTGGTGACCTGCGGCGGCAGCTACGACAAGGCGGCCAAGCAGTACTCGGCGAACGTGGTCGTGTCGGCGTACCTGACGGGCGTCGGAGTCCGCCCCGGAACGGCGGTCTGAAGCCGCGGACCGCAGCCCCGGTCCGGACCGACCGGCGCATACGAAGAAGCCCCTCGCAGCGAGAGCTGCGAGGGGCTTCTTTGCGTCTGTGCGCCGCCAGGGACTCGAACCCCGGACCCGCTGATTAAGAGTCAGCTGCTCTAACCAACTGAGCTAGCGGCGCTTGGTGACAGGGAAAACTCTACCCCACCGCTGCGGGTGCTCGTGACAAGCCGCGCGCGTTCTGTCCGATTAACCCATGTTTAGGGGGTTTGTCGTGCACGATATGTCTGGGCCAAGCCGGATCTGATGCCCCGCCAGATGCGGTCCCGGCCGACCAGTGGAATGGACGGAACCGCATGACGATGCAGTCTCTGACGCATGTGTACGAATTGAATCCTCCCCCAGCCGAAGCAGGGGGATTCCTGGCTCACGCTGCTCGGTCGCTCAGCGAGCGACCGAGTCTTCCGCGATCAACACCAGCCGGGTTGAAACCAGCCCGGGTGTATGAAGTTTTGGAGGTTGCTGCACTGGCTTGGTTCTCGCTCAGCACGTCGTACGCGCTTGGTTCTCGCAACGCACGACACGCACCTTACCGAGCACTGTTTAGCCGCGGGGGTGAAACGGAGTTTCCTGCCCTGCTCCGCAGGATTCCGATTCCTCCCTGGCCGGAAGGCCGGGGCACTCTCGGAGGTTCCAGGTGACATCGATGCCGCTGCCCTCCTTCGAGGAGTACGAGCCCGCCGGCGACTGCCCGTGCCAAGGCTGCGCCCGGCGCCGTCGCACCCTCGCGCGTGCCCGGGCCATACCGCTGCGCGACGGCGGACACCCGGCCGCGCGCGGAGCCCGCCGCGCGCTGGTGCTCGCCACCGCCGCGGGAGTGGTCCTCGGCGGCGGCGGAGCGGCCGTCGCCACGGCCGCGCCGGGCCCCGGCGGGCGGGTGGCCCTGGACGACCCCGGCTCCCCGCAGGGCGGCCGGGCCCCGCTGCACGGGCCGAAGGGGGCGAAGGGCACCCCCGCGAAGCCGGCCGGGCTGCCGGGAGCGCCCTCCGCGGTGAAGCGGACCGACCGGGCGGCGATCATCAACCGGGCGAAGCTGTGGCTGGACGCGCAGGTCCCGTACAGCATGGCCGAGTACTGGTCGGACGGGTACCGGCAGGACTGCTCCGGCTACGTCTCGATGGCCTGGAACCTCGGCACCAACGAATGGACCGGCAGCCTCGACAAGTTCGCGACGCGGATCACGAAGGAGGAGCTGCTCCCCGGAGACATGCTGCTCTTCCACAACCCGGCCGACCCCAACAAGGGCTCGCACGTCGTGCTCTTCGGCGGGTGGGCGGACGAGACGCGCACGCACTACGTCGCCTACGAGCAGACCAAACCGACGACGCGGAAGCTGGCCACCCCGTACGGCTACTGGGCCAACGCGGCGAAGTACGTCCCGTACCGGTTCAACGGGATCGCGGGCGGAGCCGTTCCCGAGCCCCCGGCCACGGGAGAGCCGCCCGCGCCCGGCGGCCCGCCGGCCGTCCCGGCCGCCTTCCCCGGCGGGTCGAAGTTCGGGCCGGGCGCGGACAACGCGTACGTCGCCCAGCTCGGCCGGATGCTGATCGACCGCGGCGGGCTGCGCTTCTACCCGAAGGGTGCCGGTACGAAGTGGTCCGACGCCGACCGGCAGGCGACCGAGGCCTTCCAGCGCGCCCAGGGCTGGACGGGCGCGGACGCCGACGGCATCCCGGGAGCCACCACCTGGCGGCTGCTCGCCAAGCACCAGGGCAAGGACATCCCGCCGGTCACGGGCGGCGCACCGGGCCCGGCGGGCAAGCCCGCCTTCCCCGGGGCATCGGTCTTCCGGCCGGGCACGTCCCACCCGTCCATCACCGCCCTTGGCCGCCAGCTGGTGAAGAAGGGCTTCGGCAAGAACTACACGGCCGGACCGGGCCCCCGCTGGGGCGAGGCCGACCGCCGCAACGTCGAGGTGTTCCAGCGAGCCCAGGGCTGGCGCGGCGCCGAGGCCAACGGCTACCCGGGCCCGGAAACCTGGCGCCGGCTGTTCGCATGACGGAGGCAACGATGTACCCCACGCGCACCACATCGACCACAGGCACCTTCCAGATCCCCCCGCACCCGACCCCCCGGCCGACACCCCCGTCTCCGACGGAGGCGGACCAGACCGAAGCGGAACGGACCGAGACGATGCAGCCCGAGGCCGCGACGGCCGGAGCCGTGCCGGCGGAAGCCGCACTGGCAGGAGCCGCGCCGGCCGAAGCCACGGCGGATGCGGCTGCGCCGGGCGGCGCCCTGGTGGGCGCCGCCGCTCCGGCAGCTGCCGCCCCCTGGTGGGCCGCTCCGACCGAGGCCGGGTGGGCAGCCGACGGATCCGGTGCCGAGTCGGACCCGCACGTATCGGCCGCGCCCGCCCGGGCCGAGTCCGCGCCGGCTGCTGGAAGGTGGGCAGCGGCCGGGGCCGGTACGGAGCGGGGCTCGCACGTGTCGGCTGTGCCTGGCCGGGCCACGCCCGTGCCGGACGCTGCCGGTTGGGCCTCGGCCGAGGCCGGCGCTGAGCGGGGTTCGCACCTGTCAGCCGCGCCCGACGGGGCCACGCCCGTGCCGGTCGCACCCGTGTTGGACGTTGCCGGTTGGGCCTCGGCCGAGGGCGGCGGCGGGCGGGGTTCGGGCATGTCGGTCGAGCACGACCGTGCCGCGTCCGCGCCGGCTGCTGGAAGGTGGGTAGAGGCCGGGGCCGGTACGGAGCGGGGCTCGCACGTGTCGGCTGTGCCTGGCCGGTCCATGCCCGTGCCGGACGCTGCCGGTTGGGCCTCGGCCGAGGGCGGCGGCGGGCGGGGCATGCCGTCCGAGCGTGACCGGGCGGCGTCCGTGTCGGCCGCAGCCGGGTGGGCAGCGGCCGAGGCCGGTGCCGAGCGGGGCTCGGGCATGCCGTCCGAGCACGACCGTGCCGAGTCCGCGCCGGCTGCAGGAAGGTGGGCGGCTGCCGAGGCCGGTACCGGGCAGGGCTCGTACCTGTCGGCCGCGCCCGACCGGGCTGCGTCCGTGCAGTCCGCGTCCGTGCCGGTCCCTTCGGGGCGGGTCGGGGCCTCCGTGGCCGTGGCCTCCGACGCGGTGCCGGCCGAGGCCTCCGCGCCGGCCGTGCCCGCCGCGGCGGTGACCGAGTGGGCCGCGCCCACCGGTTGGGCTCTGGCGGGCGAGCAGTCCGGGTCCGCACGCGCCGAAGCCGTCTCCCGGCCGGCTCCGGCCGGGGCCGACCGGGACGCGGACGGGCTCGTCGCCGTGGGCGCGGCGGCGCAGGCCACGGCCGTCGCCCCGCACGGGCCCGCCGGACGGGCGGGGGAGAGCGCGCGCAGCGACGTACCGGCGGCGCGGGCCCAGGTCGAGCCGGGGGTGGACATCCCGCACCCCCAGGACGAGGCGGCCCACGCCGGTACGGCCACGCTCCGGCTGCGGACCCCCGACACCGAATCCGCCCGGCCCCACCCGCAGGACGAGGCCTGGCCCCCGGCCGCCGCGCCTGCCGCCGTGGTGCGGACGCCTGCCGGCGAGGGCCCGTACGCCGCCGCGGAGCACGCCCCGCGGCACGCGGGTCCGCCCGCCGCCTGGGACCTGCCCGGGCAGGCCGGCTCGTCCGCCGAGCACGGCCGTGCTCCGCAGCACGCGGTCCAGGGTCGCTCCCCGGAGAGCGAGTACGCGGATCCGCACCCCGTACGGGACCTGCCCGAGCCGGCAGACGCCGCTTCGGCCGACCCGGCCGACCCGGCCGAGGGGCGGGAGTTGACGTGGTCCGTGCCCGCTCCGGGTGGCTCCGGTGACGGCGGCCCCCCAGGTGACGGCCCCGCCGAAGCCGCAACGGCCGAGGCCTCCACCGGCGACACCGCCACCACCCCGCAGCCCGAGACCGGCGGCGGAGTCGTCCCCGGGCCCGGGGCGGCAGAGGTCGCCGAGGTCGTCGCGCGGGCCGTGGCGCGGATCGCGGAGGACGATACGCAGGACCTCCCCGTGGTCACCGGGGTGCGCGGGGTCGCGGTGACCGAGGTGCCGGTGCACCTGCCGTTCCGCGGCGCCGCCCAGCCGCAGCCCCGGCAGCCGGAGCCGGAGCCGAAGTCGAAGTCGGAGCCGGAGCCGGAGCCGGAGCCGAATCCGAATCCGGCCCAGCCGAAGGCCAAGGCCGCCCCCGGCCGCCGCGTGCCCCGTGGCGACGACCGGCTCCACGAGCACCGCGGCCCGGTGCTCCCCGGCTGGATCGCAGTGGCCGTCGGCGGGATCGCGCTCGCCGGCTGCGCGGTCGTGCTCTGGCGGGCCGGGGCCGTCCCCGACTCCCTCGCGCTGGCGTTCGGCGCGGAGCCCCGCCCCTACCGGGGACTGCAGGCACACTTCTGGCCGCCGCTCGCCTTCCTCGGGATCGTCGCCCTCCTCGCCCTCGGCGGGCTGGGCCGCGGCCGGGCCGGCCACGCCTGGGTGCTCACCCTCTTCGGCCGCTACCGCGGCACCGTCCGCCGCTCCGGCCTGACCTGGATCAGCCCCCTGCTGCTGCGCCGCCGGGTCGACGTCCGGCTGCGGCACTGGCGCAGCGACCCGATGCCCGCCGTGGACTCCGGCGGGCTCGCCCTGCAGGTCGTCGTCCAGGTGGTCTGGCAGGTCAAGGACACCGCCCGCGCGACCCTGGCCGTCGCCGACCACGTGGACTACCTCGCCGAGCAGGTCGAATCGGCCATGGCCCGGGTCCTGTCCCAGCTTCCCGCCGACGCCTTCCACGAGGCCGCCCCGACCCTGCGCGACGCCGAGGCCGTCGGTGACGCGCTGACCCGGATGCTGGCGGCCGAGACCGAGGCGGTCGGCGTGGAGGTGTTCTCGGCGCAGCCCACCCGGATCGAGTACGCCCCCGAGGTCGCGGACGCGATGCGGCGGCGCCGGGTCGCGGCGATCGACGCCAAGCACCGGGACACCGTCCTGACCTCGGTCGTCGACGCGGTGGACGACACCGTCCACCGGCTCACCTCGCGCGGGCTCGTCGAGCTCGACGACTACGAGCGCAAGGCCCTCGTGAAGGACCTGACCGTCGCCTTCTACACGGGCCGCGCCGAGTAGGGCTTCACAGGCCGTCGCCGGCCGACAGGAGAACGGGCACGAGAACGGGCAGAAGAACGGGTGGAATCCGGTTGGTCCGGACCACCCGTTCTTCCGTTGGTCTGGACATGGCCAACTCGCGTCAATACTGTGGAACTTGGTCTAGACCTAAAGACAGAGCTCGTGAACGGGCCGTGCCGCCGAACCCGGTACGGCCCATCCCCACGCGTGCGCACGCTCTCTCCGGACATCCCCCCACGTTCAAGGAGCAACAGCCTCATGCGTTCCTTCCGCATGCCCAGAACCAAGCGGGCCGCCGCCACGGCCACCGCCACCACCGTCGGCCTCGGAGTCGTCGCCGCCCTCGCGCTCGTCACGGCCCCCACGGCCAGCAGCCACGGGTACACCGACACCCCGATCAGCCGCCAGAAGCTCTGTGCCAACAAGACCGTTTCCGACTGCGGCCCCATCCAGTGGGAGCCCCAGAGCGTCGAGGGCCTCAAGGGGTTCCCCGCGGCCGGTCCCGCCGACGGCCGCATATGTGCGGGCAACCACCCGGAGTTCGCCCAGCTCGACGACCCGCGCGGCGGCGCCTGGCCGGCCACCCCGGTGACCAGCGGTCAGAGCTACGGCTTCCGCTGGCAGTTCACCGCGAACCACTCGGCCACCGACTTCCGGTACTACGTCACCAAGAACGGCTGGGACTCCACCAAGCCGCTCACCCGCGCCGCCCTCGACCCGCAGCCCTTCCTCACGGTCGCCTACAACGGCGCCCGCCCCGCCATGACCACCGTCCACCAGGGCACGATGCCGAGCGGCAAGACCGGCCGGCACATGATCCTCGCCGTGTGGACCGTCAACGACACCCCGATGGCCTTCTACTCCTGCTCCGACGTCCAGTTCTGATCGCCACGGCCCGCCACGGCGTTCAATTCTGACGGAACGTCAGCTATTCTCCGGCGGCATGCGGCCAACGAGGACACCCGAAACCGTCGCGGAGCTCATCGCGAGCCAATGGGGCGACCACCGGCCCGGCCTGAAGTACGCCGACGGCGTCCTCAGCCACCACCGGACCGCCCGGGAGGCCGCGGCGCGCGCCGCGCTCCTCGTCGACCTGCTGCCGCCGGGGGCGGAGCCGCACATCGGGGTGCTGCTCGACAACACCCCCGAGTTCCCGTTCTGGCTCGGCGCGGCGGCCCTCGCCGGGGCCGCCGTCGCCGGGATCAACCCCACCCGGCGCGGTCCCGAGCTGGCCCGCGACATCCTGCACACCGACTGCCGGATCCTGGTGACCGAGCGGGTCCACCTGCCCCTCCTGCGCGGCCTCGACCTGCCCGGCGTACGGCTCCTCGTCACGGACTCGGACGAGTACGAGGCCCTGCTCGCCCCGTACGCGGGCGCGAAGCCCGGCGATGCGACGCTCGGCCCCGGCCCGACCCCGTCCTCCCGGCTGCTCCTCTACTTCACCTCGGGCTCCACCGGCGCCCCCAAGGCCGCGATCTGCACCCAGGGCCGCCTGGCCGGCGCCGGCGCTTCGCTCGCACGTCACTTTTCAGTCACCCCGGACGACGTCCACTACATCTGCATGCCCCTCTTCCACGGCAACGCCGTCATCGCCGACTGGCTGCCCGCCCTCGCGGGCGGGGCCGCCGTGGCCCTGCGCCGCCGCTTCTCGGCCTCCGCGTTCCTGGACGACGTACGGGCCTACGGGGCGACGTACTTCACCTACGTAGGCCGCGCGGTGCAGTACCTCCTCGCCACCCCGCCCCGCCCCGACGACCGCGCGCACACCCTGCGCCTCGGCTTCGGCACCGAGGCCGGCGCGGTCGACGCGGCCCGCTTCGCCGAGCGCTTCGGGGTCCGCCTCGTCGAGGGGTACGGGGCCACCGAGGGCGGCGCCTCCGTCCAGCGCACCCCCGACACCCCGCCGGGCGCCCTGGGCCGCGCGGGCGCCGGCGACGACCTGGCCGTCATCGACCCGGAGACGGGCCGCGAGTGCCCGCCGGCCGTACTGGACCCGCGGGGCCGGCTCCTCAACGGCGCCGAGGCCATCGGCGAGCTGGTCAACAAGGGCCGCAGCCTCTTCGAGGGCTACTGGCGCAACCCCGACGCGGAGGCCGCCCGCACCCGCGACGGCTGGTACTGGACCGGGGACCTCTTCTTCCGCGACCCCGACGGCTTCCTCTACTTCGCCGGCCGCACCGACGACCGGCTGCGCGTCGACAGCGAGAACCTGGCCGCCGCGGTGATCGAGAACATCCTGGCCCGCTGGGCCCGGGCGGCCGCCGTGGCCGTGTACGCCGTACCGGACGAGGTGGCCGGCGACCAGGTCATGGCCGCCGTGGCCCTGCGCGAGGGGGCCGTCTTCTCCCCGCAGGGGTTCGCGTCCTTCCTCGCCGCCCAGCCCGACCTCGGCACGAAGATGGCCCCGCGCTACGTGCGCGTCGTCGGCGCCATGCCGACCACCGCGACCAACAAGGTCCACCGGGTCTCCCTGCGCGCCGAGGCCTTCCGGACCACCGACCCGGTCTGGTGGCGGCCGCCGGGCGAGGACGCGTACCGGCGCCTGGAGGCGGAGGACCTCACGGGGCTCCTGGCCGCCTACGAGGCCCAGGGGCGGGCCGATCTGCTGAGCCGCTGATCCGGGCTCCGGCGGGGCCGCCGAGGGCGTCACTGAGGGGCCCGGCGAGGGCGGCTCGGGAAGCGGTTTTGAGCACTCCGGAGGAGCAGGTAGTATTTTCTCTGTCAGCAGGCGCCGCTAGCTCAGTTGGTTAGAGCAGCTGACTCTTAATCAGCGGGTCCGGGGTTCGAGTCCCTGGCGGCGCACCTGTCCTTCGGGCGGTTTCCGGTTCACCGGGAACCGCCCGAAGTGTTTTCCGGGCCCGTCCGCGGCCCGGACAGGAGCGGGCCGCCCACCCCCTCAGAGGGTGAGCGAGAGCAGCAGCGGCGCGGCCTTGCGGTTCAGCACGTCGGCCGCGGCCCGCAGCCGGTGGGCGTGCTCCACGGGCAGGGACAGGGCGAGGCAGCCCACCGAGGCTCCCGCCGTGATCGGGACGGCCGCGCAGACCGTGCCGACGGCGTACTCCTGCAGGTCGAGCGTGGGCACCGTGGCCGGCTGGCTGTCCAGCTTCGAGAAGAGGATCCGCTCGTTCACGATGGTCTTCGACGTCAGCCGGGCGATCTTGTGCCGGGACAGGTGGTCGCGACGGCCGTCGAGGTCGAGCTGGGTCAGCAGGCACTTGCCGACCGCCATGGCGTGCGCCGCCGAGCGGAAGTCGACCCACTCGTGGACCTTGGGGGTGCGCGGGCTGTCCGCGAACTGCGTGATCCTGACCTCGCCGTCCACGTACCGGCTGATGTAGACCGCGGCCCCGACGGAGTCCCGCAGCCGGTCCAGGGTGTCCTGGAGCTTGTCCTGCAGCGCCTGCTGGCGGTCGACGCCGGAGCCCAGGAGCACGAGGGAGTCCCCGATGGCGTAGGCGCCGTCGGACACCTGCAGTACGTACCCCTCCCGGCGCAGCATGAGGAGCATGGGAGCGAGATGGGCCGCGGGCAGGCCTGTCTCACGCGCGATCTGTACATCGGTCACGCCGCCGGTATGGCGGGCGACCGTTTCGAGTACGCGCAGGGCGTACTGCACCGAGTGGAACGGCGCGGTCGGCTCGGGCTTCAGCGCCACGGTTTTCCCCCTAGCAGGTTGTTACCGCTTGCTCTCACACGATAGCCATCAAGAGGGCCGTGTGGAGCGCCTGTTGATGAGATTGATGGCTCAATCGCACCGGTCTGCCTGGATCTACTCCGCTGGCATATGCCTAGGTCATGAGTGGTGTCCAGTGCGCCGGGAATGCCCGGACCGGCCGCGCGGTTCGGGTTCTTCGTACGGACGGGACGAGCGGGCGAACGGAGCGGGAGAGACGATGAGTGACACCGGAGACGCGGGGGACGCTGGACGACGGGGAGACGACCGTCCGGGCGCCGGTTCGAGCGCCGGCGCGGGCAGCGGACCGGCCATCGGATCGGGCGAGGGGGAGATCCGCGGGACGGCCCTCGGCCGGGCCCCGGTGCTGCTCTCGGTGCTCGACCTCGTCACCGTCGGTGCCGGCAGCACCGCCCATGCCTCCCTGCGCACCAGCGTCGACATAGCCCGGCTCGCCGAGTCCCGCGGCTACCACCGCCACTGGGTCGCCGAACACCACTCCATGCCCGGGGTCGCCAGCTCCTCCCCGGCCGTGATCCTGGCCCACCTCGCCGCCCACACCTCCCGGATCCGCCTCGGCTCCGGCGGGGTCATGCTGCCCAACCACGCCCCGCTCGCCATCGCCGAGCAGTTCGGCACCCTGGAGGCCCTGGCCCCGGGCCGGATCGACCTCGGCCTCGGCCGCGCACCCGGCACCGACGGGCACACGGCCGCCGCCCTGCGCGGGCCCGGGCGCCGCGACGAGGCCGTGGACGAGTTCCCCCGGCAGCTCGCGGAGCTGATCCGCTTCCTCGACGACGACTTCCCCGACGGGCACCCGTACGCCCGCGTGCACGCGGTGCCGGGCCCCGTCCAGGGCCCCGCCGGGCGGCCGCCGATCTGGCTGCTCGGCTCCTCCGGCTTCAGCGCCCGCCTCGCCGGCGGACTCGGGCTGCCCTTCGCCTACGCGCACCACTTCTCCCCGGCCGGGACCCTGCCCGCCCTCGACCTCTACCGGCAGTCGTTCCGCCCCTCGGCCGTCCTGGACGCCCCGTACGCCGTCATCGGAGTCGCGGCCCTCGCCGCCGACACGGCCGAGGAGGCCCGCGCGCAGGTCCTGACCGGCGCCCTGTCGATGCTCCAGCTGCGCAGCGGGCGCCCCGGGCTGGTCCCGACACCCGAACAGGCGGCCGCGTACCCGTACACCCCGCTGGAACGGGAGTTCGTGGACGACCGCCTCGCGAGCGTGGTCCACGGCACCCCGGACGAGGTCACGGCGGGCCTGGACGACCTCGCGAAGCTCACGGGCGCGAACGAACTGATGCTGACCGCCAACGCCCACTCCGGGGAAGCCCGCCTCCGCTCGTACGCCCTCGTGGCGGACGCGTACGGCCTGCCGGCCCTGGGCGCCTGAGCCGACCGGTCCCGGGTTCCCCGGTCACAGACCGGGGAACCCGGACCGCCGCATGTGCAGTTCGGAACGGACCAGTTCGAGGAGCCGGCCGGTCCAATTGCGGCCCTGGCTGGCATTGTGCCCCCAGAAGTCCGAGTCGAAGTCGTCGTAGACCAGGGTGGCGTCGTCGGTCGCCAGCAGGATCTCGGCAAGGTCGGGGTGCTGGTCGTACTTGGCGCGCAGCAGGCTGGTCATGAAGGCGGCACGTGCTTGCTCCCAGCCCTCATGGCGCGGTGCCGTCAGCGCGAGCTTGCGCGCTTCGCGGTACGTGTCCGTCGAGGCGACCGCCTCGCTCACCTCTGGATCCGCGACGGACAGGGCCCAGTAGGCATGGGTGACGGAGGCGTACGCGATCTTCCCGATGGCGATCGGGGCGGGGTATTCGTTGCGCAGTCCGAGCCGACCGGGGGCCGCGACCCGTTCGGGCGTGAACGTGTGCGTGAGGCGGACGGCCGGCTTGTACAGAACCGCCGGACCGTCCGCTGGAAGGCGTGCGCTCGGCTTGTCCTTCCGGCGGGCCGCCTCCTCGAAGTATGCGAGGGCCTCGTCATAGCGCTCCTGGGTGACGACCGGTTCCCGCGGGAACAGGTAGGTACGGCCCCCGAGGCCTGCCACCAGGACCGGAAGCTGCCAGTTGTCGGTCCTGTCACCCAGCGCCCAGTGCCGCTGAGACTTCGGGATGGCGAGGAACGCGGTGCGGGCCGCGGCGCGGTTCTCCTCCGTCCGATCGGCGAGGAAGACGTCGACGGCGGCCAGGCAGCGCTCGGTCGAGTCGGGTCGCTTGTTCAGCTGGTCGATGGTGTCGCGGATTTCGGCGACGAGCTGGTCGGGAGTCGTCCAGTGCCGGGGCTCGCTGAACTTCCACTCTCCCATCCCGTCCGCGGCCGCCACAGCGCCTTCCGGGACGGTGGTGGCCACCCACCCGGTCCGGAGCTTCTCCTCGAACTCCTCGACGGTGACCAGGTCCCAGCAGCCGATGAGCCCGTCGGCGTAGATGAAGAGGTCGATCAGATGGTGGTGGCCGTTGTGGATGAAGGCGTGCCGCCAGGTGCCGGGTATGCGGATGCCGTCCACGGTGCGATGGATGATGCGTTTGCCGATCATCCCGTGATTCTGCCGTCCGACGCGAGCCCGCCCGGAAGGGTTTACGGGTGCCAACGAGCCCCGAGCGACCCCGGAGGGACCCGCACGGGCCGGCAACCGGAGTTTGGCTGGTTTGTTGCTGAAACCTGTCCGGAGGGTGAATGAAGGCAGCCTTAAATCGCTCGTCACCATGGGTGGCGGGCGATTTTTGGTGTGGTCCCACGTCGCTGACGTGGGGTTCTGGGCGCCAACTGGTCTAGTCCTTCTTTGGTCCAAACCATTGACTCGGGACCGGAGTGATCGCTATCACTATCCCCACCTGAAGTCTTGCCTTCCCCTCCCACTTCCCCGGAGGCAGTTCATGCACATCCGTAAATCCCTCATCGCGGCCGCCGCTACGGCCGCGCTGGCCGGCGGCACGCTGGCCGCCTTCGCGGGACTCACCACCGCCTCGGCCGCCGAGGCCGGGACCACCGCTTCGGCCGGCAACGTCAAGATCGCCTACTACGACCAGTGGTCCGTGTACGGGAACGCCTTTTACCCCAAGCACCTCGACACCCGTGGCATAGCGAGCAAGTTGGACGTCATCAACTACTCGTTCGGCAACATCCACCCCACCAACCTCACCTGTTTTGAGGCGAACAAGGCGGCGGGCGACGACAACAACCCCAACGCCGGTGACGGTGCGGGCGACTCGTACGCCGACTACCAGAAGTCCTTCAGCGCGGCCGACAGCGTCAGCGGCGTCGCGGACAAGTGGGACCAGCCGATCGTCGGCGTGTTCAACCAGTTCAAGCAGCTCAAGGCGAAGTACCCGAACCTGAAGATCAACATCTCGCTCGGTGGCTGGACCTACTCGAAGTACTTCAGCGACGCGGCCAAGACCGACGCTTCCCGCAAGAAGCTCGTCTCCTCCTGCATCGACCAGTACATCAAGGGCAACCTGCCCGTCGAGGGCGGCTACGGCGGCGTGGGCAGCGCGGCCGGCATCTTCGACGGCATCGACATCGACTGGGAGTACCCGGGCTCGTCGGGCGGCCACCTCGGCAACCACTACGCCCCCGAGGACAAGCAGAACTTCACGCTCCTGCTCAAGGAGTTCCGCCAGCAGCTCGACGCCCACGGCGCGGCCAACGGCGGCAAGAAGTACCTGCTGACCTCGGCCCTCCCGGCCGGCCAGGACAAGATCAAGTACATCGAGACGGACAAGATCGGCGCGTACCTCGACTACGCGAACATCATGACGTACGACATGCACGGCGCCTGGGACTCGGACGGCCCGACGTACCACCAGTCCCCGCTGCTGCCCTCGGCGTCCGACCCGACCGACGCGATCGCCCCGGGCACCGAGAAGTACAGCATCAAGAACGCCATCGACTCCTGGATCGACGGCAACGCCGCCTACGGCATCACCGGCGGCTTCCCCGCCAACAAGCTGGTCCTGGGCTACGAGTTCTACTACCGCGGCTGGAAGGGCGTGCAGCCCGGAACCACCAACGGTCTCGCCCAGCCCGCCACCCTGGCCTCCGCGGCCCGTCCGACCAGCCAGCAGGCCGGCATCGCGCTCTACAAGGAGCTCGGCGGCATCGTCGACAACCCGGCGACCACCTTCTGGGACGACCAGGCCAAGGCCTCGTACTTCTACAAGGACGGCGAGTTCTTCACCGGCCTGAACCAGAAGTCCATCCAGGCCCGGGTCGACTACGGCAAGCAGCGCGGCCTGGCCGGCGCGATGATGTACTCCCTGCTCGGCCTGGACGCCAACGCGACCCTGCTGAACCAGATCTCGGACTCCCTGGGCGGCACCACGCAGCCTCCGGTCACCCCGACTGCCACGCCCACGGCGACCCCGACGGCGACCCCGACGGCCACGCCCACGGCGACGCCGACGGCCACGCCGACGACGACCCCGCCCACCGGCTGCGGTTCGACCCCGGCGTACGTCGCGGGAACGATCTACACCGGCGGCAACGAGGTCTCGCACAACGGCCGCAAGTACAAGGCCCAGTGGTGGACGCAGAACGAGGTGCCCGGCACCACCGGTGAATGGGGTGTCTGGAAGGACCTCGGCGCCTGCTGATCCCCCCACCCCGCGCCGAGCGACCGGCAGCCCCCGCACTCCCCTCCCAGGGTGCGGGGGCTGCTGTGTGACATGGTTGCGGGATTCCCCGTACCGGAGCGTGCGGTGGTCGCTACGCTCGGCGACGAGTTGGATCCGCACGCGTCCTCATGGGGGTGACCATTCCCTTGGTCAACGTCCGCGCTCTCGATCCCAGCGCCTCGCCGCTGGACTACTACGCGTATGAGCTGTGCCGCCTGAGAGAAGCCGCCGGGCTGAAGCAGGGCCAGTTGGGCGACATCATCTACTGCTCGGGCTCGCTGATCGGCATGATCGAGAACACGAAACGAGTCCCGACCCGCGACTTCTCGGAACGGCTCGACGCTGCGCTGGGTACTGACGGGCACTTCTCCCGGCTGGTGGGGTTGGTCCTACGGAGCCAGCTGCCCCACTGGTTCCAGGCGTACGCGGAGATGGAAGCGAGGGCGGCGTTCATCTCCACGTTCCAGGCTCAGTTGGTCTACGGGCTACTTCAGACGGAGGCCTACGCGAAGGCTCTGGTGAGCGTGGAGTTTCCCGACCGAGCTGACGAGATCACGGCGGCCCGAATGGAGCGCCAGCGCATCCTGATGCGTGAGGAGCCGCCGGTGCTGCTGGTAGTGCTGGATGAGGCATTGCTGCACCGGAGCGTAGGCGGCCGGGAGGTCATGCGGGAGCAACTGGCCCATCTCCTGACCTTCGTCGAGCGGCCCTGGATCCAGATCCAGGTGCTCCCCTTCTCGGCTGGCGAACACAGCGGGATGATGGGCTCGTTCACTCTCCTTCGCTTCGACGGCGACCCTGATCTCTTCTACGCGGAGAGCTACGACTCGGGCCATATGACGGCCAATCCGCCAGTGATCAGGGAACGTTCCGTCGGATACGCTCGGCTGCAGGCCGCAGCCCTCTCGCCGGAGGAGTCGGCCCTTCTGATCGCACGCGTAATGGAGGAACGCTATGGGGACCAGTGTGTACCTGACGGGCGTGCAGTGGCGTAAGTCGTCCTACAGCGGCACGAACGGCGGCGAGTGCGTCGAGTGTGCCCCGCTAGGTGCAGCCGCCTGGCGCAAGGCCTCGTACAGCGGTGGGACCGGCGGCGACTGTGTCGAGGTCGCCCCCCAGCCCTGCCGCGTAGCCGTCCGGGACTCCAAGCGCCCAGACGGCCCCGCCTTCACCATCGCGCCGGAGGCGTTTGGGGCCTTCGTGCGGAGTCTCTGACTCAGACCTCGGGGTGCGGGGCAGGCCCCTCCGGCTGCCCCGGTTCCGCGGCGGCAGCCGCCTGGCGGCTGATGATGGCTGCGATCGCCTCCGGCGCCACCGCCCGGGAGTACAGCCAGCCCTGGCCGGTGTCGCAGCCGACGCGCTTCAGGCGGGCCGCCTGGCCGGCGGTCTCCACGCATTCGGCGGTCACCGTCAGGCCCAGCCGGTGCGCGAGCTGGACCAAGGCCTCGACGATGGTCTCGTCGGCCGGGTTCGGGTGGGAGCCCTCCTCGTAGCGGAAGCCCCGGACGAAGGAGCCGTCCAGTTTGAGGACGGAGACCGGGAGGCGGCTGAGGTAGGCCAGGTTCGAGTAGCCGGTGCCGAAGTCGTCGATGGCGATCCGCACCCCCATGTCGCTCAGTGCCTGGAGGGCCTGGAGCGGGCGGCCCGCCGAGCCCATGACGGCCGACTCCGTCAGCTCGAGCTGGAGGAGCTGGGGGGCCAGGCCGGTCTCCGCGAGGATCTCGGCGACGTCGCCGACGAGGTCGGAGTCCCAGACCTGGCGGACGGCCACGTTGACGGAGACGAAGACGGGGGAGTCGCTGGGCTGCTCGATCTGCCAGCGCCGGGCCTGGCGGCAGGCGGTCTGCAGGACCCAGCGGCCCAACTGGACGATGGATCCGTCCTCTTCGGCGATTCCGATGAACCGATTCGGCGTCAGCGTGCCGAACTGCGGGTGGTTCCAGCGCACCAGGGCCTCCACCCCGCGCACCGCCCCGCTCTCCAGGTCCACGAGGGGCTGGTACTCCACGTTGAACTCGCCGCGTTCCACGGCCGGCCGCAGCGTCGAGGAGAGGGCCTGGCGGGTCATGCGGTGCGCGTTGCGCTCCGGGTCGAAGAGGGTCCAGCGGGCCTTGCCGTCCGCCTTGGCCCAGTAGAGGGTCGTGTCCGCGGCCTGCATCAGGCCGGTCGCCGAGGTCCCGGCGGCCGCCCGCTCCACCACGCCGATCGAGGCGGAGACCGACAGCCGCTGACCGGCCAGGTCGAAGGGCTCCTGTACGGCGGCCAGGACGCTCCGCGCCAGGTCCGCGAGCTGCTCGGTGCCGGTGGACTCCTCCACCAGCAGGGCGAACTCGTCGCCGCCGAGCCGGGCCACCAGGTGGCCGCCGGTGCGCCCGTAGCCGGACTGGTCGGCGCACTGGGTGAGCCGCCCGGCGACGGCGGTCAGCAGCCGGTCGCCGACGCGGTGGCCGAGGGTGTCGTTGACGGCCTTGAATCCGTCGAGGTCCAGGTAGCAGAGCCCGATGCGGCCCGTGCCGCTCTGCCCGTACGAGGAGGCCTCCAGGGCGGCGGAGAGCCGCTCGAAGAACAGGGCCCGGTTGGGCAGCCGGGTCACCGGATCGTGCATCTGGAGGTGGCGCAGCCGGGCCTGGAGGTCGCGCCGGTCGCTGATGTCGGCGACGGAGAGCAGGACGTCGGTGGTGCCGGGTACGGGGCCGAGGGTGATCTCGGTCCACAGCGAGTGCCCGTCGGGGTGCTTGAGGCGGCGGGTGCAGCGGAGCCGGGCCTGCCGGCCGCGCAGCACCTCCTGGTAGGCGTGCCAGGTGCGGGCCTCGGAGGCGAGGTCCACCAGGTCGGCGGCGGACTGCCCGGCGAGGACGTGCGGCTCGGCGCCGAGGAGCGCGGCGAGGGCCTGGTTGGCGCCGGAGATGTGACCGGTGCGGTCGACGACGGCCATGGGGAGGTGGGCCGCGTTGAAGGCGGCCCGGTAGTCGGCCTGGTGGTCGGCCTGGTGGTCGGCTCGGCGGTCGGCTTCGTACTCGGCCTGGTGGTCGGCGCGGTCCGGGGTTGCCGTCGTCGCCGGCGCTGCCGGGTGACGCTGCGTCATGGCCGGTCGGATGCTGTCGGCCGCCGAACCGGTTCCGTCTGGGGTTCCGCTCACCGTTGGCTCCCGCAGTGCGTGTGAGTGTCCGTGCAGGAAAGTGTGCCGATCATAGAGGCTCCCGGACGGCCCTATCCAGCGGCGACGCCGTGCGGGGCGCGGGAGTTCGGCGTGATGACGGATCGTCGACGTGACGGCGAATGATCGTTTCCGCACGGCTGTGAGCATCCGGCGCCCACCGCTGACCCGACCTGATCGGTCGTGACTTTCCGTAGGCGCATGTGCGAAACCCGGCGTCACCGGCTTGCCCTAGTGCTCACTCGTGTGGGGCAGCGGAACAGGGCATTAGTAAGACAATCGCCCCAAAGTGGATGAAGAGGTACTAATCCACCACCGGAGGTCGATGTGCCGCGACAGCAGACACCCGGGGGAGTGGACCGCTCCCGCATGCGAACCACGGCGGCGGCGCTCACTTCCCTGACGGCGCTCGCCGCCATGTCGCTCGTCGCGGGACCCGCGGTCGCCGCCCCCGGAGCCGGACCCTGCGCGCTGACCCGTACCGCGGCCCACCACTCCCTGGGCCTGGACAGCTGGAACGGCGCCTACCCGAAGCCCGAGCGCACCCTCAACGCGGTCATGGTCTTCCTCTCCTTCCCCGACCACCGGCCCGCCCTGACCACCGAGGAACTCACCGCCGACTACTTCCCGGCGACCAGCGAGTTCTTCGAGCGGGCCTCCTACGGCCGCTTCCGCCTGGTCCCGCACCCGCAGAAGCAGTGGATCCAGATGCCGAAGCCGTCCGCCGCCTACGGCATACAGCGCGACTGGGCCCCGGCGGACCGGGCCGCCTACCTGCGCGACGCGGTGGCCGGGGCCGACCCGGCGGTGGACTTCGGCCGGTACGACGTCGTCTACTTCGTCGCCGACCCGGAGGCGCCCGGCGTCGACTCCGATGCCACCAAGGTCGTCAACTTCGAGCAGCCGATCCGGGCGGACGGCACCGACCTGCGCCGCATCGTCACGGTCTTCGAGAAGCACCCGCCGGACCGCAACGTGCTGGCCCACGAGACCGGGCACGTCTTCGACCTGCCGGACCTCTACCACCGCCCTTCGGACGGCAAGGGCGACTGGGACACCTACGTCGGGGACTGGGACGTCATGGGCAGCCAGTTCGGCATGGCCCCGGACCTCTTCGCCTGGCAGAAGTGGAAGCTCGGCTGGCTGGACGCCTCCCAGGTGGACTGCGTGGGAGCCGGCTCCTCCCTGCACACCCTCCAGCCGCTGTCCGAGGCCCCGCGCCCGGGCGGTACGGGAGGCACCCGGCTCGCGGTGGTCCGTACGGGCGCCGGCAGCGCGATCGCCGTCGAGGCGCGGGGCTCCGCCGGCAACGACGGGGACACCTGTACCGAGGGGGTGCTCATCTACCGGGTCCGCAACGAGGCGGCCTCCGGGGGCGGGCCGATCGAGGTCGTGGACGCACACCCCGGCACCGAGGCCTGCTGGGACCGCTCGGTGTACCCGCCGCTGGCGGACGCCCCGCTGGAGCTGGGGGAGACCTTCACCGTTCCGGGCGAGGGGATCACCGTGGAAGTGGCGGACCGCACGCAGTCGGGCGCGTACACGGTGAAGATCACGCGGGAAGAGCGCTAGGAGCGCCGGGACCGTATACGGGGCGCGGGACCCCGGACACGAAAAAGACCCCCACTCGCGTGGGGGTCTTTCTCCGTCTGTGCGCCGCCAGGGACTCGAACCCCGGACCCGCTGATTAAGAGTCAGCTGCTCTAACCAACTGAGCTAGCGGCGCTTGGTGACGAGGAAGACATTAGCACCCCGGGCGGCGATCGGAAAAATCGATATCCGCAGCTCGGGTGGCACGGACGAACGCCCACAGCAGCGCCTCCGGCCCGGGCAGCCACGGCAACCGGGTATCGGGGGCCACGAGCCAGCGCGAGGGCCCTCCGTCGCCGGCCAGCGGGGGCACGGTGACGGCGTCGCCGCGGCCGTGGCAGAGCGGGGCGGGCACGGGGGTGCTCCACTCCTCCCAGGCCAGCAGGGCCGGGAGCCGGTGGGCGGTGCCGGGGGCGGCGAAGAGCAGGGTCCGCCCGCGGTGCACGGCGGCCGGTCCGGAGCCGGGGCCCTCGGCCCAGAGCAGGTCGAGCATCCGGCGCCCGAGGACGAGGGGGACGTTGACGACGTCGAAGGCGGTCCCGCAGGGCAGCACGGCGGGCGCGGTGGGCCGGGCCTGCCAGGCGGCCAGCGTGCCTCCGGGCTGGGCGGAGGCCGAGGCCAGCCAGGCTGCGCCGGCCGGGGTGACGTGGGTCGCGGAGGCGGTCGTCGTCGTCCGCAGGTCGAGCGCGGGGCAGCCGGTCATGGTCGTCATGCGTTCAGGTCTACCCGGGGTAGCGAGCCGATCTCCGGGAGTTACGGGAAACCGGGACAGGCCGGGTGGGACTGGGGTATGTTGCGCCCCGCATATGCCAGGGGTCGAGGCCGGGTGTCACGTCCCGGGGGCGTCCCGGGCGTGTCCTCAGGCTCCCTCGGGAGCGGTGCCGCGCAGCAGGGACTCGCCGAACTCGATCATCTTGCGGGCGTAGTCCTCGGTCCACTCCGCCTGCTCCGCGATCGTCGCCGCCGACAGCCGGTCGAACCGCCGGGGGTCCGCGAGCTGCGCCGCCGCCACCGCCTGGAACTCCACCGCCCGCTCCTGGGCGGCACGGAAGGCCAGGGTCAGCTCCGTCGCCCGGACCAGCAGTTCCCGCGGGTCGTCGATCGATTCGAGGTCGAAGAAGTGTTCCGGGTCCGTGACGGTCTCCGACGGCTCGAAGAGCAACTGCGCGGGCCGCAGCCTCCGCTCGGTCCGCTCGGGCTCTGCCATGCGTGTCCTCCTGCTGGACGTGGGGGAAGCTTCCGCGCCGGGGGGCTCCCGGGGCGCGAGGCTTCCGGGTCGAAAAGCTTCCGGGCCACCGTCCATTGTCCAGCTTCACGCAAGGGCGCCCGAGGGCCCCGGCACATGGGCTAGAACGTGCGTATGACCGATGGTGTGCACGAGACGCTGGACAAGCTCTGCGACGAGGGCATCGAGCAGGTGATCGGCTGGCGCCGTCACCTCCACCAGAATCCGGAGCTGCCCAACCGCGAGGCCGCCACCGCGCGGCTCGTGGCGCGGGAGCTCACCGGGTTCGGGCTGGACGAGGTGCGGACCGGCATCGCCGGGCACGGGGTGGTCGGGGTGCTGCGCGGCGGCCGGCCCGGAGACCGGGTGGCGGCGCTGCGGGCCGACATGGACGCGCTGCCCGTCCCCGACCGCTGCGGCGCGGACTTCGCCGCCGCCGGCGGGGCCTCGCACGCCTGCGGCCACGACTGCCACACCGCGATGCTCCTCGGAGCCGCGCGCGCACTGGCCGACGTACGGGTGCGGGAACGGCTGCCCGGAACCGTGCTGTTCGTGTTCCAGCCGGCCGAGGAGGGCCCGCCGGTCGACGAGGAGGGCGGGGCGCGCCTGATGGTGGCCGAGGGCGCCTTCGAGGATCCCGTCCCCACGATGGCCTTCGGCATGCACGTCACCCCGCACCCCAAGGGCTGGGTGGGCTACAAGTCCGGCCCGATGTACGGGGCCTCCTGCCTGGTCCGGATCACCGTCACCGGGCGGCAGTCCCACGCCTCCTCGCCCTGGTATGGCATCGACCCGATGCCCGCCGTCGGGGCGCTGCTGACCGGGATCGGCCAGCTCTACCGGCAGGTCTCGGCGTTCTCCCCGGTCACCGTCTCCATCGGTCACATCGAGGACGTCGGCCGGTTCAACGTCATCGGTGAAACGGTCACCCTGTGGGGCACGATCCGCTGCGCCGAGGAGCGGGACATGGCCGAGGTCAAGCGCCGCCTGACGGTGCTGGCCGAGCACACGGCCGAGGCGTACGGCGCCTCCGCGGCCGTCGAGCTGCTCCAGGACGTGCCCGCCGTGCGCAACGAAGCGGACTGGGTCGAGGCCGCGCTGCCCACCCTGCGCCGGGTCGCGGGCACGGACCGGGTGGTGGAGGTCGGCGGCACGCTCGGCTACGACGACGTCTCCGAACTCATCACCCGCTTCGGCGGGCTGTACGTGATGCTCGGCGTCCAGGACACCGCCCTGGACCCGGCGAGCGGCGAACCCGTGGCCGTTCCCGGGGGTCGCGGCCTGGTGGGCAACCACCACCCCGCCTTCTACGCCGACGACGACACCCTGATCACGGGCGTACGGCTGCACGCGCACGCCGCGTACGACCACCTGACGGGGGCCCTCGTCACGCGCTGACCGGCGTCCTCGCCAGGGCGGCGAGCTCGTCCAGTACGACCGCGAGCTCGCCCGCGAGGCCCTCCGGGGCCCGGAACCCGTCGGCCGTGACCAGCCCGGTGATGCCCGGGACGGCCACCGAGGCCCCGGTCGGCACCATGCCGACGGCCTCCAGCACCGGGCGCAGCATCTGCCCGGCCGGGGCGCCGCCGGAGCCGCCCGCGCTGTAGGAGAGCAGCCCGGCCGGCTTGCCCTGCCATTCGCGGTGGAGGAAGTCGATGGCGTTCTTGAACGGGGCGGAGAAGCCGCGGTTGTACATCGGCAGGACGAAGAGGAAGGCGTCGGCGGAGTCGACCAGGGCGCTCCACGCGCGGGTGTGGGAGTGGGCGTAGATCCCGGTGGAGGCGCATTCGGGTTCGTCCAGGAAGGGCAGGGCGATCTCGGCGAGGTCGACGGGGGTGACCTCGAAGAGGCTGTGCCGACGCGCCTGGTCGGCGGCCCAGCGGGCCAGGGGGCGGGCGGCGGAGGTGGGGCGGACGGAGGCGGAGACGATGTGCAGGCGGATCGGGTGGGCGTTCACGGTGTGCTCCTCGCGGCCTGGAAGATTTTGTTGACGTGTCACCTATGGGGTGGGGTTCATGGAAGCGCAGGAGTGCGTGACGTGTCAACTAGGTAGGTGACGTGTCACGTACCGGTCTAGACTTCGACCATGACCGAGAACGAGACCGAGAGCGCACCCCGCTGGCTCAGCGAGTCCGAACAGCAGGCCTGGTACGCCTGGCGGCGAATGTTCCCGCTGGTCAACGCCGACATCGCGCGCGATCTGACCCAGGACAGCGGGCTCTCCGAAGCCGACTACGACGTCTTGTCCGTGCTCGGCTCCACCGACGGCCACCGCATGCGCATCAGCGCCCTCGCCGTCCTCATGCAGTGGTCCCGCAGCCGGCTCTCCCACCAGCTCACCCGGATGGAGCAGCGGGGCATCGTCCGCCGCGAAGAGGTGGCCGACGACGGGCGCGGCGCCGAAGTGGTGCTCACCGAGCAGGGGATCACCACGATCATGACGGCCGCCCCGCTCCACGTGGAATCGGTGCGCCGCCACCTGATCGACATCCTGACCCCGGAGCAGCTGCGCACCTTCGCCGAGGTCGGCGAACTGCTGCGCACCCGCCTCGGCGTGGAGCGAAAGACCCGCTGAGCCCCCGGGCTACGGCCGCCAGACCACCCGGTGCTCCGCCAGGTGGGCCAGCACCGAGTGGTTGGCCTCCCAGCCGTCCGGGAACTTCATGGTCACGCCCAACTGCACCGGCTCAGAGGACGGGTGGGCGTCCAGCAGGTCCGCTATCCCCGCCCGGGCCACCACCACGCAGGCGTGCCGGTGCCGTGAGGCCAGTACGCAGAGCCGGCCCGTCTCCAGGTGGAAGGCGGTCGCGTCCGGACGGCCCGACAGGGGGTGCAGGACCACCGTGAGGTCGTACTCGCGGCCCTGGAGCCGGTTCGCCGTGTCCACGGTGACCCCCGTGACCCCGAGCGCGGACAGCGCCGCCCGGACCGACGCCGCCTGGTCCCGGTGCGCGGTGCCCACCGCGATCCGGTCCGCCGTCAGCGGGGACGGGCCGCCCGCCTGCTCGTCCGCCGTCACCGCACCCCGGTCCAGCGCCCGGCGGACCACCAGGGCCACCGCCCGCACCGCCTCCGGGTCGGTGCGCGGGGTGTGCCGGGCCGGCAGCTCCAGCAGCCCCCACCCCGACTCGGCGGCCTCGTCCAGCACCCGGTCGGGGCCCGAGCCGTCGCCCGCGACCCCGTAGGACATCCGCCGCTCGCCGGGGCCCGTACCGCTGCGGAACTGCGTGTACGGGTAGAACGCGCGGGAGACCAGCGGCGCGGCCGAAGCCGGCAGCCGCCAGGACACCGGCAGCCGGTGCTGCGGCAGGTCCGGGTTGTGCGCGAGCAGGGTGGACACCGCCGAGGCGGAGGGGTCGTAGGACAGGCCCGCCCACTGCTCGGCGCCGACCACGCTGAAGGGGTCGAGCTGCCCCGGGTCGCCCACGAACAGCGCCCGGTCGAAGAGCCCGGCCACGGCCAGCAGCGCGTCCGAGCGCATCTGGTACGCCTCGTCCACGATGGCGTGCTCCCAGGGCTCCACGTCCTTGACCCACGCCCACTTGGCCGCCGTCGAGATGGTGATGGGCAGCCCCGCGAGGTCCCCCGGCTTCGCCGACAGCACCACCGAGTCCAGCTCGCGCAAGGCCGGATCGTAGGCGTCGCCCTCGCTGCTGTGCAGCCGGCCCACCTTCAGCTCGGGATCCTTCGCGTGCAGCCGCAGCACCAGGTCGTCGACCTGGGCGTTGGTCTGCGCGACCACCATCAGCCGGCGCCCGGCCGCCGCCAGGTCCCGGGCCGCCCGCACCACCAGCGTGGACTTCCCGGCCCCGGGCGGGGAATCGACGACCACGCCCCGGGCCCCGCCGTGCAGGGTGTCGCGCAGGATGGCGTCGGTGGCCCGGCCGGCGGCCGCGCCCGGATCGAAAGCGGTGCTCGCGGTGCTCACAGGAGGTCCTCGGCGGTCACGGGATCGGGCAGCGGCAGGGCGGGGGCGTCACCGGTCAGGTGCGCGGGCGGCCCGCCGTGGGTCCACGGGGTCTGCTCGGCGTCCGGCAGTTTCGGGCCGCCGCGCGCGTCGTGCTCGAACAGCGTCCAGCACACCCGGTCGCCCTTCTCCGGCACCGAGCCCGGCTCCGGATCCTTGCCGCGGCCCATCTTGTCGAGGACGCGCAGCACGAGCCGGCCGTCCTCCTCCCGGCGCACGAACTGCGCGCTCTGCGGGCGCCCGTCGAGCGAGCGGTACACCTTCGGGCCGCCGCCTTCACCGCCGTCGGTGAGCTGCGGCCGGTCCTCCGTGGCCACCCACACCAGCGGGCGCGGGCTCGGCCGCTTCGACTCCGTCCACTCCATGACCACTTCGGTGACCTCCCCGGCGAACGCCTCGCCCGCGAGCCGCCGCCCCGCCATCACCAGCAGGTCGTCCAGCGCCTCCTGGGCGTCGAGCCGCACCTGCTCGGTCTCCCGCGCCGCGAGCTTGCGCGCGGCCGTCACCGCGTCGTCGCGGCGCGGCTGGGGGCCCTCGCCCGCCCGGACCCGGTCCCGGTGGCCGGTGTACGACCAGCGGTCACCGGTCCAGCGGTCCTCGGCGCGCTGCCCGGGGGGCAGTTCGCGCAACAGGGCGATCGAATCCCAGACCGCCCGCCAGGTGCCCTCCATCTGCTCCACGACCAGCCGCCGGACCGCCTGCTCGGCAGCGGCGCGCCGCCCGTCGCCGTTCCCGCTCGTGTCCGCGGCCGCCCGCGCCGCGTCGAACTTCGCGATCGCCGGAGCCAGCAGCTTGTTGTCGAAGGCCGGATCGGTGGCAGGACCGGCCGGCGGGACGAGCAGCACGCCCTGCGGATCGCGGTCGAGCTCCGCGCGCAGCGCCCGCTCGGCGCCGGATTCCCCCTCCGGCGGGTCGATCCACGCCAGCAGGGCACGCAGGTGCTGGTCCTCCAGATTGCTCTGCCCGGTGGCCCAGTGGCGCGACAGCAGGTCCGTCGCGGACAGCAGCATGGAGGATCCGGGCACCCGGGAGCGCTCGGCGAGGTGCGTGAACCAGCGCCCCAGCAGCGGCACCTGCGCGGGCGCCGGGTACGGGTGCTCGGGGTCCTCCTCGGCGGTCCGCCGGAACCGCATGGACCGCCCCAGCAGCCGGACGTACTCGATGCCCGCACGGCTCGGCACGATCAGCTGCGGCGCGTCCAGGCAGAGCTCGGCCTCGACCTTGACCCGCTTGCCCGTCTCCGGGTCGGTCTCGGTGCGCTCCACCGGCTCGACGGCGTCCGCGTAGCCATCGATGTACGGGACCACGTGCCCGGCCAGCGCCGCCAGGAACTCCCACCGCAGGTCCCGGTCGCGCGGCTGCGGTATGGCCAGGACGTGCGGCCGGTCCGGATCGGTGCCGACCATCGCGCCGAGCGGAGCCCCGGCCTCGCCCGCCGTGGTCAGCGGTACGAAGACCAGCGGGCGCTCGCTCAGATGCCGGTGCCGTACGGTCGCCAGCGGCTGGGCCCGCCCTGCGCGGACGGCCTCCAGCCGGGCCAGGGTGTTCAGCAGGGACATTCGACGGCCTCCGTGCGGATGCGGGCGGGAGCCTGCTCCAGCGCCTCGGCGCGCAGCCGGGCGGCGTACCGCAGCGCGGCCGCGGTGGGGTCCTCGGGGGCCGTGTCGTCGGGAGGCGTGCCGCCCGCGGCCGCCGCGAGGGCGGCCTCGACCGTGGTCAGCCCGCCCAGCTCACCCCGTACCGAGCGGCCGAGCGCGGTCACCTCGTCGGCCCCGCGCGCCCGGTCCCGGCAGTGGAAGGCCAGCTCGCAGGCGGCCAGGCACTCGGGGGCGTAGGCGGCGGACACGGCCGACACGGCCTCGGTCAGCTCCTCGGCGGAGCACGCCGGATCGAAGGTGAGGCCTTCGGGCAGTGCCCCGGCCAGTTCCTCGACCCGGGTGAGCCGCTCCAGCTGGCGCCGGGTCACGGAGCGCTCGCGGCGGATGTCGACGGGAGCGGCGGTGGGCAGGTTGGAGAAGTCCTTGGGGCAGACGAGCAGCACGGTGTGCCCGACCTCGGCGCCGGCCACCTTCGCGGCGGTCGCCTCCAGGGCCAGCACGTACACGGCGGCCTGGCGGGCGGCGGCGCCCACCTTCGCGGCGTCGGCGGACCCGTCGATCATCGGGAACGACTTGATCTCCACCACGGTCCAGCGCCCGTCGGGGTGCACGACGACGGCGTCCGGCTCCAGGTAGGCGGGGGAGCCGGCCACCTCCAGCGCGAGCATGGGGTGGTCCAGCAGGGTCCAGGCACCGGCGGCGGTCGCCTCGCGCAGCGCGAGCGCGGTGCGGGCGGCCCGGCCCTGGGGGCCGGCGGCGGTGAGGTCGGGGGTGAGGGCGTCCGGTCCGGGCGGGCCGGCCGCGCCGCCGGATCGCGCGCCGATGTGCTCGTACACCAGGCGCAGGAGCTCGGCTCCGCCGTCGCCCTTGACCTTGGCCTCGAAGGAGTTGCCGCGCACGATGGCGAACTGCGACTGGCCGAAGGCCGCGGGGGAGCCGAGGGCCGCCGCGAGCACGGTCTTGTCCACGCCGGCGCCGTCGAGCAGGGCGCGTCTGCCGCAGCCGGGGTTGGCGGCGAGTGCCGCCAGCGCCCGGGCGTCGAGGGGGCGCGGTGCGACGTCGGGGCCGCGCAGATCAGCGAGCCGTTGCCGCAGAGTCTTCGGGGGATTCATCGGCTGCGCGGCCTGCACGGCCTGCGCGGTCTGCGTGGCCTGCCATGCCGCCGGCTGCGCTGTCGGCCCGGGGGACCGCGGCGGGGTCTGTGGCGACGAGGCGCTGGGCGGGTAGGAGCTCACCCGCGGAAGTCTCCCATCCGCCACTGACAATCGTGGACTTACTGCGGAAACCGGCTGTTCGGGTGGTGTGCGGGGCGGGCCCGGCGGACGCGGCCGATCCCGCGGAGGCGCGGAATCCGGCGCCCCCGGTAATCCCCGCGCCCCCGGTGATCCCGGCGGGCAGGGCGCGGGCCGCGAGGTAGCCGGCCCCCATCACGGCGGCCCCGGCGACGGCGTCGAGGAAGTAGTGGTTGGCCGTGCCCATGACCACCACGGTGGTGACGACGGGGTAGGCGGCCCCGAGCGCCCGCACCAGCGGCCGGCGCGCACAGCACCACAGCACGACCCCGCACCACAGGGCCCAGCCCACGTGCAGGCTGGGCATGGCCGCGAACTGGTTGGTGAAGGAGCCGAGCCCGCGCGGCGCGCTGGCCTCCCCGCCCCACCAGCCGTAGTCGCTGTACCGGGCCATCGTGTCGGTGAACCCGTACGAGGCGGCGAGCAGCCGGGGCGGGCAGGTGGGCACCAGCGCGAAGCCGACGAGTCCGAGGAGGGTGGAGAGCATCAGCCAGGTGCGGGCGAATCGATACTGCTGGGGGCGCCGCCGGTAGAGCCAGACCAGCACCGCCGGGGTGACGAGGTAGTGCAGGGAGGCGTAGAGGAAGTCGGCGGGTATGCCGAGGACCGCCTGCCCGGTGAAGAGCCGGTTGAGCGGCCGCTCCAGGTCGAGGGCCAGGAGTTCCTCCAGCCGCAGGATCGCGACCCCGTGGTCCACCGCCAGTCCGACGTCGCCCCGGGCGAGGAGTCTGCCACCCGAGTACGCCGCGTAGACGAGCCCCAGGAGCAGCAGTTCGGCCCACCAGCGCGGAGGCTGCCGCCTATTAGTCATACGGCGTATGACGTGCGTGAAGACGCAAGGGTTGCGTGGCGTTCACCTGATGGATGATGGAGCGGCGACGGAACCACCGCAAAGCAGTGCGAATGGTCGGACCGTCGATGCTTTGTCCGTCATGCCCGCCCTGTCCTGCCCGTCCACCCATCTCACCCCTCGACCAGGAGAACTCACATGGCCCCCCGCATCCTCTTGGCCCGCCACGGCCAGACGGCGTGGTCCCAGCTCGGCAAGCACACCGGACGCACGGACGTGCCCCTGCTGGAGGAGGGGAAGCGCGGCGCGAAGCTGCTCGGCGAGCGCCTCGCCCGCGACCCCTGGGCGAGCCTGCGCGGGCTGGAAGTGCGCACCAGCCCCCTGGTGCGGGCCAGTGAGAGCTGCGACCTGGCCGGCTTCGGCGTCCAGGCGGAGCCGTGGGACGCGCTGATGGAGTGGGACTACGGCGACTACGAGGGCATGACCCCGGCCGAGATCCAGGCGATCCGGCCCGGCTGGCTGATCTGGCGCGACGGGGTCCCGGGCGGCGAGTCCGTCGCGGACGTCTCGGCCCGCGCCGACGAGGTCGTCACCTGGGCCCGCTCGGCCGAACGCGACGTCCTCGTCTTCGCACACGGCCACATCCTGCGCACCCTGGCCGCACGCTGGCTCGGCTTCGACGCCTCCTTCGGCGCCCGCATCCGCCTGGAGCCGACCTCCCTGTCGGTCCTGGGCTGGGCGTACGGGGCCCCCGCGCTGGAGCGCTGGAACGACACGGGGCACTTGGACGCGTAGCGGTGGCCTGCCGGAAGGGCCGCTCCCCGACCGTCCCCGTTCTGCCCGCCGGGGGTGGCCCGCCACACCGGGTTCTCCGTCTCAGATCCCCTGTACGACGATGCGGTCGCCGCAGAGGAGCTTCATGTCTTCCTCGTCGGACGTGAAGATCGTGACGTCACCGGGCTGGCGCAGTGCCACGGCCGCGAGGGCCGCATCGATGGCGTACTTGTGGCCGTGCAGGCCGGCGCTCTCAAGCAGCTCGATCGCCTCGCCTGCGATCTCGCGGGTGACCGGTTCCACCACGATCTTGGAAAGGGTCCACGTCCACGCGGCCTTCTTGACTCGCTTGTGGTAGGCCTCGATGAGCGTCATGGAGCTGGTGACCACTCGGATTCCCGAGCGGTCCGCGTCCTTGAGGCGGGCACCCATGATGCGGTTGCCGAGCACAGCCTGGGAGAGGCCCTCGCTGTCGAGCAAGTAGACGAGCTCCGACATCAACTCGCCTTCCGGTCCGGCACGGACCGGGCCTTGCGTTCCGCATGCTGCCGCTGGAGCGAGAGCCGCTCCGCCTCGGCGACCGCCAGCTCGGCGTCGGCGACCTCCCCGTGCTCGCCCTCCCACCAGCCGACGAACTCATGAAGGTGGTCCCGCTCGCGCTGGCGCTCTATGGCCTGTGTGACGTATCGGCTGAAGCCGCCGGACCCCACCTCGGCGCGGATCTCCTCCGCCAGCTCCTCGGGCAGGGTCACGGTGTACTTCTTCGTTGCCATACCAGTCATCATACCGCTCGGGGCCGTCGGCCACCGCTACAGCCCCCGGAGGGTCACGCCGACGCGTGCCGCCCGAGGAACGCGCCCACGCGCGGGGAGCGCTGGTGCGGAACCAGCGTGCGGGCCGTCGCCGCCAGCATCGACTGGATCCGGGTCGACTGGACCTCCTCCAGCAGCTCCAGCACCCGGCCGCCCGCCCAGGCGGCCTCGTCGGGGGCGCCCGCGTGGGCCAGGTTGTCGGCGAGCTCGGCGGTGTAGAGGGCGACGTTGCGGGCGAAGTGCGGATCCTGGAGGTCGGCCGCCCGGCGGGCGTGCCGGGCCGCCCGCGCGTGCTCGCCGAGCGAGGCCCAGCAGCGGGACTCCAGGGACTCCAGCTCGGCCTCGCCGAAGAAGGACATCCACTCGGGGTCCGCGCCCGCCTCGCCGCGCGAGAACTCCGTGTGCGCCCGGGTCAGCGCCTCCTCGCAGGCCTTGCGGTCGGACAGCCCCGCCCAGCCGCCGGCCTCCCGCAGGGCGAGCAGCGACAGGAGCCGCGGGGAACCGAGCGACCGGGCGGCCCGGCGGCCCGCCTGGGCCGCCCGTACCGATTCGCGGGGGCGCCCGCAGTCCCGGGCGAGGAAGGCCATGTTGCTGAAGGCGTGCGCCTCCAGGCCGGCGTCCCCGGAGACCCGGGCCGTGGCCAGCGCCTCCGCGTAGTGCGAGCGGGCGTCGTCGAACCGGCCCGAGTCGTGCGCGAGCCAGCCCACCGAGATGGCCAGCTCGCCCGCGCCCGCGTGCAGCCGGTCCTCGGTGGACTGCCGGGTCGCCCCCGCGTCGAGCAACGCGTAGGCGGTGCGCAGGGGTTCCGCGGCCCGCCGGTACAGGGCGTCGGCGCCGTGCCGGTCGTCCAGCAGCCGGATCTGGCGTACGGCGTCCTCGACGGCGGCCGCCTCGGACTCGCCGGCGCGGGAAGGGAGCCGGCGGGTGTCGCCGAGCAGGGTGAGGCTGAGGGTCGCGGCCGCCACGGTCGCGGAGCCCCCCGCCATGAACGCGCGACGCAGCACGTCGCTCTCCTTGGAACGCGAAGGGGCAGGGATGACGGTGGGGTGGGGGCGTTTGGCGAAGGCGGAGCAGGACTCCGCCTGTTCGCGCTGCGCCAGCCGGCCCCGTACCGTCTCGCGCGGTGAGAACCCCAGGTCGGCCAGGGTGCGGCCGGGGAACATGTGGAGGAAGACCCGCTCGTAGGCGTAGTTGGGGCAGCGGATCTCGCCGGACTCGACCCGGCCGATGTAACGAGCGTCGCAGGAAACCGTTTCTCCGATTTCCTTCGCCGCCCTGCGCACCAGCGCGGCGAACTCGGCCGGGGAGTGCTGACCGCGCAGCCGCCGGAAGGGGATGTTGGGTGAGTGGGGGGACGTCGCCATGGACGCGGCCTCTCTGGGCAAGTGATTGCGCTGCCGGTGACTGTGTGGTGCCTGTGACGCGCTGCCCGGCGGGCATGAACGTACCGCCAGCGGTGGAGGGTTGACTCGGTGTTTGGCTACAAAACGGATATCTCACCCGCGATCCGCCATGAACTGCCATCCTTTGCAGCGTCTTGCCACCGCACCTGTTGACGTTCCCGTGCGTTGAACTCATGCGGAGTGGGAGGAAGCCCGCAGGCTTCCGGGACCGCTCCCGCGATGCTCGTACGCGGATCTGAGGAGGGGTTCCCTTGGTGGAGGGCGGCATGGAGAGCACGGATACGAACACCGCGCCCGAGACCGGAGCGCCCCTGCAGACCGGAGCGCCCCTCATGGCCGGCGGGGTGTCCTTCGTCCCGGGCGCCCCGGACCTGGTCACGGTGCCCACCCGGCAGGGGCTGGAGGCCGTCGACATCATCCAGCGGGCCGCCGGCCAGGCCAGCCGCGCGGGTGGCGTCGGCCCGGTCCTGCACGACGGCTCCGGCAGCACCCTCGGCTTCCTCGTCCCGCCCGGCACTGCCGACGCCTGGGACCTCCCGGGCAGCGCCTGTACGCACACCAACGGGCGCGGCATGCGCTTCGGCGACACCTCGCCCACCGCGGGCGACACCGGCTGGCTGCTGCCGCCGGAGGCCGTCGGGCCGGTCACCGACCCGGAGGTGCTGCGGGCGGCGCTCGGCGAGGCGGCCCGGCTGATCGAGGCCGCCGACAACTGCCGCTAGGGCCCCGACGGGCTCGAGCGCCTGTCGGGCCCTGACCAGCCATAATGGGGGCGTGGCGAGCAAGGGCAAGGGCAAGGGCGATGACAAGCGGCGCGGGCGCGAGAACTCCGAGGCGCCGGCCGGGCCGGTGGACGGCGGTCACGCCGCGCTGGAGCCCGACCGGGAGCGGTCGCGCGCCTGGACCCTGCTGATCGACGGAGCCCCGCAGTCCCACGTGGACCTGGACGACCCCGGGCACCTGGACTTCGCCTACCAGCGCCGGATCGGGCACCTGATCGACCTGTTCGCCCCCGCCCGCCAGCCCCTGAACGTGCTCCACCTCGGCGGCGGAGCCTTCACCCTCGCGCGCTACACGGCCGCCGCCCGCCCCCGCTCGACGCAGCAGATCGTCGAGATCGACGCCGGGCTCGTGGCCTTCGTACGGGAACACCTGCCGCTGGACCCGCAGGCCCGGGTCCGGGTCCGCGCGGTCGACGCCCGGGCCGGGCTGGCGAAGATCCCGGACGGCTGGGCCGACCTGGTGATCGCCGACGTGTTCAGCGGGGCCCGCACCCCGGCGCACCTGACGAGCGCCGAGTTCCTGGACGACGTACGCCGCGCCCTGGCGCCCGGCGGCTGGTACGTGGCCAACCTCGCGGACGGTCCGCCGCTCTCGCACCTGCGGGGCCAGATCGCCACGGCCGCGTCCCGGTTCGGGGAGCTGGCGCTGGCCGCCGACCCCGTGGTGTGGCGGGGGAAACGCTTCGGCAACGCCGTGCTGGTGGCCGCCGACCGGGAGCTCCCGGTCGCCGAGTTCACCCGCCGGGTGGCGAGCGACCCGCACCCCGGCCGGGTCGAACACGGCCGCGCCCTCATCGACTTCGCGGGCGGCGCCGTCCCGGTCTCGGACGCCTCGGCGGTGGCCTCGCCGGAGCCCCCGCCGTCGGTCTTCCGCTGACCCGGGGCTACTCCCCGGACGCTGCCGCCAGCTCCCGCAGGCGCCGCTTGTCCGGCTTGCCGCGGCCCGTCAGCGGGAGCTCCGGCAGCCAGAACACCGCCGCCGGCCGCTGCCCCGGCGCCAGCTCCGCCGCGACCAGCGCGCACGCCCCGGCCGCCGCCGCGTCCGTCGGGGCGTGGCCGGGCGCCGCGACGAGGAAGGCGCACACCGCCTCCCCGGTGAGCGGGTCCGTCCGCCCCACGACGGCCGCCCGGGCCACGGCGGGGTGCCGGGTCAGGGCCGTCTCGATCGGGCCGCAGTAGATGTTCGCCCCGTGCACCATGACCACGTCCTTGACCCGGTCGTCGAGGTACAGGTACCCGTCGGCGTCGACATGCCCGACGTCCCCCGTGCGCAGCCAGCCGTCGTGCAGGACCTCGGCCGTCAGGGCGGGCTGATTGCGGTAGCCGGCCATGACCATCGGGGAGCGCACCCACACCTCCCCGGTGGCCCCGGGCGCGGAGCCCCGTACCTCGACCTCCACCCCCGGCGCCGGGCGGCCGACGGATCCGAGCAGGTGGGGGCGGTCGGTGGCCGCCGCGTCGTGGTCGGCCGGGGAGAGCCGGCTGAGCACCCCGGCCTCGTTCATCCCGTAGCCCTGCGTCCAGCGCACCTCCGGACCCCACCGGGTCAGCGCCCGCCGCAGCAGCTCGGGGTGGACGGGGGAGTCGCCGTAGGAGACCCGTACCAGGCCGGGCACGCCGTCGGCGGTCTCCGGGTCGTCGAGCAGCCGGTACAGCATCGAGGGCGTCAGGTACGTGGCCGCGGGACCGAGCCGCCGACAGGCCTCGGCGAACTCCCGGGTGCCCAGGGGGTGCACGATCTCCGAGCGGCCGCCGATCCGCAGCTGCTCCAGGCAGCGGCCGCCGGAGCGCTGGGAGAGCGCGTCGGTCGATACGAACGTGAGCGGCGCCGAGCCGTCGGCGGACGGGGAGTCGGTGCGGGTGGCCGTACGGGCCGCCATCGCGGCGAAGGTCGAGGCGACGCCCTTCGGGCGGCCCGTCGTACCGCCCGTGTAGGTCACCCGGGCCACGTCCTCGCCGCGCGCCGCCACCGCGACGGGCAGGGCCTCCCGGGCGGAGGCCAGGTCCAGCAGCGCGGCCAGCCCGATGCGGGCCGCGGGGCCCGGCGGCACCGGGGTGTCGTGGACGACCAGGTCGGGCTCGCAGTCCCGTAGGAGGTGGTCGAGCCCGTGGGTCGTGGGGCCGACGCACACGTGGGTCAGCCGGGCCCCCAGCACGTGCGCGGCCAGCCGTACGAGCAGGGTCCGCGGCGGATTGCCCGCCGATACGACGGCCAGCCCGGAGCCGCGCCGGATCCCCAGGTCGGCCAGGGCGCCCGCCAGCCGGTACGTCCAGGCCAGCACCTCGGAGTGGGTCAGGACCCAGGGCCCGGACCCGAAGGCGGGGCGGTCGCCGTACCGCTCGCAGGCGTCGATCAGGTCGGTGACGTACCGCGCGCCGGTGCTCATGGCGCCACGGTATCCGGCGGGCCACATCCGGCAGGAGGACGGGCCCTGCGGGGCGGCCGTCTCCGGGTCGGCCGTCCAGGGACCGGCCGGCTACGGGTCGATGATCTCCACCAGCGGCGGGTGGTCGTGCCAGGTGCAGAACACCGACACCTCGCGGCCGTCACGGGTGAAGGTGACGCGGATCCAGGACGGCTGCTTCCAGACCTGCATCCGCCAGCCGGCCAGCGGGGTCGCCGAGACCAGCTCGCCGGAGGTGGCGCCGAGATCGAAGACGACCCGGCCGCCCGAGACGCTGTACGCCTTCACGTTCTCGCTCGGGGTCCCCTGCCGCTGCGAACGGGGGGTGGGCGTCGCGGAGGGCTTGGCGGAAGGGGAAGGGGAAGGGGAAGGGGAAGGGGAGGGGGAGGACATGGAGGGTGACGCGGACGGCGTCGGGGAGGGCGTCGGCTCCGGCGGCTGCGCCCGGTGGGTGGAGGAGGAGAGGGGCTGCGTGGCCAGCGGCACCGCGAGCGGCGGATCATAGGCGGTACCGGACATGACCGAGTGCACGCCCCACCACGACAGCGTCACCGCCGCCCCGGTCGCCAGGGTCCACGCGCCCGCATGGGCGATTGCTCTACCGACAAGTCCTCGTCGCATCGGGGGACATACTGCACCACCCGTCCCAGACCTGGCCCGGCACCCCTCGGCCTCCCCCGAATGGGCTACGGTGCGGGCCATGGCAAGTGTGCTCGTGGTCGAGGACGACCAGTTCGTACGTTCCGCCCTCATCCGGCACCTGACCGAGGCCTCGCACACCGTGCGCAGCGTCGGCACCGCCCTGGAGGCGCTGCGCGAGGTCGCCCACAACCGCTTCGACGTGGTGATCCTCGACCTCGGACTGCCCGACCTGGACGGCGCCGAGGCGCTCAAGATGCTGCGCGGGATCACCGACGTGCCCGTCATCATCGCGACCGCCCGCGACGACGAGGCGGAGATCGTCCGGCTGCTCAACGACGGCGCCGACGACTACCTGACCAAACCCTTCTCCGTGGAACACCTCTCCGCGCGGATGGCCGCCGTCCTGCGCCGCGCCCGCTCCTCGGCCGGGGCCGAACCGCCCTCCCGCGTGCTGCGCGTCGGCGGCCTCGCCATCGACCCGCTGCGCCGCCAGGCCGAGCTGGACGGGGCGGTACTGGACCTCACGCGGCGGGAGTTCGACCTGCTGGCCTTCCTCGCCGGGCGGCCGGGCGTGGTCGTGGCCCGCCGGGAGCTGCTCGCCGAGGTCTGGCAGCAGTCGTACGGCGACGACCAGACCATCGACGTCCACCTGTCGTGGCTGCGCCGCAAGCTCGGCGAGACCGCCGCCAGCCCGCGGTACCTGCACACCTTGAGGGGTGTCGGGGTGAAGCTGGAGCCCCCGGCGTGAGGAGCTCGCTGTGAGGTGGGCGCTGGTCAAGGTGTGCCTCGCGGTCACCGTGATGGTAGTCGTGGCCTTCGCCGTACCGCTCGGGCTGGTCGTCCAGGAGATGGCCAGCGACCGGGCGTTCTCCAACGCCGAGCGGCAGGCCGCCACCATCGGGCCGACGCTGTCCATCACCACCGACCCCGTGCAGCTGCGCAAGGCCGTGGAGTCCACGCAGATGGGCGCCGACCGGCGGATGGCCGTGCACGTGCCCGCCGTCGGGGACGATCCGCGCGTGGACGTCGGCGACGGCTGGGCCGGCGAGCGGGCCGTCTCCGAGACCCGGCGGATCGGGCGGGCCGCGACCGTCCCGGTGGCGGGCGGCGGCTCCGCGCTGCTCCAGCCCGTGGCCCTCGGCTCCGGGGACATCGCCGTCGTGGAGATCCTGGTCCCGGAGAGCGAGGTCAGCAACGGCGTCGCCACCGCCTGGCTGGTCCTCGCGGGCGTCGGCCTCGCCCTGGTCGTGGGCTCGGTGGCGGTCGCGGACCGGCTCGGCGCCCGCCTGGTACGGCCGGCCGAACGGCTCGCGGACGCAGCGCACCGGCTGGGCGAGGGGCGGCTGGGGGCGCGGGTCCCCGAGGAGGGGCCGAAGGAACTGCGCTCGGCGGCCGTGGCGTTCAACTCGATGGCGGACCAGGTGGTGGAACTCCTGGCCAACGAGCGGGAGCTGGCCGCCGACCTCTCCCACCGGCTGCGGACCCCGCTGACGGTGCTGCGGCTCAACGCCGCCTCGCTCGGCGACGGCCCGGCGGCGGAGCAGACCCGGGCGGCCGTGGAGCAGCTGGAGCGGGAGGTCGACACGATCATCCGTACCGCCCGCGAGCAGCGGCCCGCCGCCGCCGCGCAGGGGCCGGGCGCCGGCTGCGACGCCTCCGAGGTGATCCGCGACCGGATGGGGTTCTGGTCGGCGCTGGCCGAGGACGAGGGCCGCGAGGTGCGGCTCGCGGGGGTCGACCGTACGGTACGGATCCCCGTGGCCCGGCCGGAGCTCGCCGCGGCGCTGGACGCCATGCTGGGCAACGTGTTCCGGCACACCCCCGAGGGCACGCCCTTCGCGGTGGACGTCCACGACGCCGGGGACGCGGTCATCGTGCTCGTCTCGGACGCGGGGGGCGGCATCGCCGATCCGGACGCGGCCCTGCGGCGCGGCAACGACGGCGGCCGCGACGGGTCCACGGGCCTGGGCCTGGACATCGTCCGGCGGGTCGCGGAGTCGACGGGCGGGGACGTGCGGCTGGGGCGCTCGGTGCTCGGCGGCACCGAGGTGCGGGTGTGGATCGCGCTGGACGGGCGGGCGCGCGGAGACTCGGGGCGCGCCGGACGCAGCCGACGCAAGCGGCGACGCAGCTAGGCCGTCTCCTTCGGCGGCGCAACCAGGCCGTCTCTTCGGCGACTCAACCAGGTCGTCTCTTCGGCGACGCAACCGACGTAACCCTGCGGTCGGCGGGGGCGCGCCGCGCGCCCGGTATGTCCCCCTGTCGGTACGGTCCGCGCCATGGACACCCTCATCTTCGGCGGCCTCCTCGCCACGCTGATCGCGATGTACCGGGACGCCCCGCGGTTCGTGGTGCTCGGCGCCTGGTGGCTCATGCTCCTCGCCGTGATCCTGCTGATGGCGCACCACATCACCAGCAGCCTCGCCCTCACCTTGAGCTACTGACCGTGGCCGCGATGTCCAGCCTCCTCCCGGAGGCGCAGCTGGAGGGCGGCCTGCTGGGCCGGGTCCAGTTCTGGTTCGCGTGCGTCTTCGCCATCGGCTGGACCGGGGTGGTGTGCGGCGGGCTCTTCTACCAGTTCGGGCTGGGGGAGTACCCGTGCCCGCTCTGCATCGTGCAGCGGATGTTCATGCTGATGGCGGCGATGGGGGCGGCCCACATCGTCCGGACGGCGCTGTCGCGCGGGGCGGTGACCGGCCGCGACTACATGATGGGCTGGGGCCTGTCCCTGGTCGCCGTGATCGCCGGCTCGTTCGCCTCGTGGCGGCAGACGATGCTGCACGTCCTGCCGGGCGACAAGGGGTACGGGAGCGAGGTGTTCGGCCTGCACCTCTACGTCTGGGCGTGGATCCTCTTCCAGGCCTCGGTCGTCGCCGTCGGCATCGTCCTGGCCTTCGCCCACGCCACCGCGGACCGGGCCGTCCCGGCCGAGGACCCGGGACCGTACCGCACGGTGGGGCTGGTCGCGCTGTGGTTCCTGGGGCTGGTGCTCGCCGTGAACCTCGTGGCCGTCTTCCTGGAGGAGGGCTTCCACTGGTTCCTGCCGGACGACCCGACGCGCTATCAGTTCTTCTACGACGTGGGGATCCTGGGCTAGCCGAGGACCAGCTGCGGACTAGCTGAGGTTGGCGCGGAGTCGACGCCTTCCGCGCGGGAATCCGTACGACCTGCTTGAGTGGGGCCGCCCTTCTCGTGGGCTCCTTCGGTTCTTCTGTCCTCTGTCCTTCCGTTCTTTCCTTTTGTGAGGGGAAGCCGTCATGCGCTACGCAGTCCTCGGCACCGGGATCGTCGGCCGTACGGTGGCCGCCCGGCTGCTCTCCCTCGGCCACGAGGTCGTCATCGGCACGCGGGACCCCGCGGCCACGCTCGAACGCAGCGAGTACGCCGCGTGGCAGCAGGCCCACCCGGCGGCGGGCCTCGCCCCCTTCGCGGAGGCGGCGCGGTTCGGCGAGACGCTCGTCAACGCCACGGGCGGGCAGGTCAGCGTGGCCGCGCTGACGGAGGCGGACGCCGCGCACCTGGACGGCAAGATCCTGATCGACATCGCGAACCCGCTGGACTTCTCCCGCGGGTTCCCGCCCGGGCTCGACCCGGTCGACAGCGACAGCCTGGGCGAGCTGATCCAGCGGACCTTCCCGGGGCTGCGCGTCGTCAAGACGCTGAACACGATGAACTGCCAGGTCATGGTCGATCCGGCCAGGGTCCCCGGCGACCACACCGTGTTCCTCTCGGGTGAGGACGCCGGGGCCAAGAAGGCCGTACGGGAGCTCCTGTACTCCTTCGACTGGCGCGAGCACACCGTCATCGACCTGGGCGGCATCGAGACGGCCCGCGGTACGGAGATGCTGCTGCCGATCTGGCTCCGGCTGATGGGGGCCCTCGGGCACACGGAGTTCAACTTCCACATCCAGGGCGTGAACCGGACGGAGTAGCCCGGCGCCCGGACGGAGGCGGAGATGTTGCCGCCCCCCGCACCCGCGCTCAAGGTGGCCGTGACGAAAGGAGCCGCGCATGAGAGTCATGCTCAGGGCCCACTTGGACACGGCGGCGACGAACGAGGGCATCAAGAGCGGCGCCCTTCCGGCGGCCATGAAGAAGCTCATGGACACCGTGAAGCCGGAGGCCGCCTACTTCGGTCTCCACGAGGGCGTCCGGTCCTGCTGGATGGTCTTCGACCTCCAGGACAGCGCCCAGATGCCGCCCCTGATGGAGGACCTGTTCCTCCAGTTCAACGCCGAGCTGGAGGTCGGCCCGGTGATGAACGCCGAGGATCTGGCGAAGGGGCTGGCGGCGATGAAGAGCTCGGGCTGAGTCCCGCTCCCAGGACCCGGTCGGCGGCTGCCCACGCCAGCAGCGCGGAGGCGGCCGCGGCCGCGCACGAGACGGCGAAGGCCGCCCGGTACCCGTAGGCCGCGGCGAGCGGACCGGAGGCCGCCGCCGCCAGTGCCTGGCCGATGATCAGACCGCTGCCGGCCAGGGTCATGGCCTCGCCCATCCGCCGCGCGGGACCGGCCCGTTCCACGAGGCCGAACAGGGCGATGAGGTGCGGGGCGACGACCAGCCCGATGCCGGCGACGGCGAAGGCGGCGCCCCACAGGCCGGAGACGGCGAGCAGCGGAAGCGTCAGCAGCGCCTGGACCGCGATGGTCCGGCGCAGCCGGGCGGTCAGGCCGGCCGTCCCGGGCCGGGCCACGGTCACGAAGCCGGCGACCGAGCTGGTCACGGCCATGGCGGCCCACACGAGCCCGGCGGCCCCGGGGGAGCCGACCGCCACGGCGAGCGCGTTGACCCCGGTGTTGGCCCCGCTCCACGCGGCGCCCTGCAGGACGGCGACGACGAACAGCAGCCCGAGCCCCGGAGACCACAGTCGTACGTCGGCCCGCGCGGCGGAGCCCGGTCCCGTCGGCCCGGGCGCCGTGGGATGCAGGGCGAAGAGCGTCCCGAACACCAGTCCCAGGGCGGCCGCGAGGAGCAGCGCCGACGCGGGATGGACGGTCACCGCGAGGATCCCGGCCAGCGCGGGCCCCACCATGAAGCCGACCTCGTCGAGGGTGGTGTCGAAGGAGAGCGCGGCCCCGACCAGGGCCTTGTCCTCTCCGGCCAGCCGTACCCACCGGGCCCGGGCCAGCGGCCCGATCTGCGCCGCAGTGAGACCGGCGGCGACGGCGAGCGCGATGCGCGCGGCGAGCGGCAGCCCGCCGAGGACGGCGGCGACGAGGGCGAGGAGCACGGCGGCGTTCGCGGCGCAGGCGACCAGCAGCACGGGCCGGTGGCCGCGCCGGTCGGCGAGCCGGCCGATGACCGGGCCGCCCAGGGCCTGGCCGAGCCAGAGGGCGGCGGCGATGGTCCCGGCGTCGCCGATGCCGTCGCGTTCGTTGATGAGCAGCAGGGTCCCGATGGGGCACAGCGCGGCGGGGAGCCGGGCGAGGAACCCGTAGACGGGCAGGGCCCGGCCGCCGAGGGCGAACACGCCGCGGAAACCGGCGGGGGCGGGCATGGGGGACTGCGTGGGCATGGACAACCTCCAGCCGCACGCCGACCCTCCCGTTTCTCCGGCGCGCGCCGTTGCCCGTTGGGCGGGAGGCTAGCGCCGGAACGGCCGGTTCGGAAGGCGTCTCATTCGGTGTCCCCGGAGGTCAGCCGCTTGGCCTGGGCGCGGCCGACCTCGGCGGCGCGGTGCAGGTAGTCGGCGATGACGGCGAGTTCGGCGTCGGAATAGCCCTGCAGTACGGCGCCGAAGGCACGGCCGGGCGTCTCCCAGGCGGCGCCGATCCGGTCGCGGGCGGCGGGGGCGAGGGCGACGAGGGAGCGGCGGCGGTCGTTCGGGTCGGCGTGCCGCTCGACGACGCCGGCCTTGACCATGCGGTCCACGAGGCGGGTGGCGGAGCCGGAGGTCAGGCCGGTGAGGCGGGCGATGTCACCGGTGCTGACCGGGTCGGGCTCCATGTCGAGGAGGGCGACGCACTGCATGTCGGTGGGGTGCAGGCCGACGTGGTCGGCCATGGCCTGGTTGAAGAGCGAGTAGTCGGCGTAGTGCCGCTGGCTCTCGGTGACGATGCGCGCGAGCAGCTCGGCGCGGGTCCACTCATCACTCGAACGAGCGTAATCGGTTGACATCGGCTTCTCCGGGGTCCAAATTTATCTGTGTGGCGCAGAAGTTGCGTCACACAGAATCTGCGTCACGTATTCAGTCTAAGACAGGAAGAGCAGGAATCCGCCATGTCGAACAAGTCCATGTCGAACACGTCGAGCGCACCGCAGGCGCCGCAGACCCTCGTCACCGGTGGCCGCGGCTCCATCGCCCGGGGTCTCTCGTCCCGCCTCGCCGCCCACGGTGTCCCGCACCGCCTCGGATCCCGAGAGCCGGACACACCCGGCACCGTCCACTGCGACCTCACCGACCCGACGACCTTCCCCGAAGCCCTCGCCGGCATCCGCTCCGTCTTCCTCTATGCCGAGGCCGCCGCCATCGACGCCTTCGTGAAGGAGGCCGTCAGCGCCGGCGTCGAACACGTCGTCCTCCTCTCCTCCTCCTCGGTCCTCGCTCCCGACGCCGCCGACAGCCCGCTCGCCGCCTCCCACCTGGCGGTGGAGCAGGCCCTCCTCGCCTCCCCGCTGCGGACGACGCTCCTGCGCCCCGGATCCTTCGCGAGCAACGCCTTCGGCTGGGCCTGGCCGATGAAATCGGGCCGCCCGGTCCATCTGCCGTACCCGGGTGCGTACAGCGACCCGGTCCACGAGACCGACCTCGCCGAAGCCGCGTTCGCGGTCCTCACCGACCCCTCGCTCGGGGGTCGCGCGTACACCCTGACCGGGCCGCGGACGCTGACCTTCGCCGCCCAACTGGCCATACTGGGCGACGCCGTCGGACACTCCATACCCTTCGAGGCGGTCTCGCGCGAGCAGTGGAAGTCCGAGGTCGAGGGCTACATACCGGGGCCGTACGCGGAGGCCCTGCTCGACTTCTGGGCCGCCTCCGACGGCCTCCCGGTCGACCTCACCGTCGACCTCGAACGCCTCACCGGCCACGCGCCGCGCACCTTCGCGACGTGGTGCGCGGACCACGCGGACGCCTTCCGGGGCTAGCGACTCAGGGCCCCCGACCGCGCTCGCCGGAAAAGGTGCGTGCTAGCGTCCGCCGATTGATCGATTTCCCAGGGGGGAACATGCGAAGGCTTTTGGGTGCTGGTGTCGCGGTTGCGCTGCTGGTCACCGGCGGTATAGCGGGTGCGGGCACGGCCGTGGCGGCCGGGGATCCGACGTTCGGCTTCGACGGAGTCTCGGACAAGGTGCTGATGCCCGGCGAGGGCCGGGTCTGGTTGGCGCCGGAGGGCGCCGGCGGGCAGAACGACGGGGAGCCGGACGGCACGTACGTCTATGTGCTGAGCAAGAAGCCGCTCACGGATGCCGGCTGGTCCGGCGGCGGGGTGCCGACGGGTCTGAAAGTGGATCCGACGGACGAGTGTGCGCCGAAGACCGGCATGGTCGGGGTGTACTTGTGTGACCTGAAGTACATGAGTTTCCCCTCGCCCGAGATATCGGCGGCGAGCAGCACGGTGAACGGCGCGACGGTCTACTACGGACTCGTCTACGTGCCGCGTGGGGCCAGCATCACCGCGGGTATCAAGGAGGCGCAGACCGCGGGGTCGCAGCCGATGAGTAACCGTCGGGCGCACGCGACCGTCACGGTGAAGTCCCAGGCGCACGTCGCGCAGAACACGATCGCGCTGTCGACGCCCACGCTGCCGGCCGGTGGTTCGGTGAAGCACACGGTGAAGCTGCACGCTGTCGACAAGGGTCGGTTGCGCCTGTATGCGTCCCCGGCACCGGGCTTCCGGTACTGGGACGAGGGCGAGCGGAAGATCACCGTCGCCGGTCTCGACGCCGGTGGCGCCGCCGGGGCCGACTGCTACCAGACGGTCGGCGAGTTCGATGGCCTCGGGTGTGACATCAACAAGCCCGGCGACTACACGCTCACCTACACGCTGAAGGCGCAGGCGACCGCGCCGGCCTGGAAGCTGCGCGTCAGCGCGGCTTATGAGGTGTACACCTTCGGCACGGGCAATCCGGAGAAGACGTCGGACTTCGCGGTCGCCAGCTCGACCCCGGTGACCCAGCGCTTCCGGCTCATGGCCCGTGACGCCGAGGGCTGGCTGTGGGACTACCGGGGCACGGGCAAGGCCGCCGAGCCGTTCAATCCGACCGACCCGGTCGGCGGCAGCTTCGACTGGAACCAGTACACCGCGCTGACCAGGCTGGGGCCGGTGACCGTGCAGAGCACCGGGCGGGGTGCGGTGGGGCGGGACAAGGCCGGGGTGCTGTGGCTCCACCCGACCTCGGGTGACGGCGGCATCTTCAAGGACCGGATCAAGGTCGGCGGCGGCTGGAGCATCTACAACACGCTCGTTGGTGTCTCCGACGTGACCGGCGACAAGAAGGCGGACCTGCTGGCGCGGGACACCTCGGGCGGCCTGTGGCTGTACCCGGGCACGGGCCTGAACGCGACGCCGTTCGGGAGCCGGGTGAAGATCGGCAGCAGCTGGAACATCTACGACCAGCTCGTCGGCGGCGTCGATCTGACCGGTGACGGCAAGGCCGACCTGGTCGCCCGGGACAAGGACGGCAAGCTGTGGCTGTACCGGGGCACGGCGTCGGCTTCGAGCCCGCTGGCGAGCCGGCAGCAGATAGGCACCGGCTGGCAGATCTACAACTCGATCGTCGCGCCGGGTGACCTGACGTCCGACGGCAAGGCCGACATGGTGGCCCGGGACAAGGCCGGCGTCCTGTGGCTCTACAAGGGCACGGGCGTCGCGTCGCAGCCGTTCGGCTCGCGAGTGAAGGTCGGTGTCCTCGGTACCGGCTTCGGTAGCTACAACCTGCTGTTCTGAGAACGCGGAAGGCCCCGATCCGCTCTCGCGGATCGGGGCCTTCCCACAGGGTGAGTGACGGGACTTGAACCCGCGGCCACCTGGACCACAACCAGGTGCTCTACCAACTGAGCTACACCCACCATGTCCGGTCGGAAAACCGACCGGCCGAAGAAAAGGGTACAGGGTCCGGGAGGGTGCTCGCTCCCTCCTTTCCCCGCACCCCTCTCCGGTGGGTGCTAGGCGCCGGGGACGACGTGCTTGGCGGCGATGGTGCGCGCCGTGTCCGAGTCCGGACCGGGCTGCGGTACGAAGACGGCCTCCCGGTAGTAGCGCAGCTCGGCGATGGACTCCTTGATGTCCGCGAGCGCCCGGTGGTTGCCGTTCTTCGGCGGGCTGTTGAAGTAGGCGCGCGGGTACCAGCGGCGTGCCAGCTCCTTGATCGAGGACACGTCCACGATCCGGTAGTGCAGGTACCCCTCCAGCGCGGCCATGTCGCGCAGCAGGAAGCCGCGGTCGGTGCCGACCGTGTTTCCGCAGAGCGGGGCCTTGCGGGGTTCCTTCACGTGTTCCCGTACGTAGGCCAGGACCTGGGCCTCCGCATCCGCGAGGGTGGTCCCGCCGGCCAGCTCGTCGAGCAGGCCGGACGAGGTGTGCATCTCGCGCACCACGTCGGGCATGGTTTCCAGGGCCGCGTCCGGCGGGCGGATCACAATGTCCACGCCTTCGCCGAGCACGTTGAGCTCCGAGTCGGTGACCAGTGCGGCCACCTCGATAAGTGCGTCGTCCGTCAACGAGAGCCCGGTCATCTCGCAGTCGATCCACACCATGCGATCGTTCATGCGCCCCACCTTATGCGGAAGGTCCCCCGCAACGGTGACCACCGAGGTGACCACTGATGCGAGGGACCTTCCAGGGACCTCGTTACGCGTGCTCGCGCAGCACCCGGCCCGGGGCGTACAGCTCCGTCACCGTGGGACCGGCCGCGGCCAGGGCCGCGGCCGCCCGCTGGGGCTGCGGAGTGCGCTGGTGCGGGACCGGCGAATCCGACAGCTGAGCCACCTGGACCACGTCCGCCTGCGGGCGGCGGGCCCGGTAGGCGGAGCGGTAGGCCGCGGGGGAGGACCCCAACTGGCGGCGGAAGTGCCCGCGCAGCGCGACCGGCGAGCGGAACCCGCAGCGTCCGGCGACCTCGTCGACCGAGTAGTCGGAGGTCTCCAGCAGCCGCTGCGCCTGGAGCACCCGCTGGGTGATCAGCCACTGCAGCGGCGCGCTGCCGGTGAGCGAGCGGAACCGCCGGTCGAACGTGCGCCTGCTCATGTAGGCGCGCGCCGCCAGCGTCTCCACGTCGAACTGCTCGTGGAGGTGCTCCAGCGCCCAGGCGACGACCTCGGCCAGCGGGTCGGCGCCGATCTCCTCCGGCAGCGACCGGTCGAGGTAGCGTTCCTGGCCACCCGTGCGGCGCGGCGGGACGACGAGCCTGCGGGCCAGTGCTCCCGCCGCCTCGCTGCCGTGGTCCGTGCGCACGATGTGCAGGCACAGGTCGATTCCGGCCGCGGTGCCCGCGGACGTCAGCACGTCGCCGTCGTCGACGAACAGCTCGCGCGGATCGACGTGGACGGACGGGTAGCGCTTGGCAAGCGTCGGCGCGTACATCCAGTGCGTCGTCGCGGGCCGGCCGTCCAGCAGACCGGCGGCGGCAAGCACGAATGCCCCCGTGCACAGTCCGACGATCCGGGCCCCCTCCTCGTGCGCCAGACGCAGCGCTTCGAGCGCCTCCGGCGGCGGCGGGGAGGTGATGGAACGCCACGCGGGAACGACGACCGTGCCTGCCCGGGCGATCGCCTCCAACCCGTATGGCGCGGTCAGCTCGAGTCCGCCGGTGGTCCGCAGCGGACCGTCCTCACCGGCACACACGAGCAATCGGTAGCGTGGAACTCCCGCGTCCTGCCGGTCAATGCCGAACACGGAAAGTGGAATGGAGCTCTCGAAGATCGGTCCGCCGCTGAAGAGCAGCACCGCGACGATCTCCCTGCGGCGACGCCCCGCGAGCTTCCTGCCGTCTACGACGACGGCGGTGGAATCCTGGCTCATGGCGCTAAGCCCCCCTTGGGTGTCGCGACTCCTTGGTCTGGTCGCACCTGCACGTATCCCCTCGGCCTTGCACGTGGCTCCCCCGCCGTAAATACATGATCGAATCTACTGCGTCCCGTGGTGTCGGCGTGACAAGTTCAGCACGCAGCGCTATGTCGACTTGGCAACTTGGCGAAAAGCATTCGATCAGGAAGCGTTCCACTCCGCTACCCGGGTGGAAAGCGCACTGTCCGGCCATGGCCAGTACTCGTAGGGTCAAAGACCCCCTGTGGCGGTGTAGTCGCTGATGGTGAGGGGGTCGGGGGGACATTCCGGCAAGGGGGGTGACCTGCCGGGAAGTTGGCTGAAAACATGCGGGTGTGGATGTGCGAATAAGTCAGTCCTGGGGGGACATCCCAGGGGAAACCTGACATCCGCGCTGGCTTGCGGCCCCCGCGCGCGAGTGCCGGCCCCGGTGCGCGGGCGTCAATCGGTCCTCTGCGAGGACCCGGGCGGCATTCCGCTCCGTCCGCTCGGAGTGGCGCAGCAGGGCCCGGCAGGCCGCCGTGACGGCCGCGAGGCCCAGGGTGGCGACGGCGGCCCCGCCGAAGGAGGTCCCGTAGACGACGAGGACCACGGGGACGAGAAGGCAGCTGAAGGCCGCCCAGCGCACCACGTCACCCGCGGGGTCCTCCTGGGGCCGCCGAGCGGCCGGCACGGACGAGTGAAGGGGCGGGGGCGGCATGTGGACGGACTGTGTCGGCTGAGCGGGCGACTGAGCGGGCTGGACGGGGTGAACCGGACGACCGGGCACGGCGTGCTCCCTGCGGGCTCTTCCTGGACGGTCGGACTCCTGTCCAACGGCGTGCGGCGCGGCTCGGTCACTGCGCGCACGGGTGGCGCACACCCGATGGGGTGCTCCCCGTCACTGGCTGTAGGGGGCAGCGGACATTGCCAAGGAGGCGCTGCTGCGGCATGCTCCCTGGGACGCTCTCCAAGGGCGGCATGACCTGTGCAGCACAGGAGTGTCGCCGTACCCTGGTGGGTATGGGCTTGGGAAGATGCTTCCCGGACAGAGCTCGGTCACACTGAGTTGTCGTTTTCTGGAATCGTCCCGCTTGAATCGTCGCTTCCGCCTATTGGCGCCCCGTCCCCTTGTCCCTTCCCCTGAGGACCTCTTCGCCGAGACACCCATGGCCGGTCACGAATTCTCCGAACCCGCGGACCGTAAGCGCAAACGCCTCGCCGATCCCGAATCGGCCGACCTGCGCGCGGTGGAACAACCACGCCATCCCTGCGACCCGGCCTTCCGGCACGGGGTCGTGGTGGGCTTCGACGGATCCACGTCCAGTGAGCGCGCCCTCGCGTACGCGATCGGGATGGCCCGTCGCTCAGGCTCCGGTCTGATCATCGTCCACGTCGCGAACCGGCTGCCCACCACCGTGTGGGCCGGCTGTGAGCCGCCGGTCTTCGTGGACGTGCCGGACCACCGCACCGAGGTGCTGGGGCTGGAGCTGGCCTGCGCGGACTACCTCTCCGAGGTTCCGTGGATCCTCGTCGAGCGGGGCGGGGACATCTGCCACGAGCTGGAGGAGGTCGGCCGGGAGTACTCGGCGGACGCCATCGTGGTCGGCTCCACGCACGGCATCGTCGGCCGGATCTTCGGCTCGGTGGCGGGCCGGCTAGCGAAGCGGGCGCAGCGACCGGTCGTTGTCATCCCGTAACCGACTGTATGTCGATTGTGCGGTTGTGCACCCCCATGTAAGGGGTAGATAAAGACTGCTGGGACGCAGCAAACAACTGCAGATCGAAGGGAGCCCGCCGTGGACAATGGTGTCTCTGCGGGAAGCACGGCCTCGACTTCGACCCTCGGGCACATCGCCCTGGGTCTCACCCTTCTCGCGTTCGGTATCGGGACCACCGGCATCATCGACGGTGTCACCGCGGCCAACTCCGTGTCGCTCGCCATGTACCTCGGCGGCCTCGCGCTGTTCGTCCTCGGAGTCCTCGAGTACCGCGGCGGCAACGGCTTCAACGGCACGGCCTTCGCGGGCCTCGGCACCTTCTGGTTCATCTGGGCCAACGGGGCCGACGGAAAGGTTTCGGCAGACGCGGCCGGAATGTTCCTCGTGCTGTTCGCCATGCTGGCACTGACCCTCACCGCCGCGGCCTCGGGCGGACTGTTCGGTCAGGGCGTGTACGGCCTGTTCACCCTCTCCCTGCTGCTCCTGGCGATAGGCACCTTCGCCGAGAGCGACGGGCTGGCCAAGGCGGCCGGCTGGGTGGCGGCGCTCTCCGGACTGCTGGCCTGGTACGGGGCCACCGCGGCGCTGGCGAGCTGGCCGATGGCCTTCGGGAAGGGTTCGCGCGGCGCGGTCGCCGCGAGCTGACGGACCCCGCACCACACGCATCGCGCACCACACGCATCACGCACACACGCACACGAAAAGGCCCCCGGGGGATCCCCGGGGGCCTTCCTCGTCTCTGCGGTCCGCGGGACCGGTTCGACCTACTCGACGGTGACGGACTTCGCCAGGTTGCGCGGCTTGTCGATGTCCCGGCCCATGGCCAGGGCCGTGTGGTACGCCAGCAGCTGCAGCGGGATGCCCATCAGGATCGGGTCCAGCTCGTCCTCGTTCTTGGGCACGAGGATCGTGTGGTCGGCCTTCTCCTGCTTGGTGTGGGCGACCGCCAGGATCCGGCCACTGCGGGCCTTGATCTCCTCCAGCGCCGCGCGGTTCTTCTCCAGCAGGTCGTCGTCCGGGACGATCGCGACCGTCGGCAGCGAGGGCTCGATGAGGGCGAGCGGACCGTGCTTGAGCTCGGAGGCCGGGTAGGCCTCGGCGTGGATGTAGGAGATCTCCTTGAGCTTCAGGGAGGCCTCCAGGGCCACCGGGTAGCCCCGGACGCGGCCGATGAACATCATCGACTTGGCCTCGGCGTACTCCGCGGCCAGCTTCTTGATGTCCTCTTCGCCGTCCAGGATCTCCTGGATCTGCGCGGGCAGCTTGCGCAGGCCGTCGATGATCCGCTTGCCGTCGGTGACGGACAGGTCGCGGATGCGGCCCAGGTGCACGGCGAGCAGCGCGAAGGCCACGACCGTGTTGGTGAAGCACTTGGTGGAGACGACGCAGACCTCGGGGCCGGCGTGCACGTACACGCCGCCGTCGGCGGCGCGGGCGATCGCGGAGCCGACCACGTTGACCACGCCGAGGACGCGGGCGCCCTTGCGCTTGAGCTCCTGCACGGCCGCGAGCACGTCGTACGTCTCACCGGACTGGGAGACCGCGATGTAGAGGGTGTCGGGGTCCACGACCGGGTTGCGGTAGCGGAACTCCGAGGCCGGCTCGGCGTCGGCGGGGATGCGGGCCAGGCTCTCGATGAGGCCCGCACCGATCAGGCCGGCGTGGTACGAGGTGCCACAGCCCAGGATCTTGACCCGGCGGATGCCGCGCGCCTCGCGCGGGTCCAGGTTCAGGCCGCCCAGGTGCACGGTGTTGAAGCGGTCGTCGATCCGGCCGCGCAGGACGCGGTCGACCGCGTCGGCCTGCTCGGAGATCTCCTTGTGCATGTACGTGTCGTGGCCGCCCATGTCGTAGGAGGCGGCCTCCCACTCCACGGTCTCGGGCGTGGCGGTGGTCGTCGTGCCGGAGGTGGTGTACGTCCGGAAGTCGTCGGCCTTCAGGGTCGCCATCTCACCGTCGTCGAGGGTGACGATCTGGCGGGTGTGGGCGACGAGCGCGGCGATGTCCGAGGCGACGAACATTTCCTTCTCGCCGATGCCGAGGACGACCGGGGAGCCGTTGCGGGCCACGACGATGCGGTCGGCGAAGTCGGCGTGCATGACGGCGATGCCGTAGGTGCCCTCGACGACCTTGAGCGCCTCGCGGACCTTCTCCTCCAGGGTGTCGGCCTGGGCGCGGGCGATGAGGTGGACGAGCACCTCGGTGTCGGTCTCCGAGAGGAAGACGACCCCGTCGGCCTCCAGCTTGGCGCGCAGCTCGGAGGCGTTGTCGACGATGCCGTTGTGGACGACGGCGACCTTGTTGTCGGCGTCCAGGTGCGGGTGCGAGTTGAGGTCGCTCGGGGCGCCGTGGGTGGCCCAGCGGGTGTGGGCGATGCCGGTGGTGCCGGCGAAGCGCTTGGGTACCCGGGACTCGAGCTCGCGTACGCGGCCCTTGGCCTTGACGACCTTCAGGGCCGCGGCCTTCGGGCTGTTGACGACGATGCCCGCGGAGTCGTAGCCGCGGTACTCCAGTCGCTGCAGGCCCTCCAGCAGCAGCGGTGCCACGTCACGCTTGCCGATGTAACCCACGATTCCGCACATAAGGTCTTTCCCCTCCTGAAGTTCGGTTGCTCTTGCCGCCGCCCGGATCCCCGGCGGATGGTGCTCAGTTCTGTACGACTCGGCCGTGGACGACTCAGCCGTAGACGATGCGGCGCAGTTGCCGGAGCGAGAGCTCCGGCGGCGCCACGGCGCGGTGCGGCAGTTCGGCCGCGATCCGCTCGAAGATGTCCGCGTTGACCGCGCCCCCGGACTGGAGCTCACGGTGGCGCCGACGGACGAACTCCTCGGTGCTCTCGTCGAAGTACGCGAGGACGTCGAGCACCACTCGGGCGGCTTCGCCCCGCTGGAGCGAGGTGCTGCGCATCAAGTGGTCGACGAGGTCGTCGTGCGACGGGCGGCGGTCGGGCATCCGTCGATATTGGCGGTACGAGCCGCAGAACGCAAAAATCCTGCCCGGAATCGGGCAGGATATCGCTGGTCTGGACCAGAGGAGGGGTTGATTCCGGTCTTCGCTGCTCAGAAACGTCCCAAAATCGCCGCTTTCGCCGTCGTGAACTCCTCGGCCGTGAGGATCCCCGTCTGGTGCAGCTCTCCCAGCTCGCGCAGCCGGCGCAGCAGGGCGTCGTGGTCCTCCGCCGCCGGGGCGGAGCCCAGGGCGGGCCGCGCTCCGGACTTCGCCCCGGTCTCCGGCCCCGGGCCGGGCGCCGCCGGGTGCGGCATGCGGACCGCGACGGCGGCCGCGACCAGCGCCATCAGGGGGTCCTTCTTGAGCCCGTACAGCTCCACCGTGTAGGGGTCGTACTTCGGTGGCGCGCTCTGCACGGGGGCACCCGCCAGGGCGAAGCGGATCCACCCGTTCTCCAGCCCCCGGGACGGGGCCCACTCCACCGACCGCAGGTCCGCGACCCGGAACTCCCGGGCCCCGCCGGACCTTTTCGCCTCCTCCGCCGTCCAGCTCCACTCCAGGGACAGCCGGTCCCCGTCGAAGGCCACCGTCCCGTCGCCCGCGCCGACCGTGATCGGGACCGCGGGACCCGGCAGGAGGTAGGAGTCGGCGGGCCCGGGATCCACCTGGTCCAGCAGCAGGGCGGCCCGCACCGCGTCCACGAAGTAGTCCGCCACCCCGCTGCGGTCCGCTTCCACGGTCAGCCGGTACGGATCGGAGGCCTCCGGCAGCCGGCCGCCCGTGACCTGGAGCAGCGGGTCGGCGCCGTCACGCAGCCGCAGGCGCAGCCGGCCCGCCTTGCGCCCCGGTTCGTAGGAGATCCCGGCCAGCGCGCGCAGCGGGACGAGCACCTCGCCCAGCGTCTGGCGCAGCAGTCCCACCCCCTTGTCGCGGCCCGGCACGATGCGCACCGCGTCCCCGTCGAAGGTCCATGTGCCGTCCTTCTGGATGATTTCCGCCATCCTTGGATTCTTGCATCGGCCCCACGAGCCCGGTTGGCCTATACCTATGCCCATGAGAGTCCCGCGACGCATGCTCGCCGCCCTCCTCGTCCTCGCAGCCGTCCCCGCGGCCGCCTCCTGCAGCAGCGCCGCGAGAGGGGACGACGCCCGGCCCGGCGACGAGCCCCCCGTGGCGCTCGCGCCCTACGCACGGCTCCTGCCGGCGCCCGTCTCCGCGCACGCCGAAGGCCCCGGGTACGCCTTCGGCCCGGGCACGGTCATCCGTACCGGCCTCACCGACGACGAGGAGGTCCGCAGGGTCGGCGAACTCCTCGCCGAGCAGCTGCGCGGCCCCAGCGGGCTGCCGCTGCCCGTGGTCGACGGCGCGCAGGGCGACGGGATCCGGCTGCGGATCGACGGGGACGCCGAGGGGACCGGGGAGGAGGGCTACCGGCTGGAGTCCGGGCCCGGCGGGATCACCCTCACCGCCCGCACGCCCGAAGGCCTCTTCCACGCCGGCCAGACGCTGCGCCAGCTCCTGCCGGTGTCGGGTCCGGGGACGGTGCCCGGCGGCACGGTCACCGACGCGCCGCGCTTCGCGTACCGGGGGGCGATGGTGGACGTGGCCCGCCACTTCTTCACGGTGGAGCAGGTCAAGCGGTACGTCGACCAGCTCGCCCAGTACAAGGTCAACACCCTGCACCTGCACCTGACCGACGACCAGGGCTGGCGCATCGCGATCGACTCCTGGCCGAGGCTGGCGGAGTACGGGGGCGCGAGCGAGGTCGGCGGCGGGCCCGGCGGGCACTGGACGAAGGACGAGTACCGGGACCTGGTGGCGTACGCCTCGGAGCGGTACGTGGACGTGGTCCCGGAGATCGACATGCCCGGCCACGTGAACGCCGCGCAGGCCGCTTACGCGGAGCTGAACTGCGACGGCAAGGCGCGCGAGCGCTACACCGGGATCAAGGTCGGCTTCAGCTCGCTGTGCGTGGGCAAGGAGCGGACCTACGAGTTCATCGACCAGGTGCTGGGGGAGATCGCGGAGCTGACCCCCGGCAAGTACCTGCACATCGGCGGTGACGAGGCGCACTCCACGCCCGCGGCGGACTACGCGGCCTTCATGGACCGGGCACAGAAGGTGGTGGCGAAGCACGGCAAGACGGTGGTGGCCTGGCACCAGCTCGCCACGGCCCGGCCGGCCCCGGGGGCGGTGCTCCAGTACTGGGGCCACGACCGCACGGCGGCCTCCGAGAAGGCGGCGGTCGCCGCGGCAGCCAAGGCGGGCAACCCGGTGATCCTGTCCCCGGCCGACCGGCTCTACCTGGACATGAAGTACGACAAGGAGACCAAGCCGGGACTGGCCTGGGCCGGGTACGTACCCGTCCGCCGGGCCTACGACTGGGACCCGGGGGCCTACATGACGGATCTCCCGGAGTCCGCGGTCCTCGGGGTGGAGGCCCCGCTGTGGACGGAGACCATCGCGACGCGGGAGGACTGGGAGCTGATGGCCTTCCCGCGCGTCCTGGGCCTGGCGGAACTGGGCTGGTCCCCGGCGGCCACCCGCGACTGGACCTCGTACCGGCTGCGCCTGGCCGCCCAGGGCCCGCGCCTGGACGCCCAGGAGGTCACCTTCTTCCGGACGCCGGAGGTGCCGTGGGGCCGGTGACGGCCCGCCCGGACGGGGCGCCACCTGCCTGATCGCCGGATCGGACGGTGCTGCAGGATGTGCGGATGATATTCCGAGGCAAGAAGTTCCTGGGCGCCGTGGACCGGTTCGAGCAGGCCGTGCGCGCACAGGATCCTCCGGCGTCGGAGCGGGCGTTCGCGCAGCTCCACCGGACGATCGGCAAGGCCGGTGCCGCCGAGTACCGGGAGGCGGGACCCCGGCTGGCGGCGCTGCTCGGGGAGGTCCCGCCCGGGCCGCGGGCCACGGTCGCGGTGATCGTCGGGGCGTGCGTGGAACGGGGCGCGGACCCGGTCCCCTGCGCGCCGGGGATCCTCGCCGGGGCCACGGAGGCGTTCTCGGTCGCCGGGGAGTTCTGCGCGCGCTGGGCGGAGACGGGCGGCGGGGAACTGCCGGACCCCGAGGGCGAGCACACCGACGAGATCGCCGAGCGGGCGGGGCACGCGCTCGCGGCCGGCTGGTTCTCCCTGCCGGAGTGGGAGATGGCGGCCGTCGCGGTGCTCAGCGCGGCGACCGCGCGCCGGACGGTGGAGGGCAAGGCGGAGCTGCTCGCCGGCGTGGAGCGGGTGACCGAGGTCTCGGGTGACGCCTTCAAGTGCCTGACGTACGCCCTGCGGGTGCTGGACGACGAACCGCTCGTCGTCCTGCACCGCGAGAGCGGAACCGCCTTCGCCCTGCGCATGAGCGGAATCGGCGACAACTTCCAGCTGCACACCCTGCTTGCGGGCGTGCTCATCGGGGGGAAGCACGTGCCGGGCGAGGCGCCGTCGGCGCGGGAGGTCGCCGTGTGCCGGGACGCCGACGGGATGGTCCCGACGACCGGGGCGTTCAACCTGGTCGGTGCGGACGGAGTCTGGCTCTTCAACGAGGGCGTCCCGACCGACATCGCCGTCGTGGACGGCGTCCGGCTGCTCGTCCTGGACCCCTCCCCCTACCGGCGCAGCTGGGACGCCGGGCGGTTCTTCCCCGGTATGCCCGGCGACCTGGTGCTGGAGCGGGTGCTCGGCGCGGAGGAGGCCGCCGGCTGGTTCGGCAAAGTGGCTCCGGACAAGGGGTGGGCGCGCTCGTGAGGGACCGGAGCGGGCTCTAGAGCGCCGCCGTCGGGTCCTCGTCGGGGGACTGGCCCGCGTAGGCCTCCGCCAGGAGTTGGTCCTCGGTCGCGCCGAGGCGCCAGTAGCCGGTGAAGCGGACCGCGCGGCGGTCGACGCCGCTGTCCTGGACGAAGTGCCTGCGGACCGCGCGGATCGTCGCGGACTCGCCCGCGATCCAGGCGTACGGGGCTCCGGCGGCGGGCCGTTCGGCGGCCCGGAGGGCCTCCAGCACCCGGTCGGTGCGTTCCCGGCCGGCGCCCGGCTCCCGTACGACCCAGGTGATGTCCGCGTCGGCGGACGTCGGCAGGTACAGCCGGTCGTCCTCGTGCGGGACCTCGAACCAGGCCCGGACCGGGGTGCCCTCGGGGAGCCGGTCCAGGATCGCGGAGGCCGCGGGCAGGGCGGTCTCGTCGGCGTACATCAGGATCGCGTCGGTGGCGGCCGGTGGCTGGAAACGTACGGACTTGTTCTCCGCGACGGCCGGGCCGATGGCCATGATCCGGCGGCCGGTCACCGCGCGCCCCGCCCAGGACGAGGCGGGGGAGGAGGCGCCGTGCAGGACGAAGTCGATGTCCACCTCGTCCACGCCGGCGGCGGTCCGGCGCTGTTCGCGGACGGTGTACGAGCGCATCACCGGGCGCTCCTCGTCCGGCATCGCCCGCCAGTCCCCGAACCAGGTGTCCTCGCCCGTGGACGGCAGCGCCGTGTGCTCCCGGCCGGCGGGCGGCAGGAAGAGGGAGAGGCTCTGGTCGTAGCCGCCCGAGCGGAAGTCCTTCAGGGAGGCGCCGCCGAAGGTGACCCGCAGGAAGGAGTGGCCGAGCCGGCGCGTGCGGAGCACTTCGAGTTCGAAGAACCGGAAGTGCGGGATCGCTTTCCCGGGCGTCGTCGCGGCGTCGGTGCTGGTGGTCATGCGGAGGGTCCCCCTGGGATCGGTGCGATGACGGGCGATGCAGAAGGCCCCGGCACCTGGTGGGGCGCCGGGGCCGGACGGCTCGGGGTCAGCCGGTCTTCTTGGCGTTCTGGATGGCCTTGGTGAGCTCTTCGACGATCTGCGCGCACTTCTCGTAGGAGCAGATCGGCTCGGTCACGCGGGGGGTGATCTGGCCGGCCTTGACGGCGGGCATCTCGGCCCAGGTCGGCTTGGCCTTCAGCTCCTGCGGCTGGAGGGTGCCGGTGCGGTTGTCGAGGAGGATCACGTCGGCCTTGTACTTGCCGGCGTTCTCCCAGCTGAGGCTCTCGAAGAAGCCGCCCTCGACCTTGTCCGGGGTGACGAACTCGACGCCGAGCGACTGGAAGTACTTCAGGTCGGCGGAGGTGGCCGGGGTGGAGACGTAGAACAGGTCGGCGGCGCCGGAACCGACGAGCACCTTGATGCCGGGGTTCGCCTTGGTGGCCTCGCGGAGCTTCGCGGAGGCGGCCTCGAAGCGGGCCTTGGCGTCGACGGTCTTCTTGGTGTTCAGGTCGGCACCCAGGGAGGCGGCCAGCTCCGCGGTGCGGGCCAGCGCCTTGTCCATGGTGACGTCGCCGCCCGCGCCGATCGCGGCGGCCGGGGCCAGCTTCAGGATCTTGTCCTTGGAGGCCTCGGGCAGGTACCAGTAGCTGTCCTTCTCCCAGGTGTTGGTCACCAGGAGGTCGGGCTGGAGGGACGCGTACTTCTCGACGTTGAACTCGTCGTAGACGTTGCCGATGATCTCGACCTTGGAGATGTCCATCGAGCCGGCCTGTACGTCGGGCTTGCCGTCGGCGGTCTTCGTCGGGCCGAACACGCCCTTGACGTTGATCCCGTAGTCGTACAGCGCGGCCGCGGTGCCGGTGAAGGCGACGATGTTCTTCGGCGTGGACTTGGCGGTGACGTCCTTGCCCATGTCGTCCTTGAAGCTCCACCCGCCCGAAGCGGAGCCCTTGCCCTTGTCGCCCGACCCGTCCTTCGCGGAGTCGCTGCCACCGCAGGCGGTGAGCGCGGCCACGAGGCCGAGGGCGCCGCCTGCCGCGATGAGGCCGCGGCGGGTGAGGAGGGAGGAGCGGGACTTGGGCATGGCGATGTCCACTTTCGTGCGTACTGGGTGGCTCGGGCGTTCGATAGGAAGGTTAGCCTAACCTTTGCTGGAGTGGGCAAAGGGGGCCTGGGTTCGCCCGGGAACGCGGGAGCGGCCCGCGTGGGGACGCGGGCCGCTCCATGTGCGTCGGCCGGGAACCGGCCCTGTTCTACCGCGGCTACGGGGTCGCGTTGTCGTTCACGGTGAGGGTGGAGATCTCCTTGCCGCAGGGGCTGGTGGCGGCTTCGTGGGTGTCGTCTCCGGGGTACTGCACCACCCAGCGGTAGGTGCCGCTGGCGGATACGCGGTCAGTGGTGTTGTTGGTGCTGGCCGTCCCGCTGCTGAGGGGAGCCGTCTCGCTGTAGATGGGGGTACCCGTGCACGTGGCGTTGTTGTACAGGCTGAACGTCACGTCCCCCGTGGGAACCTCCGACCCGCCGGTGACCGAGACCGTGTCCTGCGGGAAGAAGCTCTGCGCGGTCGAGACCTGCGAGGCGGACTTCATGACCACGGACGTTTCGTTGGGGTCACCACAGGCGGTGGAGGCCCCTTCGTTGTTCGGGTCGCCGCTGTACTCGACGGTCCAGTAGTAGGTGCCGACGGAGGTCGGGGTGACGTCTCCCGAGTTGTAGTCGCCGGGGCCGTCCACCTGGACGGGCTCGAGACCGGTGTCGACGAGGCTGTCGGCCGGGCAGCCCGCCTCGCTGAAGAGGCTGAAGGTCAGCGTGCCGCCCGCGTCGGCCGAGGCTCCGCCGAGCGTGGCGGTGTCACTGATCGGGTCGCCGATCTCCACGTTCGTGCTCGCGGTGGTGATCAGCGAGGTGCAGTTGGTGATCTGCACCGGCGTCGGCGCGATGAAGTCCTTCAACTCGGAGTTGAACGAGTCCGAGGCGCGGCTCTTCACGTAGGCGGAGCCGAAGGTCCGGCACGTGCTGCCCGCCGGGAAGAGCGCGCTGTACGCGATCGCCGCCTCGCCGAACGTGAACTGGTCCAGCGGGCCGAGCCCGCCGGTCTCCGAGGCGGGGATGGGGGGCAGGGCGGGGTTGCCGTTGGGGTTGCCGTTGACCGAACCCAGCGCCTGACCGCCCGGGCCGCTGATGACGCTGGCCGGGCCCCAGGCCGAGCCGGTCCAGGTGCGGATGGAGATGGCCGCGCTGGTGCCGCCCCGGGAGAGGTCGTAGGTGATCAGCTTGTCGCCCGGGGTGCGTACCGGGGTCGCGGTCTGGATGGCCCCGTTGCTCGCGCAGTTGGTCGGCGACGCGTTCACGTCGCAGAACTTCTGGTTCAGCTCGAAGTCCATGTTCGTGGTGCCGGTCGGGCTGTTCCTCCGCTGCCAGAAGAGCTCCAGGAACTTCGCCGTGGCGGTCGTCTCGCTGTACACGCCGAAGTTGAGCAGGTCGCTCTTGTTCGGCGGGATCGAGCCGCGGACGATCGTCGGGTTCGCGTCGTCCTCCTTCGTGCCCATGCCGAAGGAGTCGTCGGAGGAGCCGCTGGGCCGGTCGGGCTTGACGATGACCCCGGAGCGGAACGGGGTGTTGGCGCCGCCTTCGAGCCAGTCGATGCAGCCCGCGCCGTCGACCTTCAGGTTCGCGACGGTGTCGATCTCGAAATCACTGCCCGCCAGCACGCTCGGCGTGGCGCAGGTCTGGGCTGCTGCCGCCAACGCCTGGGCGTTCAGTGCCGCGGGCACGGTCAACGCGGCGGCGAGGGAGGCGGTGAGAATCGCTGCCCTGAGCCGAAGCCTTCTCCGGGTCCGGGGCGGCTGCACGGAACTGATCACTGGGGGTTCTCCTCGTTTGGTTGAGGCCGGAGCGCGCCTTCGTCGTCACAGGGGTTACCGAGCTGCGGCTGAGACCGAGGGATAGCGCGCGGCCAGGAACCTAACAGCTATAAATTGCGCATATGTGGCAACACTCGGTAATCGCTTGATCTCGTGATTAATCACGGAATAGACAGAAAAGCGGCCCGCGTAAGAACGCGGGCCGCTATGGAACGGAGGGGATCAGCCGCCAAGCCCCAGCTCACGGGCGATCAGCATGCGCTGCACCTCGCTCGTGCCCTCGCCGATCTCCAGGATCTTCGAGTCGCGCCACATGCGGGCCACCGGGTACTCGTTCATGAACCCGTAGCCGCCGTGGATCTGCGTGGCGTCGCGCGCGTTGTCGACCGCCACCGTCGAGGAGTACAGCTTCGCGATGGCCGCCTCCTTCTTGAACGGCTCCCCGGCCACGAGCCGGGAGGCCGCGTCGCGCCAGCCGATCCGGGCCATGTGGGCGCGCATCTCCATGTCCGCCAGCTTGAACTGGATGGCCTGGTTGTCGCCGATCGCCCGGCCGAAGGCGTGCCGCTCCTTGGCGTACTTCACCGACTCGTCCACGCAGCCCTGCGCCAGGCCCGTCGCGAGCGCCGAGATGGCCACGCGGCCCTCGTCCAGGATCCGCAGGAACTGGGCGTAGCCGCGGCCCTCCGCGCCGACCAGGTTGGCGAGGGGGACCCGTACGCCGTCGAAGGACAGCTCACGGGTGTCCGAGGAGTTCCAGCCGACCTTGGAGTAGGGGGCGGCCACCGTGAAGCCGGGGGTGCCCGACGGGACGATGATCGAGGAGATCTCGGGGCGGCCGTCCGCCTTGCGGCCCGTCACGGCGGTGACGGTGACCAGACCGGTGATGTCCGTACCGGAGTTGGTGATGAAGCACTTCGAGCCGTTGATCACCCACTCGTCGCCGTCCCGGACGGCGGTCGTGCGCGTGCCGCCCGCGTCGCTGCCGGCGCCGGGCTCGGTCAGGCCGAAGGCGCCGAGGATCTCGCCGGAGCACATCCTCGGCAGCCACTGCTGCTTCTGCTCCTCGGTACCGAAGAGGTACAGGGGCATCGCGCCGAGCGAGACGCCGGCCTCCAGGGTGATGGCGACCGAGGAGTCGACGCGGGCCAGCTCCTCCAGGGCGATGCCGAGGGCGAGGTAGTCGCCGCCCATGCCGCCGTACTCCTCCGGGAAGGGCAGGCCGAACAGGCCCATGCGGCCCATCTCGCGGACGATCTCGTACGGGAACTCGTGCCGCTCGTACAGATCGCCGATCTTGGGCGCCACCACATCGTGCGCGAACGCCTCGACGGTGCGGCGGAGTTCCTCGTGCTCGGGGGTGAGCCGGTGGTCGAGGGCCATGGTCTTCGTTACTCCTTGTGGGAGAGGGCGCGGACGGTACGGGAGGGGCTGGGACGCCCCAGCTGCTCGGCCATCCACACGCTCGTGGCGGTGAGGGCTGCAAGGTCGACCCCGGTCTCGACGCCGAGGCCGTCGAGCATCCAGACGAGGTCTTCGGTCGCGAGATTGCCGGTGGCGCTCTTGGCGTACGGGCATCCGCCGAGGCCGCCCGCGGAGGCGTCGACGGTGGTCACGCCGTGCTGGAGCGCGGCGAGGGTGTTGGACAGGGCCTGGCCGTAGGTGTCGTGGAAGTGCACGCCGATCCGGTCGGTGCCCACGCCCTCCTCGTTGAGCGCGGAGAGCAGGGCCTGCACGTGACCCGGGGTGGCGACGCCGATGGTGTCGCCGAGGCTCAGCTCGTCGCAGCCGAGGTCCATGAGGGCCTTGGCGACGCCGACCACCTGGTGGACCGGGACCGGTCCCTCCCAGGGGTCGCCGAAGCACATGGAGAGGTAGCCGCGGACATGGGCCTTGTGGTCCTTGGCGCGGGCCACCACGGGCTCGAACATCGCGAGGGACTCGGCGACGGTCCGGTTGAGGTTGCGGGAGGCGAAGGTCTCGGTGGCCGAACCGAAGACGGCGATCCGGGTGGCACCGAGCGCGAGCGCGCGGTCCAGGCCGCGGTCGTTGGGGACCAGGACCGGCAGCTCGGCGTGCACGTCGGCGAGGAGCGGGAACAGCTCCTCGGCGTCGGCCAGCTGGGGGACCCACCGGGGGTGCACGAAGCTCGTGGCCTCGATGGTGGTGAGCCCGGCGGCGGCCAGCCGGTGCACGAACTCGGCCTTGACGTGGGTGGGGACGGCCGTCTTCTCGTTCTGCAGCCCGTCCCGGGCGCCCACCTCGTGGATCCGGACCCGGGCCGGGAGCTCTTGGGCGGGGAAGGTCATCGGGAGCCCGTTCACTTGGCCTCCTCCTCTTCGTCCGGGGTCACCACGGCCAGGACCTGGTCCATGGCGACGGTGGAGCCGGGAGTCACGTCGATCTCGGTGACGGTGCCGGCGTGCGGGGCGGAGATGACGTGTTCCATCTTCATGGCCTCGACCACGAGCAGGCTCTGACCGGCGGCCACCCTGTCGCCGACGGCCACCTTCACGACGGTGACGGTGCCGGGCATGGGGGCCGCGAGGGTGTCGGCGCCGCCGCGTCCTGCGCCGCGGAGGTTCGCCTCGACCGGGTCGTACGCCTGGACGTGCCAGGAGTCGCCGTCGCGGCCGAGCCAAGTCCCCTCCGGGGAGGGGGCATGGCTGAACCGGTGGGTGACCCCGTCGAGCTCGATGGTGAGGTGGTCGGTGGTGCGGTGGACGATCCGGCCCCGGGCCGGTGCGCTGGGGCTCTGCCCCAGACCCCGCGCCTCAAACGCCGGCGGGGCTGAATTCGGGCCGGCGTCGCCTTCAGGTGCGGGCGGTGGGGAGTCGGCCGGGCCGAGGAGGAGTTCCGTGTGCGGACCGGGGGTGCTGGGGCTCTGCCCCATGCCGGGACCGGCGGGGCGGGTGCGGACCTCCACCGGGTCTTGGCCGGGAAGGCGGAAGTGGTGGACCGTCCAGGCGGGGGTGCCGCCCAGGCGCCAGCCGTTGGCGGCGTCGAACGGGTCGACCCAGGCGGCGGAGCCGCCGGTCCGGCTGTGCTGTGAGCCCCCGGCAGGGTTTCGGGAAGGGGCGGGGTGGGGGAATGTCAGCAGCGCAGCCGCCGCGTACACCTCGTCCGGCACCCCCTCCGGGAGGAGCTCGGCGAGGTCCCGCTCCACCAACCCGGTGTCCAGGTCGCCCGACACCACGTCCGGGTGGGCCAGCAGGCGGCGCAGGAAGCCGGTGTTGGTCTGGACGCCCAGGATCACGGTGTCGGCCAGAGCGCCCCGCAGTACGCGCAGCGCGGCCGCCCGGTCGGGACCGTAGGCGATGACCTTCGACAGCATCGGGTCGTAGGTCGACCCGGTGTCGACCCCCGCCGCGAGGCCGGAGTCCGTGCGGACGGAGCCGCCGGACGGCTCCGACAGGGCCAGCACCATGCCGCCGGAGGGCAGGAAGCCCCGCGCCGGATCCTCCGCGCAGACGCGGGCCTCGATCGCGTGCCCGGTCAGCCGGACATCCGACTGGCCGAAGCCCAGCTCCGCGCCGGCCGCGACCCGGAGCTGCTGCTCCACCAGGTCCAGGCCCGTGATGAGCTCGGTCACCGGGTGCTCCACCTGGAGCCGGGTGTTCATCTCCATGAAGTAGTACGAGGCGGGGTCGTGGCCCGGGACGATGAACTCCACCGTCCCCGCGCCGACGTACCCGCAGGACCGCGCCGCCTCCACCGCCGCCGCGCCCATCGAGGCCCGCAGCTCCGGCGTCAGCAGGACCGACGGGGCCTCCTCGATCACCTTCTGGTGGCGCCGCTGGAGCGAGCACTCGCGCTCCCCGAGGTGGACCACGTTCCCGTGCGCGTCCGCCAGTACCTGGATCTCGATGTGCCGGGGCCGGTCCACCCAGCGCTCCACGAGCAGGGTGTCGTCGCCGAAGGAGGACTTCGCCTCGCGGCGGGCCGCCGCGATCTCCTCGCCGAGCAGCGCGGAGTCCCGTACGAGCCGCATGCCCTTGCCGCCGCCGCCCGCCGAGGGCTTCAGCAGGACCGGCATGCCGATCTGCTCGGCGGCGGCGACCAGTTCGGCGTCGGACAGCCCGCTGCCCGAGGATCCGGGGACCACGGGCACGCCCGCGGCCTTGACGGTCTCCTTGGCGCGGATCTTGTCGCCCATCAGGGAGATCGCCGAGGCCGGCGGCCCGATGAAGGCCAGGCCGGCGTCCGCGCAGGCGGCCGCGAAGGCGGCGTTCTCCGCGAGGAAGCCGTAGCCGGGGTGCACGGCCTCGGCGCCCGTGCGGCGTGCGGCGTCGAGCAGCCGCTCCACCGACAGGTAGCTCTCGGCGGCCGCCGCCGGGCCGATGCGGACGGCCGTGTCGGCCTCCCGTACGTGCCGGGCGTCCGCGTCGGCGTCGCTGAAGACGGCCACGGAACGGATGCCGAGCTCCCGCAGCGTGCGGATGACGCGGACCGCGATCTCGCCCCGGTTGGCGACCAGAACAGTGCTGAACATCAGTGAGGTCCTCACGTCACATACGGAAGATGCCGAAGCCCGAGTCGCTCAGGGGAGCGTTCGCGCACGCGGTCAGGGCCAGTCCCAGCACCTGCCGGGTCTCCATCGGGTCGATGACCCCGTCGTCCCACAGCCGCGCCGTGGCGTAGTAGGCGTTGCCCTGTTCCTCGTACTGCGCCCGGACCGGGGCCTTGAAGGCCTCCTCGTCCTCGGCCGGCCACTCCTGGCCCGCGCCCTCGATCTGGTCGCGCTTGACCGTCGCCAGGACGGAGGCCGCCTGCTCGCCGCCCATCACGGAGATCTTGGCGTTGGGCCACATCCACAGGAAGCGGGGGCTGTACGCCCGCCCGCACATCGAGTAGTTGCCCGCGCCGTACGAGCCGCCGACCACCACCGTGAGCTTGGGGACCCGGGTGCAGGCCACGGCCGTGACCATCTTGGCGCCGTGCTTGGCGATGCCGCCCGCTTCGTAGTCCCGGCCGACCATGAAGCCGGAGATGTTCTGGAGGAAGAGGAGCGGGATGCCGCGCTGGTCGCACAGCTCGATGAAGTGCGCGCCCTTCTGGGCCGATTCGGAGAACAGGATGCCGTTGTTGGCGACGATCCCGACCGGGTGGCCGTGGATCCGGGCGAAGCCGGTGACCAGGGTCTGCCCGAACTCCGCCTTGAACTCCTGGAATCGGGAGCCGTCCACGATCCGGGCGATGATCTCGCGGGCGTCGTACGGGGTGCGGGAGTCGACCGGCACCGCGCCGTACAGCCCGTACGGGTCCACCTTGGGCTCCTCGGGAGCCTCGACCGACCAGGGCAGGGCCTGGCGCTCGGGCAGGGTCGCCACGATGTTCCGTACGATCCGCAGCGCGTGGGCGTCGTCCTCCGCGAGGTGGTCGGTGACCCCGGAGATCCGGGAGTGGACCTCGCCGCCGCCGAGCTCCTCGGCCGTGACCACCTCTCCGGTGGCGGCCTTCACCAGCGGCGGGCCGCCGAGGAAGATCGTGCCCTGGCCGCGGACGATGACGGCCTCGTCGCTCATGGCCGGTACGTACGCGCCGCCCGCCGTGCAGGAGCCGAGGACGGCGGCGATCTGCGGGATGCCGGCCCCCGACATGCGGGCCTGGTTGTAGAAGATGCGGCCGAAGTGGTCCCGGTCGGGGAAGACTTCGTCCTGCATGGGCAGGAAGGCGCCGCCCGAGTCGACCAGGTAGAGGCAGGGGAGACGGTTCTCCAGGGCCACCTCCTGGGCGCGCAGGTGCTTCTTCACGGTCATCGGGTAGTACGTGCCGCCCTTGACGGTGGCGTCGTTCGCGACGATCACGCACTCGCGGCCGCTGACCCGGCCGATGCCGGCGATCACCCCGGCGGCCGGGGCCGCGCCCCCGTACATGCCCTCGGCGGCCAGCGGGGCCAGCTCCAGGAAGGGGGACCCGGGGTCGAGGAGGGCGTCCACGCGGTCGCGCGGCAGCAGCTTCCCGCGGGCGGTGTGGCGGGCGCGGGCCTTCTCCCCGCCGCCGAGCCGGGCCGCCTCCAGGCGGGCCCGCAGGCCCTCGGAGAGCTCGCGGTGGGCGGCCTCGTTGGCCCGCCAGGCATCGGACGCCGGGTCGGCGGCGCTCGTCAGCGCTGGTGCCTGCTGCATCGGTCGAGCTCCCTTGCTCGGTGCGCTCCGGTTCATTCGGTTAATGAGCGTTAACGCATGTGGGACTTAGGTTAACGACCGCTAACGGCCCTGTCTAGAATGGATTCCCATGAGCACCAGAGCAGCCGCCCCGACCCGGCGCGAGCAGATCCTCGGCGAGGCTGCGCGCCTCTTCGCCGAGCGCGGTTTCCACGGCGTGGGCGTGGACGAGATAGGGGCCGCGGTGGGCATCAGCGGCCCCGGCCTGTACCGGCACTTCGCGGGCAAGGACGCGATGCTCGCCGAACTGCTCGTCGGCATCAGCGAACGGCTGCTCACGGGCGGCCGCCATCGCGTGGAGGAGGCGGCCGGTGACCCGTCCGGCGTACTGGCCTCGCTGATCGACGGCCACATCGACTTCGCGCTCGACGACCGGGCGCTGATCACCCTCCACGACCGGGAGCTGGACCGGCTGCGCGAGGCCGACCGCAAGCTCGTACGGCAGCTGCAGCGCCAGTACGTCGAGCTGTGGGTCGACGTCGTACGGGAGCTGCACCCCGAGGTGGGCGAGGCGGAGGTACGCGTCTCCGTACACGCGGTCTTCGGGCTGCTGAACTCCACCCCCCACCTGGCCGCGCTCGGCCGGGACGCGACGGAGTCGCTGCTGCGGCGGCTCGCGAACGGGGCCTTCGGGGCGCTGTCGGGATGACCGGCCGCGTCCGCAGGTCGGGATGGACGGGACGGCTCCGGGTGCTCGGCGGCAGAATGGGCCGCATGCCGAAGCCGATAGAGAAGCCTGTGCCCAGCCGAGCCGAACTCATCGACCACCTGGTCCGCACGCGGATCGCGGGGGACGTGGCGACGCCGCGCGACAACAACCTCTCCCACTACCGCAAGCTCGCCAACGGCGACCGGCACTACTGGCTGGGCCTGGAGCTGGGCGACCGCTGGACGGACGAGCAGGACGTGCTCGCGGTGATGGCGGAGCGGTGCGGGGTCGTGGACGACCCCGCGCACCGCGTCGGCCAGGACACCATCGACCCCGAACTGACGGTGTCCGCCCTGGACCGGATGGCCGCGCGGCTGCGCAAGGCCGCGCTGGACCGGCAGAGCGTGCTGCTGGCCACGGGGCACCCGGGCGGGCTGCTGGACGTGCACCGGGCCACCGCCGACGCGTTGCGCGCGGCGGGCTGCGAGATCGTGGTGATCCCGCCGGGGCTCGTCGCCGACGAGGGCTCGGTGTGGCAGTTCGCGGACGTCGCGGTGCTGGAGCGGGGGGCGACGCTGTGGCACACCCACTCCCCGGAGCCGATGGCGGCGATCCTGGACGCGCTGGCGGCCCATGGCCGCCCTCAGCCCGACCTGGTCGTCGCCGACCACGGCTGGGCGGGGTGTGCGGCGCAGCGCGGGCTGGACGCGGTGGGCTACGCCGACTGCAACGACCCGGCGCTGTTCCTGGCCGAGGCCGAAGGCACCCTCCAGGTGGCGGTCCCCCTGGACGACCACGTCCGGGACCCCCGCTTCTACGACCCGATGGTCGCGTACCTGCTTGCGGGGGCGGGCCTGCTGTAGCCCTGACGGGTCGCCTGGTGCGGCGCCGCTGCAGGGGACCGGTCCCCGGACCCCTGCGCCTCAAACGCCGGCGGGGCTGGGGGGTTGCTGGGGCTCGGTGGCTGCGGGTGGGGGTCGGTGCCGGGGGCGGGGTGGGGTGTCGGCCTGGACTGCATGATTTAGGCGCCCTGTGTTCGGCTTTGAGAGTGGCGGGCTTCTTGTGCGCCACAAATCACGCTTTACGTCCAGTCCGACACCCCACCCCGCCCCCGTCCCCGACCCCGCCGAGCCTCCGGCCGCGGCCGGGGGGAACGTCCGACCCCGACTGGGGGGAACGTCCAGTCCTGCCCGGGGGCCGAGTGTTCCCTCCCGGCCGGGGTTTGTCTTTTTAGCCGTCCGGCGTTTGAGGACCGGGGTCTGGGGCGGAGCCCCAGGGGTCCGGGCGCAGCCCGGTGCCCCGTTCCCTTCAGCCTGTCCGGCGTTTGAGGACCGGGTCAGGGCCGCCCTGGGAACGGTGGAAGGGCGGGTCGGGGACTTCGCCCCGCAGGGCCGCCCCGGGACGGCGGTGGCGGCAGCCCCGCCCGGCCACCGACGGACGGAGTCCGGCGCAGCCGGGTGAAGCCCCCGCAGCGGTGCGAGCTCGGCGTTAAGAAGGAGAAGGAGTAGGAGTCGGGTCCAGGTAGACCCGGCGGATCGCCGGGAAGCGGTCCCGGAGCTGCGCCTCCGCGACCTCGCACGCCGCCTCCACCTGCGCAGCAGACGCCAGATCGTGGAAGTCGACCTTCGCTGCGATCAGCACCTCCGACGGCCCCTGCACGATCGTCGTCAGTTCGAGGACGCCCTCGATGTGCAGCACGGACAGCAGCTCCTCCCGGACCTCCGCCCGCATCGCCTCCGGCAGCGGCCGCCCGATCAGGTACTGCGCGTTCGAGCGCCCCAGCTCCCACGCCACCCACACCAGCAGCAGCCCGATGAGGAGCGAGGCCACCCCGTCGTACGCGCCCGACCCCGTGAGCTGCGCCCCCAGCAGGCCGCCGGCGGCCAGCGCCAGCCCGATCAGGGCGGCCACGTTCTCCAGGAGGACGGCCTTCACGGCCGTGTCCGGGGTGTGTTTCACGTACAGGCCCAGCGGCGCCCGCATCCGCGCCGCCTCGCCCTTGACCTGCCGCCAGGCGACCAGGAGGGAGTAGCCCTCCAGGACGGCGGCCACGGCCAGGATGATGTAGGAGAGGGTCGGATTGCCGGGGTCCTCGCCGTGGACCAGCGTGTGGATGCCGTCGTAGATGGCGAACACCGCGCCGCCGACGAAGGTGGCGATCGATGCCAGGAGTGCCCAGATGTACCGCTCCGGCCCGTAGCCCAGCGGGTGCGCCTCGTCCGCCGGCTTCGCGCTCCGCTTGAGGGAGGCCAGGAGCATCACCTCGGTCACCGTGTCGGCCACCGAGTGCGCCGCTTCGGAGAGCATCGCGCTCGATCCGCTCACGATCCCGCCCACGGCCTTGGCCGCGGCGATGCCGAGGTTCGTGACGACGGCGACGATGACCGTGCCCACGCTCTCGTTCTCACCCGGGCCCTCGCCCTGGTCGCCGGTTCCGCTTCCGTTCACCATCGCATCGCTGCTGGACATGGTGTGACGTTACGTCGGACGGCCGTACTACGCGCGCGGGACGCGCACCACGCCCTCCTGGATGACCGTCACGGCGAGCCTGCCGTCCTGGGTCCAGATCCGGGCCTGGCCGAGGCCCCGGCCGGCGGCCGCCGAGGGCGACTCCTGGTCGTACAGCAGCCATTCGTCGGCGCGGAACGGCCGGTGGAACCACATCGCGTGGTCGAGTGATGCGCCGACCACGTCGCCCACCGCCCATCCGCCCTTCCCGTGCGCGAGCAGCACCGAGTCGAGCAGGGTCATGTCCGAGACGTAGGTGGCCAGGCAGGTGTGCAGGAGCGGGTCGGCGCTCTCCAGCTTGCCGGCGGTACGGAACCACACCTGCGAGCGCGGTTCGACCGGTTCGCCGACGCTGCCCCAGGGCGGGACCGTCGCGTACCGCAGGTCCACCGCGCCGCGCGCCTCGATGAGCCGTTCCACCGTGCCCGGGTTGCGGAACACCTCCCGGTAGAGGGGGAGGGATTCGGCGGCCGTCGGGAGGGTCTCCGGATCGGGGGCGTCGGGCATCGCGGCCTGGTGGTCGAGGCCCTCCTCGTACGTCTGGAAGGACGCGGAGAGGTGGAAGATCGGCTGGCCGTGCTGGACGGCGACGACGCGGCGCGTGGTGAAGGAGCGTCCGTCGCGGATCCGGTCGACCGAGTACACGATGGGCGCGCCGGGGTCGCCGGCGCGCAGGAAGTACGAGTGCAGCGAGTGCGCGGTGCGGTCCTCGGGGACGGTCCGGCCCGCCGCCACCAGGGCCTGGGCCGCGACCTGGCCGCCGAAGACCCGCGGTACCAGCGCGGAACGGCTGGTACCGCGGAAGATGTTCTCCTCGATCTGCTCGAGGTCGAGCAGGTCGAGGAGAGTCGTGAGGGCCTCGTTCATGGGGGAAGGCTAGATGCCTACAGGCCCATCGACTTGGCGATGATGGACTTCATGACCTCGCTGGTGCCGCCGTAGATGCGGTTCACGCGGTTGTCGGCGTACAGGCGGGCGATCGGGTACTCGTTCATGTAGCCGTAGCCGCCGTGCAGCTGGAGGCACTTGTCGATGACGCGGTGCGCGACCTCGGTGCAGAACAGCTTCGCGGAAGCGGCCTCGGCGGCGGTGAGCTCACCGGCGTCCAGGGCCTCCAGGGCGCGGTCGGCGACGGCTTCGGCGGCGTCCACCTCGGCCTGGCAGGAGGCCAGTTCGAACTTGGTGTTCTGGAAGTGCGCGACCGGCTTGCCGAAGACGGTGCGGTCCTGCACGTACTCCTTGGCGAACCGGACGGCGGCCTTGGCCTGCGCGTAGGCGCCGAAGGCGATGCCCCAGCGCTCGGACGGCAGGTTGGCGCCGAGGTAGTAGAAGCCCTTGTTCTCCTCGCCGAGCAGGTCCTCGACCGGGACCTTCACGTCGACGAACGCCAGCTCGGCGGTGTCGGAGGTGCGCAGGCCGAGCTTGTCGAGCTTGCGGCCGATGGAGTAGCCCTCGGACTTGGTGTCCACGGCGAAGAGGGAGATGCCGAAGCGGCGGTCGTCCTCGCTGGGGGCGGAGGTGCGGGCGCAGACGATCACGCGGTCGGCGTGCACGCCGCCCGTGATGAAGGTCTTGGAGCCGTTGAGGACGTAGTGCGTGCCGTCCTCGGAGAGCTTGGCGGTGGTCTTCATGCCCGCGACGTCGGAGCCGGTGCCGGGCTCGGTCATCGCCAGGGCCCACATCTCCTCGCCGGAGACGAACTTCGGCAGGAAGCGCTTCTTCTGCTCGATGTCGGCCAGCATCTTGATGTACGGGAGGGCGAGCAGCACGTGCACGCCGGAGCCGCCGAAGTTGACGCCCGCGCGGGAGGTCTCCTCGTAGAGGACGGCCTCGAACTTGTGGGTGTCCAGGCCGGCGCCGCCGAACTCCTCGGGGACGTTGATCCCGAAGATGCCCAGCTCGCCGAGCTTGTAGTAGAACTCGCGCGGGGCCTGACCGGCCGCGAACCACTCGTCGTAGACCGGGACGACCTCGGCCTCGATGAAGGCGCGGATGGTCTCGCGGAACGCCTCGTGGTCCTCGTTGAACACCGTACGGCGCACGGCCGACTCCCTTCGTCGCGGCAGTCCGCCGCCCAATCTAAGCGCTTGCTCAGATTAAGTTACCGGCGAGTTGGTCGCGCTGTCCAGAGTGAGGTCCGGCACGTCGGTAGTGAGGTCCGGCACGTCGGGCCGGAAGCCGGTCAGAAGCCGTCGCAGATGGCGGAGGCGAAGGGGCCGGTGGCCGTCGCCGTGACCGGCGGGTCGTCGTCCACCGTCACCGAGCAGGTGGCGGTGCCGCCGTCGGGGCCGAGGGTGACGGCGAGGGAGCCGCCCTTCACGAAGCCCTTCGTGGTGATCTCCTTGGTCCAGGGCAGGGTCGGGTCGCCGACCTGGCTGGTGGAGAGGTTTCCGTCGCGCCAGGTCGAATAGGTGATGGCGACCACGCCGGAGGCGGTGCCGGTGGCCGCGTACGTGATCCGGGCGGGCCGCGCGGCCTCCTCGGACACCTCGTTGACGAAGACGGCGAAGAGGGCGGCGCAACCGCCGAGTAGGAGGAGGAGCAGGCCTAGGAGCACCCACGGCCAGCGGCGGCGCCTCCGGGGTGGTGGGGGGTACGGGTACGGGTACGGGTACGGGTGCGAGGTTGGGTCCGCGTACGGCTGCCGGGGTGGGTGCCGGGGTGGGCGCGGTCCCCATTGATGGGGGTCCGAGGGTTCTGCGGGGGTGTCCGGGCGGTTCATGTCCTCAGCGTCACCCCGTCCCTGGCGCACCGCGACACGGCCTACGGGCCGTCCGCGCCGTCGGTGTGGCGCAGTGCGAACCACAGCTCCATCCGGGTGTCCGGATCGTCCAGGTCGGCCCCGCGCAGCAGGTCGGCGGTGCGGGTGATGCGCTGGCGGACGGTGTTGCGGTGGATGCCCAGGGCGGCCGCGCTGCGGTCCCAGCTGCCGTGGTGGGCCAGCCAGGCGCGCAGGGTCTCCCGGAGTGCGGGGGAGAGGGGGGCGAGCAGGGCCTCGGCGTGGGCCCGGGCCTCGGCCGCGCCGACCAGGCCCGCGAGGCCGGGGTCCCGGTGCCGGGCCAGCGGGGTGCGGGCCGCCTCGGCGCGTTCCAGGGCCCGCCCGGCCTGCGCGTCGGCGACGGGCAGGCCTCCGGGCTCGGCCGCGGCGCTCACCCCGAGCCGCCAGCCGGGCTGCGGGGTGGGCTCGCGGTCGGTGAGCAGGCGTACGGAGCCTGCGCGTGCGGAGGCTGCATGCGCGGAGCCTGCGCGTACGGAGTCGTCGCGGACGGGATCCCCTTGTACGGAGTCCCCGCGCGGGTCCAGCAGTACGGTGCCCAGCGCGGCCGCCAGGGCCTGCGGGTCCCCGGTGCCGCGGGCGTGGACGGCGTACCAGGGCCCGGGGCCGAGCGCCGTCCCCGGATCCCCGTCGAGCAGCAGCCGGGTCAGGGCTGCCTCCGCCCCGGCGGGGCGGTGGGCGGTGAGCAGCGTCAGGAGGACGGCCGCGACCGAGGCGATGGTGTGGTCCCCGGGCGCTCGCGTCGGGGTCGCGAGGGCGAGGGCCCGCCCGGCGCCGAGGGAGTGGACGCTGAGGTGGAGCCCGCCGTGGGCCGCCGTGGCGGTGACGGCGGAGCCGGGTGCGACCCGCCGGGCGAGTTCGGTGAGCACGGCGAGCGCCTCGGGGTCGGGCGCCGTTCCGGCGGAGGCCCCGGAGGCCCCGGAGGCCCCGGAGGCGGCGGTGCCGCCCGGGCCGGAAAGGCCCGCCGGTCCCACCTTTCCCGCCGGTCCAGAAGGTCCCGCCGGTCCTGCGGGCATCGGCCCGGGTTCCGCCCCGGCGGCGCCCGCCCCGAGGCCCTGCTCCTGACGGGCGTCCGGGCCCTCCGGCGCGGTGGGCGCGGCCCCGGCCCCTGCATCGAGGGGTGCGGGTCGAGTGGTGCCTGCCCTGGTGGGCACGGGTGCGGGCCCGGTCCCTGCCCCGGTGGAAGCGGGTCGAATGGTGCTTGCTCCTGTGGCTGTGGTCCCGGTCGCTGGTCCGGTGGGCGCAGGCCCGGTCCCTGCCCCGATGGGTGTCGGCCGATCGGTGCCTGCCCCGGTGCGTGCGGTCCCGGCCCCTGTACTGGTGGGTGCGGGCCCGACTCCTGCCCCAGTGGGTGCGGGCCGATCGGCCCCCGCCCCGGCGGTGGGTGCCGGCTCGGATCCCGCTGCTGCGGGTCCTGTCCCCGAGGGCCCCGGCGTGGTGGCTGTCGGGGCGTCCGGCCGGGTGGTGGGGAGGAGGCCGGCCCAGCCGCCCAGGGTTGCCGCGAGTCGGCGTAGGACCGCCGGGACCGGGTCCGGGCGGGCGGCGGCCGCCGCCAGGGACTGCTGGGCTTCGGTCACCCGGCGGAGCTCGGCGGTCCGGGCCCGTGCCATCAGCCGCCAGACGCTCCGGCCGACCGCGGTGAACGGGGTCCCGGGCGGCACCTCGACCAGGGGCAGCCCGTACCGCTCGCAGGCCTCGATCAGGGCCCTGGGCACGGTCTCGTGCACCGGGGTCACCCCGAACCCGACGGCTCCGACCCCGGCCCGGACCAGCCGCGCGACGTACGGACCGGCGTCGATCAGCTCGCCCGCCGCGTGCACGGCACTTGTGTCCCCGCCGTCCAGGTGCCCGGCACCCCCGCGCCCGGTGTCGGCCGGCTCCGCGCCGGCCCACTCGGTGTGGGCACGGCCGTTGTCCGCGTGCCCCGCGCCCCCGTGGCCGGGGCGCACGTCGGCGGGCCCGGCTCCCGCCGGACCGACGTCCGCCGTCCCCGCGGGCTCCTCGTGGCTGCCCGCGCCGTGTTCCGTCCCCCCAGCCGGCCAGGCCACCGCGAGGCCCGCCCCCGCCGTCAGGAGGAGTTCGCCGCCGAGCAGGTACGGGGACGGGTCCGCCATCTCGGAGGCGTGCACCCCGTGCAGCTCGGCCTCGGCGGGTCCGGCGAGGTGGCGCAGCCCCAGCTCGTGGTCGGCGAGCAGCCGGGCGAGCGCGACCGGCGGGGTGGGAGGGGCTTCCACGAGTGGATACTCCGTACACATCGGGGGACTCTGGTGGATGAAACGTACACTTCGCGGCTCCGGGGTGTCCGTTTACGCTCGAAGGACCGCACCGCACACCTCCCCGGAAGGCCCCCTCATGAGCACGCAGCCGCGCGGCCCCGTCGACTCCTCCCGCATCCCGCGCTACGCGGGCCCCGCGACCTTCGCCCGGCTGCCCCGCCTGGACGAGGTCGGCGGCAAGGCCGACGTGGCCGTCGTGGGCGTGCCGTTCGACTCCGGTGTCTCGTACCGCCCCGGCGCCCGCTTCGGCGGCAACGCCATCCGCGAGGCCTCCCGCCTGCTGCGCCCGTACAACCCGGCGCAGGACGCCTCCCCGTTCGCGCTCGCCCAGGTCGCCGACGCCGGCGACATCGCCGCGAACCCCTTCAACATCAACGAGGCCGTCGACACGATCGAGGCCGCCGCCGACGAGCTGATCGGCAACGGCTCCCGCCTGATGACCCTCGGCGGCGACCACACCATCGCGCTGCCCCTGCTCCGCTCGGTGGCGAAGAAGCACGGCCCGGTCGCGCTGCTCCACTTCGACGCCCACCTGGACACCTGGGACACGTACTTCGGCGCCGAGTACACGCACGGCACCCCGTTCCGCCGCGCCGTCGAGGAGGGCATCCTCGACACCGAGGCCCTGTCCCACGTCGGCACCCGCGGCCCGCTGTACGGCAAGCAGGACCTGGACGACGACGCCAAGATGGGCTTCGGCATCGTCACCTCGGCCGACGTCTACCGCCGCGGCGCCGACGAGGTCGCCGACCAGCTGCGCCAGCGCATCGGCGACCGCCCGCTCTACATCTCCATCGACATCGACGTGCTCGACCCGGCGCACGCCCCCGGTACGGGCACCCCGGAGGCGGGCGGCATGACCTCCCGCGAGCTGCTGGAGATCATCCGCGGCCTTTCCTCCTGCAACCTGGTCTCGGCGGACGTCGTCGAGGTCGCCCCGGCGTACGATCACGCGGAGATCACCTCGGTCGCGGCCTCGCACACCGCGTACGAGCTGACCACGATCATGAGCCGCCAGATCTCTGCCGCCCGGCAGGGGCAGTAAGCACAGCAACGCGGCGAAGGCGAAGGGCAACTAAGAGCGTGACGCACGACCACGACCTGGTACTCCGTCCCACCGAAGCCCAGAAGGCGGCGGCGCTCGCGCCCCCGCCGGGGCGCACGGGCGGGGACCTGGTCGTGGAGACGCTCCGCTCGCTCGGCGCGACCACCGTCTTCGGGCTGCCCGGCCAGCACGCGCTGGGCCTCTTCGACGCCGTCGGCCGCTCCGACCTGCGCCTGGTCGGACTCCGTACGGAGAACAACGCCGGGTTCGCCGCCGACGCGTACGGCCGGATGACCGGCGAGGCGGCACCGCTCCTCCTGTCCACGGGCCCGGGAGCGCTCATGGCGCTCCCCGCCCTGGCCGAGGCGGCGGCGGCGTCCGCGCCCGTCCTGGCGATCTCCTCGCAGGTCCCGACCCCGGGCCTGGGCGGCGGACGGCGCGGCCACCTGCACGAGCTGCGCGACCAGTCGGCCTCCTTCCGGGACGTGGTCAAGTCCGTGCACACCGCCCGGACCCCCTCCCAGATCCCGTCCGTGATCGCCGAGGCCTGGGAATCGGCGCTGACCGCCCCGCACGGGCCGGTGTGGGTGGAGATCCCGGAGGACGTCCTGCGCGCGGAAACCGTCGTCCCGCAGGTCACGGGCATGGACGCGACCCCGCACGAGCTGGCCCCGCGCCCGGAGCTCACCGCTCTGGCGGCGCACTGGCTGGAGAACGCCGAGCGCCCGGTGATCATCGCGGGCGGCGGGGTGATCCGCTCGGACGCGGCGGGCAAGCTGAAGCAGCTCGCGGAACGGCTGAACGCCCCCGTCGTCACCACCTTCGGCGGCAAGGGCGCCTTCCCCTGGACCCATCCGCTCTCCCTCCAGTCCTGGCTGGAGGACCGGCACATGACGGACTTCCTGGAGGACGCCGACGTCCTGCTGGTGGTCGGCTCGGGCCTGGGCGAACTGTCCTCGAACTACCACACGTTCTTCCCGGAGGGCCGGGTCGTCCAGATCGAGGCGGACCTCGGCAAGCTGGAGTCCAACCACGCGGGCCTCGGCATCCACGCGGACGCCCGCCTCGCCCTGCAGGCACTCCTCGAAACGGTCGCCGAGCGCCCCGACCCGCAGGCCCCCGAGCGCGTCGCCCTGCTCCTCGCCGACGTCGCGGCCCGCCTCGCCACCCAGGACCTGACCCTGGAGCAGCAGCTCCTGACCTCGATCCGACAGGCCCTCCCGCCCCGCTCCCCGTCCTTCTGGGACATGACGATCCTGTCCTACTGGGCCTGGTCGGCCTTCGACGCCAAGCACCCCAACACCATGCACTCGGCGCAGGGCGCGGGCGGCCTCGGCTACGCCTTCCCGGCCGCCCTCGGCGCGGCCGTCGCCGAGCCGGACACCCCGGTCCTGGCCGTCTCCGGCGACGGCGGCGCGATGTACTCGATCGCCGACCTGGCCACCGCCCGCCAGCACGACCTGGACGTCACCTGGCTGATCGTGGACGACGGCGGCTACGGCATCCTGCGCGAGTACGGCTGCGAGACGGGCACGGCCCTGACCGGCCCCGACTTCGTGGCGCTGGCGGCCTCCTTCGGAGTCCCGGCGACCACGACGACCCCGGAGTCCCTCCGCGAGGACCTGGCCAAGTCCCTGAAGACTCCGGGCCCTTCGCTCGTGCTACTTCCGGCCAAGCTGAAGATGTTCGCCCCCACCCACGTCTGAGTGATCCGAGGCCCGGGTTAGGTTGGTACCGGTCATTCCGGTCGGCCCGGGCCGGTCCCGGTCGCAAATCCTTGGGGGAGCGGTGTCGTTCGAGCAGCAATGGGCCCAGCAGAGGCAGTCCACGCCCGCGCCGGGCACCGGAGTCCTGGGGACGGCCCCGCCCGAGAAGAAGAAGGCGGCCGACACCATCGAGAACGTCCTCCAGCCCGGCACGACGAAGGCGGCGGACGCCGCCGACGAGCCGACGACCACTGCGGTCAAGGCCTTCGCGGGCTGGGAGACGGCGACCGGCCTGACGAAGGCCCACACGCACTGGGACGACCAGGTCAAGCGCCTGATGGGACGCCTGAACTCGGAGAAGACGGCCCTGCGCGGCGCCTCGAACCTCTTCACCGGCAACGACCAGCTGACGGGCCAGGGCTTCCAGCCGGTCACGTCCAAGCTCTCTGGCCTGTAGGGGAGACGGACACACGATGCCGAACTACCAGGAGATCGTCACCACCGACCTCGGGGCGCTGGTCACCGCCGCCGACGGCTGGAAGTCGATGGCGACGCAGTTCAAGACGCTCGAGGACGTCTACGAGAAGGAAGTCCAGAGCGTCTCCGCCGGATCCGGCTGGATGGGCAGCAGCGCCCAGACGGCGAGCAACAACGCCGCCATCACCCGCCGGGAGTTCGACGCGGCGCAGACGCAGGCGCTGGCCATGGAGTCGCTGCTCCGCGACGCGCACGCCCGCTTCACGGACCTCAAGGGCCGGGTGACCTCCGCCGTCGCGGACGCGGTGAAGGCCGGCATGAAGGTCTCGGACGCCGGCATCGCGAGCTACGACTTCAGCAAGGCCGACCCCGCCTCCGTGAACGCGATCCGCCACGACCCCGACCTCCCGGAGATCGAACGGTCCTGGACGCAGCGCATCGCGGACACCGTCAAAGCCGTCACGGAGTTCGACGAGGACGTACGCATCGCCCTCCTCAACGCCTCCGGAGCCGACGGCACTTCCCCCTTCGGCTTCAACTCCCGGGCCGTCGGCGACGTGGAGGCGGTGGAGGCCCTGGCCCTCACCCAGAAGATCCAGTCGGGCGACGCCTCCCCGGACGACCTCAAGCACTACGACGAGCTCCTCCGCCAGAACGCGAAGGACAGCCACTTCGGTGAGGCGTACCTGCACGCGCTGGGCGCGAAGGACACGGTCCACCTGGCCGACCAGCTCGTCCTGGCGTCCAGCGAACGCGGCGCCTCGGCGGCGGACAAGAAGCTCTACGAGTCCATCAGCACGGGCCTCGCGGGAACGATCGCCTCGGGCACGAAGGACCCGGACAGCTACGCCTACAAGCCCTTCATGGCGGGCCTCAAGGAGCAGGGCCCGGCCCTGGTCGCCGACGGCCTGCGCCCGACGTACGGCTACCAGTCCCTCGTCACCGTGATGCAGCGCGGCGACGGCTACGGCAAGCAGTTCCTGAACGACCTCGGCGACGGCATGATCGAGGCCGAGAAGTCGAAGCCCCACATGTACGACCACGCCTACGACTCCCAGCGCCCGAACCTGGTCACGGACCCCCTGGACGGCCTCCTGGGCATCATGGCCAAGGACCCGGACGCGGCAACGCACTTCCTCGACCCCGAGGCCCCCGGGAACAAGAACGAGCACCTGAAGTACCTCCTGACCGACCGCGACATGCCGGACCCCTGGATCTCGACGGGCGTGGGCCAGCCGATCGAAATCCAGGGCGACAAAACAACCGGCCTCGGCGCGGCCATCCAGGCGGCGGCCACGGGCCACGTGGACGGCGAGAAGCTCGGCCCGCCCGGCCCGCACACGGAGGGCCAGGCCCGCGTGATGCACGACGCGGTCCGCCTCCTGGACAAGGAAATGGGCGGCGACGAGTTCCCGAAGGACCTGGAGGGCCTGCGCCAGCCGATGGCGAAGGCGCTGGTCGACTACGTCGCGGACACCCACCTCATCTTCGGCGGCCAGGAGTCGAGCCTGGGCGGCTCCGGGGGCAGCGACTCGATCTCCGGGTCGGGCGATCAGTCCCACATCGCGGTCGGCCAGGGCAGCCTGGTCCGCGTGGTGCGGGGCATCGCGGACGACGGCCCGGCGTTCGCGCTGATCTACGAGGCGGAGCGGGCGTATTCGGCGGAGCGGCTGGCGACCGCACCGGCCTTCGACGGGGATCCCGTGCACGGGTCGAGCGCGAACTGGGACCACAGGAGTTACGAGATCGGCACGGCACAAGGTGCCCTCAACGGAATCGGCGCGGACGTCTACAAGGACAAGGAAGACGACAGGGCCGACTGGGCGGAGAGCACCGCCGAATACTCGTCAGCGGCAGGGAACGCCCTCATCGGCGAGATTCCGATCGTGGGCACTCTGGGCGGATCCCTGATCGACGCGGTCAAGTACGACTGGGTCCAGGACATAACGAACGAGGCCGAGGACCAGGGGAAGCAGGACTCCAGTCGCAACTACGGCCAGGGGAGCGACGACCTCAACAAGCTCTACGAGCAGTGGCGCGTCCAGAGGGAGATGGGGACGGAGGATGGTGGATTCACCAACGCGAGGGACAGGGCGGGCGGCGGTTATGACGACGGACGGAATGCTGCGCATGCGCACCTCAAGTCGTCGTGACGTGGGCAGGGCAGCCAAGTGGTCGGTGGTCGCGCTTGCGTGCTTGCTAGCGGCTTCCGGGTGTTCCGCGCAGGATGCCGAGTCCCGTCCTGACCACCTCTGCGAGATTGCCGATCCCTCGGACGAGCGGGATCTCCTGCGGCAGATCGTCAGGTCCGACGAATTCGACACACAGATCAGCACCACCACCGAGCGCCTGGTGGACCGCCTCAAGGGGGACCTGCGGACGATGCCGTCCGACGACGAGACGTCGCCGTGGCTCGTGTGCGGGTACGTGCCCACGCAACGGAAGGACACGGGCCGGGTGCGGTTGCAGGTCCGCTGGCAGCCGCATAGCCACCGGGAAGGGACCCCGGAGGGCAGTGTGCCCTTCGAGGCAAATGGGGCCGTCGGCAGGGCCAACGACGTCGGATCGCTGCTGCGCGTGCGCTGCGACATGCCCGGCGACCTCCGGAGCCTGTCCGACGCGGCCGTGCTGTCAGTGGAAGGCTCCTTCGGAATCAGCACTCCTCGGACGGATATGGTCCAGGCGGACCGGGACCGGCAGACGACCCTCACCTACTTCATGGCCCGCCGCGTCACCGAAGCCCTCGGCTGCGAGAACAAGCCGCTGGAGCAGGCGCCCGTGGTCAAGCCGCTCCCTACTCCCTGACGACGCAAGCAGAAGGAATCGCGGGAAGTGGTCAGTTCAGAGAGGCGAAGGGCAGCGGGAGCGGCGGCTCAGGCGGTAGTCGGGATGCTGGGCAGTCGCACCTCCGGCAGTGAGGCCGGCAAGGTCGTGCGGCGATCGGTGGTTGTCCTCGCGTGCGTCCTCGCGGCCTCTGCGTGTTCCGGGGAGCCTCAGGAGTCCGAGGCCGGTCACCTGTGCGATGTGGTCGAGGACTCCCCCGAGGGGGCTGCGCTCCGCCAGATCACCGGTCCTGGCGAATACCGGACCGAGGCGTACGGAACCAGCGCTGAGCGGGCGGCCGACCTGACGGAGGACCTGCGTGGCAGGGCGCAGGGCAAGGACACCGGTGCTCGCACGGTGTGCGCCTACGTCCCTTCGCAGCAGGCGAAGTCGCAACGGGTGCGGTTCGAGGCGAACTGGGCCCCGCGTGACGCACCGAAGGAACCGCCCCTGCCCGGGGGTCTTCCCTTCGACGTGAACGGCACGTCCGGCGAAACCAGTGACATCGCGTCCAGGCTGTACGTTCCGTGCGACCTGCCGGGAGATCTCCGACCGCTGTCGGACAAGGTGTGGCTCAAGGCGAGCGGCTCCTTCACGGTCAACATCCCGCGCGAGGACATGGACCAGGCGGCCAGAGACCGGCAGACGGCCCTCACCTATCTGATGGCCCGCCGGATCACCGAAGCGCTGGGCTGCGAGAACAAGCCGTTGGCGCAGGCGCCCGTGGTGAAGCCGGTCTCTACTCCCTGACCTCGGCCCAGATCGCCTTGCCGATGCCGTGCCGCCGGGGGCAGCTGCCCCAGCGTTCCGCCAGGGTGGCGATGATCGCGAGGCCGCGGCCCCGCTCGTCCGTGTCCGCCACCACCTGTGGCGTGAGCTTCACGGCGGGGCCCGCGTCGGCGACCTCCACGCGCAGCAGCCCGTCGTAGCGGGCGAGCCGGATGCCGATGTCCCGGCCCTGCGGCGCGCGCGAGTGCCGTACGGCGTTGGTGACCAGCTCGGAGAGCAGTAGCTCCGCCGCCTCGGCGGGCGTCGTTCCGATGCCCCACGCGGTGGCCTGTTCGCGCAGTAGCGCGCGGGCGCGCCCCGGAGCGCGGGGACTGCGGGGCACGATCCAGAGCATTTCGTCGGCAGAAGACAGCGTCATGGGGGCCTCACCTATCTAGATACCTAGGAATAGTGAAGCGAGGGTCCGATCACCCGTCAAGGGATATCTAGATATGTTCATTGCTGGCGAGTGTTGCGCGGGCGGACGGCCTCCGGTGCCCTGATGCGCCCCTAGGCTGTCGGGAGATGATCGGGGAGGACCGCATGCCGAACGACGGCTCCGCACGGCAGCCCAAGTACCTGCGCATCGCCGCCGCGCTGAAGGACGCCATCGCCTCCGGCGAGTACGGGCCAGGTGACCGGCTGCCTGGTGAGAGCGACCTCATGGCCACGTACGGGGTCGCCCGGATGACGGCACGGCAGGCATTCGGAGTCCTCCAGGCCGAGGGGCTGACCGAAGCGCGCAAGGGTGCCGGGGTCTACGTGCGCGAGTTCCGCGTCGGGATCCGGCGGCGCGGCATCCAGCGGCTGGCCGTCGAGGTGTGGGGTACGGGCGGCTCCATCTGGGCGGCGGACGGCAAGGGGCGGGAACCCGTCGTCGACTTCATCGGGGTCACCGAAGAGCCCGCCCCCGGACCCGTCGCCGCCGTGCTCGGGCTTGCCGACGGCTCGCTCGCCTGTGTGCGGCGGCGCAGGTTCCTGCTCGACGGGAAGCCCGTCATGTTCGCGACCTCCTACCTCGACGCCGCCCTCGTGGCGGGTACGCCCGTCGCCGAGCCCGACAGCGGTCCCGGCGGGATCTACGCGCGCCTCGCCGAGCTCGGTCACAAGCCGGCCCGGTTCCGTGAGGAGGTCCGCTCGCGGATGCCCGGCGCCGAGGAGGCCGTGAGCCTCGGGCTGGCCGCCGGGACGCCCGTGGTGCTGGTCGTGCGTACCGCCTTCGACGGTGGCGGGCGGGTGGTCGAGGTCAACGAGATGGTGCTCGATGCCTCCGCCTATGTATTGGAGTACGAGTTCGACGCACCGTAGGGCTCCGTAGACCCCGTAGGACCAGCACCGCGCGCGGAACCCGCGCAACCCAGTTCGAATTGTTGCGGCGGGATGAAATCCGCCGGTCGGAGCGTTGGCGCTTCCGGTAGGGCAGGACGAACGGGGAGGCAGTACGTGGCTACGGCGACGGCGGAATCGGCGGCTGGAAGCAAACAGGGGTGGGGGAGGCGGCTCGCCGCCTACACCTGGCGGTACAAGGCCAACGTGCTGCTGGCCCTCGGATCCTCGCTCGGCGGCATGGCCGTCATGGCGCTCGTCCCGCTCGTCACCAAGGTGATCCTCGACGACGTCATCGGCGACCACAGCAAGCCCATGACGCCCTGGGCGCTGATGCTCATCGGCGCCGCGGTCCTGGTGTACGTGATGACCTACATCCGCAGGTACTACGGCGGGCGGCTCGCCCTCGACGTGCAGCACGACCTGCGCACCGACATGTACGCCACCATCGCCCGGCTCGACGGCCGCCGCCAGGACGAGCTGTCCACCGGGCAGGTCGTGGGGCGGGCGACCACCGACCTCCAGCTGATCCAAGGGCTGCTCTTCATGCTGCCCATGACCATCGGCAACTTCCTGCTCTTCGGGATATCCCTCGGGATCATGCTGTGGCTCTCGCCGCTGCTGACCGTCGTCGCGCTGCTCATGGCCCCCGCCCTGTGGTTCATCGCCAAGCGCAGCCGCAAGAAGCTCTTCCCCGCCACCTGGTACGCCCAGAGCCAGGCCGCCGCCGTCGCCACCGTCGTCGACGGGGCCGTCACCGGCGTCCGCGTCGTCAAGGGCTTCGGCCAGGAGGAGCAGGAGACCGGCAAGCTCCGCGAAGCCGGCCGCCGGCTGTTCGCCGGGCGGATGCGCGGGATCCGGATGAACTCCCGCTACACCCCGGCGCTGCAAGCCGTACCGGCCCTCGGCCAGGTCGCCATGCTGGCCCTCGGCGGCTGGATGGCCACCAGGGGGCAGGTCACCCTCGGCACCTTCGTCGCCTTCTCCACCTACCTCGCCCAGCTCGTCGGCCCCGTCCGCATGCTCGCCATGGTCCTCACCGTCGGCCAGCAGGCCCGCGCCGGCGTGGAGCGCGTCTTCGAGCTTATCGACACCGAGCCGGTGATCCAGGAGGGGAAGCAGGAGCTTCCCTCCGACGCGCCCGCCACCGTCGAGTTCGACGACGTGCGCTTCGGGTACGACCCCGAGCGGCCCGTGCTCGACGGGTTCAGCCTGTCGATCGCCGAGGGGGAGACCGTCGCCCTCGTCGGTTCCTCGGGCAGCGGGAAGTCCACCGTTTCGCTGCTGCTGCCGCGCTTCTACGACGCCGACCGCGGCGCCGTCCGCGTCGGCGGCCACGACGTGCGTGAGCTGACCTACGACTCCCTGCGCGATGCCATCGGGCTCGTGCCGGAGGACTCGTTCCTCTTCTCCGACACCATCCGCTCCAACATCGCCTACGGACACCCCGGCGCCACCGAGGACCAGATCCGGGCCGCCGCCCGCGCCGCCCAGGCCGAGGGCTTCATCGAGGCGCTCCCCGCCGGTTACGACACCACGGTCGGCGAGCAGGGCCTGACCCTCTCCGGCGGCCAGCGCCAGCGCATCGCGCTCGCCCGCGCCATCCTCACCGACCCCCGCCTGCTGCTCCTCGACGACGCCACCTCCGCGGTCGACGCCCGCGTCGAGCACGAGATCCACGAGGCGCTGCGCGCCGTCATGGCCGGCCGCACCACCCTGCTCATCGCGCACCGCCGCTCCACGCTCGCGCTCGCCGACCGGATCGCCGTACTGGACCACGGGCGGCTCTCCGACGTCGGTACGCACGAGGAGCTGGAGCGCCGCTCCGCCCTGTACCGGCGGCTGCTCACCGACCCCGACGCGCTGGGCGCCGGCTCCCCGCGGACGCCCGAGGCGCCCGTGATGGAGGAGTTCGAGCGGGACATCGAGCGGGACATCGAGCGGGACATCGAGCTCGAAGCCGAGATCGACTCCGAGCCCGTCAACGCCAAGCGCCGGGTGGCCGGCGGGATCACCCCCGAGCTCTGGCAGCGCCAGGAGGAGGAAGAGGAGAAGACCACCGCCGCCGCGGGGATGTCCGCCACCCCCGAACTGCTCGCGCAGGTGGCCGCGCTGCCGCCCGCCGACGACACCCCCGACGTGGACGAGACCCGCGCCGCGTCCGCCGAGGACAGCTACAACCTCGGCCGCCTGCTGCGCGGCTTCTGGGCCCCGCTCGCCATCTCCCTCGGCCTCGTCGCCCTCGACGCGGGCTCCGGACTGCTCCTGCCCATCCTGATCCGCCACGGCATCGACCAGGGCGTGGAGGCGGCCGCCCTCGGCGCCGTCTGGGCGGCGTCCCTCCTCGCGCTCGGCGTGGTCCTGGCCCAGTGGGCCGCGCAGTTCGCCGAGACCCGGATGACCGGCCGCACCGGCGAGCGCGTGCTCTACGCCCTGCGCGTCAAGATCTTCGCCCAGCTCCAGCGCCTCGGCCTCGACTACTACGAGCGCGAGCTCACCGGCAAGATCATGACCCGGATGACCACCGACGTGGACGCCCTGTCCAGCTTCCTGCAGACCGGGCTCGTCACCGCCGTCGTGTCCGTCCTCACCTTCTTCGGCATCCTCGTCGCCCTGCTCGTCCTGGACGTGGAGCTGGCGCTGATCGTCTTCGCCACGCTGCCCCTGCTGATCATCGGCACCGTCTTCTTCCGCCGGAAGTCCGTGGCCGCCTACGAGCTCGCCCGCGACCGGGTCGGCCTGGTCAACGCCGACCTCCAGGAGTCCGTGGCCGGACTGCGCATCGTCCAGGCCTTCCGCCGCCAGCGGGCCGGCGCCGTCCGGTTCGCCGAGCGCAGCGACTCGTACCGTGAGGCCCGGGTCCGCGGCCAGTGGCTGATCTCGGTCTACTTCCCCTTCGTGCAGCTGCTGTCCTCCGGGGCGGCCGCAGCCGTGCTGATCGTCGGCGCCGGGCGGGTGGAGGCCGGCACGCTCACCACCGGCGCGCTGGTCGCGTACCTGCTCTACATCGACCTGTTCTTCGCCCCCGTCCAGCAGCTCTCCCAGGTCTTCGACGGCTACCAGCAGGCCACCGTCTCCCTCGGCCGGATCCAGGGCCTGCTGCGCGAGCCCACCAGCACCCCCCGCCCGGCCGACCCCCGCCCGGTCCCCGAACTGCGCGGCGAGATCGCCTTCGAGGGGGTCGACTTCTCGTACGGCACGGCCGAGGAGCGCGGGGAGAAGGAGCCCGCGCTCACCGGGATCAGCCTGCGCATCCCTGCCGGGCAGACCGTCGCCTTCGTCGGGGAGACCGGAGCCGGCAAGTCCACGCTGGTCAAGATGGTGGCCCGGTTCTACGATCCGACCTCCGGCCGGGTCACCGCCGACGGGGTGGACCTGCGCGAGCTGGACCTGACGGGCTACCGCCACCGCCTCGGCGTCGTCCCCCAGGAGCCGTACCTCTTCCCGGGGACCGTCCGCGACGCCATCGCCTACGGGCGGCCCGGGGCGAGCGACTCGGAGGTGGAGGCCGCCGCCCACGCGGTCGGCGCCCACGCCATGATCGCCACGCTGGACGGCGGCTACCTGCACACCGTCACCGAGCGCGGCCGCAACCTCTCGGCCGGCCAGCGCCAGCTGATCGCGCTGGCCCGCGCCGAGCTCGTCGACCCCGACGTGCTGCTGCTCGACGAGGCCACCGCCGCCCTCGACCTGGCCACCGAGGCCCTGGTCAACCAGGCCACCGACCGGCTCGCGGGCAAGCGCACCACCCTGGTCGTGGCGCACCGGCTGACCACCGCCGCGCGCGCCGACCGGGTCGTGGTCATGGACCGCGGCCGGGTCGCGGAGGACGGTACCCACGCCGAACTGCTGGCCCGCGGCGGCCGGTACGCCGAGCTGTGGCGCACCTTCGTGGGCGAGGACGAGCCGGCCGCCGCGTAGGGCGTCTCCTAGCGGAGCAAGGGGCTAGAGCTCGCCGAAGAGCAGGTTGCCCGGGGCGTCCTCCTCGGTGCCGGTGTAGTACTCCCGCACCGCGCCGAGGAGTTCGTCCACGGACAGGAACCCGTCGTGGTCGGCGTCGATCCGGGCGAAGAGCGCGTCCGTGTCCGCCTTGCTCAGCTTCGTGTCGAAGGCCGTCTGGGCCTTCTGGAACTCCTCGGGGCTGATCCGGCCGTCGTCGTCCTTGTCGACGACCAGGAGCATCGCGTGGGCCATCGGCCGGAACGACTTGTCGTACGCCGCGCGGTCGTCCTGGAAGAGGCGGGTCATGCCCTGCTTGTACTCCTCCGGCGTGACCTTCCCGTCCCGGTCCATGTCGAGCTCGGTGAAGAGCTCCTGCCAGAAGTCGACCAGCCCGCCCATCATCTGGGTCGCCTTGGGCGAGGTCGCCGGCTCGCCGAGGGCCGACAGCAGGCGGGAACCGAGCCCGATGATGTCGTGCTCGTCGATCACCTGGTCCTCGTTGACGTCGAGGTGGGCGAAGGCGCGGTCCAGCTTGCGGTCGAGAAGGTCGTTCGTCATTTCAAGTGCCTTTCACGGCTACGGTGCGAGGTCTCTCGCTCACCTAGCGTAATCTCCTCGTGATCACGAACTCCCGTTATCCCGCTAGGAAGTTGTGGATGCACTCTTACGAGGTATGGGTCAACGGCGCCGAGGAGCCCGGCACCCGATGGATCTACTGGCCGCGGGTGGGTCAACTCCTGCGCGAGCCGTACGAGGTGCTCGGGCTCAAGGCCCGGCTGGAGCGCGGCGAGGACCTGCCGTACGACGACCGGCTGCTGGCCGGCCGCGTCGCCATGTCCACCCCCGAGCAGGGCCTGCGCGCCCTGGCCGCCGCCCGCGCGGCCCAGCCGGGATGGGCGCGGGTCCCGCTCGCCGACCGGCTGGAGCTGCTGCACGGCATCCACCGGGCCGTGGTCGAGCGGCGCGAGGAGCTGACGGGCCTGCTGGTCGCCGAGGGTCATCCGGTACGGCTCGCCGGCTGGGAGCTGGACTCCGTGGCCGCCTCCTTCCACCCGGACTCCGTCGCCGACTTCGCCGGGCGGCTGCGGGAGCCCGAGCGGACCGCGGCCGGCCGCCGGACCCGCATGGTGCGCAAGCCGGACGGGGTGGTGTGCCTCAGCCCGCCGCGCAACGCCCCGACCTCGAACTCCTTCTACGGGGTGATGGCGCTCGCCGCGGGCAACAGCCTGGTCGTCAACGCGCCGCCCACCGCCCCGCTGGGCGTCGGCTTCGTCTACCGGGAGATCGTGGCCCCGCTCCTGGAACGGCTCGGCGCCCCGCCCGGCACCCTGAACGTGCTCTGCACCCACGCCCGCGCCGTGGTGCGCCAGTGGCTGGACAGCCCCGACTGCGACGACCTGGTCTTCTTCGGCGGCTCCGAGCAGGGGCTCAAGCTGGAGCGGGAGTGCGTGGCCGCGGGGAAGAAGCCCGTACTCGAACTGTCGGGCAACGACGGGGTGCTGGTGTGGCACGACGCCGAGACCGATCTCGCGGCGCGGGCCCTGTGCGAGCGGTACTACGGCTCCGGGCAGATCTGCATGACCCCGAAGTTCGCCATCGTCCACCCCGAGGTGGCCGACCGGCTGCTGAAGGAGCTGGTGGAGCAGGTGCGGGAGATCCGGCCCGGACCGCCGGAGGATCCGCGCACGGTGCTGAGCCCGGTGGTCAAGCGGGCGGAGTTCACCGAGGTCCTCGGCGAGGTGCTGGCGGCCGGCGGGGAGCTCTTGTGCGGCGGCGAGTTCGTGGACGTGGACGACGAGCCGGCGGCGGCGGGGCCGTTCATCCGCCCGGCGGTCGTCCGGGTGGACGGGCTGGCCGGGGCCGCCCGGCTGCGCGCCTTCCGCGAGGAGACCTTCTTCCCGCTGCTGTGCGTGGTCGTGCCCGAGGCGCCGGTCCGGCTGGAGGAGGCGATCGCCTTCCTCAACGCCAACCGCTACGGGCTGCGCAACTCCCTGTGGACCCAGGACGAGCGGGTCGTCGAGCGGTTCTGCGAGGAGGTGGTCAACGGCGGCATGCTGAAGGTCAACGATTCGCACATCGGCTGCCTGCCGGGCATCCCGTACAACGGAGGCACGGGAGCGACGGGCGGAATCTTCGGCGAGGCCAACCTGCCCGCCGTGCGCACCACGCACCTCCAGTCGATCGCCGTCGCCACTCTGGTCCGGCCGCGGGAGGCGGTCTTCGACCACGGGGCGGTGTAGGGGTCGGTTTACGGGGCGAACCGGACAGAATGACCAGTCTGCCGGGCTCCGCGGGCTGAATCCTTGTTCCACGCAACCATTCGAGGAGGTCAGGCGTCGTACGAACGTACGCACGTTGTACGTACGACCGATGGGGGACAGGGTGTTGAAGGCGCGGAACCGGAACGGGCGATGGGCCGCCCGCGCGGTGGTGGCCACGGTCTCGCTGTGGCTGGGCGCGGCCGCACTGCTGACGGCGCAGCCGGCGTACGCGGCGACCGGTGGGTGCGCGGGGAACCTGGTGCGGACGCTGCCGTTCTCCACGGGGGAGGTGCGCGTGTACAAGAGCCGCGACCGGGCCTGCGCGGTGGCGGTCGCCCGGGAGCCCGGTCAGCGGCGGTCGATGTCGGTGAGCATCCAGCCGCGCGGCGGCTACCCGGTGCGCGACGCGGGGCAGTTCACCCGGTACGCCGGGCCCGTCAGCGTCCACGCGATCAACCGCTGCGTGTATGTAAAGGGGAGCGTGGGAGCCGGATCCGTGGCTTCCGGCTGGATCCTTTGCTGATGGAGCGGCCCAACTAGGTCTGTTCAGCCGCACGTTCCCCCGGCTAGGTTCACGGCGACCGATGTGAACTCATGGGGAGTGTGAATGCGCAAGAAGCTCGGATGGCTGCTGTCGCTCGTGGTGCTGATCGGCACCGCGGGTGCGGCCGGCACCACGGCGCAAGCGGCCACCGCCGCGGAACCGTCCGCCGTCACGGATGCCACCGCCACGGATGCCAAGGCCGCCACGGAAGACATCAAGGACCGGATCCTCGCGGTCCCGGGGATGACCCTGATCGAGGAGAAGCCGTACCCCGGCTACCGCTTCTTCGTACTGAACTACGAGCAGCCGGTCGACCACCGCGCGCCGTGGAAGGGCACCTTCAAGCAGCGCCTGACCCTGCTGCACAAGGACGTCACGCGGCCCACGGTGTTCTTCACCTCCGGCTACAACGTCAACACCAACCCGCGCCGCAGCGAGCCGACGACCATAGTCGACGGCAACCAGGTGTCGCTGGAGTACCGTTTCTTCACCCCGTCCCGCCCCGACCCGGCCAACTGGGCGAACCTCGACATCTGGCAGGCCGCCAGTGACCAGCACCGCGTCTTCACCGCGCTGAAGAAGGTCTACAAGAAGAACTGGCTGGCCACGGGCGGCAGCAAGGGCGGCATGACCGCCACCTACTTCGAGCGCTTCTACCCGCGCGACATGGACGGCGTCGTCGCGTACGTCGCCCCCAACGACGTGGTGAACAAGGAGGACTCGGCCTACGACCGGTTCTTCGCCAAGGTCGGCACCAAGGAGTGCCGCGACCGGCTGAACGCGGTGCAGCGCGAGGCGCTCGTGCGCCGGATCCCGCTGGAGGCCAAGTACGCGGCCGCCGCCGCCGAGAACGGCTGGACCTTCACCACCGTCGGCAACCTCGACAAGGCCTACGAGGCCGTCGTGCTCGACTACGTGTGGGCCTTCTGGCAGTACAGCCTGCTCGCCGACTGCTCCACCATCCCGGCCGCCGCCACCGCGACCGACCAGGAGATCTGGGACACGATCGACTCGATCTCCGGCTTCTCGGCCTACGCCGACCAGGGCCTGGAGACGTACACCCCGTACTACTACCAGGCGGGCACCCAGCTCGGTTCCCCCGACATCAAGCAGCCCCACCTCGGTGACCTGAGCCGCTACGGCTACCAGCCGCCGCGCAACTTCGTGCCCCGCGACATCCCGATGACCTTCCAGCCGTCGGCCATGCGGGACATCGACACCTGGGTGAAGAACAACGCGAACCAGATGCTCTTCGTCAACGGGCAGAACGACCCGTGGGGTGCCGAACCGTTCCACCTCGGCTACGGGGCCCGCGACAGCTACGTGATGATCGCTCCCGGCGCCAACCACGGGGCCAACGTCGCCAAGCTCACGGAGGGCGAGAAGGCGCTGGCCACCGCGAAGATCCTGCAGTGGGCCGGAGTCGCCCCCGCCGCCTCGCCCACCGGCGCGGCGAAGGTCGCACCGCTGGCCAAGCCGGACGCGCAGCTCGACCAGCGCGACATCGAGCGCGAGCCGATGCTGCGCCCGTAGGACCCGGGGGGCCGCGGGAGGGGTACGGGGACTACCCGTACGCCAGCCCGTGGCCCAGCGGGTAGCGGCCCGGCACCGGGACCGGCAGGCGCCCCGTGGGGCGTACGGTCCCGGTGATCACCCGGGCCGCCGCGCGCAGCTCCACGTCCGTCCAGGTGTAGGTGGCCAGTTCGGCCGCGCAGGCCGGCAGCCGGGCCGGGTCGTACGGGTTGCGGATCGCCACCAGGACCACCGGCACCCCGGTGGCCAGCAGCTCGGTGACCAGCTCGCGCTGCGGGCTCGCACCCTCGGGGACGTTGTACGTGCACACGAGCACCGCCGCGTTGCCGGGGGCGGCCGCCACCGCGCGCGCGGGCGGCAGGGCCGTCGCCCGGCAGCCCAGCGCGGACAGCTCCCGGGCCAGTACCGCCGTAGGGGGTCCCGTCGTACCCGTGGGGGAGACCGGGTCGGTCCCGGTGACCAGGAGCAGCGGCCGGTCCGCCGGATCCAGCGGCAGCAGCTTCACCGGATTGGCCAGCAGGGTCGTCGTGCGGTCCGCGATCTCCCCGGCCGCCGCCAGGTGCGCCGGGATGCCGACGGCCGCATCCACCGCGTCCATCGCCCGCGCCGCGTCCACGGCCGGCGCCGCGGCCTCGAACAGGCCCCGGCGGGCCTTCAGTTCCAGGATCCGCAGCACCGACTCCTCGATCCGGGCCCGCGTCAGCTCGCCGGACTCCACGGCCGCCAGCACGCTGCGCACGGCCAGCCCCAGGTCCGGCGGGTTCAGCAGCTGGTCGCAGCCCGCCTTGAGGGCCAGCACCGGGACCCGGTCGTCCCCGTACTTCTGGCGGACCCCGGCCATGTCGAGGGCGTCGGTGACCACCACCCCGCCGAAGCCGAGGCGTTCGCGCAGGATCCCGGTGACGATGGGCCGCGAGAGGGTCGCCGGATCCCCCGAGGGGTCGAGCGCGGGGAAGACGATGTGCGCGGTCATCACCACGTCCACGCCCGCCTCCACGGCCGCCCGGAACGGCGGCTCGTCCAGCTCCTCCCACCGCGCGCGGGTGTGGGTCATCAGCGGCAGCCCGACGTGGCTGTCGGTGCCGGTGTCCCCGTGCCCCGGGAAGTGCTTCGCCGTGGCGGCCACCCCGGCGCTCTGGTAGCCGCGGACCTGGGCGGCGACCAGCGCCGCCACGGCCTGCGGGTCGGCGCCGAAGGACCGTACGCCGATGACCGGGTTGGCGGGGTCCACGTTCACGTCGGCCACCGGGGCGTAGTTGTGCCGGATGCCCATGGCCGCCAGCTCCGCGCCCGCGATGCGCGCGGCCCGGCGGGCCTCGGCGGTCGACCCGCCGGTCCCCAGGGCCAGGGCCCCCAGCGCCATGGCCCCCGGCAGCAGGGTCGCGGGCCGGCCCACGCGGGCGACGGCGCCGTGCTCCTGGTCGATGGAGAGCAGCAGCGGGATGCCCGCACCGTCGCCTGCGGCCGCGCGCTGGAGCCCGGCCGACAGCTCGGCGACCTGGCGCGGGGAGCGGGTGTTGTGCGCCCAGCCGAAGTAGACGATCCCGCCGAGGTGGTAGCGGGCGACCAGCTCGGCGGGGGTGCGCACCCCGAACAGCTGCTGGTTCTGCGCGGCGTCCTCGGAGTCGGGAGCGGTGGCCGAGTGCCCGTACACCCGCGATACGAAGAGCTGCCCGACCAGTTCGGCCAGGCTCATCCGCGCCATCGTCTCGCGCGGCCGGACCCGGGGGGCCGGGGTGCGGCCCGGTGCGCGGTCGCCCGGCCGGGGGTCGTCGGGGGCGGGACCGCCGGGGTTCCGGTCGGGGCCCACCGCGGCGGACGCGGCCCCCGCGGCGGTGACGGCGGCCACGGCGGCCACGGTGAGCAGGGTCCGGCGGGAGGCGTGGTTCGGCACGCGCCGGACCCTACTGCGGGGCGGGGCCCCCGGCGCGGGGGACACTCGCGGAGTCCCCCGGACGGGGGGCGACCAGCGGCCAGTGCTCGCGCAGGGTCCGTACGGCCTCGGTGATCGCCGGCCGGCGGGCCGCCCCGGTCCGCCACAGGGCGTACAACCGGCGTACGGGGCCGGGCTCCAGCGGTACGGCCACCGCGCCGGGCGGCAGCGTCCCGGTGCCCAGCCGCGGTACGACGGCCACCCCGAGCCCGGCGGCGACCAGCGAGACGATGGTGTGGTTCTCCTCGGCGACGTGCGTGATGTCGGGCTCGAACCCGGCCGTGCGCAGGGTCCGCACCAGCCAGTCGTGGCAGACCCGGCCGGGCGGCTGGCAGACCCAGCGCTGCCCGCCCAGGTCCGAGCGGTGGATGACGGCGCGGGAGGTGAAGGGGTGCCCGGCGGGGACGAGGAGGTCGCAGCGGTCGTCCCCGATCACCGCCTGCTCCACGCCCTCGGGGGCCGGCAGCGGGGCGATGTCCCAGTCGTGGGTCACGGCCAGGTCGGTGACCCCGCGCGAGACCAGGTCCATCGACAGGTGGGGGTTGATCTCGGTGAGCCGTACTTCCAGGGCCGGGTGACGGTGGGCCAGGTCCGCGAGGACCCCGGGGAGCAGGCCGCGGGCGGCCGAGGCGAAGGCGGCGACCCGCAGCCGGCCGATGGGCTGGCCGCGGGACTCCTCCAGCGCGGTCTCGGCCTGCTCGGAGATGTCCAACAGCTGCTGGGCCGTGGCGGCCAGCAGTTTGGCCTCCTCGGTGAGGGCGACGCCGCGGCCGTGGCGTTCGAGGAGGGTGGTGCGGGTTTCCCGTTCCAGCTTGGCGATCTGCTGGGAGACGGCGGAGGGGGTGTACCCGAGGGCGGCCGCGGCGGCGCCGACCGAGCCGTGGACGGAGACGGCGTGCAGGGCGCGCAGCCGGGAGAGGTCGAGCATGGCGGTCAGCTTAGGGCGTGCCGTTCGGATCGGGCCGGGCCCGCGGCGGCGGCACCGCCGATTGCCGGATGAAGCATTGCTACATCCGACCCTGAAGAGATCTGCGCTAGTGCTAAACGGTTGATGAGCCGATGCTCGGATCATGCGACCCATGCACACTGCCCTCGCGGTCCTCGTAGCCGCGGTCTGGGGTTTCAACTTCGTCGTCATCGAGTTCGGGCTCGGATCGTTCCCTCCGCTGCTGCTGTCCGCCCTGCGCTTCCTTGTCGCGGCACTGCCGGCGGTGTTCTTCGTCGGACGGCCCAAGGTGGCCTGGAAGTGGATCATCGCGGTGGGCGTGGTCCTCGGCATCGCGAAGTTCGGGCTGCTGTTCACCGGGATGGACAACGGGATGCCGGCCGGGCTGTCCTCGCTGGTCCTCCAGGCGCAGGCGGTGTTCACGGCCGTGTTCGCGGCCGTCGTGCTCGGGGAGCGGCCGGGCCTGCTGCGGATCGCGGGCATGACCGTGGCGTTCGCGGGGATCGCCGTGGCCGCCGTGGACGAGGGGGCCTCCGGGCCGGTGCTGGGCTTCACGATGGTCATCGCGGCCGCCGCGTGCTGGGGCGTGTCCAACGTGCTGACCCGCAAGGCCTCCCCGCCCGACGCGCTGAACTTCATGGTGTGGGTGAGCGTGGTGCCGGTGCTGCCGCTGGCGGGGCTCTCGCTCCTGCTGGAGGGGCCGGAGCGGGACTTGGCGGCGCTGCGCGGGCTCGACTGGAGCGGGGTCGGGGTCATCGTGTACCTCGCCTGGATCACCACGGTGTTCGGCTTCGGGGCGTGGGGGTTCCTGCTGCGCACCTATCCCGCCTCCTCGGTGGCCCCCTTCTCGCTGCTGGTGCCGGTCTTCGGGATGAGCTCGGCGGCCCTGGTGCTGGGGGAGGGCGTGAGCGGGCTGCGCTGGGTGGCGGCCGTCCTGCTGGTCGGCGGGGTGGCGGTGACCTCGCTGGTGCCGTCGAAGCCCAAGGCCGGGCCCAAGGCCGGGCCTGAGCCCGGGCCCGCGGCGGCGGAAGCGGAAGCAGGTCCGAAGGCGGAAGCGGAACCGGAAGCGGGGGCCTCGGCGGAGGGGCCGCAGGCCGCGGAGGGGACCGGTCGGACCCCCGTGCCCGCGGCCGCGGGGGTCCCGGCGCCCGACCCCGGCCCGGTTCCGCTTCCGGCCGCGGGCGGTCGCTAGCGGGAACGCTTCCGGCTCCCCGGCAGGCCGGGCCGCACCCGCGCGGCCCGGGCGGCCACAGGCTCAGACACCGTTGAAAGGCTCCTTGCCCAGCAGATATCCGGCGTGCAGCCGGTTGCGGGCTCCGATGCTCTTCATGATGTTCGCAATGTGGCGTTGGCAATTCCGCAACGATATCCCGACCACATGCGCTATTCGGTTGTCCGATTCACCCTGAATGAGCAGCGAGACGATCGTCTGCTGAATATCCGAGGTAATCGCGGCACGTGCGGGCCTGTCGTCGTCCGAGGTGAATTTCTCGGCCGCGCTCCAGGCCCGCTCGAAAGCCTCCACGAGGAATGAGACAAGGTGGCTGTTTTTCGATACCGCTGCACCGTGGGAGCCATCCGAAAGCGGCAAGATCGCCACTTCCTTGTCGAAGATGATGCAGCGCGGAAAACCGTGCGCGAGCGTGCACACTTCCGCGCCGAGCGGTGCGACCCGCGCGACGAAGGACGCGGTGGCCGGGCTGAACCGGGCCGTGTGCTGGTACAGGGTGCGCATCCGGACACCGCGTTCCAGCAGCCGTTCGGTGCGGTCCAGGCTCTCCTGGAGCACCTCCGTGTCCCGGGCTCCGCCGGGCTGGGAGGTCATGACCTCGGTGCGGCAGCCGACCGCGAGGCCGGCGATGAGTTTGCGGACGTCCGCTACGCCCGGGACCAACTCCAGTGCCGTCTCGTCCTTCAGGTGCGCCGTCGTGAGGGTCAACAGGTCGAGATCTCCGCGTAGTTGATCGAGAAAAGTCTGTGTCTCGTTCAGGCTGTGCTGTGCCGGGTTGAGGACCTTGATGCGTGCGTGGTCCACGGGGTAGGGGGTGTAGATGTTGCTCAGGGGGCACTCGCTGAGCAGTCCCAAGGCCTCCAGGGACACCGCGGCCGCCTCTATTTCCTCGGTGGTCATGCCGAGGGCTGTTGCGGCCGTATCGCATGTTGTTCCGGGTGTCTGTGTACAGAACCGGTAGAGACGATCTCCGGCAGGGGTGAGCCGGGGCACGGGAAAAGGGTGGACTTGTCTGATTGTGTTCAATTCATCCCCCTGTCATGTTTTCGCCAGCGGCAACATGATCCCAGAAAGGGATGGATCCGGATGTCGAAGAACGGACAGGATGAGGCCGAAGCTGATCCGGACCGCAGGACATCTTGAGGGGCAGGCAAGCATGCCACGTATAGCGAGTTTCCTCATCGCCATTGCGGCAACTTTCGCGGTGACCGTCTTCCTGGCCCCGTCGACTAGTGGTGCGGCGAACATCGCCGGCCCCACTGGTCCGGGTCAGGTAGCCAACGATCTCGGCTGGGGATGAGATGCCTCGTAGTAAGTCGTACAACACGTACTCCAACCTGCAGCGCCCTGAGTTCCGCAAGCGCGTCGACGAGCTCCTGCTGAAGTTCGAGCGGGACTTCTACGAGCGCAGCGCGGGCGCCGACGGGATGCTCGACAAGGAGAAGTTCGACCTCGAGCTGTACAAGCGGCACAACGTCGAGACGATGATCCGGATCGGCCTCAAGCGTGCCGTCGACCCCCTCATCGCCAACTACTGGGCCACCCGGGACCCGCAGCTCTGCAAGGAGTGGGGCATGTACGGAGCGGAGGAGGGCCGCCACGACCGCATGTTCGCCGGCGACCTGCACAAGGTCGGCATGACGGACGAGGAGATCTACGCGATCCGCCCGACCTTCGCCACCGAGCTGCTCAACGGGTACTTCTACTACACGATGGCCACCGAGGGCCCGCTGGCCGCGATGATCAGCGGGTTCTACCTGGAGTACATCGCGGGCAAGACGCAGCCCGACTGGCTGGACATCATGGAGCAGCACGTCGGCGCCGACAAGACGAAGGGCGCCCGCGCCCACCTGGCCCTCGACGAGGACGACGACCACGTCGACATGGTCTGGAACCTCATCATGCGCATCATCAAGGACGAGGCCGACGAAGAGCGCTTCGTCGAGCACCTCATCAAGATCAACTCGCTGTTCGTGTCGTACTTCGTCGAGGTCTACGCGGCCACCGTGCTCGGCGCCGGCGCCGACGCCTCGCTGCTGACCCAGGCCGCACCGGCCGCCGCCGTACAGACCAACCTGCAGACGAGGGCCACCGCTTCGGTCTGACCGACCGGCCCCCACCTGCCGGCGACGCCCTGAAGGCCGAAGGGCCGAAGGGCTGAAGAGCTGAAGGGCCGACACTCCCGCAGTCCGGCGATCCCGGGCATTGCGTTCCAGATGTGCCGCACAGCCCCCCGCACGGGGGGCGGTGCCGCGATGTCCGGGGTCCGGCTGCTCCACCCGTCTACTCACCAAGGAAGACGATGCACTATTCATGGCCCCGCGAACTGTCCGAACAGGACATGCGCGAAATGATCGAGCTGATGGACGCCGTCGCGGTCAAGGAGATGACCCTCGGCTTCTACGAACCGGTGGGCCTGGAGAAGGGCCTGCCCCTGATGCGGGCCTTCGAGGCCGACCTGCAGAAGGGCGCCGTCGACCTCCTGCACGTCCGCACCGACGAAGGCCGCATCGTCGGCATGGTGACGCTCGCCCGGGCCCCGCTGCCCGCCCGCCGCCACATCGTCGAAATGCGCCGCTGCGTCGTCGCCCCCGACTACCGCGGGCAGTTCCTGCTCGAAGGATGGGCCGAGGCCCTGCGCAAGGTCGGCGAGATGGGCTGCGACGTCATCACGCTCGAAGTCCGCGACGACGGCCCCTCCGTGCTCTGGCAGCGCCTGGGCTTCCGCGAATACGGCCGGCTGCCCGACTACGCCCGCGCCGACGGCCGCCCCGTCACCGGCTTCTACATGCACGCCCGGCTCGCCGACATCACGGACCACTTCGAGGCCACCGGCACCTGGCTGCACGAGCTCGAATCCGACCGCGTCGCGGTCGCGAGCTGACCTCCCCACCGGCAGGCCGTACGCGCGGCACCTCCTGCGCGCACCGTGCCTGAGGTACGTCCCGCGCACCCGCACCCGCACCCACACCCGCACCCGCGCCCCCTCCTGAGCGCCGCGCCGCCCGAACCGGCTGCCGGCACAGGAGCCCCCGCACGCCGAGCACACCGAGCACGCCGAGCACGCTGCACCGAGGACGCCGGACTCGGCCCCGGGCCGATCCGCCCCTGCGCCACGGCCCTTCGCGGCCGACCGTCCGGTGCGCACCCTCGCGCCCCACCCACGGCTCCCACCGCTCTCACCGCTCCCGCCTCACCCACCGCCCGCCGGGGCGCACGTCGACGTGCGCCGGCCGGGCCGCGGGACCACACCACTCCACCGAAGGGCACAGCCATGTCCAAGATCGCCGTCCTGACCAACGACCTCCAGTACGAACTGGTCGAGAAGAACCCGGAGCGCGTCGCCGCCGTCGAGGCCGCGACCCCCCACTTCACGGGCTTCCTCGACGAGATGCGCAGCCGCGGCCACCACATCTTCCACCTGCAGCTCGTCAACGACCCGGACGACCCGAACGCCGAGCGCTACGACGGCCACCTCCCGGTCCAGCGCGGCACCCACGGCGCCGACATCATCGAGGCCTTCCTGGCCCCCGAGGACGTCGTCATGGAGAAGAGCAAGGACTCGGGCTTCTACGAGACCGACCTGCACGAGCGCCTCCAGGCCCTCGGCGTGGACACCGTGCTGATCACCGGCATGCAGACGCAGATATGCGTCCAGACCACCGCCGCCGACGCGTTCTTCCGCGGCTACAACATCTGGGTCCCGTCCGACTGCGTTGTCTCGGCCCGCCTGGACGACAAGCAGCGCGCCCTGGACTGGCTGGAGGGCTACTGCGCCACGGTGACCGACTCCGCCGAGGTCATCAAGGTCCTCGACGCCGAGGGCGGCCTGCCCCGCAAGAACATCAAGACCCCGTGACCACGCCCCTCCCCTCAACTCCCCGTTCCAGAGAGGAACAGGCATGACCACGAGCGTGGATCCCACCGAATTCATCGTCCTCGACCACGGCACCGGCGCGAAGCTGAGCCAGGACCTGGTCCAGCTGATCGCGGCGACCCTCGGCGACGTGTACGTCGGCATCATGGAGGACAGTGCGGTCCTCAAGATCGAGGGCGACCGCATCGCGATGACCACCGACTCCTTCGTGATCGACCCGCCGTTCTTCGGCAACGGGGACATCGGGAAGATCGCGGTCTGCGGCACCGTCAACGACCTGGCCGTGGCCGGCGCCCGGCCCAAGTACCTCACCCTCGGGATGATCCTGGAGACCGGGCTCCCCATCCCCAAGCTGGTCCAGGTCCTGGAGTCGATCCGCGACACCGCCCGCGAGGCCGGCGTACAGATCGTCGGCGGGGACACCAAGGTGGTCCGCAAGGGCGAGGCCGACCAGATCTACCTGAACACCGCGGGCGTCGGGGTCTTCGAGCGCGAGCCGCTCACCATGACCGACGTGCGCCCCGGCGACAAGGTCATCCTCAGCGGCCCCATCGGCAACCACACGGTGCACCTGCTCTCCATCCGCGAGGGCCTCGGCTTCGAGCAGCGCGTGGACAGCGACTGCGCACCGCTCAACGGCCTGGTGGACACGGTCCTGTCGACCGTGGAGGCCGGCGCCGTCCGCTCGATGCGCGACGTCACCCGCGGCGGCCTGACCGCCGTGCTCCACGAGTACGCCCACAAGCTCGGCCGCACCATCCGCGTCGCCCAGGACGACCTGCCCATCCAGCACGAGACCGCGATGGCCGCCGACATGCTCGGCATCAACCCGCTGCACTGCGCCAACGAGGGCTGCCTCGCGGTCTTCGTGGCCCCGGAGGCGGAGGCCGACGTACTGGCCGCCCTGCGCTCGCTGCCCTACGGCAAGCACGCGGTCACCATCGGCGAGATCTCCGAGGACACCGAGGCGCTGGTGCTGCTGCGCGACAAGGACGGCCGCGAGACCCAGCTCGAGGAACTCCTCGGCGCCGAACTCCCCCGGCTCTGCTGAGACAAGGGACCGAGGAGACCGCCATGAGCAGCACCGAGCAGCAGACCGTCACGGAGCGGCCCGCAGGGATCACGGGCGTCGACAGCGCCCACACCGATGTCGACGCGTGGCGCATCCGCGTCACCGGCGTGGTCCAGGGCGTCGGCTACCGGCCGTTCGTCTACAAGCTGGCCCGTGAACTCGGCCTCTCCGGCTGGGTTCGCAACGACCCCGAGGGCGTGCTGGTGGAGGCGTCCGGACCGGTCGCCGCCCTGGAGGAGTTCGCGGCGGGCCTCAGCGGCCGCGCCCCCGAGCTCGCCCGGGTGGACGAGGTCCGGCCGACCAGGGGACTGGACCGCGGCACCGTGCCCGAGGGCCCGTTCACCATCGTGCACAGCGAGCACACCGGAGCCCGGTCCGCGCTGCTCCCGGCGGACACCCACGTCTGTGGCGACTGCCAGGCGGAACTTCGCGACCCGAAGGACCGCCGGCACCGCTACCCCTTCATCAACTGCACCAACTGCGGGCCCCGGTACTCCATCATCCAGGACCTGCCGTACGACCGTCCGATGACCACCATGGCCACCTTCACCATGTGCGCGGACTGCAAGGCCGAGTACGAGGACCCGATGGACCGGCGCTACCACGCGCAGCCCAACGCCTGCCCGGACTGCGGCCCCCGGCTGCTGCTCCAGGACCGCGAGGGGAACACGGCCGAAGGGGACGAGGCGCTCCTGCGGGCCGCCCGGGTCCTCGCGGACGGCGGGATCGCGGCCATGAAGAGCGTCGGCGGCTTCCACCTCGTGGTGGACGCGACCAACGCCGAGGCCGTGGCGCTGCTGCGCAGCCGCAAGCGCCGCGACTCCAAGCCGTTCGCGGTGATGGTCCGCGACCTCACCACGGCGCAGGGCCTGGTGGAGCTCTCCGAAGCGGAGATCGACGTCCTGCGCTCGCCGGCCCGGCCCATCCTGCTGGCCCGCAAGCGCGCGGGCTCCCTCCCGGAGTCCGTGGCCCCGCGCAACCCCAACCTGGGGATCATGCTGCCCTCGGCACCCCACCACCACCTGCTGCTGGACGAGCCCGGACTCGAGGCGCTCGTCGCCACCAGCGGCAACATCTCCGGCTACCCCATCGCCTACCGCAACGAAGAGGCCCTGGAGCAGCTCTTCGAGATCGCGGACGTGATCCTCTACCACGACCGCGACATCGAGATCCGCGTCGACGACTCGGTGGTCCGCCTCTCCGACCACCCCGAACTGGACGAGCCGCTCCTCCAGTTCATCCGCAGGGCCCGCGGCTACGCCCCCTACCCGGTGGACGTCGGCCGCGACGTGGCCCCCGTGGTCGCCCTCGGCGCCGAACTGAAGACGACCGTCGCCCTCACCAACGGCTCCCAGGTCTTCCTCAGCCAGCACATCGGCGACCTCAAGAACGACGAGACCTTCGCCGCGCACCACCGCACCGCCCGGCACCTGGCGCAGCTCTACGCGCTCAAGCCGGAGGTCACGGCGCACGACATGCACCCGCAGTTCCGCTCCACCCGGGCCGCCCTCGACGAGGACGGCGCGGGCCCGGCGCTCCCCACCGTGGAAGTCCAGCACCACCACGCCCACATGGCCTCCTGCATGGCGGAGAACCACGTGAGCGGCACCACCCTCGGCGTGATCTTCGACGGCTTCGGCTACGGCGAGGACGGCACGGTCTGGGGCGGGGAGTTCCTCCTCGGGGACTTCGCCGCTTACCGCCGGGTCGGCCGGATGCGCGGCCTGCCGCTGATCGGCGGGGACCAGGCCGTACGCGAACCCATCCGCACCGGGTACGCGCTCGCCCTGGACGCCTTCGACGGGGACGGGGACAAGGCCCTGGCGGGCTTCCCCGCCCTCGCCGCCCTCGACGAGCAGCGCCGGCAGGTCTTCGCCACGATGGCCGCCCGCGGGATCAACTCCCCGCCCACCTCCAGCATGGGCCGGCTCTTCGACGGGGCCGCCGCCCTCGCCGGGGTCTGCGCCAAGGCCGAGTACGAGGCCCAGGGCCCGATCGAGCTGGAGGGGCTGCTCGACCGCGACGCCGCCCCGGAGCCGCAGGCCTCGTACCGCTTCGGGGCCTACGGGGCCGACGGACTGACCGAGGTGGACCCGCGGCCCGTGATCCGGGCCATGGCCGCCGACATCGCCGCCGGGCTGCCCGTCGACCGGATCAGCCGCCGCTTCCACACGGCCGTCGTCGAGATGGTGCGCGAGCGCTGCAAGGCCCTGCGGGAGGAGACCGGGGTCAACCAGGTCGCCCTCTCCGGAGGCGTGTTCCTCAACGAGTTCCTGCTGCTCAACTGTCTGACCGGGCTGACCGCCGACGGGTTCGACACCTATGTCCACCGGCTCGTCCCGACCAATGACGGAGGGATCGCCCTCGGCCAGGTCATGGTCGCGGACGCCCGCTCACGCCCGAGGAATGGAAGAGGAGTGACGACGTGACCACCCTCACGCCGGACGAGATGTACACCTTCGTCGAGGCGCGCGAATCGGGCGCCCGGACCTACGCCAACGCCTTCGGCAAACTGCTCGCCGAAGGCCACGGCGCACGGATCCGCGACGGGCACGGCCGCGAGTACCTGGACTGCCTCGCCGCGGCGGGCACCCTCGCCCTGGGGCACAACCACCCCGGCGTGCTGACCGCGGTGGGGGAGTACCTCACCTCCGGTCAGGTCCAGCAGGCACTGGACCTGACCACCCCGGCCAAGTACGAGTACCTCCAGGCGCTCTACGAACGGCTGCCGGGCACCATGGCGGACACCTTCAAGACGCAGTTCTGCGGACCGGCGGGCACCGACGCCACCGAAGCCGCCATCAAGCTGTTCAAGATCGCCACCGGCCGCCGCACGGTGATCTCCTTCCACGGGGCGTACCACGGCATGACGGCGGGCGCCCTCGCCCTCACCGGCAACCTGGGCGCCAAGGAGTCCGTGCCCTCCCTGATGCCGGACGTCCACCACCTGCCCTACCCCTACGACTACCGCTGCCCCTTCGGCATAGGCGGCGAGGCGGGCATCCAGGCCGGCCTGACCTACATCGAGCGGCTGCTCACCGACCCGGAGAGCGGCATCACCACACCGGCCGCGATCTTCGTCGAAGCCGTCCAGGGCGAGGGCGGGGTCATCCCGGCGCCGGCCTCCTGGCTGCGCGGTCTGCGGGAGATCACCGCCCGGCTGGACATCCCGCTGGTCCTGGACGAGATCCAGGCCGGCTTCGGACGCACCGGCACCATGTGGGCCTTCGAGGAGTCCGGGATCGAACCGGACGCGGTCCTCGTCTCCAAGGCGGCCGGCGGCGGCTTCCCGCTGTCGCTGCTGCTCTACCACGGCAAGTACGACGCCTGGGCGCCCGGAGCCCACGCGGGCACCTTCCGCGGCAACCAGATCGCCCTGGTCGCGGGGCTCGCCGCCATGCGGGTCACGGAGTCCGAGGGACTGATCGAAAAGGCCGCCGCCAAGGGCAGGCTGATCGGCGCCCTGCTCGGCCGGCTGGCCGCCGGCCACCCCGAGATCGGCCAAGTCCGCGGCCGGGGCCTGATGTGGGGCCTCGAGATCGTCGACCCCGCAGGCCCGGCCGACCGGCTCGGATCGCTGCCCGCCGACGGGGCCCGGGCCAAGCGCATCAAGCGCGCCTGCCTGGACCACGGGCTGCTGCTGGAGAGCGGCGGCCGGCACGGCGCCGTGCTCCGGCTGCTCCCGCCACTGGTGATCACCGACGAGGAGATCCACGAGATGGCAGCGGCCCTGGAGAAAGCTCTGATCGACTGCGCCTGAGCCGGAGAAGCCGGTTCGGCACGGCAGAGCACGGATCCACGAAGAGAAGGACACAGAACATGGCCACGGGAACGAACAACAGCGCTGAGTGGCGGGTCGACTTCGACGCGGAGGTCGTCTTCAGCAACGGAGGCGCCCTGCAGATGCAGGGGTTCCGCCTGGACATCCCCGGCGACGACATCGCCGACGGGGAACTGGGCGAACTGATCGTCCGCCACCTCGGACTGCTGATGGTCGGCAGCACGAAGATCACCCGCCGGGAGCTGCTCCAGGAGCCCCACAAGGGCTCCCGGAACACCGGCTCCCGCGCCGGTTCGGGCCGCACCACGACGGACCTGACCGGCCCCGCGACCCGGGCCGCCTGGCCGTCGGGCCCGGACGGCGCCGCACCGGGCCTGGCCGGCCTGGTGGACCTTCCCGTGGTCCTGGTCCGGCTCCTCGGAGCCGGAGCGCCGGTCGCCGACCGGCTCGCGCTGGCGCCCTTCGACCTCGCGGGGCACGCCGTCGTCGTGCAGACCGGCCGCGCGGCCGGCCCGTACCTCACCGAGGACGCCGTGGCCCTGCTCGCCGGGCAGGGCGCGCTCCTCGTGGCCACGGACAGCCGTGAGGGCAACGGGCCGGTGGCGGCGGCGCTCGCCGCCGCCGGCCTGCCCGCCCTCACGGGTCTGACCGGCCTGGAAGCCCTCCCGGCGACCGGGGTCCGGCTGCACGCCGTGCCCTTCCCCGGCCAGGACAACTCGTTGATCAGGGCCTACGGAGTGACAGATGACCAGCACGAAGACTGACCGTCAGGCGGAGGGCGGCCTCCCGGCGGACGGTGCGGAGGCGGCCGCCACCGCCCCCGCGCCGGCCCGGCGCCCCCGCCGGGAACTGGCCGCCGCCACCGTCGGATCGGTCGTCGAGGCCTACGACTGGACCATCTACGGCATCCTCGCCCCCTACTTCGCCGAGGCGCTGTTCCCCGGCACCTCGCCCACCGCCAAACTCATCGCCGCCTACCTGGGCTTCGCCCTCGGCTTCCTGGTCCGCCCGCTGGGCAGCATGCTCATCGGCCGGTTCACCGACACCCGCGGCCGGCGCTACGGACTGACCCTCACCGTCGGCCTGATCGCCGCCGGCTCCCTGTTCCTGGCCGTCATACCCGGCTACGCCGCCATCGGCCTGGCGGCTCCGCTCCTGGTGGTCGGGGCCCGGCTGGTGCAAGGCCTGTCGGTCGGGGCGGAGAACCCGAGCGTGGCCGCGTACGTCACCGAGACCGCGCCGGCCGGGCGCCGCTACTTCTACAGCGCCGTCTCCTACGGGGGCGTGGTGCTGGGCAGCGCGCTCTCCTTCATCGTCATGAACGTCCTGCTCGGGGTGTTCGGGGAGAGCGGAGTCGAGGACGGCGCCTGGCGCTACGGCTTCGCCTTCGGCGGGCTGCTCGGCCTCACGGCCCTGTGGATCCGGCGGGGCGCGGCGGAGAGCGCCGTCTTCACGGCCGCCACCGGCAAGGACCCGGGGCCGGCCCGTGGGAGGGCCGGGGCACCGAAGGCACCGAGCCCCTGGCCGGTGCTCCGGGCCCACCTCGGGCGCCTGGCCGTGGTGTTCGCCATCACCTCCGGGCACCACCGGCTTCTACTTCGCCACCTTCGGCGGCACGTTCCCGATGCTCGCGGAGCTGCTGAGCTCGGCGGGTCACAACGACTGGCTGCCGTGGTGGCCCGCACTGACGGCCGCGGCGGCCCTGGCCGCCTCATCGGGTGTGCGCGAACACCCCGTGTCCGTAACCGTTCCTTTTCACTCCGCAGAAGTGAGCTCTGCGTAGTGGCACGCCCCGAACGGTCTTGGGCGCACTGGGTTCCGGCTTTCGCGGCCCGGTCGGCGACACGCATCGTGTGCGTGGTCCGTTCCGGGAGGTCCGGTTCCCTCACGACCTGGCCAAGTGGGTACGGCCAAAGGCGACGGGGAGGCCCTGAACCATCACTCCGGTGGAGCAGGCGCCCCGCACGCTGGCACCGAACCCGGCGTCCCAGATCGCACCAGCGACGTTACTGGACCAGGTACGGCTCCCCGCAAGCCGCCAATCCGACAACCACCCAATCGAGCTAACACGCGCCTGCCCGCACTCCCTGCGAGCAGTTCGCAACCCCTCATGCCTGAGAAGGACGTCATGACTGCACTGCTCGAAGGCCTCGACTCGCTGATGCCGGCCCTGGAGGCCGACTACCGCGAGCTGCACACCCACCCCGAACTCGCCTTCCAGGAGAAGCGGACGGCGGCCCTCGTCGCCGAGCGGCTGGCCGCCCAGGGCGGCTGGGAGATCACCACCGGCGTCGGCCGCACCGGCGTGGTCGCGGTCCTCGTCAACGGCGACGGACCGGTGGTCATGCTGCGCGCCGACATGGACGCGCTGCCCGTCAAGGAGGCCACCGGGCTGCCCTACGCGAGCACCGAGACCGCCACCGACGAAGCGGGCGCCGAGGTCCCGGTGATGCACGCCTGCGGCCACGACCTGCACGTGGCCGCGCTGATCGGGTCCTGCGCCCTGTTCGCCCGTAACCGCGGGGCCTGGAGCGGCACCGTCGTCGCCGTCTTCCAGCCGGGGGAGGAGAGCGGCTACGGAGCCCGCGAGATGGTCGAGGACGGCCTCTTCGAGCGCTTCCCGCGCCCCGACGTGATCCTCGGCTCGCACGTGGGACCCGGGCCCGTCGGCCTCATCGCGACCCTGCCGGGCACGGTCATGGGCGCCACCGACTCCCTCACCGTCAAGCTCTTCGGGCGCGGCGGCCACGGCTCCAAGCCCGAGGCGGCCGTGGACCCCGTGGTGATGGCGGCCTCGCTCGTGCTGCGGCTCCAGACGATCGTCTCCCGCGAGATATCCGCCCAGGAACCGGTGGTGGTCACCATCGGCAAACTCCACGCCGGCACCACCGCCGCGGTCATACCCGACACGGCCGAGCTCGGCATCAACGTGCGCACCAGCTCCGCGCCGGTCCGCGAGAAGGTCCTCGCGGCCGTCGAGCGCCTCGCACGCGCCGAATCCGCCGCCGCGGGCGCAACCGCGGACCCGGAGATCACCTCGGTCTACCACCTGCCCATGACCGTCAACGACACCGCGAGCGCCGAGCGGGTGGCCGACGCCCACCGCGAGCACTTCGGGGCCGGCGCCGTCATGACGATGGGCCCGACCACCGCCAGCGAGGACTTCGGCCTCCTCGCCACCGCCGCCCAAGTCCCCTCGGTGTACTGGTTCTACGGCGGCCTCGACCCGCAGGCCTTCGGCGAGGCCTTCGCCGCCGGCAAGCTGGACGAGCTCCCGCAGAACCACTCCTCCACCTTCGCGCCGGTCGCCGGACCCGCGCTCTCCGTCGGCGTCCGCACGATGGCGACGGCCGCCCTGCCATGGCTCTCCGCCTCGGCCTCCGCCTCCGCAGCCGCCTCCGCCCCCGCAGCCGACGCCGGTGCCGACGCGGGTGAGGGGGGCGAGACGGCATGAGCGTCGCCGACCGGCCGCACATCATCGTCCTGCACCGCTGGCGGGACACCCACGCGCACTACGCCGACTACCTGGACCACGGCGCCGCCCACGTCACCTACGTGAGCACCGAGCTCGGCCGCGCCTCGCTGCCGCAGAGCGCCGCCGCGGTGACCACCGTCGGGCTGACCGACGACCTGCCCGCCGTCCGCGGGGCCGTCAGCGGACTGGTGGCCCGCTTCGGCGCCCCGGCACGGCTGATCGCCCTCAACGAGGGGGACCTGGACACGGCCGCGCTGATCCGCGAGGAGTTCGCGATCCCCGGCCAGCACACCGCCGAACTGGCCGTGTTCCGCGACAAGCTGACCATGTGCCGCACGGCCGAGGCCGCCGGCCTGCCGGTGCCCGCCTTCGCCCCCGCTCCCGACCCGGCCACCGTGCTCGCCTTCGGCGAGGCCCACGGCTGGCCGATGGTCGTCAAACCGCACCGGGGCACCGCCAGCCGCGGCGTGGTCCAGATCGACTCCGCCGCCGAACTGGCGGAGCTCGGCGCCCTGGCCGCCGCCCTGGCCGCCGAGCCGCACCTCGTCCAGAGCTACGTGGACGGGCCGATCCTGCACATCGACGGCCTGTGGGAAGGCGATTCGCTCGGCAGCTGGACCGTCTCGCGCTACGTGGGCGGCACCTGCGCCGACTTCACCCAGGGCACCTGGCTCGGCTCCGTCGAGGAGGACGACCCGGCCCTGCTCGAGGCGGTCGAGGCCTTCGCCGGCGCGGTCGGCCCCGCCCTCGGCGGCTCCCAGCCCTGGGTCTTCCACCTGGAGGCCTTCGTCACCCCGGCCCCCGACGGCGGGCCCGCGCTGGTCTTCCTGGAATGCGGGGCCCGGGTGGGCGGCGGGGAGATCCCCTTCACCTGGCGCGACGTCCACGGCATCGACCTGATGGCCGCCGCCGTGGACATCCAGCTCGGCCTGACCCCCGTCCTGCCGCCGCTCAAGACCGGCGAGGTCGGCGGCTACCTGCTGCTCCCGCTCCCGGTGCCCGCCCCCTGCCGGGTCGAAGCGGCCGGCTGGGTACGGGAACCCGCGCCCGGCCGGCTCCCGTACGCCGTCAAGCACACCCCGGTCGGCTCCACGGCCCCGGCGATCAGCGGCTACGAGCACGTCGGCACCCGCTTCCGCTTCCGCGGCTCCTCCACCCGGGAAGTCGAGGCGGCCATCACGGAGTCCGCCGACTCCTTCCGCCTGACCTGCGTACCCGTCGGAGCCCCACCGGCCGCCGCCGCCGTCGCCAGTGGCGCCGCCGACCGGACGGACTGACCCCCACCACACCTCGTAAGACCTCTCGCACCCCCTGTTCTCCGGGGCGAACCCGCTCCACGCCCCGAACCGGAAAGGAATCCACCGTGGTCCTCATGACCTCCGAACGCCGGCGCGTCATCCTCGTAGGCAGCCGCATACAGCAGTACCGGGAGTACGCCCTGGCCTCCCTCGCCCAGCACTACGAGGTGACGCTCGTCGCGCCGGAGGCGCCGACCTGGCAGGCCCGTTACGTGGAGACCCACCGGATCGCCGACACCACGGATGCCGCCAAGCTGTACGCCCCGGTCGCCGACCTGCGCGGGGAGGTCGCCGACGCGGCGATCGTCACCTGGGACGAGTGGTCGCTGGTCGCCGTCTCCTCGGTCGCCAAGAAGCTCGGCCTGCGGGCCATGGACCCGGCCGCCGCCAAGATCTGCCGCGACAAGTACGCCACCCGCCAGGCCCTGGAAGCGGCCGGCATGGCCGCCGTCCGCTACATCCCGGCCACCACCGAGGACGAGGCCGTCGCCGCCGCCGAGGCCATCGGCTTCCCCGTCGTCGTCAAGCCCCGCACCCTCGGCGGCAGCTTCGGCGTGATGATGGCCCGCGACGTCGACGGCCTGCGCCGGGCCTTCCGGCTCGCCTCCACCAGCCGGCTGCGCGGCGCCGGCACCACCGCCTCGGTCTTGATCGAGGAGTTCGTCGAAGGCCCCGAACTGAGCGTGGACAGCGTCGTCGTGGACGGCGTGGCCACCCCGGTGTGCGTGGCCCGCAAGCGTCTCGGCGCCCACCCCTACTTCGAGGAGGTCGGCCACCTCGTCACCGACTGGCGCCACGAGCCCTGGGCCGACGCCGTCACCCAGCTGGTCCAGGACTCGCACCGCGCCGCCGGGGTCGACTACGGCGTCACCCACACCGAACTGCGCGTCGCCGCGAACGGCCCCCGCCTGATCGAGCTCAACGGCCGCCTCGGCGGCGACCTCATCCCGCACCTGAACGAGCTCGCCACCGGCGTGGACCTGCCGCTGGCCGCCGCCAGGATCGCCTTCGAAGAAGCCCCCGACATCACCCCGACCCGCGCCCTCAGCGCCGAGGTCCGCTTCCTCTACCCGGCCTACGACGGCGCCGTCGACCGCGTCGTCCTGCCCGCCCCCGAGGACGTCGAGGACCTCGCCGAGGCCGTCGCCCTGGTCGAGCCCGGCGACGAGCTGCTGCTCCCGCCCCGCGGCCTGACCCCCCGCTCCGCCGCGCTCGTCGCGGTCAGCGAGAACCCGGCCGGCACCCGCCGCGCCCTGGACCGCGCCGAGGCCCTCTCCCGTACGGAGGTCTCCGGAGTCGCCGCGCACCGGCTCGGCGCCCGCGTCGAGAACGCCGTGACCCGCCGCTTCTTCGACCACGAGCGCACCGCGCGCCGGCAGACCGTCTCCGGAGTCCGCGGCGTTGAGTGGTTCCGCTACGGAGCCGGCGGCGGCGAGGGGCTCAACCGCCCCGTCTTCCTCAGCGAGGCCGACGTGACCGGCCTGGAGAACGACCTGAACGGCCTCTTCGAACTGCTCAAGGCCGTGCCCGCCCGGCTCTTCGGCGGCGACCTGCGCGCCTTCGCCACCGCGGTGGGCATGTCCCCCACCCAGGCCGACCTGGTCCTGCGCGGTTCCGTGGACGAGCTCGCCCCGCTCTCCCGCGCCGACCTGTACCGCGAGACCGGCGGCTTCCGCGTCATGGAGCTCAACACCGGCTCCTCGCTGGGCGGCTGGCAGATGGGCGAGTTCGCCCGCGCCCTGATCCAGGACGAGGAGTTCGCGAAGTTCGCGGCCGCCGAGAGCCTGGTCTACCCCGACCCGCTCGCCCGCATCACCGAGGTGCTGCGCCGCCAGGCGCCCTCCCTCGAAGGCATCGAGCGGCCGCTGCTCGCGATCACCGACTGGCCCGAGGGCTTCGAGAAGTCCAAGTGCTGGATGGAGTTCGTCGTACCGGCCTTCGAGCGGCTCGGCTTCGAGACCGTCGTCTGTCACCTGGGCGACTTCGCCTACGAGAACGGCAACGTCGTCCACGAGGGCCGCAAGGTCGACGTGGTCTACCGGATGTTCCTGCCCGGCGAAATGCCCGACGAGCCCCGCACCTACGACCTCGTCAACCCGCTGCTCGACGCCGTCGAGGCCGGCACGGTCGAACTGTTCGCCCCGCTGGACTGCGAGCTGTACGGCAACAAGGGCAGCCTCGCGATGCTCAGCGACGAGCGCAACCGCGCCGTCTTCTCCGAGGCCGAGCGCGAGCTGATCGACCGGATCCTGCCCTGGACCCGCTTCGTCCGCGACGAGAAGGTCACCTTCGGCGGCGAGAAGATCGACCTGCTGCCCTACGCCATCGCCAACAAGGACCACCTGGTCCTCAAGCCCACCCTGCTCTACGGCGGCGTCGGCGTCACCCCCGGCTGGACCACCGACCAGAAGGAATGGGTCGCAAAGCTCCGCCAGGCCGTCGACGGCCCGTACGTCCTCCAGCACCGCCTGCTGCCCACCACCGAGCGGTTCCTCTCCGAGGACGGCGAGACCTGCGAGGACATGGCCGTCGCCTACGGAACGCTGATGGTCGACGGACGCTACGCCGGCACCCTGGCCCGCGGAGTCACCGACCCGGCCGTGGGCATCGTGAGCATGCTGCGCGGCGCCCAGATCGGCTGCGCGTTCCACGTGGACCCGGCGGCAGAGGGAGTGGAAGCAAATTGAGTCCTCCGCGCCCTAACGGGCGGGGATTCCTGGCTCACGTTGGCTGTGGACCGGCGGCCCGTCAGCTCTTACACGATCGGTACCAGCCGGGTTGAGACCAGCCCGGACGAGCATGACGCGTGCGGAGTTCTTGTCTCTGGGAGAGACGGCTCCGCATGCGGTGCACGTAAACGTTCGCATCGAGAGGGGTAGCGCGTGCTTGGTTCTCGCTCCGCACTGTGCGCAGTCCATGGTGGTATGCGCGGGGTGGACAAGGTGCACGATGCGCCCGTGCTTGCGGCCCATCTCGATCAGGGCAGTTCGGGTGGCGGAGATCGCAGCGTCGGCGGCTTTGCGGGCCAAGGTGGACTTGGCGAGGAAGTTTGGTCGGAAGTCCTCGACCGCGAGGGCGTCGTGGTCTCGAACCACAGTCTTGGCCGATTTGCGGGCGGTGTCCCGGCGTTGCCGGGCCACCTTCTTGTGGAGCTTCGCCGTCAGCCTCTTCGCCGCCCGGTAGCCCCGCGAACCGGGCTTGCCCTTCACCGGTTTCCGGCGGGCCATCATCCGTTGGTAGTGGGCGAGCCCGGCGACGGCCTTCCGCCCGTGCTCGGGATGCGGGAGATCGTGGGCGTCGCTGGTGGTAGTCGCGGTCTCCCTCACGCCCCAGTCGATCCCGATCACCGCACCCGTCTCCGGAAGCCGCTGCACCTCGGCGGCGACGACGAAGGACGCGTACCAATGGCCGAGGGTGTCGCGGTAGATCCGTACCGAGGTCGGAGGCTTGGGCAGGTCCCGGGACCACACGACCGTCACGGCGATGCCGCCCGCCAGGTGCAGACGCCCATCCTTCAACCGGAATCCGCGCTGCGTGTAATTCAGGCTCGGGTCGGCCCGGTTCTTCCTCTTGTACTTCGGCATCCCGGCCCGCTGGCGCAGCGGCAGCCGTGCCTTGATGTCCTTGAGCGCCTTGGCGCGGGATTTCCCGAAGTCCCGGATCAGCTGCTGCTGCGGAACGCTGCTGCCCTCACGCAGCCACGCGTTTGCTGTGCGGGCCATGGTCAGCAGCTTGTCCAGTCGGGCCGGACCGCACTTCTCGTCCTCGGCGTGGGCCTTCTTCGACCAGGCCACGGACTCGTTCCAGATCCATCGGCACCGCGCCCACTCCGCCTCCAGCGCGGCGCAGGTAGTGGCCGACACGCGAAGCCGATAGGTGTACCGGGCGTACCCGGGCTCCTCGGTCACCTGCGCTGTCGTCACGCGGTCAACTTAACCAAGGCCACTGACAATCCAAGAAGGTGCAGGTCGCAACAGATGTGCAGCGCGCTCAGTCGCTTCGCGGCTCCGTGTCAACGACCCATTCTTCCCCTGGCCGAAGCCCAGGGCGTCCTGGGAGAGACCAAGTGACCGACATCGGGAACGGGGCCGCCGAGCCGGTGGAGGAGACGGTGGCGCCGCCTGCGGCCACCGCCGCCCCCGCCACGCTCTGGCGGGACCCGGAGTTCCTCAAGTTCTGGTCCGGGGAGGCGATCTCGCAGGTCGGGGCCCAGGTCACGACCCTGGCGCTGCCGCTCACCGCGGTGCTGACGCTCGACGCCAGCTCCTCCCAGGTGGGCTTCGTCAACGCGGCCTCCTACGCCCCGTTCCTGATGGTCACCCTCCTGGTCGGCGTCTGGGTCGACCGGGTGCGGCGCAGGCCCCTGATGATCATGGCCAACGTGGGGCGTGCGCTGCTGGTCAGCGCGGTGCCGCTGCTGGCCGTGCTCGACCTGCTGCGCATCGAGTACGTGTACGTCGCCGCGCTGCTCGTGGGCACCCTCACGGTGGTCTTCGACGTCTCCTACCAGTCGTACCTGCCGACCCTGGTCGGCAAGGAACACCTGGTGGAGGGCAACAGCAAGCTCCAGGGCACCAGTTCGCTGGCCCAGATCGGCGGGCCGGGCCTCGCCGGTCTGCTCATCGGCTGGGTCACCGCCCCCTACGCGCTGCTGATCAACGGGGCCTCGTACCTCGTCTCCGTGCTGACGCTGCTCGCCGTACGGCGCGTCGAGCCGGAGCCGGTGCCCCAGCAGGAGCGCACCGGGATCCGGACCAGCATCGCCGAGGGCATCCGGATCATCTGGGACAGCGCCCACCTGCGCGCCTGCGCCCTCCAGTCCGGGCTGTACAACCTGTGCTGGATGTCCCTCCAGACGGTCTTCGTGCTCTACGCGGCCCGCACGCTCGGCATCTCGCCCGGTGGCATCGGCCTGCTGCTGGGCACGGGTGCGGTGGGCTCGCTGGTCGGCTCGATGCTCGCCCAGTGGCTCAAGCGGAAGACCGGGCTCGGACCGGCCATCCTGGCGGCGCTGCTGCTGTGCTGCCTGGCCCCGGTGGCCATCCCGGCCGCTCCGGCGGACGGCGGGGCGCTCTCGCTGGCCCTGTTCGTCGCCGCCTTCGGCCTGATCGGGGCCGGCGGCACCATGGCCAACATCCACATCATCAGCCTGCGCCAGTCCATGACCCCGGACCACCTCCTGGGCCGGATGAACGCCGGGTACCGCTTCGTCTCCTGGGGCACGCTCCCGCTCGGCGCCCTGCTGGGCGGCTGGCTCGGCGACCTCATCGGGCTGCGGGAAACGCTCTTCGTCACGGCCGCGCTCTTCCTGACCGCGGTCCTGGTCGTCCTGAAATCGCCGGTGTGGCGCCTGAAGGACTTCCCGCCCCAGATCGTCGCCGAGCCGCGGAAGGCGGACGCGAGGTGAGCGCAGCGCAGCAACCCGCGGCTCCCCAGGGCACGGAGGCCTCCCGCGGCATCGAAGCCCCCGGCATCGAAAAGCTGCTCGCCCGCCGGACCGGCTGGGGCCGCTCGGACGCGGTGAGCCGGATCCTGGCGGCGGCCGCCGCCCCCGGGGTGCTCTCGATGGCCGGCGGGATCCCGGCCCCGGACAGCTTCCCCGTGACCCGGCTCGCCGAGGCCACCGACCGGCTGTTCGCCGGGTCGGGCGGGTCGGCCGTACGGGCGCTCCAGTACGCCCCCACGGACGGCATCGCGCCGATGCGCGAGGTGATCGCCGCCCGGGCGAGCGCGACCGGGGCCCCCGTCGGCCCCGACCGGGTGATGGTCACCGCGGGCAGCCAGCAGGGCCTGGACCTCGTCGCCCAGACCCTCGTGGACGAGGGCGACGAGGTGGCCCTGGACGACCCGAGCTACCTGGGCGCCGTACAGGTCTTCCGGCGGGCCGGCGCCCGGCTGCTGCCGGTGCCCGGCGACGCGGAGGGGATGCGCACCGACGTACTGGAGCAGCGCCTCCTCGCCGGGGCCCGGCCCAAGCTGGTCTACGTCGTACCGCACTTCCACAACCCCACCGGAGCCGTGCTCTCCGAGGAGCGGCGCCGCCACCTGGCCGCGCTGGCCGAGCGGTTCGGCTTCCTCGTCGTCGAGGACGATCCGTACGGGGACCTGGCCTACGAGGGGAGCCGGCTGCCGTCCACCGACGTCCACAGCGGGCGGGTGGTCCGGCTCATGAGCCTCTCCAAGACGGTCTGCCCGGGACTGCGGGTGGCCGGCCTGGTCGCCCCGGCCGAGCTGATCGGGGAGCTGGTCGCCGCCAAGCAGTGCGGGGACCTGCAGACCAACACCTTCGGCCAGTACCTCCTCGCCGATCTGCTGGGGGACCCGGAGTTCCTGCCGGCCCATCTGGCGGGCCTGCGCACGCTGTACGGCGGCCGGGCCCGCGCCATGGAGACGCTGCTGCGCGAGCGGCTGCCCTGGCTGGACTTCGAGCGGCCGCGCGGCGGGCTCTTCTTCTGGTGCCGGCTGACCGACCCCCGGGTGGGCTCGGACGCGCTGTACGCGCACGCGCTGGCGCAGGGGGTGGCCATCGTGCCCGGCACGCCCTTCTGCATAGAAGAGGACGGCTCGCGGGTCCTGCGGCTGTCCTTCGCCTCCCTGGACGGCGCGCAGCGCCGGGAAGGGGTTTCGCGGCTGTCCGCTGCCTGGGAGAAGGCCCTCGCCGACGGGCCGTGACCGGAGCCCTTCAGCCTTCCGTTCTCCGTCCGCACGTTTTTCGTCCACACCCTTAAGGAGCAAGGCCGTGACAACGACGTCGCCCGCACCGGTGACCGCCGAATCCCTGGTGGCCCGGCTGTTCCAGGTGATCGACTCCCGCTCGTGGGACCGGCTCGGCGAGGTCTTCGCGCCGGACGCCGTGTACGAACGGCCGGGCTACCCGGCGCTGGAGGGGCTCGACCGGATCCGCCGGTTCTACGAGCACGAACGGATCATCACCTCGGGGGCCCACGAGGTGAGCCAGGTGACCGGCGGCCTGGCCGCGGCCGCCTGCTGGGGGCGCTTCCAGGGCGCCGACAAGGACGGCAAGGCCCTGGACGAGGCCTTCGCCGACACCTACCTCGTGCGCGACGGCAGGATCGAGCGCCGCAAGACCTTCTTCTACCGCCCGGCGATCTGACCGCGGGCCGGGTCCGGACCGCCTGTGCGGTCCGGACCCGGCCCGGGACCGATTCGTCCGAACGGGTGAGGAGCGTTCCCTTCGCGCGCCCCCCGCGCTCCTGCTCGCTACTTCTTTCCGCCGCCGAGGATCTGGCCGAGGAGGTCGCCGAGGCTGCCGCCGCCTGCCGGAGCCCCGCCCGCCGGACCCGCGGGAGCGGCGCCCGCCGCTCCCGGTACCGCTCCCGGCGACGGGATCGGGGACTCGCCGCCGGCCGCCGCCGGGGCTCCGGCTCCGCCGCCCTTCCCGGAGGCCGCGCGCTTGGCGAAGACCGCCAGCAGGACCGGGATCAGCAGCTCGATGACCCGGGCGACGGTGGGCGCGGGGATGCCGGTCTTCTTCGAGACGGCATTGGCCACGGGCTTGCTCACCTTGGCGAGCACCCCGGCCATCATTCCGCCGCTGAGCATGCCGCCCAGGCCGCCGCCGAGGGTGGCCACGCCTTCCAGCGGGGCCTGGGTGACCTCGGCGAAGGCCTGGCGGACCTCGTTGCCGTCGTCGTCATCGGCGTCGGCCTTCTGCTGGAGGTCGCCGGTCATCGCCCCGACCGTCGTCGCGACGGTGTCACGGGCGCCGTTCGTGTCGGTGCCGAGGAGGCCGGCGATCTCGGTCAGCCGGTCGTCGCCGAGTTCGGTCAGCACGTCGTCCTGGAAGGAAGGTTCGCTCATGTCTGAAACGCTACTTCTGTGGCGATTCGGCGGCACCTCGGATGGCGTTCGGAACCCCCTTTGGTAATGGAAAGGTAAAGTTCCGAATTCGCGTGCAACCACGGGCAGGGGTCGTGGGTCGTATGTTGCGTCGGGACTTCCGGGGGGGATCCGGGGGGATCGGGAAGTCCGACGAGGGAGGGGTAACCGTGAGGGGGTCCGGCCGAAAGGCGGGACCCCCTTCTGGTTGTCCGCTCGCGGCTTCCGGGCGGCCGGCTTTTTTCCACAGGCCCGGCAGGCCTGTCGCACCCGGGCTGTAGCTTCGGGCCATGACGACGAACGCGGCCGTGGCGCCGGCGGTGGTCGAGGGGGTGCTGGAGCGCATCACCTACGCCAACGAGGAGAGCGGATACACGATCGCCCGGGTGGATACCGGCCGTGGCGCAGGTGACCTGCTCACGGTCGTCGGATCCCTCCTCGGGGCCCAGCCGGGCGAGTCGCTGCGCATGGAGGGCCGTTGGGGCTCGCACCCCCAGTACGGCCGCCAGTTCGCCGTGGAGAACTACACGACGCTGCTGCCCGCGACCATCCAGGGCATCCGGCGCTACCTCGGCTCCGGCCTGATCAAGGGCATCGGCCCGAAGATCGCCGACCGGATCGTGGAGCACTTCGGCCTCGACACCCTCGACGTCATCGAGGAGCAGCCGAAGCGGCTGATCGAAGTGCCCGGCCTCGGCCCCAAGCGCACCCGGCTGATCGGCGCGGCCTGGGAGGAACAGAAGGCGATCAAGGAGGTCATGGTCTTCCTCCAGGGGGTCGGCGTCTCCACCTCCATCGCCGTGCGCATCTACAAGAAGTACGCCGACGCCTCCATCTCGGTGGTCAAGAACCAGCCGTACCGGCTCGCCGCCGACGTCTGGGGCATCGGCTTCCTCACCGCCGACCGCATCGCGCAGGCCGTCGGGATCCCGCACGACAGTCCGGAGCGGGTCAAGGCCGGGCTCCAGTACGCCCTGTCCCAGTCCGCCGACCAGGGGCACTGCTTCCTGCCGCAGGAGCGGCTCATCGCCGACGGGGTCAAGCTGCTCCAGGTGGACACCGGGCTGGTCATCGACTGCCTGGCCGAGCTCGCCGCCGATCCGGAAGGGGTCGTACGGGAATCCGTGCCGGACCCGCAGGGCGGCCCGGACCCCCTCACCGCCGTGTACCTGGTGCCGTTCCACCGCGCCGAGCTGTCCCTGGCCGGTCAGGTGCGCCGCCTCCTGAACGCGGACGAGGACCGGCTGCCCGCCTTCCGGGACGTGGACTGGGACAAGGCCCTGGGCTGGCTCGCCGGCCGGACCGGAGCCACGCTGGCCCCCGCGCAGCGGGACGCGGTCCGGCTCGCCCTCACCCGCCGGGTCGCGGTCCTCACCGGCGGGCCCGGCTGCGGGAAGTCCTTCACCGTCCGCTCGATCGTGGAGCTGGCCCGGGCCAAGAAGGCCAAGGTCGTCCTCGCCGCCCCCACCGGCCGGGCGGCGAAGCGGCTGGCCGAGCTCACCGGGGCCGAGGCCTCCACCGTGCACCGGCTCCTGGAGCTCAAACCGGGCGGTGACGCGGCGTACGACCGGGAACGGCCGCTCGACGCGGACCTGGTCGTCGTGGACGAGGCCTCGATGCTCGACCTGCTGCTGGCGAACAAGCTGGTCAAGGCCGTGGCACCCGGTGCCCACCTGCTGCTGGTCGGGGACGTGGACCAGCTGCCCTCGGTCGGGGCCGGCGAGGTGCTGCGCGATCTGCTCGCCGAGGGCGGGCCGGTCCCGGCCGTCCGGCTGACCACCATCTTCCGGCAGGCCCAGCAGTCCGGAGTGGTCACCAACGCCCACCGGATCAACACCGGCCTGCCGCCGATCACCGACGGGCTGCCCGACTTCTTCCTCTTCCCCGAGGAGGACACCGAGGAGGCCGGAAAGCTCGCCGTCGACGTCGCCGCCCGTCGTATTCCGGCCAGATTCGGTCTCGACCCGAGGCGGGACATCCAGGTGCTCGCCCCCATGCACCGCGGTCCGGCCGGCGCCGGAAACCTCAACGCGCTGCTCCAGCAGGCCATCACCCCGGCCCGGCCGGGCCTGCCCGAGAAGCGGTTCGGCGGCCGGGTCTTCCGGGTCGGCGACAAGGTCACCCAGATCCGCAACAACTACGACAAGGGCGCGAACGGGGTCTTCAACGGCACGGTCGGCGTGGTCACAGGCCTTGACCTGGAGGAACAGCGGCTTACGGTGCGCACGGACGAAGACGAGGAAGTGGCCTACGAGTTCGCGGAGCTCGACGAGCTGGCCCACGCGTACGCCATCACCATCCACCGCTCCCAGGGGAGTGAATATCCGGCCGTCGTGATCCCGGTCACGACCGGCGCTTGGATGATGCTCCAGCGGAACCTGCTGTATACGGCCGTCACCCGGGCGAAGAAATTGGTCGTCCTGGTCGGGTCCCGCAAAGCCCTGGGTCAGGCGGTGCGTACCGTTTCCGCAGGCAGGAGGTACACGGCCGTCGCGCCCAGGCTGTCCGGCCGGATACCGGTGGGAAACATCACCTAGATGATCGATCATTTGGGGTTCCTACAACGGTTCCGGAGGGGGCAGGATGTGCACGCTGGCGGCACTGAGTGCCGTCGAAAACACCAAAGCTCGACCCCGAGTGCACTCACCTGCGCCAAATGGGGGAAGGTAGAGGCAGTCAGGGCACCTCGAAGAAGAGGCACTACGTCGGTGAGGGATGACGTGAGCGACAACTCTGTAGTACTGCGGTACGCGGACGGTGAATACACCTACCCGGTGGTCGAGAGCACCGTCGGTGACCAGGGCTTCGACATCTCGAAGCTCAGGGCTCAGACCGGGCTGGTCACCCTGGACAGCGGCTACGGAAACACCGCCGCCTATAAGTCCGCCATTACTTATCTCGACGGTGAGCAGGGCATCCTGCGCTACCGCGGTTACCCGATCGAGCAGCTGGCGGAGCGCTCGACCTTCATCGAGGTCGCGTACCTGCTGATCAACGGGGAGCTGCCGACCGTCGACCAGCTCGCGTCGTTCCGCAACGAGATCACCCAGCACACGCTGCTGCACGAGGACGTCAAGCGCTTCTACGACGGCTTCCCGCGTGACGCGCACCCGATGGCGATGCTGTCCTCCGTGGTCAGCGCGCTGTCGACGTTCTACCAGGACAGCCACAACCCGTTCGACGAGAAGCAGCGCAACCTCTCGACGATCCGGCTGCTGGCCAAGCTCCCGACGATCGCGGCCTACGCGTACAAGAAGTCGGTCGGCCACCCGGTGGTCTACCCGCGCAACGACCTCGGCTACGTCGAGAACTTCCTGCGCATGACCTTCTCCGTGCCGGCCCAGGAGTACGACCTGGACCCGGTCGTGGTCGCGGCGCTCGACAAGCTGCTGATCCTGCACGCGGACCACGAGCAGAACTGCTCGACCTCCACCGTGCGTCTGGTCGGCTCCTCGCAGGCGAACATGTTCGCCTCGATCTCCGCCGGCATCTCGGCCCTGTGGGGTCCGCTGCACGGTGGCGCCAACCAGTCGGTTCTGGAGATGCTCGAGGGCATCAAGAACGACGGCGGCGACGTCGACGCCTTCATCCGCAAGGTGAAGAACAAGGAAGACGGCGTCCGCCTGATGGGCTTCGGGCACCGCGTCTACAAGAGCTTCGACCCCCGGGCGAAGATCATCAAGGCGGCGGCGCACGATGTCCTCTCGGCGCTCGGCAAGGACGACGAGCTCCTCGACATCGCCCTGAAGCTGGAAGAGCACGCGCTGGCCGACGAGTACTTCGTCGAGCGCAACCTCTACCCGAACGTGGACTTCTACACCGGCCTGATCTACCGGGCCATGGGCTTCCCGACCGAGATGTTCACCGTGCTCTTCGCGATCGGCCGACTGCCCGGCTGGATCGCCCAGTGGCACGAGATGATCAAGGAGCCCGGCTCCCGCATCGGCCGCCCGCGCCAGATCTACACCGGCGAGGTCCTGCGCGACTTCGTTCCGGTCGAGTCCCGCTGACCCGAGGGTTGAGCCGCAGTACCCGCAGTACCCGCAGTACCCGTAGAACCCGCAGTAGTTGGGCTTGTAGTACAGGAAAAGCGCCCCGCCATCGATCCCCCCACGGGTCGAAGGTCGGGGCGCTTTCCTTACCCCGGAACGGATTCCCCCCACGGGACCCGGACCGGGTGTCTGCGTGCCGGGCAACGTGTGGTCGTCGTGTAGTCGTCCCAACACGTTTTCGGCATCGCCCCATTAGACCCACGGCGTCACCCGAAGGTTACGTCGGGGTCCCTGTGATCTGCGTCTCGCGTGAAGGTGATGTGCGCGGGACGTGAAGGGTGATCACTAGCGGAAGGAGCGCAGCCGCAGGCTGTTGGTGACCACGAAGACCGAGGAGAAGGCCATCGCGGCCCCCGCGATCATCGGGTTGAGCAGTCCGGCGGCCGCCAGCGGCAGCGCCGCGACGTTGTAGCCGAAGGCCCAGAAGAGGTTGCCCTTGATGGTGGCCAGGGTCCGGCGCGAGAGCCGGATCGCGTCCGCCGCGACCCGCAAGTCGCCGCGTACGAGGGTCAGATCGCTCGCCTCGATCGCGGCGTCGGTGCCGGTGCCCATGGCCAGTCCCAGGTCGGCCTGGGCCAGTGCGGCCGCGTCGTTGACCCCGTCGCCGACCATGGCGACCGTACGGCCCTCGGCCTGCAGCCGGCGTACGACGTCCACCTTGTCCTGCGGGAGGACCTCGGCGATGACCTCGTCGATGCCCACCGCGCGGGCCACCGATTCCGCCACGGCCCTGTTGTCGCCGGTCAGCAGGACCGGGGTCAGGCCCAGGGCCCGCAGCCGGGACACGGCCTCGGCGCTGGTCTCCTTGACCGCGTCGGCCACGGTCAGCACCCCGCGGGCCTCCCCGTCCCAGGCGACCAGCACGGCGGTGGAACCCTCGGCCTCGGCGGCGGCCTTGACCTCGGCGAGGGCGGCGGGCAGCGCGATCGACCAGTCGGCGAGCAGCTTCTCGCGGCCCACCAGGACGGCGTGCCCGTCGACCACGCCCTGCACGCCGAGCCCGCCGTGGTTCTCGAAGCCCTCGGGGACGGACAGGCCCCCGGCGAGGTCCGCGGCGGCCGTCGCGACGGCCCGGGCGATCGGGTGCTCGGAGGCGTGCTCCAGCGAACCGGCCAGGCGCAGCAGTTCGGCCGGGTCCACGCCCTCGGCGGGGTGGGCGGCGGTCAGGGTCATCCGGCCGGTGGTCACGGTGCCGGTCTTGTCCAGGACGACGGTGTCCACGCGGCGGGTGGACTCCAGTACCTCGGGGCCCTTGATCAGGATGCCGAGCTGCGCGCCCCGGCCGGTGCCGACCATCAGCGCGGTCGGAGTGGCCAGGCCCAGGGCGCAGGGGCAGGCGATGATCAGGACGGCGACGGCGGCGGTGAAGGCGGCCGTCGGGTCGTCGGTGATCAGCAGCCAGGTGACCCAGGTGCCCAGTGCGAGGACGAGCACGACCGGGACGAAGACGCCGGAGATCCGGTCGGCGAGGCGCTGCACCTCGGCCTTGCCGTTCTGCGCGTCCTCGACCAGCCTGGCCATCCGGGCGAGCTGGGTGTCCGAGCCGACGCGGGTGGCCTCGACGACGAGACGGCCCGAGGTGTTCACGGTGGCTCCGGTGACGGTGTCGCCCACGGTGACCTCGACCGGGACGGATTCGCCGGTCAGCATGGCGGCGTCCACGGCGGAGCTGCCCTCGACGACCGTGCCGTCGGTGGCGATCTTCTCGCCGGGCCGGACGAGGAAGCGGTCGCCCACGGCGAGCGCGCTGACGGGGATGCGCACCTCGGTGCCGTCGCGCAGGACCGCCACGTCCTTGGCGCCGAGCCGCATCAGGGCCTTGAGGGCCGCGCCGGCCTTCCGCTTCGAGCGGGCCTCCAGGTAGCGGCCGAGCAGGATGAAGCTGACGACTCCGGCCGCCACCTCCAGGTAGATCGCCGAGGAGCCGTCGGTGCGGGAGACGGTCAAGTCGAAGCCGTGCCGCATGCCGGGCATGCCGGCGTGGCCGAAGAACAGGGCCCACAGCGACCAGGCGAAGGCGGCCCCGGTCCCCACCGAGACCAGGGTGTCCATGGTGGCGGCGCCGTGCCGGGCGTTGGTCCAGGCGGCCTTGTGGAAGGGGAGCGCGCCCCAGACGACGACGGGGGAGGCGAGGGTCAGCGAGAGCCACTGCCAGTTGTCGAACTGGAGGGCCGGGACCATCGCGAGCAGGACGACGGGCAGCGAGAGCACGACGGAGACCAGGAGGCGCTGGCGCAGTGCGGCCAGTTCGGGGTCGCGTGCCTCCGGGGGAGCGGCGTCCTGAGCCTCGGATCCGGTCTCGGGCGCGGGCTCCGGCGGCGGGGGCTCCTCGGCGGTGTAGCCGGTCTTGACGACCGTCGCGATGAGGTCGGCGACCTGCACGTCGGCGCCGTAGGAGACCTTGGCCTTCTCGGTGGCGTAGTTCACCGAGGCGGTGACCCCGTCCATCCGGTTCAGCTTCTTCTCGATGCGGGCCGCGCAGGAGGCGCAGGTCATCCCGCCGATGGTCAGCTCGACCTCGGCCTCGGCCGTGGACTCGGCGGGGCCGGCCGCCGCTATGGGTCCGTCGTGCACGGTGCTGCTGCTCATGATCCGGGCTCCAGGGGGTGGGCCGGGCCGTACGGAACCAGTATGAGCTGGCCGGTACGGCCCGGCGGGGCTGTGCCTTGAGGAATGCGTGCGGAGGAGAGGGTGCTCAGGCCTGGCCGGCGAACTCGTAGCCGGCCTCGTCGACGGCGGCGCGTACGGCCGCTTCGTCGAGCGGGGCGGCCGAGACCACGGTGACCTCGCCGGTCGCGGCGACGGCCTTGACCGAGCTGACGCCCGCCAGGGAGGAGAGCTCGGTGGTCACCGCGCCCTCGCAGTGCCCACAGGTCATGCCGGTCACCCGGTAGACGGTGGTGGTCTGGGTGTCCGTGTCGGCGCTCATGTCGTTCTCCTCTTCAAGGGCGTTTCCGGGCGGCCGGAAGGCGGCGGATCGCTCGTGGAGAGGCCACCGTTCATCCCGACACTTCGAGACTATACCCCTAGGGGGTATCGACGCGAGCATCCGACGAGATCTTTTGCGGTGGACAATCCGCGCGAAGCGTATGTAAATGGCACACATGGCGCACTCGGGGACCACTCTCATCCTGATCATGTCGATCGCCGTACTCGCGCCCCTTCTCGCGTACGGGGTTTCGCGCTGGCTTCCCGTCCCGCTGGTGATCTTCGAGATCGTCCTGGGCGTCGTGGTCGGGCCCGACGTCCTCGGCTGGGCACACTCCACCGATGTCATCGACGTGCTCAGCGAGCTCGGCCTCGCGATGCTGATCTTCCTGGCCGGCTACGAGATCCAGTTCGCCCAGGTCAAGGGCGACACCCTGAAGCGGTCGGTGTGGGCCTGGGTGGCCGCCCTCGCGCTCGGGCTCGGGCTCGGCCTGCTGCTGTCGGGCGGCGGATTCGAGAAGGGCGTCTACATCGGCACCGCGCTCACCAGTACCGCCCTCGGCACGATCCTGCCGGTCCTGCGGGACTCGGGGGACCTCCAGAGCCGGTTCGGCACGGTGATGATGGCGATGGGCGCGGTCGGCGAGTTCGGGCCGATCATCGCGATGGCCCTGCTGCTCAGCGGCCGGGCGCCGGGGCAGTCGGCGGCGCTGCTGATCGGCTTCGCGGTGCTCACGGCCGCCGCCGTGTTCTGGGCGATGCGGCCCAAGCCGCCGTGGTTCGCCCGGGTCATCGCCAAGACCCTGCACAGCAGCGGGCAGTTCGCGGTGCGCCTGGTGGTGCTGATCCTCGTGGCGTTCCTGGTGCTGTCCGAGGTGCTCGGCCTCGACGTCCTCCTCGGCGCCTTCGCCGCCGGGCTGATCACCCGGCTCGTGCTGCACGGGGCCGCCCCGGAGAGCAGCGAGGCCGTGCTGTCGAAGGTGGAGGCCATGGGATTCGGCTTCCTGGTGCCGGTGTTCTTCGTGGTCACCGGGATCGAGTTCGACCTCGCCGCCCTGCTCGGCGGCGGGTGGGCGCTGGTGCTGCTCCCGGTGTTCCTGCTGCTCTTCCTCCTGGTGCGGGGGCTGCCGATGTGGCTGCTGGCCCCCCGGGACCTCGGCCGCCGGGACCGGTCGGCGCTGGTGCTGTTCGGCTCCACGGCGCTGCCGCTGGTGGTGGCGATCACCACCCTGGGCGTGCAGGCCGGGAAGCTGGAGTCCGGGGAGGCGGCGGCCCTGGTCGGGGCCGGGATGGTGTCCGTACTGGTCTTCCCGCTGGTGGGGCTGCGGTTGCGGGCGGGATCCGGCGGCGGGTCCGGCACCGGCCCGGGTGCCGGCCCCGGGGACGTCGGGAAGATGGTCAGCGAGGAGGAAGCGTGGTGAACATCGGGTCCAGGTAGCGGAACAGGACGGTCTTCAGCTCCGTGACGTACGCGGCCCGCTCGGCGCCCTCGCTGGCCAGGATCAGTTCGAGCGAGGTCTTGACGATCCCGAGCACCATGTGGGCGATGTGGGTGAGCTCCGCATCGGTGGCGGGAGCGCCGGGGTCGCCGGGCGTGACGCAGGCGCGCAGCACCTCCTCGACCCGGGTGAGCATGCCGACGTGGAGCTCGTCGTGTTCCTGGGTGATGCCGGGGATGCCGGCGCCGTGCATGAGGGCCCAGAAGGCCGGGTTCTCGCAGTTGAAGGCGATGACCGGATCGAGGACGGCGTCGAGCAGCTCGGGCAGCGGCCGGTCCAGGTTCTCGGGGAGGAAGGCCCGGCCGTGCGCCTCGTGGGCCTGCTGGAGGAGGTGGCCGCCCAGCTCGACGGCGATGGCCTCCTTGTTCGGGAAGAACTGGTAGAGCGTGCCCGGGGAGACGCCGGCCTCGCGGGCGATGGCGTTGGTGCTGGCCGCCGCGTAACCCGTACGGCAGAACACCCCGGCGGCGGCTGCCAGGAGCTGGGCGATCCGGCGCTCACCGCGGGCCTGGCGGCGGCGGGGGGCCGGTTCGGACTCCGTCGCTGCTCCCAGCGCGGTCTCCGCGATCGATTCACCCGCTTTGTCCGCACTCCTGGTCCGAGAGGTCTCCCGCATGTCCAATCCCTTGCTTCCCGTTGCTTCCCGTGGGTGATTGACAAACACGAGAGATCGCTCGCATTCTTGAGGAACGCGAGCGACTGCTCGTGTTTGCCAGTCTAAATGGCCTGGCAATCACGGTGAAGGGGACACCGAGACATGTCCGAAGTCAAAAAACCGCCGTCGCCTGGGGAGGGCGGCCGGTGGACCGGGTTCGTCGCCACACGGCCGAGGCTCTCGCTGCTGCTCGCCCTCGTGGTCACTGCCCTTGCCGTCTTCGCCGGCGGAGGCGTCGCCGACCGGCTGGGAAGCGGGGGCTGGGAGGATCCGGGCGCCCGCTCCACCTACGCCACCAAGGCGCTGGAGCGCGAGTTCCCAGGCTCCCAGCCCAACCTGCTGCTGCTCGTCGACGCGGGTGCCGCCGCCGGGACGGCCGGGGTGGACGACCCCGCCGTCGCCGCCGAGGCGGAGCGGCTGACGGCCCGGCTCGCCGCCGAGCAGGGGGTGACCGGCGTGGGCTCGTACTGGCGGACCGGGCTGCCCACCCTGCGCTCCCAGGACGGCCGGCAGGCCCTGATAGCCGCCCGGGTGCTGGGCGACGAGAAGACGGCCAACGCCGTCCTGGACCGGATCGTCCCGAGCTACCGCGGCGAACACGGACCGGTGAAGGTCACCGTCGGCGGGCCGGCCGCCGTCCAGCGCGAGGTGACCTCCACCATCCAGGAGGACCTGCTGCTCGCCGAGCTGATCGCCCTGCCCGTGACGCTCGTCCTGCTCGTCCTCGTCTTCGGCAGCGCCGTCGCGGCCCTGCTGCCCCTCGGTGTCGGCATCGTCGCCATCATCGGAACCAATGCCGTGCTGCGCGGGCTCACCGAGATCACCGACGTCTCCGTCTTCGCGCAGAACCTGACCACCGCCCTCGGGCTCGGACTCGCCGTCGACTACGCCCTGTTCATCGTGCGCAGGTTCCGCGAGGAGCTCGCCGCCGGGCGCGACCCGGTGGCGGCCGTCGGAGTCACCCTGCGCACCGCCGGGCGGACGGTCCTCTTCTCGGCACTGACCGTGGCCGTCGCCCTCTCGGCCATGCTCTTCTTCCCGATGTACTTCCTGCGCTCCTTCGCCTACGCCGGAGTCGCGGTGGTCCTGCTCGCCGCGGCGGCCGCGCTCATCCTGCTGCCCGCGGCGCTGGTGCTGCTGGGGGAGCGGGTCAACTCCTTCGACCTGCGCCGGCTGTGGCGCAGGGCCGGGCCGGCCGGGAGCGATCCGGGCCGGGCCGGGGGCGGGCGGGGCTGGGCCCGGCTCACGGACCTGGTCATGCGCCGCGCCCCGGTGTTCGCCGTGGCCACCACGGCCGGACTGCTGCTGCTCGGACTGCCCTTCCTCGGAGTGAAGTTCGGCACCGTGGACGACCGGCAGCTGCCGGCGACCGCCGAATCGCACGTGGTGCAGCAGCACATCCGCGAAGGCTTCCCCGGCAGCCCCGGCGGAGCGCTCACCGTACTGACGGAGGGCGCCTCCGGCGCCGCCGATCTCGACGCCTACAAGCGGCGGGTGGGAGCCCTGCCCGGAGTGCTGGGGGTGGAGGGGCCGGTCAGTTCCACCGCCGGCACCGGATACGCCTACTTCTCGGTGCTCACCGAAGGCGAGGAAGTGGGAGAGCAGGCCCAGGATCTGGTGGGCATGGTCAGGGCGGTGGACGCGCCCTTCGACACCGCCGTGACCGGACAGGCCGCAGTGCTCGTCGATGCCCGCGACGCGATAGCCGAGGAACTGCCCCTGGCCCTGGCCGTCGTGGTGCTGGCCACGCTGCTCCTGGTCTTCCTGCTCACCGGGAGCCTGCTGATACCCCTCCAGGCGGTGCTGCTCAACGCGCTGAGCCTGACCGCGATGTTCGGGGCGGTGGTGTGGGTGTTCCAGGAGGGCCACCTCTCCGGGCTGCTCTCCTTCACCTCCACCGGAGACATCGAGACCACCCTGCCCGTGCTGATGTTCTGCATCGCCTTCGGGCTCTCCATGGACTACGGGGTGTTCCTCATATCCCGGATCAAGGAGGAGTACGACCGGACCGGAGACCACGAGGGGGCGGTGCGCGCCGGGCTGACCCGCACGGGAGGACTGATCACCGCGGCGGCCGTGATCCTGGCGGTGGTGATGGTCGCCATCGGCAGCTCGCGGGTGACCAACACCAAGATGCTCGGCCTGGGGATCGCACTGGCCGTGCTGATGGACGCGATGGTCGTGCGGAGCCTGCTGGTGCCGGCGGTGATGAAGCTGACCGGGAAGGCCACCTGGTGGGCGCCGGCGCCGCTGCGCAGACTGCACGAACGCTTCGGGCTGAGCGAGGGGGAGCCGGCGCCGGCGTCGGCCGCCGAGCGGTCCGAGCCCGAGCCGGTGCCCGCGGGGAGCCGCTAGCGGACGGGGCCCGGGAGGGTCCCGTCCCTGGACCGGACGCCGTGTCAGTCCTCGCGGCGTCCGCGGTTGCCGGGCCGGCGCGCCACCCAGGTGCGGATGGTGTCGGCGTACCAGTAGGGCTTGCCACCCTCCACGTGGTCGGGTGCGGGCAGCAGCCCGTGCTTGCGGTAGGAGCGCACCGTGTCCGGCTGGACCCGGATGTGAGCGGCGATCTCCTTGTACGACCACAGCTGTCGGTCGCTCATCCTCGACACCTCCTTGTCCACGCCGCGGGGCCGGCCGGGAGGCCGTCGGGGGAGCCGGCGCGTGGACACTGACGATCACTCAGGTTGTGCCCGGGGAACGACGCAGGGTGAGGCCAGGGGAGGGCCTGTCGTCCGGCTGTGACGGAAGACCCGCGTAATGCGGACATGCGTGACACAAGGGCGACCCTCGTGACACGGGTGGCACACGGCATGCAGGGGGAAACGGCATCCCCGGAGTGCTGTGTGGTGCCGCATCACATGGGCAGGGAGAGCAGCCGTACCGGGCCCGGGGGCCAGGGGGGCTCCGTCTTCGTGTACCGGGGCAGCCGCATCGCGGTCGGGGCCGCGGAGGGAGGTAGCTCAGGCATCCCTCCATGATGCTCCTCCTCCGGGGGCCTGCCGAGGGGTGCGGCGCGGGCCGGGGCGGGCGGATCAGCGGTAGAGGGCCGGGCGTTGGGCCAGTTCCACCTGGGTCCGTACGCCGCTGCGTGCCGCGGTGAGGCCCGCCTCGGAGACGGCCGCCGCCGCGTAGCCGTCCCACGCGTCGGGACCGTCCACCCGGCCCAGCGCGGCCGCGGCGACCCAGTGGCGGAGCTGGCGGTCGTAGGCGTCGGCGAACCGCACCGTGAAGTCCTGGTCGATCTCCCCGCCCCAGCGGCCCTCCGACTGCACGACCATCGCGTGGCCGTCGCCGATCCGGGCGGTGCCGGACTCGCCGACCGCCTCGCACTGCACCTGGTAGCCGAAGCCGCAGTTGACGAAGATCTCCACGTCGACCACGGCGCCTCCGGAGGTCTCCATGAGGACGAACCGGGGGTCGCGCAGCCCTTCGCGGGCGGCCGAGGTGGGGGTCGGGGAGAGCACGGTCACCGCGGTGATCTCCTGGCCCAGCAGCCAGCGGGCCGCGTCCACCTCGTGCACCACCGAATCGCTGATCAGCATGTCGCTGGTGAAGAAGGACGGGGAGGAGGCGTTGCGGTGCCGGCAGTGCAGGAACAGCGGCCGCCCGATGCCGCCCGCGTCGAGCAGCTCCTTGAGCCGCGCGTACTCGGAGTCGTAGCGCCGCATGAAGCCGACCTGGACGAATCGGCGGCCCAGCCGCGCCTCCGCCTCCATGATCCGCAGGGCGCCCGCCGGATCGGGGGTCAGCGGCTTCTCGCAGAGCACCGGCAGCCGCCGCTCCAGCGCGTGCAGGATCGCTTCCTCATGGGCGGGCCCGGGCGAGGCGATCAGTACGGCGTCCACCCCGGGCGCCGCTATCGCGGCCGCCGGATCGGTGTGCGCGCTCGCCCCTTCCAGAGCGGCCGCGACCTCCTTGACCCGGTCCCCGTCCGGGTCGGCCACCGCCACCACCCGGGCCCCGCCGACCGTCCGGCCGAAGCGGCGGACGTGGTCGGAGCCCATCTTCCCGGTACCGATGACGGCGATGCCGAGCGTGCTGGTCATGTTCTGTTCCTCCACGAGGGTGCGTACGGCCGGGGGATCCGGTTCAGCGGGCGCCGCAGGAGCGCAGGTGGGCGCGGGTGCGGCGGGCGATCGGCAGCGGCCGGTCGGGCGGGCACGGGTACATGTCCTGCTCCACGATGGCGAACAGGTCCACGCCGAGCCGCTCGGCGGCCGCCAGCACCGGTTCCAGTGCGGGCACCCCCGCAGGCGGCTCGCACATCACCCCGCGGGCCACGGCCGGCCCGAAGGGGACCTGGTCCCGGACGACTTCGGCGAGGATTCGCGGATCGACCTGCTTGAGGTGGAGGTAGCCGATCCGCTCGCCGAAGGTCTCGATCGCCCGGACGCTGTCGCCGCCGCAGTACGCGTAGTGCCCGGTGTCCAGACAGAGGGAGACCAGCGCGGGATCGGTGGCGTCGAGGAAGCGCGCCACGCTCGAAGGGGTGTCGATGTGGGTGTCCGCGTGCGGATGGACGACGATCCGCAGCCCGTACTCGTCCTGGACCCGCTTGCCCAGCCGCTCGGTCTGCGTGGTCAGTTCGCGCCAGGCCCCGGGGGTGAGGGTGCGGTCCTCCAGCACCTCGCCGGTCTTGTCGTCCCGCCAGAAGGCGGGGATCACGACGAGGTGCGCCGCACCCATGGCCCGGGTGAGCTCCGCGATCCGCGACACGTGCTCCCAGGTCTCCTCCCACACGGCGGGCCCGTGATGGAGTCCGGTGAAGACGGTTCCCGCGGAGACCCGCAGGCCGCGCGCCCCGACCTCGTCGGCGAGCCGGACGGGATCGGTGGGGAGATAGCCGTAGGGGCCGAGCTCGATCCACTCGTACCCGGCTTCGGCGACCTCGTCGAGGAACCGCTCCCACGGGGTCTGCCGGGGATCGTCGGGGAACCAGACACCCCAGGAGTCCGGAGCCGAACCGACGCGGATACGGGTCAACGCGGGCGGTGAGGACGTCATACGGCCACCTTAGGGTGCGAGGCTCTTTGGTACGGGGAGCACTCGGTCGGGAGGAATGGTGTGGTGATGGCTGCGGATCCGTTGGCGTTCGACCTGATCACGATGGGGCGGATCGGGGTGGATCTCTACCCCCTGAAGACGGGCGTACCGCTCGGCGAGGCGGACACCTTCGGGAAGTTCCTGGGCGGTTCCCCGACCAACGTCGCCGTTGCGGCGGCCCGGCTGGGCCGGCGGACGGCGGTCATCACCCGGACCGGCGCGGACCCCTTCGGCGCGTATCTCCGGGCGGAGCTGCGCGGGTTCGGGGTGGACGACCGGTGGGCCGGGGAGGTGGCGGCCTATCCGACGCCGGTGACCTTCTGCGAGATCTTCCCGCCGGACGATTTCCCGCTGTACTTCTACCGGTACCCGAAGGCGCCCGACCTGGAGATCGGCGCGGACGAGCTCGACCTCGACGCGGTGCGGGCGGCGCGGGTGTTCTGGATGACCGGTACGGGGCTCAGCGCGGAGCCGAGCCGGACGGCCACCCTGGCCGCGCTGGAGGCCCGCGGCAGGAGCCCGTTGACGGTGTTCGACCTGGACTGGCGGCCCATGCTGTGGCCCTCCGGGGAGGGGGACGGGGCCGGGGCCGGCGGGGCGGGGGAGTGGTACCGCCGGGCGCTGTCCCTCGCCACGGTGGCCGTGGGCAACGCCGAGGAGTGCGCGATCGCCACCGGCGAGACCGAGCCGTACGCGGCCGCGCGGGCCCTGCTCGCGGCCGGCGTCGAGCTGGCGGTGGTCAAGCGGGGCCCGGCGGGGGTCCTGGCCGTGCACCGCGACGGGACGGTGGCGGAGCTCCCTCCGGTACCGGTGACGGTCGTCAACGGGCTCGGCGCGGGCGACGCCTTCGGCGGGGCACTGTGCCACGGGCTGCTCGCGGGATGGGAGTTGAGGCGGGTGATTGGCTACGCGAACGCGGCCGGGGCGATCGTGGCCTCGCGGCTGGCGTGCTCGACGGCGATGCCGTTCGGAGAGGAAGTGGAGGAGGTGCTCGGCCGTGCCGGTGGTGTCTGAGTGGGCGATGGAGTGGACGGGGCTGCGCGTGCTCGACCTCGCACCCGGGGAGGTGTACGCGCACCCGTGCAGGGAGTCGGAGTGGATCGTCCTCCCCCTGGCGGGCGGCTGCGAGGTCCGCTGCGCGGAGCCGTTCCCCCACCCCGCCCCTTCCCGAAACCGGGGCTCCGCCCCGGACCCCGCGCCTCAAACGCCGGCGGGGCTCAAGGACCGGGGCTCCGCCCCGGACCCGGCGGGGGCTCTGCCCCCGGACCCCCGCGCCTCGAATGCCGGCGAGGCTGGAGTTGTCCAGGAGCGGGGTCCGGAGCGGCGCCCCGGGAGCGGACCGCAGGTCTTGCGGCTGCGGGGGCGACGCGGGGTGTTCGACGGCCCCACCGACTTCGCCTACCTCCCCCGGGACGGCCACGCCGAGATCCAGTCGGCCGGCGGCGGCCGCTTCGCGCTGGCCGGCGCGCGCTGCGAGCAGCGGCTGCCCGCGCGGTACGGGCCCGCCGCCGAGGTCCCCGTAGAGCTCCGCGGAGCCGGACAGTGCTCCCGGCAGGTCAACAACTTCGCCGCCGCCGGAGTCTTCGACTGCGACCGGCTCATCGCCGTGGAGGTGCTCACACCCGGCGGCAACTGGTCCTCGTACCCGCCCCACAAGCACGACGAGCACCATCCCGGCGTGGAATCCCGGCTGGAGGAGATCTACTACTACGAGATCGCCCCGCACGGGGACACACCCGGCCTCGGCTACCAGCGTGTCAGCCCCTCCCCGGCGGGGAAGACCGACATCCTCACCGAGGTGAGGACCGGCGACGCGGTCCTCATCCCGGACGGCTGGCACGGCCCCTCCATGGCCGCGCCCGGCCACGACATGTACTACCTCAACGTCATGGCGGGCCCCGGCGCGACCAGGGAGTGGCTCATCCGGGACCACCCCGATCACGGCTGGATCCGCTCCACCTGGACCGGCCGAGACATTGATCCAAGGCTCCCCTTCCACCGAGCGGAGGACCCCGCATGACCCGGACCGTCCGGCTCACCGTCGCGCAGGCACTCGTCCGCTTCCTCTCCCGGCAGTACACCGAGCGCGACGGACACCGCCGCCGCCTGATCGCCGCCACCTGGGGGATCTTCGGGCACGGGAACGTCGCCGGGATCGGCCAGGCCCTGCTGGAGACCGGCCGCGGGGAGATGCCGTTCCTGCAGGGCCGCAACGAGCAGGCGATGGTGCACGCCGCCGTCGGGTACGCCCGGCAGAGCGGGCGGCTGTCCGCGCACGCCGTCACCACCTCCATCGGGCCGGGCGCCACCAACCTCGTCACCGGGGCCGCCCTCGCCACCATCAACCGGATCCCGGTGCTCCTCCTGCCCGGGGACGCCTTCGCGACCCGGCCGGCCGACCCCGTCCTCCAGCAGCTGGAGGTGCCTCATGCGGGTGACGTCTCCGTCAACGACACCCTGCGCCCCGTCTCCCGCCACTTCGACCGCATCACCCGTCCCGAAGCGCTGATCCCCGCCGCACTGCAGGCCGTGCGGGTCCTCACCGACCCCGTGAGCACCGGCGCCGTCACCCTCGCGCTGCCGCAGGACGTACAGGCCGAGGCGTACGACTGGCCGGAGGAGTTCTTCGCCGAGCGGGTGTGGGGTGTACGCCGGCCCCGGCCCGACCGGACCGAGCTGGCGGCGGCCGCCCGCGCCGTACGGGGCTCCGCGCGGCCGCTGATCATCGCCGGCGGCGGGATCCGGCACAGCGCGGCGGGAGCGGCGCTGGCGGAGTTCGCCGAGGCCACCGGGATCCCCGTCGCCTCCACCCAGGCCGGCAAGGGGGCCCTGCCCTGGGACCACCCCGCCGACGTGGGCGGGATCGGGCACACCGGCACGGCCACCGCCGACGCGCTGGCCCGGGAAGCCGATCTGGTGATCGCCGCCGGGACCCGGCTCACCGATTTCACCACCGCCTCCGCGACGCTGTTCCGGCACCCCGGCGTGCGGTTCCTCGGGCTCAACCTCGACCCGTACGACGCCCACAAACTCGCCGCCCGCCCCCTGGTCTGCGATGCGCGGGAGGGCCTGGAGGAACTGGCGGCCGCGGTCGCCCCGTACAGGGTGGACCCCTCGTACGAGGCGGCGTACAAAGAAGGGAAGAGGGCGTGGGAGCGGCTGGTCGACGGGGCCTTCGCGGCTCCCGACGAGGACTCCGTCCCGACGCAGGCACAGGTGCTGGGTCTGCTGGACGGCCTCGTCGACGGTGACGACATCCTGATCAATGCCGCCGGTTCGCTCCCCGGGGACCTGCACAAGCTGTGGCGGGCCCGCTCCGCGGACCAGTACCACGTCGAATACGGGTACTCCTGCATGGGCTACGAGATCCCCGCCGCGATCGGCACCGCGCTGGCCGCCCCCGGCCGGCCGGTGTGGGCGCTGGTCGGCGACGGGACGTACCTGATGAACCCGACCGAGATCGTCACCGCCGTACAGGAGGGGATCCCGGTCAGGCTGGTGATCCTCGACAACCACGGATACGCCTCGATCGGGGGCTTGTCGGACGCGGTGGGCGGCGAGGGGTTCGCCACCGCCTACCGCTTCCGGGCGGTGGACGGTTCGTACAGCGGTGCGCCGCTGCCGCTGGACCTGGCGGCCAACGCGGCCTCCCTCGGGATGGCCGTGTTGAGGCCCCGCACCATCGGTGACCTGCGCAAAGCCCTCGCCGAGGCGCGGGCGGCGGACCGTCCCACATGTGTCTACGCATCGACCCGAACACCCGACACTGTGTCGGGCCCACCCCCGGCACAGGCGTGGTGGGATGTCCCTGTGGCCGAGACCGCGACCCGTGCGTCGGCGGTCGGAGCCCGAGAAGAGTACGACCGGCAAGCCGCGCAGCGACGTCGCCATCTGTGAAGGAGTTAGGCATGAAGACCGTCAACCACTGGATCGGTGGCAAGACCGTCGAGGGCGCGTCGGGCAACTACGGCCCGGTCACCGACCCCGCCACCGGCGAGGTCACCACGCAGGTCGCCCTCGCGTCCGCCGACGAGGTCGACGCGGCCGTACAGGTCGCCAAGGAGGCGTTCCTGTCCTGGGGGCAGTCCTCGCTGGCCGCCCGCACCAAGGTGCTGTTCGCCTACCGCGCCCTGCTGGACGCCAACCGCGACGCGATCGCCGACCTGATCGTCGCCGAGCACGGCAAGGTGCACTCCGACGCGCTGGGCGAGGTCGCCCGGGGCCTGGAGATCGTCGAGCTGGCCTGCGGGATCACCGTGCAGCTCAAGGGCGAGCTGTCCACCTCGGTGTCCAGCCGCGTGGACGTCTCCTCGATCCGCCAGCCGATCGGCGTGGTCGCGGGCATCACCCCGTTCAACTTCCCGGCGATGGTGCCGATGTGGATGTTCCCGCTGGCCGTGGCCTGCGGCAACACCTTCATCCTCAAGCCGAGCGAGAAGGACCCCTCGGCCTCCACGCTGCTGGCGCAGCTGGCGAGCCAGGCCGGTCTGCCGGCGGGCGTGCTGAACGTGGTCCACGGTGACAAGGTCGCCGTCGACGCGCTCCTCGCGCACCCCGACGTCGCGGCCGTCTCCTTCGTGGGCTCGACCCCGATCGCCCGCCACATCCACACCACCGCCTCCGCCAACGGCAAGCGCGTACAGGCCCTGGGCGGCGCCAAGAACCACATGCTGGTGCTGCCGGACGCCGACCTGGACGCCGCCGCCGACGCCGCGGTCTCGGCCGCCTACGGCTCGGCCGGCGAGCGCTGCATGGCCATCTCCGCGGTCGTGGCCGTCGGCTCCATCGCCGACACCCTCGTGGACAAGATCCGCGAGCGCGCCGAGAAGATCAAGATCGGCCCCGGCAACGACCCGACCTCCGAGATGGGCCCGCTGATCACCGCCGCCCACCGCGACAAGGTCGCCTCGTACGTGACGGGCGCGGCCGCTCAGGGCGCCGACGTGGTCCTGGACGGCACCGGCTACACGGTGGAGGGCAACGAGAACGGCCACTGGATCGGCCTCTCGCTGCTGGACAACGTCAAGACCGACTCCGACGCCTACCGCGACGAGATCTTCGGCCCGGTGCTGTGCGTGCTGCGCGTGGACACCTACGAGGAGGGCGTGGCGCTCATGAACGCCTCGCCGTTCGGCAACGGCACCGCCATCTTCACCCGCGACGGCGGCGCCGCCCGCCGCTTCCAGCTGGAGATCGAGGCCGGCATGGTCGGCGTCAACGTGCCGATCCCGGTGCCGGTGGGCTACCACTCCTTCGGTGGCTGGAAGGACTCGCTCTTCGGCGACCTTCACATCTACGGCAACGACGGCATCCAGTTCTACACCCGGGGCAAGGTCGTCACGACCCGCTGGCCCGACCCGTCGGACGCACCGGCCGGCGTGGACCTCGGGTTCCCGCGCAACCACTGACGGGAGTCCCCGGCCCCGGCCCCGGCCCCGGCCGGGCGCACGCCTCGTAGGACCGCTCGCCCCCCGCAACCCTCACCGCGGGGGGCGAGCCCCGTTCCGAGCCCTGTTCCGAGCCCCGTTCCGAGCCCCGTTCCCGGACGGCTTCAGATCAGCGACCAGACGTCCGCCGACGCCGTGTCCGACCAGAGCGGGTCGCCGTGCCCGTAGCCCGGGACGACGGTGTAGCGGACGTGCTGGTTGCCGCCCGCCCGGATCAGCCGGGGGCCGCGCGTGTGGTCGCCGCGGCCCAGCTCGGTGTTGATCCACACCACTTCGGCGGAGATCCGCTCCCAGTCGATCGCGTACGTCTTCTCGTCGCCCGCCCAGACCGCGGCCAGGTCCCGCGCCAGGGCGGTCGGGATCAGCCCGCTGCCCAGGGCGGAGGCCGCCGCGTGCCAGGTGGCGAGCGGGGTGTGGGTGAGGCCGAAGCGGTCCCCGGCCGGGGTGGCGCCGAAGGCGTACGAGCCCGCGGCGTGGCCCTGGGTGTGGATCCAGTCCGCCGGACCGGGCAGCAGGGTCGTGCGGACCAGCACGTAGTGGGCGAGCCCGGCGTGGGTGAAGCGGAGCTCCGGGTCCGGGGGCCAGGGGACCTCCGAGGGGCCCGCCGGGTCGGTGACGGCCCGGGCGACCAGCGCCGCCAGGCCCGGATCGGCCGCGTACGCGCCCTCCGCGAGCCGGGCCTCGTACGCGTCCCGGGTCTGGGCGGCCCGTACGGCCAGGTCACCGGAGTAGGGGCCGGTCGTGTCCAGGGCCACCACCCGGGTCAGGCGGGGCGAGTCGTCGTGCGCGGCCGCGTCCAGGCCGAGCAGGGCCCCGGCGGAGTGGCCGACGTACTGGTACGGCAGCCCGAGCGCCACGTCCAGCGCCTCCACTACCGCGGCCAGGTCCCGGCGGTGCGCCGCGAGCCCCTGCTCGGGGCCGATGTCCTCGGCGGTCGCGGCGTCCTCGCGCGGGGTGACGCCGACGACGAGCAGGCCGTCGCGGCGCAGCCGGTGGGCGAGGTTCAGGTCGGACGGGGTGAAGAAGGCGGAGCCGAAGTTCAGTCCGGCGCCCGGCAGGAGGTACGCGATCCCGCGCGGGGCCCGTCGGGTGTCCGCGATCACGTCCACCGTGACGGGGGCCGGACCGCCGTCGTCGAGCGGGAGCGTGAGGCGGATCCAGCCGTCCCCCGGGACGTACACCGCGGTGCCGGTGCCCAGCGTCCGTTCGACGAGGGTCAGCAGCCCGACCCCCGCGTCGGCGGGATCCGCGGGCCGGCCTGCGGGGACGGTTCCGTGCGCGGGCCGGCCGGGCTCCGCTTCGCCGTGCTGTCGTGCCATGTGTGGTGCCTCCCGGCGCCTGCCCCTGACCGGGGTTGGCCGGATGCCGCCCCCTGGGGGACACCTTTGCCGATCAGCGCACTTCAGCCAAGTCCGGTGCCGGTTCCGGCTGTTCGGCGGCGGCCCGGCGGCGCCGGCGCACCACCCGGGCGGCGATGGCGGCGCCGGCCAGCACCAGGAGGGCGCCGAGCGCGGTCCACGGTACGGCGATGAGGTCCGTGGCGGAGGAGGAGACGAGGTCGGGGTAGGCCGAGGCGCCGGCGGTGATGTCGACGGTGACCCAGTCCGACTGGGGTGCGTCCGCCCAGTCCTCGGTCAGCTCGATCCGCTGGCCGGGCAGCAGCACGAGCTTCAGCTCGCGGGCCGGCCGGTCGAGCACCCGGCGGCCGAACAGCCCCTCGGCGGAGACGGTCACCTTCGGCTCGACGACCACGTTGCCCCGGTTGACCAGGGAGTACGTGATCTTGGCGCGGGCGTCCTTGACCCAGGGCAGCAGCGGCGCCGCCCGGCTGATCTTCACGTCCTCCACGCTCAGCCCCGGGGTCACCGGGCCCGGGACCCGGAAGTACAGCCGGGCGCCGACCTGGCGCTTCACCCCGACCTGGACCTTGCCCTCCTGCTGGATGCCCTCCACGGCGGTGTTGAGGGCGACGATCCCGCCCACGTGGTCACCGGGCGTCGCGTCCGCCGGGACCTTCACGGAGAAGGGGAAGTCCTTGCGGCCCTTGGGCGGCACGGTGACGGTGTTCCTGGTCTCCGGCGGCAGCGCGACCCACGTGCCCACGTCCTTGGGCTTCGTCTCCACCGGCAGCAGCGCGAAGCCGCCGCCCACCGGGGTGTTCACGGCGTCGGTGGCGAACATCTGGAACGTCAGCTCCTTGTCGGAGGAGTTCACGATCGTCGCGCTGTCGCTGATGGTGGTGCCGGCCTCGCCCTGGTGGAAGAAGTACGCGCGGTCGGTCATCGCCGCACCGGCCGGAGGCGTCGGGAACACGCCCCACGTGCCGTTGTCCGCGGCCGTCGCGGGGAGGGCGGGGAGCAGCAGGGCGGCGAGGCCGAGGAGCAGGCCGAGGAGGAGGGTGCGGGTGCGCATGGGCGGTTCTCCAGTCGGGCCGGACGGGGGGAGGGCGTGAGCCGGCGGATCGTCGGCGAGGGGTGGTGCGCGGAAGGGTGGTGCGGCGCCGGAGCGCCGCACCACCCGGGTGGAGCGGGGTCGTACGGGTCAGGCGATCGAGAAGGTGACGACCGACTGGTAGGTGTCCGCGAACATGAACGGCGGGAGCTGGATCATTCCGGCTCCGCCGATCTCGAACTCTCCACCGGTCAGGTTCTCGCCGCCCGCGGCCGCCGAGGCGACCTTCAGCGGGACGTCGGAGATCGCACCGGGCGTACCGGTGGTGCAGACGCTCGGGCTGGCCGGGTTGGTCACCTTGCAGGTCGGCTGGATGCCGATCTGCGCCGTGGCCATGGAGTGTCCGGTGACCGAGTTCAGGAACGGCGTCCGGGTCGCCGAGACGTCCCAGCCGAGGGTCCCGCCGCGGAAGTCCTGGACGGCCATCGCGGTGAACTGACCGACGACCGACTGGGACTTGCCGTTGATGGTGACCGAACCGAAGCTGACGGCGGGGTTGCCCGCCTGCGGGCCGATGGCCAGCGGGCCGGGCAGGACCTCTACGTCCACCGGGTTCTGCACACCGGGCTGCGGAACGATGAAGATGAAGCCCTTGTACGGGAGGATCGAGCCGTCGATCTTGATCGCGTCGGCGGGCTGGTTGACGGTGATGTTGCAGGTCGCGACGCCGGCCGCGGTGGCCGTGCCGGTACCCGTGTCACCCGTGGCCGTGCCGTTCTTCAGCGCGGAACAGGTGACCGCGCCCGCAGGGAAGTTGGCGCCCGTGACGACGACTGCGGTGCCCGCCTCGCCGCTGTTGGGCGTCAGCTTGGTGGTGATCGGGTCCTTGGGCAGCGCTTCCACGACCACCGAGCCGAGCGAGGCGCTCGGGCGGGGGTTGGGCGTACAGGTGGTGGTGAAGACCGAGCCCATGAGGCTCGCGTCGGTCACCGCCAGGTCCAGGGCCACCTGAACCGTGGTGCCCTCGGAGCCGTCCGGGACCTTGATGGTCCCGGAGAAGCCGGCGGGGTCGAGGGGTACGCCGGGCTGCACGTTGACCGTCTCGGGCGGGCTGACCACGGTCTGGAGGGTCGAGCCGACCTTGAGGGTGATCTTGGAGACGTTGGTGGTCGTCACCGCGAACCCGGGGACGACCGGGCTCGGGCCCGGGTCGATGGTGATCGGCACCACGTCGCCGGCCTTGGCGCCGTCGGGCAGCGTGATCGTGTAGGGCTGGGTGCCCGAACCACCCGGCTGGGGCGCCGGCGCGACGCAGTCCATCGGGACGGGCGTCGTCTTGGTCGCGGCCTGCGCGGTGCCCGACAGACCCACTACGGCGCCCGTCAGGGCCAGGGACAGAGCGCCAGCCCCGGCCAGAACTCTTCGTCGAAACGTTGTACTCACTGGGTCGCGACTCCTTCGTCATACGAACCCTCCCCCCACCCGCTGTGTGGGGGAGGTCGAGCCGGTGCGGTGGCCGACATTGACGCGTCGCGGGATTGAGAAGTCAATGACTTGCTTTCGCCCGAAGCACACAGAAATTGATGTGCCATCAGGCCGGGTGGAGCGGAGCGGCGGATACCCGTTGGCCCGTGGCCGTGCGGGTGGGGCGGGTGGGGTTTCGGACCGGGCCTTCGGAGCGGGCATCCGCGGTGGTCCGGCCGGGGTCCGCCGGGGCGGGGGGAAGCGCCGCCGGCGGAGGGCCCCGTACGGGCTACGGGCCGGTCGGGACGTGCAGCAACAGGTTCGGCGTCCCGGCGGGCAGGGCGGTGATCCGGTCCCGCACGGAGTCCCGTACGAGAGTTTCGGCCACCTGCGCGGGCGTCTGGCGCGGGCCGCCGGCCGCCGCGCCCTGCGCCAGCACCAGCGCGGCGGCGCCCGCCACGTGGGGGGCCGCCATCGAGGTGCCGGAGGCGCGGGCGGTGGCCGTGACGGAGCCCTTCCAGGCGGAGGTGACGGCCACGCCGGGGGCCGAGAGGTCCACGCAGGCACCGTGGTTGGAGAAGGCGGGCCGCCGGTCCGCCGCGTCCGTCGCGGCCACGGTGAGTGCCTGCGGGACGGCGGCGGGGGAGCCGGTGCAGGCGTTCTCGCCGGCGTTGCCCGCCGCCACGGCGAAGGTGATCCCGGACGCGATCGCCCGCGTCACGGCCCGGTCGAGGGCGAAGCTGCGGCCGCCGCCCAGGCTCATGTTGGCCACGGCCGGGGTGGCGGGCGACTTGAGGGCGTCCTTGACCATCCAGTCGAGGCCGCGCGTGATGGCCGACAGGGTCGCGTCCCCACGGCAGTCCGCCACCTTCACGGCGACGAGCGAAACCCCCTTGGCCACCCCGTAGGTGGCTCCGCCGACGGTCCCCGCGACGTGCGTGCCGTGGCCGTTGCAGTCCGTGGCGCCCTCCATGAACACCGCGTTGGCGCCCCAGCGGGCCCGGCCGCCGAACTCCTGGTGCAGGGTGTTGATCCCGGTGTCGACGATGTACGCGGTGATCCCCTCGGCCTTGGCCGGGTACGTGTACGAGCCGTCGAGGGGCAGTTCGCCCTGGTCGAGCCGGTCCAGCGCCCAGGGCGCGGGGGCCTGGACGAGGGGAGCGGCGGGGGCGTCGAGGGGGGTGTCGTCGATCCGGAAGACCATGTCGGGCTCCACGGAGGCGACCCGGGGATCGGCGGCGAGTTCGGCGGCGCGGGCGGCGGTGGTGTGGACGGCGAAACCGTTCAGGGCGGTGTCGTAGACGGACCCGACGCGGTCGCCGGCGGCCTCGGCCTCGGCGGCGAGGGCGCGCGTGACGGCGGCCCCGGAGGCGCGGGTGGCGGCGTCCTCGAGGACGACGACGTAGGGGGCGGTGGGGGCGTCGGCGGTGGCGGCTGCGGCGGTGTCGGCGTACGGCGGCAGGGCGGTGGCCGCCGCCAGCAGGGCGGCGGCCGGGAGCAGCGCGGTGAATGCGGTCATGCCGCCGATGCTCGGCGAGGCACGGGCCGCCCGCGCGGAGGGTGCGCCGACTGGCCCCACGACACGCCGCCCCGGGGGGCGGCGACCCTCCCCAGGGCCTGTCGTCACACTCCCGCCGTCGCCCGAAGGGCGGCCGCGCGGCGTCTGGTGCGTGCTCTCGGCGTGCCGGGCGGAGGCCCGCGTATGGACGTACTTGGTTTTCGCCCGGTGCGGCGAGAGCGCGTGCCAGGCGTCGCGAGGCAGGCGGGAGTGTGACGACAGGCCCTAGCGGGCGAAGGGCCGGCCGAGCATCCTGAAGACGCCTTCGTCGCGGGCGCCGGAGGCCCGGTACGTGGCCAGCGCGGCCTCGTTGTCGGTGTCGACGCCCACCCACATGCCGTAGCAGCCGCGCGACTCGGCCTCGGCGGCGAGCGCCTCGGTCAGGGCCCGGCCGATGCCGCGCCGGCGGTGGGCCTCGTCCACGGAGAGCTCGTAGAGGCACATCTCGGTGCCCTTGTCGGGGTGGATCATCTCGATGCCGGAGACCATGCCGACGGGCGCGCCATCCACGTAGGCGATCAGCATCAGGTGCCCCGGGGCGGCGAGGAACCGCTCTGACCAGTCCGCGCGGGCGGGACCGTCGAAGAGGTCTTGCGCGGCGAGGAGTTCGGAGACCGTGCGGGCGGGGCGGATGTCCATGGCGGCGACGATAGCGCTGCCGCTGCCGCTGCCGGTCCCGATTGCGGTGCCGATGCCGGCCCCGGTCCTTGCCCCGTCCCCGGCTCCGTCCTCGGCCCCGGCTCCGTCCTCGGCCCCGTCCTCGGCCCCGTCCCCGGCCCCGGCCCTGGCCGCGTCCGCGGCCCCGGCCCTGGCCGCGTCCGCGGCCCCGGCCCTGGCCGCGTCCGCGGCCCCGGCCCTGGCCCCGGCCCCGGCCCTGGCCCTGGCCCTGGCCCTGGCCCTGGCCCCGTCCCCGTCCCCGGCTCCGTCCCCGGCTCCGTCCCCGGCTCCGTCCTCGGCCCAGGCTCAGGCCCAGGCCCAGGCCCAGGCCCCGGCCCAGGCCCCGGCCCAGGCCCCGGCCCCGGCCCCGGTGCTGGTGGCGATCGTGATCGTGATCGTGATCGTGATCGTGATGGGGGTGGGGGTGGCGATGGCGCGAGCGGCGGCGAGTGAGGAGCCGGTGGCGATGCCGAATGAGGCGCCCACGGTAGTGGCGAATGGGGTGACGCCAGGAGTGACCCAAGTGGTGACGAACGGGGTGACGCCAGCGGTGGCGAACGGGGTGATGACAGCGGCGAGGACGGTGCGGGGGATGGTGCCAGGGCGGTGGTCAAGGCGGTCGCGATAATGGCCGGATGACCAACGGGGAGCACGATTTCGACACGGAGTGGCGCGCAGCGCCGGAGCCTCTGCGCAGGGCGCTCGCCCTTGCCTACGAGTCGCTCGCGGCCGGAGGCCTCGCGGTGGGATCGGTCCTGACGGACGCCGACGGGAAGCCGGTCGCCGAGGGGCGCAACGAGGCGTACGAGGACGGCCCGGGCACGGGGCCGCTGCGCGGCACGCCGCTCGCCCATGCCGAGATGAACGCGCTCGGAGCCGCCCGAACGGGCTGGGACCTCGGCACGGCGACGCTCTGGAGCACCCAGGAGCCGTGCTCGATGTGCGCGGCGGCGGCCGAGTTCACGGGCGTCGGCCGGGTGCGGTACCTGGCCCCGGACCCGTGGGCGCTGTCGAGCGCCAACGGCGCCGGCGCCGACGCAGACCCGGGCCGGCCGCACTGGCTGCTCGTGGCCAACACCATGTTCCTGCGGAGCGTGGCCATTGCCTCGGACGGCCCCGGGGAACCGCGGATCCTGACGCACCACCGAGCCGTCGAACCGGAGACCACGGCCTTCCACGACGGTCTGCCGGCGGGACTGCCGACGGCCGCCTCGCCGGAGGACTGGCTGCGCCCCCACTGGACCCGCCTGACGGAACTCGCGGCGGCCCGCGAGCTGCGCACGGCTCGCTGAACCCCCGGGCGGACCCGGGTCAGGGGGTCGTGGCCGACACCTGCCGCACCGGGGTGCCGTCCTGCGTGCCCGCGTCCGGGGAAGGGGTGCCGTCGGTCCAGGCGTAGACCTCCTTGCCGCGCACCGTGACCTGGTACTGGTAGGTACCCCGGCACTCGGGCCGCTCCTCGGCCCCGGTGCCCGCAGGCCACCACTTGGCCTCCAGCGCCGTCCCCGCGTGCTTGCTCGGCGTGCCCGCCGAGCACTGCGGGCCGTCCAGCGGGGTCGCGCCCAGCGTGAAGCGGAGCAGCCGCGCCTTGCCGTCGGTGCGCGCCATTATTCGCACGTCGGTCGCGTCCTTCGGCACCCAACGCGGCAGCACCCACGTCTCTTCCCCGCGCGCGGACTTCCCGCGCGCGGGCTCTCCGATCGCCGGCTCCGCACGCGTCGGAGCGTCGGCGGCCGTCGCGAAGCGCATGCCCTTCTCCTTGAACACCCGGTCGTTGATCGTGTCGGTCAGGGGGTTGGGCGGGAGGTTGGGCAGGGCGATGGCAGCGGTGGCGAGCACTCCCACGGTGGCGGCGGCGATGACGAGAGGACGGCGGTTCATGTCTACGAGTATTCGCGGCGGAGGACGTAGTCCGCGTCCCTCCCGAGGCTGAAGCGGATCTCTGCCGGAAGAGTGACATCGGCTCATACCTGAGTACCGGTCCCGCCCTCCGGGCGCCCGCGGCTGCCACGCCCGACACCCCGGTCGGCACCCTTCGTTAGACGCTGCGTGCCCCGCCGCCCCGCCCTCGCCCCCGCCCTCCTCTCCGCCGCCGCGGCAGCCGTGCTGGCCTTCGCGCCCCCGGCGTCCGCGGCTCTGCGGGCCCCGCAGGTTCCCGAGGACAAACCGCAGGTGCTGAGCGGCTGGACGCAGCCGGGCACGGCCAGCCAGGGTGCCTGGGCCGCGGCGCGCGGGAACCAGGGCGAGTGGGAGCCGTACGCCTTCGACTGGACCACGGACTACTGCACCACCTCCCCGGACAACCCCTTCGGCTTCCCGTTCCGGACGGCCTGCGCCCGGCACGACTTCGGCTACCGCAACTACAAGGCGGCGGGGGAGTTCCGGGCGGCCAAGCCCCGGCTGGACGAGATGTTCCACGCCGACCTGAAGCGGGCGTGCGCACGCTACTCGGGCGCCCGCAAGGCCTCCTGCGACGGCACCGCGTGGACCTACTACCAGGCCGTCAAGACCTTCGAGTAGCCCTCCGGACCGTCCACCGGCGGCAGCCGGGGCCGGTCCTGGGACGGGGTGGTGCGTGAGTGCGCGGGCTACGGGGGCTACACGGGCTACACGGGCTACGCCTGCGGGGAGCGCAGTTCCAGCAGGCTGATGTCCGCCGGGGCGCCGACCCGGACCGGTGGGCCGAAGAAACCCGCCCCGTTCGTCACGTACACCTTGGTGTCGTCCACCTTGCCGAGGCCGGAGTTGACCGGATTGGCCAGTTCGGTGATCGCGGTCAGCGGGAACATCTGGCCGCCGTGCGTGTGCCCGGACAGTTGGAGGTCCACCCCGTGCCGGGCGGCCTCGGCGGCGAACACCGGCTGGTGGGCGAGGAGTACGACGGGACGCGACAGGTCCCGTCCGCCCAGGGCCTTCCCGAGGTCGGGCCCCCGGCCGTGCTCCTCCCCGGCGAGGTCCTCGACCCCGGCCAGGTCGAGGTAGGCCCCGTTGTGCCGGATCTCCACGCGCTCGTTCACCAGAGGGCGGACACCGACGTTGCGCATCTCGTCCAGCCAGTCCTCGACCCCGTCGTAGAGGTACTCGTGGTTTCCGGTGACGAAGAAGTTTCCGTAGCGCGATTCGAGCCCCTTCAGGGGCCGGGCCGCGGGCCCCAGTTGGGACGCCGTTCCGTCGGCGAGATCGCCGACGATCGTCACCAGGTCCGCCTGCAGGCCGTTGACCATCCGGACGATCCGCTCGGTGTGGGCGCGCCCGAGGAGCGGCCCCAGGTGGATGTCGCTGACGACCGCGATCCGCAGACCGGCCAGGCGCGGGTTCACCTTGGAGAGGGTGATCGGTACGCGCTTGATCAGCGGGTCCCCGAGCGCCGAGGACATGCCGTAGCCCACGGTGCCGAGGGCGGTGGCCCCGGCCAGGGTGCTTACCGCCCGGCCGAGGAAGAGCCGGCGGCCGACCAGGCGGTCCTGCGCCCCGGCCCCAGCCCCGGCCCCGGCCCCAGCCCCGGCCCCGGCCCCGGCCCCGGCCCCAGCCCCAGCCCCGGCCCCGGCCCCAGCCCCGGCCTCGGCCGGTGCCGACACAGCCGCCGCCGCCGACGCCCCCGACACGGCCGCCGGTACCGGTACCGGCACCGGCACCGGAGCCGTGTCCGTCCGCTGCCCGGCCCGCCGCCACGTGCGCAGCGCGAACGCCCGCGGCAGTTCGAGCATCACGAGCGTCGGCAGCAGGTAGAGCAGCACTCCGATCAGGACGTAGCCGGGCCACGCCAGGAACCGGCCACCGCCTCCGTCCGAGGGATCGAACAGCGGGGTGAGGATCCGGGTCCCCGGAGCGAGCAGCGCCGACAGGACCACCCCCCACGTGGCCGGCCGCCGCACGGACGTCCCCGGCCTGGTCGTGTCACGGACCAGCCGGATCCACAGGTAGTAGTGGACGGCGGCGGAGCCCACCAGCATGAGCGCCGTCACTCCGAATCCCAGCACGTCTCTCCCCTCTCGCTCCGGACGGATCAGGCGCGGTCGGCGGGTACGCCGACCCTTGCCGTGGCGGGCTGCCCGGAGGCAGCGGCATTGCCGGTAGAAGCGGTAGAAGCGGTAGAAGCGGCAGCAGGCGCCGCCGGGGCCGACGACTCGGAGATGCCGAACCGCGCGTGGAACGCGCGCAGGGGCGCCGGGGCCCACCAGTTGGCCTTGCCGGCGAGCCGCATGGAGACCGGTACGAGGACCGCGCGGATCAGCGTGGCGTCGACCAGGATGACCACGACCATGCCGATGCCCAGCATCTTGAGGAAGACGATCTCGGACGAGGCGTACGTGGCGAACGAGGCGGCGAGGATGACCGCCGCCGAGGTGATCAGCGGCCCGCTGCGCTCCAGGCCCGCGGCCACCGCGCCCGCGTTGTCGCCGGTGAGCGCGTACTCCTCCTTGATCCGCGACAGCATGAAGACCTCGTAGTCCATGGAGAGGCCGAAGGCCACGCAGAACATCAGGATCGGGATGCTGGGCTCGATCGAGCCGCTCGGGGTGAAGCCGAACAGGTCGGCCAGATTGCCCTCTTGGAAGATCCACACGAGGACGCCGAACATCACGCCCATGCTCAGGGTGTTCAGGAGCATGGCCTTCGCCGGGAGGAGCAGGCTGCCGGTCATCAGGAACAGCACGAGGAACGTGGTCACCAGGATCAGCCCGAAGACCAGCGGCAGCCGGTCGACCAGCTCGGAGCGGAACTCGCTCAGCTCGGCGGGGTAGCCGCCGATCTTCACCGTGCCCGGCTCGGCGCCCTTGGCGGCTACGGAGCGGATCTCGGAGCGGGCCCGGTCGATGTCCTGGGCGACGGTGCGGTGCGTGGCGACCACCGAGTACCAGGTGCTCTGCTCGTTCGCGAACCGGCGGGAGGACTCGCCGGGTTCGGCGATCTTCCGGCCCTTCGCGTACGAACCGGTGAGGGCGTCGACCTGGTGGATGCCGGAGACCCGGGACAGCTCGGTGGCCGTGGCCTCGATCGAGGACCGGTTGGCGTCGGTGCCGGCCTGGCCGGTACGCAGGACCTTGATCGCGCTGGTTTCCTCGGCGGCGAAGTTGTCGAGGATCTGCTGCTGGACCACCCGGCTGGACACGTCGCGGGGTAGCACCTGCGCACCCGGCACGCCGAAGGTGAGACCCAGGGCCGGCGAGGCCAGCCCCAGCAGCACTACCAGCGCCGGGATTCCGTACAGCAGCGGGCGGCGCATCATGCGCAGGGCGGTGCGGTGCCACCAGCCCTGCTCGGGGCGGGTGTTCTCGTTCTTGCGGGCGACCTTGTGGCCGAGGCGGGCCAGCGAGGCGGGCAGGATCACCAGGGCCGCGAAGACCGAGGTGAGGACCGTGGCGATGCCGGCGTACGCGAACGAGCGCAGGAAGGGGAACGGGAAGAGCAGCAGGGCGGCCAGCGACAGGATCACGGTGAGACCGCTGAAGGCGACGGTGCGGCCGGCGTTCGCGACCGACCGCTCGACCGCCTCGTGCACGGACCGGCCGGCCCGCAGCTCCTCGCGGAAGCGGTTGATGACGAAGAGGCTGTAGTCGACGCCGAGTCCGATGCCCATCACCAGGGCCAGGTTGGCGGCGAAGGTCGAGACGTCGGTGATGTACGTGACGCCGCGCATCAGCGCCAGGGTCGTGATCACCGAGAACAGGCCCATGCCGAGGGTGAGCAAGGCGGCCGAGAACCGCCGGTAGATGGCGAACAGCAGGAGCAGCACCAGCGGGAAGACGATCATCTCGGCCCGCAGGAAGTCCTTGCGGGACTGCTCGGCGGCCTGCCGGAACACCTCGTCACCGCCGCCGACCCGGACCTTCAGCAGGGCGCTGTCGCGGGTGAAGGCGGGGGAGATGTCCGCCAGCCGGGTCCGGGCCTCGGTCACCGTGCCCGACATGCGGGCGATGATCAGGGCCTGCTTGCCGTCGTTGCCGCGCATGGTGGGCGAGTTGCCCCGCGACCAGTACGAGAAGACTTCGGCGACCCCGGCCTGCCCGGCCAGCTCCCGCTCCAGGGCGCGGCCCTCGGACGCGACGGTCGCCTCGTCCACGGCGCCCTGCTGGGCGGTGACCATCAGCAGCACGCTGGGCGTGCCCGCCTCGAACTCCTTTTCCAGGACGGCCCGGGTGGTGACGGACTCGGATCCGGGGGTCTCGAAGCGGCTCAGGACCAGGCGGTCCATGGTGCCGGCGGCGAGGACCAGGCCCAGTACGGCCAGGCCGATGCCGACCCAGACCACGAGCCGGGACCGCGAGGCGGCCACCCGGCCCCAGCGCTGCAGTGCGGAGGGATGTTCCACGGGGTCGGTGCGAGGGGACTGCTGTGTTCTCGGTGTGCTCGGCATTTTCTGCTCTCTGGGGAGGACCGGGACCTCGACCGAGCCCGGGCGCTTCGGATCCGTGGAGCGGAGTCGGGCCGCGAGCTCGTGTGTCGCCGCGGGGTTCACCTTGGAGGGCGGCGTTTGACCAGCCGCTGGAGTGATCGCTGACCGTCCGCAGGACCGGCCTCCGCAGGACCGTCCTCCGCAGGCCCTGTTGGTCGCCGCCGTCGCGGACGTACGCCCTTGGCCCCTCTCAATTGCCGGACGGCGTCAGGGCGTCACGCGGTATGACCTCCCTCTCACCAGGCCTTCGGGCGACGAGAACCAGCCGGTAATGCCTAGCCTTACGAAGGTTTGTCTGGGGAGTGGAAATGTCTGGTGTACTGCTGCGCGAGCGCGGCTTCGAGGAAGGCGACGGAGGCCCGTCGCGACTGCGGTTCCGCCTTCTCGGACCGCTGCAGACCAATCGGGGAACGAAGGCGCTGGAGCTGGGTCCGCCCAAACAGCGAGCCCTGCTGGCGGTGCTGTTGCTCAGACCCGGCATGGAGACCGGGGTCGATCAGCTGATCGAGGCCCTCTGGGGGGAGGACCATCCGGCCTACGCGAAGAACCTGATCCAGAAGTCCGTCTCGGGCCTGCGCGGCCTGCTGTCCGCCGACGCGGCCGACGCGGGCGGCTCGGGCGGCAAGGGCGGCAAGGGCGGCACGGGCGACAAGGCCGGCGAGGGCGACAAGGGTGACGGCCGGGGAGTCTCCCTGGAGTGGTCCGCCGGCGGCTACCGGCTGGACATCGGCGACTCCGAAGTGGACCTGTACGAGTACGAACGGCTGGCCGCCGCCGGCATCGCCGCCGCACGCAAGGGCGAGATCCCGCAGGCGGTCGGGCTGCTGGAAAAGGCGCGCACGATGTCCACGGGGCCGCTCGCGGAAGGGCTCGAGGGGCCCATGCTCGACCGTGAACGGCTCTACCGCCAGGAGCGCTTCCTGGCGGACATGGAGGTGCGCGCCGAGCTGGAGCTGGAGCTGGGCAGGCACCGCAACGCCGTTCCGTACCTGTACTACGCGGTGGACAAGTACCCGCTGCGGGAGCGCTTCCTGTGGCTGCTGATGCTCGCGCTCTACCGCTCGGACCGGGGCAACGAGGCACTGACGGTGTACGGCGCCCAGCGCGCCCGCGTGGTCCGGGAGCTCGGCGTGGAGCCGGGCTCGGCCCTGCGGGCCCTGCACGCGCGACTGCTGCTCCAGGATCCGCAGCTGATGGTGATGTCGGCCCTGCGCCGGGACAGCGGGGCGGCCGAGGACGAGTTCGTCCCCGCCCCGCGCCTCCCACCGGCCCGCCGCGGCCCGTTCGGCTGACCTGCCGGCCCGCCCCGGACCTCTCCCGGACCTCCCCCGGGGAGTTCCGGGGCTTTCGCGTCTGCGCTTACGCTGCCACTACGGTGGCGGCGCTAAGGTGCCCTGACCTGCACGAAAGCCCTCCACATGGGAGGGCTTCGGGGTGGGACGGGAAGTGTGCCCCCGGCAGGACTCGAACCTGCGGCCAAGTGCTTAGAAGGCACCTGCTCTATCCACTGAGCTACGGGGGCCGGAAGGTGGCCGTGGTGGCCTGGAGCCCCTGGACGGGGGTGGGGCTTTGGTCCGTGCCGGGTCAAGGATAGGGCTCCGGTTGCCTTGTCCCGGTTGCTTCACTCGCGTGCCACGATGTGGAGGTTCGGTGAAGCGGTCCCGATAATCGCAGGCAGGTGCGATTCTCGCACCGCTTTTGCGCCGTGGCGCCCCGGGTGTTGTGCACTCGTTATGCCTGCGCCCCACTCGTCCGCTGTGTCCGGGATGTGCCGCTGGAGTAGCGCTCGGCGCGCAGAGGACGTATAAGCTTCAAAAATGCTCCTAAATTGGGCATTCTTCGCATGTGGTGACCTTGGATGTTCGGCCTCAGCTGCTCGATGCCCTGTCCGCCCTGCGCGACCGGGTGGCGTCCGTGCGTCTGCCGCTGCCCCTGCCCGGCGCCCCCCGCGCCCGCCAGACCAGAGCGGAGCTGCTCGCGCAGCTCGACGACTATCTCGTACCCCGGCTGAAGGCGCCGGAGGCGCCGCTGCTCGCCGTCGTCGGCGGGTCCACCGGGGCCGGTAAGTCCACTCTCGTCAACTCCCTCGTGGGGCGCCAAGTGAGTGAAGCCGGGGTACTCCGGCCCACGACGCGCACCCCCGTCCTCGTCTGCCATCCGGATGACCACCACTGGTTCGCCGGAGTGCGGGTGCTGCCCGATCTGATGCGGGTCTGGGCCCCCCAGGACGACGAGGACACCCCCGCCTCCGCCCGCAGGCCCCACCGGCCGGGCGGCCACCACGGGCACCCGCCCGCCACCCGCGAGGTGCGGATCGAGACCGTCTCCACCCTGCCCCGCGGCCTCGCCATCCTCGACGCCCCCGACATCGACTCCCTCGTGGTCGACAACCGCACGCTCGCGGCCCAGCTCATCTGCGCCGCGGACGTCTGGGTGATGGTCACCACCGCCTCGCGGTACGCGGACGCCGTGCCCTGGCACCTCCTGCGCACCGCCAAGCAGTACAAGGCCACCCTCGTCACCGTCCTCGACCGGGTCCCGCACCAGGTGCTCGCCGAGGTCTCCCGTCAGTACGGGGCCCTGCTCACCCGGGCCGGGCTGGGCGACGTACCCCGGTTCACGGTTCCCGAGCTGCCCGAATCGGCCGGCGGGGGCGGGCTGCTGCCCGCCAGCGCCGTGGCCCCGCTGTTCGCCTGGCTCGCGCACCACGCGCAGGACCCGGCGGCCCGTCAGTACGCGGTCGGGCGCACCGCGCTCGGCGCGCTCGACTCCCTCGGGCGCCGGATGCCGGAGCTCGCGTCGGCCGTCGCGGCCCAGCACGCCGCCGCCGTACGGCTGACCTTCGCCGTCGAGGACGCCTACAAGCGGGAGGGCAAGCGGGTCCGGGGCCGCCTGGACCGGGGCGCCGTACTCGCCGGGGACGCGCTGACCCGCTGGCGCGGCTACCCGCTCGACACCAGCGCCGACGAACTGCTCGACTCCCTCGCGGAATCCCTCGCGGCGCTGCTCCAGTGCGCCGTCGCCGCCGCCGACGAACGCATCGCGGAGGCATGGCGGCGCGAGCCCGCCGCCGGCGCCGTTTCCCTGCCCGCCCCCGACCGCGAAGCGGCGGAACGCATCGGCGTGGCCGTACGCCGCTGGCGGCGCGTGCTGGAGGAACTCGCCGAGGAAGAGGTCGCACGGCTCGACAAGCAGCCGGCGCCCGACCCCGACGGGGTCGCCGCCCTGCTGGTCGCGGCCCTGCTCGGCGGCAAACGGGCCCGGCCGGCCGGGGAGAAGCTCGCCGAACGGATCGGAGTGCAGGCCGCCGTACGCCTGCGCGACCGCGGCGGCGAGCTCGTCGCCGAACACCTCGACCAGGTGCTGCGCGCCGAACGCGACCGCCGCCTCGCCCCGATCGAAGCGCTCGAAGTCAGTCCCGAACCCCAGGCCGAGCTGATCGCCGCGCTGTCCGTACTGCAGAAGGAGAGGTGACGCGGTGACCGCCCTGACCGACCGCACCGACGACCGCTGGGACGACGGACTGATCGCCCGCTCGCGCCCCCGGGCCGGCGAGGACGACTGGCCCGCGAGCGGTGACGAGGAGGGCGACGAAGCACTCGTACGGGCGGTTTCCGGAGCCGGAAGCGACGGCGGCAAGGCCCCCGCGCCCCCGCTCAGCCCCGAGGCGCAGGCCCTGCGCGTCCGCCTCGACGCGCTGCGCCAGCTCATCGGGCTGTCCCGGACCAGGATCCTCGACGGAAAGACCCTCGCCGAAGCCGGACGCGTCCTGGACGAGGCGGCCGCCCGCCGAGGGCTGTCGGCGCAGCACACCGTCGTCGCCATCGCCGGAGCCACCGGAAGCGGCAAGTCCACGCTCTTCAACTCACTCGCCGGAGTGCAGATCTCCGAGACCGGACTGCGCAGGCCGACGACCGCCGCACCCATCGCGTGCAGCTGGTCCGACGGCGCCGCGGGACTGCTGGACCGCCTGGAGATCCCCGGACGGCTGCGCCGCCGCCCCCGCGAGACCTCGGAGGCCGAGGTGCTGCGCGGCATGGTCCTCGTCGACCTGCCCGACCTGGACTCGGCCGTCGGAGCCCACCGCGACCACGTGGACCGGGTACTGGCCCTGGTCGACGCGGTGGTGTGGGTGGTGGATCCGGAGAAGTACGCGGACGCCGTCCTGCACGAGCGCTACCTGCGCCCGCTGGCCGGGCACGCCGAGGTGACCTTCGTCGTGCTCAACCAGGTGGACCGGCTGCCCGGGGAATCGGCCGACCTCGTACTGGACGACCTGCGCAGGCTCCTCGACGACGACGGGATCGCGCTCGGCGAACACGGCGAGCCCGGGGCCACCGTCATCGGACTTTCCGCCCTGACGGGTGAAGGCGTCGGGGAACTGCGCGAGATGCTCGGACAGTTCACCCAGGAGAAGGGCGCCGCGACCCGCCGCATCTCCGCCGATGTCGACAAGGCCGCGGCCCGCCTGCGGCCGCTCTACGTGGCCGACGGCCACGCCGGGCCGGAGATCGGGGAGACCGCGCGCGCCGAGTTCGAGGACCGGCTCGCTGAAGCCGTCGGCGCGTACGCGGCCGGGCTCGCCGCCGAGCGGGCCTGGCGGCGCAACGCCGGAAAGGCCTGCGGCACCCCGTGGCTGCGCCTGTGGCGGTGGTACGAGAGCCGGCGCTCCCCGCGCTCGCTGGCCGGTCTCGCCGCGCTGGCGGCGATCGGGCGTTCCCCGGCGGCCTTCGACCCGCCGGTCGAGGAAGAGGTGACGGCCCGCCAGCGGGTGGAACAGGCCGTACGGACCGTCGCGGACGAGGCGGTACGGGGCCTGCCCGACCCCTGGGCGCAGGCGGTGCGGGAGACCGCGGTCCGCGGCGCCGAAGGGCTGCCCCAGGCGCTGGACGAGATCGCGGTGACCCTCGGGCCGACGGTCACGGTGCCCAGCGCCCGTCCGCCGCGCCCCTCGTGGTGGCCGGCGGCGGTGCTGGCGCAGGCGGCCATGACCCTGCTCCAGATCTTCGGCGGACTGTGGCTGGTCGGGCAGATCGTCGGGGTCCTGGAGCCGCGACTGATGCCGCCGGTCCTGTTGATGGTGGCCGGGATCATCGGCGGACCGCTGGTGGAGTGGGCCTGTTCGATCGGGGCCCGGGGTCCGGCACGGCGCTACGGGCAGGACGCGGAGCGGCGGCTGCGGCAGGCCGCGGCCGGCTGCGGGCGGGCCCGGGTGCTGGAGCCGGTGGCGGCCGAGCTGCTGCGCTACCGGGAGGTGCGCGAGCAGTACGCGACGGTGGCGAAGTTGTCCACAACCCGTCAGTAGTCCACAGCCTCCGGCAGGTTCCGGCCGCCCGCGCCAGCATGGTCCCACCTCGTGCGGATGGTCCGGACGGGTAGGGAACGCGGGTCCGGGCGGCGCGTGGTCGAGCGCGCCGCCGGGCCCCGGAAGGGCGGCCGGGATGAACGACACCCAGGTGACGCTGGTGGGCTACGTGGCCACACAGATCGACTACAAGGACACGCAGAGCGGGCCGGCGGCCCGGTTCCGCTTCGCGGTCACCCCGAGGTACTACGACCGGAAGAAGGAGACCTGGGCGGACGCGCCCACCAGCTTCTACACGGTGTGGGCCCGGCGCGGCCTCGCCGTGAACCTCGCCGGGTCCGTCTCCGTGGGTGAACCGCTGGTGGTGCACGGAAGGCTGCGGGTGCGGGAGGACCCGCCCGACGGGGAGGGCAACCGGTGGTTCTCGGCCGACATCGACGCGACCGCCATCGGGCACGACCTGAACCGCGGCACGGCCGCCTTCCGCCGGGTGGTCAGGACGGACGTGCCCCTGATGGCCACTCAGAAGGCGGCGGTGGTCTGAGTGTTCGAGGAGGCTAGGATTCCCCGGTACTCATGTGTACCTGGGCCTTCGGCCCGAAGGGGAAGACTGTGTCGATTGACGTTCCCGCACCCTCCGCTCCTGCCGCCGTCAGCGGCGTTGCTCCTGTCGGCGCTCCGGGCGGTGTTCCGCTTCCCGCTGCCGCGCAGGCCTGCGGCGCACCGGCGACGCGCACCGCGGTCGCCGCGGCCATACGGGGCTCCGTACGGCGGCCGATCGCGCTGGCCCTGCTCGCCGCCGCGCTGGCCGGGGCCCCGGGGGCGGTGGCGGCAGCCGACGCCGGCCCGGCCGCACCCCGGACGCCGGAGGGAGCGAGCGCCGTCCTGGACGGGCTGAAGACCTACGGACAAGCGGTCCTGCGCGGCACGGACGGAACCGTGCGGCAGATCCCGGCCGGGCTGTACGAGATGCGGGTCGACGGCGGCGGCATGCTCCAGACGTACGGAGTCGGCGTCACGGGAGACGCGCAGCCCCAGGCCCGGTTCACGGAGATCGGGTGGAACGGCACACCGCTCGCCGGGAAGGGCGACGCGGGCCGGATCCGCTGGGTGCTCGAGCACTCCTACCCCCAGCTGAACGATCTGGCCGGGCTCGCCAAGGCGGCCGGAGCGGCGGCGCTCACCGCGGAGAGCGCCGCGGCCGGGACCCAGGTGGCGATCTGGCGGCTGGCCGAGGGCGTATCGGTGGAGGCCCTCGACCCGGCCGCGGAGAAGCTGGCCGACTACCTCCAGCGGGCGGCGCGGCGGCTGCCCGAACCGCCGGCGTCGCTCGCGGTGGACCCCGGCGAGGTGTCGGGGCCGCTGGGCACCCGGATCGGCCCGGTCACCGTGCGGACGGGCGCGCAGAGCGTGAGCGTGACCCCGGACGCGGCGGCCGTGGCCATGGGGGTGCGGGTGGTGGACGCGCGGGGCCTGCCGGTGACCTCCGCCGTCAACGGAGCGAAGCTGTACTTCCAGGTGCCCGAGGGGACGCCGGACGGCAGCGCCGAAGTCACCCTCCGCGGGTCCACCCGGGTACCGGTCGGCCGGGTCTTCACCAGCGGGGTCCCGGCGCAGGTCCAGATCGTGGCCGGCTCCAGCCAGTCCGCCACCGTGGCCACGGCGACGGCGAAGTGGCCCCGCCTCCCCGCCGCCGCCCAGCCGTCCGGCGGCTCGGCCTCGCCAGGGGCGATGACCGCGCTGGGAGCCCCGGGGGCCCCGGGATCCCCCGGCGTCCTGTCGGCGTCCATGCCGGCCGCGGATCCGGACACCTCCGGGGAGCGGCTTGCCGCCAGCGGCAGCTCGGCGGCCACCCCGGTGATCGCCTCCCTCGCCGTGGGCCTGGTCGTCCTGGGCGGCCTGGTCGTCATCCTCCTGCGCAAGCGCCCCCTGGAGGACGGCCCCGGCCCGGACCGGTCGACCCATCCGGAGTAGGGCAGGGGCGGGGACCGGGCGCTCCTGCCCGGGCCCCCGATTCGGATCCGGGGGTTCGGGTAGGGGCAGAGGATGTCTGATCAAGAACTGACCTGGCGGGGCGCGGTCGCACGAGGGGACCGGTGGCTGTTCGACGTGGTGGCCCGGCGGCACTGGCCCGGGGCCGACCGGGTGCTGCCCCGGCTCGGGCGGGCCGCGAACCACGGGCTGCTCTGGGGCGGCGCCGCCGTCGGGATCGCCGTCCTCGGCTCCGCCGGGGCCCGCAAGGCGGCCGTACGCGGGGCCGCGTCGCTGGCACTGGCCTCCGCGACCATCAACACCGTCGGCAAGTGGTCCGTACGCAGGCCGCGCCCGGTGCTGGACGGGGTGCCCGCCGCGCGGCAGCTCACCACGCAGCCGCGGACCACGTCCTTCCCCTCGGGGCACGCCGCGTCCGCGTTCGCCTTCACCGCCGGAGTGGCGCTCGAGTCCCCGCTCTGGGGCGCCGTACTGGCCCCGGTCGCCGCCTCCGTGGCGTTCTCGCGGGTGTACACCGGCGTCCACTACCCCTCGGACGTGGCCGCGGGCGCCGCGCTCGGGGTGGCGGCCGGGTTCGTCGTCCGCCGGCTCACCCGGGACGCCGAGGTGGCCCGGATCGTGCCCGGTGACGAGCGCGCCGCCGTGGGGGCGCCCGCGCTGCCCGACGGGAACGGGCTCACGGTGGTGATCAACACCGGGTCCGGCACGGCCGCCACGACGGGGCTCGACGTACTGCTGCGGGAGCGGCTGCCGAAGGCCGAGCTCGTCGAGTGCCAGGGGCCGGAACTCACCGCGGAACTGGCCGCGGCCGCCGAGCGGGCCACCGTGCTCGGCGTGTGCGGCGGCGACGGCACCATAAACGCCGCCGCCACCGCCGCACTGCGCGCCGGGATCCCCCTGGCGGTGTTCCCCGGCGGCACGCTCAACCACTTCGCGATCGACCTCGGACTCGCCGGGATCGAGGACACCTGCCGGGCCGTCGCGGCCGGCCACGCGGTCCACATCGGCGTCGGCCGCTTCACCCCAGGCCCGGACCCCGAGGACACCCGGGCCGGGTACTTCCTGAACAACTTCAGCATCGGGGCCTACCCGGAGCTGCTCGGCCACCGGCTCCGCTGGGCCCCCCGGATCGGCGGCGGCCCCGCCGCCCTCCTGGCGGCCTGGCGGGTGCTGCGCGCCGAGCGCCCCGTACGGCTCAAGCTCGCCGGGAAGCCGCGCAGCGTCTGGCTGCTCTTCGCGGGCAACGGCACCTACCAGGGCACGGGCCCGGCGCCCCGCTACCGCAAGAGCCTGGGCGAGGGCCTGCTCGACGTACGCCTGGTCCACGGCGGCGGCCGCCCCGGCCCCCGGCTGCTCGCCGCCGCCTTCGCGGGCCCGCTCACCCGCTCCCCGGTCCACGTGGCCACCCGGCTGCGCAGCCTGCGCGTGAGCGACATCCCCACCGGCACCCCGCTCGCCTACGACGGCGAATACGCCCAGGCCCCCACCGCCCTGGTCCTGGACGAGCTCCCCGACGCCCTCACCGTGTACCGGCCCCACTGAGGCAGGACACCCCCGCCCGGCCGCGCCGGAATCACCTTCGCGTCCCGCCCCGGCCGGGCAGTCGTCACGGACCCGGGGCCAGGCCGGGCGGGGACGGTGGCAGCCCCATCGGAACGGCGTCCACGCCCAGGTCGGCCCGCATCGCGCTCCGCATGACGTCGGCGCGCGCTGAGAGGCCGACGAGCCGGGCGTGGATCTCCTCGAACGACCCGTCCGGTTCGGGGGTGCCCTCCGCCAGCCGCATCGTGCGGGCGTAGGCCCGCGTCATGCCCCGCGTCATGGTGTCCAGCTCGGCGAGCACCGCGGCGGAGGCGATCATCTGTGCCTCGGCGAAGGCGGCGTGATGGCCGCCCCGGACCTCCTCCAGCACGGCCCGCTCCTCCGGGGTGACCTGCGACCTGTGCGCGAGCCAGAGGAAGGACATGAGGCCGATCCGATAGCGCCGGTACGCTGCGTTCGCCGCCGCGTAGCACTCGCGACGCCGGGCCAGCTCCGCCAGCTCCTGCTCCCGCAGCCACCGCGTGCGGTCGACCCGCTGCTCCCGGTCGAACTGCGCCGCCTGCACCCGCGCCAGCATCCGCTGCGAAAGCACCGTCGCCAGCAAAGTTCCGGCCACGCCGACCACGGCCGCTCCGAGCGCGATCAGTCCGCTGTCCATACGTCCCCCCACCTCGGACGCAGCCCCCCGGCCGCACCCTCGTCGAGGGCATCCTGCCGTGCGGCACAAGGCCCCGGGGCGGTTTCGCGAACCTCGGTCGGGTGGTCTCGGGGCCGAACGGGTTTCCCCCCGGGGATGGACGTCAGGCAAGATGGGGTGTATCTGCCCACCCATCGATCTGCCGGACGGTTTCTCTTGGCTGAGTTCATCTACACCATGCGCAAGACGCGCAAGGCGCACGGCGACAAGGTGATTCTTGATGACGTCACCCTGAACTTCCTGCCCGGCGCGAAGATCGGTGTGGTCGGCCCCAACGGCGCCGGTAAGTCCACCGTCCTCAAGATCATGGCGGGGCTGGAGCAGCCGTCCAACGGTGAGGCGTACCTGTCTCCCGGCTTCACCGTCGGCATCCTCATGCAGGAGCCCAAGCTCGACGAGTCGAAGACGGTCCTGGAGAACGTCCAGGACGGCGCCGCCGAGATCATGGGCAAGCTGAAGCGCTTCAACGAGGTCGCCGAGGAAATGGCGACCGACTACACCGACGCGCTGCTGGACGAGATGGGCAAGCTCCAGGAGGTCCTGGACCACGCCAACGCCTGGGACCTCGACGCCCAGCTGGAGCAGGCCATGGACGCCCTGGGCTGCCCGCCCGGCGACTGGCCCGTCACCAACCTCTCCGGTGGCGAGAAGCGCCGCGTCGCGCTCTGCAAGCTGCTGATCGAGGCCCCGGACCTGCTCCTCCTCGACGAGCCCACCAACCACCTCGACGCCGAGTCGGTGAACTGGCTGGAGCAGCACCTTTCGCAGTACAAGGGTGCCGTCGTCGCCGTCACCCACGACCGGTACTTCCTGAACAACGTCGCCGAGTGGATCCTCGAGCTCGACCGCGGCCGCGCCCACCCGTACGAGGGCAACTACTCCACCTACCTGGAGAAGAAGGCCACCCGCCTCAAGGTCGAGGGCCGCAAGGACGAGAAGCGCCAGAAGCGTCTCAAGGACGAGCTGGAGTGGGTGCGGTCGAACGCCAAGGGGCGCCAGACCAAGTCCAAGGCCCGCCTCGCCCGCTACGAGGAGATGGCCGCCGAGGCGGACAAGGTGCGGAAGCTGGACTTCGAGGAGATCCAGATCCCGCCGGGCCCGCGTCTGGGCTCGATCGTCGTCGAGGTCAACAACCTCTCCAAGGCGTTCGGTGAGAAGGTCCTGGTCGACGACCTGTCCTTCACGCTGCCGCGCAACGGCATCGTGGGCATCATCGGCCCGAACGGCGCCGGCAAGACCACGCTCTTCAAGATGCTGCTGGGCCTGGAGGAGCCGGACTCCGGCGCCGTCAAGATCGGCGAGACCGTCAAGATCTCGTACGTCGACCAGAGCCGCGCCAACATCGACCCCAAGAAGTCCCTCTGGGCCGTCGTGTCGGACGAGCTGGACTACATCAACGTCGGCCAGGTCGAGATGCCGTCCCGCGCGTACGTCAGCGCGTTCGGCTTCAAGGGCCCGGACCAGCAGAAGGCCGCCGGCATCCTCTCCGGTGGTGAGCGCAACCGCCTCAACCTGGCGCTGACGCTCAAGGAGGGCGGCAACCTGCTGCTCCTCGACGAGCCCACCAACGACCTCGACGTCGAGACCCTGTCCTCGCTGGAGAACGCGCTCCTCGAATTCCCGGGCGCGGCCGTGGTCATCTCCCACGACCGCTGGTTCCTGGACCGGGTCGCCACGCACATCCTGGCGTACGAGGGCGAGTCCAAGTGGTACTGGTTCGAGGGCAACTTCGAGTCGTACGAGAAGAACAAGGTCGAGCGGCTCGGCGCGGACGCGACCCGTCCGCACCGCGCCACCTACAAGAAGCTCACCCGAGGCTGAGGGCCGAGGAAACGGGCCATGGCCAGACACCACTACCGATGCCCCCTCCGCTGGGCGGACATGGATGCCTTCGGGCACGTCAACAACGTCGTCTTCCTCCGCTATCTGGAGGAGGCGCGGATCGACTTCATGTTCCGCCTCGCGCCGGGGGAGGGCAGTGAGTCCTTCACGGGCGGTTCCGTCGTGGCCCGTCACGAGATCGACTACAAGCTGCCCCTCGTGCACCGTCACGAGCCGGTGCTCATCGAGTCCTGGGTGACCCGGATAGGCGCCGCGTCCCTGACCATCCGCTACGAGGTCAAGGACGAGGCGACCGAGGACGGGCCCGAGACGGTCTACGTGCGCGCCGAGACCGTGGTCGTGCCCTACAACCTCGCCGAGGGGCGGCCCCGCCGCATCACGGCCGAGGAGAAGCTCTTCCTCCAGGAGTACCTGGACGAGCCGAAGAAGGCACAGGGCATCGCGGCATGAACGAGCAGCTGCACTTCGCCGACTCCGGAGAGGCGGCGGACCTCGCCGCCTTCCTGGGCCGGCTGGTGCACTACGACCGCGCCGCCGCCGTCCGCCTGCAGGCGCAGGCCGGCGGCGGCGCGCTCGCCGTCTTCGGGCGGCCGCCGTCCTTCGACGTCCTGGCCGTCCGTACGGTCCGGCTCGCCGCGCCGCTGTCCGCTCCGCTCGACCTGACCGTCTCGGCCGGGGAGCTGCTGGAGTCCGTGGACGAGGGCGAGCGGGCCGGCGCCGTCGTCCCGGCGGCCGTCACCGGACCGCCCTGGGCGGGCGTGCTCCCGCCCCGCGGCGGCTGGACCCCGGTGGCCGGGCTGCCCGGCCCCGAGGCGATGGCCAAGGCCCTGGCGGCGGCCGTCGCCGAGTTCCGGGCCCGCGACGAGGCCCTGCCCCCGCAGCACCGGACCCGCTCCGAGCGCGACCGCATCGGCCGCGAGATCTGGTCCCGCACGCTGGGCGACACCGAACTTCCGCTGCGCGCCGTGCACGCCGCGCAGTCCCTGGGCTTCCTGCGGCCCGTACGGTCCACCGTGCCCGCCGCGCCCACCCCGCCGGGAACCCCCGAGCCGGTGGCACTCTTCGCCTCCGGGAGCTGGCTGCGGCTGCGCACCCCGTACGGGTCCGTGGCCACGCGCCGCCCCGGCGGCCTGGGCACCCTGCTCGTCCGGCCGGTCTAGGCCGTCCCGGCCGCGCCGTACGGGACCCCCGCGCGGGATCCCGTACGGGCTAGGCCGTCTCTTTCGGATCTTGCCGGGCCCGCGCCGTCCGGCACCGCACCTCGCCGCTCTGCCGGGGCTCCCGAGTACGTCCAGTACGCGGGAGCCCCGGCAGCGCGGCGAGGCACGGCACCGGACGACGCGGACCTGACCGACAAGATTCGAAAGAGACGTCCTAGCCCGCGGTGTTGATCATCGACGCGGCGGCGTACGTCAGGTACCGCCACAGCTGCGCCTCGTGCTCCGGCGCGAGGGCGAGCTCGTCCACCGCCACCCGCATGTGGGCCAGCCACGCGTCGTGCGCGGCGGCGTCCACCTGGAAGGGCGCGTGCCGCATGCGCAGGCGCGGGTGGCCGCGGTTCTCGCTGTAGGTGTTCGGGCCGCCCCAGTACTGCATCAGGAACAGTGCGAACCGCTCCTCGGCGGGACCGAGGTCCCCCTCCGGGTACATCGGGCGCAGCAGCGGGTCCTCGGCGACCCCCTGGTAGAAGCGGTGGACCAGTCGGCGGAAGGTGCCCTCGCCGCCCACCAGTTCGTAGAAGGTCTGCTCCTGGACCGTGCCCCGCGGAATCTCATTCACCCGACCATCGTCTCAGACGCCCGGACGGAGGACCCCGGTCCTAGGACCTCCGGGACCCGCTCCGCGCGCTCGCGGCGCGGTCGCACCAGGGCGGTGTCCGCAGGACAGTGGAGACATGGGCGCACACGCCGAGGTACGCGACGTGCGGGAGACCGCGCACGCCGCCCAGGTACGGGAGCTGACCGCCACCGGGGCGCTGGAGGATCCGCGCTGGCGGGCGGCCTTCACCGCCGTGCCCCGGCACGTGTTCGTCCCGTACTTCTACACCGGCCGCGGCGCCGGCCACGAGCGGCTCTGGGCGGAGGACCCCGACCCCGAACTGCGGGCCCGCTGGCTGCGCGGGGTCTACACCGACGCCCCGCTCGCCACCCGGCTGCGCGACGGCGAGCTGGTCTCCTCCAGCAGCCAGCCCTCGCTGATGGCGAAGATGCTGGAGGCCCTGGACGTCCGCGACGGGGACAGCGTGCTGGAGATCGGCGCGGGCACCGGCTACAACGCGGCCCTGCTCTGCCACCGGCTCGGCGACGGGCTGGTCACCACCGTGGACCTGGACGAGGAGATCACCGAGTCGGCGCGCACCCACCTGGACCGGCTCGGCTACCACCCGGCCGTGGTCACCGGCGACGGCGCGCGCGGCTGCCCCGCCCGCAGCCCCTTCGACCGGATCCTGGTGACCTGCACGATCCCGCTGATCCCGCACGCCTGGCTGGGCCAGTGCCGGCCCGGCGCCCGGATCCTGGCCCCGCTGTCGACCGGGCTGATCGCGCTCACGGTGCGGGACGCCGGGTTCGCCGAGGGCCGCTTCCTGCACACCCCGGCCTACTTCGTGCCGCTGCGCGGGGCCACGGCCGCGCCGCCGGGCACGTACGGGATGCCGCAGGGGATCCCGTACGAGCTGGTGGAGAACGAGCGCTTCCAGTTCATGCTCGTGCTGACCTCGGGCGCCCTGCACCCGAGGGAGGCGCTGGACCTGTGGCGGCGCGAGGACCGGCCGGCGCGCGAGCGCTTCGGGGTGACGGTCGGCGACGCGGGGCAGTGGTGCTGGCTCGACGACCCCCAGGGGCCCTACGTGTGGCCCCTGGGGGAGGCCGGCCAGTCGTAGGCGGGCCGGTCAGAGGCGGGCCGGTCAGAGTCGGGGGCGTCATAGGTCGGCTATCGACATATGTCGGCTACCGAGCTATGGTCGGGATGTGAATGATCAAGCTCTCCGCGAGCCGACCCTGCTGATCCTCACGGCGATCGCCGATGCCCCGCGGCACGGATACGCGATCGCCCAGGAGGTCGAGAAGATTTCGGAAGGCCGCACCAAGATGCGCACCGGAACGCTCTACGGGGCCCTGGAGCGGCTCCTGGAACAAGAACTCATCGCCGTCCACGAGGAAGAGGTGGTCGACGGACGCCGGCGGCGCAGCTACGCCCTCGCCCCGCGCGGCCGGGAGACCCTGGCCGCCGAGGCGGCCCGGCTGGCGCGCACCGCGCAGGAGGCCACCCGGCGGCTGGGGCTCGGCGGGTCCGCCGCCTCCCTCGGCACTGCCCTCCGCGTCGGCCGCACGGCGGTGGGCAGGTGAGCGCGCTGCTGAAGCTGTATCCCGCCGCCTACCGGCGGGAGTTCGGCGACGAGATCGCCTACGCGTACCAGGAGGCCACGAGCGGGGCGGGGGTGCCCGCCCGGGTGCGGGAAGGCGCCGACGTGGCCGGGCACGCCCTGCGCATGCGGCTCGGCCTGGGCTCCGCGGGACGCCCCGGCCGGCTCCTGGCGGCGCTGGCGCCGTTCGCCCTGGTCGCCATCGGGGCCGCCGCGTCGAGCTGGGCCGGACTGACGCGCAACGTCTTCTTCGTCGTGGGACCGGACGAGATCGGTCCGGGCTTCGTGGGCACGGTGGCGGCCTACCTCGTCATGCTGATCGGCGTGTTCCTCGCGCTGGCCGGCCGCTGGTCGGCGGGCAGTTGGACCGTGCTGGCGGGAGCGGTGGCCGTGCTCGCGGCCATTGCGGTCCGGATGGGCATCGGCACCTCCGCGCTCTTCACCGGGCCGGTGCTCGCCCTGGCCCTGGTGGCGGTGGCCTGTCCGCCGGACCTGAGGCCGGCTCCCCGTATCCGCACGCGGGCCGGGGTGCTCGCGGTGATGGCGTGGACGCTGGTGCTGACGAGCGCGGTGATGCTGGTCCCGCTGGTGTATCCGGTCACCCAGCTGCGCTTCGCCGTACCGCTGGCCGCCGGACTGCTGCTGGCCGGACGGCAGGCCTTCGCCCGGCTGCGCACCGCGCCGGCCGTCCTGCTCGCGGGGCTGCCGTTCCTGTACTTCGGCGCCGCGCCCGGGACGGTGCCCCCGCTCGCCCTCGCCGGTCTGCTCGTCCTGCTGCTGGTCGCCGCCGCGGTGGTGAGCGTCCGGAGCCGGCGGAGCGCGCGGGATCCGCTGGTCGGCGGCTGAGCACCCCGAACGCGGCGAAGCCCCCCGGTCACACCGGGGGGCTTCGCCGCGTTCAGGACCGGGGTGCGCGCCCGGTCAGCCGCGCCGGACGGTGATCGTGGTCCAGGCGCCGACGTGGACGCGGTCCCCGTCGGCGAGCGGAACCGGCACGTACGGCTGGATCGACTCCTCGCCGCCGTTGATCGTGGTGCCGTTGGTGGAGTTCTGGTCCACCACGGCCCAGCTGCCGTCCGGCTGCTGGACGAGCACCGCGTGCTGGTGCGAGACGCCCGGGTCCTCCGGGGGCACCGACAGGTCGATGTCAGGGGACTCGCCCGTGGAGGCGCGGCGGCGGCCGATGGTGATCTGGCCGCCGGCGAGCGGGAGGTGCTGCTCGGGGGAGTACGCGGGCAGGTCGAGCCCGGAGGCCTCCGGGCCGCTGCGCTGCATCATCGCCATGAAGTACGAGCGGTCCGGACCGATGGTCGCGGTCCACGACCCGCCGCCCTGGGGCTGGTAGGGCTGCTGGTACGACTGCTGCTGCTGAGGCGCCTGGGGCGCCTGATGCTGCTGGTGGTGCGGGGGCTGCTGGGGCGGCTGGTACTGCCCGGTCCGGGACGGCTGCTGCTGGTACTGCGGCGGAGCCTGCTGCGCCTGCTGCTGGTGCGCCTGCGGCTGCGGCTGCTGGTGCTGCTGCGGGGGCGGCTGCTGCTGGTACGGGGGCTGCTGGAACTCCTGGTGCGCCGGGGGCGGCAGCATCCAGTCGTCCTCGCGCTGCAGCGGCTCGGCCGGGCGGTTGACCCGGGAGGGCCGCGAGCCCTGGTAGTCGAAGTGGTCCTGGGAGTAGCCCTGCTGCGGGGCCGCGGGCATGCCAGGTGGCGGGGGCAGGTCCGGGGTGACCGGGGTGTACGAGGTCGCCGTACGGGTCAGGAAGTTGTACCGGCACTCCTCGCAGAACGGGGCCATGGCCTCGCGCGGGGTCCGGCACTGCGGGCAGAGCTCGGCCTGTGCGGTCGGCTCGCCGGTGGGAGGGTAGCCGTAGCCGTAGGAGGGCGCCCCGGGGCTGCCCGTGGGGGCGGCCATGCGGTGGCCGCAGACCTCGCACCAGTCGTCGGAGGCGGACTGGTGCCCGTTCGGGCAGGTCGGCATCGCGGCGCTTCCTCCTTCTTCCTGCGTCAACGAGGCAGGGTCTTCTTCTGCTGCTTCTTCTGTGCATCCGATCGCGTCTGGTTCACGTCTGATCAGAGGGTCGAGCTTTACGTCAAGATTTTCGCACTCGAACGGTTTGAGTGGAACGCGTTTCTAGTGTCATCTCGTCCGCGTCGGCGACCTTTGCCTTCAGTCGCACAGTACCCGCCGCCGCATCGACGACATCCACCACCTTGGCGAGCAGCTTGGCGGTGTCGGCGTTGCCCGAGGAACTCGCCAGCTGCACGGCCCGGCCGAGCTTGGCCGTGGCCCCGCCGACGTCCCCCAGTTTGCGGGCCTCCAGACCCTGCTGGATGGCCTGCGCGAGCTCCGCCTGCCCGGTGTAGTGGGCCACCTGCGGGTTGATGGCGGTGGACGCGGCGAGATCGTCCGTCCAGACGGCGCGGACCAGGCCCTGGGCGAGTACGGCCGGGGCCTCACCGGGCGCTCCCGGCATGACGAGGGCGGCGCGGGCGGCGAGCATCTCCTGGCCGACGGAGGCGCCGGGGACCCGTACGCACACGTGGTACTCGCGGGACTCGTCGCCCCAGGAACCCGTCGGATAGTCCCCGGCGCGCGGGGACGCCTCCGTGCGGCGTGCGGTCAGGTCCTGCACGGCGGGAGCGACCTGCTTGACGTACAGGACCTCCGCGCCCACCGGGGTCCACAGGCGCAGTGAGACGTCCGCCACTTCCTTGCCCATGACCTTCTCCATCATGAGCGTGAAGTCCTCGGTCAGCCGCGCCGGATCGGCCACGATGTCGGCCGTGCCGAGCAGCGCGCTCGCGATGCCGGTGACCTCCTTGACCTCCCAGTCGGTTCCCACGCCACGGGCGTCACAGGTGAAACGGCCCGCGCAGGCGTCGAGCGTGGCGCGGAGCACGGCCGGGTCCTCGTGCTCGTTGCGGCCGTCGGTGAGCAGGATCCCGTGCCGGATCGCCGCGGTGGACCCGCGCAGCAGGCCGTCGGCGAGGCGCAGCCAGGTGCCGATGGCGGTGCCGCCGCCGGAGGAGAGGCCGCGCAGGGCCTCCTTGGCCTGGGCCCGGGTGGTCGCGTCGGCGATGGCGAGGAGGCCCCGGCGGGGGAACACCTCCTTGGCCACGTGGGTACCGGCGATCACGGCGAAGGCGGTGCCGTCGCGGAGGGTGTCGACGGCCGCTGCCGTCGCCTCGCGGGCGCCGCGCATCTTGTCGGGCGGGTACTCCATGGAGCCGGAACAGTCGACCATGATCACCACGGCGGCGCCGCCGGGGGCGACGGCCGTCCGGGTGGCCGTGGCACCGCCGGTGGAGGTGACCGTGACGATGGCGTGGACGTCGCGGGCGCCCTCGGCGAGGAACTCGTTCTGGTACACCTCCACGCTGAAGCGCGGGGCGCTCGGCTTGGCGAAGTTCGCCATCGGTCGCTACTCCTCGGGGACGGGGATCAGGCCTGGGCCTGCGGGGCGGCGGGGCCCGCGGGGCTTGCGGGCGGGGCCGGCTGGGTCGGCGTGGTCGGCGTGGTCGGTGGGGTCGCCGCGAACGGGACGATCGCCACGGTGACGTTGTCGTGCCCGCCGCCGTCGAGCGCGTGCCCCACCAGGACCTGCGCACTGTGCAGGGGCCGGACGGCGGCGTCGTACGGGAGCACCTGGGCCATGTCCCGCGCGGACTCGGCGTAGTTCCACAGTCCGTCGGTGCAGACCACGACCACGCCGTCGTGGTCGGGCTTGAAGGTGGCGGTGTGCGGCTCCAGGTCGTACGCGTCGGCCCCGAGCCAGCCGGTGATGGCGTGCGCGCGGACGTCGGCGTAGGCCTCGGCCTCGCCCATCAGGCCCGCCGCGACCATCTGGGCGGCCCAGGAGTCGTCCTCGGTGAGGCGGCGGGGCAGGGCGGCGCGGTCGTCGGGGACCCAGTACGCGCGGCTGTCGCCGACCCAGCCGATGGTGAGCAGGCCGCGGCTGACCACGGCGCCGACCAGGGTGCAGGCGGGGGCGTTCTGGGCTCCCGGCACCTCGGGGGCGAGGGCGTTCACCGCGGCGGCGGCGGCCAGGATCGCCTCGTGCATGGCCTCCTGGGGGTGGGCGCCGCGGGGGAGGGCGTCGAGCAGCGCCTCGTTGGCGGCTCCGGCGGCGGCCGCGGAGGCCTCGTCGGGGCGGCTGGCGGAGGAGACCCCGTCGCAGACGATGGCCACGGTGGCGGCGGAGCCGTCGGGCAGCGCGGTGGCCGCCACGGCGAAGGAGTCCTCGTTGCGGTGGTGGCGCAGCCCGCGGTCACTGACGGCGGCGACGCTCCCGAGCTCCTCCTCGAGGTGGTCCCGCTCCCGCGGCTGCGCGTGGCCGCAGTGCTCGCAGTACCCGTCGGTGTCCACCCGCCCTGCGCGGCAGGCCACGCAGGTCTTCCCACCGGCCTCCCCCTGCGGGGCGGGGCTCTGGGGGGCTTCGCCCCCGGGGACCTGACCTTGCTGCCCTGCGGGGCCGCCGGCGTACGGGGCTTCGCCGCCGGGGGCGTGCCCCTGCGGGGCGGGGGCGCCGTACGGGGCTTCGCCCTCGGGGGTGTGCCCCTGCGGGACGGAGCTGCCGTACGGGGCTTCGTGCCCCGGGCCGGGGCCCTGGGGGCCGCCGTGCCCGCCGGCCGGGGCGCCGTACGGGGCTTCGCCCTCGGGGTTGTGGCCCTGTGGGGCGGGGCTGCCGTACGGGGCTTCGCCGCCGGAGTGGCGGCCCTGCTGGGCGGGGTGGTCGTAGGGGGAGGCGTGCTCTCCCGGGCCCGGGGTGCCGTACGCGTCGTAGCCGGATCCGCCCGCGGAACCCGGGCCCTGTGCGCTCGCTCCGTAGGGGGTGGTGTCCGCCGGGTGCCGGCCCTGAGGGGGCGCGGCGTACGGGCTCTCGGGGGCCGGAGGCGTGCCGTGGGGCTCTGCCAGGGAGCCGGGGTCGGCCCAGCCGGTGGGGCCCGACACCAGGGTGGGGGCGGCGGTGGACACGCTGCCCCAGCCCGGCGCGGCCTCGCCGGCGTACCCGGGGGCCGCCGGTTCGGCGTAGCCGCCGGAGTGCCGGGGCGCGGGGGCCTCGTCGGGCGAGGGACGCCCGCGGGTGGCCGGGATCCCGCCCGCCGGGGTGGCCTGGCCGGCGGCGCCCGCGTGAGCGGCCGCAGCCGGATCCGCAGCTCCCGGGCCCACGGGTGCCGAGCCCGCCGGGCCGCCCGGCGCAGCGGGATCCGCCGCGAACCGGGCGGGGGAGGGCGGGGCCGGCGGAGCCGAAGGGTTCACGGCGGTCGAAGGCGCCGGGGTGATGGGCGCGCCCGGACCGGCCGCAGACGCGAAGCCCGGCGCAGCCGGGGCCGGGCCCACGGGTGCCGGGCCCGCCGGGGTGGCGCGTGCCGCGCCCGTCGGGCCGAAGGCCGCGTCCGGATCCGCCGCGGGCGGGGTGGCCGGCGCAGCCGGGGCCGGGCCCGCCGGGCCCACGCGTGCCGCGCCCGTCGGGCCGAAGGCCGCGTCCGGATCCGCCGCGGGCGGGGTGGCCGGCGCAGACGGGGCCGAGCCCGCCGCGCCCACGCGTGCTGCGCCCGCCGGGCCGAAGGGTGCGCCCGGATCCGCCGTCGGCGGGGTGGCCGGCGCAGACGGGGCCGAGCCCGCCGCGCCCACGCGTGCTGCGCCCGTCGCGCCGAAGGCTGCGCCCGGATCCGCCGTCGGCGGGGTGCCCGGCGCAGCCGGGGGCGTGGGGGACGCCGCCCGTTCCGTGGGGGCGGTGGTGGTGAGGGCGTAGCCGCAGAGGCCGCAGAAACGATCACCCTCCTCCAGCGGTTCCGCGCAGCTGGGGCAGCCCGACAGCCGATGCATCGACATCAATCACACCCACGTCCGGGGACGGAAACGGTTTGCCCGCTCCACCAGTTCGATCCTCTCCTCGCCCCGCTGCGCCAGCCGTGCCAGCACGCGGAACGAGCGCTCCAGGCCGAAGCGCAGCCCCCGCTCGTCCAGTTGGCAGCCGAGTAGCGAGGTACGGCCGGGGTCGGAACCCCGGCTGCCCGACAGTACCCAGTCCAGCGCCGAGCCCAGAACTTCCGCCCTGAGCCGCTCGTGGCGCACCGAGTCCAGGCCGAACCTCCCCAGCGCCTCCACCTGCGCCGCTGCCGCCGTCAGATCGGGCAGCAGCGCCTCCTGCGGAGACCGGTCGCGCAGGCGTGCCCGTACGGCCGCCACCCGCGCGGCCGTGTGATGGATCGACACCTCCGGTACGGACTCCAGCGTGCGCACGGCTCCGCTCCGGTCCCCGGAGGCAAGCTGCACCCGGGCCAGCCCGAACGCGGCGCCGACGAAACCGGGGTCCGTGGCCCACACCAGCCGGTAGTACTCGGAGGCGTTGTCCAACTGCCCCAGCACCTCCGCGCACAGCCCCAGCGCCAGCTTCGGCGCCGGTTCGCCGGGGAAGGCGTCGTAGACGGCGTCGAAGGACAGGGCCGCCGTCTCGTCCTCCCCGACGGCCAGCGAGGAGATGCCCCGGGCCCACACCACGCGCCAGTCGTCGGGGTGCCGCGCCTCCAGCCGGGTCAGCGCGTCGGCGACGAGCGGCGCGTCGGCCCCGCCCAGTTCGAGCCGGGCCCGCAGCTCCCGCAGTCGCAGCTCCGCGGATTCGGCCGGCGCCGAGCTCAGCGCGGCCAGCAGGTCGGCCGGCGCGGAGGCCAGCAGGCCCGCCAGGAAACCGGCGTTGGGGTCCGCGGCGTCGACCAGCGGCACGGGCAGGGCCAGCGCGGCCTCGCGGGTGTCCAGCGTGGACAGCTCCGGCCGCCGCGAGGCGGTGATCCCGACGGGTGGCAGCGGCGTGGCCGCCGGAGCCCGGCGGGGGGCCGGCACGCCGGGACCCGCGGCCCGGTGCGTCGCCGTGGTGACCAGCCCGGTCGTGCCGTACCCCGTGATCGGCGAGGCCGAAGGGGCCGGCGGAGCCGCGGCGTCGGGCGCGGCTTCCACCGCCGGAGCGGGCCCCGGGGCCGGGACGGCGGCCGGAACCCGGGCCGGACCGGCACCCCGCCCCGCCCGCCACCGCTTCACGGGACGCTCGCCCAGCTGGGACACGTGCCCGCCCGACCTGTCGTCGATGAACAGCCGGTCGTCCGGGACCCGCAGCTCGGGCCCGAAGAGGGTGGAGACCTGGGGCCTGGGGCGGCCCGTCTGGAGCGCGACGACCTCCCGCAGCACCCCCGTCAGCTGGTCCGCCATCTCCTGCGCGGAGGCGAACCGCCGTCCGGGATCCGGGTCGGTGGCCCGTACCAGCAGCCGGTAGAAGGACTCGTACCGCCCGAACACCTCGATGTGCTGCGGGTCCGGCAGCGAGTCCACGAACACGTTCGTGTAGCCCTGGAAGTCGAAGGTCAGCACGGCCAGCGTGCGCGCCACGGTGTACAGGTCGGAGGCGACCGACGGGCCGAGCTCCGCGACCTCCGGCGCCTGGTAGCCCACGGTGCCGTAGATGGCCGACTCCTCGTCGTCCATCCGCCGGACCGCGCCCATGTCGATCAGCTTCAGCTGGTCGGCCTGCTGGATGGCGTTGTCGACCTTGAAGTCGCAGTACAGGAGGTTCCTGGTGTGCAGGTGGCCGAGCGCCTCCAGCGCCTCGATGCCGTACGCGCACGCCTGCTCCACGGGCAGCGGGTCGCGGCGGCCGTCCGGCCGGCGCCGCTCGTTGGCGATCTCCTTGAGCGATTTGCCGCCGACGTACTCCATGACGATGTACCCGTCCAGCGAACCGGTCCGCTGGTCCAGGTGCTCCACGAAGTTGTAGATCCGCACGATGTTGGAGTGCTCGATCTCCGCGAGGAAGCGCCGCTCCGAGATCGCGGCCGCCATCGCGTCCTGGTCCCCGGTGTCCAGCAGGCCCTTGAGCACCACCCACCGGTCCGACACGGCCCGGTCCACCGCAAGGTAGACCCAGCCCAGCCCGCCGTGCGCGAGGCAGCCCGCGACCTCGTACTGGCCGTGGACGAGGTCGCCCCCGCGCAGCTTGGGCACGAAGGAGTACGGGTGCCCGCACTTGGTACAGAAACCTTCCGTCCGCCCCGGCCGCTCCCCGCGCGCCCGCCCCACGGGCGCCCCGCAGTCCGAGCGCGAGCAGAACCGCTTGCGCTCCGGGACCTCGGGATTCTCCAGCACCGCCGCCGAGGGATCCGGACGAGGCACCTCCGGTACGTTGACCAGCCCGGCGCCCAGCCGGCTGCGGCCCGACACCGAGGCGGCCGAACCCGAACTGCGCACCGACACCGACCGGGTGGACGCGGACCCGGAGAGCGCGCGCGAGAGCCGGCCCGACACGGAGCGCCGGGAGGAGGAGGACCGCGACGAGCGGGCCGAGCGGGAGGCCCGCGAGGAGGACGCGGAGGACCGTCCGGAGCCGTGCGAGCCCTGAGACCCGTTCGACCCCTGCGAGTCCCCGTGGCGGGCCGCGCTCGTCATCGCCGTCGGCACCGACACCAGCTCCTCGGCGCCCGCCGCGACGGCCCCGGCGGGCGCCAGCCCGCAGGTGTCGCAGTAGACCTCGCCGCCGCCCATGTCCTCGTACGCCCCCGGGCAGCCGGGGCGCATGCACGCCGTTCCGATCAGACTCACGCGTCCCCCTCCCTCGGCCCGTCGGGCCACTCACGCGCCGGTCGGCGCCCCTGCTCGTCCTGCTGGTCCTGTCGGTCCTGCCGGTCCTGCTGCTGTGGCGGCAGCGCCTCGGCCGTCGCCCACTGGTAGCGCAGCACCGCCTGCTCGGCGGCCCGCAGATCGCAGGGCGCGCTCCACAGCATCCGCCGGGCGGTGTCGTACCGCTCCATCAGCAGCGGATCATCCGCCATGCCCAGCCGGGCCGCCTTCGCCTTGTAGGCGTCGAGCCGTCCGCGCAGCTCCGCCCGCACCGCCAGCGGCGCCGTCACCGCGGTCAACGATTCGCGGGCCCGCCGCAGTTCCTCCCCGGCCCGCTCCTCCAAGGACTCCAGCAGCGGGGACAGCCGGTGCCACTGGGCGCCCCGCCGGTACTCGGCCGCCGCCGAGAGCTGCTCCTGCAGCGCCGTCGGCGGTCCGCTCACCGCGGGCACCTCGGACGCCGCGATCTTCGCCAGCACCTCGCCGCGTGCCAGCCGGGCCTCCGCCAGGGTCCGGTCGGCCCGCGAGAGCACGTCCCGCAGGCCGATCAGCCGCTGCTCGGCGTCCTGCCGGACGTCCAGCACCGCCTCGACCTCCCGGCGTACGTCCTCCAGCGCGAGCGCGGCCCGGTCGTAGCGCCCGGTGTCCGGACGGCCGCCGCCCGGCGCGGAGCTGCCGGCCACCGGGAACCAGAACGCCAGCGGGTCCTCGATCACCCGGGCCCGCAGGTCCGCCAGCTCGGCCGTGATGGCCTCCAGGTCGTCCCCCGAGGGGTGTTCTCCCGGCCGGACCCCCACCGAGTGGGCGAGGGCGCGGGTGCGGTGCAGTTCGGCGGAGAGGAGGTCGATCCGGGCGGGCAGCGCCGACCAGACGGAGTCCGCGGCGACCACCACGTCCAGGGAGCGCGCGTACAGCTCGTTCATGCGGGAGACCAGCTCGGCGAGGGAGAACCGCTCCGCGAGCGGGGCCCCCTCCACCGCGGCGCCGGAGATCAGCACCCCGGGCCCGCGCAGCCGGTCCGTCAGCTCGATCAGGTCCTCGCGGCTCGGCCAGCGGCGCCGCTCACGGATGGCCCGGGCGGCGCCGAGCGCCCCGCTGTAGGCGTCGAAGTACCGCCACAGCCGGGTGATGGCCGCGTCGGCCTCCGCCCACCGCTCCTTGGTGACCCCGGTCAGCCCGGCGCCCTCCAGGAGCCGCCGGCCGGAGTGGTCCTGGAGGGCGAGCAGCGAGGTCTCGACGGCCTCGTGCTCCGCGCCCAGCCGGGCCAGCGCCCGGTCCACGCCGTCCCGGTCCATCACCGCGGGCTGCGCCCCCGAAGCCTGCGCTCCCGAAGACTGTGCTCCCAAAGCCTGCGCCCCCAAAGGATGTGCCTCCACCGATCCCGCCTCCGGTCTCGTGACATCGGGCTCAGAATCCGCCACCGGCCTCAGTCCCGGTACTTGGGAGCGGGCGGGCCGCCCACGCCGGGCAGCACGGGCTCCAGGTGGGCCTTGTAGGCCGTCATCCAGGGGCTGTTGCCGCCGCCCGCGCGGTAGTCCTCCAGCACCTTGTTGACCCGGCGCACCAGGTCGTCGGCGTCCTTGTTCATGGCCACCCCGTAGAACTCCTTGGTGAACGGGGAGCCGACCAGGCTGACCGAGGGGTCCTGCGCGGCCTGGCCGGCGGCGAGGGCGTTGTCGGTGATGATGCCGTCCACCTCGCCCAACTGCAGCCGGACCAGGCAGTCGAGCTGGTTGGGCACGCTGACCGGGACCGCGCCGTAGGACTGGGCGGTCAGTGCCGCCTCCGCCGTGGAGCCGGCCGCCGTGCAGATGCGGCGTCCCTTCAGCGAGGCGTCGTAGCCGGTGATCGCCGAGCCCTTGGGGGCCAGCACCTGCTGCCCGGCCTCGAAGTACGCCGTCGAGAAGGCGACTTCCTCCAGCCGCTTGCAGTTGACGGTCATCGTGCGCACGACGATGTCGACGGTGCCGTCCTTGAGCGCGGGGATGCGCTGACTGGTGGGGATGGCCCGGTAGATGACCTTGCCGTCCTCGCCGAATATGTCCCTCGCTATGGCCTTGACCAGGGCGATGTCGAAGCCGTCGAGCTCCCCGGCCGGGTTGCGGTAGCCCCATTTGAAGCTGTTCTGGTCCACGCCCGCGACGAGGTGGCCCGCGGCGCGGATCCGCTCGATGGCGGAGCCGTCCAGCCCGTTGGGGCGCAGGCTCGCCTCGGGGTTCTCGCAGGTGTCCCCGGGGGTCTGCGGAGCGACGGCCATCCTGGCCGGCTCGCGCACCAGCGAGGAGGGTCCCGGCCCGCCCGGGGCCGCCTGGGCCAGCGGCAACAGCACGGCCGCCGCCGTCAGCGCGCAGGCCACGGCCATCGCCCCGACCCCGCCCCAGCCGCGCAGCCGTCCCGCCGGCCGCCGCAGGCCGTGCGGCTCCTGACCTTCCGCGGCGCCCTCGGCGGCCACCGCGGTGCCCCCGGCCCGGCCGGACTCCCCGGAGCCCTGGCCCGTGCGCTTCACCCGTCCCGGCATCGCTCTCACCTGTACTCCGAAAGCCTGCGCCCGATGCCGAGCAGGGCGGCCACTGCGCCGACGACCGCGAGGGCCGCCGTGCCTGTCACCAAACCGTCGAGCGCCCCGAGCCCGTCCCGCGCCGCCCGGGTGAATTCACGCTGCTCGTGGACCACGGCCGCTTCCAGCGAGGCGTCCACCGTGTCGAAGGCGGTTCCCGTGGGCTCCTTGTGGTCCTTGTCCCCGATGACCTGCCCGACGGCGCCCTGGTAGTCGCCCTTCAAGTCGGTCTGCCGGGCCGCGGCGTGCAGTTCCTTCCACCGCTTCACGCCGTCCACGGCGCGGGACACGGGGTCGCGGCCGGCCGCGTCGTCGGCCAGTTCCGCCGCCGTCGCCAGGCCCGCGTCCAGGTCCTTCATGTCGTTCGAGAAGTCCACGTCGTACTTGTCGGACTTCTTGTCCTCGGCCAGTACGGCGCCGCGCGAGATCAGGGTCAGGTTCTCGTTGGCCCGCGCCTGGAGCGAGGCGATCCGCGCGTCGTTGAGCACCTTGAGCGACTCCTGCCCGTCCGTGCGGGCCTCGCTCAGCCCCGACCGGGCGACCGTGTGCCCCGCGGCCAGCCACAGCAGCAGCACCAGCGAGGCGGTGGTCGCGGCGACGAGCCCGTGGTTCAGGACGCGGTTCGTACGCCGGTAGTTGCGCCGCTGGGCCAGGGCCAGGGCGGCGAGTGCGAGCAGACCCGCCCCGAGCGAGCCCAGGGGCAGCGCGCGGGCCTGGTCGTAGTCGGTGTAGAGCCGGCCGGTCTCCGCCTCGTAGAGCCGCTGGGCGGCCGGCAGCAGCTGGGTGCTCATCTGCTCGTTCGCGTACCGGAGATAGGCGCCGCCGAGCGGCAGGCCCTGCTTGTTGGTGGCCCTGGCCTGCTCGATCAGTCCGGTGTAGCGGGGGAGCTGCTCGCTGAGCAGGGTGATCTGCTTGCGGGAGTCCTCGCCGGCCGTGGTGCTCGCGGCCGCGTTCACCAGCAGCCGGGACGCGTTGGCGATGTCCTTCTCGTACCGGCTGCGGACCTCGCGGGGCTCTTCGCCGCCCGCGAGGAAACCGCTGGAGGAGGCGGTGTCGGCGTCCGCGAGGGAACGGTAGATGCTCGCCGCGTCGGCGCTCAGCGGCTGGCTGCGGCCCACGACGTCATCGGCCGCGGTGACCCGGCCGGAGATCTCCCAGACGGCCACCGCGCCGAACAGCAGGACCAGCGCGGCCAGGGCCGCGCCGACGATCCGCAGCCGGCCGGGCTCGGTGGTGGCGGCGGCGCGCAGCCGCTCCACGCCCTCGGCCCAGGCGGTGCCCCGCCGGGGCAGCCCGTCGGGCGGCGGCGCCGGCGGCCCCGAGGGCGCCAGGACGCCGCCGGGCGCGGGCGCGCGTGATGTGATGGCCACCCTGACCTCCCCCTCGGTCCTTCGTGCTTCGCAGCAGTATGGCCTTAGTGGCGGTCCTCCACAGCACCCGGTCCGGGATCGGGCACGATCCGCCCGATCCGTCCCCCCGTCCTAGTACGCCCTGAGAGCCGGGATGGTTCCGGCGCGGGCACGGTTCACCCGAAATGGGCACGCAGCTTCCCGTAGGCCTCGGGCCCCGCCCCCAGGGCGTCCAGGCCCAGCAGGCCGGCCCCCAGCACCGGCGGGGCCGTCACCACCGAGACCCGTGCGTGCGGGGCCCGTTCGGCCAGGAGGGCCTCCACCCGGCCGTTCAGCTGCGGGTGCCGGGCGGCCAGGACGCTGCCGCCCAGCAGGACGGGCGCCTCCTCGGCGAGCAGCCCGAGCCGCTCCAGCGCCACCGAGGCCAGTGCCACGACCTCCTCGGCCTGCCGCTCGACGAGGGCCGCGGCGACCGGATCACCGGCCGCGGCCACCGCGAACAGCACCGGCACCAGCTCGTGCATCCGTACGGGCTCGACGGAGCCCAGGTGCAGCGCCTCGATCAGCGCGTACATGGACTCCCGTCCGAAGTGCCCCGGCAGGGCCGCCGCGAGCTCGGTGGGGCCGCCGCGCCCGTCCTCGGCGCGGGCCGCCCACCACATGGCCTCGGCGGCCAGTCCGCCACCGCCGCCCCAGTCGCCGGAGATCTGCCCGAGCGCCGGGAAGCGGGCCGTGCGCCCGTCGGGCAGCATGCCCACGCAGTTGATGCCCGCCCCGCACACCACCGCGACCCCGCGCGGCCCCCCGTCGTCCTCGCCGAGTCCGGCCCGCAGGATCGCGAAGGTGTCGTTGCGGACCTCGGTGTCCGTGCCCCAGCCGCGCGCGCCGATGGCCTGCGCGAGCCCGAGCTCCTCCACGGGGAGGTCCGCGTTGGCCAGACAGGCCGAGACCCGCAGGGCGTACGGACCCGCGTACGGCGCTCCGGCCGCCGCTGCCGGCAGCCCGGCGGCCCCGGCCGCCTCGGCGACGGCCCGCCCGAGGACGTCCAGCGCCGCCTCCACTCCGACGCGCGGGGGCTGGAAGCCGCCCGCGCGCCCCGTGCCGAGGACGCGGCCGTCCGCGGCGATCAGCGCCACGTCCGTCTTGCTGTTGCCCGCGTCGACGGCGAGGACGGCTGCCTGCGGGGGCCGGCTCACGCCCATGCCAGGTGCTCCTTGTTGTGCGCGAGGAGCCGGTCCGTGAGCCCCTCGGCGAGGTCGAACTGGCCCACCAGCGGGTGCGCCAGCAGCGCCTTGAACACCCGCTCGCGGCCGCCCCGCAGCGCCGCGTCCAGCGCGAGGTCCTCGTACGCCGTGACGTGGGCGATGAGCCCCGAGTACAGCGGGTCCAGCCGGGGCACGGCCAGCGGCGAGGCCCCGGAGCGGTCCACCCGCGCCTGCACCTCGACGACCGCGTCGTCCGGGAGGAACGGCAGGGTGCCGTTGTTCAGCGTGTTGACCACCTGTACGGCGCTCCCGCCGTCGCCCAGCAGGGCCGCGGCCAGGTCCACGGCGGCCTCCGAGTAGAAGGCGCCGCCGCGCTTGGCGAGCAGTTCCGGCTTCTCGTCCAGCGCGGGATCCCCGTACAGGCCGAGCAGTTCCTTCTCCATCGCGGCGACCTCGGCGGCCCGCGAGGGCTTGGTGCCGAGCTCCCGGACCACCTCGTCGTGCGCGTAGAAGTAGCGCAGGTAGTACGAGGGGACGACGCCGAGCCGGTCCAGGACCGCACGCGGCAGGTGCAGGTCGGCGGCGATGGCCTCGCCGTGCCGGGCGAGGAGCTGCGGCAGCAGGTTCTCGCCCTCGGGGCCGCCCTTGCGCACCCCCAGCTCCCAGGTGAGGTGGTTGAGGCCGACGTGGTCGAGGTGGATGTCGGCCGGCGTCAGGTCCAGCAGCGCGGCGAACTTGCGCTGGAAGCCGATGGCCACGTTGCACAGCCCGACCGCCTTGTGCCCGGCCTGCAGCAGGGCGCGGGTGACGATCCCGACCGGGTTGGTGAAGTCGATGATCCATGCGTCCGGGTTGGAGCGCCGGACCCGCTCGGCGATGTCGAGGACCACCGGGACCGTGCGCAGCGCCTTGGCGAGGCCGCCGGCTCCGGTGGTCTCCTGGCCCACGCAGCCGCACTCCAGCGGCCAGGTCTCGTCCTGGAGCCGGGCCGCCTGCCCGCCGATGCGCAGCTGCAGCAGGACCGCGTCCGCGTCGGCGACGCCCGCGTCGAGGTCGGAGGTGGTGGTGATCAGCCCCGGGTGCCCCTGCTTGGAGAAGATCCGCCGGGCCAGGCCGCCGATCAGCTCCAGCCGGTCGGCGGCCGGGTCGATCAGCACCAGCTCGCTGATGGGCAGGGTGTCGCGCAGCCGGGCGAACCCGTCGATCAGCTCGGGGGTATAGGTGGAACCGCCGCCCACCACTGCGAGTTTCATGGTCACTAGCCTTTCACTCCCGTCAGGGTGACGCCTTCGACGAACGCCTTCTGGGCGAAGAAGAAGAGGACGATCACCGGGGCCATGACCAGCACTGTTGCGGCCATGGTCAGGTTCCAGTTGGTGTGGTGGGCGCCCTTGAAGGACTCCAGTCCGTAACTGAGGGTCCAGGCGGCCGGGTTGTCCGAGGCGTAGATCTGCGGGCCGAAGTAGTCGTTCCAGGCACAGAAGAACTGGAACAGCGCCACGGCCGCGATCCCGGGCTTCGCCATCGGCAGCACCACCCGCAGCAGGGTGCGCAGCTCGCCGCAGCCGTCGACCTTCGCCGCGTCCAGGTACTCGTCCGGGATCGTCAGCAGGAACTGGCGCAGCAGGAAGATGGAGAAGGCGTCGCCGAAGGCCATCGGGATGATCAGCGGCCACAGGGTGCCGGACAGGTCCAGCTGCTTGGCCCAGAAGAGGTACATCGGGATGACGACCACCTGGGGCGGCAGCATCATCATGGCGATCACCAGCAGCAGCGACAGCCGCCGGCCGCGGAAGCGGAACTTGGCGAGCGCGTACGCGACGGGCACCGAGGAGACCACGGTCAGCAGGGTGCCGAGCCCGGCGTACATCAGGGTGTTGCGCCACCAGGTCAGGAAGCCGGGGGTGTCCCACACCTTCGCGTAGTTGCCCCACTCCCAGGTGCGCGGCCACAGGTCGCGGGTCAGCGCCTGCTGGTCGCTCATCACCGAGGTCAGGAAGAGGAACACGAAGGGCAGGACGAAGAAGAGCGCCGCAGCGACGCCGAGGGAGTGCACGGCCACCCAGTGCAGGGCGGCCCGGCGGCGTGCGGTGCGTACCGCGTGCGCGGAATCCGGGGCGGGGGACGCGGCCGTACGGGGGGTCCGGCGCGGGCCGCGGGTCAGGGTCTGGCTCATCGTCCTCAGTCACCTGCCTGGATCAGGCCGCCGCGCCGCCGCATCAGCAGCGCGGTGAAGGCCATGGAGAGGGCGAACAGCACCAGGGCGACCACGCAGGCGGTGCCGTAGTCGAAGCGCTGGAAGCCGACGTTGTAGATGACCTGGGGCAGGGTCAGCGTGGACTTGTCGGGGTACCCGGGCTCGGTCGGCTGGCCCGAGCCGCCGATCACGCCGGACGCCACCTTCCCGGCCACCAGGGGCTGTGTGTAGAACTGCATCGCCTGGATGACCCCGGTGACCACCGCGAACAGGATGATCGGGGAGATGTTCGGCAGGGTGATGTGGCGGAACCGCGCCAGTGCCCCGGCCCCGTCCAGCTCCGCGGCCTCGTACTGCTCGCGCGGTACGTCGAGCAGCGCGGCCATGAAGATGACCATCAGGTCGCCGACCCCCCACACCGCGAGCGCGGTCAGCGCCGGCTTGGACCAGTCGGCGTCCGTGAACCAGCCGGGCGTGGGCAGCCCGACCGCGTCCAGCAGGGTGTTCACCGGGCCGGTGCCCGGGTTGAGCAGGAAGACGAAGGCCAGGGTCGCCGCCACCGGAGGGGCCAGGTAGGGCAGGTAGAACAGGGTGCGGAAGACGCCCGTACCCAGCTTGATCTTCGTGATGAGCAGGCCGATGCCCAGGCCGAAGGCGACCCGGCAGGCGACCATGATCACGACCAGCCACAGGGTGTTGCGCATGGCAGGCCAGAACATCGGGAGGTCGGAGAAGACGTAGGTCCAGTTGTCCAGCCCGTTGAAGACGGGCGGGCGGAAGCCGTCGTACTTGGTGAAGGAGAAGTAGACGGTGGAGACGAGCGGGTAGGCGAAGAAGACGCCGAACCCGATCAGCCAGGGCGACATGAAGGCCGCCGTGCGCAGCGCCGACCTGCGGCGTTTGGTGCGCAGTTCGGGGGAGGGGGACAGGGTGCCGTTCATCGGGCTACTTGGCCTTCGCGATGTCCGTGTCGATCTGCTGGTCGGTCTTGGCGAGACCGGCCGCGATGTCCGTGACCTCGCCCTTCTCGACCGCGTACGCGAAGTCGGTGAAGGTCAGCTGGTAGGTGCCGCCGTCCGCCTGCGCCGGGGTCGTGGTCGACTTCGGGTGCCTGGCGATGTCGATGAACGTCTTGAACTCCGGGCTCACCTGGAGCTTCGGGGACTCCAGGGCGGCCAGCGTGGAGGGCACGTTGTGGATGGCGTTGGCGAACTCCACGACCGCCTCGGTGTCGGTCGTCATGTACTTCGTCAGCTCCCAGGCGGCCGCCTGCTTCTTGCTGCCCGAGGCGATGCCCATGATCGTGCCGGCGAGGTAGCCCTTGCCGTACTCGGCGATCCGGTCGTCGGGGACGGGCATCGGAGCGGTCCCGATCTCGAACTTCGCCCCGGCCTCCTTCGCCATGGCGGGCCGCCACTCCCCGTCGATCTGCATGGCCACCAGGCCCAGGTGGAAGGGGTGTTCGGCGCTCCACTCGTCGCCGAACGTGGTGCGGAACTTCTCCAGCTTCTCGTACCCGCCGAGCTTGCCGACCAGGTCCTTCTGCGCCGTCAGCATCTGCGCGAAGCCGGGGTCCTTGGCCAGGTTGGACTTGCCGTCGGCGTCGAAGTAGGCCGGGCTCCACAGGGCGGCCAGGCGCTGGGGGGCGGTCTCGTAGCCGTGATAGGTGGGCATGATGCCGAGCTGCTGGTACGAATCCCCCTTGGGGACCGTCAGCTTCTGCGCGGCGGCCACGAACTGGCTCCAGGTCTTGGGCGGTTCGGTGATCCCGGCGGCCTCGAAGGCGGTCTTGTTGTAGACGAGGCCGTACGCGTCGTTCAGCAGCGGCAGCGTGCACTGGTTGCCGTTGAACTGGGTGTACTCCAAGAGGGTCTTGGGGAAGACCTTCTCCTTGTCGACCCCGGACTTCTTCAGGAGGGGGTTGAGGTCGGCGAAGGCGCCGGTGTTGCAGAACTTGCCGACGCTGTCGGTGGTGAAGGAGGAGACCACGTCGGGGGCCTTCTCCCCGCCGGCGCGCAGCGCCTGGTTGATCTTGTCGTCCGTCATGTTGCCCGTGACGTTCACCTTGATGTTCGGGTGGGCCTTGGTGAACCGGGCGATGTTGTCCTCGATGGCCTTGATCTCGCTGGGGGCGGACCAGCCGTGCCAGAAGTTGAGGGTGACGTCCTTGTTCGGGTCGTCGGCGGCCGTGTTGGAGGCGGAGCCCGTACACGCGGTGGCGAGTACGGATATCGCGGCGACGACGGTGGCGGCAACGGTCAGGCGGCGGATTCCGGGCATGGCGGAGTCACTCTCTGCGCGGGGGGACTTCCTGGAGGGGTGGGGAGGAGCGGTGTGGGCTCACGCAGGGGAGGCGCGGGTCAGGTGGTGCGGGTGTGCTGTACGGGGCTGCGTGGGCCCGGGGCTCGTGCGGGGAGATGCCGTGCGGGCTAGTGCGGGAGGTGCGGGGCAGGCTCGTGTGGGTGGTGCAGTGAAAGCTCGTACGGGCTCGTGCGGGCTCGTGCGGTGCTGTGGAGGCTCGTGCCGGTGGTGCGGTTCAGCGGCGGGAGGTGTCGAAGACCTCGTCGCGGGTCGCGGCGAGGGCGCTCTCCAGTGCCCCGCGCAGTACGGGCCGTTCCCGTACCTCGCCGGTCACCAGCAGGGGCCGGGACGGGGCGAGGTCGGCGAGCTCGGCTTCGAGGAGCTCGCGCAGCGGTTCCCCGCCCGCGATGGTCAGGGCGCCGGACAGGATCACGATCTCCGGGTCCAGTACGGCGACCAGCGAGGCGAGGCCGGTGGCGAGGGCGGTGGCGTACTCCCGCAGGAGTTCCAGGTGGGGACCCTCGGGCGCGGCTGCGGCCTGGGCCAGCAGCGCGGCCGCCGCTTCGACCATGGCCCCGGACTCCGCCCCGTGCACGGCGCCGTGCACCGAACCGGCCCCTGACGCGGCGGCCGGCGGCGCGTCGACGCCGAGCCGGGCCGCCATCGCGGGCAGCACCTGCGCGCCGGCCAGCTCCTGGTAGCCGCCGGAGTTGACCCGGGTGACCTGGCGGACCAGCGGGTGCCCGGCGACCGGCAGGAAGCCGATCTCCCCGGCGCCGCCGGTCCAGCCGCGGTGCAGCCGGCCGCCGAGCACGAGGGCGGCGCCGAGGCCCTCCTCGTTCCACAGCAGGACGAAGTCCTCGTGTCCGCGGGCGGCGCCGAGCCGCTGTTCGGCGACGGCGGCGAGGTTCACGTCGTTCTCGTACTCGACCGGCATCGGCAGGGCCGCGGCGAGCTCGTCGAGGAGCGTGGGGGACTGCCAGCCCGCCAGGTGGTCGGCGTAGCGCAGCACCCCGGTGCGGGGGTCGAAGGAGCCCGGGGTCGCGATGACCACCCGGTGGATGTCGGCGAGGTGCAGCCCGGCGTCCTTGACGGCCTCGCCGAGGGCGCGGGTGACCTGCTCGACCGGCCCGGTGCCCTCCGCGTACGGGAGCTCGTGGCTGCCGATCACCTCGCCGGTGAGGTCGGCCACGGAGGCGAGGATCCGGCCCGGGGTGACGTCGAGCCCCGCGACGTGGGCGGCCCGCGCGTTGACGGTGTAGAGCTGCGCGTTGGGCCCGGGGCGGCCGGTGGCGGTGCCGGTGGCGACGACGAGCCCGGCGGCCTCCAGACGGGCCAGCAGCTGGGAGGCGGTGGGCTTCGAGAGGCCGGTGAGATGCCCGATCCGGGTCCGGGACAGTGGACCGTGCGTCAGCAGGAGCTCGAGCGCGGCCCGGTCGTTCAGGGCGCGCAACAGGCTGGGCGTACCGGGGGTGGCGGGCATGGGGTGGCTTCTCCCTCACGGAGATGAACTGTTAGGTAAGTTTCCTATTGGTGGGTCGCTCGTGTCAATGGTGCTGCGCACACGACTCGAGGGTGGTGTGCGCACGACTCGAGGGTGTTGCGCACACGAGTCGACGGTGGCGCGCACACGACTGCCCCCGCAGATCGGATCTGCGGGGGCAGCGGTGTACGCGTACGGGCCGGGGCGCCGGCGGGCGCTACTTCGTTATGCGCGGACCGGAGACCGAGCCGCCCACGGCAGGCGGCGGGATCTCCGCGGTGGCCAGGGACTGCGGGGAGGTCGGGTTCGCCAGCGCAGACGGCGGGGCGACCGAAGCCGAGGGGTCGGCCGGGGCCGCGTCCTCCTCGGGCGCCGGCAGGCCCCCGACGATCCCGATGCCCGCGGCGTCGAAGGCGTCCTTGATCCGCCAGCGCAGCTCGCGCTCCACGGAGAACTGCTGGCCGGGCATCGTCTTCGCCGACACCGACACCGTCATGGAGGCCAGCAGCACCTCGTCCAGGCCCAGCACATCCACCGGACCCCACAGCCGCTCGTCCCACGGGGACTCCTTGGCCATGGTGTCCGCGATCCCCTTGATCACCTCGCGGATGTGGGAAAGGCTCTCGGTCGGCTTGACCTGCACCGCCACGCTCGCCGTGGCCCAGCCCTGGCTGAGGTTGCCGATGCGCTTGATCTCGCCGTTGCGGACGTACCAGATCTCGCCGTTGTCGCCGCGCAGCTTGGTGACGCGCAGGCCCACCTCGACGACCTCGCCCGAGGCCACACCGGCATCGATCTTGTCACCGACGCCGTACTGGTCCTCGAGGATCATGAACACGCCGGAGAGGAAGTCCGTGACCAGGTTCCGGGCGCCGAAACCGATCGCCACGCCCGCCACACCGGCGCTCGCCAGCAGCGGTCCCAGATTGATGTCGAGCGCGCCGAGCACCATCAGGCCGGCCGTGCCGAGGATCAGGAACGAGGCGACCGAACGCAGCACGGAACCGATGGCCTCGGACCGCTGGCGACGCCGCTCGGCGTTGACCAGCAGCCCGCTCAGGGCCGTGCCCTCGACGGCGTCGGCGCCTCGGTTCATCCGGGTGATCAGCTTGGTCAGCGACTTGCGGACCACCGAACGCAGGGCGAAGGCGATGACCAGGATGAGGAGGATGCGCAGGCCGAGGTACAGCCATCCGGCCCAGTTCTCCTCTATGAAACTGGCGGCGTTCGTCACGCTCTCGTGTGTTTCTCTGATCGTTTCGGACGCGTCCGGGTTGTCGGCTGCGAGCGGGAGCAGTGCGGCAGGCCTGGGCACGGCGGGTACCTCCAGATGTAGCGTCCTGCCCGCGGAAGGGGTGGGGCGGGCAGACCATCCACCCTAACGGGGCACTTGCCCGGACTTGTTGCCGTGTTCGAGGGAGAGACCAGACTCACGCGGGGATGAAAGCGGATGTGGTCGAAAACACCTCGGACCCGTTACGGGCGCGTGGTGGCGCTTCGACCAGCCGTAAGGGGAGACTGGAAAGCAGATCGTCCCGGCGCGAGCCACGCGCCGCCGGCGTTATAGGAGGCAGTCCGTGCCGCACGTCCTGGTCCTCAACGCGTCGTACGAGCCCCTCGGCGTCGTACCGCTCCGTCGCGCGCTCGTCCTCGTCCTGGAGAACAAAGCAGTCTCCCTGGAAGAATCCGGCGCCTTTCTGCACAGCGCGACAAGGGCCGTCCCCGCGCCCAGCGTGGTTCGGCTCAAGCGCTTCGTGCGGGTCCCCTACCGGGGGCCCGTTCCACTTACCCGCCGCGCGCTGTTCGCCCGGGACGGCGGCCGCTGCATGTACTGCGGGGCCGTCGCCACCAGTGTCGACCACGTCATCCCGCGCAGCCGGGGCGGGCAGCACGCCTGGGACAACGTCGTCGCCGCGTGCCGCCGCTGCAACCACGTGAAGGCCGACCGGCACCTCGTCGACCTCGGCTGGCGCCTGCGGCACCAGCCGGCTCCGCCGTCCGGGCTGGCCTGGCGGATCATCGGGACGGGGCACCGGGATCCGTGCTGGATGCCGTACCTCCAGCCGTACGGCGCGGAGGACGCGCTGGACCGCATCGGCGTCCCGGTCGCCGCCGCGGCGGTCGCGTCGTAGCCCCCTGAGCCCGGCCCCCGGCTGCGGGTGTCCCGCTGCGCGGGGCCGAGGTCCGCGCAGCGACCCTTGCCGCTGCGCGGGGGTGAAGTCCCCGACCCGCCCTTCCTCCGTTCCCTGGGGCTCCGCCCCGGACCCCCGCTCCTCAAACGCCGGCGGGGCTGGAATTGCCCTGCGGGCAATCCAGCCCCGGCCAGGCAAAATCCAGCCCCTCCGGCGTTTGAGGAGCGGGGGTCCGGGGGCTGGCCCCCGGCGACGGCGCCGCACACGGCAGGGGTCCGGGCGGAGCCCGGGGAACGGGCGAAGGGTGGGTAGGGGACAGCCCCCGCAGGGTTCCCGGCCCCCTACGGGGCCAGCGCGAAGGCTTCCGCACCCAGCAGGCTGCAGCCGTAGCGGGTGGCCCGGGTCTCGCAGGTGACCCGGACGAAGCGGGCCGGGGCGGCCACCGGGTCCAGGTGGACGGAGTCCACCCCGCCGCGCGAGGCGACCGTCGCCGACGGATGCCAGGTGACACCGTCCGCAGAGGTCTCCACCCGGAACCGGGACGGATAGGCCTCCTGCCAGCGCAGCCGCAGCAGCCCGATCCGCGCCGGAGCCGGCAGCTCCGCCTGCCACCAGGCCCCGTCGACCGCCGGCGAGGACCAGCGGGTGGCCGGGGAATCGTCCAGCGCCCCCGAGGCGGGGAACGCCGGGGTCTCGTCGGCCGAGGACGAGGCCACGGCGGAGCGCAGCAGGTTCGGGCCGGCCGTGCGCGGATGGGCGCGGACCTTCAGCGTGTGCGTCTGGGAGCCGAAGGTGACCGGGACCTCGTAGGTGCCCGGCGCCGTGCCCGCGGCCACCGCGACCTCCACCGGGACGGTCGCCGTCGTACCGCGCGCCGCCGCGGCCGTCTCCGGCAGGCGTACGGAGATCCCCGGCGGAGCGGTCGCCGACAGGGGTCCGCGGACCTCGCCGGGACGCAGCGCGGACAGCTGCGCCGGGATGCGCTGCGCGGCCCCGCCGATCTCCGCGTCCACGGTCTCGGCCAGCTCGAAGCGGGACTCGGGGCCGTCCGCCGTCCACGGGACCACGCCGTGCACGGCCGGAGCCGGGCCCGACCAGACGAGCCGGACCGCGTCGGCCCGCAGGCCGCCCACGTCCGCCTGGGTCCAGCCCGACGCCGCCGCGTCCGCGACCTTGCGCCAGCCCTCTCCCGGTACCCGGGCCTCCACGGTGCCCCGGCTGCCGGGCGGCAGCGGGTCCGTCATTACGGTCACCACCGACACCGGCCGGGCACCGGACAGCTCGACCGTCCACGCGTCGGCCTGCCGGGTCACCGTGCCCGGCGCGCGGGCCGCGCCGGTCCACGCGTCGGCCTCGGCCGCTGCCCGCGCCAGGAAGGGGTCCAGCACCGCCTTGTCGACCCGGGCGGATTCCGCTCCGGACAGCGCCGCGCGGGCGGCGGTGAGGGCCCGCGATGCCCGCCAGGCCGCCGCCCCGTCCCCGCGGGCCTGCGCCTGGAGGACGTCGAGCGCCAGTTCCCCGGCAGTCCCGTAGCGCGCGAGCCGCGACAGCCAGGGCCCCGCCTCCTCGGAGAGCGCGGGCAGCCGGTCCGGGGCCTCGCGCAGCACGCGGAAGGCGGCGCGCAGCCGCTCGCCGGCCGCCGGGTCTCCGGAGCTGCGGGCCCGCCAGAACTGGTCCATCAGCGGGACCAGGTAGGCGGACTCGGGCTGGGCGAGGCCCGAGGAGGCGTTGTTCCCGGCCAGCGCGGCCAGCGCCTCCCGGGCCTTGGGGTCGGGTCCGGCGAGCGAGGCGACGGCCGCCGCCCAGGAGTCGGCGGCCCGGTAGCCGCGCGGGTTCCACGTGAAGTCCGCCGCGGTGAACAGCGGGATGCGCGACAGCGTGCCCTGGGGCATCGCGTTGGCCAGCACGGCCGCCGAACCGCCCGCGACCACCGGGTCGCGTCCCGCGTACGGGCCGAGGAAGATGCGGCCCGGATCCCAGTCGTTGACCGGGTAGTTGTCCATGGTGACCAGCGGGTGCTGCCCGAGCGCGGAGCGCGCCCCGGTCATCTCCTGTCCGGTGATGGTGCGCGGCACCACACCGACGCCCGTCCAGGCCACTTCCACCCGGTCGTCCAGGGACTCGGCGAGCGCGGTCCGGTAGGGCGTCGCGCCCTCCTGGTAGTACTCGGTCGGCAGCAGCGACAGCGCGGGCGCCCCCGGGTAGCGCCGGGCCAGGTGCGCGGCCAGCTCGCCCGCGACCTCCGCGTGCGCCTTCGCGGCCGCCTGCGGGCCCCTGCCGTACCGCTCCCGGTCGTCGCGGCAGCCCCACTCGGTGTAGCTGACGTCCTGGAACTGCACCTGGAACGCCCGGAATCCGAGGTCCCACATGGCGTCCAGCTTGCGGGCGAGCGCCGCCCGGTCGGCCGAGGAGGCCAGGCACATCGACTGCCCGGGCGCCACCGCCCAGGCGAGCACCACCTTGTTGGCGCGCGCCCGCTCGGCCAGCTCCCGCAGCTCCGCCGCCTGCGCCGCGGGGTAGTCGCGGCGCCACTCCGTGGTCCGGTACGGGTCGTCACCGGGCGCGAGCAGCAGCCGGTTCAGCTTGGTGCGGCCCATGAACTCCACCTGCGCGAGCCGCTGGGCGGCCGTCCACGGAGTCCCGTAGAACCCCTCCGTGATCCCGCGCACCGCGGCCGACGGCCAGTCCCGCACGAGGACCCCGAGCACCTTTCCGCCGCCCTGGGACAGCAGTTGACGCAGCGTCTGTGCCGCGTGGAACAGCCCGTCCTCGCCCACGCCGGCCAGCGCGACCGTGTCCCGGCCCTCGGCGCGGCCCACCGCCAGCCGGTAGCCGCCGGCCGGCAGGTCACCGGCCTCGCTCGCGCCCAGGGCCCGCAGCGCCCGCTCCGCATCCGGCCCCTGGAGGCGCACGACGGGTCCCGCAGCGGGCAGCGGTTCCCCGTCGGCCCGCTCGTGCAGGGTCCGTACGCCCGCCCCGCGCAGGGCGTCGCGCACCAGCTGGGCGGCGTACGGGTCCACGCCGGCGGGCAGCACCAGGACGGCCTCGGCGCCCAGCGGCACCGTGCGCGCCGGGTCGGCGGCCGTCGACTGCGGCCGGGGGTACACCGCGGGCCCCTCGGCGGCGGCGCGCGCCGGAGGGGTGCCGGGGTCGAGCACGGGGGCGGGTGCGGGGAGGGGCGCCGGGTCGCGCAGCGCGGCGGGAGCCGCGGCGGTGCCGGGCGCGGCGGGCGAGTCCGGCGCGTCCGGCGAGGTGGGTGCGGTGAAGGCGGTGGGGGGACCCACGACCGCCGAGCCGCTCAGCAGTGCACCGATGACGGCGACCGCCGCGGCGGTCGCCGTGGCCCGCTTGCTGCCCCTGATCTGCACGGAGCCACCCCGTCCCGAGTCGTCTCCCGCTCGTACGAACGAGCCAGAGCCCACCATCCGCACGGCCGGGGTGTCAACGCCCGCGGGTGATCTGACCTGGATCGGCCAGGAATGCGGCGGCGCCGACGGGGTATGGCTGGGATGTTCTCCGGGCCGCGCGCCGGAGCGTGTTCCCGACGGTCCCGCACGTCAGGGCGAAGGCTCCCGGCGTGCGGTGAGCGGCGCGGAGCTCCGCAACACCTTTCGCGCACGGCCCGAACGCAGGCACGTCTGTACGGATTCACGGACCGCACAGGAGAATTTCCGCTGTCGGTGGTGCGCGGACGGCGCGCGGACCGACACAGTGGGAGCCGTCCACGGGTCCGAAACGATCCTCACGTACGAAGGAGAGCCTGCCGGTGAACACCAAGGCCGTGAAAACCGAGAACGCCACCAGCGCCACCACCGTCATATCCGCCGCATCCGCCGCATCCGCCGTGCCCGCCCCCAAACAGCGTCCGCCGCTCGCCCATCTGCCGGCGCAGTCCGGACCCGACGACTGGCCCCTCACCAGCGAGCCGTCGCTCGCCGACGCCGCGCACGCGCCGTTGACCAGTGAGCCCCCGCTCGCCTGCGAGGCCCCGCTGACCAGCGAGCCGACCACCCATGCCGCGGCGGCCGCCGCGGGTGACTAGACGACAAGGAACCTGATGGACGACCTCGCCCGGCTCGCGGCCCTGTACGGAGTCGCCACCACCTACCAGCCCGCCGAGGACGTCACCCTCCGGGTACCGGAGGCCACCGTCGCCGCCGTACTGCGGCAGCTGGGGGTGGACACGGACACCCCGGAGTCCGTACGGGCCGACCTGGCCGCGGCCGAACACGACGCGGCGCACCGGCTGTTGCCGCGCGTCATGGTGTGGTGGGCCGGGTCCCGGCCGCCCGTGGAGCTGGGCGCGCTCCCGCCGGGGACCCGGACCCTGCTGGAGGCGGAAGAGGACGGGCCGCCCGAGGCGGCGGGCCGCGCGGGCCCCCAGGAGCCGCCGGTGGCCTGGAGCGCGGCCGAAGCGGGGGAGCCGCCGCTCGGCGTGCACCGGATCCACGCCGAGGCCCCCGACGGCCGCACCGCCACCGCCACCCTGATCATGGCCCCCGACCGGGCCCCGGCGGCGCCCGAGCGCACGCACGGGCTGCTCGTCCAGCTCTACTCGCTGCTCTCCGAACGCTCCTGGGGCATGGGCGACCTGGGCGACCTGGCGGAGCTGGCGCGCTGGGCGGGCCGCGTCCACGGAGCCGGCTTCGTCCAGGTCAACCCGCTGCACGCAGCCGTGCCCGGCACCCCGACCGACCCCTCCCCCTACCGGCCGTCCTCGCGCCGCTTCCCCGACCCGGTGCACCTGAGGATCGAGGACGTCCCCGAGTACGCCGACTGCCCGGACCGGGCCGCCCTCGCGGAACTGGCCGACCGGGGAGCCCGGTTGCGGCGCGAGGTGCTGGAGAAGGGGGCGCTGATCGACCGGGACGCCGTCTGGAGCCTCAAGCGGACCGCCCTGGAGCTGCTGTACGCCGTCCCGCGCGGCCCCGAACGGGAGGCGGCCTACGCACAGTTCCGTGCCGAGCAGGGCGAGGAGCTGGACCGGCACGCCGTCTGGTGCGCCGGGCACGCCGGGGAGGACCCGCAGGCGCGGGCCGACTTCCACCGCTGGCTGGTCTGGCTCACCGACGCCCAGCTCGCAGCGGCCCAGCGGGCCGCCAAGGAGGCCGGGATGGCGGTCGGCATCGTGCACGACCTGGCCGTCGGGGTGCACCCGGAGGGCTCGGACGCCACCGGAGCCCCTTTCGGAGCCCCCCACTACGCCCGGGCCGTCTGCGTCGGCGCCCCGCCGGACGCCTTCAACGCGCGCGGCCAGGACTGGGGGCTGCCCCCGTGGCGGCCCGACCGGCTGGCCGATACCGGGTACGCGCCGCTGCGGGCCCTGCTGCGCGGGGTGTTCCGGTACGCGGGCGCCCTGCGCATCGACCACGTCATGGGACTGTTCCGGCTCTGGTGGATCCCGGAAGGGGCCCCGCCCGCCGAAGGCGCGTACGTCGCGTACGACGGGGAGGCGATGCTCGCCCTGGTGGTCCTGGAGGCCCACCGGGCGGGGGCCCTGGTCATCGGCGAGGACCTCGGCACCGTGCAGCCGGGGGTCCGTCAGGCGCTGGCCCGGCGCGGGGTGCTGGGCACCTCGGTGCTCTGGTTCGAGCGGGACTGGGGCGGGGACGGGGAGCCGCTGGAGCCGGAGCGCTGGCGGTCCGATTGCCTGGCCACCGTGACCACCCACGATCTGCCTCCCACGGCCGCCAAACTGGCCGGCTCCCACGTGGAACTGCGCGACCGGCTGGGCCTGCTGACCCGCCCGGCGGAGCGGGAGCGTGCCGAGGACGCCGCCGACACCGCGCGCTGGCTGGACGTACTGGAGGACCTCGGGCTCGACACCAAGGGCGAGGAGGCCGCCGTACGGTCCCTGTACGCCTTCCTGCTGCGCACTCCGGCCCGACTGGTGGGGGTCTGGCTGCCCGACGCGGTGGGGGACCGGCGGCCGCAGAACCTGCCCGGCACCTGGGACCAGTACCCCAATTGGCGGCTCCCGGTCGCCGACGCGGAGGGCCGGCCGCTGACCCTGGAGGCACTGGCCGCCTCGCCGCGGGCGAACGCCCTGCTGGGGGCGGTGCGGGGGGCGGCGGGAACCCGTACGGCACCCCCGGGCGCGCGCGGCGTTTAGGTGTTCGCTACGTTTGCACCGTGGACAAGAAGAACGCTCTGCGCGCCGGCGCCGTCACGGCCGGAACGACGCTGATGATGCTGCTGATGACGTCTCCCGCCCTCGCGCTCACCCGTGACGACGGCGACGACCCGGGTCCGGGCCTGAGCGTCGCCGAGACGCTCGGCCTCTACGTGGCCGCGCCGATCGTGCTGTTCCTGCTCATCGCCGGTCTGGTGATGGTCGGGGACAAGTCGGGCAAGACGCAGAACGAGAGCTGACCGAAGACTGAACGAAGGCGCCGGGAGTCCGTGAGGACACCCGGCGCCCAGTCGTACCCGGGCCCGGATTCCGCGGCCCGGCTTCCCCGTCCACGGGTGCCCACGGGTGCCTACGGGGCCCCTGCCATCACCTTGCGCAGCAGCCCGGTGAGCGCCGTGATCTCCGCCGCGTCGAGCCCGGTGAGCGCCTCGCGCTGCACCTCCAGTCCCGCCCCGACCGCCTCGTCGATGAGCGCGAGGCCCCGGTCGGTGATGGTCACGCGCAGCCCCCGCCGGTCGTCCGGATCGGGGCTGCGGCGGAGCAGCCCGGCCTTCTCCAGCTTGTCCAGCCGTCCCGTCATCCCGCCCGTGGTGAGCATCAGCGTGGCCGAGAGCTGGCGGGGCGAGAGGGTGTACGGGTCCCCGCTCCGGCGCAGCGTGGCCACGACGTCGAACTCCCCGCGCGAGATCCCGTAGCGCCCGTAGGCCTTCTCCATGGCGTCGCCCATGGCTTTGGAGATCCGGTAGATCCGGCCGAAGACGGCCATGGGCGCGGTGTCCAGATCGGGGCGCACCGCGAACCACTGGTCCGCGATCGCGTCGACGGGGTCCTTGTCGGTCATAGGCGCAGTATCCGGCTTCCGCTTGTTCGTTGGCAAGAAAGTAGCTTGCAGGAAAGTAGCTTAGAGCTAAGCTACTTCCGAGTGAGCTACTCGTTCCTGCCGGAGGAGCACCGCCGTGAACCGCGCCACCACCATCGCCCTGACCGCCCTCGCCCCCATCTCCTGGGGATCCACCTACTTCGTGGCCTCCGAACTGCTGCCGCCCGACCGGCCGCTGTTCACCGGGGTCATGCGGGCCCTGCCCGCCGGGCTGCTGCTCACCGCCCTCGCCCGGAAGCTGCCCACGGGCCAGTGGTGGTGGAAGGCGGCCGTCCTGGGCGGGCTCAACATCGGCGCCTTCTTCCCGCTCCTGTTCCTCTCCGCCTACCGCCTGCCCGGCGGGGTCGCGGCCGTACTGGGCTCCCTGGGGCCGCTGTTCGTCGTGGGGCTCGCCGCCCTCCTCCTGGGCGAGCGGGCCCGGCTGCGGACCGTGCTCGCCGCCGTCGTGGCGGCCTTCGGCGTCGGCATGGTGGTGCTGACCGCGCAGGCGCAGCTCGACCCGGTCGGGGTGGTGGCCGGCGTGGTCTCCTCCGCTTCGATGGGCGCGGGCATCGTCATGACCAAGCGGTGGGGGCGCCCGGAGGGCGTCGGCCCGCTGGCCATGACCGGCTGGCAGCTCACCGCGGGCGGCCTGGTCATCATCCCGGTCGCCGCGCTCGTGGAAGGGGCGCCGCCGGCCCTCGATGGCCGGGCCTTCCTCGGCTACGGCTACATGATGCTGATCAACACCGGCATCGCCTACTGGCTCTGGATCCGCGGCATCGGGCAGCTCACCGCCACATCGGTCACCCTCCTCGGCCCGCTCTCGCCGCTCACCGCCGCGGTCATCGGCTGGGCCGCCCTGGGGCAGACCCTGTCGCCGGTGCAGGTGCTGGGCATGGCGATCGCCTTCGGCGCCACCGTCGCGGGGCAGCTCGCGGCGGGCACCCCGCGGCCGAAGGCCGAACCGTTCAGTTCTGCTGAAGGAACCAATCGAAATGTTTCGATGGACCTGACGGGTGACTCGGTGCGACGGTAGACCGACGAACCGACACTCCGAACCCCGAGGGGGAGACACACAGTGGCCGTCACGGACCGCGTCCGCACCATCCCGACCGACCCGCAGCAAGCACTGCCCGGCAAGGCACTGCCCGGCAAGGCGAAGAAGGGGGCCGCCGGTCTCGGCGTCCTGCTCGCCCTGATCGCCACGGTCGTCTGGTCCGGCAGCTTCGTCGCCACCCGGGGCATGGCGGACAGCATCCCGCCCGTCCAGGCCGTCTTCTGGCGCTGGGTGATCGCCACCGTGGCCGTCGCCCCCTTCGCCGCCCGGCAGGCCTGGCAGCAGCGGGCCCTGATCCGCAAGCACTTCGGCTACATCGCCCTGGCCACCCTCTTCGGCGTCACCCTCTACAACACGCTCGTCCACCAGGCCGGACTGACCACCTCCGCCTCCAACATGGGCATGATCATGGCCGCCTCGCCGGTCATCATGGCCCTCTACGCCCGCCTCGGCGGTGAACGGCTCGGTGCCCGGCGCACCTTCGGCCTGGCCCTCGCGGCCCTGGGCGTGCTCCTCCTGGTCGGCAAGGGCTCCATCCGCTTCGACTTCGCCGCCGGCGACCTGTGGATGTTCGGCGCCGCCCTGTCCTTCGCCACGTACAGCGCGCTCCTCAAGCGCAAGCCCGCCGAACTGGGCGGCCTCGCCTTCCTGCTCACCACCTTCGTCCTCGGCGCGCTGATGCTCGCCCCCGCCTACGCCGTGTCGGTCGGCGTCCAGGGCGGCTTCCAGGTCACCCCCTCCACCGCCGGAATGCTCCTGTACGTCGGTGTCTTCTCCTCCGCCGTCGCCTTCTTCGCCTGGAACAAGGCCGTCGCGATGATCGGCGCCGCCCGCGCCGGAGTCGTCTACTACCTCCAGCCGGTCTGCGTCGCCGGCCTCGGCCTGCTGCTCCTCGGCGAGACCACCGGCCCGACGCAGCTCCTCTGCATGGCGCTGATCCTGGGCGGCGTGGGTCTGGGTGCCCGGCGGTAGGTTCGGTCCCATGATCGAGTGGGACATCAAGAAGCTGCGGATCCTGCGGACCCTCGCCGAACAGGGGACCGTGACCGCCACGGCCGAGGCGCTGCACATGACGCCCTCGGCCGTTTCGCAGCAGCTGACCAACCTGGCCAGGATGCTGGGGGTCCCGCTGCTGGAGGCCCAGGGCCGCCGGGTCCGGCTCACCGACGCCGCCCACCTCGTACTGCGGCACGCGGAGGCCGTGTTCGCACAGCTGGAGCGGGCCGACGCCGAGCTCACCGGGTACCTCGCGGGGGAAGCGGGGGAGGTGCGGATCGGGGCCTTCTCCACCGCCGTACCGGTCCTCGTGGTCCCGGCGGTCGCCGCCCTGCGGCGCTCGCACCCCGGCGTGGAGGTCCGCGTACGGGAAACCGAGGCCGCCGAGTCCTACGAGCTGCTGTCCGCCGGGGTCGTCGACCTCGCGCTCTCGCTGGCGGCCCATGCCCCGACGGCGCGCGATCCCCGCTTCACCCGCAGGACCCTGCTGGAGGACCCCCTCGACGTGGCCCTGCCCCCGGACCACCCGCTGGCCGGCGCGGCGGAGCTGCGGCTCGCGGACCTGTCCGGGGACCCGTGGATCTACGGGGGCTCCGGGCCCTGGTCGGAGATCACCCGCAACGCGTGCGAGGCGGCGGGCTTCGTCCCTGAACAGGCGCACTCGGCGTCCGGCTGGACGGCGATCCTCGCCATGGTGGAGGCGGGCATGGGGGTGGCCCTGGTCCCGCGCATGGTGGCGAGCCGCGCCTCGGGCGTCGCCGTTCGGGACCTGCCCCACGACCGGCCGACCCGGCACGTCATCGCGGCCCTCCGCAGGGGCTCGGAGTCGGCCCCGGCCGTGGCGCACGTCCTGGCGGCCCTGCGGGCCGTCGCCGTGGCTCGGCCGTAGCCGTCACCGCAGGTGGGTGGGCGGGCCCTGCGGGGCGAAGTCCCCGCAGCGACCCTTTGCCGCTGCGCGGGGCGAAGTCCCCTACCCGCCCTTCGCCCGTTCCCCGGGCGCTGCCCGGACCCGGTCCTCAAACGCCGGACGGGCTGAAATCAGCTCCGCCGGGACCCGCACCTCAACGCCGGACGGGCTTGAATGTGCCGCGCAGCGGCACATCTCAGCCCCGCCGGCGTTTGAGGCGCGGGGTTCGGGGCGGAGCCCCAGCAGCGGCGCGAGCCGGTTACGCCCGAGCGTCGGCCGCCTGGGCGCGCAGCGCGCGCTCCACGCCCGCGCGGGACTCCGAGACCAGGCGGCGCAGGGCCGCGTTGGGCTCGGCCGAGGCCAGCCAGGCGTCCGTCGCCGCGAGGGTCTCCGCGGAGACCTGGAGGGTCGGGTAGAGCCCCACCGCGATCTGCTGGGCGATCTCGTGGCTACGGGTCTCCCAGACCTCCTTGACCGCCGCGAAGTACTTCGCCGTGTACGGGGCGAGGAGCTCGCGCTGGTCGGTCTGGACGAAGCCGCCGATCACCGCCTCCTGCACCGCGTTCGGGAGCGAGTCGCCCTCGACGACCGAAGCCCAGGCCTCGGCCTTGGCCTCCGCCGTCGGACGCGCCGCACGGGCGGTCGCCGCGTGCCGCTCGCCCGCCGCGGTCTTGTCCCGCTCCAGCTCGGCCGCGATGGCCGCCTCGTCGGCGACACCGGTGGCGACCAGGCGTTCCAGGAACGCCCAGCGCAGCTCGGTGTCCACGGCCAGGCCCTTGACCTCCGCCGAGCCGTCCAGCAGCGCCGACAGGTACGTCAGCTGCTCCTCGGTACGGGCCGTCGCCGCGAAGGCGCGGGCCCACGCCAGCTGGTGGTCGCTGCCCGGCTCGGCCGCGCGCAGGTGCTCCAGCGAGGCCTCCGTCCAGATGGCCAGGCCCTGGTCGCGCCACGCCGGGTCGGCGTACAGCTCCACGGCCAGCTTGACCTGGCGGTGCAGCGACTGGACGACGCCGATGTCCGACTCCTTGCCGATGCCCGACAGGACGAGGGCCAGGTAGTCGCGGGTGGCCAGTTCGCCGTCGCGGGTCATGTCCCAGGCCGAGGCCCAGCACAGCGCGCGCGGCAGCGACTCGGTGAAGTCGCCCAGGTGCGCGGTGACGTTGGCGAGGGACACCTCGTCGAGGCGGACCTTGGCGTACGACAGGTCGTCGTCGTTCAGCAGGACCACGGCCGGACGGGGCCGGCCGATCAGCTCCGGCACGGCGGTGAGGGCGCCGTCGATGTCCAGCTCGATCCGCTCGCGGCGCACCAGCTTGCCGTCGGTCAGGTCGTACAGGCCGACCGCGATGCGGTGCGGGCGCAGGACCGGCTCGCCCTTGGCGCCGGCGGGCAGCGCCGGGGCCTCCTGGCGGACGGCGAAGGCGGTGATGGAACCGTTCTCGTCCGTCTCGATCTCGGGGCGCAGGATGTTGATGCCGGCCGTCTCCAGCCACGCCTTCGACCAGGCGGTCAGGTCGCGGCCGGAGGTCTCCTCCAGGGCGCCCAGCAGGTCCGACAGGCGCGTGTTCCCGAAGGCGTGCGCCTTGAAATAGGCCTGCACGCCCTTGAAGAAGGCGTCCTGGCCGACGTAGGCCACGAGCTGCTTGAGCACCGAGGCGCCCTTGGCGTACGTGATGCCGTCGAAGTTGACCAGGACGTCGTCCAGGTCACGGATGTCGGCCATGATCGGGTGCGTGGACGGCAGCTGGTCCTGCCGGTACGCCCAGGTCTTCATGGAGTTGGCGAAGGTGGTCCACGCGTGCGGCCACTTCGAGTCCTGCGCGTACGCCTGGCAGGCGATCGAGGTGTAGGTGGCGAACGACTCGTTCAGCCACAGGTCGTTCCACCACTCCATGGTGACGAGGTCGCCGAACCACATGTGGGCGAGCTCGTGCAGGATGGTCTCGGCGCGCGTCTCGTAGGCCGCGTCCGTCACCTTCGAGCGGAAGACGTACTGGTCGCGGATGGTCACCGCGCCCGCGTTCTCCATCGCGCCCGCGTTGAACTCCGGCACGAAGAGCTGGTCGTACTTCGCGAAGGGGTAGTCGTACGCGAACTTCTCCTGGAACCAGGTGAAGCCCTGCCGGGTCACGTCGAAGATCGCGTCGGCGTCGAGGAACTCGGCGAGCGAGGGACGGCAGTAGATGCCGAGCGGGACGGACTGCCCGTCCGCGCCCTCGTAGGAGCTGTGCACCGCGTGGTACGGGCCGACGATCAGGGCCGTGATGTACGTGGAGATGCGCGGGGTGGGCTCGAAGCGCCAGACGTTGTCGGCGGGAGCCGCCGCCACCTGGGAAGTGTCGCGCGGGGAGTTCGAGATGACCGTCCAGCCCGCGGGGGCCGTCACGGTGAACCGGAACGTCGCCTTCAGGTCGGGCTGCTCGAAGCTCGCGAACACGCGGCGCGCGTCCGGGACCTCGAACTGGGTGTACAGGTACGCCTGCTCGTCGACCGGGTCGACGAAGCGGTGCAGACCCTCACCGGTGTTGGTGTAGGCGCAGTCGGCGACGACGCGGAGCTCGTTGGCCCCGGCGGCGAGGTGCGCGAGCGCGATCCGGGAATCCCGGAAGACGGCGGCCACGTCGAGCGACTTGCCGTTGAGGACGACCTCGTGCACGGCCGGAGCGACCAGGTCGATGAAGGTCTCGGCGCCGGCCTCGGCGGACTGGAAGCGCACGGTGGTCACGGAGGGGTACGTGCCACCCTCCTGCGCGCCGCTGAGATCGAGCTCGATCTCGTACGAGTCGACACTGAGCAGCTTTGCGCGCTGCTGAGCCTCTTCACGGGTCAGATTCGTGCCTGGCACGCGGTCATCTCCTTCGATGGTGACGTTCCGGCCCATCCTTCCACGCGGGCCGGGCCACCGCGCCGGAGTAATCCAGAGGCGAACACCCCGGTGCCGCAGGGTTGACACTGAGGTAGCGCGCTAGGTCCTACTTCGGTAGCATAAGGGTATGAAGATTAGTGTGAGCTTGCCTCAGGAGGATGTCGAGTTCGTCGATAAGTACGCTGCTGCGACAGCGGCGGACTCCCGGTCGGCAGTGATACAGGCTGCGATCGAGATGCTGCGGGCATCTCAGCTGGAAGCCGATTACGAGGCTGCTTTCGCAGACTGGGACGCGAGCGGGGACGCTGCGTTCTGGGACAAGTTCTCCGGGGACGGGCTGGCCGATGAAGCGCGGTGACATCTACCTGGTCGACTACGAGCCGGTCCGGGGGAGCGAAGCGAACAAGGCGCGCCCATCGGTCATCGTCTCAAACGACGGTGCCAACGTGGCAGTCGAGCGGATGGGCCGAGGTGTGATCACGGTTGTCCCGCTCACCTCGAACACTTCTCGGGTCTACCCGTTCCAGGTGCTCCTGCCGGCCGTGGAGTGCGGCCTCGCCAAGGACTCCAAGGTGCAGTGTGAGCAGGTCCGGGCCATGGCGTCCGAACGCTTCCTCCAGCGAGTGGGCGCGGTTCCCCGCCAGCGGATGGTGGAGATCGACGCGGCGCTGCGGCGCCACCTGGCGCTCTAGACACGCCGGAGGGGCGACACCGTCACGGTGCCGCCCCCCATACGCATGCGCGCGACCGGCGTCAGCCCTGGCGCAGCTCCTCCGCGACCAGCTCCGCGATCTGGACCGCGTTCAGCGCGGCGCCCTTGCGCAGGTTGTCGTTGGAGAGGAACAGCGCGAGGCCGTTCTCGGTGGTCTCGTCGACGCGGATGCGGCCCACGTACGAGGCGTCCTTGCCGGCGGCCTGCAGCGGGGTCGGGATCTCCGAGAGCTCGACGCCCGGGGCGTCCTTCAGCAGCTCGTAGGCGCGCTCGACGCTCAGCGGACGGTCGAAGCGGACGTTGACCTGGAGGGAGTGGCCGGCGAAGACCGGCACGCGCACGCAGGTGCCCGAGACCTTGAGCTCCGGGATCTCCAGGATCTTGCGGGACTCGTTGCGGAGCTTCTGCTCCTCGTCGGTCTCGAAGGAGCCGTCGTCGACGATCGAGCCCGCGAGCGGGATCACGTTGTAGGCGATCGGGCGCTTGTAGACGGCGGGCTCGGGGAACTCCACCGCGTCGCCGTCGAAGGTCAGCTGGTCGGCCGCCTCGGAGATGGCGCAGGCCTGGCCCTTGAGCTCGGCGACGCCCGCCAGGCCCGAGCCGGACACGGCCTGGTAGGTGGTGGCGATCAGCGCGGTCAGACCGGCCTCGTCGTGCAGCGGGCGCAGCACCGGCATCGCGGCCATCGTGGTGCAGTTCGGGTTCGCGATGATGCCCTTGGGGCGGTTCTTGATCGCGTCCGGGTTGACCTCGGAGACGACGAGGGGGACCTCGGGGTCGCCGCGCCAGGCGGAGGAGTTGTCGATCACGACGGCGCCCTGCGAGGCGACCTTCTCGGCGAGGGCCTTGGAGGTGGCGCCGCCCGCGGAGAAGAGCACGATGTCCAGACCGGAGTAGTCGGCCGTGGAGGCGTCCTCGATGGTGATCTCCCGGCCCTCCCACTCGAGGGTGGAGCCGGCCGAACGGGCCGAGGCGAACAGCCGCAGCTCGTCCACCGGGAACTTGCGCTCGGCGAGGATGCCGCGCATGACTCCGCCGACCTGTCCGGTGGCTCCGACGATTCCGACCCTCACGGTGACTCCTCTTGTACGTACGACGCGGGCGCGCGTGAAGCCATCATGCGTTCGACCCCACGAGCCTTGTCCAATCCATTGTCCGTACTACGGACGATCTGTGGCACGGAACCGGTCCGCGGACCGGTCAGTCGCGGACCCGCAGGCTCCATTTGCCCGTGGCGCGGACGGAGACCAGGCCGGGCGGCAGCTCGTGGACGCCCTGTTCCGTGCACAGCCGCTCCCCGGGGAGCAGGTGCGGTCCGAGGGCGAACAGCGGGGTGATGAACCTGTCGTGCCGGACGTCCGCCGTCGCCCCCTTCCCCCGCACCACGACCACCTGCGCACCCCGGCCGGACAGCTTCCGCTCCAGCACCGGGGCGGTGTGCAGGGGCATCGGCTCGAGCTTCCACGAGACGGTCTCGGAGGTCTCCACCAGGACGTGGCACCAGTCCCCGGGGCCCACGGCGAGCGGGCCGGTCACGGGGTGGTGGGAGTCCGCGTTCGCGACGACGTGGCAGCCGCCGTCCGCCTGGAGGGTGAACACCTCCATCGAGGCGTTCTTGTCGCGCCCGCGCTCGACCCTGAGCAGGGCGGGCGGGCCGTCGTACCGCAGGACCGTGGTGCCCCGCCCCGAGGTACCCGCCGCGAGGGCCCGCGCCGTCCCGACCGGGCGCAGCCGCAGGCGCCAGCCGCAGTTCGCTTCGATGCGCAGCCGGAACTCGCGGCTGCCGTGGCCGAACGCCAGCAGCTGCCCGCGCAGGCCGTGGCGGCCCCGGTAGAACACCAGGAGCGGCTCGTCCCGTCCGTCGATCCGGTCCGCGGTGAACCAGGTGTCGCGGTCCGTCGGGCCGAGCGCCTCGTACTCGAGGATCGCCGGGTGGCCGGGCTCCGGGTTCACCACGGTGACCTCCCCGTCGCCGTCCCCCTCGTGCACCACGTCCGCCCAGGGCGGGCCCCCGGCGCGCCCCGGGTCCCACCCGGGCGCGGGGAGCGGCTCCACGGCCGCCGGGGCCGGTGTCCGCGCGGCGACCGGCGCGGAGGTCGGCGCGGGGGTCTGCGCGGAGGTCGACGCGGGCACCTCGTCCTCCTTGTCGACCTCGGTCATCGGGGGACCGGCCACCGGGGCGGTCGGGAGCGCCTGCGGCCGTATGCCGTGGTCGGCGGCGAGGGCGTCCGGTCCGCCGGTGTAGCCCTGGCCCACCGCGCGGAACCGCCAGGCGCCATTGCGGCGGTAGCACTCGCCGAGCACCAGCGCGGTGTCCATCTCCGCGTCCGCCACCTCGTACCGGGCCATCGGCGTACCGTCGCCGGCCGCGACCTCCACGGACAGCCCGTCGACCGCGCCGAACGTCCCGCCGGCCGTGAGGGCGGCGATCAGGATCCGCTGCACGGACGGTTCCACGTCGTCCGGGTCCACCTCCAGCCGCTGGACGAGCAGCCCGCCCTCCCGCGCCCCACCGAGGTGCCGCACCGCGCCGGACGGGTGCCCGGGCCCGGCGGCCAGGACCACGTCGGCGTCGTCCCGTACCCGGCCGACGGCGTCCAGCAGGATCGCCGCGCCGGCCACCGCCGGGGTCCCGGGGCGGTCGGTGCGCGCCACGGTGATGCGGAACGGGCCGGTGGACAAAGGGGCGTTGGCCCCTCTTTCTATGTTCGGCATACCGGCATCCTGTCATCGGGCCGGCCCGGCCCGGGGCTCGGGCCGGCACGGGCCTTCGCGCCGGGCCCGGGCAGCGCGAAGGGGCCGGCGCCCTCGGGCGCCGGCCCCTCCTTCATGCGGTCAGCAGGTCTCCGTTACGGCAGGACCTTCTCGATCTGCACGCTGCCGGTGCCGGCGGCGGTGCCGCGGGCGTTGAGCAGCTTGATCTCGCCGAAGAACTGGCGGCCTTCCGGAGCAGCGCTGTTGACCAGCACGTTCGCGGAGACGGCGGCCGAAGCACCGTTGGCGAGGTTGACCGCGGCGGCCTCGTCGACCTGGACGGCGCCCAGGGCGGCCGAGTAGTAGACGTCGCGGTAGTCGTACGTGGTGGAGCCGGACGGGATCGCGTAGCCGAACACCTCGATGGTGTAGGTGCCCGCGGCCGGGTTGACGAGGCTCACGGCCTCCTCGGAGTCGCCGTCGGCGGAGGAGCCGACCTTGATGCCGTCCTTGTACACGTCCAGGTCGAGGTCGGCGGCGGCGTCGGAGACGTTGCCGATCGCGATGTCGAGGCGGGAGACGCCCTCGCCGATCGTGACCTCGGTGGTGTGGGTCTCACCGTTGGCGATGGTCGGCTTGGCGACCTTCGCGGAGCCGAGCGGACCACCCTGGAGCTTGCCGCCGGTGATGGCGGCCCCGTCGTTCTTCACGGTCCACTGGACCGGCGCCGGGGTGCCGAGCTTGACCTCGGGCAGGACCTTGACCGCGGGGTCGAAGGCCGCGCCGAGCACGGACACGTCCAGCTTGAACGGGTTGTCGAGCAGCGGCGACGTACGGCGCGACTCGACCTCGATCTCCCAGACGCCCGGCTGCGGGTTCGGGTACGAACGCAGGTCGGGGCGGCACTGGTTGGCCGGGTTGTCGTAGTTCGGGTAGCACTGGGTCGTCGCGCTGTCCTCGACGCCCACACCGTACGGGTGGATCGAGATGAAGCGCGTCTGGCTGCCCGCCGCGAGTCCGCCGAGGGAGACCTCGAGGGTCTTCGCGCCCGCCGGGACGGTCACGAAGTACGACTTGTGGCTGTTGCGCTGCACGGTGGAGGTGCTCGAGTAGCTGAACGAGGGCTTCGCCAGCGGGGTCGAGACGACGACCGTGGAGAGGATCTGCTTGTCGATGCCCTCGGTGGAGGGGTCGTCGAGCTGCAGGATGCCGCTGTGGACGCCGGCCGTCGTGGCCTTGGCCTCGACCTTGATGGTGACGGGCTTGTTCAGCGGCAGGGTGACGTAGTCGTAGCCGCCGATGACCTTGAAGGTGCCGTCGTTGTTGCGCCAGCTCAGCTCGTGCGGGGTGCCGTACTTGACGCCCGTGGTGCGGGTGACGACGACGTCGTAGACCTTCTTCTGGCCGACCTTCAGGCCGCCCTCACGGTCGTAGACGCCGGTGCCGAAGCCCGGGGTCTTCAGGAACTGGTCGATCGCGGTGTCGACCGGCGCCTTGACGGTGAACTCGTCGGCCTTCGCGCCGCGCTGGATGGACTCCCACGCGCCGGGGATGTTGATCAGGCCCGCGCCCTGGGCGTGCGCCGGAACGTCCTCGATCTTCTTCGCGCTGCTGGTGAGCGCGATGCGCAGACCCGCCGGGGTGAGGGCGATCTTCTGCTGCTTGGCCGCCGAGATCAGCAGGGCGCTCGCGCCCGCCGCCTGCGGCGAGGACATCGAGGTGCCCTGGAGCATCGCGTAGCCGGCCGGCAGGGTGTAGCCGGCCTCCTTCACCGGTGAGCCCGGGATCCAGGTCTGCGCGGTGTTGATGGCGGCGCCGGGGGCCGTGATGGTCGGCGTGAAGCCGCCGTCCTCACGCGGACCGCGGGAGGAGAAGGGGAACATGTTGTACTTCTTGGCCACACCGGCGCCGTAGTTGGCCGCCCAGGTCTCCTTGGAGACCGACGCACCTACGGAGATGACCTTGTCCGCGAGACCGGGGTCGCCGATGGTGTTGATGCCGGGGCCCTCGTTGCCCGCCGAGATGACGAGCTGGACACCGTAGGTGTCGATGAGGTTCTTGTAGAGCTCGGTGCGCGCGTTGTTGCCGTCGTTCAGGGCCGGCAGGCCGCCGATCGACATGTTGACGATGTCCACGCCGCGGTTGACGACGAGGTCGATCATGCCCTCGGTCAGCGCGATGTTGGTGCAGCCGCCGGACCAGGAGCAGGCGCGCGAGGAGACGAGCTTGGCGCCGGGCGCCTCGCCGTTCATCGCGCCGCCGAACAGGCCGTTGGCGGCGGTGATGCCCGCGACGTGCGTGCCGTGCGTGCCCTCGATGATGCCGATGTTGACGAAGTCGGCCTTCTTGCCGACCCAGTCGCCGCCGTACGGGTCCATCGGGACGTCTTTGCGGATCTCGATCACGAACGGGATGCGCTCGGCGACCTCGGTCGCCGGGTTGTCCGTGCCGAAGTAGCCGATCTGGTAGCCGTCCTTGTACGGCTTCATCGGCTCGTTGTTCGTGAAGTCGTTGTCCTGGTCGGTGTCGACGCGGACGGTCCCGGCGACCGGGTCGTAGAGCAGGCCGAACCGGTCGGTGGTGTCCCCGTCCCGGTTGACGTCGCCCTGCATGTCACCGTTGGCGGTGATCGACTCGGTGAAGCGGCTCCACTGGAACGAGCCCTCCGGGGCCTTCCAGCTGCCGCCGCCCGCGGTGAAGGTGCCACCGGCGACCGGGGTGATCTGCGGCCGCCACGTGGCGTCGCTGTCGGTGATCGGGTCGGTCGCGGTGACCCAGTCGACGATCTTGCGCTCGCCGGTGGTGGTCTTCTGGAGCGCGGGGTGGCCGAGGTCGACGCCCGAGTCCATGATGCCGATGGTCACGCCGCGGCCGTCGGCCTTCGGGTTCTTCTTGAGGAAGTCCAGCGCACCGGTTTCGAAGACCGGGTTGTACGGGTTCTTCGCCGGGGTGTTCTTGTCCGGCGCGGGGTAGGTCTCGGCGGCGGTCCGCTTCACCGTCCCCGTCTCGCGGTCCGAGTCCGGACGGGGGTCCGGAAGCTGGATCTCGTGCCGCAGGTCGATGCCGTGCACGGACGACAGCTTGGCGGCCGCCTTCAGCGCGGCCTCCGCCTTGTCGGTCGGCAGGGTGGCGCGCACGTAGCCGAGCTTGTCGTACGTCCGGCCCACCGAGGCGCCCTGGACGTCGTCGAGCTGCTTGGCCACCTGCTGGGTCTCGCCGGGGGCCGTCGCGACCATGACCGTGACGGTCTTCTCGCCCTTGGTCTTGGCTTCCTGGAGCAGTTCGGCGTCGGCCGAGCCGAGCTTCTGGTCGGCCGACTTCACCGCGGGGTTGGGCGCGGGGGTATTCGAGCCGGTCGCCGCGAAGACGGGCATGGCACCGGTGGCCGCGAGGGCGGCCACCAGGCCGGCCGCGGCCGCGACGCGCGCGGCGCGTCGGGTCGCGGGTATGCCGCCCTGTATTGAACGAGCGGGGGAGTCGAGGGTCATCAGCATCCCTGGCTAAGTGAAAGGTACGGTCCGGATTTCGGTGCCGGATGACCGGTCAGCCTCGCGTAAGCGACCGCTCTTTGGGGAGAGTTGTCACGGACCGATACCTGCCATGGCGGACTCCCGCCATCTCGGGGCATACGCCAGAAGGCTCGTACCGGAACGAACCGGTGCGAACCTTCGGGTCAGAACGTGGATTTGTAGATTTCCCGACCGTGCGTCAGGGGTGGGACGGGCCCCGGTCTCGGATCGGGTGTGACAACTTCAGGGCGTTCAGCGCTCGCGCGTGCGCGCGTAGTGGCGGGAGGCTTTCGCCCGGTTTCCGCATGCCGACATCGAGCACCAGCGCCGGGTGCCGTTGCGCGAGGTGTCGTGGAAGCGCAGCACGCAGGTTTCGGAGGCGCACTTGCGGATCCGGTCGGGGTCGGAGCCCAGCAGGTCCAGGTAGTCGCGGGCGGCCGTCCAGGCCGGACCCCAGGTCGGGTCGTCGAACTCGGTCCGCTCGCCGGGCCCTTCGGCGGTCAGGGTGGCCCGGATCCGCCCGTGCTCCAGGACGGCGTCGACCAGGGTGCGGGCGCTCTCGTCGGAGGGGTCCGCGACCGCGCGGGCCAGGGACTCGCGGGCGGTGAGCAGGTGGACCAGGGTCGAGGCGTCGGCGCGGAAGCGGCCGGCCAGTCCCGTGCTCTCCAGCCAGAGGGCGAGCCCTTCGACGCGGGTGAGCCCGAAGGCCCCCGCGAAGAGGTCGACGCTTTCGCCGTCCTGGACCCAGCGGGTGTTCAGCAGGTCCAGGGCCACCGGTTCCCCGGTCAGGGGTCGTGGGTCCGCCGTCGTCATGTCCGCCTCCTCGTGGCACTAACCCCTCAAGAGTACGTGAGCGGTTGACTCCCTCGCCTCTAACCGCTAATCTCGATTTAGAGGGTTAGAAATTACGTAGTTCTGGGGAAGGAACCGTTGTGACGACCGTCATCAGCAAGCTGCGCACCGGCCACGTGGGCCTGAACGTCACCGATCTCGACCGGTCGCTCGCCTTCTACCGCGACGGCCTCGGCTTCGAGCTGCTCGGCGAGGGCAAGGAGGAGGACCGGCGCTTCGCCTTCCTCGGCCAGGACGGCGAGCTCGTGCTGACCTTGTGGCAGCAGGCCGGCGGGGCCTACGCACCCGGCGCGGCCGGACTGCACCACCTCGCGCTCTCCGCGGACGCCATCGAGGAGGTCAGGGAGTACGAGGAGCGGCTGCGCGGCCTGGGCGTCGACTTCGCCTACGAAGGGGTCGTCCCCCACGGCGAGGGGGCGGCCTCGGGCGGGATCTTCTTCCACGACCCCGACGGGACCCGTCTGGAGATCTCCGTGCCGAGCGGCGCCGAAGGCGCCGAGGCTCCCACCACAGGGGCCCCGACCTGCGGGTTCTTCTAATGTCCGGGTACCACTGGGGCTCGCTGGCCATCCAGGAAAGGGTCGGCGTCAGGGAGCACGCCGTGCACGTCGGCCAGTCCATCAGCCCGCACATCAAGACCGTGGCGGCGGCCTTCCTGGGGCTGCAGCCGCACCTGGTCGTCGGCGCGGCCGATTCCGGAGGTCTGCTCTGGGCCTCACTGCTGACCGGCGCCCCCGGCTTCGTACGGGCCACCGGGCCGGACCGGATCGCGGTCAAGGGGGGAATCCCCGAGGGCGATCCGCTCGCCGAGGCGCTGGCCACCGCCGGCACCCGGGTCGGGACCATCTCCCTCGACCCGCGCACCCGGCGCCGGATGCGGCTGGGCGGAACCCTGGAGGTGACCGCGGGCGGATTCGCCCTGGCGGCCGAACGGGTCTTCGCCAACTGCCCCAAGTACCTCCAGAAGCGGCAGCCTGTCCAGCTCGTCGCCGAAGGAGCCGGTGTCGTGCGGCGCGGGGACGCGCTCACCCCCGACCAGGAACGGGCCGTCCGCGCCGCCGACACCTTCTTCGTCGCCACCTCCGCGGGGGCGGACGGGGCCGACGCGAGCCACCGGGGCGGAATGCCGGGCTTCGTCGAGGTGCTGTCCCCGACCGAACTGGCCTGGCCGGACTACGCGGGCAACGCGATGTTCCTGACGCTGGGGAACCTGCTGGCGGACCCGCGGGCCGGGCTGCTGTTCCCCGACTGGGAGAGCGGCGCGCTGCTCCAGCTCAGCGGGCGGGCGGAGCCCGAGTTCGGGGCGGGCGGGGAGCGGCGGGTCCGCTTCCGGGTCGAGTCGGTGGTGGAGAGCGTGCACCCGGGGCGGCTGGTGTGGAGCGCGCCGGAGTACTCGCCGGCGAATCCGCCGCCGTAGGGCGCTCACCTGGGCAGGACCACGAGGTAGGCGGCGGGCTCGCGGTCGGCGGACGCCGTCAGGGCGGTCCGTACGACCGCCGCCTGCTGCTCGGGCCAGTCGCGGAGCTTGCGCGGGGTGATGTGCAGGACGGTGATTCCGCACCGCTCCAGGGTCTCCCGCTTGCGGACGGACTCCGACCAGGCCTCGTCCTCGCCCTGGCGCGGGGCCCGGGTGTCGATCTCCACGGCCACCGCCTGCTCCGGCCAGTAGGCGTCGACCCCGCCGAGGTGCGGGCCGCCGGGGAGCCGCAGGTCCACGTTCCAGACCGGCTCGGGGAGCTCGTAGCCCCGTACGAGCTGGTACAGGCGGTCCTCGGCGATGGCCCGGCCCTCGGCGAGCAGCGACTCGACGGCGTCCACCACGTGCGGGCGGTTCAGCAGCCGGGCCACCGTCAGCTCCCGCACCACGGCGGCCGGTTCGCAGTGCCCGCCGCGGACGGCTTCGCTGAGCAGGCGGCGGACCGTACCGGCGTCGGAGAGGTGGGCGACGGCGTCGGCGACGGCGCGGGCCACGGGGGCGACGGGCAGCCCGGTGACCTCCACCGGCCGGGGCGGGGTGTGCGTCCGGACGATGCGGACCTGTCCGGCGGAGCGCAGCCGGCGGGTGTTCGGGACGAGCACGTCGATCTGGGGGAGGCCGAGCAGGGCGGGGGCGGAGGAGAACCGGTACAGGGCGAGGGCGGCCAGCCCGGTGATCATGACCTCGTCCCCGCGGCGCCCCGCGTAGAGCAGCGCCGCGTGCAGCCGCTCCTCGCTGGTCGCGGTACCTGCGTGCAGCAGGAACACCCCCGGCAGGATCTGCTGCCAGGACCGCTCGGCGGCGTCGGAGGCGGTGACCCCGTGCTCCCGGAGCTGGGCCAGCGACAGCACGCGGGGGCGGTTGTCGGTGAGGTGGGCGAGGGGGAGGGGTGCGTTGTGGTTCATGACGCTGAGATTCCCTCAGGCCATGGCCTCGCTAACCCCTGTTACACATTCGTCGGCAAATCGGGACAAGGCGGGGCTAAAGTACGGGCGTTCGACTGCCGATGAGCTGCGCAGCGAATCCCCCTCCACCTGGGACTCCGCCCCAGACCCCGCGCCTCAAACGCCGGCGGGGCTGAATCCTTTTGCCGGCGTCGGCCCGCACCTGAACGCCGGCCGGGCGAACAATCAGCCTCGCCGGCGTTTGAGGCGCGGGTCTGGGCAGAGCCCAGGGAACGGGGGAAGGGCGGGTAGGGGACAGCCCCGCAGGGCTAACCCGCCGCCACGTCGCAGGCCTGCGCCCGCAGCGCCCGCGCCAGGTCGTCACGGGACTCCAGCACCAGGCGTCGCAGCGCTGGAGCCGCATCCGCATGCGCCGAAAGCCACGCGTCAGTCGCGGACAGGGTCTCCTGGGAGTCCTGCAGCGACGGGTACAGCCCCCTCACCACGTCCATGCCGATCTGGATCGACCGGTCGGCCCAGATCCGCTCGATCACGGCGAAGTAGGGCTCCGCGTAGGGCGCCAACAGCCCCCGCTGCGAAGACTGCTGCATCCCCGCGATCGTCGCCTCGACCAGCGCGTTCGACAGCGCGTCCGACTCCACCACCGCGGCCCACGCCTGGTCCTTGACCGCCGCCGACGGCCGCGCCGCCAGGCACCGCACCTGGTGCCGCTTGCCCGAAGCAGTGTCGTCCCGCGTCAGTTCCGACGCGAGGAGCTCCTCGCCGATCGCCCCGTGGGCGGCCAGCGGCAGCAGGAAGTCCCAGCGCAGCTCCTGGTCCACCTCCAGCCCGTCGATCCGCGCCGATCCCTCCAGCAGCCCCAGCAGCAGCTGGAAGTCGCCCTCGGTGGCCGCGCACGCCGCGAAGAAGCGGGCCCAGGTGAGCTGGTGCTCCGACCCCGGCTCCGCGAACCGCAGTTCCTGCAGCGCGCACGCCGCCAGCACCTTGCCGCCCTGCTCCCGCCAGTCGGGCGCCGCGTAGCGGGTGACCGCGGTCTGCACCTGCACGTGCAGCATCTGGAGCACGCCGACGTCGGTCTCCCGGCCCGCGTGGGCGACGACGAGCGAGACGAAGTCCCGCGCCGGCATCAATCCGTCGCGCGTCAGGTTCCACAGCGCCGACCAGCACAGCGCGCGGCTCAGCGGGTCCGCCACCGAGCCCAGGTGCGAGCGCAGCGCGGCCAGCGAGGCCTCGTCGAAGCGGATCTTGCAGTACGTCAGGTCCTCGTCGTTGACGAGCACCAGGGCGGGCTTGTCCTGCCCCGCCAGCTCGCCGATGACCGTCCGGGCCCCCGCGACGTCCGCCTCGGCCCGCGCGTAGCGCACCAGCGCGCCGTCCGGGTCCAGCCGGTACAGGCCCACCGCGACCCGGTGCGGGCGCAGCTCGTCGCCGTCCTGGACCACCGCCAGCTCGGTCACCCGGCCGCCCGCGTCGCAGGTCACCACCGGGGTCAGCGCGTTCACGCCGGCCGTCTGGAGCCAGGCCCGCGACCACTCGGCCATGTCCCGCCCGGAGACCTCGGCGAGCACCGACAGCAGGTCGTCCAGGGTGGTGTTCCCGTAGGCGTTCGCCTTGAAGTAGCGCCGCGCGCCCTCCAGGAAGGCGTCCCGTCCCACGTACGCCACGAGCTGCTTGAGCACCGCCGCGCCCTTGGCGTAGGTGATGCCGTCGAAGTTCAGCTTCGCGTCCTCCAGGTCACGGATGTCGGCCGTGATGGGGTGCGTGGACGGCAGCTGGTCGGCCCGGTAGGCCCACGCCTTGCGGCTGTTGGCGAAGGTGACCCATGCCTGGTCGAAGCGGGTGGCCTCGACCAGCGCGAAGGAGCCCATGAAGTCCGCGAAGGACTCCTTCAGCCACAGGTCGTCCCACCACTTCATGGTGACCAGGTCGCCGAACCACATGTGGGCCATCTCGTGCAGGATCGTGTTCGAGCGCCGCTCGTACGAGGCCTGCGTGACCTTCCCGCGGAAGATGTACTCCTCCCGGAAGGTCACCATCCCCGGGTTCTCCATGGCGCCCAGGTTGTACTCCGGCACGAAGGCCTGGTCGTACTTCCCGAAGGGGTACGGGTAGTCGAAGATCTCGTGGAAGAGGTCGAAGCCCTGCTTCGTGACGAGGAACACGTCGTCCGCGTCGAAGTGCTTCGCCAGCCCCTTGCGGCAGATCGCGCCGAGCGGGATCGTCAGGTCCCCGCGCGTGTAGGAGTCCGTGACGTAGTGGTACGGCCCCGCCACCACGCAGGTGATGTACGTGGAGATCGGCGCGGTCTCGGCGAAGCGCCGGGTCTGCCCCTCGCGGGACTCCTCGACCCCGTTGCTCCAGACGTGCCAGCCCTCGGGCGCGGTCACCTCGAAGCGGTACGGGGCCTTGAGGTCGGGCTGCTCGAAGTTCGCGTACACCCGCCGGGCGTCGGCCGGCTCGTACTGGGTGTAGAGGTAGACCTCGCCGTCCTCCGGGTCCACGAAGCGGTGCATGCCCTCGCCGGTCCGGCTGTACGCGCAGTCGGCGTCGACCACGAGCACGTTCTCGGAGGCCAGGTCGTCCAGGGCGATCCGCGCGCCGTCGAAGACGGCGGCCGGGTCCAGCGCGCGCCCGTTGAGGGTCACGCCGTTCACCTTGGGCGCGATGAGGTCCGCGAAGCTCGAAGCTCCCGGAGCGGCGGCGCGGAAGCGGACGGTGGTCACCGAGCGGAACGTCCTGGGGCCCTCGGCCGGTTCGGCCTCGTCCACCGCGGACCTCAAGTCGAGGACCACCTCGTACCCGTCGACGGACAGCAGCTCGGCCCGCTCGCGGGCCTCGTCACGGGACAGATTCTCTCCGGGCACGTGCACTCCTTCGTGCGTGATCGCGATACCTGACCGAATCCTCCCACGGGGGAATGCGCGTGCGGTCGGAGCGGTTGGGCAGGCAGGAACGTTCCGAATAAGAGGAGAGACATGGCTGACACCCAGGTGCGCGAGAAGACCCCCGTCGACTTCTGGTTCGATCCGCTCTGCCCCTGGGCCTGGATGACGTCCCGCTGGATGCTGGAAGTCGAGAAGGTCCGTGACGTGGAGGTCCGCTGGCACGTGATGAGCCTCGCGGTCCTCAACGAGAACAAGCTCGACGAACTGCCCGAGATCTACCGCGAACTGCTCGGCCCCAAGGGCTGGGCCCCCGTGCGCGTGGTCGTCGCCGCCCAGCAGAAGTTCGGCGACGAGGTCACCGGCAAGCTCTACACCGCCCTCGGCACCCGCTTCCACAACGAGGGCCAGGGCCCGACGCGCGAGGCGATCGCCGACGCGCTGAACGAGGTGGGCCTGCCCGCCGAGCTGATCCACTACGCGGACTCCGACGAGTACGACGAGGTCCTGCGCGACTCGCACAACGACGGTATAAACCGGGTCGGCCAGGAGGTCGGCACCCCGGTCATCTCCGTGCCCGGCGCCGGCGGCGAAGAGGTCGCCTTCTTCGGTCCGGTCGTCACCCCCGCCCCGCGCGGCGAGGCCGCGGCCCGCCTCTGGGACGGCACCCTGCTCGTCGCCTCCACCCCGGGCTTCTACGAGATCAAGCGCACCCGCACGCAGGGCCCGATCTTCGACTAGCCCGACCGGTCCGACTAGCAGGGGTCCGGTTCCTTCCTTAACGTCCCTCTATGGGGATCAGTCCGACACGCGAGGAACCGCTCGGCCGCAGCGGCGGCCGGGCGGAGCCCGCGATACCGAACGACAATGCCGCGCACGCAGGCCTGCCCGCACGCCCCCGAGACCGGGTGCTGCGGGCAGCTTGCGTGGTGGTGCCCCCGCTGTGGACGGCCCTGGGGCTGCGGCGCATCCCCAGCTGTCCGTGAGGCCGGGTGGGTGGCGCGGCTGCCGGTGATGCCGCCCTTCAGGCGGGGGGTAAGGCATTCTCGAACCCGAGCCGCGCAGGGGCGGTTTGCGCTACGCTCAGATCCGGCATCGGCGACAACCAAGCTGATACCACCCAGCAGTACGGCCGCCGGATCGGCGGTTGCAGGGCGTGGAGCCTTAGCCGTTGGGCAGGCTGTGAAGCGTCAACCACCCAGCGAGCTGCACATCGGCCCGACTGGGAGTCTGCTCCACAAGCGGGGCAGAGGAGATCGACGCTTCCAGGTGCACAACGCTGGAACCTCCATTACGGGGAGTCCGAGTTCGGTCCCCATTCGCGCGCAAGGCCCGGCTCCACGAGCCGGGCCTGGCCGGCGACTTCACGGCTGGTCGGCGAGGCCGACCGTCTGGTGGACGCAGAAGACCCCCGCGAGTCACGTCCTCACGGGGGTCTACTGGTGGACACGCCCGCAAGCGAAGGTTGAGAAGACGATCACGAGGCGGGCGGGCTGGGTGGCGCCGGTCAGCCCTTGACGGGGATCAGCAGCGGGGTGTTCGCCTTGGCGTCGGCGTAGCGCCGGGCCACGTCGCGCCAGTTGACGACGTTCCACATCGCCTCGATGAAGTCCACCTTCTGGTTCTTGTACTGAAGGTAGAAGGCGTGCTCCCAGGCGTCGAACACGAGGACCGGGGTACTGGCGATGCCGACATTGCCCTGGTGGTCGTAGATCTGCTCGACGATCAGGCGGCCGCTGACGGGCTCGTACGCGAGCACGCCCCAGCCGGAGCCCTGGGTCGCGGAGGACGCGAAGGTCAGCTGCTTCTTGAACTTCGCGAAGGAGCCGAAGGATTCGGCGATCGCGTCGGCCAGCTCGCCCAGGCCGTCGGCGGCGGTGGGCTCGCCGCCGCCCTCGCCGGTCTTCGGGCTGGCCATGTTGTGCCAGTAGATGCTGTGCAGGATGTGGCCGGAGAGGTGGAAGGCCAGGTTCTTCTCCAGGCCGTTCAGCGCGCCCCAGTTCTCCTTGTCGCGCGCCTCCGCCAGCTGCTCCAGCGTGTTGTTGGCGCCCGTGACGTAGGCCGCGTGGTGCTTGTCGTGGTGCAGCTCGATGATCTGCGGGTTGATCACCGGCTCGAGAGCCGCGTAGTCGTAAGGAAGCTCAGGAAGCGTGTAAATGGCCATGCGTGTGTCCGGTCCCCTCGGCGTGCCAACTGCTTATTGCAATCAATGCGCAATTGCACGGTAGCAGCACCTGATCATGGACGGGGGCAAGGGGTCCGGGTACGGCGAAGGCGCGCCCCGTGCCTTCGCACGGGACGCGCCTGTGGTCCTCGGGGCGGGCGGGCCGGTCAGGCCCTGGCCGCCGCCCGGCGCTGGATGACGTAGCCGGTGACGGCCAGGGCCACGGTCAGGCCGCCGGTGAAGGCGAGCTGGATCCGGGTGTCGTCGCCCATGGCCATCAGGACCAGGACCCCGGCGAGCCCGGCCAGCGCGACCCAGGTCAGATAGGGGAAGCCCCACATCTTCACGGTCAGCTTCTCGGGGGCCTCGCGCTCCATGCGGCGCCGCAGCACGAACTGCGAGACGGCGATGAAGCCCCAGACGACGAGGATGACTCCGCCGACCATGTTCAGCAGCCAGGCGAAGAGGGTGTCCGGGTACCAGTACGACAGCAGCACGGTGACGAAGCCGAAGCCGGAGGAGGCCAGCACCGCCCGGCGCGGCACCCGGCCGGAGACCTTGCCCAGCGCCTTGGGGCCCTGGCCGCGGGAGACCAGGGAGTAGGCCATGCGGGAGGAGCCGTAGATGTTCGCGTTCATCGCGGACAGCAGGGCGATCAGGATGACCACGTTCATGACCTGGCCGGCGTGCGGGATGCCCAGGTGGTCCAGGGTGGCCGCGTACGGGCCCGCGGTGGTGACCGCCGGGTCGTTCCACGGCAGCAGCGTGACGATGACCAGCATCGAGCCGACGTAGACGATGGCGATCCGCCACATGGTGGTCTTCACGGCCTTGGCGACGCCCCGGACCGGGTTGTCGGACTCGGCGGCCGCGATGGTCACCGTCTCCAGACCGCCGTACGCGACCACGGAGGCGAGCAGGCCGACCAGCAGTCCGTCCACGCCGTTGGGAAGGAAGCCGCCGTCGTGCAGCAGTTTGGCGGTGCCGGGGGAGCCGGTGCCGGGCAGTACGCCCAGGACGGCCAGCACGCCCAGGCCCAGGAAGAGGCCGATCGCGCCGATCTTCAGGGCGGCGAACCAGAACTCGAACTCGCCGAAGTTGGAGACGGCGGCCAGGTTGGAGCCGCAGAACATCGCCATGAAGACCAGGACCCACATCCACGAGGGGGTGCCCGGGAACCAGCCCGTCATGATGTGCGCCGCACCGATGGCCTCGATGGCCACGCCCACGCACAGCAGGGTCCAGAACATCCAGCCGGCGGTGAAACCGGCCCAGGGGCCGATGGCCCTCTCCGCGTGCACCGAGAAGGAGCCGGAGGCGGGGTTCGCGGCGGACATCTCGCCGAGCATCCGCATCACGAACATCACGAGCAGCCCGGAAGCGGCGTACGCGAGCACGATCGAGGGACCGGCGGCCGCGATGCCGGCGCCGGAGCCGACGAAGAGGCCCGCGCCGATGACCCCGCCGAGGGCGATCATCGAGAGGTGGCGCTGCTTGAGTCCGTTGCCGAGGGGCGATCCCGCTTCGGGCCGTGCCGGGATCTGCTGCTCAGGGGGTGTGATGGTGCTCTGGCTCATGGGGGCCAGTTTGCCGATCGTCCGATAATCGGACGTCTTATGTCCATCATACGGACACCCGTTTCACCCGACGTGATCGTCCGCCCGCACGGCAGAAGGGGCCCGGGACCGAAGTCCCGGGCCCGTTCCGTCACCCCGCGGAAGGTCAGGGCCTCTTGGCCCGGGTCTCGCGACCCTCCCGGCCCGACCGGGCCTCCCGGATCCACGCCACCACCAGCACCGCGGCCGCGGCCCCCGTGGACCACAGCAGCTGAGGCCGCGCCGAATCGTCGAACAGCATCAGGACCAGCACCGTGGCCATCCCGATCAGGGCCGCCCACGTCGCGTACGGAAACAGCCACATCGGCAGCGTCAGCCGCTCCGGCATGTCCCGCTCGATCTTCGCGCGCAGCTTCAGCTGCGAGACCGCGATCAGGGCCCACACGAAGATCAGTACCGCGCCGACCGCGTTGAGCATGTAGAGGAAGATCGTGTCCGGCCACAGCAGGTTCAGCACGACCGAGAAGAAGCCGAAGGCCACCGACGCGAAGACGGCCCGGCGCGGCACCCCGCTTCCCGACACCTTCAGCAGGGACCTCGGCGCCTCGCCCCGCTCCGCGAGCGAGAACACCATGCGCGAGGACCCGTACAGGTTCGCGTTGAGCGCCGACAGCAGGGCCACGAAGATAACGACGTCCATGATCTGGCCGGCGTGCGCGATGCCGATCGAGTCGAGGACGGCCACGTACGGGCTCTGGCCCGGCGTCAGCGAGTCCCACGGCAGCAGGGTCACGATGACCAGCATCGAGCCGACGTAGAAGAAGAGGATGCGCCACACGGCGCTGCGCACCGCGCGGGACACCGAGCGGGCCGGGTCGTCCGACTCGGCGGCCGCGATCGTGACGACCTCCAGGCCGCCGAAGGCGAAGACGACGGCCAGCATGCCGGCCACCACGCCGCTCGCGCCGTTGGGGAAGAAGCCGCCCTGGCCGGTCAGGTTGGCCATGCCGACCGGGTCGCCAGAGTAATGGGACGCCGGGGGCAGCAGGCCGAAGACGGCCAGCGTGCCGAGGATCAGGAACAGCACGATCGCGCCGACCTTGAGGGCCGCGAACCAGAACTCGAACTCGCCGAAGTTCCGCACGGCGGCCAGGTTGCAGACGGTGAAGACCACCATGAAGACGAGCACCCAGACCCACTGGTCCACCGAGGGCAGCCAGCCGTTCGCGATCTTCGCCGCGGCGGTGGCCTCCACCGCCAGCACCACGACCAGCAGGAACCAGTACAGCCAGCCGGCCGAGAAGCCCGCCCAGCGGCCGAGCGCCTTCTCCGCGTAGACGGAGAAGGAGCCGGAGGCGGGCATCGCCGCCGACATCTCGCCGAGCGCCCGCATCACCAGCATCGCGAGGATGCCCGCGAGCAGGTACGAGCAGATGATCGCGGGACCGGCGATGGTGATGCCGGCGCCGGAGCCGACGAACAGCCCGGCGCCGATCACGCCGCCGAGGCCCAGCATGGTCAGGTGGCGCTGCTTGAGGCTGTGGCTCAGGGGCTCCGGTGGGAGTTCGTCCGTGGTGCCGGGAGGGGCGGACGGGAGGTCGCGCATGAGGGGTGCTCGTACTCTCTAAGGCCTGGCGGCGGTGGGGGCTCCGCGACAGTTGGAGGGACCCTACAGTCTCTCCGGAGAGCGCCCATCCGTGCAAAACGGACGTGCTGTCGGTCGTCGCCCGTGACGCGGATCACTGCAACACGGGCGTGGGGCAGGGTCTTTGTGCACTCCCCACCAAACCGGGGAGTACGGCTTTGTCCCGGGCAGCCCTGATGCGACCCCGGACCCGGGACTAACGTCGGTGATCGTCCCTGTCGACCCCACCTCCCGCGGAGTCCCCGATGAGCACTGCTTCCGTCTCCTTCCGCCCCGGCGCCGTCCTCGCCGACCTGCTGCCCGCGAGCCGCGTCCGCGACATCGCGCTCGTGGCCGGCGGAGCCGCGCTCACCGGCCTGGCCGCGCAGATCGCCGTGCCCGTCCCCGGCTCCCCGGTCCCCGTCACCGGCCAGACCTTCGCGGCCCTCCTGGTCGGGACCGCCTTCGGGGCCCGCCGCGGCTTCCTCGCGCTGGCCCTCTACGCGGTCGTCGGCATGGCAGGCGTGCCGTGGTTCGCGGGCGGCAGCTCCGGCGCGGGCGGCGCCTCCTTCGGCTACGTGCTCGGCATGCTGCTCGCCGCCACCGTCGTCGGCGCCCTCGCGCGCCGCGGCGCCGACCGCTCGGTGCCGCGTACGGCGGGCACGATGGTGCTGGGCTCCGCGGTCATCTACGCCGTCGGCGTCCCCTACCTCGCGCTGTCCACCGGGATGTCCTTCGGCGCGGCCGTCGCGGCAGGGCTGACGCCCTTCCTGATCGGCGACGCGCTCAAGGCGGCGCTGGCGATGGGCCTGCTGCCGGCCGCCTGGAAGCTCCTCGGCCGCGCGTGAGCGCCCGTACTCCACAGGCTCCACCCGCTTCACACGGCAGCCCCGGACCGCGCAGTGCGGTCCGGGGCTGCCGTCGTTCGCGGAGCGACTACGCGGAGGCCTTCAGAGCGGCCTTGCGGCGCAGGTCCCGCACCACGCCGACGGCGATCACCACGGCCGCGACCAGCAGCGACAGCAGGACGGTCTCGCGGTTGTCCTTGTCGTAGACCATGTAGCCGAGGACGAAGGTGATCATCGCGGCGGTGGCCCAGGTCAGGTACGGGAAGAACCACATCTTCACCGTCACCTTCTCCGGGGCCTCGCGCATGAGGATCCCGCGCATCCGCAGCTGGGTCAGGCAGATGACCAGCCACACGAACAGCGCGATCGCACCCGAGGCGTTCAGCAGGAAGCTGAAGACCGTGTCCTTGAAGGCGTAGTTGAAGTAGACGGCGACGAAGCCGAAGACGACCGAGCCCAGGATGGCGGCCACCGGCACGCCCCGCTTGTTCACCTTGGCGAAGGCCTTCGGGGCGTCACCGCGCTCGCCCAGCGAGAAGGCCATGCGGGAGGCGGTGTAGAGGCCCGAGTTCAGGCAGGACAGCACGGCCGTCAGGACGATCACGTTCATGATCTGGCCGGCGTGCGCGATGCCGATCGAGTCCAGGGCGGCGACGTACGAGCCCTTGTCGACGATCGACTCGTCGTTCCACGGCAGCAGCGTCAGCACGATGAAGATCGAGCCCAAGTAGAAGACGCCGATGCGCCAGATCACCGAGTTGGTGGCCTTGGTGACCGCGCGCCGCGGGTCCTCGGACTCGCCGGCGGCCAGCGTGACGATCTCGCTGCCCATGAAGGAGAAGACGACCATCAGCACACCGGTGAGGACCGAGCCCCAGCCGTTCGGCATGAAGCCGCCCGTGTCGGTGAGGTGGGCGAAGCCCGCGCCCGGGTTGTCCGAGCCAGGCAGCACGCCGAAGACGGCCAGCATGCCGATGATCACGAAGCCGCCGATGGCGACCACCTTGATGCCGGCGAACCAGAACTCGAACTCGCCGTACGAGGCGACCGAGCCGAGGTTGGTGACCGTCAGCACGGCCATCACGATCAGCGCCCAGGCCCACTGCGGGACGGCCGGGACCCAGCTTTCGAGGATGACGGCGCCGGCGGTGGCCTCCACGGCCAGGACGACGACCCAGAAGAACCAGTACAGCCAGCCGATGGAGAAACCGGCCCAGCGGCCGAGCGCCCGGTCGGCGTACGCGGAGAAGGAGCCGGAGTTCGGGCTGGCGGCGGCCATCTCGCCCAGCATCCGCATCACGAAGACGACCATCGCGCCGACCAGCGCGTAGGACAGCAGGATGGCGGGACCGGTCTTGGCGATACCGCCGCCGGAGCCGACGAAGAGCCCGGCGCCGATGACGCCGCCGATGGCGATCATGGACAGGTGGCGGTTCTTGAGACCGGCCTTCAGGCCGTCGGAGGGCTTGCCTTCACCGGGATCGCCGGTGGGGGAGCCTTCCTTCTGAAGGGTCGTCGTGGAGCTCATGAACGGATCCTTAGGTTCTCGGGTGGCGAGCCCCGGCATTCAAACCTGAGATGAACGCAGGGCGGAAGACCCCAATCCGGATCGTTGCTTCGGGGCGAACGTCCAGGACCTTGGTCCCGCGGTGTCCCATCTGCGTTCTTTGGGTTTACTTGAGCTTTAGAAGTGACTTACGCGACACCCCGCGGCGGGCCCCCGGCCCGGCTCGTGCCACACTCGGACCATGCGCGTGTACCTCGGATCCGACCATGCCGGCTTTGAGCTCAAGAACCACCTGGTGGACTGGCTCAAGAACAACGGCCACGAGCCCGTCGACTGCGGGCCCCACATCTATGACGCGGTGGACGACTACCCGCCGTTCTGCCTGCGCGCCGCGGAGAAGACCGCCGCGGACGCCGACAGCCTCGGCATCGTCATCGGCGGCTCCGGCAACGGCGAGCAGATCGCCGCGAACAAGGTCAAGGGCATCCGCGCCATCCTCGCGTGGAGCGTCCAGACCGCCGAGCTCGGCCGTGAGCACAACAACGCCAACGTCATCTCCGTCGGCGGCCGGATGCACACCCAGGACGAGGTCGTCAGCTTCATCGACGCGTTCCTGAAGACCCCGTACTCCGACGAGGAGCGCCACACCCGCCGGATCGACATGCTCTCCGCCTACGAGGCCACCGGCGAGCTCCCCCCGATCCCGGCCCACCACCCGCAGGGCTGATCCCGCGTCCGGCCGTGCCGCCCCCGGGGTGGCACGGCCGGTTTTTCATGTCCCGGTTCTTCCTGTTCCGGTTTTCCTGTCCTGGTTTCCCTGTCCTGGTTTTCCTGTCCCGGTCGTTCGTTCGCGAGGAGTACCGCCGTGCCCGAGGGGCATACGATCCACCGCCTCGCCGAGGACCACACCGAGCGCTTCGCCGCCCGGCCGGTCCGGGTGAGCAGTCCGCAGGGCCGCTTCGCCGAGAGCGCGGCCCTGCTCGACGGCCGCGAGCTGGAATCCGCCGAGGCGCACGGCAAGCACCTGTTTCTCGAACTCGGCGACGCCTGGATCCACATCCACCTCGGCCTCTTCGGGAAGCTCGGCTTCGGCCCCGCCCCGGCCCCGCCGGCCACCGAAACGGTCCGGCTCCGGCTGCTCAACGAGGACCACTACGCCGACCTGCGCGGCCCCACCGCGTGCGCGCTCATCGACGAGGGCGAGAAGAAGGCGATACACGACCGCCTCGGCCCCGATCCGCTGCGGGCGGGCGACGACCCGGACCGCGCCTGGGCCCGCATCTCCCGCTCCCGCACCACCGTGGCCGCCCTGCTCATGGACCAGAAGATCGTCTCGGGCGTGGGCAACGTCTACCGCGCCGAGGTCCTCTTCCGGCACGGCATCGACCCCTACCGGCTCGGCAAGGACCTGACCCGCCGCGAGTGGGACGCGATCTGGGCCGACCTCGTCCTGCTCATGCGCGAGGGCGTGCGCAACAACCGCATCGACACCGTCCGCGACGAGCACCTGCCCGAGGCCATGGGCCGCCCGCCGAGGGTGGACGACCACGGCGGCGAGGTGTACGTCTATCGCAGGGCCGACATGCCCTGCCACATCTGCGGGGGCGAGATCCGCACCGCCGGTCTCGCCGCCCGCAACCTCTTCTGGTGCCCGGGCTGCCAGGCCCGCTAGGCGGTCCCTCCCGGAACCCGGCCGGCCCCGGCTAGAACCCGTGCGGCAGCCAAGGGGCCACGTCTCGGCGGGAGGCGCGGGCCAGGGATCCCGCGCGGAGTTCGCGCACCAGGCCGGCCGCGGCCAGCGTGTTCAGGGCGACCCCGCCCAGGTATGCGGCGCCGAGCTCCCGCACCGTCAGCTCCAGGTCGGCCGGGTCCTCCGTACGGGTACAGACCGCGGCCCCGTCCGCGCCGACGGCGAGCCGCCAGCGCCCCGCGTTCCACGGGCAGAACGCGTCCTCGACCTCCAGCACCACGTCCAGCGGAGCCCCGTACGCCCGCGCGGCCAGCGCCGCCGGCAGGTCCACGAGCCGTACGTGCAGGGAGTCGCGCAGCCGCACCTGTGTCCGGCGCACATCGGTGACCAGGTGCAGCAGCGCATCGTCCGCCGGCCGCTTGACGGCCCGTACGGTCCAGGTCAGGTCGATGGAGCACACGTAGCGCCACAGCGCCGCGTACGCCGCCGGATCGAGCGCGTCGAGGTCCGCCACGTCCACCCGGCCGTCCGAGCCCGTCAGGTCCCACTCGGGCTTGACCCGGTACCGGGCGTACCCGACCACCTCGCCGTCCGCCCGCTCGGCGACCACGCACTTCAGGGGAGAGGCGCCGTTCCTCGTCGCCTCCGGGTCGAGCAGCGCCTGCAGCTCCCAGCCCGGCTGCCGGGCCGGCATCCCGGGACGGCCCGCGACCAGCGCCGCGTAGACCCGCTCGCAGTCGGCCAGTGCCTTGCGCGGATCGACCAGCCGCAGCCGTACGCCGTCGGTCCCCGGCGGCACGGAGAGCCGTACGCGGGTCTTGTCGATCTCCACGGACATCGAGTACGCGGCGGTGCCGTAGCCGAAGCGCCCGTAGATCGCCGGATCCGAGGCCGTCAGCACGGCGATCGGTTCACCACCCGCCCGGACCTCGTCCAACTGGCGCCGCATCAGCGAGCTCAGCACACCCCGCCTGCGGTGCGTGGGGGAGACGCCCACCATCGTGACCCCGGCGGCGGGGACGAGCGCACCGCCCGGCACCGAAAGCCGGAAGGAGAACGCCCCCGCCGTGCCCACGCAGGTCCCGCCGTCCCAGACGCCGAGGGACCGCTCCGTCTCCGTCAGCGACCGGTAGAGCTCCCGCTCCTCCGGGGATTCGGGCACTCCGCCGAAAGCCAGTTCCAGCTGGTCGTACCAGACATCCCACTCATCGGCCTGCAATACGCGCGTCTCAAGAGGCATACGGCCATCCCTATCAGGGCAATCCGCCCCGGGGCGATCTCTTTTCGGTTGCCGATGGGCCCATCTCAGGGGGTACCCCCTGCGCGCGCACAGCCAGGATGGATAGGGTCCCGAAGCAATGGCCGGAGCACACGTGGAGTCCCTCCTGGCCCGGTCCCGCATGACGTGGCACCGGGCGCGCACAGCGCTGCGCAAATCCGCCGTCGACTACTTCCGCGGCGACGCCTCCGACTGGCTGGCCTTCGGCGGCCTGCTCCTGACCATCCCGGCCATCGCCTGCGGCACGCTGATGCTGCCCGTGTGGTTCTCGCCCGCTGCCCTCGTCCTGCCGATCGTGGCCGGAGGCCTCCTCCTCCGCCCCGCCAGCCTGCTCGCCCTGTACGGGGCCTCCGCGGCCGCGCTCATCGTCGAGGCCCTCGTCCTCGGCCCGTACACCCAGGGCCCGGCCCGGGTCACCCCCGGCACCGTCCTGGTCGTCGCGGCCTGCGGCTTCTTCGGCCTGGTCATCGCCCAGTTCCGCAGCCGTGTCGGCGTGCCCTGGCGACGCGGCGGCACCATGCTCTTCGACCTGCGCGAACGCATCCGGGTCCAGAGCAAGCTGCCCCCGCTGCCGCGCGGCTGGCACCGGGAGATGGCCCTGCGCCCGGCCGGCGGCCAGTCCTTCTCCGGCGACTTCGTCGTCGCCGCCCGCACGAACGGCGGCCGCACCCTGGAGATCGTCCTCACCGACGTCTCCGGCAAGGGCATGGAAGCGGGCTCCCGCGCCCTCCTCCTCTCGGGCGCCTTCGGCGGCCTCCTCGGAGCGCTCCCCCCACACGGCTTCCTGCCCGCCGCCAACGGCTACCTCCTCCGCCAGGACTGGGACGAGGGCTTCGCCACCTCCATCCACCTCGTCCTGGACCTGGAGACCGGCGACTACGAACTCCTCTCCGCCGGCCACCTGCCCGCCCTCCAGCTCTCCGCGGGCACCGGCCGCTGGCAGGAGATGACCGGCGAGGGCCCGCTCCTCGGCGTCTACGACGGCGCCGAGTTCACCCCCGCCCGCGGCAACCTCCGCCCCGGCGACGTCCTGATGCTCTTCACCGACGGCCTGGTCGAAACGGCCGACCGCGACATCAGCGAGGGCATCGACCGCCTCACCGGCGAGGCCGACCGCTACGTCGCCGCCGGCTGGGAGGGCGCGACCTGGCACCTCATCGAAAAGGTGGCCAAGGACGTCAACGACGACAGGGCCCTCCTCCTGATCCGCCGCCATTCCTTTTAACGCGGTACCCGCACCACTCGGCCCTGACGGGCCTCCCAGGCTTCGCACCGCTGCGCCGGGCACCTTCTTGTTTGACGCGCGGCTCGCGCGGTGCGGCCCTTTGGGGGCCTTACCGGCTTCGCACCGCTGTGCCGGGCACCTCTTTGACGCGCCGCTCGCGCGGTGCGGCCCTGGCGGGCCTTACCGGCTTCGCCGCGCTGCGCCGGGCACCTTTTCGACGCGCCGCTCGCGCGGTGCGGCCCTGGCGGGCCTTACCGGCTTCGCCGCGCTGCGCCGGGCACCTTCTTGACGCGCCGCTCGCGCGGTGCGGCCCTGGCGGGCCTTACCGGCTTCGCCGCGCTGCGCCGGACTCCGTCCGGCGGTGGCTGGTCGGTGCCGCCGCCACTGCCGCCCCGGGGCGGGGCCGGTGGGCGGGTGCGGGTGGTCGTGCCCTGCGGGGCGAGGTCCCCTACCCGCCCTTCGCCCGTTCCCCGGGGCTGCACCCCGGACCCGCCGCGGCCCCTCCCGCACCCGGGTGAGTCCCTGCGGATCCGGTGCGGCTTCTCCCGGACCCGGGTGCGTCCCTGTGGATCCGGTGCGGCTTCTCCCGGACCCGGGTGCGTCCCTGTGGATCTGGTGGGGCCTTTCCCGGACTCGGGGGAGTCCCCGTGGATCCGGTGCGGCCTTTCCCGGAGTCGGGTGAGTCCCTGTGGGTCCGGTGCGGCTTCCCCCGGACTGGTGCGTCCCCGCGGACCCGGGGCCGCCTCCCGGGCGCGATGCGGCCCCCGGACCCGATGCCACGTGCGGTGCCGTTGCCGGGCGCAGCCCGCGGCCCCCGCGCCTCGGATGCTGCAGGGCCGGCATCCGCCATTTCCAGCCTCGCCGGCGTTTGAGGCGCGGGGTCTGGGGCGGAGCCCCAGGGGGTCCGGGCGCAGCCCGGGGAACGGTGGAAGGGCGGGTAGGGGACAGCCCCCCGCAGGGCCCCGCAGCCCCGCCCCAAGCTGTGGCCAGCCCCTGCCCGGTGCCCGCGCGGGCCCCACCCGATGCCCGCCTCGGTACCTGCCGGGTGCCCGAGGCGGCATCCGCCCGCTGCCAGGGTCGGTACCTGCCCGATACCCGTGTCGGCAGCTGCCCGGCGCTAGGGCCGGCCCTGCCCGGTGCCCGCGTCGCCCCTGCCCGGTGCCCGCGCGGGCCCCACCCGATGCCCGCCTCGGTACCTGCCGGGTGCCCGAGGCGGCATCCGCCCGCTGCCAGGGTCGGTACCTGCCCGATACCCGTGTCGGCAGCTGCCCGGCGCTAGGGCCGGCCCTGCCCGGTGCCCGCGTCGCCCCTGCCCGGTGCCCGCGCGGGCCCCACCCGATGCCCGCCTCGGTACCCGCTGGTGCCTGCGTCGGCACCCGCCGGTGCCTGCGTTGGTACTTACCCGATACCCGTGTCGGCCCCCGCCAGTGCCTGAGTCGGCCCGCCCGGCGCCCGCGCTGGTACCCGCCCGCCCCGGCCGGTGGTCGGGTTACCCCCACCACCCGTCCGCCAGCTCCCGTCATGGTCCCGACCACCGCTCCCTCCGTAGCGTCGGAGACACGATCACCACCGGGTGGTCGACCGGCACGGAAGGCGGCACACCATGGGGCTCCGGCGCAGCAAGCGGCAGGCCGAGCAGCAGACGCAGCAGACGCAGCAGACGCAGCAGGCCGGGCAGCCGGGGCACACGGGCCAGCTGGGTCAGCCGGCCCACGCGGGCGAGCCGGGCCAGCCGGGTCAGCCGGGGCACTGGGGTCAACCGGGGCACGCGGGTCAGCCGGGCCACCGGGGCCAGCCGGGCCAGTCAGAGGCGGCCCACGAGGCCGCCCCCGCGGTCGAGCTCCGCTCGGTCCGCCGCCAGTACGGCCGCGGCGCCACCGCCGTACACGCCCTGCGCGGCATCGACCTGAGCCTCCCCCGTGGCAGCTTCACGGCAGTGATGGGCCCCTCCGGCTCCGGAAAGTCCACCTTCCTCCAGTGCGCCGCCGGCCTGGACCTCCCCACCGAGGGCTCCGTCCGACTGGGCGGCACCGAGATCACCGGCATGAACGAGAACGAGCTCACCGAACTCCGCCGCAGCCGCCTCGGCTTCGTCTTCCAGGCCTTCAACCTCCTCCCCTCCCTCACCGTCGAGCAGAACGTCCTGCTCCCCATGCGCCTGGCCGGCGGCACCGGCATGGGCATCGGCCGCAGCCGCAGCCGCACCGCGGCCCAGGGCCAGGCCCGCGCAGCCGACCTGCTCGCCCGCGTAGGCCTGGAGGGCAAGGGCCGCCGCCGCCCCGCCGAACTCTCCGGCGGCCAGCAGCAGCGCGTGGCCATCGCCCGCGCCCTGGTCACCCGGCCCGACGTGGTCTTCGCCGACGAGCCCACCGGCGCCCTCGACACCACCACCGCCACCGAGGTGCTCGGCCTGCTCCGCGACGCCGTGGACACCCTCGGCGCCACCGTCGTGATGGTCACCCACGACCCGGCTGCCGCCGCCCACGCCGACCAAGTGCTCTTCCTCGCCGACGGCCTCATCGCCGACCGCCTCCCGCGCGGTTCCGCCGCCACGATCGCCGCCCGCATGACGGCCCTGACCGCGCCCGCGCCCGCCGCGCCCGCCGCGCCCGCCGCGCCCCGATTCGCGGGAGCAGCCGCCTGATGCCGAAGCTCCGCCCCCGTTCCAACGGCCTGGCCCGCGCCGTGCTCCGGTTCCGGCCCGCCGCCTTCGCCGGCACCTTCGTCGCCCTGTTCCTGGCCGTAGCCATCGTCTCCGCCTGCGGGATCCTGCTGGAGACCGGTGCCCGCGCGAGCACCCCGCCGACGCGGTACGCCGGAGCCCCCGTCGTCGTCGCCGCCGATCAGCAGGCCCGCCTGCGGATGGGCCGCGGCGACGGCGCCTACGAGGTCGCAGCCCCGCTCCCGGACCGGGCGCGGGTGGACGCCGCCCTGCTGCAGCGGCTGGCTCCGCTGGGGCGGGCGGTGCCCGACGTGGTGTTCCCCGTACGGGACGGAGCGGGCCGCACGCTCGACGCCTCCGGCTGGGGCTCCACCGCCTTCAGCCCTGCGGAGCTCCGCGCGGGCCGCGCCCCGGCCGCCCCGGGCGAAGTCGTCCTGGGCGGGGCCGACGGCCCGGACCGGGTCCGGCTCGACACCCCCGCCGGACTCCGGGAGTTCCGCGTCGTCGGGCGCGCCGACCGGCCCGGGGCCTGGTTCGCCGACGCCGAGGCCCGCAGCCTGTCGGGACACCCCGACGCACTCGACGCCATCGTGCTGTTCGGGGCCGACGCGGCGCGGGCCCGGGCCGCCGTCGACGGCCGCGCCCAGGTACTGACCGGAGACGCCCGCGCCCTCGACGGGCGGCTCGCGGGGGCCCGGGAAGTGCTGACCGGCCTCGGTGGTTCCTTCGGCGGGATCGCGACGCTCGTCGCCGTCTTCACCGCCGCGGGCACCGTCGCCCTCTCCCTCGGGCAGCGCTCCCGCGAGTTCGCCCTGCTGCGCGCCGTCGGAGCCACCCCGCGCCAGATCCGCCGCACGGTCGCCACCGAAGCCCTGCTCGTGGCTCCGGTCGCGGGCGCGCTGGGCTGCGTACCCGGCATCGCGCTCGCGGCCTGGTGGTTCGGACAGCTCAAGGCGAAGGGCGCCGTCCCCGCCGAAATCGACCTCGTCGTCTCCTGGATCCCCCTGGTCAGCGCTGTCGGCCTGGCACTGGCAGCCGCCCTGATCGCCGGCTGGGCCGCATCCCGCCGACCCGCCCGCATCCGCCCCGGCCAGGCCCTCGCCGCGGCCGCCGTGGAACGGCTGCGACCCGGGTGGATCCGTACCCCGCTCGGCCTCGCCGCCCTGGCCGGCGGCACGGCCTGCGCGACCCTGGCCGCCGGCAGCAGCGGCCCGGACGCCGCCAACGCCGCACTCGGCGTCGTCATGCTCTTCATGCTCGCCGTCGCCCTGCTCGGCCCGCTGATCGCCCGCGCCTGCGCCGCCCTCGTCGGCCTCCCGCTGCGCGCGGCCGGCGCGCCCGGCGAGCTGGCCGCCGCCAACTCCCGTACGCACGCCCGCCGTCTCGCCTCCGCCATCACCCCGATCGTGCTCGCCATGGCCTTCTCCTCCACCCTGGTCTTCCTCCACACCAGCGAGGACCGGGCCGTCCGGCAGCAGCAGGAGGCGGGACTGCTGGCCGACCACGTCGTGCCCCTCGGCGGGTCCGACCCGCAGGGCGGCCCGGACCGCCCGGCTGTCGACGGGCCGGCCATCCACGGGTCGGCCGTCGACCGGGCGGCCGTCGACCGGGCCGTCGCGGCCGGGGCCGTCGCCCTCACCCGTACCTCCGTCCTCACCGTCGTCGGCTCCGGCGGCGACCGGACCTTCCACACCGCCTCCGCGCAGGGCGTCACCGGGGACGTCACCAAGGTCCAGGACCTGGGAGTCCGTACGGGTGACCTCTCCCGCCTCGCCCCCGGCACGGTCGCCATCGACCGCACCCTGGCCGAGGCAACCCACACCGGGACCGGCGACCGCATCGACCTGCGCCTGCCCGACGGAACCCGTGCCGCCCCCGAGATCGTGGCCGTCTACACCCGCGGCCTCGGCCTCGGCGAGGTCACCCTCCCCGCCGCCGACCTGGCCGGCCACACCACGGACGGCCGCCCCACGGAACTCCTGTTCCGCGGCCCGGCCCCCGAAGGCCTCGGCCCCGTGCTGTCGCCCGCCGCCTGGACCTCCGAGCAGAGCGCGGACCGGCAGCTCAACGCCTGGGCCAACACCACCATGGCGGCCGTCCTCGGCGGCTTCGCGGCCGTCGCCGCCGCCAACACCCTGGTCATGACCGTCCTGGACCGCCGCCGCGAACTGCACCTCCTCCGCCTGATCGGCTCCACCCGCCGCCAGATCCTGCGGATGCTCTGCTGGGAAGCCCTCCTGGTCAGCGGCGCGGGCATCGCCCTCGGCTCGGCGATAGCCCTGGCCACCCTGACCCCCCTGACAAAGGCGGTGACGGGCTCGCCCCCGTACATCCCGCCCCTCGTCTACGCCTCCTTCGCAGCAGCCGCCATCACCCTGACCCTGGCCGCCACAACCCTCCCGGCCCGCCGAGCCCTACACCCCGCCCGAACCTGACGCGCCACACGCCGACCGGCACGCGCAGAATCCGCCTCCCGCTTCAGCAGCCCGCACGCAAAGGCTGACGCCGGCCAAATCCAGCCTCGCCGGCGTTTGAGGCGCGGGTCCGGGCGGAGCCCGGGGAACGGCGGAAGGGCGGGTAGGGGACGAGCCCCGCAGGGCCACCCGCCCCACGCGCACCGACGCCGCGTACCCGTTCAGACCCACGAGGCGTCACCGTGTCCCCAACCGGCCCCGGGCAGTGGTCCGTCCTGTCCCGGCAGCGGCACCGTACGGTCGGCCTGCCCGCGCAGCGGCACCGTACGGCCCGCCCGCCCGCCCGCCCGCCTGCCCGCGCAGCGGCACGGCAGCGGCACGGCAGCGCCCCCCTCACCCCGGGCCCCGGCGGGCGGGCCACTCCCTCCCGATTGGCCGGTCCGCCAGGGCCCGGCGGCCCCTACCGTGCACCCATGGACCGCACCCTCGCCGCCGACCTGGCCCGCCTCCCCGAGCTCCTCGACGCCACCCGCGACGCCGCCGCCGCGACCCTCGCAGCACTCGACGCGCGTCCGGTCGTACCGGTACGACCGCCCCACCCGGCGGCGGAGCCGACCCCGCCGCTCCCCGAACATGGCACGGGGACCGAGGCCGCCCTCGCGGCCTTCGAGGAGCGCTGGGCGCCGCGCCTGTCGGCCTCCGCCGGCCCCCGCTACCTCGGCTTCGTCACCGGCGGCGCCACCCCCGCCGCCCTCGCGGGCGACTGGCTCACCGCGGCCCACGACCAGAACTCCAACTCCGCCCTGGACGGCGGGGGCCAGGACCTCGAACGCGAAACCGTCACCTGGCTCCGCGAGCTCTTCCACCTCTCCGCCGCCCACACCGGCACCTTCGTCAGCGGCGCCACCATGTCCAACACCACCGGCCTGGCCATCGCCCGCGAGTGGCTCGGCGAACGCCTCGGCGTCTCCCCGGCCGAGGACGGCGCGGCCGCGCTCGGCCCGGTCCGCGTCCTCTCCGGCGCCCCGCACTCCTCCATCGCCAAGGCCCTCTCCGTCCTCGGACTCGGCCGCGCCGCCCTGATCCCCGTACCGACCCTGCCCGGCCGCGAGGCCGTCGACCCGGCCGCGCTGGACCGCGCCCTCGCCGACGCGCCCGGCCAGCCCGCCGTGGTCGTCGCCAACGCCGGCACCGTCAACACCGTGGACTTCGACGACCTCCGCGCCATCGCCGCGCTCCGCGAACGCCACGACTTCTGGCTGCACACGGACGCCGCCTTCGGCGCGTTCGCCGCCCTCTCCCCGGACCACGCCCACCTCACCGCCGGCCTCGACGCCTCCGACTCCATCTGCGTCGACCTGCACAAATGGCTCAACGTCCCCTACGACAGCGCCGTCCAGTTCACCCGCCGCCGCGACCTGCAGGCCCGCGTCTTCCAGAACGCCGCCACCTACCTCGGCCCCCTCTCCGAGGACCCCGACCTGGTGCACCTCACCCCGGAGAACTCCCACCGGCTGCGCGCCCTCGCCGCCTGGTTCACGCTGCGCGCCTACGGCCGCGAGGGACACCGCGAGATCGTGGAACGGGACATCGCCTGCGCCGTCTCCCTCGGCGAAACCCTCACCCGGGACCCGTACTTCACGGTCCTGGCCCCGGTCCGCCTGAACGTCGTCTGCTTCACCCTCTCCAGCGCCCCCACCCCGGCCCGCCTGACGGCCCTGCGCGAAGCGGCGGGCCCCGAGGTGTTCGTCACCCCCACGACCTACGCGGGAACCCCCGCCCTGCGCGCGGCGTTCTCCAACTGGCGCACCACACAAGCAGACGTACGCCGGATCGCGCAGGCCCTCCACACGGCGGCGAAGGAGCTCGGATGACGCACAGCCCACTCACCCTCATCGAGGTCGAGGCACTCGCCCGCACCGCGCACGAGGGCCAGACCGACAAGGCCGGCCGGCCGTACGCGGAACACCTCGCCGCCGTGGCCGAGGGCGTCCGCGCCCGCGGCGGCACCGCCGAACAGCAGGCGGCGGCCTGGCTCCACGACGCGATCGAGGACGAAGCCCTCACCCCGGCCTGGCTGGAATCGGCCGAACTGCCGCAGCCCGTCAAGGACATGGTCCTGGCCGTCACCAAACGCCCCGGCGAACCGGTCGAGGCGTACACGGCCCGCATCCTCGCCACCCCCGGCGCCCTCCTGGTCAAGGAAGCCGACCTGGCCCACAACGCGGACCCCGCCCGCCTCGCGGTCCTCGACGCTCCCACCCGCGACAGGCTGTCCGGAAAGTACGCATACGTCCGCTCCCTCCTCGGCCTCACCACCCCCTGACGCAAAAGCGTCACCGTCTCTTCGTCACGAGACGGATAGCCGGGGCGTGTTGGTGGGAGGATGGACCATGTGGGGGTGCGCACGGCCGTGCCCCGGGCCGACCAGGGGACGACCGAAGGTGTGATCAGAAGTGGCCATTTCGCTGTCAGTGGTAGTCCTGTTGGCGATCATCCTCGTGGTGCTCGTCCGCGGAGGCCACCTCAAGGCCGGCCCCGCGATCGTCGCGGTCCTCTTCGGCTTCTTCCTCGCGTCCAGCTCCATCGCCCCGGACGTGAACCGCTTCCTGAACTCCCTCGCGGACACGATCGCAGGCATCAAACTCTGAGCGGGGGCCTCCCAGGGCACCCCGGGAAGCCCGACCGAACCCGCGAGGACGTGGCGCTACGGCGTCCCCTTCGCGAGGACCGGAGAGAGGGACGTCCAAGTACGCCAAGATCCAGCGTCGTTGATGTCGGGCGATGATGTCGCCGGGCGGGACCGGTAGTGGCGGAGGCGGTATCCGTCCCGCATGCCTGGCCGGTCGGCCGGGCCCGCCACGTTCCAGGCCCAGGTCCAGGACGTGGAGAGTCCCGGGAACGACGAAGGGCCAGGTGGAGGAAACATCCTCTGACCTGGCCCTTTGCGTCTCTGAGCGGGTGACGGGAATCGAACCCGCGTAGCTAGTTTGGAAGACTAGTGCTCTACCATTGAGCTACACCCGCAGCACGTGCGACGCAGGTCCGGGGACCGCGGCACGAACAGCATCCTAGCGGGTCCCGGCGGGGGATCGCACACAGCATTTCGCGCCCGCGTGTGGTCGCGGCGGGTCCCGGGCGGGCCATTCGCCGAAACTCCGCACGGCGGAGGGTCTTCGGGCATGTACCCTACGTGTCGCACCGACGGGGTGTGGCGCAGCTTGGTAGCGCGTCCGCTTTGGGAGCGGAAGGTCGTCGGTTCGAATCCGGCCACCCCGACCAGCAGGAGGATCGCGCGATCCCCTCTCCGGGACCGCGTCGATGATCGCGTTGTGGGCTGATTGCCGCTTGCGGCTACTATGCAAGCTGCGTGCCCGTGTGTCTGATGTACCGGGCCCGATCCGCTGAGAACCGCTAGACCGCGGCGATGAGCAGAGACCCCCAGCAGTCAGCCACAAGGAGACCGAACCGTGAAGAGCGCCGTGGAGACCCTGAACCCGACTCGGGTTCGGCTCACTGTTGAGGTGCCCTTCGAGGAGCTCAAGGACAGCCTCGACGCGGCCTACAAGAAGATCAACCAGCAGGTCACGGTGAAGGGCTTCCGCAAGGGCAAGATCCCGGCCCGCGTCATCGACCAGCGCTTCGGCCGCGGTGCGGTGCTGGAGGAGGCCGTCAACGACGCCCTCCCGAAGTTCTACACCGAGGCCGTCAACGAGGCCGACCTGAACCCGCTGGGCCAGCCCGACGTCGACATCACGGAGCTGAAGGACGGCGAACTGCTGGCCTTCACCGCCGAGGTCGACATCCGTCCCGCGATCGAGATCCCGGACTACTCCGGCATCGAGGTCACCGTGGACGCCGTCGAGGTCTCGGACGAGGACGTCGAGAAGTCGGTCGAGCAGCTGCGCGGCCGCTTCGCGTCCACCAAGGACGTCGAGCGCGCGGCCGAGGACGGCGACGTCGTCACCATCGACCTCGAGGCCAAGGTCGACGGCGAGGTGCTGGAGGACGGTGTCGCCCAGGACGTCTCCTACACCATCGGCTCTGGTGAGCTTCTCGAAGGCATCGACGAGGCCGTCAAGGGCCTGGAGGCCGGTGGCGAGGCCACCTTCACCTCCCAGCTGAAGGGCGGCTCCGCCGAGGGCAAGGACGCCGAGGTCACCGTCAAGGTCACCAAGGTTTCCGCCCGTGAGCTGCCGGAGCTGGACGACGAGTTCGCCGGCATGGCGAGCGAGTTCGACACCCTCGACGAGCTCAAGGCCGACAGCCGCAAGCGCCTCGAGAACATGAAGCAGTACGACCAGGCCACGCAGGCCCAGGAGCGCGTCCTGGAGAAGCTGCTGGAGCTCGTCGAGGTCCCGATCCCCGAGAAGCTCCTCGCGGACGAGGTCCAGACCCGCAAGCACAACCTCGAGCACCACCAGCTCGGCCAGATGGGTCTCACCATCGAGAAGTACCTCGAGATCCAGGGCAAGACGGTCGAGGAGTTCGACGCCGAGACCGCCGAGCAGGCGATCAAGGGCATCAAGACCCAGTTCGTCCTCGACGAGCTGGTCAACAAGGAGAAGCTGAACGTGAACCAGGAGGAGCTCACCGAGCACCTCATGCGTCGCGCCGCCTCCTCCGGCATGTCCCCCGACCAGTTCGCCCAGGCCGTCGTCGAGGGTGGCCAGGTTCCGATGCTCGTCGGCGAGGTCGCCCGCGGCAAGGCCCTCGCGGCCGTCGTCGAGGCCGCCAAGGTCACCGACACCAACGGTGAGGTCGTCGACCTCTCCGACGACGAGGACGACGAGAACGCGGTCGAGCAGGCCGCCGAGACCGTCGAGAACGTGGTCGAGGCCGACGGCGAGATCGCTGCCGACGAGGCCAAGTAACACCTGGGGTCACCCCCGCTGAGCAGTACCAGAGCACGGCCCGGAGGGCCCGTACGCCATCGCGTCCGGGCCCTTCGGCCTTCCCGTGGGACGCACTCCGGGAGACCCTCCCCGGGACTCTCCCGAGACCCTCCGTGAGGGGCCTCTGACCTTGCGCTCCGAGCGAACAGTTCGGGAAGCGGGATGGCGTTGTCGTAGCTGCGCGTTAGGGTCCATGAATACGAGGGCACGGGAGTACCCGACGCCGGTGGACATCGTCCGCACGGCAGGTCCGCGCCCCAGAACGAGACGCTGAGACGGCACATGGCCGTCGGAGACGAGCAGGTGGATACGTGACGAATCTGAAGCCTTACGCCGCGGGTGAGCCGTCCATCGGTGGCGGCCTCGGCGACCATGTCTACAACCGGCTGCTCGGCGAGCGCATCATCTTCCTCGGCCAGCAGGTCGACGATGACATCGCCAACAAGATCACTGCGCAGCTCCTGCTCCTGGCCGCCGAGCCGGAGAAGGACATCTACCTGTACATCAACAGCCCCGGTGGCTCGGTGACGGCCGGCATGGCGGTCTACGACACCATGCAGTACATCCCGAACGACGTGGTCACCATCGGTATGGGCATGGCGGCCTCCATGGGCCAGTTCCTGCTCACCGGCGGCACCGCGGGCAAGCGCTTCGCGCTCCCGAACACCGACATCCTGATGCACCAGGGCTCCGCCGGCATCGGCGGCACCGCCTCGGACATCAAGATCCAGGCCCAGTACCTGCTGCGCACGAAGCAGCGCATGGCTGAGATCACCGCGCACCACTCCGGCCAGACCGTGGAGACGATCATCCGCGACGGCGACCGCGACCGCTGGTACACGGCGGAAGAGGCCAAGGCATACGGCCTCATCGACGAGATCATCTCCGCCGCGTCGCTGGTCCCGGGCGGCGGCGGCACCGGGGCCTGATCCCGGCCCCGGCCCGGCGTACGGGATCCCCCTACGGGGGCTCGTACGCCCGCCCGCACCAGGCAAGCCTCAGCCCGCAGAACGCCACCAGGACGGTGAACACTCAGATGCACATGAACAACCTCTCTCCCGCGAGCGGCCTCTACACCGGCGCGCCGGTGGACAACCGCTACGTCATCCCGCGCTTCGTCGAGCGCACCTCGCAGGGCGTCCGCGAGTACGACCCCTACGCGAAGCTCTTCGAAGAGCGCATCATCTTCCTCGGCGTGCAGATCGACGACGCCTCCGCCAACGACGTCATGGCGCAGCTGCTGTGCCTGGAGTCGATGGACCCGGACCGCGACATCTACCTGTACATCAACAGCCCCGGCGGCTCCTTCACCGCGCTGACGGCGATCTACGACACGATGCAGTTCGTGAAGCCGGACATCTCGACGGTCTGCATGGGCCAGGCGGCCTCCGCCGCCGCGGTCCTGCTCGCCGCCGGTGCGCCCGGCAAGCGCATGGCGCTCCCGAACGCCCGCGTGCTGATCCACCAGCCCTCGGGCGGCACCGGCCGTGAGCAGCTCTCCGACCTGGAGATCGCGGCCAACGAGATCCTGCGCATGCGCGACCAGCTGGAGAACATGCTGGCCACGCACTCCTCGACGCCGATCGAGAAGATCCGCGACGACATCGAGCGCGACAAGATCCTGACGGCCCAGGACGCGCTGGCGTACGGCCTGATCGACCAGGTCGTCGCGACCCGTAAGACTTCGAACTGATCCTTGCCGCCAGTTGGCGCGGGCACCTCGCCGCATTGGGCGATGTGAACCACGTCAAGGGGGCCCCGCACGGGGCCCCCGGCAAGGTACCGTCGGATATGAGGCACCAGGAGCGCTGAACCAGGCGTCTCCCAGGCGAAGGGGAAGCACCTCGTGGCACGCATCGGTGACGGCGGCGACCTGCTCAAGTGCTCGTTCTGCGGAAAGAGCCAGAAGCAGGTGAAGAAGCTCATCGCGGGACCCGGTGTGTACATCTGCGACGAGTGCATCGACCTCTGCAACGAGATCATCGAAGAGGAACTCGCGGAGACCTCCGAGGTTCGCTGGGAAGAACTTCCCAAGCCCCGTGAGATCTACGAGTTCCTGGAGAGCTACGTCGTCGGCCAGGAGCCGGCGAAGAAGGCGCTCTCCGTCGCGGTGTACAACCACTACAAGCGCGTCCAGGCCGGCGAGAACGGCGGCGGGACGGGCCGTGACGACGCGATCGAGCTCGCGAAGTCCAACATCCTCCTGCTCGGCCCCACGGGCTCGGGCAAGACGCTGCTGGCCCAGACGCTCGCCCGGATGCTCAACGTCCCGTTCGCCATCGCGGACGCGACGGCGCTGACGGAGGCCGGGTACGTCGGCGAGGACGTCGAGAACATCCTGCTCAAGCTGATCCAGGCGGCCGACTACGACGTCAAGAAGGCCGAAACCGGGATCATCTACATCGACGAGATCGACAAGGTCGCCCGCAAGAGCGAGAACCCGTCGATCACGCGCGACGTGAGCGGCGAGGGCGTGCAGCAGGCCCTCCTGAAGATCCTGGAAGGCACCACCGCTTCGGTACCGCCGCAGGGCGGCCGCAAGCACCCGCACCAGGAATTCATCCAGATCGACACGACGAACGTGCTGTTCATCGTGGGCGGCGCCTTCTCCGGCCTGGAGCGGATCATCGAGTCCCGCGCCGGCGCCAAGGGCATCGGCTTCGGGGCGACCATCCGCTCGAAGCGCGAGATCGAGGCGAGCAACCAGTTCCAGGAGGTCATGCCGGAGGACCTGGTGAAGTTCGGGATGATCCCCGAGTTCATCGGCCGTCTCCCCGTCATCACCTCGGTCCACAACCTGGACCGCGAGGCCCTGCTCCAGATCCTCATCGAGCCGCGCAACGCCCTGGTGAAGCAGTACCAGCGGCTGTTCGAACTCGACGGCGTGGAGCTGGACTTCGAGCGCGAGGCCCTCGAGGCCATCGCCGACCAGGCGATCCTCCGCCAGACCGGCGCGCGCGGCCTGCGCGCCATCATGGAAGAGGTCCTGATGTCGGTGATGTACGAGGTCCCGTCCCGCAAGGACGTGGCCCGCGTGGTCATCACCTCGGACGTGGTCCGCTCCAACGTCAACCCGACGCTGGTCCCGCGGATCGTCCCGAAGGACCAGGGCCCGCACGAGAAGTCGGCGTAGCCGCCGACCGGTTACGCGTACGCAGAAGGGGCGCCCCCGACCGGGGGCGCCCCTTCTGCGGTCGGCCTACCTTGCGCTGTAATCAGACATAAGTTCGCCATGGCCTGGCGTGACGCACATTTCCTTGATCGGCTTTGCCTCGAACCGTTTTCGATCGAGAGGTAAGAGCGTGAAGTTCAACCGTGTCATGGGAGCCCTGGCGGTGACTGTCGCCGCTACCGTGCTGCCGATGGTGGCGGCCACACCGGCGTCGGCTGATCAGGGTGATTGCCAGTTCTACCTGCACACACAGAACTACAGGATAGGCCCGAAGGTAGAGGCCGCCTGCAAGGCGGGTAGCGCCAACCCCTTTTTCAACCCAGGACGCTGGGGGCAGTGCTACTACGGGTTGACAGGCATTGGGGTCAGGCAGGAACACGCCGTCACGGCGTGCAACCGCGCGGGCTGGTAGCCCTCTGGCCGCGGCCGGCCTGCATGGAGACGAGTGCCCATGCAGGCCGCTGGCGATCAGGCCTTTGAGCGAGCCGTGTTGTAGAGCTTCGCGGTATAGCCCGCCGTCTGATCCAGGGTGAAGCTCTGGGCGCCGCCCATGATGGAGGCGAAGTCCATCATGGTCACGACGGACAGGGTGCTGTAGTCACCCCAGATGCAGACCGGGACGGTGAAGGGCTTCGTTAGTGGGTTGTTCGCGGACTTCTTCGGAGTGATCTTGAGTTCCTGGCACTTCATCACCGCGCCCTTGAAGCCGGCTGGCTCCATCACCTTGGGGGAGCCGACTAGTTCCGCCTCCCCGTCGTCGGCGCTCTTCATCGAATTGGCCTTGGCCATGGCGAAGTAGGCGTCCACGGCCTTCTCCGGGTCGGCGATCTCGCCGTACACGCCCTCGAAGTTGAGCGCCTTGACGGCCAGCGGGTTCTTAGGGTCACCGGACTGGTAGCCCTGGGCGACCTGCTTCGGGTTCTTCACGCCGACCGCCTCCGCCTCCTGGCGGTCCTTGTCGGTGAACTCCTCGGCCTTGCCCTTCGGATTCTTCTTGTATTCGTCTACCGACGCCGGAGCCACCAGCTTGTAGCCCTTGGTGTCCGCGGAGATCGAGGCCGAGGCGCCACCGCCCATCGTGAAGTACCAGCCGGCGCCGCCGATCACGGCCACCGCCAGGACCACCGCGATGATCACGCCCGCCTTGGACTTCTTCGGGGGCGTCCCGCCACCGTACGGAGGCTGCTGCGGGTAGCCGCCGTACGGGGGCTGCTGCTGCTGGGGGAAGCCGGGCTGCTGCTGCGGGTAGCCCTGCTGCGGGACTCCCTGGGGGGCCTGCTGCGGGTATCCGTAGCCGGGCTGCGCGCCGGGCTGCTGGCCGTAGGGGCCGGGCTGCTGGCCGTACGGGTTCGGCTGCTGAGGCTGCTGCGGCTGCTGTCCGTAGGGCCCCGGCTGCTGCGGCTGCTGGCCCCCGTACGGTCCCGGCTGGTTGTAGCTCATCCCGCGTCCCCCCATGAGGTTGTTTATGCGTCCCACACATCCTGGCGGAAGCCGGGGCGGCGCAAGGCCCCGGGCCCCCGGAAACCCGGTTTCATGACCGGACCGTTACGGCCCTAAACTGTGGCTCGTGACCGAGAACACGCAGACACCCAGCAGCCCCTACTCCGAACTGCCGACTTCGTACGCGCCGGCCGATGTAGAGGGGAAGCTCTACGAGCGCTGGGTAGAGCGTGGGTACTTCGAGGCGGACGAGAAGAGCGACAAGCCCCCCTTCGCCATCGTCATCCCGCCGCCGAACGTCACCGGAAGCCTCCACCTGGGGCACGCCTTCGAGCACACGCTGATCGACGCCATCACCCGCCGCAAGCGCATGCAGGGCTACGAGACCCTGTGGCAGCCCGGCATGGACCACGCCGGCATCGCCACCCAGAACGTCGTCGAGCGCGAGCTCGCCAAGGAGGGCAAGTCCCGCCACGACCTGGGCCGCGAGGCCTTCGTCGAGCGCGTCTGGCAGTGGAAGGGCGAGTCCGGCGGACAGATCTCCGGCCAGATGCGCCGCCTCGGCGACGGCGTCGACTGGTCGCGCGAGCGCTTCACCATGGACGAGGGCCTGTCCGAGGCCGTCCAGACCATCTTCAAGAAGCTCTACGACGACGAGCTGATCTACCGCGCCGAGCGCATCATCAACTGGTGCCCCCGCTGCCTCACCGCGATCTCCGACATCGAGGTCGAGTACCAGGACGACGAGGGCGAGCTCGTCTCCATCCGGTACGGGGAGGGCGACGCCTCCATCGTCGTGGCCACCACCCGCGCCGAGACGATGCTGGGTGACACGGCCGTCGCCGTCCACCCCGACGACGAGCGCTACAAGCACCTCGTCGGCACCGAGATCGTGCTGCCGCTCACCGGCCGCCGCATCCCGGTCGTCGCCGACGAGCACGTCGACCCCGAGTTCGGCACCGGCGCCGTCAAGGTGACCCCGGCGCACGACCCGAACGACTTCGAGATCGGTCAGCGCCACGGCCTGCCCAACCTCGCCGTCATGGACGAGCACGCCGTCATCACCGTCCACGGCCCTTTCCTGGGCCTGGACCGGCTCGAGGCCCGTTCCGCCATCGTCGCCGCGCTGCGCGCCGACGGCCGGATCGTTGCCGAGAAGCGCCCGTACACGCACTCGGTCGGCCACTGCTCGCGCTGCAAGACCACCATCGAGCCGCGCCTGTCGCTCCAGTGGTGGGTCAAGGTCGGCCCGCTCGCCAAGGCCGCCGGTGACGCGGTCCGCGACGGCCAGGTCAAGATCCACCCGCAGGAGATGGAGAAGCGCTACTTCGACTGGGTCGACAACCTCCACGACTGGTGCATCTCGCGCCAGCTCTGGTGGGGCCACCGCATCCCCGTCTGGTACGGCCCGAACGGCGAGATCGTCTGCGTCGGCCCCGACGAGCAGCCGCCGAGCGGCGAGGGCTGGACCCAGGACACGGACGTCCTGGACACCTGGTTCTCCTCCGGCCTGTGGCCGTTCTCCACGCTCGGCTGGCCGCAGCAGACCGACAGCCTGGCGAAGTTCTACCCGAACGCCGTCCTGGTCACCGGCTACGACATCCTCTTCTTCTGGGTCGCCCGGATGATGATGTTCGGCCTGTACGCGATGGACGGCACCCCGCCGTTCCACACCATCGCCCTGCACGGCATGGTCCGCGACGAGCGCGGCAAGAAGATGTCGAAGTCCTTCGGCAACGCGGTCAACCCGCTGGACTGGATGGACAAGTACGGCTCCGACGCGGTCCGCTTCACCCTGGCGCGCGGCGCCAACCCGGGTGTCGACGTCCCGATCGGCGAGGACTGGGTCCAGGCCTCCAGCAAGTTCGCCAACAAGATCTGGAACGCCACCCGCTTCGCGATGATGAACGGCGCCACGATCGAGGGCGAACTGCCGTCGGTCGAGGAGATGTCGGCGACCGACCGCTGGATCCTGTCCCGGCTGAACGAGACGGTCGCGCAGGCCGACGCCTTCTACGAGGACTACCAGTTCTCGAAGCTCAGCGAAGCGCTCTACCACTTCGCGTGGGACGAGGTCTTCGACTGGTACGTCGAGCTGTCGAAGACGACCTTCTTCGCGGGCGGCGAACCGGCCAAGGCATCCGCCCGGGTCCTCGGCGAGGTCCTCGACGTCATGCTGCGCCTGCTGCACCCGGTGGTCCCCTTCGTCACCGAGACGCTGTGGACCACGCTGACCGGCGGCGAGTCCCTCGTGATCGCCGACTGGCCGAAGGACAGTGGCTTCCGTGACGCGGCCGCCGAGGCCGAGATCGAGGGCGTCCAGAGCCTGGTCCGCGAGGTCCGCCGGTTCCGCAAGGAGCAGGGCCTCGACGACAAGCAGAAGGTCCCGGCCCGCCTCGACCTCTCCACCACGACGCTGGCCGCCCACGAGGCAGCCATCCGCCAGGTGCTGCGCCTCCAGCCGGAGGGCGACGCCTTCAGCGCCACGGCGACCCTGCCCGTCGGCGGTGCCACGGTCGCGCTCGACCTGTCGGGGACCATCGACATCCCGGCGGAGCGCAAGCGGCTGAGCAAGGACCTGGCCGCCGCCGAGAAGGAGAAGCAGCAGGCCGAGGCGAAGCTCGGGAACGAGGCGTTCATCGCCAAGGCCCCCGACAACGTCGTGGACAAGATCAAGGGCCGCCTGGCCAAGGCCGAGGACGACATCGCCCGTCTCAAGGCCCAGCTGGCGGCGCTGCCCGCTGCCTGAGGGCGCCCGTAGGACGCAAGCGAAGGCCCCCACGCCGTCGGTCGACGTGGGGGCCTTCGCGGTATCTGTTCCCCGTGAGGGGCCCGGCATCACAGCAGCTGAGCGCCGAACCTCGTCAGGATGAGCGCCGCGACCACGCCGTACGCGGCCAGCGGCACCAGCCAGTGCGGGATCGCCCGCAACCGGGAGCCGGCCGGGGCCAGGTGCCGGGTGACGTACCAGAACAGCGGGATCATCACCGCCCAGACGACCATGCACCACGGGCACAGGGCCCCGATCACGTACAGGCACTGGCTGATCAGCCACACCGTGAAGGCGAACCCGGCCGCGACCCCGGCCCACACTCCGCGCCACAGCCACCGGGGGAGCAGCGCCCCGGCGACCAGGGCCGTGCCCAGCCCGGCGAGGGCCGCGAAGCCGGCGAGGCCGAGCAGCATGTTGGGGAAGCCGAGCAGGTTGCCCTGCCAGGTGGTCATCACGTCGCCGCAGCTCAGCACCGCGTTGACGTTGCAGCCCGGGGTGAAGAGCGGGTCCTCCAGGGTGCGGATGCGGTCGTAGGTCAGGACGCCGGAGGCCAGGGTGCCGACGAGGCCGCCGATGAGCAGGAGCAGTGCGGTGCCCCGCGGGGTGGCGGGTCCCCGGTGGGCGGTCGTTCCCCGGTGGGTGGTCATTCTCCCGACGCTACGAGCCCGCGTGCGGCCCCGGGTAGAGCGGAAGGCCTCCGGGCCGGGGGGACCTCCGGCCTGTCCGAAGTGCCCTAAATCACGCCTATCCGTGGTCGCCGCCCCCGGATCCGGGGGCGGCGACCACGGATGATGGAGGGCATGCACGTCAAGCCCGCCCTCTCGGCGCCCCGCCGGCTCCTGGCCTTCGGTCGCCGGCTCGCGCAGGGCTGGGCCGGTTCGCCGCGCGCGATGGACCTGCTCGCGGCTCTCAGCTGCCTGGGCCTGATGGCGCTCGACCTGCCGGGCCTGGCGGCCGCCGACAACTCCCTCGGCGGGCCCGCGGCGGCGGTCGTCCTGGCGCTCGGCTGCTCCACCCTGCTGGTGCGGCGCCGGCTGCCCTGGGTCTCGTACCTCGCCGCGCTGCTCTTCATCGGCTGGCTGCACGAGCTGACCCTGATCCAGTTCGCGCTGTACTCGGTGGGCCGCTTCCGCGGGCGCCGGGCCGGCGTCCTCGCCACCCTCGGCTACCTGGCCTTCGCGGTGTGCCTGTTCTGGTGCGTGCCGGGCTGGCCGATGTCCCGGGCGCAGACCCTCAGCTCCTTCCTCAGCATCGTCGTGCCCATCGGGGTCCTCGCCTCGGCCGTGGGCATCGCCGCCTACCGCCACGACCTCGTGCGCGAGCTCGACACCCGGCGGGCCGAGTCCGCCGTCCTGCACGCCGTCCAGCAGGAGCGGACCTCCGTCGCCCGCGACGTCCACGACTTCGTCGGGCGCGAGCTGACCCTGCTGACGGTCCGCTCCGAGGTGCTGTCGATGCGCTCGCGCGAGACGGCGTACGCGAAGGACTTCGAGGAGCTCGCCGACACCGCCCGCCGGGCCCACCTGGTGCTCAACGAGATCATCGTGCAGCGCGGGGAGCGGGCGGCCACCCCGGGCGTGGAGGGGCTGGCGGCGCTCGCGGAGGAGAGCGGGCGCGCGGGTTCGCCCGTACGGCTGACCCTGGATCCGGACGTGCACGCCCTGTCGCCGCTGCGCCAGGCGGCGGTCTACCGGGTGGTGCAGGAATGCCTGACCAACGCCGCCAAGCACGCGCGCGGCGAGACCGTCGAGGTGTCCATCGCGGCGGACGGGCCGCAGCTGCGGATCGCCGTCCGCAACGGGCTGGCGCAGCGCAGCCCGACCAGGGACCCCGTCTCGGCGGGCTCGGGCACGGCGAGCATGTGCGAGCGCGTGCGCAGCCTGGGCGGCACCCTGACGGCCACGCGCACGCAGGACGCGTACGAGGTCCTCGCGACCCTCCCGAAGGGCTGAGCCCACGGGCGCCCGCCGCCGCTAGCCCCGCGCCGGTGCCAGCAGGCTGCTGAGCGCGTCCATGTCCTCCACGCAGCGGCCCGAGCCCAGGGCCACGCAGTCCAGCGGGTCGTCCGCGACGAAGACCGGGATCCCCGTCGAGGAGGCCATCCGCAGGTCCAGGCCGGGCAGCAGCGCGCCGCCGCCGGTCAGGACGATGCCGTGCTCCATGACGTCGCCGGACAGTTCGGGCGGGCATTCCTCCAGGGTGGCGCGGACCGCCGCGATGATCGCCTCGACCGGCTCGTCGAGGGCGGTCCGGATGTCGCGCGCGTCGAGCCGGAGCGTCTGGGGCATGCCGCCGACCTTCTCCCGGCCCCGCACCGTGAAGCCGGCGGTCTCCAGCTCCGGCCGGTCCGGCACGGGCCAGGCCGAGCCGATGGCGATCTTGACGTCCTCGGCGGTGCGGTCGCCGATGAGCAGGGAGTGCTCCTTGCGGACCCAGTCGGTGATCGCGGCGTCCATCCGGTCGCCGGCGACCCGCAGCGACTGCGAGGTGACGATGCCGCCCAGCGAGATGACGGCGACCTCGGAGGTGCCGCCGCCGATGTCGACGACCATCGAGCCGCGCGGTTCGGAGACCGGGAGCCCGGCGCCGATCGCCGCGGCCATCGGCTCCTCGATCAGGTGCACGGTCTTGGCTCCGGCCCGGGTGGAGGCGTGGATGATGGCCCGCCGTTCCACCTGGGTGACCCCGGACGGTACGCAGACCACCATGCGGGTGCGGACCCGGCGGCCGGGGACGGCCTTGCGCACGAAGTGCCGGATCATCTCCTCGGCGGCCTCGTAGTCGCAGATCACGCCGTCCTTGAGGGGGCGGATCGCGGTGATGGAGCCGGGGGTGCGGCCGATGGTCTCCTTGGCCTCGGTCCCCACGGCCAGGGCGGTGGTGGTGCCCGCCCTGACGGCCACTACGGACGGCTCATTGAGGACGATGCCGTGCCCCCGTGCGTAGACGAGGGTGTTGGCGGTTCCCAGGTCTATCCCTATGTCGCGGCTGGAAGCTGTCTTGTTGATGCTGGCCTGCGGCATTTGTTCCCCAATCTCCTGTCCGCAAGGCTTGCATAACGATCAGGTCGCACCGGCAGCCGAAGGTCCCGATGCGACCGGGCCGAAAGTCCCCCCGGTCCTCGTCCGTAGACTGGGTCCGTGAGTGAGCAGCAGCCCGAGAGCCACGATGACAACTTCGACGCCTTCGACAAGATCGTGGCGGAAGAGTCCGACCGCGACCCCGACCTGGCGGTGATCGAGGCGGGCAGCCGCACCCTGCGCACGCAGGCCGGTCCGCCCCAGGGCGACCCGGTACCCGAAGAGCCCGCCGACCCCGAGGTGGCCAAGGCGCTGCGGGAGGTGGAGCAGGAGCTGGCCGGCCGCTGGGGCGAGACCAAACTGGAGCCGTCCGTCACGCGCATCGCCGCGCTGATGGACGTCCTGGGCGAGCCGCAGCGCGCGTACCCCTCCATCCACGTCACCGGCACCAACGGCAAGACGAGCACCTCGCGCATGATCGAGGCCCTGCTGAACGGCTTCGAGCTGCGCACCGGGCGCTACACCAGCCCGCACGTGCAGTCGATCACCGAGCGGATCAGCCTGGACGGGGCTCCGATCAGTGCCGAGCGGTTCGTCGAGACCTTCGAGGACATCAAGCCCTACGTGGACATGGTGGACGCGGCCGAGGAGATCCGGCTGTCCTTCTTCGAGGTCCTCACCGGCATGGCCTACGCGGCCTTCGCGGACGCCCCGGTGGACGCGGCCGTGATCGAGGTGGGCATGGGCGGCGCCTGGGACGCCACCAACGTCATCGACGGCGCGGTCGCCGTGGTCACCCCGATCAGCCTGGACCACACGGACCGGCTCGGCTCCACCACCGGCGAGATCGCGCAGGAGAAGGGCGGCATCATCAAGCAGGGCGCCACCGTGATCCTGGCGCAGCAGCCGGTGGACGCGGCGCAGGTGCTGCTGAAGAAGGCCGTGGAGGTCGACGCGACCGTGGCCCGCGCGGGCATGGAGTTCGGCGTCGTCACCCGCGAGGTCGCGGTGGGCGGGCAGCAGCTGACGCTGCGCGGACTGGGCGGCGAGTACGACGGCATCTTCCTGCCGCTGTACGGCGCCCACATGGCGCAGAACGCGGCGGTGGCGCTGGCGGCGGTCGAGGCCTTCTTCGGGATCGGCGCCGACCACGCGCGGGTCCTGGACGTGGAGACCGTGCGCAAGGCCTTCGCCTCGGTGACCTCGCCCGGCCGCATGGAGGTCGTGCGGCGCAGCCCGACGGTGGTCCTGGACGCGGCGCACAACCCGGCCGGGGCACAGGTCACGGCGGAGGCGGTGACCGAGGCCTTCGGCTTCAGCCGGCTGGTCGGGGTCGTGGGCGCGAGCGAGGGCAAGGACGCGCGCGGGGTCTTCGAGGCCTTCGAGCCGATCTTCGCCGAGGTCGTGATCACGGAGAACTCCAGCCACCGGGCGATCTCCGCCGACGAACTGGCGGCCATCGCGGTCGAGGTCTTCGGCGCCGAGCGGGTGCAGGTGGAGCCGCGGCTGGACGACGCCATCGAGGCGGCGATCACCCTGGCGGAGGAAGAGGCGGAGTACGGAGGGGCCGGGGTCCTGGTGACCGGGTCCGTGATCACGGTGGGCGAGGCCCGCATGCTGCTGAAGAGGGGCTGAGGGATGCGCACGCTGTGTGCTTCGACGCTGATCGCCGAGTTCTTCGTGATCGGCTTCGCCGGGCTGGTTGCCATGAAGGGCGACCTGAGCCAGGCCGCGGTCTGGACGGTCTGCGGGATCGCGATGCTGGTGTTGGTGCTGCTGTGCGGGATGCTCTCGCGCCCCGGGGCCGTCCAGATCGGCTGGGCCCTGCAGATCGGGCTCGTGCTGAGCGGCTTCGTCGTGCCGATGATGTTCATCCTGGGCGTGGTGTTCGCCGGTCTGTGGTGGTGCTCGATCCGCTACGGCCGCCGCATCGACGAGATCAAGGCCCGCTGGGCCGCCCAGAGTGAGGCTTCGGCCTGAGCTCGCACGGTGCGCTGGCCGGGTGCTTGACTGGCACCTGGTCGGCGCCCGCCTCCCCGCCGCTGCGGGGGTGAACCGACCTTGCCCTTGCGCTCGCCGTACTGGGCGTCCTGCTCCCCGCCGCTGCGGGGACCCGGGGGCGAGGCGCCGGCTACACCTGACCCCTGTAGCCTCGGGTAACCGCACCCGTATGCCGCAAGGAGTTACAACATGACCCAGCGCACGCTCGTCCTGCTCAAGCCGGACGCGGTCAGGCGTGGCCTGGTGGGCGAGATCGTCGGCCGCATCGAGCGCAAGGCCGGTTGGACGATCTCGGCGCTGGAGCTGCGCACGCTCGACCGGAGCATCCTGGAGCAGCACTACGCCGAGCACGTCGGGCGCCCGTTCTACGAGCCCCTCATGGGCTTCATGGCCAGCGGCCCGGTCGTGGCCCTGGTCGTCGAAGGGGAGCGCGCGATCGAGGGTGTCCGCCAGTTGGCTGGACCCACTGACCCGATTGCCGCCGCGCCCGGCTCCATCCGGGGCGACTTCGGTACCGTCACCCGGGAGAACCTGATCCACGCCTCGGACTCCGAGGAGTCCGCGGAGCGGGAGCTGAAGCTGTTCTTCCCGGCGCTGTGATCACTCTTTTCTGACGCAACATCAGCCGAATAGCGCTCATGACCTGGGGCGACCGAAGTAATTTCGGTCGCCCTCCGGTATTACCGGGCACATTCGGGAACGCATGGACAGGACACGACGTCACCACTATGGGGGCGGTTATCCGTTCCGGCGGGCTTGCCGGAGTCCCGTCGCGCGGTGCCCGTACTTGCGGCACTACGATGGGGCTTCCACCCACACACCCACCTCGCCGACCTGACAGCAGCCGCTATCAACTGGAAGGCCAGACGCTCCTCATGGGGAACAAGGGGAACAACATGTCGTTCATCGGCCGTGACATGGCGATCGACCTCGGGACCGCCAACACGCTGGTGTACGTGAGGGGCCGGGGAATCGTCCTGAACGAGCCGTCCGTGGTCGCCATCAACACGAACACCGGTGGCATCCTGGCGGTCGGCTCCGAAGCCAAGAAGATGATCGGGCGCACGCCCGGCAACATCGTCGCCGTGCGGCCCCTCAAGGACGGCGTCATCGCCGACTTCGAGATCACCGAGCGGATGCTCCGGTACTTCATCCTCAAGATCCACAAGCGCCGTTACCTGGCCCGCCCGCGCGTCGTGGTCTGCGTACCCTCCGGCATCACGGGAGTGGAGCGCCGCGCCGTCATCGAGGCGTCCACGCAGGCCGGTGCCCGCCAGGTGCACATCATCGAAGAGCCGATGGCCGCCGCCATCGGAGCGGGCCTGCCCGTCCACGAGGCCACCGGCAACATGGTCGTGGACATCGGCGGCGGCACCACCGAGGTGGCCGTCATCTCCCTCGGCGGAATCGTCACGGCACAGTCCATCCGGGTGGCCGGCGACGAGCTCGACAACGCGATCATCCAGCACATCAAGAAGGAGTACTCCCTCCTCCTCGGTGAGCGCACCGCCGAGCAGATCAAGATCACCATCGGGTCGGCCTACGACCTCGACAAGGACGAGCACACCGAGATCCGCGGCCGCGACCTGGTCTCGGGCCTGCCCAAGACCGTCGTGATCTCGGCCGCCGAGGTCCGCAAGGCGATCGAGGAGCCGGTCAACGCGATCGTCGACGCCGTCAAGACCACCCTCGACAAGTGCCCGCCGGAACTCTCCGGCGACATCATGGACCGCGGCATCGTCCTGACCGGAGGCGGCGCCCTGCTCCGCGGCCTCGACGAGCGGCTGCGCCGCGAGACGGGCATGCCGATCCACATCGCCGAGGACCCGCTCGACTCCGTCGCGCTCGGATCCGGCAAGTGCGTAGAGGAGTTCGAGGCGCTCCAGCAGGTCCTGGACGCCCAGCCCCGGCGCTGATCCGGCCCGCCGCACGACGGTGGAACACAAATGATCCGCCGTACGGGTGCTACCGGGCCCGTGCGGCGGATCGTTGATATACAGGCAAGGCCCGGTGCGAGCCCCGGCTCCACTGGAGCGGCTTCGCCGCACAGCCCGGTGCAAGCACCGGCTCCACTGGAGCGGCTTCGCCGCACAGCCCGGTGCAAGCACCGGCTCCACCGGAGCGGCTTCGCCGCACAGGTATCTATGAGGAAGGCACGGCCGCCGCACGTGAGGGACACACGAGAAAGCCGGCTGCTCCTGGTGCTTCTGATCGCCATCGCGTTCGCTTTGATCACGGTGGACATCAGGACGGGTGAGGAGTCTCCGGTCGACGGTGCCCGACAGGCCGCCGCAGCGGTCTTCGGACCCGTCGAAAAGGGCGTGGCGAAAGGGGTCGACCCGGTCGCCAACGCCATAGGGGCGGTACGGGACTCCGGCGAGCGGCACAACCGCATCGCGACGCTGGAGCGCGAGAACGCGGCGCTCAAGGCCAAGCTGGGCAGCGACGACCAGACCCGCAGCCGGATCCGCGAGCTCGACGAGATGCTCAAGCGGGCGGGCGCGGGCCAGTACGGCATCAAGGGCGCCGAGGTCATCGCCATAGGAGCGGCCCAGGGCTTCTCCTGGACCGTCACCATCGACGCGGGCAGCAAGGACGGCATCCAGCGCGACATGACCGTCCTCAACGGGGACGGACTCGTCGGCCGCGTCGCCACCGTCGGCCCCGACACCGCCACCGTGGTCCTCGCCAACGACCCCGACTTCACCGTCGGCACCCGTCTGGAGAAGACCGGCGAACTCGGCTTCGCCACCGGCCAGGGCGACCGGGAGCTCTCCGTACAGATGCTCAACGGCAAGGCCAAGATCAACACCGGCGACCGGCTCGTCACCTTCGGCTCGCGGGGCAACAAGCCCTTCGTGCCCGGCGTCCCGATCGGCGAGGTGATCAAGGTCGACCCCTCGCGCGGCGACCTGACCCGGACCGTCTGGGTCCGCCCCTTCGTCGGCTTCTCCCGCCTGGACATCGTCGGCGTCGTGGTGATGCCCCCGCGCGAGGACCCGCGCGACGCGGTCCTGCCGCCGAAGCCCGAAGCGCCCAAGCCCACCCCGACGGTCACCGTCACGGTCACCCCGTCGCCCGGCGCGTCCGCGTCCGGCAAGCCGGCCGAGGACTAGGAGCCGATCATCATGCGTTTCAACCGGATCCTGCTCTCGGGCACGCTCGTCGTGGTCGCCCTGATCGTCCAGGTCTCCATCCTGGGCCGCCTCCAACTCCCCGGAGCCGTCCCCGACCTGGTCCTGCTCACCGTCGTCGCCCTCGCACTCGTCTACGGGTGCGTCAGCGGCGCCCTCATCGGCTTCGCCGCCGGCCTGCTCACCGACCTGGCCCCGCCCGCCGACCACGCCGCCGGCCGCTACGCGCTCGTGCTGTGCGTCATCGGCTACGTCGCCGGCCTGGTCCGCCCCGACACCGGGCGGTTCCGCTCCGCCTGGGGCCCGATGCTCACCGTCGTCGGCGCCGCCTTCGCCTCCACCCTGCTCTACGCGAGCGTCGGCGCCCTGGTCGGCGACACCGCCGCCCGCCACGTGGGGCTGACCGGACTGCTGTTCACCGCGGTCCTCTACGACCTGCTGCTCGCCCCCTTCACCGTGCCGTTCATCATGGCCCTGGCCCGCCGCGCGGAGAACGACCCGATGGCCGTCGAGGCCAACGGCGGCCCGCCCGCGGGCAAGGACATCGCCTCCGGCTGGCTGGCCGGCGGCACCGGACTGCGGATCGGAAGCCAGCGCGGCGGCCTGCGGATGAAGACGGCCCGCAGCCGCGCCAACCGGGCCGGCCGGATAAAGGGCGTCAAGGGAATCAAGGGTGTGAAGAGCGTCAAGAAGCTGTGAGGGAGGAGTCCACGTGACCAACATTCCGGAGACCGGCCGTACCTCCCGGGTGCAGATCCGGCTCGTGATCATCCAGATTCTCGTCTGCTCGATGTTCCTCACCCTCGGCGGCCGGCTCTGGTACCTCCAGATCCGCAACGGCGCCGAGTACTACCACGAGGCCAAGAGCAACCACGTCCAGCGGGTCGTCCAGCCTGCCGTGCGCGGGACGATCCTCGACGCCCGGGGCGTAGCCCTAGCCGACAACGAGACCCGTCTGGTCGTCTCCACCAGCCGTACCGCGCTGATGAAGATGAAGGACCGCGGCCAGGCCGTCATGACCCGCCTCGCCGGCGTCCTGGACATGACCCCCAAGGAGGTCATGGAGAAGGTCCGCCTCTGCGACTCCCAGACCCCCGCGCCCTGCTGGAACGGCTCCCCGTACCAGCCGATCCCGATCACCCTCGACGCCACCACGCAGCAGGCACTGCAGCTGCGCGAACGCCCCGAGGAGTTCCCCGGCGTCACCGCCGAGCCCGTCGCCGTCCGCCGCTACCCGGCTCCCGGCGGGGCCCGTACCTCCCAGGTGCTCGGCTACCTCTCGCCGGTCACCGACGAGGAGATCCAGAAGGCCAAGGACACCGACTCGCCGCACCTGCGCTCCGATCAGGTCGGCCGCTCCGGGATCGAGCGCACCTACGACAAGTACCTGCGCGGCAAGGCGATGGTCACCTCCTACGAGGTCGACAACCTCGGCCGGGTCATGCACCAGACCGAGTCCGACGCGGGCGTGCCCGGATCCACCCTCGTCACCAGCATCGACGCCCGGGTCCAGTCCGTCGCCGAGTACGAGCTCCAGCTGGCGATGAAGACGGTCCGCCAGGAGACCGACAAGATCACCGGCCGCAAGTACGAGGGCGACTCGGGCGCCGTCGTCGTCATGGAGACCAAGACCGGCCGGGTCGTCGCGATGGCCTCCCAGCCCGACTACGACCCCAACGCCTGGGTCGGCGGCATCGCCGCCAAGGACTACGCCGCCCTCACCAGCGAGGGCTCCAACTACCCGCTGCTCAACCGGGCCATCCAGGGCCAGGCCCCCGCGGGCTCCATCTTCAAGGTGGTGTCCGCGAGCGCGGCCGTCCGGGCCGGATACGCCTTCGACGACAAGTACAACTGCAGCGCCTCCTACAGCATGGGCAACCGCAGCTTCGCGAACTTCGAGTCCAAGGGGCACGGCCCCATCACCCTCGGCGAGGCCCTCAAGTTCTCCTGCAACACCGTCTTCTACGCCCTCGGGCACAAGGAGTGGCAGCGCGACGGCGGGCTCAAGCCCAAGAAGGACGCCCACGACTGGTTCTACCGGACCGCCCGCGAGTTCGGCCTCGGCTCCGAGACCGGGATCGACCTGCCGAACGAGGTCACCGGCCGCATCCCCGACCGGGGCTGGAAGAAGGGCTTCTGGGCGGCCAACAAGGACTCCTGGTGCAAGCAGGGCAAGAAGGGCGGCACCTACGTCGAGCAGATCGCCTACGAGAGCTGCCTCGAAGGCAACCAGCTCAAGGCGTTCGACAGCATCAACTTCGCCATCGGCCAGGGCGACGTCCTGGTCACCCCCATCCAGATGGCCACCGCCTACGCCGCCATCAGCAACGGCGGCACCCTCTACGACCCCACGGTCGGCAAGGCCGTCATCAGCGCCGACGGCAAGCACGTCGAGTGGATCAAGCCGAGGTCGCACGGCAGGCTGCCGGTCGACGCCAAGACCGTCAAGGACCTCGACAAGGGCCTGCGCATGGTCGTCGAACCCGGCGGCACCGCCGCCTGGCGCTTCGGCGGCTGGCCGCTGGACAAGATCCCGATGCGGGCCAAGACCGGCACCGCCCAGGTCTACGGCAAGCAGACCACCTCCTGGCTGGCGACCTACACCGACGACTTCACCATCGTCATGACCATCTCCCAGGGCGGCACCGGCTCCGGAGCCTCCGGCCCCGCCGTCCGCAACATCTACAACGCCATCTACGGCCTCGACATGGCGGGCAACCAGGACCTGAAGAAGGCGCTCCTGCTGGGACCGGAGAAGAAGCTGCCCAGGATCCGCCCCGACGGCGGCATCGATTCCCCCGAGATCCGGCCGTACGTACCCCCGTCCCCGGAAGAACTGGCGCCGCCCGCGCTGGCCGGCCCGCAAGCCCAGCGCCCCGCGCAGCACGACTGAGTACCGAGGACCGACATGCAGACCGCCAACAAATTCTCCGTAGCCCGGTACGCGCCGGAGCAGCGGGGAGCGATGGCCAAACTCACCGCCCGCGACTCCGTGGTGCGCCGGCTCGACTGGCCGATACTCCTCTCGGCGCTCGCCCTCTCCCTCATCGGCGCCCTGCTGGTGTGGTCGGCGACCCGCAACCGGACCTCGCTGAACAACGGGGACCCGTACTACTTCCTCTTCCGGCACGCCATGAACACCGGCATCGGCCTCGTGCTGATGATCGGCACGATCTGGCTCGGCCACCGCACCCTGCGCGGCGCCGTACCGGTCCTCTACGGGCTCTCCGTCGTCCTGATCCTCGCCGTGCTCACCCCGCTCGGCGCCACCATCAACGGCGCCCACGCCTGGATCGTGGTCGGCGGCGGCTTCTCGCTGCAGCCCTCCGAGTTCGTCAAGATCACGATCATCCTGGTCATGGCGATGCTGCTCGCCACCCGGGTGGACGCGGGCGACCTCGCCCACCCCGACCACCGCACCGTCGTCAAGGCGCTCTGCCTGGCCGCCTTCCCCATGGGCATCATCATGCTGATGCCCGACCTCGGCTCCGTCATGGTCATGGTCGTCATCGTGCTCGGCGTCCTGCTGGCCTCCGGCGCCTCCAACCGCTGGGTGCTGGGCCTGCTCGGCTCCGGCGCCGGCGGGGCCATCCTGATCTGGCAGCTCGGCGTCCTCGACGAGTACCAGATCAACCGCTTCGCGGCCTTCGCCAACCCCGAGCTCGACCCGGCCGGCGTCGGCTACAACACCAACCAGGCGCGCATCGCCATCGGCTCCGGCGGCCTGACCGGCTCCGGCCTCTTCAAGGGCTCGCAGACCACCGGCCAGTTCGTACCGGAGCAGCAGACCGACTTCGTCTTCACGGTGGCGGGGGAGGAGCTGGGCTTCGTCGGAGCCGGGCTGATCCTAGTGCTGCTCGGGGTCATCCTGTGGCGCGCCTGCATGATCGCCCGCGAGACGACCGAGCTGTACGGCACGATCGTGTGCGCCGGGATCATCGCCTGGTTCGCCTTCCAGTCCTTCGAGAACATCGGCATGACCCTCGGGATCATGCCCGTGGCCGGACTCCCGCTGCCGTTCGTCTCCTACGGAGGATCCTCGATGTTCGCCGTGTGGGTGGCCATCGGGCTGCTCCAGTCGATCAGGGTGCAGCGGCCGATGTCGGCTTGACGCGGTGCCGGGTCGGGCTGCGGGCCCGCCCGGCTCGATCCCTCGGTTCCCGGGCCGGTTTTCCGCCGCACCGGCCGTTTCCCTTCCCGCCGCATTCCGTTCAGGACTACGTTCGATCCATGGCGGACACGAAGCGCGAGATCGAGCGCAAATTCGAGTTCAGGAGCATCAAGGCCGGACGGCGCGGGGTCCCGGACCTGACGGGCACGGCCGCCATCGCGGCCGTCACCGACCAGGGCACGGCCGAGCTCGACGCCGTCTACTACGACACCCCCGACCAGCGGCTCGCCGCCGACGGGCTCACCCTGCGCCGCCGCACCGGCGGCAAGGACGCCGGCTGGCACCTCAAACTGCCCGTCGCCCCCGGCGTGCGCGACGAGATCACCGCCCCCCTCGGCGACACCGTCCCGGACGCGCTGACCGCGCTGCTGCGCTCCCGCATCCGCGACACCCCGCTGGAACCACAGGTCAGGCTCCTGTCCTCGCGGAGGCTCAGCCACCTCCTCGACGCCAATGGCGCCCTCCTCGCGGAGCTGTCCACGGACGCGGTACTGGCCGAGCGCGCCGACGCCACCGCTGCCTGGACCGAGGTGGAGGTCGAGCTCGCCGACGGCGCCGACCCGGCGCTGCTCGACGCCGTGGAGAAGACCTTCCGCAAGGCCGGACTCCGGGTCAGCGACGCCCCCTCCAAGCTCGCCAGGGCGCTGACCGAGACCGGCGGGGAGCCCCCGGTCCGGACGGCCGGCCCCGGCGCCGGTGCCGACACCGGCCCCGGCCCCGCCGGGGGCACGGCCGGCGCGCACGTGCTCGCGTACCTGCGCGAACAGCGCGACACCCTCATCGCCCAGGACCCCGCCGTACGCCGGGGCCTGCCCGACTCCGTCCACCAGATGCGGGTCGCCACCCGGCGGCTGCGCAGCGCCTTCAAGACCTACCGCCGGGTCCTGGACCCCGCCGAGACCGGCCCGGTCGGCGAGGAGCTCCGCTGGCTCGCCGCCGAGCTCGGTGTCGACCGCGACCAGGAAGTACTGCTCGAGCGGATCCAGACCCGGCTCGACGAACTCCCGCGCACCCTGGTGCTCGGCCCGGTCCGCGGCCGCCTCAAGATCTGGAACGTCGCCCGGCGCACCGGTTCGCGCCGCGCGGCGCTGGCCGCGCTCGACAGCAGGCGCTACGTGGCCCTGCTGAACGCCCTCGACGCCCTGCTCGCCGACCCGCCGCTCGGCAAGGCCGCCGACCGGCCCGCCGAAACGGTCCTGCCCGAGGCCGTCCTGCGGGACTACGAACGCCTCGCCGCCCGGATCGAGGGCGCCCTGTCCATGGACCCCGGCGAAGCCCGCGACCTGGCCCTGCACGAGGCCCGCAAGGCCGCGAAGCGCACCCGGTACGCGGCCGAGGCGGCGGCCCCCGCCCTCGGCAAGACCGCGCGCCGCCTGGCCAGGGCGGTGAAGGCCGTCCAGACCCTGCTCGGCGACCACCAGGACGCGGTCGTCGCCCGCGACGCCCTGCGCGGCCTCGCCGTCCAGGCGGCCGGCGCGGGGGAGTCCTCCTTCACCTGGGGCCTGCTCTACGGCCGCGAGGAGGCGCTGGCCGCACACCGCGAGCGGGAGCTGCCGCAGGTGTGGGCGGCCGCCGCGGGCCCGGCGGCGGCGGTGCGCGGCTGATCGTGCGGGCGGGGGCGCTCCGGGCCCCGGGGTACGCTTGAGAGTCGCCCCCTGCCCGCTTCACGAAAGTCGCGTGATGACCGAGTCGGTCTTCCCTCAGCTTGAGGCCCTGCTTCCGCACGTCCAGAAGCCGATCCAGTACGTCGGCGGTGAGCTCAACTCCACGGTCAAGCCGTGGGAGAGCGCCGACGTCCGCTGGGCGCTGATGTACCCGGACGCGTACGAGGTCGGGCTCCCCAACCAGGGCGTCATGATCCTGTACGAGGTGCTCAACGAGCGCGAGGGCGTCCTCGCGGAGCGCACGTACAGCGTGTGGCCGGACCTCGAAGAGCTGATGCGCGAGCACAAGGTGCCGCAGTTCACCGTGGACAGCCACCGCCCCGTCTCGGCCTTCGACGTCTTCGGGCTCTCCTTCTCCACCGAGCTCGGCTACACCAACATGCTGACGGCGCTGGACCTCGCGGGCATCCCGCTGGAGGCGAAGAACCGTACGGTCGACCACCCCATCGTGCTCGCGGGCGGCCACGCGGCCTTCAACCCCGAGCCGATCGCGGAGTTCATCGACTGCGCGATCATCGGAGACGGCGAACAGGCCGTCCTCGACATGACCGAGATCATCCGCGCGTGGAAGGCCGAGGGCCGCCCGGGCGGGCGCGAGGAGGTCCTCCTGCGCCTCGCGAAGACCGGCGGCGTCTACGTCCCGGGCTTCTACGACGTCGAGTACCTGCCGGACGGCCGCATCGGCCGCGTGGTCCCGAACCGCTCGGGCGTGCCGTGGCGGGTCAGCAAGCACACCGTCATGGACCTCGACGAGTGGCCCTACCCCAAGCAGCCCCTGGTCCCGCTCGCCGAGACCGTCCACGAGCGGATGTCCGTGGAGATCTTCCGCGGCTGCACCCGCGGCTGCCGTTTCTGCCAGGCCGGCATGATCACGCGCCCCGTGCGGGAGCGAAGCATCACCGGCATCGGCGAGATGGTGGAGCGCGGGCTGAAGGCCACGGGCTTCGAGGAGGTCGGCCTCCTGTCCCTCTCCTCGGCGGACCACACCGAGATCGCGGACATCGCCAAGGGCCTGGCCGACCGCTACACGGACGACAAGGTGGGCCTGTCCCTCCCGTCGACCCGCGTGGACGCCTTCAATGTGGACCTGGCCAACGAGCTGACCCGCAACGGCCGCCGCTCCGGTCTGACCTTCGCCCCCGAGGGCGGCTCCGAGCGCATGCGCAAGGTCATCAACAAGATGGTCTCGGAAGAGGACCTGATCCGTACGGTCGCCACGGCCTACGGCAACGGCTGGCGCCAGGTGAAGCTGTACTTCATGGTCGGCCTGCCGACCGAGACCGACGAGGACGTCCTGCAGATCGGCGACATGGCGGTCAACGTCATCGCCAAGGGCCGCGAGGTCTCCGGCCAGAACGACATCCGCTGCACCGTCTCCATCGGCGGCTTCGTCCCCAAGCCGCACACCCCCTTCCAGTGGGCCCCGCAGCTGTCGGCCGAGGAGACGGACGCCCGCCTCGGCAAGCTCCGCGACAAGCTCCGCGGCGACAAGAAGTACGGCCGCTCCATCGGCTTCCGCTACCACGACGGCAAGCCCGGCATCGTCGAGGGCCTCCTGTCCCGCGGCGACCGCCGCATCGGCGACGTCATCCGCGCCGTGTACGAGTCGGGCGGCCGCTTCGACGGCTGGCGCGAGCACTTCAGTTACGACCGCTGGATGCAGGCTGCGGAGAAGACCCTCCCCGCCCACGGCGTCGACGTGGCCTGGTACACGACCCGCGAGCGCACCTACGAGGAGGTACTCCCCTGGGACCACCTCGACTCCGGTCTGGACAAGGACTGGCTGTGGGAGGACTGGCAGGACGCCCTCGACGAAACCGAGGTCGAGGACTGCCGCTGGACGCCTTGCTTCGACTGTGGCGTGTGTCCTCAGCTCTCGACGGAGATCCAGATCGGCCCGACGGGCAAGAAGCTGCTGCCGCTGTCGGTCGTGAAGTGACCTGCGGCTGAGGCCGGCCGGCCGCCCCTGTCTATGCCCCCCACCGGGAACGGTGGGGGGCATATTCATTCGACCGCCGGTTAATCGTTCCTGCGGTTGACGCCTGCGGATATCCTTGAATGGTGCCCGAAGGAATACTCCGGGCTTGCTGCCAGGAGGTGGCCCGTATGGCCAAGACCGTGATCGACATCAACGAGGAAGCCCTCGCACTCGCGATGGAAGCCCTCGGGACCACCACTAAGAAGGACACGGTCAACGCGGCGCTGGAGGAAATAGGAGCACGGGTCCGCAGGCAGCGAGCTCTGGAAGCCCTCATCAAGCTCGACGAAGAGGGCGCATTCGACAAGGGGCGGGAGCCCGGATTCAAGGCGGAGGTGCGCGGGCCGTGGGGGAACTGACCGAAGGAGACTTCCTCATCGACACCTCCGCCGCGCACCGGATCACCCTCCCGGGGCCGTTCTCCACATGGCGGCCCGCACTGGCCGGTGGACGCATCGGCATGTGCGCGGTGACCGAGGTCGAGGCCCTGTACTCCGCCCGCTCGGCGGCCCAGTACGCGCAGATGCGGCAAGCGTTCACGGACCTGTACGTGTGGCACGAGATCCCGGACGACGTCTGGGCCAGGGTCGGTGCCGCGCAGAGCGCCCTGGCCGAAGCCGGGTGCGTGCGCTCCGCAGGCGTCGTCGACCTGGTCGTGGCGGTGACCGCCGCACGGCACCGGCTGACGGTGCTGCACTACGACCGGGACTTCGAGACGCTCGCCAAGCACATCGATCTGCGCACCCGTTGGCTCGCCGAACCGGGCTCCATCGACTGACGGACGGCAGTTTGGCGCAACGGTCCCGGGCCGTGGTGTGTCCTTAGCGGTATGGAACTGGAGAAGGCGCTGCCGGCGCCGCAGGGGGACGGCTGCCTGGTGGGGGTCGTGCGGATTCCCGTCAAGATCGTGGCGGTGCTGGTCGTACTGCCCCTGCGGGTGGTCTGGGACCTGCTCGTCGCCTTCGCGCGGATGCTGAACCGGAACGTCCTCGGGCCGCTGGGGCAAGGACTGCGGTGGCTCTGGGAGCGGGCCGTGCTGCCGGTGCTGCGGGGGACCGGGTGGCTGATCGGGGCCCTGCTCAAGGTGGTCTTCTACTGGCCCTGGGTGGGTCTCTGGCGGTACGTCATGCGCCCGGTGGGGCAGGCCGTTTACGCGTATCTGCTGCGGCCGGCGGGTGTGGGGCTCTGGCGCTACCTGCTGGTCCCGGTCTGGGAGTACGGGCTGCTGCCCGTCGGCCGGGCCGTCGCCTGGCTGCTCGTGGGCACGGTCCGGTACCTGCTCGTGCTGCCGGCCGGCGCGCTGTACCGGTACGTCCTCGCCCCCGTCGGGCACGGACTGCGGTGGCTGGCCCGGGGGTTCGCGACGGGCGTGGCCTGGCTGGGCAGGGCCCTGTTCGTCTGGCCGTGGGTCGCGCTGTGGCGGTATCTCGTACGGCCCGTGGTGGTGGGGGCGTGGCGGTACCTGCTGGCGCCGGTCGGGCGGGGGGTGTGGGCGTACCTGCTCGTGCCGCTCTGGCAGCTGCTCGTCGGGGCCTGGCACCTGGCGGGGCGGGTGAGCCGGGCGCTCGGGCGCGGGCTGGTGTGGCTGTGGCGGTGGGGTGTGGTGCGGCCCGCCGGATGGGTGCGCCGCCGCGTGGTCACCCCCGTCGGGAACGTGCTGCGCGCCGGGTGGGCCGTCGGCCGTCGCGCCGCCCGTGCGGTGCACCGGCAGGCGATCGCTCCCGTCGGCCGTGCGGTCGGCGAGGTGTGGCGGACCTCCCGCCTCGCGGTGCGCGAGGCGCGGGCCGACGTACGGCGGGCACTGTTCGGAGGCCCGCCCCGGGAACCAGCGAGGTCACAGACGCGTACTCTGGGTAGTAACAGGGCCGCAGGCGACACGCCCGCCCCCGAGATCTCCCTGCAGAAGTGAGCAGGGGTGAGCCGGAGGGCAGGCGAGGCCGGCAGGCCCCACAGACCTCAGGGCGACGCGCGAGCCGCGGAGCCCCGCACAAGGAGATGAACCACTGGGCAAGCGACAGCCCGAAGGCCCGCCTCCCGCACCGGTAGTGCAGCGCATCCGCCTGCGCTACACCAAGCGCGGCCGCCTCCGGTTCACCAGCCACCGGGACTTCCAGCGCGCCTTCGAGCGGGCCCTGCGCCGCTCCGAGGTGCCCATGGCGTACTCGGCCGGCTTCACCCCGCACCCGCGCGTCTCGTACGCGAACGCGGCCCCGACCGGGACCGGCAGCGAGGCCGAGTACCTGGAGATCGCCCTCGCCGAGCCCCGCGACCCCGCGGTGCTGCGCGAGCTGCTCGACGAGTCGATGCCCGTGGGCCTCGACATCATCGACGCCGTGGAGGCACACACCTCCGGTCTCGCCGACCGGCTGACGGCCTCCGTTTGGGAGCTGCGCCTGGAGGGCGTGGAGCCCGCGGACGCGCAGAAGGCGGTCGAGGCCTTCCTGGCGGCCGAGGCCGTGGAGGTCCAGCGCCGCACCAAGAACGGCATGCGGACCTTCGACACGCGCGGCGCCGTGGTCAGCCTGGAAGTGGTTCCGGTCACGGCCGTAGCAGAGGCTGATAGGCCTCTGGACAATGCTTGTGCGATACTGCGGCTGGTTGTTCGGCATTTGACACCTGCCGTTCGACCCGACGACGTCCTGTCCGGTCTCCGAGCTGTGGCCGACCTAACGCCGCCGGTCCCCGCTGCGGTGACCAGGCTGGCGCAGGGGCTCTTCGACGAGGAGTCCGGCACGGTGACCGACCCGCTCGCGCCCGACCGCGAGGCTGTCACGACCGCCCCACCCACGGCGGCCGTAACCGCCGACGCGAAGGCGCCGGAAGGTCCCGCCGCGTAAGGATCGTCGTCGTCGCGCAGCCCTGGGACTCGGGAGCCACCTGGGTCGGGCCGCGCACAGACCTGAAGACTTGAAGACTTCCGCCAGGCCGTACGGACTACACGTACGGAACCGGCGGCCATTGAACTGAGCTCCCGTGTGGCGAACGCGCCCCGGAGGCCGGCTCCGCGCTCATTACGCGGAGCCGTGCCGGACCGGAAGTCAGCCGCGGCGCCCGGGAGCGTGACGGGAGAAACCCCGCATGCTCAACAGCGAAAACGACAACACCGCCAAGAACGGCGCCGCCGACAGTGGCAGCCCGAGCGACAACCTGCCTCCGCGCAGGCGCCGGCGCGCCGCGTCCAGGCCGGCGGGCCCGCCCGGCGGGGCCGTAGCCGCCGCCGAAGCCGCTCCCGCGCCCGTGGTGGCCGCGGTTCCCGCCGAGGAGGCCGCCCCGGCCCGTACCCGCCGCCGTGCGACCCGCGCCGTTGCCGCCCCCGAGGCGTCCGCCGCCGAGGTCGTGGTCGAGGCTCCCGCGGCCGCTCCGGCCGCCGAGGCCGTCGAGGAGGCCGCTGCTCCCGCGCCGCGTGCCCGTCGCCGTGCGACCCGCGCCGTGACAGCGCCCGAGGCGCCGGTCGCCAAGGCTCCCGTCGCCGCCGCTCCTGTGGCCGAGGTCGTCGAGGAGGCCGCTGCCCCCGCGCCGCGTGCCCGCCGTCGTGCCACTCGCGCCGTGACCGCCCCCGAGGCGCCCGCCGCCGAGGCCCCGGTGGCCGCCGCCCCCGTGGCCGAGGTCGTCGAGGAGCCGGCTGCTCCGGCTCCGCGTGCCCGTCGCCGTGCCACTCGCGCCGTGACCGCCCCTGAGGCGCCCGTCGCCGAGGCCCCGGTCGTCGAGGCCCCCGTGGCCGCCCCGGTCGCTCCCGTGGCCGAGGTCGTCGAGGAGGCCGCTGCTCCGGCTCCGCGTGCCCGCCGCCGTGCCACCCGCGCCGTGACCGCCCCCGAGGCGCCCGCCGCGGAAGCCGCCGAGGCCGTCGTGGCCGAGGCTCCGGCTCCGGTCGCCGCCAAGGCCACCGTCACCGTCGCCGACGCCGTGGACTCCCCGAAGCGCGGCGGCCGCCGCCGCGCCACCCGTTCCACCACCGCCCCGGCCGCCGCCGCGCAGCCCGTGGCTCCGGCCGCCGCCGAGGCCCCCGCCGCCGAGGCCCCGGCCCGTGGCCGCCGCGCCGGGCGTCCCGCCGTCGCCGTGTTCCAGGCCCCGGTGTTCGCCGAGCCGATGTTCCAGACCCCGGAGACCGCGGCCATGATGGCCGCGGCCGCCGCTGCCGCCGCCCCGGCCGAGGAGGTCGAGGAGGAGGAGCTCGACCTCGTCGACGCCGAGGTCGAGATCGAGGCCGCCCCCGCCCCGCAGCCGGCCGGCCGTCGCCGCCGCCGTGGCCGCGGAGCCGCCGCCGAGACCGCCGCACCCGTGGCCCCGGCTCCGGCCGCCGCCGCGCCGTCCGGCCCGGTCACGCTGGCCGACGTAGAGCTGGTCGAGGAAGAGGCCGAGACCGAGGCCTACGAGGACGAGACCGACGAGTCGGGCGACCGCCCGTCGCGCCGTCGCCGCCGCGGTGGCCGTCGCCGCCGTCGCGGTGAGGCCGCCGACCTCGACGAGTCCGCCGAGGAAGAGGCCGAGGCCGAGTCCGCCGAAGAGGCCGACGAGGAAGACGCCGAGGACGACGAGGAGAACGGGGCCCTCGGCTCCAGCTCCAGCCGTCGCCGCCGGCGCCGCCGCCGTCGCAGCGGTGACGGTGGGACGGACGCCGACGCGGCCGAGGACGACGGTGTGCGCACGGTCGTCAAGGTCCGCGAGCCGCGCCCGGCGCGCGAGCGCTCGGAGTTCGTCGCCGGCTCCACCTCCTCCGACGAGGTCCAGTCCATCAAGGGCTCGACCCGCCTGGAGGCCAAGAAGCAGCGCCGCCGCGAAGGCCGCGAGCAGGGCCGTCGCCGCGTCCCGATCATCACCGAGGCCGAGTTCCTGGCCCGCCGCGAGGCCGTCGAGCGCGTCATGGTCGTCCGCCAGTCCGGCGAGCGCACCCAGATCGGCGTCCTCGAGGACAACGTGCTCGTCGAGCACTACGTCAACAAGGAAGAAGCCACCTCGTACGTCGGCAACGTCTACCTGGGCAAGGTCCAGAACGTGCTGCCGTCCATGGAGGCCGCCTTCATCGACATCGGCAAGGGCCGCAACGCCGTCCTGTACGCCGGTGAGGTCAACTTCGAGGCGCTCGGCATGGCCCACGGGCCGCGCCGCATCGAGGCCGCCCTCAAGTCCGGCCAGTCGGTCCTGGTGCAGGTCACCAAGGACCCGATCGGCCACAAGGGCGCCCGCCTGACCAGCCAGGTCTCGCTGCCCGGCCGCTACCTGGTCTACGTGCCCGAGGGCTCGATGACCGGCATCAGCCGCAAGCTGCCCGACACCGAGCGCGCGCGCCTGAAGACCATCCTCAAGAAGATCGTCCCCGAGGACGCGGGCGTCATCGTGCGCACCGCCGCCGAGGGCGCGAGCGAGGACGAGCTGCGCCGCGACGTCGAGCGCCTGCAGGCCCAGTGGGAGGACATCCAGAAGAAGTCGAAGCAGATCTCGACCTCTTCGCCGAGCCTCCTGTACGGCGAGCCGGACATGACCGTCCGCGTCGTGCGCGACATCTTCAACGAGGACTTCACCAAGGTCATCGTCAGCGGTGACAGCGCCTGGGAGACCATCCACGGCTACGTGAACCACGTGGCCCCGGACCTGGCCGACCGGCTGAAGCGCTGGACCTCCGAGGTGGACGTCTTCGCGACGTACCGGATCGACGAGCAGCTCGCCAAGGCGCTCGACCGCAAGGTGTGGCTGCCCTCGGGCGGTTCCCTCGTGATCGACAAGACCGAAGCGATGATCGTCATCGACGTCAACACCGGCAAGTTCACCGGTCAGGGCGGCAACCTCGAAGAGACCGTCACCAGGAACAACCTGGAGGCGGCCGAGGAGATCGTGCGTCAGCTGCGGCTGCGCGACCTCGGCGGCATCGTGGTCATCGACTTCATCGACATGGTCCTGGAGTCCAACCGCGACCTGGTCCTGCGGCGCATGCTGGAGTGCCTGGGCCGTGACCGCACCAAGCACCAGGTCGCCGAGGTGACCTCGCTGGGTCTGGTCCAGATGACCCGCAAGCGGGTGGGCCAGGGTCTGCTGGAGTCCTTCTCCGAGACCTGCGTCCACTGCAACGGCCGCGGCGTCATCGTGCACATGGAGACCCCGACCGTGGTCGGCGGCGGTGGCAACGGCAAGCGCTCCAAGCGCCGCGGTGGCCAGGCCGGACACGAGCACGACCACGAGATCGAGGCCGTGGACACCGCCGAGGGCGATGACTACGAGATCGAGACCGAGGCGGAGCTGGCTGCCGAGGTGGCTGCCCCCGTGGCGCTGCCCGAGCCCTCCTTCGTCGCCGACGAGGAGCTCTACAGCAGCCCGGCCGAGGCCGAGGCCGCTGCCGGAGGAGTGAGCGGGCGCCGCAACCGCCGCCGCGCCACCCGCAAGGCGACCGCTCCGGCGGGCGCCCCGCGCGGTGCGGCTGCCCAGGCTCCGGCCCCGGTGGCCGAGCCGGTGGTCGAGGTCGTCGAGGTCATCGAGCCCGAGGTCGTCGTCGAGGTCGCCGAGATCGTCGAGGCCGTCGTCGCGGAGCCGGTCGTGGAGGAGGCCCCCAAGGGCCGCACCCGCCGCCGTGCCACCCGTAAGGCGACCGCTCCGGCGGGCGCCCCGGCCGAGGCCGTCCAGGCCCCGGAGCCGGTCGTCGAGGCCCCCGTGGCCGAGCCGGAGCCCGAGGCCGTCGTCGAGGCCGAGCCGGTCGTCGTGGAGACCCCGGCCGAGCCCGTCGAGGCCGCGCCGGCCCGTCCGCGTCGCCGTGCCACCCGTAAGGCCACCGCTCCGGCCGGTTCCCCGGCGGGCGCGGAGGCGGCCGTACTGGTCGTCGAGGCGCCGGTCGAGACGCCGGTGGAGACCCCGGCCGAGGCTGTCGTCGAGGAGGACGCCCCGGCGGCCCCCGCCAAGAAGGCGGTCCGCAAGACGGCCGCCAAGAAGGCGACCACCACGACCGCGGCGAAGAAGGCCCCGGCCAAGAAGGCGGCGGCCGTGAAGAAGACCGCCGCCAAGAAGACGGCGACGGCCAAGACGGCCGCGAAGAAGACGGTCACGAAGCGGGCGACGAAGAAGACCGCGGCGGCGGAGCAGCAGACGCTGCCCTCCGTCTCGGCTCCGACCGAAGCCTGATCCGTGGATCCTGCTCCACCCGGCCCCGCCCGGCACCGCATGCGGTGCCGGGCGGGGCTTTTTCCGCAGGACGTACGCCCACGGCGGCTGCGCGCCGCCACAAGGGCGCTGCGCGTCCCCGGAACGCAGCGGGGCGGGCACCGGGCCACGGCGGGATGGCGTACCCGTAGGCGGCCCGCGGGCGGCCTACAGCGGGTTACCGACCAGGCGTGCACCGTGCGGTCGGCCCCGGCACAGAGCCCGCGGGCGGCGCCGGGCGAAGGCGTTCCGGCCCTGCGGGGCCCCGCTCCGGACCCCGGTTTGACCCCTCCGACCGGGCCCCGTAACCTAGGTCGCTGGCGTGTCTATGCACACGCCAATCCACTGAGCACCTCACCTCCCGTACCGCCGCCTCGCGGCTGGGACGGGGGAGGCCGGCCTGCGGTTCACGCGGGGCCGGCTGGCTTCAGGGGTTCCCGATTTCGAGTGAGAGAGAGATCCGCGTGTACGCCATCGTGCGCAGCGGTGGTCGCCAGCACAAGGTTGCTGTCGGCGACATCGTTGAAGTTGACAAGATTCCCACTGCCAAGGTTGGCGACACGGTCGAGCTCTCGACCCTGCTCGTTGTCGACGGCGAAGCCGTGACCAGCGACCCGTGGGTCCTGGCCGGCGTCAAGGTCACGGCCGAGATTGTGGATCACCACAAGGGTGTCAAGATCGACATCCTGCGTTACAAGAACAAGACCGGCTACCGCCGTCGCCAGGGTCACCGCCAGCAGTACACGGCGATCAAGGTCACCGGTATCCCCGCGGCTGCGAAGTAAGAGGGACTGAGACATGGCACACAAGAAGGGCGCATCGTCCACCCGGAACGGGCGCGATTCCAACGCTCAGCGGCTCGGCGTGAAGCGCTTCGGCGGTCAGGTCGTTTCCGCTGGTGAGATCCTCGTCCGCCAGCGCGGCACCCACTTCCACCCGGGTTCGGGTGTCGGTCGTGGTGGCGACGACACGCTGTTCGCGCTGCAGGCCGGTTCGGTCGAGTTCGGCACGCACCGTGGCCGCAAGGTCGTCAACATCGTTCCGGCCGCCTGATTCAGCTCCTGCTGATCTGAAGCGTTCGTAACACCCCGAGGGCGGATCTCAGCTCTTTCCGGCGCGAGCCGGGAAGAGAGGTCCGCCCTCGGCGCGTTGTCACATAGACACGTTTAATGGGTAGCAAGGCCTACCCGCCCGGGCTTTCCGGGTTATTCCCGCTGTATCTGGAGGAACAACCATGACCACCTTCGTGGACCGCGTCGAGCTGCACGTCGCCGCGGGTAACGGGGGCCACGGCTGCGCCTCCGTTCACCGGGAGAAGTTCAAGCCGCTCGGCGGCCCCGATGGCGGTAACGGCGGCCGTGGCGGCGACGTCATCCTGGTGGTCGAGCAGTCGATCACCACCCTGCTGGAGTACCACCACAGCCCCCACCGCAAGGCCACCAACGGCAAGCCCGGCGCGGGCGACAACCGTTCCGGCAAGGACGGCGAGGACATGATCCTGCCGGTGCCGGACGGCACCGTCGTCCTCGACAAGGAGGGCAACGTCCTCGCCGACCTCGTCGGCCAGGGCACCACTTACGTGGCCGCCGAGGGCGGCCGCGGCGGCCTCGGCAACGCGGCGCTCTCCTCCGCCCGCCGCAAGGCGCCCGGCTTCGCGCTCCTCGGCGTACCCGGCACCGGCGGCGACGTCATCCTGGAGCTCAAGACCGTCGCCGACGTGGCGCTGGTCGGCTTCCCGAGCGCCGGCAAGTCCTCGCTGATCTCGGTGCTCTCCGCGGCCAAGCCGAAGATCGCCGACTACCCCTTCACGACGCTCGTCCCGAACCTGGGCGTCGTCACCGCCGGCTCGACGGTCTACACGATCGCCGACGTCCCGGGCCTCATCCCGGGCGCCAGCCAGGGCAAGGGCCTCGGCCTGGAGTTCCTGCGCCACGTCGAGCGCTGCTCGATCCTCGTGCACGTCCTGGACACCGCCACCCTGGAGTCCGACCGCGACCCGCTCGCCGACCTCGACGCCATCGAGGAGGAGCTGAAGCTCTACGGCGGCGGCCTGGAGACCCGCCCGCGCCTCGTCGTCCTCAACAAGGTCGACATCCCCGACGGCCAGGACCTCGCGGACATCGTCCGTCCGGACCTGGAGGCCCGCGGCTACAAGGTCTTCGAGGTCTCCGCGGTCTCGCGTACGGGTCTGAAGGAGCTGTCCTACTTCCTCGCCGAGGTCATCGCGAAGTTCCGCGCCCGTACGCCGAAGCAGGAGGCGACCCGCATCGTCATCCGGCCGAAGGCCGTGGACGACTCGGGCTTCACCATCGCCTACGACGAGGCCGAGGACGTGTACCGCGTGCGCGGCGAGAAGCCGGAGCGCTGGGTCCGCCAGACCGACTTCAACATCGACGAGGCCGTCGGCTACCTCGCCGACCGCCTCAACCGCCTCGGCGTCGAGGCGGCGCTGAAGAAGGCCGGTGCCCGTGCGGGTGACGGCGTCGCCATCGGTTCCGACGACGACGCGGTCGTCTTCGACTGGGAGCCGATGATGATGGCCGGCGCCGAGATGCTGGGCCGCCGCGGTGAGGACCACCGTCTGGAGGCCCCGCGTCCGGCGACCACGCGCCGCAAGGAGAAGGAAGCCGAGCGGGATTCCGCACAGAAGGAGTACGACGAGTTCCGTCCCTTCTGACGGATGCCGTAGCCGAAGGCGGCGGCCGGGTCTCCGGCCGTCGTCACAGGCTCGTCACAGGATTCCGTTTATCCCCCGTTCGGGTGGCCCGTCTTAAGGTCACGTTTACTCGGGTGGCCTAGGATCCACGGGTGACGAGCACCCATACCCCCACTGTTGCCGTCGTAGTGATCGCGTACAACGATGCCGCGCTCGTCGGCCAGGCCGTCTCCTCGGCTCTCGCCCAGGGCCCGGTGGTCGCCGAGGTCATCGCGGTCAACGATGCGTCCAGCGACGGCACCGCCCAGGTGCTGGACGAGCTGGCGGCCCGCCACCCCCGCGTGAAGGTCGTGCACCGCACGGAGAACAGCGGAGGCTGCGGCACCCCCCGCAACGACGGGATCGCGGCCGCGACCGCCCCGTACGTCATGTTTCTGGACAGTGACGACGTCCTGCCCGCCGGGGCGATCGACGCCCTGGTGCGCGCGGCCGGGGAGCACCGGTCACCGGTCACGGTCGGCTCCTGCGTCCGCCGTGAACTGCCCGAGAGCCGCGATGTGCCCTGGGTGCCCGGTCTGTACACGCCGGGCGAGGTCATCGACCGCGTGGAGGACCGCACGGAGCTGGTCCGCGACACCCTCTGCGTCAACAAGCTGTACGAGCGGGCCTTCCTGGACACGCACGGGATCCGCTTCCCGGACGGCCGCTTCATCTACGAGGACTTCGTGTTCACCGCCCGCGTGCTGGCGGCCCGCCCCCGCATCGCGGTGATCGGCGACCTCGTCTACGTGTGGCACGTGCGCCGCAACGCCGCCCAGGTCTCCATCTCCCTGGACCGCAAGGACGTCGGCAACTGGAGCGCGCGCGTGGAGGCCCACCGCGTGGCCTCCCGGCTCATGGCCGCCTCCTCGCCCGAGCTGGGCCGGGCCTGCCAGGTCAAGTTCCTGGAGTACGACCTGCGCATGTACCTGCGCGAGCTCGGCCAGGACCCCGGCTACCAGGCCGCATGGTGGACGCTGACCCGTGAGTACGTCGCCGGGTTCTCCGACGCCGAGATCGAGGCCGCCGGGGCGCACGCCCGCTGGATCGTCCGGGTGCTGCTCGCCACCGAGGCGCCGCCTGCCCCCGCCGACCTGCTGCGGCTGACCCGCTTCGCCGCCGACCCGCCCCGCCTGCTGCCCCCGTACGCGACCGGCCCCACCGGAGCGCCGGTCTGGAGCGACACGCTGCCGGTGGAGCTGGACGGGCTGGACGAGCTGGAGACGGCCGCGCTGCCCATCACCGTCGACGCCGAACCGAACGGCTGCGCGGGGCTCCGGATCCAGGTGCACGACCTGTACGGGCGCCTCGCCGCGGCCGGCCCGCGCACCGTGCAGCTCAGCTTCCAGCCCCGGGGCGACCTGGGAGAGGCGCTGGTCGCCGAACCGGTGGAGCTCACCCCCGCCGGGGACGGCGACCGGTGGACCGCGGAGCTGCCCTTCCGGCTCACCAATCTGGCGAGCCGCGGGCGGGGCGAGGGCCGGCGGGGCCTGCAGGCGTGGGACGTGAAGCTGAGGGTGGAGTGCGCCGACGGGAGCTCCGTAATCACCTCCCCGCGCCCCCTGAGCCGCCTGCTTCACCGGCGCGTGCTGCCCAGCAGCCGCTACGGTGTTCTGTTGGCGCAGCCCTACCGCACGACCGGCGGATCGCTCGCGCTGAGGCTCGCGCCCGGTGCCTCGGGCGTCATGAGCCTGGCCCGCCACCGGTTCAACCGGGCCCGCATAGTCCGCGGCTAGAGCGGTACCCGGGACAGGGATCCGGGACGGAAAGCCAGGACGGGAAGCCGGACGACAGCGCCGGACGAGAAGCACGAAAGCTAACCGAGGAGACACGCATGACGTTTCTGATCACTGGTGGTGCCGGTTACATCGGGGCGCACGTCGTCCGCGCGATGCTGCTCGCGGGTGAGGAGGTCGTCGTTCTGGACGACCTCTCCACCGGCAACGCCGACCGCGTCCCGAAGGGCGTCCCGCTGGTGGTCGGTTCCGTGCTCGACCGGCAGGTGCTGGACGAGACCTTCGCCCGGCACCAGATCACCGGCGTGGTCCACCTCGCGGGCAAGAAGCAGGTCGGCGAGTCAGTCGAGAAGCCGCTGCACTACTACGAGGAGAACGTGGGCGGCCTCACCGTCCTGCTCCAGGCCGTGGCCGCCGCGGGCGTGCGCAACTTCCTCTTCTCCTCCTCCGCCTCCGTGTACGGGATGCCGGACGTGGACCTCGTCACCGAGGACACCCCGTGCCTGCCGCTGAGCCCGTACGGCGAGACCAAGCTGGCGGGCGAGTGGCTGGTCCGCGGCGCGGGCAGGGCCCACGGCATCTCGACGGCCTGCCTGCGCTACTTCAACGTGGCGGGCGCCGCGACCCCCGAGCTCGCCGACACCGGCGTCTTCAACCTGGTCCCGATGATCTTCGAGCGGTTCGACAAGGGCGAGGGCGCCCGGATCTTCGGCGACGACTACGCGACCCCGGACGGCACCTGCATCCGCGACTACATCCACGTCGCCGACCTCGCCGAGGCCCATGTGGTGGCCGCCCGCAAGCTCGTCGAATGGGGCGCGCAGGGCGAGTACAAGGACCTCACCGTCAACATCGGCCGCGGCGAGGGCGTCTCCGTCCGCGAGATGGTCGAGCTCGTCAACGAGGCCACCGGGCACACCGGCGGCGCCTACACGCCCGCGGTGTCCCCGCGCCGCGCCGGCGACCCGGCGAAGGTCGTCGCCTCCGCCGGCCGGATCTCGGCGGAGCTCGGCTGGAAGGCCCGCCACGACGTGCGCGAGATGATCACCTCGGCCTGGGAGGGCTGGGAGGCCCACCGCAAGGCCTGACACAGGCAGAGCGTACGAAGCCGCCCGCCCCGGTCGATTCCGGGGCGGGCGGCTTCTTCGTACGTACTGCGACGTGTCCGGCCCGTCGCGCTCAGCGCTCCAGGAAGGAGAACAGCTCCTCCCACCGGTCGGTGATCTCGACGCTGGAGAACCGCCGCACGTTGTGGAACGCGGCGTCGCCGAGCCGGTCGCGCAGCTCGCGGTCGGCCATCAGCCGGTCCAGTTGCCCGGCCAGCTCCATCGTGTTGCCGAGCCGGGCCAGCAGCCCGTCCTCGCCGTGCGTCACGATCTCCCGGACACCCGGCGCGCAGTCGAAGGCGGCCACCGGCACGCCCGCGGCCATCGCCTCCAGCAGCGTGATCGGGAACCCTTCGGCGCGCGAGGCCTGGGCGAAGACGGAGGCTCCGGTCAGCGCGCCCAGCACATCGCTGGTGCTGCCCATCCACTCCACGGAGTCCTGAAGGCCGAGCCCGGCGGCGTGCGCCCGCAGGGTCGCCTCCTCCACGCCGGCCCCGTAGATCCGCAGGACCCAGTCGGGGTGGAGCGGGGACGCCTCCGCCCACGCGTCGAGCAGCAGGTCCACGCCCTTCTCGAAGGCGAGGCGGCCGACGCTCGCCACGACCTTCGCGGTGCGCGGGGCGGGGGAGGCGGGCATGAACGGCAGCGGGTTCGGCATGCTGGAGACGTTCTCCATGCCCGAGCGGATCCAGAGGTCCGCGTCCTCGGGGGTCAGCACGAGCATCCGGTCGACCTCCCGGTAGAACCGGCGGACCCGCTGGCCCCGGGAGGACCTGCTGCTGGCCTCGAAGGACTCGTGGCTCATGCCGATGACCGTGCACCCCTTGGTGTCGGCGAGGGCCACCCACTCCATCGCCCAGACCTGCGTGACGATCACCACGGCGCCGGGGCGGGCCGCGCGCAGCAGCTCGCCCAGCCGGTCCGCCTTGGCCCGCATCGTCGCCCGGCGGGCCGCCTGGCGGCGCCGTTCGGGTGCGTTGAGCCGGCCCTTGATGCCGTGCAGCGCGCGGGCCGCCGCCGGGTGGGTCTCGTACAGCGTGGTCACCGCGTAGGGCAGGTCCGCCGGGAACCGCTGGCGGAGCTCCTCGGCGACGGGGGTGATGCCGATGACGTGGACCCGGTGTCCCCGGTCGCTGAACAGCCCGGCCATCTGGTGCGACCAGGTGGTCACGCCGCCGAGCTCGTCCACGCTGTTGGAGACGAGGAAGATGTCCCGCTGGCTCACTTGCCGCTCCTGGTGAAGAACTTCTCGACGATCCGGCGGGCCGCGTCCCCGCGGTCGTACTCGCCGAACTCGGCGAGGAAGCGCCGGCGCGCCTCGGCGTACTTGGCGTCCGCCTCGTCGAAGGCGGCGAGGGCCTGGAGCAGTTCGTCCGCGGTGGCGACCACCGGGCCCGGGGCCTTCTCCTTGAGGTCGAAGTACGTGCCGCGGATGTCGTTCGCGTACTTCTCGTAGTCGTACGCGAAGAACAGCATCGGCCGGTCCAGGACCGCGTAGTCGAACATCACGGACGAGTAGTCGGTGATCAGCCCGTCGGCGAGCGCCAGCAGCGGCGTGATGTCGTGGTGCCGGGACACGTCGACGACCCGGCCCGCGACCGACGGCGGCAGCGTGACGCTGTTGAGGTAGTGGGTGCGCACCAGCAGCGTGAAGCGGTCGCCGAGCCGGTCGGCGAACTCCTCCACGTCGAAGGGGAACGTGAAGCCCTCCACCGTGCCGTCGGCCTTCGCCCGGAAGGTCGGCGCGTACAGCAGCACCTTCTTCTCCGGGTCGATCCCGAACTCGCCCGCCAGGGGACCGCGGACCCGCTCTCCGCTGTCCGCCTCCGCGCGGTGGGCCGCGACCAGGGCGTCGTTGCGCGGGTAGCCGGTGCGCAGCAGCACCTCGTCACGCAGCCGGAAGCCCTTGGCGAGGGTGCGGGCATCGTGCTCGGAGCGGAGCAGGAAGTGGTCGAAGCGGTCGACGGCCGCCTGGAAGCGGTCCTGGCCGGCCCGGTCCTGCGCCTTGGTGCGGGGCTCGTGGAAGCCCATCCGCTTGAGCGCCGAGCCGTGCCAGGTCTGGATGTACGTGGTCGCCGGGCGCTTGGTCAGCGCCAGCGGGAAGCCCTGGTTGTCGATCCAGTACTCGGCCTGCGCCAGCGCCCGCAGGTAGGCCCAGCTCCAGCGCCGCACCAGGGTGGCCTCCGGGGGGAAGCCGGTGGGCTTGGCGCCCGCGTACGACCAGATCGCCTCGAACTGCGCGCCGGAGCGCACCAGCTCCTCGTAGATCGCCTTCGGGCTGTCGCTGTACTGCTTGCCCATGTGGCTCTCGAAGACGACCGTGCCCTTCTTGATGGGCAGCTTCGAGAAGACCTCGTGGTAGACCTTCACCTTCTGCTCGCCCGAGCCGAGGTTGCGCCGGGCCCGCAGGGCCTTGCGCAGGCTCCGCTTGACCACGCCGGCGGCCCTGCCGTGCATCGCGCCGTCGATCAGCGCCTGGGTGCGCACGGCGACGGCGCCCTCGGCGGTCAGGACGTAGGAGAGGTTGCCCTTCTTGGTCATCTCCGGCTCGAAGCGGTCGGAGACCAGCCGGGTCAGCCTCGGGCGCACGCGCAGCCGGGCGGCCTGGTCCAGGTCGACCCCGCCGACGGAGACGCGGGTGGTGAGCCGGTCGCCGCCGGCCGTCAACTTCAGGCGTACGTCCCAGACCGCGTCGATGATGCCGAGCGGGCGGACGGTGCTGCCGATGTCGGCAGTGGTATTCCACTCGATCGTGTCGCCGGCGTGGCGCACGTTTGTCACCGGGAAGCTGAAGGAGCGGACGCCGATCTGCCGGCGGGCCCGGAACTCCAGCGAGGCCTTCAGTTCCACGTCGGGGCGGATCCGGCCCAGCGGGTTCACCACGGCACCCGAAAGGGTGACGGTGCCACGGCCGTCGTCCTCGTACGCGGTGAGGCGGTTGCCCAGCGTGAGGGAGGCGAGCGGGGCGCCGGCGTAGGGCTGGTTGGTGACGTCCAGTATCCGGCGGGCCGTGTCGGCGTCGGGACCGTCGATGTGCCGGTCGCACCAGTAGACGCGTCCGTCGCGCTCGGCGAGCGGGGAGGTGAGCCGGCCCTGGTTGGTCATGGCGTCGGCGGCGGGCAGGAGGTTGTCCCAGTCCTCCTTGCCGAGCAGGTAGGCGCAGATGACGTGCAGGTTGCTGACGCTGTCGTACGCGGCCGGGTCGATGCCTGCCAGGTAGCCGTTGGCGAGCCGGGCGAACTCCTGGCGGTAGGTGTCACCGAGGAGGGGCAGGTCCCGCAGGTGGAGCACCAGGTCGTGCTTGAGGAACTTGATGTCCTTCGCGGACTTGATCTCCGTGTGGCCCTTGGCCGCCAGCAGTTCGTCGACGCGGCGGTGGATCTCCATCCGGTGGACGAAGTTCTCGATCTCGTGGCGCCGGTTGCTGATCGACTTCGCCGAGGCCTTCTCGATCACGTTCCAGTAGTAGACGTGGTTCGGGACGAGCGTGATGCGGCGGGCGGCGATGTAGGCCTGCGCGGAGAAGAGGAGGTCCTCGTAGTGGATGCCCACCGGGAACTCCAGGCCCTGCTCCAGCAGGAACGCGCGGCGGTAGCACTTGTTCGTGGAGAGGGTGTCGTAGACCAGCAGGTCCGGGTACTCGGTGATCGACTCCAGGGTGCGGGTGCGCGCGTAGATCCACGGGTACCACTCGGTGGTCTTGCCCGAGCGGCTGTCGAGGTGGACCCGGACGCACATGCCCGAGACCAGGTCGGATCCGGTCCGCTCGGCGGCGTCCAGCATGTTGCGGCAGGCGTTGCGTTCCAGCACGTCGTCGCTGTCCAGGAACATGACGTAGGTGCCGGTGGCCTGCTGGATGCCGTGGTTGCGCGGGGCACCGCAACCCCCGCTGTTCTCCGCCAGCCGGAAGGCGCGTACTCTCCCCGGATGCGCGGTCTCGAGCTGCTGGGCGACCGCGTAGGACCCGTCCTTGCTGCAGTCGTCGACGATCACGACTTCGACCCCGTGCAGGGTCTGGTCCAAGACCGACTGGACGGCTGCCGGGAGACGCTCTGCGTCGTTGTAGACGATGACGACCACGGAGACGTCAGGCACGTGCACCTCGATCCCTCTGTTGCCTTGTGCTCATTCCGTTCAAGCTACCGCTTGCCGCAGACCCCCCCGCCGGCGTTCCCGGCGGCGTGCATACTTCTATAAGAGGTGAGTGGCAGGTCCGGTCGCCGTAATCCACCCGTTCGGACCGCAGGAAGTGTTCATGAAGCTGTCGGTAGTAGTCCCTTGCTACAACGAGGAAGCTGTCATCGACAGCTTCGACACGGAGATCCGCAAGGTTCTCGATGCTCTGCCCGTCGAGTACGAGGTCTGCTACGTCGACGACGGCAGCCGTGACGGAACCCTCGAAAAGCTCCGCAAGATCGCGGCGCAGCACACGGACCGGACCCGCTACGTCTCCTTCAGCCGGAACTTCGGCAAGGAGGCCGGCATGCTCGCGGGCCTGCGCGAGGCGACCGGCGACGCCGTGGTCATCATGGACGCGGACCTCCAGCACCCGCCGGAGCTCATCGCCACCATGCTCGACTACTACCGGCAGGGCCACGACCAGATCATCGCCCGCCGCACCCGCGAAGGCGACAAGAAGCTCCGCTCGGCGCTCAGCCGCCTCTACTACCGGGGCGTCAACCGCTGGGTCGACGTGGAGCTCACCGACGGCGTCGGCGACTTCCGGCTGCTGTCCCGCCCGGCCGTGGACGCGCTGCTGTCGCTGCCCGAGTACAACCGCTTCTCCAAGGGCCTGTTCTCCTGGATCGGCTTCGATACGGTCCACTTCGACTACCGCAACGCGCAGCGCGAGGCCGGCGAGACGAAGTGGAAGTTCGGCGCCCTGCTGAACTACGGCATGGACGGGCTCATCTCGTTCAACAACCGGCCGCTGCGCATCGGCATCTGGGTGGGCGTGACCCTGGTGGGCCTGACGGGCCTCTACGCCCTGTGGATCACCATCATGGCGATGACCCACGGGGTGGAATCCCCGGGATACGTCACCACCGTCGGGCTGATCGCGGGCCTGGGCGGCATTCAGATGATCATGCTGGGTCTGATCGGCGAGTACATCGGCCGCATCTACTACGAGACCAAGCGCCGGCCGCACTTCCTGGTGAAGGAGTCGCACGGCACCGACCGGACGGGCGCCCCCACGGACATCCGGGACGAGCAGCTGCCGAAGGCCCAGGCCGTGATCGCCGAGCGAAGCAACTGATGTCGACCACGACGAACGGGAAGCCGGGCACCGACCGGAAGACCCAGCTCGGCCAGATCGTCCGCTTCGGTCTGGTCGGCGGGGTCAACACCGGAACCTTCTTCGTCCTGTACCTGCTCCTGCACCCGTGGATGCCGTACTTCGCCGCCTACTCCCTCGCCTTCGTGCTGGCGATGGTCGGCTCGTTCTTCATGAACACCTACTTCACCTACCGGACCCGGCCGACCTGGAAGAAGTTCCTGCTCTTCCCGCTCACCAACATCACGAACTTCGTGGTCCAGTCCGCCGGCCTGTACGCCCTGGTGACCTGGGCCGGCATGAACACCAAGATCGCGCCGCTGGTCGCGGCCGTCGTCGCGATCCCCTTCACCTTCGTCATCTCCCGCAAGATCCTCATTCCGGGGACGGCCGGCGCGGCCGGAGAACCGGAGCAGACCCGCAGCGCGTCCACGGTCTGAAACCGGAGGGCGGCGCCGCCCGGGCACCCCGTAGATTGGGCGGGCAGGGTCAGTTTTCCGGTGAGGGGCAAGGGGACAGAAGTGTCAGCGGCTAGGCAGGGTGTGCTCGACGCGCGCAGGATCGTGGTCAAGGTCGGCTCCTCCTCCCTGACCACGGCGGCCGGCGGACTCGACGCCGACCGGGTGGACGCCCTGGTCGACGTACTGGCCAAGGCGCGCAGCGGCGGCGAGAAGGAGATCGTCCTGGTCTCCAGCGGAGCCATCGCCGCCGGACTCTCCCCCCTCGGCCTGCGCCGCCGCCCCACCGACCTGGCCCGCCAGCAGGCCGCCGCGAGCGTCGGCCAGGGCCTGCTCGTCGCCCGTTACACGGCCTCCTTCGCCCGGTACGGCGTACGCGTCGGCCAGGTGCTCCTGACCACCGACGACACGAGCCGGCGCGCGCACTACCGCAACGCCTACCGGACCCTGGACCAGCTCCTGGCCATGGGGGCACTGCCCGTCGTCAACGAGAACGACACCGTCGCCACCGACGAGATCCGCTTCGGCGACAACGACCGCCTCGCCGCCCTCGTGGCCCACCTGGTCCGCGCCGACCTCCTCGTCCTGCTCTCGGACGTGGACGGCCTCTACGACGGGGACCCGTCCCAGCCCGGCACCAGCCGCATCGACGAGGTGCGCGGCCCCGAGGACATCGCCCACGTCACCATCGGCAGCGTCGGCAAGGCGGGCGTCGGCACCGGCGGCATGGCCACCAAGGTCGAGGCGGCGCGCATCGCCGCGGCGGCCGGCATCCCCGTCGTCCTGACCTCCGCCAGCCAGGCCGCGGACGCCCTGGCCGGACGGGCGACCGGCACCCTCTTCCACTCCACCGGACGCCGCTCCACGGACCGGCTGCTCTGGCTCCAGCACGCATCGACCCCGCAGGGACACCTCGTCCTGGACGACGGCGCCGTCCGCGCGGTGACCGAGCGCGGCAGCTCGCTGCTGCCCGCCGGCATCGCCTCGGTCGAGGGCGACTTCGTCGCCGGCGACCCCGTGGAGCTGCGCTCGGCCGACGGCCGGGCGGTGGCGCGCGGCCTCGTCAACTTCGACGCCAAGGAGCTCCCGCAGCTCCTCGGGCGCTCCACCCGTGAGCTCGCGCGGGAACTCGGACCCGAGTACGAGCGGGAGGTCGTCCACCGCGACGATCTGGTCCTGCTGCAGGGCTGAGGTTCGGTAAAACCGCCGCGCGGTGAGCCGAGGACTGGTCAACTGTGAGGGGCGGACACGCGTAGCGCAGACAAGGAGGCGGCTGGTGAGACGAGCGCTGACCAGCGTCGGCACCGGGGACGGTGACGTCGGCGGGACCGGGGAGGACCGGGACGCCTCCCGTCTCTGGCACATCACCCTCAGCGTCTCCGGGAAGCCCGCGCCGCTGTCCGACGTACGCCGCGGGCTGGAGCAGCTCGCCCATGACCACCCCTTCCTGCTGACCAGCCGCTACGCCGACGACCACGCGGAAATCCGGTACTGGGAGGAAGCCCGCGACCTCCACGACGCGGCCGCCGTCGCGCTGCGGCTCTGGGGGGAACACCGGTCCTCGGCGAAGCTCCCGCCCTGGGAGATCGTCGGCCTCGAAGTCATCGACCGAGCCACCTACCACCAGCGCGTGGCCGAAGGCTACGGCCCACCCCCGGCCCACCCCATGGGCGTGCACCCCTATTAACGCGCCGCTCGCGCGGCTCGGCCCTTGCGGGCCTCCCCGGCTTCGCGGCGCTGCGCCGGACTCCGTCCGACGGGGGCCGGTCGGCGGTGCGGCCACGGCCGTCCCGGCGCGGGTCCCGGTGGGTGGGTGCGGGTGGCTGGGCCCTGCGGGGCGGAGTTCCCCTACCCGCCCTTCGCCCGTTCCCCGGGCGCTGCCCGGACCCGGTCCTCAAACGCCGGACGGGCTGGATTTGCCGCTGCGCGGCAAAATTCAGCCTCGCCGGCGTTTGAGGACCGGGGTCTGGGGCGGAGCCCCAGGGGGTCCGGGCGGAGTCCGGGGAACGGTGGAAGGGCGGGTAGGGGACTTCGCCCCGCAGGGCCGACCCAGCCGCACCCGCCCACCGGGCCTCGCGTCAGGCGCAGGTGGCGAGCACCCGCGTCGGGAAGGGAAGGTGTCTCGGGGGGTGGAAGCCCATCGGGGCCGGGGCCGGCGGGGATTACCCTGGCGGCATGACCTCGCTCGATGCCACGACCTCGCCCGTGATCGCCACCGCGCAAGCCGCCCGGATCGCCGCCGCGGCCATCGCCCCACTCCCGCGGTCCGCCAAGGACAAGGCCCTGCTGGCCATCGCGGACGCGCTGGAGGCCCGTACGGCCGAGATCGTGGAGGCCAACGCCGTCGACACCGCGAAGGCGGCCGCCGCCGGGACCAGCGAGACCGTCATCGACCGCCTCACCCTCACCCCCGACCGCATCGCGGCCATCGCCTCCGACGTCCGTGACGTCGCGGCCCTGCCCGACCCCGTCGGCGAGGTCGTCCGCGGCTCCACGCTCCCCAACGGGATCGACCTCCGCCAGATCCGCGTCCCGCTCGGCGTCGTCGGCATCATCTACGAGGCCCGCCCCAACGTCACCGTCGACGCCGCCGCCCTCTGCCTGAAGTCCGGCAACGCGGTCCTCCTGCGCGGCTCCTCCTCGGCCTACGCCTCCAACACGGCCCTCGTCGCCATCCTGCGCGACGCCGTCGCATCGGCCGGCCTCCCCGCCGACGCCATCCAGCTCGTACCGGGGGAGTCCCGCGACTCCGTCCGCGAGCTGATGCGAGCCCGCGGCCTCGTCGACGTCCTCATCCCGCGCGGCGGTGCCTCGCTCATCAAGACCGTCGTCGAGGAATCCATCGTCCCGGTCATCGAGACCGGTACCGGCAACTGCCACGTCTACGTGGACGCCCAGGCCGACCTGGCCATGGCCGTGGACATCCTCGTCAACTCCAAGGCCCAGCGCCCCTCCGTCTGCAACTCCGCGGAGACCCTCCTGGTCCACCGGGACATCGCCGACGCCTTCCTGCCGCTCGCCCTGGACGCCCTCGCCGACGCCGGCGTGACCGTGCACGGCGACGAGCGGGTGCTCGGGTACGCGCAGGACTCCAAGGTCACCGCCCTCCCCGCCACCGACGAGGACTGGGCCGCCGAGTACCTCTCGTACGACATCGCCGCCGGTGTCGTGGACTCCCTCGACGAGGCCGTCGCCCACATCCGCCGCTGGACCTCCGGCCACACCGAGGCGATCGTCACCACCTCGCAGGCCGCCGCGCGCCTCTTCACCCAGCTGGTCGACTCGACCACGGTCGCCGTGAATGCCTCCACCCGGTTCACGGACGGTGGTCAGTTCGGCTTCGGTGCGGAGATCGGCATCTCCACGCAGAAGCTGCACGCCCGGGGCCCGATGGGGCTTCCCGAGCTCACCTCGACCAAGTACATCGTCACCGGCGACGGTCACGTACGGTAGTCGCCCGCTGAACACGGTGTGGCCGGATTTCGGCCTTCACCCTGCCCAAAGGCGTCCCTCAGGTCTACGCTGGTCTCGTGCCGGACGACGTGGGGGGCAAACCGTTCCCGGACGACGGGGAGCCCGACGACGACCGCGGAGGCGCGGACAAGGACTTCGCCTCCGTGGTGTTCGACGAGGACTTCGTCCGGAACGCCGAGATCCGTGAACCGAGCGCCGCAGAGCGCCAGCGGGCCGGCGACCGGGCGCGCGCCGAGGCGGCCGAGGCCGCCCGCGCCGCCTTCGCAGGCGGCTGGACGGGCGACGAGGACTACGACGCGTACGCCTACGGCGGCGCCGACGGCCACCACTCCGACGACTCCGGCTGGGACCACAGCCACGGAGCCGCCTCCGCGGAGGGCCCGTACGGGGCCTACGGCGGCAGCCTGCGCCCCTACCGCGGCCGCTCGCCGTGGCTGCGCCCGGTCGCCTGGGTGCTCGCCTTCGTGATGGGCCTCGGCATGATCGCGCTCGCCTTCAGCGCCGTGTACCGCAGCGCGGCGAGCGACGCGGAACAGGTTCCGGCCCCCGCCAGCACCCCGATGGGGGAAGTCACCGGCGCCGGAGCGTTTATGGACCGCGCCATCCGCCAACCCTGAAGGTACGACCCCGCTCCCCATCGCCGGAGCCGGGGGCTTCTCTGGAGCGGGACAGCGGGGAGAAGCGATGGCCATGCCAGGAGATCCGCCGAACGGCACCCCCGAGGGTGCCGGCGGGGCCGACGACGAGTTCCGGGCCGATGAGTACCGGTCGGTGGTGTTCGACGAGGACTTCGTCCGGGCTGCCCGGCTTCAGGAGTTCTCCGCACAGGAGCGCATGGGCGAGCACGCCCGCGCCGTACGGAGCCGGTCGATCTGGTCGAGCGGCGGAAGCCATCCGGGTCCCCGGAGCGGCTCCGGCGGCGCGGCCCGGCAGGGCCGGATCATCGTGCTGTGCATCGCCCTGGCGCTCGCGGGCGCCGTCTACATGGGGCTGCGCAACCCCTACGTGCCGCCTGCCGGAGCCCCGGCCGAGGCGATGAGCAGCACCGTCGTCCCGCTCGCGCCCTCCGAGGCCGTGCCGGGCGGCCGGCCCGCCGACCTGTACGAGAAGAGCCCGGCGGCCCAGTACCGCGTCGGGGCGGCCGGGATCACCTTTCCCGGCGTGCGCCGTACCCGCCACTTCAGCGACGAGCAGGTCCAAACCGCGCTGACCATCGCCAAGGACTACCTGGTGCAGTCCTCGCTGGACCCCGACGTCCTGTCCGGCGAGGCCTCCCGGCCGGTGCGCGTGCTGCTCGACCCCGACCAGCTGACGCAGTTCGACCAGAGCATGCTCGCGCCGGCCGGCAACGGGCGGCACGCCATCACCGGCTGGCTCGTCCGCTTCGACCCGGCGACCGCCGTGGTGGCCGACACCCGGGTCCGGGTCAGCGGGGTCCTCGCCTTCGCGGAGACCGCTCCGAACGCGCTGGAGGTGACCTCCGACCACACCTTCGTCTACGCCGTGCGCCCGGCTACAGGCCAGCCTGCCGCGGCGGACGGCGCCTCGCTCTTCACCGTCCGCCGGGAGCTGCGGCTGCGCTTCGACCGCGACGACCTCACGGCCCGGCGCGCGGAGCTCGTCTCTGCCTACGTGATGGCCGGCCCGCAGGCCTGCTCCGCCGACCCGGCAGCAGGCTTCCGCCCGATGCCGGCCGGCGCCGGGCCGACCACCACCGGCCCGGCGGCGACCGACCCGTACGCCAGCGGCAGTCCGCGCCGCACGGCCGGGCTGTGCGGGATGCTCGCGCCGACGGCCACGCCGGAGCCGCCGGGGACGCCACAGTCCCCGGCGTCCCCGGCCGCCGCCCCGGGGCGGGGCGTCAGCCCTGCTCCGTAGCTCCGCCCTTGCCGGTGTCCGTGTCCGTGCCCTTGTTCTCGGCGCTGCCACTGGCGCCCGTGGAGCCGCCCGTGCCCGTGGAGCCGCCCGCACCCGAGGCGCCCATGCCCGAGAACTTGTCCCGCAGCTTGCCGCCCAGGTCCGCCGTACCGCCGACGATGTCGCCGACCAGCTTCATCAGCGGGTCCTTGCTCGTGCGCACCGTGTCGGCGTAGTGCGCGGCCGACTGCCGGAAGGAGTCGGTCACCGAGGTGTCCTTGTCGTCCTCGCGGCGCGGGTAGTGGCCGTCCATGATCCGCTGGTGGTCCCGGTTCTGCGACCACTTCTTCAGCTCGGACGCCCGCACCGTGGTGAAGGGGTGCGTCCGGGGCAGCACGTTGAGGATCTTCAGGACGGAGTCGCGCAGATCGCCGCTCTTCTCGTACTCCTCGGCCTGGGCGAGGAACGCGTCGACATTCATCTCGTGGAGGTGGTTGCCGCCCGCGAGCTTCATCAGCCCGCGCATCGAGGCGTGCACGTCCTGTCCCACCAGCAGGCCCGCCCGGTCCGCGGACAGCTCCGACTTGCGGAACCACTCGCGCAGCGCCGTCACGAGCCCCATGATCGCCACATTGCCCAGCGGGATCCACGCGATCTTGAGCGCCAGGGTCGTCAGGAACAGCAGGATCGTGCGGTACACGGCGTGCCCCGACAGCGCGTGGCCCACCTCGTGGCCCACCACCGCCCGCATCTCCTCCTCGTCCAGGAGCTCGACGAGGCCCGTGGTGACCACGATGATCGGCTCGTCCAGGCCGATGCACATGGCGTTGGGCTTCGGGTCCTGCTGGACGTACATCTGCGGGACCTTCTCCAGGTCCAGGATGTAACAGGCGTCCAGGAGCATCGCGTGCAGGTGCGGGAACTGGGTCTCGCCCACCCGGACGGAGTCCGACAGGAAGAGCAGTCTCAGACTGCGCTCGGGCAGCAGCCCGCTCAGCGTTTTGAAGACCGTGTCGAAGCCGGTCAGTTTGCGCAGGGCCACGAGCGCGGACCGGTCCGCCGGATGCTCGTACGCCCGTGAGGAAATACCGGGGAACCTCTTGCGGTCCCGCGCCGGTGCCTTTTCGAATCCCGTCCCCGTCATAGCGCCCTCCCCGTTGATGTGTGCGGCTGGCCGCCCGTCTATCCTCTCCAACGCCTGAGTCGGCGTGAGCGTGCCCCAGGCCCCCGCATACGATGTGAGCGAAGTCTCCGCCCGCTCCCCGACCCGATAGGTACCTGCCTGATGAGCCTCGCCTCCACCGCCCACAACCTGGTCGTCCTCGCCTCGGAGGGAGCCGAGAAGCACGGCGGCAACCACGACAGCCTGAACCCGTACCTGACCGGTGGCGCCGCCTTCGGCATCCTCCTGCTGATGCTGTGGGTCACCACGCGCCTGAACCGGGACCGCTGAACCCCCGAACGTTCTGCCCGACGAGTACGCGCCCGTAGGCGGGTCCCTGCCGCGCCACCGGGACAGTAGGCTCTGCGCTCATGGGAGAGCAGGAAGTGCCTACCGGCCCGGTGAAGCGCAGGCTCGGGGTGATGGGCGGGACATTCGACCCGATCCACCACGGACACCTGGTGGCCGCCAGCGAGGTGGCCGCGCTGTTCCACCTCGACGAGGTGATGTTCGTACCGACCGGCGAGCCGTGGCAGAAGTCGCAGCGGGCCGTGTCGTCCGCCGAGGACCGGTACCTGATGACGGTCATCGCGACCGCCTCGAACCCGCAGTTCTCGGTGAGCCGCATCGACATCGACCGCGGTGGCCCGACGTACACGATCGACACCCTGAGGGACCTGAGCGCCCTCAACGACGACGCCGACCTCTTCTTCATCACCGGCGCCGACGCCCTTGCACAGATCCTGACCTGGCGGAACGCCGAGGAACTCTTCGCCCTCGCGCACTTCATCGGCGTCACCCGGCCGGGCCACGTGCTCACCGACGACGGCCTGCCCGAGGGCGGCGTCTCCCTCGTGGAGGTTCCGGCGCTGGCCATTTCGTCCACGGACTGCCGTGCCCGCGTGGCCAAGGGGGATCCTGTCTGGTACCTCGTGCCCGACGGCGTGGTCCGCTACATCGACAAGCGTGAGCTGTACCGGGGAGCCTGAGCTTCCGGAGAGAGGGGCCCCGCGGTGAACGACCGACACGAGCCGTACGACCCGTATGCCGGCCAGGAGCAGCAGCTCGTCGGCTACGACGCGTACGGGCGGCCGGTGTACAGCCAGGTGCCCGCGCAGCCCGCCCCCGAGCCCGCGCCCCCCTACGGGCAGCAGCAGTACGAGCAGGGCTACGGCTACGACTACCAGGGCTACGACCGGCAGCAGCCCCATCAGACCCATCAGCAGCAGCCGCAGCAGCCCCCGCAGTACTACCCGCAGCAGCCCCAGCAGCAGTACCCCCAGGCTCCCCAGGCCCCGCAGTACGGGTACGACACCCAGTCCCAGCCGCAGTACGACACCCAGGCCACCCAGCAGTGGATCCCGCAGCAGGCCGCTCCCGAGGCCCCGCCGCAGGCGCCCCTGCGGGCCCCCGCGCCCGAGCCGGAGTACCGCCCCGCCGCGCAGGTCCCGGAGCCCCGCCGGGCCGACGACGGGCAGGGCGCACAGGGACGGGGCGCACAGGGCCAGGGGCCCTCGTACCAGACCGAGCAGTTCGCCTTCATCGACCAGCCGGACGAGGACTCCGAGGACGTCATCGACTGGCTCGCCTTCACCGAGAGCCGGACCGAGCGCCGCGAGGAGGCCCGCCGGCGCGGCCGCAACCGGGTGGTGGCGCTGATCGTCGTCCTGGCGCTCTTCGTCGTCGCGGGCCTCGGCTACCTCTGGTACGCGGGCAAGCTGCCGTTCCTGGAGGGCCCCGGCAAGGCGTCGAACGGCGCTTCCGCCACCGGCCCGCAGAAGCGCGACATGATCGTCGTGCACGTGCACAACACCAGGAAGGGCGGCACCTCCACGGCGCTGCTCGTCGACAACGTGACCACCAAGCGGGGCGCCACCGTGCTGGTGCCGAACACGCTGAACGTCTCCAAGGACGACGGCACCACGGCCCAGCTGGGCAAGGCCGTCGAGGACGGCGGCCTGGGCGTACGGGAATCCCTCGACTCGGTCTTCGGCACCCGCATCGGCGGCACCTGGCGGCTGGACACCCCCTTCCTGGAAAACTTCGTGGAGCTGGTCGGCGGCATCGAGGTCGACACCGACGTGGCCGTCCCGGCGGACGATGCGGCGAAGGTGCCCGCCGTCGGCAAGGGCCCGAAGCAGAGCCTCAGCGGTGCGATGGCCGTCGCCTACGCCACGTACCGGGCGCCGGGCGAGCCGGAGGCCAAGCAGCTCGACCGGCTCGGCAAGGTCCTGCTGGGCCTGCTGCGCAAGGTGCCCGGCGATCCGAAGTCGGCGGCGATGACCGTGGAGACCACCGGGCAGATCCTGGACCCGGCGCTGAACGCGCAGACGCTGGGCGCGCTCCTGTCCAAGCTCGGCGAGCACGCCAAGGTGGGCGCGTACCGCACCGACGTGCTCGGGGTGAAGCCGGACGGCGGCCTCACGGACGAGGCCAACAAGAAGGTCGTCAAGGAGGTCCTCGGCGGCTCCGTCACGGAGGCCCAGCCCGGGGCCCTGCCGCGGGTCGGCCTGAAGGACGCCACCGGCGACGACAAGACGAACACGGCGGCGAAGGCGGCCCTGCTCAACGGCGGCTACACCCTGGTGGACGGCGGCAAGGCCGACAAGACGGTGCCCGCGTCGCAGATCACGTACCAGGACGACGCGCAGCGGGACAAGGCGATCGAGGTCGCCAAGACGCTGGGACTGCCCGAGACGGCCGTGAAGAAGGCCGAGAACGCGGTGAACGCGGACGTCGTGGTGACCCTGGGCAAGGATTACAAACCGTCCTGACCCCTTACGAGGCCTACTGCGGCCTACTCCGGCGGCGCCCTACGGGTGCGGCTCCGCCCGCGCGGCACGCTGCGCGCGGGCGGTGTCGGCGGTACATGAGACCCTTGTAAGAATCTGCCCGCCAACCCGAAAGCATGGCCAGTGACCGCCACGGACCGCTCCATCGAGCTCATCACCGCCGCCGCCCAGGCCGCGGCCGACCGGCTCGCGCACGACATCATCGCGTACGACGTCAGCGACGTGCTGTCGATCACCGACGCCTTCCTGCTCGCTTCGGCTCCCAACGACCGCCAGGTCAAGTCGATCGTCGACGAGATCGAGGAGAAGCTCCAGAAGGAGCTGGGCGCCAAGCCGGTGCGCCGCGAAGGCGACCGCGACGCCCGCTGGATCCTGCTCGACTACATCGACATCGTCGTCCACGTGCAGCACAGCGAGGAGCGCGTCTTCTACGCGCTGGAGCGCCTGTGGAAGGACTGCCCCGAGATCGACCTCCCCGAGGACGCGAAGCTCACCAAGGGCAAGGCCGAGGAGCACGCCGCGCTGCGCGCCGCGCAGGGCGACGACGAACTGGACGGTGATCTGTTCTGAGCGCGACCCACGACGGCACGACCCCTGAGGGTGTGACCCGCGAAGGTACGGCCGGCGACGGTACGACCAGCGGCGGTACGACCAGCGGCAACGGCCAGACCAGCCGCAAGATCGTCCTGTGGCGGCACGGCCAGACCTCGTGGAACCTGGAGCGCCGCTTCCAGGGCTCCACGGACATCGAGCTGACCGAGGCCGGTGTGGCGCAGGCGCGCCGTGCCGCCCGGCTGCTCGCCTCGCTGCAGCCCGACGCCATCGTCGCCTCGGACCTGATGCGCGCCTCCGCCACGGCTGCCGAGCTGGCGGCCGTCACGGGTCTGGCGGTGACGCACGACGAGGCGCTGCGCGAGACGTACGCCGGCGAATGGCAGGGCCTCACGCACGACGAGATCCTGGGCAAGTACGGCGACCAGTACGCGGCGTGGAAGCGCGGCGAGGCGGTCCGCCGCGGTGGCGGCGAGCTGGAGACCGAGGTCGCCGACCGTGCCGCGCCGGTGGTGCTGGAACACGCCGACCGGCTGCCCCCCGGCGGCACGCTCGTGGTGGTCAGCCACGGCGGCACCATCCGTACGACGATCGGCCGCCTGCTGGGCCTGGACTCGTACTACTGGGAGGGCCTGGGCGGGCTCTCCAACTGCTGCTGGTCCGTCCTGGGCGAGGGCGCGAGGGGCTGGCGGCTGATGGAACACAACGCCGGCACGCTGCCCGAACCGGTGCTCGGCGACGACGACTGAGCCCACCTCGGAGCGGCTCCCACCCGGATTTCACTTTCCGGCTGGTCACAGGCTAGAGTTCTTCTTGTTCGCAGCGCAGAACACCGGAAACGGGGGGAGCGTCGCGGAGAGCGGGGCTATAGCTCAGTTGGTAGAGCGCCTGCATGGCATGCAGGAGGTCTGGAGTTCAATTCTCCATAGCTCCACAATCAAGATCCCGTCCCCAACAGGGGGCGGGATCTTTGCTTTTGTCCACAGCTGCCCGAGCGAGCACCGGCATGGCAGAATCGGACGGCCGGAGGGGGACGACGACGGCCCGACGCGGGAGGGAGTCGCTGACGGATGGGTGCACACCGGCGGCGGTGCGACTGGTGCAACAACGGCACGCCGATCGTGCGGGACATGGAGCCGGTCAACCCCGACTACCAGTACTGGTGCGAGGAGTGCGCGCGGGCGCTGATCATAAAAGGCGACCCCATCGAGACGTACCGCGAACTGGAGGGCGAGCCGATCTACGGGCGGCTGCTCGACGAACACTGCACGCTGAAGCGGTTCTACCAGTTCGCGCGGGCGTGACGCGGGGACGCGCAGCGGCGTGACGCAGGGCTGCGCAGCGGCGTGGCGCAGGGATGCGCAATGAGCCGGGGCATGTGACGGATCGCCATGAAACGGACATGGCCCGGGGCGCGCGGAAACCGATTTTTGGACCAGGGCCATCACCGTGTAATGTTTGGGATGTCGCCAAGGGGCACCGGAAACGGGCCACGAAGCGGCAGGCAAGACAAGGGGCTATAGCTCAGTTGGTAGAGCGCCTGCATGGCATGCAGGAGGTCTGGAGTTCAATTCTCCATAGCTCCACAGTGAAGAAGCGGGCCACCGGAAACGGTGGCCCGCTTTTCGTTGTGCGCCCACAGGTTGTGCGCCCACAGGTTGTGGGTCCACCGGCCGTGCGTCCGCCCGCCGGAAGGGCAGAGCGCCCGTCGGGGCCGCTGCGGTACCCTGACGCCATGCGTGCCGTACGCCTTCTGCTTACCGAGCCGCGCTGAACAGTTCCGACCCCACGAAGCGGTCGGCCCCGGCGCGGCGCCCCCTCCTGTGCGAGGGGTTTTTTCGTTTGGGCAGCAGAACCGGCAGAGACGATCGATGGAGCTTCAGGAATCATGAGCGAGACGAACACCCCGGCCCCCGAGGCGGCCGAGGCGCACCGTTACACGGCTGCCATGGCCGCCGACATCGAGGCACGCTGGCAGGACGTATGGGACGCGCAGGGCACCTACGAGGCCCCGAACCCGACCGGTGACCTGGCCGGCGACCCCGCGGTCGTGGCGCGCCCCAAGAAGTTCATCATGGACATGTTCCCGTACCCCTCGGGCGCGGGCCTGCACGTCGGCCACCCGCTCGGGTACATCGCCACCGACGTCTTCGCCCGCCACCAGCGGATGACCGGCCACAACGTCCTGCACACCCTGGGCTTCGACGCCTTCGGCCTGCCGGCCGAGCAGTACGCCGTGCAGACCGGTACGCACCCGCGCGTGTCGACCGAGGCGAACATCGAGAACATGAAGGTCCAGCTGCGCCGGCTGGGTCTGGGCCACGACAAGCGCCGCTCGTTCGCGACGATCGACCCGGACTACTACAAGTGGACCCAGTGGATCTTCCTGCAGATCTACAACTCCTGGTACGACGCGGACGCCGCGAAGGCCCGGCCCATCGCCGAGCTGGTCGCCGCCTTCGAGGACGGCTCCCGCGAGCTGCCCGGCGGAGCCTCCTGGGCCGCGCTGAGCGCCGCCGAGCGGGCCGACGTACTGAACGAGTACCGGCTGGCGTACGCCTCGGACGCGCCCGTCAACTGGTGCCCCGGGCTGGGCACCGTACTGGCCAACGAGGAGGTCACCGCCGACAACCGCTCCGAGCGCGGCAACTTCCCCGTCTTCAAGTCCAAGCTGAGCCAGTGGAACATGCGGATCACGGCCTACGCCGACCGCCTGATCGACGACCTGGACGCGCTGGACTGGCCCGAGGCCATCAAGCTGCAGCAGCGCAACTGGATCGGCCGCAGCGAGGGCGCGCGCGTGGACTTCGCGGTCGGCGACGGCGACGCCATCACCGTCTTCACCACCCGCCCCGACACGCTGTTCGGCGCCACCTACATGGTGCTGGCCCCCGAGCACGAACTGGTCGCGAAGATCGTCCCGGCCGAGTGGCCCGAGGGCACCCACCAGCTGTGGACCGGCGGCAACGCGACCCCGGCCGATGCCGTGGACTCGTACCGCAAGCAGGCCGCCTCGAAGTCCGACGTCGAGCGGCAGGCCGAGGCCAAGGACAAGACCGGCGTCTTCACCGGCGCGTACGCGACCAACCCGGTCAGCGGGGACCTGGTCCCGGTCTTCATCGCGGACTACGTGCTGATGGGCTACGGCACCGGCGCGATCATGGCCGTCCCGGCGCACGACAGCCGCGACTTCGAGTTCGCGCGCGCCTTCGAGCTGCCGATGCGCTGCGTCGTCCAGCCGACGGACGACCGCGACGCGGACCCGCTGGAGTGGGAGGACGCGTTCTCCTCGTACGACGGCACCATCGTCAACTCGACGGGCGACGGCGTCTCGCTGGACGGCCTGGGCGTGGTCGAGGCCAAGGCCGCGATCACCGACTGGCTGGCCGGGCGCGGCATCGGCGAGGGCACCGTCAACTTCCGGCTGCGCGACTGGCTGTTCAGCCGCCAGCGGTACTGGGGCGAGCCCTTCCCGATCGTCTACGACGAGGACGGCGTGGCCTACCCGCTGCCCGAGTCGATGCTGCCGCTGGAACTGCCCGAGGTCGAGGACTACTCGCCGCGCACCTTCGAGCCGGACGACGCCACCTCCAAGCCGGAGACCCCGCTGTCGCGCAACGCGGAGTGGGTCAACGTCGAGCTGGACCTGGGCGACGGGCGCGGGGTGCGCCCGTTCCGGCGCGAGACCAACACCATGCCGAACTGGGCCGGCTCCTGCTGGTACGAGCTGCGCTACCTGGACCCGAACAACGGCTCGGCCCTGGTCGACCCGGAGATCGAGCAGTACTGGATGGGCCCGCGCGAGGGCCAGCCGCACGGCGGCGTCGACCTGTACGTGGGCGGCGCCGAGCACGCGGTGCTGCACCTGCTGTACGCGCGCTTCTGGTCCAAGGTGCTGTTCGACCTGGGGCACGTCTCCTCGGTGGAGCCGTTCCACAAGCTGTTCAACCAGGGCATGATCCAGGCGTACGCGTACACCGACTCGCGCGGTGTGTACGTCCCGGCGGCCGAGGTCGAGGAGCGGGACGGCGGCTACTTCTACCAGGGCGAGCCGGTCAAGCGTGAGCACGGCAAGATGGGCAAGTCCCTGAAGAACGCCGTCACGCCGGACGAGATCTGCGAGGAGTACGGCGCGGACACCCTGCGCCTGTACGAGATGGCGATGGGCCCCCTGGACGTCTCGCGTCCCTGGGACACCCGTGCCGTGGTCGGCCAGTACCGCCTGCTGCAGCGCCTGTGGCGCAACGTGGTGGACGAGGAGTCGGGCGCCGTGACGGTCGTCGACGGGGAGCCCGACGAGGCCACCCTGCGCGCGCTGCACAAGGCGATCGACGGGGTCGGCGGCGACATGGCCGGGCTGCGCTTCAACACCGCCATCGCGAAGATCACCGAGCTGAACAACACCCTGACGAAGGCGGGCCGGCCGCTGGAGCGCTCGGTCGCGGAGCGCCTGGTGCTGCTGGTGGCCCCGCTGGCGCCGCACATCGCGGAGGAGCTGTGGCAGCGCCTGGGCCACGGCGAGTCGGTCGTCCACCAGGACTTCCCGGTCGCGGACCCGGCGTACGTCGTGGACGAGAGTGTCACGTGCGTCGTCCAGATCAAGGGCAAGGTCAAGGCCCGCCTGGAGGTGTCTCCGACGATCTCGGACGCCGAGCTGGAGCAGCTGGCGCTGGGCGACGAGGCGGTCGTGGCGGCGCTGGGCGGGGCGGAGATCCGCAAGGTGATCGTGCGCGCGCCGAAGCTGGTGAACATCGTCGTCTGACGTCGCCGTCTGACGTGAGTAGGGGTAATCCCGTACGGGCAGGTTGGGGGTTCGATTGGAACCCGCGGCCTGCCCGTGGCGTTTACGGTGGAAGGGACGCAATCGGCTGGGGAAGGGACCGTTCATGGAGGAGGCCTTCATCATCGTGGCCCTGGTGCTGCTGTTCGCTTTTCTGGGGCTCGGTGTCTACGTGACGACGAAGGTGGTCAAGGCTGCCGCGCGCGGCGTGGACCGGACCATCACCCAAGCCCGCCGCACCGTGGAGGACACCACCCTGAAGGCCCGCAGCTTCGGCCAGGTCGGTGTCACGGGTGCGCTGGCCACACTGCGGCTGGACCTGCGGAACTCGATGCGGGCGACGCAGCAGGCGCTGTACGAGGGGGTCCAGACGGACGCCTCGCTGAAGGAGTCGATCGGGCTGTTCGAGCGGCTGAGCGCGCACGGGCACGAACTCGACGGCGAACTGAAGCGCCTGGAGGCGGAGCCCGACCGCCAGCGGATCGCGGCGGTCCTGCCGGACCTGCGGGAGCGCACGGCGCAGATCACGCAGGCGTCGGACTCGCTGCGCTGGGCGGCCCGCGACCGCGCCCGGCGCTTCGCGGAGGACGACCTGTCGCACCTGTCGGCCCAGATCGACGTCGAGTCGGGCGCCCTGCGGGACTGGTCCCAGGCACCGGCCGACGACCTCCCCCGCGCGACTCCCACGTGGAACACCCCGGAGCCCGCGGCCCTCTCCGAGCCCACCCCGCCCCCCCAGTACCCCTGGCAGAAGACCCGCCGCCCGGAAGCGACGACCTGATCCGGTCCCGTATCGAGAGGGAGCTTCAGCTCTAGCCCCAGCTCCGGCGGCGTTCGCGGGTCGGGGCTGGGGCGGAGCAGCATCAGGATCTTTCGGCCGGTCCGGAGGGATCCCCGGCTCCGCCGGGACTCGTCCGGCCTTGGCCGGTCCGGCGGCCTCCCCGGCCCTGCGGGGACTCTTCCGGTCTCGGCGGGTCCGGAGCCATCCCCGGCTCCGCCGGGACTCCTCCGGCCCCTCCGGGACTCCTCCGGCCCCTCCGGGACTCCTCCGGCTCCGCCGGTACTCCTCCGGCCCCTCCGGCCCTTCCGGGACTCGTCCAGCCTCGCCGGCGTTCGCAGTCCCGGATCCCTCCGGCCTTGGTGGGACTCGTCCGGCCCCGGCGGTGTTTGCAGTCCGGGATCCTTCCCGGCCTTGGTGGGACTCGTCCGGCCTCGCCGGTGTTTGCAGCGCCGGATCCTTCCGGCCCGCTGGGACACCTCCAGCCCCGCCGGCGTTTGAGGCGCGGGTCCGGGCGGAGCCCGGGGAACGGTGGAAGGGCGGGTAGGGGACCCAGCCCCGCAGGGCCGATCACCTGCTGCCGGAGCCGGTCCGGAGTCCGCCCGGATCCCGCCCCGGAGTCTGCATGGGCCTGCACGTGGGCTGTTCGCAGCCCGGCGGAACCTAGGCGGCAGTCCGGAGAAACCGGGCCGCGGCCCGGATGGAGCGCGGCGGCAGCCCAGCAGGAGCCGGGCGGCAGCCCACTCAAAGCCGGGCCCGGAGGCCCACCGGCGGACCCGGGCTGCCGGAACACCTCCACTGCCGGTAACCTCCGCCTCATGTCCCGCCATGTCGCGATCGTCACGGATTCCACGGCCTACCTGCCCCAACCGGCCATGGCGCGGCACGGAATCACCTCCGTCCCGCTGACCGTGGTCCTCGGCGACGAGGCCCTGGAAGAGGGCACCGAGATCTCGGCCAGGAGCCTCGCCCTGGCCCTGCAGAAGCGCCGCTCGGTCACCACGTCCCGCCCCAGCCCCGAGGACTTCACCCGGGCCTACCGAGAGGCCGTGGAGGCCGGTGCGACCGGCATCGTCAGCCTGCACCTGTCCGCGGAGTTCTCCGGCACCTACGACGCCGCCGTCCTCGCCGCGAAGACCGCCCCGGTGCCCGTCCGCGTCGTCGACACCGGCATGGTCGCCATGGCCCTGGGCTTCTGTGCCCTGGCCGCGGCGGAGGTGGCCGAGTCCGGGGGTTCCCTCGACGAAGCCGTCGCCGCAGCCGAGAAGCGGGCCGCCGGCATGTCCGCGTACTTCTACGTCGACACCCTCGACTACCTCCGCCGCGGCGGCCGCATCGGGGCCGCACAGGCCCTCCTCGGCTCGGCGCTCGCGGTGAAACCGCTGCTGACGCTGGACGGCGGGCGGATCGAGATGCTGGAGAAGGTGCGTACGGCCTCCAAGGCCATAGCCCGCCTGGAGGAGCTGGCCGTCGAGCGCGCCGGGTCCGGCCCCGTCGACGTGGCCGTGCACCACCTGGCGGCCCCGGAACGCGCGGAGAAGCTGGCACAGAGGCTTCGCGAGCGGATCCCCGGGCTGGTCGAGCTGCACGTCAGCGAGGTCGGCGCGGTGATCGGCGCACACACCGGACCGGGGTTGCTGGCGGCGGTCGTCTCCCCGCGCTGATCACCGGTTCGAGTGAGGGAGATATCCACAACGGCCCGGCCATCCACCGGAATTGAGGCTTCCGAACGCGTGTCGAGGTGCGGCCCTACCGTCGTGCCATGACTCTTCGTACGCGCACCTCAGGTCCCGTCGGCGCCACCAGTGGCCCCGGCCGTCCCCGGCTCTCTGACAGCCGTCTGCGGCATCGCCGCGGGCAGCGACCGGGCCACCCCGATCCCGCGGCGGTGCGGCGCCGGGCCGAAGCCCTGCTCGGAGCGGGCCGTCCCCCGGGAGCTCCGCCGCCGGTGGGCACCGCGGCCGGGGCGGAGCTCCCGGGTGCCCACGCCGTCGGGGCGGTGCTCGAGGCCGAGGCCGCGGTCCGGCCGGAGCCGTTGGTCGGGCCCGGGCCGGCGGTTCGCGTCGAAGCGCCGGCCCGGGGTGAGGGGGCGGCTCCGGCCGCCGGGGACCGGGAGGTACCCGCTGGGGCTTCACGGTGGCTCGCGGTGCGGGAGCGGCTGCCCCTGTGGCTGCAAACCCGCTGTGGGGTGGAGCCGCGCACGGTGGCCGCCGTCTCGGTGGTGCTGGTCGTCGCGGTCGGGTTCGCAGCGCAGCAGTACGGTGCGGCCCGGCCTCGGCCGGTGACCGCACCCGCCGTGGTGGCGCCCGCGGCGGCCGCCGAGCCGGCCCCGACCGCGGCGCGGGCGGGCCCCGGCGCCGGTCCCATCCTGGTGGACGTCAGCGGCAAGGTCCGGGACCCGGGAGTGCGCAAGCTCCCTCCCGGCTCGCGTGTCGACGATGCCTTGGCCGCCGCCGGGGGAGTGCGGCCCGGGACGGACACCACCGGGCTGAACCGGGCCCGCGTCCTGATGGACGGCGAGCAGGTACTGGTGGGCGCTCCCGCCCCGCCGCCGGCAGCGGGCCGGGGCGGGGCCGCCTCCGGGCCGCTGAGCCTCGGCACGGCCACGGCCGAGCAGCTGGACGGCCTGCCGGGGGTCGGCCCGGTCCTCGCGCAGCACATCGTGGACTTCCGCACGGTGCGCGGGGGCTTCCGCTCGGTGGAGGAGCTCCGGCAGGTCAACGGGATCGGCGAGCGCCGATTCGCCGATCTGCGCGAGCTGGTGCGGCCGTGAGCCGCGGTGGCGTGGCGGGGCCGGGCCCGGCCGCGCGGGGGCCGAGCGCGCGGGGCCCGTCCGGGCGGGATCCGACCGGGCGGGGGCTGGCTGGGCGCGGGCTGGTTGGGCGGGGTCCGATGCGGCGGGGTCCAGCCGGGCGGGATCCGACCGGGCGCGGGCTGGTTGGGCGTGGGCTGGCTGGGCGGGGTCCGATGCGGCGAGGTCCAGCCGGACGGGGTGCGCGTGTGCCGGGGCCGGCTGGGCTGGAAGAGGCGGGGCAGGGGCCGGCTGGGAGGGAAGTGGCGGGGCAGGGGCCGCGCGGGCGGGTGGCGGCCGGGCAGGGGTTGGCCGGGCGGGAGCAGGGGCCGGTGGATTTGCGGCTGGTGGGACCGGCTCTGGGCGTTTGGGTGGCGGCTGCCGTGGCCCTCGGGGTGCCCGTCGGCTGGAGTGCCGGGGCGGCGGGGCTGGGAGCGGGCGCGGCCGGGCTGCTGATGCTGGCGGGCCGGAGGCGCTCCGTGCCGTTCCGGACGGCCGTGGCGGCGGTCCTGCTGTGCGCGGCCGCCGGCGCCGGGGTGGCGGGCCTCCAGCGGGCCGAGGCGCGGGCCGGGCCGGTCCCGGAGCTGGCCCGGGACCATGCCCGGGTGCTGGCGGACCTCACCGTGGGCTCCGATCCGCGGACGGCCCGTACCGGGAGCGGGCCGCCGGTGGTGGTGCTCGACGCCGTGGTGACCCGGGTGACCGGGCCCGATGGTGCCCGGACCCGGGTGTCGACCCCGGTGCGGGTGCTGGCGGGGCATCCGGGGTGGGCCCGGTTGCAGCCCTCGATACGGATCGAGGTGGTGGCCAGGCTGGCCCCGGCGCGGGACGGGGAGCGGGCCGTCGCCCTGCTCCGTCCGGCCGGGGACGCCCCGCCACGGGTGACCGCCGGTCCGGACACCGTGCAGCGGATCGCCGGGCGGCTGCGGGCCGGGCTGCGCGAGGTCACCGACGGGCTGGCCCCGGACGCCAGGGCCCTGCTGCCGGGACTGGTGGTCGGGGACACCTCCCGGGTGGAGCCCGATCTGCACGACGCGTTCCGCGCCACCGATCTGCTGCACCTGCTGGCCGTCTCCGGCTCCAACCTGACCGTGGTGCTCTTCCTGCTCATCGGGGCCCCGTCCCGAGCGCAGCAGGCCGAGCGGGGCGGGCTGGCACCGCGCCTGGGGCTCTCGCTGCGGACGACGGCCCTGTGCGGGGTGGCCCTGACCCTGGCCTTCGTCGTGGTGTGCCGACCGGAGCCCAGCGTGCTGCGGGCGGCGGCCTGCGGATCGGTCACCCTGTTGGCCATCGCCACCGGGAGGCGCAGGTCCCTGATCCCGGCGCTGGCCGCCGCCGTCCTGCTGCTGGTGCTCTACGACCCCTGGCTGGCCCGGAGCTACGGCTTCCTCCTCTCCGTCCTGGCCACCGGGGCCCTGCTGACGCTGGCTCCCCGGTGGAGCGAGGCCCTGGTGCGGCGCGGCATGCGGCCCCGCTGGGCCGAGGCGCTGGCTGCTGCGGCGGCGGCCCAGGCGGTGTGTGCGCCCGTCGTCGCGGTGCTGTCGGCCCGGGTGAGCCTGGTGGCGGTGCCCTGCAATCTGCTGGCAGAGCTGGCGGCGGGACCCGCCACGGTCCTGGGGTTCGCCGCGCTGGCGGCGGCCCCGCTGTGCCGGCCGGTGGCCGAGGTGCTCGCCCGGTGTGCGGGCGTGCCCGCCGGATGGATCGCCGCCGTGGCCCGGGGCGGGGCGGGACTGCCCGGGGCGGAGCTGGGCTGGCCCGGCGGGGTGGGCGGAGGGTTGCTGCTCGCCGCGGCCACCTTGGCGGTGGTGGTGCTCGGCAGGCGGTTCGGCCGTGGGCGATGGCTCGCCCCCGCCCTGGCCGTGGTGCTGCTCCTCGCCGTACTGAGGCCGCCACTGGTCACTCGTACGGTCAAGGGCTGGCCGCCGCCCGACTGGAGCTACACCCAGTGCGCGGTCGGCCAGGGGGACGCCGCCGTACTCGCCGTGGGCCCGGGTACGGCCGTGGTGGTGGACGCGGGCCCCGAGCCCGGGCCGGTGGACGGGTGCCTGAGGGAGCTGGGCGTGAGCCGCGTGCCGATGATCCTTCTCACGCACTTCCATGCCGACCACGTGGGCGGACTGGCGGGGGTGTTGAGGGGCCGCTCGGTGGGTGTGGTGCAAGTCACCGGGCTGGAAGAACCGCCGGGGCAGGCCGCGTTCGTACGGAGGACGGCCGCGGCCGCCGGGGTGCCCGTCGTCCCTGCCGTGGAGGGGGAGCGGAGGCGGGCCGGGCCGCTGGAGTGGCAGGTGCTGTGGCCGCCGGCCACGGGCGTTCCCGCCGAGAGCCCCAACGACGCGAGCGTGGCCCTGCTGGTGCGCGGCGCGGGCCTGACCCTCCTGATGCTGGGCGACCTCGAACCGGGCTCCCAGCAGGCGTTGCTGAGGAACCATCCGGAACTGGGGCCGGTCGACGTCCTCAAGGTCGCGCACCACGGCAGCGCCCATCAGGATCCCGGGCTGTACGAGCGGATCCGGCCGCGCCTCGCGATCGTCCCGGTGGGCGCCGGGAACAGGTACGGACACCCCGCGGCGGGTACGCTCGCCCGGCTGCGGGAGTCGGGCGCGGCCGTGCTGCGCACGGACGAGGACGGTTCGGTCGCCGTCACCGGCAGCGGCCCGCGGCTGCGGGCGTTCCCGGCCATTCGGCGACGGGGACGGCACGGGCATACCAGGAGTGACCACTCCGTTTGCCCCCAACCCGACAGCATGATCGAATGCGTTTTCGCCAGAGCGGTCCAAGTCCACACAGCACGGGGGTGCATAAACCATGTTCAGTCGCAGACGGGGGATGGAGACGGCGGGAAGCGCCAGTCCCCAGACATCCGCGACACTGACGCTTCCTCATACCGCACGGCTGCTCAGCTGCCGGGTCCTCGACACGGTCCACCAGCCGGTCCGGCAGGCCAAGTTCGAGGTGACCGACCCGATAGGCCGGCGGATCGTCAGCGGGGAGACCGACCCGTACGGCGGGTTCACGGCGGCGGTGCCGGCGGGCGAGTACCGGCTGAGCGTCACGGCCGAGGGCTACGCGCCCTTCCACGGGGCGACGCTGGTGGGGGATCCGGCGCAGCCGGGCACCGGGGAGATCGTCCTGGACTCGGTGGATCCGCCGCTGCTGCCGCAGCCGGGGCACTGGGAGCTGGATCCGGGGCATTCGTCGATCGGGTTCTCGGCCCGGCACATCGGCTTCGCCCGGATCAACGGCCGGTTCAACACCTTCGCCGGCGCGGTGCGGATAGCCGAGCGCATGGAGGACTCCTCCATGCACGTGATCATCGACGCGGCGAGCATCAACACCGGGCTGCGGATGCGGGACGACCACCTGCGCTCCGCGGACTTCCTGGACGCGGCACGCCACCCGACGGTGGAGTTCTACAGCGAGCGGTTCATCCACCGCAGCGGCAGCCGCTGGTCCGTGGCGGGCGCTCTCACCCTCCACGGGGTCAGCCGGTCCGTCACCCTGGACACCCAGTACCTGGGTCTGGGTACCGGACTGGAGGGCGAGCCGAGGGCGGCCTGTCGGGCGACGGCCGAACTGAACCGCGAGGACTTCACGCTGAACTGGCAGTCGATGCTGGCGCACGGGATCGCGGCGATCGGTTCGACCGTGGAAGTGACCCTGGACGTGCAGATCGTCCACAAGGCCTGACCGAGCGGGATCCGGCGGCAGCACGCGGGGGCCGGCGGCTGCCGTGCCGCGGTGGTCCGCACATCCGCCGGATGCGCGGACCACCGCGGCGAAGAACGCCAGGTGCCGAGGGGGCGCGGTCAGCTGTCGGGCGGTGTCGTGTCCGCCGCGTTGGAGGGCGTGGGTACGACTCCGTTCAGCGGGGCCATCACCCAGTGCTCGTCCTCCCAGGTCACCGTCTCGGTCACCCGGACGGGCGCCCGGTCCGTACCGGCCGTGCCGCTGAGCGTCACCCTCCACACGCCGCTGAACTCCGACGTGCGGCTCCAGCTGACGTCCCAGTCCCTCCCGCCGTACGCGGCGATCCGGGCCTTCGCGTCCTGAGCGCCCGCCGGATGGGCATCGAGCAGTCGGGCCAGGCCGTCCTGGTCGGAGTCGTTGAGCACACGGACGTACTCCCGGAGGAAACGGTCCTGATCCGCGAGGTCGGGCCCGCCGCCGGATCCGTCACCGCTGCCGCATCCGGAGAGCAGCGCGGCACAGAGCACGCTCACCAGAAGGACGAGGACACGCACGGCTCCGTCACGTGCGGAACGCGCAGGAGGTCGAGTTGGGGTTGGACGCCGCAATGCTCGCCACCGACTTCCGGTAGGTGTTGGTGGAAGGGTAGGTGAGGTACGGGACGCCGCTGCTCCGGTAGTTGTAGCCGACGAGCAGGTTGATCTTCGGCTGCGGCTGAGCCGGCTCCGCGGTACCGGCGGCGGTCCCGCCCGGTACGGCCTCGCCGCCCTCGTCGGAGACGGTGTCGTCCGGCACCTGCACCGCGGCACGGCCGTCCGCGACGCGTGTCCCGTCCACGTCGACCTTTGTGTCGGCCGCGGTGTGGCCCCGCCCGGCTCGGCGAGCCGCGGGGTGGTCCTGTCTGCGGCGTTCGGCACGGAGGCGGGCAGCAGTGCGACGGCACGTGCCGCCGCCAGTGCAAGGGAGTTGGGGATCGTGTCGATTGCCTGGCCGACGGTTACGGGGCTTCGAGCCAGCCGTCGTACTCGGCGGCGAGTTCGTCCAGGGCCGCGGCGTCCAGCTGTTCGCGCGGGTCCTCGACGACCACCAGCCACTGGGCGTCCTCGGCGTCGTCCTCACCGGCGAGGGCGTCGCGGACCAGCTGAGGTTCCTCCGGGAGGCCGAAGCGGTCGACCACCTCCCGCGCCACCTCCTCGGCGGTGTCGCGGTCGGGCAGGACGAGTACATGTCGCACGTTCACCCGGACATTCTCGGGTACGGGGGAGGGGGCCGGGGCGCGAGGGTCTGTCAGTGCGGCGTGGGATGCTGGAGGCGATGGCCACCAGGAAGAATTCCACCGACGATCCGCTCGCCCCGATCACCCTCGCGGTGGGGCAGGAGGACCTGCTGCTCGACCGCGCCGTGCGGGAGGTCGTGACGGCGGCACGAGCCGCCGATGCCGACACGGACGTGCGTGACCTCAGCTCCGAGCAGCTCCAGCCCGGCACACTGGCCGAGTTGACCAGCCCCTCGCTCTTCTCGGAGCGCAAGGTGCTCGTCGTACGCAATGCGCAGGACCTGCTGGCCGACACGGTCAAGGAGGTCAAGGCGTACCTCGACGCACCGTTCGAGGAGATCGCCCTCGTCCTCCTGCACGCCGGCGGCGCCAAGGGCAAGGGCCTGCTGGACGCCGCGCGCAAGGCGGGTGCCCGCGAGATCGCCTGCCCGAAGATGACGAAGCCGGCGGACCGGCTGGCGTTCGTGCGGGGAGAGTTCCGGACGCTGGGCCGTTCGGCCACGCCCGAGGCCTGCCAGACGCTGGTCGACGCGATCGGCAGCGACCTGCGCGAGCTGGCGAGCGCGGCGGCGCAGCTGTGCGCGGACGTCGAGGGCACGATCGACGAGGCCGTGGTCGGCCGCTACTACACCGGCCGGGCCGAGGCCTCGAGCTTCACCGTCGCCGACCGGGCGGTGGAGGGGCGAGCCGCGGAGGCCCTGGAGGCCCTGCGGTGGTCCCTGTCCACCGGGGTGGCTCCGGTGCTGATCACCAGCGCGCTGGCCCAGGCGGTACGGGCGATCGGGAAGCTGGCCTCGGCCCCGCGCGGGGCCCGTCCCGGGGACCTCGCGCGCGACCTCGGCATGCCGCCGTGGAAGATCGACCGGGTCCGGCAGCAGATGCGGGGGTGGTCGGCGGATGGTGTCGCGGATGCTCTGCGGGCGGTGGCGGATGCGGATGCGGGTGTGAAGGGCGGGGGCGACGACCCGGAGTACGCGCTCGAGAAGGCGGTCGTCGCGGTCGCCCGGGCGGCGCGGACCCGCCGGGGCTAGCCCCGGGGCCCGGTGCTGAGTCCCTGGCCCCCGGAGCGGCCTTTGGTGTCCGCAGCCGCGCGGCCCTTGCCTCTCGGGGCTGAGCCCCTGCCCCGCCCGGAGCCGGGCGGTATCTGAGTCCCCGGTCCTGGGCAGCCGGACGGGGTGCGGGGCCGGTCTGGCGGCGCCGGTGTGCGGCTGCGGGTGGTGGGCCCTGCGGGGGTTGTCCCCTACCCGCCCTTCGCCCGTTCCCCGGGCTCCGCCCGGACCCGGTCCTCAAGCGCCGGACGGGCTGGGGTGGTGCTGTTCGGGCCTGGTTCTCACGCGCCGGACGGGCTGGGGTGGTGCTGTTCGGGCCTGGTTCTCACGCGCCGGACGGGCTGGGGTGGTGCTGTTCGGGCCTGGTTCTCACGCGCCGGACGGGCTGGGGTGGTGCTGTTCGGGCCTGGTTCTCACGCGCCGGACGGGCTGGGTTGGTGCTGTTCGGGCCTGGTTCTCACGCGCCGGACGGGCTGGGTTGGTGCTGTTCGGGCCTGGTTCTCACGCGCCGGACGGGCTGGGGTGGTGCTGTTCGGGCCTGGATCTCACGCGCCGAACGGGGTGGGTTGGTGCTGTCTGGGCCTGGTGGTCAGGCGCTGGACGGCTGGGGTGGTGCTGTTCGGGCTGGTCCTCGTGGGGTGGGTCAGTGGGCCATTGCGTGGGGGGAGTCGGGGTCGGGGTGGCCCGGGGGGAGGAGGAAGGGGGTGGCCAGGGCCAGGGTCAGGGCCGGGTAGGCGAGGGTCGTGAAGTCGGCCGAGGCCAGGGCGGCTATGGCCAGGGCCGCTCCCAGTTCGTGCGAGGTGCCGACCAGGCCGGAGGCCAGGCCGGTGTGGGCCGGGGCCACTTCGGCGAGGGCCGAGGTCGTGGCGCACACGAATGCCGCGCCGAGTCCGAGGGCCAGTAGGGCGAAGCCGGGGACCAGGCCCGACCAGAGGCCGCCCAGGGGGGTGAGGGCCGCGCCCGCGGCGGCCAGGGTGAACGCCGCCGCGCCGACCGGGCGCCAGCCGAAGCGGGGGAGCAGCCGGGAACCCAGGTGTGCGCCCGCGGTGGCGGCCACCGCCGCCGGGAGGAAGGCCAGCCCGGTGACCAAGGGGCTTCGCCCGAGGGATTGCTGGATGTGCAGGGAGCTCAGGTAGAAGCCGGTCACGAGCAGGCCCGCCGCCCCCAGCATCACCGCGCTGCCGCCCAGCAGGGAGCGCCGTCCCGGCATGGCGGGGGGCATCAGGGGGTTCGTGGAGCGGCGTTGCGTCGCCACCAGGAGGGCCACCGCGGCCAGGGCGCCGAGGGTCGGGAGCCAGGAGCGTTCGGTCAGCCCGTAGACGAGTGCAGCCGCGGCCAGGGTCGGCAGGAGGATCGCAGGCACGTTCACCGGGGTCCGGCGGCCGGGATCCGCCGCGCGGGCGGCGCCGCGGAGCGAGCGGCCGAGCAGGAGCGGGATTCCGAGCAGGGCGAGTACGCCGACGGGCAGGTTGAGGTAGAAGATCCAACGCCAGCCGGGCCCGTCGGTGAGGATCCCGCCGAGCAGCACCCCGAGCGCCGCGCCGGTGCCGCCGATCGCCGCCCAGGCGCCGAGGGCCCGGTGCCGGGCCGGACCCTGGAAGAGGCTTGTGACCAGGGACAGGGCGGCCGGCGAGAGCAGGGCCGCACCGACACCCTGGGCGGAGCGGGCCGCGATCAGCGTGGCTGCGTCCGCCGCCAGTCCGGAGGCCGCCGAGGCGGCGGTGAAGAGGGTCAGCCCGGCCAGGAACGTCCGCACCGCACCGAACCGGTCTGCGAGCCGCCCGCCGGCCAGCAGGAGGGCGCCGAAGAACAGGGTGTACGCCGTGACGACCCAGGTCAGGCCGGGGCCGGAGAGGGAGAGGTCGGCGCCGATGGCGGGGAGGGCGACGTTCACGACGGTGACGTCGGCGATGAGCATGAACTGCGCCAGGCAGAGGAGGGCGAGGAGGGGGCGACGGCGTGGGTGTGGGGGCGGGTTCGGGTGGGAGCTCGGGTGGGGGTGGGAGCTCGAGTGGGGGTGGGCGTCCTGTTTCCGGTCCGGGTTCTGGGGGTGCGGGGCGTGTGAGGGCATGGCGAAGTCGCTCCTAAAATTAACAGTGGTGTTAGGGATTGAGTATGCGGCTTCGTCCGGAGAATGTGAACAGCGGTGTTAAGTTTGTGGGTATGGCTTCCGACGCACCCCGCCCCCGCCGCGCAGACGCCGAGCGGAACTCCGCCGCGATCGTCGACGCGGGCCTGGACTGTTTCCTCGCCGACCCGCAGGCGAGCATGGCCGCCGTCGCCCGCGCCGCCGGAGTCAGCCGCGTCACGCTCTACTCGCACTTCCCGACCCGGGAAGCCCTCCTCGACGCCGCCCTCGACCGGGCCGTCGACGAGGCCGCGGCCGCGCTGGAGGCGCTCGACGGTGAGGAGGGGAGTGCCGAGGAAGCCCTCGGGCTGCTCATCCGCAGCTCGTGGCGGCTCCTCGACCGGCACTCCGCGGTGTTCGCGGCCGTCTCCGCGGCGTTGCCGCCCGAGCGGCTGCGCGAGCGCCATGACCGGATCCTTGCTCCCGTTCGCCGGCTGATCGGCCGCGGCCGGGCGAGCGGCGAGCTGCGTGCCGACCTGTCCGCGGACTGGCTGGTCACGGTCGTCTACAGCCTGGTCCACGCGGCCGCCGCCGAGGTCCAGGCCGGGCGGATGGCGCCTGCCGAGGCGCCGGAGATCCTCACGGCCACCGTCCTCGCCGCCGTCACGGCCCACCCCGCCGCACCCGAAAGGCCCCCGGCGCAGACCTGAGGCGGCCCGCCCCAAGCGGGTTCGGAGCTCCCGTACGCCGCGGGCTCCGTACGGTCGGCAGACCTGGGGAAGTTGAGTGAACCGGACCTCCGAGTCGGGCAGGAACCCCGTGCGGGCCGACTCGGAAGGGGCCGCCCCCGGAGCATCGTGCGGCGGCCCGGAACCCTCACGCCCCCGAGTCCCCGTGCGGCCGGCAGGCCTGGGGCCTGGTTGGTTCGGGGTCTTCTCTGGGCCCTGGGCGGCCGGGGCTGCGAGTGGGCTGGGCCCTGGGCGGGCCGGGCTCCGAGTCCCGTGCGGAGCGGAGCTCCTGTGGGATCCGGCGCTCCGGTCGGCTGGTAGGCCTGGAATCGTGACGACCCGGGGTATTGCCGGGGCTGTTGAGCGGGCCGGAGCCTCGTGCGGGCCGCGTCGTCTGTCCCGTGTGGCCCGGAGTTCTCGTACGGCCCGAGGCTGTGGTCGGCCGGTAGGCCGGGGGCCTTGGTGGTGCCCTGATCGGGTCGGGGCTGCGTGTGGGCCGGGACCCTGGGTGGGGCGCGCCCTGAGGCCTGTGGACCTCGGGGCTCCGGGCGGCCGGTGGGTCGGGGACCTTGACGCTTTGGGGCTTCCCGGAGCCGGCTGAGTGGGACCGGGGCTGCGAACGGGCCGGATGCCTGGGCGGGGCGTCCCTGAGTCCCGTGCGGACCGGGTCTCGCGTGCTGCCCGGCGCTCGGTGCGGCCGGTAAGGCTGGAGTCCTGAGCGGGCCGGGGCTCGGAGCGGGGCGGTCCCGGGGTGGCCCCGGGAGGAGCTCGGTCCCGCAGTGGGCTCGGCCCCGAGCGGGGCGGAGGCCCGTACGGCTCGAGGGTCCCGTATGGCTGGGGCTGGAGGCACATACGGCTCGAGGTCCCGTACGGCTCGAGGTCCCATACGGCCGTGCGGCCCGTGCGGCTCGGGGTTCCGGTACGGCTCGGGGCCCGTGCGGCCTGGGGTTCCCGTGTGTGCCCGAGGGGTGCGCGGGTCAGGGTGCCCGCGTACCCCAGGGCGCCGCGTGTGCCCGGCCCCGGAAGACCACCCGCGTACCCCGGGGCGCCGCGCGTGCCCGGTCCCGGGAGGCCCGGGGGTGCGTGCGGGGCAGGGTGCCCGCGTACCCCGGGGTGCCGATCGCGTCCGGCGGAAGGCCCGGAGGGCCGCATGTCGAAGGCCCCGGCCGCTGCCCTGGGGAAGGGAGGCGGCCGGGGCCTTCGGTTACTTCTGGGGTTGCACCGCACCCGCGTGGCGAACGCTTCGTGTGCGGCGCGGAGTGCCGGTCGGGAGCGGGAGAGAGGGCCCGCTGGTTCCCGGCCCGGCGATCACATCAGGAGCTCAGCCCTGGAGGGAGGCAACCTTGATCGCCAGCGCCGACTTCTTGTTGGCGGCGGCGTTCTTGTGGATGACACCCTTCGAGACGGCCTTGTCGAGCGCGCGGGAAGCGGCGCGGGAAGCCACGGTGGCCTTCTCGACGTCACCGGCGACGACGGCCTCACGGGCCTTGCGGATGGCGGTCTTGAGCGAGGACTTGACGGCCTTGTTGCGAAGGCGAGCCTTCTCGTTCGTCTTGTTGCGCTTGACCTGGGACTTGATGTTCGCCACGAAAGAGCCTTTGCAGGTTCAGAGATTTGATCTTCGGATTGCGTCCCGTAGAGCTAGAGGGCACACGAGACACAGCTGCTCAGGCTACCAGCTGCCGTCCGACCGGCCCAAACCGAGCGCACTCCCCGGTTCATGGGACCATGGGAGTCTGCGTATAGAGCCGAGCAGATCCGACTTCGCGCAGACCGACGCCCACACTTCGTTCCGACTGCGACCCGAGAATCAGGACACTGCGTGCCCGCGATCCCCAGCCACGTGCCCGAGCCGAGCCGTACCGACCCGGCGCTGATCCGCAATTTCTGCATCATCGCGCACATCGACCACGGCAAGTCGACCCTTGCCGACCGGATGCTCCAGCTCACCGGTGTGGTGGACTCGCGGCAGATGCGCGCCCAGTACCTCGACCGCATGGACATCGAGCGTGAGCGCGGCATCACGATCAAGTCCCAGGCGGTCCGGCTGCCCTGGGCGCCGAACACGGGCGAGGACCAGGGCAAGACCCACATCCTCAACATGATCGACACCCCCGGGCACGTCGACTTCACCTATGAGGTCTCGCGCTCCCTGGCGGCGTGCGAGGGCACGGTCCTCCTGGTGGACGCGGCCCAGGGCATCGAGGCGCAGACCCTCGCCAACCTGTACCTGGCGATGGAGAAGGACCTGGCGATCGTCCCGGTCCTGAACAAGATCGACCTGCCGGCCGCCCAGCCGGAGAAGTTCGCCGAGGAGCTCGCGAACCTGGTCGGCTGCCAGCCGGAGGACGTCCTGCGCGTCTCGGCGAAGACCGGTCTCGGCGTGGACGTGCTGCTCGACAAGATCGTCGCCACGGTCCCGGCCCCGGTCGGTCCCAAGGACGCCCCGGCCCGCGCGATGATCTTCGACTCCGTCTACGACTCGTACCGCGGTGTCGTGACGTACGTCCGTGTCATCGACGGCCAGCTCAACAAGCGCGAGCGCATCCGGATGATGTCGACCGGCGCCACGCACGAGCTGCTGGAGATCGGCGTCTCCTCCCCGGAGATGACCCCGGCCGACGGCATCGGCGTCGGCGAGGTGGGCTACATCATCACCGGCGTGAAGGACGTCCGTCAGTCCAAGGTCGGTGACACCATCACCAGCCTGCACAACGGCGCGACCGAGGCCCTCGGCGGCTACAAGGACCCGCGTCCGATGGTCTTCTCGGGCCTGTACCCGCTCGACGGCTCGGACTACCCCGACCTGCGCGAGGCCCTGGACAAGCTCCAGCTCAACGATGCCGCGCTGGTCTACGAGCCGGAGACCTCGGCGGCGCTCGGCTTCGGCTTCCGCGTCGGCTTCCTCGGCCTGCTCCACCTGGACGTGGTGCGCGAGCGCCTGGAGCGCGAGTTCGGGCTCGACCTGATCGCCACCGCGCCGAACGTGGTCTACCGCGTCGTCATGGAGGACGGCAAGGAAGTCTCCGTCACCAACCCGAGCGAGTTCCCCGAGGGCAAGATCTCGGACGTGTTCGAGCCGGTCGTACGGGCCACCCTGCTCGCGCCCTCCGAGTTCATCGGCGCGATCATGGAGCTCTGCCAGCAGCGCCGCGGCACCCTTCTCGGGATGGACTACCTCTCCGAGGACCGGGTCGAGATCCGCTACACGCTGCCGCTCGCGGAGATCGTCTTCGACTTCTTCGACCAGCTGAAGTCGAAGACGCGCGGCTACGCCTCCCTCGACTACGAGCCCACCGGCGAGCAGTCCGGCAGCCTGGTCAAGGTCGACATCCTGCTGCACGGCGACAAGGTCGACGCCTTCTCCGCCGTCTGCCACAAGGACGCCGCCTACGCCTACGGCGTGCGCCTGGTCGCCAAGCTGCGCGAGCTCATCCCGCGGCAGGCCTTCGAGATCCCGATCCAGGCGGCCGTCGGCTCCCGCGTCATCGCCCGCGAGACCATCCGCGCCATCCGCAAGGACGTCCTCGCCAAGTGCTACGGCGGTGACATCTCCCGCAAGCGGAAGCTGCTGGAGAAGCAGAAGGAAGGCAAGAAGCGCATGAAGATGGTCGGCTCCGTGGAGGTCCCGCAGGAGGCCTTCATCGCCGTCCTCTCCAGCGACGAGTCCGGCGGCAAGAAGAAGTAGAAGCAGTAGAAACAGTAGAAGAAGTAGTAGTCGCAGTGTGATGAGAACGCGATGAAGAGGCAGGCCCCCGTGCTCCGGCGCGGGGGCCTGCTCCGTCCCCGTGCGCGGGCACCGTGGAGCGCGGGCTCCGCTTCGTTATGAATCGGCGCCCCAAGGGCTCTTACGCGCCAGGCGGAGGGCCCCTAGTCTGATCACTGCTCGTTGGTTACTCGCCAGTTTTCTTGGTCGGATGCGGCCAAGCCCTGACTCAGCCACCCACCCCGACTCGTCACCCCGTCAGTCCCGCCTTGTGACGAGACAGGCCTGCCGCGTGGTCCGGAGGATGTCCGTGAGCGACACACAGACCTTGATCGAGAACCGCCCGCCCACTGTGGCGACCCTCTTCCTGGAGCGTGTCGCCGCCACGCCCAACGGCGAGGCCTACCGCTATCCCGTACCCGCCGCGGACGGGCAGGGCGGCCCCGACGACTGGAAGTCGCTCAGCTGGGGCCAGGCCGCCGAGCGGGTCTTCGCCATCGCGGCCGGGATCATCGACCTCGGGATCCAGTCGGAGCAGCGCGTCGCGCTCGCCTCCAACACCCGGGTGGAGTGGATCCTCGCGGACCTCGGCGTGATGTGCGCCGGCGGCGCCGTGACCACCATCTACCCGAGCACGAACGCCGAGGAGTCGGCGTTCATCCTGTCCGACTCCGAGAGCCGGATACTGATCGCCGAGGACGCAACCCAGCTGGCCAAGGCCCGCGAGCGGCGCGCCGACCTGCCCCACCTCGCCCACGTGGTGGTCCTCGAGGCCGCCGACGCGGTCGCCGTCGACGGCGACCCCGAGGGCTGGGTGCTGTCCCTCGCCGACCTGGAGGCGCGCGGCCGCGAGTACCTGGCCAAGCACCCCGAGGCGGTCAAGGAGCGGATCGCGGCCATCACCGCGGACCAGCTCGCCACGCTCATCTACACCTCCGGCACCACCGGGCGTCCCAAGGGCGTGCGGCTGCCGCACGACAACTGGTCGTACATGGCCAAGGCCACCGTCGCCACCGGCCTGATCACCAAGGACGACGTCCAGTACCTCTGGCTGCCGCTCGCGCACGTCTTCGGCAAGGTGCTCACCTCCGGCCAGATCGAGGTCGGTCACGTCACCGCCGTCGACGGCCGGATCGACAAGATCATCGAGAACCTGCCGATCGTGCAGCCGACCTACATGGCGGCCGTCCCGCGCATCTTCGAGAAGGTCTACAACGGCGTGGCCGCCAAGGCCCGGGCCGCCGGCGGAGCCAAGTACAAGATCTTCCAGTGGTCGGTCGGCGTGGCCCGCGAGTACGCCAAGGTCACCCAGGACAACTTCCGCCGCACCGGCAACGCCACCGCCCCGCTCGGCCTCTCCACCAAGCACAAGATCGCCGACGCGCTCGTCTACTCCAAGCTCCGCGAGGCCTTCGGCGGCAACCTGCGCGCCGCCGTCTCCGGCGCCTCCGCCCTCGCCCCCGACATCGGCTACTTCTTCTCCGGCGCGGGCATCCACATCCTGGAGGGCTACGGGCTCACCGAGTCCAGCGCCGCCTCCTTCGTCAACCCCGGCGAGGCCTACCGCACCGGCACCGTCGGCAAGCCGCTCCCCGGCACCGAGGTCCGCATCGCCGACGACGGCGAGGTGCTGCTGCGCGGCCCCGGCATCATGCAGGGCTACCACGGGCAGCCCGAGAAGACCGCCGAGGTGCTGGAGGCCGACGGCTGGCTGCACACGGGCGACATCGGCGAACTCTCCGCCGACGGCTACCTGCGCATCACCGACCGCAAGAAGGACCTGATCAAGACCTCGGGCGGCAAGTACGTCGCCCCGGCGGAGATCGAGGGCCGGTTCAAGGCGCTCTGCCCCTACGTCTCCAGCATCGTCGTCCACGGGGCCGACCGGAACTTCTGCTCCGCCCTCATCGCCCTCGACGAGCCCTCCATCCTGGTCTGGGCCGCCGAGAACGGCCTGGAGGGCAAGACGTACTCCCAGGTCCTGGCCGCCCCCGAGACGAACCGGCTCATCGAGACGTACGTCCAGACCCTCAACGAGGGCCTCCAGCGCTGGCAGACGGTCAAGAAGTTCCGCCTCCTGCCGCGCGACCTCGACGTGGAGCACGGGGACCTCACCCCGAGCCTCAAGCTGAAGCGGCCGGTCGTCGAGCGCGAGTTCAAGCACCTCATCGAGGAGATGTACGAGGGCTCGCGCGAGGCGTGAGCGTCCGGGGGGCGGACATATCTGATCCACGATCACGGCAGGCGCGTAGGATTCGCCCACTCTTTCCGCGACTGCCGTGTGATCAGCGAGGTACCTGTGTCCGTCCCCGCCGGTGTCCCTGAGGACATGGCCCGCGTAAGGCAGATTTTCCGCTATCTCGCGGAGGTGGGTGAGAGCCGGACCAAGCCGGTGCGCCATCACGACGGCGCCCGTCATCTTCTTTGGTTCAGCGATCTACCCCAGCAGTTCGCCTCGTTCCTGGTGGAAGCGGTGCCGGGAGGCACGCCTCTGTGGCTCGCGGCCCAGCGCCCGGTTCGGCCGGACGCACCTGCTCCGTCGAGCCTCCTCGCCCCCTGGCTGAACCCTGCCGAGGTGCGGGACTCGGACCGGACCACTGCTCCCGCCCTGCGCGAGCAGGCGGATCTCAGGGTCGTGACGGTCCCCGTCGGCGGCGACGCACAGTCCGACCGCACGCCTGTCGCTCTTGATGCCTTCCATAGGCGGGACGAGTTGCTTCCCGAACACCGGGCCTGGACGGCTCGCTGGCTGCGCTGGGCGGAACACGACCGTGCGGTAAAGCCGGCCGCGCGAGTGTACGACCGGCTCTACCGCATTCACGAGGACGTCACCGATCTCGGAGAGAGCTACGAACTCGTTGTCGGGATCGGCTACCTGACCTGGAGCTCCAGTGGGGAGGCCGTCCGGCGTCATCTGATCACCTGCCGCGCGGTGATCGCCCTCGACCCCGAGACGGGCACCATCTCGGTCGGCCCTGACCCGGAGCACGGCGCGCCCACGCTCGAGGAATCCATGCTCGACGCCGAGCAGAAGGCTCGCGCCCAGACCAGGGAAAGCATCCGCGAGGACTTGGAGGCGGTGGACACCACCGATCCGGATCAACAGGAGGTCCTGCACCAGGCACTCAGGACCTGGGTCATCGCCGCCCACGAGGCGGGACGGTACGAGAGCGGCGCGGCCCAGCACAGTGCGGCAGGCGGCAGGTCGGTGCCCGTGGTCAGCTTCGCGCCGGCGCTCGTCCTCCGTGAACGCACCCGCCGCAGCATGCTCGAAGCGCTTCAGGGCGTGGCGACCCGCATCGAGCAGGGGGCCGAACCGACCCGGCTGCTACGGGCCATCGCGGGATCTGGGGCTTCGGCACCGTTCGAGGCGGGCCACGACGCAGGGCCGGGCCCCGGCGCTGACAGAGCCGGGCCGCAAGAGCTCTACTTCGCTCTGCCCTCCAACGACGAACAGCGGACGATCGCCGAACGGATGCGCGACAGGGACCTGGTGGTCGTGCAGGGGCCTCCCGGTACTGGCAAGACCCACACGATTGCCAATCTCGTCACCGATCTACTCGCGCACGGCCAGCGCGTGCTGATTACCAGCCACACGGCAAGGGCGTTGAAGGTACTCAAGGACAAACTGCCGGAATCGGTACGCGAACTCTGCGTCAGCCGCACGGACGATCTCACCGCCCAGCAGGAACTCGAGCAGTCGATCAGGGCGATCCTGCACCGGCAAGGCGAGTTCTCCGCACACACGTACACGCGCGCGATCCAGAACCACGAGGCGAAACTCCACTCTGCCCGATCGAGCCAGGCATCCGCGCTGAAGAACCTCCGCGCCCTGCGGGAGCGGGAGACCTACCAGCACAGTGCTGATATCGGCGACTACCAGGGCACCCTGGCTCGCATTGCCCAGCGACTCAACGAGGAACGGCCGCGCTTCGAGTGGATCGGAGCTGTCCCTGGCACCGAACCGCTCGTCGATGGTCCGTTGCTGACGGATCTACGCAGGGCGTCCCTCGCGTTCACCGCGCACCACCGGCGTCTCGCGGCCTCCGTGACCGCCCGGCTGCCCGAACCGGCGATGCTGCTCTCCGGGGCGGAATTCGCGGCTGCGGTCGAGTCGGTGCGGGCGGCCGAGGCCGATCTGGGGCTCTTGCGGCAAGACCCGCTCTCCGCCCGCCTCGACGACGCGATCTCGGGGCTCACTCTGGCCGCACAGGAGCGACTGGCTACTGCATTGGAAGCTTTCGCGGCTGCGGTGGCTACCACGGCCGACGAGCCGACACCGTGGCTCGCCGCCCTGCGTGACGAGGTACTGGCAGGCCGCGACCTGCAGCTGAGGGACCGGCTCGAACGGGAGGCCGCAGCGCTGGACGAGGCGCAGGCTTCGGCCTCCGCGCTGGGCTCCGTACTCGTCAGTGGGCTGGAGGAGTACGACGTACCCGGCGCTCTCGGCCTGGCCACGGTCCTGCGGGACTCCTTTGCCGCGGGCGAGAAGCTCCGGGGACCGCTGGGGATGAAGACCAGGCTCCGCAAGGCGGTGGGGGACTTCCCCGAGACGGCGCGGGTCGACGGCCAGCCCCTGCAGACGGCGGCCGCCGCCGAGATCGTGCTCCATCGGATCCGGTTGGAGCGGAACCTGCAGGACACCGAGAACGAAAGCGGTGCACCCGACTCCGCATGGCAGCCGCACGCCCGGCGTCTTACCCTGCTGCGCCAGAATGTTGTCACGCTCACCCGTTTCGGCGACCTGGCCGACCGCCGCAGCGAGGTGGTCCAGGCTGCAGTTGCAGCGCCCGGACTGGCCGGGATGGCCTGGCAGGACGGGATGCGCCTCGGCACGGCCAGGAGCCTCCTGAGGGCCCACTCGACACGGCGAGCAGCACAGGTCCCGCGCGAAAGGCTTGCGGACACCCTCGCGGCCTTGCGTGACGCGGCACATCGCAGAGGTGCGGCGGCCGCGCTGGACCGGGCCCGCGAGGCTGCCGAAGCCCGCGACACCAAGGCGTACGCCGAGGCGATCGACGAGGTCGACGAGCTGCGCAACGCCCTGGCGCGCAAGCGTGACTGCGACGACGCCTACTCGGCCGTCGCGGAACACTTGCCGGAACTCGCCGACAGGATCGAGTCAGATGCCGAGTCCGCCCACTGGGACACCAGGCTGCCGGACTACGAGGCGGCGTGGGCCTGGGCGGCGTGGGACGCCCGGATGCGCGAACTCACCGACCCGGCGGCAGAGGCGAAGGAACTCGCCCTGCTTGCCCAGGCCGATGCCGACATCCGTATCAGCCTCGAGCGACTCGCCGCGGACAAGGCCTGGTACAGCTGCCTGTCCCGTCTTACCGATGACCAGGCTGTCGCCCTCACCTCCTACCAGCAGAGCGTCAAAAGGCTGGGCAAGGGCACCGGCAAATACGCGCCCCGATACCGTCGGCAGGCCCGGGAGAGCTTGCAGGCCAGTCAGTCGGCGGTCCCTGCCTGGATCATGCCGCTCCATCAGGTGACCGACACCGTTCCGATGGACCGGGCCGGGCGCTTCGACGTCGTCATCATCGACGAGGCGAGCCAGTCGGGGCCGGAGGCCCTGTTGCTGGCCTGGCTCGGCGCAAAGATCATCGTGGTGGGCGATGACAAACAGGTCAGCCCCGCCAATGTCGGTATCGACCACGAAGAGTTGTTCCTGCTGCAGAGCAGGCTGCTCAGCGGACTGCCGGATTTCCGCCGGAACCTGTTCACACCGACCGCCAGTTTCTTTGACATCGCCTCCGGCCTTGCGGGCGGCCGTGGCCGCCTGATGCTGCGCGAGCACTTCCGCTGCATGCCGGAGATCATCGGCTTCTCCAACGAGCTCTGCTACGGAGGACGGCTGCAGCCGTTGCGTCAGTACGGCGCCGAGAGGCTGACACCCCTGCGAGCCGTCCACGTGGCCGAGGGATATGTGGAAGGCAGCGGCCAGAAGCAGATCAACCGGGCAGAGGCGGAGCAGCTGGTCGAGACGGTGTTCCGGTGCGTCGGGGATCCGGCGTACGAGGGGCGCACGATGGGCGTCATCACGCTGCTCGGCGCCGCGCAGAAATTCCTGATCGAGGATCTGCTGAGCGACCTCCCGCTGGACGAGCGTCAGCGGCGTCGGCTGCGCGTGGGCAATGCCGAGGAGTTCCAGGGCGACGAGCGGGATGTCGTCTTCATCAGCGCAGTGACTTCACTGACCGGCCCGGAAGGGCCCCGCCGCGTCGGCCCGTACAGCAACACACTGGCACAGCAGCACATCAATGTGGCGGCCTCCCGCGCCCGTGACCAGGTGTGGCTCTTTCACAGCTTCGGGCTCTCCGAGCTCGGGGAATCCGATCTGCGGCGGGCCTACCTGGACTGGTTCTCGCGGCCTGCCGAGGTTCAGGACGGTGCGGGTCTCGGAGAGGTGTCGCCCGACCAGCCGCATGACGCGTTCGACAGCCTCTTCGAGCAGCGTGTGTTCCTCGCGCTGCGGGCCAGGGGTTACCGGGTCCGGCCGCAGTATCCGGCCGGCCGTTACCGGATCGACCTGGTGGTGGAGGGCGGCACCCGCCGAATGGCGGTGGAGTGCGACGGCGACGCGTTCCACACGGAAGAGAACGCAGACGCCGATGCCGCACGGCAGCGCGAGTTGGAGCGGGTCGGCTGGACCTTCGTACGGATCAGAGGCAGCCGGTTCTTCCTCGACCCGGAAAAGGCGCTCGAGCCCCTGTGGGCGGAGCTGGACCGGCTCGGCATTGAGACTGCGGCCCGGAGCGACGCACGTGTGCCGACGGACTCTGCAGCCGCGCGAGTCGTCGTACCGGCGCCGTCCGTAGCTCCTTCCCGGCAGGAAGCCGTACGGGCTCCGGAGCGTGTCCGCACCGCTGCGTCGGCGAACGCCGAGGCTGATGGACCCGTACCCGCCGGGCGGGGGACGGCCGCAGCGGGTGCCCGGACTGGGCAGCCCCGGGAAGCGGCCGGGCAGGAGACTGGTGCACCGGTCGCCTGGACGCTGGATCCACATGGCTTCCGGACGGTGGCCTGGCTCCAGCGCTCCGAGGTCAACACCGCTCAGCACGCACTCAGCATGCGCCGTACCGTCCCCAACACCGAGGAGCCGACCGGCAGGGCCCGATTCCTCGGGGACACGGGACCTGAAGGCGAGGATGCCGTGGAGGTGATCCGGGACCGCGTGTCCCTCATCCGTCTCACCCGGCACGAGGTGCAGGCCGCAGTCAGGGCCAGCATCGCGAGGACTGACATTCCCGTACTGGTGTCCGGCCGGCAGACGGCCATCATCCGATATCACAACGGTCGATCGGCCGAGGGGTTCCGCCAGGGAGCCCCGATAGAGCTCTTGCGCCCCGCGCATTCTGAAGCCGGGCCGGCCGAGCGCACGATGAAGACTGTCCCGCCGCAACCGCGGAGCACACAACGCCCGGCCGCGCAGGCCGCGCCCGCCGTTTCTCCCGTGCCGGCCGTGAGCCGAGACCGGCGGATCAAGGCCCACGGGATCTCCCTGGCCGCCTATCGCCGGGTCCAGAAGGAGCTCGACAGGATCCGGGACGAGCTTGAGAAGCCGCCGCCGGAGGTCGTAGCTGTCGACAGCTCGTCATGGCACGCTCAACAAGGAGCCCGGGAGAAGCGCGAGAGCCTGCTGGAGGACCGCAAGGACTTCCTCCGTACCGTTCTGGACCAGGCAGAGGTCGACACGGCGGCCGACGAGGGCGGCCTCGTCACCCCAGGCTGCCTCGTGGGTCTGGAGGACACGGACCAAGAAGACGGCATTACGATCTATGAGATTGCCCTCAACCCGAGCGGCGAAGTCGAGCGGCTGAGTCCGTACTCGGCCCTCGGCCTGGCGCTGATGTGGCGAGAGGTCGGTGACACCGTTGAATGCGTCACCGAAGAAGGAGTACGGCTGAGAGTGATCATCCGTTTCGTCGACGGGTGACGTGACCGGGCCGCCTCGTGCGGTGCGGGATGATGGCGGTATGCCTTCCGCACTGCCCGACGGTGAACCCATGCCCGAAGACGGCTCGCTGCCGCTCCACGCCCTTGCGGGAGCCGGGGAGCGGCCGCTCGGGTTCTACCTGCACGTTCCGTACTGCGCCACGCGCTGCGGGTACTGCGACTTCAACACCTACACGGCCACCGAGCTGCGGGGCACCGGCGGTGTGCTCGCCTCCCGGGAGAACTACGCCGACACCCTGATCGACGAGGTCAGGCTGGCGCGCAAGGTCCTCGGGGACGACCCCAGGGCCGTACGGACCGTCTTCGTGGGCGGCGGCACGCCCACGCTGCTGCCCGCCGGCGACCTCGTACGGATGCTCGCGGCGATCCGCGAGGAATTCGGGCTGGCCGAGGACGCCGAGGTCACCACCGAGGCCAATCCGGAGTCGGTGAACCCGGAGTACCTGGCGGAGCTGCGCGCGGGCGGTTTCAACCGGATCTCCTTCGGCATGCAGAGCGCCAAGCAGCACGTCCTGAAGGTGCTCGACCGTACGCACACCCCCGGGCGGCCCGAGGCCTGCGTCGCGGAGGCGCGGGCGGCGGGCTTCGAGCACGTGAACCTGGACCTGATCTACGGGACGCCGGGGGAATCGGACGAGGACTGGCGCGCGTCGCTGTCGGCGGCGCTCGGCGCCGGGCCCGATCACATCAGCGCCTACGCGCTGATCGTGGAGGAGGGCACCCAGCTCGCGCGGCGGATCCGGCGGGGCGAGGTCCCGATGACGGACGACGACGTCCACGCGGACCGGTACCTGATCCTGGACTCGGTGATGGCCGACGCGGGGTACTCCTGGTACGAGGTCTCGAACTGGGCCACCTCCGAGGCCGGGCGCTGCCTGCACAACGAGCTGTACTGGCGCGGGGCCGACTGGTGGGGGGCCGGGCCCGGAGCGCACTCGCACGTGGGCGGGGTGCGGTGGTGGAACGTGAAGCACCCCGGTGCGTATGCCGCCGCGCTGGCGGAGGGGCGCTCGCCCGGGGCGGGGCGTGAGCTCCTCTCGGAGGAGGACCGGCGGGTGGAGCGGATCCTGCTGGAGCTCCGGCTCGTGGACGGCGTCCCGCTGTCCCTGCTGGCCCCGGCGGGCCTCGCGGCGGCCGGGCGGGCCCTGGGGGACGGGCTGCTGGAGCCGGACCCGTACGAGGCCGGACGGGCCGTCCTGACCCTGCGGGGGCGGCTGCTGGCCGACGCCGTCGTCCGCGACCTCGTGGACTGACCACTCGGGGGAGTGAATCCGGGCGGAATCGGGACGCGCCTGCCTATCCTGTTCCTAGGCTGCCACCGTAAGCGACGGCGGCAGGATGCGGAGGACCACGGAGATGACCGCTGTGGATGACCGGCTGATCACGGATGCCGCGCAAGTCTTCGAGGACTTCGAGGTCCCGGAGGGCTTCAAGGCCGAACTCCTCAGGGGGGACATCGTGATGATGGCCGGGCCGGACCGGGTCCACAACAGGATCGTGCTGTCCGTGCTGTACCAGATTCCGCGCGACCGGTGGGAGTCGCTCCAGACCCAGGACATCGCGATCCCCGGCGAAACCAGCGAACCCCAGCCGGACCTCGTGGTGCTGGAGAACGGCAGTGAGCCGGGTCCCGGGCGCCTCATCCCCGCCCCGGCCGTGGCGATGCTGGTCGAGGTCGTGTCCAAGAACAGCGGGGTTGCCGACTACGGCATCAAGCGCTCGATGTACGCGGCCGGTCGGGTCCCCGCCTACCTGATCATCGATCCCTTCGAGGCGGAATGCCTGCTCCTCACGGAGCCGGCCGGGACCGGTGAGGAAGCGGACTACAAGGTCGAGCGAAGGGTGGGGTTCGGAGACCCCGTCCCCCTGGAGATCCTGGACGTCAAGCTGGACACCAGTGAGTTCGGCACCCTCCCGAAGTTCAAGCGGTACCACCGGCAGTAACGAAGTCGATCAGCTCCTCGACGCGGCCCAGCAGGGTGGGCTCCAGGTCCTTGTACGAGGTCACGCGGGACAGGATGTGCTGCCAGGCGGCTCCGGTGTTCTCCGGCCAGCCCAGGGCCCGGCAGATGCCCGTCTTCCAGTCCTGGCCGGGCGGGATCACCGGCCAGGCGCGGATGCCGAGGGCCGAGGGCTTCACCGCCTGCCAGACGTCCACGTACGGGTGTCCCACGATCAGGACGTGCGGGGAGGTCACGGAGGCGGCGATGCGGGACTCCTTGGAGCCCGGGACCAGGTGGTCCACCAGGATGCCCAGGCGGGCGTCGGCCGCGGGGGCGAAGTCGGCGACCACGGACGGGAGGTCGTCGATGCCTTCCAGGTACTCCACCACGACGCCCTCGATCCGCAGGTCGTCGCCCCAGACCCGTTCGACCAGTTCGGCGTCGTGGCGGCCCTCCACGTAGATCCGGCCCGCCCTGGCCACCCGCGCGCGGGCACCTGGGACGGCGAGGGAGCCCGAGGCCGTACGGGCCGGGGCGGCCGGCCCCCGGGCCGGGCGGGTCAGGGTCACCACCGCGCCGTCCAGGAGGAAGGCGCGGGGTTCGAGGGGGAAGACGCGCCGCTTGCCGAAGCGGTCCTCCAGGGTGACCGTGCCCGCCTCGCAGGCCACCACCGCGCCGCAGAAGTCCGTACCCGCCACCTCGACCACCAGATCGGGATCGGCCGGCACCTCCGGTACGGGCTTGGCGCGCTTCCACTGCGGGGTCAGGTCGGGGGAGTACTCACGCATCCGGCCGAGGGTAGGAGAGCGGGCCGCCTCAGGTGTCCGACACGCCGAAACGGGCGGCCAGTGTGTCGCGTTGGGCACGTACGAAGGCCGCGTCGACCACCGCTCCGTGACCCGGTACGTACAGAGCGTCGTCCCCGCCCAGGGAGAGGAGCCGGTCCAGGGCCGCCGGCCACTGCCCGGTCACCGCGTCCGGACCGGCCTGCGGCTCGCCCGATTCCTCGACCAGGTCGCCGCAGAAGACCACCTCGCGGGCACCGGGCACGAAGACGGCCAGATCGTGCCCGGAGTGCCCGGGCCCCACGTTCGCCAGCAGTACCTGCAGCCCGCCGAGGTCGAGGGTCCACTCGCCCGACACCAGGTGCCGGGGGACCACCAGCAGGTCCGCCGCCTCGGCCGCCTCGGCCTCCGGCAGGCCTTGGCGGACCGCGTCCTCGCGCAGCTCCTCCCGGCCCGTCGAGAGCACGGCGTCCAGCCCGACCGCGCCGTAGACCTCCGCCCCCGCGAAGGCCGCGCCGCCCAGTACGTGGTCGAAATGTCCGTGTGTGAATGCGAGATGGGTCACGCGCCGCCCCGCCAGCCCCTCCGCCTCGGCCCGCACCAGCGAGCCCTCCCGCAGGGAGGACCCGGGGTCGATCAGGAGGGCGGAATCCTCGCCCAGCACCAGTCCCACGGTGCAGTCCCACACCGGCAGCCGCTTGCGGCCGGTCCGTTCTGTGAGCTGTTCCCAGCCCGCCTCTTCCCAACGCACGTCCATGCCGCGACGCTACCTTGGCGGGCCGCCCTTGCTACGGGTGTACCAGCCCGCCGTACACTGACCGGGGGATCTCTGGCACTCGAACGCTCAGAGTGCCAGCAGGCAGAGCCTGCCGAAGCCGCGAACGACGGAAACGATGGAGGTGTGCGCGATGCTCAGCGAACGCAGACTCGAAGTGCTGCGCGCCATCGTCCAGGACTACGTCGGGACGGAGGAGCCGGTCGGCTCCAAGGCGCTCACCGAGCGGCACCGGCTCGGCGTCTCGCCCGCCACCGTGCGCAACGACATGGCCGTGCTGGAGGACGAGGGCTACATCGCCCAGCCCCACACCAGCGCCGGCCGGATCCCCACCGACAAGGGCTACCGCCTCTTCGTCGACAAGCTGGCGGGGGTCAAACCGCTGTCGACGCCCGAGCGCCGGGCCATCCAGAACTTCCTCGACGGGGCCGTGGACCTCGACGACGTCGTCGGCCGCACGGTACGGCTGCTCGCGCAGCTCACCCGGCAGGTCGCCGTCGTCCAGTACCCGTCGCTGACCCGCTCCACCGTCCGGCACGTCGAGCTGCTCGCGCTGGCCCCGGCCCGCCTGATGCTCGTCCTGATCACGGACACCGGACGGGTCGAGCAGCGGCTCGTCGACTGCCAGACCCCCTTCGGGGAGGCCTCGCTCGCGGACCTGCGGGCCCGCCTCAACAGCCGTGTCGTCGGCCGCCGGTTCACCGACGTGCCGCCGCTGGTGCAGGACCTTCCGGAATCCTTCGAGAGCGAGGACCGGGTGACGGTGAAGGCCGTCCTCGACACCCTCCTCGAAACGCTGGTCGAGGAGGCGGAGGAGCGGCTGATGATCGGCGGCACCGCCAACCTCACCCGCTTCGGACACGATTTTCCCCTGACGATCAGGCCGGTGCTCGAAGCGCTGGAGGAGCAGGTCGTGCTCCTCAAGCTGCTGGGCGAGGCCAGTGAGTCGGGAATGGCCGTAAAGATCGGGCATGAGAACGCCTACGAGGGACTGAACTCCACGTCCGTCGTCTCGGTCGGCTACGGTTCGGGCGGCGAAGCAGTCGCCAAACTCGGCGTGGTCGGACCGACCCGCATGGACTACCCCGGAACGATGGGAGCGGTACGCGCAGTGGCACGTTACGTCGGACAGATCCTGGCGGAGTCGTAAGTGGCCACGGACTACTACGCCGTTCTCGGCGTGCGCCGCGACGCATCGCAGGACGAGATCAAGAAGGCATTCCGGCGGCTCGCGCGCGAGCTGCACCCGGATGTGAATCCCGATCCCAAGACGCAAGAGCGTTTCAAGGAGATCAACGCCGCCTACGAGGTCCTCTCGGACCCGCAGAAGAAGCAGGTCTTCGACCTCGGTGGCGACCCCCTGTCCTCCTCGGGCGGCGGCGGAGCCGGCGGCTTCGGAGCGGGTGGCTTCGGCAACTTCTCCGACATCATGGACGCCTTCTTCGGCCAGTCCTCGCAGCGCGGACCGCGCTCGCGGACCCGCCGCGGCCAGGACGCCATGATCCGCCTCGATCTGGAACTGGACGAGGCCGCCTTCGGCACGACCAAGGACATCCAGGTCGACACGGCCATCGTCTGCACCACCTGCTCCGGCGAAGGCGCCGCCCCCGGCACCTCGGCGCAGACCTGCGACATGTGCCGCGGCCGCGGTGAGGTCTCGCAGGTCACCCGGTCCTTCCTGGGCCAGGTCATGACCTCGCGCCCCTGCCCGCAGTGCCAGGGCTTCGGCACCGTGGTCCCGACCCCGTGCCCCGAGTGCGCGGGCGACGGCCGGGTCCGCTCCCGCCGCAGCCTCACCGTCAAGATCCCGGCGGGCGTCGAGAACGGCACCCGCATCCAGCTCGCGGGCGAGGGCGAGGTCGGTCCCGGCGGCGGCCCCGCCGGCGACCTGTACGTGGAGATCCACGAGCTGCCGCACCCGACCTTCCAGCGGCGCGGGGACGACCTGCACTGCACGGTCACCATCCCGATGACCGCGGCCTCCCTGGGCACCAAGTGCCCGCTGGAGACGCTGGACGGCCTGGAGGAGATCGACATCCGGCCCGGCACCCAGTCCGGCCAGGCGATCCCCCTGCACGGCCGGGGCGTCACGCACCTGCGCGGCGGCGGTCGCGGCGACCTGATCGTCCACGTCGAGGTCACCACCCCCAGCAAGCTGGACCCGGCGCAGGAGGACCTGCTGCGCCAGCTGGCGAAGCTGCGCGGCGAGGAGCGGCCGCTCGGCCAGTTCGCGCCGGGCCAGCAAGGCCTGTTCAGCCGCCTGAAGGACGCCTTCAACGGGCGCTGAGCCGCGCGCGGAGCAGCGTACGGGCAGCGTACGAGAACACCTGCGAGCCCGGTCCGGGGATGCCCCGGACCGGGCTCGCGGCATGCGGGACGGCAGGGCGGCGGCGGTATTCGGGCACCCCGGTGAAGGGGACTATGCCAGGCGAATGCCGTGATTCGGTCCCATGAGCGGGACATGGCACGATGCAGCTCATGTCCTCCGCACCGAACGGTCTCTTCGCGTACCCGATCGTGCAGGCGCCCATGGCGGGCGGCGCGTCCTGCCCGCCGCTCGCGGCCGCCGTGTGCGAAGCGGGCGGACTGGGCTTCCTCGCCGGCGGCTACAAGACCGCCGACGGCATGTACCAGGAGATCAAGCGGCTGCGCGCGCTCACCCGCCGCCCCTTCGGCGTCAACCTCTTCCTGCCGCAGGCCTCCCACGCGGACCCGGCGGTCGTGGAGGCCTACCGGGGGCACCTCGCCAGTGAAGCCTCCTGGTACGAGATCTCCCTCGCCGACGAGGACATCATCGGCAACAGCGACGACGGCTACGACGCCAAACTGGCCATTCTCATCGAAGACCCGGTACCCGTGGTCTCGTTCACCTTCGGCGTGCCCTCGCCCGCGGCCTTCACCTGCCTGCGCAAGGTCGGTACGTACACGATCGTCACCGTCACCTCCGTCGAGGAGGCCCGCGCCGCGCAGGCGGCCGGCGCCGACGCCGTCTGCGTCCAGGGCGTGGAGGCGGGCGGCCACCAGGGCACCCACCGCGATGACCCGCAGGGCGACGGCACGGCCGGAGTCGGCCTGCTCGCCCTCGTCGCGCAGGTGCGCGAGGCCGTGGCCCTCCCGATCATCGCGGCGGGCGGCCTGATGCGCGGCTCGCAGATCGCCGCCCTGCTCGCCGCGGGCGCGGAGGCCGCGCAGCTCGGCACGGCCTTCCTGGCCTGCCCGGAGTCCGGCGCGCACGCCCTGCACAAGAAGGCGCTGACCGACCCGCTGTTCGTCCGGACGGAGCTGACCCGGGCCTTCTCGGGGCGGCCGGCCCGCGGGCTGGTCAACCGGTTCATGCGCGAGCACGGCCCGTACGCCCCGGCCGCGTACCCGCAGGTGCACCACCTGACCGCGCCGCTGCGCAAGGCCGCCGCCGCGGCCGGGGACCCGCAGGGCATGGCCCTGTGGGCGGGCCAGGGGCACCGGCTGGCGCGGGCCCTGCCGGCCGGCGAACTGGTGGAGGTGCTCGCGGCGGAACTCGGCGCGGCACAGGACGTGTTGAAGGCAATGCAGATGAGGAGTGCGTCATGACCGCCCCGGTGTTCGTGGTCGAAAAGGTTCCCGAGGGGCCGGAGTTCGTCCTGGACGGCCCCGAGGGCCGCCACGCGGTCTCCGTGAAGCGGCTGGCCCCCGGCGAGGACGTGGTGCTGACCGACGGCCGGGGCCGGTGGATCGAGGGAGTGGTCAAGGCGGCGGAGGGCAAGGACCGTCTGGTGATCATGGACCTGGAGTCCGTCATGGAGGAGCCGGAGCCCACCGTCCGGATCACCGTCGTCCAGGCCCTGCCCAAGGGCGACCGGGGCGAGGTCGCCGTCGAGACCATGACGGAGACCGGCGTCGACGCGATCGTGCCCTGGCAGGCCTCGCGCTGCATCACCCAGTGGCGCGGCGACCGGGGCGCCAAATCCCTCGCGAAGTGGCGGGCCACCGCCCGGGAATCGGGGAAGCAGTCCCGCCGGGTCCGCTTCCCCGAGGTGGAGGAGGCGCTGTCGACCAAGCAGGTCGCGACGCTGCTCGCCGGTGCCGACCTCGCCGTGGTCCTGCACGAGGACCGGGACGCCCCCTCGGGCGCGCTGGCCACCGCGGAACTGCCCGCCGCCGGCTCCATCGTCCTGGTCGTCGGACCCGAGGGCGGGGTCTCCCCGGACGAGCTCGCCGCCTTCGCCGCGGCCGGGGCGCACCCGTACCGGCTGGGGTCCTCGGTGCTGCGCACCTCCACGGCGGGCACGGCCGCCGCGGCGGTCCTGCTGGCGAGGACGGGTCGCTGGTCCTGACGGGCCGCCGGCCTTGACGGGTAGCCGGTCTTGACGGGCAGCTGGTCCTGACGGACAGCTGGTCCTGAGCGGTCCGGCCGACGGCGCTGGATACGATGCCGGAACCGATCACCCGTCACGAAGGGCTCAGCACATGGCCGGGGAACCGCAGGCCGACTGCCTGTTCTGCAAGATCGTTGCGGGGAACATCCCCGCGACGGTCGTCCGGGAGACGGACACCACCGTCGCCTTCCGCGACATCAACCCGCAGGCGCCCACCCACGTCCTCGTCATCCCGAAGGCGCACTACCCCGACGCCGCCTCCCTCGCGGCCGCGGAGCCCGGGATCGCCGCCGACGTCCTGAGCGAGGCCGGCCGCGTCGCGGCCGACGAGGGGCTCGCCGACCGCGGCTACCGCCTCGTCTTCAACACCGGCGCCGGCGCCGGCCAGGTCGTCTTCCACGCCCACGCGCACGTCCTCGGCGGCCGCGGCTTCGAATGGCCCCCGGGATAAACCGTGTCCGTACGAGAACTCGTGGTCCTCGGCACCGCCAGCCAGGTGCCCACCCGCCACCGGAACCACAACGGCTACCTGCTGCGCTGGGACGGCGAGGGCATCCTCTTCGATCCCGGCGAGGGCACCCAGCGCCAGATGCTCCGCGCCGGGGTGGCCGCGCACGACATCAACCGGATCTGCGTCACCCACTTCCACGGTGACCACAGCCTCGGCCTCGCCGGGGTGATCCAGCGGATCAACCTCGACCGGGTCCCGCACCCCGTCACCGCCCACTACCCGGCCTCCGGACAGAAGTTCTTCGACCGGCTGCGGTACGCCACGGCCTACCGCGAGACCGTCCAGCTCGCCGAGGAGCCGGTGGCCGAGGACGGGATCCTGGCGCGCGGGGACGCGTACACCCTGGACGCCGTACGGCTCTCGCACCCGGTGGAGTCCTTCGGGTACCGGGTCACCGAGCCCGACGGGCGCCGGATACGGCCCGAACTGCTCGCGTTCCACGGGATCAAGGGGCCGGACGTGGGCCGGATCCAGCGCGAGGGCAGCCTCGGTGGGGTCACCCTCGACGAGGTCAGCGAGGCGCGCGCCGGACAGCGGTTTGCCTTCGTCATGGACACCCGGCTCTGCGAGGGCGTCGAGGTGCTCGCCGCTGGCTGCGACATGCTGGTCATCGAGTCGACCTTCCTCGACGCGGACGTCCAGCTGGCCACCGACCACGGGCACCTCACCGCCGGGCAGGCGGCCCGGGTGGCGCGGGACGGGGGCGTGCGGCACCTCGTGCTGACGCACTTCTCGCAGCGCTACGGCGACCCGTCCGAGTTCGAACGGCAGGCCCGGGCGGCCGGCTTCGAGGGCGAGCTGACGATCGCCGCGGATCTCGTACGGGTTCCCGTGCCGAAGCGGGCCGGATAGCGGGGCCGCCTGCGGCGGCTCGTGCGGAGCCGGTCCCCGGCTGCCGATGCGCTGCTCCGCGGGGCGGAGTTCCGCGCGGCGACCCTTGCCGCTGCGCGGGGCCGAGGTCCGCGCAGTGACCCTTGCCGCTGCGCGGGTCGAAGCCCCCGCAGCACCCCCTTGCCGCTGCGCGGGGCGAAGTCCCCGACCCGCCCTTCCACCGTTCCCCGGGCGCTGCCCGGACCCCGCTGGGGCTCCGCCCCGGCCCCCCGCGCCTCAAACGCCGGCGGGGCTGGAATTGCCCTGCGGGCAATCCAGCCCCGCCGAGCGGAAATCCAGCCCCTCCGGCGTTTGAGGCGCGGGGGGCCGGGGGCTGGCCCCCGGGAACGGCGCCGCACGCGGCAGGGGTCCGGGCAGCGCCCGGGGAACGGTGGAAGGGCGGGTAGGGGAGCTCTGCCCCGCAGGGCAGTCCCCGGGCGGGGGCGGTCGCCAGGTCGCGGACCACCGCGTCGGGCGGCAGCCGCCCGGGCGGCCGTCCCGGCTCCGGGAGCCTAGGCGCCGGTGCGGATGCGCCTGCGGGGGCGTTCCCGGGCTCGGCGGGCCGCCGCCGGGGAGAGCAGCAGCACCCGGAGCGGGGGCAGACGCAGCGGGCGGGCGCGGAGCTGCGCGAGCTCCACGACCTCCAGCTCCTGCGCGCCGACCCTCGGCACCGAGCCGGCCGGCGTCCCGGCCCCGGCGGCGAGCACGGCCGCCGGGGCCCCGCCACGCCGACGCACCGAGCCGGGGGTCAGCGGGCGTCCGCCGACGTGCAGGGCGACCGCGGCCATCGGCCCGGCCACCGCCAGCAGCAGCCCCCCGAGGGCCAGGCCCATGCCGGGGAACCCCGCGCGCTCGGCGAGCAGGCTCCCGGTGACGGGCCCGCAGGCCACGCCGAGCGAGGATGCGGAGCCGACCAGGACGGCCCAGCGCCCGCGCGGGTCGAGGGCGGCGGCAAGGCCGATGGCGTAGGAGAGCACGACGGGGTAGACCGCGTTCCACAGGATCTCCCCGGCGGCGAAGGACCCCAGGTCCCGCGCGTGCGAGGCCAGCACCACGCAGCAGGCGATGACCGCCGTGCCCACGCCCACCGGGACCGCCCGCCCGAGCCGGGCCCCGAGCGCGGAGGCGGCCGTGACCCCGAGCAGCCCGGCGCCGAGCGCGGCCGCGAAGACGATCCCGAGAGTGACCTCGGAGAGGCCCGCCTGCTGCGCGCCGATGCGGCCGCTGACGCCCCACAGGGCGTTCTGGGCCAGCGACCACAGCATCAGGGCCCCGGCGAGCACCACCCCGGCGCGGGGGTACGGCAGCCGCCCGGAGACCCGTACGGCGGCGTGGCCGGTGCCGTCGGCGCGGTCCGCACCGGCCAGGCGGCCCGTCGCCGGCCAGCACGCCAGCGCGACCAGGGCGATCGCCGCGAAGGGCAGCCCGTGCCCGCCGCCGAGCCGGGGCAGGGTCAGGTACAGGGCCCCGGCCGTCGCCGACACCGACAGCAGCCCCAGCGAGGAGGTCCGGTGCGGGTCGCGCTGCGCCGCGATCCCGGAGGCGGCCACGGCGGTGGCCGTGCCCGAGCCGAAGCCGCCGAGGACGGCGCCCGCGATGACGAGGGGGAGCTGCGCGGTGGCGGCCGCCGTGCCGTACCCGAGGACGGCGAGCAGCAGCCCGAGCCGGGCCAGCGGACGCGGCCCGTGGCGCGGGATGCGCGAGGCGAGGGTGAAACCGGCGGCGGCCGAGCCGAGCAGCAGGACCGAGCCGATCAGTCCGGCCTGCGCGGGGCTCAGCGGGAGGTTCGCGTCGAGCCGGCCGACGACGGTCGGCAACAGGTACGGGGCGACGTAACCGGAGGTGAAGAGTGCGACGAGCGGCCAGGCGGCGGGCGGCGCGGGGGTGCGGTCGGGCACGGTTGATCCAGGTGACACAGGTGGAGCGTGAGATTCCGCAAGTGCGCGGGGCTCATATTTATCAAGTGGCAGGATCTTCCGAGAAGGGCGTTCGGGCGGTGATCTGCGTCACACTGTAGAGCGGGTCCTCCCTGGCGGGAGAGCCCGACGGCGGACGTGGGTTGAACCTCGTGGAGAGACGTGGATCGAGCCCGGTGAAGACCAGTGAAGAAACGACCCGCCAAGATCAGAACGAGCGCCGACCCGAACGGGGAGTACATCGTGACCAGTCGCAGCAGCCGGGACAGCCTCGACTCCGCCGTGGACCCGCTCGGTCCGCTGCGCGACCCCCAAGAACCCGGCTGCGACGTCTTCCTGACGGGCACGGTCTTCCTCGACATCATCTTCACCGGCCTCGACTCGGCCCCCGTGCGCGGCACTGAGTCCTGGGCGCGCGGCATGGGGTCCAGCCCCGGCGGCGTCGCCAACATGGCCACCGCCCTCGCCCGGCTCGGCCTGCGCACCTCCCTGGCCGCCGCCTTCGGGGACGACCACTACGGGGAGTACTGCTGGGACGCCCTCGAACAGGGCGAGGGCATCGACCTGTCGATGTCGCGGACCGTGCCCGGCTGGCACAGCCCCGTCACCGTCTCGATGGCGTACGAGGGCGAGCGCACGATGGTCTCCCACGGCCACGAGGCCCCGCCCCCGGCGGGCCCCGGACCGTTCCCCCAGTGCCCGCCCCGCGCCCGCGCGGCCGTGGCCTCGCTGGGCCCGGGCGGCGGCGAGGCCTGGGTCGCCGAGGCGGCCCGGCGCGGGGCCCGGGTCTTCGCCGACGTCGGCTGGGACGACAGCGGGCGGTGGGACCTGGGGGCGCTGGCCGACCTGGAGCACTGCGAGGCCTTCCTGCCCAACGCGGGGGAGGCGATGGCCTACACGCGCACCGACTGCCCGCGGGCGGCGGCCCGGGCGCTGGCCGAGAAGGTGCCGATCGCGGTGGTGACGATGGGCTCCGAGGGCTCGTACGCGGTGGACGGGCGGACCGGGGAGACGGCCGAGGTCCCCGCGATCGCGGTCGACGCGCTGGATCCGACCGGCGCGGGCGACGTGTACGTGGCGGGCTTCCTGACCGGCACCCTCGCCGAGTGGCCCCTCGCGGACCGGCTCGCCTTCGCGGGCCTGACGGCCGCCCTGTCGGTGCAGGAGTTCGGCGGCTCCCTGTCCGCCCCGGGCTGGCCGGAGGTGGCCCACTGGTGGCGCACCGCCCCGGAGGCCCTGCGCGGCCGGTACGGCTTCCTGGACGACCTGGTCCCGCGGGCCGCGGAGCCGGCGAGCAGGCGCCGTGCGGTCCCGACGATCGGCTTCCGGCAGTCGGCTTAGGCCTGGCCGGCCGGGGAACGCGGCGGGGCCGTGCCCCGACCCCGACGCGTGTGTCCTCCCCCCGTGGTGGGTCGGCAACGTGCGGCGCCGTTGCCGGGGGCCGGCCCCCGGACCCCTGCTCCTCAAGCGCCGGAGGGGCTGATCTGGGCCGGTGGTCGGGTGCGGCGCCTATCCGGGGGCCAGCCCCCGGACCCCTGCTCCTCAAACGCCGGAGGGGCTGATATCGGCCGGTGGTCGGGTGCGGCGCCGTGCCCGGGGGCCAGCCCCCGGACCCCCGCTCCTCAAACGCCGGAGGGGCTGATATCGGCCGGTGGGTCGGGTGTGGGGCCGGCCCCCCAGGAGACCCCGTAAAACCCCTCGGGGATGCCGGGGCGGCGACGTAGGCTTGGAAGTCCGGCGGCCGTCGATCGGCGCGGCCCCTCAGTGGGAGGTATGCGCAGGCCACAGTGCCGGCCCATGACTCAGACACCGACAGCCAAGACCCCCGCGTCGGGGCAGGCGCGAGCCCACTTCACCGTTCCGGCCACCCATCCGATGGTGTCCGTCCTAGGCTCGGGCGACGCCCTGCTGCGCGTGATCGAGAAGGCCTTCCCGAGGGCCGACATCCATGTTCGGGGCAATCAGGTCAGCGCGGTCGGCACGGCGGCGGAAGTCGCTCTGATCCAGCGCCTGTTCGACGAGATGATGCTGGTGCTCCGCACCGGGCAGCCGATGACGGAGGACGCAGTGGAACGCTCGATCGCCATGCTCAGGTCGAGCGGCAACGGCGAGGGCCCGGACGAGACGCCCGCCGAGGTGCTCACCCAGAACATCCTCTCCAGCCGCGGCCGCACCATCCGCCCCAAGACCCTCAACCAGAAGCGGTACGTCGACGCGATCGACAAGCACACGATCGTCTTCGGCATCGGCCCCGCCGGTACCGGCAAGACCTACCTCGCCATGGCCAAGGCGGTCCAGGCCCTGCAGTCCAAGCAGGTCAGCCGGATCATCCTGACCCGCCCGGCGGTCGAGGCCGGCGAGCGCCTGGGATTCCTCCCCGGCACCCTCTTCGACAAGATCGACCCGTACCTGCGCCCGCTCTACGACGCGCTGCACGACATGATCGACCCGGAGTCGATCCCGCGGCTGATGGCGGCGGGCACGATCGAGGTGGCGCCGCTGGCGTACATGAGGGGTCGAGCGCATCCGATTTTCACACAAGTGCTGACCCCGGACGGTTGGCGTGCCATCGGCGACCTCCAGGTGGGTGACCTGGTCGTCGGATCGAACGGCGAACCGACCCCGGTTCTCGGCGTCTACCCGCAGGGCGAGAAGGACATCTACCGCCTCACGGCCCAGGACGGCGCCTGGACCCTGTGCTGCGGTGAGCACCTGTGGACGGTCCGCACGGCCTCGGACAAGCGCCGCGACAAGCCGTGGCGGGTCCTGGAGACCAAGGAGATGATCGGCAACCTCCATGCGGCGCACGCACGCCGCTACGAGCTGCCGCTGCTGACTGCGCCCGTTGCCTTCCCCGAGCGTGCGGTCCCCATGGACGCGTACGCGCTGGGTCTGCTGCTCGGTGACGGGTGCCTTACCGGTTCGACCACGCCTTCCTTCGCCACGGAGGACGAGGAACTCGTCCACGCCCTGGAGGCGGCTCTTCCCGGAGTCACCGCACGACACAAGGGCGGTCCTGACTATGTTTTGAACAGGGTGAAGTCGCCCGGCGACGTGGTCACCCTGGAGAACCCTGTTACCCGGGTCATGCGAGAGCTGGATCTGCTGGGCAGCCGTTCGCACTCCAAGTTCGTCCCGGACGACTACCTGTTCAACACAGATGAGATCCGTCTCGCGGTCCTCCAGGGTCTGCTCGACTCCGACGGTGGTCCCGTCACGCAGCAGGACCGCACCTGCCGGATCCAGTACTCCACCACTTCGATCGTCCTGCGGGACGACGTGATCGCCCTCGTTCAGTCCCTCGGCGGGGTGGCTTACACCAGGCGTCGTGCAGCCGAGGGCCGCAAGCAGGGCACTGCCCTGGCCGCTCACGTGCGTGACTCGCACGTCGTCGAAATCCGCCTCCCCGAGGGCATCGAGCCCTTCCGCCTCACCCGCAAGCGGGAGGCCTACCACGCGGCCGGCGGCGGCGGGCGCCCGATGCGCTTCATCGACTCCATCGAGCCCGCGGGCCGCGAAGAGGCGGTGTGCATCCAGGTGGCCGCCGAGGACTCGCTGTACGTCACGCAGGACTACCTGCTGACGCACAACACCCTCAACGAGGCCTTCGTCGTCCTCGACGAGGCGCAGAACACCACCCCCGAGCAGATGAAGATGTTCCTGACCCGGCTCGGGTTCGACTCGAAGATCGTCGTCACCGGCGACGTGACCCAGGTCGACCTCCCGGGCGGTGCCAAGAGCGGTCTGCGGCAGGTGCAGGACATCCTCGAAGGCGTTCCGGACATCGCCTTCTCGCGGCTCACGTCCGAGGATGTCGTCCGGCACAAGCTGGTCGGCCGTATCGTCGACGCGTACGAGAAGTACGACGACAGCCAGGACGCGAAGCAGTCGCGGAACGGCTTCCAGCGGAAGTAGAAATCAGCGCACCATGTCGATCGACGTCAACAACGAGTCCGGAACCGATGTCGACGAGCGGGCGATCCTCGACATCGCCCGCTACGCACTCGCCCGGATGCGGATCCACCCGCTCTCGGAGCTCTCCGTCATCGTCGTCGACGAGGACGCGATGGAGCAGCTCCACATCCAGTGGATGGACCTGCCCGGACCCACCGACGTCATGTCCTTCCCGATGGACGAGCTGCGTCCGCCGAAGAAGGACGAGGAGGAGCCCCCGCAGGGGCTCCTCGGTGACATCGTGCTCTGCCCCGAGGTCGCCAAGAAGCAGGGCGAGGACGCGCCGACGCAGCACTCCATGGACGAGGAGCTCCAGCTCCTGACCGTCCACGGGGTGCTGCACCTGCTCGGGTACGACCACGAGGAGCCGGACGAGAAGGCCGAGATGTTCGGCCTCCAGGCGGCCATCGTCGACGGCTGGCGCGGCGAGAACGGCGTGACCGGCCCGTCCCCGGCGCCGACCGTCTCATGACCGGTGATCTCCAGCTGATCACCGGGGCCGTCCTGCTGGTCGTGGTGGCCTGGTTCGCCGCGTGCGCGGAGTCCGGGATCGCCCGGATCTCCGCCTTCCGCGCCGAACAGGCCGTACGGGAGGGCCGGCGCGGCAGCGCGAAGCTGGCCCAGGTCGCCGGCGACCCCACCCGCTACGTCAATGTCGCGCTGCTGGTCCGGGTCACCTGCGAGATGGCGGCGGGCGTGTTCGTCACGTACGTCTGCCTGGACGAGTTCGGGGAGAACTGGACCGCGCTGCTCGTGGCCATCGCCGTGATGGTGCTCGTCTCCTACGTGGCGGTCGGCGTGTCCCCGCGCACCATCGGCCGGCAGCACCCGCTGAACACGGCGACGGCGGCGTCCTACGTCCTCGTACCGCTCGCCCGGATCATGGGGCCCATCCCGCAACTGCTGATCCTCCTCGGCAACGCGCTCACGCCCGGGAAGGGCTTCCGCAAGGGGCCCTTCGCCTCCGAGGCGGAGCTGCGCGCGATGGTCGACCTCGCGGAGAAGGAATCGCTGATCGAGGACGACGAGCGCCGCATGGTGCACCAGGTCTTCGAGCTGGGCGACACCCTCGTGCGCGAGGTCATGGTGCCGCGCACCGACCTGGTCTGCATCGAGCGGTACAAGACGGTCCGTCAGGCGACCACGCTCGCGCTGCGGTCCGGCTTCTCGCGGATCCCGGTGACCGGGGAGAACGAGGACGACATCGTCGGCATCGTGTACCTGAAGGACCTGGTCCGCAAGACGCACATCAGCCGGGACGCGGAGAGCGACCTGGTCTCCACGGCGATAAGGCCCGCGGTGTTCGTGCCGGACACCAAGAACGCGGGCGACCTGCTGCGCGAGATGCAGTCGGTGCGCAACCACGTGGCGGTGGTCATCGACGAGTACGGCGGCACCGCCGGGATCGTCACCATCGAGGACATCCTCGAGGAGATCGTCGGCGAGATCACCGACGAGTACGACCGGGAGATCGCGCCGGTCGAGGACCTGGGCGCGGACCGCTACCGGGTCACGGCGCGGCTGGACATCACCGACCTCGGCGAACTGTTCAAGGTGGACTCCTTCGACGACGAGGACGTGGAGACGGTCGGCGGACTGCTCGCCAAGGCGCTGGGCCGGGTGCCGATCGCCGGCGCCTCGGCCGTGGTGGACCTGCCGGACGGGCGGCCGCTGCGGCTGACCGCGGAATCCCCGGCGGGACGGCGGAACAAGATCGTGACCGTGCTGGTGGAGCCGGTGGTACCGGTGGGGGGCCAGGAAGGGGAGACGGAGTGACGCCTGCGGAGCTGCGCGCCTTCTGTCTGGGGTTCAACGCGGCGGTGGAGGAGTTCCCCTTCACCCCGGAAACCTCGGTGTTCAAGGTGCTGGGGAAGATGTTCGCGCTGAGCGCGCTGGACGCCGACCCGCTGAAGGTCAACCTCAAGTGCGACCCGGAGCGGGCGGTGGCGCTGCGGGCGGAGCACGAGGCGGTCGTGCCGGGCTGGCACATGAACAAGCGGCACTGGAACACGGTGACCGCGGGCGGGGCGGGCGCGCTGCCCGACGCGCTGGTCCGGGAGCTGGTGGAGGACTCGTACGACCTGGTCGTCGCGGGCCTCCCACGGGCGGAGCGTCTGCGGCTCGACCGGCCGTAGCGTTCCCCGGCGTGGAATCGGGGAAGGGTCGAAGGTCACGGATCACGGGACCTTCGGGGCCGTGGATCCCCTTACGCAGCGCTTAGTTTTATCCCTGCGCCACCAAGATCCTGGGGGGACACCGGGGGTGGAGGGGAGAGCGCGTCGGCGGGGTCGTCGTGCGGCCCCGCCGACGCGCTCCATATGCTTCGGGCCATGACCGACAGCACCGGGATCGACCCCGAAGACACCAAGATCATCACGTTGGCGCGCAGCGCCCGGGCCCGCAACGGCGTGCCCGAGGGGGCGGCGGTCCGGGACGAGACCGGCCGTACGTACGTCGCCGGGACCGTGGCGCTGGACTCCCTGAAGCTGAGCGCGCTCCAGACGGCCGTCGCGATGGCCGTGGCCAGCGGCGCCCAGTCCCTGGAGGCGGCGGCCGTCGTCAGCGCCGCCGAGGCCCCCTCCGACGCCGACCGCGCGGCGGTCCGCGACCTCGGCGGCCCGGACACCCCGGTCCTCCTGGCGGGCCCGGACGGCACCCTGAAGTCGACGACTCCGGCCGGCGCCTAAGCCGTCGCCGCCGGGCCGCCCGGCCCGGCGGCCCAGGTGCGCAGGAACTCCGCCGTCTCGGTGCGGCCGAGGCGGGTCGCCCACTCGGCGGGGGTCAGGGCCTTCCAGAGGACGTGCGGATCCGCTCCGTGCTCCAGCAGGACCCGGGCCGTTTCCGTGTGGCCCTCGGCCCCCGCACGGCCCAGAGCGGTGGCGCGCAGTCCATTGGCGCGGTCGGGGTCGGCGCCTGCGGCGAGCAGCTGCCGCACGATGCCGGCGTGGCCCCTGGTGGCCGCCTGCACCAGCGGCAGTTCCTCGTTGTACGGGCCCGTGATCTGCTCGGGGTCGGCGCCGGCGGCGAGCAGGACGCGCACCACGCCGTCCCGGCCCTCGCGCACGGCGAGGTCCAGCCCCGTGCGCCCTTCGGCATCCCTCGCGTCCACGGCGGCGCCCCGGCTCAGCAGCCGGGAGACGGTCGCCCCGTCCCCGGCCTCCGCAGCCCGTACCAGCTCGTCCGCCGCCGCTGCCCCGCCCCTGTCGTTCACGGGGACATCCTGGCAGTCCGGACCGGGCGGGCCGTCAGACCGCGACGGCCTTGGCCGGGGTCCGGCGGCGGATGACCATGGCCATCAGGGCGGCCATGGCGCACAGGGCGCCCGAGGCGTACCAGACGGGGTCGTACGAGCCGAAGGCGTCGCGGGCCAGGCCGCCGAGGAAGGCCACCAGGGCCGCGCCGATCTGGTGCGAGGCCAGGACCCAGCCGAAGACGATGGCGCCGTCCTCGCCGTAGTGCTCGCGGCACAGGGCGATCGTCGGCGGGACCGTGGCGACCCAGTCCAGGCCGTAGAAGACGATGAAGAAGATCATCGGCGGGTGCACGGTCGGGGCCAGCAGCATCGGGAGGAAGAGCAGCGAGATCCCGCGCAGGGAGTAGTAGACGGCGAGGAGGCGGCGCGATTCGAAGCGGTCCGTCAGCCAGCCGGAGAACACTGTGCCGATCACGTCGAACACGCCGATCACGGCGAGGAGCCCGGCGGCCGCCGTCACCGGCATGCCGTGGTCGTGGGCCGACGGGACGAAGTGGGTCTTCACCAGCCCGTTGGTCGAGGCCCCGCAGATCGCGAAGGTGCCCGCCAGCAGCCAGAAGGGGCCGGTGCGGGCCGCCTTGAGCAGTACGCCCACGGCCCGGCGGGCGGCGCCGGGGACGGGCGCGGGCTTGGGCGTGTACGCGCCCCCGTACGGGGTGGTCCCGATGTCCGCCGGGTGGTCGCGCAGCAGCAGCCAGACGAAGGGCACGACGGCCAGCGCCGCCAGCGAGACGGTGACGGCCGCCGGGCGCCAGCCGTGGTTCTCGACCAGCCAGGCCAGCAGCGGCAGGAAGACCAGCTGGCCGGAGGCCCCGGCGGCGGTCAGGATGCCGGTGACCAGGCCGCGCCGGGCGGTGAACCAGCGGTTGGTCACCGTCGCGGCGAAGGCCAGGGCCATCGAGCCGCTGCCCAGGCCGACCAGGACGCCCCAGTACAGGATCAGTTGCCAGGAGCTGGTCATCCACACCGTGGCCATCGAGCCGCCGGCTATGACGGTCAGCGCGAGGGCGACGACCCGGCGGATGCCGAAGCGGTCCATCAGCGCGGCGGCGAACGGCGCGGTGATCCCGTACAGCGCGAGGTTCACCGAGACGGCGAGGCCGATCGTGCCGCGCGACCAGTCGAACTCCTCGTGCAGAGGCTCGATGAGCAGGCCGGGGAGCGAGGCGAAGCCGGCGGCGCCGATGATCGTCACGAAGGCGACGGCGGCGACGAACCAGGCGCGGTGGATGCGGTGCGGAGGCCGGGACGGCGCGGGCGCGTCGGCGGGGGAGTCGATGGGGGCGCCGACGAGTGAGCCGGTCCCGGAGGCGGGCGTCGGTGCGGGGGAGGGGCCGGGGCCCGGGTCTGTCTGCGTCACGTCGACAGTTTCCGGCCGCCGGGGACCCGTACGACAGTGGCCTGACCGACACCCTTCGCTATGATCGGGCCATGGAGGCTCGTGCGCACCGTGCCCACCGCGTCGTCGTACTCGCCCTCGCCGGCCTGCTGCCCTTCGAGCTCGGGATCCCGCACCGGATCTTCGGGCGGGCGAAGGATCCCGTCGACGGGCGGCCGCTGTACGAGATCCTCACCTGCGGGCTCGCCCCCGGCCGGGTCCCCACGGACGCCGACTTCGACGTCCACGTCGAGCACGGCCCCGAACTGCTGGCCACGGCCGACACCGTGGTCGTCCCCGCCTCCTACGAGCTGGGCCCGGTCCACGCGGAGGGCCGGCTCACCCCCGAACTGGCCGTCGCCCTCGCGCACATCAGGCCCGGCACCCGGCTCGTCTCCATCTGCACCGGCGGCTACGTCCTGGCCGCCGCGGGATACCTGGACGGCCGCCGGGCCACCACCCACTGGTCCGCCGCCGCGCACTTCCAGCAGACCTTCCCGGCCGTCCTGGTCGACCCGGACGTGCTCTACACCGACGACGGGGACGTGCTCACCTCCGCCGGAGTCGCCGCCGGGATCGACCTGTGCCTGCACATCGTGCGCCGCGACCACGGCTCGGCCGTCGCCAACGACGTGGCCCGGCGCACCGTCGTACCGCCGCACCGCGAGGGCGGGCAGGCCCAGTTCATCGAGCGCCCGGTGCCGCAGCCGCAGCGGTCGGCCACCACCGCGGCCCGCGCCTGGGTGCTGGACCGGCTGCACGAACCGCTGCGGCTGACCGACCTGGCCCGGCAGGAGGCGATGTCGGTACGGACCTTCACGCGCAGGTTCCGCGAGGAGTCCGGGCTCAGCCCGGGCGAATGGATCACCGGGCAGCGGGTGGAGCGGGCCCGGGCGCTGCTGGAGCAGACGGACCTGCCGATGGAACACGTGGCCCGGGAGGCGGGCTTCGGTACCGCGCAGTCGTTGCGCAAACACGTCCAGGCGACGCTCGGCGTGAGCCCGACGGCCTACCGGCGTACCTTCCGGGAAGCCGCACCGGGCGCCACCCTGCCATCTCCTGATGGGCCATCAGTTGTTGCCGGGTCCGTGCATTGACTTCTTCCCCCGCCCGCTCGTGAATGGCCCCCTGGCGGGGTACGGGATCCCAGGGGGCGGTCAGTGCGGACTTCGGCGCGAACGACGGCGCGGACAACGGCGCGAGCGACGGCGCGGACAACGGCGCGAGCGACGGCGCGGCACAGAGGGTGGTCGGCCGCCGTCGGCATGGCGGTCCTGGCCGCCGCGACCGGGGGAGCGCTGAGCGCGCCCGCCGCCGCGGAGGGGGAGACGCCCCCAGGGCAGGTCGAGTTCCCCACGCACTGCCTGCCGCCGCAGGAAGCCGGACTGCCCCCGGCCGACGGGCCCACCACCGCCCGGGTCACCGTCGACGACCTCACGCCGCGCGTGGGCGACACCGTCACCGTCACCTACCAGGTCATCCGGACCCCCGCCGTGAACCCGCTCTCCGCCGGCCTGCCCGCCGACGTCCTCACCCCGACCGGGCGGATCGTGCTCGGGGGCGTGCAGCAGGGCGAGGTCACGGTCGTCGGGGCCAAGCGCAACGATCCCGTCGAGGCGGGCGGGGCGCTGCCCGCCGTCACCATGACCGGCACCTTCACCGTCACCGCCCCCGGCGAGATCACCCTGGCCCCGGGCGGCTACACCCTCCACACCGGCCACCTGCTCGAACTGGACACCGTCTGCGCCGCCGCCCCCGGGAGCGTGCCGCCCGGAGCGGACCCGACGCCGTCCGCGCAGCCCTCCGCGTCCGTCTCCGGGTCCGCGCCCGCCGCGCCGTCGCCGGAGTCCCCGTCTCCGTCCACGTCTCCGTCCCCGTCCGCGTCCCCGTCCGAGCCGCTGTTGCCGGCCGGGCCGCCGGTCGCGCAGCGGATCACCGCGAGCCCGCTGCCGACGGCCAACCTGCGCGCCGTCGCGCTCGGTACGGCGGCGGGAGCCCCCGGGGCCGGGGTCAAGGTCACCGGAGCCGGCTTCGTCCCCGGCGCGGAGGTCACCGTGGCCGGCCGGGCGGGCACGGCGGAGACCGCCGACCGGGTCACGGCGAAGGCCGACGAGCTCGGCGTGGTCCTCGCGGAGCTGCCGGTAACGGACCGGGCGACCACCGCCGTCGTGGCGTACGAGGGCGCCGCCTGGACTCCGGAGCGGGGCTCCGGCCCGTCCGCGTACACCGTGATCGCCGCCGCCCCGCTGCCGCCGGGGAGCCAGACGGTGACGGCGGTCGTGGAGCCGGGCGAGCTCGGCATGACCCAGGCGGGCGACGCCGTGACCCTGGCCGCGGTCCCGTACGGGGACGGCGGCGCGGCGGCCGGCCGGATCGGCACCGTCACCGTGAAGGACGCCCGCGGCGGGCCGGCCGGATGGTCCCTGATCGGCAAGGTCACCGATTTCACCGGCTCCGGCGGGGTCCGCATCCCGGGCGCCTCCCTGAGCTGGACCCCGACGTGCGCGGCCGCGCCCGGCAGCCCCAGCGCGTGTACGCCGGGCAGCGCGGGCACCGTCGGGCCCGACGGGGCGGTCCTGGCCTCCACCGGTGACGCCGCGCTCGTCGGCGGAACCTTCACCGTCGACGCGGCCGTCACCCTCCAGGTGCCCCCGTACACCGCGCCGGGCGCCTACACGGCGGTGCTGACCCTGACGTTGTCGTGACCCGGCCCGGTCTCCCCGCCGCCGCTGTGCCGCTGCGCGGGGCGGAGTCCCCGACCCGCCCTTCGCCCGTTCCCCGGGGCTCCGCCCCGGACCCGTTGCCGGGTGCGGCGCCGTTGCCGGGGGCCAGCCCCCGGACCCCCGCTCCTCAAACGCCGGAGGGGCTGAATTTCCCGGCCCACGGGTGTTCACGTGCGGGCCGAGGCGGGCCACATCCAGCCTCGCCGGCGTTTGAGGCGCGGGGTCTGGGGCGGAGCCCCAGGGGGGTCCGGGCGCAGCCCGGGGAACGGTGGAAGGGCGGGGCGGGGAGAAGAGTCCCGCGGGACCGCCCCGCGCGTGCGCGCCACCGGCGTGCCGCAGGCGCGGCCCCGGCTCCTGCTCCGGCTCCGCGGGCCTGGAGGCGCCTGGCCGGGGCGACGGCCGTCGCCGTGCTCATGGGGCTCGGCATCCTTCTGCTCGGCGGAGCCGGGGCGGCCACGGCCGCCGACAACGGGCAGTGGTCCGTCCTGCCCGCCGCCAACAAGCTCGGGCAGCGCCCGTACTTCTACCTCGCCGCCGCCCCCGGCCAGGCCGTCACCGACTCCGTCACCATCGCCAACCGCACCGACCGGCCCCGCACCTTCCGCCTCTACGCCGCCGACGCCTACAACACCGCCCGCGACGGCGGCTTCGCCCTGCGCGGGCCCGGGGAGCCCCGCACCGCCACGGGCGCCTGGACGGAGCTGGCGCGCGATCGGATCACCGTCCCGGCGAAGACCGCGGTCGACGTCGGCTTCACCCTCACCGTCCCCGACCGGGCCGAGCCCGGGGACCACCCCGGAGCCGTCGTCGCCCTGGAGGACCGGCCGGCCGGCACGGCGGTGCGGGGGATGGGCGTGCAGCAGGCCGTCGCCGCCCGCCTCTACCTCCGGGTCACCGGCCCCACCGCCCCCGCCCTGGCCGTCGAGGACCTCCGCACCGACCGTCGCGGCGCCGCCGGCGCGGAGATCTCGTACACGCTCCACAACCTCGGCAACGTCACCCTGCGCCCCCGCGCCACCCTGACCGCCTCCGGGGCCCTCGGCCGGGCCCTCCTCTCCCGCCCCCTCACCGGCCTGCCCGCCGAGCTGCTGCCCGGGCAGCGGGTCCGGCTCACCGCAGCCTGGGCGGACCCGCCCGCCCTGGAATGGGCCGAGGTCGCGGTGGTGGCGCGGGCCGACACCGCGGCCGCCCGGGCCACCGCCGAACACGCCGCACACCCCGCCCTGAACGGCCTGCTGGCGGCCGCTCTGGCCCTCCTGGCGGCGGCCTGGTCGGCGCTGGGAGCCGCATCGGGGAGAATGGCCCGTATGAGCGATCGTTCCCCCGAGACCACCAGCCCGCACCGTGCGGGCTTCGCATGCTTCGTCGGCCGTCCCAACGCGGGGAAGTCGACCCTGACCAACGCGCTCGTGGGTACCAAGGTCGCGATCACCTCCAACCGGCCGCAGACCACCCGCCACACGGTCCGCGGCATCGTGCACCGCCCCGACGCCCAGCTCGTCCTGGTGGACACGCCCGGCCTCCACAAGCCGCGCACGCTGCTCGGCGAGCGGCTGAACGACGTCGTGCGCGCGACCTGGTCCGAGGTCGACGTGATCGGCTTCTGCCTGCCCGCGGACCAGAAGCTCGGCCCCGGTGACAAGTTCATCGTCAAGGAGCTCGCGGGGATCAAGAAGACCCCCAAGATCGCCATCATCACCAAGACTGACCTCGTCGAGTCGAAGGTGGTGGGCGAGCAGCTCATCGCGGTGCACCAGCTCGCCGAGGAGCTGGGCTTCGAGTGGGCCGAGATCGTCCCCGTCTCGGCGGTCGGCGACACCCAGGTCCAGCTGCTGGCGGACCTGATCGCGCCGATGCTGCCGAAGAGCCCGCCGCTGTACCCGGAGGGCGACCTCACCGACGAGCCCGAGATGGTCATGGTCGCGGAGCTGATCCGCGAGGCCGCGCTGGAAGGCGTACGGGACGAGCTCCCGCACTCCATCGCCGTGGTCGTCGAGGAGATGATCCCCCGGGAGAACCGCCCGGCGGACCGTCCGCTGCTGGACATCCACGCCAACCTCTACATCGAGCGGCCCAGCCAGAAGGGCATCATCATCGGCCCGAAGGGCGCCCGCCTGAAGGAGGTCGGGATGAAGTCGCGCAAGCACATCGAGGCGCTGCTCGGCACCCCGGTCTTCCTCGACCTGCACGTGAAGGTCGCCAAGGACTGGCAGCGCGACCCCAAGCAGCTCCGCAAGCTCGGCTTCTGATTCTTGATGCGCCCCTCGCACCGGTCGGCCCTGGCGGGCCTCCCGGGCTTCGGGGCGCTGCGCCGGACTCCGTCCGGCGTGGGCCGGGGCTGATCCGGGAGGTACGGGTCAGGCGCGCCGGCGCACCTTCACCGCGTTGTCCGTACGGGTCCCGGGCCGGCCGTCAGGCTGGTTCTGGGCCCGTACGTGTTCCTCCGCCAGCAGGACCTCCCAGGCGCCGGCCTCCAGTTCCAGCTGGGCGAGGACGTCGTCCGGGGTCGGGAAGTCCACCTCCGGGCGGTCCTCCTGCCAGGACGCCCAGCCCGCGTGGCCGACGACGAGCAGGATCCCGCCGGGGGCCACGGCCGCGGCGGCCCGGCGCAGGATGCGGTCGCGCGGGAACTCCCCGAAGGTGTGCAGGAAGCACGCGGAGACCAGGTCGTACTCGCCCGCCGGGAAGGACTCCGCGAGGTCGTGCCGCTCCCACGCGGTGCGGTCCGCGACCCCGGCCTGGGCGGCGTGGGCCGCCGCCCGCTCCAGGGCGACCCCGGAGATGTCCGTCCCGGTGACGTACCAGCCCTGCCGCGCGAGCCACACGGCGTCGCCGCCCTCTCCGCAGCCGAGGTCCAGGGCCCGGCCGGGAGCGAGCGGGGCGACCTCCCCGGCCAGCACGGCATTGGCCTCGCCGCTCCAGATCCTGTCGCTCTCGCGGTAGCGGGAGTCCCAGAACTCCTCGCCCGCGAAATCGCCCTCGAAGTCGCTCCCGGGGGAGTGCGGGGAGCGCGGGGAGGGGGCGGCGTGGTCGTGCGCGTGTGCCATGGGGGCCTCTTTCCGGTCGGTACGGGTACGGGTGCCCGCGCCTCCGATGCTCCGCCCGGACCGCGGCCCCGGCCAAGCGATCTTGCCGTTCCCGCAAAACAACGGGCTCAGAGTTGCGCGGGACGCCCCCGGTCCGGCGGCAGCACGTCCGAGAGGTCGCCCAGGCCGAGCTCCCGCCACTGCCCGAAGGCCGGCGGGGGCGCGCCGCCCGGGTGGTCGAGCGACAGCGGCACGATCAGCCCGCAGGCGGCCCGGCCGTCCCACCAGACGGTCCCGGCCAGCGGCCCGGTGAGCCCCGCGGCCGCGTGAGGACGCGGCCCAGCGGCCGGCCGATCACAGCAGGCGGACGATCACAGCTGGCGGACGATCACAGCGGCCGGTCGGCGATCAGGGCCGTGCCCGCGGAGCGGAAGCCGAGGCGGGCGTAGAGGCGGGCCACGTCCTCGTCGCCCGCGGACAGGAAGACCGTGCGGGTTCCGCGGGCCAGGGCGTCGGTGACCAGGGCCGCCGTCACCGCGAGGGCCAGGCCCTGGCGGCGGGCCGAGGGGAGCGTGCCGACACCGACGACCTCGGCGATGTCGCCGACCGGGACGTACTGGCCGGAGCACAGGACCACGCCGTCGCGTACGGCCGCGGCCAGGGCGGTGCGGCCCGACTCGATCATCCCCGCGACCCGGACCCGGCGGCCCTCCGATGCCGGGTCCTGCTCCGCGACCGCGAGCTCGGCGGGGCCCGCCTCGCCCACCGCCGTGCCCGGAGCGGCGAAGGCCAGCATCGGCACGGTCACCGCCGGGCGCAGCAGCGGGTCGGCCGCGCCGAAGACGCGTACGTCCGGATGTGCGGGGAGCCGTGCCTCCGAGGGGTCGAGCACCATCAGCGGATGCGCGTGCACGGTCAGCCCGGCGCCCTCCGCGGCGGCCCGCAGGGAGGGGGTGGTTTCGGCCACCCACTCGAAGGCCTCGGGGACCTTCAGCTCCTGCTGCCGGGCCAGCACCCGCTCGACGTCGGCCACGGAGACGTCATCGGCCACGGAGACGCCATCGGCCGAGGCGGCGCCGAGCGCGGGCCGCGCGTAGTACGGCCAGCCGTCGCTCTCCTGGACGAACAGGGTCAGCGGGCCGAAGTCCTCGGCCCGCGCACCGCCGGCCCGGGGCGCCGCGTCGTAGTAGCGCTCGAGCTCGGGCAGACAGTCGGAAGGTGTGATCATCCGGCCATCCAATCAAGCGGACCCCTGGTCGGGCACCTTCTTTCAGGCACCTTCTTTGAGGACGCGGGAGATCAGCGAGCGCTGCGCCTCCGAGAGGTTCGGGTCCTGGCAGAGCACCGTCCGCCCGTCCACGGTGATCCGGTACGAGAAACCGTCCCGGACCCCGTCCGCCGGATGCCCCGGCGGGCCGGGCCGCAGGGCCAGCTGCGCCAGTGCCTGCCACTCGTCCTCGTCGGGCAGGTCCGAGGTGTCCACCTCGCCCCGCCGCTCGATCCCCGCGAAGCCGCCCGTCCGCACCACCTGAATCCGCATGACCGCCCTTCTACCCGACGCCTCGCACCCCACGCCTTGCGCCCCGCGCCCGTTACCCCAGGCCGACCGTCGACCATGCCTTCTGCAGCGCCTGGTGCTCCGCGCCGCCGTCGCCGTACCGGGTGACGGCCGCGGCGGTCGTCAGTGCGGCGAACCGGGCGAAGTCCGCCTTCGGACCCAGCTCCCCGCCGGTCAGGGTGTCGTACCAGATCCGTCCGGCCCGCTCCCAGGCCTTGCCGCCCAGCTCGGTCGCCACGAGGTAGAAGGCGTGGTTGGGGATGCCGGAGTTGATGTGCACCCCGCCGTTGTCGCGGGAGGTGCGGACGTAGTCGTCCATCGTCGCGGGCTGCGGGTCCTTGCCGAGCTCGTCGTCCTCGTACGCCGTCCCGGGCGCCTTCATCGACCGCAGGGCGAAGCCGCTGTCCACCGAGGGCCCGAGCAGTCCGGCACCGATCAGCCAGTCGGCTTCCTCGGCCGTCTGGTCCAGGGAGTACTGCTTGATGAGGGAGCCGAAGACATCGGACACGGACTCGTTGAGCGCGCCGGACTGGCCGTAGTACTCCAGGTCGGCGGTGTGCTGGGTGACCCCGTGGGCCAGCTCGTGCCCGATGACGTCCACGGACACGGTGAAGTCGAGGAAGAGGTCCCCGTCGCCGTCGCCGAAGACCATCCGGCTGCCGTCCCAGAAGGCGTTGTTGTACAGCCGGTCGTAGTGGACGGTGGCGTCCAGCGGCAGCCCGGCGTCGTCGATGGAGTGGCGGCCGAAGCCCTTGAAGAAGAGCTCGAAGGTGGCCCCGAGCCCGGCGTAGGCGCGGTTGACGCTGGCGTCCTGGCCGGCGTCCTCGCCCTCGCCGCGGACCTTCTTCCCGGGCAGCCGGGTCTGGTGCTGCGCGTCGTAGATGGTCCGCTCGGGGGTCTCGGACGGAGTGTCCCCGGCGGGCGGGAGCACGGCCATCAGCCGGCGGACCCGGTGGGAGGCGTCCAATTCGAGGGTCCGCCGCGCGGCGGCGGCCCGGGCGGGGTCCTGCGACCGGGCGATCTTGTCCAGGAGGTGCGGCGGCACCACGGTGCAGAAGACGGGGTGGCGGGGGGCGAGGAAGGCATCCATGTCCGGCAATGTGGCAGTGGGTCACACCGTTGTCACTAGGTGCAACCATGATTCATTCGGTTGTGTCACATGTCCGTCGCGGGGGCGACGAGACTTGCGTTGCGGCGCATCACCGGCTGCGATGCGACCGTCCGCGTCCGGCCGTCTCGCTGGTGCGGGACGGCTGGGGCCGGTGACGGGGCCCCGCTTCGCCACAACGCCAACGCGCGTGCGCGGATGTTGCGGGAGCCGTTGCGGTCTGCGTGATCAACGAATCCGCAGGACCGGCATGCGAAGCGGGCCTGTGAGGCCCGGTTCGCCTTGTCGGCGTGGCCGCACTGGGAGCAGGTGCGGGAGGTGTGTGCCGGGTCGACGTACACCACCGGCAATCCGGCCCGGCGGGCCTTGTACGTGATGAACGCGCCGAGCTGGGCGAAGGCCCAGCTGTGCACCATGGCCCGTTGGGGCTTCCTCAGCCGTACCCGTTCGCGGATCCCGGTCAGGTTCTCCAGACCGATTCCGCGCCCGGTGCGTTCAGCCTCGGCCACGATGTGTTTGGCGATCTTGTGGTTGATGTCCCGGGTGCGCCGCGCTTCCTTGCGGCGCCTGCGCTGGATGCGTCGCTTGGCGGACCTGGTGCCCTTGCGCTGCAGCTTGGCTCGCAGCCTGAGGTCCCGGCTCCGGAGGTGGTTCAGCCTTCGTCCGGCCATGATCTCGCCGTCCGAGGTGGTGGCGATGTTGACGATCCCCAGATCCACACCCAGGAAGTCCACCGGAGTTGCGTTCAGCTCCGCCTCGGGAACCTCGCACGTCGCAAGCAGGAACCAGGCCCCGTCACGCTGCAGCAGGTCGGACTCGCCTCGGCGGTGGGTGGCCAGCATGACGAGTTGTTCGGCGCCGGCTGTGATGCCCACCGACTTGAGGCGCCCGCTCGTCGTCCAGATCGAGATCGTGCCGGCTTCGACCTGCCACGACAGCATGCGGTCGTCATATGGCTGGGCCGCGTCCGACCGAAAGGATGGCGGCTTGTTTCCGGCCGGGCGCCGTCTCGAAATCGACCCGCCGGGCCTTCTGGCCTGCGGTTTCGCCTGCAGGGTCGTGCAGGCGTCGGCCGCTTTCCTGATTGCGTGCTGTGCGGCTTGCGCACCCAGCCCCCAACGCGCCTTCACAGCGATGATGCGATCGTACGTACGAATCGAATGTCGATTGAGGGATCGGCCTGACTCGATGCATTAAAAGAGGCTTAGCTCACAAAGGGTGCAAAACGGACCTGCGGGTCTTGCATACTGAAACAGGTCCCGCATTACGGGGCGGCTCGGTTAGGCTCGGCCCATCATGCGTTTCGGGCTGCTCCTCCTTAGCTGCCGCGGCGAGGGCCTGTAGTCGTAGGCCGACCCCCTCCCCGCGGAGTTTGGTGTTGCGGTTTTGCGACCGTCCGTCGGCCGTCCCAGCGAACTACACGCGGACACGCGAGGAGCCCTACGCCATGAGCCAGCACACTTTTGTCGGTCGCCCCACGCCCATCACGAACGCGACCCACACCCAGAAGCCCTCCGGGATGCCCATCCACAAGTACGGCTCGTACGAGCAGGTGGCCATCCCCGACCGCACCTGGCCCGAGGCCCGCGTCACCAAGGCGCCCCGCTGGCTCTCCACGGACCTGCGCGACGGCAACCAGTCGCTGATCGACCCGATGACCCCCGCCCGCAAGCGCGAGATGTTCGACCTGCTGGTGCGCATGGGCTACAAGGAGATCGAGGTCGGCTTCCCGTCCTCCGGTGAGACCGACTTCAACTTCGTGCGCTCCATCATCGAAGAGGGCGCGATCCCGGACGACGTGACCATCTCCGTCCTGACCCAGGCCCGCGAGGACCTGATCGAGCGGACCGTGGAGTCGCTGGTCGGCGCCAAGCGCGCCACCGTGCACCTGTACAACGCGACCGCGCCCACCTTCCGCCGGGTCGTCTTCCGCGGCTCCAAGGAGCAGATCAAGCAGATCGCCGTCGACGGCACCCGCCTGGTCATGGAGTACGCGGACAAGCTGCTGGGCGCCGACACCGTCTTCGGCTACCAGTACAGCCCGGAGATCTTCACCGACACCGAGCTGGACTTCGCCCTGGAGGTCTGCGAGGCCGTCTGCGACGTCTGGCAGCCGTCCGAGGGCCGCGAGATCATCCTGAACCTGCCCGCCACCGTGGAGCGCTCCACGCCCTCCACCCACGCGGACCGCTTCGAGTGGATGGCCCGCAACCTGACCCGCCGCGCGCACATCTGCATCTCCGTGCACCCGCACAACGACCGCGGCACCGCCGTGGCGGCCGCCGAGCTGGCCCTGATGGCCGGCGCCGACCGCATCGAGGGCTGCCTGTTCGGGCAGGGCGAGCGCACCGGCAACGTCGACCTGATCACGCTGGGCATGAACCTGTTCTCCCAGGGCATCGACCCGCAGATCGACTTCTCGCAGATCGACGAGATCCGTCGCACCAGCGAGTACTGCAACCAGATGGAAGTCCACCCGCGCCACCCCTACGCGGGCGACCTCGTCTACACCGCCTTCTCCGGCTCCCACCAGGACGCCATCAAGAAGGGCTTCGACGCCATGGAGGCCGACGCGGCCGCCCAGGGCAAGACCGTCGACGACCTCGAGTGGGCCGTCCCGTACCTGCCGATCGACCCGAAGGACGTCGGCCGCTCCTACGAGGCGGTCATCCGGGTCAACTCGCAGTCCGGCAAGGGCGGCATCGCGTACGTCCTGAAGAACGACCACAAGCTGGACCTGCCGCGCCGCATGCAGATCGAGTTCTCGCGGATCATCCAGGCCAAGACCGACTCCGAGGGCGGAGAGGTCACCCCGGCCGCGATCTGGAACGTCTTCCAGGACGAGTACCTGCCCAACCCCGAGAACCCGTGGGGCCGCATCCAGCTGCGCTCCGGCTCGACCGCCACCGACAAGGACGGCACCGACACGCTGACCGTCGAGGCGGTCGTGGACGGCGTCGAGGCCGTACTGAACGGCACCGGCAACGGCCCGATCTCGGCCTTCTTCGACGCGCTGGCCGCCATCGGCATCGACGCCCGCCTGCTGGACTACACCGAGCACACGATGAGCGAGGGCGCCTCCGCCGTCGCCGCCTCGTACATCGAGTGCGCGATCGACGGCCGTGTCCTGTGGGGCATCGGCATCGACGCGAACACCACCCGCGCCTCCCTGAAGGCGGTCATCTCCGCCGTCAACCGCGCGGGCCGCTGAACCCGTTCGGACAGGAACCCCGCTCGGCCGTGAACCCCGCCCCTCCCTTCCGGAGGGGCGGGGTTCCGCCGTTCCCGCTCCGTACGGATGGTTCCGGGGGCCACCGCGTTGACCCGGGTCCCCCGCGCCCCTCACCGCAAGGCGTCCGGGCCGCTCGCGGCGCCGGTCACCGGACAGGACTTCTCGTTCATGCGGCCGAGCGCAGGGAAGCCGGGGGCGGCCCTGGAGCACGGGCGCGCAGGTGGGACCCGGTGCGGCGCCCGGTGCGGGCAGGGGCGCAGATCGGCCAAGTACGGCGGCGGGGCGATGTTGTCTTGTCACACGACTGACGCAGCCTCACCGATGTGGCTAACATCACGCCAACCCGGCGATGTTGCCGGAAGGTTACGGAGGTGCGACGTGCTGCCAGTTCGGGGTGGGGACGGCCGGAAGCTGACGGTCTGGGGTATCCGCACCACCTGGAGCACCGTGGGTGACGGGGAGTTCTTCTGCCCCGACTGCGGTGGCGACCGCAATTACCGCCGGCGCACGGGGCGCCGCCGGTTCACCGTCCTCGGTGTGCCGCTGCTGCCCCGCGGGCAGGCGGGTCCCGTCGTCGAGTGCCAGGGCTGCCGCGAACGGTTCGGCACCGAGGTCCTTGACCACCTCACCACCACCCGTTTCTCCACGCTGCTGCGCGACGCCGTGCACACCGTGATCCTGGCCGTGCTGGCCGCCGGCGGGACGGCCTCGCGCAGCGCGCTGGAGGCCGCCGCGGGAGCCGTACGGTCCGCCGGGTTCCAGGACTGCTCCGAGGAGCAGCTGGAGTCCCTCGTCGACGGGCTGGCCGCCGAGGAGGGCAGGCTCGGGCTCTACAACGGCCCCGACTGCTACGGCGCCGCGCTCTCGATCGAGCTGCACGAGGCCCTGGAGCCGCTGGCCCCGCACCTGGCCGGCCCGGGCCGCGAATCGATCCTGCTGCAGGGCGCGCGCGTCGCGCTGGCGGACGGTCCGTACATCCCCGCGGAGCGCGAGGTGCTGGCGACCGTGGGCGCGGCGCTGCGGATCGACGCGGACGAGGTCGCGCGGCTGCTGTCGGCGGTCCGGGCGCCGTAGGGGCCCCGACCGCGCCCGCAGGGGACCGTACGGGGTCTCGTACGGTCCCCTGCGGGCCTCAGGCGGCGCCCCGTGCCACCGGGGCGGGGTGCGCCGCGATGAAGCGGCGCAGGGCCAGGGACAGCCCCCGGGGGTTGTCGAAGGGGATCAGCGTCCGGGCGTCCGGGACCTCCTCGTACCGGCCGTACGGCAGCAGTTCGGCGAGCCGGCGCCCGGTCCGCGGCGGCATCATCCGGTCCTCCGCGCCCCAGAGGACGAGGGCCGGGCGGTCGAAGGAGCGCAGCCGCTCGGCGGCCTCGACATAGGTGTCCTTGCGGGTGCTGCGCAGGAACGCGCCGAGGTCGCGGCGGATGTCCGGGTCGGTGAGCAGCGGGCCGTACCAGCGCAGGACCAGATCGTGCGGGATCGGCCGCTTCGCCATGCCGCCGAGGGAGGTCCGCATCCCGGCGAGGAAGGGCGAGCGGAAGGACCGCAGGAGCAGGTGGAGCGCTCCGGGGATCTTGCTCGCGGTGTGCAGGGCCTTGCCCTGGAGGCCCGGCGGGTAGTTGTCGAGGGCCTCGCAGGAGGCGAGGACGAGGCGTGCGATCCGCTCGTCGTGCACGCCCACGAGGAGTTGGGCGATGCCGGCGTCGTTCTGGACGAGGGTGACGCCGCGCAGGTCGAGGCGGTCGAGGAACTCGGCCAGGAGGGCCGCGATCCCGTGGGCGGAGAGGTCGGCGCCGGGGTTCATGGGGAGGCGGTGGCCGCCGAGGGGGAGGACCGGGACGAGGACGCGGAAGTCGTCGCGCAGGTCGTCGACGACGGGCTGCCAGACGGACGCGTCGAAGCCGAGGCCGGGGACGAGGACGAGCGTCTCGCGGGCGGGCCCGTCCGCCGCCGCCCCGGGGCCGGTATCCGTTCCCGTGTCGGCGCCGGCGCCGGCGTCGGTGTCGGTGTACTCGATGGTGCCGGAGCCGAGTGCGATGGAGTGCATGCGATTCCCCCTGGTCGAATCCACTAGATAGACCGATCTAGTGAGAGACTAGCCCCGATGACGACGACAGGCGATACGCGAGCACGCATCCTGGGCGCGGCGACCGAACTCTTCCGCCGCCAGGGGTACGCGGCCACGGGGATGAAGCAGATCGTGGCGACGGCGCAGGCGCCCTACGGGTCCGCCTACCACTTCTTCCCCGGAGGCAAGGCCCAGCTGGGGGAGGAGGTCCTGCGCAGCACCGGCGCGACCTATCTGGAGCTGATCGGCGACCTCTTCGGGCCGGGCTCGGGCCATGCCCACGACCCCGTCCTGGCGACGCGGGAGGCCTTCACGGGTGCGGCCGTGACGCTGGAGGAGCTCGACTTCGCCGATCCCTGTCCCGTCGCGACGGTCGCGCTGGAGGTGGCGAGCACCCACGAGGGGCTGCGCCGGGCCACCTCCGAGATCTTCACTTCCTGGACCGACGCGCTGGCCGCGTACTACGCCGGCCACGGCATCGGAGCCGCCCACGACACGGCGGTCTCGGTGATCGCGCTGCTGGAAGGCGCCTTCATGCTGGGCCGCGCCCACCGCCGTACGGATCCGGTGCTCGCCGCGGCGACGGCGGCGCAGGCGATCGTTTCTGCGGCGCTGGCGGTTTCGGCCGCGGCCGCGTCTCACGGTGTGGTCGAAAACGGCACAATCTGAGATAACGATCGGGCCTCGCATCCCCGATTCGGAGATCCTTCCGCGTGCCGTGAACCGCGGAGGCGTGCCATCCGTACGGGGTGTTTCCACCAGGTGGACGGACGGAGCGGAGCCTTCTTCTTTGCGTGGCCGAACGACCTGTGGGGTGTTAACCCGCACGTCACCGCGCACGCGGTTCGCGTTCGCGCAGCGGGAAGCGGCGATTTCGCGAAGCGTTGGCCATAGACGACACCAGGGGTCTCCGCCACTGGAGAAATCTCCAGATCCTGCACGCCGGTGGGTCAACATTTTGTAGAAGTCGACGATATCTGTGAGCGGCCCCACAGGCGTTCAATTCCGGTCACACGAGGAGACGTCGCCGGTAACACCGCGGCGCTTCGATTCACGTGGACGCAATGACAACCCTGACGGATCAACGGGCTAACGACCCACTTCGGCCAGGGACAACCAGCTTCCTATCGCTTCTTCTCAGTTACCTACCTCATTGAAGGGCAAGGCAGAGATGGCACGTGTCGCCGCACCGCTTTCCGCCACCGGAAAGCAGAGCACGCACCCGGTCGACGAGGTGCTCCCCCTCCCCAAGCTCGCGCTGTACGGCTTCCAGCACGTACTCGCGTTCTACGCCGGTGCGGTGATCGTTCCGATCATCGTCGGTGGTGCCCTCGGGCTCTCCGCCGAGCAGCTGGTCTACCTGATCAATGCCGACCTCCTCACCTGCGGTATCGCCTCGATCATCCAGGCGTGGGGCATCGGCAGGATCGGGGCGCGGCTGCCCCTGATCCAGGGCGTCACCTTCACCGCGGTGTCCCCGATGATCGCCATAGGTCTCGGAGCGGGTGGCGGGACGGCGGGCCTCCTCGTCATCTACGGCGCGGTCATCACGGCCGGCATCGCCACCTTCGCCTTCGCCTGGCTGCCTCCCAAGGCCTTCCGCTTGATCATGCGGCTCTTCCCGCCGGTCGTCACCGGCACGGTGATCACCGTCCTCGGCATCGTGCTGATCCCGGTCGGCCTGAACGACGCCGCGGGCGGCCTCGGCAGCCCCGACTTCGGCGACCCGAAGCACTTCGCCTACGCCGGCGGCACGATGCTCTTCATCCTCATCCTGATGAAGCTCGGCCGGCCGTTCCTCAACAGCATCTCCATCCTGCTCGGCCTGGTCGGCGGCACCGCCGTCGCCTTCCTGCTCGGCGACGCCAAGTTCGGCAACGTGAGCAACTCGGACTGGATCGGCATCACCACGCCGTTCTACTACGGTGCCCCGAAGTTCGAGTGGTTCCCGATCGTCCTGATGCTCATCGTCATGCTGATCACCATGGTCGAGACCACCGGCGACACCTACGCCGTCGGCGACATCGTCGGCAAGGAGATCGACAGCGAGACCGTGGCCCGCGCCCTGCGTGCCGACGGCGCCGCGACCGCCCTCGGCGGTGTCCTCAACTCCTTCCCGTACGTGGCCTTCGCGGAGAACGTCGGCCTGGTCCGCATGACCAAGGTCAAGAGCCGCTTCGTCGTGGTCGCCGCGGGTGTCTTCATGATCGTGCTCGGCCTGCTCCCCAAGGCCGCCGCGATCGTCGCCGCGGTCCCGCACGGAGTGCTCGGCGGCGCCGCGACCGTGATGTTCGCGATGGTCGCCCTGGCGGGCATCCAGACCCTGGCCAAGGTCGACCTCAAGGAGGAGAAGAACGCGCTCATCGTGGGTGTCTCCCTGGCCTTCGCGCTGCTTCCCGCCACCGTCCCGGTCCTCTTCAAGGACCACATGGACGCGGACCTCTCCTCGCTCCTCAACAGCGGTGTGACCCTCGGTGCCACGGCCGCCATCGTCCTGAACCTGATCTTCAACGGTCTGGGCAAGGACGATGCGCACGGCGCCCCGCAGGCCGACGCGTCGAAGACCGACGCTCCGAAGGCCGGCGCAGCGGCGTCGGACGACGAGCCCACGGCAGCCATTCCGGCCCAGTCGGGCGAGGGCGAGCCCGCCCCGGCACCGACCGCCTGATCCTCCCAAGGGGTGTCCCCGCCGGGCCTCGTGCCCGGCGGGGGACGCTGCCGTTCCGGGGAGTCCGCCTTGTCGGGGAGTCCGCTTCGCCGGGGGAGTCCGCCCTGTCGGTGGGGTACAGGACAATGGACTCCATGAGTCTGTTCCGCGACGACGGCATCGTGCTGCGCACCCAGAAGCTGGGTGAGGCGGACCGCATCATCACGCTCCTGACCCGGGGCCACGGCCGGGTCCGGGCCGTCGCCCGCGGTGTCCGGCGCACCAAGTCCAAGTTCGGCGCCGGGCTGGAACCCTTCTCCCACGCCGACGTGCAGTTCTTCTCGCGCAGCGGCGAACTGATCGGCCGCAGCCTGCCGCTCTGCACGCAGACCCAGATCATCGCCCCGTACGGCAACGGCATCGTCACCGACTACGCCCGCTACACCGCCGGCACCGCGATGCTGGAGACCGCCGAGCGGTTCACCGACCACGAGGGCGAGCCCGCCGTACAGCAGTACCTGCTGCTCGTCGGCGCCCTGCGCACGCTCTCGCGCGGCGAACACGCCCCGAACCTCATCCTCGACGCCTTCCTGCTGCGCTCCCTCGCCGTGAACGGCTACGCGCCCAGCTTCGACGACTGCGCGAAGTGCGGACTCCACGGCCCCAACCGGCACTTCTCCGTCGCCGCGGGCGGGGTCATATGCGGCGACTGCCGCGTTCCCGGCAGCGTCGTACCCTCGTCGGAGGCCATCGCCCTGCTCAGCGCACTGCTGACGGGCGACTGGGGGCATGCCGACGCGTGCGAGGCGCGTCACGTGCGGGAGGGAAGCGGGCTGGTTTCCGCCTACTTGCACTGGCATCTGGAGCGCGGGCTACGCTCCCTTCGATACGTCGAGAAATAGGAGCTGGGCACATGGCACGACGCGGGATTCTGGGGCGCTCTCGCCGCGAGTACAAGGTTCCCGAGCCGCACCCCTCCGGTGAGCGCCCGCCGAAGATCCCCGGTGAGCTCGTCCCGAACCACGTCGCGATCGTCATGGACGGCAACGGCCGCTGGGCCAAGGAGCGCGGGCTGCCGCGCACCGAGGGCCACAAGGTGGGCGAGGGCGTCGTGCTCGACGTGCTCAAGGGCTGCCTGGAGATGGGCGTCAAGAACCTCTCCCTGTACGCCTTCTCGACGGAGAACTGGAAGCGCTCGCCCGACGAGGTGCGCTTCCTCATGAACTTCAACCGCGACGTGATCCGCCGCCGCCGCGACGAGATGAACGAGCTGGGCATCCGCATCCGCTGGACCGGCCGCATGCCGAAGATGTGGAAGTCGGTCGTCCAGGAGCTCCAGGTCGCCCAGGAGCAGACCGTCGACAACGACGCGATGACCCTCTACTTCTGCGTCAACTACGGCGGCCGCGCGGAGATCGCGGACGCGGCGCAGGCCATCGCGCGCGATGTGGCGGCGGGGAAGCTGGACCCGTCGAAGGTCAACGAGAAGACCTTCGCGAAGTACATGTACTACCCGGACATGCCGGACGTGGACCTCTTCCTGCGCCCGAGCGGCGAGCAGCGCACCTCCAACTACCTGCTCTGGCAGAGCGCGTACGCCGAGATGGTGTTCCAGGACGTCCTGTGGCCCGACTTCGACCGCCGCAACCTCTGGCAGGCCTGCTACGAGTACGCCCAGCGCGACCGCCGCTTCGGCGGGGCCGTCCCGAACCAGGGGGAGCCGGGCACCTCGGCCTGAGCCTCGTCTACCCTCCTGTGTCATGGACATGGGTGGGGATCAGACACAGCAGACGCAGCAGGTCGTATTCGTGTACCGGCCGACGCTCGCGGACTCCCTCGGGGCCGTACGGGCCCGCGCCCGGCGGACGGGAGCGGGCCGGGCGGAGACGGCCGCGATCCCGCTGATGACGGCCGTCCTGGTGACGATGTTCGGGCTGATCCGCGGGGTCCTGCCGGTCATCCTGGTGGTCGGCGGGGTGCTGGCGCTGGGCGCCGGGTACTACGGTGCCCTGCGCGTCCGGCGCAGCATGGCCCGCCAGATCCACAGCGTCGTGGGGCAGTACGGGGAGTGCCGCACGACGGCCGACGAGCGGGGTGCCGTGACGACGGGCGAGAGCATGTCCTTCGCGGCCGACTGGAAGGTCTTCCCGCGGTACGTCGAGACCCCCGACCTGTTCGTCCTCATCGGGGGCAAGCGCGCGGCAGCCATCGGAGTGCTGCCGAAGCGCGGAGCCCAGCACCCCGGCGACGTCGACCGGCTGCGGGCGATCCTCGACCGGAACCTGACGCGTCTCTAGGACGGCCTAGGCGGCGGCCGCCGCGCAGTCGGAGCAGGTGCCGAAGATCTCCACGGTGTGGGCGACGTTCACGAAGCCGTGCTCGGCTGCGATCGCCTCCGCCCACTTCTCCACCGCCGGGCCCTCCACCTCGACGGCCTTGCCGCACTTGCGGCAGACCAGGTGGTGGTGATGGTCCCCGGTGGAGCAGCGCCGGTAGACGGACTCGCCGTCGCTGGTCCGCAGTACGTCCACCTCACCGGCGTCCGCGAGGGACTGCAGGGTGCGGTAGACGGTGGTCAGGCCCACGGAATCACCGCGGTGCTTGAGCATGTCGTGGAGTTCCTGGGCACTGCGGAACTCGTCCACCTCGTCCAGCGCCGCCGCTACGGCGGCCCGCTGTCGGGTGGATCGTCCTCGTACTGGCGCGGTGTTCATCTCGCCAGGCGCAGTCGCCACCGGTTCCTCCTCGTCTCGGGTGCGGCCCATTGTGCCAGGCGGCCGACTGCCCGAGGTCGTCATACCTTTACGTCGTCCCGCGTACAGACTTCTTCGGCGGCGCGGGCGGCCCTGGCGCGGCGCCGGGCCAGGGGGGTGGACAGGGCCGTCAGCACGACGAAGACGGCGATGGCCATCAGCACGATCGAGGCACCCGAAGGGGCGTCGATGTAGTACGTCACCGCCGTGCCGCTGAGGGCGACGGTCGTGCTGATCGCCATGGCGAGGCCGAGGGTCGCGGCGAAGCCGCGGGTCAGCCGCTGAGAGGCCGCGACCGGGATCACCATCATGGCGCTGACCAGGAGAAGGCCGACGATCCGCATGGCGACGGTGACGGTGACCGCCGCGGTGATCGCGAGCAGCAGGTTGAGGGCGCGTACCGGCAGTCCGGTGACCCGGGCGAACTCCTCGTCCTGGCACACGGCGAAGAGCTGGCGGCGCAGACCGATCGTGACGGCGAGGACGAAGACGGCCAGGATGACCATCGCGGTGACGTCCTGGGTGGAGACCGTGGTGATCGAGCCGAACATCGAGCCGAGCAGCATCGAGGTGGATCCGCCACCCAGGTTGATGATCATGACGCCGCCGGCCAGACCCCCGTAGAAGAGCATGGCGAGCGCGACGTCCCCGCTGGTCTTGCCGCGAGAGCGGATCAGCTCCATGCCGACGGCACCGAGGACGGCGACGAGGGTGGCCATCCACACGGGGCTGGTGTTCATCACGAAGCCGAGCGCGACACCCGTCATGGCGACGTGACCCAGGCCGTCCCCCATGACGGCCTGGCGCCGCTGGACGAGGTACGTGCCGATCGCGGGCGCCGTGATGCCCACCAGACCGGCGGCGATCAGCGCTCGCTGCATGAAGGCGTAGTTCAGGAGGTCCATCAGCTCAGCAGTCCCGTCCGGAGGGGCTCGGCGTCGTGCGCGGAGTGGGGGTGTACGTGGTCGTGGCCCGGTAGCGCGTGCTGGCCCAGGGCCTCCGGGGGCGGGCCGTCGTGCGTGACGCAGCCGTCGCGCAGGACGACGGCGCGGTCGATGAGCGGCTCCAGCGGGCCCAGCTCGTGCAGGACCAGCAGCACGGTGGTGCCGGCGGCGACCTGGCTGCGCAGGGCGTTCGCGAGGACCTCCTGGTTGGCCAGGTCCACGCCGGCCATCGGCTCGTCCATGATCAGCAGCTCCGGTTCGCCGGCGAGCGCGCGGGCGATGAGCACCCGCTGGTGCTGGCCGCCGGAGAGGGCGTTCACGGAGGCGTCGGCGTGGGAGCCCATGTCGACCAGGTCCAGCGCGCGCTCCACGGCGGCCTTGTCGGCCTTGCGCAGGAACCCGAAACGGGTGCGGGCGAGCCGGCCGGCGGAGACGACCTCGCGGACGGTGGCGGGGACCCCGCTGGCGGCGGTGGTGCGCTGGGGCACGTACCCGATGCGCGACCAGTCGCGGAAGCGCTTGAACTCGGTGCCGAAGAGGGAGAGAGCGCCGTCGCTCAGCGGAACCTGGCCGACCACGGCGCGGACGGCCGTGGACTTGCCGGAGCCGTTGGCGCCGAGCAGCGCGACGACCTCACCGCTGCGGACGGTGAGGTCGATGCCGCGCAGCACGGGGCGCGAGCCGAGCGAGGCCGTGGCCCCGCGCAGGGATATGACGGGCTGGTCCAGCGCCTGCTCGGGCTTGGACTCCATGGCTCGCGCCTCCGATGCCGCTACTGCTGTTGCCATTACTTGGTGCCGAGTGCCTTCTGGAGGTTCTTCAGGTTGGACCGCATGACCTCGAAGTAGTCAGCGCCCTGGGACTTGTCCGTGATTCCCTCCAGGGGATCCAGGACGTCGGTCTTCAGGCCGGTGTCCGCCGCGAGGGTCTTGGCCGTCTTGTCGCTGGCCAGGGTCTCGAAGAACACCGTCGACACATTGTCCTGCTTCGCGAGGGTCTGCAGCTCCTTCATCCGGGCCGGGCTCGGCTCGGACTCGGGGTCGACGCCGGAGATGCCCTCCTGGTCGAGGCCGTAGCGCTCGGCGAGGTAGCCGAAGGCGGAGTGGGTGGTGATGAAGGTCTTGGAGGCCGTGTTCTTCAGGCCGTCCTTGAACTCGGTGTCGAGCGCGCCCAGTTTGGCGACGAGGTCGTCGGTGTTCTTCTTGTAGTCCGCCGCGTGGTCGGGGTCGGACTTCTCCAGGGCCGCGCCGACGCCCTTGGCGATCTCCGCGTACTTGACCGGGTCGAGCCAGACGTGCGGGTCCTCGCCGGACTCGCCGTGGTTGTGGCCGTCGTCCTTGGCGTGCTCGTCGCCGTCGGTGTGCTCGTGGCCCTCTTCGCCGTGACCCGGCTCGCTGCCGTGCTCGTCGTGGCCCGAGGTGCCGTGCACCTCCAGCTTGGTGAGGGTGCCGGCGTCGACGATGTTCTTCACGCCGGACTGGGCGACGGCCTTGTCGACGGCGGGCTGCAGCGTCTTGAGGTAGAGGACGACATCGGCCTCGCCGAGCTGCGCGGTCTGCTTCGGGGTGATCTCCAGGTCGTGCGGCTCGACCCCGGGCTTGGTGAGGGTGTCGACCTGCACGTGGTCCTTGCCGATCTGCTCGGCGAGGAACTGCATCGGATAGAACGACGCCATCACGTCGAGCTTGCCGTCCTTGGCCCCGGCGGCTCCGGCCGTGCCCGAGCAGGCCGTGAGGGCCGTGGCGGCGAGGGCGACGGTCGCGGCGAGGGCGGCGGTGGGTATGAGGCGTCGTCGTACGTTCATGACATCCATTTTCATCAAAGATGGAAACGATTGTCAAAAACCCAGGTGAGGGGGGTGCGGAGGGCCCGTGGGCGGGGGTCCCGATTTGAAAGGGGGGGTGCGGGCGCCGGTAACCTTGAGGCTTCGCCGTTCGTCCTCGTAAATGAAGAGAGCACCGTGGCCGCCGACAAGATCGAAACCATCGTCAGCCTGAGCAAGCGCCGTGGCTTCGTTTTCCCGTGCAGTGACATTTACGGCGGCTCTCGGGCTGCCTGGGATTACGGTCCGCTCGGTGTCGAGCTCAAGGAGAACATCAAGCGCCAGTGGTGGAAGGCGATGGTCACCGGGCGTGAGGACATCGTCGGCCTCGACTCGTCCGTGATCCTGGCTCCCGAGGTCTGGGTGGCCTCCGGCCACGTCGGTACCTTCTCGGACCCGCTGACCGAGTGCACCTCCTGTCACAAGCGCCACCGCGCCGACCACCTGGAAGAGGCGTACGAGGCCAAGCACGGCCGCGTGCCCGCGGGCGGTCTCGCGGACATCAACTGCCCCAACTGTGGTGTGAAGGGCCAGTTCACCGAGCCCAAGCAGTTCTCCGGCATGCTGGAGACCCACCTCGGCCCGACCCAGGACACCGGCTCCAAGGCGTACCTGCGCCCCGAGACCGCCCAGGGCATCTTCACCAACTTCGCCCACGTGATGACCACCTCGCGCAAGAAGCCCCCCTTCGGCATCGCGCAGATGGGCAAGTCCTTCCGCAACGAGATCACCCCCGGCAACTTCATCTTCCGCACCCGCGAGTTCGAGCAGATGGAGATGGAGTTCTTCGTCAAGCCGGGCGAGGACGAGCAGTGGCAGGAGTACTGGATGCAGGAGCGGTGGAACTGGTACCGCGACCTCGGCATCCGCGAGGAGAACATCCGCTGGTACGACCACCCGAAGGAGAAGCTGTCCCACTACTCGAAGCGCACCGCCGACATCGAGTACCGCTTCAACTTCGGTGGCAATGAGTTCTCCGAGCTCGAAGGCGTGGCCAACCGCACCGACTTCGACCTCAAGGCGCACTCCGCGGCCTCCGGCCAGGACCTGGTGTACTTCGACCAGGAGACCAAGGAGAAGTACACCCCGTACGTCATCGAGCCGGCGGCCGGCGTCAACCGCGCCATGCTCGCCTTCATGCTCGACGCGTACAACGAGGACGAGGCCCCCAACGCCAAGGGCGTCATGGAGAAGCGCACCGTGATGCGCCTCGACCCGCGCCTGGCCCCGGTCAAGGTCGCCGTCCTGCCGCTGTCCCGCAACGCGCAGCTGTCGCCGAAGGCCAAGGGCCTCGCCGCCGACCTGCGCAAGCACTGGAACATCGAGTTCGACGACGCCGGCGCCATCGGCCGCCGCTACCGCCGCCAGGACGAGATCGGTACGCCGTTCTGCGTCACCGTCGACTTCGACACCCTCGACGACAACGCGGTGACCGTGCGCGAGCGCGACACCATGAAGCAGGAGCGCGTGTCCCTGGACCAGATCCAGAGCTACCTCGGCAGCCGCCTGCTCGGCTGCTAGGTTCCGCCGCGGATGCGGCAGTGGCCCGGTGCGCATCGCGCACCGGGCCACTGCCGTCTCACGGGCCGCTACGCCGGCGCCGGACTGCCGGCCTCTGCTGCCGAGGCGGCCCTGGCCCTGGCCCGGGCCTCGCCCTCGGCCCGGGTGCGCTTCGAGAACCGGACGGTCCAGAAGATCAGCGAGACCAGGAAGCCGTAGATCAGGACGGGGCTGACCCAGACCATCGTGTCGACGCTCAGCGTGTACGCCAGCGCCACCCGCAGCGCGGCCTCCACCAGGTACGCGACGCCCCAGACGGTGGTCATCCGTCGCATCGCCCCGCGGAAGTCCGGGTATTGCCAGAGCCCGTTGAAGTACGCCACGCCCTCCTTGGTCCCGTCGGTCCCGAACTTCCGGCCGAAGTAGAACATCAGCGGCCGGGGGGCGAACAGGGTGGCGACGCACAGCGCGCCGAACAGACCCGTCACCCCCGAGTCCTTGACGAGCAGGGCGCGGGCCGAGTGCGCGCCGATCAGCGCGACGAGAGCGGTGATCACCAGGAAGACCAGGGTGTCCGGCTCCGGCCGTCAGGCGCGCAGGCCCCGGATGACCAGGGCGGTGACCGCCTCGAACTCGGCGGTGATGGTCGGCGCCAGCCAGTCCGCCGCGTACTGCGGATCGTGGAAGCGGCCGGTGGCGTCGAAGACGGCGCGCGCGGCGGCCGGTACGTCGGGCGCGCTGAGCGATCCCGCCGTGACCCCCTCGCCGATGATCCGGGACAGCTGCTCGATCAGCTCGGTGATGTGGTGCTCCACCACGCCGCTGCTCTCGGCGAGCAGCACGATGTACGTCGCGAACAGCTCCGGGTCGTCGCCCGCCTTGTGGCGCTTGGCCTCGAACAGCGCCTCCAGCCACGATTCCAGCTTGGAGGGGGCCGGCTCGGCCGGCGCCGAGACGATCTCCTCCAGCATGACCACGCTCTTGGCGAGCCAGCGGTCCGTGACGGCCTCGCGCAGCGCGGCCTTCGAGGGGAAGTGCCGGTACACGCTGCCGTGGCTGACGCCCAGGGCGCGCGCCACGTCCACCACCGTCGCCTTGGTCGGGCCGAAGCGGCGCAGCACCTCCTCGGTGGTTTCGAGGATGCGCTCGGGAGTGAGGGGTTCGGCGGCTGCGGGTGGCATGAGTACGACCGTACAGCCGGATCAGTGCTCGCTGTCCAGATGGGCCATCTGGGCCGCCGGGTACCGATCGCCGGAGGCAGCACCGGCCGGGACCGCGGCCTCGATGGCCGCGAGGTCGCCGGGGGTCAGGGCGACGTGGAGGGCGCCCAGCGCCTCGCCGAGCCGGTCTCGGCTGCGGGCGCCGACCAGCGGCACGATGTCCTCGCCCCGCGAGAGCACCCAGGCGATGGCCGTCTGGGCGACGGTGACGCCCTTCTCGTCGGCGACCTTGCGCAGGGCGTCGACCAGGTCGAGGTTCCGGTCGAGGTTGCCGCCCTGGAAGCGCGGGTTCATCCCGCGGAAGTCGCCCGGAGCCAGCGCCCGGTCGCGGGTGAAGTGGCCGCTGATCAGGCCGCGGGACAGCACTCCGTACGCCGTGACGCCGATGCCGAGCTCGCGGGCGGTCGGCAGGATCTCCTCCTCGATTCCGCGCGATATCAGGGAGTACTCGATCTGGAGGTCGGAGATGGGAGCCACGGCGGCGGCCCGGCGCAGGGTGTCCGCGCCGACCTCGGAGAGCCCGATGTGCCGGACGTGCCCGGCGGCGACGGCCTCGGCGATGGCGCCGACGGTCTCCTCGATCGGCACGTCGGGGTCCACGCGGGCGATGCGGTAGATGTCGATGTGGTCCCGGCCGAGCCGCTGGAGCGAATAGGCCAGGAAGTTCTTGACGGCCTCAGGCCGCCCGTCGTATCCGGTGAAGCCGCCCTCGACCGTGCGCAGGGCGCCGAACTTCACGCTGGTCAGCGCCTGCTCGCGGGCCGCGGCGGGGGCCGTGCGCAGGGCTTCGTTGATGAGGAGCTCGTTGTGCCCCATGCCGTAGAAGTCGCCGGTGTCCAGGAGGGTGACCCCGGCGTCGAGGGCGGCGTGGATGGTGGCGAGGGACTCCGCCCGGTCGGCCTCGCCGTAGAGGGCGGACATCCCCATGCAGCCCAGCCCCAGGGGGAAGGCCGCGGGTCCGGTGGTGCCGAGGGTGCGGTGCGGGGAGGTGGGCTGCGCTGAGGTGCTCGGGTTCGTCGTCATGGAACGAGAGTGGCATGACGAGTGACAGATTTCAATATCTGTCACTCGCCCGTGTGGACCGGCGTTCGATGTCCGGCGTCAGGCCGCCACGCGCAGGACCAGGGCCGCCGCCGCGACCAGGGTGAGGACGGCCGCGGGGGCGAAGTCGTAGTCCTTCGCGCGCAGGTGGGTGATGACGGCGCCGATGAAGTACAAGGTCACGCCGATGGCGGCGGCGACGCCCAGCGGGGTCAGCCACAGGCCCGCGACCAGGCCGACCGCGCCGGCCGCCTTGAGGGTGGCCAGTCGGGGGAGCCAGGAGTCTGGCACTCCGGCCTTCGTCATGTTCTCCGTGACCGCGGGGTTGCGCTGGAGGGTGAAGGTCGCGGACGCGGCGAGGGTGAGGGCGAGCAGTCCGGCGACGACGGCGTAGGCGATGAACATGGCGGGCTCCAACGATCGGTGATGTAGAACCATTGAATACCATCAACGATCGATAGAGCACAATCATTTCCCGGTTGTTACGATGTGGACATGACGGCGCCTCAGGACCCCACGCATCCGCCGCAGCGGCTGGGCATGCTGCTGGCCTGGCACGGATCGGTCACCCAGACCCGCATGAAGACGGCGCTCAGCGCCGCCGGACTCACCCCGCGCCACGCGATGGCCCTGTCGCACCTGGACGGCGGGCCCATCGGCCAGGGCGCGCTGGCGGAGCGGCTGGAGGTGGACCCGAGCGTGCTCGTCGGGATCCTCAACGACCTGGAGGGCGACGGACTCGTCGAGCGCCGCCGGGACCCGGCCGACCGCCGCCGCCACAACGTGGCCATCACCGACGCCGGCACCGCGGCCCTCGCGAAGACGAACGCTGCCCTCGACGCGGTGGAGCTCGCCCTGTTCGCCGGCCTCTCGGACCGGGACCAGGACGTGCTGCGCGGCCTGCTGGACCGGATCGACTCGCACAGCGAGGACTTCGCCTGCGGCGAGTAGGTCCCGTTAGGCAGCCCCGCAGCCCCGGCTCAGTGCCGCGGTGCGGCGCCCGTCTTCGAAGGGCCGGCCTGCGGCTCCAGGGCGCGGGCCGTGCGCAGGGCCGTCTCCCGGGCCCAGCCGCCGCTGGTGGCGAAGCCGACGCACAGGACGAGCAGTCCGCACACCGTGATGATCCACCAGGCGGGCCGGGCCGCGGCCACGAACTGGGCGGCGGAACCGGACCCGCCCGCCATCCCGGCGGCCAGGACCGCGCCCACGATGGCCACGCCCAGCGCCCCGCCGGTCTGCCGGCTGGTGGAGGCCACCGCGGCGGCCACCCCGGCCTGGGCGCGCGGCATCCCGGAGACGGCGGTGTTGGTGATCGGGGCGTTCACCAGGCCGAACCCGATGCCGAAGAGCACGTACCCGCAGAACAGCATCGGCGTCGAGCTCTCGGCCGAGAAGGCGGCGAACAGCAGCCCGCTCGCGCTCATCGTGACGCCCGCGACCAGCAGCGGCAGCCGCGGCCCCCGGGTGGCGACGAGCCGTCCCGAGACGGGTGCGCAGAGGAACGCGAAGACCGCCATCGGCAGCATGTAGAGGCCGGCGTCCAGGGCGCCCAGGCCCCGTACGTCCTGGAGGTAGAGGGTGTTCAGGAACAGGAACCCGGACAGCGCGGCGAAGGCGCTGACCGCGATCACGGTGGCCCCGCTGAAGGGGGCGCTGCGGAAGAACCGCGGGTCGATCAGGGGCTCCGCCCGCCGTGACTCGTAGGCCAGCAGCCCGGCCAGGGAGGCGACGGCGACGAGTGCGCAGCCCAGGATCAGCGGGGAGACCGGTCCGGCGGCGGGGGCCTCGATGATCCCGAACGTGACCGAGCCGAGCAGCCCCATGACCAGCAGCTGACCGACCGGGTCCGGGCGGCGCGGATGGCCGGCCCGGGACTCCGGGATGTAGCGCAGGGTCAGGACCAGGGCGAGGAGGCCGACGGGGAGGTTGATCCAGAAGATGGACCGCCAGCCGACCGAGTCCACGAGCAGGCCGCCGATCAGCGGGCCCGCGGCCATGGAGATGCCGACGACCGCGCCCCAGACGCCGATGGCGCGGGCGCGCTCGCGCGGTTCGGTGAAGGTGTTGGTGATGATCGACATGGCGACCGGGTTGAGCATCGAGCCGCCGACGGCCTGGATCATCCGGAAGGCGATCAGCCAGCCCAGGCTCGGCGCGAGCGAGCAGAGCACCGAGCCGGCGGTGAAGAGCACGATGCCGGTGATGAAGACCTTGCGGCGCCCGATCCGGTCCGCGGTGGAGCCGGCCAGCATCAGCAGCGAGGCCAGGACCAGCGTGTACGCGTCGATCGTCCACTGCATGCCGGCCACGGAGGCGTGCAGATCGCGGCGCATGGAGGGGAGCGCGACGTTCAGGACGGTGTTGTCCAGGCTGACGATGAGCAGGCTCATGCAGCAGATCGTCAGGATCAGCAGGCGCCGCCGCTGGGTCAGCTCGTCCATGGGGACGATAGTACGGCTAACTAACGACATGCGATCAACGGCGCGGCTGAGCCACAATGGTGGGATGACCACGCTCCCCCCGCCTCTCGCGATCGGCCCGCACACCGTGCAGCCCCCGGTGGTGCTCGCGCCGATGGCCGGCATCACCAATGCCCCGTTCCGTACGCTGTGCCGCGAGTTCTCGGGCGGCAAGGGGCTGTTCGTGAGCGAGATGATCACGACCCGGGCCCTGGTCGAGCGCAACGAGAAGACCATGCAGCTGATCCACTTCGACGAGACCGAGAAGCCCCGCTCGATCCAGCTGTACGGGGTCGACCCCGCGACGGTCGGCAAGGCGGTCCGCATGATCGTCGAAGAGGACCGCGCCGACCACATCGACCTCAACTTCGGCTGCCCGGTGCCCAAGGTCACCCGCAAGGGTGGCGGCTCGGCCCTCCCGTACAAGCGGAACCTGCTGCGCGCGATCCTGCGCGAGGCCGTCGCGGGCGCCGGCGACCTGCCGGTCACGATGAAGATGCGCAAGGGCATCAACGACGACCACCTCACCTACCTCGACGCCGGCCGGATCGCCGTCGAGGAGGGCATCACCGCCATAGCCCTGCACGGCCGCACCACCGCCCAGCACTACGGCGGCACCGCCGACTGGGACGCCATCGCGCGGCTCAAGGAGCACGTGCCGGAGATCCCGGTCCTCGGCAACGGCGACATCTGGTGCGCCGAGGACGCGCTGCGGATGGTCCGCGAGACCGGCTGCGACGGCGTCGTCGTCGGGCGCGGCTGCTTGGGGCGCCCGTGGCTCTTCAACGACCTCGTGGCGGCCTTCGAGGGGCGTCCCGAGGACTTCCACAAGCCCACGCTGCGGGAGGTCGGGCAGACCATGCTCCGCCACGCCCAGCTGCTGGGGGAGTGGATCGGCGACGAGGCGCGCGGGGTGATCGACTTCCGTAAGCACGTGGCCTGGTACACCAAGGGCTTCTCGGTGGGTTCGGAGATGCGGCAGAAGCTCGCCGTCACCTCCTCCCTGGCCGAGCTGGACGCTCATCTGAGCGAGCTGGATTTGGATCAGCCCTGGCCGGACAGCGCGGACGGTCCGCGGGGCCGTACGTCCGGAAACAACCGGGTTGTCCTGCCCGAGGGGTGGCTGAAGGATCCGTACGACTGCGCGGGCGTGAGCGAGGAAGCCGAACTGGACACGTCCGGAGGCTGAGAATTCGCTGGCAAAGCGTGCCATGTGTGGCGTGACATACGCCACGCATGGGTGAGGTTTCGCTCAGATGAGCGTCACGGTCACGGATAAGACTTTCAAAGGGTGGCACTGGGTGCCACCCTTTGTGCGTTCAAGACTTGAACGCAAATGTATCGATGATCGCTCATCGGAGCGGAAACAAGCCTCAGTGGGCACCTTGGGCTTCGGGACCTGAAGGGTCTTCGTAGGTTCTGGCTACTCGCCAGTTACATTCGATTGGCTGGCACCCAGGTGGTTAAGGCCGTATGACCGCCAAGTGGACGTACCCATAAGCCTTCGATCTGGGTATGTTCCTGGCCGTCAGGGCAGCCACCGAGCCTCGAGGAGTCGAGACCCGTGTCGGAAAACAAAGATCAGAAGCTCGTCTACGACTTCACGGAGGGCAACCGCGACCTCAAGGACCTTCTCGGTGGCAAGGGTGCCAACCTCGCCGAGATGACCAACCTGGGTCTGCCGGTCCCTCCCGGCTTCACCATCACCACCGAGGCCTGCAAGGTCTACCTCGACAGCGGCGAGGCCCCGGCCGAGCTGCGCGAAGAGGTCAGCGCGCACCTCGCCGCCCTCGAGGCGAAGATGGGCAAGAAGCTCGGCCAGTCGGACGACCCGCTGCTGGTCTCCGTGCGTTCCGGCGCCAAGTTCTCGATGCCGGGCATGATGGACACGGTCCTCAACATCGGCCTCTCCGACGAGTCCGTCACCGGCCTCGCCACCCAGGCCGGCAACGAGCGCTTCGCGTGGGACTCGTACCGCCGCCTGATCCAGATGTTCGGCAAGACCGTCCTCGACGTGGACGGCGAGCTGTTCGAGGAGGCCCTCGACGAGGCCAAGGCCGCCAAGAAGGTCACCGTCGACACCGACCTCGACGCCGCCGACCTGAAGAAGCTGGTCACCCGCTTCAAGAAGATCGTCGCCAAGCAGGCCGGCCGCGAGTTCCCGCAGGACCCCCGCGAGCAGCTCGACCTCGCCGTCGAAGCGGTCTTCAACTCCTGGAACACCGACCGCGCCAAGCTCTACCGCCGCCAGGAGCGCATCCCGAGCGACCTGGGCACCGCGGTCAACATCTGCTCCATGGTCTTCGGCAACCTCGGCCCCGACTCGGGCACCGGCGTCGCCTTCACCCGCGACCCGGCCACCGGCCACGCGGGCGTCTACGGCGACTACCTCCAGAACGCCCAGGGCGAGGACGTGGTCGCGGGCATCCGCAACACCGTGCCGCTCGCGGACCTGGAGACCATCGACAAGGTCTCGTACGACCAGCTCATGACGATCATGACGACGCTGGAGACCCACTACAAGGATCTCTGCGACATCGAGTTCACCATCGAGCGCGGCCAGCTGTGGATGCTGCAGACCCGCGTCGGCAAGCGCACCGCCGGCGCCGCCTTCCGCATCGCCACCCAGCTCGTCGACCAGGGCCTGATCGACGAGGCCGAGGCCCTCCAGCGCGTCAACGGCGCCCAGCTCGCGCAGCTGATGTTCCCGCGCTTCGACGAGGACGCGAAGACGACGCTGCTCGGCCGCGGCATCGCCGCCTCCCCGGGCGCGGCCGTCGGCAAGGCCGTCTTCGACTCCTACACGGCCGTCAAGTGGTCCCGCTCGGGCGAGAAGGTCATCCTGATCCGCCGCGAGACCAACCCCGACGACCTCGACGGCATGATCGCCTCCGAGGGCATCCTGACCTCGCGCGGCGGCAAGACCTCGCACGCCGCCGTCGTGGCCCGCGGCATGGGCAAGACCTGCGTCTGCGGCGCCGAGGACCTCGAGGTCGACACCAAGCGCCGCCGCATGACGGTCGGCGGGACGGTCGTCGAAGAGGGCGACGTCGTCTCCATCGACGGCTCCACCGGCAAGGTCTACCTCGGTGAGGTACCCGTCGTACCGTCCCCGGTCGTCGAGTACTTCGAGGGCCGCATGCACGCCGGCGCCGACGACGCCGACGAGCTCGTCGCCGCCGTGCACCGGATCATGGCCTACGCCGACCGCGTACGCCGCCTGCGCGTCCGCGCCAACGCCGACAACGCCGAGGACGCGCTGCGCGCCCGCCGCTTCGGCGCCCAGGGCATCGGCCTGTGCCGCACCGAGCACATGTTCCTCGGCGAGCGCCGCGAACTGGTGGAGCGACTGATCCTCGCGGACACCGACGACGAGCGCGAGGAGGCACTCAGTGCCCTCCTGCCGCTCCAGAAGAAGGACTTCGTCGAGCTGCTCGAGGCGATGGACGGACTGCCCGTCACGGTCCGCCTGCTCGACCCGCCGCTGCACGAGTTCCTGCCCGACATCACCGAGCTGTCGGTGCGCGTCGCCCTCGCCGAGTCCCGCAAGGACGCCAACGAGAACGACCTGCGCCTGCTCCAGGCCGTGCACAAGCTGCACGAGCAGAACCCGATGCTGGGTCTGCGCGGCGTCCGCCTCGGTCTGGTCATCCCCGGCCTGTTCAAGATGCAGGTCCGGGCGATCGCCGAGGCCGCGGCCGAGCGCAAGAACGCCAAGGGCGACCCGCGCGCCGAGATCATGGTCCCGCTCGTGGGCACCGTGCAGGAGCTGGAGATCGTCCGCGAGGAGGCCGACGCGGTCATCGCCGAGGTCGAGGCCGCCACCGGCACCGACCTCAAGCTGACCATCGGCACCATGATCGAGCTGCCCCGCGCCGCCCTCACCGCCGGCCAGATCGCCGAGGCCGCGCAGTTCTTCTCCTTCGGCACGAACGACCTGACCCAGACCGTGTGGGGCTTCTCCCGCGACGACGTCGAGGCCAGCTTCTTCACCGCCTACCTGGAGAAGGGCATCTTCGGGGTCTCGCCCTTCGAGACCATCGACCGCGACGGCGTCGGCACGCTGGTCCGCAGCGCCGTGGAGGCCGGCCGGGCCACCCGCCCCGACCTCAAGCTCGGCGTCTGCGGAGAGCACGGCGGCGACCCCGAGTCCGTCCACTTCTTCCACGAGGTCGGCCTGGACTACGTCTCCTGCTCGCCGTTCCGGATCCCGGTGGCCCGCCTGGAGGCCGGCCGCGCCGCCGCCGACGCGAAGGGCAGCGACAGCCGCTGACCCCTCCGCGGCCCCGATGCCGGGGCCCCTTTGACCGCGCCTGCCCCCGGGTTCCCTGACGTCCGGTGGCAGGCGCGTCTATTTCCCCGGCCGTGCCCGCTGTTGCACGGGCTTCTACGGCGTTTCACGGCGTTTCACGGCGCTGCGCGGCGTTCCCCCCGCGTTCGCGGGCGGCCCGCCGGGACCAGTCTTGGTTCAATGTTGTTCCAGTTGCCTTAACAGCAACAGGCGGTGGACGGATCCCCACCCGTCCACCGCCTGTCGCCAATCCGCCGGACACGTCGGCGCTTCCCGGTGCGACCGACCGCCAGGCCCCGCAAAGCCCCCCACGGCCTTCGCGGAGCGTTTCGGTCGCGCCGGAGTGTGCCCGGCGGAGTACAGGATTTCGGTTGTCACACCTTCGCCGAAAGGGGTTTCAACTGTGGCTGAAAGGCCATGGTGACCACGTGTGACGGCGTGCATACTCGAGGGGCGGGGGGATTGCGGTTGCACAGGTGGGGGTTCGGGTGCTGCGTATCCATTTCACTGGAGTGGACCTCGCGCGCGTAAGGATGGCAGGGCGTCCGGATGCGTTGTGGGAAACGATTCTGAGTTTTCACCGTTTACGGGACCGGCGCGATACGCGGCTCTTCGGCGATTGGCGTGCGGAAACACGCACGAGGTTGAATGGTGAAACACGACTTCTCGGTGCGCTGATACCGAGCCGCGGGTATTTCCCCGATTTCCTGACCCCCGTGGAGGGGCAGTACGGGTGGGACGTGGGCCTCGACGCCCTGCGCGGGATCCGCCCCGAGCGGCTGCGGCGCGAGCTCACCCTGCTCGGGCGGGGCGTGGAGAGCGGCGGCTCCGGGATGGCCGCGGCCTTCGGGATGCCGGCTGGTGCGGGGGGAGCCGGCGGGGGCGCGTACCGCGGCTCCGAGGCCCTGGTCCCCAGGCGGCTGCGGGACTTCATGGAGGGCGACACCGCGCACCTGCCCCGGCTGATGGGGGAACTGCGCGGGTACCACCGGGCGGCCGTGGAGCCGTACTGGAGCCACATCCAGGCGCAGATCGAAGCCGAGCGGGCCGCGCGGGGGCGGGCGCTGCTCGACGGGGGAGCGGACGAGCTGCTGGCCTCGCTGCCCTCGATGCTGCGGTGGCGGGCGCCGGTGCTGGAGTGCGACTACCCCGTGGACCGGGACGTACGGCTCCGGGGGCGCGGGCTGCTGCTCCAGCCCTCCTTCTTCTGCCGGCGCACGGCGGTGACCCTGCACGATCCGGAGCTGCCGCCCGTGCTGGTGTATCCGGCGGCGGCCGAGCTGTCCTCCGCGCAGTCCGCCGGGGGCGAGGCGGCCCGGCCGGCGGAGGAGCGGCGCCGGCACCGGCAGCTCACCTTGGGCAAGCTCGTCGGGCACACCCGGTCGGTGGTGCTCGAGGCGATCGGAGACGGGGCCACCACGAGCGAGCTGGCGCGGCGGGCCGGGGTCTCGCTGGCCTCCGCGAGCCAGCACGCGGGGGTGATGCGGGAGGCCGGGCTGGTCACCACGCTGCGGCGGGGCAACGCCGTGTTGCACACGGTGACGCCGTTGGGGGCAGCGTTGCTCAAGGGTGGGGCCGTGGTGTCGTGAGCGGCCGCGCCCCGGGGGGTCGGTGACCCCGCCGGGGTGCGGCTGGTGGCGCCGTGCGGCGCCGTTGCCAGGGGCTCCGCCCCCGGACCCCCGCGCCTCAAACGCCGGCGGGGCTGGGTTCGGGCTCCGCCGGTGGTGATCTGCGGGGCCGTGTCCTGGGCTCCGCCCCCGGACCCCCGCGCCTCAAGCGCCGGCGGGGCTGAAATTGGTCCCGGTCGGGTCAGACGCGGAAGGGGCCCGTGACCTCGTACGTGATGCCGCCCGTGGAGCTGCCGCTCGTGCCGCGCTGGCTGCTGAAGTAGAGGCGGTTGCCGGCGGGGGAGAAGGCCGGGCCGGTGATCTCCGAGGAGGACTGGCCGGTGACCCGCAGGAAGGGGGCGACGACGTCGTCCGGGGTGATGACGCAGATCTCCAGGTTGCCGCCGTCCTCGGCCACGTACAGGTCGCCGTACGAGGATCCCGTGACGTTGTCGACGCCCGTCAGGGGGGCGCCGCCGCCGGAGACCAGGGAGTCGTCGTAGGCGAGCTCGTAGGTGCTGTTCGCGAGGTTGAGCTGCCAGACGCGGTTGTCGCCCTTGGTGGTGAACCAGACCGTGTCGTTGGCGTAGTGGCAGCCCTCGCCGCCGTTGAACTTCTTCGAGCCCGAGACCTGGGTGCGGGTGGTGGTCGGCGAGCCGTCCGGGTCCGGGACGTTCTGCCAGGTGAAGGAGCCGGAGGTGGCGGTGCCGGCGACGAGCACCTGGAGGGTGCCCGAGGAGAGGTTGCCCCAGGTGGTGGGGATGAAGCGGTAGAAGCAGCCGCTCGACTCGTCCTCCGTCATGTAGATCACCTGGCGCACGGGGTCGGCGGCAGCCGCCTCGTGCTTGAAGCGGCCCATCGCGGAGCGCCGGACGGACGCGTTCACCCCGTACGGGTCGGCCTCGTAGACGTAGCCGAGGCTGACCTCCTCGCAGGACAGCCAGGTGTTCCACGGGGTCTTGCCGCCCGCGCAGTTCTGCCGGGTGTTGGAGAGGATCCGGTAGGCGCCGGTGACGGTGCCCGAGGAGTTGAACTTCACCGCGCTCGCACCGCCGGAGGGGTTGATCTCCGAGTTCGACACGTAGATCCAGCCCGTGCCGTCGACGAAACAGGCGCCGCCGTCGGGGGCGCTGTGCCAGGCGTACGAGGTGCCGGGGACCGTCTGGCCGGAGCGGGCTATCACGCGGCTGCTGAAGCCGGCGGGCAGCATGATGCCGTTGGCGTCGGCGGCGCCGAGCGCCCCGTAGGGTCCGGCGCCCGGCTGGGCGGGGGCCGCGTAGGCCGCGCCGTGCATCAGCGTTCCGCCGAAGGCCGCGGCGGAGGAGCCGATGACGGCCCCGCGAAGGAAGGTACGACGTTCCACGGTCACTCCTGTGGGAGGAGAGGCTCCGCGCCCGGTCGGGCGGGGAGTCGCGCTGCGTCGAGGAACTTAGAACCGTCGAGTTGACGTGACGTCAATTCCATATGACGCGGGAGCGACCGGCGCGAGGTCAATCCCCCCGGAGGGATTTCCCGGAAGCGGGGGAGGGAGCGGAGGGAGCTGAGGGGGCGCCGAAGCGGTGTCGAAGCGGTGTCGAAGCGGTGTCGAAGCCGTCCGGGACGGCGTGATGCGGGACTTTCTGCCCTGGGGAGGGGGCCGGTGCGGGAGGATGGTGGAGTGATGAACCGCAATGCCGCCGACGCCGACATCACCGGCCGCGCCGACCTCGACGTCGTGCTGCGCCGCTTCTACACGGCGGCCTTCGCCGACCCGCGGATCGGGCCCTTCTTCACCGAGATCGCCGGTACCGACCTCGACGTGCACCTGCCCAGGATCACCGACTTCTGGGAGCGGTCGCTCTTCCGCAGCGCCGACTACCGGCGCAACGCCTTCGCCCCGCACGCGGCCCTCCAGTCGGCCCGCGCGATGACCGCCGAGGACTTCGGCCGCTGGGTGCAGCTGTGGCGGGCCACGATCGACGGACTGCACCGGGGGCCGAACGCGGAGCGGGCCAAGGCCCAGGGCGAGCGGATCGCGCTGACCCTGCACAAGCGGCTGGCCGGCGCCGGCGCGGAGCTGCTGCGCGGCGAGGGCACGGTGGGCTTCGTACCGCTGGCGGCCCTGGAGCTGCGCTCGATGACGGCCTGACCTGCACGTTCGTAGCGCGTCGAAGGAATGTCGAAAAAACTTCGCCGGGAGCGATGAGTTCCCCGAGGTCCTGCGGTCTACCTCTCGAAAGCAACGGAACACACCGAGAGAAGAGAGACCGCGATGTCCTCCACCATGATCTTCGTCAACCTGCCGGTCAAGGACCTGGAGGCCACCAAGACCTTCTGGGGCAAGCTCGGTTACACCTTCAACGCCCAGTTCACCGACGAGAACTGCGCCTCGATGCCCATCACCGACTCGATCGTGGCCATGTTCCTGACCGAGGCCCGGTACAAGGACTTCACGCACAAGGCCATCGCGGACGCCACCACCACCTCCGAGGTGCTGCTGTGTCTGAGCGCCGAGAGCCGCACCGCCGTCGACGAGTTCGTCGACGGGGCCCTGGCGGCCGGTGCCACCGAGCCCCGCCCCGCCCAGGACCACGGCGTCATGTACGGCCGGGCCTTCGACGACCTCGAGGGCCACACCTGGGAGATCATGTGGATGGACCCGTCGATCGTCCAGGCCTGAGCCTCAGCCCGAGGTCGCGGCGGTCCGTACCGGGTACGTCCGGACCGCCACCTCCTCGTCGTCCAGGCAGTGCCCCGACTCCAGGTCGAAGCGCTGCTTGAGCAGCGGCGAGGCCACGAAGAGCCGTCCCGCGGCCGAGCCGACGAGCCCGCGCGAGAGCACCTGCGCCCCGGTGAAGGGGTCCCGGTTGCCGATGGCGTACGGGCGTCCCGCGCGGTCGACGAACACGGCGGCCTGGCTCCCGTCGGGCAGCAGCGCCGCCACCCCGCGCCCGGGGATCAGCGCCGACAGCTCGCACACGGTGAGCCATCCCTCCGCCACCTGCAGTTCCACGGTCATCGGGTGCCTCCCAGGGGCTCCAGGGTCAGGACGGTCAGGTCGGGCTTGACCTGACCGCGTTCGGGGACGAACTTCACGCTCGGGTCGGGGGCGCCGGGAGCGTTGACGAAGGACACGAACCGGCGCAGCCGCTCCGGGTCGTCCAGGGTCTCGGCCCATTCGTCGCGGTAGTGCGCCACGTGGTCGGCCATCAGCGACTCCAGCTCCGCGCACAGCCCGAGCGAATCGCGCACGATCACGTCCCGCAGGTGCTCCAGACCGCCCTCCAGCCGGTCCAGCCAGGTGGAGGTCCGCTCCAGCCGGTCGGCGGTGCGGATGTAGAACATCAGGAACCGGTCGATGAGCCGGACCAGTTCGGCGTCCGACAGGTCCTGGGCGAGGAGGTCGGCGTGACGGGGGGTGGCCCCGCCGTTGCCGCCGACGTAGAGGTTCCAGCCGCTCGCCGTCGCGATGATCCCGAAGTCCTTGCTCTGCGCCTCCGCGCACTCGCGGGCGCAGCCGGAGACCGCCGACTTGAGCTTGTGCGGGGCGCGCAGGCCCCGGTAGCGCAGCTCCAGGTCGATGGCCATCCGTACGGAGTCCTGGACCCCGTAGCGGCACCAGGTCTGGCCCACGCAGGACTTCACCGTCCGCAGGGCCTTGCCGTACGCGTGCCCGGACTCGAATCCGGCCTCGACGAGCCGGGCCCAGATGAGGGGGAGCTGGTCGATGGCGGCGCCGAAGAGGTCGATGCGCTGCCCGCCGGTGATCTTCGTGTAGAGGCCGAAGTCGCGGGCCACCTCGCCGATCACGATCAGCTTGTCGGGGGTGATCTCGCCGCCGGGGATGCGCGGGACGACCGAGTACGAGCCGTTGCGCTGCATGTTGGCGAGGAAGTGGTCGTTGGTGTCCTGGAGGGCGGCCTGCTCCCCGTCCAGGACGTAGCCGCTCGCGCCGAGGGTGGGGGCGAGCGAGGCGATGATCGAGCCGACGGTGGGCTTGCAGACCTCGCAGCCCTCGCCGCCGCGCGCCTCCTCGCGGCCGTGGCTGTCGAGGAGCTGCCGGTACGAGGTCACGCGCAGGGTGCGGACGATCTCGTAGAGCTCGGCGCGGGTGAAGGGGAAGCAGCCGCAGAGCCCCTTGTCGGCGGCGGGCGGCATCAGCTGGCCGATCACCTTGAGGCAGCTCCCGCACCCGGTGCCCGCCTTGGTGCACTTCTTGACCTCGGGGACGGTGCTGTGGGCGGTGATGGCCTTCTTGGTGACGTTGTGGCAGGAGCAGATCACCGCGCCGTCGGGGAGCGAGGACGGGCCGAGCGCGACGGGTGCGCCGACGCCGGCGGGCAGCACCAGCTGCTCGGGGGTGACGGGCGGTACGGAGCCGGTGAGCGGGCGCAGCAGGCCGTAGGAGTCGGCGTCGCCGACCAGGACGCCGCCGAGCAGGACGCCTTCGGCGGAGACGACCACCTTCTTGTAGACGCCGGAGCGGGAGTCGGAGTAGACGACGTCGAGGCTGCCGGCGGTGGCGCCGTGGGCGTCGCCGAAGGAGGCCACGTCCACGCCGAGGAGCTTGAGCTTGGTGGAGAGGTCGGCGCCGGTGAACTCCTTCTCGCGGCCCAGCAGATCGGCCGCGGCCGTCTCCGCCATCTCGTAGCCGGGGGCGACGAGCCCGTACACGCGGCCGTCGGCGGCCAGCGCGCACTCGCCGATGGCGTAGACGTGCGGGTCGGAGGTGCGGCAGCGGGCGTCGACGGAGATGCCGCCGCGTTCGCCGACGGCCAGGCCGCTCTCGCGGGCGAGCTGGTCGCGGGGGCGGACACCGGCGGAGAAGACGACCAGGTCGGTGTCGACGCTGGAGCCGTCGGACAGCTTCATGCCGCTGACCGCGCCGTCCTCGCCGGTGAGGACCTCCTGGGTGCCGACGCCCGTGTGGACGGTGAGCCCCATGTTCTCGATGGTGCGCAGCAGGGCCGCGCCGCCGCCCTCGTCGACCTGGACGGGCATCAGGCGGGGCGCGAACTCCACGACGCGGGTGGCGAGTCCGAGGCCCTTGAGCGCGCCGGCGGCCTCCAGCCCGAGCAGACCGCCGCCGACCACGGCGCCGCTGGTCCGGGTCTTGGCGTACTCCTCGATCGCGAGGAGGTCCTCGATGGTGCGGTAGACGAAACAGCCCGGGGCGTCCTTGCCGGGGACGGGCGGCACGAAGGGGTAGCTGCCGGTCGCGAGCACGAGCACGTCGTACGGGAACACCTGCCCCGAGCGGGAGGTGACGGTGCGGGCCTCGCGGTCGATGCTCTCGGCGGCGTCGTCGAGGTGCAGGGCGATCCCGTGCTCCTCCATGAAGGAGGCGGGGGTGAGGGAGAGGTCCTCGGGGGTGCTGCCGGAGAAGTACGAGGTCAGGTGCACGCGGTCGTAGGCGGGCCGCGGCTCCTCGCAGAGCACGGTGATCCGGTGCGTGGCGGTGGCGCCGAGTTCGGCGAGCGCCTCCAGGTAGCGCTGGCCGACCATGCCGTGGCCGATGAGCACGAGGGTGGGCTTCTCGGTCCCGGGGGCCGTGGGGGTCGCGGGGGTGGCCTGGGTGGCGGCCTGGGCGGTGCCCGGGGCGGGCGTGGGCGTGGCTGCGGCCATGATCAGGAGCCTCCGTCGTCGGTGAGCAGGTGGTGCAGGTCGATCAGACCGTGCTGGTCGGTGAGGGGGGCGCCGTCCTCCCAGCTGCGGGCGAGGGCGCCCACGCTGGAGAGTTCGCCGAGCAGGACCCCGCCGACGAGGCGGTCGCCGCGGACGACGACCTTGCGGTAGGTGCGGCGGGTGGCGTCGGTGAGCCGGACCACGTCGTCGCCGGGGAGCGGGGTGGTCTCGCCGAAGGCGGCGAGGTCGAGGGGCCGGTCGCCGCCGGCGGTGAGGGTGAGGCGGGTCAGGGCGCGGGTTCCGGCGTAGCCGGGGTCCGCGCCGGGTCCCCCGCCGGTACCGAGCAGGACGCCGGCGAGGGCGTCCGCCTGTTCCAGGGCCGGGCCGGCCAGGCCGTACACCCGGCCCGCGTGCTCGGCGCAGTCGCCGACGGCGTGGATGCGGGGGTCGCTGGTGCGGAGCTCGTCGTCGACGAGGACGCCCTTGCGGACGTCGAGGCCGGCGGCCTGGGCGAGGCCCGTGCGGGGGCGGACGCCGCAGGCGAGGACGACGAGGTCGGCGGCCAGGTGGTAGCCGTTGGCGAGGTCTACGCCGGTCACCTGGCGGGGGCCTTGGACGGGGGTGCGCCTTGGGCTTCGGCCCGGGGCGGCTTCGGGAGCGGCGGCCCTGCGGGGCGTTCCGGGCTCTGCCCGTACCCGCTCCTCAAACGCCGGAGGGGCTGGATTTTGGCCGGCGCCCGCTGGGATGCGCACGCTGGTGGGCTGGATTGCCCGCAGGGCAATTTCAGCCTCGCCGGCGTTTGAGGCGCGGGGTCCGGGGCGGAGCCCCGGCAGCGAAGCCGCAGGCGTCGTGGAGAGCCCGCGGACTCGGCATTCCGTGTGGATCTCCACGCCCATGTCGGTCAGGTGGGTGTGCAGGAGGGCCGAGGCCTCCGCGTCCAGTTGGCGCTCCATCAGGCGCTCGCCCTGCTGGGCGAGGACCACTTGGGCGCCCCGTTCGGCCAGGGCGCGGGCCGCCGAGACGCCGAGAAGGCCGCCGCCGATCACCACCGCGCGCACGCCGGGACGTACGGCCGCCGACAGGGCCAGGCAGTCGTCCATGGTGCGGAACGCGTGCACCCCGGCGGGGAGATCCCGCCCTTCGGGCTCGAAGAGGCCGCGCAGGGGAGGCAGGACCGGGTTCGACCCGGTGGCCAGGACGAGGGTGCCGTACGGCTCGACCGTGCCGTCGTCGCAGTGCACCACCTGCTCCGCCCGGTCGATCCGCACCGCCCGGACGCCCCGGCGCAGCGCCGGGCCGGGGGCCGGGAGGGCCGTCACCTCCGGCGCGTACCGGCCGGCCAGGACCTCCGCGAGGAGGACCCGGTTGTAGGGGGCGTGCGCCTCCTCGCCGAGGACGCGGACGTCCCCGCCCAGCCGGGCGGCGAGCCGCAGGCCGGCGAGGCCGCCGCCGATCACCACCACGCGTTGCTGTTCCGAGGTCATGACACGAGAGTGCGCGGCTGCTGTTTCCCCGGGGCATCGCCTCTGTTTCCCCGACGGAACGCCCACCTCAGCGGGCGGGTTAAGCGTCCGTGAGGCGTTCCTCAAGGCCGCCTTAAGGATCACCGGGAGGGCCGGGAAGCCCACCGGACCGCCCTTAGCGTGGCCGCATGCGAGAGCGAGACATGGTGGTTCGGGTCAAGGGCGGGATGCTCGGCGGGGCGGGGACCGTGGCCCTGCTGTGGGCCGCCCAGGTGCGGCCCTCGGCCCGGCTCGACGCGCTGTTCGCCACCGCCGCGCACCTGTCCGGCCTGCTCGCCGGGTACGGGGTGCTCGTCCTGCTCTTCCTCATGGCCCGGGTCCCCGCCGTCGAGCACGGGGTGGGCGCGGCCCGGCTCGCCCGCTGGCACGCGCTGGGCGGCCGCCACGTCCTGCTGCTCTGTTTCGGGCACACGGCCTTCGCGCTCTGCGGCTACGCCGTGCACGAGCGGGTCGACGTGCTCTCGGCCGTCCGGGAGCTGCTCGGATATCCGGCCCTGGCCGCCGCGGCTGCCGGGACCGCCCTCCTGGTCGCCGTCGGCGTCACCTCCGCCCGCTCCGTACGCCGCCGGGTCAGTCACGAAACCTGGCGGGGGGTCCACCTCCTGGTGTACCTCGCCGCCGCCCTCGCCTTCGGGCACCAGCTCGCCGGACCCGACCTGGCCCTCGTCGCCTGGTTCTGGGCCCTCGCCCACGCGGTGGTCGCCGTCCTGCTGGTCTGGTACCGCGCCGTGGTCCCCGTACGGCAGGCCCTGCGGCACGCGCTGCGCGTCGCCGAGGTCCGCGTGGAGGGGCCGGGTGTGGTCTCCGTCCTCGTCTACGGGGAACACCTCGCGGAGCTGCGCGCGGAGCCGGGGCAGTTCCTGCGCTGGCGGTTCCTCCAGCGGCGGCTGTGGCACACCGCGCTGCCGTTCTCGCTGTCGGCGCCGGTCCGCGGGAACACCCTGCGCATCACCGTGAAGGCCCTCGGCGGCCACTCCCGCCGGATCCGCCGGCTGCGCCCCGGCACCCGGGTCCTCGCCACCGGCCCCTTCGGGGCGCTCACCGCCGCCCGGCGGACCCGGACCAAGGTGCTGCTGATCGCCGGCGGGGTCGGGATCACCCCGATGCGGGCGCTGTTCGAGACCCTGCCCGGCGGGCCGGGGGACATCACCCTGCTCTACCGGGCGGGCGCCGAGGAGCACCTCGTCCTGCGCTCCGAGCTGGAGGCCATCGCCGCCGAACGGCAGGCCGGGCTGCACTACCTGCTCGGGCCGTCGGGCGCCGCCTTCGATCCGCTGGCTCCGCAGGCGCTGGCCGCGCTGGTCCCGGAGCTGGCCGAGCACGACGTGTACCTGTGCGGGCCGCCCGGGATGGCGGACGCCACCCAGTCGGCGCTGCTGCGGGCGGGGGTGCCGGCGGGGCGGATCCACGCCGAGTGCTTCGGGCTCTGAACCGGCGCCCGAATCCGTCCCCGTCCCCGCCCTGCCCCGCTCCCGCTCCCGCCCCCGAGAGGTCGCCGCCCCGTGCGTCACCCGCTGCACGTCACCCTGCCCGTGCCCCTTGCCGCTGCGCGGGGCTTGTCCCCTACCCGCCCTTCGCCCATCCCCCAGACTCCGTCCGGGGGGACCCCCAGCCGGGGCTCCGCCCCGGACCCCGGTCCTCAAACGCCGGACGGGCTGGGTCTGGCTGCGCCCGGACCGGGTCTTCGGACGCCGGACGGGCTGGGTTTGGCTGCGCCCGGACCCGGTCTTCGGACGCCGGACGGGCCGGGTTCGGCTGCGCCCCGACCCGGTCCTCAGATGCCGGACCGGCCGAAGGGGCCGCCGGTCGTGCTCGCGGCTGCGGCCCGGCACCGCCGGCCCCGTGCCTCCCCGGCGCGGGCGGTGCTGGCCGTGCTGGGTTCCGTACCGCCGGCCAGGCGGCTCGCGGCCGGGCTCGGGCTGGTCAGTGTGGTGGCGGCGAGCGTGCTGACGGCGGCGGTGGATCCCTCGTCACCCGCGGCCCCGGACCGGGCTCCGGCCGGGCGAAGCTCAACCTTTGCGCAAGTTTCCGGGGATTGATGGCCGCTGCACCCAACCCCTCCATAAGGTCGGGCCGTGCCTGACATATCGACAACCATGATCATCGTGCTGTGCGTGGCCGCCGCCGCGGCCGGCTGGATCGACGCCGTCGTGGGCGGCGGCGGCCTGCTGCTCCTGCCCGCGCTGCTCCTCGGCCTGCCGAACGCCCATCCCGCCACCGTCCTCGGCACCAACAAGGCCGTGTCCATCGTGGGGACCTCCGGCGCCGCCGTGTCGTACCTGCGCAAGACCTCGGTGGACGTGAAGCTCGCCGTCCGCATCGGCCTGGCCGCGCTCGCCGGCTCGATGGGCGGGGCCGCCCTGGCCGGCGGCATCAGCAAGGACGCCCTGCGCCCGCTGATCATGGTGGTCCTGGTGGTCGTCGCGGGCTTCGTCCTCTTCCGCCCCGGCTTCGGCGTCGCCCCCGGAGCCGCTCCCGTCAGCCGAAGGCGCGTTCTGCTGGCCATCGCCCTGGCCGGCCTCGGCATCGGCTTCTACGACGGGCTCATCGGCCCCGGCACCGGCACCTTTCTGGTGCTGGCGCTGACCGCCCTGCTCCACCTCGACCTGCTCACCGCCTCCGCCACGGCGAAGATCGTCAACGTGTGCACGAACGCCGGGGCGCTCGCGATGTTCGCGTACCAGGGCATGGTGCTGTGGCAACTGGCCGCCCTGATGGCCGTGTTCAACCTGACCGGTGGGGTGATCGGCGCCCGGATGGCGCTGAAGAAGGGCAGCGGCTTCGTCCGCGGCGTGCTCCTGACGGTCGTCGGCGGCCTGGTGCTGAAACTGGGATTCGAACAATGGGGCTGACCTGGGACGCGGACGGTCCGGTGCGCGTCCGGGGGATAAAGTTGCCCACGTGCCCCACCTTGAGATATCCGACCTGATCACCGTCACCGATCCGCTCAGCGGGGCGCGACTGCCGGTGTACCGGGGTGATGTGGTCCGACGGCTCGACGAGGCCGGGGACCGGCGCGCGGCCCGGATCGTCGCCGGACTGCCGGCGGGCCCGGACGACGTGCTCGACCCGCTCGCCGTGGACCGGCTGATGATCGGCGTCCACACCGAGCTGCAGCGGCTCAGCGAGGAACTGCGCATCGGGGAACGGCTGGTGCACATCCTGGATCCGCTGTTCGAGGCCATCCGCGAGATCGCGGGCCGCCGCGGCCGGTTCCGCCTGGTCGACATCGGATCCGGGCTCGGCTACCTCGTCCGCTGGCTGGCCTCCACCGGCGCCCTCGGCCCGAACGTCGAGCTGATCGGCGTCGACCTCGACGCCGCCCTCGTCGCCGAGGCCGACCGGCTGGCCCGCGCCGAGGGACTCGACTGCCGGTTCGTCCACGGCAACGCCTTCGACCTCCCGGAGGTCGCCACCGTCTACGTCTCCACCGGGGTGCTCCACCACTTCCGCGGCCCCGAGCTCGCGGCGTTCTTCGAGGCACAGGCCGACTCCCAGGCACTCGCCTTCTGCCACTTCGACATCGCCGCCACCCGGCTGGCACCCGTGGGCGCCTGGATGTTCCACCGCGCCCGGATGCGCCATCCGCTCGGCCGCCACGACGGGGTCGCCTCCGCCCGGCGCGCCCACACGGACGAAACCCTGCTGCGCGCCGCGACCGTACCGGGCATCCGGCCGCTGCTCTACGAACCCCGGGGCCTGTCCAACCCCTTCTGCACCACCCTGCGCCCGGTCCTCGGCATCCGCCCCTACCTGGAGGACCCGCTGCGCCAGGCCCTCGGCCGCTCCTCCCGCCGGCTCGTCGGCGCGGAGCACCTGACCCGCGGCGGACCGCCGAGGCACGACGCCGCGTCCTGGTCCGCCTCCGCCTCCGGGGCCGATGCCGGGGCCGCGCGATGAACCCGGTCCTGCCGCTCGCCGTCCTCGGCCTCGTCGACGCGGCATTCAGCGGCTTCCGCGCCTACACCGGCCGGGACGCCCGCATCCGCAAGCACCGTGCCGTCGTGCGCGCGTCCCTGCGCGGGCTGGCGGTCGGCTCCGTCCTGCTGCTCGCCCCCGCCCTCACGGCGGGCGCCGTGCTGCTGCTCGCCGAGGACACCGACCGGGCGTACGGGGTCCTCGCCGACGGCGGGACCGGCTTCCTCGCCCCGCTCGGGGCCTACGCCCTCGCCGTCGGGCTCTCGCTCGCCGCCTACTTCGCGCTGCCGTTCCGGGCCAGCACCCTCGCCGTGGTCGTCGGGCTCGGCCCGCTGACCCTGGCCCGGCCGCTGGTCGTGGCCGCGGCCTGCGCCGGTGCGCTCCTCGCCGGGGGCGGCTGGACCTCGCTCCTGGTGGGAGTCGTGGCGGGCGCAGCGGTCCTGTGCGTCGAGCCGTACGTCCACCGCCGCTGGTACGCGGTTCCCGTCTAAGCCGTCTCTTCGTGACCGCGGCGGGCCCCGGAGGCCCGGGCCACCACGAAGAGGAACAGTCCGCAGGCCGTCACGAGCAGCCAGCCCGGCCGGGAGGCCCGGGCGAGGCCGTCCGGGCCGGCGCCCGCCGCCAGGGCCGCCGCGACCGCGATGCCGACCGCCGATCCGACCTGCCGGGCGGTGGAGGTGACCGCCCCGGCCACACCGGCGCGGGACGGCGGCAGTCCGCCGATCGCGGTGTGGGTGAGCGGGGCGTTGGCGAAGCCGAACCCGATGCCGATGAGCAGGTGGGCCAGCAGGAGCAGCGGCACGCCCGTGTCCGGGCCCAGGTCCACCAGGCAGAGCCCGCCCGCCGCGGTGAAGCCGCCCGCGAGGAGGAGCGGACGCCGCGGCCCGAGGCGCCCCGTCAGACGGCCGGACCACGGAGCGCACACGGTCGCCCCGAGCGCCATGGGCAGCGTCGCCGCACCGGCGGCGAGCGGGGTCCAGCCGCGGGCGTCCTGCAGGTACAGGGTGGTGAGCAGCAGGCTCACGCTCAGCGCGGCGAACACGGCCACGGCGCCCAGTACCGCCGAGGCGAAGGGCGGCCGCCGGAACAGCCCGAGGTCGATCAGGGGATCGGCCCGGCGGAGCTCGACCCGGACGAAGGCCGACGCCGCCGCCGCGAGGACGGCGTAGCAGGCCAGGGCCGCGGGGGAGGTCCAGCCGATGCGGGGGCCTTCGATCAGGACGCCGACCGAGACGCACAGGGTGGTCGTCAGGAGCAGCTGGCCGGGCAGATCGGGGCGCCGGGCGCGCTGACCGCGGGACTCCGGCACGAACACCGCGACCAGGACGAGCGCGCAGACGACCACCGGGGCGTTGATCCAGAACACCGACCGCCAGCCGAAGGCCGCGATGAGGGCCCCGCCGACGACCGGGCCCGCGGCCATGCTGAGCCCGAAGACGGAGGCCCATATGCCGATGGCCCGGGCGCGCTCCCGCGGGTCGGGCATCGCGTTGACCACGATCGCCAGGGCCACCGGGCTCAGCATCGAGGCCCCGACCCCCTGGACGGCCCGCGCCGCGACGAGGAAGCCGAGCGAGGGGGCCAGGGCGCAGGCGAGCGAGGCGAGACCGAAGACGACCAGCCCGCACCGGAACACGCGACGGCGCCCGAAGCGGTCCGCGAGGGCGCCGGAGGCGATGAGGAGGCCGGCCAGGACCACGGTGTAGGCGTCCACGACCCATGCCAGACCGCGGGTGCCCACCTCCAGACCCCGCCCGATCGCGGGCAGGCCCACGTTGACGATGGTGGTGTCCACTCCGATGAGGAACATGCTCAGCGCGCAGACGGCCAGTACCGTCCACCGCCTGCGCGCGCCCGGGGCGGGCCCGGGCCCCGCTGCCGTACCGGCCGGGATCGTCGTGGTCATGGGTCCGCCTTCGGTCCGGGGCGGCCTGTCGGCCGCCCGCTTCGGATGTCGGCCCATGCTCGGACCGGGCGGTGGCCGCGGCCCAGGAAATTTGCCGGTACCGCAAAATGACCCCATGGGCACGGACGACACGAACAGGGGCGCCGACCTCACGGACCGCGCCGAACTCGCGCGGACCCTCGACGCCATCGGTCCGCGGCTACGGGCACTGCGGCGCGGGCGCGGCCTCACCCTGGAGGCCCTCTCCGAGGCCACCGGGATCTCCGTGAGCACGCTCTCCCGCCTGGAGTCGGGCAAGCGGCGCCCGGCGCTCGAACTGCTCATCCCCCTCGCGCGGACCCACCGCGTGGCCCTGGACCAGCTCGTCGCGGCCCCGGTCACCGGTGACGCGCGCGTCCACCTGCGGCCCCGCCGCCGGGACCACGGGAGCGTCCTGGTCCCCCTGACGCAGTACCCGGGCCGGGTCCAGGTCTTCAAGCAGGTGCTCGCGTACCGGGAACCGAAACTGGTGACCCACACCGGCTACGAATGGCTCTACGTGCTCGCCGGCGAGCTCCACCTCGTCATCGGCGAGCGGAGCCTGACCCTGCGCCCCGGCGAGGTCGCCGAGTTCGACACCGGTGAACCCCACTGGTTCGGCCCCGCCGAAGGCGAGGTGGTGGAGATCCTGCACCTGTTCGGACCCCACGGCGACCAGGCCGTCGTCCGCACCGGCCAGACCGTGCCGGGTGAGGCCGGCCCCGACAGGCCCTAGTACGTGCCCGTCAGGTGGGCGAAGACGACCACGTTGCCCTGGTAGCCGGTGCGCGGGGAGAAGCCCCCGCCGCAGGTGATGACGCGGAGCTCGGCGCGCGGCGAGGACCCGTACACGCGGGAATCGGGGAAGGCCTTGGCGTCGTAGACCTCCACCGCGTGGACGGTGAACACGGCCGTACGCCCGTCAGCGCGGGCGATCTCGATCTGGGCCCCCCGGCGCAGCGCGCCGAGGTGGTAGAAGACCGCGGGCCCGGCGGCGTCGTCCACGTGCCCGGCGACGACGGCCGTGCCGGTGGCGCCCGGGGTGGTGCCCTCGCGGTACCAGCCCGCCAGGTCCCGGCGGGCGGGCGATGGCACCTCGAGACTGCCGTCGGCCTGCAGCCCCAGCCCGGTGAGCGGGGCGTCCACCCGGATGGACGGGATCCGGATCCGGGTGGGCGGGGAACCGGGGAGCGCGGAGATGGCTCCGGGGAACCGGGCCTGGGCGCTCAGTGCCTCACCGGGGGAGGGCAGCGGAGGCCGGACGGGCTCGCTGGAGCCGCTGCCGATGAGCCAGACGCCGATGCAGGCGGCCAGCGCGACGAGTCCGCCGCCGCGGGCGCGGGCGCGGCGTGCCTCTGCCTCCATGCGGCCCCCTCGGCTTGGTGACGTGGTGACGTGGTGACCTGTGGCGTGGTGACTGGCCGTCGCCCGGCCCCGCGAACGGGGGGGACCTCGCGGGGCGGGCGACGGGGGACGGTACCGGTCGGACCGCGGCCGGAGCCGCGGTGGGCGTCCGTCAGTTCCGCGTGCCGCTCGCCCGGCGACGCAGGAACCAGGTACCGCCGACGGCGGTGGCGGCCAGCACTGCCGCTCCCGCCGCGATCTTGGCGGGGTCGGTGGTGGTGGTCGTGCCACCGCCCACCCCGGTGCGCACGTGGCCCTGGGGGGCCCGGTCGTGCTCGGTGACGATCAGGTCGCCGGTGGCGAACTTGCCGTTCGCGCAGGTGGCGCCGATCGAGTGGGTGCCGGGGTGGGTTCCGCGGGCGACCTGGAACTGTCCCACGACCACCTCCTTGTGGGTGCCCGGAACCAGCTTGAAGCGGCCGCCTCCGACGGTGGTGGCGTCGCCCTCGGCGTGGCTGCCCGGGCCGCAGGCCTTCGTGTTCACCGTGACGGTGGTGCCGGGGGCGGCGGACTTGGGCCACACCTCCAGCGGGGCGAAGTCGCCGGCCGCGAAGCCCGTCATGCCGAAGCCCGTCATGCCCAGGTCCGCGGCGGCGACCGCGCCGGCGACCGGGCCGGTGAACGCGGCGGCGGTCAGCGCGGTGGCGGTGAGCACGTGGGCGGTGCGTCGGCGCATGGGGGGTCTCCTGTGGACACGGGGTCGTGTTTCCGAGGTAACCCGGGAGTGGGGGCGGGCGCCTGCTGATGCTGTGTCAGATCGGCGGTGGGGGGTGGGGTTGGCGGAGCGTTCTCCCAGGTGGGGTGCGGTGCGGGGGCAATCGTGGGGCCCGACCCCGTCCGGGTGACGGTGGCCTCGCGGGTGCGGGTCGCCGCTGCGCGGAGCCCGTCCCCGCCCCGCCCTTTCTCCGTTTCCCGGGACTCCGCCCCGGCCCCCGCGCCTCAAACGCCGGCGGGGCTGGAAGGGCTGGGCCCCGCCCCCGGACTGCGGGCCTCAGGCGCCGGTGTGGCTGGGTGGGCTGGGCTCCGTCCCCGGGTCCCGGGGTTCGCGCGCCGGTGGGGTCGGAAGGGCCCCGTCCCCGGACCGCGGGCCTCAGGCGCCGGTGTGGCGGGGTGGGCTGAGCTCCGCTCCGGGCCCCGTGCCTCAGGCGTTGGTGTGGCTGGGTGGGATGGGTTCCGTCCCCGGGTTCCGGGGCTCGGGCGGTGGTGGGGGTGGTGGGGTCAGGCCGGGGGGAGGGTGAGGGTGGCCGCGGCGCCTGTGGGGGTGGGGTTGGTGAGGGTGATGCGGGCGCCGATGACCTGGGCCTGGCCCAGGGCGATGGTCAGGCCCAGGCCCGTGCCCTGGCCGCGTTCGGTCGCGCCCGTCAGGAAGCGTTGCGGGCCGTCCCGCAGCAGGGTTTCCGGGAAGCCCGGACCATGGTCCCGGACGGTGACCGTGTTCCCGGCGACCTTCACGGTGATCGGGTCCCCGCCGTGCTTGCGGGCGTTGACCAGCAGGTTCGTCAGGATCCGCTCGAGGCGCCGGACGTCCGTGCGGACGCGGGCCGTGCCGTTGGCAGTGCCCAGGAGTTGTGCCTCCACCCCCGAACGCCGGATGACGGCCTCCACCAGCGGTCCGAGGAGGTGGACGTCCAGCTGGGCCACCTCCCGGTCCCCGTCCAGCCGGGCCACCTCCAGGAGGTCCTCCGTCAGACCGCGCAGGGCCGCGACCCGGTCGCGCACCAGCTCGGTGGGCCGCCCCGGAGGGAGGAGTTCGGCGGCGGTGTGCAGCCCGGTCAGCGGGGTCCGCAGCTCGTGCGCCACGTCCGCCGTGAACCGCTGCTCCGCCACCAGCCGCCGCTGCAGGCTCGCCGCCATCGTGTCGACCGCCGCGGACAGTTCGGCCACCTCGTTCCGCGTCCCCGGCACGCCCGACGGGCCGATCCGCGCGTCCAGTTCGCCCGTGCTGATCCGCCGGGCGGTCTCGGCCGCGGACCGCAGGTCCTTGCTCAGCCGGCTGGCCAGCGCCGCTCCGCCGGTCGCGGCGAGAGTGACGACGACCGCCCCGAAGGCCATCAACTTCTGGTCCAGTTCCCACAGTTCCGCCTGTTCCCCCGCCAGCGACTGCCGTACGGAGAGCACTTGGTCGCTGCCGACGGGCCGGGCGGCCCACACCGCCGGGTGGGGGCCGTGCAGGTCGAGGTAGGTGGTGCGCTGCCCGGAGAGGGCGGCCTGCCGCAGGGGCTCCGGCAGGCTCGGACAGTCGAGGCGCGCGTCGGCCTCCCCGACCTTGTCGAAGTCCAGCTGGCCCGTGAGCTCGTACACCTGCCGCACCCGGACGAGCTGCGCGAGGGCGCTCTTGCGCGCAGCGTCGGCCACCTGGTTCGCGCGGGCCTCGTGGATCAGGATGCCGATGGTGAGCGCGACGAGCGAACAGCCGACGGCGAGCAGGACGGCGATCTTCCACCGCAGGCCGAGGGAGTGCAGGAGCCGGCGGCAGCGCAGCAGGGTGCGCTTCACCTGGCGGCCCGGTGCGTGGGTTCGGGCGAGGGGGAGTCGGTCGGCCGCGCGGCCGGGCAGTCGCCGGAGCGGGAGCCGGAGCCGAAGTCGGAGCCGGACCCCGACCCCGACCCGTAGCCGGAGCCCCGGCCGGAGATGGCGTTGCCGAACCTGTGCTCGTCGCTGAGCACGCTCATCCGCTGGCCGTCCCAGTGGTAGCGGATGTCGTGCGCGGATCCGTCCTCGTCGGTGGTGCGGACCAGCAGGTCGGTGCCGAGCACCTCGGCGCTCAGCCGCCGGCCGCTGGTGAACAGGATCGGCACGATCTTCCCGCCGGCCGCGGTGTAGACGCTCAGCACCGAACGCCCCGTCGGGCTGTCGGCGGCGACGATCAGCTCGGGCTTCCCGTTGCCCGTCAGGTCCGCGAACCGGGCCGGCCGTACCCCGGCCTTGCCCGGGCCCTCGATCTTCTTCCCGCCCCCGAAGCGCTTCATCGTCTTGTCCGCGCGGAGCACGGCCATCACGTCGACCTTCTCGATCCCCTCAGGACCCACCTCCGGGGCACCCTCGAGGGGCTGCGGCGGCGGTACCCGCCCGGCCACCGCCGTACCGCTGGAGCTCGGGGACTCGGTCCACGAAGGCCACAGCGGTTTCGGCCGGGGCTGGGAGGACACGGGCGGTACGGCCTCGCGGTGCCCGAGCCCCCCGGGTGCACCGCAGCCGCCCAGGCCGATGCAGAGCAGGGCGGCTGCGGCGATGCTGCGGCGGGTCGGTCGAGTCATGGAGGCGGAACCGTCGGGTGGTGGGGGAGGGCGGGGCGTGGGGAGGCAGACTGACGGTAGACGGCGTCGGTCACGGAGGCCGGGCGGTTGTGTAACAGCGGTGCGTACGCGGGCTCCCGCGGCCGAAGTCGGGACCTTCGGCCCGGCCCGCGGCCGGTGGGAGTCCGGTCAGCAGCTCAGTCTGAAGCGAGGGAGGCCCGCATGACATCGGCCGATCGGCCGGAAGGCCACGCCGAAGGAACGGTTCCGCAGGAGGAGTGGGTCGAGGAGCTCCCGCTCTTCGTCTACGGCACCCTGCGCCCCGGCGAGGTCAACCACGACCTGTTCCTGCGCGGCCGCACGGCCGCCGAGGAGCCGGCCCGCCTCCCGGACGCGGCCCTCTACGAGGGCCCCGGATACCCGTACGCCGTGGACCGCCCCGGCTCCGCCATAGCCGGAGAGCTGATCACCCCGGCCCCCGGCGCCTACGGGGAACTCCTCGCGGCGCTCGACCTGCTGGAGGAGTACGGGGGCCCCGGTCACCCCGCCAACATCTACGACCGCGCCGCCCGCGAGGCCCTGCGCCCCGACGGCACCCCGGTCCGCGCCTGGGTCTACCTGGCGGCCCCACCCCTGGCCCACCGCCTGGCCCGCTCCGGCACCCCCATCCCGGGCGGCGACTGGCTGCGCCGCTAGGCCGTCTCTTTCGGATCTTGCCGGGTCCGCGCCGCCCGGCACCGCACCTCGCCGCGCTGCCGGGGCGCCCGAGTACGTCCAGTACGCGGGAGCCCCGGCAGTGCGGCGAGGCACGGCACCGGACGACGCGGACCTGACCGACAAGATCCGAAAGAGACGGCCTAGGCCGGCTTCCGGGCCTTACAGGCCTTCCGCGCCGCGGTTGCGCAGGCGCTGGCCGTACTGCTGGAGGACCCAGAGCTCTTCCTGGACCGCCGCCAGCTGTTCCGGTGCGTCCTGGTGGCCGAGGCGGGCCAGGGTGCCCTGGATCTCGTGGACCCGGCGGTCGACCGCGCGGAGGCGGACCTGGACCAGCTGGACCCCGGCGTAGACCTCGTCCACGGTCTTCGCGTGGATGGCCTCGACGACGAGCTCGGTGACCAGCGCGCGGACGGTGTCGTTCGGCGCGGCGTCCCGGACCCGGGGCAGGTAGTCCTCGGTGCCGAGCGAGGCGCCGCCGGCGTCCAGGATGGCCTGGCGCACGGCCGCGTAGGGCGGGGCGGTGAACTCGTCCATCCCGTACGCGTCGAAGGCGGGGGAGACCAGGGCGGGGCGCTGGAGCGCCAGCTTGAGCAGCTCGCGCTCGGTGATGTGGGCGGGGCTGCGCAGGTTCAGCGCGGGGCCCGTCGGGTTCGAGGACGGCGCCGGGATGTCCTCGTACGAGTGGCCGGAGTGGCCGGAGCCGCCGGACTGGCCCCGGCGCTGCTGCTGGGGCTGGTTGCCGCGCTCCCGGGCCCAGCGGTCGAGCTGGGCGATCCGCTTGACCACGAACTGCTCGTCGCGCATGCCCAGCATGCCCGCCAGCTGGACCGCCGACTCGTGCTGGATCGCGACGTTCTTGATCTTCTTGATGATCGGGGCGGCTTCTTCCAGCGCGGCGGCCCGCCCCGCCGGGTTCTCCAGGTTGTGCCGGGCCACGATGTGCTTCAGCGCGAACTCGAACAGCGGGGTGCGGGCCTCGACCAGCCCCGATACGGCCGCGTCGCCCTTGGCCAGGCGCAGGTCGCAGGGGTCCATGCCGCCGGGGGCGATGGTGATGGAGGTCTCCGCGGCGAACTTCTGGTCGTCCTCGAAGGCCCGCAGCGCGGCCTTCTGTCCGGCCGCGTCCCCGTCGAAGGTGAAGATCACCTCGGCGGTCGCGTTGTCCATGAGCAGCCGGCGCAGGATCTTGATGTGGTCGCCGCCGAAGGCGGTGCCGCAGGTGGCGATCGCGGTGGTGACCCCGGCCATGTGACAGGCCATGACGTCGGTGTAGCCCTCGACCACGACGGCCCGGGAGGTCTTGGCGATCTCCTTCTTGGCCAGGTCGATGCCGTACAGCACCTGGGACTTCTTGTAGATCGCCGTCTCGGGCGTGTTCAGGTACTTGGGGCCGTTGTCGTCGTCGCGCAGCTTGCGCGCGCCGAAGCCGACGACCTCGCCGCTGATGTCGCGGATCGGCCACATCAGCCGGCCGCGGAAGCGGTCGATGGGCTTCCCGCTGCGGCTGTCCTGGGACAGGCCCGAGGTGACCAGTTCCTTGTCGCTGAAGCCCTTGCCGCGCAGGAAGCGGGTCAGGTGGTCCCAGCCGGCCGGGCTGTAGCCGACGCTGAAGTGCTGGGCGGCGGCCTGGTCGAAGCCGCGCTCGGCCAGGAACTTGCGGCCGATCTCCGCTTCGGCGCTGCCGAGCTGGTCCGTGTAGAACTCGGCCGCGGCCTTGTTCGCCTCGACCAGCCGGATCCGCTCGCCGCGCCCGCTGCTGCCGGCGGTGTAGCCGCCCTCTTCGTACCGCAGGGTGATGCCGGCCAGGCCGGCGAGCCGCTCCACCGCCTCCGAGAAGGAGAGGTGGTCGATCTTCATGACGAAGTCGAGGGTGTCCCCGCCCGCCTGGCAGCCGAAGCAGTGGTAGAAGCCCTTGCTGGGGCTGACCTGGAAGGACGGGGACTTCTCGTCGTGGAAGGGGCAGAGGCCCTTGAGGTTGCCGCCGCCCGCGTTGCGCAGCTGGAGGTACTCCGAGACCACGGCGTCGATCGGGACCGCGTCCCGTACCGCCTTCACGTCGTCGTCGTTGATCCGTCCTGCCACCGCGCCAGTCTACGGCCGGGCGAGGGCAATCCCGTCAGGCCCCTTCCGCCGGAACCAGTGCCGAAAGCGGAATCGACGGATCCGCCAGCTTCTCCCGGTCCACGGGCGCCTTCGACCTGATCAGGGCCTGGATGTCCTCGGTGACGTCCCACACGTTCACGTTCATTCCGGCCAGCACCCGGCCGTCCGAGAGCCAGAAGGCGATGAACTCCCGCTTGCCCGCGTCCCCGCGGATCAGCACCTGGTCGTAGCCGCCCACCGGGGCGTACCCCGAGTACTCCAGGCCCACGTCGTACTGGTCGGAGAAGAAGTACGGCACCCGGTCGTACGAGACCTCCTGCCCCAGCATCGCCCGCGCGGCGGCCGGACCGCCGTTCAGCGCGTTCGCCCAGTGCTCCACCCGCAGCCGGGCCCCCAGCACCGGGTGGTGCGCGGCCGCCACGTCGCCGACCGCGTAGACGTCCGGGTCGGAGGTGCGCAGCGAGGCGTCCACGGCGATCCCGCCCCCGTGCTCCCGGTCGACCAGGGCCAGGCCGGAGGTCTCCGCCAGCGCGGTCCGCGGGGCGGCCCCGATCGCCGCGAGGACCGCGTGCGCCGGGTGCTCCTCCCCGTCGTCCGTACGGGCCGCCAGCACCATGCCGTCGTGCCCGACGATCTCCGTCAGATGGGAGCCGAAGTGGAAGCGGACCCCGTGCTCGGTGTGCAGGTCGGCGAAGAGCCGGCCGACCTCCGGACCGAGCACCGCGTGCAGCGGGGTCGGCGCCGGCTCGATCACGGTGACCTCGGCCCCGTACCCGCGGGCCGCCGCCGCGACCTCCAGGCCGATCCAGCCGGCGCCCGCGATCAGCAGGTGCCCGTTGTCCCGGCCCAGGCCCGCCAGGGCCCCCCGCAGCCGCTCCGCGTGCGAGAGCCGGCGCAGGTGGTGCACTCCGACCAGCTCGGTGCCCGGGATGTCCAGCCGGCGCGGTTCGGCGCCGGTGGCCAGCAGCAGCTTGTCGTAGGGCAGCGCCGTGCCGTCGCCGAGGACCACCTTCTTGGCGTCCCGGTCGAGGTGGACCGCGGGCTGGCCGAGGTGCAGCTCGATGTCGGAGGCCGCGTACCAGGACGGTTCGTGCACGAAGACGCTCTCGCGCTCCTCCTTGCCCGCCAGGTACCCCTTGGAGAGCGGCGGCCGCTCGTACGGATGCTCACGCTCGTCGCCGATCAGGATCACCCGCCCCGTGAACCCCTCGGACCTCAGCGTTTCGGCCGCCTTAGCCCCGGCGAGCCCTGCGCCGACGATGACGAACGTCCGGTGTGCGTCGACCACCTGATGCCTCCTCATAACCTCTGCGCCACATGCGGGCACATGCGGGCACATGCGAGCGTCCCGCACCGAGCCTGCCGCGTGAAGGGGGAATGGCCCGATCGGCTCACCCTTCGGCGCGTCGCGCGCGCTGGGTGAGGCGGGCGTGAAGGGAGCGGGCGGAGGCGTCCGTGAGGGCCGCGAGCTGGTCCACGACCGCCCGCTTCCTGGCCCGGTCGTCCGGGGCCGCGTCGAAGATCGCGCGGAACTGGGGGTCCAGACCCTCGGGCGCGCGGGCGCTGACGGCCTCCGCGAGCTCGGCCAGAACGATGCGCTGATCGGCTCGGATCCGCTCCTGCTCGTCGCGCTGCATGACGTACAGGTCGGCCACCGCCTTCAGTACGGCGCACTCGTTGCGGGCCTCGCGCGGCACCACCAGCTCCGCCGCGTACCGGGTCAGCCGGCCGGTCCCGTACGCCTGCCGGGTGGCGCCCTCGGCGGCCAGGCAGAAACGGCCGATCAGCTGGCTGGTCGCGTCCTTCAGCCGGGCCTGGGCCACGGCCGAGCCGTCGTACCCGTGCGGCCACCACTCCTGCTCCATCAAACGGTCCAGGGCCTCGCGCAGCTCCTCCGGCTCGGTGTCGGCGGGCACGTACCGGCCGATGGCCACCCGCCAGATCTCGGCCCGCTCGGGCTCGGCGAACAGCAGGTTCGGGTCGAGGTGGCCGGCGTGCAGGCCGTCCTCGAAGTCGTGCACGGAGTACGCCACGTCGTCCGACCAGTCCATGACCTGCGCCTCGAAGCACTTGCGGTCCGCGGGCGCACCGCGGCGCAGCCACTCGAAGACCGGCAGGTCGTCCTCGTACGCGCCGAACTTCACCGAGCCCGGGTCGGTGGGGTGGTCCCCGCGCGCCCAGGGGTACTTGGTGGCGGCGTCCAGGCAGGCCCGGGTGAGGTTGAGCCCGACGCTGACCAGCTCGCCGCTCGCCGGATCGGGGACGAACCGCTTGGGCTCCAGGCGGGTCAGCAGGCGCAGCGACTGGGCGTTGCCCTCGAAGCCGCCGCAGTCCTTGGCGAACTCGTTGAGCGCTTCCTCGCCGTTGTGGCCGAAGGGCGGGTGCCCCATGTCGTGCGACAGGCAGGCGGCTTCGACCAGATCGGGATCGCAGCCGAGCGCGGCGCCGAGCTCGCGGCCGACCTGGGCGCATTCGAGCGAGTGCGTCAGCCGGGTACGAGGACTCGCGTCCCAGTCGTACGAACGCGTCCCCGGGGTCACCACCTGGGTCTTCCCGGCGAGCCTGCGCAGGGCGGCGGAGTGCAGCACGCGGGCGCGGTCGCGCTGGAAGGCGGTCCGCCCGGGCCGTTTGTCGGGCTCGGTGGCCCAGCGCTCGGTATCGGCGGGCTCGTACGGCTCGCCGGGCAGGTCGAGGGCGGGTCGGACAGGTGCGGTGGTGCCTTCCATGCCTTCCATGGTCCAAACCGTAACCGCATCGACCGACAAGACGAGTCAAGAGGAGCAATCCGAGCGATTGTGAACCAACCGGGCCGTTACGCGGTGGCCAGTTCGAGCGGCTGCTCCCGTCCTACGGGCGCTGCGAGCGCGGCGGCGGCTTCGTCGTAGCGCTGGAGCACCAGGCGGGCCAGCGCCGGATGGGCGCCCAGCGGGGCGGCGGCCGGACCCGGCGCGGCGGCGGCGCTCGCGGCGGCGAAGCGGCCCGGGGCGGTGAAGTAGGAGGCGACCGCGACCCGGTGGAGGCCCCGCGCGGCCAGCGCCCGTACGGCGGCGGGCACTGCGGGCGCGGTGCCCGAGGCGTAGGCGGCCACCACGGGCACTCCACCGAGCCGTTCCGAGAGCAGGTCGGCGGTGGCCCGCACATCGGCGGCGGAGTCGGGGTCGCGGGACCCGGCGGCGGCCAGCACCACGGCCGACCCGGCGCTCCAGCCGGCCTCCACGAGCCGCTCGTACAGGGCCTCGACGAGCAGCGGATGCGGCCCGAGCGGGGCGGCGACGCGGGTCCGCAGGTGCCCGGCGCGGGCCGCGGCGGCCGGCAGGTCCCGCTTGACGTGGGTCCCGCGGCCGAGCAGCAGCGGCACCAGGACGGCGGCTCCGGCGGCCCGTTCGGGCGCGAGGGTGTGGTCCAGCAGCGGGTGGTTCAGCTCGATGTGACCGAGCCGGACGTCGAGGCGGGGGCGGAGCTCGCGGACGCGTTCGAGCAGGGCCTGGACGGTGTGGAGGGCGCGCGGATCGCGGCTGCCGTGGGCCACGGCGACGAGGGCGGGCTGCTGCATGGGGGGACTCCTGCGTGGTGTCGGGGGCGCAGACCGCTGAGCTGCGTACCGAGCTGGGCGGTGATCCGGGTCAGCAGCTCCGCCGTGGTCGCGGGCGGCAGCGGGGGGAGGGGCTGGGGCAGGGACTCGGGAGGATGCGCCGGCTCCGTCATGAACCGATCCTGCGGGCGGCAGGTTGCCGCTGCGTTGCGCCGGGGTGACGGGTGTTTTCCACCTGCTCACAGGGGGGTGGACGGCGGGGGTGGGGAACCCGCTGCAGCGTGCGGCGCTGTCAACGCCGGAGAGCTGGAAAATCCAGCCCGTCCGGCGTTCGAGGACCGGGGGTCCGGGGCGGAGCCCTGGGGAAAGGTGGAAGGGCGGGTAGGGGACGGCTCCCGCAGGGCCCCCGCGCGCTGCCGGCCGGAAACCGCCGGGGGCGTACACGCGTCCGTAGTCGACAGGACCATCAAAGGGGCATTGCATTGAAGCGCGCAGCGGTACGTGACCTGCTCGGGGCGACCCGGGACCGGCTGGCCGTACGGATCACGGTGCCCCGCACCGTACGGGCCCGGCGGCGGGCCGTGCAGGTGGTGATGGCGGCCTGCGTGCTGGCCCTGCTGCCGTCGGCATGGACGCACGCGTCCGCCGGACCCCGGCTGCGGACCACCGCCGACGCGCCCGCCGCCGAGGTGGCGATGGTGTTCGGCGCCGGGCTGCTGTGGAACGGCCGCCCGACCCCGTACCTCCGCGACCGGCTGGACGCCGCCGTCGCGCTCTACCGCGCGGGCAGGGTCAAGGTCGTCCTGGTCACCGGCGACAACAGCCGCACCGAGTACGACGAGCCCGACGCGATGCGCACGTACCTGAAGGAACACGGAGTGCCGGACGGCCGGATCGTCAGCGACTACGCCGGCTTCGACTCGTGGGACTCCTGCGTCCGGGCCAAGGAGGTCTTCGGGGTGCACCGGGCGGTGCTGATCAGCCAGGGCTTCCACATCCGCCGGGCGGTCGCGCTGTGCCGGGCCGCGGGGGTGGACTCGTACGGGGTCGGGGTGGACGACGTACACGACGCGACCTGGTACTACGGCGGCGCGCGCGAGGTCTTCGCGGCCGGCAAGGCGGCGATGGACGCCGTGCTCAAGCCTGAGCCGCGCTTCCTGGGGCCGAAGGAGGAGGGGGTTTCGCGGGCCCTGGCCTCTCTGGCAGACTGACGCGACCGTCGGTGTATGCCGATTAGTCATATGGCAATCAGTCGTAAGCGTCAGGGGTGTGGAACCGTGGCTGTTGTGGATCTGAGCGGCAAGGTCGTCGTCATCACCGGTGGGGCCCGCGGCCTCGGCGCGGCGGCCGCGCAGGCCGTCGTGGACGGCGGCGGCAAGGTGCTGATCACCGACGTCCTCGAGGCCGAGGGCGCCGAGACGGCGGCCAAGCTCGGCGACGCGGCGCGCTTCCTGCGCCACGACGTGACCAGCGAATCCGACTGGGACGCGGCCCTCGCCTTCGCCCTCGCCGAGTTCGGCCGCATCGACGGGCTGGTCAACAACGCCGGCATCGCCACCGGCCAGTTCCTGGAGCACGAGAGCGTCGAGCACTTCCGCAAGGTCGTCGAGATCAACCTCGTCGGCGTCTTCATCGGCATCAAGGCCGCGATCCCGCTGATGCGGGAGAACGGCGGCGGCTCCATCGTCAACATCTCCTCCGCCGCCGGCCTCACCGGCCTCGCCCTGACCGCCGGCTACGGAGCCTCCAAGTGGGGCGTGCGCGGACTGTCGAAGATCGGCGCGGTGGAGCTCGCGGAATCCCGGATCCGCGTGAACTCCGTACACCCCGGCATGACGCTCACCCCGATGACGGCCCCGGTCGGCATCCAGGCGGGCGAGGGCAACTACCCCGGCGCCCCCCTCGGCCGCGTCGGCCTCCCCGAGGAGATCGCCGCCGCCGTCGTCTTCCTCCTCTCGGACGCCGCGGGCTACATGACCGGAGCCGAGCTCGCGGTCGACGGCGGCTGGACGGCCGGCCTCACGGTGAAGTACCTGACGGGTCAGTGACCCGGACCGGATCGTGTACCTCGAGATCCTCGACCGCCCCCCGATGGGCAGGGCCTCACCGGAGCCGGCGGGCGGCGCTGAGGTGGACCACCCCGGCTTGTAACGCGGGGCGGCGGTCCGCGTAACACCGCCGACGCACGCTGGGCTCCATGCACACCTCGGAGTCCGTCACCGCCACGCACTGCCCGTACTGCGCGCTGCAGTGCGGCATGAACCTGCGCCCCGAGCCCGGTGGCGCGGGCGTGGTGGTGGAGGAGCGGGCCGACTTCCCCGTGAACCGGGGCGCGCTGTGCGGCAAGGGCCGCACCGCCCCCGCCGTGCTCTCCTCCCGGGTGCGCCTCACCGAGCCGCTCGTCCGCACCCACGCCGGGCGGCTGGAACCGGCCACCTGGGAGGAGGCCCTCGACGCCGTCGCCGAGGGACTCGCCCGCACGCGGCGGTCGTACGGGGCCGACGCGGTCGGGGTGTTCGGCGGCGGCGGGCTGACCAACGAGAAGGCGTACGCCCTCGGGAAGTTCGCCCGCATCGCGCTGGGGACCTCGCAGATCGACTACAACGGCCGGTTCTGCATGTCCTCGGCCGCCGCCGCGCACCAGCGGGCCTTCGGGCTCGACCGGGGGCTGCCCTTCCCGCTGGAGGACATCCCCCGGACCGGCTGCGTCATCCTCGTCGGCTCCAACCCCGCCGACACCATGCCGCCCGCCCTGCGCTTCTTCCGGGAGCTCCGCGAGAACGGCGGCACGCTCATCGTGGTGGACCCGCGCCGCACGCGCACCGCCGAACAGGCCGACCTGCACCTGGCCCCGCGCCCCGGCACGGACCTGGCGCTGGCGCTCGGCCTGCTGCACCTGGTGGTGGCGGGCGGGCACACCGACGAGGAGTTCATCGCCGAGCGCACCACGGGCTGGGAGGAGGCCCGGGCCGGTGCGATGGCGCACTGGCCGGAGCTGGTGGAGCGCATCACCGGCGTGCCGGTGCCGAAGCTCCGCGAGGCGGTGGCGATGTTCTGCGCGCCCGAATCCGCGATGGTGCTCACCGCACGCGGCCCCGAGCAGCAGTCCAAGGGCACCGACACCGTCGGGGCCTGGATCAACCTCTGCCTCGCCACCGGCCGGGCCGGCCGCCCGCTCTCCGGCTACGGCTGCCTCACCGGCCAGGGCAACGGCCAGGGCGGCCGCGAACACGGCCAGAAGGCCGACCAGCTCCCCGGCTACCGCAAGCTGACCGACCCCGCGGCGCGGGCCCACGTCGCCCGCGTCTGGGGCGTCGACCCCGACACCCTCCCCGGCCCGGGCCGCAGCGCGTACGAACTCCTCGACGCGCTCGGCTCGGACGTCAAGGCCCTCCTCCTGATGGGCTCCAACCCGGTGGTCTCGGCCCCCCGCGCCGGCCACATCGAGGAGCGCATCCGCTCCCTGGACTTCCTGGCCGTCGCCGACGTGGTCCTGTCCGAGACGGCGGCCCTGGCCGACGTGGTGCTCCCGGTCACCCAGTGGGCGGAGGAGACCGGCACCACCACCAACCTGGAGGGCCGCGTCCTGCTCCGCCGCCGGGCCCTCACCCCGCCGCCGGGGGTCCGCTCCGACCTGGAGCTCCTGCACGGCCTGGCCACCCGCCTCGGCATGCCGAAGGCCTTCCCGGCCGACCCCGAGGAGGTCTTCGAGGAGCTGCGCCGCGCCTCGGCGGGCGGCCCGGCGGACTACTCGGGCATCACGTACGCCCGCATCGAAGCGGAACAGGGCGTCTTCTGGCCGTGCCCGGCCCCCACGCCCACGGCGGAGCCGGGCTCCGCCCCCGAGCCCCACCCCGGCACCCCGCGCCTCTTCCTGGACCGCTTCGCCACCGAGGACGGCCGGGCCCGCTTCGTGCCCGTCACCCACCGCGACGCCGCCGAGGTCCCGGACGCCGAGTACCCGCTCCTCCTCACCACCGGCCGGGTCGTCGCCCAGTACCAGTCGGGCGCGCAGACCCGCCGGGTGGACGAGCTCAACGAAGCCGCCCCCGGCCCCTTCGTGGAGCTCCACCCCCGCCTCGCGGCCCGCATCGGCGCGGTCGACGGAGCCCCCCTCGCGGTCACCTCCCGCCGCGGCCGCGCGATCGCCCCGGCCCGCATCACGGACACCATCCGCGCGGACACCGTCTTCATGCCCTTCCACTGGCCGGGCGAGGGCCGAGCCAACACCCTGACCAACCCGGCACTGGACCCGGTCTCCCGAATGCCGGAGTTCAAGGTCTGCGCGGTCCGGGTGGAACCGGTGTGACCCTGGATGGCTCGTATGGGTGAACGTGTGGTGCCATCGACACGCGGTCACTGCGAGGCCGTCAGTATCACTGGGGAACGTCAGTGCCGTTGTGGGGGATTGGTGGGTTGGTGGCGCGTGGCAGGGGTCGGCGCAAGCAGGAGCTGCGCACGCTGGCCGCTCCGTTCACAGTGGCGGCTCCCGTGGGCGCGCGCATCCGGGATCGTCTGAGCCTTTCCGCCCGTGATACCGAGGTTCTGCGGATGGTCGGCGGGCATCTTGGTCGGTATGCCCGTGCCGATCTGGCTGAGCGGGTCTGCATCGGCAAGGTGCCCACGAAGGAGAACAGGCGGGCGGAGCGTAAACGTGCGCTGACGAGGGTGTCGTCGTCCCGGTGGGCGGGGGCGATCACCCGCACCAGCGAAGACCAGTACCAGCTCTCCCTGCGGTGTCTGTTCGATCAGCGGACCGCGCTGCGCCGGGCCATCACGAAGATCAACAGACGGTTGGCAGTGCCGTGCGGCCGGCGTGTGGGAGGCGTTCGTGGTTACCCGAGCCGGGCCGAACGGGCACAGAAGCAGAGCCGGTTGCAGGTCCTCACCGCGCGCCTGGCGGAGGTGGAGCGGCGGATCGAGGCCGGGCATCCGGCAATCGTGGTCGGCGGGCGCCGTCTCGCGAAGAACAGGCACAACCTCGCCGACGCGGGGCTCACCGAGCAGCGATGGCGGGAGCGGTGGGACGCGCGGCGCATGTTCCTCACCGCCGACGGGGAGTCCGGCGCACCGTACGGGAACTACACGATCACCGTCGATCCGGCTGACGGCACGGTCAACCTTGTCCTGCCCGAACCGCTCAGGCACCTCGCCAACTCACCCCGAGGCCGCTACCGGCTCGCCTGCACCGTCACCTTCAACCACCGCCGCGAGGAGTGGCCGGACCGGGTCTCCGCCAACCGTTCCGTGCGCTACGACATCGTGTGCGACCCCGAACGTGGGCGCTGGTACCTCGACGCCTCCTGGTCCACTCCGACGATGCCTCCCCCCACCCCTGCCGAGCTGGCCGCAACCGGCGTCCGGCTCCTCGCCGTGGACCTCAACGCCGGCCACCTCGCCGCCTGCGTCGTCGACGCCCACGGCAACCCCGTCGGCGAACCTCTTTCCGTACCCACCAACCTGACCGGCCCCACATCCCCACGCGACGGACGCCTCCGGCAGGCGATCAGCGAACTCATCCGCCTCGCGAAACTCCACGACTGCGCCGGTTTCGCCATCGAGAACCTCGGCTTCACCGACGCCCGCGCCACCGGCCGGGAAACCATGGGCCGGGGCAAACGCGGGAAGACGTTCCGGCGCACTGTCGCCGGACTGCCCACGGCGAAGTTCCGCGACCGGCTGGCCGGTATGGCCCACCATGCAGGCCTGGTCGTCGTCGCGGTCGACCCCGCGTACACCTCCCGCTGGGGAGCCCAGCACTGGAAGGCGCCGCTCCAGCAGCAATCGAAGACGACCGTTGTCACCGGCCACCATGCGGCGGCGGTGGCAATCGGCAGACGTGCCCTCGGACACGGGACACGGCGTCGGCCAGGTGTGACCGCACACGACCAGAGGATCGTCGCGCGGAGAGCTACCGGCCAGACCGTCACCGTACCGAGGGCACGCGGGAACACGAGCCCGCCCAGGACCGCAGGCACACCCCACCAAGGTGGCAAGACCTGCCGGGACCGAAGCGACCAGCTCGCGCTGTTCCCCGTCCCCCAAAACCGTTCGGGGAGACAACCGGGCCACCCGGTATACGGCGATCCGGCCAGCAATGGCCGGCATCGCCAGGAACGGTAACCATGGGTCACGTATTCGATTCAGAAAGTGGTCGCACGCCCCTCGTGGCAGCGATGTGTCGTACCCCACACTGAGGTGCGGTGCACCCGTCCTCGGAGCCCTGTGGAGGTCGCCCCCGTGCAGACCCAGAGCCTGACCGTCACCGTCAGCCCGCCCGCCGAAGTGCCCGCGGCCGAAGAGCCCGAGTCCGAGGCCGAGGCCGACGCCATGCACGAGGAGGAGGCCGAGGAGGCCGAGGAGTCTGAGGTCCCGGAGCTCATGGCGAAGGTGCCCACGCCGCGCAAGCGACCGGCGGAAGGCTCCGGCGGAGCGGGACCGTCCGCCGACCTCTTCCGGCAGTACCTGCGCGAGATAGGCAGGATCCCGCTGCTCACCGCGGTCGAGGAGGTCGAGCTCGCGCGGCGCGTCGAAGCGGGCCTGTTCGCGGAGGAGAAGCTCGGCAGCGGAGCCCCGCTCGACCTGCAGCTCACCCTCGACCTCGACAAGCTCGTGGTCATGGGCCGGATGGCCAAACGCCGCCTCATCGAGTCGAACCTGCGGCTCGTCGTCTCCGTGGCCAAGCGCTACGTCGGCCGCGGGCTGACGATGCTCGACCTGGTCCAGGAGGGGAACCTCGGACTGATCCGCGCCGTCGAGAAGTTCGACTACGCCCGCGGCTACAAGTTCTCCACCTACGCCACCTGGTGGATCCGCCAGGCCATGTCCCGGGCGCTGGCCGACCAGGCCCGCACCATCCGGGTCCCCGTCCACGTCGTCGAACTGATCAACCGCGTCGTGCGCGTCCAGCGCCGCATGCTCCAGGAGCGGGGGTACGAGCCCACCGCCGAAGAGGTCGCCGTCCACCTGGAGCTGACCCCCGAGCGGGTCCTGGAGGTGCTGCGCCTCGCGCAGGAACCGGTCTCGCTGCACGCACCCGTGGGCGAGGAGGACGACGTCGCGCTCGGCGACCTCATCGAGGACGGGGACGCCGCCTCCCCGGTCGAATCGGCCGCGTTCTTCCTGCTCCGCGAGCACCTCGAAGCGGTCCTCTCCACCCTCGGGGAGCGGGAGCGCAAGGTCGTCCAGCTCCGCTACGGGCTCGCCGACGGGCGGCCGCGCACCCTGGAGGAGATCGGGCGGATCTTCGGGGTGACCCGGGAGCGGATCCGGCAGATCGAGTCCAAGACCCTCAACAAGCTGCGCGACCACGCCTTCGCGGACCAGCTGCGCGGGTACCTGGACTGAGTGCGTACGGAAAAGGGGCGCCCCGAAGGGCGCCCCTGCCGGTACCGGCCGCGCGAGACGACCTAGTCGACCTCGGCCACCGCCTGTGCGAACTGCGCCGCGTACAGCCGCGCGTACGCGCCGCCCGCGAGCAACAGCTCCTCGTGCGTGCCCTGTTCCACGATCGAGCCGCTCTCCATCACCAGGATCAGGTCCGCGTCGCGGATCGTGGACAGCCGGTGTGCGATCACGAAGGACGTACGGCCGTGCGCGAGGCGCGCCATCGCCTTCTGGATCAGCACCTCGGTGCGGGTGTCCACCGAGCTCGTCGCCTCGTCGAGCACCAGGATCACCGGGTCGGACAGGAACGCCCGCGCGATGGTGATCAGCTGCTTCTCGCCCGCGCTGACGCCGGCGCCCTCGTCGTCCAGCACCGTGTCGTAGCCCTCGGGCAGGGTGCGGATGAACCGGTCGGCGTGGGCCGCCCGCGCGGCCTCCTCGACCTCGGCGCGCGTGACCTCGCGGGTGGCCCCGTAGGCGATGTTCTCCGCGATGGTGCCGCCGAACAGCCAGGTGTCCTGGAGCACCATGCCGATGCCGCCGCGCAGTTCCTCGCGGGTCATCTTCGCGATGTCCACCCCGTCGAGGGCGATCTCCCCGCCCGTGACCTCGTAGAACCGCATCAGCAGGTTGACCAGCGTGGTCTTGCCGGCGCCGGTCGGGCCGACGATCGCGACCGTGTGCCCGGGGTCCACGCTCAGCGAGAGGTTCTCGATCAGCGGCTTGTCGGGCTCGTAGCGGAAGGCGACCTTGTCGAAGGTGACCTGCCCGCGCAGGCTCTCCGGACGCTCCGGAACCTCCGCGTCCGCCTCCTGCTCCGGCGCGTCCAGCAGCTCGTACACCCGCTCCGCGGAGGCGACGCCGGACTGCACCAGGTTCGCCATGGAGGCCACCTGCGTGAGCGGCATCGAGAACTGCCGCGTGTACTGGATGAAGGCCTGCACGTCACCGATCGACAGGGTGCCGGAGGCGACCTTCAGACCGCCGACGACCGCGACGAGCACGTAGTTGATGTTCGAGATGAACAGCATCACCGGCTGCATGATCCCGCTGACCAGCTGCGCCTTGAAGGAGGCCCGGTACAGCGCCTCGTTCTGCTCGGCGAACAGGGCCGCGGACTCCTTCTGCCGGCCGAAGACCTTGACCAGGGTGTGGCCCGAGTACATCTCCTCGACGTGCGCGTTCAGGGCGCCCGTGGACTTCCACTGCGCCACGAACTGCGGCTGCGACTTCTTGCCGATCTTCGCGGCCACGTACGCGGACACCGGGATGGTCACCAGCGCGACCAGCGCCAGCACCGGCGAGATCCAGAACATCATCGCCAGCACGCCGACGATCGTCAGGAGCGAGTTGAGCAGCTGACCCATCGTCTGCTGGATCGTCTGCCCGATGTTGTCGATGTCGTTCGTGGCCCGGCTGAGCACCTCGCCGCGCTTCTGCTGGTCGAAGTACGACAGCGGCAGCCGCGACAGCTTCGCCTGGAGCTCCTCGCGCATCCGGTAGACGGTGCCGTTCATGATGTGGTTCGACAGTCGCGTGGCCACCAGCATCAGCAGGCCGGCGACCGTGAAGACGGCCAGCGCCCACAGCGCCACCGACCCGACCGCACCGAAGTCGATGCCCTTGCCCGGGGTGAAGTCGGTGCCGGACAGCATGTCCGCCATCCCGCCCTCGCCCTTGGCGCGCAGACCGTCCAGCGCCTGCTGCTTGGTCTGGCCCTTCTCCATGTTCCGGCCGACGATCCCCGCGAAGACGAGGTCGGTGGCCTCGCCGAGGATCTTCGGTCCGGTCACCGACGCGGCGACGCTGCCGACGACCGCGAGGACCATGCCCCACAGCTTGGCCCGGTCGCGCGCCAGCGCGCTCAGCAGCCGCTTGCCCGAGCCCTTGAAGTCCATGGACCGCGTCGTCGGCGGTCCCGCCATCATCCGTCCTCCCGGCCCGCTCACGCCGCCTCCGCTTCCGTCAGCTGGGAGAGCACGATCTCCCGGTAGGTCTCATTGCCGGCCATCAGCTCGTGGTGGCGCCCCTCGCCCACCACCAGCCCCTCGTCGAGGACGATGATCCGGTCCGCGTCACGGATCGTGGAGACCCGCTGGGCGACGATGACCACGGTCGCCTCCTCGGTCTCGCGGGCGAGCGCGGAGCGCAGCGCGGCGTCCGTGGCGTAGTCCAGGGCCGAGAAGGAGTCGTCGAACAGGTAGATCTCCGGGCGCTGTACGAGCGTGCGCGCGATCGCGAGCCGCTGGCGCTGGCCGCCGGAGACGTTGGTTCCGCCCTGGGTGATCGGCGCGTCGAGCCCGCCCTCCAGCTCGGACACGAAGCCCTTGGCCTGCGCGACCTCCAGCGCGTGCCAGAGCTCCTCGTCGGTGGCGTCGGGGCGCCCGTAGCGCAGGTTGCTGGCGACCGTCCCGGAGAAGAGGTACGGCTTCTGCGGCACCATGCCGACCGTCCTGGCGAGCAGGTCCGGGTCGAGGCGCCGTACGTCCTCGCCGTCGACGAGCACGTCGCCGCCGGTCGCGTCGAACAGCCGGGGGATCAGCCCCAGCAGCGTGGACTTGCCGCTGCCGGTGGAGCCGATCACCGCGGTGGTCTCGCCGGGGCGGGCCACCAGGTCCACCCCGCGGAGCACGGAGACCTCGGCGCCCGGGTAGCGGAAGTCTGCGCCGCGCAGTTCCAGGCGGCCGTGGTGGAGCAGCTTGCGGACCGGGTCGGTGGGCGGGACCACGCTGGATTCGGTGTCCAGGACCTCCTGGACGCGCTCGGCGCAGACCTCGGCGCGCGGCACCATCATGAACATGAAGGTGGCCATCATCACGGACATGACGATCTGCATCAGGTAGGCGAGGAAGGCCGTCAGCTGGCCGATCTCCATGCCGCCCGCGTCGATGCGCATCGCGCCGAACCAGACGACGGCGACGCTGGAGATGTTCACGACCACGATCACGGTCGGGAACATCAGCGCGAGCAGCTTGCCGGCCGCCAGCGAGACGCCGGTGAGGTCGGCGTTGGCCTCGCGGAAGCGTTCCTTCTCGTAGTCGTCGCGGACGAAGGCGCGGATCACCCGGTTGCCGGTGATCTGCTCGCGCAGGACCCGGTTGACCGTGTCCAGGCGCGTCTGCATCGTGCGGAACAGCGGGCGGGTCTTCAGCACGATCGCGCCGACCGACAGGCCGAGGATCGGGACCACCGCGAGCAGCACGCCCGAGAGCTTCACGTCCAGCGAGAGCGCCATGAAGATGCCGCCGACGCACATGATCGGCGCGGAGACCATCAAGGTGAAGGTCATCAGCACGAGCATCTGGATCTGCTGCACGTCGTTCGTCGTACGGGTGATCAGGGACGGGGCGCCGAAGTGGCCGAGCTCGCGCGCGGAGAAGCTCTGCACGCGGTCGAAGACGCCGGCCCGGACGTCCCGGCCGAAGGCCGCGGCGGTGCGGGCCCCGTAGTAGACGGCGCCGATGTTGCAGACGAGCTGGACCAGCGAGACGCCGAGCATCAGCGCGCCGAAACGCAGGATGTAGCCGGTGTCGCCGTTGACGACACCGTTGTCAATGATGTCGGCGTTCAGCGTGGGCAGGTAGAGGCTCGCACTGGTCTGCAGGAGCTGCAGCAGGACCAGCACGGCGATCGGTTTCCGGTACGGCCCCAGATGGGTCCGCAGAAGTCGTATGAGCACGCGCAGGCTCCGGTCGGCATGATCGAGGGGGTTCACTCCATCTTCTGCCAACCGGGGGCCGGAACCCACCGCTTTTCGTAAAGGCCGGTCAAAAGGAGTAGGCCGCTCGCGGGCAGGGCCTAGGCCGTCTCTTTCGGATCTTGCCGGGCCCGCGCCGCGCCGACGCCGGGTGCCGGGAGGACGATGGGGGAGGGGAGGTCTCGGGACGGATCGTCCGTGGAGGAACCATGACGGCAGCCAAACGGGAGCAGGTCCCCGTCCTCTTCGAGGGCAACGGCGCCGAACTGCGCGTGCTGGAACTCGGCGGCGGGTTCTCCGTCGCCTTCGGGAGTTTCGACAAGGGCGTCGACATGACCCCGGCGTTCAAGGGCCTGCCCGACGACCTGTGTCCGTGCCCGCACTACGCCTACGTGATCAAGGGCCGGCTCCTGATGCACACGAAGGACGGGGACGAGGTCTACTCGGCCGGAGAGGCCTGCTACTGGCCGCCCGGCCACGCCCCGGTCGCCCTGGAGGACACCGAGTACCTCGACTTCTCGCCCACGGAGGAGTTCCAGGCGGTCGTCGAGCACGTGAAGGCGCAGCTGGGCTGACGCCTGTCCCACCGGCTGACCGGCCGACCGGCTCCGACCTCTAGAACGCCCCCGGGTGGATCTGGTCCCGGGTCGCGACGTACTGCTGGCGCGCACCCTGCCAGGCCGGGTACTCCTCGTCCGGCTCGAACAGCTGCGCCGCGGGCGCCGGCCACACCGGCGGGGTGTTCGCGGCCGAGCCGCCCTGCGCCAGACCGAGCGCCCACGCGGCCTGCCGGGCCGCGCCCAGGGCCGCGTAGTCCGCCGGCGCCGGTACGAGGACCTGCGTGCCGAACAGCCCCGGCGCGAAGGCCTGTACGGCCGGCAGTTCCGCGGCGGCGCCGAGCAGGAAGACCCGGCGGATCTCCACGCCGCGGCTGCGCAGCACGTCGAGCGCGTCCACCAGCCCGCACAGCATGCCCTCGAAGGCGGCCCGCGCGAGGTGCTCCGGCTTCATGGAGTCCCGGCGCAGCCCCGACAGGGTCCCGGCGGTGTGCGGCAGGTTCGGCGTCCGCTCACCCTCCAGGTACGGCAGGAGTACGAGTCCGTGCGCGCCCGGGGTCGACTTCAGCGCGAGCTCGCTCAGCCCCTCCAGATCGGTGCCCAGCAGTTCGGCGGTGCCGCGCAGGGCCCGTACGGCGTTCAGGGTGTTCACCACCGGCAGGTGCAGCCCGGTGGCGTCGGCGAGGGAGGTGATCAGCCCGCCCGGCTCCGACAGCGCCTCGTGGTGCACGGCCATCACGGATCCGGACGCGCCCAGCGAGACCACTGCGTCGCCCGGTCCCATGCCCAGCCCGAGCGCGGCCGCCATGGTCTCGCCGGTGCCGGCGGAGATCAGCAGCCCCTCGGGCGTGGTCCCGGCGGCTTCGGCCGGGCCGAGCACCTCGGGCAGCAGCGCCCGGTGCCCCAGCGCGAGCTCGACCAGGTCGGGGCGGTAGGCGCCGGTGGCCGCCGACCAGTAGCCGGTGCCGGAGGCGCCGCCGCGGTCGGTGGTGCGCCGGGCCGGGCGGCCCAGCAGCTGCCAGACCAGCCAGTCGTGCGGGGACATCAGCACGGCCACCCGCCGGGCCGCCTCGGGCTCGGTACGGGCCAGCCAGGCGAGCTTCGCCACGGGCTGCGCCGAATGGGGGACGGAGCCGACGGCCTCGGCCCAGGCCTGCCGGCCGCCGAAGGCCTCGATCAGCTCGGCGGCCGCGGCCTGGCCGCGCTTGTCGTTGCCGATCAGGGCGGGACGCACGAGGCCGCCCTGCGCGTCCAGCGGCAGCAGGCCGTGCTGCTGCGCGGAGACACCGATGGCCTGCACCCCTTCGAGGAGCCCGCCGCCGGCGGCCTCGCCGAGCGAGAGCAGCCAGGCCTGTGGATCGGTCTCGTGCGGCACCGCCTCGCCGGTGGGCTGCGGATGAGGGGCGTACCCCTGGCGCAGCACGGCGCCCGTCTCGGTGTCACAGACGACGATGCGTGTGAACGCGGAAGAGCTGTCCAGCCCGGCGACTATCCCCATGCGGTGAATTCTGCCGCACGCGGGGGCGGACTCGACCGCCCCGGCGTGCCCGGGACCCGCTCCGCCCCTCGTGCGGGACCGGACGGGACCCCGCGCACGCGACCGGGCGGGGCCGTGCGGGACCCCGGTGCGGGGCCCTCGCGGGAGGACCCGCGGCTCCGGACCGGGCCGGTCAGGTGTTGCTGGTGCCCCAGTCGTCCTCGCCCGCGCCACCGCCGCCGGCCCGCGCCCGCAAGCCCCGTACGCGTCCGGCCAGGGCGTCCGGCATCGCGTCGCCCACCTTGTCGCTCACCGCGGCGTACGCCTTGCCGGCGAACTCCCGACCGCTCTGACCAGCGCTCTCGGCGGCGTTGCGGACCGCGGGGTTCTGCGCGAACTCGCGCGCGGACTTCTTCAACTGTTCATACCGCTCGCGTCCGGCCCGGGTCCCGAGCACGTACCCGAGGGCCAGCCCGACCGCGAACGTGACCTTGTACCGCATGTCTGCCACCCTTCGTCGTGTGGTGCCCGGCCCGCTGGCGATACCGATTGGCGGAGCACCCCCCTGCTTGCGCTAATCTATGACTCGCAACGGGCGCTCGCCCCCTGGCCAAGGCCAGAGGTGGGCTGTTCGGTGCAACGCAGCAATCCCCTGTAGCTCAATTGGCAGAGCAGCCGACTGTTAATCGGCAGGTTACTGGTTCGAGTCCAGTCGGGGGAGCGCGGTCCCCTGTAGCTCAATTGGCAGAGCAGCCGACTGTTAATCGGCAGGTTACTGGTTCGAGTCCAGTCGGGGGAGCAAGAAGGACGAGGACCCCACGTGGGTCCTTTTTCTTTTTCTGCCCTCCGCGCGCAACCGGACAGGGCCCGATGCGGTCTCTCTGGGCAGGCGAAGCCGATCATGCGAGGCATCCGAGGCAGGAGATCGTATGAGCGGCTATGCTGCGGCAGACGGCGCGCACACATGTACGCGCCACGCCGTGAATGGGGCGGTAGCTCAGCCGGTTAGAGCAGCGGACTCATAATCCGTCGGCCGTGGGTTCGAGTCCCACCCGCCCCACTCGTGCAGGTCAGAAGAAACCTTCTGACCTGCGGAAACGCAGTTCTCGCGGCGGTGGGATCCCCGTGTCGGTGAGGCGACCGTGAGGCGATTCCTGTCCGCTGCGGCCCCCGAAGGCCTGCGACCTGGGGTTTGTTCGGTTCGCCCGTGGGGTGCGTGGTGGTTGGTCCCACCCGCCCCACTCGGCAACATCGATCCGACCTGAGAACCTCCGCACTGGCGCCTTCCCGACCCGCATCTCGTGCGGCAGAGGCACGCAGCAATGTCCCCGCCGACTGGGGCGCGGGCCTGGGGATCAGGCCGAGGGTGTCGCACTGGTGATCAGGGCGAGCCGGGCAGGCAACCTTCGCTCAAGGCGCGGTGCTGCAGTCGGCGGGAGTGCTTTCTCGCAGGAGCCGGTGGGGCACCCACGTCCACGGCGGGCCGGAGTTCCTGCTGTGGCACCGGGAGATCGTCAACCGGTTCGAGGACCAGCTCCGCGTCATCGACTCACGCGTGTCGCAGCACTACTGGGACTGGACGCAGGACCCGCGCAGCATCCCGAGCGCCAACCTCGGCAACGGCAACTCAGGGTCCCTGAACCTCTTCACCCCGGAGTTCATGGGCTACGGAGGCCAGGCTCTCCAGCTCATCGGACAGCCCTTCGAGGGCGCCGGGTTCTGCGACCCGCAGGCGAACCCGTTTCGGTCCGACAACGCCTTCGACCCGAACAACAACCCCGCGGACAAGCCGAGGGCTGTCCGTCGGCAGGTCAACGGCCTGCCCATCGACCCGGTCCGGGACCAGAACGCGCTGGCCGCCGATGACTACGCGGACATGAGGGTGCTGATCGAGGACAGCCACAACGAGATGCACGGGTTCAACGCCGACATCGAACCGTGGGCGACGGGGTCGACGAACCGGGTCCGCCCCTGGGGTGGACCGGAGAACCTGGGCATCCCCTACAAGGATCTCTCGGTCGTCATCCCCCGCCGCTACGACACGAACCCGGACGTGGTCTGACAGCCGGCACCGTCCAGGCCCCGCTGCTCCGCGGCGGGGCCTGGACGTCTGTCAGCGGTGGTGGGAGTGGCCGTCGGCGGGGGCGGACTCCTGGTGTGCGGGCTGCTGGGGAACCGGGCGCAGGCCGTCGAGGGTGACGGCGACCAGCCGGTCGACCGCAGCCCGGGAGGGAAGGGGCGAGGCGGCGGTCAGGGCGTGGATGCAGTAGGCGGCGAGTTCCGCGGTCGGTACGTCGTCACGCAGGTCGCCGGCCTGGACGCCCTCGGCGATGAGGGCTTCCCGCTCGCGGGCTGCACCCTGCCCCAGTTAAAACGTTCGCGGGGCGGCGCCCTCTGCGTCGAGGGAGGCCACCGCGAAGCCGCCCTCGCCGACTGCGCGCCCGCAAGAGCGCGCCGCATCCCGAGCCCGCCGACGGCAGGTGCAAGTGCCGTGAGCGGACTGCGGGCCCAGCGTGGTCCACGTGGGCCCGCGAGAACGGCTACGAGGTTGCCAGACCTGGGTCAGTGACTATGGGACGAATGTCCGTCCTTTGTCGGCTCGGCGGGTGCCTTGGCCGGAGGGCCTTGCTCAACGGGAGCCTGGTTCGGCTTGGCGGGGGTCCCGGTCGTGGAGCCCTGGTCGTGGCTGTGGCCATCGGAGCTGATGGTGCCGGCGAGGGCGGTCATGCCCAGCCAGGTGAGGGCCGAGATGACGACGACGGCGGCCGCGAACGGGCTGATGAGGTGTCGCCAGCGGCCCTTGGAGTCCTTGGCGACGAACGCGACGTACGACATGAGCAGGCCGAGGGGGGTCATCCAGGCGCTGCGCTCGGGGAACTGCTCGAAGTGCTGGATGCCGCCGCCGACCATGCCGACACCGAAGGACAGCAGCAGGGAGAACGCGACCAGCGAGACCGCCTGGCTCAGCGCCGGACGCTCGTCGGCCAGCACGAACTCGTTGACGACGGTGCCGAGGAGGAACACGAATGCGCCGACGACGCAGATGATCGCGTACAGCGACGGATTGATCGGGTAGTGGACGACGGCGCCGGCGATGAGGGCGGCGCCCATGAAGTAGAGCATCTGGCCGCTGTAGCGAGCCGGGAGTGCCTTCTTGTCGAAGGTGGCGCGGCGCGGTTTCGGGGCGGGAGTCTGGTGGCGCTCGGGTTCGAGAACGGTGGTCACGTGGGTAAGGCCTTTCAGATCTTGGTGGGTGAGAGCAGGCAGAAGCCACGCCGACACCAGTGGTGCGGCGTCATGCTGGTGCAGCTCTCAGCAGCGCAGGATCGAAAGTTGGTGCAGGCACGGTGGGTCGCCGGTGCGGCTGATCCAGGAATGCGTGCGTGCTGCCCATCGGCGGAGGACGCCGGTGGAGCCCCCGCGGCTGAGGACGAACGTGAACAGGGCAGCGACGATGCACAGCAGCGCCAGGCAGCTCTCTCCGACTCCGCCGTGGTCGCAGGGGGCCTCGCCGTCCGGGTTGACCGGTGTTGTGGTGGCGTCCCCGGGGGCGACGTCGGAGTGGGTGTGCTGAGCCCTGTCCCCTGCGTCGGTGAGCGGGAACGCGGCGGTGTGCCCGCTGTGGTCTTGCTGGTGTGAGGCCAGGACGTGCATCGCGAATAGCGCAAGCACCACCGCGAGGAACGTTGCCCGCAGCAACGCTCCCATGTGATGGTCGCGACGGACCTTGCCTGAGATCACGCTTCCCGACCATAGGAGGGCTTGGTAGCGGGAATGCCAAGGGGCGTCCCCACCTGGACTGGGAGGAAGATAACACCAGGTGTGGATGCGTCTGTGCGGCGTCTCACGGCGTGGGCTGCACCGTGCTGGCCGGCCCCGTGGCTCGGAGCCGGAGAACGAGCAGATGGCCAAGGTGTCACCTGGAGTGACCGCGGTGAACTTTGCGTTCACATTCGCACCGTGGGCCACAGGTCTTGCGTTCGCGTCTCCGTCACGGTGACCGTTCTGCGAACGGGGGGCACCCACCCTGGACTTCCGCATTGCCCGGCTGACCTGGGCACTGAGGGACTGTCCTGTCGGGACCCCATATCCATTGGCGGGGGTGTGGGCGCCGCGCTTCCGGGGGTTTGACGTCGGTGAGGCGGCCCCCGTTGATGCCGGAGTTGAGCGGGGCGATGACGCCCTGCACGCCTGCCACCTGGTCCTCGCGGATGGCCTTGGCCAGGCCGGCCAGCACCGGGAGGTGGGAAGTTGTGAGCTTCTCGAGACGAGGTGCCGCCTGTTCCGACTGAGGAACGACGACTTCTCAGCCCCCGCGCTGGAGACCGCGCGGGGGCTGAGACAGGAAGCCGAGTTGGCAGAGGGGGGCAGTGCGCTGATCAGCGGAGGTAGTCAGCGAGGTCCGGGTTTTCCGCTGCTGCCAGTTGGGTCAGCTCGGCGACGGTAAGCAGGTCTTCGAAGTCGCCCGTCAGGCGCTCATCCAAGGAGGGCTGGAACCCCAGCATGTCCGGAGACGTGCTCGGTTCCGGCACATGGTGGACTTCGCGGTTCTTCAGGAATCGCTGATAGACGACGACGGCCAGGGCGAGGTCCCTGGTCGTGCACTCCCGTCCATTCCGGAGTCGTGCAAGATCGCCTGCAAGGCCGAGGACCTCGCTCGTGCCGTCCGCGTACTTCCGCATTCAGTTCTCCGTGGTGTTGTAGCCGGGGCAGCTGCCTCGGGCGTGGGTGCAGGTCGGGATCCGGAGGGCGCCAGGGCCGCATCGGGCAGCGGAGACTAGTGGAGTGCGGTCAGGTCCGCTGCGGTCTGCTCCGGGGCCCCGATGGCCTGCGGGTGCATAACCCGTACGAGCCGGGTATAGCCGCCTGCCGAGGACGCTGATGTGACCATGTCCGTGAGCTGTTGGCCGGAGTCGTCCCGGACCGTCATCTGTATTCGGGTCTCGGTCTTGTCCTCCCGGAGGACCTTCACCTCGTAGTCGACCGTGGCAGAGCCGTAGGGCATCGTCATCTTCGGGCAGGCTTCTGCTGCCGTGCGGATCTCGCGGGGGATGTCCGTGTCGCTGGACCAGTCACGGGTCAGTAGATACGACTCGCCCTTCTTGAACCCGAACACGACATCCTTCTTGACCCGCCGGTCGAGGAGTTTGACGAGCTGCTGGCATGCAGCCGGCGAAACAGTCCCGATCTCGGACTCGGCCCCCGAGAGCACCGGTTCCTCGACCCACCCGGCGGCTTCCAGATCCGCCCGTACTTGCCCCTGCGGACCCTTGCCGCCTCCCCCCTCTCCGGCGCATCCCGCGAGGACAGAGAGGAGAACGATGACAAGGGGCCCCGTGCGCCAAATAGTCACGGGCGGCACAGGTCTTCAGTCACGACGGCCACACTCAGCCCCGGCGCCACAGGTTGCGCGGCTGGCTGTAGTAGGTCGGCAGCTGGAACCAGTTCCCGTGCTGGCCGGCGTAGTCACCCTTGACACGGTAGAGCCAGTCGCCGATGCGCTTCGTAGCATTCGCGTTGACATGAACCGTGGTGCCCTTGTTGTAGCTGGTGCTGGTGGGGCCCTGGTCGTGCCAGCCGCCGTCACGGAAAATCTGGATGGTGGCGTGCGTGCGCGACTTGTCCCGCGCGGACGAGCATCTGACCTCCGCGAAACCCCTGACCGAAGTCGCGTCCGGAGCCCAGGGGGGCGGGGACTTGATCCAGGAGCACGTGACGACGTGCAGAGGCTCGACCTCGGACGCCTGGGCACTGCCTGCGGAGACGCCCAGGCCGACCGTGACCAGTGTGCCCGTGGCGAGGGCCGCCGCCGCGGCCTTCTTAAGACGGATCATAGGAAATTTCCTGCCTTCCCGTCGACTGTCACCCCCTCCATACGGCCGGGGTAGTCCGTCGACCCTCACACTGGAATGACCGCTCCTTGATTGCGAACCAACCGGTTGCCCGAATAACACCTTTACTGGCAGGTAGCGGCTGATCTCGATCGTTGGAAGTGTCGCGCTTGGGCGTGAAATATCAGATGAAGGCCCATGAACCCCGTTTGACTGGCACTCAGGGGGCGGTACGTGAGCGTGGTCGCCTGGTCGTGTGGGTGTACGGGATCCGGGCCGGTCGGTGGGCTTGGCCTCGTTGGGGTGTCGGGGTGAGTGAACGCAAGCCCTACAAGAGCGACTTACCCGATGAGTGGTGGGCGCTGATCGAGCCCGTGATCTCCGCGTGGAAGGCCGGGCACCAGTCGGTCTCCGGGCACGAGGCCGGTACAGGATGCGGGAGTTCGTGAACACCGAGGTGGAGCAGAGATATCTGTGGCCGCCGGTGGTCCTGGGGGACATCGTCGTTGCGCGGGCCACAGGTCCGCGGATCCACCCCTTCGACGCGTCCGCACCCTAGCGGCGAACGGTTGGGTGGCGGCCGGCGCCGTGCCTGCCTGTGGGAGGCATTCTCGGGCTTGCTGAGGGTGTGCCGTCAGGCTGGTGAAGTGCCATACGCACGGGCTGGAGACTGCGGAGTGTGACGGTGCCCAAGATCGTGGCCGGCCTGCTGAGGTATGGCACTCTCGGCTGTACGCGGAGGGCTTGGCTCATGGACGCGATGACGAGAGGGCTCGGCGCCCGTGGCCTCATGGAAGCGCAAGGACGGTGAGGCGATCGCCTCACCACTGCGGATCCGGCAGGGCCGAGCAGTGTCCGGCAGGATTGAAACCGGTGGAATTGTCCAGCCTTCTGGGAAAACTGCAGGTGAGACGGGTCACGCATATAGGTTCGAGTCCCACCCGCCCCACTCGCGCAGGCCAGAAGAAACCTTCTGACCTGCGAAAACGCATTTTTTGCGGCGGTGGGATCCCCGTTTCGGTGCGGCGACCGTGAGGCGATGCCCGTCCCCCGCAAGCCCGTAGAGGTCTGTGACCTGGGGTTTCGTTCGATTCGTCGGTGTGATGCGTGGTGGTTGGTCCCACGGCCGTTGCGAGGCTTGTGGCTCGCGCCTGGCGGCCGCCCCTCGGCGCTCGGGTCATGTCTGCCCAGTGCTGCTCCGCAAAGGATCGTGGAGGGGTGTGGATCAAGCTGTGTCCTTGAGCGGAGTGCCGTTGCAGGTTCATCGCTGATGGCCTTCGGGCCACGGGCGTATGGTCGAGAGAGGCGCCCGTCCGAGCGGAGGCCGCCATGTCGGAGACCGAGGTCCGGGAACTTTTGCGCCGCGCGGTCGCGGACAGTGACGCGGCCGCGATGCGTGAGGCCGTCGACCGCCTCTTCGCCCAGGGGCCGGACGGGCTGTCTCCGGAGGCCGAGTACGCCATCCGGCACCCCGACTACGTGATGGAGATGCCGCAGTCGGGCGAGCGGATCCGGGGCCGGGACGCGATGCGGGCGATGCAGGAGTCGTACCCGACGCCGCCGGCCATCACCGTCCGGCGAGTGGTCGGAGCGGGCCCGCTGTGGGTACTCGAGGGCGTTAACGACTATGCAGGAGACGTCTGGCACATGGTGGCCGTCCTCGAACTCGACCCGCTGGGCCGGGTGGTCCGCGAGACCCGGTACTACGGTCGGCCGTTCGAGCCCGAGCCGTCCCGTGCCGTGCTGGTCGAGCAGATGTGACGGCGGGTCGGGCACTGCCGTCGGACCTCGGCCTCTGGCGCCTCGCCGACCCGGAGGGCTTCTCCGCAATGATGGTGGCTGTGCTCCTGAAGGAAGTTCGCCCCGCCCTTGCTGCTGCTGGCGAGGTAGAGGGAGAAGCCCCAGGTGTGCAGGACGTCGCTGAACCGTAGACGGCGCAGTGGCAGCGGCTCCTCCTCGTCGGCAACTCGCCCGCGACGTAGGTGAATCCGGCGCGGAAGCGAACCTGGACGCCCCCAGTTGCGGCCAGCGTTCCTTGGCGCAGGTGGTGCTGCATGGACTCAGACTTCACGGCCGCCGTCCTCGGTGACACCGGTCGCGATGACCACGGACTGGGACACGATCTGATGGTCGACGCGGGCCTTGACGTATGCCGGTGTCCGAGCCGGGAGCCTGGACCAGGTCGTCGTCCGAGCGGGTCGATACCCCGTGGACGTAGGCCTCCATGACGACCGCGTGTCTGGCTGCGGTCCGCAACGGGCACGGGTGCCGCCACTGTGGACACATCAAGCGAGGACTAGCGCGGCGGCTCGACCCGGAACAGGCGAAGGCGGAGATGCGGGAGGCTGGATTCGAGCCGCTGGAGCTGTGCCAAGGCGTGGACGCGGCGTGGCCGTCCCTGTGCACGGTCTGTGTCGGTACTGCGGCTCGGCCCGTCCGGCGTCCGTGAGGGCAAGGGATGCCGGTTGTGTGCGGGCAATAGTCCGATCGATCCGGCGCAGGCGGCGGCGGAGATGGTGGCGGCCGGAGTGGACCCGCTGGAGCTGTACCCCGGTGCGTGCAGCCCGTGGAAGTGCCGGTGCCGGACCTGTGGGCGCGTGACGGCCACTCCGCGACTGGCCACCGTACGCCGGGGGTTCTCCCCGTGTCGGGCCTGTGCGGTCGTGTCCGGTGGCGTCAAACGCCGTTCAACAACGTCGTCTCCGGACAGGGGGGTGCCGGTAGCACGCCCGGCGGCTTCGACAGCGTTGCTCCGGCCGTGGTGTACGCGCTGCACCACCCGGAGCATCCGCGAGGGGCGGCGGTGAAGGTCGGCATAACGGGGGCCGCGACCAGCCGGCTAGTGGGCTACGCCGCATTCGGCTGGCAGATCCACGGAACGGTGACTTTCCCGGTCGGCACCGACGCTTACGAGGTCGAACAGGTCACGATCACGGCGATCCGGCGGCGCGGACTCCGACCGTTCCTGAGTAGAGACGACATGCACCCCCTCGGCGGACACACCGAGACGTTTGCCGCCGCCGACCTATCGGCCGACGACCTGATGGCTCTGATCCGGTCGGTGTCCTCCAGCCGCGGCACCGGTCAGTCCCAGGTGTCCCCGTAGCGGGTTCAGCCACCCCGACTCCGGGAATCCCAGACCCCCCCCCGCGGCCGGCGAGAACGAGCCGGCCGCCACCGCCCTGCGCGGCCTGGCCGACCAGGCCTTCGACCTCGGGAACGTCCCCACCGCCCAGGGCAGGCGGCCACTTGCCGTATCAGCCCCGACCCCGGCCCTTATGACACGGGGTCGGCAGCAAGGGCCGCGACCAGGCCTTCGAATTCCTCCCACCAGGGCAGCTGGTCGAACCGAGGGACGTATTCGTAGCGTGTGCTGTGGACGTGCGCGACTTTGGCCCGTAGATCGGTCGCCGCCGCCTCGCTCAGGCCCAGCTCGATGCGGAGCCGGTCCAGGAGGGTGTTCTCCTCGGCGTCCACCGTCTTGTCCGCGTAGGCGATCCACAGAGAGCAGGAGTAGATGAGTTCACGTGCCTGGAGGTCTAGAGAGGCCAGGTCCGGCGGCAGGGAAACCGAGGTAGTCAGGTCGTGGTCCATGGACACCTGCAAGACGTCCGCCACGACGTTGAGAGCGCTTAGTTCCTCCGGGGCGATGACGACATCGGCCTGGGCCATGGCCGCCGCGACGGTCATCAGGCTGCGGCGTACCTCGGCCGGCATCCCGGCGATCAGCGCGCGGGCCTGCGAACGGCGCCGGTCGACCAGGCGGTCGAGGACCGTGGAGCTAAGTGCGGCGTCGGTGAGGGTAACCGGGTCCAGCAGCACGTCGGCCGTCTCCTCGTCCATGACACCGAGGAGTACCGCGGACTCCCGGATCGAGGTGCCGTGCTCCTTGGCGTGGTGCGCGACCCGGGCGCCGGCGTCGTGGCCGAAGACCACGCCTACCATCGACGAGAGCGCCAGGCTTTGCTCGGCGTAGCCGCGGCACCGTTGCGTGTCCATCCGCAGGCCCCTGATGCACTTGTCCGCGAACAGCGGGACGCCGCGCTGCAGGAGTCGGCAGGATTCGAAGAGGTTCTTGGCGATGACCGCGGTCCAGGCGTTGTAGTCCAGGTCGGCGCCCTGGACGGCCATCGTGATCACCGTGTCGTTGCCGGAAATCTGGTAGGCGATCTGGGTGATCATCTCCGGCAGGACTGGATTGACCTTGCCGGGAACGAACGAGGAACCGGCCTGCACGGCCGGTAGGCTCAGCTCCATAAGCCCGGCGCGGTTGCCGCTGGACAGGAGCGAGATGTCGCGGGCCATCTTCGCGAGGTTGGTCGCGAGCCCTTTGAGGACGGTAGAGATCTCCTGGAAGATGTCGCCGTTCTGGATGCAGTCGAAGAAGTTGGGGTGCTTGCGGACCGGCAGGCCGGTGACCTCGGCCAGGCGTGGATAGATGCGCTCGAGGTAGCTGGCACCCACCCCGAGGCCGGTGCCGACGATCGTGGCGCCCATCGGCACTTCCAGGCTGTTCGCGGCGGCGGCACGCAGGCGGGCGATGCTGCGCCGGACGACGGCGAGATACGCGCCGAACTCCTGGTCGAAGGTGATCGGCACCGCGTCCTGCAGACAGGTGCGGGCCAGCTTGACGGCGCCGCGGTACTCCTCGATCTTCTCCTCCAGCGCACTCTCGAGCACGCCGACGGCGGCGATCAGCGCCTCGAGGTCCCGGCGTAGCGCCAGGGTGATCGCAGTGGCGATCACGTCGGTGGTGGACTGGCACGCGTTGACGTGGTTGTTCGGGTGCACCAGGTCGTAACCCTTGCGGCCGCACAGGATCTCGTTGGCCCGGTTGGCCAGCACCTCGTTGACGTTCATGTTCGGTGAGGTCCCGCCGCCGCCGCTCATCATGTCGACGGGGAACTGGCGCCGGTCGAACCGGCCGGCCGCGACCTCGTCCGCGGCCTGGCAGATGGCCGCGGCCACCTGCGGCCTGAGGACGCCGATGTCCGCATTCGCGAGCGCTGCCGCCTTCTTGACGTGGGCGAGCGCGGTCAGGTAAGCGGGAAAGTCGCCCAGCACGGAGCCCGAGACGTCGAAGTTGCCCTGCGCGCGCACCGTGTTGACGCCGTAGTACACGTCGTCCGGCAGGCTGACCGTCCCCAGCTCGTCCTCATCTGTGCGCATCTCAGGCCCCACTTCCACCGGTGTAGCGTGCAGCGACGTACAGGACGGGGCCGCTCAAGTCGTTCTCCTTGGACTCGGTGTTGTCGTACATGCCGATCACTTCGAAGCCGTGCGTGGCCAGGTAGTGCTCCACCTCCATGGGGAACAAGAGCCGGAATCGGACGAAGTCCGTCCGGTCGGGTTGTCCGGCGATGGACCACACGCGCTTGCGCACGAGCAGTTGTTGCCGTCGGTCCAGCCGGTAGACGGCGTCGGCCGTGGCCTGCAAAGACGGGGTGTCGATGGTGAACCGGTGCCGCATGCTGCGCCCGTCCGGGTCAGAGATGGCGTTCGGCAGGTGCAGGAGCAGCAGCGTGCCGGGTTCGGAGTGCGCCGCGAAGGTCGCCATCGCGCTCTCCAGGTCGCAGGGTGCGTGCAGGTTGCACAGTGCCCAGCCGACGCACGTGATCACCTCGAACGTGGTGCCGAGCCGGAACTCGCGCATGTCGCCGACGTGGAATTCGATCCTGGGCCGGCGTGTGCGGGCGAAGGCGATCATGTCCGGTTGGAGGTCGACCCCGGAACACCGGACGCCGCGCCGGTCGTAGTAGTCGAGGTCGCGGCCGGTTCCGCAGCCGACGTCCAAGAGGCTGGCGGGACTACCGCCGAACAGCTCCAGGCACATGCGCGGGATCTCGTCCCCTGACCCGTCGTAGATCTCCTCGTATAACGCCGGATTGTCGTAGAGCAGGTTCTTCAGGCTGCTTTCCATGCCGTCCTTTCCTTGAGCCACTGCCTCGCCTCGTCGACGACGCCTTCCACGAGCCGCGCGGAGTCGCCGAGATAGCCGGATGGTTCGAAGACTGCCTCGAGGTGGGTCGCGCTCAGGTGTTGCAGCACCGAGCCTTCGCGCAGCAGCTCTTCCTTGAGGCTCAGGCCGCGGCTGCGCGCGTCCTGGCTGCGGTCGTAGACCCAGGTGTACGCAGGCTGCGCGCCTATCTCCGCCGCCAACAGCAGCATGAGGCGTTCGGTGCACACCTGGTCGCTTACGGCGCGCACGTTGGCCAGGAGCCGGTCCCGGTGAACGGCCAGCCCGCCGATCACATGCTGCAACGTGGCTGCGGCAGCGAGCGTGTAATGGGAGACGTCCGGCACGCAGGCCCATTCCAGGCGCAGGGTTCGTCCGTCGCGTTCGTGGTCGCCCGCCATCGCTGCGAGCGCCGGCGCTACTTGGGCCGCTGCCAGCCGGGCCAGCGCGACCACTTGCTCGCATGCTTCGGGGTTTCGCTTATGCGGCATGGTGCTGCTGCCGACCATGCCGGGCCGCCACGGCAGCTCGAGCTCGCCGAACTCCGGACGGGACAACGTCCGTACCTCGTCCGCGATTCTGCCCAGAGTCCCGGCCATCATCGCGAGAGCGCACACGTACTCGGCCACCCGGTCCCGGGCCGTGTGCCAGCCGACCCGGGGCACCTCGAGACCGAGACGCCGCGCGAAGACCTGGATGAGCTCCGGCCCCTGCCCGCCGAATCCGGCCATGGTTCCGACGCCGCCGAAGAGCTGGGCCACGAGGACGCGCCTGCGCATCTGACCAAGGCGCTGCGCATCGCGCAACACCTCGTCAATCCAGCCGGCCACCTTCAACCCGAACCCCATGGGCAGGGCAGGCTGGGCGTGGGTGCGCCCGAGCGCCGCGTCACTCGCGTGCGCCTCGGCCAGCTGGGCCAGGTCAGCCACCAGGGGTGTCAGCAGCCTGTCGAGCTCGTCCAAGACGTCGCGCATCTCAAGGCACTGACCTGTGTCCTCGATGTCCTGAGTGGTGGCGCCGACGTGCAGGTACCGTCCGGCCTCCGGACCGCACGCCTGCCGCACGCAGGCGAGCAGCCCGACCAACGAGTGACCGGTCCTGCCGATCTCGGTCCGCACCCGCTCGAGATCGAGGCCGCTCACGTCGGCCGCCGCTGCGATCTCGTCCGCCGCGGCTTGTGGGATCAGTTCCAGCTCGCCCTGGCTCAGCGCGAGCACAGCCTCCACCTCCAGCCAGCGCTGGAACCGGCACACGTCGCAAAAGATTCGCCGACTTTCGTCGGTGCCGTACCCGTTCCCGAAGAAGCGCGAGTCGACGATGTGCCCACGCTCGTGTCTACAGCTCTCTAATGGCATGCGGGCACCCTTACCCAGGGAATCGGAGATCTACTGATGTGCGTGCGGATCTCTGGCAGAGTCTGTCTCTGTGATCAACCCCGAGGAGGTCCGCGAGGACACGCCTGGCAGCGTGGGCCAGGTGTTCTTGGACAGCGCGGGCTCTTCGCTGATGCCTCGCCAGGTGCTCGACGAGGTCGTCGGGCACCTGCGACGTGAAGCCGAGATCGGCGGGTACCGTGCCGCCGAGGAGCGCCGCGCCGACCTCGACGCAGGATACGGCGTGGTCGCGGAGCTCTTGGGCTGCCGTCCGGACCAGGTCGCGTTCACCGACAGTGCGACAAGGTCCTGGCTGGCCGCGTTCGACGCGGTGCCGCTGAAGGCCGGGGACCGCATCCTCATCGGTGAGGTCGAATACGCGGGTAACGCCGTCCCGCTGCTGATGCGGGCCGAGGCGGTCGGGGCGACCGTAGAGGTCGTCCCGTCGGACCGGGACGGAGTGTTCTCGACCGCGGCGCTGGAGGAGATGCTCGACGAGCGTGTCAAGCTCGTCTCGCTGGTGCACGTGCCGGCCAACGGCGGTGTCGTCAATGAGGTCCGCCGGGTTGCCGACGCCGCGCACGCGGTCGGCGCGTTGCTCATTCTCGACGCGTGCCAGTCCGCCGGGCAACTGCGCCTCGACGCCGCTGGACTCGACGCCGACATCGTCACCGTCACCGGGCGCAAGTGGCTGCGCGGCCCCCGGGGCACCGGCGCCCTGGTGGTGCGCGATCGCGCCGCGAGACTCCTGCGGCCCCGCCTGGCCGACCTGCGCGGTGGCAGCTGGTACGGCCCGGGGGAGTACCGCCTGCGCACGGACGCCCAAGTATTCGAGCTCTGGGAGGCCGGGATCGCGCAGCGCCTCGGCCTCATCCGCGCGGCCCGTTACGCTCTGCGTCTCGGCGTCGGGGAGATCGAGGCCGCCGTCAAGGCCAGGGCCGCCCGGTTGCGCGTCGGCCTGGCCGGGCTCGCCGGTGTTGTCATCCACGACCTCGGCGCGGCCCGATGCGGCATCGTCACCTTCACCGTCGAAGGGATCGACAGTGCCCGGGTGCGGGATGTGCTGGCCGGTCAAGGCATCACGGTGAACGTGAGCCGCAGCCCGTCCACGTTGCTGGACATGACCCGGCGCGGCCTGAGCGGCATTGTCCGCGCGTCACCCCACTACTTCGTCGACGACGTCCAGATCGACAAATGCATCGACGTCGTCGCGGATCTTCCCCGACTCAGTCGACCGCCGAAGGGGAGGTGAAGGCGAGCCGGGCCGGCCTACCTGGGATATACGGATTTTCGTGGCGGACCTGCCCCAGGACCTGCCCAACCCGTGATCGTCCGGTTCATGGCCGACGCGGGAAGTCGGTGAGGCGATCGCCTCACCAAGTCCGATTCGGCAAGGCCGAGGAGGATCCGGCAGGATCGAAACAGGCGGAAAGGTCCGACTTGCTGGGGAAGTCGCAGGTGAGACGGGTCACGCCAATAGGTTCGAGTCCCACCCGCCCCACCACAGCCCGTGGTCGCAGGAAGGTTTCACCTCGTGTGAGCCGCGTCCACCGTGCATCACCGGTTCTCACCGGTCCCCAGGGAAGTGCGGCAGCGGCAGAGAGCCGTACGCGCCTGGCCTCTACCGCTCCCGGACGCCCGCGCCACGTCGATGACGGCGTCGGACCGTCCGCAGAAGGTTCCGACGGACCGTCCGCAGCAGGTTCCGACGGAGCGGCCGCTGGTTCAGGGCGTGTCCTCGGAGGGTGTCCCCACCGTTGCCGCCGAAGTCATCGCGTCCAGGAGGGCGGCCTTCGCGCGGGCCGGGTTCACCTCGGTGCGGGCGATGACGGTCGGGACGGCGATGCCGGGCATGAGGAGGCGCCACATGCGGATGACGCGGTCGTACAGGTCCGCGCGGTCCTCGCTGGCGACGGCCGAGTAGGTCTGCATGCCCGTACACGCCTCGACCACGAACTCGGCGAGCTCCGCGGGGTCGACGCCCGCCTGGAGTTCGCCCTTCTCGATGGCGACCCGCAGACAGTCGGCCATGATGCGGCTCCAGTCCTGGTACGGGGCGATGTCGCGGGAGCCGAAGGCGCCCTGTTCGTTGGTGAGGCGTACGCCCGCTCGCAGGAGGACGTCGGTCTGGAGCTGGTGGGCCCAGACCAGGGTGATGTCGACCAGGCGCTGGAGGCCCTCGGAGGAGAGCCAGGGGATGATCGAGTCGGGCTGCGCGTTCATGACCGCGCGGGCCAGGTCTTCCTTGGACTTGAAGTGGAAGTACAGGGCGCCGGCCGTGAGGTCGGCTTCCGCGAGGATGCGGTTGATGCTCGCGCCGGCGAATCCCACCTTGTCGAAGACGACGGCCGCAGCCCGGAGGATCTCCTTGCGGGTCTGGATGGCCCGTTCCTGCTTCGGCCGCTGCACCACGATGCCTCCTAGAACAAACAGAACATTTCTTATGTTACGTAAGGATTGCTGGTGGTGCTACTCCCCCGGTTCTGAGGGGAGTGTGCGGCAGGATCGGGCATGGCGGGATTGGATGCTATCAGTCGCCTTGACCAGAAAAGGATGCCCCTGGGCACCTCCGCTTGGCGAAGTGATGGGCTTTCCTTTGCCATCTATTTACTCAAAACAAAACGAGCATTCTTTATTTTCGTGGCTGGAACAGCGTCTGCTTCTCGGGGGGATCCCAGATGTCCGTCACCATCGCCAGAGCGAACCCGCATGACCTGCACGCCCTGCACGACCTGCTCGCCACCTCGGTTCCCGGGGAGTTCGTCCACAAGACGGTGCAGTCCGAAGTGCTGCTGACCGGCTGGTTCCCGGTGGAGCCCGACCGGTTCCGGGTCACCGCGCGCTGGCCCGTCGACCACGCCTTCTACGAGCCGGTGAACGGCTATCACGACCCGTTGTTCATCGCCGAATCCGTACGGCAGACCGTCCCGTTGCTCAGCCACGTCGCCTACGACGTGCCTTTCGGCCACCGCCAGACGTGGAGCACCTTCCGCTACGAGATCGACCCCGCCCCCCTGATCGCCAAGACCACGGCGGCCGAGGTCGAGATGGACATCCGCTGCTCGGACGTCGTCCGCCGCGGCGGACGGCTCGCCTCGGTGCGGATGCGGGTCGAGATGACCGTCGACGGGGTCCGGCTGGGCTGGGTGGAGACCGCCTTCTCCAACCTCTCGCCCACCATCTACCCGCGCCTGCGCGGCCCCTACGCCGACATCGCGGAGGCGGTCCGGCGGGCCGTTCCGCTGGCCCCGCCGCTGGCCCCCAGCCGGGTCGCCCGCTCGCGCTTCGCCGACGTGGTGCTCTCGCCCACCAACGCCCCGGACCGCACCCAGCTGCGCGCCGACCACTCCCACCCGTTCCTGTTCGACCACCCGGTCGACCACGCGCCCGGCATGCTGCTCCTCGAAGCGGCCCGGCAGGCCACGCACGCCGCGGCCGGGAAACGGCCGGTGATCGCCACCGCGATGGACGTCTCCTTCGCGCAGTACGTGGAGTTCGACGCGCCCTGCTGGATCCAGGCCGAAGCCGTCGGTGATCAGGTGCGCGTCCAGGCCGAGCAGAACGACGTCTCCGCCTTCACCGCTCTTGTCACCGCGACCCCGGTCCCGGCGTTCCTGCGCACGACCAGGCCGCAGGCCGCGACCCCGGCCAAGGCCCCGGCCGCGACCCCGACCCCGACCCCGGCCACGGCCCGTATCCCCGGGCAGCGCAGCCTCCGGGCATTCTGACCGGACCCGACCCGCACGACCTCGTTCCGACAACCAGCCCAACATCACGGGGGATCCACATGCTCCAACCGCTCGCCCATCTGCGCCTCGCGGCCGTCAACATCGACGGGGTCGTGCTGGAGGACACCTTCAGTCCGGTCATCCACCACTTCCTCGTCAGCCGCGGCTGCGCCTACACGGCCGACATCGAGCGCAGCATCTTCTCGCAGCCCCGCGCCATCGCCGGCCGGCTGCTCGCGGAGGCGATCGGCGGCACCATGACCGGCGCGCAGGCGCTGGAGGAGTACTTCGTGGAGCGGGCGGCGTACGTGGCCGCGCATCCGGTACGGGTGAGCGACGGGGCCCTCGAGCTCCTCGGGCGGCTGCGGGCGGCGGGGCTCGCGACCGTCTGCTACGGCGGCCTCGCCAAGGACCACTTCGACACCTTCCTCGGCGCGCACGCCGACCTCTTCGACGGCCCCGGCTACCTCTGCACCGACTCCTGCCGGCCCGGACTGCGCGAGATCGCCGCGGAGTTCGGGCTGGCGCACGACCGGGTGCTCGTCCTCGACGACGTGGCCCGGGTGGGGGAGGAGGCCGGGCGGCTCGGGATGTCGTTCGTCGGGCACCCGAGCGGCTTCGAGCACAGCTTCCAGCGGCAGTTGATGCGGGAGGCGGGGGTCCGGCATGTGGTGGACTCGTTGCACTCCGTCGACGCGGAGCTGCTGAACATCCTCGACAAGGAGGCTGCCGCCTCCGCGTCGGCGCATTGAAGACCGGTACGGCGAGGGGGCGTTGCGAGCACATGAGCAGTGAGAAGTTGCTGAGCGGCAAGGTGGCCATGGTCACGGGGGCATCGAGCGGCATCGGGGAGGCGGCCGCCCGGTTGTTCGCCGCGGAGGGGGCCGCAGTGGTCCTCGTCGCCCGGCGCAAGGACCGGCTCGACGTCCTGGTCGACGAGATTCGCGCGGCCGGCGGCCGGGCCGTCGCCGCCCCCGCCGACGTGGAGTCCTCCCGCGAAGTGGAACGTGCCGTGGCGACCGCCGTGGACACCTTCGGAGGCCTCGACGCGGCCTTCAACAACGCCGGTTACGCGACGGCGGGAGTGCCCCTGCACGAGATCGACGACGAGGTCTACGAGCGGACCGTCGGGGTCAATCTGCGCGGGGTGTGGAACTGCATGCGCCATCAGGTGCCGGTGATGCTCGCGTCCGGTTCGGGCGGCTCGATCGTCAACACCTCCAGCGTGGCCGGTCTGAAGGCCACCGGTGCCTCGGCCGCGTACGTCGCCGCCAAGCACGCGGTGATCGGGCTGACCAAGGCGGCCGCGCAGGACTACGCCCGTCAGGGGATCCGGGTCAACGCGCTCGTCGTGGGCTGCACCAGGACCGAGATGATGGACGGGGTCCTCGACGCGCACCCGGCGCTGGAGGAGACCTTCCTCTCCCACTCGATGCAGCACCGGATGTCGGCGCCGTCCGAGATCGCCCAGGCCGCCGTCTGGCTGTGCAGCGACCGTTCCTCCTTCGTCACGGGCACCGCGATGGCCGTGGACGGAGGGGCCAGCGCCTTGTAGGCCGGTCGTCGAGGAAAAGCGTCTCCTTCGGGGGCGGCCGGGGTCTCCCGGCCGCCCCCGAAGGCGTTCACGCCCCATCGACCGCGTTCACGTCCCATCGCTTTTTCGTCAATGGCGCACCAGGGGTCAGAAAGTAGAGAACGTTTGCTATGTTTTTTGGAATGAGAGACGGGGGGTCGGCGGCGAGGTAGGAGGTCAGGTGGATGGCGATCCAGGGGAGGGCCGTGCGGACGCGCGGCGCGCTTGTCCGGGCGGCGGCGGCGGAGTTCGACGAGGCCGGCTACGAAGGCGCCAGGCTGTCGCACATCAGTGAGCTGGCGGACGTCTCGATGGGGGCGCTGACCTTTCATTTCCCTGCCAAGGCGACCCTTGCGGCCGCCGTGGAGGAAGAGGGCCTGGCGATCACGAAGGCCCTGGTGGAGCGCCTGTCGGACGGGCGTGCCCCCGGCTTCGAGGCGGTCGTCGAGCTGACCGTCGGGCTCGTGGGGCTGCTTGAGGAGGACCTCGTCGTACGGTCCTGCGTGCGGCTCGCCAGAGAGCGTCCCGGTGGCGGGGGGCGGTGGGTGGACGTCTGGCTCCCGGCGGTGCGCGACCAGCTGTCCCTGGAATGCGCGGGTGGGCACTCGGTCCTGATCGAGGAGGTCCGGCAGGGGATGGCGGACCTGGTCGTATACCTGCTCGCTGGTGCAGAACTGCAGGTCAGAGGCGGTATCGGTGCCCCGGTCGGCGTGCCGTACAGCGCCGGCCGGCGGCTGGAGCGGATCTGGCGTCTGATCCTCGCGGGGGTCCTGGCCGAGCAGGCCTGGTCCGGGGGAACCTGCTCGCTCTCTTCTTGAGTGGGTGAAAACCCCTAGCAAAACAAAGCGAGCGTTCTGTATTGTTCTCGCTGTGGGGGCGATCCGGCCTCCAAGGCGCGCGCCCCTCGGGCGCCCGCTTGGCGCATCGCAGAGAAACGGGGAAGTCCGTGAAAGTAGCGGTGGTTGGAGCCGGCGGCATCGGCGGCTACTTCGGCGGCCGTCTCGCCGCGGCCGGACAGGACGTCCGGTTCATCGCGCGGGGACGCCACCTGGAGGCACTGCGGCGCGACGGGCTCACCGTCGAAGGCCCGGCGGACGGCTCCGGCGGCTTCTCCGTCTCCGCGAAGGCGCTGCGGGCGACGGACGACCCCGCCGGGATCGGGCCGGTGGACTTCGTCCTCCTGGCCGTCAAGACCTGGCAGTTGCCCGCCGCCCTGTCCCTGCTGAAGCCGCTGACCGGAGACGGTACGGCGGTCCTCACCACGCAGAACGGGGTCGGCGCGCCGGCCGAGGTCGCGGAGGCCTTCGGCAGGGAATCGGTGCTGCCGGGCAGCGCGAAGATCATCACGTATCTGGCGGGACCCGGCCGGATCCGCCATGTCGGCGGTCTCGGCTCCCTCACCTTCGGCGAGTGGGACAACCGCCCTTCGGCGCGGGTCGAGAAGCTGCGGCAGGCGCTCGACGAAGCCGGCGTGACGGCCGTGGTCCCGAAGGACATCTGGGCCGAACTCTGGGCCAAGTTCCTGTTCGTGGCCCCGTTCGGCGGTCTCGGCGCGGTCACCGACGCGCCGATCGGCGCCCTGCGCGGCCGACCGGGCACCCGGCGGCTGCTCGCGGACGCCATGACCGAGATCCAGCGGGTGGCCCTGGCCGCCGGCACCACGCTGCCGGCCGACATCGTGACCAGTACCCTCGCCTTCGTCGACGCGCAGCCCGCCGAGGGCACCTCGTCGCTGCAGCGCGACATCGCCGCCGGTCTGCCCTCCGAGCTGGAGGCGTGGACGGGCGAAGTGGTCCGCCTCGGCGCCCGCCACGGCGTCGCGACTCCGGTCAACGGCCTTCTCTACGAGGTGCTCAGCCTGCGCGAGGCGCTCGCCGCCGAGCGCCGCGCCGGGGCGGGTGCGTGATGGCCCCCCGTATCGACGCACCCGGTACGGAGGGCTCCCGTACGGCAGCCGCCGAGATCTCGGCGGACCTCGCGATCGTCGGCGCCGGCCCGGCCGGCCTCTACGGCGCCTACTACGCCGGCTTCCGCGGCCTGTCGGTCGCGGTGATCGACGCACTGGACGAGCCCGGCGGGCAGGTGTCCGCCATGTACCCGGAGAAGCTGCTGTACGACGTGGCCGGGCACCCCGGCATCAAGGGCCGGCACCTGGTCGACAACCTGCTGCGGCAGGCCGAGCCCTTCGACACCACGTACCTCCTCGGCCGCACGGCCGTCAGCCTGACGCCGCGGGGGACCGGCTGGAGGCTCGGCGCCGACGACGGCACCCGGGTGCTCGCGGGCGCCGTGGTGATCGCCGCTGGACTCGGCCGGTTCGTCCCGCGCAAGCTCCCCTGCTCCGTCCCCTACGAGGGCCGTGGTGTCGCCTATCACGTGCCGCGGCTCGACGCGCACGCCGGTCGGGAGGTGGTGGTCGTCGGCGGCGGCGACAGCGCCGTCGACTGGGCGCTGGCCCTGGCCCCGATCGCCCGGAGCGTGACCCTGGTGCACCGCCGGGACACCTTCCGCGCCCACGACTACAGCGTCCGTCAGCTGTTCGCCTCGTCCGTACGGGTCCTCACCGACGCCCAAGTCGTCGCCTGCCACGGCACCGACCGGCTGGAGCGGGTCGAGATCCGCGCCGGGGAGGAGTCCCTCGTGCTGCCGGCCGGTTCGCTGGTCGCCGCGCTCGGCTTCTCCTCCGGGCTCGGCCCCCTCGCCGGCTGGGGCCTGGAACTCGAACACCGCCGCATCCGCGTCGACCAGTCCATGCGGACCAACCTCTCGCAGGTGTACGCCGTCGGCGACGGCTGCACCTACCCGGGCCGGGTCCCCCTGATCTCGGTCGGCTTCGGCGAGGCGGGGACCGCCGTCAACCACGCGGCGGTGGCCCTGCGTCCGGGCCAGCGGCTCGCGCCCGAGCACTCGTCCGACACCCACCCCGGGGGCGTCCTCTCCGTGCCGGAGCCGGTCCCCGCGTAACCCGCCCCAAAGGCGCACCACTTCAACCTGCCCAGAGGGGGCTTGGAAGCGATGATCCTCCACACACTCACCCTCATGCCCGACGGAGTGGCGATAGCCCTCCCGAAGGGCTCGCCGCTGACGGACATCGAATACGAGACGTCCGAGCCGCTGATCCCCTTCGGCTGCCGCTCGGGAGCCTGCGGGGCCTGCGTCGTCGAGGTCATAGACGGCTTCGACGCCCTCGGCGAGAGCGACCCCGAGGAGACCGACTTCCTGGAGGACCTGGGCTGGGCGGGCGGCAACCACCGGCTCGCCTGCCAGTGCCGCCTCCTGGATTCCGCGACCGTCCGCGTCGTGGAGAACTAGTTCACCCGAACCCCGGTACCACGTGAACGCTCCCAACTTCCCGATCTTCCAGACCATCCGAACCTTCCAGACCATCCGAACCATCCGGACGAACCTGATCAGGAGAATGTCATGAAGAACCGTGTGACGAACGCGGGTTACGGCAACCGCAAGCCGTTCCTCAACGCCGCCGCCGCGGTCGAGCTGCGTGCCGAGATGGACCAGCAGATCGACGCGCAGGTCGTCGAGTGGTACGCCAACGTACCGGCCGCGGCCCACCTGGAGAGCAAGAACGTCGTCTCCGCCTACTACAAGCGCAACCTCATAGAGACCGCCTGGCGCATCCGCCTGCTGCGCGTCGCCGAGGCGAAGGCCCTCACCGAGATCGCCAAGCAGAGCCCCGAGGCGGCTCAGATCTGGGCCAACTACGAGCAGGAGGAGATGCTCCACGACGAGCTCTTCATCCAGGACCTCGCCAAGGTGGGCGTCTCGCGCGAGGAGTTCCTCGCGACGGAGCCGTACCTCACCACCAAGCTGCTCGCCGGCTACTTCTCCTACCTCCTGGACCACGAGGGACCGCTCGGCGTGGTCGCGTACTCCTACCTCGTCGAGTACGTGAACGTGAAGCTGGAGCCGCGCAAGCTCGTCGCCCTGAAGGAGTCGATCGGCGAGCAGAACATCGGCGGCCAGATCAGCCACTCGCACACGGACATCAACGACGACCACCCGGGCGAGGTCTGGGCGGCGGTGCGCCACCTGATCCGTGACGAGCAGGACATCGAGGCCTTCAGGAAGTACCTCCAGGAGCACCAGACCGTTCTGGCCCTGTACTTCAAGGAGCTCGCCGACAACACCGTCGCCGCGGACGAGAAGGCCGTCGCCTGATCGTGCCCGGCACGGGAGGCGCGCGACGCCGCTGTCGCCACAGCGGCGTCGCGCGCCGGCCCCTCGGCAAAGGAGCAAGGAGCATCGTGCACAAGCAGCACACGGGCGGGGGGATCCTCCTTCTCAGCCACGTCGGCTTCTCCTTCGTGGAGGACCTCGTCGAAACGCTCGGCGCAAGGCGGCTCAAGACCTTCGTCCTCAGCTCGCGGCCGGAGCCGGCCCACGCGGGACGCCTGGACGCACTGCGGAACATGACCGACCACCTGACGGCCGCACCGGAGCACGTCCTGACCTACCAGGACGTCACCGCCTGCCTGGAAGAACTCCACCGCAACGGCGAGACCGTCCTGGCCTGCGTCACGGTCTGGGAGGGCTACCGCCATCTGATGGCCTTCGCCAACGAGACGCTCGGCGTGAGCGACCTCGACGAGAAGCAGATCCTCGGACTCCGCGACAAACTCGCCTTGCGCAACCGGCTGTTCGACGCGGGACTCACCCGCGTCCGGGCGTCCGGGCTCACCCCGCAGACCCTCGCGCTCCGCCAGGGCGACGGGGGACGCCACTTCATCAAACCGGTGAGCGGCATCGCCTCCTACGGGGCCTTCCCGCTCACCCCCCGCACCACCTGGGCCGACATCGAGCGGATCACGGCCGAAGCGCGCGACGACACGGTCTACGCCTCGGCCTTCGGCGACGAGGGTCTGAGCTTCCTCGTGGAGGACTACCTGCCCGGGCGGGAGTTCAGCTTCGAGGTCGTCGCCGTCGACGGAACGGCCCACGTGGTCGCCCTGCACGAGAAGTGCGAGGTGACCGAGACGGCCGGCACGGTCCTGGAGAACGCCTGCACCAGCCCGCCGGTGAGCGTCGGCCCCGGGGAACGCGCCGCCGGCATCGCCTGGGTGCGCCGGATCCTCGCCGAACTCGACGTGCGCTGGGGCTGCTTCCACATCGAGGCCCGCCACGACGCGTCCCGTCCGCACGGGACCCGCTGGGACCTCATCGAGGTCAACCCCCGGGTCGGCGGCAGCCTGATCTCCCACAGCACCAGGGAGCTGACCGGCGGCTCGAGCCTCCTGGACCTCTGGATCGACGCGCTCCTCGCGGCCCGGAGCGCCGCTCCGACAGGAGCGGCGGAGGAGTTCGCGGAGCACCTCGCCGCACTCTCCTACACGGCCGACGGCGAGACGCCGACGGAGAACGCCACCTTCTTCCGGGTCTTCTTCGCCGAGAAGGGGCGTATCGCATCGGTGCGGGTGAGCGAGGAGCTCCCGCTCGAACCGGTGGTCACGCACATCCTGCTCAGGGCCGGCGACACCGTCGACGCCACCGCGCGCGAGGTGTTCCTCGGGCAGCTCCTGTGGAGCTACCCGCGCGGCGACGGCGACCGGCTGCTGCCGGAGGTGACGCGCACCTCCGCGCACGCCATCGACATCCAGTACGAGATCCAGGACGAGAGGGGCCCGTGGTGAGCCGACCGACCAGCCGGTTCCTGATCATCGACTACAACCTTTCCCGGGTCGACGACGTGCGCCACATGAGCGCGTACGCCCGTGAGCACCACGGCGCGGACGTCACCCTCATCCGCGCCGACCCGACCGCCGTCGACGCCGAGATCTGCGACGAGGTCATCGACCTCGACCCGCTGCGCGCCGACTTCGTGGAGGTGGCGGAGCGGCTCCTCGGGCCCCGGCGCGAGGAGTTCAGGGCGGGCGTCGTCTTCTCCGACAACGCGGTCCAGAGCGGGGCGCTGCTCCTGGAGCGCCTGGGACTGCGGATCGACTCGCCGGAGCTCGCCGGCGGGGCCTTCTGCAAGCACGAGTACCGGCTCAGCGAGGCGGCCCACCGCAAGTTGCTCGCCGCCCAGCGGCTGCTCGTACCCGACTTCGCCACGGTCGACTCGCGCGAGGGCCTGGAGGCCTTCTCCCGCAGCCACCCGGACGGCTTCGTGGTGAAGCCGACCAAGGAGGGCAACAACCGCGGCGTGGTCGTGGTGCGGCCCGGGGACTCCCTCGACGCCGCGTTCGCCGAGGTCGGCCCGTACGTCGAGGGCGGGGTGATCTGCGAGGAACTGCTGCCCTACCGGCGGGAGTACTCCTTCGACGGCCTGGGCCAGCTCTCCTTCGTCACCGAGAAGGTCAGTGCCACCGGCCGCTACCCCGTCGAGGTCGCCCAGATCCTGCCGGCCCGGCTGAACCACGCCGAGCGGTCCGCCGTGGAGCGGGCCGGACGGCAGGTCAACTGGCTGGTCGGACAGTACGAGGGCCCCTTCCACAACGAGATCAGGCTGAGCGACGACGCCGGTTCCACGGCGGTCGTCGAGCCCAACCGGCGGCCCGCGGGCATGAAGATCTGGTCGCTGGCCCGCTGGGTCTACGGCATCGACCTCTACCACCGCTGGGTCGACGCGGCCTTCGGGCACCCGGCCGGCCCCGCCCTGCCCGAGCCGGCCTGCTCGGCCGCCACGGTGATGCTGGGCGTGAAGACCGACCGGCCGTTCGCGCCGGAGGACGTCGCCCCCGGCGCGACCCCCTTCGAGGACGCCGTCGCGGCGACCGCCGCCATCCACCGGCTGCTCCCGCACGAACTCTCCGTCAGGGAGTTCGGCTGGGTTTCCCCCGCGCGGCGCCGGCTGCACGCCACCGCCCGGGACAACGCCGACTTCGCCGCCCAGGGCTGTGTGGTCCTCACCGCCACGGACGTCGACATGGGCGAGCTCGTCCAGACCCTGCGCGAGGCCTGGCTGGACGCGCTGGACGCGAGCTCCGGCCGGCGCCCGTTCCACGGGGCACCGCGCACGGCGGCTTCCGCGGCCCCCCTCGAACCGACCACGATGATGGAGGCAGCCCGATGAGGATCCTCGTCCTGCACCGCGTGCCGTACCAGAAGATCGCGTACCACCGGGGCATCGATCACGACCTGCACGAGGTCACCTACTTCGGCCGGCGGGAGGCGCTCGCGACCCTCCCGGACGACCTGCGCTGCGAGCGGGTGGAGCGCCCGGGGCTGCGGGCGCCCTACGACGAGGCGCGGACCTGGCTCGACGAGCGGCCGCGGAGCTTCGACCGGGTGATCTCGATGTCGGAGTACGAGCTGCTCGACGCCGCCCGCCTGCGCGCCGACCTCGGGGTCGGGGGCGCGACGGTGGAGCAGGTCGAACTCGCCCGCGACAAGGTCCTGATGAAGCAGGCCGTCGAGCGGACGGGGCTGCGCGTGCCGCGCTTCCTGCCGGTGGTGCAGTTCCTGGCGGACGGTGGGAACTCTCCGTGGACGGGCAGGACGGTCCTCAAGCCGCACCGGGGCGCGTCCAGTGTCGACGTCGTCGTCTTCGACAGCGCGGCCGAGGCCCACGAGGCCCTGGTCGGGCGGCGGACCGGAGTCTCCTCGATCGACGAGGACGGCAGGGGACTGCCGGAGCACGAGGTCGAGGAGTTCGTCGACGGGCCGATCCTGCACTTCGACGGCCTGGTCGAGAAGGGGACCGTGCTGACCCTGGGCGGCAGCGAGTACGTGGGCACCTGCCTGGAGTACGCGCACGGCACCCCGATGGGCTCCTTCCAGTTCGAGGCAACCGACCGGCTGCGCGACTGGGTCGCCACCGCGCTCGCCGCCGTACGCATCGAGAACGGCAGCTTCCACCTGGAAGCCATCCTCGACGGGACCGAGCCGGTCTTCCTGGAGGTCGGAAACCGGGTCGGCGGCGCGGACGTCGTCGACACCTTCGAACTGGCGACCGGCGTCCACCTGCCCTCCTTCGAACTGCGCATCCTGGTCGGCGATTCCGTCGCGGGCACGCTGCCGCAGCCCCCCGCCGACCGCTCCTGGTACGGCTGGTTCGTCCACCCCGGACACCACCTCGGAGCCCGCGTCTTCGACGGCTTCGACGGGGCGGAGTCCTTCCGCTCGGCGCCCGAGACCGTCACCTGGCACGAGCTGCAGGCCGGCAGCCCGCTGCCCGACCACATCACGTACGGAGCCCACGAGACCGCGCTCGCCGGCATCGTCGGCACCAACTCCCCGGAGAACACGCGCAGTTGGCTGACGCGCCTGTTCGCGTCGCTGCGGCTGCGGACCTCCGCCCCGCGCGCGCTCGATCCGGTCGCGTAGAGCCCCGAACCGCGCGACCCACCATCCGAGACCGAGAGAGAAGAAAGACCATGGCCGAACTCAGGTTCCACTGGGGCTCGTCGCTGGACAGCGGGCAGAAGAAGTCGACGCAGAAGTACCGCTCCGACCTGCTCGACCTGGACGGCGCGATCGAATTCGCGCAGGACGCGGACGCGCTCGGGGTCGAGTCCCTGCTGATGGCACAGAGCTACACCCTGCCGGACCCGCTGCCCATCATCGGAGCGCTGGTACGGGAGACCGAGCGGGTCAAGTTCATCCTGGCGTACCGGCCCGGCCTGCTCGCCCCCACCCTCTTCGCCCAGATCGTCAACACCGTGTCGTGGATGTCCGACCGCCGGGTCGCGCTCAACGTGGTCGCCGGCACCTCGCCGGTCGAGCAGGCCTACTACGGCGACTTCCTCGCCCACGACGAGCGCTACGCCCGAGAGGGAGAGTTCCTCGACATCCTGCACCAGCTGTGGAACGGCGAACAGCCGGTGACGTTCACCGGCGACCACTACCGGGTCGTCGACGCGCAGCTCGGCCTCGGCCACAAGGGCGGCGGCCGCCCCGAGATCTACATCAGCGGCAACTCGGCCGTCGCCCAGCAGACCGCCATCCGGTACGGCGACTGCTGGTTCCGGTACGGGGACACCCCCGAGGAGATCGCCAAGGCCGCCGCCCCCCTCGTCGCCGCCGGCACGGACGTGGGCCTGCGCATGCAGGTGCTGGCCCGCGCGACCCGGGAAGAGGCGCTCGTCGAGCTCGCCGAGGTGATGAGCGAGACCGACGAGAACCACCGGGCGTACGTGAAGGCCTTCGTCGAGGCCGGCGACTCCGAGGCGGTCAAGAACTCGATGCGCCTCGCCGAGCGGGCCGGGCACGGCTGGCTCTCCCCGGTCCTGTACTCCGGCGCCGTCGCCTACCGGGGCGGCCCGGCGCTGTGCCTGGTCGGCAGCTACGAGGAGGTCGCCGCGTACCTCATGGAGTACAAGGCCGCGGGAGTCGGGCAGTTCATCTTCTCCGGCTGGCCGGCCCGCGACGAGATGCGGAACTTCTTCACCCACGTGGTGCCGGCGGTGCGCGCGTTCGAGAAGGAGCACGACGTCTCCCTTGCGGGCGCGCGATGACCGTGGAACGGACCCGCCGCGGCCTCTTCGGGACCGGTGTCCTGGTCGGGCTGACGGCCGAGCAGGTGGTGATGTTCAGCGTCCCGCTGCTCATCTTCCAGGAGACCCGCCAGGTCTCCTCCCTCGGCATCGCCTACGCCGTCGAATGGCTGCCCTGCCTGCTCGCCTACCCCTTCGCGGGACTGATCGCCGACCGGGACGGCGGCCCGCGGCTCTTCTCGCGCGCCAACACCGCCCGCGCGGTCGTCATCACCTGCGCCGTCCTGCTCTGCGTCCTGCGGCCGTCGTGGACGGTACCGACCCTGATGGCGACCGGCGCCCTGCTCTCCACGCTCGTCGCGCCGATCCGGATGTCCATCGAGAAGGTCGTCCCGCAGCTGGCCCAGGGCGCGGACCTGGCCAGGACCCAGTCGCTCGTACAGAACATGGAACTCCTCGCCATGGCGCTCGGCCCGGGCGTGGCGATGGTGGCCGTGACCTTCCTCGGGAAGGTCTGGCTGCTCGCCCTCGCCGGCGCGCTCTTCGCGACCGCCGCCGGCAGCTGGCTGGTGCTGCCGCGCACCGCACCGCAGGCGCCGGCCCTGGCGCGCGGGGTCCGGGCGACCGCGGCCGACCTCGGCCTCGGCTGGAAGCTGCTGGTCGGCAACCGGCCGGTCATCCTGCTCGCCGGCCTGAACTTCGCGATCAACCTGGTCTTCTCCACCGTCCTCGCCGCGAACGCGGCAGTGGTGACCGGTGTCCTGAAGGCCCCCGAGTCGCAGTTCGCGATGCTCAACATGTTCGTCGGCATCGTCGGGCTGCTGAACCTGCTCCTCACCCCGCTGCTGCTGCGCAGGTTCGACGTGAACTTCCTCGGCTCGCTCGGCTACACGGTCCTCACCGGCTGTCTGCTGCTGCTCGGTACGGCCTCGTCCTTCTGGCTGTACGCGGCGGCGTTCGTGGTCGCGATGTCCGGGGTCGCGTACTTCAACATCTTCAACCGCACCCAGCGGGTGAAGGTCATCCCCCGGGAGCACCTGGGCAAGGTGATGGGCCCCTTCTTCCTGGTGGGCCTGCTCTCCTACCCCGTCGGCGGCCTCCTCATCGGCACCGTCGGAGCGACCGTCGGGCCCCAGCGGCTCGTTGCCGCCCTGGCGGTCCTGCTCGGCCTGTACGGCGCGGTCTTCCTGCCGCTGACCATGCGCAGCTTCCGCGAGAAGGAGGTGTCCCGTGTCGGCTCCGCAGCTCAGCCCGCCCTGTCCGGTGGACAGTGACACGTTCCGCGAGGCGATGGCGCACCTCACGGCCCCGCTGACCGTCGTCACCACCCGGGACGCGGCCGGGCGGCGGTGGGGGTTCACCGCCAGCGCGGTGACCTCGGTGTCGATGGACCCACCGCTCGTCCTGGTCGGCCTGGGCAACGAATCCAGCTGCCGGGAGGCACTGAGCACCTCGCCCGAGTTCGTGATCAACGTGCTCGGCGAGCACCACACGGAGATCGCCCACCGCTTCGCCCGGCGCGATGTCGACCGGTTCGCCCAAGGCGGCTTCGAGGACCTGCCGGAGAGCGGACTGCCCTACCTCACCGACGCCACCGCGGTGTTCCGCTGCACGGCCGTCGACCGGATACCGGCGGGCGACCACCAGCTGCTCATCGGCCGGCTCACCGGTCTGCGCACCCACGGAGAGGCCAAGCCGCTCCTGTGGTACCGACGGGGCTTCCGCGCCGCGGGCCCCACACCCGCGATGGGAGAACCCCGATGACCCGGACACCGAACAGCATGATCCCCGGAGTCGTGGACGGCACGGTCACGCCCACGCTGGACGCGGAGGGCAACCTCTCCCTCCACATCGTGGTCAGGAACGGCCGGGGCCGCTCCGGCGCCGACGACTACATCGAGATCGTCCTCACGGGCAGCGACGCACGAGAGCTGCTGTCCGTGCCGGGCCGGGTGACCTTCCCCTGCTCGGTCGGCGTCCGCCTCCAGTCCGACCCCTCCCGCACTTCCGCACTCCAGGAGTCCTCATGCCCGTGATCACCTCCGAAGCCCCCACGGTCCACCGCGCCGGGACCGAGACCGCCCAGGACCCGCGGGAGAGCATGAACGCGCTCCCCGGAGTGCTCCAGTACCCACTGACGGTCTTCACCGGAAAGGCCCTTCCCCAGCAGCGGTCCCTCCGCTGGACCCCCACCTTCCACCTGGTGACCGCGACCACGTCGCTGGTCCTCGGACTGCTCGTCAGCATCCTCGGGTACGGGCTCGGCGGCACCGGCCTGCTGTTGCTGCTCCCCGGATGGGCGATGACCCTGCACGGGTTCCGCAACCTCCGCATGATGATCTACCACCAGTGCTCGCACCGGAACATGTACCGGCGCCGAAAGCCGGACAAGGCCATCGGCCACGCCATATCGAGCGTGCTCGTCATCCAGAACTTCGCCCGCTACAGCCGTGAGCACGTCGCCGACCACCACGCCACCGGCCACATGACGCTCCAGGACCCCACGGTCCAGGCCTTCCTGGTCAGCCTCGGCATGCACCCGGGGATGACCCGCCGCCAGATGTGGCGCCGGCTCCTGCTGAAGCTGGTCTCGCCGCGCTTCCACTTCGCCTTCGCCGTCTCGCGCGTGCTGTCCTTCTCGAAGGAGTCCGCGCGCAGCGAGAAGGTCACCGCGCTCGCGCTGTACGGCACGGCCGTCGCCGCCACGGTCCTCACCGGTACGTGGCAGGCGCTGCTCGTGGTCTGGTTCGTGCCGCTCGTCCCGCTCTTCCAGATCAGCAACACCCTGCGGCTCTGCGTGAAGCACACCTTTCCCGAGGCGGGCCTGACGGACCGGCGCAGCCGGGCGTACTTCACCTCCCTCACCAACGCGATCTTCATCGGCGACCCCGCCCCCTCGGCCGAACTGCCCGCCGGGCGACGGGCCCTCGCATGGAGCCGCTGGACGCTGCGGATGCTGTTCGTGCACGCCCCGTCCCGCTACCTGGTGCTGACCGGTGACACCGTCGTCCACGACTACCACCACCGCCACCCGCGCAGCGACGACTGGTCCAACTACATCTTCGCCCGCCAGCAGGACGCCGAGGCGGCGGCCGCCGCGTGGGACCCCAACCGGCCGCCGTACCACGAGGTGTGGGGCCTGGTGCCCGCGATCAGCTACGTCTTCGACTCGCTGGCCGTGGCCGACGCCGAGGAGTTCGACGTGAACCGCCTCAAGTCCGTCAGCAAGCGCGAGCTCTTCGCCGCGTTCGACGACTGAGCCCGGGCCCGCCCCGCCCCCCTTCCTCCCCTCGTCCCTCCTCTTGATCCAGGAACTCACCGATGCGGACCACCTCCCACCCGGACACTGCAGCTCGTACCGTCATCCTCGGCGTCGCCGCCAGCGACAGCCACGCCGTGGCCAACCACCTCATCGCGTACTCGCTGCGCGGGCTCGGTTTCGACGTCGTCAACCTCGGCACCTGCACCCCCGTCGAGGAGTTCGCCGAGGCGTGCGCCCGCTACCCCGAGGCCGAGGCCGTGGTCATCGGCAGTCTCAACGGCCACGTCCACGAGGACCTGCGCGGGCTCGACCGGGCCAAGCAGTCCGGCCGGATCGCCTGCCCCGTCATCGTCGGCGGCAACCTGTCGGTCGGCAGCCACAAGGACGGCTCCTCGCACGACCGCCTCTACGCCGCGGGCGTGGACCACATCCTGGGTGACCCGTCCGAACTGCCCGGCCTGCTCGACGCGTTGCGCGCCGAGCGCGAGCGCGTCGCCGTGACCTCCGCGCTGGCGGCGTCATGAGCCCGACCTCGCTCCGGGCGCTCGGCAAGGCACCGCGCCCCGACACGACGGGGGCGCCACTGCCGACACCGGCCGAGTCCGCCGCCTACATCACCTCGCTGGGCAAGCCCACCGCCGCCGAGGTCCTCGACCGGTGCCGCGCGCAGGGCCGGGTGGCGATCCAGCCGCGCTGCGGCGTCGGCGGACACGAGGAGATGAAGGCGCTCCTCGCCACCCTGGAGGCAGAGGCCGCGCCCGACATCCTGACCCTCACCATCGACTCGCACACCCGCCTGCTGCGGTTCGAGGAGGCGCTGCGCACCCTCAACCTGCGCCCCGGCGACCTCAACGGCTACCCGATGGTGGCCCACGGCTGGCAGCGCGGCCGCGAGATCAACGAGCTGATCGCGGCGCCGCTGGAGATCCGCCACGGCTCCCCGGACGCCCGCATCCTGTTCGACGTGTCCGTGGCCTCCGGCATCACCTCCTTCGAGGGCGGCGGGATCTCGTACAACCTGCCCTACTCGAAGGCCGTCCCGCTCGCCGAGTCCCTCGGTGCCTGGCAGGACGTGGACCGGCGGTGCGGGGAGCTCGCCGAACACGGGGTGGTCATCGACCGCGAGCTGTTCGGCACGCTCACCGCCGTCCTCGTACCGCCATCCATCAGCCTCGCCATCAGCGTCCTGGAAGCCGTCCTCGCCGCCCGCGCCGGCGTGCGCTGCATCTCCGTGGCGTACCCGCAGGGCGGCCATCTCGCCCAGGACATCGCGGCCCTGCGGAGCATCCCGGTGCTGGCCGAGCGCTACCTTCCCGCCGGGGTCACCGTCCACGCGGTGCTCCACGAGTTCATGGGCGTCTTCCCCCGGGAGCGGGGCAACGCGGAGGACCTGATCCTCTACGGCGCGCTGGTCGCCCGGCTCGGCGGCGCCTCCAAGCTGATCACCAAGACCCATCAGGAGGCGTACGGGATCCCCGACACGGCCGCGAACGTGGAGGGCCTGCGGCTCGCCGACCGTGCCAACTCGCCGCTCCTCGACTTCATCACCGTCGACGACGTCCAGGTACAGCGGGAGATGGGGTGGATCCTCGAAGAGGTCGCCGACCTCGTCGAGCCGCTCCTGGAACGGGCCGACCTGATCGAGGCGATCGTCGAGGCGTTCGCGGAGGGCCGGCTCGACATCCCCTTCAGCGCCAGCCGGTACGCCCGCTCCGACCTCATCCCCCGGCGCGACCGCTCGGGCGCCATCCGCTACCTGTCGATGGGCGCGCTGCCGTTCTCGCCGGCCCACGTACGCCGCAACACCGAGCTCCTGCACACGGTCGACGGCCCGGATCCCGCCCTGGACACGCTGATGCGGGGACTCACCGGCGACATCAACCACTTCCGCCACGTCTTCCAGGAGGAGGATCCGGCCTTCGCCCGGCCCCGCCCCGCCCCGGCACCCGTCCGCGCCACCCGCACCCCGCGAACCGAGGAAATCTGATGCGAGCCGTCCACGTCACCGGGGCCGGTGCCCCCTCCGCCCTCACCCCCACGGAACTCCCCGAACCGGCCGCCCTCCCCGGCCAGGTCGTCGTCCGCAACACCGCCGTCGGCCTCAACTTCATCGACGTCTACTACCGCAACGGCACCTACCCGGCCCCGTACCCGCTCGTCCCCGGCCAGGAGGCCGCCGGCATCGTCACCGCCGTCGGCGAGGGCGTCGACGACGTCGCCCCGGGCGACCGCGTCGCCTACGCGACCCAGCTCGGCGCCTACGCCGAGTACACCGCCGTCCCCGCGGCCAAGCTGGTCCCCGTCCCCGAGACGGTGACCCTCGACGACGCGGCCGCGGTCCTGCTCCAGGGCCTCGCCGCGCACTACCTCAGCCACACCACCCACCCGGTGGCGGCGGGCGAGACCGTCGTCGTCCTCGCCGCCGCCGGCGGCCTGGGCCAGCTCCTCGTACAGCTGGCCGGGCACCGCGGCGCGAACGTCATCGCCGTCGCCTCCACCAAGGAGAAGCGGGAGACCGCTCTGGCGGCCGGCGCCCACCACGCCGTCCCCTACGAGGAGTTCGGGGAAGCCGTGCGCGAACTCACCGGCGGCGAGGGCGCGCACGTGGTCTACGACTCGGTCGGCGCGGCCACCTTCGAGACCAGCGTCAAGGCCCTGCGCCGACGCGGCACCCTCGTCGTCTGCGGCCTGTCCAGCGGCCCCGTACCACCGTTCGACGTGGAGCTGCTGCGCACCGCCGGCTCGCTCTACCTGACCCGTCCCACCCTCGCCGACCACGTGCCGGACGCGCCGTCCCTGCGGGCCGCGGCCGCCGAGCTGTTCCGCTACGTCTCCCAGGGCGTCGTCCGCCCGAACGTGCAGGCGCGGCTGCCGCTGGCCGAGGCGGCGCGGGCGCACGAGCTGCTCGAAGGCCGCGGCACCACCGGAAAGGTCCTGCTCACGCCATGAGCATCGACATCGGAACGAGCACGAGCACGAGTACGGGTACGGGTACGGGTACGAGCGCGAGCGCGGGTACGGGTACGAGCACGAGCGCGGGTACGGACGCGAAGGCGGGCGTGCGTCCCGCCGCGGCCGCCGGCCGCCGGGGCATCGGTGTGGTCCCGGCCCCGGCCCTGATGCTCATCGGCATGGTCAGCACCCAGCTCGGCGCGGTCTTCGCCAAGCAGCTGTTCGGCACGGTCGGCCCGGCGACGGTGACCCTGATGCGCCTGGGCTTCTCGGCCCTCGTGCTCCTGCTCTGGTGGCGGCCCTCCGTGCGCCTCGACCGGCGTACGGCGAGTGCGGTGGCCGCCCTCGGCGTGGCCATCGCGGGCATGAACATCTGCTTCTACCTGGCCATGGCCAGGATGCCGGTCGGGGTGGCGCTCACCGTGGGCATGGCGGGCCCGCTCGCGATCGCCGGCCTGTCCTCGCGCCGGGCCGGTGACCGGCTCTGGATCGTGCTCGCGGCCGTCGGCATCGCGCTGCTCGGCTGGCAGGGCGGCGCGGCGGGCCTCACCGGCCTGCTGATCGCCCTCGCCTGCGCCGTCTTCTGGGGCTCGTACGTGCCGCTGTCGGCCAGAGTCGGGAAGGTGATGCCCGGCGGTGGGGGGCTCGCGCTCGCCATGGCCTTCGGCACACTGTGCTCCCTGCCGGCCGGGCTCGCGGAGGGTGCGCAGACGCTCGCCCGCCCCGAGATCCTGATCTTCGGCTTCGGCGTCGCGATGCTGTCCTCGCTCGTTCCGTACACCTGCGAGATGGAGACCCTGCGCCGGGTGTCGGCCCTGGTCTTCGGCGTGCTGCTCAGCCTGGAACCGGCGATCGGGGCCCTGGTCGCCCTGCTCGTCCTGCACGAGACCCTCGCTCCGGCCCAGGTGGCGGGCCTGATCGCAGTCGTGGCCGCCTCGATCGGGGTCATCCGCGGCTCCCGCAAGGCCCCCGCCCCAGCCCCCGCCTCCCACCCCTCTCCCACCCTCACCGAAGGAACCCGGCAGTCATGATCTCCACTGGCAGGAACGCAGCCCTCGCAGGCCGTCCGGAGGGTCTGGAGCAGCTCAGGAGCCTCCTGGACACGGCCCTCGGCACCCTCCGCGACGCCTCCCTCAAGCGGGGCGGCCCGGTCGCGCCCGGCGGGCCCGAGGCGGCCTCCGCCGCGGTGCGCGAGGTGCTGGGCGGCGGACGGTTCCTCACCGACGAGCCCAGCGCGCAGCGGGTGACGGAACTCTTCGAGGCGTACGCCATGGGGGCCGTCGACCTCACCCACCCCTCGGCCGTGGCCCGCATGCAGTGCGCGCCCACCGCCGCGTCCGCCGCCGCCGACATGCTCGCCGCCGCACTCAACCAGTCCCTGCACGCCTGGGAGAGCGGCCCGTTCGCGCTCGAACTGGAGCGGCAGCTCATCCAGGAGATGGCCTCGTGGGTCGGCTTCGGCGCGGAGGCCGGCGGAACCCTGACGCCCGGGGGCTCCATCTCCAACCTGATGGGCCTGCTGTTCAGCCGGGACCGCGCCCTGAAGGACACCGGCGAGGTGTCCGCGACGGGACTCGCGGGCCGCCAGGTCCGCCCGCGGATCCTGTGCTCCGCCGCCGCCCACTTCTCGGTCGCCCGGGCCGCCGGCTTCCTGGGGCTCGGCCGGTCCGCCGTGGTGAAGGTGCCGGTGGACGACCGGGGCCGGATGCTCGCCGGCGAGGCCCGCCGGATCGTCGAGGGCTTCGCCGCCGACGAGGTCCCCATCGCCATCGTCGCCACGGCCGGCACCACCGACCACGGCTCCTTCGACCCGCTGCCCGAACTGGCGGACCTCGCAGGCGAGTACGGGATCTGGCTGCACGTCGACGCCGCCTACGGCATCGGCGCGCTGTTCTCGCCGAGCCTGTCCCCGCTCCTGGACGGCCTCGGCCGGGCCGACTCGGTCGCCTTCGACCTGCACAAGTTCGGCTGGACCCCGGCCTCTTCGAGCGTGATCGTGGTCCGTGACCGGCGGCACATGGAGTGCCTCGACGAACAGGCCGTCTACCTCAACCCGTCCGACGACGAGGCCCTCGGTTTCACCGCCCTGCTCGGCACCTCGCTCCAGACCACCCGCCGCTCCGACGCCTTCAAGATGGCCGCCACGCTGCTCACGGTCGGCCGCGAGGGCATGGGCGACTGGGTGGACGCCTGCCACGACCAGGCGCGCTACGCCGCGAGCCGGATCGCCGCCACCGACGGCCTGACACTCGTGGCGGACCCGCTGCTCACCACGGTCATCTTCCGCTGCACCCCCGTGGACGGGACCCCGGTCGCGGACGAGAGCGCCTGGAACGCGGCGGTGCGCCGCAAGCTGATGACGGACGGCCGCGCCCTGCTCGCCCGCACGAAGATCGCCGGACCGGACGGCACGCCGCAGGTCCATCTCAAGCTCGTCTTCCTCAACCCGACGACGACCGAGGACGACATCGACGCCCTGCTCACCGACGTCACGGCCGCGGCCCGGGAGCTCTCGGGGCAGGTGACGGCCGGGCGTTGAGCACCCGTACCGGAAGGACGTCCGGCTCCCGCGGGCGGGCCCGGGAGCCGGCCCGGTCGACGCGTACCGGAGCCTTCGGAAGGAAGGGTCCGGTGAGCACGGTCGTGAACAACGCCATCACGACCATCATGGTGAACATCCGGCCGTCCAGGACGCCGAGGCTGACACCGGCATTCAGGATGATCAGCTCGGTGAGGCCGCGCGTGTTCATCAGGATGCCGAGGGTGCCGGCCTCCCTCCACGGCAGTCCGGCCAGTCTCCCGGTGACCGAGGCGCCGATCAGCTTGCCGGCGGAGGCGACGGCGATGATGGCGGCCAGTTCGAGCAGATCGCGGCCGGACAGCGCGCCGATGTCGACGTTCAGCCCGGTGACGACGAAGAAGACCGGCAGCAGCACCAGGCTCATCCCGCCGAACGGCCGTTCCACCCCTTCGCCGAGCACGCCGCGCGGCTCTCTCGGCATGACGAAGCCGAAGGCGAACGCGCCGAATATCGCGTGGATCCCGATCCACGTCGTCACGTAGGAAGACAGGAACAGCCCGGCGACGAGCACCACGACGAACTGCGGCGGCATTCGGTCGCGGACCCAGCGGCGCACGAGGAATGCCAGGAGGGGGCGCACGACGAGCAGCATCGCCGCGATGTAGAGCACCGAAAGGACGGCTGTTCGCGCGAAGTCCCCGGAACCGCCGGACGCGGTCACGAGGGCCGCCACCAGGGCGAGCAGGCACCAGGCGAGGACATCGTCGATGGCGGCACTGGCCAGTGCCAGTGCGCCGACGCGCGTTCCCGTCATCCGGTGTTCCGTCAGAATGCGGGCCAGGACGGGGAAGGCGGTGATCGACATCGCCGCGCCCATGAACAGTGCGAACGCGGTGAAGGGGATGCGCGTTCCGCCGACGCTGTCGTGCCGGTCGTACAGCAGCGCCGCGAGCCCGACGGCCAGGCTGAAGGGGACCACGACCGAGGCGATCGAGACCGCTGCCACGGTGCGGTGCCGGCCCCGCAGCAACCTCTTGTCGAATTCCCAGCCGATGCCGAACATGAAGACGAGCAGCCCGACGTGGGCTATCGCCGCCAGGTACGGCCGGACCTCGCCGGGGAAGACGCGGGCAGGGAGGTCTCCGGGCAGCAGGCCGAGGAGGCTCGGACCCAGGGCGATGCCGGCGATGATCTCCCCGACGACGGGCGGCTGGCGCACGTAGCGGACCAGCCACCCCAGGACCGCGCCGGCGACGAGGACGATGGCGATGTCGGCCATGGTGATGGCGATGAGCGCTTCTGAACTCCGAGCAGAGAAGTCCGCCACGATCGGCCTCCGTACGGTTCAGGTCCGGTGCGAGCCGCAGGTGGGGGATCGGCCCCGCCTGCGGCCCCGGCGTTCTCCGGGGTGGGCTCCGGCGGCATCAGGCGGAGGTCAGGGGGCCTCCGTCTCGTCCGCCAGGTGGCGCAGGACGTCCTTCAGGTCGCCGCGGCGGGTGAAGGCCGTGCGCTGGCGGTGGGCGCCCGAGCCGTCGCGCAGGAGGCCGGCCATGGTCCTCGCCGCGTGGTCGAGGTCGCCGGACGCGGCCAGCGCGGGGGCCACCAGGTCGAGCAGCGCCTCCGCCAGGTCCGCCGCCGGGAGTTCGACGCCCGTGTACGGGTCCAGCCCGAAGCCCTCCAGGCCGTCGTGGGCGGCCCGCCAGCGCGCGAGGCGCAGTACGTCGTCCCGTACGGGCGGGTCGGGCCGCTGCTCGGCGATCTCGCGCAGGGCCGTGGCGACGAGGCCGCGGGACAGCTCGGCCTGGAGGATGGCCGAGTCGATGTCCGGGGACATGTCGGGGGCCCGCAGTTCGAGCGTCGGCCAGTTCCCCGAGGGCCGCAGGTCCCAGTAGACCATCTTGGTGTCGAGGGCCGCCCCGGAGCCGAGCAGGGTCTGCACGGAGCGCCGGAAGTGGGCCGTCGAGGCGAAGTGCGGGGGCAGTCCCGCCGAGGGCCACCCCGCCCAGGCCATCGCCCGCCAACTGGCGTGCCCGGTGTCGCGGCCGCCCCAGAAGGGGGAGTTGGCCGCCAGCGCGATCAGCGTGGGCAGCCAGGGCCGGATCCGGTTGGAGACGGCCACCGCCGTGTCCACGTCGAGGGTGCCGATGTGGACGTGCCGGCCGCAGCTGACGAGGGTGTCGGTGAGCGCGCCGAAGCGCCGTGCCTGCTCGCGCTGGCGCGGCTCGTCGTCGGTCAGGTGGAGCGGGCCCTCCACGGCGAGGACCGGCGAGGGCGCGGCCAGCAGCCGGCAGCCGTGCGCGCGGGCCGCCCGGGCGAGGGTGCGCCGCAGGCCGGCGAGCTCGCTGCGCAGGATCGCGGCCGAGTCGGCGACGGGGGTGGAGATCTCCACCTGGTAGCGGGTGCCCTCGGGGTGCAGTTCGTGGGGGAGCCCCGCGGCGGTGGACAGGACGAGCGGGGCGGCCGGGACCACCCTCAGGGTGCGGGCGTCGACGAGGAGGAATTCCTCCTCGACCCCCAGGGTGAGCGGGAAGACCGGATCGGTCGCGCTCGGTGCACCTGTCTTCGTGGTGCCGGTGCCGGTGCCGGTGCCGGTGCCGGTGCCGGTGCTCGTGATGCTGGTGCTCGTGGTGCTGGTGCCAGGTTCGATCACTGCGCCTCCCTGGACATACGAGTCTTTTCATCATGAGCTGAACTCCAGGGGAGGAGCGCACGTCTATTCGGTCAAATGTCCGGTGATAGTGGCGAGTTAGCGGCAAGGAACGTGCCGCCGCGGGGCCCGGGTTCCGGGTGGGGTGAGTGTTGCGCGTGCGTGAACGCACGGTCCGTTCCGGCGGGGCCCGAGCGGTGGCTGCTTATCATCCGTTGTGACCCGTACGACCGCTCCGCCCCCGTCCATCCGCCCCCGACGCCGCATACTGGCCGACCTCACCCCGCTGAGAACCTCCCCGGATTTCCGGCGGCTGTGGTTCGGCGGGATCGTGTCCTGGCTGGGCCAGGCGATGACTGCCCTGGCCATTTCGCTCCAGGTCTACGAGATCACCGGCTCCAGCTTCTCCGTCGGACTGGTCGGCCTCTGCTCGCTCGTCCCGCTGGTCGCCTTCGGGCTCTACGGCGGGGCCATCGCCGACACCGTCGACCGCCGCAAGCTCGGCCTGGTCAGCGCGCTCGGCCTGGCCGCCCTGTCCTTCGCCCTGGCCGGCGCCGCGCTCCTGGACTACCACCGGATCTGGCTGCTGTACGCCGTCGTCGCCCTCCAGTCCCTCTGCGGGGCGCTCAACGGGCCCGCCCGGTCCGCGATGATCCCGCGGCTGCTGCCCGCCGAGCAGCTGCCCGCCGCCAACGCCCTGAACTCCGTGGTCATGACCTTCGGGATGACGGCCGGCCCGGCACTGGGCGGGGTCATCGTCGGCTGGTGGGGCTACCAGGCCGCGTACCTGATCGACGCCCTCACCTTCGGAGCCGCCCTCTACGCGATGTGGCGGCTGCCGTCGATGAAGCCCGAACGGAAGGCGGGCGGCACCGGGCGGGCCTCCGTCCTCGACGGCCTGCGCTTCCTGGGGACCCGGCCGAACATCCGGATGACCTTCTTCTCCGACCTGGCCGCCATGGTGCTGGCCCAGCCGAAGGCGCTGTTCCCGGCCGTCGCCGTGCTCTGGTACGGCGGCGACGCCAAGACGGTCGGGCTGCTCGTGGCCGCCCCCGCCGTCGGGGCGCTGCTCGGGGGGCTGTTGTCCGGCTGGCAGGGCCGGATCCGCCGGCACGGGGTGGCGATCCTGCTCTCCGTCGCCGGGTGGGGGCTGGCCATCGCGGTGTTCGGGCTGACCCGGAACCTCTGGCTCGGGCTGCTCTTCCTGGCCCTGGCCGGGTGCGCCGACAGCGTCTCGATGGTGTTCCGCACCACCATGCTCCAGGCCGCGACCCCGGACGAGATGCGGGGCCGCCTGCAGGGCGTCTTCATCGTGGTCGTCGCCGGCGGGCCCCGGCTCGGCGACTTCCTCGCCGGAGCCGCCGCCGAGCTCACCTCCCCGACCGTGGCGATCACGGGCGGCGGGCTCGGCTGCGTCCTCGTACTGGCGCTGCTGGCCGCACGGTGGCGGGGGTTCGCCCGCTACGACGCGCGGTCGCCCCAGGCCTGAGGGGCGGGCTCCGGCACGAGGCCGGGCGATCCCTTACGCGTCCACCGGCTCGCGGGTGCGGTCGCCGGCCTGCCCGCCGGTGTTGAGGGTGCCGGCGGGCTCGAACATCAGGATCGCCGTCTCCCCGTCGGCCCGCGGGCAGTGCTCCACGCCGCGCGGGACCACGTAGATCTCCCCGGGGTTCAGTACGACGTCCCCGGCGCGCAGCCGGATCGTCAGGGTGCCGCTGACCACGAGGAAGAGCTCGTCGGTGTCCTCGTGGGTGTGCCAGACGAACTCGCCCTGGATCTTGGCGATCTTGACCTCGTAGTCGTTGACCCGGGCGATGCGGCGCGGGGCCCACTGCTCGGTGAAGCCGGCGAGCTTCTCCGCGATGTTCACCACGGCCGCCGCCGGGCGGCCGTTCTCCTGCGTGCTCTCGGATGTCGTCATGCGGGCAGGCTGCCCGAGCGCGCGCCGGCCGGTCTTGTACGTTCCTGACATGCCGGTCGCGATACGTCCCCCCAGCACGGTCTCGGCCTGGCAGCCGCCGGTGCCGGGGATCGCCGAGGTGTTCCACGCCCGGTTCACCGATCACGCCTACCCCGCCCACGTCCACGACACGTGGGCGCTGATGATCCTCGACGGCGGCCGCGTCGACTTCGGGCTCGACCGCGAACGCCACGGCGCCGGCGGCTCGGACACGGTGGCCCTGCTGCCGCCCGGGGTGGTCCACGACGGGCGGACCGTCACCGAGACGGGCTTCCGCAAGCGCGTGCTGTACCTCGACGCGTCCGTCCTCCCCCAGGCGCTGACCGGGGCCGCCGTCGACGCGCCGCTGCTGCTCGACGCCGCCCTGCGCGACCGGGTCCACGGACTGCACCGCGCCCTGGGCGCGCGGGAGTTGCCGGCCGGTGCGGTCGAGCTGCTGGAGGCGCAGTCGCGGCTCGCCTTCGTCCAGGAGCGGCTGCGCACGTGGCTGGAGGGACGCCGGGCGGTCCCGTACGGGGTTCCGGGCCCGGACACGGCCGTACGACTGCGCGAGCTCCTCGATGCGCGGGTCCTCGGCGGGATCACCCTGGAGGAGGCTTCCGCGCTTCTGGGACACGCCCATCCCACCCACCTGATCCGCAGCTTCCGGCAGGCGTTCGGGCTCCCTCCGCACGCCTACCTCACCGGGCTGCGGGTCGCGAAGGCGCGGCGGCTGCTGCTGGCGGGGATGCCGCCGGCCGAGGCCGCGGTGGCGGCGGGCTTCTACGACCAAGCGCACCTGACACGGCACTTCGGGCGGCACGTGGGGACCAGTCCGGGGAGGTTCGCCCGATCCGGACGGGTGTGAAGGGAAGTTGGCGGTTTCGTTGCCATTGCGTTGCCGGGTCTTCCGTTTTCTTTCGGTTAGCCATATGACAGTTAGGAAGTTGACTCCCACCCCCCGCCTCGCACCTCCCCTTTGATCCAGGAGGAAGGCCTTCATGCGCCTTCGTACGCTCGTCACCACCGCCGTGGCCACCGCCGCGCTCTGCGGAACCCTCGTTCCGCAGGCCCTCGCGGCCTCCGCGGCCCGCACGGCCCCCGGGGCGCCGAAGGAGGACCGTTCCTGCTCGCCGTACCTCTCGGTCGCCGGCTACTCGGACTCCCTCGACAAGACCCTCGTCGAGGGGAAGCTGGTCGGCGGGCTCTCCGGGCTCTCGGTGGACCGGGACGGCAGCATCGCCGCCATCTCCGACAAGTCGGTCCTGTACAAGCTGAACGTGGGCCGCGGCGACACCCCGACGGCCACGGCCGCCGCGCGGCTGCCGCTGACCGACGGCGCGGGCAAGGCCCTCGACTCCGAGGGGATCGTCGTCGACCGCGACGGCACCTACCTGGTGACGGACGAGACGTCCCCGGCGATCCGGCGGTACGCCCGCACCGGTGAGGTGCTCGGCTCGCTGCCGATCCCGGACGGGTTCAAGCTCGCACCCGCGGGCCGGGCCACCGTCAACCAGACCTTCGAATCGCTGACCCTGCTGCCCGGCGGACACACCCTCGTCGCCGGAGTCGAGGGCGTGCTGGCCGGCGACGGCAAGGACGCGCAGGGGCGGACGCTCCAGCGGATCCAGACCTGGGAACGCCGGGGCCGGAGCGGCGAGTTCGTCCTGGGCCGGCAGTACGCCTACCCGGTGGACGCCGGGCACGGGCTGGTGGAGCTCGCGCCGACGCGCGACGGCCGGCTGCTCGTGCTGGAGCGCGGGTTCACACAGCAGTTCAAGATCACGGTACGGCTGTACCTCGCCGATCCCCTGGGAGCCACGGACACCTCGAAGGTGACGGCCCTGGCGGACGGTCCCGGTCTGCGGACCGCGCGCAAGACGCCGATCGGCGACCTCGACGGCTGCCCGACGCTGGGCGCGCCGTCCAAGCTGCCGCAGAACCACCCGCTGGTCGACAACGTCGAGGGCATGGTCGTCACGGACGACGACGGCCGCGCCGGGTCCGGACGGGTCCGGCTGCTGCTGGTCAGCGACGACAACGAGTTCCCGCAGGAGATCACCCGGCTCTACCGGCTGGACGTGAAGCTGCCGGCCCGGAGCTGGGGGCGCTAAGCCGTCTAGGCCGTCGGCTCCTCCTCCTCCGCGGGGGAGACGATGCCGCGGGCGACCCCCAGGGCGACCAGGTCCTGGGGGCGGACGCGCAGCTGGTCCGCCGTCGCCGGAGCCGACTCCGGGGGGCGCTTGAGGATGGCCGCCGCCAGTTCGGGGGCGATCACCGAGAAGTAGCTGTCCGGGGTGACCCAGGTGTTCCCCGGCGCCGCCAGGGCCAGGGCGCCGCCCGAGCCGCCCTCGCCGATGAGGAGCGTGGTGACGGGGACCGCGGCCGAGGCGAGCGCCGCGAAGGCGTCGGCGATGGCCGCGCCCGCGCCCGCGTGCTCGGCGGCGGCGTCGTTGGCCGCGCCCGGGGTGTCCACGAGGGTGAGCACCGGGATCCCGAGCCGGTCCGCGAGCCGGATGACACGGGCCGCCGTACGGTACCCGGCCGGGCGGGTGGCGGTGCCGCACTGGGCGGCGTAGGCCACGGCCCGGCCCTCGCGGAGCCCGAACCCGCACAGCATCCCGGGGTCGGTGCCGCCCGCCCGGTCGCCCGAGAGAGGGAGGCGGAGCTCGAAGTACGCGTCCAGGTACCGCCCCGCGCGCGGCCGGCCGGGGTGCCGGGCCTGCCGGACGGCGTCCCACCCCGTGGGCGGCAGCGCTACGGCGGACAGCGCGGCGGGGGGTTCCACGGGCTCGGGGGAGCGGGGCGCGGCGAGCACCCGCAGCCAGGCCGCCAGGGTCGCCGGGAGCTCCGGTGCGGGAACGACGGCGTCCACGTGCCCGGCGGCGTACTGCCCCTCGGCGGTGTAGGCGGCCGGATCCGCGTCCGGCGGCCGCACCCGGGACCCGGCGAACCCGACCTGCGCCCCGGGCAGCGCGAGGATCACGTCGGCCCCCGCCCCGAGGGTGGCCCAGCCGCCGCCGGTGGTGGGGTCGCGCAGGACGGCGATCTGCGGGAGGCCGGCGGCGCGGGTGAGGGCGGACTGGCGGGCCACGCGCTGCAGTTGGGTCAGCGCGAGCATGCCCTCCTGCATGCGGGAGCCGCCGGTGGCGATGAGGGAGACCAGGGGGAGGCGGTGGGTGCGGGCGTGGGCGTACGCCGCCTCCAGGCGGTCGCCGGTGCGGTGGCCCAGGGACCCGCCGAGGAAGCCGAACTCGAAGGAGATCACGGTGGCTTCGTGGCCGCCGAGGAGGGCGGTGCCGGTGACGACGGACTCGTCCTCGCCGGTGCGGGCGGCGGCCCGGGCGCGGGAGTCGTCGTAGCCGGCCCAGCCGAGGGGGCCGTCGGGGGCGGAGTTCCCCGGCGGGGTGGGGAGTTCGGTGAAGGTGCCGGGGTCTGTGGCGGAGGCGATGGCGGCGCGGGCCGAGGGGCGGGTCGTCACGCCGCCAGCGTACGGGCCGCCGCCTGCTGCCCCGCTCGCGCGGTGGCGGGCCGACCCTGCGGGGCGAAGTCCCCGACCCGCCCTTCCACCGTTCCCCGGGCGCTGCCCGGACCCGGTCCTCAAACGCCGGACGGGCTGGGTGCATCCAGCCTCGCCGGCGTTTGAGGCGCGGGGTCTGGGGCGGAGCCCCAGGGGGTCCGGGCGCAGCCCGGGGAACGGGCGAAGGGTGGGTAGGGGACTTCGCCCCGCAGGGCCAACCGGCCGCCGGCCGCCGGGGTCAGAGCGGGGCTTCCCAGGTCAGGGTGGTGCCCCGAGTGCCCGATTCCGTACGGCCGTCGTCGGAGACGGTGAGGCGGACCCGGGAGGGGACCGCGTCGACCTCGACCTCGATGGAGGTGACCTCCGCGCGGCGGTGCGCCGCGGCCAGCGCCCCGCGCAGGGCGCCGAGCAGCTCACCCGCGACCGGATCCGGCAGCAGCGCGTCCACCGTGCCCGCGAAGTGCACCGACGGCTGGAAGCCCAGCAGGACCGCCGCCCCGCCGGTCTCCCGCAGGACCCGGCCGCGGAAGGTGGTCGGGGCGTCCGTCGGGGGCTGCTGGAGGGCGAAGATGGCCGTGCGGACCTCCTGGATGGTGGAGTCGAGCTCGTCCACGGCCCGGCTCAGCTCCTCGCCGACCGTGTCCCCGGTGGGTGCCTTGTCGGAGCGCCGCCGGGTGCTCTCCAGCATCATCTCCGTCGCGAACAGCCGCTGGACGACCAGGTCGTGGAGGTCACGGGCGATGCGGTCCCGGTCCTCGTAGACGGCCAGTTGCTCGCGGTCGTGCTGCGCGTCCGCCAGGACCAGGGCCAGCGCGGCCTGGGAGGCGAACTGCGAGGCCAGCAGCCGGTCCACGGCGTCGTAGGCGGGGCCGCCGCGGACGCGCGGCAGGGCGAGCGTGCCGATGAGCTGCCCGCCGCTCTGCAGGGGCAGCATCATGCTGGGGCCGAAGCGCTCCCGTACGTGCGTGGTCATCCGGGGGTCCGTCGCCGAGTCGTCGATGAAGACCGGCTCGCCGCCCAGGAGCTGTTCCAGGACCGCCGAGCCCGGGGCGATGGCCGTGCCCACCAGGTCCCCGGGGTCCCCGTGCGTGGAGGCGGCCACGATCTCCATGCCGCCCTCGGGGGTCGGCTGGAGGACGACCCCGGCCGCCGCGTCGGCCAGCAGCCGGGCCCGTTCGGCGACGCACATCAGCGCGTCGGCCGCCGGGCGGCCCGCCAGCAGGGTGGTGGTCACGGCGGCGGCGCCCTCGATCCAGCGCTCCCGGCGGCGCGCGGTCTCGTACAGCCGGGCGTTGCCGATCGCTATCCCCGCCTGCGAGGCCAGGACGCGCAGCAGCGCGAGGTCCTCGTCCGTGAACGGGCCGCCGCCCTGTTTGTCGGTGAGGTAGAGGTTGCCGAAGACCTCGGTGTGGACCCGGATCGGGACGCCGAGGAACCCCTTCATCGGGGGGTGCCCCGGCGGGAAGCCCGCCGCGCGGGGGTCCTGGTTCAGGTCCTCCAGCATCAGCGGGCGCGGATCGGTGATCAGGGCGCCGAGCAGGCCGGAACGGCCGTCCGGCAGCCGGCCGATCGCGGTCTTCTCGGCCTCGGTCAGACCGGAGGTGAACAGCGCGGTCAGCCGGACGCGCTCGGGGTCGACGACCCCGAGCGCTCCGTACCGTGCCGCGCACAGGTCGGTCGCCGAATCCACGATGTGCTGGAGGGTGGTCCGCAGTTCGAGTTCGGAGCCGACGTTGAGGACCGCTTCCAGGAGGACGGGCAGGCTGGCGACTTGGCGGGCGGCGAGGTCGTTCCCGTCCCGGGGGGCCGCCGGGGACGACTCGGCCCGCGTCATTCGGCCAGGGGGTTCAGAACCATGGGGGAGATCTTCCCTTCGATCATCATGCCGAGGCCCAGTACCGCGCAGACGTCGGGGCGTTCCGCGATGGCCACGGGCATTCCGGTGGCGTCGCGGAGCATCTGGTCCAGGCCCGGCAGCAGGGCGCTGCCACCCACCATCATGATCCCTCGGTCCGTCAGGTCGGCCACCAGGTCCGGCGGGCAGTCGCGCAGCACCTTGCCGATGCCGTCGAGCACGGCGGTCAGCGGGGTGTAGATGGCGTCGCGGACGGCCGCGGTGTCGACGTTGACGGAGCGGGCCAGTCCGGTGGACACGTCGCGGCCGTGGATGAGGGTGGAGGCCGGGCCCTCGGCGGTGATGCCGTTGCCGTGCAGGGCCAGTTGGAGCGGGCGGACGGCCTGGCTGGGCAGCATCAGCTCGTGCGCGTGGCGCAGGTGCTGGACGACGGCGTGGTCGATGGCCTCGCCGCCGACGGGGATCCGCACGGCGGTGACGATCGAGCCGAGGGAGAGGACGGCGACCTGGGTGGCGGCGGCCCCGCACACCATGATCATCGTCGCGGTCGGCTGCTCCACGGGCAGTCCGCAGCCGACGGCCGCCGCGATCAGGGTGTCGACGAGTTCGACGCGGCGGGCTCCGAGCCCGACCATCGTCTCCACCGCCGCGCGCTGGGCGAGCGGGTCGGCGTCGTGCGGGGTGCAGGCGGCGGCCCGGAGCCGGGGCTTGCGGCGCAGGGCGCGCCGCAGCTTCTCGCCGAGGAGGTGGCGCAGCATGCGCTGGGCCATCTCGATGTCCACGACGGTGCCGCCGGAGACGGGGCGGACCACGCGGATGTAGTCGGGCGTGCGGCCGGTCATCCGCTCGGCGAAGGTGCCGACGGCGATGAGTGCACCGGTCCGCGTGTTCACGGCGGCGACACTGGGCTCGTCCACGACCAGGCCGAGGCCCTTGACGTAGACGCGGGTCCTGGCCGCTCCGAGGTCGACGGCCACGTGGCAGCGGCGCAACTGCTCAAGACTGACGGTCACGGCAGATCCTCCCGAGAGCACTGACGCAAGAAGACCGGCGGGTGCCGGTCACACTTCGTATCTTCTCGGGTGAATTACCCGTATTGCCCGATTTGATGCTCCGGGTGGGGGGTGTCGTGAGATACGGAAGGGTCACGAGGGGTGCGGGTGGGTGCTGCACGGGGGTGGAATTCTGCGACGCCAGGCGCGACCATGCCCGCACCGATCGTGCTACTCGCGCGTAACAAGGTAAAGGGGACTCGATGCTGACGGTCCGCCAGCGACTGCTGGCCCTGCTGACGCTCTGCCTGGCGCTGCTCGCGGCGCCCGCACTCCCGGCCCAGGCCGCCGGACCGTCCTCCGGTCCGCCTTCCGGCGCGGCTTCCGGCGCGCCGCGGTCCGGCTCGGCTTCCGGCCCCGCCCAGGCCCAGGCCCAGGCGCAGGCGCAGGCGCAGGCCCCGGCGCAGGCTCCCGCCGGCGCCCAGTCCCAGCCCGCCTCCGCCCCGGCCGTCGCGCGCAATCCGGTGGTCTTCGTGCACGGCTACAACGCCGACCCCGGCGTCTGGGGCTCCCTGCGCGAGGACCTGCGCGCCGACGGATACGCGGACTCCGAGCTCTTCTCCTTCGGCTACGACACCCACCAGTCGGTCAACGAGGTCCTCTCCGGACGGCTCGCCGCCTACGTGGACGAGGTCCGCCGGCAGACCGGCGCCGCCCGGGTGGACCTGGTCGCCCACTCCTTCGGCTCGCTGGTCACCCGCTGGTACGTGAAGTTCGGCGGCGGCGGCTCGTACGTGGACCGCTGGGTCTCCCTGGCCGGCCCCAACCGCGGCACCTCCACCGCCTGGGCCTGCGCCCTGTGGGACCAGGCCTGCCGGGACATGACCCCCGGCTCGTACGTGGTGAAGAACCTGAACTCCGGTGACGAGACCCCCGGCACGGTCGGGTACGCCACCTTCTGGTCCCACTGCGACGAGGTCATCAACCCCGACGACAGCGTCCCGCTCACCGGGGCCCTGAACACCCCCGTCGGCTGCCTCAAGCACAACGACCTGCTCGGCGACGACCCCACCTCGGCGGGCGTACGGTCCTTCCTGCGTTCCTAGCCGTATGCCTGCTCCACGGACACTTCCTGGAGCAGGCCGTACGTGAACTCCGCGACGCAGGCCCGCCCCGACGCGGTGAACGCGAGGCGCCACCGCGTCGGTGCGGTGCCCTCCATCGGGCGGACGGGGGCGAAGGCCCGCGCCACCTCGTCGACCGTCGCCGACCAGGGCAGCAGGTCCTCGGGCGACTCCAGTACGGGACCGGGCGCGCCCGGGGCCCGGACCAGCCACTCGTTCCAGACGGCCCCGTCCGGCGCGGCGAGCACCTCGAAGCGCAGATCGGGCCAGAGCGGCACCGGCCACAGCAGGGCCTCGCACGTCAGGTCGCCGATCGTGCGGGAGGTGACGGCCTCGGGCGGGCCGAGCACCGAGCGGTAGCGGGCCAGGGCGCCCCGGGAGCGCGGCGAGCGCACCATGGCCTGCCAGCGCTTGTTGGCCTCCCGCTGCTCTGCGAGGGAGGCGCCGAGCCGCCGTCTGGCCTCCTCCGCGAGTCCCGGCTGGAAGTCCGCCATCCGGCGCAGCAGCACCAGTTGGAAGCCGGCGGGGCCGAAGGGGCCCGGGGGGAGGGGTGGTGTCCCCGGAGTCTTCGTCATGGACCCGAACCCTTCCACACAAGATCCTCACGATCCCGGTACACGGCCGTTGTGAGTGAACGCGTAGCCTGCGGGCGCCATGGACTATTGCATCGCCTGCCGCAGGTACCTCAACGGCGCGCTGGCGTGCGCCGGATGCGGGACCCCGGCCGAACACCTGATATCCGCCGCGCCCGTCGCGCCCGCCCCCGGCTCCGCCGCCGGGTTCGCAAGCGACCCGGCCGCGCTCGCCGACGTGTACGCCGACTCCCTCGTCGTGCTGTCCGGGGAACGGGGGCAGGGCCAGGGCCGGGCCCAGGGGCGCGCCGCCGCCCGCCGCCGGACGGGGCACCGCCGACGCCGCCGGACCGCGCTCACCGTGGGGCTCGGGCTGATGCTCGCCGCCGGAGCCTCCCTGGGCCTGGCCCGGCTGGCGACCGACGGGGAGCGCACCGACCGGGCGGCCACGGTGGTGCTGACCGACGAGGCGGGTCCCGCGGAGCCGGCTCCGCTGCCCGGCCTGACGGGGGATCCGGTCGCGCCCTCGGGGACGGCTTCGGCAAAGGGTCCGGCCGCCGGCTCCGGGAAGGGCACGGCCGGGGGAGCGAAGCCGGGCGGCGCGGGCCGGAGCACCGAGGGCTCGACGGCCGGGTCGTCGGGCTCGGCCTCCGGGGCGGGGCCGTCGCGCAGGGCTTCGCGGACTCCCACGTCCGCCGCCCCGACCGCCTCGCGGTCCGGTCGCTCCGCGACTCCCAGCGCGAGCTCGAAGGGACCCAAGGGGAAGCCCCCCAAAAAGCCGGGCCAGTCCGAGTCGCCGTCTCCGTCCCCGTCGCCCACCCGCGACTGCTGGTGGTTCTGGTGCTGACGGCCTGACCGCCCACGGACGACCCGCGTACGACCTGCGGGCCGCCCGTGGGCCCAGCCTTGCCCTCAGCCTCAGCCCAGCATCCGCCTGAGCAGGTCCCGCAGGACCGCGCGCTCGGCCGTGGAGAGCCCGGCCAGCGGCTCCCGGGCGAAGTCCAGCGACTCGCGCAGCCGGTCGGCGGTCTGCAGGCCGTCCTCGGTGGGCGCGGCCAGTTTCACCCGGCGGTCGGCCGGGTCGGGGCGGCGCTCGACCAGCCCGCGGCTCTCCAGGCGGTCCACGATGCCGGTGATGTTCGACGGCTCGCAGCGCAGCTTCTGCGCGATCTTGCGCATCGGCATGGGCTCCAGGGAGAGCAGGTTCAGTACGCGGGCCTGGGCGCCGGTGAGCTGGTGGCTGGAGGCCGCGTGCTCGTACTCCTGGTGGTAGCGGGTCACGACGTCGCCGATGAGCTCGACGACTTCGAGGGTCAGGGGATCTGCGCGACGGCTGGGCATGGATCCAGCGTACCCATTTACTTGACAACATGAAATATCCAGGCGCATGGTTGTTTCACGTCCTGAAGCATTTTGCACTTCTTCCCCCATCCAGGAGTGACGCCATGTCCGAGATCCCCGCCGTCAGCCGTGAGTGGCACCTCGTCCGCCGCCCGCAGGGCTGGCCCGTCGCCGAGGACTTCGCCCTGCGCGAGGTGCCGGTCAGTGCCGAGCCCGCCGCCGGCCGGATTCTGGTGCGCAACCTCCACATGTCCGTGGACCCGTACATGCGCGGCCGGATGAACGACGTGAAGTCGTACGTCCCGCCCTTCCAGCTCGACAAGCCCATGGACGGCGGCGCGGTCGGCGAGGTCGTGGCCTCGGCCGACGAGCGCTTCGCGGTCGGCGACCACGTGCTGCACGGTCTGGGCTGGCGCGAGTACGCGGACGTCGACGCCAAGTACGCCACCCCGGTGGACGCCTCGCTCGCCCCCCTCTCCGCCTACCTCGGCGTCCTCGGCATGCCGGGCCTGACCGCCTACGCCGGGCTCCTCGAGGTCGCCTCCTTCAAGGAGGGCGACTCCGTCTTCGTCTCCGGCGCGGCCGGTGCGGTCGGCAGCCTCGTCGGCCAGTTCGCGAAGATCAAGGGCGCCTCCCGGGTGATCGGCTCCGCCGGCTCCGGCGAGAAGGTGACCCTCCTCACAGAGAAGTACGGCTTCGACGCCGCCTTCAACTACAAGAGCGGCCCCGTCGCCGAGCAGCTGAAGGAGGCCGCGCCCGAGGGCATCGACGTCTACTTCGACAACGTCGGCGGGGACCACCTGGAGGCCGCCATCTCCTCCCTGAAGGTCCACGGCCGGGCCACCCTGTGCGGGGCGATCGCCCAGTACAACGCCACCGAGCCGGTGCCCGGCCCGCGCAACCTCGCCCTCGTCATCGGCAAGCGCCTGCGCCTGCAGGGCGTGCTGGTCGGGGACCACGCGGGACTGCAGCCGCAGTTCGTCCAGGACGTGGCCGGCTGGCTGCGTTCCGGGCAGCTCGTCGCCGACGAGACGGTGGTCCACGGAGTGGAGAACGCCACCGACGCCTTCCTCGGAATGCTGCGCGGTGACAACACCGGAAAGATGATCGTTTCTTTCACCGGTTAGGCTCACTGCACACCGCCGTGACGCGTGGGCGCGAGTCCCGGCGATTTACCAGGAGGATTTCCTTACATGTCCATCCAGCAGTCCGACGTCGCGTACACCGCTGTTGCCACCGCCGAGAACGGCCGTGACGGTCGCGTCGCCACCAACGACGGTCGCCTCGAGGTCGTCGTGAACCCGCCGAAGGAGCTCGGTGGCAGCGGCGAGGGCACCAACCCCGAGCAGCTGTTCGCCGCCGGCTACAGCGCCTGCTTCCAGGGTGCGCTCGGCGTCGTCGCCCGCAACGAGAACGCCGACATCACCGGCTCCACGGTCACCGCCGAGGTCGGCATCGGCAAGAACGACGACGGCTTCGGCATCATCGTCAAGATCTCGGCCTCCATCCCGAACGTGGACGCGGCCACCGCCAAGGACCTCATCGAGAAGGCCCACCAGGTCTGCCCGTACTCCAAGGCGACCCGCGGCAACATCACGGTCGAGCTCGCGGTCTGATCTCCGACCCGCTCGACCGGTCCGTCCGGTTCGTCCGGTACGACCGCTCCATCGAAGGCCGCACCCCGGCACCGGGGTGCGGCCTTCGGCATGCCCCGGCGTCCGCCCGCCCGGACGCCCGCCCCTAAACTGGGAACCATGCGTGATCTTGCGGGGGGATTCGGCTATCTGCTGGCCGGACAGCGATGGGTACTGGGACACGGCCGGTGGCTGGGCTTCGGGCTGCTGCCTGGGCTCGTCTCGCTGGTCCTTTACGCCGGAGCGCTCATCGGTCTCGGCTACGGCGCCGACGACCTGACGGCCTGGGCGACCCCCTTCGCCGACGGCTGGTCCTCCCCGTGGCTCGGCCTCTTCCGCGGCTTCCTGACCGCCCTGGTCTTCTGCCTCGGACTCTTCCTCGCGGTGATCACCTTCACCGCCGTGACCCTGCTCGTGGGCCAGCCGTTCTACGAGTCCCTCTCGGAGCAGGTCGACCGGACCGAGGGCGGCGAGGTCCCGGAGTCGGGCCTCACGCTCGCCCAGGAGCTGTGGATCTCCGCCCGCGACAGCCTGCGGATCCTGGGCCGGGTGCTGCTCTTCGGCATCCTGCTCTTCGCGCTCGGCTTCGTGCCCGTGATCGGGCAGACCGTGGTCCCGGTGCTCGGCTTCTGCGTCTCCGGCTTCTTCCTCGCCCAGGAGCTCACCTCCGTCGCCCTGATGCGCCGCCGGGTCCAGCTCACCGAGCAGCTCGCGCTGCTGCGCGGGCGGCGGATGCTGGCCCTCGGCTTCGGGGTGCCGCTCGTCGTGTCCTTCCTGGTGCCGCTGGTCGCCGTGTTCCTGATGCCGGGCGCGGTGGCCGGGGCGACGCTCATGGTCCGGGACCTGGTGGGCGAGGACGCGGAGCAGGGGCCGGAGCAGGCGCAGGGCCAGGGCCAGGGCCAGACGCAGGCCCAGACGCAGGGCCAAGGTCAAACGCAAGGCCAGGGTCAGGGCAAGCGGCTCAGCGCCTGAGCAGAGTGATCGCCCCGGCGGTGTCCTCGCCGGAGTGGGCCGCCGGGTCGGCCGCCAGTCGCTCCCGCATCAGGTCCAGGTACGGACTGATCAGCTCGGGGCTGACCCCCTGCTCCGCGGCGGTCCGCAGGTAGGTGGCGCTCGCCGTGACCTGCATGGCCAGGTTCGACTCGACGCCCGTGGTGAAGTCCCCCGAAACCAGCCGCTCGGCGGCGGCGCCCGCGAAGAAGCCCATCGCCCCCAGCCACTCGGTCAGCAGCGGCGCCAGGTCCTCGGGGGAGATGTCCTCGCCCTCGATCAGCGCGTAGGCGTGCGAAATCCCGGCGAAGAGTCCGGTCATCGCGCTCAGCAGGGCCACGTCGTGCAGGGCCGCGTGCCCGGGGTCGGAGCCGACGAAGCGGGCGCCGGCCGGGACCTCCAGGGTGCTCCGGTGGGTCTCGAACAGGTCGGGGGAGCCGCTGTAGAAGACGTACCCGCCGGCCGCGGGAGCGCCGATCATCGACGGGGTGGCCATGATCCCGGCGTCGAGGAACCGGGCCCCGCGCTCCTGGGCCCACGCGGCCCGGGCGCGGCCGTCGGCGGGCGTGCCGGTGGTCAGGTCGACCAGGTCCTTGCCGGCGAGGTCCAGGCCCTCCAGTGCCTCGCCGACGCTGGCGTGGTCCAGCAGGCAGACCACGATCAGGCCGTTCGCCGCCACCGCCTCGGCGGGGCTCGCGGCGACGACGGCGCCTTCGGCCGCGAGGGCCTCGGCCTTGGCGGGGGTGCGGTTCCAGACGGTGAGGGGGTGCCCGGCGGCGAGCCAGGTGCGGGCGAGGGCGGTGCCCATCGAGCCGAGCCCGAGGAGGGTGAGCGGGGTCTTCGTGCCGGTCTGCGTACGGGTCTTCGTGCTGGTGTCGGTCATGCCGTTTAGCCTGGTGGAGAGCCGCCAGGTGCTCAAGTACGCACTTCGGAGTGGGTGGTTACCCCGAGGTGAGCGAACAGGTGGGGAGGGGTGCGTGATGGCCACGACACAACGGCCCGGTGCGGATCACTGCGGGATCGCCGCGGCGATGTCCGTGATCGACGGCAAGTGGAAGGTGTCGGTGCTGTGGGAGCTGGAGCAGTGCCCGCGCCGCTTCGGCGAACTGCGCCGCCTGGTCCCGGGGGTCTCGGAGAAGGTGCTCGCGGCCCAGCTGCGCGAGCTGGAGACGGACGGCATCGTCCACCGCGAGGTCTACGAGGAGGTCCCGCCGCGCGTGGAGTACTCCCTGACCCCGCTCGGCCACGACCTGAACGAGGCCCTGGAGGCCCTGGGCGCGTGGGGCGCGAAGCACCTGCTCCCCGACGCCGCCCAGACGGTCCCCGCGTGAGGCAGGGGCCCGGCCCTCACTCCGGGCGGCGGAACAGCGCCGTCCACAGGAAGGCCTCGCCGAAGGTGCCGGAGGAGGCGGGCTCGTCGTTCATCCGGCGCAGCTCCACCTCGGTGAGGCCGTCGAAGACCCAACGCAGTGCCTCCGGGGTGTACGCGAGCCCGCCTTCGAGGCGGGCCCTGCCGTAGAACTCCGCGTCGGGCAGCTCGGAGCCCATCGCGCCGGAGGCGAAGCAGGTCAGGGCGAAGCGGCCGCCGGGCGCCAGCAGCCGGTCCAGCAGGGCCAGGTAGCTGACCCGGCGGTGCGGCGGCAGGTGGTGGAAGCAGCCCGAGTCGTAGATCAGGTCGTACGGGCCCACGAGTCCGGTGCCGGCCGCGCCGAAGGCGTCCCCGTGGTGGAAGCGGATCCGGGCCCCCGCGGTGCGGGCCCGCTCCCCGGCCCAGGCCAGGGCCGCCGGGGAGAGGTCGACGGCGTCCACCTCGAAGCCCCGGGCGGCCAGGTGCAGGGCGTTGCGGCCGGGACCGCAGCCCAGGTCCAGGGCGCGGCCGGGCGCGGGGATCAGCCCGCGGTCGAGGCAGGAGACCAGGTTCTCGTCGGGCTTCGCCGCGAAGAACGGCACCGGCCGCTCGCGGTCCGCGTAGAAGCCGTCCCACCAGGCGGAGCCCCCGGCCGTCCAGCGGTCCGCCTCCGGTGCGAAGAGCCCGTCCATGAGGGCGAGCACGTCGTCGACACTGCGTATGTTCCGGTCCATCCGAACCCCCTTCACTCTGTCCCCGATTTTATCGACGAACAGGATGAAATCCCAGGTCAGATGGGGTGTGGAGAGTGGCTGGCGGACCATGTGGCGCCCTGTGGCCGGGCTGCCGCTACCCGCCCCCGCGGGTGCGGAGGCCGGGGGCCCGAGGGGCCGCCCAACGCCCCCGCGACCCCTTTCCCGGCCGGTCCGGGGCCTGTTTCCGTACGGGTTCCGGAGCCGCGCACTCCCGCACGCGACCCCGCCGGCGGGCGCGCCCCCGGGCGCCCCGTCAGGCCGTGGCCGGCGCCTCGGCCCGGACCTCCGCCGGCACCTCCGCCACGGCGATCGACGGCGTGTGCGCGTCCGCTTCGGCGAGCAGGGTCCCGCCCGGTGCCCATACGGCCGCGCCCCCGCAGCCCGTCCACGGCCCGGCGGGTCCGGTGTGGTTGGCGAGGGCCACGTACATCCCGAAGTCCCGGGCGATCCCCGGGTGGACCGACGCGCGCTCGGCGACGCCGTCGCCCGTGCCGTAGAGCGAGCTCGCCAGGTGGACCCGGCAGCCGGCCGCGGCGCCCGCGGCGGGCACGTCCGCGAAGTGGTTGTCGAAGCAGATGCCCAGGGAGAAGCGGATCCCGCCGAGCTCGAAGCGGCCCGGGACCGTCCCCGCGGCGAAGACCTCCTGCTCGTGCCGGAACAGGTGCTGCTTGGCGTACGTGGTCACGTGCGCGCCGTCCGCGTCGTGGACCAGGGTCGCGATGACGGGCCGCGGGCCGTCCGTGCGCAGCGCGACGTTGACGGCGGTGGCGATCCCCGTGGAGCGGACGGGGTCCAGCCGGGGATCCTCGGCGTCGGCCAGCCACAGGCCGGGGTCGGCGGCGAGCGCGGCCGGCTCGTAGCCGGTCAGGGTGAGCTCGGGGAACACCACCAGCCCGGCACCCTCCTCCCGGGCCCGGACGGCGAGTGCGGCCGCCCGTGCGGCGTTGGCGGACACGTCGGCGGGGGCGCAGCTCAGCTGCGCGGCAGCGATCTTCACCCGGCCCAGCATGCCAGCACCGAGGGACGACAGGCCCTAGTCCCGTGCCCCCTGGATCAGGTCCAGGAAGGCGCGGAAGGCGCCGGGCATGTCCACGGCTTCGGGGGCGAGCAGCCACTGGTACTGGAGGCCGTCCATCACCGCGGCCAGCAGCGGGGCCGCCTGCTCGGGGGTGAGGCCCGAGGGGAGCCGTTCGCCGAACTCCGCGCGCAGGACCGCCGCCATCGCGGAGCGCACCTGCGCGTACCGCTCGGCGAAGAACTCCCGCGCCGGGTGGCCGTCGGTGACGCTCTCGCCGAGCAGCGCCGAGAAGGTCTGCACGATGCCCGGGCGCATGGCGTTGTACTCCACCAGCGAGGCCAGCAGGTCCGGGCGCCAGGCGTCGGCCAGTGCGCGGGTGCCGCCGCCGGTGTCCCAGCGGTCGCGCTCCTCCAGGACCGCGACCAGCAGTGCCTCCTTGGTCGGGAAGTAGTGCAGCAGCCCCTGCTGGGTCAGGCCCACGCGCTCGGCGACCGTGCCCAGGGCCGCGGCCCGGTAGCCGCGCTCGGCGATCACTTCGAGGGCCGCGCGGACGATCTCCGCACGCCGTTCCTCGCTCCTGGCCCTGACCATCGCCCCGCCACCCTTCCGTTCACACCTGCCAGCAGGACCGTACGGCATGAAGAGATTACGAACAGATTACGAACCCTACCGCTCTACAGGTAACGGGTCCACCATGGGGTCACCGCACAGCGCCGCACCGCACAGCACCGCGCAGCGCACCCCGCACTCAACGAGGAGGCATGGCCGTGACCGATGCCGATCAGGTCCGCAACGACGCCGTAGAGACGGCCCTGGGCAAGCTGGACCTCGACACCAAGGCCCGCCTGCTGGCCGGCCAGGACATGTGGTCCCTGCCCGCCGTCCCCGAGATCGGGCTGAAGTCCCTGGTCATGTCCGACGGCCCCATCGGGGTGCGCGGCGTGCGCTGGACCGCCGACGACCCGTCGATCGCCCTGCCCTCCCCGACCGCGCTCGCCGCCGCGTGGGACCCCGAGCTCGCCCGCCGGGCCGGCCGCCTCCTGGCCCAGGAGGCCCGCCGCAAGGGCGTCCACGTGCTCCTCGCGCCCACCGTCAACCTGCACCGCTCCCCGCTCGGCGGCCGGCACTTCGAGTGCTACTCCGAGGACCCGTACCTCACCGGCGCGGTCGGCAGCGGCTACGTGAACGGCGTCCAGGACGGCGGCGTCGGCACCACCGTCAAGCACTTCGTCGGCAACGACGCCGAGACCGAGCGCTTCACCGTCGACAGCGTCATCGCCCCGCGCCCGCTGCGCGAGCTGTACCTGGCCCCCTTCGAGGCCATCGTCGCCAACGCCCACCCGTGGGGCATCATGACCGCCTACAACCGGGTCAACGGCACGACCATGACCGAGCACCGCTACCTCGTGAACGAGGTGCTGCGCGGCGAGTGGGGCTTCGACGGCTACAACGTCTCCGACTGGATGGCCGCCCGCTCCACCACCGGCGACATCCTCGGCGGCATGGACGTGGCCATGCCCGGACCCGTCACCGTCTACGGAGCTCCGCTCGCCGAGGCCGTCCGCGCCGGCGAGGTCCCCGAGTCCGCCGTCGACGACGCCGTCCGCAACGTCCTGCGCCTCGCGGCCCGCGTCGGCATCCTGGAGGGCGCCCCCGCCGCGGTCGGCGAGGTCCCGGCCCCCATCGACGGCCAGGCGCTGGCCCGCGAGCTGGCCGCCCGCGGCTTCGTCCTCGTACGCAACGAGCCCGTCGCCGACGGGACGCCCGTGCTCCCGCTCGGCACCGCCCCCGGCCGCACCGTCGCCCTCAGCGGCGCCGCCGCCCGCGACGCCCGCGTCCTCGGCGGCGGCAGCGCCACCGTCTTCCCGGAGCGGATCGTCTCCCCGCTGGACGGACTCACCGAGGCCCTGCCCGACGGGGCGCTGACCTTCACCGTCGGCGCCGACCCCAGCGACGAACTGACCCCCGCCGACAAGGGCTTCGAGCTCCGCGCGGTCTGCCGCGACGCCTCCGGCGCCGTCATCGGGACCGGCTCCCTGCCCACCGGCCAGGTCCAGTGGATCGGCGACGACCTGCCCGAGGGCGTCACGTACGACACGATGGCGAGCATCGAGGTCACCGGCACGTTCGTACCGCGCGAGAGCGGCGAGCACGCCTTCGGCACCCGCGGACTCGGCGCCTTCACCCTCGCCGTCGGCGGTGAGACCCGCTTCGACGGGGTCCAGCCGATGGGCGACGAGGCCGACCCCTTCGAGGCGTTCTTCGGCGCTCCCCAGGTGCGGACCCGCCTCGCCCTCACCGAGGGCGAAGCCGTCGAGGTCTCGCTGACCTACCAGGTCCCCGACATGACGACCCTGCCGCTCAAGGCGATCATGTTCTCCTTCCTCCACCTCGGCCCGCAGCGCTCCCCCGACGAGCTCATCGCCGAGGCCGTGGAGGCCGCGCGCGCCGCCGACACGGCCGTCGTGGTCGTCGCCACCACCGAGCGGGTGGAGTCCGAGGGCTTCGACCGGGGGGACCTGGCCCTCCCGGGCCGCCAGAACGACCTGGTGCGCGCCGTCGCAGCGGTCAACCCGAACACCGTGGTCATCGTCAACGCGGGCTCCCCGGTGGAACTCCCGTGGCGCGACGAGGTCGCCGCCGTCCTGCTGACCTGGTTCCCCGGGCAGGAGGGCGGGGCCGCGCTGGCCGACGTACTGCTCGGCGAGGCCGAGCCGGGCGGGCGGCTGCCCACCACCTGGCCCGCCGAGTTCGCCGACGCGCCCGTCACCGAAGTCGTCCCCACCGAGGGGCGCCTGGAGTACACCGAGGGGCTCTTCATCGGCTACCGGGCCTACGAGAAGCACGGGATCGCCCCGGCCTACCCCTTCGGTCACGGCCTCGGCTACACGGACTGGGCCTACGAGTCCCTGGAGGTCACCCCCGCGCTGGCCACGGTCCGCGTCACCAACACCGGCACCCGGCCGGGCCGCGAGACCGTACAGGTCTACCTGGCGCCCGTCGCCGACAGCGTGGAGCGCCCGGCGAGCTGGCTCGCGGGCTTCGCGAGCGTGACCGCCGGACCCGGCGAGAGCGTCGAGGTGGAGATCCCCCTGCCGGAGCGCGCCTTCGAGATCTGGGACCAGACCTCCCGCTCCTGGCAGCGGATCGGCGGAGGCTACGAGGTCCGCGCGAGCCGCTCGCACGGCGACACGCGGCTGACGGCGGCCCTCGACCTGTAATGGCCGGAAATCACCCCTCTCGGGGTGATTGAAAGAGCTGGACCGGGGGTGGGCCCTGACACCCGCCCCCGGTCCGATCCACCTGTCGCGTCAACGCGGAGGCTCCGCGGAGGTCACCTGTCGGTGCGCCAGTTCCGCGAGCCGCGCCTGCCCGTCCTTGCCCGGGTGGAACCAGTCCCAGCGGCTCAACTGATCCGCCGAGAAGGGGTACTGGAACACCGCGCCGCCGTCGTAGCGGCACAGCCGGTCCTTCGCGCAGACCTGGCGCAGCACCTCGTTGTACTCGACCACGCGCGCCCGCACCTGCTCCCGCCGGGCCGTCGCACCGGCGGTCGCCGAGGTGGGATCGGCGAGCATCGACTGACAGATGCCCAGCTTCCAGATCCGGCGCACCATCGGGTCGTCCTTGCCCTGCTTCCACAGCCGCTGGAGGTCCGGGACGCTGGAGACGTACACCTGCGAGGACGGCGAGGCCGCCCGCAGTCCGGCCAGCGCGGTCTCGAAGCCGGAGCGGAAGGCGGCCACCGGAGTCATCGACGAAGCCGAGGGCCGGCAGGCGTCGTTCGAGCCCACCATCACCGTGACCAGGCCCGGCTTGTGCCCGGCCGCCGAGGCGAGCTGCCCCGGCAGGTCCGCCATCCGGGAGCCGGTCACCGCGTAGTTCCAGCTGCGCGCGGTCACCTCGGCCTCGCCGAGCAGCCGGGCCGCCAGCGAACGCACCTCGGGGTCGTCACCGGTGGCCCAGGAGGCCTCCGGACAGTCGGCCAGCACCGAACAGGCGTCGAAGCCGCGCGTGATGGAGTCGCCCACGGCGGCGACCGAGGCCGGCGCGGTGTTCCACCGGGGGGCCGCCTGCGCCCCGCGCTCGCCCCCGGCCTTCGCCCCGTCCGCCGAACACCCGGTCAGCGCACCCGCCGCCAGGAGCAGCGCGGCGGCCGCCGCGCCCGCGCCCGCGGAGGTCCGACGCGCGCGGCGGCGTGGGGCGGTGGTGCGCATGCGGAAGGTCCCTCCTCGTCGCCCCCGCGTCATTCGGCGGCGTCCTGCTGAGTGAATGCTCTGTGTTTACGGGGCTCGGAGCGACCGTACGTCACACCATGACCCCCGGCGCACGGTAGCTTTTTCCCGTGGCGTTTCGGCCGCAAGTCCCGCAACGCAATGTCAAATAATTTCCGTTACATTACATCACGTCACATACTGTCCGTTTTCTGGAGTTTATTCCCGACCTCGTCCCACACTGGAGGTCCCGGTGACGACACGTGGAGTCCTGTACGTGCACTCCGCACCGCGCGCGCTCTGCCCGCACGTGGAATGGGCTGTTGCGGGGGTGCTCGGGGTGCGGGTGAACCTCGACTGGATCCGTCAGCCCGCCTCCCCGGGCACCTGGAGAGCCGAGTTCTCCTGGCAGGCCGAGGCGGGCACCGCCTCGAAACTCGCCTCCGCACTGCGCGGCTGGCACCTGCTCCGCTTCGAAGTGACCGCGGAACCCTGTCCGACCGCCGAGGGCGAGCGCTACAGCTCCACTCCGCAACTGGGCATCTTCCACGCCGTCACCGGCATGCACGGCGACATCCTGATCCCCGAGGACCGGCTGCGCGCCGCCCTCGCCCGGTCCGCGCACGGCGAGACGGACCTGGAAGCGGAGATCGCCAAACTGCTCGGCAAGCCCTGGGACGACGAGCTCGAACCCTTCCGCTACGCGGGCGAGGGCGCCCCGGTGCGCTGGCTCCACCAGGTGGTCTGAAGCCCGGACATGCCGAAGGCCCGCCCGGGATTCCCGGGCGGGCCTTCTACGCGTCAGCGGCCGGCTCAGACAGTCCTGAAGGCCAGCGAGACGTTGTGGCCGCCGAAGCCGAAGGAGTTGTTGATCGCGGAGATCGGGCCCTCCGCCGGGAGCTTGCGGGGCTCGTCGCGCACGATGTCCGCGTCGATGTCGTCGTCCATGTCGTCGAGGTTGATCGTCGGCGGGGCGAGGCGGTGGTACAGCGCCAGCACCGTCGCGACGGTCTCGATGCCGCCGGCGCCGCCGAGGAGGTGACCGGTCATCGACTTGGTCGCCGAGATCGCGATGTGGTCCAGGTCGTCGCCCAGCACCTTGCGCAGGGCCTTCAGCTCGGCCGTGTCCCCCTGCGGGGTGGACGTGGCGTGCGCGTTCACGTGGACCAGCTCGGCCGGGTCCAGACCCGTGTTGTCGAGCAGGTTCCGCAGGGCGGCCGACACGCCGCGGCCGGTGGGCTCCGGCTGCGCGATGTGGTGGCTGTCCGCGGACAGGCCCTGGCCCAGCACCTCGCAGTAGACCCGGGCGCCGCGCGCGGCGGCGTGCTCGGCGGACTCCAGGACCACGACGCCGGCGCCCTCGCCGAGGACGAAGCCGTCGCGGGCCTTGTCGTACGGACGCGAGGCCGTGGTCGGGTTCTCGTTGTTCTTGGACATCGCCATCATGTTGGCGAACGCCGCGATCGGCAGCGGGTGGATGGCCGCCTCGGTACCGCCGGCGACGACCACGTCGGCACGGCCGGTGCGGATCATCTCGACGGCGTAGCCGATGGCCTCGGCGCCGGAGGCGCAGGCGCTGACCGGAGTGTGCACACCCGCGCGGGCGTTGACCTCCAGGCCGACGTTGGCCGACGGGCCGTTGGGCATGAGCATGGGGACGGTGTGCGGGGAGACCCGGCGCACGCCCTTTTCCTTCAGTACGTCGTACTGGTCGAGCAGGGTGGTCACGCCGCCGATGCCGGAGGCGATGACGGTGCCCAGGCGCTCGGGCGCGATGGAAGCGCCCGTCGTCGTCTCTGCGCCCGCCGGGTCGGTGTAACCGGCGTCGGCCCACGCCTCGCGGGCCGCGATGATCGCGAACTGGGCCGAGCGGTCCAGCTTGCGGGCCAGCGGCCGGGGAAGGACCTCGCTCGGGTCCACGGCGATGGTGGCGGCGATGCGGACCGGGAGTTCGGCGTAGCGCTCGCCCTCGAGGGGCTTTACGCCGGAACGGCCGGCAAGCAGACCTTCCCAGGTCGAAGCGCTGTCGCCACCCAGCGGAGTGGTTGCGCCGATACCGGTGACGACCACGGTGCGATTGGTCGGGCTCACAGGAATTCTTTCTCCACGTTTCAGGGGGTGAATTGTCACGGCGCCACCGCCAGGTGGCGACAAACGCTCGTCAGGCTCAGGCCTGGTGCTTGAGGATGTAGCTCGCGGCGTCGCCGACGGTCTTGAGACCCTTGACGTCCTCGTCCGGGATCTTCACCTCGAAGCGCTCTTCGGCGGCGACGACGACCTCGACCATGGACAGCGAGTCGACGTCCAGGTCGTCGGTGAAGGACTTCTCGAGCTGGACGTCCTCGGTCGGGATGCCGGCGATCTCGTTGACGATCTCCGCGAGACCTTCGACGATTTCTTCCTGGGTGAAGGCCATGTTGGCGCTCCTTCTATAGCTAGCTGGGGTCAAACGGAGCCCGGGATGTGGATCCCGGGCCCTAGGGGAGGGTAACGACCGTGGCGGCGTAGACGAGCCCCGCCCCGAAGCCGATGACGAGCGCGGTGTCGCCGCTCTTCGCCGCTCCGGTCGCCAGGAGCCGCTCCATTGCGAGCGGGATCGAGGCGGCCGAGGTGTTGCCGGTGGTTTCGACGTCACGGGCGACCGTGACGTGTTCCGGCAGCTTCAGAGTCTTCACCATCGAGTCGATGATCCGCATGTTCGCCTGGTGCGGAATGAAGACGTCCAGGTCATCGGCGGTGATCCCGGCTGCGTCGAGCGCCTGCTGGGCCACCTTGGCCATCTCGAAGACGGCCCAGCGGAAGACCGCCTGGCCCTCTTGCGTGATGGCCGGAAACTTCTCGCCGCCGTCCTTGCCGAGGTACTCGTCCCACGGCACGGTCTGCTTGATGGTCTCGGACTTGTCGCCCTCCGAACCCCACACCGTGGGGCCGATGGCCGGCTCGTCCGAGGGGCCGACGACCACGGCGCCCGCGCCGTCACCGAAGAGGAAGGCCGTCGCGCGGTCCTCCAGGTCGGTCAGGTCCGAGAGCCGCTCCACGCCGATGACGAGGACGTACTCCGCGGAACCCTCGACGACGAGGCCCTTGGCCAGGGTCAGGCCGTAGCCGAACCCGGCGCAGCCCGCGGAGATGTCGAAGGCGGCGGGCTTGCCCGCGCCGATGCGGTGCGCGATCTCGGTCGCCACGGCCGGGGTCTGCTTGAAGTGCGACACCGTCGAGACGATCACGGCGCCGATCTTCTCCGGAGCGATCCCGGCGGCGGCCAGGGCCTTGCCCGAGGCCTCCACCGACATCGCGGCGACGGTCTCCTGCGGGGAGGCCCAGTGCCGCGTCGCGATACCGGAACGGGAGCGGATCCACTCGTCGGAGGAGTCGATGGTTTCGAGGATGACCTCGTTCGGCACCACACGGATCGGGCGGTAGCCGCCGACGCCGAGGATGCGGGCGTACGGGGAGCCCTTGGCAGGCTTGATCTTCGTCATGCTGAGTGGGCTCCTTCTCTCAGACCGCGTGCTCGGAGACGAGCGCCGCGGCCTTTTCGAGATCGTCCGGGGTCTTCAGGGCCACGCTCGGTACGCCCTTCAGCGCGCGCTTGGCCAGACCCGTCAGGGTGCCACCGGGGGACAGTTCCACGATCCCGGTGACGCCCAGTGCGGCGAACGTCTCCATGCACAGGTCCCAGCGGACCGGGTTGGCCACCTGGCCCACCAGCCGGGCGACGACATCGGCGCCCGTGGTCACGACCTGACCGTCCTTGTTCGAAACGTACGTCAGCGCCGGGTCGGCCGGGGAGAGGGCCGCCGCGGCCTTCTCCAGGCCGGCGACCGCCGGAGCCATGTGGTGCGTGTGGAAGGCGCCCGCGACCTTGAGGGCGACGACCTTCAGGGAACCCTCGGGCTTCTCGGCCTCCAGGGCCGCGATCTGCTCCATGGTCCCCGCGGCGACGATCTGACCCGCGCCGTTGACGTTCGCCGGAGTCAGACCCAGCTTCTCCAGGTGCGCCACGACCACGTCCGTGTCCCCGCCGAGGACGGCGGCCATGCCCGTCGCGGTGATCCCCGCGGCTTCGGCCATGGCGAGCCCGCGCGTGCGTACGAAGGACAGCGCGTCCGTGTCGGACAGGACCCCGGCGTACGCGGCGGCGGTGATCTCGCCGACGCTGTGGCCCGCCACGGCGCCGAAGGCGGTGGGGCCGACCGCGGGGACGGCGGTGAGTTCGGCCGCGGCGAGCAGGCCGGCGGCCACCAGCAGGGGCTGTGCGACGGCCGTGTCACGGATCTCGTCCGCGTCGGCCTTCGTGCCGTAGTGGGCAAGGTCGAGCCCGATGGCGTCCGACCAGCCGGCGACGCGGTCAGCGGCGCCGGGCAGTTCGAGCCAGGGAGTCAGGAAGCCGGGCGTCTGTGCGCCTTGGCCGGGAGCGACGAGTACGAGCACCCTCACACTCTCTCTTGTGTTCGGTCCGCGCCGCCCGTGGGGACAGGGACGAAGAACCATCGGGGTAATTGTTGATGTCCGACAAAAGCTTAGGACTGAGGATCGCCGTCGGCCAGACGCCCGAGGATCAAAGCGATCCTCAGCGTGAACGCGGAGCGGACATCGGAGGGCGACCAGCCGGTGACGTCTGTCACACGTCGGAGCCGGTAGCGCACGGTGTTGGGGTGCACGAACAGCATCCGGGCCGCACCTTCGAGGCTGCTCGCCTGCTCCAGATAGACGCTCAGAGTCTCCAGCAGCGCCGACCCGGCCTCTTCGAGCGGTCTGTAGATCTCCTCCACCAACTGCTCGCGGGCCGAAGGGTCGGAGGCGATCGCGCGTTCGGGCAGGAGATCATCCGCGAGGACCGGCCTCGGCGCGTCCTGCCACGCCGTACAGGCCTTGAGCCCGGCCGCGGCCGCCTGCGCCGATTTCGTGGCGTTCAGCAGGTCCGGGACCACCGGTCCGGCGACCACCGCACCCGCCGCGAACGGCCCGATCAGCGACTTCGCCACCTGCATCGGATTGTCGCTGCCACCCGCGATGACCACGAGCCGGTCGCCCAGCACCCCCGTGAGCACCTGCAGCTTGTGGTGGCGGGCGGCCCGCCGGATCGCCTCGACCGTCAGCTCGCTGTCGCCCTCCGGAGCCGTGCCCAGCACCACGCACACGTGCTCGGGGGAGTTCCAGCCGAGCGCCGCGGCCCGCGACAGCGCGCCCTCGTCGGCCTCCCCGGACAGCACCGCGTTGACCACCAGGGACTCCAGGCGGGCGTCCCAGGCGCCACGGGCCTCGGCGGCCTGGGCGTAGACCTGGGCGGTCGCGAAGGCGATCTCCCGGGCGTACACGAGCAGGGCCTCGCGCAGGATCGACTCGTCGCCGGGCGCCGCGACCTCGTCGATCGCGGTCTCCATGACCTCGATCGTGGTGCGCACCATCTCGACGGTCTGGCGCAGGGTGATGGCCCGCGTCAGCTCGCGCGGAGCCGTCCCGAACACATCGGTGGAGATCGCCTGCGGGGTCTCGGGATGCCGGAACCACTCGGTGAACGCGGCGATGCCGGCCTGGGCGACCAGGCCGATCCAGGACCGGTTCTCCGGCGGCATCGCCCGGTACCACGACAGCGTCTCGTCCATGCGCGCGATGGCGTTCGCGGCGAGCCGGCCGGAGGACTTCTCCAGCCGTCGCAGCGTCGCGGCGTGCGGATGGGGCGGAGCCGGATGCGCGGGGTGGACCGCGGGTGAATGCTCACGTTCGGGTTGGGGCACGTGACAAGACTGCCTTATCGGGGCCGCTGCGCGGAGTCCGGTCCCGTCCCGGGCCGTGCTCCGCGGGCTACGGTGGCCTCCATGATTGATGTACGCCGAGGCTCCGACCGCTACGAGGGCGGGGAAGCCCGGGCCGGGATCACCACCCGGCACGCCTTCTCCTTCGGCCCGCACTACGACCCCGACAACCTGCGGTTCGGCCCGGTCATGGCGTGCAACGAGGAGAGCCTCGCCCCCGGCGCGGGCTTCGACGAGCACCCGCACAGCCACACCGAGATCGTGACCTGGGTGGCCGAGGGCGAGCTCACCCACCAGGACGCCACGGGCGCCGCCACCCTGGTGCGGCCCGGTGACGTACAGCACCTCGGCGCGGCGTCCGGGACCCGGCACGTGGAACGCAACGACGGCCCCGTGCCGCTGCGCTTCGTCCAGATGTGGCTGGCGCCGGCCGATCCGGCCGGGGAGCCCTCGTACACGCTGGTCAGGGGCATCGCCGACAGCACGCCCTACGCCGTGCCCGCGGCCGGGGCCGTCCTGCACGTACGGCGTCCGGGTGCGGGCGAGCGGATCGCCGTACCGGCCGCCGGCCGGGTCTACCTGCACGTCGTACGGGGAGACCTGTGGCTGGACGGCGCGGCCGCCGGGGGCGCGGACGAGCTCGGCCCCGGGGACTCGGCGCGGATCACCGGCGAGGGGGAGCTGGAGCTGGTCGCCGGATCCCCGGCCGAGGTGCTGATCTGGGAGTTTGCGTAGGCGGGGTCCCGCAGGCGGCCCCGTACGCGGGTGGTTCCGTACGCAGCGCCTCAGCGGGTCCTGAGCTCCGCGAGGACCGCGTCGGTGAACGGGGGCCAGGCCTCCACGGCCCACGGGCCGAAGGCGCGGTCCGTCAGCGCCACGCAGGCGGCGCGGGCGTCCGGGTCCACCCACAGGAAGGTCCCGGACTGCCCGAAGTGGCCGAAGGTGCGCGGCGAGGAGCCGGCGCCCGTCCAGTGCGGGGCCTTCCCGCCGCGGATCTCCAGACCGAGCCCCCAGTCGTTGGGGGACTGGTGGCCGTAGCCGGGCAGGACGCCCTTGAGCCCCGGGTGGACCACGGAGGTGGCCTCGGCGACGGTGCGCACGTCCAGCAGCCGGGGCTGCTGCAGCTCGGCGGCGAAGCGCAGGAGGTCGGAGACGGTGGAGACGCCGTCCTTGGCGGGAGAGCCCTCCAGGCTGCTCGACGCCATGCCCAGCGGCTCGAACACGGCCTCGGCCAGGTACGCGGCGAAGGGGATGCCGGTGGCCTTCGCGATGTGGTCGCCGAGCTCCTCGAAACCGGCGTTCGAGTACAGCCGGCGCTGCCCGGGAGGGGCCGTCACGCGGTGCTCGTCGAAGGCCAGCCCGCTGGTGTGGGCGAGCAGGTGGCGCACGGTGGAACCCTCGGGCCCGGCCGGCTCGTCCAGCTCGATCGCGCCCTCCTCGTAGGCGACGAGGGCGGCGTAGGCGGCGAGCGGCTTGGTGACGGAGGCCAGCGGGAAGCGGTGGTCCACCGGGCCGTGGGAGCCGAGCACGGTCCCGTCGGCGTCGACCACGGCCGCGGCGGCGGTCGGGACCGGCCAGTTCTCGATGTTGCGCAGACTCTGCAAGCTCTCCATGCGGCCGAGGGTACTTGCTTGGAGTGCACTCCAAGGATTTAGCGTGGGGCCATGAGCCCGACCCGGAGCCCCCTGCAGACGCGGACGCGGTACACGATCAGCGAGGTCGAGGCCCGGACCGGGCTGACCCAGCACACCTTGCGCTGGTACGAGCGGATCGGCCTCATGCCGCACGTGGACCGCTCCCACTCGGGGCAGCGCCGGTTCACCGACAAGGACCTCGACTGGCTGGGCTTCGTCGGCAAGTTGCGCACCACCGGAATGTCCGTGGCGGACATGGTCCGGTACGCCGAACTCGTCCGCGAGGGCCCGCACACCGCCGCCGACCGGCGCGAGCTGCTGGAGCGCACGCGCGAGGAGGTGCGCACGCGGATCACGGAACTGACCGACGCGCTCGCGGTCCTGGACTACAAGATCGACACGTATGCGATGTGCACCACCGTCGCGGGAGAGGAAGACCGGACATGACCGACAACACCGCCGGGATCGAGCAGGTCGAGCAGGTCGAACTGGGCAAGGGCGGCCCGCTGGTGGGCGTCCAGGGGCTCGGCTGCATGGGCATGAGCGAGTTCTACGGGGACACGGACGAGGCGGCCGCCCGGCAGACCCTGGACGCGGCGCTGGCCGCCGGGGTCACCCTCTTCGACACCGCCGACGTCTACGGGCGGGGCGCCAACGAGGAGTTCCTCGCGCCGTTCGTGGCCGCGCACCGCGACCGGATCACCCTCGCCACGAAGTTCGCCATAGAGCGGACGGACGACCCGCACTACCGGGGGATCCGCAACGACCGCGCGTACGTCCGCGGCGCGGTCGAGGACAGCCTGCGCAGGCTGGGCACCGAGGTGATCGACCTCTACTACATGCACCGGCGCGATCCGGCCGTTCCGTTCGCCGAGTCGGTGGGCGCGATGGCGGAGTTGGTGCAGGAGGGCAAGGTGCGCCACCTGGGGCTCAGCGAGGTGACCGGGGCGGAGCTGCGCGAGGCGCACGCGGTGCACCCGATCGCGGCGCTCCAGTCGGAGTGGTCGCTGTTCAGCCGGGACGTGGAGCGCAGCGCGGTGGGCGCGGCGGCGGAGCTGGGCGTGGCCCTGGTGCCGTACTCCCCGCTCGGCCGAGGCTTCCTGACCGGGGCCTTCGCGGACGCGTCGGCGGACCTGACGGCCGGTGACTTCCGGCGCCACCAGCCCCGGTTCACGGGTGACAACGCGCGGACGAACGGCGCGCTGCTGGCGCCGGTACGGGAGATCGCGGCGGCCCGCGGGGCCACGCCGGCCCAGATCGCCCTGGCGTGGGTGCACCAGCGGGCGGCGGTGCACGGCCTGACGGTCGTTCCGATCCCGGGCACCCGCAAGCCGACCCGCCTCGCGGAGAACGTGGCGGCGACCCGCATCGCCCTGACGGCCGAGGAACTGTCCCTCCTGGACCCGATCGCATCCCACGTGGCCGGCGACCGCTACCCGGACATGAGCGCGACCTCGGCGGCGCGCGAGGTCTGACCGGGTGCGGCGCCGCTGCCGGGGGCCAGCCCCCGGACCCCCGCGCCTCAAACGCCGGCGGGGCTGGATTTTGCCTGGTCGGGGCTGGATTGCCCGCAGGGCAATTCCAGCCCCGCCGGCGTTTGAGGCGCGGGGGTCCGGGGCGGAGCCCCAGGGGGTCCGGGGCGCAGCCCCGGGGAACGGAGGAAGGGCGGGTCGGGGACGGCCCCGCAGGGCCGCGCCGAGCCCCCCGCGGGGTCAGGCCCCGGCCGTGAAGCGGTCCCGCAGCGCCAGGTACTCCGCATCCGTGAGGAGCCCCGCACTGTGCAGCTCGGCGAGATGCTGAATCCGCTCCCAGGACCGCGGCCCCGGCACCCCCGCGCCGGAGGCGACGACCGCCCGTGCCCGCAGAGCCGCAAGCACCGAAGCCGCGAACGGCAGCGACTCGTGCACGGCCCCGTACCCCACGCCGAAGACGGCGGAGGCCAGATCGTGGTCGGCCCGGGGATCACCGGCGCCCTCGCGGGGCAATAGCCGCAGGTGCCCGCCGGAGCGTTCCGGGGAGTGCCAGACCAGCCCGGCCAGGGCGGTCAGCGGATACCGCTGGTCGCCCGCCTTCCACTTGGTGCTGGTGGCCCCGGTGCGCGACCAGTGGAAGGTGACGGCGCCGCCGTCGAAGGCGAGCCGGGCGTCGTACGCCTTCAGCGTGGCCGGGGGCTCCGGTACGGAGACGAGGAACCGCTCGGCCGGCCCGGCCGGCCCCAGCCGCTCGCGCAGGGCCTCGGCGAAGGCCTCGGCCCGGCCGGCCGCGCCACCACCCGGCGCCACCAGCCGGTACGGATCGCAGGCTTCTCTCAACTGTCCCGCCGCGGCCTCCATCAGGGGGTCCGCTCCCACCCGCACGCGGGCGTGCAGCACCACCGTGTCCCGCCGTCCCACGGTCAGGCCCACCCCGGACAGCGCTTCGAGGGGAATCCGGCGTTCCCCCAGGGCGTGCCAGAGTCTGGGCGTTCTCATCCCCCGTGCGAAGCGGATGATGAGCGAGTTCGTGGTGCGGTCGAACTCCCAGACGGCATGGTTTCCGGCCAGTACGTCACCCATGCGGCACATCGTAAAGGGACGCACCCCCGTGCGTCCCCCCGCTGTGAGGTCCGATTTCGGGTCGGCCGAGCGGTCAGGGACCGTCCGTCCCGGATGTTCCGCGTCGGCACGTGTCGTCCCCGGCGGCGCACACCGTGGAACCGAACGCACCGGTTCCGATTTTGGCGAAGTTGTCCAGGGATTCGGTCCCTGGCTCGAAGTAGCCGGTGTGGCTCTTGGCGCCGGCCGCCGACAGGACCCGTGCGCCGAACTCCCCGGACACCGGATCCGCGCCGTGGCCCAGGCCCCCGAACTCCAGGTGGGGCACGTCGGCGATCCAGTCACCGGCGTCCCGCATCGCCCACACCCGCGCCGAGGTGCCCAGCTCACCGGCGTTCTCGGCGCGCATTCCGGGGCTGCCGGCCACCACGATGTCCGTGACCCGCTGCGGCAGTTCGTGCGCGGCGACCCCGCACACCACCGAGCCGTAGCTGTGGCAGAACAGCGCCACGCTCGCCCGTCCGGGCAGCGCGGAGGTCAGCGAGCGCAGCCGGGCCGCGCCGTCCACGGCCATCCGCCCGGTCGCCGCGTCCATGCCGACTCCGGTCGGGGCCGTGTAGCCGGCCCAGGCGATGACCGCGGTCCGGCTGCCCGGGGCGGCCGCGCGCTCGGCCTCGTAGAGGGATTCCGCCATGCCGACGGGGGAGGTCAGCCGGCGCATCGTGCGCTCGAAGGTGAGCGCGTCGGTGTCGACCCCGGGGACGACCACCGAGATCCGGCGGGCCTCGCCGAGGTCGCCGAACACCTCGGCCGCGAGGCCGCCGCCGGTGGGGTCGAAGACGAGGATCTGCCGGCCGGGCTCGGCGAGGGACTCGAAGCGGTGGGCGCGCCGGGCCGCGGTGGCGCGGTCGGCGGGGGCCAGCGTGGTGTCGTGTGCGCGGGTGTCCTCGACCCGCGCGGCCTGCTGCAGGGCCATCCGGTTGGCCCGGTAGCGGACCCCGGGCGGCGCGCCGTCGAGATTGCCGACCACCAGCGGGTGGCCCTCGGTGAGCCGCGCGCGCTGGGCGCCGTCGAGGCGTGCGAAGAACCGTGCCACCACGGACGACGGGGCGTCGGCGGCGGGCAGGGCCCGGCCGTCGAAGCGCGATCCGGCCCAGGCGGTGAGCGCGGCCTCGCGCGGGGACGCCCCGTTCGCGGTCCGGTAGACGGCGGTCCAGCCCGTGGTCGTGAGCATCAGGAAGACCACCGCCAGCGCGAGCAGGGCGCGCAGGGCGGCCGGGCGCGCGGGGGCGTCGGCGGAGTGGGCGTGGGCGGGGCCGGGCAGGTTCACTGCGCCCAGCCTAGGAGACCTCGGCGGCTGCCTGCGCGCCGGGTGACGGGAGTCACCGCCGACCGTGGGACGGCCCGCCGGCGGGTGCGCCCGTACGGGACCCGCGTGCGCGGGCGTGCGCATCCGTACGGGATCTTCGCCAGGCCGGGAGGCGACCGCGGCGAGGCCGGGAGGCGACCGCGCCGGTCAGGCGGGCCGGCGCCAGTCGGCGGCCAGTGCGGGGCCGATCTGGTCGAGGTAGACCTCGGTCATCCGCCGGATGGTGGCCACGCTGATGTCCTCGCCCTGTCCCCAGAGCCGGCCGGTGACGCGCATCACGCCCGTGAAGGCGGCGACGGCCACCCGCGGGCGCGGGTCGGCGTCCACGTCCAGGCCCTCGCGCTCGGCTATCAGCCGGGCGATCTGCTCCTCCAGGTCGGTGGAGCGGCGCAGGTGCACGGCGAGCAGGGCCGGGGTGGACTCGATCAGCCGGTAGCTGCGCATGTACAGGTCGATGGGGACCAGGTCCGAAATGGCCTCGTCGACGGTGTCCCAGGCGTCGAGCACGGCCGAGCGCATGGCCTCGAAGGGGCCCTCGGCGGGCGGGCGGGAGCGCAGCGCCGCGACGAAGTGCGATTCGACCAGGTCCTGGACGGCGAAGGCGACCTCTTCCTTGTTGGCGAAGTACCGGAAGAAGGTGCGCTGGGAGACGTCCACGGCGTCGGTGATCTCGTCGACGGTCGTCTCCTCGTACCCCTGGGCGATGAAGAGGAGGAGGGCCGCGCGCAGCAGGGCGTCGCGCGTGCGCTGTTTCTTGCGCTCGCGCAGTCCGGCGGCCGGTGCGGGCGCGGGCCGCTGATCGGTCATCACGGCGGTCAGGGTACCTGTGACGGACCTGACAGTGACTGTCTGACGAACCGGCCTGTGAAGTGTCAGTCGCTGTCACTAACCTGTCCGCATGACTAGTCAGACCACCGTCGACGGCGGGGACGCACTCTCGCTCAGCAAGGAACCGGCCCCCTCGCCGGTCCGTACGGGCCTCCGGGGCCATCCGTGGCTCACCCTGTTCGCCGTCGCCATCGGCGTCATGATGGTCACCCTCGACGGCACGATCGTCGCCGTCGCCAACCCGGCCATCCAGAAGGACCTCGGCGCCTCGCTCGCCGACGTCCAGTGGATCACCAACGGCTACCTGCTCGCCCTCGCGGTCTCCCCCATCACCGCGGGCAAGCTCGGCGACCGCTTCGGCCACCGCCAGACCTTCCTCATAGGCATCGCCGGTTTCGCCGTCTCCTCGGCGGCCATCGGCCTGGCCGGCGGGGTCGAGCTCGTCATCGGCTTCCGCGTCGCGCAGGGCGTCTTCGGGGCGCTGCTGATGCCCGCCGCGCTGGGCCTGCTGCGCGCCACCTTCCCTGCCGAGAAGCTCAACATGGCCATCGGCATCTGGGGCATGGTCATCGGCGCCTCGACCGCCGCCGGGCCGATCGTCGGCGGCCTGCTCGTGGAGAACGTGAGCTGGCAGTCGGTCTTCTTCATCAACGTGCCCGTCGGCATCCTCGCGCTCGCCTTCGGCCTGTTCATCCTGGTCGACCACCGGGCCGAGAACGCCCCGCGCTCCTTCGACGTCGTGGGCATCCTGCTGCTGTCGGCCGGGATGTTCTCGCTGATCTGGGCGCTGATCAAGGCCTCCGAATGGGGCTGGGGCGACACCAACACGCTGACCTTCCTCGGCGGGTCCGTCCTGTGCTTCGTGGCCTTCGCCCTCTGGGAGAACTCCGTCTCCGAGCCGCTGATCCCGCTCGGGATGTTCCGCTCGCTGCCGCTGTCCGCGGGCACGGTCCTGATGGTCCTGATGGCCTTCGCCTTCATGGGCGGGCTGTTCTTCGTCACCTTCTACCTGCAGAACGTCCACGGCATGAGCCCCGTCGACAGCGGCCTGCACCTGCTGCCGCTGACCGGGATGATGATCGTCGGATCGCCGCTGGCCGGCATCGCCATCACCAAGGTCGGCCCGCGGCTGCCGCTCGTCGCGGGCATGGTCGCCACCGCCGTCGCCTGCTTCGGGATGGCCCAGCTGACCCCGGGCACCTCCACCCTCACCATGTCGCTCTGGTTCGCCCTGATGGGCCTCGGGCTCGCACCCGTCATGGTCGGCGCCACCGAGGTCATCGTCGGCAACGCCCCGCTGGAGCTCTCGGGCGTGGCCGGCGGGCTCCAGCAGGCCGCCATGCAGGTCGGCGGCAGCCTGGGCACCGCCGTGCTCGGCGCGGTCATGGCCAGCAAGGTCGGCAGCGTCTTCGAGGACAACTGGGCCGGCGCCGGGCTGCCGCCGCTCACCCCGGAGCAGGCGGACCTCGCGGAGAAGGGCATCCAGGTCGGCATCGCGCCGATCCCGCCGGACGCGCCGGAGCAGCTCGCGGCGGCCATCACGGGGGTCGCCAACGACACGTTCGTGTCAGGGATGAGCACCGCCTTCACCGTGGCCGGCGTGGTCGCGGTGCTCGCCGCGGTCGTCGCCGGCTTCACGAAGCGCGGCGAGAACGCGGAGGCGGGCGCGGGCGCCGCCCACATCTAGCCCCGCCCCGGCGGCCCGGCCGTGCACAGGGTCCCGCTGGCTCTGTGTCGCCGGCCGCGCGGCCGTGGCGGTCGGGAAGGCCCCGGAGGCGTCAACTCCGGGGCCCTGGCAGCCCCGCCGGACGGTTCCGGCGGGGCTGTCGCCTATCAGGGTGGACCCGCTCGCGGCCCCTTCCGCCGAGACGTCCGCGCAGGTCAGCGTGGTGCCGACGGAGCCTTCGGAAACGGTCCGGGGCCCGTACGTCCACCAGGAGTTGACCCGTCATGCGTACGTGGAGCACGACTTTCGTATCGGCCGCCGTCCTCGCCGCCACCCTGCTGATCCCGGGCACCGCCGGCTCCGCGCACGCCGCGGGCAACGGACCGGGGAAGGGGAGGGCCGCCGGGCCGCCCGCGCTCGGGGCCTGCGCCACCGGGCAGCTGTGCCTGTGGGCGAAGCCGGAGTTCAAGGGCGCCCGCACGACCCACGAGCTGAGCACCCTCGACATCAACAGCTGCACCGCGCTGCCCGCCGGGACCACCGCCCAGTCCCTCACCAACCGGACCGGCCGCCCGGTCACCACCTACCAGTCGGCCGAATGCGCCGAGACCGGAGAGTTCCAGACCTATCCGGGCGACGGGGTGTGGCTGCCCCAATCGCCCTACCAGGTCAGGGCGTTCAAGGTGTGGGAGCGCTGACGGCGCCGCCGCCGCCCGCCTGGACCGGCCCGCCCTGGGCGCCGATGCCCGCGCCCGGGCCGGGCTCCCGGGCAGGCACCGGGGCCTGCGGGAGCCCGCCGGCCCCGGCGGGAGCCGCCCCGCCGAGCCGGGCGACCTCGGCGCGCAGCGCCCGTACCTCCGCCGCCAGTTCGGAGATCGCCGCCGTCTGGGCGCGCTCCACCCGGTCGTCGCGTTCGAAGCGGGAGATGAACCAGGCCGCGATGTTGGCGGTCACCACACCCAGCAGCGCGATCCCGGACAGCATCAGCCCCACCGCCAGCAGCCGGCCGAGCCCGGTGGTGGGGGAGTGGTCCCCGTACCCGACCGTCGTCATCGTGGTCACCGACCACCACAGGGCGTCCCCGAGGTTCTTGATGTTGCCGTCGGGGGCGTCCCGCTCCACGCTCAGCACCGCGAGCGAGCCGAACATCAGCAGCCCGACCACCGAGCCCGCCACGTACGTGGTGAGCCGGATCTGCGGGGCCATCCGCGCCCGCCGGCCCACCAGCATCAGGGTGGAGACCACGCGCAGCAGCCGCAGCGGCTGGATCATCGGCAGCACCACCGCGATCAGGTCCAGCCAGTGGGTCCGTACGAAGGCCCTCTTCGACTGCGCCAGGCCCAGCCGGACCAGGTAGTCGGCGGCGAAGGCGGCCCACACCACCCACTCGGCGTGCTTGCAGGCGCTGTGGACGGCCGGGCTCGCGTCGGGCAGGACGATGGGCACCGCGTAGGCCACGGCGAAACCCAGGGCGAGCACGAGCAGCGGGGTCTGCGTCCGGCGTTCCCACCGCGCCTGGGGAGAGGGTTGCTTCATGGGGAGCATCGTAAGGAACGCGTAAGGGCGCCGGGACAGGTGTCCCGGCGCCCCTCACGCAAAGGCGACTGCTACGCGTCGCCGCCCGCCGCGCCCGGGTCGGCCGCCCGGACGTCCAGCAGCTGGTACCGGTCGATCGCCTGCTTCAGCGCCGAGCGGTCGATCTTGCCTTCCTTGGCCAGCTCGGTCAGCACCGAGAGGACCACCGACTGCGCGTCGATGTGGAAGAAGCGCCGGGCCGCGCCCCGCGTGTCCGCGAAGCCGAAGCCGTCCGCGCCCAGCGAGGTGTACCTGCCCGGCACCCAGCGCGAAATCTGGTCCGGAACCGCCCGCATCCAGTCGGAGACCGCCACGAACGGACCCTCCGCGCCGGACAGCTTGCTCGTCACGTACGGGACGCGCTGCTCCTCCTCCGGGTGGAGCAGGTTGTGCTCCTCCACGGCGACGGCCTCGCGGCGCAGCTCGTTCCAGGAGGTCGCCGACCAGACGTCCGCCCTGACGTTCCACTCGGCGGCCAGGATCCGCTGCGCCTCCAGCGCCCACGGCACCGCCACGCCCGAGGCCATGATCTGCGCCCCGACGGCTCCCGAGGTGCCCTCGGAGATCCGGTGGATGCCCTTGAGGATCCCGTCGACGTCCACGTCGGCCGGCTCGGCCGGGTGCTGGATGGGCTCGTTGTAGACCGTCAGGTAGTAGAAGACGTCCTCGGCGTCGGGGCCGTACATGCGCCGCAGACCGTCCTTGACGATGTGCGCGATCTCGTACCCGTACGCCGGGTCGTACGCCACGCAGCCCGGGTTCGTCGAGGCCAGCAGCTGGGAGTGGCCGTCGGCGTGCTGCAGGCCCTCACCCGTCAGGGTGGTCCGGCCGGCGGTCGCGCCGAGGACGAAGCCGCGCGCCAGCTGGTCCGCCATCTGCCAGAACTGGTCACCCGTGCGCTGGAAACCGAACATCGAGTAGAAGACGTAGACCGGGATCAGCGGCTCGCCGTGCGTCGCGTACGCCGAACCCGCGGCGATCAGCGAGGCCGTGCAGCCCGCCTCCGAGATGCCGTCGTGCAGCATCTGGCCGGTCGGCGACTCCTTGTACGCGAGCAGCAGGTCGCGGTCGACCGCCTCGTACTGCTGGCCCAGCGGGTTGTAGATCTTGGCGCTCGGGAAGAACGCGTCCATGCCGAAGGTGCGGTACTCGTCGGGGGCGATCAGCACGAAGCGCCTGCCGATCTCCTTGTCCCGCATCAGGTCCTTCAGGATGCGGACGAAGGCCATCGTGGTGGCGATCGACTGCTGCCCCGAACCCTTCTTGGCGGCCGCGTACGTGGCGTCGCCCGGCAGCTGGAGCGGCTTCGCGCGCACCACGCGGGTCGGCACGTAGCCGCCGAGCGCGCTGCGGCGGTCGTGCATGTACTGGATCTCGGGGGAGTTGCGGCCCGGGTGGTAGTACGGCGGCGCGCCGTCCTCCAGCTGGGCGTCCGTGATCGGGATGTGCAGACGGTCGCGGAAGCGCTTGAGGTCGTCGGCCGTCAGCTTCTTCATCTGGTGGGTCGCGTTGCGGCCCTCGAAGTTCGGGCCCAGGGTCCAGCCCTTGACCGTCTGCGCGAGGATCACCGTCGGCTGGCCCTTGTGGGCCTTGGCCGCCGCGTACGCCGCGTAGACCTTCTTGTGGTCGTGGCCGCCGCGTCCCAGGTGCTGGATCTGCTGGTCGGTCATGTTCTCGACCATCGCGCGCAGCCGGTGGTCGCCGCCGAAGAAGTGGTCGCGGATGTACGCGCCGGACTCGGTGGCGTACGTCTGGAACTGCCCGTCCGGGGTGGTGTTCATCTTGTTGACCAGGATGCCGTCGCGGTCCTGCGCCAGCAGCGGGTCCCAGGAGCGGTCCCAGATCAGCTTGATGACGTTCCAGCCGGCGCCGCGGAACTGCGACTCCAGCTCCTGCATGATCTTGCCGTTGCCGCGGACCGGGCCGTCGAGGCGCTGCAGGTTGCAGTTGACGACGAAGGTCAGGTTGTCGAGGTGCTCGCGGGCCGCGATGGACAGCTGGCCGAGCGACTCCGGCTCGTCCATCTCGCCGTCGCCGAGATACGCCCAAACGTGTGACTTGGAGGTGTCCGCGATCCCACGGGCCTGCATGTACCGGTTCATCCGCGCCTGGTAGATCGCCCCGAGCGGGCCGAGGCCCATCGAGACGGTCGGGAACTCCCAGAAGTCCGGCATGAGCCGCGGGTGCGGGTAGCTGGAGAGGCCGTACGGGGCCTTCGACTTCTCCTGGCGGAACGCGTCGAGCTGCTGCTCGGAGAGCCGGTCCAGGAGGTAGGCGCGGGCGTAGATGCCGGGCGAGGCGTGGCCCTGGAAGAAGATCTGGTCGCCGCCGTCGCCCTCGTCCTTGCCCCGGAAGAAGTGGTTGAAGCCCACGTCGTAGAGGGAGGCGGAGGAGGCGAAGGTGGCGATGTGACCGCCGACGCCGATCCCCGGGCGCTGGGCGCGCGAGACCATGACGGCCGCGTTCCACCGGGTGGCGTTGAGGACCTTGCGCTCGATCTCCTCGTTGCCGGGGAAGAAGGGCTCGTCCTTGGTGGCGATCGTGTTGACGTAGTCCGTGGAGCGCATCTCGGGCACGGCCACGCGCTTCTCGCGGGCCCGCTCCATCAGCCGCAGCATCAGGTAGCGGGCGCGCTCACGGCCCCGCTCGTCGACCGCGGCGTCCAGGGAGTCGAGCCACTCCTGCGTCTCTTCCGGATCGAAGTCCGGTACCTGACTCGGCAGGCCACCAATGATGATCGGATTGCGATCGGATGCGGAAGCCACGCTGTTCCTTCGCTGTCGGGGGAGTCGTGCCTTGGGTTCGCCGCCTCCCATGGTCTTACGCTCGGCAGAAATCGTCATCTTTACCGTTGGGTAATCCCTGGAGGTGGCGGGATTGTGCTGGCTGCGGCGACGACAACGCCCAAACCGCAACCTTACGCCCATGTCGATCACCCCCTTCGCAAGGCCGTTCGTCCCTCAAACAGGTGCGAAAGTCCCGAGGCCGTGCCGAATGAGGTGGAATGGTGTGGGATGAATCACCAGGGGTACATCCGGAAGGGCTGAAAGTTGCGGCGAGACGGCCGCAATCGTCACCGTTTCGACGGTCTCGGCGGCCGGGTACTTGCGCGATCCGCCGCGCCCGTGTGGACTACGCCCAATGCTGCGCGTACGCGCGCCGCCGAAGAACATTCACCGAACATGAGCAGGAGGCACCCCGTGAGCGCGACCGCGGACCACGCGGAGAACCTGGCCGCCAGGCTGGGTTTCCAGTCCGAACAGGTGGTCCAGGAGATCGGCTACGACGACGACGTCGATCAGGAATTCCGTGATGCCGTAGAGGATCACGTCACCGAACTCGTCGATGAGGACTACGACGATGTCGCAGACGCGGTTCTGCTGTGGTTCCGGGAGGACGACGGCGACCTGACGGACGCCCTGGTCGATGCGACCGAGCTGGTCGAGGACGGCGCACTGATCCTGCTGGTGACTCCCAAGACCGGCAAGGACGGTTTCGTCGAGGCCAGCGACATCAGCGAGGCCGCCGAGACCGCCGGCCTCTCGCTGGCGAAGGGTCTCCCCGTCGGCAAGGAGTGGACCGCCACCAAGCTGGCGACTCCGAAGACGGCCAAGTCCAAGCGCTGAGCCGCGCCCCGCAGCCATGCGGACACACGCACCCCGTTCGCCGGAAGCTTCCCGGTGGGCGGGGTGCGTGCGTTTCGCGGCGGGCCGGCCGGGGCCGGACGCGCGACGGACCGGTAGGCCGCGGATAAGCGGCGGACCCCCAAGCGGCGGACCCATAAGCTGGGATCACCCGAACAGCCCAACGCAGGGATGCGGGACGAAGGGATGCGACAGATGGCGATCGAGGTCGGCAGCAAGGCCCCGGACTTCGAGCTCAAGGACAACCACGGCAGGGTCGTACGGCTCTCCGACTTCCGCGGGGAGAAGGCTGTCGTGCTGCTCTTCTACCCCTTCGCCTTCACCGGCGTCTGCACCGGCGAGCTCTGCGAGCTGCGCGACCAGCTCCCGCGCTTCCAGAACGACGACGTGCAGCTCCTCGCGGTCTCCAACGACTCGGTGCCCACCCTGCGCGTCTTCGCCGAGCAGGAGGGGCTGGAGTACCCGCTGCTCTCGGACTTCTGGCCGCACGGGGAGGCCTCCCGCGCCTACGGGGTCTTCGACGAGGAGAAGGGCTGCGCGGTGCGCGGCACCTTCGTCATCGACCGTGACGGCATCGTGCGCTGGACCGTCGTCAACGGGCTGCCCGACGCGCGTGACCTGAACGAGTACATCAAGGCTCTCGACAGCCTCTGAGTCCGTACCGCAGGCTCATGGGCGCGTGCCTCCAGGCGCGTGGGCCCGTTCGCCTCGAATAAGCCCGTACAGGCGGGAACCCGTCACTAGGATCGAAACGTTGATCCGGTAGCAAACGCACGACGGGGCCCTGCCCCACACAAAACCTTATGGAGGACCCGTGGGAGTCAGCCTCAGCAAGGGCGGCAACGTCTCGCTGTCCAAGGCCGCGCCGAACCTGACCGCGGTCATCGTCGGTCTGGGCTGGGACGCTCGCACCACCACCGGCGTCGACTTCGACCTCGACGCGAGCGCGATCCTGGCCAACGACCAGGGCAAGGTCACCGGCGACGCGAACTTCGTCTTCTTCAACAACCTGAAGAGCCCCGACGGCTCGGTCGAGCACACCGGTGACAACACCACCGGTGAGGGCGAGGGCGACGACGAGGCCATCAAGGTCAACCTCGCCGGCGTGCCCGCCGACGTGGCGAAGATCGTCTTCCCGGTCTCGATCTACGAGGCCGAGAGCCGCCAGCAGAGCTTCGGCCAGGTCCGCAACGCGTACATCCGCGTCGTCAACCAGGCCGACAACACCGAGCTCGCCCGCTACGACCTGTCGGAGGACGCCTCGACGGAGACCGCCATGGTCTTCGGCGAGCTCTACCGCAACGGTGCGGAGTGGAAGTTCCGCGCCATCGGCCAGGGCTACGCCTCGGGCCTGCGCGGCATCGCGCAGGACTTCGGCGTCAACGTCTGATCCTGCTCCACCCGAGCAGACGTTCCATCCGTCCGGCGCCGTGCACTCGTGTGTACGGCGCCGGACCGGCTTTACGGCCACGCAGACCACGCCGGCCACACCGCCGCACGGCCAGACCGCCGTACCGCCACACCGGCGTACCGCCACACCGCCGTACCGTCACATCGCCACCGTCGTCCGGGGAGGACCACAACATGGGCGTCACACTCGCCAAGGGGGGCAATGTCTCCCTCTCCAAAGCCGCACCGAACCTCACCCGGGTTCTGATCGGCCTCGGATGGGACGCGCGCTCGACCACGGGCGCCGACTTCGACCTCGACGCCAGCGCACTGCTGTGCAGCAACGGCCGTGTGCTCGGGGACGAGTACTTCGTCTTCTACAACAACCTGACGAGCCCCGACGGCTCCGTCGAACACACGGGTGACAACCTCACCGGCGAGGGTGACGGCGACGACGAGTCGCTCATCATCGATCTCACCAGGGTTCCGGCCGGGGTGGACAAGATCGTCTTTCCCGTCTCGATCCACGAGGCAGAGGCCCGCCGGCAGAGCTTCGGCCAGGTCAGCAATGCCTTCATCCGCGTGGTGAACGAGGCGGACGGTCAGGAACTGGCCCGCTACGACCTCTCCGAGGACGCTTCCAGCGAGACGGCGATGATCTTCGGCGAGGTCTACCGGTACGGGGGCGAATGGAAGTTCCGTGCCGTGGGGCAGGGGTACGCGTCGGGGCTCCGCGGCATCGCTCTAGACTTCGGGGTCAACGTTTCGTAAAGCCGTACAACACGATGGGATGCCAGTGGTTCTGAAAACCTTCGGCTGGTCGTTCGCAGTCACTGCGCTCGGACTGGTCGCAGCGGTGCTCTACGGGGGGTGGGAGGCCTTCGGGATCGTTGCGATCCTGTCCATCCTTGAGATCTCGCTGTCCTTCGACAATGCGGTGGTCAACGCCGGAATCCTGAAGAAGATGAATGCCTTCTGGCAGAAGATCTTCCTCACCATCGGTGTTCTCATCGCCGTGTTCGGCATGCGCCTGGTCTTCCCGATCGTGATCGTCGCGATCAGCGCCAAGATCGGGCCGATCGAGGCCGTCGAACTCGCGGTGCGCGACCAGGACATGTACAAGCAGCTCGTGACGGACGCCCACCCGTCCATTGCCGCCTTCGGTGGCATGTTCCTGCTGATGATCTTCCTCGACTTCATTTTCGAGGACCGCGACATCAAGTGGCTCGGCTGGCTTGAGCGCCCGCTGTCCAAGCTCGGCAAGATCGACATGCTGTCGGCGTGCATCGCGCTGATCGTCCTGGTCATCACCTCGATGACCTTCGCCGTCAACGCCCACCAGCACGGCGGCACGCACGTGGACAAGGCGCAGACGGTCCTGATCTCCGGCGTGCTCGGTCTGATCACCTACATGATCGTCGGCGGCCTCTCCGGCTACTTCGAGAACAAGCTGGAGGAGGAAGAGGAGCACGAGCACGAGATCGAGGAAGCGGCGAAGAAGAGCGGCAAGCCCGTCTCGGCCGTCGCCATGGCCGGCAAGGCCGCGTTCTTCATGTTCCTCTACCTCGAAGTCCTCGACGCCTCCTTCTCCTTCGACGGGGTCATCGGCGCCTTCGCCATCACCAGTGACATCGTGATCATGGCCATCGGCCTCGGTATCGGTGCCATGTACGTCCGGTCGCTGACGGTCTACCTGGTCCGCCAGGGCACCCTCGACGACTACGTCTACCTGGAGCACGGCGCGCACTACGCCATCGGCGCGCTCGCCGTCATCCTGCTCGTCACCATCCAGTACGAGATCAACGAGGTCATCACCGGCCTCGTCGGCGTCGTGCTGATCGGGTGGTCCTTCTGGTCCTCGGTGCGCCGCAACAAGCGCCTGGAACTGGAGGGTTCCACCGCCGAGGCATGATCGCGGCGGTAATGCGGAACGCTCAAGTGCGGGGCGGTCCGGAAGGTCCACGGACCTTCCGGACCGCCCCGTCCGCATGTCGGGACACCGGCGTGCCTGCATGTCGTCGGGGGATCAAGGGGCGCCGAGGGCGCCAAGGGATCAGGGGGTTGTGGGGATGGGATTCTTCGACGGCATCAGGGGCAGCCGCGGCACGCAGTTCCAGTCGGGCAGTGCCTCGTCGAACGCGATCGAGCTGACCAAACGCCATCCGACGGTGTCGCTCACCAAACAGGGGGCGGTGCACGGCAATCTGCGCGTGAACCTCTCCTGGCGGATGCGGACCTCGGACATAGGCGGCCGCAGCGCCGGCCAGAGCGGGCAGCTCTTTCGGCATCCGTTCAAACTGTTCAAGCCCGACATGGTGCAGGCGCACACCCAGGGCATGGTCAATGTCGACCTCGACATCGGCTGCCTCTACGAACTGACCGACGGGACCCGGGGAGTCGTCCAGCCCCTGGGGAACCTGCACGGGGACATCAACAGCCCGCCGTACGTGAAGCTCAGCGGGGACGACCGGTTCGGGGCGCCCTCCGGCGAGACGATCTTCGTCAATCTCGACCACGCCGAGGAGATCAAGCGGCTGCTGGTCTTCGTCTACATCTACGACCAGACCCCGGCCTTCGACCGGACGCACGCCCTGGTCACCCTCTACCCGATCACCGGACCGCGCATCGAGATCCCGCTGGAGGAGCGCCACCCGCACGCCCGCTCCTGCGCGGTCGTCTCCCTGGAGAACGTCAAGGGGGAGCTGATCGTGCGGCGCGAGGTCACCTTCGTCTACGGGTTCCAGGCCGAGCTGGACCGGCTGTACGGGTGGGGTCTCCAGTGGGGCCGGGGCTACAAGACGAAGACCTGACGGGGTCGGCGGGGCAGGCCGGGGCCTTCGGCCCGGCCGTCCCCGCCGTCGCTCACCGGCGGATGAACTGCGGGCCCTGCACCGGCAGCCGGAAGGCCGCGTCCGGGGCCGGGGCCGGCACCGGGGCCTGCGACACCGGCTGCGGGTATCCGTAGGCGGGCTGGGAGACCGGCGGGGCCTGGGTGGGCGGCGCCGGGGTCGCGGGGGAGGCCGAGGGGGCCTGTCCCTGCCCCTGGGCCTGCGCCTGCCCCTGGGCCTGTCCCTGGGCCTCGGCGGCGTTCTCGTCCACGGAGATCCCGTGGTCGGTGGCCAGGCCGACGAGCCCGTTGGAGTAGCCCTCGCCGAGCGCGCGGAACTTCCACGCGTCGCCGCGCCGGTACAGCTCGCCGCAGATCAGCGCCGTCTCGGCGCCCGTCTCGGGCCGTACGTCGAAGTAGGCCAGCGGTTCGGAGCCGCCGGTGGCGGTGGCGTCGTAGAGCAGGATCCGCAGGTCGTGGACCCGTTCGAAGGGGACGTCCTCGGCGGAGGCGACGACGAGGATCCGGTCCACGGCCGGGGTGACGGCCCTCAGGTCCGCCTGGACGGCGTCGGTGATCCCGTCGCCGAGCTGCTTCTTCCCGAGCCGCCACACGGCCCCCGAGGGGTGCCGGGGCTGGTTGTAGAAGACGAAGTCCTCGTCCGAGCGCACGCGCCCGTCCGCCCCCACGAGCAGCGCGGAGGCGTCCACGTCGGGCACGTCGGGCCCCCCGGTCCAGCGCAGCACCGCGCGGACCGCCAAGGCGGCCACGGGGATGTTGGAGCCCTTCTGCATCGCGTGCGTCATGCCGGTCATCCTGCCCTCCCGGGCGGGACCGGGACAATGCGGCCCCCCGTAGACCTTGTCCGGATCGCGAGACCTGGGCATGGTGCAAGAGGGTTACCTGGATTTCATGTGCTTGAGGAACTCTTGACTCACGTTCGTACGTACTATTACCGGCCATGCCAGATCGGCCGCCGAGCCTGTACGGGGGAAGCACATGCGTCACTTCGGGCACGTATCGCCCACTGTCCGCAAGGACCTCTTCCATCAGGAGCCGGCCGAGTTCACCGCCGCCTCCCCCTCCGCCACGCTCGCGGCCGCCCTGGGGGCCACGCTCTACAGTCCGGCCACCCGGCCCCAGCTCGCCCGTGACATCCGCAAGCAGGCCGGCCTCGGGGTCGTCTCGATGGTCCTCTGCCTGGAGGATTCCATCAGCGACGCGGACGTCGCGGGCGGCGAGGAGAACCTCGTCCGGCAGTTCGCCGCCCTCCACGAGGACCCGGCGGAGCTCCCGCTGCTCTTCATCCGCGTCCGGGAGCCCGAGCAGATTCCCGACCTCGTCCACCGGCTCGGCGGCTCGGCGGAGCGGCTGGCCGGATTCGTACTTCCGAAGTTCAGCGAGAGCCGGGGCATCGCCTTCCTGGACGCCGTGGCCCAGGCGGAAGCCGCGAGCGGACGGTCCCCGCTGTACGCGATGCCGGTCCTGGAGACCCCCGAGCTCCTCCACCTGGAGACCCGGGTCGAGGCCCTCGCCGGGATCTCCCGCACGGTCAACAAGTACCGCGAGCGGGTCCTGGCGCTGCGCCTGGGCGTGACCGACTTCTGCTCCGCGTACGGGCTGCGGCGCACCCCCGACATGACCGCCTACGACGTCCAGATCGTCGCCGGGGTGATCGCCGACGTGGTCAACGTGCTCAGCCGCGCCGACGGCACCGGCTTCACCGTCACCGGGCCCGTCTGGGAGTACTTCCGCAGCCAGCAGCGCCTCTTCAAGCCGCAGCTGCGCCGCAGCCCCTTCCTGGAGGAGGGCGTCGAGGAGCTGCGCACCGCGCTGATCGAGCACGACCTGGACGGGCTGCTGCGCGAGATCGAGCTCGACCGGGCCAACGGGCTGCTGGGCAAGACCTGTATCCACCCCGCCCACGTCACCCCGGTCCACGCGCTCTCGGTGGTGTCGCACGAGGAGTTCAGCGATGCTCAAGACATCCTGCGCCCCGAGAGCGGAGGCGGCGGAGTGATGCGTTCCGCCTACACGAACAAGATGAACGAAGTGAAGCCCCACCGGGCCTGGGCCGAGCGCACCATGCTGCGCGCGGAGGTCTTCGGTGTGGCGAAGGAGGAGGTCGGCTTCGTCGATCTCCTCACGGCCGGGCTCCAGGTGTGAGCGGGCCGTTGACTGCGAAGAAGGGCAAGAAGATCGAAGCGGTGTGGTCGGGAACGTGGGTCGCGGACCGGCTGGGCGTGAGCCTGGAGGAGGGTGCGGGCGACGGCCCGCGGCTGGACGAACTCCTCGGGCTGGCGCTGCGGCGCAACCCCAAGCGGGCCCACCTGCTGGTCTCGCGGGTGCTGGGCAAGCACGTCCCGCAGTCCCCGGCGGCCGTGTACGCCGCCGGGTACGGGCTCGGCGAGCGGGTCCGGGAGCTGCTGGGCGAGGCGGAGGCGGCCTCGGCCGTGGTCCTGGGATACGCGGAGACCGCGACCGGGCTGGGCCACTGCGTGGCCGACGGCCTGGGCAGCGCCCCGTACCTGCACTCCACCCGCCGCCCCGTGACCGGCGTGGAGGCCGCCGGCGGCTTCGAGGAGGCCCACTCGCACGCCACCTCGCACCTGCTGCTGCCCGAGGACCCGAAGCTGCTGGCGGGCTCGGGACCGCTGGTCCTCGTCGACGACGAGTTCTCCACCGGCAACACCGTCCTGAACACCATCGCAGACCTCCACGCCCGCCACCCGCGCGGCCACTACGTGGTCGTCGCCCTGGTCGACATGCGCTCCCCGGCCGACCGCGACCGCCTGACGGCCTTCGCCGCCGACCTGGGCGCCCGCGTGGACCTCATATCCCTGGCCTCGGGCACGGTCTCCCTCCCGGAGGGGGTGCTGGAGAAGGGGCAGGCCTTGGTGGAAGAACACGAGGCCCTGGCGGCTGCGGCCTCCGCTTCCGAAGCCACTGCTGAGGTCGCGTCCGCCGCAGTGGCAGCGGCAGCCGCAGCCGCTCCCGCCTCCGCCGCGAGCGCGGCCGGGCACGCCGCTGCCGGATCCGAGCCCACTGCGGGCGAATCGCAGCCCGGGGGTGGGCAAAATCAGCCCCTGCGGCGTTTGCGCAGCGGGGTCCGGGGCGGCGCCCCGGCAGACGACCCGCACCCGGTCACCCGCGTGGAACTGGGCTGGCCGGCCGGGATACCCGACGGCGGACGCCACGGCTTCACCCCCGCGCACCGCGCAGCCCTGGACGCGGCGCTGCCCGCCATGGCGGACCGGCTCGAGGCCGCGCTCGGCGCGGCCCCCGCCAGGGTCCTCGTACTCGGCAACGAGGAGCTGATGTACGCCCCGCTGCGCCTCGCGCAGGCCCTGGAGGCGTCCGGCGCCGCGGCCGAGGTCCGCTTCTCCACCACCACCCGCTCACCGGTGCTCGCCGTGGACGACCCCGGCTACGCGATCCGCACCCGCCTCGTCTTCCCCGCCCACGACGACCCGGCCGACGGCCCCGGAGACCGGTACGCGTACAACGTGGCGGGCGCCGGCTTCGACGCCGTGGTCGCCGTCGTGGACTCGGCCGGGGACACCGCAGAGCTCCGTACCGGCCTGCTCGCGGCCCTCGCGCCGCACACCGGCCGGGTCGTGCTGGCGGTCATACCTTCGTACCTACCCGACCGGCAGGAGCCGATCATGACCGAGCCCCTGCGCGAGCCACTGGGCGAACCACTGCGCGGGCCCGCCTTCTCCTCCTACGCCGCCGAGGACGTCGGCTGGCTGCTCCAGGACCTCTCCGACGTGGAGCTGGAAGCCCCGACCGAGGAGCGCGAGGAGGCCATCCAGGCGGGCGGCGCGCACTACGCGGAATCGCTTCCCGTGGAGTTCCAGCCGTCCCCGGAGTACCAGCAGCTCTACCAGAGCGCGCTGACCGCCTCCGCAGCCCGGATGGCCCGCGCCGTCGGCACCGTCACCGAGACGGTCCTCGCCGAACGCTCCCCGTCCCCCGTACTCGTCTCCCTGGCCCGCGCCGGCACCCCCGTCGGCGTGCTCATGCGCCGCTGGGCGCAGGCCCGGCACGGCCTGGACCTGCCGCACTACGCCGTCTCCATCGTGCGCGGCCGCGGCATCGACGCCAACGCGCTGCGCTGGCTGGCCGCCCACCACGACCCGGCCGACGTCGTCTTCGTCGACGGCTGGACCGGCAAGGGCGCGATCACCCGCGAACTGCGCGAGGCGCTGGGCGAGTTCGAGGGCTTCAACCCGGAGATCGTGGTCCTCGCCGACCCCGGCTCGTGCGTGGAGACGTACGGCACGCGCGAGGACTTCCTGATCCCCTCCGCCTGTCTCAATTCCACTGTTTCCGGACTGGTCTCGCGTACGGTTCTCAGGTCAGACCTGGTCGGGCCCGCCGATTTCCACGGCGCGAAGTTCTACCGCGAGCTCGCCGGCGCCGATGTCTCCGTCGCGTTCGTCGACACCGTCTCCGCGCACTTCGAGGAGGTGGCCGAGGCCGTGGACGCCGAGGTCAAGGAGCTCCTCGCCGCCGACCGCACGCCGACCTGGGTGGGCTGGCGGGCGGTGGAGCGGATCAGCGAGGAGTACGGCATCCACGACGTGAACCTGGTGAAGCCCGGCGTCGGCGAGACCACGCGGGTGCTGCTGCGCCGGGTGCCGTGGAAGATCCTCGCGCAGCGCGGCGCCGGGGCCGACCTGGACCACGTACGACTCCTCGCGGAGCAGCGGGGGGTGCCGGTGGAAGAGGTCGACGGCCTGCCGTACAGCTGCGTAGGACTCATCCATCCCCGATTCACGCGCGGCGCCACGGGCGCCGACGGAAAGGCTGTGGCCACCAAGTGACCGTTCTCGTAGCCAGTGACCTCGACCGTACGCTCATCTACTCGGCGGCCGCGCTCGGCCTGACCATGCCCGACCCGGTGGCCCCGCGGCTGCTGTGCGTGGAGGTGCACGAGAGCAAGCCGCTGTCGTACATGACCGAGACGGCGGCGGGGCTGCTGGCGGAGCTGTCCGCCGACCCGGGCGCGGTGTTCGTGCCGACCACCACCCGGACCCGCAAGCAGTACCAGCGCATCCGCTTCCCCGGACGGCCGGCGAAGTACGCGATCTGCGCCAACGGCGGCCAGCTCCTCGTGGACGGGGTCCCGGACCGGGACTGGCGCCGCCAGGTCGCGGCGCGGCTCGCCGCGGAGTCCGTGCCGCTGGAGGAGATGCACGCGCACCTGATGTCCGTCACCGACCCGGCGTGGCTGCGCAAGGCGCGGGTGGCGGAGGACCTGTTCGCGTACCTGGTCGTGGAGCGGGCGCTGGTCCCCGCGGAGTGGATCAAGACGCTGACGGAGTGGTCCGAGGCGCGCGGCTGGACGATCTCGCTCCAGGGCCGGAAGATCTACGCCGTCCCGCGGCCCCTGACCAAGAGCGCGGCCATGCACGAGGTGGCCCGGCGTACGGAGGCCACGAGCACGCTGGCCGCCGGGGACTCGCTGCTCGACGCGGACCTGCTGCTCGCGGCGGACACGGCCTGGCGGCCGGGCCACGGGGAGCTCGCCGACGCCGGCTGGACGGCGCCGCACGTGACCTCGCTGGCACAGGCGGGCGTGCTGGCCGGCGAGGAGATCGTGCGCGCGTTCACCCGCGAAGTGGCGCGACTGGGCACACCGGCCGCCTGATCTTGGGCACACTGGGCCCATGACCAAGGGCAACAGCACCAAGATCACGGACGAGCTCTACCAGTACATGCTCGCGCACAACCCCCCGCTGGACGAGGTCCAGCGGGGGCTGGTGGCGACGACGTACGAGGTGTTCCCGGACTCGGCCGGAATGCAGTCGGCGGAGGAGCAGGGGCCGCTGCTGGCCTTCCTGGTCCGGCTGACCGGCGCACGGCACATCGTGGAGATCGGCACCTTCACCGGCTTCTCCTCCCTGTCGATGGCCCAGGCCATGCCGGCGGACGGACGCCTCATCGCGTGCGACGTCTCGGAGGAGTGGACGGCGTACGCCCGCGAGGCCTGGGCCAAGGCCGGCGTCGCGGACCGCATCGACCTGCGGATCGCGCCCGCGCTGGAGACGCTGCGCGCGATGCCCGCGGAGCCGCACATCGACATGGTGTACATGGACGCGGACAAGCAGAGCCAGGTCGCCTACTGGGAGGAGCTCGTACCGCGGCTGCGCCCGGGCGGTCTCCTCGTCACGGACAACACGCTGTACCACGGCCAGGTCCTGGACCCGGCGGCGACCGGCGGGGCGGCGGGGGTCCAGGCCTACAACGACCACGTCGCGGCGGACCCCCGCATGGAGTCGGTGCTGCTGGCCATCTCCGACGGCATCACCCTCTCCCGCAAGCGCTAGCCGCAGCCGCCCCCGCCACAGCAGCCTCCGCCGCCCATGGGTGCGGCGGGGGCCGAACTGGTCCCCCCGACGGCGACGGCGGAGAGCAGCCTGACGGTGTCGGCGTGCCCTGCGGGGCAGTCGGCGGGAGCGGAGGACTCGGCCATGGGCCGGCTGACCTCGAAGGTGTCTTCGCAGGTCCGGCAGCGGAATTCGTAACGGGGCATGCGGACAGGCTACGCAGTGGCCTGCCTGCCGGGAAGCGCTACAGCGCCGTGCTGAGGCGTCGGCCGTCGTGAGTGCGGACGTGTGGGGCCGAGGGAGAGAGCGCGTCGAGGAGGCGGACGGCGTAGACCTCGGACATGCGGGCGGTGATCTCCTCGGGGGAGAGCCAGGCGACTGAGGTGGACTCCTCGGAGGTGCGCTCCGTCCCTCCGGAGGGCTTGCAGCGAAAAACCAGGGCGACAATGCCGCGCGTCATGTTCTTGTAGACGCCGGTGAGGCGGTCCACCTCTACCTGGATCCCGGTCTCTTCCAGCACTTCACGCCGGACGCCGTCCTCGGGTGCCTCGATGAGCTCCAGGACACCGCCGGGAAGTTCCCAATGCCCGTTGTCGGCACGGCGGATCGCCAGCAAGCGTCCGTCGTCGCGGACGACGGCGCCGGCCACGGACACCGAATGCAGCGGCGTTGACCGGCTTTCGTGAGTGCTGTTACTCATATGCAGGAGCATAAGAGGGAGTGAAGGACATGGGAGTACCAGTGGGCGATGCCAGGGCCGTGCCGCGGTACGTGCAGATCGCTGACGATCTCGTCCAGCAGATCCGGGCAGGCGTGCTCAAGGCGGGCGAGGTGGTGCCCAGCGAGTCCGAGCTCTCGGACCGGTACGGGGTCGCGGTCGGCACCATCCGCAAGGCGATGGTGGAGGTCCGTGCGAGCGGCCTCGTCGAGACCCACCACGGCAAGGGTTCCTTTGTGAAGGCACGCCCTCCGGTGCAGCACCGGTCCTCCGAGCGCTTCCGCCGCTCCCTGCGGAGGGGTGGGCAGGCGGCGTACCTCGCCGAGTCCGAGCGGTCCGGCGCCGAGGCGAAAGTGAGCGTTCTCTTCATCGGCCCGGTGGAGGCTCCCCGCGACATCGCGGAGCGGCTCGCCCTCGCCGAGGGCACACAAGTCCTTGCCCGACGCAGGCTGTACTTCCGGGACGGTGTCCCGGTGGAGACGGCCGCGTCGTACGTGCCCTGGGACGTGGCCAAGGACATCCCGCAGCTCTTCGCCGAGAACCCAGGTGGCGGCGGAATCTACGGCCGCCTGGAAGAACACGGCCATGTCTTCGCCGAGTTCGTCGAGACCTTCCGGGCCCGGCAGGCGGCCAAGTCGGAGGCGTCGGAGCTCGCGCTCAGCCCGGGGAGCGGAGTGGTCCGAGCGCGGCATCGCCGTGCTTCCGTTGGGAAAGCGGTTCGAGGCGGTGCGCCTCCCCGAGTCCCTCGTACACGCCGCCGTCCGCAGCTCGTCCCATCCAATCGTGGGAGACGTGCTGGCTGAAGCACTGGACGGCGCGGTCATCCACGATTCGCGGGGGCGCCTACTACGCGATCGTCCCGCTGGACACGATCCTCAAGTGGCGCTCGAAGGCACCCGGGGCGGAATGCCTCGGGGATGGCACGCACTTGGGCGTGCCATCCCCGGACCGTGAAGAGTCTTGTTCCTCCCATCCGATTTACTGGGCCGTGCCTCCGATGGAGGCAGGGGACACCTGTGATCCCGCCTCGGTTGCGTTGCTCACCCGAGTGGGGCTGGCGCGGCTCGCGGAAGAGACGCTCGAACCGCCGACGTCTGCTGTGTAAGAGCAGCGCTCGTTGGTTGAGGTGAACACCCAAGGGTCCTAGACGAGGAGGGGAGGAAAAGCAGTGCGTCGTGCATATAAGTTCCTCCTCCGCCCGACAGCCCGGCAGGCTGCGGCGTTGACGGAAATGCTTGCTGATCACTGCACGCTCTACAACGGGGCTCTCCAGGAACGCCGTGACGCCCGGCGTCACGTCTCGAAGACGAGTGTCAAAGGCGGGGGACACTCCGGGCTACCCTCGTTTCCGTGGGGTGAGCTGGTTCGACACGGTGGACTTCCCCAAGGACGGGGACGGCTGCCGCTGGGACAGTACGCCGCAGGACCGCCAGACCCGCGTGCGATTCCAGGGCGTGGGACATATCCGCGTCCACCAACACCGCCAGGTACGCGGCCGTGTGAAAACAGTCAGCGTCAAGCGTGAAGGCCGACGCTGGTACGTCGTCCTCGCGTGCGACCAAGTCCCGGACGAGCCGCTCCCGGCGACCGGCTCCGTTGTCGGCATCGACGTCGGCGTGACGTACTTCCTCACCGACTCCAACGGCGGCCACGAACCCAACCCGCGTCCCGGACAGGCGGCGGCGGAGGCACTCGCCGACGCGCAACGCGACCTCGCCGAATTCGGTCGCTGCAAGGCCAGGGACCGGACAAAGCGACACCGCAGGGCGGTGGAGAAGGTTGCCGAGCTGCACCGCAAGGTCCGGCTACAGCGACTCGACCACGCGCACAAGAGCGCCCACGCTCTCGTGGGTGCTCACGATGTGATCGCGTACGAGAAGCTGAACATCGCGGGTATGGTCCGCGCCCCCAAGCCGAAGCCCGACCCCGACGAGCCGGGCACATTCCTCCCCCATGGCGCTGCGGCGAAGGCCGGTCTGAACAAGTCCATCCACGATGCGGGTTGGGGGGTGTTCCTGGGCATCCTCGCGCACAAGGCTGAAAGCGCCGGTCGTGTGGTGATCCCGGTCAACGCCCGCAACACGTCCCGCACGTGCCCGCCCTCCGCTGGAGGATGCGGGCACGTGTCCAAGGACAACCGCACCACCCAGGCGAAATTCGAGTGTGTTCAGTGCGGCTTCACCGCCAACGCCGACCACGTCGGCGCTCTCAACATTCTCCACAGGGCCGGGCTGGCCCTCTGCGACGTGGCATAAGCCACCGACACAGGAAGCCTTCGGGTTTACCCGGGGTGGAAGTCACCAACTACCTGGACCGCAGTGTCAAGTGCCCTGTCGATCTTGGCGCCGGATATGGCCGACGGCCTCGGCATCTCGCCCGAGGCGATCCCCGGCCCCGCATCGACTACGCCAGGGCCCTCGCCGGCCGGTCCACCATGCCTCTGGTCCTTCGCCCTGGGCTTCGGCCTCCTCTTCGCCACGAGAGCCCCCGCCTTCCCCTGCAACGGGCGCGTCGCCGCCTCCTGGTTCCCGCGCGCCGAACGCGGCCGGGCGGTCGCCGTCTACACCTCGGGGCCGCTTGAAGGAGGAGGGGTATCGGCCTCGGCGTCGCCTTCCCCCTGATCGCCTGGATGGCCGCCACGCTGGGCTGGCGCCACGTGTTCTGGATCCTCGGCGGCATGGGCATCGCCTGGGCGCTGGTGTGGGTGAAGGTCATCCGCAACCGCCCCGAACAGCACCCCAAGGTCGGCGAGTACGAACTCGTCCACATCACCGAGGACGAGGCCTCCGCAGACGGCTCCGCCCGGGCCCGGGAGAAGGGCACCTTCCGCCGGGACATGGGCTTCCTGCTCCGCCAGCGGCGCATCTGGGGCGTCTTCCTCGGCCAGTTCGCCATCGCCTCGACGCTGTACTTCTTCCTGACCTGGTTCCCGACCTACCTCACCAACGAGCGCGGCCTGAGCCTCGACAAGGGCGGTCTGACCGGAGTCCTGTCCTTCGTCGCCGCCCTCGTGGGCGTGCTGTGCGGCGGCAGTTGGTCCGACTGGATGGTCAAGCGCGGCATGTCGGCCTCCTTCGCCCGCAAGACCCCGATCGTGACGGGCCTGGCCCTGGCGGGCGTCATCGTCGCCGCCAACTACGTCACCTCGAACGCCGCGATGATCGCCATCATGTGCGTGGCCTTCTTCGCCAACGGCCTCGCGTCCTTCTCCTGGGTCCTGGTCACCGAGATCGCCCCGGAGCGGATGCTCGGCGTGGCCGGCGTGGCCGGCGGGGTCTTCAACGTCTTCGGCAACCTCGCCGGCATCGTCGTCCCGATCGTCATCGGCTACATGATCGGCGGCGGCGACGGCTCCTTCGCCCTCCCTCTGATGCTGATCGGCGGCATCACGATCGGCGGCGCCCTGTCCTTCCTCTTCCTGGTCGACAAGGTCGAACGCATCGAGGCATGAGAAGGCGGCCGCGCCCTCGGACGCCTGAGAGGGCGGCCGTGTCCTCCTTACGCGGGCCGGCCGACGGGCCTCGCGCCCGCGCCCGCACTCCTGCGTGCCCGCTGCTCCCGAGCCGCCTGCTCGGGGTGGCGGGCGCGCCAGTACGGATTGTCGTGCGGCAGGGCGCTGCCCACCCGCCCGTACATCCCGAACCACATCAGCATCACGCCCACCACGAAGCTGAACAGCACGTTGGGGATGTGGAAGGCCAGGAAGTTCAGCTCCGTGTCGAGCAGCGCGAGGTTCACGAACCCGCTCGCGATGAACAGCACGCCCAGCACGATGTTGAGCGTCGAGGCGAAGCTGCCGCCGATGACCATCCCGGCGAACAGCAGCAGCCCGATGCAGATCGACAGGACGCTCAGCGCGCCGTTGGTGTTCAGCGCGAGCACCGTGTCCCCGCCGGTGTCGAAGAACCCGATCCGGTCGATGAGCCCCAGGATCCCGAAGGCCACCAGCAGCAGTCCGGTCAGGCCGGCCCCGATCCGGTAGACCTTGCTGAGCCGGTGATCACTGGGCAGGTGCTCGTCGAGGCGGGCGTTGACGGGACGCATCATGCGGCTCAGGATCCCGGGGGAGTTCCGGGGCGGCGCTGCCGTCGCGTACGGCTCGTGGGCCACGTAGGGCGCGTAATTCTCATGGGGCTCGTGGCACCCGTAAAGCGCATGGGCCCCGTACGACTCCTGCGGCTTCTGAGGTGCGGGTGAAGCGTGGGCGGCCATGGCGCCCTCCTCTGCTCCGTTCCTGGCCCCTCCAGCATCCGCCGATGCCCGCACGCGGACAAGTCCGGCAGTCGCCGCCCCTCAGGCGTGACCGCGCTCGGTCCGGATGTCCGTCACCACCCGCTGCACGGAGGACCGTACGGCCTCCATCTCCTGGAGGAAGGCCCAGTAGTCCGGGTGGCGGTCCTCCAGCGCGGCCAGCGCCCGGGTCACCCGGGCCACCGCATCGTCCAGCGGGCGGGCGTGCCGGTCCTCGGGGACCGTACGGCCCTCCATCGCCAGGCGCTGCGCGTCCCGGATCGCGAACCGGGTGCGCTGCACCTCCGCCTGCGGATCCCGCGCCACCGCCTCCAGCCGGGTCAGCCGGTCCTGCGCCGCCGACACCGCCTCGTCGGTGGCGTCCAGCGAAGCCCGTACCGCCTCGACCAGGGCCGCTACGACGGCCCACTGCTGCAGGTCGCGCGCCCGGCCGGCCTCCGCGAGCCGGTCCTCGGCCTGCGCCACGTCCCGTACCGCCTGCTCCGGCACCTGCTGGAGGTCCTGCCAGCAGGCCGCGCTGAAACGCCGGCGCAGCTCGCTGAGCACCGGATCCACCCGGTCCGCCCGGTTGCGCAGCGCCTGCGCCCGGGTCCGCAGGCTCACCAGCCGCCGGTCGATCTCCGCAGCCCGCTCCGGGAGCCGCGCCGCCTCGGCCCGTATCGCCTCGGCGTCGCGCAGGATCCGGTCGGCCCGCTGCACGGTCTCCTGTACCCCGTGCTGCGCGGCGCCCTGGTTCAGCTTGGTCAGCTCCGGCGCGAGCGCCGCCAGCCGGGCGGCCAGGTCGTCCGCCCGGATCCCCTTGCCGCGCACCTCGTCCAGCGCCGTGCTCGCCGCGAGCAGCGCGGCCCTGGCCCGCTCCCGGGCCGGCGCCACCCGCGCCAGCTGCGTCTCGGCCCGGTCCAGCAACGGCTGCAGCCCGAGCGCGAACCGGTCGAGCTCGCCCTTGACCCGTACCAGCTCGTCCTTGGCCCGCGTGAGCTCCTCCCGGGCCCGCGTCGCGGCGGACGCCTCCAACTCCACCCGATCGAGATCGTGCGCGTCGACGGCGTCGATGTAGACATGACTCACTTGGTCGATGCGCTGCCCGAGCGCGACGAACCCCTCGCCCACCCGACGCGCCTCCGGCGAGCCGTCCGCGGCCGCGATCGTCTCGATCGAGATCCGCAGATCCCGCTGCGCGGTGTCCAGCTCGTAGAACGCCGCCGCGGCAGCGTCCTTAGCCGCCTGCGCATCCGCCCGCCGACTCTCGTCCCGCCCGCCGCCGAACCACCGCCGGGGTGCCGTCGTCACAGTCGCCTCTCCCGTACCCGGTCCGTCCGCAATTCCCCTGCCCCGGTCCATTCTCCCCCACGGGAACGGGTTTGCGTGGGGGGTGTGCCCTGCATGTAGGCTGTCCACTCATCCACGGGTGCGTAGCTCAGGGGTAGAGCGCTGCTCTTACAAAGCAGATGTCGGCGGTTCGAAACCGTCCGCGCCCACCAGCAAGAAGACCCCCCGCCGATCACGGCGGGGGGTCTTCTGCATCTAGATCTGGCAGCAAGTGGGAGCGGACCGGGAGCGCCCCGCCCCCTGAGTAGCCGGTGCATGTGACCGATGGCCTCGCGATGCGTGTCCTGTACGACGTGCGGGTGCGCGCGATCTCCATGACGACCCGAGGCGGAACGCCGGTGGTGGTCAGCAGCGTCGCGGCCCCATGGCGCATGTCCGGTCGACATCGCTGCCACGACGGCTTTCCGATCTGCTGCAGCGTGGCCGCTACGATCGGCCTATGACGTCACATAAGGCAGATGCCTCGTAGATCCCCGCACGAGCTGAGGTCCGCCGCACCCGAAAGTCAACGCGGTGCGGTAAGCACGTTGCTCATCAGCGTGTGTCCTGGGCCGCCGATATGTACTGCCGTGCATACGTACCTCTTCGCCGATGGCCTCGACGTGGTGGCGCGCAGCGATAGCAGAATGGCCGGCCTCGACCCGAGGCAACTCCTCCGCCCGGGCGGACCGCTCTATCCGACGGATATGCCACGCACGGTGGATGTGGCAGCCGAGGCGCGGCCCGAACCAGGGTCAGACAGGCTAACCGTCCGGATCAGGCTTCGCGGCGAGACGGTCACCTGGTCCGACGTGATGTACCCGGGCCCTGCTGGCGGGGCGATCGAGGAAGTTCGCTTCCGCCTGCGGCAGTACCTGGGCGAGATCGAGCGAGTATACGCGGCGTTGCAAAGCCGGTCCTGACCGCAGCTGAGCGCCTTCCCAGGCCGTGGTGGGGCCGTGGGAGGGTGCTCAGGCGCTCAGATGGTAAGTGATGCCGACAACTGCCGACAGCTCACCCGCTGGTCAGGACGCGGGGCGTCAGTTGTGTCAAATGTATGGCCGCTCCACAGTCGCTCCGGCGACCAAGTCCTGCGCCCCGCACTTCAGTTGCGGCACTATGAGCAACGTGGATCTTGAGGGGATAGGCGCACTGTCTGCGGCCGTCGTGGCGAGCATTGGGATTCCCGCGAGCATGCTGATCGGCCGATGGCAGATGAGGGCGGCACTGCGTGCGGCGGAGGCCACCAGTGAGGCAGGACTGGCTCAAGCCGCGTCTGCATATCGTGCGGCGCTGGATGCCGTTCGCGCCCAGGCGAACGCCGCTCACCTGCAATGGCGTCGCGGTATCCAACGGGAGGCCTACGCCTCTTTCCTCCTTGCCGCGAATCGAGTGCGGGAGCTGGGTGAGCGTTTTGCCATGGATAACGGGGATGGCCTATCGGCGGAGACCATCAGAGCCGGGATGGTTGAAAATGGCGACGCTCTAGCAACCCTCAAGGCAGCTCAAACAGTCATTGAACTAGAGGGACCTGACGATGTAGCCGCCCCTGCTGCAGGAATGACCGATGCTGCTCAGGTAATGCCATGAGGCTCATGGAGGCGCTCGTCGGCCTCCGCTCCACCAGCCCCTCAGGACTCGACGAGCCGGGTGGGCGCCATCCCCGTGAGGTCCGAAGTGCGGAACGGTCATGTCGTGACGCCTGGAGCGCCCTGCCGCCCGGCACCATGGACGACGACGAGTTCAGAGCCCTGCTAGAGGGATGGTCGTCTCGGCCCCAACCTCTGGCAGCTCGTACCTCGATGCCGTTCGCCAGTTCGGCGAGAAAGAAGTGGACTTCGTCCGTGCAGCCAAGACCGAGCTGCACGGTCAACCCGCTTTGTAAGGCCCGCCCCCCTTACTTCGACCGGCCTTGCCGCGGCTTCCGTGAGGTGCGGCTTTTCGTGGACCGACACGGCTTGGCTCGGCGCTCGTAGGTCACTGACCTGCGGAGACTGAGCAGACGCGCGGGGCCTGCGGAGTCGTGTGCCGACGGTGCCCCTGTCCGCCTTGCCTGCGCCTTGCCGGTGGCATTCCTTGGCGAGACCATCCCGGGGTCAGATCGTCGACTGCGTGGAAGTAGGTGGGGGCGGATGACTCAGCCCAGGTGTGGGGCGCTGACGGCCAAGGGGCGGCCGTGCACCAAGCCCGCGATCATGAACAGCTCTCGGTGCCAGTTACACCAGGGCGGCTGGTCGAGCTACGGGGTGGCGCAGCGGAAGAAGAAGGAAGCTGAAGCGAAGATGCGGAAGCTTCGGAAGAAGAGGTGAGCTGGTGGGCGGCCTGCCTCTGACATCCATGGGTGACATCAACGGGGGCGAACACCGACAGTGTCGGGGGGCTGCGGAGGGGCATCGAGGCCTGCGTTGAATGGGTGAAGTGCGGGGGCCGGGCGAGCCTGCGAAGCAGATGCCGGCGGTTTGAAACCGGCTGCCGCTACCAGTGACAGGGCCCCCACCCGATCTTGGTTCGGGGCTTTCGCGTGCCACACACCGTCGTACTGCCTTTCCTGCTTCCGGCCCCGTGCGGGGGTTGTGCGGGGCGCGGGATAGTGGGGGTATGTGCCGATCCATTAAGACGTTGCGTCCACCCGCGATTCCGGAGAAGGCGACCGAGGAGGAGATTCGGGCTGCTGCCTTGCAGTACGTGCGGAAGGTGTCCGGGTTCAGGGTGCCGGCCGCGCACAACCAAGAGGTTTTTGAAGCTGCCGTCGACGCTGTCGCGGAGGCTACTCGGGAGTTGCTGGACGGGATTCACGTGAGGGGAGCGGGGGCGGCCGTGGCCGGGTGAGGATTGGGCGGGTGGACGGTCAGGTGGGGGGTCAAGCCGCTGCGGGGACGGCGTCTTCCTCCAGGGGGACCACCGCGACCGGGCAGCCGGTGTGGAGCAGTACCGCGTTGGTGACGGAGCCCAGGCGCGGGGAGAGCGGGCGCTTGCGGTGGCGGCCGATGACGATCAGGTCCGCGGCCTGGGAGGCGGCGACCAGGTGGCCGGCCGCGTCGCCCGGCGCCGAGAGCTGCTCGATCTCCACCTCCGGGAACCGCTCGGCGTACGGGCGCAGGTGCGCGGCGGTCAGGGCCGTGACCACGTGGGCGTTGGCCGTCTCCTCGTCCGCGGCAGTGGCGATGGCGCCGGCGGTGGTGAAGGTCCGGCCGGGCCAGGCGTGTGCGGCGACGACCTGGAGCCGGGCCCCGCGCCGGGTCGCCTCGCGGAAGGCGAAGTAGGTGGTGCTCGGGTCGGGGGCCGCGCTGTTGAGGCCGAGTACGACCTGCCCGTACGGGTCGTGCACGGGCGGCTCGGCGCGCGGGACGACCACTACGGGGCAGGCGGCCTGGACCGCGCAGGCGATGCCGTTCGAGCCGAGGAGGAGGCTGGCGAAGCCGCCGCGGCCGCGCGAGCCGAGGACCATCAGCTGGGCGTCCTCGCCCAGGCCCGGCAGTACGTGGTCCGGGGCGCCGGGGTACGAGGCGTACTCGATCGGAGGGAGTCCGGCGCGGCCGTCGAGGGCTTCTCGGACCCGGATCAGTACGGGGTCGTCGTCGAGGCCCGGCTCGTCGAAGCCTCCGGCCAGGGCCGCGCCGACGCTGTTCATGTAGAGGCGTGCGTGCACGATGCGCAGCGGGGCTCCGGCCATCAGGGCCTGGGATATGGCCCATTCCAGTGCCCGGTTTCCGTTCGCGGAACCGTCGACGGCGGCGATCACGAGGCGCGGGCTCTGGTCCATGGCGGGCTCCTTGAGAGGCAGCGGTGCGTGGACTCAGCCTTGCGGGAGGGGGCTCCGGGCGGGAGTGGTGAAAGTCCCGAACGGGGCGGGACCATCGGCCACTCCCGCACTCCCGAAGTGGTGTTGTGGGTGGGTGGGTGGGTCGGGGCCGCTCAGGAGGCGTGGCCCGTGCGGCGGCGCAGGATCCAGGCGCCTGCGCCGAGTGCACCGGCTACGAGGGCGCCGCCGATGGCGATCTGGCCGGGGCTCATGGCGTCGACGCTGCCGCCGAGTCCACCGCGGGCGGCGCCCGGGGTGATGTTCAGCGCCACGGTGACGCGCTCGCCGCCGGGGCCGCCGCACTCGAAGGTGACGGGGTGTGAGCCGGCGCTGATGTTCCGGGAGGTGGTGGCGGCGCCGAAGAGGTTGGTGGCCTCGGCGTTGCCGGGGGTCAGCCAGACGTCGCCGAAGGCGCGGGAGGTGGCCTTGCCGGTGCGGGTGCCGCAGCCGGTGACGTTCAGGCTGACCCGGCCCCCGGGGGCGACGTTGGTCGGGGAGACGCTGCCGGAGGGCTGGGCCTGGGCGAGGGTCGGCGGAGCGGCCGCGGCGAAGGCCACGGTCGCGGCGGCGACGGCCAGCAGGCGGGGGAGGCGGCGGTACTGGCGGGGGCTGTGGGGGGTGGCGGGCATGGAGAGGACTCCTCGGGCTCCGGGAACGGCGCGGCGCGGATTCGAGTACGCACCGTTCTCTGGACGCTAGGAGCCCGGCGCGGCCGCGGCGATCGCTGCCGGGTGAACGGGTGAGCCACTGCTCCGCTCGGGGGAGTCGGGGCGTCGTAGGTGTTGTGGGCCGGGGAGCCCCTTCGCGGGATCGGCCCGGAGGCCCGGGCCTGGCGGGCTTCCGGGCCTCGGGGCCTTTTGTGGGGAGCGGGAGAGCGCGGGGGCAGGTCCGAGGTGGGGCCTGGGGCCTGGGGCCTGGGGCCGTCAGGCACTCGGTGCGAGCCGTACGTGGGGCGGGATCGGAGGTTGGACCGCTGAGGGCCTGGGACAGGCGGCCGAAGCCGGACAGGGGCCGGGGTCTGCAGCTCGCGTCGCCTGTCGGAGTTGTTGGCGAGGCCGATGCGCCGAGAGCTTGGCAGGGCTGCCGGTAGGGGAGCGGGGGGCGGAGGTGGTGTCGGGGTCGGAGTTGGCCTCGGGCGGATCCGGACTCGTGCTGCTGCCGGAGGGGGAAGGGGGAGCGGAATGGGTCGTGCCGGTGCCGGTACCGGTCCGGGTTGCGAGGGTGTGGGCTGGGGGCCTGGCGGGGTGGCGGGCTGGGTGATTGCCGCTGGGGACGGTGCGCCGCTGCTCCGCGCGGGGTGGTGGGCGGAGCGGGGGGTTGAGGGAGTGGGCCGGAGCGGACGGGGCAAGGTGCGGGCCCGTCTGGTGCTGTGGGCTCGACGGGCAGCGTGGGGCTTCGGGGGTGGGCGCGTCGGAGTGTCCTGGTGCTGCAACCCGCGGCCCCGGTGGTGCGGGGGTGGTTGGTGAGGATGGCCCGGGCGTGTGGGGGTGGGTTACGTGGTGGGGGTGGGGGTGGGGCGGCGGACCACGAAGGCGGCCAGGGAGCCCGCGGCGAAGAGGGCGATCAGGGAGATCGCGGTGCCGAGCCAGGTGGTGCCCAGCCACTGGGTGCCGAAGTAGCCGAGGGCGATGCTGTAGCCGGCCCAGGCGATGGCGGCCAGGACCGACCAGGGCAGGAACTCCCTGACCTTGCGTTGGGTCTTGCCTGCTCCGAGGGAGACCACCGAGCGGCCGGCCGGGGCGAAGCGGGCGACCACCACCAGGGCGCCGCCGCCGCGCGCGAGGGCGGTGCCGAGGCGCTCGTGGGCCCGGGTGAGCCGGCGGGAACGGGCGATGGCCCGGTCGAGACGGGCCCCGCCCCGCCGGGCCAGCCGGTACGCGGCCATGTCGCCCAGTACCGAGGCGGTGACGGCCGTCACCAGCAGCGCCAGGATGTCCGGTACCCGGGACTGCACGGGCACGGGTCCCGCGGCCCCGGCTGCCGCAGCGGCGGCTGCGGCAGCCGTGACCACCAGCACCCCGCTCGGCAGCACCGGCAGGAACACGTCGAGCAGGATGGACAGCGCCACGAGGGCGTAGATCCATGGGCTCGAAGTCAGCGAGCCCAGAGTCTCAAGCAAAACGGGACTCCCCAGTCCGGTAGACGTGCCTCGGCGTGAGGCGCCGCGACGTCGCGGGGAGCGGCAGGGGCGGCTGACAGCGGAACAGCGTACGCCGGGCGTCCACGGACCGGACGCCCGGGGCGGTTCTCCGGCCTGACGGGTCGCCCCCGCCGGCCGCGTCAGCGGGGAGGTGTGAGGTCGCGGTCCAGGACCGTCACCAGGCGGGGGCCCTTGCGCGCCTGGTCCAGGCGCAGCCGCGCGGAGCGCCCCGACAGGGCGAGCGTCATGATCTGGTTGCCGAACCAGGGGCCGCCCGTACGCCGCCAGCTCAGCGGGGGCCGGCCCGTCCGGCCGTGTCGGGAGAAGCCTCGGCCCAGCCACCGGCCCAGCCGTGACCAGCCCAGCCGGAAGCCCCATTTCACGGCGGTGTGGATGGAGTTGTGGACGGGGGAACAGGTGAGCTGGAACACCTGTGCCGTGCTCGGTATTCGGGGTTCGGCCACGTACGCGTGGTGGACGTCCCCCGAGAGCACGCACACCGTCGCCGGCGCCCTCGGGCCCGTGCCCACTTCCTCGATCAGGTTGCTGAGCATCGCGAACGAGGCCGGGAACGCCGCCCAGTGCTCGAGGTCGCTCCGCCGCCGCAGATCCTCCCCGATCCGGGCCCACCTCGGGCCGCGCTCCCCGCGGCACAGCGCGGCATTCCACACCTCCGCGTCGTGTACGAGCGGCGGCATCAGCCAGGGCAGTGACGAGCCGATGAGGAGGTGGTCGTACCCCCCGTGCCCGGCCAGGGCGTTGTCGCGGAGCCACTGCCGCTCCTCCGGGTCGAGCATGGCCCGCCCGTCCTCGGCGAGCACCCGGGCGGCCCGGGTGTCCACCATCAGCAGCCGGGACCGGCCGAAGTCGCGGCGGTAGCTCCAGCGCACCGTGGCCGGGTCGGCGTCCGCGGAGGTGGCGAAGGCCCGTAGCGCGTCGGTGCCGTCGGGGGTCGCCCGGACCGCCTCGAACACGGGGTCGGCCGCGAGCTCGGCGGGGGAGAGGTTGCCGAGGTGCTGGTACACCCAGTACGACATCAGGCCGCTGACGACCCGCTCCTGCCACCACGGGGTGGCGCGCATCTCCGCCAGCCATGCGGCGCTGGTGTTCCAGTCGTCGATGACGTCGTGGTCGTCGAACATGTGCAGGCTGGGGACGGTGGACAGGAGCCAGCGGATCTCCGGGTCGAGCCAGGACTCGTAGTAGAGCCGGGTGTACTCCTCGAAGTCCGCGACCTGGGCGCCGGGGGCCTCGCGGAGGTCCCGCCGGGCCGCCAGCCACTGGCGGGTGGAGCGGGAGAGGTGGTCCGCGTACACCTGGTCGCCGAGGAGGAGCAGGACGTCGGGCCGCACGGCCTCCGGGTCGGCGGCCAGATCGGCGGCGAGGGTGTCGAGCGCGTCGGGGCCGTGCGGTCCGCGCCGGTCGGCCGGAGGGGCGGCCTGACGGCAGGAGCCGAAGGTCAGGCGGAGGTCGGGAGCGGTCGTGGAGCCCGGCCTGCCCACGGACGGGGTGGTGATGGTGCTCGGGGGGAACGGGCTGTCGGGCAGCGGCCAGACCCGCAGACCGTCGAGGAGGACCTCGTAGGCAGTGGTGGAGTCCGGTGTGAGGCCGGTGACCGTGATCAGCGCGTAGTGGTGGCCGGCTATCTGGAAGGTGTGGACGCTGCCGCCGGAGCCGTCGGCGCAGCGCACTTCGGCGGTGCACGGGCGGTCCGCCTCGATCCATAGCGTGGCGGAGTCGCCCGCGTCCCAGTCGACGTGGCGCAGCAGCGGTCCCAGGCGCAATGCCCCCATGCAACTCCCCCTCCTTCTTCCAGCGTTGCCGTTCGATCACCGTACGACGGGGAGGGGGTGATCCACCTCCCCCTGGCGGGGGAAAGATCCTTGGCCAGGGGTGGGGTGGGGGGAGCGGCGGGTGGGGAGTGAGGTGCGGGGGGTGCGTGGGGGGTGCGTGGGGGTGCGTGTGGGTGTCAGCAGGCGTTGAGGATGTTGACCAGGGCCGTCTTCTCCGTCGAGTCCATGCTCAGGGCCCAGTACTGCTTGACCCCGACCCACATGCGCGCGTAGGTGCAGCGGTAGGCGGTGCGCGGCGGCAGCCACTTGCCGGGGTCGAGGTCGCCCTTCGCCTGGTTCACGTTGTCGGTGACCGCGATGAGCTGGGGGCGGGTGAGGTCGTTGGCGAACTGCTGGCGCTTGGTGGTGGTCCAGGAGTTGGCGCCGGAACGCCAGGCCTCGGCGAGGGGGACCATGTGGTCGATGTCGACGTCGGAGGCGGCCGTCCAGGTGGCGCCGTCGTACTCGGAGTACCAACTGCCGCTGACGGCGGCGCAGGCGGAGTCCTGGACCACGCCCGAACCGTCGCGCTTGAGGACGGTCTCGCGGGTGTTGCAGGTGCCGGAGACGGTGCTCCAGTGGGGGAAGAGGTCACGGCTGTAACCGGTGGTGGAGCCTTCGGTCTTCGGGGTGACGGTCGCGAGGTAGGAGCGGGCGGCCGCGGCGCTGATGGGGGTGGGGGGCGAGGCGGCGGCGGTGGGGGCGGTGAGGAGGGTGGTCAGGGAGGCCACCGCGAGTATGGAGGCGAGCGTGCCGAGTCGACGCGCGTAGACGGAGGTCGTGGAGGGGTGCTTGGAGGACATGAGGGGCTCCTGGATGGGGGTGAGGGGTGGGGGGTGAGGGCGGGCAGGGGTGATCGGGTGATTGGGTCGACGCGTGCGCTGTGGGGCCTGGCCATGCTGGCCGCGCCGGGTTTCTGGGGGATGGGCGCGAGGTGACAGTCTGAAGGCATGAGCATGTCATGGCGAGGTGGGTGACAGGCCTTGGGGTGGGGGGAGTTGGGGTTCGGGGTGGGGTTGGGTGGGGATGGGGTTAATGTCCTGGCCCTGGTACCGGTTTGAGTCTGCGTACGGTACGGCCCTTGGGCTTTGGGCCCGGCTCTCGTTCCGGTGCCGGTTCGAGCTCCGCTTCCGGCCCGGGCTCCGGCTCCGGTCGCGGTCCTGTGTCCGTTTCGGTGTCGGGACTTGTGGCGGGACTGGGCGTGGTGGCGGGAGCTGGAGCGGCTGCGGACATGGCAACGGCGCCGCGCCCGGTCGTTCCGGGGGCGGCGCCGTGAACTGAGATCAGAGTCCGGTGGTGAAGGGGTTGTTGTGGACCGAACCGGAGCTGTAGGTGGTCCGGTCCTTGCGCAGCTGCTCGGTGCGCTCCAGCTCGATCAGGAGCCCCTCCGCCGTCTCCGAGCGACGGCGCCTTTCCCGGCGCATCACCTTGACGGCGAGGTACAGCCCCACGATCCCCATCAGAGCGAAGAGGACGATCAGTTCGGTCATGACATTTCCCCCGTGGTCACGCTCTCGACCCGCGCATTCCAGTGATCCGGTGCGTCATGGCCGACCGTACCTTCCATTGTCAGACCTCCCTGCGAGGCTGAGTAGATGGAGACCACGCTGCAACTGACCATCGACTGCGCCGATCCGCGGGTGATGGTGACGTTCTGGACCGAAGCGCTGGGTTACGTGCCGGAGCCGGCGCCGGACGGGCATGCGACATGGCGCGCGTACTGGGAGGGCATGGGGGTGCCCGCGGAGGAGCTGCCCGAAGGGGTGGGGGAGGTGCCGGAGTCGATCGTGGATCCGTCCGGGCGGGGGCCCCGGGTGTGGTTCCAGCAGGTTCCGGAGCCCAAGGCCGGCAAGAACCGGGTGCACCTGGATCTGAAGGTCAGCGGTGGGCGCGGGGTTCCGATGGAGCTGCGGACGCGCCGGGTCGACGAAACGGTGGAGCGGCTCACCGGTGCGGGGGCGACTGTGCTGCGCGTGCTGGACGAGTTGGAGACGCACTACGCGGTGGTGCTGCAGGACCCTGAGGGGAACGAGTTCTGCGTCGCTTGAGCCGGCTCGGGACTGCTGGTGTACCGGACAGCCGCAGCGGGCAGTCGGGGACGCCGTGCCGGGTGTAGGTCGGCAACTCGCCGTTGCAGCCGAAGGCGTGGAGCGGCAGGGGATCGGGGTTGAACCATGCCGGGCGGTGGTCCTCCGCCCACGCGGCTGCGGCGTCGACGCGGTTCAGGTGGGCCAGTAGGTACTCGGGGGCGGGCCCGCCACTGAACTGCACGAGGAAGCCCTCGGTGTCTACGGCTCACCAGTCCCACGTGAATCCAGGTCTAGGGTTCCGCAGGATCGTCACCATGCCGCCACCGTGCTTGGGCCTGCGCAGGCGTGGTGGAGATGATCCACAGCGAACGGCCTGGCCCAGGCGGCGGGCGCGCTGGGGCGGGACGCCCGTGTCGGGTCGCCGCGTCAGGTCGCCTGGGGCGGTCCCTGGAAGTGGTCCCCGGGGCTGGTCGTCAGGGCCGGGGTGTCGGGGGTGGCCGTATGTGCGCCGGCCTCGGCGTTTCGGGTTTCGGCGGCCGGGGTTTCCCGTAGGGCGCCGGCGGACCGACCCTGCCGGGTCTGTCCGTCGGGGTCGGGTTGCCCGGTCGCGTCGTCCGGGTCAGGCCGTCTGGACGGTGAGGGTGATGGAGCCGTCGGGGGAGGTGGTGACGGCGACGGCCGTCAGGTCGAGGACGTGGGCGGTGGGGGCGTGGGCGGCGGCGCGGGGGCCGACGCCGATGACCCGCATGCCCGCGGCGCGGCCCGCGGCGATGCCGGCGGCCGAGTCCTCGAAGACGATGCAGTCGGCCGGGTCCACACCGAGGGCGGCGGCGCCCATCAGGAAGCCCTCCGGGTCGGGCTTGCTGGCCTGCACGGACTCGGCGGTGATCCGGACCTCGGGCATCGGCAGGGCGGCGGCCGTCATCCGGGCCGTGGCCAGGGCCGTGTCGGCGGAGGTGACCAGGGCGTGCGGGAGGGTGCTGAGGGCGGCCATGAAGGCGGGAGCGCCGCCGATCGGGACCACGCCGTCGGTGTCGGCGGTCTCGCGAGCGAGCATCACGGCGTTCTCGGCGAGGTTCTCCTCCATCGGGCGGTCCGGGAGGAGGATCGCCATCGTGGCGTAGCCCTGGCGGCCGTGGACCACCTTGAGGGCTTCCTCGGGATCCAGGCCGTGGGCGACGGCCCAGTCGTACCAGCAGCGCTCGACCACCGCGTCCGAGTTGACGATGGTGCCGTCCATGTCCAGGAGCAGGGCCTTGGCGGTCAGGACGGCGGGGGCGGTGGTGGTGCTGCTGGCCGGCATCGGAGGAGCTCCAGACGGGACGGGAAAAGAGAACAAGTGGTTCCGTCCACCGGTCAGGGAGTGAGGACGGAACCACTTTGTTCCTGAACAATACAAAACGAAGAGGGGTGCTCGCCACCGGATCCGGTGTGTTCTATCCCTCCAAGGCGCGGCGGGTCGCCGGACCGTAGACGCCCCACGGGTCCTCGTCGATGCCGTTGTACGCCTGGAACGTCGAGACCGCCGATTCCGTACGGGCGCCGTACCGGCCGTCGTACTTGCCACGGTAGATGCCTTGCGCTGCCAGCAGGCGCTGGAGCTTCTCCACCTCGGGGCCCGAGTCCCCGTACCGCAGGGTCGGCGACGAGGGGGGCCGCGAGGTCGGCGCGGAGCGGCTCGGGGTGGGGGACGGGGTGGCCGAGGGGCTCGGCGAACGGCTCTGGGTGCGGGACGGCGAGGGAGACGGGGAAGCGGACGCTGAGGGGGATGCGGACCGGGAGGGGCTGGGGGTGGGCGACGGGGGCCGGCCGGTGCTCTCGGCGGGGTGCGGCGGGGCGACCTGGGTGAGGCTGCTCAAGGGGGAGGAGGGCTTCGCGTCGAGGAGGGTGGTCTCCGGTGCGCCGGAGTCCGAGAAGGCCTGCAGGACGAGGACGGCCGCGCCGATCACGGTGGCGGCGGCCGCGGTGATGGGGAGTGCGCGGATGCGGCGCCGCGGGGGATCGGAGGGGTGCGGCCCGTCCGCCCCGTCCATCCCGTGCGTTCCGTACCCGTATGCCGGGCCGGCCTGGTCCCACGCCGGGGCCTCGGGCGACCCGTACGAGCCGTGGGGCCCGGGCGTCGCGTACGGCTCGTACGCAGGGATCGGGCGCAGCTGCATCGTTTCTTCGGGTGGGGAGACTACGGGTGTCCCGTACGCGGGAGTCTCGGCCCCGGGCGGCAGTGGCGCGGTGCGGATGGGGTGGGTGGGGCCCGCGTAGGGCGACGCGGTGCCCGCCGGGTCGGTGTAGGGCGGCGGGGTGTTCGACGGGCCGGGGCGTGGCGGCAGGCCGGCCGTTTGGCCCGGGGTGGTCGCGGGGTTCGGGGAGACGGGGCGTGCGGTCGCGTCCGCCGGGTCCGCCGGGTCCGGGTGGGGCTTGGTGGTGTCGGCGGGGCGCGGGCTCGCCGTGGTGCCCGCTCCGTCGGGCGCCGTGGTCCTCGCGGGGCCGGGGTACGGCGACGGGCCGGGCGTCCGGCCCGGGTGCGCCGCGGGATCCCGGGAGTCGGCGGGCGCGGTGGTGCCCGCCTCGTCGGCGTCGGATGGCAGGCCGGCCGTCCGGCTCGGATGCGCCGTGGAGCCGGCCCAGTCGGGGTGCGGCGGAGCGCCCGGGGCGGGGTTCGGTGTGGTGGCCGCCTGGCCGGGGTGATGCGGGGTGGCCGCCTGGCCGGGGTGTTGCAGGGCGCCCGCCGGCCCGGGGCGGTGCGGGGTGCCCTCCGGGGCGGAGTGCTGTGGAGCGGCATCCGACCAGCCTGCCTGTGGGGGTGTTGTGCCCGTCAGGCTGGCGTGTGGCGTGGTGTCCGCCTGGCCTGGGTGTGCCGTGGTGCCCGCCTGGCCGGGGTGATGGGGGGTGCCCGCATGCCCGAGGTGATGCGGGGTGCCCGCCGGGGCGGAGTGCTGTGGAGCGGCATCCGGCCAGGCTGCGTGTGGGGGTGTGGTGCCCGTCTGTCTGGGGCGTGGTGTGGTGCCCGCCTGGTCTGGGTGTGCCGTGGTGGCCGCCACGGCGGGGTGCTGCGGTGTGGCGTCCGACCAGGCTGTGTGCGGGGGTGTTGGGCCCGGCTGGGGCGGGTGGGGCGGCGGGGTTGCCCGGCTCGGGGGTGGGGTGGGGTTCGGGAGGGATACGTAGGGGCGGACGCGCAAGGGCTGGAAGCCTGGTGCGCAGTCGCAGGCCCCTCCTGTTGTGCTGCATTCCGGACATTGCTCGGTGCTCACTCGAATCCCTCCCTGGGCGCTGCCTGCGATTATGCAGACCTCCGGTAACCCGCCCAACCCGCCCGACAGGCCATAACCGGACACACCGCTCAGGATGGAGGAGTCGATCAGGCCTGAGGAGGAGCCGATGGTGCAGGACGTGACCACGGAGCCCGACCCGCGGAAGCGGACATCCGGCCCCAGCGCCGAACACGCCTCACGTGAGGTGCTCGTTTCCATCGGTGCGCTGTTGCTGGGGCTGCTCATCTCTTCGCTCGACCAGACGATCGTGTCGACGGCCCTGCCGACGATCGTCAGCGATCTCGGCGGGATGTCGCACCTGTCGTGGGTGGTCACGGCCTACATGCTCGCCTCGACGGCCGCCACGCCGCTGTGGGGCAAGCTCGGGGACCAGTACGGGCGCAAGAAGCTCTTCCAGTCCGCCATCGTGCTCTTCCTGATCGGGTCCGCCCTGTGCGGCCTGGCGCAGAACATGCCGCAGCTCATCGGCTTCCGCGCGCTGCAGGGACTGGGCGGCGGCGGGCTGATGGTGCTGTCGATGGCGATCGTCGGAGACATCGTCCCGCCGCGCGAACGCGGCAAGTACCAGGGGCTCTTCGGCGCGGTCTTCGGAGCCACCAGCGTGCTGGGTCCGCTGCTGGGCGGGCTGTTCGTGGACCACCTGTCGTGGCGCTGGGTCTTCTACATCAACCTCCCCATCGGTCTCGTCGCCCTCGTCGTCATCGCCGCGAGCCTGAAGATCCCGGTGCGCACCGAGAAGCACACCATCGACTACCTCGGCACCTTCCTCATCGCCTCCGTCGCGACCTGCCTGGTGCTCGTGGCCTCGCTCGGGGGCACGTGGGGCTGGAGCTCCCCGGAGATCATCGGCCTCGCGGTACTCGGCCTGGTCCTGCTGGTCGCCTTCGTCATCGTCGAGCGGCGGGCCGTGGAGCCGGTGCTCCCGCTGAAGCTCTTCCGGATCCGGACCTTCACCCTCTGCTCGCTGATCAGCTTCATCGTCGGCTTCGCGATGTTCGGCGCGATGGTCTACCTGCCGACCTTCCTCCAGGTGGTCCAGGGTGTCTCCCCGACCATGTCGGGCGTCCACATGCTGCCGATGGTGCTCGGACTGCTGATCACCTCCACCGTGTCCGGCCAGATCGTCAGCCGCACCGGACGCTGGAAGGTCTTCCCGATCGCGGGCACGGCACTGACGGCGGTCGGGCTGCTGCTCCTGCACCAGCTGGAGCGCACCAGCTCCACCTGGGAGATGAGCGTCTACTTCTTCGTCTTCGGCGCCGGCCTCGGACTGGTCATGCAGGTGCTCGTCCTGGTGGTGCAGAACTCGGTCAGCTACGCCGACCTCGGTGTCGCCACCTCCGGCGCCACCTTCTTCCGCTCCATCGGCGCCTCCTTCGGCGTCGCCATCTTCGGCACGATCTTCACCAACCGGCTCGACGACAAGCTGGCCAGTGCGCTCAGGGGGGTCCCGCTGCCGCCGGGGCTGGACGTGAACAGGCTGGAGGCCGACCCGCGCGCCATCGGCGCCCTCCCCGCCGTGCTGCGACCGCGCGTGCTCGACGCCTACGCCACCTCCATCACGGACGTCTTCCTCTACGCGGCACCGGTGGTGCTGGTGGCCTTCGTCGTGGCCTGGTTCCTGAAGGAGGACAAGCTGCGCGGTTCGGTGACGGCGCCCGATGTCACCGAGACCCTCGCCTCCAACCCCGTCCAGCGCTCCTCGCGGGATGAGGTCGCCCGCGCCCTGACGGTGCTCGGGACCCTCCAGGGCCGCAAGCACGTCTACGAGAAGATCACCGCGAAGGCCGGCTACGACCTGCTGCCCGCCGCCAGCTGGATGCTGCTGCGGATCAACAAGTACGGAACCGTCGATCCGGCCGTGCTGGCGGAGAAGACCATGGTGCCGTTGCGGGCCATCACGGACGCGGGCCGCCAGATCGAGGAGCGGGGGCTGGCCGTCCGGGAGGGGCTGCCGCTGGTCCTGACGGAGAAGGGGCGCGAGAGCGCGCTGAAGCTGTCCGCCGCACGGGAGGAGTCGCTCGCCGAACTGCTCGGCGACTGGTGGACCGCGGACCGGCCGACCGACCTGTCCGAGCTGGTCGCGGAGATCAACTCGGAGCTCTGCGGTTCCGTCGACGAGGAGCCCTACGAGACCTTGCCCCGCCGGGACCACTCCGCCAGATGAGCCGCCCCCGCGAGGTGACCGGTCAGGCCAGGCGCGGTCAGACCGGTCAGACCAGGCGCTTCTCGAACCAGTGCTCGGCGTAGGGACCGGAGCTGTACGCGGGTATCTCCGCGTACCCGTGCCGCGCGTACAACGCGCGGGCCTCCACCAGGTCGGACCGGGTGTCCAGCCGGACCCGCTCGGCGCCCAGCGCGCGGCCCGCGTCCTCCAGCACCCGGAGCAGGGCCGCCCCGCCGCCGGTGCCGCGGGCGCGCGGGTCCACGTACACCCGGGTGAGCTCGGCGGTGACGGGGTCCAGGAGGCGTATGCCTCCGCAGGCGAGGGGCCGGCCGTCGAGCCTGCCGACCACGAACCGGCCCGTCGGCGCCGTGAGCTCGTCGTCCGGGAAGTCCAGGAGGCCCTGGTCGATCTCGGCCTCGGTGACGGACCGCCGCCAGTACCGGCCGGCGACCTCCGCGTAGTACGCGCGGCGCAGCAGCGTGGCGTCCGGGGTGTGGAACGGCTCGGCGGAAACCTGCCAGGTCCCGCACGAGGGCGAGGGCGAGGACGAGGACGAGGACGAGGACGAGGACGTGGGTGACGAAGTGGGCGAGGAAGCGGGTGCGGTTGTGGTCGTCGGAGTGGTCGAAGTGGGCGTCTCTCTGCTGGTCATGACGTCATTGTGGAGCGGTTCCCGGCCGCCCGCGCTGGAATATCCACAGGGTCGGGCCGATGATAGGAAAAAGGGCAAACCGTTCACACGAAGGGCGTGACCGTCATGTCGGAGCATCCTGACTGTGCCCTGATCCGCCGCGGCTACGAGGCTTTCGGCCAGGGCGACATGGAGAAGCTGAGCACGATGATGACGGCCGACGTCATCCAGCACATGCCCGGGAGCGGCCCCCTCTCGGGTCACCACAAGGGGCGGGAAGCCGTCTTCGACCTCTACCGCCGGCTCGGCGAGGAGACGAACGGCACATTCAATGTGCATCTGGACAAATTGCTCGCCGACGGCCGCGGCCACGTCATGAGTTTCCACACGACGCGCGCAGACCGCGGCGACCGCGGGATCGAGATCCATGAGGGGATCTTCTTCACGATCGTCGCGGGGAAGATCAGCGACCTCGACGTCTGCACCGAGGACATCGAGGAGGCCGACGCCTTCTGGGCCTGAGAGGACCGGGCGGGACCGACGGGGAGCCCGAGGAAAGCGAGAAGGGCCCGGAGCCGCGGCTCCGGGCCCTTCCGACGCTCAGCCCTGCTTCGGCGCCGCCTGCTGCACGACCTCGAACGACCACACCGACGAGCCCGTGGCAGCGGGCTTCGGCCGCTCCGCAGCGCCCTCCGAGCCCTCTCCGCCGGCCGGACCGCCACCCGGGCGCCCCGCGCCGCCGCCCTGGTGGGCCGCCTTCATGGGCCCGTCCATCCACGCCTGGAAGTCCTCCTCGGAACGCCACCGCGTGTACACGAGATACTGGTCCGTGCCCTCGACGGGACGCAGCAGCTCGAACCATTCGAAGCCGTCCGAGCTCTCCACGGAGCCCGCACGGGAGGCGAACCGCTGCTCCAGAACCTCCCGCTGTTCGTCCGGGACGGTGAGGGCGTTGATCTTCACGATGCTCATGCCCGCCATCCTAGGTATCGCGCGGGGGATATCGTCGTGCGGGTAAATGAAGCACGCGGTATGAAACGCGGTACGAAACGCGGCAGCCAGGCGAAGTCAGGGTTGCGGTCAACAGGGCGGGAGGCCGGCGAGGCGTGGCTAACGCGGCGGAGCACAGTGGTGCGAACGGACATGCCGGGGTCATAGGCGGTAGCGGCAGCGGCAGGCTCGGGGCGGCACGCCTCATGCTGTGGGCGCTGGCCTTGCTGCTCGCCGTCAGGCAGGCCGCGGTCGTGCTGCGCGTGCCACCGGGCGAGTGGCTCAGCGGCTTCCACCTGCCGGGCAGTCTCCCGGGCTCGCTCTACACGAGCGGCCAGTTCACCGGGACCCCTTTCGCGGGGCTGGTCCTCAAGCCCCTCCTGGGGCTCGCGGCGCCCTCCCTGGAGGTGGCCTGGACCTGCGTGACGCTGCTGCTCGTGGCCGCCGTCGGGCTGGTCGCCGCGCGCGCCCTGCCCGACCCCGTGCCGCGGCGCACCGCGCTGCTCGCCGCGCCCGTGCTGGTCGCGCTGATGATGGTGTCGCTGCCCGTCCGCGAAGCCGCCCTGCCCGGGCAGACCGCCGTACTGCCGGTGCTGCTGGTGCTCCTCGCCGTGTTCCGGGTCCCGAGCGAGCGCCCCTCCGGGTTCCTGCTCGGCCTGGCCGCGGCCCTGCAGCCCGCGCTGCTGCTCTTCGCGCCACTGCTGTGGCTGTCCGGACGCAGGGCCACCGCGCGCACCGCCGCCGTGACCTTCGCCGGAGCCACCGCCCTGTCCTGGGCGGCCCTGCCCAGCGACGCGTGGACGTACTGGGTCCAGCACCTGGCCGGCACCGGCCTCGGCGGCGAACCCGGCAGCATCGCCAACCAGTCCGTGCACGGGGCCCTGCTGCGCCTGGGCCTCTCCGGCCCCGGCGAGATCCTCCTCTACGCCGCCCTCGCGGCCCCGATCGTCTGGATCGGCCTGCGCCGCGCCGCCCGCTACGCCCGCGACGGCCAGCTGCTGCTCGCCGTCGCGATCACCGGCTGCGTGGCCGTCGCCGTGTCCCCGACCGGCTGGCGCCACCAGATGCTGTGGGTGCTGCTCGCGGTCGCCGGCAAGGTCGGCAAGCGGGCCGCCGACCGGCCGGTGTGGCCGGTGGCCGTGGTCCTCGCCATGACCCTGCCGAGCGACGTGCTGCTGCCCAACCTGGTCGCGCTGGCCCCCGTACGGGACAACGTGCTGCTGCTCGCGGCCCTCGCGGCGGCCTGCGCCGTGCCGTTCCTGCCGCGCTCCTCCCCGTACTGGCGCGAGCCGGTCCCCACCGCCTACGGGCGGCCCGCGCCCGCGCGGTGGTCGCGGGTGCCGCTGCTGCCGTTCTGGCGGCGCGTGCTGTCGCGCCCGAACCTGCTGCTGGAACTGCTCCTGATACGGGTCGGGTACTCGCTCTACTCGCACATCCGGGCCGCCGCGCCCACCAGTCGCACCCTCGCCGAGGGCAACGGCAGCCAGATCCACGGGATCGAGAAGGCGCTCGGCATCGACATCGAGCACGCGGTGAACCACGCGGTGGTGAACACGCCCTGGCTGGAGGCGTTCTTCAACTTCTACTACACCTCCTTCCACTTCGTGGTCCCGCTGGCGATACTGGCCGTCCTGTACTGGCGCCGGCCCAAGGACTACCGGTGGGCGCGGGCCTCGCTGGGGCTGGCGACCGTGCTGGCGCTCATAGGCTTCTGGCTGTATCCGCTCGCGCCGCCGCGGCTGATGCCCGGCATGGGCTACGTCGACACCGTGCACGGGGTGCAGGACCTGGCGAACCCGAGCTACGGGGCCATGACCGCGATCTCCAACCAGTACGCGGCGATGCCCTCGCTGCACTTCGGCTGGTCGCTGTGGTGCGGGATCGTGATCGTGATGATCGCGCCGAAGGGGTGGCAGAAGCTGCTGGGTGCGCTGCACCCGACGATCACGGTGTGCGCGATCGTGGCGACGGCCAACCACTGGGTGCTCGACGCGGTCGGCGGGGCGATCGTCGTCGTGGCCGGGTTCGGACTCGTCTACGTGCTGTCGGGGCCCCGGGGCGATGCGGTGCCGGCCGGGGTGGCCGTGCCGAGGCCGCGGCAGCCGGAGCGGGTCGGGGCGGGGTCCGCGGAGCGGACTCGGGCCTAGCGGGCTTGCCGCCTGTGCGGCGACGACGAAGGGGTGCCGGGGCGGTGTAGCAGCCCGCCTCGGCACCCCTTCGCGATGGATCGCCGCGTTCTGTCAGGATCCGCCCGCGGGGCGGCTTGCGCCACTCGGGGCGCGTGCGGTGGCGGTGGGCCCTGCGGGGCTGTCCCCTACCCACCCTGCGCCCGTTCCCCGGGGCTGCGCCCCGGACCCGCCCCGGGCTGCGCCCGTTCCCCGGGGCTGCGCCCCGGACCCGCCCCGGGCTGCGCCCGTTCCCCGGGGCTGCGCCCCGGACCCGCCCCGGGCTGCGCCCGTTCCCCGGGGCTGCGCCCCGAACGGCTTGGGCTGCGCCCGGACCAGCCTCGGGATGTGCCCCGGACCCGCCCGGGGCTGCGCCCGTTCCCCCGGGGCTGCGCCCCGAACGGCTTGGGCTGCGCCCCGAACAGCTTGGGGCTGCGCCCCGGGCCTGCCTCGGGGTTGCGTGGGCATGGCTTGGGCTGCGCCCCGGCTCCGAGGCGCGTGGGTTATGCCGTCGGTAGGTGGGCGATCACGAGGGCTATGGCTGCGGTTGCCGTGTCCGCTTCGCCCAGGACCGTGGTCTGGCGGGGGCCGCGGACGCGGAAGCGGCCGTCGGGGAGGGGTTCTACGGCCGGGGCGGTCACGGCGAAGGGGTGGCCGGCGGAGGCGCTGAACCACAGGGTGAAGTGGCTGGTGTAGGGGTATAGGCGACGGAGCTCCGGCTCCTCGCGGGCGGCCTCGATGAGGGCCAGGACCCCCTGGCTCATGGGCTCGGAACCGCCGTCGAGATCGACCATCCGCTGCCACGTAGTGGGCAGGCGCTGCCACCGTCTCGCGCTGGGGTCCTCAAGGTTCATCCGGGCAGTCTGGGGTCCGGTCCGGTGCCAAGGCAATGATCTCGCAGGTGGCGAGACGGTAACGACCGGCGACCCGCCGGTAACAAGGGACAGGGACGGCAGCCGAGGGACGGCAGGGGCCGGGCGTGGGAGGTGGGGCCCCTGCCGTCCTGGATCACGGGTCAGTGATGGCCGTCAGCCGTGGCTGACCCGCAGTTCCTTGATGCCGTTCAGCCAGGCCGCGCGCAGCCGGCGCGGGCCCTCCCCGACGAGGCGCAGGTCGGGCAGGGCGTCGGCCAGGGCGTTGAACATCAGGTCGATCTCCATGATGGCCAGCGACTTGCCGAGGCAGAAGTGCGGGCCGCCGCCGCCGAAGCCCAGGTGCGGGTTCGGGTCGCGGGTGATGTCGAAGACGCCGGGGTTCTCGAAGACCTCGGGGTCGTGGTTGGCCGAGGAGTAGAACATGCCGACGCGGTCGCCCGCCTTGATCTTCTGCCCGCCCAGTTCGGTGTCCTGGGTCGCGGTGCGCTGGAAGGACACCACGGGGGTGGCCCAGCGGACGATCTCCTCGGCGGCGGTCGAGGGCCGGGTCGCCTTGTACAGCTCCCACTGCTCGGGGTGGGTCAGGAAGGCGTGCATGCCGTGGCTGATCGCGTTGCGGGTGGTCTCGTTGCCGGCCACGGCGAGGAGGAGCACGAAGAAGCCGAACTCGTCGGAGCCCAGGTTGCCCTGGCCTTCGGCGGCCACCAGCTGCGTGACGATGTCCTTGGCCGGGCACTCCTTGCGCTCGGCGGCCAGGTTCATCGAGTAGCCGATGATCTCCGCCGCGGCGTTGCCGCCGACCTCGGCGGTGATCGCGTACTCCGGGTCGTCGTACGCGATCATCTTGTTCGACCAGTCGAAGATCCGCGACCGGTCCTCCTGCGGTACGCCGATCAGCTCGGCGATGGCCTGCAGCGGGAGCTCGCACGCCACTTGGGTGACGAAGTCGAAGCTGCCGTCGGCCGAGGTTTCGAGGGCTTCCGCGACGATCTTGCGGGCCCGGTCGCGCAGGGCGTCCTCCAGCCCGCGGATGGCCCGCGGGGTGAAGCCGCGCTGCACGATCTGGCGTACGCGGGTGTGTTCCGGCGGATCCATGTTCAACATGATCAGTCGCTGGGCATCTATCGCATCGCGCTGGATGTGCTCGTTGAAGCGGATGATCGCCGTGTTCGTCGTCGAGGAGAACAACTCCGGGTGCGTGGAGATGTACTTGACGTCCGCGTGCCGGGTGACGGCCCAGTACCCCTCGTCGTCGAAGCCGGTGATGCCCCGCGGCTGCGGGCACCACCACACGGGTGCGGTCTGCCGCAGTTCCGCGAACTCCGGGTAGGGGACCCGGTCTTGGAGTACGTCCGGGTCGGTGGCATCGAAGCCTTCGGGCAGTGCGGGGCAGGTCATCGGGCGGCTCCAAAGTCTGACGGCCCATCAGAAGTTGGCTTGAAGGTAGTAACGAGTTCTAGAAGTGACAAGGGGCCCCGCGCCAACTGTTGCGTGTGGAATCCGTGTAAGCCGCGTGCAAGACCCTTGCGTACCGGGTGTTCTGGTCATAAGACTGCGGGGAGAACTAGAACGCGTACTAGTTCGGGTGGGGCGCCGGGACGGCCCGCCCGTCGCTGAGGCGCGCTAGCCGATGCGCGCTGTGCGCTACGCAGGAGCAGGAGAGGACGAGCTCATGGCCGCGGAACCCGTCATCGTCGAAGCCGTACGCACCCCCATCGGCAAGCGCGGGGGCGCGCTCGCCAATCTTCACCCCGCCTACCTTCTCGGCGAGACCTACCGCGAGCTCCTCGCCCGCACCGGCATCCAGCCCGACTGCGTCGAGCAGATCGTCGGCGGCACCGTCACCCACGCCGGCGAGCAGTCGATGAACCCGGCCCGCAACGCCTGGCTGGCCATGGGCCTCCCGTACGAGACCGCCGCGACCACCGTGGACTGTCAGTGCGGCAGCTCCCAGCAGGCCAACCACATGGTCGCCAACATGATCTCCGGCGGGGTCATGGACATCGGCATCGCCTGCGGGGTCGAGGCCATGAGCCGCGTGCCGCTGGGGTCGGGATCGAAGCACGGGCCCGGCAAGCCCTTCCCGGACGAGTGGAACGTCGATCTCCCCAACCAGTTCGAGGCCGCCGAGCGCATCGCCCGTCACCGGGGCCTGACCCGCGAGGACGTGGACAAGCTCGGGGTCCTGTCCCAGCAGCGGGCCGCCGCCGCGTGGGCCGAGGAGCGTTTCAAGCGCGAGACCTTCGCCGTGCAGGTGCCCACCACGGAGGCCGAGCAGGCCGCGGGGCAAGGCATGTGGCGGCTGGTCGACCGGGACGAGGGCCTGCGCGACACCTCCATGGAGGCGCTCGCCCGCCTCAAGCCGGTCATGCCGACCGCCGTGCACACTGCCGGGAACTCCTCGCAGATATCCGACGGCGCCGCCGCCGTGATGTGGGCCTCGCGCAAGATGGCCCGCGCGCTCAAGCTGCGGCCGCGCGCCCGCATCGTCGCCCAGACGCTGGTCGGCTCCGACCCGCACTTCCACCTCGACGGGCCGATCGACGCGACGCGGGCCGTGCTGGGCAAGGCCGGCATGTCCCTCAAGGACATCGACCTCGTCGAGATCAACGAGGCCTTCGCCTCCGTCGTCCTCAGCTGGGCCCAGGTCTTCGACCAGGACCTGGAGAAGGTCAACGTCAACGGCGGCGGCATCGCGCTCGGCCACCCCGTCGGCGCGACCGGAGCCCGGCTGATCACCACCGCGCTGCACGAGCTGGAGCGCCGGGACAAGGAGTTCGCGCTGATCACCATGTGCGCGGGCGGCGCGCTGGCGACCGGCACCATCATCCAGCGGCTGTAGCACCTGCTGCGCCGCCTTTGGACCCTGTGGGATGGGATCGCGAAGGCCCCGGAGGCCGGACCTGGGGAGGTCGGCCGCCGGGGCCTTCGCATGCGGTGCTGCGGTGCTGCGGTGCTGCGGTGCTGTGCGGGTGCTGGCCGTTCTGGTTTTGCCTGCTGCCGCTGGTGGTTTAGTACCAGTGGTGGTTCTGCCAGAACGTCCAGGCGCCGGCGGGGCTGCCGTAGCGGGAGTTCATGTAGTCCAGGCCCCACTTGATCTGCGTGGCCGGGTTCGTCTTCCAGTCCGAGCCCGCCGAGGCCATCTTCGAGGCCGGCAGGGCCTGGACCAGGCCGTAGGCGCCCGAGGAAGCGTTCGTGGCGGTGTGGTTCCAGCCGCTCTCGCGGGACACGATGTTGTTGAACGCCGCGAACTGCGCCGGGTCCTTGATCATCTGCTGGGCGATCGCCTTGGCACTCATCGGGGCGGCCTGCGCGGGAACGGCGGCCAGCATGGAGCCGGCGACACCCAGGGCGAGGACGGAACCCACGAGGGTCTTCTTCGAAGCGGCGATGCGGCGGATGACGGCGTTGGACACGGACGGACCTTTCGACGGGGGCAAGGACAGTCGCAGACGTGCACGAGCCACTCACGTGGAAGGGAGGGGTTCATCGGCGGGAGCGGAAGACCCGGAGGTCTCCGTCCGCCTTGCGACTCATCCAGTTCTACGGGGGTAGAGCGCGCCTGGCAACGACCCCTCTTACTAGTGGTCCTCGCAGCCGGGGTGCAACGGCCCCTCTTGGGGCGGGTGGGCATCGCCGCTGGTGGGGGGCTGTGCGCGGGGGTGGGTGCGGGCCGTTCGAGGACTACTATCCCGGGTCGTATGTGACCTAGGTCCTGTGGGGCGGGTCACCGGCGGACGGCCCGGATCTCACCCTCCGTGGCTGTCCGTACGCCTTCCAGGGGAAGGTTTGGGTGGATTTGCGCCCCCCGGATCGAAGGCCACAGGCGCGTCGAACGCCGCTTTCCGGGTCGCCCGCCGCAACGCCCTCAGCAGGGTCCCGCCGAGCGTGAGGGTCAGTACGACGGTCAGCGCGGCCCGGCCCAGGTCCCAGCCCATCGAGGTCACCAGGCAGTACGCGAGGAAGCGCGCGAGGTTCGCCGGGACGGGGTCCCCGGGGTGGAAGGAGATGCCCTGGCCCATGCCCTGCAGGATCACCCAGCCCTGGAGGTTCATGATCGTGCCGTACGCGAACGAGCCGAGGAACCCGTACAGCGCGAGCATCGCCAGCTCGGCCCGCCCCCGGATCCGGTCCGGACCCGGCAGCAGCCCGGCGCCCAGCGAGAACCAGCCCATGGCCAGCATCTGGAACGGCATCCACGGCCCGACACCACCCGTGAGCAGGGCCGACGCGAACATCGTGACCGCGCCCAGGACGAAGCCGAAGCCCGGGCCGAGGACCCGGCCGCTCAGCACCATCAGGAAGAACATGGGCTCCAGGCCACCCGTACCGGCGCCGAGCGGGCGCAGCACGGCCCCCACCGCGGCCAGTACGCCGAGCATGGCGACGGCCTTGGCGTCCATCCCGTCGTCGGAGATGGTCGCGACGACCACACCGACCAGGAGCGGGAGCAGGGCCGCGAAGAGCCAGGGGGCGTCCTGGGCATGGGCGAAGCCGGACTGGCGGTCGGCGAGGAGCGGCCAGCCGAAGCCGGCGAGACCGATGAGGGTGACGAGGGCCAGGGCGGTGGCGGCGCGGGGGCCGATGCGGAGGGGGCGGGAACGGCGGCGGACGGCCGGGGCGGCGGGGCGGCTCGCGGCCGGGGTGGGGGTGCTCATGAGCCGGCCTGCGCGGAGAGGGCCGCCTCGACCTGGGAGACCGTGAGCCAGTGGCCCGGGGCCAGGATCTTGGCCACCTGTGGGGCGAAGGCGGGGGAGGAGACGACGACCTCGGCGGTCGGGCCGTCCGCGACGATCTCGCCGCCGGCCAGGATCACCACGCGGTGGGCCAGCTCGGCGGCGAGCTCCACGTCGTGGGTGGCCAGGACGATGGCGTGGCCGTCGGCGGCGAGCCCGCGCAGGATCTCCACGAGGCGGGCCTTGGCGGCGTAGTCCAGCCCGCGGGTCGGCTCGTCGAGGAGCAGCAGGGCCGGGCGGCCGGTCAGGACCAGCGCCAGGGCGAGGGCCAGGCGCTGGCCCTCGGAGAGGTCGCGCGGGTGGGTGTCGTCGGGGACGTCGGGCAGGAGCGCGGCGACGAGGGCACGGCAGGTGCCGGGCGCCTGGCCGGCGTCGTGGTCGGCGGCGGTGCACTCGGCTGCGACGGTGTCCGCGTAGAGGAGGTCGCGGGGCTCCTGGGGGACGAGGCCGACGCGGGTCACCATCTCGGGGGGCGGTGTGAGGTGGGGGGTGCGGCCGCTGACCGTCACCTGGCCGGTGGTGGGCTCCAGGGTGCCGATGAGGGTGGCGAGGAGGGTGGACTTTCCCGCGCCGTTGCGGCCCATCAGGGCGATGGTCTCGCCCCTCGACACGGTGAGGGTGATGTCGCGGAGGACTTCGGCGCGGCCGCGGCGGAGGGAGACGGCCTTGATCGTGGCCGGGGTGGGTGCCGGTGCCCCGGTGGGGTCGGTGGGGTCGGTGGGGGCGGCCGGGGCCGGCTGGGGGGTGCGGAGGCCGCGGCGGCGCAGCCGGGCGAGCAGGCCGGGGCGGGGGCCCTGCGGGCGGCCGTCCCCTACCCACCCTTCGCCCGTTCCCCGGGGCTCCGTCCCGGACCCCTTGCGGGGCTGCGCCCCGGACCCCGCCGGAGGCTGCGCCCCGGACCCCTTGCGGGGCTGCGCCCCGGACCCCGCCGGAGGCTGCGCCCCGGACCCCGCCGAGGGCTGCGCCCCGGACCCCGCCGGAGGCTGCGCCCCGGACCCCGCCGAGGGCTGCGCCCCGGACCCCGCCGAGGGCTGCGCCCCGGACCCCGCCGAGGGCTGCGCCCCGGACCCCGCCGGGGGCTGCGCCCCGGACCCCGCCGGGGGCTGCGCCCCGGACCCCGCCGAGGGCTGCGCCCCGGACCCCGCCGGGGGCTGCGCCCCGGCACTGGCGTGGGGCTGCGGCCCGGATTCGGTACCGGATCCCGTACCGGGCGCGGCTTCGGGCTGCGGGCCGGTACCGGGCTCCGGCTGCGCCTTGGGCTCCGGCTGCGTTTCCCGGGCCGTCAGGGTCGGGGGTGTCGTGGTCAGGAGGGTGCGGAGGGGGGTGGCTTGGCGGCGGGCGTCGCGGATGGAGAGGGGGAGGGGGGACCAGGACGCGAGGCGGCCCAGGGCTACCACCGGGGGGTGGACCGGGGAGATGGCCATGATGGCGGAGGGGGTGCCCAGGACGGCGGGTGCGCCCGGGGAGGGGAGGAGGAGGACGCGGTCGGCGTACTGGACGACCCGCTCCAGGCGGTGCTCCGCCAACAGGACGGTCGTGCCCAGGTCGTGGACCAGGCGTTGCAGGACGGCCAGGACCTCCTCCGCCGCCGCCGGGTCGAGAGCCGATGTCGGCTCGTCCAGGACCAGGACCTTCGGGTGCGGGGTCAGGACGGAACCGATCGCCACCCGCTGCTGCTGGCCACCGGACAGGGTGGCGATGGGGCGGTCGCGGAGGTCGTTCAGGCCGAGGAGGTCGAGGGTCTCCTCGACGCGGCGGCGCATGACGGAGGGCGGCAGGCCCAGGGACTCCATGCCGTAGGCGAGCTCGTCCTCGACGACGTCCGTCACGAAGTGGGCCAGCGGGTCCTGGCCGACCGTGCCGACCACGTCCGCGAGCTCCCGCGGCGCGTGCGTGCGCGTATCGCGGCCGGCGACCGTGACCCGGCCCTTGAGGGTGCCCCCGGTGAAGTGCGGGACCAGACCCGAGACCGCGCCGAGGAGGGTGGACTTGCCGACGCCGGAGGGGCCGACCAGGAGGGTCAGCTCGCCTTCCGGGAGTTCGAAATCGGCGTGGGAGAGGGAGGGGGCGGCCGCACCCTCGTACGTCACCGATACGTCTTCGAAACGGATCACGGGGCTCATGACTCCTTCGGTAGCGGGGCCACCAGCGCCGGGAGGAGGCCGATCAGGATCGCCGCGGCCGGCCAGAGCGGGAGGGTCGGGACGACGAGGGGGACGACACCGGGGCGCAGGGCCTCCGGGTCCAGGGACGCGGCCCGGATCAGCAGCGCAGCCACCGCCGCGCCCGACCCGGCGACCAGCCAGGCCCGTACGCCCCACCGGTCCGGCCGGTACCGGGTCCGGATCGACCGGCGGCCGCCGAGGCGCAGCCCGGCCAGGGCCAGGAGGAGGGAGAAGAGGAGGAGGGTGAGGCCGTATCCGGCGCCCTCCGCCGCCAGCAGCCCGTACGTACCCGCGCACATGCCGAGCAGCCCGCCGAGGGTGAGCACGTTGGTGGTGTGACGGACGGCGGCCGGAACGTGCGCGGTACGGCCGTAGCCCCGCGCGTCCATCGAGGCGGCGATGGCCACCGAGCGTTCCAGCGCGCCCTCGAGGACCGGCAGGCCGATCTGGAGGATCGCCTTGATGCCGCCGGTGGGACGGCCGCGCAGGCGGCGGGCCGTGCGCAGGCGCACCACGTCCGCGACCATGTTCGGCGCGAAGGTCATCGCGACGACCACGGCTACGCCGACCTCGTACAGGGCCGCGGGCAGCGACTTCAGCAGCCGCGCCGGGTTCGCGAGCGCGTTGGCGGCCCCGACGCAGATGAGGAGCGTGGCCAGCTTCGCACCTTCGTAGAAGGCGAAGACGAGCTGCTCGGCGGTGACCCGGCCACCGAGCCGGATGCCCTGCGTCCAGTCCGGGAGCGGGACCTGGGGGAGCGTGAAGAGGGTGTGCGCGCCGGGGATGGGGGAGCCGAGGAGCATGGAGAAGACCAGGCGCAGGCCGATGACGAAGAGCCCGAGCTTGACGAACGCCCCGTAGGAACGCGCCCACGGGGCGTCGGTACGGCGGGCCGCGACCACGTACCCGGCGACACCGACGATCAGGCCGAGGAGGAGCGGGTTGGTGGTGCGGGAGGCGGCGGTGGCGAGCCCGAGGGCCCAGAGCCACCAGGCACCCGCGTGCAGGGCGTTGCCACGCGTGGCCTCGGGGGCCTGCCACTTCTTCTTGTACGTCGGCACGCGCGGGCTGCCGGTTGCCCGGTCGGCGACTCGGCCGGTCGGGGGCGGGACGTCGCCTGACGCGCCGTGGGGCGTGCGCCCGGCCTGCGGCCGGGCGGGGTTCCCACCCGCACCACCCGTGCGGGTGGACGGGCGGGTGCGGGTGGCCCTGATGGTGGGTTGCCCGCTGTCGGCGACCGCCCCGCCGTTCTCCTTGGGGCCGTCCGTCATCGGGTGCGGCGGCGGCGGGACTGCCAGAAGGCGGCTGCGCCCAGGGCGGCCACCGCTGCGATGCCCGCGAGGAGGCCCGCCGACGGGCCCCCGCCGTTCGGGTCGGAGTCGGCGGTCGGCTCGCCCAGGGCGGTGGCCGTTGCCGTGACGGTGTCCTCGACGGGTTCGCCGCAGCCCTGCTTCGGGTAGCCCGAGATCGCGCACAGCAGCGCCGCGCTGTTGTAGCGCAGCGGCTTGGCGACCTCGGCCAGTGCTTCGGCCGTCGTGGCGTCCGGGCCGACCTGCGCGCACGCCGTACGCGGAGCGTCCTGCGGCGGGGTCTCGCCCGCCTGGGCTTCGGCGGGCGTGCCGAAGTCGATGACCAGGGCGATCCGCTTCTTGCCCGCCACCGGGGCGGTGGCCGAGCAGATGGCCGCGAAGTCGGCGTCCGCACGCGGCGGGGCGGCCTGATCGGCCGCGTCCTTGCTCACCACGAAGTGGAAGCCCTGCACGGAGCCGTCCGCCGGGCGCAGCGAGGAGGGGCCCTGGGTGGCGTACGCCCACGTGCCGCCCGCGCCGTCCCAGAACGACCAGTAGCGGTACGTCGAGGCCAGGGCGGGGGAGGCGGCCAGCACCGTCAGGAGGACACCGAGGACAAGGGCCGGCAGAGCCGGACGGCTGCGGCGGCGCATCAGAGCTGGTTCCGCTTCCGGCGGCCGCTCAGCACGATGCCGATGCCCATGCCGGCCGCGGCGCCCGCGAGGATCATCCACCAGACGTTGCTGCCGGAGTCCTTCTCCTTCTTCTCGTCCTTCTTCTCCGCCGGCTGGTCGGACGCCTTCGCGGAGGTGCTCTGCGGCGCCGGGCCCGTGGCGTTCAGCGCCGCGACCAGGTCGGTGCCGCCGAAGGCCTTCGGGTCGGTGCCCGTCGCGTGCGCGGTCAGGATCAGGGTGCCCAGGGCTGCCGGGCTGCCCTTGGACCACTCGGCGGAGTTGGTCTTCAGCCACTCCAGGGCGCCCGCCGCGGACTGCTTGTGCCCGGCCGCGGCCAGGGCGATGACCGCGTCGGCCGTGTTGCCGGTGTCGGCGGTCGACTGGTCGGCGCCCGGGGTGAGGGCGACGAGGTGGCCGTCCTTCTTCAGGGCCTCCGCGAGGTATCCGGCGCCGCCCTGGGCGGCGGCCGCCGTGTCACCGGCAGTGGCCGGGCAGGCGAGCGGGGCCGCGGGGGTGTCCGTGGAGGAGGGCGCGACGACCGGGCCCGTGCCGAGTCCGGCCAGGACGACGGCGGCCGTCGCGTCGGCGCTGGCGGACAGCTTGCCGCCGGCCGGCTGGAAGGCGAAGGCGCCCCGGTCGGCCGCCGGCTCGGCGGAGCAGCCCAGCTGGAAGCCGAGGAGGGCCTCGTACGGGGACTTGCCCGACTTCGACTTGACCTCCGCCGGCTTCTCGCCCGCCGCTTCCAGGGCCCGGATCACGAGGGCGGTCGAGTTGGAGTCCGAACCGGTGTCCATGGCGCCGCCGGGGTTGTTGCTCCAGCCGCCGTCATCGTTCTGTACGGACTTCAGCCAGCCGACCGTCTTCTTCACCGTCTCGTCGTGCCCGCCGAGCGCGGCCAGTGCCTGCACGGCGACCGAGGTGGCGTTGGAGTCGATGAAGGCCGAGGCGTCGCAGGCCTTGGCCGGGTCGGCGCGGAAGGCGGCGAAAGAGCCGTCGGCGCACTGCTGGCCGACGAGCCAGTCCACGGCCTGCTGCGCGGGCTTCACGCCCACGGTGTGCTGGGCGAGCAGCGCGAACGACTGCCGCCACACACCGTCGTACGTCGGGTCGTTCTTGCCGTAGAGCCCGGAGGGGACGACGGGCGCCGGGGACGGCGTGGCGACATCGGCGAGGGCCGCGGGGGCCGCGCCCACGCAGAGCACGGCGGAGACGGCGAGCGTGGCGGCGCTGCGGCGGACGTTCATGGCGGGGCGGGTGCCTCTCGTGCTGGGGACCCGGAGGCAGGCAGCACAGCGATGGAGGCTGGCACCGGGCTCCGGCTCCGTTTACCTCGACGGTGCCGGCCGCCGGAGGACCCGGCGGCACGAGCCGCGCACCTTGGGCACGGGGCAATCCGGCTCCCCGCCCCGGTGCTGCCGGGGTGGGTCACGGTTGCGGGTCAGCGCCGGATTCGCACCGGCTTCCCCCCGTACGGAAGTGTGGACGACGCCCGTACTCTACCGGCCCGTAGCTCCGGTGCCGGGTGGCGCCGCCCACCAGCACCCCTTACACGGCGCGGTACGTCACGGGGTCGCTGCCCGGCACCGCCTCCGCGCGCCCCTGCTTCACCAGGCGCCGCAGGTGGGCCTCCGCTTCGGAGACGGCGATGTTGCGGGAGCCGTACGGGATCTGCTCCCAGGGCCGGTTCCACTCCATCCGCTCCGCCAGCGCCCACGGGGTCAGGGGCTCGGCCGCGAGCAGTTCCCGCAGCCCGGTCAGCCGCTCCTCGTGGTGGTCCAGGAGCTCCCGTACGCGGCCCTGCGCGTCGGTGAAGGCGTACTGGTGGGCCGGGAGCACCTCGGCGGGCTGGAGGCGGCCGATGCGTTCGAGGGAGTCGAGGTAGTCGCCGAGGGGGTCGGTGACCCGCTCGGAGGAGGGGTCCTCGTAGAGGCCGATGTGCGGGGAGATCCCCGGGAGCAGGTGGTCCCCGGAGAAGAGGCGGCCGTTGCCGGGCAGGTTCTTCGGGTGCTTCTCCTCCAGGTGCAGGCAGACGTGGCCGGGGGTGTGCCCGGGGGTCCAGATCGCCCGCAGCCGGCGGCCGGCCAGCGGCAGCAGCTCGGCGGGCACGATCTCCCGGTCGGGGACGGCGGCCCGCAGTCCCGGGAGGGTGCTCATGCGGCCGCTCGCGCGGGCGGCGCGCAGCGGGGCGATGTGCTCCTCGGGAGCTCCGGAGGTGGCCAGCTTCTCGGCCATGTAGTCGAACCAGACGCCGGGTTCGGAGGACCGGGTCCGCACCACGATCTCGCTGTCGGCGGCGTGCATGGCGATCCAGGCGCCGGACGCCTCGCGGACCTGCCCGGACAGGCCGTGGTGGTCGGGGTGGTGATGGGTGATGACCACGCCGTGCACGTCGGCGACGGCGATGGAGAGGGCGCCGAGGCCGGCGACGAGGGTGTCCCAGGACGCGGGGTCGTCCCAGCCGGTGTCGATGAGGACCGGACCGCGGTCGGTGTCGAGGACGTGGACGAGGGTGTGGCCGAGCGGATTGTCGGGGATGGGGACCTTGATGCCCCACACGCCGCCGCCGTGATCGGTGACCTGAGGTGTCACGCCTGGTGTGTCCTCTGCCATGAGGGGCTCCGCTCTAACGAGAACAGGTCTTACGAACCAACGAGAACAGGTCTAACGAGAACGTGTTGCATTAGTCGCCCAAGTCGACCACTTCTGCGGGCTCCTGACTAGTCGTTGGATCTTCGGGGTCCCGGCCGACCCGATTGCACGGGCGGTTCGGTCAGCGCCGTGGACTCCTAGAACTAGAACTGGTATCAGTTCTGCAACGCCAAGCCGCAGGAGGCATCAGCCATGACCGAGCTCGTGGAACACGGAAAACTGTTCATCGGCGGTGAGTGGACGGATCCGCTGGGCTCCGACACGATCAAGGTCGTCTCGCCGCACACCGGGCAGGTCATCGGCAGCGTCCCGCACGCCTCGAAGGCGGACGTCGACCGGGCCGTCGCCGTGGCCCGCAAGGCCTTCGACGAAGGCCCCTGGCCGCGCACCACGCTCGAAGAGCGGATCGCCGTCGTCACCCGGATCAAGGACGCCATAGCCGTCCGCCACGAGGAGATCGCCCGCTCGATCAGCTCCCAGAACGGGTCCCCGTACTCCTGGAGCATCCTCGCCCAGGCCCTCGGCCCGATGATGGTCTACGACGCCGCGATCACCGTGGCCCGCGACTACCCCTACGAGGAGTTCCGCCAGGGCGTCCTCGGCCCGATCCTCGTCCGGCGCGAGCCCGTCGGCGTCGTCGCCGCCGTCATCCCGTGGAACGTCCCGCAGTTCGTGGCCGCCGCCAAGCTGGCGCCCGCGCTGCTCACCGGCTGCACGGTGATCCTCAAGCCGTCCCCGGAGGCGGTCCTCGACTCCTACATCCTCGCCGACATCGCCCGCGAGGCCGGACTGCCCGAGGGCGTGCTGTCGATCCTGCCCGCCGACCGTGAGGTCAGCGAGTACCTCGTCGGCCACCCGGACGTGGACAAGGTCGCCTTCACCGGCTCCGTGCCCGCCGGCCGGCGGGTCATGGAGGTCGCCTCGAAGAACCTCACCCGCGTGACCCTCGAACTCGGCGGCAAGTCCGCGGCCGTCATCCTCCCGGACGCCGACCTCGGCACCGCCATCGCCGGCATCGTCCCCGCGGCCTGGATGAACAACGGCCAGGCCTGCGTGGCCCAGACCCGCGTCCTCGCCCCGCGCAGCCGCTACGAGGAGATCGCCGAGGCGCTCGCCGCCGCGGCCTCGGCGCTGGTCGTCGGCGACCCGATGGACCCCGCGACGCAGCTCGGCCCGCTGGTGGCCAGGCGGCAGCAGCAGCGCTCGCTCGACTACATCCGGATCGGGCAGGAGGAGGGCGCCAAGGTCCTGTCCGGCGGCGGGCGTCCGGCCGCCTCCGACCTGGACCAGGGCTGGTACGTGGAGCCGACCCTCTTCGGAGACGTCGACAACTCGATGCGGATCGCCCGCGAGGAGATCTTCGGCCCGGTCGTCTGCCTGATCCCGTACGGGGACGAGGCGGAGGCCCTGCGGGTCGCCAACGACTCGGAGTTCGGGCTCAGCGGCAGCGTCTGGACCGGCGACGTCGAGCACGGCATCGACTTCGCGCGCCAGGTGCGGACCGGCACCTTCAACGTGAACACCTTCAGCCTCGACATGCTCGGGCCGTTCGGCGGCTACAAGAACAGCGGCGTCGGGCGGGAGTTCGGCCCGGAGGGGCTGAGCGAGTACCTGGAGCACAAGATGATCCACCTCCCGGCAGGGTACGCACCCCCCGCGGCCGGTGCGTGATGGGTGACCGGTGGCACGTCGAGGTGGACCGCGGGGTCTGCATCGGCTCGGGGATGTGCGTGAACCACGCCCCGGACGGCTTCGCCCTCGACTCGGCGCGGCAGTCGCATCCGCGGGTGGCGGAGACGGACGCGAGCGAGCCGGTGCTCGCGGCGGCCGAAGGGTGCCCGGTCGAGGCGATCGCGATCACCCTGCTGGGGAGCGGCGAGGCGGTGTTCCCTCCGGAGGAGTGAGGGGGCCGCCGTGGGGCCGGGGCCGGGGTTCGGGCCCTGGCCCCGGACTTCTCCGCCGGATCAGACGCTGAAGTCGCCGAGCTCCCTGGACAGGATGTCGGTGCCGTCCTGCTGGATGTGCAGCACGACGTTGTTCCAGCTGAGGTGGAGCAGGTTGACGCGCCAGTTCCCGTTGGGGCAGATGTCGTCGGCGGAGGGAGTCGGCGGTGCGGCGAGCGTCACGTTCCGGAACGTGATCTGACCGTTGCGCGGGGTGAAGTTCGTCTGGTCGCCCACCGGGTTCGGAGTGAAGGTGCCCTGACCGGGGGCGATGTTGCCGCCCCGGTTGCTGCACACGTACTCGGCAGTCACGGAGTCTGCCGTGAGGAAGGCGGCCGTGGGGTCGTTGCCGAGGCCGGCTGCCTTGCCGCTGCACTGGAGTCCTGCGGTGATGGATGTGGTGCAGGTGATCGCACCGATGAAGTGTTCACCTTGGGCCGTGGCCGTGGACATGCTGGCGGCGGTGGCAACAAGGGTCATGGCAGCAGCGGCGAGAGCGCGTCGCATGTGTGGGTCTCCGTGTCTTCGCTGGGACGGTGGCGGGTGCCGGACGCCCAGGGGGGCGAGTCGACCCAGTAGGTATGGCGCCCCCGAGACGGAGTCATGCACACATTGCGACGGGTGGAGTACAAAAAGTGACTGATCGGTGTCCGGCTCGCCGCCGGTACCGGTCGACGGCGCCGTTGCCGCCATCGCCCCGACCCGGTCGAATCAGGCCTTTTTCGGCGGCGCTTCCGGTGCCCTTTCCGGCGCCGTGAGGTCGATCAGGCGGCAGACCGTTTCGATGTCGATCTTCACCTGGGCGATCGAGGCCCGGCCCGACAGCCAGGTGATCAGGGCCGAGTGCCAGGTGTGCTCGATGACCCGGACCGCGGACAGCTGTTCCGCCGTCGGCGGGGCGTCCAGGCCCATCGCGTCCAGGATGATCGCCGTCGTGAGGCGGGACACCGTGTCCACCTCCGGGCTCACGCTGCGGTCCGCGAAGGTCAGGGCGCGGACCATCGCGTCCGCCAGCTGCGGCTCGCGCTGCAGCGCGCGGAAGGCGCGCATCAGGGTCTCCGCGACCCGGGCCGCGGGCTCGTCCCCGGCCGGCGGGCGCTTGCGCAGCGTTCCGTGCATGTGCTGCAGCTGGTCCTGCATGGTCGCGACGAGCAGGTGCACCTTGGAGGGGAAGTACCGGTAGAGGGTGCCCAGGGCCACGCTGGAGGACTCCGCCACCTCGCGCATCTGCACCGCGTCGAAGCCGCCGCGGCTCGCGAGCTGGGCGCTGGCGTGCAGGATCCTCCTGCGGCGTGCCTCCTGGCGCTCCGTCAGGGGCGGAGACGCCGGTGTGGTGACGGCTGGGGTCACGGCCTTCGCTTCCGCTGTCATCTGTCCCGTTCCGGTTCCAAGGCGTTCCAGTTCCAAGGCGTTCATGCGTGTGCGGGGCTGCCGCCGGGTGCTCGCGCGCCCAGCATGGCAGGCGCCCGAGCCGTGGCGCGAATCACCCGCCACCCCTCTTACGGTGTGGTTTCCGGCCGGTAGATTCAATGCTCTTCAACGGATCAAGTCTGAAACTTGTTCTACATTATCCGAGCGGTTACGCTCCGGCGAAAGTGCAGGGAGAAGGGGGCCGAGAGTGACCGCAGAGGCCATGGTGACGAGCCCTCTCACGGGTCCGGCCGCCGACGGCAGCCGCCCGTTGCGGATCGCACTCCTCACCTATAAGGGGAACCCGTTCTGCGGTGGCCAGGGCGTTTACGTCCGCCACCTCGCGCGCGAGCTCGTGAAGCTGGGCCACACCGTCGAGGTCATCGGCGCGCAGCCCTACCCGGTGCTCGACACCGACGCCCTCACCGGCGCCGGCGCCACCCTCACCGAGCTGCCCAGCCTGGACCTCTACCGCAGCCCCGACCCGTTCCGCACTCCCAAGCGCGACGAGTACCGCGACTGGATCGACGCCGTCGAGGTCGCCACCATGTGGACCGGCGGATTCCCCGAGCCGCTGACCTTCTCGCTCCGCGCCCGCCGCCATCTCGCGTCCCGCGCCGGTGAGTTCGACGTCATCCACGACAACCAGACCCTCGGCTACGGGCTGTTGGCGGACCTCGGTGCCCCGCTGGTCACCACCATCCACCACCCCATCACCGTCGACCGCGAACTGGACCTGGCCGCCGCCAAGGACCGCAGGAAGCGCGCCTCCGTGCGGCGCTGGTACGGGTTCACGCGCATGCAGGGCCGCGTCGCCCGGCGGCTGCCCTCCGTGCTCACCGTCTCCGGCTCCTCCAAGAAGGAGATCGCCGAGCACCTCGGCGTCCAGGACGAGCGCATCCACGTCGTCCACATCGGAGCCGACACCGACCTCTGGTCGCCCGATCCCGCCGTGGCCGAGGTGCCCGGGCGGATCGTGACCACCTCCAGCGCCGACGTCCCGCTCAAGGGGCTCGTGCACCTCGTCGAGGCACTCGCGAAGCTCCGTACCGAACAGCCCGACGCCCACCTCGTCGTCGTCGGCAAGCGCGCCGAACAGGGCCCGGTGGCCCGCGCGATCGAGACGTACGGACTCCAGGACGCCGTCCGCTTCGTCAAGGGCATCACCGACACCGAGCTCGTCGACCTCGTCCGCAGCGCCCAGATCGCCTGCGTGCCCTCGCTGTACGAGGGCTTCTCGCTCCCGGCCGCCGAGGCCATGGCCACCGGCACCCCGCTCGTCGCCACCACCGGCGGCGCGATTCCCGAGGTCACCGGCCCCGACGGCGAGAGCTGCCTCGCCGTGCCGCCCGGCGACGCGGGCGCGCTGGCCGCCGCCCTGGGCCGGCTGCTGGGCGACGCCGAACTGCGCACCCGGCTCGGCGCCGCCGGCCGCGAGCGGGTGCTGTCCCGCTTCACCTGGGCCAAGGCCGCCGAGGGCACCGTCGTCCACTACCGCGCCGCCATCGAGCGGGCGGCGGCGGGCGCGCAGGCCCCCAAGGCCGGGAAGGCCGCGCAGGCCCCGAAGGCCGCAACGACCCGGTGACCTCCACCTTCCGTCCGATGCAGTTCCCCTCTCCACTCCGCGACCGCGAAGGCAGGACCACGTGCTGACCGTCGATTTCTCCCGGTTCCCGCTCGCCGCAGGCGACCGCGTACTCGATCTGGGCTGCGGCGCAGGCCGGCACGCCTTCGAGTGCTACCGGCGCGGCGCCCAAGTGGTCGCCCTCGACCGCAACGGCGAGGAGATCCGTGAGGTCGCCAAGTGGTTCGCCGCGATGAAGGAGGCCGGCGAGGCCCCGGCTGGCGCCACCGCCACCGCCATGGAGGGCGACGCCCTCGCGCTGCCCTTCCCCGACGAGCCCTTCGACGTCGTCATCATCTCCGAGGTGATGGAGCACATCCCCGACGACAAGGGCGTCCTCGCCGAGATGGTCCGCGTCCTGAAGCCCGGCGGGCGCATCGCCATCACCGTGCCGCGCTACGGCCCCGAGAAGATCTGCTGGGCGCTGTCCGACGCCTACCACGAGGTCGAGGGCGGCCACATCCGCATCTACAAGGCGGAGGAGCTGCTCGGCAAGATGGAGTCCGCGGGCCTCAAGCCGTACGGCACCCACCACGCGCACGGCCTGCACTCGCCGTACTGGTGGCTCAAGTGCGCGTTCGGCGTCGACAACGACAAGGCGCTGCCCGTCAAGGCGTACCACAAGCTCCTGGTCTGGGACATCATGAAGAAGCCCGCGCTCACCCGGCTCGCGGAGCAGGCGCTGAACCCGGTCATCGGCAAGAGCTTCGTCGCCTACGCCACCAAGCCGCACCTCCCCGTCGGCGCGGCCGCCGCCGAGGCCGTGGGCGCCGCGCAGTGAGCTCTCCCGAGCGCACCGCACCCGAACACCTGGTCCTGGACGGCGTACTGACCGCCGAGCAGGCCGCCGCCACCGTCGCCGGGATCCTCGCCGCGCAGCGTGCCGACGGGGCCATCCCCTGGTTCCGCGGGCACCACCTCGACCCGTGGGACCACACCGAGGCCGCCATGGCCCTCGACGCGGCCGGCGAACACGAGGCCGCCGAGCGGGCCTACGACTGGCTCGTACGCCACCAGAACGAGGACGGCTCCTGGTACGCGGCCTACGCCGACCGCGAGGACGGGGTCGACACCCGCGAGCCGCAGGACGCGAGCCGGGAGACCAACTTCGTCGCGTACCTCGCCGTCGGCGTCTGGCACCACCACCTGTCCACCGGCGACGAGGCCTTCCTCGACCGGATGTGGCCCGCCGTGTACGCGGCCGTCGAGTTCGTCCTGCGGCTCCAGCAGCCCGGCGGCGAGATCGGCTGGAAGCGCGAGCCGTCCGGCGCGGACGTCGCCGACGCGCTGCTCACCGGGTCCTCCTCCATCCACCAGGCGCTGCGCTGTGCCCTGGCCATCGCCGAGTACCGGGGCGACCCGCAGCCCGACTGGGAACTGGCCGCGGGCGCCCTCGGGCACGCGATACGCCGGCACCCGGAGCGGTTCCTGGACAAGTCCCACTACTCCATGGACTGGTACTACCCCGTCCTCGGCGGGGCGCTGACCGGCGCGGAGGCCAAGGCCCGGATCGAGGAGCGGTGGGAGGAGTTCGTCGTCCCCGACCTCGGCGTACGGTGCGTGCTGCCGAACCCCTGGGTGACGGGCGGGGAGTCCTGCGAACTGGCGCTCGCGCTGTGGGCGACGGGGGAGTCGGACCGGGCCCTGGAGATCCTGCGCTCGATAGGCCACCTGCGGGCCGACAACGGCATGTACTGGACCGGGTACGTCTTCGACGACCGGGCGGTCTGGCCCGTCGAGCAGACCACCTGGACGGCGGGCTCGCTGCTCCTCGCGGTGGCCGCCCTCGGCGGCGACGAGGCCACCGGCACCATCTTCGGCGGCCTGACGCTGCCGGCCGGCCTGGAGCCGGACTGCTGCGCGTAGGCCGCCTGTCGTACGGATCGCCCCCCGGCCCGTGCCGGGGGACGGACACCGGCACGGGCCGGTCGGGGGGCGCGGGCGTGCCGGTCGTGGGGCGCGGGTGCGCCGACGTGACGGTCAGCGGCGGTAGAGACGGCCGGCGATGGCGTGGCCGATGACGAGGTAGGCGACGGCCGCTATGCCGTAGCCGACCACCACCTGGATCCAGTCGCGGTCGAAGGTGAACAGGTCGTAGGACCAGCCGGCCAGCCAGCTCGCCGCGTCGTGGATGAAGTCCACCAGGGCATTGCCCTGGTTGGCGTCCAGCAGGTACAGCAGGATCCACAGGCCGATGATGAAGGCCATGACGTCCGCCACGACCGCGACGGCGCGGCCCGCCTGGCTGCTTCCTCTGGTGTTCACTCGCGTGTGTGTGGGCATGCCGCTCGTGTTGCCGCTTTCGGGCCGGCTAAACCCGAAGGCGTAGACCCGAACGGGTCGCCCGGGTGGCGGAGTCGGATGGCCGGGGAGAGGCTGCGGGGGACGCCTCAGTCCCCGGAGGAAACCCGTGTCCGTACCCACCACAGCCGTCCGTTTCCGCCGCGCCCTCACGGCGGTGCTCCTGTCCTGCGCCCTGCTCGGCGGTGCCACCGCCTGCGGCTCGGGCGGTGGCGACAAGACCGCCGCCGGTCAGGCCGACGAGGTCTCGGTGGCCATGGCCGCGTTCGCCGAGGCCGACGCCGCGGCCTCCGCCGAGGACGCGGAAGCGGCCGCCGCCACGCCCTCGCCCAGCACGCAGGCAGAGAAGCAGAAGTTCGCCAAGGCCCGCTTCGTCGCCAACGCGGGGCTCGCGGCCGGCGCCACCTACCAGTGGATCATCAAGCCGTACCAGGCCGGCAAGTTCAAGAAGGGCGCCAAGGGCCGCACCTTCGCCCTGGTCAAGGCGGGCCTCGCGGGCGCCTTCGCCTACAACCGGCTGAAGGCCGCCACCGAGAACGCCAAGGGCGACCCGCTGCTGTCGAAGGCCGTGGGCCCGTTGACGGCGGGCATCGACTCCCTCAAGGGACTCGGCTCCAAGCTGCGCAAGGGCCAGGCGGGCGACGCCGACATCGGCGCCTTCCAGGACGTCATCAACGGCGTCAAGGAGGCCGGGAAGAGTGCGGGCGCCACGGTGACCGACAAGATCCCGAGCGCCGGGCAGCTGACCGGCTGAACCGGCAGAGCGCGGCCGGCGGCTTCCCGGAGCCGCCGCGCTGGAACAGGAACGGGCCGGACCGGAATACTCCGGTCCGGCCCGTTCCTGTTCCACCTGTTTGAATGGGGCGGTGATCGAGTACGTGGTCCTCGCCGGCGCCGCCGCCGGAACCGCCTGGCTGATGCGCCGCAAGCACCTCCGGCGCCAGGCCGTCGCGCCCGTGCCCGGCATCCCGTGCATGGCGCGCAGGCCCGCGGGCACCGGCCGCTGGCGCAGCGGCCGGGTGTACGCGGACCAGGGCGCGGCCCGCTGGGTGCCGAGCCGGGGAGAGCCCCTGTCCCTGACCGGCGGCCGGGCCACCGGCGTACGGGCTCCCTCCGTGAAGGAGGGGATCTCCATCAACCCCGGCTCGCGGATCGTGACCTGTGCGTTCGAGGTCGGCGGCATCGCGGACGGCATGGAGATCGCCGTGATGCCGCTGGACCTGCGGGAACTGCTGGCCGCGGTGGAGCAGTCGGACGCGGGGGCGTCGGGGGCGTCGGGGGCGGCAGGGGCGGCGGGGAGTGCAGGGACGACAGATCCGGACTAGGTCGCCCCTTTCGGATCTTGCCGGGTCGGCTGGGCCGTCAGCCCTGGACGGCCGGGGCCGGGACCGCGGGCGCGGGCTCGATCGTGCGGCGCTTGAGGAGCAGCGCCACGATGAGGGTGACCTGGAGGAGGACGACCAGGGCCATGCCCAGGGACGCCTGGGGCTCGTCGCCCACGAGGTTGGAGATCAGGCTGGTGTCCCAGAGGCCGTGGACGAGCATCGGCAGCAGGATGACTCCGCCGACGCGCAGACACAGGTAGAAGAAGTAGCCCGACGTGGAGACGACGAGGGCCTGCACGATCGCCTGCGGTCCCTGGCCGATGGCGTTGCTGACGTGCGCGAGGCCGAAGACGAGCGAGGAGTAGAGGGCGACCTTGCCCTCCGTGAAGCCGGCCCGGTGGAAGACGTGCACGCCGATGCCGCGGAACATGAGCTCCTCGCCGACACCGACGAACAGCCCGAGCAACAGCAGGCAGGCCACGAGGGAGGCGCTCTGGTCGGAGAGGTGTCCGTAGTTCAGGCCGATCAGCGCGACGACGAGCATCGAGATCGGAACCCAGCGCACCCAGCGCCGAACGGGCGCCCGGTAGTACAGGACTTCGCGCCACCAGCCGAGCCAGGTGACCACGGCCGCGGCGAACACGATCGACGCCCCGATCGGGATCAGCGCGTTGCGCACCAGGGACTCGGTGGTGGGGAACTGGCTGTCGGAGTAGCCGGTGTCCACGCCGACAAGGCGTCCCAGCCCCTGGATGATGCCCAGGTACACGATCACCACGACCAGGAACCAGGGCCACGACAGCCTGCGCCCCGGCCGGTCGTCCTGTATCGCTTCCGTCCCGTATCCCACGACTTCTCCTTCTCATCCGCCTTCGCGATAAGAATCCCATAGGGAATGGAACAAAAATCCCAGGACCGCCCAACCCGGGCGTACCGGCGCGCATCCCTACCCGATCCGGGCCGTCCCCTCGTCGCGCCGCCCGCCGCGGAAGCGTCCGGGCGGGATTCCGTGGGCCCGTTTGAAGGCGTGGGCGAAGGCGTACTCCGAGGTGTAGCCGGAGCGGGCCGCCAGGACCGACAGGGGCGTGTCGGTGGTGCGCAGCAGGCGCGCGGCCGTGGTCATGCGCCACCACGTCAGATAGGCGAGCGGCGGCTGCCCGACGCGTTCGTGGAACCGGCGGGCGAACGCGGCCCGCGACAGCCCGGCCCGCGCCGCCAGGGAGGCGACCGTCCAAGGGTGCTCCGGTTCGGCGTGGACGGCCGCCAGCGCGGCGCCGACGGCGGGGTCGGCGAGCGCCGCGGCCCAGCCCGTCCGCCCGGCCTCGCCGTCGGGCCCACCGGCTCCACCGCCTGCACCGGCCCCGCCCGGTCCGCAAGCCCCGCCCACGTGTGCCCGTAGGACGTACAGCAGCAGCACGTCCAGCAGGGCCGGGAGCAGCGTGTCCGTCCCCAGACCGGGCTCCTCGGCCTCGCGGGCCAGCAGGGCCACCGCCTCGGCCGCGCCGGGCTGCCCGCCCGGCAGGTGGAGCACCTCGGGGAGTTCGCGCAGCAGTGGATGCGTGAACTCCGCCTCGATCCGGTACCCGCCGCACAGGGTCACGGTGACCGGCCCGGCGCCCGGTTCCCCGACGGTGTCCCGGACGAGCAGGGCGGGCTTGCGGGTGGGGTCCCAGCGGGGTTCGGCCGGCTCCGCCGAGGGCTCGCCGAGCAGGGTGTACCCGTGCCCGTGCGGGAGGAACAGCACGTCCCCGGGGTTCAGGCGGACCGGCCCCGAGGCGGTCGCCAGCAGGCAGCTCCCGCTGAGCACCACCTGGAACCCGGCCGACCCGGGGACCGCGGGGAACCGCTGGCCCCAGGGCGCGTGCCACCGTACGAGCGCCGACGTGGGCCTGCCCGTACGCATGAGCGCGATGACATCGCTGAGTACGTCCACGCCGGGCAGCTTAGACGGATGCGCAGGAAACATGGATCCTCACGCATGGATCGTCTTCACCCCGGCTCATAGCGTGGGGGCATGAACACAACCCGACAGCCCGCCGCCACGATGCTCGCGGCCCGCATCCACGCCTACGGCGGCCCCGCCGTCATCCGCCACGAGGAGGTGCCGGTCCCCGTTCCGGCTCCCGGCGAGGTCCTGGTGGAGGTGGCGGCCACCTCCTTCAACCCGTCCGAACTCGCCCTGCGCGCCGGGTGGCTGCGGGAGGTCCTGCCCCTGGACCTGCCGTACGTCCCGGGCTGGGACCTGGCCGGCACGGTCGTCACCACCGGGGAACGGGTGATCGGCCGGCTGGACGCGGGCGGAACCGCCGCCCCGTACGTGTCCGTCGCCCCCGGACTGCTGGTCCCCGCCCCCCGCTCCCTCCCCCTCACGGCGGCGGCCGCGATCCCGGTGGCCGGACTGACGGCCTGGCAGGCGCTGTTCGAGGCGGCCGGGATCGGCCCGGGCAGCCGGATCCTGATCAACGGGGCCGGCGGCGGAGTGGGCGCCTTCGCCGTGCAGCTCGCGCGCTGGGCCGGGGTCACCGTGGTGGCGACCGCGAGCCCGCGCAGCGCCCCGGCGGTGCGGCGGTACGGGGCCCGGCGGGTGATCGACCACACCGCCGGCCCGCTCCGCGCGGCCCTGGAGGGCGAACCCCTGGACGCCGTGCTCAACCTGGCCCCGATCACCCCGCAGGCCGCCGCCGCCCTGCCGGCCCTCCTCGGACCGGGCGGCGTGGCGGTCTCCGTGGCGACCCCGATCCCCGGCGGCATCCACCTGGTGGCCCGCCAGGACACCGGGCAGCTCGCGCGCCTGGTCGAGCTGGTCGACGCGGGCGACCTGGAGGTCGCCCCCGCCGCGGTCCGCCCGCTGGCCGACCTGGCCGACGTACACGCGGAGGCGGAAGCGGGAACCCTCGTCCGCGGAAAGACGATCCTGGTTCCGGACGCGGTCCGGCGCGCCGCCTAGTGCTGTGACCCGGTGACCTTTCCGGTCACGGCACTAGGTGTTCAGCTCCGCCAGGACCCGCAGGGTGTGCGGGTCGGGGGCGGTCAGGAGCAGGTCGGTCACCGGGCCCTTGCGCCACAGCTCCAGGCGTTCGGCGATCCGCTCCCGCGGGCCGACCAGGGAGATCTCGTCCGCGAAGGCGTCCGGGACGGCCATGACGGCCTCTTCCTTGCGCCCGGCCAGGAACAGCTCCTGGATCCGGTGCGCCTCCTCCTCGTAGCCCATCCGGCCCATGAGGTCGGCGTGGAAGTTGCGTGCCGCGTGCCCCATCCCGCCGATGTAGAAGCCCAGCATCGCCTTCACCGGGAGCAGGCCCTCCGCGACGTCGTCGCAGACCTTCGCGCGGGCCATCGGGGCGATCATGAACCCCTCGGGGAGCTCGGACAGCGAGGCCTGGTAGACGTCGGTGCGGGTCGGCGACCAGTAGAGGGGGAGCCAGCCGTCCGCGATGCGGGTGGTCTGGGCGATGTTCTTCGGGCCCTCCGCGCCGAGGAGGATCGGCAGGTCGGGCCGCAGCGGGTGGGTGATGGGCTTGAGCGGCTTACCGATGCCGGTGCCGTCCGCGCCCCGGTACGGGTGGCTGTGGAAGCGGCCGTCCAGCGCGACCGGCGCCTCGCGGCGCAGCACCTGGCGGATGACGTCCACGTACTCCCGGGTCGCCGTCAGGGGGCTGGACGGGAAGGGGCGCCCGTACCAGCCTTCGACCACCTGCGGCCCGGACAGGCCGAGGCCCAGCATCATCCGGCCGCCGGACAGGTGGTCCAGGGTCAGGGCCTGCATGGCGGTGGCGGTCGGGGTGCGGGCGGCCATCTGCGCGATGGCGGTGCCCAGGCGGATCCGCGAGGTGTGCGCGGCGATCCAGGTGAGCGGCGTGAAGGCGTCCGAGCCCCAGGCCTCGGCGGTCCACACGGAGTCGTAGCCGAGGTTCTCGGCTTCGGCGGCGAGGTCGAGGTGGTCCGGATTGGGGCCGCGGCCCCAGTAGCCGAGTGCGAGTCCGAGGCGCATGTGACGGTCCCCTCCACGAATCTGACGATGCGTCAGGTGACTGTAGGGCAACGGCCCCCCGCCCGGAAGGGCGGGGGGCCGTTGTGGGCGGGCGTGCGCGGGATCAGCCGCGCTGGATGCCCGAGGTGTCGTTCAGGACGCCGCGGCGGCCGTCCTGGGTCTGGGCGATCAGGGTGGCCGGACCGCGCTGCTCCACGGCCAGGTACCAGGTGCCGGGCGCGAGCTCCGCGATCGGGGCGGGGTTGCCGTCCTCGGCGAAGAGCGGACGGGCCACCGGAACGGCGAACCAGAACGGGGTGAAGTCCGTCGCCGGAGCCGGCTGCGGGGCGGCGTCCTGCGGGGCCTGGGGCTGCTCGTGGCCGCCGCCGTAGGGCGGGACCGGCTGCGGGGCGGCCCCGTACGGCTGCGGCTCCTGGCCGCCCGGGTATCCGTACCCGGCGCCCGGCTGCGGCTGGTGCTGGCCGCCGTACGGCGGGACGGCCGCGGCGGCGGGCTTCGGGTCCGGGATCAACTGCCCTGCGAGGGCGGGCACCTTCGACCCGAAGAGGGTCGCGCCGGCCAGCACGGCCGTGGCGAGGAAGCCGATGACGGCGCCCGCGCCCAGGTCGGCCCCGGTCGGGCAGGTGATCAGGCCCCAGAGTGCCGACCAGGCCGCGGCGACGGAGAGCACCGTGCCCCAGGCCTGGAAGGGCAGGCCCAGGAGCTGGCGCCCGGCGGGCAGCAGGCGGGCCGCGACGAGCAGGCCGACGGCGATGAACGCGAGCAGGAAGATGCTCGGCAGCGCCAGGTGGTACGCGTCGGTGTCCCACGCGCTCGGTGCGTCGAAGTTGGGCACGGAGTAGAAATCGAGGAACGAGGCGATGAACAGCAGCGCCGCTGCTCCGATCACCACGCCGTCGCCTCGTGTGAGGGATCGGATGTTCACGTCTTTGGGTGTCCTTCTCGGTCTCGTCGTCTCGTGGTGCCGTGGGTGCCCGCCGTGACGCAGGGGGCGGGCGGCACCATGGTACGGAGCTTCGCCGCGGCCGAGGGATCGGGGCTGCGGGCCGTCCGGGAGGACGGTCCCGGTGGCCCTACCCGCCGAGGAAGCCGACGATGCCGTCCGCGATGCCCTGGGCCGCTTTCTGGCGCCACTGCGGACTCGACAGCTGCGCCGCGTCCTTGGCATCACGCATGTTGCCGCATTCGATGAACACCTTGGGCCGGGTGGAGAGGTTCAGTCCGCCCAGATCGTCGCGGACGACCAATCCGGTACCGCCGCCGAGGTAGTTGGCGGGCGCGGAACCGGTGGTCCGGGCGAAGTTCCCGGCGATCCGCTCGCCGAGCTGCCGGGACGGCCCGATGATCTTCGCGGTGTCGGCGCCGCCGCCCTTGACCTTGGCGGGGAGGATGACGTGGAAACCGCGGCTGCCGGACGAGACCCCGTCCGCGTGGACGGAGACCACGGCGTCGGCGGCGGCCTCGTTGCCGATGCGGGCGCGCTCGTCGATGCACGGGCCGAAGGGGCGTTCCTTGCCGGCCTCGTGGGTGAAGACCACCTTGAGGCCCTTGGCCTCCAGGACGGTGCGCAGGCGCCGGGACACGTCCATGCTGAACTCGGCTTCCATGTAGCCGGAGTTGGTGGTCGTGCCGGTGGTGTCGCACTCCTTGCGGTTGGTGCCGATGTCCACCTGGCGGTTGATCTCGGTGGTGTGCTTGAAGTTCCCCGTGTTGTGGCCGGGGTCGATGACGACGGTGCGGCCGGCGAGGCCCTTGGCGGCGGCGGGACTCGGGGCGCTGCCGGTCCCTCCGGGGGTCGCACCGGGGGCCGCGCCGGGGACGGGGCTCGCGGCCGGAGCCGACGCGGAGGGTGCCGACGCGGAGGGTGCCGACGCCGACGCCGAGAGCGGCATCACGATCCGGGGCGGCCGCGAGTCGTCGCCGGCGCCCCCGCTCAGCGCCTCGGTCAGTACCCACCCGGCGAGAGCGGCCGGGGCGATCGTGGCCACCGCGACGACGAGGGTCGACCGTCGGGCGTACCAGGGCCGGTCCGGACTGATGGACGTCGAGGACTCGGGGAGCGGCGGGGAGCTTTCGTCGTAGCGCACCCGGCGATGCTAGACGGGAGGTCGGTCGGGTGTACGGACCCTGGGCCATCCGGGGGCGCGGTGCGCTTATATGCTCCGCCGGCGGGGAGTCCCGTCCCCCCGGCCGTCGTGCACGGGTGCGGCGCCGTTGCCGGGGGCGCTGCCCCCGTACCCCCGCGCCTCAAACGCCGGCGAGGCTGGATGTTCCAGCCTCGCCGGCGAGGGCGGGTAGGGGATGCCCCGCGCAGCGGCACGCAGGCAGCCGCCCTGGACGAGGCGGGGTCAGATGCCTTCGCCCGTGCGCCGGAGCACGCGCAGCGAGTCGGTCACCGAGACCTCCTCGAAGGCGCCCGAAGCCAGGGCGCGCACGTAGATGCGGTACGGGGCCTGGCCGCCGTCGGCCGGGTCGGGGAACACGTCGTGGATCACCAGCGTGCCGCCCTCGGCGACGTGCGGGGCCCAGCCCTCGTAGTCGCCCGTGGCGTGCTCGTCGGTGTGGCCGCCGTCGATGAAGACCAGGCCGAGCTTGCCGCCCCAGGCCGCGGCCACCTGCGGGGAGCGGCCGACGATCGCGATGACGTGGTCCTCCAGGCCGGCCTTGTGCAGGGTCCGGCGGAAGGTGGGCAGGGTGTCCATCAGCCCGATCTCCGGGTCGACGACGCTCGGGTCGTGGTACTCCCAGCCGGGCTGCTGCTCCTCGCTGCCCCGGTGGTGGTCCACGGTGAGCGCGCTCACCCCCGCCTCGCGGGCGGCGTCGGCGAGCAGGATCGTGGAGCGCCCGCAGTAGGTCCCGACCTCCAGCAGCGGCAGCCCGAGCCGCGCCGCGGAGGCCGCGGCCTCGTACAGGGCGAGCCCTTCCCCTACGGGCATGAACCCCTTGGCGGCCTCGAAGGCGGCGAGGGTCTCCGGCTTGGGGCTGGCCATGGTGTTCCTCCTGCGGGGTGGGCGGCATGCGGCGTACGTCCCCGTACACCGGCGGCCCATGGTGCCTTACCCGCTGGTAGGACGCCATGCCCGGGCCCGTCTGCCGTCCCGGGGCGGGCTGTGGCGCGCGGCTGGTGACACAGATTACTGTCGATCACCTATCCGACAGTTTTAATTGTCGTTCTGCCTCTCGGCAGGTAAACATGTCACATGGATGATTCGGCACCGATCCCGACCCCCGACAGGAATGACGAGGACTTCTGGGCCACCGTCATGGCCCTGGTGGAGCCCGCCTGGAGCGAGCCCGCCGAGAACGAGTCGTTCGACATGGACGACCAGGTGCTCGACGCGGTCCGCCCGCTGGCGCAGCGCATCTCCACGCGCGCGCGGGCCTACCGGGCCGCCGGCAAGCCCTTCGACTCCGCCCTCATGGCCGCCCCCGACGTACAACTGGCCCTGCTGCGGGCGCTCTACGAAGCCAAGCGGTCCGTCGACCGGATGGCGGAGAGCGCCGCGACCGTCGCCGGCCGCAGCGGAGCCAGCTACACGCAGCTCGGCGCGGCCTGGGGTGGCATCAAGCGCCAGTCCGCCCGCCTCAAGTGGCCCCACGCGGTGGCGAAGCGGTCCGCCAGCGAGTCCATCCCGCTGCGCTACGCGGGCGGCACCGCCGTCATCCACCACGAGCCGGACGCCGACGCCTGGTGGTACACGGCCGTCGCCGCGGACGGACGGGAGGAGGAGTCGGAAGCCGTACACCCCACGTACGCCGAGGCCATCGCCCGCGCGACCGAATTCCTCCTGGGCCGCGCAGAGCCGGACGGGCCGGCTTCCTGAGGGGAGGGCGACGGCAGGGCGGGGGTCCGGCAGGGCGGGCGTGCGGCCCGCTCAGTAGCCCCTGACGAGGAGTCCGGCCCGGGTCTGGGGCCAGGTGGTGCTCAGGTAGTGGTCCTCGGCCGCGCGCCAACGAGTGATCCATTCCTCGGAGTTCTCGCCGCGCGCGCGTACCCGGCGCAGGCAGACGTCCCGCGGGGTGTCGACGTAGGCGGTGAGGTCGTAGTACGGGGCCAGTTCCGGGCGGGCGGAGTAGACCCCCTCGACGATCACCGTGCCGCCGGCGGCGACCTCCTGCCAGGCCCCGAGCCGTCCGGTGCTCCAGTCGTAGAGCTGGTAGCGGGCTGCCCGGTCGGCCCGCAACGGGGTCAGGGCCTGGTCCCGGAGGCGTTCCCAGTCGAAGTAGCGGTGGTAGCCCTGTTCCGCGTCGAGACGCTCGCGTTCCCGCTCGGGCATGGGACGGTAGAAGTCGTCCACGTGGACGACGACGGCGCCTTCGAGGCGCCCGGCCACCGCCGCGGCCAGGGTCGTCTTGCCCGATCCGCCGGAGCCGTCGACGGCGAGCATCTTGCAGGCCCCCCGGGTCCGGGGCAGCCGCAGGAAGACTTCGGCAATCTCCTGCGCCCGCTCCGCGACGTCCGCGAGTTGTCCGCCCTCCCGTACCCCGGCCGTCCGCGCGGCGCTCGACAGCACGATCTCCTTCGCCTCCCCCAGCCCGATTCCCAGCAGCCCCCGGGTGACGGCGATCGAGTCCATGACTCCCGCCCCGAGATCCCGTAGCAGCCGTTGGACGTGCTCGACGTCCCCACCCTGGTCGAGTAACTGCGCGCACCGGTCGACCAGGTGGGCGAGGAGGGCGGCACGGTCCGGCGGGAGGCCGCGGAGGCTTTCGGGCACGAGAACTCCTTGTGGGCGGTGCGGGGCGGAGCGGGGCGGGCTAGCGAGCGAGGCCTCCGGTGCCGATCCCCGCGCCGATCCCGGGGCCGGACTCCAGGCCGGAGGTCAGGCCGGTGGACAGGCCGGAGGCCAGGCCGGTGGCGGCCAGGACCGCTTCGACCGTCTCCTCGATCGTCTGGGTGGCGTTGTCGATCCACGTTCCCTCCTGCCCGAGTTCGGAGCGCATCGCTTCGTCCAGCGGGGACCAGTCCACGGCGAGGGCCTTCTCGCGGGCCTGGTTGCGCTGCCACGCGACCGCCGGGCCGGGGGCCAGTACGACGACGTGCAGCGGCACCGCCGTCAGCGCCGCGCGGTAGAAGTCCAGGTGGGAACGGCGGACCACGACGTCATCGAGCACCGGGACGAAACCGGCCCGCGCGAAGCTGTCCGCCAGCAGGCAGGCGTTGCGGGCACGCAGGAAGATCTGCCGGTCGGCCTCCGGGTTCGCGGCCGGGGACGGCCACTGCCCGCCACTGACGATCATGGCCTGGAGCGCGTCCACCTCCACACGGGCCGACATCCGCAGCCGCGCGGCCAGCGCCTCGGCCACCGAGGACTTCCCGCTCCCGGGGATGCCGGTCAGGAGGACGGCTCCCACGGCCGGTTCGCGGTCGACGGGTATCGGGTTCAGGGTCATGGAAACTCTCCGGGTGGTCACGGTCGTGGGAGTCCTGAAGGAGCCCCTGTCGTCATTCTCGCGCCTTATGATCACGTCGATCTGAGGGACCGACAGGGGGAGCGGGCCATGGGCAGGCATGCGTGGAGCACGATGGGGGCCGCCGTCCTCGCAGGGACGGTCATGGCCGGATGTACGGGCGGGGGCGGGGCCGCCGAGTCTCCCGGCCGGGCTTCGGGCAGCGCCGCAACCGACGCCGCGCCGGCACCTGCGCTGACGCAGGCGCAGGCCAAGGACGTCTTCGAGAGGTACCTGCTGGCGAAGGGCGCGGCCGCCGAGAAGGGGGACGTCGAGGCGATGGCCAAGGTGGAGGGTGGCCGGCAGCTGGAGGAGAGCCGGGCCGCTGCGCGGCTGAACCGGATCAAGGGGACCAAGGCGACACCGGTCCGGTACGTACTGCCGACGTTTCTGATTCCGCAGGCTGCGGGGGGTGCTCCGGCTTCCCGGGGATTCGCCGTGCTGAGCAAGTGGGAAGGCAGGGAAACCGATCGGAGTTCCCTCCTGCACTACTTCACCCGCGACGGGGACGGCGGAGAATGGAAGGCGGTGGCGGCCACCTGGGTGGTCACGGTTCCCCCACCGGCAGGTCAGGCCGGCGAGCCGGCGCCTTCTCCGAAGCCGGGGGTCATCAAGGTCCGGCCCAAGGTGATTCCGGAGCTGGCGCGGGGAGCGGCGGACAGCGTGGAGCTGTCGCCGACCGCGACCGCGGACACCGGCGTGTGTGGGCGGTACGCGGAGTACTTGAGCTTCACCGCGCCGGCGGGGAAGCCGGACAGCCCGCACTTCGAGCGGGGGGACTTCACCGGCAAGCTGGTGGACTACTTCAACGGGTGGGACGAGAAGACCTTGCAGCGCAGCTTCTCCTACCGTCCGGTGGGGGAGGAACTGCCGGTGTTCCGGCTGAAGGATGGTGGCTCCCTGGTCACCTGCACGCTCGAGGGAACGTACCGGGACCGGGGCCGCACCCCGAAGAACTCGATCACGTTCGACGCGGACAGCGACTCCGAGGCGCTGCTGGGCGGGGGCGGCCGCAAGTGGGCCAGCATCGAGGAAGTGTGGAGCGTGACAGCGGTCGTGGAGGTCCCGCCGGGCGGTGGACCCGCGACGGTTCTGTCCACCGATGCCTATGACGCGGCGAAGCTGTCGGCTAAGGGCGTGGAGTGGAAGTAGGGCGGCGGCGTACTCACCCCGACGCGGGCACGAGGGGCCGGTCCGGCCGGGCGGGTGCTATCCCACGGCCGTGAGCAGGGCCGCCAGCCGCGCCGCGTGCGGGGTCGGGGCCGTGGGGTGGAGGAGTTCCGTGCGGTGGACCAGGCGCGGGGTGCGGACCGGTACCGCCGTGGTGCCGGGGAAGACGGCCGCCAGGGAGAGGGGGAGGGCGGTCAGGCCGTGGCCGGCGGCGGCCAGGGCGGCCAGGGAGTGCGGGTCGGTGCCGTGGTGGCGGATCCGGGGGTGGAAGCCCGGGGTGTGGCTGACCTCGCGGAGCCGGGCGAGGGGGACCGCCGTGTCGGGGGCGTCGATCCACTGCGCCTGCGCGAGGTCGGGCAGCCGGACCGAACTGCGCCGCGCCAGGGGGTGGCCGTGCGGGAAGAGCACCGCCAGGGGCTCCTCGGTGACCGCGAGGGTGACGGTGGGGCCGAGGTCCGGCAGCGGGAGGGGGTCGCTGGGCGCGGCCACCCCGTCCACGAGGCCGAGGTCGGCGCGGGCGGTCAGGACCTCCTCGACCACCGCGTCCCGGCCCACGACGTGGACGTCCACCTCCACCGGACCGGCGGCGCGCAGCCGGGCCAGGGCCCGCGCGAGGGCCGGGCCGAAGGCCGCGGGGGAACAGGCCAGCGTCAGCCGGGCGTCGGGGGCCCGGTGCAGGCGGGCGATGTCGGCGCGGGCCGCGTCCAGGCGCAGGAGCAGCGCGGGGGCGTGTTCCATCAGCCGGAGCCCCGCCTCGGTGGGGGCGACGGGCCGGCGCTCGACCAGCCTGGTGCCCAAGTCGGCTTCGAGCGCCGCGATGTGCTGGGAGACGGCCGACTGCGTGTAGCCGAGGACCGAGGCCGCGGAGGAGAAGGAGCGGTGTTCGAGGACCGCGACGAAGGTGCGCAGCAGATGCGGATCCATGTGCATCAGTATCGCTTATGCAGGTAGTGAGGATCATCGTTGGACGTGATGGACCGGCAGCTCGCAGGATGGCCGTCATGAACGCGAACCACGCCACGGGGCACACCGAACTCACCGCACCCACCGCCCGCATCGCGCTGATCGCGGACCGCTCCGACGCCGTACGGTCCCACGCCCGCGTCCCCGGCCTGCTGGAGGCACTGCGCCTGCGCGAGGGCCTGGACCTGGACGCCTACTGGATCCCGACCGAGGAGGCGGGCCAGGGCATGGACGGCTTCGACGCCGTCTGGGTCCTCCCCGGCAGCCCCTACCGCAGCGAGGACGGGGTGCTCACGGCGATCCGGGACGCCCGCGAGAACGGCATCCCCTTCCTCGGCACCTGCGGCGGCTTCCAGCACGCCCTGCTGGAGTTCGCCCGTACGGTCTGCGGCCTCGACCGGGCCGCCCACGCCGAGAACGACCCGGCGACCGCAGAGGCGGACGCGGTGGTCGTCCCGCTGGCCTGCTCGCTCGTGGGCCACGAGGGGACCGTACGGGTCACCCCCGGCTCCCGCGCCGCCCGGCTGCTCGGCGCGGACCGCACGCAGGCCCGCTACCACTGCAACTACGGCCCCAACCCGCTCCACTTGGACCTGCTCCGCGCCCACGGCATGACCTTCACCGGCGCCGACGAATCCGGCGACATCCGCATCGCCGAACTCGCCGAGCACCCCTTCTTCCTGGCCACCCTCTTCCAGCCCGAACTGGACGGCGACGGCACCCGCGCGCACCCGCTCATCGCAGGCCTGGCGGCGGCCGCCGTCGAGCACGCGCGGAGCCGCTAGCCGCAGGGGGAGGGGCGTCGCACTCGAACCACACGGTCTTTCCGGTGGAGTTCGCGTCCGTGCCCCAGCGGTCGGTCACCGCCTCGACTAGGAGCAGGCCGCGGCCGCCCTCGCTCAGCTCCCCGGAGTCGGGCGCGAGGCGCGGGGGCGCGGGGCAGCCGTCCGAGACCTCCACGCGCAGCCCATCCGGCTGCCGGAGGATGAGGACCACGCAGCCCCGCCCGGGTACGTGGCGCACGACGTTGGCGACCAGCTCGGTGAGCGCGAGCTCCGCGGCGTCGGCCAGGGCGTCGAGCTCCCACTGCGTGAGGAACATCCGCAGGATGCGGCGCATGTGCCGGGCCGAATGGTCACCGACGGTGAAGCTCATGCGATAGCTGCCGTCAATTCCAGCTGATGAGGGGCCAGTTGCGAGATTCATGACATCAGGGTGAGGTGGCGTCGTTACGCTCGGCTATGGACCGAAACGAACGCCGCCTGGCGTGTACTTGGGGGTGACCGCTCCATGGTCAACATCCGCAGCCTCGATCCCAGCGCCTCCCCGCTGGACTACTACCGTGCCGAACTGCGCCGCCTGCGGGAGGCCGCAGGGCTCAAACAGGGGCAGTTGGGCGACATCATCTTCTGCGCGGGCTCGCTGATCGGGCAGATCGAGACCGCGAGGAAGGTGCCGACCCGCGACTTCTCGGAACGGGTCGACGCCGCGCTGGACACGGGCGGGGTGTTCTCCCGCCTGGTGGGGCTGGTGCTACGGAGCCAGCTGCCGACGTGGTTCCAGGCGTACGCGGAGATGGAGGCGAAGGCGACCTACATCTCCACCTTCCAGGCGCAGCTGGTCTATGGACTGCTGCAGACGGAGGCGTACGCGCGGGCCGTGCTCGGCGTGCGGCACGACAAGCGCCTCGACGCGCAGGTGGCCGCCCGCATGGAGCGGCAGCGGATCCTGGACCGCGAGCACCCGCCGCTGATGTGGGTGGTGCTGAGCGAGGCAGTCCTGCACCAGGAGATCGGCGGCCGGGAGGTGATGCGAAACCAACTCGCCCACCTGTTGGAGCTGCGCGACCGGGAGTGGGTGCGGGTGCAGATCCTGCCCTTCGAGGCGGGAGCGCACGCGGGGCTGCCGGGCTCGTTCAACCTCCTGCGCTTCGACGACGACCCGGATCTCGTCTACACCGAGGACTTCGTGCAGGGGCACATGACGGCCAATCCGGCAGGCCTCAGGGAGGGTTCGCTCCGTTACGATCACCTGCAGGCCGCCGCGCTCTCCGTGGAGAAATCGGCGGAACTGATCGCCCGCGTAATGGAGGAACGCTATGGACACCATCCAGAACCTGACGGGCGCGCGGTGGCGTAAGTCCTCGTACAGCAGCGACACCGGCGGCGATTGCGTCGAGTGCGCCCCGCTCGGCGACGCCGCCTGGCACAAGTCCTCGTACAGCGGTGACACCGGCGGCTGCTGCGTGGAGATCGCCCCCCAGCCCTGCCGGATCGCCGTCCGGGACTCCAAGGTCCCCGACGGCCCCGTCTTCACCGTCGGCCCCGCCGCCTTCGCGGAGTTCGTCCGCGGCCTCTGACGGCAGGCCGCTGCTCCGGACGCCACAGGCATCCGGAGCAGCGGGCCCGGTGTTTACGAGGGGTCGGTCAGGCCGACGATGACCTGGCTGTTGAGCCCCACCTGATACCAGACGTCGGTCGACGTGCCGTCTTCCCACTTCTGGGTCAGGACGACCTTGGCGTTGCCGTCCGCTTGGCCCGTCTCCGCCACGTCGTAGCTCTCCGGCGCGTCCGCCCGACGGAAGACCGGGTTGACCTTGTGCTCGCCCTCCCAGACGGTGAGGGCATCGTCGAGCTCGGTCGAGAGGAACCGCTTGCGGACCGCGGAGTGGTCGAGGCCCTCGCTGTGCGTGGCGTTGACCGCGTCCTGGTATTCGGCGAAGAACTGGGCGACGGTCCGCTCCGACGCCGTCGCCCGCTGGGCGGCGGCCGCCGGAGCCTGACGGCTCTCCGCCTGTACGGGGAGTGAACGAGCAGGCCGGAGCCGGCGAGGAGCGCCGCGGTGACCGCGCCGATCACCGCGCTGCGGAGGTGGGGACGGTGGGGCATGGGGCTCCTCGGGGAAGAGTGCGGAGGGAACACGCGCACTCAAGCAACTTCCGGGGAGCGGGCATAGCGGCCATTGGGGGCCCGGTCGCGCCGGGCCTCCGCCGGGTGCCGGGCCTTGCCCGCTCTCCCTTGCGGAGAAATGCTTCCGGTGGCGCCGGTCCCCGGGCGGCAGGGCTCGGCAGGAGTACCCGTACGGCCGGTGGTACGGAAACCGTCCGCCGGGCCGTTTCTCGCACTCACCCGACCTTGCCTTCAGGGTGAAAGGGAACTGGCTCTACCCTGAGCCGAGTTCGACGGGGCGGGCCGACCGGCCGCCCGCAGGGGATCACCGGGGGACGGGCAGCATGGGCAGCGGGAGCAGCAAGGGGCAGGGCAGCGATGACAACGTCGATGGTGGCATAAAGCCGCTCGCCCCCGGGGATCCGAGCCGGATCGGGCCGTACCTGCTGCTCGGGCGGCTCGGCGCCGGGGGGATGGGGCGGGTGTTCCTGGCCCGGTCCGAGGGCGGGCGTACGGTCGCGGTGAAGGTGGTGCACGAGGAGCACGTGGCCGACGCGCAGTTCCGGGCCCGTTTCCGCCGCGAGATCGACGCCGCCCGGAAGGTGGGCGAGCGGTACACCGCGCCCGTGCTCGACGCGGACCCCGACGCCGAGCGGCCCTGGGTGGCCACCGGGTACGTCCCCGGGCTCTCGCTGGAGCAGATCGTGCGCCGGTACGGCCCCCTGCCCGTGGCCTCTGTCCACGCGCTCGCGGACGGGCTGCTGCACGCGCTGAAGGACATCCACACCGCCGGGATCGTGCACCGCGACCTCAAGCCGTCGAACGTGATGCTGACCGTCGAGGGCAGCCGGGTCATCGACTTCGGGATCTCGCGCGCCCTGGAGACCTCCGTCGAATCGCTGCTCACCAGCACCGGCATGGTCGTCGGCTCGCCCGGGTTCATGTCGCCCGAGCAGGTGCGCGGGCAGCGGGCCGGGGCGAAGAGCGACGTGTTCACGCTCGGCTGTGTCCTCATGTACGCGGCCACGGGCGAGCTGCCCTTCGGGCACGGCGCCAGCAACCAGCACGCGGTGATGTTCCAGATCGTGGAGGGCGAGCCGGCCCTGGAGCGGGTGGCGGACCCCTCCCTGCGCGCGCTCATCGGCCGCTGCCTGGTCAAGGGCGTGGAGGAACGGCCCGGCGTGGACGAGCTGCTGGAGGATCCGGGGCGGGTCCGTCCCGCGGTGCGCGGCGGGGCATGGCTGCCGCCCGAGGTGGTGGAGCGGCTGGCCCGGCAGGCGGCGCGGCTGCTCGACGCGGAGGCGGTACCGGCAGAGGAGCCGGTGCCCCCGTCCGTGCCGGTGGGGGACGCGCAGACCCCTGACCGGGGGACGCTCGGGCTGCGGCCGGAGGCGGAAGGGGTCGGCGGGTCGGGAGGGTCGGGAGGGTCCGGCGAGCAGATCGTCGTGGTCGTCGATCCGGCGGGCGGGGCGGTGCCCGCATCGGCGACCGGTCCGGCTGCAGGTCCCGCAGCCGGCCCGGCGACCGGCGACGGTACCGCGCAGCGCGAACGGCGAGGCGCGCGGCGCCGGTTGACCGTCGCGGTGCCGGTGGTCCTGGTGTTCACCGTTGGCGGGGGCACGGTGGCCGTGCTCCAGCCGTTCGGCGGCGGTGGCGACGGGGCGCAGGCCTCGCCCCCGGCGAGCAGTGCGCCCCTGACGCCCGGCGCCTCCTCCGGCTCACCTTCGGCGGCGAGCGGTTCACCCGCAGCCCCGGCCGATCCGAACTCCGAGAGCCCCCAGGCCGCGCAGAGCCCGCCCGTACCGGCGCCGGACGGCCAGGGCGGCGCCGCAGCCGGCGCGGGGACTCCCGGCGGCGGCTCCGGCACCCCGGGCGGCAGCGGTGCGAACCAGGGCGGCGCCGGGGGTCCGGCCGCCGGAGGCGGCACGGGTACGGGCACCAGCCCGAGCGCCACCCCCGGGGGATCCGGATCGGGATCGGGATCGGGCTCGCCCAGCGGTGGCGGTTCGCCCAGCGGCGGCGGAGGCTCCGGCGGCGGCGACGCGGTTCCCGCGTACTTCGCCGGCACCTGGACCTACAAGGGCGACTTCAACATCGGCCAGCCGGGGACGGTGATCATCACTCGCTCCGGGGCGGTCCGCCTGATCAACGAGTCCCAGATGGGGCACTGCGAGAACATCGCCAAGGTGACCTCGCTGGCCTCGGGCGGCACCCGGATCAACATCGGCTCGGCGGCGGTGGACAAGTCCAAGTCCACCAGCCAGTTCTGCGGTGTCCTGGACCCCTCCTTCTTCACCAAGAGCCTGCCGGCCGGCCTCCAGCACAACGTGGGCCCCTCGCACGGCGAGGGCTACTACTACGAAAAGTCCTGACGCCCGCAGGAGTAGGGGAACAGCGGTGTCAGGCGCCGCTCACCAGGCCGGTCTCCCAGGCCCACGCGGCGATGCCCACCCGGTTGCGCACCGCCAGTTTCGCCTGGATGTTGGCGACATGGGTCTTGGCGGTGCCCGGCGAGATGAACAGTTCGGCGCCGACCTCGGCGTTGGTCAGCCCGCGTGCGACGAGCAGGGCGATTTCGCGCTCCCGCGCGGTCAGGGGGTCCTCGGTTGCGGGCCGCGGCTCGGGAACGGTCCTCGGCCGGGGTTGCGGCTGGGGTTCCGGCCGGGGGTGAGGTCCGGATGGCGGCGCGGACAGGCTGCGCAGCAGCCGGACCGTGAGCTGCGGGCTGATCAGGGTGTCCCCGGCCATTGCCGCCCGAACCCCCTCGATCAGCAGGTTGGGGCCCGACCGCTTCAGCAGGAAGCCGCAGGCGCCGTTGCGCAGTGCGGTGTGCACGTAGTCGTCCAGGTCGAACGTCGTGACGACGACCACGCGGACGGGGTGTTCGGCGTTCGGGCCCGCCAGGATCCGGGTGACCTCCAGGCCGTCCAGGCGTGGCATCCGGATGTCGGCGATCACGACGTCGGGCCGCAGCGTACGGGCGAGTTCGACCGCCGTCTCACCGTCGGATGCCTCCCCTACGACGGTCATGTCGGGCTGTGAGTCGAGGATGAGGCGGAAGCCGTTGCGCACGTCTTCCTGGTCGTCGGCGATCAGGATGCGGGTGGTCACGTGATCATGATGCCGTGGCGGGTGATCCGGTGGCGGGAAGAGTCGCGATCACGCGCCAGCCGCCCTGGTACGGGCCCGAGGTGAAGGTGCCGCCGCAGGCGCGGACGCGTTCGGCCAGCGCGAGCAGCCCGCCGCCGCCCCTGGCGCTCTTGGTGCCCCGTTCGAGACGGGGGAGTGCGGGCAGGTGCGAAGAGCGGCCGCGGCCGCCGTCGTTGGTCACGCTGACTTCGACGGTCGTACGGTCCGTGCTGAGCGCGACGCGTACACCGGCCGCTCCTGGCGCGTGGCGGCGTACGTTGGTGAGCGCTTCCACCACGACCCGGTGGACCGTGGCGGCCCCCTCGCGGGAGAGCGCGTCGGTGACGCCCGGGGCCAGTTCGAGACGGGCCGCTGTCTGCCCTGTTCCGCTGAACCGGTCGACCACTTCGCCGAGTTGATCCATGCCGGGAAGGACCGTACGGGCGCCGCCCGCAGCCTCGTCCCCGGTCAGGCCGTCGCTGTCGCCGCTGGTGCCACGGTCGCCGGGACCGCCCGTGCTCTTGCGGGTGTCCTCGTCGGCGGCGTGCAGCAGCCGCACCGTACGGTCGATCGAGGCCAGTGCCGCGAGTCCGGCCCGCTCGATCCGTTCCAGCGCCCGGGCCGCCGCCACCGGATCGTGCTCGGCCACGAACCGGGCCGCCTGGGCCTGCACGACGATGCCGCTCACGTCGTGGGCGACGAAGTCGTGCAGATCGTGGGCGAGTTCGAGCTGCTGGGCGCGGCGCGCGGCGAGGACCGCCTGGCGGCGGCGGTCCTCCATCAGGCGCGGATAGCCGCCGACGACGGTCGCGATGACGACCGGCGCCGACCAGAAGGACATCAGCCCGAGGTACTCGAAGAAGGAGGCGTCCGGTACGAGCGGGACGGTCCATGCGGCGACGGCCAGGGCGCCGAGGCCGCCGCCCGTCAGGAGCTGCCGCCGGGGCGACCAGCGCACCGCCGCCGTCAGGAGCAGCAGCACGGCTCCTACGGCCACCATGTGCCACGGCGCTCCTCCGGCCGTACCGCGTCCGGGCCAGCCGAACGAGGCCACCAGGAGCAGGGCCCCGGCGCCGCCCGTCGCGGCCCCGGACCACTGGCGCGACCGCGGTAGGCAGCCGAACGTCGCGAGGGCGATTCCGGTGGCGGCGAGCGCCGGCAGCGGCCGTACGCCCAGGAAGACGGTGGCGGCGCAGCAGGCGGCGGTGAGGACGCCGACGACGGCGCGGTCCCGGTGTGCCATGTCCATGATCTTCACCTTTACGACCTTAGAGGCTGTCCGAACCGGTGGCCTCTGCCGAACGGCATAGAGGGGACCGTCGAGCCCTCGAGTGGATCTCCCCATCGGCCGATGGTCGCGGATCGTCCCGGTGGCGGAGGCTGATGCCACACCGAAAGCACCGAAGGGCGACTCAACCGGCCGCCAGGATCAAGGAGTTCACGATGTTGCGCAGCACCACTCTTCGTACGTCCGTCGTCGGCGTCGCCGCACTGGCGGTCATCGGCGGCCTCGCTGTCACCGCCTCCGCCTCCGTCTCTGCTGCTGCCTCCGCCTCGGACGAGGCGAAGAAGTCGCCGAAGGAGTCGAGTCTCACCGGCTCCGCCAAGATGGACCGGGCGGACGGCCAGCAGGTCCGCTTCTCCTTCGACGCACACGGCTTCGCCCCGGCCGAGCCCGACGAGCCGGACGCCCCGGCCGGCACCTCGCGCGGCACCTTCCGGTTCAGCCACTACTCCGCCGACGGCAAGCAGGGCGCGTACGCCGAAGGCCGTATCGACTGCCTGCTGACCGGCGGTCCGGTAGCGACCGCCACCGGCATCATCACGAGCTCCGACCTGCCCCCCGGCGCGGTCGGCAAGCGCGTCGGTTTCACCGTCTACGACGGGAAGGGCGACGGGAAGAAGGACCGGGTCGGCTACAGCTGGGCCGTGTCCTCCTTCGACGGTCCGGAGGTGCCGAAGTGCCTGAGCGCCGCACCGTACGAGACCGTCGAGAGCGGCGACTTCAAGGTCGTGCACGTGCTCCCGCCGAACCCGTCCGCGGACTCCGTGAAGTCTGCGGACTCCGCGAACTCGGGGAACAAGGAATGAGGGCGGCCATGGAGAGCCGACCGAGCCGTCGAGTGGTGCGGCTCGCCCGCCTCGCCGCGCTCGCACCGCTGCCCACGGGGCTGTGGCGGATCGCCGGAGCGGTCGGAGTACCGCTCGGCTTCTCCGGGGGTGACCCGCTGGCGGACGTCAGCTTCGGCAGCGGCTTCTCGCTCTACATGATCGGCCTGAGCGTGTTCGCCGAGGTGCTGGGATTCCTCGCCCTGGGCCTGGTGCAGCGCTGGGGCGAAGTCACCCCGGATTGGCTGCCGTTGATCGGTGGCAGGCGTGTCCCGCCGCTCGCCGCCGTGATCCCCGCCGGCCTGGGGGCCGCCGCGCTCACCCTGTTGGGAGCCCTGGGGGCGATCGGCTGGAACGACCCGGGGAACATGGGTGCCCCCGGTTCCCCCACGGGCGTGGCGTACTGGGTGATGACGGCCTGCTACCTGCCCCTGGTGGCCTGGGGGCCACTGCTGGCGGTCGTCACCGTGGCCTACCACCGCCGCCGAAGGGTCGCGACTCCCGGCCGCCGGCTCGTCCTTGCGTGAGGCTCCGGCCCCGGCGGCGACGGCAGGTCCCAGAGTGAGAACACGTTTCAGTTCTGACCTTCCGTCAGAATGCAACGTGTTCTACTCTGCCGCGCATGGGCATCGGAATCACACAGGAACAGCGGGAGTTGGCCGAGGCCGTACGCGGCTGGGTCGCGCGGGCCGTGCCGCCCGAGGAGGTGCGCAAGCTCCTCGACACCCCGCCGCAGACGGGCTCGCGGCCCGCCTACTGGGACGGGCTGCTCGCCTCCGGGCTGCTGGAGCCGCACCTGGAGGGCGGGAGCCTGCTCGATCTCGCCGTCGTGGTGGAGGAGGCCGCCCGGGCGGCGCTGCCCGGGGCGTACCTGCCGAGCGTGCTGGCCTCCGTACTCCTGGACCGGGCCGGGGCCGAACCCCTCGGCGGGCGGGTCGGGGCCGTGGCGCTCGGGCCCGGGGACCTGACCGCCGTCGCCGTGGAGGGCGGGTACCTCCTCGACGGGACCGCGCCGCCGGTGCTCGGCGCTGGCGAGGCCGACCTCGTGCTGCTCGCCGCCGAGACCGCGCACGGGACCCGCTGGTTCGCCGTCGACGCCGCCGCGCTGGACATCCGTACCCAGGACAGCGCCGACCCCACCCGGCCCACCGCCGAGGTCCGCGCCCGCGGGGTCACCGCCGGGCCGGGCGCCCTGCTGGAACTGGACGCCGCCCTCGTGCGGGACCTCGCCTGCATGCTGTTCGCCGCCGACGCCTGCGGCACCGCCGCCTGGGCGCTGCGCACCGCCGCCGAGTACGCGAAGGTGCGCGAGCAGTTCGGGCGGCCCATCGGGCAGTTCCAGGGGATCAAGCACCTGTGCGCCGACATGCTGGTGCGCGTGGAGCAGGCCCGGGCGCTCGCCTGGGACGCCGCGCAGGCCATGGAGGAACCGGCCGAGGTGCGCTCGCTGGTGGCAGCGCTGGCCGCGGGCACCGCGCTCGACGCCGCGTACTCCTGCGCCAAGGACTGCGTCCAGGTGCTCGGCGGCATCGGCTTCACCTGGGAGCACGACGCCCACATCTACCTGCGCCGGGCCCTCGTCGCCCGCCAGCTCCTCGGCTCCGGCGACGGCCACCGGGTCCGGGCCGTGCGGCTCGCCGCCGCCGGCGCGCGGCGCGAGCTGCGCCTGGAGCTGCCCGCGCGGGCCGAGACCCACCGCGCGAAGGCCCGTACCGCCATCGCGGACGCGGCCGGCCTCGACCCCGCCACCGCCCGCCGGGTGCTGGCACCCACCGGGTACGCGGCCCCCTACCTGCCGGCCCCGTACGGGCTCGGCGCCGGACCCGTCGAACAGCTCGTCGTCCAGCAGGAACTGGCGGCCGCCGGGGTCAAGGTCGCCGACCTCGGGATCGCCACCTGGGTCGTGCCCTCGCTCCTCGCCTACGGGACCCCCGAGCAGCAGGAGCGCTACCTGCTCCCCACGCTGCGCGGGGACGTCACCTGGTGCCAGCTCTTCTCCGAACCGGGCGCGGGCTCCGACCTGGCCTCACTGCGGACGAAGGCGGAGCGGTCGGCCTCCGGGGACGGCTCCTGGATCGTCAACGGGCAGAAGGTGTGGACCAGTTCCGCGCACAGCGCCGACTACGGGATCCTCCTGGCCCGCACCGACCCGGACGCCCCCAAGCACAAGGGGCTCGGCTATTTCGTGGTGGACATGAAGACCCCCGGGATCGACATCCGGCCGCTCAAGGAGATCACCGGCGAGGCCCTCTTCAACGAGGTCTACTTCGACGACGTGCCGCTGCCGCCGGACGCCCTGGTGGGCGCCGAGGACGGGGGCTGGAAGGTCGCCCGCAACACCCTGGGCAACGAACGCGTCCACATGGCCGACCAGATGACCTTCGACACCGGCCTGGAGGCACTGCTCGCCCGCTCCGCCGAACTCGAAGGCGGATACCGGGTGCGGATCGGGGCCCTGGCCGCCGAGGCGCACGCCCTGGCCTGCATCGGGCTGCGCACCACGCTCCAGCAGGTCTCCGGACTGGAGCCGGGGGCGGGCGCGTCCGTACGCAAACTCGTCCAGACCCCGCACCAGCAGCGGACCGCCGAGCTCACGCTCGAACTGCTGGGTCCGGCGGGCGCGGTGAGCGAGGGGGCGGGGAAGCGGGCGGTGCACGGCATGCTCATGTCCCGCTGCCTGACCATCGCCGGGGGCACCACGCAGGTCCAGCTCAACGTCGTCGCCGAGCGGATTCTCGGCCTTCCCAGGGACTGAAGGGTAGTGGGGACACGCATGAAGTCGTACATCGTGGGCGTCGGCATGACGAAGTTCGAGAAGCCGGAGTCGAGGGACTGGCAGTACTGGGACATGGCGAAGGAAGCGGGTGACGCGGCGCTCGCGGACGCGGGCATCGACTACGGGCTCGTCGAGCAAGTACCGGTCGGCTACTGCTTCCAGGCCTCCACGGCCGGCCAGCGGGCCGCGTACGAGCTGGGGCTGAGCGGGGTACCCGTCTACAACGTCAACAACAACTGCGCGACGGGCTCGACGGCGCTGATGATGGCGCGGCAGTTCGTGGAGGGCGGGATCAACGACTGCGTGCTCGCGCTGGGCTTCGAGAAGATGAAGCGCGGAGCGCTGGGCGGGGGCACGGACGGCGGGGACTTCAAGACCTCGCCGGTCGCCCGGCACTACGGGATCATGGCCGCCGGCCACGGCTTCGAGATGTCGCCGCCGACCGCGCAGATCTTCGGGAACGCGGCGCGGGAGCACATGAAGCTCTACGGGACCACGGCCGCGCAGCTGGCGGCGGTCGGCGCGAAGAACCACCGGCACTCGGCGAACAATCCGAACGCGCAGTTCCAGGACGTGTACACGGTCGAGGAGATCCTCGCCGCGAAGACGATCCACGAGCCGCTGACCAAGCTCCAGTGCTCGCCGACCTCGGACGGGGCGGCTGCGGCGGTCGTCGTATCGGAACGCTTCGTGGAGCAGCACGGGCTCGGGGAGCGGGCGGTGGAGATCGTCGCCCAGTCCATGACCACGGATACGGAAGCGTCCTTCGCCTCCGGCTCCTGCATCGACGTGGTCGGCAAGCCGATGACGGCGGCGGCGGGACGGGCGGTCTTCGCGGCGTCCGGGCTCGGGATCGATGACGTGGACGTCATCGAGCTGCACGACTGCTTCTCGATCAACGAGCTGCTGACGTACGAGGCGCTGGGCATGTGCGAGGACGGCGGGGCGGGCGCGCTGGTGGAGTCGGGTGCGACGACGTACGGCGGGCGGTGGGTCGTGAACCCCTCGGGCGGGCTCATCTCCAAGGGCCACCCGCTGGGCGCTACGGGGCTCGCGCAGGCGGCGGAGCTGGTTTGGCAGCTCCGCGCTGAGGCGGGTCCCCGGCAGGTCCCGGGAGCACGGGTCGCGCTGGCGCACAACATCGGGCTGGGGGGCGCGGCGGTGGTCACGCTCCTGCGGCGGTAGCCCTGGCGGGTCCGGGTCCGGGTCCGAGTCCCGGTCGCCTGGTGCGGCGCCGTTGCCGGGGACCAGTCCCCGGGCCCCTGCGCCTCAAACGCCGGCGGGGCTGGGGTGTGCCGGTGTCGCGCTCGCTGCGGGTGGGGGCCGGTGCCGGGGGCGGGGTGGGGTGTCGGCCTGGACTGCATGATTTAGGCGCCCTCTGCTCTACTCCGACGGTGATGCCTTGTAGCGCGCCACAAATCACGCTTTACGTCCAGGCCAACACCCCACCCCGCCCCCGTCCCCGGCCCGGGCACCCTGGTCCCGACCCCGGCCGGGGTTTGTCTTTTCAGCCGTCCGGCGTTTGAGGACCGGGGTCTGGGGCGGAGCCCCAGGGGTCCGGGCGCAGCCCGGGGCCCCTGCTTTCAGCCCGTCCGGCGTTTGAGGACCGGGTCAGGGCCGGCCCTGGGAACGGTGGAAGGGCGGGTAGGGGACTCTGCCCCGCGCAGCGGCAAGGGTCGCAGCGGGGACTTCGCCCCGCGCAGCGGCAACGGGCGCAGCCGGGCTGCGGACGGGGGCGGCCCCGCGCAGCGGGTAGGGCGCGGGGCGGCGGCGCTCAGACGCGTGCGGGGCTCAGCGGGGCCAGGCTCGGCATCAAGCGCACCGCGTTGTCCCGATTGATCGCCCGCTGGTGCGCCACAGTCAGCGCGGAGTCACCCGCCAGCGCCGGCAGGGCGATGCCCGTGACCATCTCCGAAGGGCACGCCGGCCAGTCGCTGCCGAAGAGGATGCGGTCGGGGGACGCCATCGCCAGCAGGGTGCCCGCCGGGGACATGGGCCCGGCCGTGTCGTAGTAGAAGCGGAGCAGGTGGTCCCGGACCATCGCCGGGTCCACGGGCGGGGTGAACGCGCCCGCGAAGGCCTGTACCCGGGTGGCGATGTGGGGGAGGAAGCCGCCCGCGTGCGGCAGGATCACCGACAGGTTCGGGAAGCGGTCCAGGGTGCCCTTGTGGATCATGTTCAGTGCGGCCCGTGTGGTGTCCAGCAGGAAGTCGCACAGGAAGTTCGGGATCCCCGGCACGGCCACCGCCCCCGGTCCGCCGCCCGCCCCTGACCCGCCGCCCGCTCCCGGTCCGTGGCCTGCGCCAGGCCCGGTACTCGGTCCCGGTCCGTGGCCTGCCCCGCGTCGCGTGTCCGGGCCCGGTCCGTGGCCTGCCCCGCGTCGCGTGTCCGGGCCCGGCCCGTGGCCCGCGCCGCGTCCCGTGTCCGGACCCGGCCCGTGGCCCGCGCCGCGTCCCGTGTCCGGACCCGGCCCGTGGCCCGCGCCGCGTCCCGCCCCCGGCCCGCCGCCGGGCGGCATGCCGCCGGCCAACCCCGGCAGGTTGTGCGGGTGGGTGTCCACGATCGCGGATCGTTCGTTCAGCTCCGCGAAGAGGGGGTCGTACGAGGGGTCGCCCAGGTAGACGCCGCCGTAGTTCGCCGTGACGTTCACCCCCACCGCCCCCAGTTCGTCGAGGCCCCGCCGCAGCGCCCACCGCGCGACCTCCGGGGCGTCGAGGAAGAGGGGGGCGTGGAACGCGAAGCGGCCCGGGTGGGTCTGCGTCACCTCCGCCGCCGCCCGCAGGGTGATGGCCGTGGCCTCGCGCAGCTGGGCGGACGTCGTGTAGCGCGCCGGCAGCATCGGCTTGAGGACGGCGGTGGCGATGCCCGCCCGGTTCATGAGGTCCAGGGCCGCCGCCGCGTCCCAGTGCGCCCACGGCGGCAGGGCCTTGCGGTTCGCCAGGCCCTGGCCCTCGGCCCACTCCAGCCACTCCGGGGCGCAGAAGTGGTGGTGGACGTCGATCCTGCTGTCGCTGCCGTCGTCCGGCGGGGGCGTGGTGGGGTCTGCGATGTCCGGCATGGGGGGACCTTATGGCGGGGTCGCGCGGGTGTTCGCGGGACAGGTCGGGGACCCGGCCGATCCGCTCAGGCGGGCGTAGTTTCGGGCCCGAACGGGGTAACGGAGGTTATGCGGGCCACGGGCCGAGGGAGTGAGGTGGCTGGACAGTCGAGCCCCACGAGAGGTCTGAGCCCGTGACGACCGAACCCGCAGTGGCCGTGAGTGACGGCCTTCCCGTCGGCCTCCCCGTCGACGAAGCCGTGGCGGCCGTGTCCATGGGCACGCCGGAGTACCGCACGTGTCCCTACCCGGTCTACCGGACGCTGCGCGAGCAGGCCCCCGTCAGCAAGCTGACGACGCGCCACGGGGTGGACACGTATCTCATCACCCGGTACGACGACGCCCGGCTCGCGCTGTCCGATCCGCGCATCGGCAAGGACATGCACGAGGGCATCGACATCTACCACTCCGTCTTCGGGAACACCTGCGACGCCCTCGACGACAACCTGATCTTCGCCGACCCCCCTCGGCACACCCGGCTGCGGCACATCGCCCACGAGGCCTTCACCCCGCGCCACGTCAAGCTCCTGCGCCCGCGCATCGAGCAGCTCGCGGGCGAACTGCTGGCCAAGTGCCCGACGGACACCCCCGTCGACCTGATGGCCTCCTTCGCCCTGCCGCTCCCCATCATGGTCATCTGCGAACTGCTCGGCATCGTGGGGGACGAGCGCACGGATGTCCTGAAGTGGTTCGGGCAGGTGACGCGTTCCCGGTTCAGCAAGGACATGGCCGACGACCTGGCCGCGGCCGAGCACTGGCTGCGGAACTACTTCCTCGGCCTGGTCGCCCGCAAGCGCGCGGAGCCCGCCGACGACTTCCTCACCGTGCTGATCCAGACGCAGCACGAGGACGGGGCCCTGACGGACGACGAACTCGTCTCGATGATGTGGGTCCTGCTCTTCGCGGGTCACAAGACCACCACCTACCAGATCGGCAACGCGGTCTTCTCCCTGCTCGCCCACCCCGACCAGCTGGCGCTGGTGCGGGAGGACCGCGCGCTCCTGCCCCAGGCGATCGAGGAGCTCGTCCGGTTCGAGTGCTCCGTGGAGACCTCCACGTTCCGCTACGCACTGGAGGACATGGAGATCGGGGGAGTCGCCATCCCCCGGGGCGCCCTGGTCCAGATCGCGATCTCCTCCGCGAACCGCGACCCGGAGAAGTTCGCGGAACCGGACACCCTGGACGTGACGCGCAAGGGGCTGCAGAGCACCCACCTCGGCTTCGGTCACGGACCGCACTACTGCCTCGGCGCCCCGCTCGCCCGCATGGAGCTGGAGACCGCGCTGACGGCCCTGCTCGACCGGTTCCCCGACATGATCCTGGCCACGCCGGAGCCGGGGCACGAGGACTGGCTCAAGGGGCCCTTCCCGGCCTTCCGCGGGCTGGAGAAGCTGCCGGTCGCGCTGGACCCGTCGCGGATGGTCGACGACTGGACGGCGCGCGCCTCCACCGGCTGAGCCGTCTCCGGCCCTGCGTACGCCGGGCCGTCTCCGGCCCCTCGTACGCCGGCCCTGCGTACCCCGGCCCTTCGTCCGCACGCCGTACGTGCACCCGCCCCGCCGGTCCTTCGCAAGGATCCGCGGGGCGGAGGCATGTCCGGGAGGGCCTACGAGGCCTGCGGGGCCTGCGGGGCCTCCAGCGCCGGGTCGACCACCGACTCCCCCCGGGAGGCGCGGCGGATGCCGTCCGCGAGGTCCTCGACCGGGCCGTCGCGCAGCACCAGGCCGGCCGCGCCGGCGGTGAGCGCGGCCTCCGGCAGGCCCGGGTGGGCGGAGCCCGTCATCACCAGGACCCGGCATTCCGGATCCTCCGCCAGGAGCACCGGGACGCGCTCCACCGACTCCGTCAGCGCCACCGCCGGGCGGGCCAGCGCCGAAGCCACCACCTCGATGTCCGGCTGGAGGCCGAGGAGGACCGCCAGAGCCGGGTTCGGCGGGTCCAGGAGCACCCGCAGGGATCGGGCGGGGCGCAGGGGAACGGGCATCTCATCCACCCGGCCAGGGTAGGGGCGAAGTGTCCCGTGACGGCGTAACGCACCGCGGGAGAAGTGGGTCTGACAGAGAGTCAGGAGTCTTCCCAACTGCTGGGGCTTGCGTTATACATTCCTTCACCGGGCAACCTAGAACGCGTTCTAGAGAGCCGGGTCCCGCATACGACCTCGGTGCGGCCGACGGTGCGGACGGCCGCGCCGAGGTCTTCCAAGGCACCGCGCTTCCACAGCCGGTGCCCCAAAGACGGTGTCTCCAACACAGGGAGCAGCACGCCCATGCCGATCGATGCCGCCAAGGCCCTCGCCGCCGAACCCCGCCAGGGGAACATCGCCTGGGACCACAAGGACATCCAGCTCTACCACCTCGGACTCGGCGCGGGGACCTCCCCGAACAACCCCGGGGCCGCCACCGACCCGGACGAGCTGCGCTACACCCTGGAGTCCAAGCTCCACGTGCTCCCCAGCTTCGCGACCGTCGCCGGCGCCGGCATGGCCATGATGGGCGGCCTCGCCGCCCCCGGCATCGAGGTCAACCTCGCCAACGTGCTGCACGGCAGCCAGTCCATCGAGCTGCACCGGCCCATCCCGGTCAAGGGGCAGGCCGCCTCCACCGCCAAGGTCGCCGCGGTCTACGACAAGGGCAAGGCGGCGGTGATCGTCCTGCGCACCGAGGTCGCGGACGCCGACGGGCCGCTGTGGACCTCCGACGCGTCGATCTTCGTCCGCGGCGAGGGCGGCTTCGGCGGCGACCGCGGCCCCTCCGTCAAGGCCGAGCAGCCCGAGCGGGCGCCCGACCGGATCGAGGAGCGGAAGATCCGCGAGGAGCAGGCGCTGCTGTACCGCCTCTCCGGAGACTGGAACCCGCTCCACGCGGACCCCGAGTTCGCCAAGATGGCCGGCTTCGACCAGCCGATCCTGCACGGCCTGTGCTCGTACGGGATGACCCTCAAGGCCGTGGTCGACACCGTCCTGGACGGCGACGTGTCCCGCGTCCGCGCCTACCGCACCCGCTTCGCCGGGATCGTCTTCCCCGGCGAGACCCTGCGGATCCGGATGTGGCAGGAGCCCGGCCGGGTCCTGGTCACGGTGAGCGCCGCCGACCGGGACGACGCCCCGGTCCTCGCCGACACCGTCGTCGAACACGGCTGAGCGGACGCAGCAGCCGAAGCACGCGAGAAACCCCGCACACCCACCGAAGGAGCCGCACCGTGCGCGCAGCACTGCAGAGCGAGATAGGCCAGGACAAGCTCGAGGTCGTCGAGGACATGCAGGCCGTGGGCTTCGGCCCCGGCAAGGTCAAGATCCGCATCAAGGCCACCGGCCTGTGCCACTCCGACCTCTCCGCGATGAGCGGCGTCCTCCCGCAGCCCGCCCCCTTCATCCCGGGCCACGAGGGCTCCGGAGTGATCACCGACGTCGGCGACGGGGTCACCAGCCACAAGATCGGCGACCGGGTCCTGGTCTGCTGGCTCCCGCCCTGCGGGCACTGTCCCTCCTGCAAGCGCGGCCAGGGCCACCTGTGCCTGGAGGCCTTCGGCAACGTGGCCACCCCCAACTTCCAGCGCGGCGACAGCAGCATCTTCGGCTTCGCCGGCACCGGCACCTTCGCCGAGGAGATGGTGGTCCCGGCGGGCTGCGCCGTACCGATCCCCGACGACGTGCCCTTCGACATCGCCGCCCTGATCGGCTGCGGAGTCACCACCGGACTCGGCGCGGCCATCAACACCGCGAAGGTGGAGGCCGGTTCCTCGGTCGCCGTCATCGGCTGCGGCGGCGTCGGCATCTCCGTCATCCAGGGCGCCAAGGTCCAGGGCGCGGCCCAGATCATCGCCGTCGACCCGGTCGCCTCCCGGCGCGAGGCCGCGCTGCGCTTCGGCGCCACCGAGGCGGTCTCCCCGGAGGAGTTCGCCGACGCCAAGAACCGGATCACCGCCGGCGAGGGCTTCGACTACGTCTTCGAGGTCGTCGGCAAGTCCGCGACCACGAAGACCGCGTACGACATGACCCGCCGCGGCGGCTCCGTCGTCGTGGTCGGCGCGGGCGCCCTCGACGACAACTACTCGATCAACATGTTCTCCCTCTTCTTCGACGAGAAGAAGATCCTGCCGTCGATGTACGGCGGCGGCGACGTGCTCCGCTCCTACGAGCGCACCATCGCGCTGTGGCGGGCCGGCCGGGTGGACCTGGCGGGCCTGATCACGCACCGCGTGCAGCTCGCCGAGATCAACGACGCGCTCGACCAGATGCGTACGGGCGTGGCCCTGCGCACCTGCATCGAACTCTGACCCGTTTCGAGAGGAACCGTACGGATGTCACTGCCACTTGAGGGACTCGTCGCCATCGTCACCGGGGCGGGCCGCGGCCTCGGCCGGTCCGAGGCGGTCGAACTCGCCCGGCTCGGCGCGAGCGTGGTCGTCAACGACTTCGGGCAGCCCGGCCGCGACGGCTCCGGCGAAGCCTCGGCCGCACCCGCGGAGGAGGTCGCGGCGGAGATACGCGCCGCGGGCGGGGCGGCGGTGGCGCACCTGGGCGACGTGGCCGACTTCGAGCAGGCGCGCGAGCTGGTCGAGCTGGCGGTGAACAGCTTCGGCAAGCTCGACATCCTGGTCAACAACGCGGGCATCCTGCGCGACCGGATGGTCTTCTCCATGTCGGAGCCGGAGTGGGACTCGGTCATCCGGGTCCACCTCAAGGGCCACTTCAACACGACCCACTTCGCCTCCGTCCACTGGCGCGAACGCTCCAAGGCGGCCGGCGGACCGGTCTACGGCCGGATCATCAACACCTCCTCCGAGGCCTTCCTCGGCGGCTCGGCCGGCCAGCCCAACTACGCGGCGGCCAAGGGCGGCATCGTGGGCCTGACCACGTCCACCGCCCTCGCTCTGGCCAAGTACGGGGTGACGGCCAACGCCATCTGCCCGCGCGCCCGTACCCGCATGACGGAGGACGTCTTCGCGGGCTTCCAGGTCCCGGAGGAGGGCAAGCTCGACGCCCTCGCCCCCGAGCACGTCTCCCCGCTGGTCGGCTACCTGGCCTCCCCGGCCTCGGCGAAGGCCAACGGGCAGCTGTTCGTGGTCCACGGCGGCATCGTGGTCGTCATGGAACGCCCCAAGGTGGCGGCGAAGTTCGACACCACCAAGGAGTCCTTCTCCTACGAGGAACTCGACGAGGTCCTCACCCCGCACTACGACTCCCGCCCGGCGAACGAAACCTTCGCGGCGGCGGAAGTCCTCGGCCTCAAGCACGACGGCTGACCGGTACGAGCGACGAGCAACGAGTAACGAGTGGTTCCGGTGGGGCGGCGGACCTTCGGGCCCTCCGCCCCACCGGCGTGCCCGGACGGTCCGCCGGACAGGGGCCGTCCCTCACCGCGCGAGGGCGAAGGCCAGTGGCTCGTGGAGGTCGGCCGGCTCCCGGTAGTGCACGCCGGTCATGCCCAGCGCGACGGCCGCCTCGATGTTCTCCAGCCGGTCGTCGATGAACAGGCACCGGTCCGGAGCGGCACCCGCCCGCCCGGCCGCGATCTCGTAGATCTCCCGGTCGGGTTTGGCCACGCCCACCCGGGCGCTGCTGACCACGTGATCGGCGAGGTCCGTCAGCCCGAGCGCTTCGAGGTCGTCCTCCAGGGCGAGGGTCGCGTTGGTGACCAGCACCAGGGGCGTGCCCGACGCCCTGACCCGGCGCAGCATCGCCACCACCGTCCCGTCGGCCGAGAACGGCGACCCGGCGAAGGCCCGGGCCAGTTCGTCCGCGCGCGCCGGGGACAGCCTGCCGTCCTTCGCGAGTTCGGCCGCGACCGCGTCCACCCACTGCTCCGGGGTGGTGAGCCCGAGCAGCAGCGGCCCGTCCAGCGCGGGAGCGAAGGCGACGGCCGAGGTCGTGCCCCGCGGGAGGCCGGCCGAGTCCTCCAGCGCGGCCACGTGTGCCGTGTCGTAGAAGCGGATCACGTTGTCGAGGTCGCAGAGGACCGCGTCGTAGGGCTTGGAGTTCGTCGCGGAGTTCGTCACCGGGCCTGGATAGCAGACGCGCGGAAGCGGGAGGCGTTCACCCCAGCGGGGCCTGCTGCAAGGGGACCGGGCGGGCGGGGGCCGGGGGGAGGGGGATGGGGTCCAGGCGGATGGGCGGGGGCGGGGAGACCGGGAGGGTCATGCCCAGCAGTCCGCACGGGACTTCGGGGGTGGCGTACGGGAGGTGCAGGCGGCCCTCCGGGGTCCAGCGGCCCGTTCCGCCGAGCCAGCCGGCCGGGGCGCCGAGCCGGAACACGTGCCGGTCGGTGGGGCGCCACAGGGCCAGCCCGGCCACGGCCTCGCCGTAGCCGTCGCCCGCCTCGTCCACCCGCAGGGCGACCCCGCAGCTCTCCGGCATCAGCACCTGCCCCGGCTGCACCGCGAAGGGCGTCGCCGTGGCCCCGACGGCCCGCAGGCACTCCGGGAAGCGCACCGGGCGGGCGCTGCCCAGGACCCCCCAGCCGAGCCGGGGTTCGCCCGGCGCGTCCGAGCGGATCAGCAGCAGCCCGCTGTCGGCGTCGGCCAGCAGCAGCCGGTCGTTGCTGGCCTCCGCGATCTGGAGCAGCGGCGAGATCTCCCCGGCCCGCCGCAGGTCCACGGCCACCGCCTTGGTCACCGGCCCGTCCGGGCCGTCCAGTTCGCGGTCCAGCGATAGCAGCCGGCCGGTCCGGTCCAGCCAGACCCCGCCCGAACAGCGCCCCGGGATCCGGGCGACCCGCTCCGGCCCGAACGGGACCCCGGCCACCTGCCACACCGTGGTCGCGGTGGCCCCCACGGCCAGGGCGAAGGCCCCGTGCCCGTCGGGGGACGGGGGCAGCAGGGTGACCCGTACGCCGTCGGCCGCCGGGATCGCGCCGAGCTGCAGCTCCCCGGTCCGGGGCCCCGCGCCCGCTTCGCCGCCGCCCGTCGGGTACAGCAGCGCGAAGCCGTGCCGCTCCGCGACCCGCCGGTGGATCAGCACCCGCCCGTCGGCCAGCGGCAGCACCTCGCTGTCGGCCTCCTCGGGCTGCGCGAGGGGCAGGGGCACCGCGTACGGCTCGGGACCGGTCAGCGTCCAGCGCTCCGGATAGCGGGCTTCACCGTCCCCGGCCAGCCGGGCGGCGTAGGACCCGTCCGCGGCGATGGTGAACGGGGTCGCGCTGGTCTTCTCGATGGCACAGACAGTCATCGCGGTTACCTCCGCCGAGGAACGTAGTGATCGCGCTTCCCCCCGGACAACGCGACAATCCCCGCTTCACACATACGGGTGGCGGGGTGGCGATTCGGCTGTGCAGGGAGAGGTGATTGTGCTGTGCGATATCAGGGCGTTTGGGGTGAGGGCCCTGGTTAGGCACACCTAACCTACTTTTCCGGTCTTTGCCCGCTCCCCGTCCTCGGGAGACGTCCCCCGCCCCTCCGACACCGCACGCCCCCGCGGCGGCCCGTCCGGCCGGGTGGCCCGCCCGATCCCGCAGCCCGTCCGGCCACGCAGCCCGCCCGGTCAGGTGGCCCGTGCCGTCCAGACCGGTCCGAGCCCGGGGAGGCCCGCCGCGCGCGCCTCCTCCGGCTCGGGGGCGAGCCCCAGCCGCTCCCGGACCCCGCGGGTCAGGTCGTGCCGGGCGCCCATCGCCCGCGTCAGCTCCGCCAGCAGCTCCCGCCACATCGGCCGCGCGACCGCCTCCCCGTGCAGGGCGGCCACCCCGGCCGCCTGCGCGCAGCGCCCGCGCAGGGTGACCGGCTCGTCCGCCCCGAACAGTTCGCTGCGCCGCGGCAGTACGGAGTTCAGCAGCGGCAGCGCCTCCGCCGGCCGGTCCCGCGCGGACAGGGCCGGCGCGAGCCGGAACCAGGCGTCCACCGTCAGCCGGTCCCCGCTCCCGAGCAGTGCCTCCAGATCCGGTGCCAGCTCCTCCCACTGCGCGAGGTCCGCCGCCGGATCGACGGCCCGGGTGGTCAGCGCCAGCAGGTAGCGGGCCCGTAGCACCCGCTCCCCGGCGGGCCCCTGGTGCGCGTACAGCGCCGGCATCAGCTCCACCAGCAACGCCCGCGCCTCCGCCGGGCGGCCCGCGCCCTCGGTGTGCTCCGCCAGCCGGAACCGCGCCAGCAGCGTCAGCGGATGCTCCTCGCCGAGCGCCGCCGTGCAATCGCTGATCAGCACCCGCCAGGTGGGCAGCGTCTCCTGCGCGGTGCCCGCGTCGGCGACCCGGCCGGCCATCACGATCCGGGCCGCGTACGTCTCCTCCCGCCCGTCCTCCAGCAGCCCGACCAGGTTGGCGACGAGCACGCGCAGCCGGGCGGCGGCCTCCGCGTTGTCCCGCAGCCGCAGGACCGCGTCGCACAGCTCGCGGCGGGCGTCCGCGCCGAGCGACCCCACCGTGCGCTGCTCGGAGTCGAGCCGCGGGATCAGGGAGAGCCACAGCTGGACCGCGCCCACGTCGTCGCCGGCCTTGGCCGGCTGCGTGACGTACTGGTACCGGGTGTGCAGGGTGAGGCTGTCGCTCTCCCCGAGCACCCGGCGCAGATCGCGCACGACGTCCGCGTAGAGCCCGGCGGCCTCGCGCAGGGCGCCCGCACCCGCCAGGTACCAGGGCAGCAGGCAGCGGGCGTAGAGGGTGCGGCGGTCCTCGGGCCCGTGCAGGGCCTCCATGCGGGGCACGATCTCGCCGAGCAGCGCGGAAGCCTCCCCGAACAGGCCGTCACGGGCGCAGGCGCAGGCCAGGTCGAAGCCGAACTCCACGGTCAGCGGGTCCTCGGCGCCGAACAGCCGGACGGTGTCGGTGAGCAGCTCGCCCAGGGCCGGCCGCGCGATCCCGGGATCGTCCTCCGCGCGCGCCACCCGGCCGCGCTCCACCAGCGCGGCGCGGATCCGGGCGCTGAAGACCTCGCCGGGGTCGGGGTCGGCGTACTCGCCCTCCAGCACCTCGTCCGCGTCCTCCTCCTCGGCGGGCTCCTGTACGGGCGGCGCAGGCGCGGGAGGCAGGTCCGGCTCGGCCGGTACGTACGCTCCCGCACCGGCGGAACCGGCGCCGGCGGAACCGGCGCCGGCGGAACCGGCGCCGGCGGAACCGGCGCCGGCGGACCCGGCGCCCGCCGCCCCGGCCCCCGCGGCCGCGGCCGCGGCCGCGGCGAGCGTGCGGCTCAGCGTGCGCAGCCGGTCCACCACCTCCGCGGCGTCGGCCGGCCGGTCCGCCGGATCCTTGGCGAGCAGTTCCATGACCAGCCGGTCCACGGGCGGGGGCACCGGCAGGTACGCGCTCGGCGGCGGCGGTACCTCGTGCACCTGCTGGTACACGACCTGGAGCAGGCCCCGGTCCAGGGTGAAGGGCGGCCGCCCGGTGAGCATCGTGTAGAGGAGGCAGCCCAGGGCGTACAGGTCGGTCCGCCCGTCCACCGGCCGGCCCTCGCACTGCTCGGGTGCCATGTAGGCCGGGGTGCCGACCATCCGGGCTCCGGTGAGCTTCGTGTGGTGGGTGTCGTTGTCCTCCAGGAATCGGGCGATGCCGAAGTCGAGGAGCTTGACCAGCCCGCCGTAGGTGACCATCAAGTTGCCGGGCTTGAGGTCCCGGTGGCCCCCCGCCTCCGGCCCGTGCGCCGACTCCAGGGCCAGCGCGATCTGCTCGGCCCAGGCCAGTGCCTGCGGGAGCGTCGGGAGCCGCTGCGCGAGCCCTTCCGCGAGCGAGCGGCCCCGTACGAGCTCCATCACGATGTAGACGAGGGGTACGTCGTCCTGCGCCACGCTGTTGTAGTCGTACACGGCGGCGATGTGGGGGTGCGCGAGCCGTCCCGCCGCCGTCGCCTCCCGGCCGAGCCGGGACACCAGCTCGGGGACGAGCGCCGGATCGGCTTCCTCGCGGATCAGCTTGATCGCGACCTTGCGGCGGATGCGCCGGTCGATGCCCTCCCAGACCTCGCCCATGCCGCCCACGTCCAGGCGCCGGACCAGCCCATATCGGGCGTCGAGTACTTCTCCGGCACGCACGGATCCCCCCGTTTCCCCTGCCGCCGCAGACAGTGTCCGCATCAGCTCGCGGATGGGACGGGAAGACCGGGGCCGGTCGCCACGGACGGTAGCCTTGGCCTGTGCCCCGTCTCTCTGAAGTCATCGCCGCGCTGGACGCCCTGTGGCCCCCCTCGCGGGCCGAAGCGTGGGACGCCGTCGGGACCGTCTGCGGCGACCCCGACGCCGAGGTCTCCCGGGTCCTGTTCGCCGTCGACCCCGTCCAGGAGATCGTCGACGAAGCGGTGAAGCTGGGTGCCGACCTGCTCATCACCCACCACCCCCTCTATCTGCGGGGCACCACCACCGTCGAGGCCGGCACCTTCAAGGGCCGCGTCGTGCACACGCTGATCAAGAACGACATCGCGCTGCACGTCGCCCACACCAACGCCGACACCGCCGACCCCGGCGTCTCCGACGCCCTCGCCGGCGCCCTCGACCTGCGCGTCACCGGCCCGCTGGTGCCCGACCCGACCGACCCCCACGGCCGCCGGGGCCTGGGCCGGCTCTGCGAGCTGGACCGCCCCGAGACGCTGCGCGAGTTCACGGCGCGCGTCGCCGCCTGGCTCCAGCCGACCGCGCAGGGCATCCGGGTCGCCGGCGACCCCGACGCGATGATCCGCCGGGTCGCCGTCAGCGGCGGCTCCGGCGACAGCCTCTTCGCGCAGGTCCGGGCCTCCGGTGTCGACGCGTACGTCACCGCCGACCTGCGCCACCACCCGGTGTCCGAGGCCCGCGAGCAGAGCCCGCTCGCCCTCGTCGACGCCGCCCACTGGGCCACCGAATGGCCCTGGTGCGAGCAGGCCGCGGCCCAGCTCGACGCCATCTCCGAGCGCAACGGCTGGGGTCTGCGGACCCACGTCTCGCGCACGGCCACCGACCCGTGGACGGCGCACGCGCCGTCCGTGACATCCCCTTTGACGTCCCCTTCTCACCCTGGAGCCCCCAACTGAACGCCGAGCCCGCCGACCAGATCCGACTTCTCGACGTCCAGGCCCTGGACGTCCGGCTGTCTCAGCTCACCCACAAGCGCAAGATGCTCCCCGAGCACGCCGAGGTCGACTCGCTGACCAGCGACCTGGCCCAGCAGCGCGACTTCCTCGTCGCCGCCCAGACGCAGGCCACCGACGCCGCCCGCGAGCAGACCAAGGCCGAGCAGGACGTGGACCAGGTGCGCCAGCGCGCCGCCCGCGACCAGTCCCGCCTGGACACCGGCGTCGGCATCTCCGCCCGCGACCTGGCCAACCTGCAGAGCGAGGTCGTCTCCCTCGCGAAGCGCCAGGGTGACCTGGAGGATGTGGTCCTGGAGGTCATGGAGCGTCTGGAGGGTGCGCAGGAGCGCGTCACCGAGCTCACCGACCGGGTCGCCTCCCTGGAGGCCAAGCTCGTCGACGCCACCGCGCGCCGCGACGCCGCCACCGGCGAGATCGACGCCGAGCTCGCCGGCATCGCCAAGGACCGCGAGGTCATCGTCACCGCGATGCCGACCGCGCTGATCGCCCTGTACGAGAAGATCCGCGTGAAGCAGGGCGGCGTCGGCGCCGCCCGCCTGTCGCAGCGCCGCTGCGAGGGCTGCCGCCTGGAGCTCGACCTCGCCGAGGTCAACGAGATCAAGGCCGCCGCCCGCGACCAGATCGTCCGGCACGAGAGCTGCGGCCGCATCCTGGTCCGCATGGCCGACTCGGGCATCTGATGCCGCAGTTCGTTGTGGAAGCCGACGGCGGTTCCCGGGGCAACCCGGGGCCCGCCGGTTACGGCTCCGTCGTCCTCGACCCGGTGACGGGCGAGACGCTGGCCGAGCGCGCGGAGTACATCGGCGTCGCGACGAACAACGTGGCCGAGTACAAGGGCCTCATCGCCGGGCTGAAGGCCGCCCGCGAACTGGACCCGGACGCGGTGGTCCTCGTCCGCATGGACTCCAAGCTCGTCGTCGAGCAGATGTCGGGCCGCTGGAAGATCAAGCACCCGGACATGAAGCCGCTCGCGGCGGAGGCGGCGAAGGTCATGCCGCGCGCCCAGGTGACGTACGAGTGGATCCCGCGCGAGAAGAACAAGCACGCGGACCGGCTCGCGAACGAGGCGATGGACGCGGGCAAGCGCGGCAAGCAGTGGGAGCCGTCCCACTCCTCGGCCGCCCTGGACGCGTCGGCGGCCCGCACCCTGGCGACCCCGCCGCCGGCGGGCCCCGTGGGCGACGCCGCAGCGGGAGCCGCGGCCGTCCGCGCCGCGCTGGCCTCCGGCGGTGGTACGCGAACCCGTGCGACCTCGGCTGCGGGCGCGACGGCCGGCTCCGCACCAGCGGACACCCTCTTCGGGGACTTCCCCGAGCCGGCGGCGGCTCCGCACCCCCAGCCCCCCGCGGCCCCGGCCGATCCGGCGGCCGGCGCCACCACCAGCACGGGGACCGGCTCCGGCTCCAGCACCGGCACGGCCGCAGGCACCGGTACGGCCACCGCTCCCGCCCCCGCGGCGGGACAGGGCTGGGGGCCCGACATGGGTCCGCCCGCCACCTTCGTGCTGCTGCGCCACGGCGAGACCGCGCTGACCCCGCAGAAGCGGTTCTCGGGCAGCGGCGGCAGCGACCCGGAGCTCTCCGCCGCGGGCCGCCGCCAGGCCGCCGCCGTCGCTGAGTCGCTGGCCGCGCGCGGCACCATCGAGACGGTGATCAGCTCCCCGCTGCGCCGCTGCCGGGAGACCGCGCAGGCCGTCGCCGACCGGCTCGGGCTCACCGTCACCGTCGAAGAGGGCCTGCGCGAGGTCGACTTCGGCGCCTGGGAGGGGCTGACCTTCGCGGAGGCGCGCGAGCGCCACCCCGAGGACCTCCAGGCGTGGCTGGACTCCCCGAAGGCCGCCCCCACGGGCGGCGGCGAAAGCTTCGCCTCGGCCACCCGCCGCATCTCGGCGACCAGGGACCGGCTGCTCGCCGCGCACGCGGGCCGCACGGTCCTGCTGGTCTCGCACGTGACGCCGGTCAAGATCCTGGTCCGCCTCGCACTGGGCGCCCCGCCGGAGGCCCTGTTCCGCATGGAGCTCTCGGCGGCCTCCCTGTCGGCGGTCGCCTACTACGCCGACGGCAACGCCTCGGTCCGCCTCCTGAACGACACGTCCCACCTGCGCTGACCCGGCTGTACCGGGCCGAGGACCTCGGTCGGGGTCCCGGCCCGGAGCGCGGGTCTCCCGGCCGGTCACGGCCACCCCTTCCTCGCGCAGACCCCACACGGGAGGATCGCGAAAAGGCCCGACCTGCCGCGGAGCGGTGATCGGGCCCGGAAGGTACGGCAGACGAGCCGGCCTGTACGCCGGGTTCTGTCGCCCGGTGACCTTGCGGTCGCCGGGGAGACGGCCATCCATCTAGGACCGGCGTTGCCGCCGGCCTCGTGCGGTCTACCCGCGAACTCGGGCGGGCAGCCCTCGAGCGTTCGCGCAGGGCCGTCCGAGAACGACCCCTCTTGACCTTGCTCCGGGTGGGGTTTACCTAGCCGCCTGAGTCGCCTCAGGCGCTGGTGGTCTCTTACACCACCGTTTCACCCTTACCGGGGGCCGAAGCCCCAGGCGGTCTGTTTTCTGTGGCACTGTCCCGCGGGTCACCCCGGGTGGCCGTTAGCCACCACCCTGCCCTGTGGAGCCCGGACGTTCCTCGGCGGGATCCGGGGATCCCGACGCGGCCGCCCGGCCGACTCGTCTGTCGTGCCGCCCATCGTACCGGCTGCGTCATCACGGCTTGACCTTGACGCAGCGGCAGGGTTTCTACTGGAACCCATGCGGATCGGAGAGATCGCCGCGCTCGTCGGGGTCACCACCCGGGCGATCCGGCACTACCACCACGTCGGCCTGCTCCCCGAGCCGGACCGGCGCCCCAACGGCTACCGCGCCTACAGCGTGCGCGACGCCGTCCGGCTGGCCCGGGTACGCCGGCTGACCGAGCTCGGGCTGAGCCTCGACGAGGTGCGCGACGTGCTCGCGGACGACGCGGGGCGCGAGCTGGCCGAGGTACTGGCCGAGCTCGACGCCGACCTCGCCCGCCAGCAGGCCGAACTGGCCGAGCGCAGACGGCGCCTGGCCGTCCTGCTCGCCGCCCCGCCCGGGGAGGCCGAGCCGGTCTCGCCCGCGCTGGCGGAACTGCTCGCCAGGGCGCCCGCGACGGCCTCGCCGTCCGCCGCGCTCGACCGCGAGCACCTGGGCCTGCTCGACGCCTCGGGCGCGGTGGGGGAGGAGCTCTACGCCGTGCTCGGCACGGTCGCCGCCGATCCGGCCGTGCTCGCGCTGTACGAGCGGCTCGACGAGCTCGCCGACGCGGACGGGGACGACCCCCGGATCGGGCCGCTCGCCGCGGAACTGGTGGCCGCGGTGCCCGCCGAGGCCTTCGCGGCGATGGCGACGGCGTCGGCCGGGGGCGCCGGCGGGCCGCAGGAGCTGCCGGGCTTCCTGGAGGCCCTGCTCGCCGAGTACGCCCCGGCGCAGGCGGAGGTCGTCCGCCGGGTGATGGAGGCCTTCACGGACACGTGGGCCGCACGGACGAAGAGGGGCCGGGAATGAGCGCGATACGCGCGGCACGGATCGGGGTGGCCGCCGTGCTTCCCATGGAACTGGCGCTGGTGGTGTGCGTGGCCGCCGGAGTGCGCCCGCCCGGCTGGGCCCTGGCCGTCGCCGAGGTGATGGTGCTGGGGGTCCTCCTCCTGGAGGCCGGCGTCCTGTACTCCCTGTACGCCGCCGCCCGCGCCCGCGGAGCCCACCCGGGCGCGGCCCGCCGCGAGGCCGTACGGGCCGTGGTCCCCGAGACCGTACGCCGCCTCGTGCTCCACGAGCTGCGCGCGTCCGCCTCGCTGGCCCGCTGGGCGCTGCGCCGGCCGCCGCACGGGGTGCGCCCCGCGGACCACGCGGCCCCGTACACCGGACCGCAGACGGCCATGATGTACGGGCTGGTGTTCGTGTCGCTGATCGAGACGGTGGCGCTGGCCTTCCTGATCCCCTGGCCGGCCGTCCACCGCGTGGTGCTCGTCCTCGACGTGTACGGGGTGCTGCTGATGCTCGGGCTGCACGCCGCCTGCGTCACCCGGCCGCACGTCGTGAGCCCCGACGGGACCCTGCGGATCCGCTACGGAGCCCTCTTCGACCTCACCGTCCCGCCGGACGCGGTGGCCTCGGTCAGGGTGGACCGCCGCTACCCCGAGGGACGGCTCGTCACCCTCTCCGAGGACGGGGTGCTCGACCTGATCGTCGGCAGCCAGACGACGGTCACCGTGGAACTGCTCCGCCCGCTCTCCTTCCGCCGCCCGCTCGGCGCCCGCGCCGAAGCCCGCGTCGTCCGCTTCCACGCGGACGAGCCCCGCGCACTGGTCGACGCACTGCGGCAGCCCACACCCCCGTGACGGGCTGCCGCAGTGACGGTCGTGTGCGCCGAGCGTGACAAGCGGTTGCGCGCCTGTCTTGTCGAAAACGGCACGGCTCGAAAACGGGCTGCCCTAGGGCCTGTCGTCAAACTCCCGTCTGCCGCGCGACGCCTGGCACGCGCTCTCGCCGCACCGGGCGAAAGCCAAGTACGTCCAGTACGCGGGCTTCCGCCCGGCACGCCGAGAGCACGCACCAGACGCCGCAAGGCCGCCCTCCGGGCGACGACGGGAGTTTGACGACAGGCCCTAGCGGACCAGCGTGAAGGTGGTGGCCGCCACGGCCGCGCCCAGTGCGGTGCCCGCGAGGACCTGGGCGAGGGTGTGGTCCTTCAGCTCGACCCGGGACCAGCCGACGACGGCGACCAGCGGGTAGGCGAGCAGCAGCCAGGGGCCGTAGGTCAGGGCGAGCATGGCGGCGCTCCCGGAGGAGACGGCCGCGTGCACGCTGATCTTCCAGACGGGGGTCACGGCGAGCAGGGCCGCGAGGGTGGCCAGCATGGCCGCGATCAGCGCGATCATCGTGCGGGGAGAGCCGAGGAGTGCCATCAGCAGGATGCCGGTGGTGACCGAGCCGATGATGAACACCATGACGGTGATGCGCTGTCGGCGCTGCCCGACGTGCCGGTCGGCCCAGCGGCCGCGCCGGATGCCGTACTTGATGAAGGCCAGCGGGATGACGGCGGCGAACAGGCAGCCCAGGAGCCCCCAGCCGATTCCGGCGAGGCCGGCGGTGTGCCAGCCGATCAGGAGGGTGTCGGCGATGATCCAGGTCTTGGGATCGAGCCCGTCGGTGATCAGGCGGGCGGATCGGGACTCGGTGGGCTGGGCGAGCGTGGCGGTCACGCCGTGGCCTCCTGGCTGGTGGTGGTGGTGAGGAACGCGTCGGCCACGGCGGAGTGGTAGATCCGGGCGAGCTGGATGAGCCGCAGCACTTCGGCGGAGAAGTCGATCTCGTCGATGCCGGCGGTGGCGGCCGGCTCCTGGGCGCCGTGGAGCGGCAGGATCCCGCGGGCCTTGCCCTCACGGGCCGCCCGCATCCGCAGGGCCTCGGCCGCCGGACTCGTCGCCGGGTCGAACCCGGCCTCCAGGGCGGCGCGGTGCGCGCGCTCGCGGACCTCGGGGGCGGTGTACGCGTCCAGGGTCAGGGCGGCGTCGCGGATCTCGATCACCCGCCGGTACAGCCGCAGGCGCGGGCTGCGCAGGAGTCCGGTCTTCAGGACGATGTCGGGGGTGACCGCGGTCAGGTCCTGCCAGAGCGGCTGGAGCTGCCGGTGGTGCCGGCCGTCCTGGACGGTGCGCCAGGCCACGCCGAAGGCGGGGATGCTGCTCCCGATGAGGATGAAGCCGATCGCCAGGTACTTCAGGGCGTCGGTGACGTTGTCGACCGCGATGTCGCTGGTGTCGTCCGTGAGGCCCGCGAGGCGGCTCGCGATGTACCCGGCCCGCAGCAGGGTGTAGAGCACGCCGACGGCCGTTCCGATGCCCATGAGGCGGACGCCGGTCCGCAGCCACAGGGCGCTGGCGTGCCGGGCGCTGCCCCAGAAGAGCCAGGTGGCGGTGGCCATGGCGATGCCGAGGTAGACGATGAAGAGGAGGTAGTAGGCCGTGGCCCAGCCGTTGCCCGCGGTCTCCTCGAAGAAGTCGGTCATCTCGCGGGGCCGCGGGACGAAGAAGACGAAGAGCACCGCCATCGCCGACATGGCGGTCAGGGCGGCGTAGTGCCGGGTCCGCAGCCGGCGGCCTGTCTCCGGGCGGGCGATGGCGACGACGAAGTCGACGACCGCGCCGGCCGCGATCATGCCCAGCCAGTGCTTGAGGAGGGTGGAGAGGTTGTTGACCCCCGCCCAGTCGTCCAGGGTGCGCATCACGCCGGGGAGGCGGAGCGTCATGGAGACGGTCAGGGCGGCGAACGCCGTCCACAGGGCCCGCTGTTTGACCGACCGGACGGCTGAGGGGGCGCGCCAGAGCGTCACCGTCCAGAGCATGACCAGGATGGCGATTTCGAGGTGTTTCACTTCACGACCACGTATTTCGAACGGGGTGCCCGAGGGCGTCATGGAGGCGTACGAGACGGTCCTCGGCCTCACTGTCACGGGAGGTCGACTGCGTCGTGTCGTAGCGGCCGGCCCGCTCGTGGATGAGCGTGGCCAGGGTCTCGGCCTGCCGCTCCTGCGGGCTGGCGAACTTGCTCCGCCCCATGAGGTGCGCCAGGCGGTCGATGTCGAGGCCGAGTTCCTCGTCGATCGATTCGGTCCTGCGCGCCACGTTCCTGATCCGGGCCGCCTCGGTGCGGATGATCGAGGCCACGGGCAGCTCGGGGCGGTCGAGTCCGGAGACGGCCGTGTGCGTACGCGTCAGCAGGCGCTGGAAGTGTTCGGAGGCCCGGGCGATCTCCCGGTCCGACGGCTGTTCGGGGATGTCGAGTTCGGGAGCGACATGGCCGAGCAGCATGTGCGAGATCTCGTGGAGGACGATCTGCACCTTGAGGATCTCGGCCGCGACGGCGTCGTAGAAGACGAGGTCGGCGACGTCCAGTCCGAGCCAGATCCCGCAGGGCAGGGCCGGGTCGGGGGGTCCGTCGAGGGGCAGCAGGATCAGCGGGCGGCCGCGCTGCGCGGCTATGCCCTCGCAGAAGGCTTCCAGGTCGAACGGCCGGGGGATGACGAGCCGGTCCGCGACGGCGGCGCACTCCGCGTCGGCGCGCTTCCACCAGCGCATGGTCGCCCTCCCCGCCCGTCGTCGCCCAGTCCGCACACCCGATCGGGTCTGAGAGTAACCGGAAGCACAGCAGGGGCTCGGTGAGGACGTATCGGTGGCCGGAATATGGCCGATCGGGTGAGGCGCGTGGCTGATTTTTGGCTGGTCCGGGCCTCAGGACTCCTTGCCGCGACGGCGGCGGGGCTTCACATCCGGAAGCCCTTCGGCCTTCCGCAGCTGCTTGATCAGGCCGGTGACGGACCGCATGGACCCGGCGGACAGCCCGCTGAGGCGGAAGGCCGCGGCCTTCACCTGCTCGTCCTCGAGGACCTGGGCGAACTCGTCGGCCGCGGCGGCCTTGCCCATCTCCTCGCGCAGCCGCGCGATCCGCTCCTCGATCCGCTGCTCGATCGCCTGGGCGTTCTCGCCGTCGGCCAGGTATCCGACGGTGACGCCGAAGAAGTTGGCGATCGCGCGGATCGAATCGATGCCCGGATTCGGGTTGTTGTTCAGGCGGATGGTCTGGACCGTGCCGTGCGAGACGGAGGGCCCGGACAACTTCCTGGTGCCCTCGGCGATCTCCTGGTACGTGTACGGCCCGCGGCCCGCCGGATGGATCGTCTCGATCAAGAAGCCGAGGCGGTCACCCATGGTGTCCCGCCGGTCGGTGGGGGTCTCCTCACCCATCACCGTCACTGCTCCCGTCTACGGCTGGATCCGATGGTCCAGTACTAAATCATCACCGGCATTATCTACCTGCCTAGATGGCTTTCGCCACACAGTGCAACGAAGTTCGTCTACCCAGCTAGCGGACCCCGGGGAATGTGACCCACGCCACACTGCCCCCGGGGCGCCCCGCGGGACCTTGACAGGGCATGTGTGCCGCGGCGTATCTTCGTCCAGCCGTCTAGCCCACTAGATGCTCCGGCGCTCAATCACTCGACGCAAAGCGTCTAGCCGACTGAGTCGCGGAGCCGGTGGGCGGGGGCGGAAGGAGCAGGAGCCGCGATGCCGTCACGACGGCAGGCTCCGGGCGCGGGACGCGCTCGCCCGCGGGCTGAGGTACGGGGGTCCTCAGCCCGGGGCGGGCGAACCGCTCGCGGACGGGAGCCGACGCCCGTCGGCGGGATCGGGCGGGGTCCGGTCTGGTCGGCATGGCATGGCATGGCATGGCCCGGCCCGGCCCGGCCCGGCCTGGTCTGGTCGGTCAGTCCCGTCCTAGCCGGACAGCATCACGCTGCTGACCCGGCCCGCCATCCGGTCCAGTACCGAGCCGGGCGCCAGGCCGCCCCTCAGCAGGACGAACCGGGACGGGGGCAGCCCCGTCATCGCCTTCACCTCGCGGCTCAGGTGCGCCTGGTCGTGGTAGCCGCACGCCGCCGCCACCTGCGCGGCGGCCGTTCCCGCCGCCAGCATCCGCAGTGCGTGCTGCAGCCGGAACACCCGGGCCATGGCCTTGGGGGACAGGCCCACCTGCTCGCGGAACCGGGCCCGTACGGTACGGGCGCTCCACCCCGTCGAGGCGCTCACCCGGGTCAGGGAGCGGCTGTTCGCCCAGAGCCCGGCGAGGGCTCCGTCGACCTCGGGCGCGGGGGAGGGGCCGCGGTCGAGGCGGGCGCAGAACAGCTCGTCGAGCAGGGTGAAGCGCTCCGTCCACGAGGGGAGCGCCTGGAGCCGTTCGGTGAGGTGGCGGCCCTGTGCTCCGAGCACGTCCGCCAGGTCCACGTGGGCGTCCTCGAAGTGCCACATGGGGATGCCGAACAGCCGGTAGCAGCCCTGCGGGGTCATGTTCACCTCCAGCCCGTGCACCACTCCCGCGTGCACCCCGATCGCCGGCACCGTGCGCGGGCCGCTGATCATGGCCCGGGCCGCGGGCCGCAGTTGGGCCGCGGAGAGGTTCTCCGTACGGGAGACCCACAGGCCTTCGGAGAAGCTGAAGACCAGGGTCACGCAGCCGGTGGGCAGCTCCAGTCGGCGCCTCGGGGCGGTGAACTCGGTGTGGAAGCCCGTGTAGTTGATGACGAGCGGCCGCAGCGCGGCGGCCGGCCGGCGGCGGCGCGCCGACCGGCGGCCCGGGGCGGCGGTGGGCATCGCGCGTGCGTCGAAGGTCTCGACGGATCCCATGTCCGGTCCCTCCCGCCGCTGTTGCGCGGCCGGTGATACCGCGCGGTCGGCCGATGATGGCAGGTCACAGGGGGCGATGGCCAGAGTGGTCCGGCGCTCGGACCCTCGAATCCGCGGAGCCGGACGCGTCGTCGGCCACCGGCTCCGCCACCGCTGGCAGCCACCGCTGACAGCCACCGCTGACAGCCGGGGCGGGCCGCCCCGGCGACGCCCTGCCCGGCGACGCCCCGCCCCGGCCGGACCCGCTAGACCGGCGCGAAGAGCACCTTCGCCCGCCCCGGGTCCGCCTCCGTCAGCCGGACCCTGATCCGGTCGCCCAGCGGCAGCTCCGCCGACGCGGACTCCACGCGGCCGATCACCGCCGGATCCTCCAGGTGGACCGTGCCGACCAGCGGCTCCCGGTCCTTGACGTCGATGACCGTCGCCTCGAAGATCTCCCCGACGCGGTCCTTGAGCAGCGCCGCCTCCACCAGGTCCACGGACTCCCGCTCCGCCGTGTTCGCCAGCCGGGTCCCGTCCGACATCTCCTTTGGCAGGGCGTCGAGCGCCTCCAGCGCCCAGCCGGGGGGCTCCGTCCCGGCGACGGACGCCACGCACAGCTCGCCCGTGTACCGGTCGACGAGCCGGCGCAGCGGCGCGGTGCAATGGGCGTACGGGGCCGCGACCGCGGCGTGCAGCACGGGGTCCGGGGTCCGGCCGCCGGTGAAGACCGTGTAGCCGGCGCCGCGCAGCAGGGCCGTGCACTCCTGGAGGAAGGCGGCGTGGGCGGGATGGTGCGGATCGAGCCCGCGCACGAGCTCCGCGTACGGGACGTGGTGCGGCCAGTCGATCCGCAGGGCCTTCGCCGCCCGGCGCAGCCGCCCGACCGCTCCGTCGGGGGCGGTCGGCAGGGTCCGCAGGATGCCGGTCCCGGCGGCGAGCATCAGCTCGGCGGCGGCCATGCCGGTCATCAGGGAGATCTGCGCGTTCCAGCCGTCGGCCGGGAGCGGAGCCCGGTAGGCCAGGCTGTACGAACCCTCGTGCTCGACGATCTCCTGCTCGGGCACGTTCAGCGAGATCCCCCCGCGCTCCGTCTCCAGGGCCTCGCGCAGCCGCCCGATGTCCTTCAGGAGGGCCAGCGGCTCCTCCGCGGTGCCCGCGTCGATGGCCTTCTGGACGCCGTCGTAGTCGAGTTTGGCCCGGCTGCGCACGAGCGCGCGGCGGACGTCGGTGCTCTCCACCCGCCCCTCGGCGTCCAGGTCGAGCCGCCACAGCAGGGCCGGGCAGGTCTGGTCGGGGAGCAGGCTGGCGGCGCCCTCCGAGAGCACGGCCGGGTGCAGGGGGACCTTCTCGTCGGGGAAGTAGAGGGTGGTGACCCGGCGGTGGGCCTCGGCGTCGAGGGCGCCGCCGGGGGTGACGTAGGCGGCGACGTCGGCGATGGCGTAGTGGACCCGGTAACCGCCGGAGGGGCGCTTCGCCAGGTGCATGGCCTGGTCCAGATCGCGTGCGGTCGGCGGGTCGATCGTGAAGAAGGGGATGTCGGTGGCGTCGAGATCGGGGAGGAGGGGGCCGCGTACCGCCCGCTCGGCCTCGGCGAGTACGGGCGCCGGGAACTCCTCCGGCACGTCCAGCTTCGTCCGCAGTTCACGCAGCGCGGCCCGCAGGGCAGCCCCGTCTGCGCCGGTCATGATCATATGACGGCGTGGCATGAGCCGAGCCTAGGGGGTGTCTTGCCGATCAGGCCGGATCAGGGAGCGGTGTCTGGTGTCGTGCATCGCAAGGCGGAGGAGGGAGTCGACGCGGAGCGTCGGCGAGTGACGACAACGCGGCGAGGCGCGGTGCCAGGCGCCGCGAGCCCGGCCTGATCGGCAAGACACCCCCTAGGGCCGGTGGGGCCGGGCGGCACGGCGAGCCGTCTACCCTGGTCGGGGGCCGCACCCCCGTCGCTGTGCCGTGCCCGTCTAAGGAGAACCACCGTGCTCGTGCTGCTGCCGCCGTCCGAAGGAAAGGCCGCCGGCGGCTCCGGCGCACCGCTGAAGCCGGAGACGCTCTCGCTGCCGGGGCTGGCCGCGGCCCGGGCCGCGGTGCTGGAGGAACTGGTCGAGCTGTGCGTGGGCGACGAGCTGAAGGCCCGCGAGGTGCTCGGCCTGAGCGAGGGCCTGCGCGGTGAGGTCGCGAAGAACGCGGAGCTGATGACGGCGGTCGCCCGGCCGGCCGGCGAGATCTACACGGGCGTCCTCTACGACGCGCTGGGTCTGTCGACCCTGACGCCCGGGGCGGCGTCGCTGGCCGCGGAGTCCCTGCTGGTTTTCTCCGGGCTGTGGGGGGCGGTCGGGGTCGCCGATCGCATTCCCTCTTATCGCTGCTCGATGGGCGTGAAGCTGCCGGGGCTGGGGGCGCTGGGTGCGTTCTGGCGCGAACCCATGGCTTCGGTGATGCCGGAGGCGGCGGGGGAGGGGCTGGTCCTGGACCTGCGGTCCTCGGCGTACGCGTCGGCTTGGAAGCCGAAGGGGGAGGTGGCGGGGCGCACGGCGACGGTCCGCGTGCTGCACTCCCAGATGGTGGACGGGGTGGAGAAGCGGTCGGTGGTGAGCCACTTCAACAAGGCCACCAAGGGGCGTCTGGTGCGCGACCTCCTGTCGGCGGGTGCGGTGCCCGTGTCGCCGGAGGAGCTGGTGACGGCCCTGCGGGACCTGGGGTTCACGGTGGAGGCCGAGGCGCCCTCGAAGCCGGGCAAGGCCTGGTCCCTCGACGTGGTCGTCACCCAGATCCACTGATCGGGCGCGGTTCCTGCCGGTGGCTGCGGGTGGGGCCGGTGCCGGGGGCGGGGTGGGGTGTCGGCCTGGACTGCATGATTTAGGCGCCCTGTCATCGGCTTTGAGGGTGGCGGGCTTTTTGCGCGCCACACATCACGCTTTACGTCCAGGCCGACACCCCACCCCGCCCCCGTCCCCGGCCTGGGCGGGTCAGTCCGCTCGGGGGGTTCCGTAGGTGCGGGACGAGGCGTCCACCTGAGCGAGGCGGCGCAGCGCTGCGAACATGGCGTCGCCCAGGACCGTGCCGACCGCGACCGATTCGACCAGGTCCTCCCGTGCCACCGCGTGGGTCGTGTACGCCAGGTCCGCGCCGGCCACCAGCTCGGCCGCCTCCGCGTACGTGTCGAGTACCTCGGTGAAGGCTCCGTGACCGGACCGCTCCAGCGCGGCCAGCGCGGCGGCCAGTGCCTCGCCCGCGGGGGTGTCCGCGTCCACGTGCCAGCCGCGCCGCTCGATGATCCCGGCCACCTTCGCCCGTGCGAGCTCGGTCTCGGCATCGGGCGTGCCGTGGTGTTCGGGAACCAGCGCGTCCGCCACCGAGCCGAGCATCTCGTGGACCGACCGGTCCTTGTCGTCGATGGAGCGGATCACTTCCCCGATGGCCGCCACGGGGAGCTTCCCCACCTCCAGGAGGCCGCGGATCAGGCGCAGCCTGCGCTCGTGCGTCTCGTCGTAGTGCGCCTGGTTGGGGCTGCTGAGCAGACCGGCCGGGAGCAGGCCCTCCCGTACGTAGTACTTGATCGTCGGTACCGGTACCCCGGTCCGCGCGCTCAGCTCTCCGATGCGCATCTTCGTTCCGTCCGTCCCTGAGCCCCTTGTGTGTGCCATGCCCATCATAGATAGTGGCACTACCGGATAGTGGTGAGTGTCACTATCTATTCTCCCTGGGGGTAGAGATGTCGTTCCCATTGGCTTTTCCGCGTACCTGGCACCGTCCGCTGGTGGTGTTCGCCGGCGTCATGGCGTTATGGGCGGCCGGTTCCGCCGTCGGCCTCCTCGTCGACGACCGGACCCTGCTGGGCGCCCCGGTCTGGGCCAAACCCCTCAAGTTCGCCGTCTCGCTCGCCGCCTACGCCTTGAGCCTGGCCTGGATGATCTCCCTGCTCGAACGGGCCCGGCCCCGGCTCGCCCGGCCGGCGTGGTGGGCGGGCACCGTGGTGGTGGCGACCAGCGCCGTGGAGATGGTGCTCATCACCGCACAGGCCGCCCGTGGCCGGCAGAGCCACTTCAACTACGCCACTCCCTTCGACGCGCGGCTGTACGACGTCATGGCCGGGACCATCGTGACGCTGTGGCTGGGTGCGCTGGTGATCGCCGTCCTGCTGTTCCGGGCCCGGATCGCCGACCGGGCCACCACGTGGTCGATCCGGATCGCCGCGACCCTGGCGCTGGCCGGCGCAGGGCTCGGCTTCCTGATGACCCAGCCGACGGCCGCGCAGCGCGCGGTCGGCGACGACCGGGCCGCGATCGTGGGCGGACACGCCGTGGGGGTGCCCGACGGCGGCCCCGGCATGCCGCTCACCGGCTGGTCCACCACCGGCGGCGACCTGCGCGTCCCGCACTTCGTCGGGATGCACGCGCTCCAGTTGCTGCCGCTGTTCGTCCTGGTTCTGGCCGCCCTCGCCGCGCGGTTCGCCGTGCTGGGGGAGGAGCGGGTACGGCTGCGCCTGGTGCTGGTCGCGGGCGCGGTGTACGGGGCGGTACTGGCGCTGCTGACCTGGCAGGCGCTGCGGGGTCAGCCGCTGACCGCGCCGGACGGGACGACGCTGGGCGCGGCCGGGCTGATCCTGGCGGCCGCCGTACTGGGGACCCTGCTCAGCCTCCGCCGGGGCGGCGGGCCCGGCGCGCGCGAGGGCGCCGGCCCGGCGGGACCCCGTTCCGTGCCGCGGCCTTCGGTGCGGAGCTCCGGCTCCTAGGGCGTCAGCGGCCCAGGGGCCAGGCGACCTTGGCGGGGGTCTGGTCGGAGGCGCCGGCGTAGGTGGCGCACGCGTCCGTGAGGGTTTCCAGCAGGGTCAGCGGGTCGACGAGCGGGTGCTCCATGCCGCGGAGCCAGGTCACCGCGAGGTCACCCGGGAGCGCGGCCGGCGGGACCAGTACGTAGCTGCCGCGGCAGTGCCAGCGCAGTCCGGGGTGCTCGTCCATCGTCTCGGGGTGGCAGTCCAGTTCGCAGGGCCACCACTCGTCCTCGTCCTCGGGCGTGCCCCGGGTCGCGGTGAAGAAGAGCATCCGGGCCTGGTCGCCCGTACCGCCCGATTCCGCCACCGGTCCGACCTCGACGCCGGCGGCCAGCAGGCGTTCCAGCGCGCTGTGCCCGGCCTCCAGGGGGACGTCCAGTACGTCGTGGACCATGCCCGTCGCGGTGATGAAGTTGGCCGCGGGCTGGTTGCGCGCCCAGCGTTCGACCTGCGCGCGGTCCGTCGTGGACTGCGTCTGCCAGGCGAAGGACACGGGGTGTCGCGCGGGCGTCGGACAGCCGACCCGGTCGCACGAACACCGGTAGCCGGCGGGATGCGCGGCGGGCGAGATCGGCAGACCGGCCGCGGCGACGGCCAGCAGCAGCGCTTCGCGTTCTCGTGCGGGGTCCGCGGCGTCGGGTTTGGGCTTGCGGCGCAGCCACTGGGAAATCCTGCTCTGCTCGCCGCGTGTGACGCGGCCCGACTCAGACCCCATCTATCCCCTCACCTACACCGTTGCCCCGGCAGACCCTCACATGTTCCCACCATCCTGGGCGCCGGATGACCGCACCCCCCGACCAGGAGACCCACATAACCATAGAAATCAGCCATATGTTCTCGGCCGTCAGGAGCCCATGACTTATCCCACCCCGGCCCCGCCCCGACCTCTCGGGGTCCCGCCCCTGGTCAGGGCCTCGCGCCGGCTCCGCCCAGCACCGAGTCCACCAGCGCGTCCGCATACGCGTGCGTGAGCGGCGCGGTGCGCAGCAGCCAGCGGTAGGTCAGAGGTCCGAGCAGCATCTCCACGGTCAGCCGCAGATCGGTGTCCGGCGGGAGCTGTCCGGCGTCGCGGGCCGACCGCAAACGCTCCTCGTACAGCGCGAGCTGGGGCTCCAGCAGCTGCTCGGTGAAGCGCGCCCCGAGCTCGGGGTCGGTGGCGCCGGCCGCCGTCAGGGCGCGCGCGGGGGCCGCGTACCGCTCGTCGGCGAACTCGTCCACCGTCGCCCGCAGTACGTACTTCAGGTCGGCGGCCAGGTCCCCGGTGTCGGGGAAGCCGGTCCACGCCCCCTCGGACTGCGCGTCCCCGGCGAGCGCGACCGAGGCGTCCAGCAGGACCGCGGCCTTCGACGGCCACCAGCGGTAGATGGTCTGCTTGCCGACTCCGGCGCGGGCGGCGATGGCCTCGATGGTCAGCTTGTTGTAGCCGACCTCCCCCACCAGATCGAGCGCCGCGTCCAGGATGGCCCGCCGCGAGCGGTCGCTGCGGCGCGTGGCGTCCGGGGACCGGGGGGCGGAGGCGGGGCCGGTGCCGGGGTCAGGGAGGGGACTGGAGCTCATTTCGGCAACTTATCAACCACGAACCGCTCGTCTTTCAGCCGTTCAGGAAACCACCCAATCAGTTCACTGCGCCGTCCTCGCGGAGGAGAGACGATTCTCTTCTCATCACCGTGAGGAGCCCTCATTGCGCAGAGACGCCACACCCCGGCGGTACCTGATGTGCCCACCCGCGCACTTCAAGGTCACGTACTCCATCAACCCGTGGATGGACCCCACGAAACCGGTGGACCTGCCCCTGGCCCTGGCCCAGTGGGAGGACCTCCGCGACCGCTACCGGGCCCTCGGCCACACCGTCGAAACCCTCGTCCCCGACCGCATGCTGCCCGACATGGTCTTCGCGGCCAACGGCGCCCTCGTCATCGACGGCCGGGTACTGGGCGCGCGGTTCGCCTACCCCGAGCGGGCCGCCGAGGCGGAGCTCCACCTCGACTGGTTCCGCAACAACGGCTTCCAGGACGTGCACGAGCCCTCGCACGTCAACGAGGGCGAGGGCGACTTCGCCGTCACCGCCACCTACATCCTGGCAGGCCGGGGCTTCCGCTCCAGTCCGCTCTCGCACGACGAGGCCCAGGAGTTCTTCGGCCGCCCGGTCATCGGTCTCGACCTGGTCGACCCGCGCTACTACCACCTGGACACGGCCCTGTCCGTGCTCGACGGCGACGAGGTCATGTACTACCCGGACGCCTTCTCCGCGGGCAGCCGGGCGGTCCTGCGCCGGCTCTTCCCCGACGCCCTGCTCGCCGAAGCCCAGGACGCGGCGGCCCTCGGGCTCAACGCGGTCTCGGACGGCCGGCACGTGCTCCTCCCGCAGGAGGCGACCGGACTCTTCGCACCCCTGCGGGCGCGGGGGTTCGAGCCGGTCCCGATGGATCTGGGGGAGCTGCTCAAGGGCGGCGGCAGCGTGAAGTGCTGCACGCAGGAGCTGAGGCCCTAGCCGCGGGCGGCGCGCTCCGAACGGGCCTGGGCCCCTGCGGGCTCAGGCCCCCGGGGCTCGGGCCTCAGGAGCTCGGGCCTCAGGGCCTCAGGCCTCCTGCGGGGGCGGCCACTCCTGGCCCCAGTCGGCGTCGCGCGCCGCCTTGTACAGGTCTCCGTGGCGCTTGGTCACGTTGACCCGGGTCTGCCCCTCGGCCTCGGGTCCGCACAGCTCCAGCTGGACGAGCCCCTTCCGGATCTGCGGCCTGCGCGTGATCCGGGCGGCGGCCGGCTCCACCGGGAAGCGGGTGGCGGCCACGTAGCTGAACTTCTCGTCCTCGTAGGCGAGGGAGCCGCCCTTGACCTGCCGGTGCAGGGAGGACCGGCTGACCCGGGTCGAGAAGTGGCACCAGTCCTTGCCGACCTCGATCGGGCAGGTCCCGTCGTGCGGGCACGGCGCCGCGACCCGCAGCCCGGCCTCGATCAGCTGGTCGCGGGCCTCGCGGACGCGCAGGTACCCCTCCGGCGTGCCCGGTTCGACCAGCACCACGGCCTGACCGGCCCGCGCCGCCTCGGCGATCACCTCGCGGCGGGCTTCCGGAGTCAGTTCGCCCAGCACGTAGGAGACCGTCACCAGGTCCGCCTCGGGAATCGTCAGCCCGGCCCCGATGACGGTCCGCCGCCACTCGGCGGCCCGCAGCGTGGCGGAGGAGGAGGCCGCGGCCAGCTCCTTGCCGAGGAGCAGCGCCGGGTCGGCCCAGTCCAGTACCGCCGTCTCGCGGGGACCGCCCCAGGTGGCGTCAGCCGCCCAGGCCGCCGCGCCGGTGCCGCCGCCCACGTCCACGTGCGAGGCCGGGGACCAGCCCGGGGCCGCTTCGGCGAGCCCGTCCAGGGCGGACCGTACGGCCTCGAAGGTGGCGGGCATCCGGTACGCCGCGTACGCGGCCACGTCGGCGCGGTTGCGCAGGACGGGCGTATGGGTCGGGATCTCGCCCCGGTAGTTGGCGATCAGCCGCTCCACGGAGGCCGTGGCCTGCTTCTGCGGGAGGCCTTCGAGCAGGCCGGCGAGGGCGCTGCGCAGGGTTTCGGCGGTGGTGGTGGCGGAGTCGTTCACCCGCCAAGTTTACGGGGCCGGGCCGGCCGTGACGCCCGTGCCCGGCCCCGGACGGTCAGAGCGCCGTGCTGCCGGTGCCGCCGGTGCGCCAGGGGCGGCACAGGACGACGAAGCAGAGGACCGCGAGGAGGGAGCAGGCCGCCTGGACCACGGCCATCGGTACCGCCGTGTCCTCGCCCGCGATGCCGACCAGGGGGGAGGCCACGGCTCCGACCAGGAAGGAGGAGGTGCCGAGCAGCGCGGAGGCCGAGCCGGCCGCGTGCGGGGCGCGCATCAGGGCCTGCGCGTTGGTGTTCGGCAGCACCAGGCCCATCGCGGACATCAGGACGAACAGCCCGGCGCAGATCGCGAAGAGCCCGACCTCGCCGAAGACCCCCGCGGTCATGAGGAGCAGGGCGGTCGAGGCCGCCAGGATGATGGCGAGCCCGTACCCCAGCACCTTGTCCAGGCTGACCCGGCCGACCAGCAGCTTGCCGTTGATCTGGCCCACCGCGATCAGGCCGAGGGAGTTGACGCCGAAGAGCAGGCTGAAGGTCTGGGCCGAAGCCCCGTAGATCTCCTGCACGACGAACGGCGAGGCGGAGATGTACGCGAACAGCGCCGCGAAGGAGAACCCGCCGGCCAGCGTGTAGCCGGCGAAGACCCGGTCGGCGAACAGCCCGCGCATGGTCCGCAGCGCGGCGCCGACGCCGCCGGTCTGGCGCCGCTCGGGCGGCAGCGTCTCGTCGAGCTTCCGCCAGACCAGGACGGTCAGCAGGGCTCCCACGACGGTGAGGACGACGAAGACCCCGCGCCAGTCGGCGAAGCGCAGCACCTGCCCGCCGATGAGCGGGGCGATGATCGGCGCCACGCCGGATATCAGCATCAGGGTGGAGAAGAACCGGGCCATCTCGACCCCGTCGTAGAGGTCGCGCACGACGGCCCGCGCGATCACGATCGCGGCCGCGCCGGCCAGGCCCTGGAGCAGCCGGAAGGCGATCAGCAGCTCGACGGTCGGGGCGAAGGCGCAGATGGCGGTGGCGAGGACGTAGACGACCATGCCGATGAGCAGGGGGCGCCGACGGCCCCACTTGTCGCTCATCGGGCCGATCACCAGCTGGCCCAGGGCCATGCCGGCGAGGCAGGCGGTGAGGGTGAGCTGGACGGTCGCGGCAGGGCTGTTCAGGACCTTGGTCACCGTCGGCAGCGCCGGCAGGTACATGTCCATGGACAGCGGGGGGAGCGCGGTGAGCCCGCCGAGGATGAAGGTGACGAGCAGCCCCGTCCGGCGGGCGGCCGTCAGGGGTGCGGTGGTGGTGATGGTGGGGGAAGGGGAAGGGGTCGAGGGCGACGAGTCCTTCGAGGGCGCTGTCGCGCGGCCTCTCTCCGACATGCGGAAACTCCAGTCTTATCGTCATTTCTCAGCACCCCTGCCGCCCCATGCTCTCAGCAATCGGAACGTTCCGGGACGGGCGGCCCGTGTGACGTAACCTGCGGCCCCATGAACGCACGTGTGAAGCAGATCGCCGTAGTGACCGGAGCCGGATCCGGAATCGGCCGCTCAGTGGCCCTCACCCTCGCCGCCGCCGGATGGGCGGTGGCCGTGGCCGGCCGCAGGACCGGGCCGCTGGAAGAGGCCGCCGAGGCCGCCAGAGCCGCCCACCCGGACGCCGACGTGCTGTGCGTACGGGCCGATGTGAGCGACCCGGACGACGTGACCGCGCTGTTCGAGACCGTTCGCGAGCGCTACGGGCGGGTCGACCTGCTCTTCAACAACGCCGGCACCTTCGGCCCGGCCGGAGTCCCGCTGGAGGACATCTCCTACGAGGCCTGGCGCTCGGTGGTCGACGTCAACCTCACCGGCTCCTTCCTCTGCGCGCAGGCGGCCTTCCGGGTGATGAAGGCCCAGGACCCGCAGGGCGGCCGCATCATCAACAACGGCTCCATCTCCGCGCACGTGCCCCGGCCGAACTCGATCGCCTACACCGCGACCAAGCACGCCATGACCGGCCTGACGAAGTCCCTGTCGCTGGACGGACGCCCGTACGGGATCGCGTGCGGGCAGATCGACATCGGCAATGCGGCCACCGAGATGACCGAGCGGATGCAGACCGGGATCCTGCAGGCCAACGGACAGCTCGCGGTGGAGCCCGTCATGGACGCGTCCGACGTGGCGCGCACGGTGCTGCACATGGCGGAGCTCCCGCTGGGGGCCAACGTGCAGTTCGCCACGGTGATGGCGACCGCGATGCCCTACATCGGGCGCGGCTGACCCGTTTCGCACCCGTCCCGGGGCTGTCCCGACCTGCGCATACGCTCCGGATCCGGGAATGCGGGCCCGCGGGCCGCAGTTGAGGCGATCATGACCGACGTACTGCGCTACACCGCCTTCTCCGACGACCCGGCCGGCGGCAACCCCGCCGGTGTCGTCCTCGACGCCGCCGGCCTCGACGAGGCCGCCATGCTGAAGATCGCCGCCGAACTGGACTACAGCGAGACGGCCTTCCTCACCGCCCCGCCCGAGGGCCTGGGCGGAGCGGACGGCAGGGCCTTCACCGTGCGCTACTTCAGCCCCAAGGCGGAGGTCCCCTTCTGCGGGCACGCCACCGTGGCCACCGCCGTGGCGCTGGGCGAGCGGATCGGCACGGGCGAGCTCGTCTTCGCGACCCGCGCGGGCACCGTGCCGGTGTCGGTGACCCGCGAGGGCAATGGGCTGCGCGCCACCCTGACCAGCGTCGAACCGCACACCGAGGACCTGGACCCGGCCGACCTCGCCGAGGCCCTGGCCGCGCTGGACTGGCCCGCCGCCGACCTGGATCCGCAGTTCCCGCCGCGGATCGCCTACGCCGGCGCCCGCCACCTGGTGCTCGGCGCCGCCACCCGGGCCCGGCTCGCGGACCTCGCGTACGACTTCGACCGGCTGGCGGCGCTGATGCAGCGCCTCGACCTCGTCACCGTGCAGCTCGTGTACCGGGCGGGTCCGGCGGAGTTCCACGTGCGCGACCCCTTCCCGGTCGGCGGCGTCGTCGAGGACCCGGCGACCGGCGCGGCCGCGGCCGCCTTCGGGGCGTACGCCCGCGAGATCGGCCTGGTCCCGGCCGACGCCGTCCTCACCCTCCACCAGGGAGCCGACATGGGCCGCCCGGGCGTCCTGACGGTGGAGCTCCGGTCCGGCGACTCCCGGGTCCGGGTGGGCGGCGCGGGGGCGCTGATCCCGTAGTGCGCATCGAGACGTACGAAGTCCTGCCCTCCGGGCTCGCCGCGCAGGTGGCGGCCCTGGAGGCGCAGGCATGGCCCGGGTCGTCCCCCGGGCACGACCCGGCGCTCGCCCCGCGCGCGGTGCTGCTCCTGGGCGCCGACGGGCGGGTCGCCGCCTGCCTGGCGCTGCTGCACAAGCCGGTCCGGCTCGCGGACGGGCGCACGTACCGCGCGGCCGGGCTGAGCGGCGTGGTCACCCGGGCCGACGTACGGGGGCGCGGCCACGGGGGCCGGCTGGTCGCGGCGGCCCGCGCCCTGCTCGCCGCCGATGCGGCGGTGGACCTGGCGCTGTTCAGCTGCGACCGGGAGCTGGTCCCGTTCTACGAGGCGGCCGGCTTCGAGGTGCTGCCCGGCACGGTCCTGGTCGGCGGCACCCCCGCGGACCCCCTCGCGACGGACGCCCCGGGCCTCACCAAGACGGTGCTCGGATGGTTCCCCGCCCGCGCCGCGGACGGTGAAGGCCGCGCGGACCAGGTCCGCGCGGCCTTCACCGGCATCCGCGTCCCCCTCTACCCGGGGACGGTCGACAGGCTGTGGTGAGTCAGGAGCCGCTCGGCGCCGACTCCTTCGACCCGGACGCCGGCGCCGGCGCCGGAGCCGGCTCCGGCTTGCCGCGCTTGACGAGCGACGGGGCCAGGAACAGGGCGAGCACCGGGACCAGGTACAGGGCCCACACGACGACCTGGAGCACCGTCGGGTCCGGCTGGAAGTTGAAGGTGCCCTTCAGTAGGGTCCCGTACCAGCTGTCCGGCGGGATCGTCGAGCTGATGTCGAAGGCCTTGTCGTTCAGCCCCGGCACGAAGTCGGCCTCCTGGAGGTCGTGGACCCCGTACGCGAGCACGCCCGCGGCGACCACGACCAGCATGCCGCCGGTCCACGTGAAGAACTTCGACAGGTTGATCTTCAGCGCACCGCGGTAGAACAGCCAGCCCAGGACGATCGACGACCCGATGCCGAGCAGCACACCGATCAGCGGGCCCGCGCCGTCACCGGCCGCGTGCACCGAGCGCCACACGAACAGCGAGGTCTCCAGGCCCTCCCGGCCGACGGCCAGGAACGCGGTGGCGACCAGGGCGCCGGTGCCCATGGCGAGCGCCGCGTCGAGCTTGCCCTGGAGCTCGGCCTTCAGGTGCCGCGCGGTGCGCTTCATCCAGAAGACCATCCAGGTGACCAGGCCGACCGCGACGATCGACAGGGTGCCGCCGATGGCCTCCTGCGCCTTGAAGGTCAGTTCCTGCGTGCCGAACTCGAGGCCCGCGCCGAAGGCCAGGGACACCGCGGCGGCCAGGCCGACGCCCAGCCACAGCGGCGCCAGCCTGTCCCTGTTCCCGGTCTTCACCAGGTATGCGATGAGGATGCAGACGACGAGGCTGGCTTCCAGCCCCTCGCGCAGTCCGATCAGGTAGTTGCTGAACATCTCGGTTCTCCCCGTCCCCTACGCGAACAGCGTCCGGCCCCACCAGTCGTCCTTGTCGCGGACGCCCGGCGGGACGGCGAAGACGGCCGAACCCACGTGCTGGATGTATTCGTTGAGGACGTCGGACTTCGCCAGGCTGCGCTGCACCGGGACGAAGCCCTTGCGGACGTCGCGCTGGTAGGCGAGGAAGAACAGGCCCGCGTCGAGCCGGCCCAGTCCGTCCGTGCCGTCGGTGAAGGAGTAGCCGCGGCGCAGCATCATCGCGCCGTTGTTGGTGTCCGGGTGCGCGAGGCGGACGTGCGCCTCGGGCTTCATCGCCTTCAGGAACGGCTCGTCGCGCTCCTTGGACTTGCCCACGGGGGCACCCTCGCCCTTGTCGCGGCCGAAGATGTCCTCCTGCTCGCCCAGGGGGGTCCGGTCCCACGTCTCGATGTTCATCCGGATCCGGCGCGCCACGAGGTACGAGCCGCCGGTCAGCCAGTCGCTGCCGTCGCCGGCGCCGACCCACACGTGCTTGTCCAGGGCGGCCTTGTCGGTGCCCGAGATGTTCCGGGTGCCGTCCTTGAAGCCCATCATGTTGCGCGGGGTCTGCTCCTCGGGCGTGGTCGAGGAGGTCTTGCCGAAGCCCAGCTGCGACCAGCGCACCGCCGTCTTGCCGAAGCCGATGCGGGCGAGCTGGCGGATGGCGTGCACGGCGACCTGCGGGTCGTCGGCGCAGGCCTGGACGCACAGGTCGCCGCCGGAGCGGGCCGGGTCGAGGTTGTCGCCGGGGAAGAGCTCCAGGTCGATCAGGGCCCCGGGGCGCTTGCCCTCCAGGCCGAAGCGGCCCTTGGCGAACAGGCCCGGCCCGAAACCGATGGTCAGGGTGAGGCGGGAGGCCTTCAGGCCCAGCGCCTCGCCCGTGTCGTCCGGCGGGGCCTCCGGGAGCCCGCCGAAGCCGCCCTCGCCGACCGGCTGACCGGCCGTCATCAGGCGGGCCGCGGCGGTCCAGTCCTTGAGGAGCTGGATCAGCTCGGCGCGGTCCTTCGTCTTCACGTCGAAGGCCGCGAAGTGCAGGCGGTCCTGGACGGCACTGGCGATACCGGCCTGGTGCTCGCCGTGGAACGGCACGGCCGCGCCGGCCGCGGCCGCCGAGACCATGTCGGGGCCCGAGTTCAGAGCGACGGCCGTACCGCCGGCCGCCGCCGCGCCGAGCGCGAGGCCCGCGCCGCCCCAGCCCAGCACGGCCCGGCGCGAGGGCGCGCCCGGGGCGGCCTGCTCCGGGGAGCCGTCGCGCGCACCGTCGTCCGGTGCGGACTCCTGCTCGGACACCGATTCGCTCATGTGAGGATCTCCCGCCTGCTCTGCTGTTCCGGAGTTACTTCGCGACCGCGGCGGCCAGCTTCGAGAGCGGCTCGGCCAGCGCGTTGACGCCGTCGGAGAGCTCCTTGCGCTCGGCCTCGCCGACCTTGTCGTACGAGACGAACTCGTACACGGCCTTGTTCGGGCGGTACTTCTCCAGCAGGTTGTTCAGCGCCGCGAACTGCTTGTCCAGCTCGGCGGTGAGCGCGGGGTCGGTCTTCGAGGTGACCGGCTTGAGCAGCTCGTACGCCTTCTCGGCGCCCTCGACGTTGGCCTTGAAGTCGACCAGGTCGGTGTGGCTGTAGCGCTCTTCCTCACCCGTCACCTTGCCGGTGGCGACCTCGTCGAGGAGCTCCTTGGCGCCGTTGGCCATCGAGGTGGGGGTGATCTCGGCCTGGCCGACCTTCTTCTGCCACACGGCCAGGTCGGCCATCAGGGTCTCGGCGAGCTTCTTGTCCGCGTCGTCGATCTTGTTGCCCTCGAAGAGGGACTTCTCCAGCTTGTGCCAGCCGGTCCAGTCCTTCTCCGGGTCCTGGCCCGCCTCCAGGCCGTCCTCGCGGAGGTCGACCTTCGGGTCGATGTCACCGAAGGACTCGGCGACCGGCTCGGTGCGCTCCCAGCCGATGCGCGAGGGGGCGTACGCCTTCTTCGCGGCGTCGACGTCGCCGGCCTTGACCGCGTCCGCGAAGACCTGCGCCTTGGGGATGGTCTCGTCGGCCTGCTCCTGCACGTACTTGCGGTACGCGGCGACCGCGGCGTCGGCCTCGGGGCTGCGCTTCACGGCGGCGCCCCCGCCGGTGGCCTTGACCTGCTGGCGGATGCCGTCGCCCTTCATGCCGGGCTTGCAGGCGATCTCGTAGTCGCCCGCCTTGAGCTCGGCGGTGATGGTGGCCTTGGTGCCGGGGCCGATGTTCTCGCGCTCGGTGACGATGCGGTCGTCGGGGAACAGGACGTAGAGCTCGGTGACCTTGGAGCCCTTGTTCTCGACCTCGATGGTGACCTTGCCCGCCGGGAACTCCTTCGCGGAGACCTCGCAGGCCGAGTCGGAGGCGGCCACCTTGATGACGCCGTCGCCGGACGCGTCGCTCTTCTCGGAGCAGCCGGTGACCGCGGTGAGGGCGGCCACGACGGCTGCCGCGGTGACGACGGTGAGGCGGGCGGGGCGCATAGGGGGCTCCTGGCAGTCTGGCGTTCGGCAGACGACCGCCCCGATCGGGTGGGGGCGGCCGGTGAGGCGGACCTAACTTAACCGAGGCTTACCTGACCCATACCCAGACGTCCAGTGATTCAGAGCACACCTCCGACCGCCGGACACGGGGCTGTCACGGACGCCCCACGACGCTCCCATGCCGGGGTCAAGCCGAGGTCAAGCCCTGGTGGGCGTTCCGTACGGCGGCACGCTCCGCTCCGGGATTCCCCGGCTCGCCGTCCCGTACGGGGACCACCAGCGGCGCCCCGGTGCGCGGGTGCGGGAGGACCTCCACCGGCTGGCGGTAGACCCGGCTCAGCAGCCCGTCCTCGAACACCTCCGCGGGCGGGCCGTCCACCGCGATCCGGCCCTCGTGCAGGACGGCCACCCGGTCCGCGTACGCCGCCGCCAGACCCAGGTCGTGCAGGACCACCACGACCCCGTCCCCGGCCGCCGCCCGCTCCCGGCAGATCCGCAGCACCAGCTCCTGGTGGCGCAGGTCCAGGGCCGCGGTCGGCTCGTCGAGCAGCAGCAGCGGGGCCCGCTGGGCCAGTACGCGGGCCAGCGCGACCCGGGCCCGCTCGCCGCCGGACAGCGCAGAGAACGGGCGGGCCGCGAAGCCCGTCACCTCGGTGGCGGCCATCGCGGCGGCCACCGCCTGCTCGTCGGAGTCGGCCAGCTCGGTGCCCGCCCAGGGGGCGCGGCCCATCCGTACGACGTCCTCCACCGGAAAAGGGAAGGCCAGTGCGGCCGATTGGGGGAGCACCGCCCGGCGCAGCGCCAGCTCGGGGGCCGGCCAGTCGCCCACCGGGCGCCCGTCGATCCGGACCTCCCCGGAGTCCGCCGGCAGGTCCGCGGACAGGGCCGCCAGCAGGGTGGACTTGCCCGCACCGTTCGGCCCGACCAGGGCCAGCACCTCCCCGGCCCGCACGGTCAGCCCGATCCCGGCGAGCACCTCGCGCCCGCCGAGCCGTACGCGCAGGTCCGTGACCTCGGCGAGCGGCGCACCGGGGGCCGGCCGGGCGGGGACGGTGCGCTTGTTCCCGCGAAGGCGGAGCGCGGCGAGGCCGGAACGCAGCCGGACGCTCATGCCCAGCCTCCTTGCTTGCGGCGGGTGCGGCGCAGCAGCCAGAAGAAGAACGGGCTGCCGAGCAGGGCGGTCAGGACGCCGAGCGGCAGCTCGGCGGGCTGGGCGAGGGTCCGCGCGGCCAGGTCCCCGGCGACCAGCACCACGGCTCCGGCGAGCGCGCTGCCGGGCACCAGGAACCGGTGGCCCGGACCGTTGGCCATGCGCAGCAGGTGCGGCACGAGCAGCCCGACGAAGCTGATGATCCCGGCCACGGCGACGGCCGCCGCGGTGAGCAGCGCGACGAGCAGGATCAGCGCGAGGCGCAGCCGCTCCACGTCGACGCCGAGGTGGCGGGCGGGGCGCTCGCCGAGGGACAGCAGGTCCAGCTTGCGGGAGTAGAAGGGGGCGAGGGCCAGGCCGGCCAGCGCGCAGGGCAGGACGGCGAGCACCTTGGGCCAGGTGGCCTGGGCGAGGGAGCCGAGCTGCCAGAAGGTGATCTGGTTCACCTGGCCGCTGTCCGCGAAGAAGATGAACAGGCCGATCAGGGCGCCCGCGAAGGCGTTGACGGCGATGCCGGTCAGGATGAGGGTGACGACCTCGGTCTTCCCGCCGTTGCGGGAGAGCAGGTAGACGGCGCCGACGGTGATCAGCCCCGCGACGAACGCGCAGGCGGTGACGGTCCAGTTGCCGAAGAAGGTCAGGCCCAGCCCGATCGCGGCGACCGCCCCGACGGCCGCGCCCGCCGAGATCCCGATGACCCCGGGCTCGGCCAGGGGGTTGCCGAACACCCCCTGCATCAGCGCCCCGGCGCAGCCGAGGCCGGCGCCGACGAGCAGGGCGAGCACCACGCGGGGCAGCCGTACGTTCCACAGCACGCTCTCCCCGACCCGGTCGAGGGCGGCGCCCCCCAGCCCGAGGCGGTGCTGCACCGACCCGACCACTTCCCCGAGCGGGATCTCGTAGGCACCCACTCCGGCGGAGACCAGCGCGAGGAGCACGAGTACGGCGGCCAGTGCGCCGGTGAGCCAGGCGGAACCCCACCGCCGCCGGGGCGGTGCGCCGGCGGCGGTGGGGGCGTCCCGGGACGCCGCCCGCCCGGGAGCGGGAAGGGGGTCCGCTCCGGGCGGCGTCTCGGGGGCTTCGTAGGAGAGGGACACGTCAGGAGGCCTTGCCGTAGAGCTGGGTGATGAGGGAGGTCAGGACCTGGTCGGTGCGGGGGCCGTAGTTGAGCAGGACCCCGTCGTCGACGGTGATGACCCGCCGGTCCATTCCGGCCGGGGTCTGGGCCACACCCGGGATCTTGACCAGCCCGTCCACGCCGCCGACGGACTCCAGGCCCTTGGACATGACGAGGATCGCATCGGGCGCTGCCGCCGCCAGTGCCTCGCTGGTGATCGGGGTGAAGTCCTTGCCGAGCCCCGACTCCGGGCCCGTGTCCAGCGCGCCGGCCGCCTCCAGCAGGGAACCGGCGCCGGAGTCGGAGCCGCCCATCAGGTACACGGAGGCCGTGCCGCGCAGGTAGAGGAAGGCCACGCGCGGCTTCTTGCCCGAGGCGGGCAGGGCCTTGCGGGCGGCGGCGATCCGGTCGGCGGTGCGCTGGTTGAGGCGCGCGCCGGCCTCCTTGACGCCCAGTGCGGCGGCCACCGCGTCGGTGCGCTCGGCCACGTCCTCCAGGGACTTGGCCGGGGCCACCACCAGGAGGGGGATGCCCGCGTCGCGGATCTGCTGGATCGCCTCGGCGGGGCCGGAGGTGGTCTCGGCCAGCACCAGGGTCGGACGCAGCGACAGCACGCTCTCGGCGGAGACGTCGTGGCCCCGCGTCACCACCGGGAGCTCCGCGGCCTGTTCGAAGGTGGCGGTGATGTCCTTGGCGACGACCTTGGGGCCGAGCCCGAGGGTGTACACGATCTCGTTGAGGCCGCCCGTCAGCGGCACCACCCGGTCCGCCGAGGTGACGGTGACTTCGGCGCCGTCCGCCGAGGCCACGGTCGCCGGAAGGACGGGTACGGGCGCCGGGGCGAGCGGTTCCACCCGGTCCGGGACGGCCGGGGCGCCCGCTCCGGTGGCGGGGGAGGGGGCGGCCGTACCTCCGCAGGCGCTCACGCCGAGTGCCAGGACCACGGAGGTCAGGGCGACGGCGAAGCGGGACATGCGGGTTGAGGCGGCGGGCGTAGGCACGAAGGCACCGTCCTGATCGTCCGACTGGGGTGGTGGACCCGGTTCGCTGGGGGTGGGGGCCCGGTTCGAGGTTCCGGGTGCCAGGGGGTTTCCCACCCGGCCGAACGTAGCTTAGGTTAGCCTAACCTCGCTCGCTAGACCCTGGAGGGGACATTCATGTCCGCAAGACCCACCCGTGCGTCCGCCGTCGCCCTACTGGCGACCCTGGCGGCTCTGGGAGCCGTTCTGCTCCCGGCGACCGCCGCCCAGGCCGCGGGCCGCACCGTGGAGGGCGGCCGGCTCGACTGGGGCATTAAATCCTCCTTCCAGAGTTACGTCGCCGGGCCGGTGTCTAAAGGAGGGGCCAAGCTGAAGAACGGAGCCGCCACGGCCGGCGGCAGCCTGTTCCGCTTCCACTCCGCCAGCGGCTCCTACGACCCGGACAGCGGCTCCCTGGAGTCCTCCTTCAGCGGCGGCGTCTCCTTCCAGGGCCACCAGAAGGCGGACGGCACGTACGAGCTGGACATGAGCGTCAGCCGCCCCACCGTCAAGATCAGCGGCGGCAGCGGCACCCTCTACGTGGACGTCTCCAGCAAGGCCAAGGAGGGCGGAGCGGTCACCACCGCCTCCCAAGTCCCCTTCGCCAAGCTGGGCCTGGGCGGGGTGAACATGAAGGGCGGCAGCAGTCCGGTCGCCCTCGCCAACGTCCCGGCCACTCTCACCGAGCAGGGCGCCAAGGCCTTCGCCGGCTACTACGCGGCCGGCGCGCAGCTCGACCCGGTCTCGTTGTCCGTGGACGTCAAGGCCGCCGCTGCGGCCCCCTCGTCCTCGTCCGCGCCCTCGCCGACCGCTCCGGCCGCCTCCCAATCCCCGCAGGCCGCCGGGCAGTTCACCGACGCCGCCGTGGACTGGGGAGTACGGCGCACCTTCCGCGAGTACGTCTCCGGCTCCATCGGCCAGGGCAAGTGGGAGCTGGCCGAAGGCGCCCAGGACGGCGGCGCGCTGTTCCGCTTCCCGCAGGGCAAGGGCGCCTACGACGGCGCGAAGGGCACCCTCGACGCCGCCTTCGCCGGGTCCGTGCACTTCACCGGGGCCCACCTCGACCTGAAGCTCGCGAAGATCACGGCCAAGGTGGAGAACGGCAAGGGCGTGCTGTCCGCCGACGTCACCACGGGCACGGACACCAAGCCCGCCGTCCCGCTCGTGGAGTTCGACGCCAAGGGCCTCACGACCGAGGGCGGCCTCGCCACCCTCACCGAAGCCCCGGCCACCCTGACCGAGGGCGGAGCCGCGGCCTTCAACTCCATGTACAAGCCCGGCACCGAGATGGACCCCGTCTCCCTCGCGGTCGCCCTCGACGCCACCGCGAAGCTCCCGGCCCTCCCGAACCTCGGCTCGACGGCCACCCCCGCAGCCCCGCCGGCCCCGACCGCGACCCCGGCCGCCGCCGCGAAGGCGGACGGGTCCTCGAACACCGGCCTGTACGCCGCCCTCGCGGTGGCCGTCCTCGTCCTCGCCGGCGGAGCGGCCTTCCTGGTCCTGCGCAACCGCCGCAAGGGGGCGACGCCAGCGCCGGGCACCGGAACTCCGGCCCCGGCTACGGGCGCTGAGCCCGCGGCTGCCGACCCGGCACCCGGGAACCCGGACTCCCCGGGCTCCCCGGATGCCTCCGGGGGTGACGGGGCCGCACCGCGCGGCTGACCCGCGCCCCGAACCCGTACCGACCGCCGGGCCCTTCGGCAGGGCCTCGTACGGCCCGCACCGGCGGGGCCCCGCACCACCCCCGCCCGGCGGGCCGGGCTCACCCGAACCGCCCGAACCGCCCGGCCCGCAAGCCCCGCAAGCCCCGCAAGCCCCGTAAGCCCCGTAACCACGCTCGAGCCCCGCAGGCCCCGTACCGCCAGGGCTCGGCTTCGCCCTGCTCGCGAGGGCCACCGCACCACACCCCTTCCGCCTCCTCCACCCCCGTTCAGGAGACCCCGCCATGTCATCCATCCGCCGTCCGCTCGCCCTCGCAGCCGCCGTGGCCACCGCCGCGGCGATCGGCGCCACCGCGTTCGTCCTGCCCGCCACCGCGGCGGGCAGCGCACCGGCCGCCTCCGCGGCGCAGGGCGCCCCCGCGACGATCCCGGTCGTCGACGGCACCCTCGACTGGGGTGTGCTGGAGAGCTACCGCACCTACGTCACGACCATCGCCCAGGGCGAGATCACGGTCGCGGACGGCGCGAAGAAGACCGCCAAGGGCTTCACCTTCGGCTCGGCCACCGGCCAGTACGACCCGCGGACCCACCTCGTGACAGCCGCCTTCAAGGGCAGCGTCACCTTCAAGTCGGCCGCGCACCGCTTCGAGGTGAAGCTCGCGAACCTGCGCATCGACACCGGCAAGAAGATGCTGGTCATCGACGTCACCCGGGACGGCGTCCTCACGAAGGACGTCGGCTTCGCCAAGGTCGCCTTCGGCGGGCAGTCGATGGCGAACCTGGCCACGACCCTCACCGCGGACGCTGCCAAGCTCCTCGGTTCGGACAGCTACAAGGACAAGGCGGGCGACCCGCTGACGGCCGTACTGAAGTTCCCGCCGCCGCCCTCCTCCAGCCCGTCCCCGTCGGCCTCCGCCTCGGCTTCCCCTTCCCCCTCGCCCTCGCCCTCGCAGAGCGCGTCCCCGTCCCCGTCGGCGTCGGTGCCCCCCTCCCCGTCGAAGCCGGCCTCCCCCTCGCCCTCCGCCTCCACCAGCTCCCCGGCCACCGAGGGCCCGCAGCAGATCCTCGGCGGCAAGCTGGCCTGGGGCATCAAGGAGTCCTTCCGCAAGTACGTCCAGAGCGCGGGCGGCACCGTCACCCCCACCGACGGCGCGGTCGCGAACGGCGACAGCTTCGCCTTCGCCGGCGGCAAGGGCACCCTCGACACCAAGGCGCAGAAGCTCAACGCCACCTTCGCGGGCAACCTGCGCTTCCAGTACGCGGCCCACGGCATCGACATGACCTTCGGCAACGTCCGCATCAACGCCGAGGGCGCCAAGGGCACCCTGGTCCTGGACGTGAAGACGGCCGCCGGGGTCAAGGCGAACGTCCCCTTCGCCACGCTCGACCTCTCGAAGGCCGAGTACAAGACCAAGGACGGTGTGCTCACCCTGAACGCCGTGCGCACCGCGCTCACGGCGGAGGGCTCCGCCACCTTCGCCAACGACACCACCGGCTCCATGTACCCGGCGGGCACCCGGGCGGACGACGTCAACCTGACCGTCTCCGTGGACAAGGATGCCGTCCTGCCCCCGGCCGGCACCGGCGGCAGCGGCACCACGGGCGGCACCGGCACCACCGGAGGCGGCGGCACCGTCGGTGGCGGCCTCGCCGCCACCGGCGCCGAGATCCCGGCCGGAGCCCTGCTCGGCTCCTCCGCCGCCATCATCGCGGCGGGCGCGGGCGCGGTGTTCGTCGCACGCAGGCGCCGCACGGCCCAGAACTGACCCGTGCTTCAATTCCCGCGTGAACGATCTCGACGTCCTGAGGGTCTTCTGCGCGGGTGACGGCAGCCACGGCAATGTGCTGGGCGTCGTACGCGACGGCCGGACCTGCCCCGACGACGCGTCGCGGCAGGCGCTGGCCGCCGAACTGGGCTACAGCGAGACGGTGTTCGTCGACGATCCCGAGCGCGGGATCGTCGACATCCGCACCCCCGGCACCCGGATGTCCTTCGCCGGGCACCCGTTGGTCGGAGTCGCGTGGCTGCTCGACATCGAGGAGCTCCAGCCCCCGGCGGGAGCCGTATGGGCGCGCGACGACGGGGAGTTCACCTGGATCACCGCCCGCCCTGAATGGGTCGAGGGCAAGCGCACCGAGCAGTACGCCGATGCCGCCGAGGTGGACGCGCTGCCCAGCCCGCCGCCGGGCGAGGGCTGGCTGTACGCCTGGGCGTGGGAGGACGAGGCCGCGGGCCGGATCCGGGCCCGCGGTTTCCCGCGCAGACATTCGTGCGGCGACAGCCGCTCCTGTGGAGCCGGGGCTTGCCCCGGTGGGGTCATCGTGGAGGACGAGGCCACCGGCTCGGCGGCGATCGTCCTGACGGCCGAACTGAACCGGGCTCTGAACATCACCCAGGGCGCGGGGTCCCAGATCCTCACCGCCCCGGGCCCCGACGGCACCGTGGAAATCGGCGGCCGAGTCCGCTTCGCCACGTCCGTCCTCGCGAAATCCAGCCTCGCCGGCGTTTGAGGCGCGGGGTCTGGGGCGGAGCCCCAGGAGCCTGAGGCGCAGCTGCCGCGCCGGAGGCCGCCGCGCCCCGGGGCGCGGCACGGAAGGGGGGTGGGCCCAATGGGCCCGCCCCCCTTCCCCGTTCAGCCCGCCGCAGGCGCTGCGCGTTACGCGCTGAGCGGGAACTGCTCGCCCAGCTCGCGGAAGACCGCGCCGTTGTAGTCGAAGGCGCGCTTGCACTCGTCGATGATGCGCTGCTTCTCCAGGTCGTCCGCGGCGATCGTGTCCAGCAGCTCGCGGTAGGTCCGCTTGAAGGCGGCCGGGTTGGAGATGTCCGCGAAGACGTAGAAGCGGACGCCGTCGCCCTTGCGCTCGAAGCCCCAGGTCCGCTCCGCCTTGTCGCGGATGATCTGGCCGCCGGAGAGGTCGCCCAGGTAGCGGGTGTAGTGGTGGGCCACGTACCCGCCCGGCCAGGAGGCCGCGCACTCGGCCACGCGGGCCGCGTAGGCCTCGGTGGCGGGCAGCGCGACCAGGGTCTCGCGCCATTCGGGACCCCGCAGGTGGGCCAGGTCCCGCTCGATCTCCGCGAGGCGCATCAGCTCGGGCTGTATGAACGGCCCGGCGACGGCGTCGTCCCGGAGCGCCTCGGCGGCGTCCTCCAGCGCCTTGTACACGAACCACAGCTGCTCGGTGTAGCGCGTGTACGCGTCCACCCCGAGCCGGCCGCCGAGCAGGTCGCTCATGAACGTCGAGGTCTCCGCCTCGGTGTGCTGTTCGTGGGAGGCGACACGGATGACGGTGGAGAAGGCGTCCAAGGCGGACCTCCGAGAGATCGGAAGAAAAGGGGAGCGGGGCGTGGCGGCCGTGCCGCCACACCCGATCCTCCTACTTAGGCTTACCTAAGTCAATGTGTTCCCGACGCCTTGTCGGTAAAAACCTCCGCGAGGTGACATTCCTCGGATCAGGGGAGCGTCAGGATCTCCGCTCCGGTGTCCGTGACCACCAGTGTGTGCTCGAACTGCGCGGTCCGCTTGCGGTCCTTCGTGACCACCGTCCAGCCGTCCTCCCACATGTCGTACTCGTGGGTGCCCAGGGTCAGCATCGGCTCGATGGTGAAGGTCATCCCGGGCTCGATGACGGTGGTGGCGTGCGGGCTGTCGTAGTGCGGGACGATCAGGCCGGAGTGGAAGGACGAGTTGATCCCGTGCCCGGTGAAGTCCCGGACGACGCCGTAGCCGAAGCGCTTCGCGTACGACTCGATGACCCGGCCGATGATGTTGATCTGCCGGCCCGGCCTGACGGCCTTGATGGCCCGGTTCAGGGACTCCCGGGTGCGCTCCACGAGCAGCCGCGACTCCTCGTCCACGTCCCCGCAGAGGTACGTGGCGTTGTTGTCGCCGTGCACCCCGCCGATGTACGCGGTCACGTCGAGGTTGACGATGTCGCCGTCCCGCAGGACGGTCGAGTCGGGGATCCCGTGGCAGATGACCTCGTTGAGCGAGGAACACAGGGACTTGGGGAAACCGCGGTAGCCCAGCGTCGAGGGGTAGGCGCCGTGATCGCACATGAACTCGTGGGCGACCCGGTCCAGCTCGTCGGTGGTCACCCCCGGTGCGATCAGCTTGGCGGCCTCTTCCATCGCCTGGGCGGCGATCCGGCCGGCGATGCGCATGGCCTCGATGGTCTCGGGCGTCTGCACCTCCGGTCCGGTGTACGGAGTGGGCGCGGGCTTGCCCACGTACTCGGGCCGGCGGATGTTTCCGGGAACGGAACGGACGGGAGTGAGCTCGCCTGGTACGAGCAGCGACTGGCCAGACATACGAGCGAGTGTATCGAGCGGGTATGGGGCAGCATGGCGACAGAGAGAGGAGCCTGACGATGGCCCTGTTCAAGAAGCGCCAGGTGGGCAAACCCGGCGAGTGGTACTACTGCCTGGTCCACAAGAAGGTCGAGGAAGGCCCCGAGTGCCCGGCGAAGGACCGTTTCGGCCCCTACGCGACACCCGAAGAGGCGAACCACGCCATGGAGACGGCGCAGGAGCGCAACCTCGAATGGCAGAACGACCCCAAATGGAACGACAAGACCCGCGAGACCGAAGAGGGCACGGGCGCCCCGTAGGCCCCCCGTAGCCGCTGCTTCGGCTCCTACCAGCGGCTGGGCGGCGGCGCGGCCAACTGGTCGGCCAGCCGCGCCAGCCGGTCCCGGAACCGCCTCGGCCCGCGCTGCACCGGCAGGCTGTTCTCCCCGGCCGCCGCGCTGACCAGGTGCTGCACGGTGTCCAGGTCCAGCTCGGCGGCCCCGTCCGGTACGGACAGCACCTCGTGCGCGAGCGTCCCGAGATCCGGGTCCCCGCCGTCCATGGACAGTACGGTCGCCCCCGCGCGCCGGGCGTCGTGCACCCGCTCGAGCAGCCCGTCCCCGGGCCGCTCCGGAGCCACCACCAGCAGCGTGTGACCGCGCCGGGCCGCTTCCAGCCGGCTCAGCCCGACCGACAGGTGCGGGGCGTCACCGGGCAGCACCTGGTGGCGTACGAGCGTGGGCGCCAGCTCCGGCAGTCCCGACCAGGCGGCCTCGTCGACCAGGTGGGCCGCCAGGTGCCAGGGCTCGTACTGCTCGGTCCCGACCAGCAGCAGGTTCCCGCCGGCCGGTACGACCGACCGCCGCAGCGTCCCGGCGAACCGGCGCGCGGCGCCGGGCCACTCCGTACCGGCGAGCACCTCGCGCAGCAGCGCGACTCTCACGGCGTCCATACCGGCATCCTGCCGCATGGAAGGGACAAAGGGGAGCGGTTCCCCCCATCTCCCGCCCCGCCCCCACCCCCGAGCCGCCCCGCCCCGCCCCCCCGAGCCGTCTCGCACCTCCCCGGGCATCTCACACGGTCCGTGCATTCGACTCTGACGATCTCGCGGCTACCCTCGCCCCCATGACCTCCACAGACAGCACGCAGCAGCCCGCGCAGGCCCCCGCCAAGGCCCCCGCCAAGGACCCGTGGGACCTCCCCGACGTCTCGGGCCTCGTCGTAGGCGTCCTCGGCGGCACCGGCGACCAGGGCCGGGGCCTGGCCTACCGGCTCGCCCGCGCCGGCCAGAAGGTGATCATCGGCTCCCGCGCCGCCGACCGCGCGCGGACCGCCGCCGACGAGCTCGGGCTCGGTGTGGAGGGCGCGGACAACGCCGAGTGCGCGCGCCGCAGCGACATCGTGATCATCGCGGTGCCGTGGGAGGGCCACGCCAAGACCCTGGAATCGCTGCGCGAGGACCTCGCCGGCAAGCTCGTGGTCGACTGCGTCAACCCGCTCGGCTTCGACAAGCAGGGCGCGTACGCCCTCCAGGTCGAAGAGGGCAGCGCGGCCCAGCAGGCCGCCGCCCTCCTCCCGGACTCCCGCGTCACGGCCGCCTTCCACCACCTCTCGGCGGTGCTCCTCCAGGACGAGTCGATCGACGAGATCGACACCGACGTGATGGTCCTCGGCGAGGTCCGCGCCGACACGGACATCGTCCAGGCCCTCGCCGGCCGCATCCCCGGCATGCGGGGCGTCTTCGCGGGCCGCCTGCGCAACGCCCACCAGGTCGAATCCCTAGTGGCCAACCTCATCTCCACCAACCGCCGCTACAAGGCCCACGCGGGCCTGCGCATCACGGACGTCTGACCTACCCGGGCCACCGGGTCCGCACAGGGCCCGCACCGGGCCCGCACCGGGCCCGCACCCGCCGGGCCCGCTCGGGCCCCGCCCACCGGGCCCCACCGGGGCCACCCGCCCGCCCGACCCTGCACGGGACCGACGGACCGGGTGGCCCCGCGGAGCGTCCCGCCCCCTCAGCCGCGCCGCCCGCCGCGCCCCTCGGCCGGGCCCAGGTGAGCCACCACACCGTGGTAGAAGCGCTCCACGGCATCGTCCACGCTGCGGATGAACCCGGACTCCGTGCTCCCCCGCGTGCTCCCCATCCCCTTGAGCAGCGACAGCCGGAAACCGACGACGGCCGAGCCGTCCGCGGGCAGCAGATCGCCCGGCTCGGGCCGCAGCCGCTCCAGCGTGCCGCGCGGCCCGCTCCCCGGCCCCGCCCCGGCGCCCGGCCCGGCGCCCGCCCCCGCCGTGACGAGACTCTCCACGTGCAGGTCGGCCGGAGCCCCGTCGAGCAGCTTCAGCAGCCGCTTCACCATGGCCAGCGGGTACGGGTCGTTCGGAGATGCCGAAGGGGGGCCGTGATGATCCGTACGTACAAGTTCCTCATGCGGCCCACCACGGGTCAGGCGGCCAACTTCGGCGCGATGCTCAGGGACCACTGCACGCTCTACAACGGGGCGTTACAGGAACGCCGCGGCGCTTGGCTGCACCCGTCAAGGACCCCTGTCAGGTACGGGACGCAGTCTGCGCAGCTCAAGGACATCCGGGCGTTCGACCCTGGGCACCAGGGACGGTGGTCGTTCTCCTCGCAGCAGGCAACGCTTCGCCGTCTGGACAGGGCGTTCGCCGCGTTCTTCCGTCGGGTCAAGGCCGGCGAGGCTCCCGGCTACCCGCGCTTTCGCGGGGCGTCCTGGTTCGGCACGGTGGTTTTCCCGAAGGACGGCGACGGCTGCCGCTGGAACTCCACTCCGAAAGACCCCGTTACCCGTGTCCGGTTCCAAGGCGTCGGGCACGTGAAGGTCAACCAGCACCGGTCGGTGGTCGGGCGGGTCAAGACCGTCTCGGTGAAGCGTGAGGGCAGGAAATGGTTCGTCATCCTCACCGCGGAGCAGGATCAGCCCGAACCACCGACCAAGACAGGCAGCGTCGTTGGCATCGACCTGGGTCTGGTTTCCTTCCTCTCGGACTCGAACGGCGTGCACGTACCCAATCCCCGTCACGGCCGACGAGCCGCCTCCCGGCTCGAAAGGGCACAGCAGGACCTCGCGCGGTTTCCACGAGTGCGGCGGGACAAGCGCACCGCCAACCACCGACGCGCAGTCGAAAGGTCGCAGGTCTGCACGGCAAGGTCCGTCGTCAGAGGCTTGACCACGCGCACAAGACCGCCCTCACGCTCGTCCGTGAACACGATGTCATCGCGCACGAAGGCCTCCGGATCCGCAACATGATCAAGGCCCCCGCGCCCAAACCTGATCCGGGACAGGCAGGTGCGTTCCTGCCCAACGGCTCGGCGGCCAAGGCCGGACTCAACCGCAGCATTGCCGACGTCGGATGGGGGGGGTGTCTCTATGTCTTTCGTCAAGGACGTGGTGTCGGGTATCGGGCTGTTTGCGGTGGTCATGCGGTGAGGGTGACGGTGGGGGTTCTGGACTCGTAGAAGGTGCCGTCGCGGAGCATGGCGAACAGGACGCTGATGCGTTGGCGGGCGAGGCGGAGGAGTGCTTGGGTGTGGGTTTTGCCGCGGGCGCGTTGGCGGTCGTAGTAGGTGCGGGAGGCGGGGTCGGCGTTCATGCAGGCGAAGGCTGAGAGGAACATGGCGCGTTTGAGCTGCCGGTTTCCGCCTCGTGGTGCGTGTTCGCCGTGGATTGAGGTCCCTGAGGATCTTGTCGTGGGGGCGAGGCCGGCGTAGGAGGCGAGGTGGGCGGCGCTGGGGAAGCTGGTGCCGTCGCCGACGGTGACCAGCAGGACGGCGGCGGTCCTGACGCCGACTCCCGGCATCGAGGTCAGGACCTGGTGAAGAGGGTGGGCCTCCAGCAGGCTGCTGATCTGCGCTTCCAGCGCCCGGCGCTGGTCATGGACGGCGGCGAGGGAGGCGGCCAGGGACGGGATCACGATGTCGAGGGTGCCGGTTCCCGGGACCACGACGGTCTGTTCGTCGAGAGCGTTGAAGACGTCGTCGATCAGCCGGACGGCCATGCGTGGGGCTTTGGGACGAATGAGTTCGGCGAGTCTGCGGCGGCCGGCTTTCCGCAGTGCGGCCGGGGATCCGTAGCGCTCGAGGAGCCAGGTGACCGCAGGGTGGTCCAGCCGCGGTCCCAGGACTCGTTCGAGGCTGGGGTGGAACTGGGTCAGCAGGCCGCGTATCCGGTTGCTGGTGCGGGTGGCTTCGGCGGCGAGGTCCTGGTCGAAGCCGGTCAGCACCGTGAGCTCGGCGGTGATCTCGTCGGTCAGCTCCAGCGACCGCAGGACGTGCGGCATGGTGCGGGCGGCGTCCGCGATCACCGCCGCGTCCTTCGCGTCCGTTTTCGCCTCGCCCGGATACAGATCAGCGATCCGCCGCATCGCGAGTCCGGGCAGGTAGGCGACCTCGCAGCCCGCGTCGCGGGCGACGGTCAGCGGCAGAGCCCCGATCGATGCGGGCTGGTCCACGATCACCAGCACCGTGCCGAACTTCGCGATCAGCTTGTCGAAGACGGCCCGTAGTTTTGGCTCGCTGTTGGGCATCGGCTTGTCGAAGACTTTCTTGCCCGCCGGCGTCAGCCCGTGACCGTGGTGGGCGGTCTTGCCTACGTCCATACCCAGGAAGACGCCCACATCGCCGGTGTCTAACATCGCACCCCTCCCAGGTGGTTGGATCCTTCCGGCCTCGGCGGCGGCACCGTGCTCGCGCATCCACGTTATGCAGACCTGCCGCCCACGCTTCTGCCCGGCATTGCGCCGGACCGGGCGGTGGCCGGGTCTCTCATCAGCGGCTCCGACGGCACCCCACGGACCCGGCGACACCACCCCCCAGGCCATCACTTCGACAGAGGGGACACAGTCATACCGGGCCCGGAGGCCAGCAGCCCCATTGCAGGACCGCGAAAAACATAACGGGGGGGGGGTGTTCCTGGTGATCCTGCACGCCAAGGCTGAAAGCGCCGGACGGGAAGTGATCGCAGTGGACCCCAGCAATACCTCCCGGACATGCCCCGAATGTGGGCATGTCGCCGCGGAGAACCGGCCCGCACAGGCGACGTTCCACTGCGTTGGCTGCGGCCATCGGGCACATGCCGACACGGTCGGAGCAATCAACGTTCTGCGGGCCGGGCTGGTCCGTCGCAAAGCCCAACGGGCCTAGCGAGAAGCTCTCACCTTCAGGAAGAAGGACAGGGGGAGGAGTCACGTTCTGGAAGCCGTGGCGGGTAGGAGCACACGGCAATCAGCGGCGGCTTCGGACGGCTGCGCGGTGGCATCCGCGGCGGATTCACACGGCCGGGCCGCCCTCTCCGTGTGAGACGCACCCCCTGCGCGGTGCGTCTGGGGTGAACCGTAGTGGCGGGAGGAGGAAAAGATCACGGGATGCGGAAATCGGCCGGACCCGAGCACGCGGGGGCATGGGGGACACTGGAGGGGCTTGAACCGCTTCAGTGCCCCCGAGGAGCCCCCGTCATGCCCCGCCTTGCCGTGTTCGCCGTCGTTCTCTGCGTCCTCGCCACTGCCGCCGCCGTGGTCTCCTTCGTCGAGGGCAGCCTGCTCGGGATCGTGTGGGTGCTGATGGCGGGCATCACGTCGAACATGGCGTGGTTCTACGTGCGCAAGGCGAAGATCGAGAAGGCCGCGGCAGCGGCCCGCACCGCGGGCTAGGGCTGCTGACAGACCCTAGGGCGCCAGGCAGAGGCCGTTGGCGTCCTGCCAGAACTGGTAGAGGTCGCGGCCGCAGTACGCCTCCAGCTCGCCGATGCCCAGCGCCGACAGCACGCCGTACACCGCGTTGAAGAAGTACGCGTTGATCTCCGGGATCCACAGCAGCGCGAAGACGGCCAGCAGGCCGAACGGCGCCAGGGGTGCCACCTCGCGGCGGACCTTGTGGGAGAGCCAGGGCTCGATGATGCCGTAGCCGTCCAGGCCCGGGACCGGCAGGAAGTTCAGGATCGCCGCCGAGACCTGGAGCAGGGCCAGGAAGCCGAGCGCGAAGCGGAACGCCATCGGGACCCCGTCCAGGGCGTTCAGCCAGAACGGGGCCGTGCAGACGGCCGCGAAGGCCACGTTCGTCAGCGGGCCGGCCGCGGAGATGAGGCTGTGCCGCCACCGGCCCTCGATGCGGTCGCGCTCGATGTACACCGCGCCGCCGGGCAGACCAATGCCTCCCATGATCACGAAGAGGACGGGGAGGACGATGCTGAGCAGCGCGTGCGTGTACTTGAGGGGGTTCAGCGTCAGGTAGCCCTTCGCGCCGACGCTGAGGTCGCCGCTGTGCAGGGCGGTGCGGGCGTGCGCGTACTCGTGCAGGCACAGGGAGACGATCCAGGCCGCCGTGACGAAGAGGAACACGGCCAGCCCGGTGCTGGTCGAGTACCCCGTCCACACGGCCCACCCGGTCACCGCCATGACGGCGAAGATGCCGAGGAACACCGGACTGATCCGCCGATCGCCGCGATCGTGCGTGTGGTGATGCCTACGGTTCTGACTGCCCTGGGGACCCATACGGCGAACCTATCCCGGAGGCGGCGCCCGAGGGGGCCCGGGGCCGGAGACAATGGGCCGGTGCGTTACGCGATGCTCGGCACCACTCAGGCCATCCGCGACGACGGGAGCACCGTACCCGTCGGCGGACCGCGGCTGCGCGCGCTCCTGACGGCGCTCGCGCTGCGGCCGGGGCGGGCGGTGCCGGCGGCCTCGCTCATCGAGGAGGTGTGGGACGGCGACCCGCCCGCGGACGGTCCCGCGGCGCTCCAAGCGCTGGTGGGGCGGCTGCGGAGGGCGCTGGGGCGCGAGGCGGTGGGGTCCGGGGAGGGCGGCTACTGGCTCGTCGCCGACCGGGACGACATCGACCTGTACCGCTTCGAGCGGCTCGCGCGGGCGGCGGCGCAGGCCGCTCCCGCGGAGGCGGCCGCCCTCTACGACGAGGCCCTCGGCCTGTGGCGGGGCGAGCCGCTCAGCTCCCTGCCGGGTACCGGGACCGGGCCGGAGGCCGCCCGCTGGGAGGCGCTACGGCTGGACGCGCGCCGGGGCCGCCTGCACGCGGCGCTGGCGCTGGGGGAGGCGGAGCGGGTCCTGCCGGAGCTGACCGCGCTGTGCGCGGGGCTGCCGCTGGACGAGCCCCTGCAGGCCCTGCGCATCCGCGCACTGCGCGACGCGGGCCGCCCGGCGGAGGCGCTGGCCGCTTACGAAGGGGTCCGACGCGACCTGGCCGCCCGCCTGGGCACCACCCCGGGCCCCGCCCTGCGCGCCCTCCACAGGGTCCTGCTGACCGACCCGACGTCGGCCGTCGCCCCGCAGACCGCGACCGGCCCCGGGCAGCACCCCCCGGCCCCGGCCGGACACGGTCACCCCGATCCCACGGCCGGACCCGGGCTGCTACCTCCGGCGCCGAGCGGACCGGACCGTGCCACGCCGACCCCCGGTCCCGGCCAGACCGATCAGCCCGCCCGGACGCACCAGGCCGGTCCTACCGGGGAGCCCAACCACCCCGCCGAACCCTCACGAGGCCACGCGCCCCAGGCCCCGCCCGCCGCCCCCGCGCAGTCCCCGCCACCCGCCCCTGGCGGACCCGCCGAGATCACACCGGGTTCCTCCGCTGCCCTGTCCGGCCCTGGCGGGCACGACGGGATCACGCAAGGTTCCTCCGGCACCTCGTCCGGGCCTGGCAGGGACACCGGGGTCACGCCGGGTTCCTCCGGCCCGTCCGGCACTGGCGGGCCTGCCGGGATCGCGCCGGGTTCCTCCGCTGCCCTGTCCGGCACTGGCGGGCCTGCCGGGATCAGGCAGGGTTCCTCCGGCACCCCGTCTGACCCTGGCGGGCCTGCTGGGATCACGCCGGGTTCCTCCGACGCCCTGTCCGGGCCCGGTGCGCACGGCACGGGTTTCGGCCATGACGGTCGGCACACTGACCCGGCCGAGCCGCACCGGTCCGCCCCGGCGCCGTCCGGGCATGGGGCGCACCCCGCCGCGCTGCCCGGGACCGCCGCCGCGGACCCGGCCGGGCCCGGCCGGGCGGACTCCGGCCACACCGCCGGTCCGGGCGGGCCGGGGAGCGGGGACCCGTACGGGGCCGGGGCCGGTCACGTACCGCCCGGGCCGGGCGCGGGGAACCTGCGGATGCGGCTGACCACCTTCGTCGGGCGGGAGGAGGACATCCGGGTCATCGGGGAAGACCTTGCCCGGTCGCGGCTCGTCACCCTGCTCGGACCCGGCGGCGCCGGCAAGACCCGGCTGTCGCAGGAGGCCGCCGAGGCCCACGCACGGGCCGGCCACGGCGCGTCGGACACACCTCCCGCCAACCCGGATCACCTGTCCGCCACCCCGGCCTCTGGCGGTACCGGCCTCGCCCCCGGCGGCTTCGCCCCCGCCCCCGGCGGCTTCGCCCCCGCCCCCGGCGGTACCGGCCTCGGCTCCGGCGGCTCCGGCCGCACCGGCACATCCACCGAGGGACCCGGCACACCCCCGGAGGGACCCCGCTCCGCCCCCGGTCGGCCCGGACCCGCCTCCGGTGGGCTCGCCTGGGCCGACGGGGTGTGGTTCGTGGAGTTGGCTCCCGTGGACGATCCGGAGGACGTCGCCGAGGCCGTGCTCGTCGCGCTCGGGGCTCGGGAGACCAAGCTGCGCGGCGGCACCGCCGAGGAGATGCGGGTGCTCACCGAGCGCGGGGACCGGCCCCTCGACCGCCTCGCAGAGCATTGCGCGCGGCGCCGGATGCTGCTGATCCTCGACAACTGCGAGCACGTCGTCGACGCCGCCGCCCGCCTCGCCGAGGAAGTGCTCGCGCGCTGTCCCGGCGTACAGATCCTGGCCACCAGCCGCGAACCCCTCGGCGTGCCGGGGGAGACCCTTCGCCCGGTGGACCCGCTGCCCGACCCGGTCGCGCTGCGGCTGCTCGACGACCGCGGGGTCGCCGCCCGGGCCGGGTTCAGCGTCGACGACGACCCGGCCGCCGCCGTGGAGATCTGCCGCCGCCTCGACGGGATGCCGCTCGCCATCGAGCTGGCCGCCGCCCGGCTCAGGCTGCTCACCCCCCGCCAGATCGCCGAGCGGCTGGACGACCGGTTCAGGCTGCTGACCGGCGGCTCGCGCACCCACCTGCCCCGCCAGCAGACCCTGCGCGCGGTGGTCGACTGGTCCTGGGACCTGCTCGACGAGCCCGAGCGGGCCGTGCTGCGCCGGCTGTCCGTCTTCGCCGGCGGCTGCGACCTCGACGCCGCCGAGGCCGTCTGCGCGGACGGGGGATACCTCGATGGCGCCGACGTCGCCGACCTGCTCGGATCCCTCGTGGACAAGTCCCTCGTCGTCGCCGCCCCCGACGGCCCCGCCGGGATGCGCTACCGCCTCCTGGAGACCGTCTCCGAGTACGCGGCCGACCGCCTCGCCGAGGCCGGCGAGGACCGGGCGCAGACCGAGGGCCGCCACCTCACCCACTACCGCGAACTCGCCCGCGCCACCGAGCCGCTGCTGCGCGGCCACGGCCAGCGCGCCGCCGCCGACCGGCTGGCCACCGATTACGAGAACCTGCGCACCGCCCTGCGCCGCGCCGTCGCCGCCAAGGACGTGGGCGAGGTGCTCTGCCTCGTGCACTCCCTCGGCTGGTACTGGCACATGCACGATCTGCGCGCCGAGACCCGCCACTGGGCGGGTGCCGCCGCAGCCCTCGGCCCGGACCCCTTCGCCGCGCCCGTCGTCCCCGCCCCACCCGTCTACGAGCAGATCGTCGACACGCCCCCGCCCTACGAGGGCGAACTGCTCACCGAGGCCTGGCGCGGTATCCAGCTGATGTGTCTGGTCGCCCGCGACCAGATCAGCTCCACCTGGTCCACCCCCGAGGTCCGCGCCCAGGCCGAGGGCGTGGTCGCCGCCTACCGTCCGGGGCTGCCACAGACCTGCCGGGCCCCTTCCTTCCTGTGGATCTACGCCGTCATGATCTCCGGGGACGTCGAACTGCTCCACCGCGCCACCGAGGAGACCGTCGAGACGGCCCGCGCGCTCGGCTACCGCTGGGAGCTGGCCTCCGCCCTCCAGCTACGGGCCAACGTCCTTGCCAACCGCGCCGACGGGGCCGGCGGCGCGTCGCGCGATGCCGAGGAGAGCCTCGCCCTCTACGAGTCCCTCGGCGACGACTGGGGCTGCGCCGAAGCCCTCTCCGCCCGCGCCGAGGCCCGGGAGAAGCGCGGGGAGTACGCCCTGGCCGCCCAGGACTACCGCGCCGCGATCGAGTACGCCCGGCGGCTCGGGGCCAAGGCCCAGGTCACGGTGTTGCAGGTGCGGATGGCTGGGACCCTCGCCGAGGACGGCCACCTGGAGGAGGCCGAGGAGCTCCTCACCGGCCTGCTCGCCGGCGCCATCCACCAGTTCGGCAACGAGGCCGTGCCCGCCGCCCAGATGTTCCTCGCCTGCATCTACGGCCGCACCGGCCGCCTCGCCGAGGCCCGCGACCGGCTCCAGTCCCTGCGCGAGGAGTTCGCCGTCGGCGCGTTCGCCATGTTCGACGGCTTCCTGCTCGGCCTGCTGGCCTGGATCGACAACGAGGAGGGCCGGTACGAGGACGCCATCGCCCGGCTCCGCCAGGCGATCGAAGCCGTCCGGGACCCGCTCTCCATGATGCTCGCCCCCCACCTCCCGGCCGCGTACCTGATCACCGGCGCCCGCTCTCTCGTCCAACTCGGCGGCCGGGCCCGGGAGTACGACGCCGCGCGGCTCATCGGCGCCTACCACGCGCTGCTGCCGCCCGCCCACTTCCCGGTCACCACCGAGCGCGCGGACCTGGAGCAGGCGGAGCGCCTGGCCCGGGCCGCGCTCGGCGACGCCGCGTACGAGGCGGCGTACGCCGAAGGCGGCGGCCTCACCCTGGAGGAGGCCACCGCCCTCGTCTGACCCGTGCGGGGTCCGCCCGGGACGCGATCCGGAACGGACCGGTCCGCGGATCAGGTCTTCTGGCGGAACTTCCGCACGGCGAGCGGCATGGTCACCAGCGTGATGCCGACCGACCAGGCCAGCGTGATCCACACGGAGTTGCCGAGCGGGGTCCCGTTGATCAGGGAGCGGGCCGCGTCGGCCAGGTTGGACAGCGGGTTGACGTCGGTGAAGCTCTGCAGCCAGCCGGGCATCGTCGTCGGCGGGGCGAAGATCGAGCTGCCGAACTGCAGCGGCATCAGGACCAGCATCGCCACGCCCTGGACGGCCTGGGGGGTCTTCATGCTGAGACCCAGCAGGATGAAGATCCACATCAGCGAGGCGCCGAAGACCGCCGACAGCCCGATGGCGAGGAACAGGTCGAGCACCGAGGACTTGATCGACAGGCCGAGCAGGAAGCCCATGCCGAGCAGGATCGTGATGGCGACCATCATCCGGCCGAGCTCGACCACGATCTTGGCGATGAGCACCGAGGAACGGGCGATCGGCATGGACCGGAAGCGGTCCATCACGCCCTTCTTGAAGTCGTCGTTGACCCCTGTGCCGACACCCATGGCGATGTTCATGCCCATCATCGCCATCAGGCCCGGGACCACGTAGTTGACGTACTCGCCCTGGTTGCCCTTGCCGGAGATCGCGCCGCCGAAGACGAAGACGAACAGCAGCGTGAAGATGATCGGCATGAACAGGACGTCGAACATCGACTCCGGGTCCTGCTTGATCTGCAGGACGTTGCGCCGGGCCAGGGCGCCGATGTGGCGCAGGTTGCCCCGCAGACCGATCCGGCCCTCGTCCGCGAGGACGGGCCCGCCGGCCGGGGCGGCCGCGGTGGGGCTGGGCTTCGTCGTGGTTACGGTGCTCATGCCGCGACCTCCTCGGTCTGCTGGTTGGGGATGGAGTCCTCGACGGTGGGCTTCTGTCCGGTGATGGACAGGAACACCTCGTCCAGGCTGGGCAGGTAGGTGCTGATGTCGGAGATCCCGTACCCGCGGGCCGCCAGCAGGCCCACCACGGCGGTCAGCTGCTCGTCGGCGAGGATCGGCACCAGCAGGGCGCCCTCGTCCGGGACGGCCTGGGAACCGGCCACCCCGTCCAGGCCGGCCTCCGCCAGGGAGCGGGCCATGCCCGGCAGGTCGGACGGGTCGGTGGGGCGGATCCGCAGGGTCCGGCCGCCGACGCGCGCCTTCAGCTCGTCGACCTTGCCGTTGGCGATGACCTTGCCCTTGTCGATGACCGTCAGCTCGTTGGCGAGCTGCTCGGCCTCCTCCATGTACTGGGTGGTGAGCAGGACGGTGGCCCCCTCGGCGACCATCCGCTGCACCTCGTCCCAGACCTCGTTGCGGGTGCGGGGGTCCAGGCCGGTGGTCGGCTCGTCCAGGTACAGCACGGCCGGGCTGCCGATCATCGAGGCGGCCAGGTCGAGCCGGCGCCGCATGCCGCCGGAGTAGGTCATCACGGCCTTCTTGGCGGCGTCCGTGAGGGAGAACCGCTCCAGCAGCTCGTCGGCGCGGCTGCGCGAGTCCTTGCGGGACAGGTCCAGCAGCCGGCCGATCATGTAGAGGTTCTCCCAGCCGGAGAGCTTCTCGTCGACCGAGGCGTACTGGCCGGTCAGGCCTATGGTGCGGCGCAGCTGCCGGGGCTGGCGGACCACGTCGAAGCCGGCGACCCGGGCGGTGCCGGCGTCGGGGGTGATCAGGGTGGAGAGGATGCGGACCAGGGTGGTCTTGCCCGCGCCGTTGGGGCCGAGGACCCCGAGGACGGTTCCCTCGCGGACATCGAGGTCCACACCGTCGAGGGCTTTGGTCTCGCCGTAGTGCTTGACCAGCCCCCGGACCTCTACGGCGTGCGAGCCGTTCAGGGGATTGTTGTCGTTTCGCGTCATGTCCACCATGGGACCAGACGCCACTGACAAACCACCGACATGCCGCCGACAGGCGACCGACAGCCCCCGCGGAGCCACCGACAGCCCGCCCGCGGGGGCACCGACAGGACGTCGGCGGGGTCCGCGGGCAGGCCGTCGGCAGTCAGCCGTCAGCCGGCCGTCCGCCTAGTGGAAGGCGTGCTCTTCCTGCGGGAACGTTCCGCCGACCACGTCCTCGGCGAAGGCCTTCGCCGCGTCGGCCATGGTCGCGCGCAGGTTCGCGTACTGCTTGACGAACTTCGGCATCTTCCCGCCGGTCAGCCCCATCATGTCCGTCCACACCAGCACCTGCGCGTCGCACTCCGAGCCCGCGCCGATGCCGACCGTCGGAATGTGCAGGGACCGGGTGACCTCGGCGGCCAGCTCGGCCGGGACCAGCTCCAGCACCACCGCGAAGGCACCCGCGTCCTGCGCCGCCTTGGCGTCGCGCAGCAGCTGGTGCGCGGCCTCGTCGCCGCGGCCCTGCACCCGGTAGCCCATGGCGTTCACGGACTGCGGGGTCAGGCCCAGGTGGGACATGACCGGGATGCCCGACTGCACGATCAGCTCGGTCTGGGCCAGCGAGCGCTCGCCGCCCTCCAGCTTCACCGCGCCGACCCCGGCCTCCTTGACGAGCCGGGTGGCGCTGCGCAGCGCCTGTACGGGGCCCTCCTGGTAGGAACCGAAGGGCAGGTCGCCGATGATCAGGGCCCGGCTGGTGCCGCGTACGACGGCCGCCGACAGCATGGTCATCTCGTCCATCGTCACCGGGACGGTGGTCTCGTAGCCGAGGTGACAGTTGCCCATCGAGTCGCCGACGAGCATGACCGGGATGCCGGCCTCGTCGAACACGGACGCCGTCATGGCGTCGTAGGCGGTGAGCATGGGCCACTTCTCGCCGCGTTCCTTGGCGAGGGTGAGGTCGCGGACGGTGATGCGCCGGGTGCCCGAGCCTCCGTACAGGGTGGGGGAGGAGGCTTCTCGGGCAGGCGAAACGGCATGCGTCATTGCAACTGCTCCTTGATGTTCATCTCGAGGCGCCCTTACGGCGTCCCCGGACTCACCACCATGGTGGCACTCTCCGGGCCGTGGCGGGAAGTGGCACGAGGTCCGGTTCGTCACGGCGGCCGGGCCGCGGGGCAATGTGCGCGTTTGGTGACAAGCGGAACCCCGGCCGCTGGACCGTTCGTCCTCCCGGACGTACGGCCGAGACAATCGGCGCGGAACGCTCCGCACATCGCCTAGGGTCAAGAGGCGGGGACGGAGCGCGAGCACGGCAGCGAGGGCAGTGGCATGGCACAGGCGTACATGACGGAGACGGGGAGCGACGGCTCGGAGCCCGAGCCCTCCCGAGCGGGTCTCCGGCGCCGGCTGGCCGAGCTGCGGCGGGATCCGGGCATCTGGCGCCGCGGGATCGTGCTCGCCGCGCTCGCGGTGCTGATCTCGCTCGTCATGGTCTTCCACGCCGAGCTGCCCAACGACATCGGCAACCTCGGCAGCCTCACCGAGACCTTCCTGCCCTGGCTGGGCCTGGCCGTCCCGGTGCTGTTCGCCGCCGCGCTGTTCCGCAAGTCCGCGACCGCGCTGATCGCGATACTGCTGACCGCCGCGGTCTGGGTGAACCTCTTCGGCGGCCTGGTCACCGACAAGGCGCACGCCGGCGGCAACCTCACGGTCGCCACCCACAACGTCGACGCCGACAACGCCGACCCGGTCGGCACCGCCGCCTCGGTCGCCGGTGCCGGGGCCGATGTCCTGGCCCTGACCGAGCTCAAGGGCAGCGTCGTCCCCGTCTACGAGAAGGCCCTCGCGGGGACGTACAAGTACCACTCCGTCGAAGGCACCGTCGGGCTCTGGAGCAAGTACCCGCTGGTCTCCAGCAAGCCCGTCGACATCAAGATGGGCTGGACCCGGGCCATGCGCGCCACCGTCAAGACCCCGCACGGAGAGGTGGCCGCCTTCGTGGCCCACCTCCCCTCGGTCCGCGTCAAGCTCAACGCCGGCTTCACCGCCAACCAGCGCGACAACAGCGCCGACGCCCTCGGCGCCGCGCTCGCCTCCGAACCGCTGCAGCGGGTCATCCTGCTCGGCGACCTCAACGGAACCGTCAACGACCGGGCCCTGTCCGAGGTCACCTCGCAGCTGCGTTCCACCCAGGGCGCGTCCGGCGACGGCTTCGGCTTCAGCTGGCCCGCGCAGTTCCCGATGGCCCGCATCGACCAGATCCTGGTCCGCGGGGTCACCCCCGAGGCCTCCTGGACCCTGCCCCGCACGGGCAGCGACCACCTGCCGATCGCCGCCCGCGTCACCGTGAACCCGTAGTCCGGAGTCTCTCCTACGCCTGCTCGCGCCAGCCGTTCGTGATGGGCAGCCGGCGGTCCTTGCCGAAGCCCTTCGCGGAGATCTTGGTGCCCGGCGGGTACTGCCGGCGCTTGTACTCGGCGGTGTCCACCATCCGCAGGGTCTTCGCGACGAGCTCGCGGTCGTAGCCGGCCGCGACGACCGCCTCCAGGCCCTGGTCACGGTCCACGTACAGCTCCAGGATCCCGTCGAGCACGGGGTAGTCCGGCAGCGAGTCCGTGTCCACCTGTCCCGGGCGCAGCTCGGCGCTCGGCGGCTTCACGATGGAGTTCTCCGGGATCGGCGGGGTCTCGCCGCGCTCGGCCGCCGCCCGGTTGCGGTACTCGGCGAGGCGGAAGACGTCCGACTTGTAGACGTCCTTGATCGGGCCGTAGGCGCCCACGGAGTCCCCGTACAGGGTGGAGTAGCCGACGGCCAGCTCCGACTTGTTGCCCGGGGCCAGCACGATGTGGCCCTCCTGGTTGGAGAGCGCCATCAGCAGCGTGCCGCGCAGCCGGGACTGGAGGTTCTCCTCGGCGAGCCCGGTCAGGCCCAGCGCGCCCATGTACGCGTCGAACATCGGCTCGATCGACACGGTCCGGAAGTTCAGGCCGGCCCGTGTCGCCAGCTCGGCCGCGTCGCCCCGGGAGTGCTCCGAGGAGTACTTGGAGGGCATCGAGACGCCGTACACGTTCTGCGCGCCGATCGCGTCGCAGGCGATCGCGGCGACGAGCGCGGAGTCGATGCCGCCGGAGAGGCCGATCAGGACCGACCGGAACCCGTTCTTCCGTACGTACGCGCGCAGACCCACGACCAGCGCGTCGTAGATCTCCTCGTCGTCCTCCAGCCGGTCGGCGTAACCGCCCGTCACGACCGGCTCGTACGGCTCCACCGGCTCCTCGGTGAGGATCACGCGGTCGATGCGCAGGCCGTCGTCCACGGTGCCCTCGACGGGCGTGGCCGAGGCGGCCGGCAGGTCCAGGTCGACCAGGACGCAGCCCTCGGAGAACTGCGGAGCGCGCGCGATGACCTCGCCCGCGGAGTCGACGACGATCGAGTCCCCGTCGAAGACCAGCTCGTCCTGGCCGCCGATCATCGCCAGGTAGGCGAGGGTGCAGCCGGCCTCCTGGGCGCGCTTCTGCACCAGCTCCAGGCGAAGGTCGTCCTTGTTGCGCTCGTACGGGGAGGCGTTGATCGAGATCAGCAGCCCGGCCCCGGCGGAGCGGGTGGCCGGGACGCGCCCGCCCTCCTGCCAGAGGTCCTCGCAGATGGCCAGGGCCACGTCCACGCCCCGCACCCGGATCACCGGCTGGGTGTCGCCCGGCACGAAGTACCGGAACTCGTCGAAGACTCCGTAGTTGGGGAGGTGGTGCTTGCCGAAGCGCAGGACGACCTGCCCGCCGTACAGTACGGCGGCCGCGTTCTCCGGGGAGCCCGCCGGGCGGCCGAGCCTGGGCGCGGCCTTCTCCGTACGGTCGAGGTAGCCGACGACGACCGGGAGGTCCCCGAAGCCCTCGTCCGCCAGGCGCCGTGCGAGGGCCGGCAGCGCCTGGCGGGAGGCTTCGACGAAGGAGCCGCGCAGGGCGAGGTCCTCGACGGGGTACCCGGTCAGCACCATTTCCGGAAACGCCACCAGGTGGGCGCCCTGTTCGGCGGAGTGCCGGGTCCAGTGGACGACCGAGTCGGCGTTGGCGGCGATGTTGCCGACCTGCGAGTCGATCTGATTCAGAGCGAGGCGTAGTTGAGGCACGCGGCCCAGTCTAATCGTCTTTCTGACGCGATGTCCTGGGAGTTGCCCGAGTCGCCCTGTCCGCGGGGGTCGTGGCGGCCGCCGCGGTCGTCGGTTCGGCCGCCGGCCCGGTCGTCGGACCCGTCGCCGGATCAGCCGATCGGGCCGCTCCAGATCGCGTCGTCGTAGTCGACGCCGGGCGCGATCTCGAAGTGCAGGTTCTTGGTGCCCTTGGGCACGACGAAGGCGAAGGTGCCGGTCATCGACTCGCCGGCCATGACCGAGCCCTTGAACATCTTCGGCACGGAGGCGTCGAAGGCCATCTCGGCCTCGGTGCCCTGGTCGTCGCGGGCGTTCGGCAGGGCCAGGTCGACGTCGAGCGCGGCCCCCGAGTTGTTGACGATCTTCACCGTCACCTTGACCGCGTTGCCGTTGCGGGCCTCGGGCGGGTAGGCCGTCGAGGACGGCTTGTACGCGACCGCGCGCTGCACGGTGACCTGGACGCCGTCCTCGTAGGTGTAGGGCGCGCCCCAGGCCAGGGCCGAGGTCACGCCCGGGATGTCGGAGGGCGAGGCCTTGGGCGTCGGGCTCGCCGGGGCGTTCGGGGTGGGCAGGTCGTAGTCGTCGTAGTTGTACTCGTAGTCGCGGCTGTCGGCGATGTTCCTGTCGATCCTCTCGAAGACGCTCTTGGTGATGAACCAGCCGCCGGTGGAAGCACCGAGGCCGAGGAGGCTGAGGACGGTGCCGACCGCGGCCAGCGTGGCGCGGGGGGCGCCGCGGCGGGCCTTGACGACGGCCGCGATGCCGAGGCCGGTGCCGGTGAGGGCGAGGAGGGCGCCGGCCCAGAAGAAGAACGGGACCAGGCCGACGAAGATGCCGAACAGGCCGAGCAGCAGGGCGGCCACGGCCAGGCCGTTCGAGGCGGCCGGGGGCGCCGGGAAGCCGGGCCCCTGCGGGCCGCCGGGATAGCCGGGGTAGCCGCCGGCGTACCCGCCGGGGGGCGTGGCCCAGGGGTTGCCGGGTGCGGGGGCGCCGGGGGCGCCGTACGGGGCTCCCCACGCGGGCGCCGGGGCAGCGGCGGCGGCCACCGGGGCGGGGCTGACCGGAGCGAAGGAACCGGGGGCGGCGGGGGCGGGGGCGCCCACCGGTGCCGCGTACGCGGGCTGCGCCGCCACCGCGTCTGCGGGCTGGGCCGGGGCGGCGTCCGCGGGCTCGGCCGGGACGGTGTCCGTGGGGGCGGCGTCTGCGGGCTGCGCCGGAACCGTGTCCGCGGGCTGGGCCGGGGCGGCGTCCGTGGGTGCGGTGGGGGCGGCGTCCGGGAGGTCGGTGCGGGGGGCTGACGGTGCCGCGTTCGCGGGCTGTGCCGGGGTTTCGGTCAGGGGCGGGGTCGGGGGCCGGGGCGGTGCGAGGGCCGGGAGCTTGTCGAGGGACAGGGGCTGTGCGGGCGCCGGTATGGGAGCCGCCTCGGATACGGGGGTCCCCGCGGGCTCCGTCGGCGGGCCGGACGGGGTGCTGGGCGGGTTCGGCGGGGTGCTCATACCGGCGGGAAGTCCTTCAGATCGCAATCGGTGCGTGACGATCAACAGCCTGTCATGGAGTTCGGCCTCCCCGTCGGGCATTTCGGCCCCCCTGTGCCCGCCCTACGGACCCCTGCGACCGCCCCCGGCCGGGCCTGCGGCGCGCGGAAGGGGGCGCGCCGCGGGCCCGGTCCGGGGCGGGGCCCGGCAAGATCCGGAAGAGACGGCCTAGCGCAGGTAGCCGAGGACGGTCATCATCCCGGCCTCCGCGTGGAAGACGTTGTGGCAATGCACCATCCACAGACCGGGATTGTCGGCGTCGAAGTCCACCGTCAGCCTCCCGTTCGGAAGGACCACCGCCGTGTCCTTGCGGGCCCCGCCCGGCCGGCCGCCGAGGGCGAAGGTGTGCCCGTGCAGGTGGAGCGGGTGCCACATCGTCGTGGAGTTGTCGAACTCCAGCCGGACCCGTTCCCCGGCCTTCACCGGGTGCCGCTGGTCCGGTGCGTACGGCTTGCCGTCGAAGGCCCAGTCGTACTTCGCCATCCCGCCGGTCAGCTTGATCCGCACGGTCCGGTCCGGTTCGCGCGCGGCCAGCGCCACCGGCTCCGCCGCCTTCAGGACGTCCGCCGTCAGCGGTCGCCCGGACAGCTCGGCGGGCCGGGTCGCGGCGGTCGGCGCCGCCCCCGCACCGGTGCGCAGCACCGCGAGCGCCGACGCCGAGTCCCCCTTGCCCTCGGCGAGGGCGGTCAGCGGGAACACCCCGTCGCCCGCCGTCACCAGGACGTCGTAGCGCTCGCCCATGCCCAGCAGCAGTGAGCGGGCGGCCGTGTGCCCGACGGGGAAGCCGTCGGTGTGGGTGACCGTGAACTCGTGGCCGCCCAGGGCGATCCGGAAGGCCGTGTCCCCGCCCGCGTTGATGATCCGGAGCCGGATGCGGTCGCCGGGGCGGGCGGTGAAGACCGAAGGGTCCTCGGGGGTGCGGCCGTTGACCAGGTAGTGCGGGTACGCGACATCGCCCGGGTCCTTGCCGAGGACCTCGCTGACTCCGCCCATGAGGACCCGGGACGGGCCGCCGCTCGCGACGGGCGCGGGAGTGCCCGTGGTGCCGGACCCGGACCCGGACCCCGACCCGGAGCCGTGGCCCGAATGGCCGCCGCCGCTCGAGCTCATGTCCATGCCCTTGCGGAGTTCGGCGAGCACGGCTTCGGGGGTGGAGCCGTCCACGCCGTCGAGCCAGTCGTCGAGCACGACCACCCACTCCTTGTCGTAGGAGAGGGGCTCCTTCGGGTCCTCGACGATCAGCGGCGCGTACAGGCCGCGGTCCTGCTGGACCCCGGAGTGCGGGTGGAACCAGTACGTCCCGGGGTGCGGGACAGCGAACTTGTACGTGAACGACCCGCCCGGGGCGATGTCCCGCTGGGTCAGCCCCGGTACCCCGTCCATGTCGTTGCGCAGCGCCAGGCCGTGCCAGTGCAGGGAGGTGGCCTCGGGGAGGTTGTTGGCCAGGGTCAGGGCGAGGGTGCCGCCCGCGGTGGCCCGTACCTCCCGGCCCGGGAGCTCGTCCCCGTACGCCCACGAGCGGACGGAGCGTCCGGCGCCGAGCTCGAGCGGGGTGGCGGTCGCCGTCAGCCGGACCTCGGTGAGGGGACCGGTGGCCTTGCGGGCGGCTTCGGCGGCCCGCACCTCGGCGCCGGCCGGGTCCACGTAGCCGCCGGGGGCGGGGGCGGCTGACCCCTTGCCCGTGGAGCCGGCGCCGTGGTCCATGCCGGCCATGCCGGAGCCCGAGCAGGCGGCGAGCAGCCCGGAGCCGGCGAGGGCGGCGCCCGCCCCGAGGACGGCGCGGCGGGAGGGGGAAGGGGATGACGGAGAGGGAACGGAAGAGCGCATGGTGGAACACCTCGTGATGGTGTGAGGCAGGCAGGTGGGCACCGTCTGCCGCCGCCCCGCAGGCGTGCGGGGGCGACGACGGAGCCCGGCCTATACGCGCAGCACCGTCAGCAGGGCGAGGAGTTCGCGGGGTGGCGGCGGGTCCGGACCGCCGGACCGGCCCGGCGCGCGTGCTGCGCCCCCGAGCGGCGCGGTACGGCGCGGGCCGGCCAGTCCGGCTCCGAGGACGAGCAGGGTGAGGGCGCCGAGCACGGCGAGACACACGGACATGGGGTCCATGCCGGTGTGCTGCGGGCGCGGGGCCTCGATGGTGACGGTGACGGTGGCGGCGGCTTTGGCGGCAGCGGCCGCCATGTCCGCCATGTCCGCCATGTCCGACGGGGCTGCCGGGTCCGGCGCCTCGGCCGGTCGGCCTCCGTGCGCCGCCCCGGACGGCGCATGGCCGCCCTGGGGAACGAAACGGGCCGAAGACACGTCCTCCATGGCGTGGGCCGGAGTCGGATGGCCCAGCGTGTGCATGCCCGCGATGCCGAGCAGCAGCGCGGCGAACAGCAGCAGCCGGGGCCACCGGGCTGCTGGTCGCTGGGTGCGCGAGGCTGGGCGGGTCATGGGCGGAACCCTACCCGGGGTGGGTATCCGATCGGAGGACCGGGCCCGGCCGCGTTTAGGATTAGTCGCATTATGTCCATAAAAGGCACGCCGTCCCCGCCGCCTCCGTCGTCGCCGAATCCCCGGGACTCCGGGCACCCCGGGGACCCCCTCAAGCACGTGAAGCCCGTCGAGTCCCGGAGATCCTGGAAGTCCGTGAACAGGCCCTCGACCGCGACGGGTCCCGCCGCCACGGCCGGGGCCGGTGCCCCTTACGTGGCCCTCCTCATCGGGCTCGGCGCCGCCGCCTACACCGCGTGGGTCCTCGAAGTCGTCCTCTCCACGGGCCTCAACCCCATCGAGACGTACGTCAGCGAGCTCGCGGCCCAGGACCAGCCGCTCGGCGGCCTGTTCCGGGCCACCGACTTCACCGCCGGCCTCCTCGTCCTGTTCGGCGGCCTCCTGGCCCTGCTCCGCCTCGCCACCCGCGTCGAACCCCGCCGCCTCTGGTCCGTCGCCGGCTGGTCCGGGATCACCCTCTTCGGCGCCGCCACCGCGGCGGACGCCTGGCTGCCGCTGAGCTGCACGCCGACCGTGGACCCCGAATGCGCGGCGCGGGAGACCGCCGGGCTGGTCCCCGCCACCCATCAGGCGCACGCCGTCAGCAGCAGTCTGGCCATGACGGGAGCGCTCGTCGGGATCGTGGCCCTCACCCTCGCCGCCCGCCGCTACGGCCGCCTCGCCCCGCTCGCGCGGTTCGGGCCCGTGCTCGTCGTGCTCGAACTGCTGGCCACCGCCTGGACCCTGGTCTCCATCGCCCTGTTCACCGCCGGGCACGGCACCTGGGCGCTCGGCGCCGGCCAGCGGCTCCAGGTGCTGTTCGTGGCGGTCTGGCTGGGCCTGCTCGCGTACTCCGTCCACCGCGAACGCCGTACGTGAGCGCACCCCGGGCCGGGGCGGTTCCCGGAAGGTTCGTACGCCTCCCAGCCGGCCCTGCCGGCTCCGTCGGCCCCTCAGACCCCACAAGCCCCGCACGCCCCGTCGCCGACGGGGTGCCGCTGCACGTCCTCGTGGAGGGCTCCGGCCCGCCGGTCGTCCTCAGCGCCGGGCTCGCCATGGCCTGGTTCGACTGGGACCCCGTGGCGGAGCTGCTCGTCGCCGCCGGCCGTACCGTCGTCCGCTTCGACCGTCCCGGCCACGGGCTGAGCGCCCCCGCCGTGCGCCCGCCGTCCGCGGCCGGGGAGGCGCACCGGATCGCCGGACTGCTGGACGCGGTGGGTCTGGGCGGCGAGCGCGTCACCGTGGCCGGGCACTCACTCGCCGGGTTCCACGCGGAGGCCTTCGCCCGGCTGTACCCCGCGCGCACCGCGGCCCTGGTGCTGGTCGACAGCAGCGTCGAGGAGCGGCCCCGCACGGCCCTGCCCGCCGGGCTGCGCACCGGCGCCGCCCGGGTGCTGGGCCGGGCCGTGACCGCCGCCGGGCTGCCGGCCGCGCTGGGGCCCTGGGCCCGGCGGACCGCCGTACGGGCATCCCGCGCGGGCGGCGCGGACCCGGCCGCGCGGGACCTCGTACGCCGCTGCTACCGGACCGGCAGGGTCTGGCGCGGAGCCCTGCTGGAGAACTCCCGCTACCCCGACACGGCCGCCGAGCTGCTGGCGCTGCGCGCGGAGTTCCCGCTGACCGCGCCCGCCACCGTCCTGGCCGGCCACGACCCCGGCGCGCGCCGCCCGGACCTGGCCTGGCTCGGCCGCCAGGCGGCGCTGGCCGACGCGCTGGGAGCCCGCTTCGAGGTCGCGGAGCCGGCCGGACACCTGGTCATGCTGGACCGCCCGCACCAAGTGGCGCGGGCGGTCCTGTACGCGGTGCGACCGCGGAGCCCTCAGTTCCGGGCGTAGACCTTCTCGGCCCAGCCGGCTATCTGCTCCTCCGACAGGTGCTTGGCCAGGTCGGCCTCGCTGATCATCCCGACCAGCCGCTTGTTGTCGATGACGGGGAGCCGGCGGATCTGGTGGCTCTGCATCTCCTCCAGCACCTCGGAGACGTCGGCGCCCGCGTCGATCCAGCGCGGGGTGCCCTGGGCCATGTCGCCGGCCGTGATCTTCGACGGGTCGTGCCCCTTGGCCACACAGCCGATGACGATGTCGCGGTCGGTCAGGATGCCGCAGAGGCGTTCGTTGGAATCGCTGATGGGCAGCGCGCCCACATTGAGGCGGCTCATCAGCTGAGCGGCCCGGTCCAGGGTCTCGGTGGCGGGGATCCACTGGGCCCCGGGGTGCATGATCTCTCCGGCGGTGGTCATCGCGTAAACCTCCTGAGCACGCCGTAGCGGCCGGGCGCGGGTGCGCCTGCCTCGGCGTCCCCATCCTCATTCGCCCGTTCGGCCCCCGCGACCCGGCGGGGGCCGGAGGGGGCCGTACGGGTGACCCCGCGCGGGTGCGGCCCTGCGGTGCGGGGGCCCTGCGGGGGCCTGCGGGGCTGTCCCCTACCCTCCCCCAGACTCCGTCCGGGGGGACCCCCGGTTCCACCGTTCCCCGGGCTGCGCCCGGACCCCCCTGGGGCTCCGCCCCAGACCCCGCGCCTCAAACGCCGGCGGGGCTGGATGTGGCCGGCGCCGACCCGCACGTGAACGCCGGCGGGGCTGGAAAATCCAGCCCCGCCGGCGTTTGAACGGCTCCGCACGCGGACGACGGGTCACCCCGCGGCCGGCGGCTCCGCTCCGCGCTGCTTCAGCATGTCGGCCATCAGCTGGAGCTCCGCCTGCTGGGCGTCCACCATGCCCTGGGCCAGCGCCCGCTCGGACGGGTTCCCGCACTGGGCGGCACAACCTTCGGCCATCGCGACGCCACCCTTGTGGTGGTCGGTCATCAGCCGCAGGTAGAGCACCTCGGCGTCCCGGCCCTCGGCGGAGCCGAGCTGCGCCAGCTCCTCCTTGGTGGCCATGCCGGGCATCAGCGCGCCGGGCTTGGTGGCGACCCCGGCCCCGCCCATGGCATGGCCCGCCATGCCGTGGTCCTCGCCGTCGGCCCCCATCCAGGACATCGGGGGCTCGTCGGCCACCGTCTTCGGCAGGCCCCACATGTCCAGCCAGCCGAGCAGCATGCCGCGCTGGTTGGCCTGGGTGTTGGCGACGTCGTAGGCGAGGCTGCGCACCGGCTCGTCCTGCGTGCGGTCGCGCACGATGAAGGACATCTCCACCGCCTGCTGGTGGTGCACCGCCATGTCCCGGGCGAAGCCGGCGTCGGCGGAGTAGAGCCCCGGTGTCCGGGAGGCCGCGGGCGCGGAGTCGGGTCCCCCCGCGGTGGCGACCGTGGCTCCCACCGCGAAGAGCAGCGCCAGGGCCACGGCCGAGCCCGCGGCCCAGTACGTACGGGTCACGGAGCCGCGACCGGGCGTACGGGTCACTTGTCGGCCAGCCCGTTCGTGCAGGCCGCGCCCGGCTCGGGGGTCTGCGGGCCCTGCACGTACTTGGTGAAGAACTGCGCGACCCGGGCGTCGTCCGCCTTGTCCACGGTCAGCTGCTTGCCCCACGCGCTGAGCATGATCGCGCCGGACTGCTCCTTGACGGGGCTCATCAGCGTGTACGGGGTCTTGGCCACCTTGCCGGCGAGCTTCTCCACGTCGGCCGGGGCGGCCTTCTCGTTGTACGTCACCCACACGGCGCCGTGCTCGATCGAGTGCACGGCGTTCACCTCGGGAATCGGGTTCTTGTAGACGTCGCCGTTGCAGTTCATCCACCGGGGGTGGTGGTCCCCGCCGACCGGCGGGGTCATCTCGTACTTCACCGGGGTCTCGACGTGCTTGTTGCCGAGCTTCTTGGCGTCCCAGGTCTGCTCGCCGGCGACCGGCGCCTTGGCGAGCGCCTCCCTGGCTTCCTTGTCGTTCTGCTGGTCGATCATCACCCACGCGCCGAAGCCGATGAGCGCGGTGACGACGGCGGCCGACGTCGTGATCGCGATGGCCTTGTTGCGGCGGTCCCGCGACTGGTCGGCGCGGCGCATCTCGGCTATCCGCGCCTGGCGGGAGCTGTTGGTTTCGGAGTTCCTGCTGGCCATGGCCCTGAATCCTTTTTGCTGAGGGGGGTGGAGTGGAGAACGCGCTACCTGAGCGCCGCCGAACCGGGACCCGTCAGGTCCGCAGCACTTGGAGGGCGTGCAGGTCGGGGCCGCGCGCGAGCGCCGAAGGGGGCCGGATCCACGCCGCGGGCGCGGGGCGCACGGCGGCGGGCACGGGCGTCCCGCCGGCCACCAGGGCCGCGGGCGGCGCCGGGGGCAGCAGTCCGGGCAGAACGTGCGAGAGCGGGGAGCAGCCGGGCCTGTCGTACGGCGCCACGCAGACCACGTGCGGCGCGCCCGGCGCGTGGGCGGTGTGCCCGGCCCGCGCGACCGTCCCCGCGGCGGCCGGCTGCCCGGCCCCGACCCCGGCCGTCCGGCACAGGAACGCCGCGCCGGCCAGCACCCCGAAGGCCATCAGGAGGACGGCATGCCTGAGCAGCGGACGTCTCCGACGTCCCTGCTCGTCCCGCGCATGGCCCCCCATGGGCGCCGATGGTAATGCTCATGACCGGCCCTAGGTCAGTGCGGGGGTGCCACCGGCTTTGCGGGGTGCGTAATCTGGCGGAAACCACCGCTGGCGATACTGGGCCGGCCCGACTGTGCCCGTGCCCTCGCGGCAGTGGTGCACAGGCCGCCTGAACTGCGAGGATGAAGCCATGGACAAGCAGCAGGAATTCGTCCTCCGGACGCTCGAGGAGCGCGACATCCGCTTCGTGCGCCTGTGGTTCACCGACGTACTGGGCTTCCTGAAGTCCGTAGCGGTCGCGCCGGCGGAGCTGGAACAGGCCTTTGACGAGGGCATCGGATTCGACGGCTCGGCGATCGAGGGGTTCGCGCGGGTCTACGAGTCCGACATGATCGCCAAGCCGGACCCGAGCACCTTCCAGATACTGCCGTGGCGCGCGGAGGCCCCCGGAACGGCGCGGATGTTCTGCGACATCCTGATGCCGGACGGCTCGCCCTCCTACGCGGACCCGCGGTACGTCCTCAAGCGCATCCTGAACAAGACCTCCGACCTGGGCTTCACCTTCTACACCCACCCGGAGATCGAGTTCTTCCTGCTGAAGGACAAGCCGCTGGACGGCACCCGGCCCACCCCGGCCGACAACTCGGGCTATTTCGACCACACCCCGCAGAACGTCGGCATGGACTTCCGCCGCCAGGCGATCACTATGCTCGAATCCATGGGCATCTCGGTCGAGTTCAGCCACCACGAGGGCGCCCCCGGCCAGCAGGAGATCGACCTGCGCTACGCCGACGCCCTCTCGACGGCCGACAACATCATGACCTTCCGCCTGGTCATGAAGCAGGTCGCCCTGGAACAGGGCGTCCAGGCCACCTTCATGCCGAAGCCGTTCTCGGAGTACCCCGGTTCGGGCATGCACACCCACCTCTCCCTCTTCGAGGGCGACCGCAACGCCTTCTACGAGTCGGGCGCCGAGTACCAGCTCTCCAAGGTCGGCCGCTCCTTCATCGCGGGCCTGCTCAAGCACGCGGCGGAAACGGCCGCCGTGACCAACCAGTGGGTCAACTCCTACAAGCGCATCTGGGGCGGCTCCTCCCGCACCGCCGGCTCCGGCGGCGAGGCCCCCTCGTACATCTGCTGGGGCCACAACAACCGTTCGGCCCTGATCCGCGTCCCGATGTACAAGCCGGGCAAGACGGGCTCCTCCCGCGTGGAGGTCCGCTCGATCGACTCGGGCGCCAACCCCTACCTGACGTACGCCGTCCTCCTGGCGGCGGGCCTCAAGGGCATCGAGGAGGGCTACGAACTCCCGGCCGGCGCCGATGACGACGTCTGGGCCCTGTCCGACGCGGAACGCCGCGCGATGGGCATCGAACCGCTCCCGCAGAACCTCGGCGAGGCCATCGCCCTGATGGAGCGCAGCGAACTGGTCGCCGAAACCCTCGGCGAACACGTCTTCGACTTCTTCCTCCGCAACAAGAAGCAGGAGTGGGAGGAGTACCGCAGCGAGGTCACGGCCTTCGAGCTGCGCAAGATGATGCCGGTCCTGTAACCGGGGCAGAGCTGGATACGCCTACGGCCGGCCCCCTCAGTCATGAGGGGGCCGGCCGTAGGGCGTTACCGGGCACGTCAGGCGCGCAGCACGCGGCCCGCCTTGTCGGTGCGGTCGTCCTTGACGAGGAAGAGGATGCCGTCGATCAGGGCCCAGAAGCCGAGGCCGCCGCAGGTGAGCAGCTGGGCGATGGCCATGCCGGTGTGGCCGGTGTAGAAGCGGCCGATGCCGAGGCCGCCGAGGAAGATCTGCAGCAGGCCGGCGACCAGCTTGGACTTGTCGGAGTACGGCTGACCGTTCGGGGCGATGTTCTGGGACATGCAAAAGCTCCTAGTGAAACTGCTGTTCAGCGGGGACGTGTGCCACGACGGCTGGCCGTAGCGGAAGTACTGACCTGCGACGGCTGTGCATGGTTGCCCTGCGGCCCGCAACGTGATCAACTCGTGATCACGTGACCGCATTTCGAACAACTGCCCAGGTCAGGGCGACCCCTACGATCGCAGCCTGTCCCCGGATCCCGATCACCGGGTGGTACTTCCGCCCGCGCAGGCCCTCGGCGACCCAGCGGGCGTAGAGGAAGAGGGCGAGCGGCAGCCCCAGCAGGAGCAGCACCGCGTTGTCGTGGAAGGCCGCGGCGAAGTCGCCGTGCAGGAGGTCGTAACACATCCGGGTGGCCCCGCAGGCCGGGCAGAGCAGGCCCGTCAGCCAGTTGAAGGGGCAGCGGGGGAGCCAGTGGCCGGCCTCGTGCGGATTGATGCCCCAGAGGTACGCGGCTCCCGCGCCCAGCACGGCGAGCGAAGCGAGCGGGGCCGCCGCCGGCCGGCGGAGCAGCGGCGTGTGCGGCCGGGCCGGCTGGAGCCCGCCGCGGGAACCCTGGTCCCCTCCGCAGGCGTCCGGCAGGTCTGCCGACATGGGCGCTCCCTCCTTGACGTACCCGTACCCGTACCCGATACCCGCACGTGGTCGTGTGGGAGCAATCGGAGGCCCATCCTCGCACCGGGGCGTCCGCCCGGTTTCGGGCAGGGGAGCGGCTACGCCCGCGGCACCGCGCGGTGCCAGGTGGTGCGGGTGGGGGTCGGGAGGGAGGTGGCCACGTGGAGTTGGGCGTCCAGGCCCAGGACCGCCGCCGTCAGGGCGCCCCCCGGTTCCTGGATGCCTGCCGGGGCGCCCGCGTAGAGCATCTGGGACTCCGTCCACGCCGGCGGGCCGCCGAGGCCCGTCGTGCCGACCGTGCCCGAGCCGGCGCGGCCCGTGATGAGGCGGCCCGCCACGCCCACCGCGCCGTAGCCCGAACGCCCCCCGGCCTCCGTGACGCTGGAGACCGCCGGCTTCACGGCCCCGGGCCCCGCCGTGACCACGGCGGTGCGCACGACCCCCGAATCGGGGCGCCGGAAGTAGAGGCGGACGCCCGCAGCCTCCGGGGCGGCGGTGAGGGGGACGGTGGTGGCCGGGAGCCCGGTCGGGAAGGGGCCGGCCAGCGGGGCGCCCGGGGCGGGCTGGATCCAGACCACCACCGACTGGGTGGTGGCGGCGTAGACGTGGCGGCGCCCGGCGGAGTCGGTGACCGTCACCGGGTCGGACTGGAGGTCGGCGCCCCCCAGGTGCTGCCAGCCGCCGAAGGCCCCCGAGGGCTCCTGGGTACGGGCGAGCAGGGTGCGCCGGGAGTCGCGGACGTACACGGTCAGCCGCCCGTCCGGGCCGACAGCGGCCGAGGGCGCGCTGATCAGGGAGGTGCCGGGCCCGTCCCCGGTCTCCGGGGTACCGAGCGGGACCCACGCCCCGAACGGACCGCCGGGCACGGACTGGGCGGCGTACACGATCTCGCGCCGGTAGTCCCCCGGCCGGTCGCCGAAGACGGTACGGGTGGCGAGTACGGCGACCCGCCCGTCGGGGAGGCGGGCGGTGGTCGCGCCCGGGTCGATGCCGGTGCCCGGCAGCAGCACCGGACCCTGCCAGGCGGCGCCCGGGCCGGTGCCGGTGCCGGCCCCGCGGTTCCACACGGCCATCTGGCCGTCGAGGACGGCGAAGGCGTACAGCCGGCCGGGCGGACCCTGCACCAGCCAGGAGGAGTGGTCGCCGCGCGCGTAGCGCAGCGACTGGGCCCAGTTGGGGCCGGTCGGGTAGCCCCCCACCTTGCGGTCGCCGCAGCCGGACGGCGAGCCGCAGTGGTTCCGCTTGTCCTGCCAGCCGTACGTCTTCAGGTAGCCGATCTTCGTGGCGGCCGTCTGCGGGTCCAGCGTGTGCGGCAGCTTGCTGTTGAGGTAGCCCAGGTAGCTCTGGACCGTGAAGTGCGGCCGCTGCCCGAACGGGACCCGCGCGGCGTACGAAGCGGCCCCGGCCTGCGCGAACCGTGCCCCGTACATGTGGTCCTGATGATCGGTGAGCCGTCCGGAGTCGACGTGCCGGCCCGGCGTCGGGTCCTGCATCCGTATCGTCGTCGGCTTGTACCGCTCCAGGACCCCCGCTATCGCCGCTATCACCTGGTCCTTGGTGAAGGTGGGCTGCTGCCTGACCGGAGTGCCGGCGGCGAGTTGCGGGACGAGCGCCGGTATCCGGCCGTTCCACAGGCCGCGCATGCTGTGCGGGCTGTCGGAGACGGCGGCACGGGCCTCGCGCAACTGCAGCCAGACCAGGTTGACGTGGGGCTTCGCCACGAGGACGTCGAGCTCGGCGTGGCCGCCGCCCGCGGTGGGTATGACCGTACGGCTCCACGGGCTGGTGCGGTCGCCGGTGGCCATCTGCGCGTAGGCGGAGCGTATGCCGTTCTGGCGGGCTTCCGCGTAGTGGCTCCGGTCGCTGGGCTGCGCGGGGTCCTTGGTCGCGGGGCCTTCGGCCTGGTTGCGGCCGTCGGCCTCGCCCGAGGTGAGGTACAGGGTGGTGAGCGGGGTGCCGGACGCGATGGAGCGGCTGACGTCCGGGTTCATGAAGAACAGGTCGTCGTCCGGGTGGGCGACGATCTGGACGACCGAACCGGCGGTGGCGCTCACAGGAAGAGCGGCCGGGGAGTCGGTTCCCGGGACGGCCTCGGCCGCGGTCTGCTGGCCGGAGGCGACGGCGAGCGCACCGGTGACCCCGATGGTCAGCATCGGGACCACGGTCGCGAGGAGGAAACGTCGGCGGGACAGGGGCATCGGCTACGCCTTGGGGTCGTTCCGGCAGGAAGAACCGCGTGAAACTGTCGGTCAGTCACTGAGAGTCCGATCCGGGCAAGTTGGTTCACCCGGATCGCCGATGACTTCCGATTCGTGGCAATGGGCACCCGGGTGCGGCCCGTGTCGGTGTTTCGTACGTGTTCTCCGTCACGTCGCGGACGGTCGGCCGCGTCGGCCAGGCCGGCCACGTCGCCAGGCCGGCCACGTCGCCACGTCGCCAGGCCAGCCACGTCGCCAGGCCAGCCACGTCGCCACGTCGGCCACGTCGCCACGTCGGCCACGCCGCCACGTCGGCCACGCCGCCACGTCGGCCACGCCGCCACGTCGGCCAGGCCGGCCGCGTCGGCCGCCGGTTCAGGGCCGGACCGCTTCACGGGCAGACCGGTTCCAGGCCGGGAGGAGACGTTCGGCCGCCCCGCCCGGCCGGGGTTCCCGGGCTCCGCCGGGCCACCGGCATCCGCCGGCCGGGCGGGGGCGGGCCGCAGGCATCGCGGCCTGCCGATAAAAGGACATTCCGCCCCTCGCGCTCGCGGTGAGCCGAACGCCTGCTCCGGCTAGGCTCTCCCCGGGCGGAAGCGCGGACCTGCCGAAGGCGGCACCCCCGCGAAACCGCCCGGCCAGGGCAGAGGCAGGCCGACGTACGCGGGAGGCGGCGGGATGACAGTCCCGGGACGCAGGAGCAGTACCTTCAGCCGGCTGCTGCGCAGCGGGTTCACCGACCCCTCGGCCGCCGCCCGGCTGCTCGACACCGACGCGCTGGCCGCCGTACGCACCGATCCGGTGCTCCTCGACGCCCTCGGGGCCACCGCCGACCCCGACCTCGCCCTCCTCGGGCTGGTCCGGATCGCCGAGGCGCAGGCCCCCGAGGAACTGCCCGTCCTCCTCGACACCCTCGTCAGTGCCAAACCCCTGCGCGACCGCCTCCTCGGCGTACTCGGCGCCTCGGAGGCCCTCGGCGACCACCTCGCCCGCCACCCCCGGGACTGGCAGGCCCTGGTCACCTACGAGGCCGCCGATCTGCACCCCGGCCTGCCCGAGTTCGAGAACGGACTGGCCGGCGCGGACGACCCCGTCACCCTGCGCGTCGCCTACCGCCGCTGCCTGCTCTCCATCGCCGCCCGCGACGTGTGCGGGACCATAGACGTGGCCCAGACCGCCGCCGAACTCGCCGACCTGGCCACCGCCACCCTCCGCGCGGCCCTGCGCATCGCGACCGCCGCCGCCCCCGAGGACGCGGCCGTCTGCCGGCTCGCCGTCATCGCCATGGGCAAGTGCGGCGGCAACGAGCTGAACTACGTCTCCGACGTCGACGTCATCTTCGTCGGCGACGCGGCCCCCGGCGCCGACGAGGGCAAGGCCGTCCAGGCCGCCGCCCGCCTCGCCTCCCACCTCATGCGGATCTGCTCCGAGACCACCGTCGAAGGCACCATCTGGCCCGTCGACGCCAACCTCCGCCCCGAGGGCAGAAACGGTCCGCTCGTCCGCACCCTCGCCTCCCACCTCGCCTACTACCAGCGCTGGGCCAAGACCTGGGAGTTCCAGGCCCTCCTCAAGGCCCGCGCCGTCGCAGGCGACGAGGCGCTCGGCGCCGAGTACATCGCCGCCATAACTCCCCTCGTCTGGCAGGCCGCCGAACGCGAGAACTTCGTCCCCGACGTCCAGAAGATGCGCCGCCGCGTCGTCGACAACATCCCCGCCGCCCAGGTCGAGCGCGAGCTCAAGCTCGGCCCCGGCGGCCTGCGCGACGTCGAGTTCGCCGTCCAGCTCCTCCAGCTCGTCCACGGCCGCTCCGACGCCACCCTGCACTCCGGCACCACCCTCGACGCGCTCAGCGCCCTCGCCGCCGGCGGCTACGTCGGGCGCGCCGACGCCGCCCAACTGCACGACGCGTACCGCTTCCTGCGGGCCATGGAGCACCGCATCCAGCTCTACCGGCTGCGCCGCACCCACCTCGTCCCCGAGGACGAGGCCGACCTGCGGCGCCTGGGCCGCTCGCTCGGCCTGCGCACCGAACCGGTCGCCGAGCTCAACAAGGCCTGGCGCCGGCACGCCTCCGTGGTCCGCCGCCTGCACGAGAAGATCTTCTACCGGCCGCTCCTCGACGCCGTGGCCCAGCTCGCCCCCGGCGAGACCCGGCTCTCCCCGCGCGCCGCCGGCCAGCGCCTCGAAGCCCTCGGGTACGCCGACCCGGCCGCGGCCCTGCGCCACCTCGAAGCCCTCGCCTCCGGCGTCACCCGCGCCGCCGCCATCCAGCGCACCTTGCTGCCCGTGCTCCTCGGCTGGTTCGCCGACTCCGCCGACCCGGACGCCGGCCTCCTCAACTTCCGCAAGGTCTCCGACGCCCTCGGACGCACCCCCTGGTACCTGCGCCTCCTGCGCGACGAGGGCGCCGCCGCGGAGAACCTCGCCCGCGTGCTCTCCGCCGGACGCCTCGCCCCCGACCTCCTCCTGCGCGCCCCCGAGGCGGTGGCCCTGCTGGGCGACCCCGAAGGCCTGGTTCCCCGTACCCACGAGGCCCTGGAACAGGAGGTGCTCGCCGCCGTCGGCCGCGCCGAGAACCCGGAGGCCGGGGTGGCCGCCGCCCGTGGAGTCCGGCGCCGCGAACTGTTCCGCACCACGGCCGCCGACATCATCGGCTCCTACGGTACGGAGGACAATCCGGCCGAGGAGGACCACGGAGCCCTGGTCGACCGGGTCGGCCGAGCCGTCTCCGAACTCACCGCCGCCACCGTCGCCGGAGCCCTGCGCGCCGCCGTTCAGGGCCACTGGGGAGACACCCTCCCCACCCGGTTCGCGATCATCGGCGTCGGCCGCTTCGGCGGTCACGAGCTCGGCTACGGATCCGACGCCGACGTCCTGTTCGTCCACGAGCCGCGCGAGGGCGTCGACGAACAGGTGGCCGCCAAGGCCGCCCAGAGCGTCATCGCCGAGATGCGCAGGCTCCTCCAACTCCCCACCGCCGACCCGCCGCTGCTCATCGACGCGGACCTGCGCCCCGAAGGCCGCTCCGGCCCCCTGGCCCGCACCCTGCCCTCGTACGCGGCCTACTACCGGCGCTGGTCACTGACCTGGGAGTCCCAGGCCCTGCTGCGCGCCGAACCGGTGGCCGGCGACATCGAGCTCGGGCAGCGCTTCATCGACCTGATCGACCCGCTGCGCTACCCGGTGGAAGGCCTCGGCGAGGACGCCGTCCGCGAGATCCGGCGCCTCAAGGCCCGGATGGAATCCGAACGCCTGCCCAGGGGCGCCGACCCGACCCTGCACACCAAACTCGGCCGCGGCGGCCTCAGCGACGTCGAGTGGACCGTCCAGCTGATCCAGATGCGGCACGCCTGGGCGGAACCGGGCCTGCGCACGACCCGCACCCGCGAGGCCCTGGCCGCCGCCCACGCGGCCGGCCTGATCCCGACCGAGGAGGCACAGATCCTGGACGAGGCCTGGGTCCTGGCCACCCGGGTCCGCAACGCCGTGATGCTGGTCCGCGGCCGCGCGGGCGACACCTTCCCCTCGGAAGCCCGCGAACTGGCGGCGGTCGGCCGCTACCTCGGCTACGCGGAGGGCACGGTCGGCGACATGCTGGAGGACTACCGCCGCATCACCCGCCGCGCACGGGGCGTGGTGGACGAGCTGTTCTACGGCGGGTAGGCCGCTCCTAGTCGTCCTAGTCGTCCTAGTCGTCCGAGTCCTCCCCGTCGTCCCCGTCCGGAGCCGCGCCGAGGAGCTGCTCCTCGCTGAGGCCGAGCCGCCAGTACCCGCAGAAGGTGACGGCCCGGCGGTCGAGCCCCCGCTCCCCGACGAGGTGGCGGCGCAGCGCGCGGACGGTGCCGGACTCGCCGGCGATCCACGCGTACGGGCTGCCCGGGTGCGGTGGCGCGTACGCGCGGACCTCCTCCAGGACCCGGTCCGCGCGCTCCGCTCCCGCGCCGTCCCGGATGATCCAGGTGATCTCGGCGTCGGCCGGGGTGGGCAGGGCGATGAGGTCCTCGGTGCCGGCGGCCTCGATCCAGGCCCGGGCCCTGATGCCCGCCGGCAGCCGTTCGAGGATCGCCGCCAGCGCGGGCAGGGCCGTCTGGTCCGCGAAGAGGATGACCCCGCTCGCCTCCGGCGGGAGGCGGAACATCACGCCGGCGTTGTCCGCGAGGGCCGGGCCCTGCACGGTGATCCGGTCCCCGGGGGAGGCGCCGAGGGCCCACCGGGTGGCCGGGCCGACGCTGCCTTCGTGGAGGGCGAAGTCGATGTCGATCTCGTCCGGGGCGCGGCGCTGCTCGCGGACCGTGTACGAGCGCCGCACCGCGCGTTCCTCCTCGGGCAGGGCCCGCCAGGCGGCGAACCAGTTCTCCCCCTCCTCCACGGGGACGACGGGGACGCTCTGGTGGGGGTGCGGCAGGAAGAGGGAGAGGCTCTGGTCGTAGCCGCCGGACTCGAAGCCCTTCAGGTCCTCGCCGCCGAAGGTGATCCGGAGCATGGACGGGGCGATGCGGCGCGTGCGAAGGACCCGTAGGGCGAAGAACGGGAAGGGGTCGGTGGCCATCGGGACTGCCTTTCGGTCCGGGCGGTCCACGGGTGCGCCGACCTCCCCGCATCCTGCCCGAAGGCTTTGCCCGCGCGAATCAGGCGCCCCGCCCGGCCTGCCGTGGAGCCGTACTTTGGTACGGCCGGGATACGCCGCCGGGGCGACGACCGGGCGCCAGGGAGCTTCGTAGCGTGGGGGAGACCCCGTCCCCCGCTCCAGGAGCACCCTTGTACCCCCCGATCCCCCCGGCCCCCGACGTGGCGGGCATCCCCGTCCTCACCGCCCGGCGACGCATCGACGCGCTCGACGCCGTCCGGGGCTTCGCGCTCTGCGGCATCCTGCTGGTGAACATCCCGCAGATCACCGGCATGATCGGCTACCGGGTGCCGGGGGAGCTGCTGCCCGCCCGCGAGGTGCTCGACCTGACCGTCCAGCACCGGTTCTTCCCGCTCTTCTCCTTCCTCTTCGGGCTGCTCGTGCTGCTGCCCTCCACCTGGCTGCCGCGCCGGGCCGTCCTCGCGGCCGGCCTGCTCGCCACGGGCGCCGGGGTCACCCTGGCGGGCGGCGGGCTGGCCGTCATCCCCGGACTCTTCCTGCTCGGGTCCGCGACCGCCCGCTACGGCGTCGCCGACACCCTGGAGGGACGCGGCCGGCAGATCACGGCGCTCTTCGCCGTGTCCGCGCCCGCCGCCGTCGCGGCGACGCTCTGGCAGCAGGACACCTGGCTGGACGCCATCGCCACCCGCTCCGCCGCCATCGCCGGTCTGCTGGCCGCGACCGCCTACGTCTGCGGCTTCCTGCTCCTGCTGCGCAGCCCGGTCGGCCGGGCCGTGGAGTCCGTGTTCGCACCGCTCGGACGGCTCGCGCTGACGAACTACGTCGGCGCCACCCTGATCGTCGTCGCCCTCTCCCCGGTGCTCGGCCTGGACGGGTCCGGGCGCTGGACCGCCGCCCTGCTGCTGGCCGCCGCGATCCTCGTCCTCCAGGTGATCGTCGGCCGGGTGTGGCTGAAGAGCTTCCGCTACGGGCCGCTGGAGTGGGCCTGGCGCTGCGTGACCTGGTGGGAGTTCGTCCAGATCCGACGATCGGGCCGGGGCGCGGGCGGTGCGCACCGGGCCGGCGCCGCGCGGGTCAGCGGGGCGTGACCAGCCCGTTGGCCCAGGCCCAGGAGGCGATCTCGACGCGGTTGCGCAGCCTGAGCTTGGCCTGCACCCCCGTCATATGGCTCTTCACGGTCGACAGGGTGATCCACAGCTCGTCCGCGATCTCCTGATTGGTGTGCCCGCGCGCGACCAGCCGGACCACCTCCAGCTCCCGTTCCGAGAGCCGCTCCCGGCCGGGCCCCGATGCGGGGCCGGGCCGTCCCGCCAGGGGGCTGCCGTCCTGGGCACCCAGGTGCTCCAGCAGCCGCAGCGTCACCGAGGGCGAGACCAGCGCGTCGCCCCGGGCCGCCGCACGGACGGCTTCGAGGAGCAGTTCGGGCCCGGCGTTCTTCAGCAGGAAGCCGACGGCGCCGGCGCGCAGGGCCCCGTAGAGGTAGTCGTCCTGGTCGAAGGTGGTGACGATGACGACCTTGAGCGGGTCGGCGATCCCGGGTCCGGCGAGGGCGCGGGTCACGTCGAGGCCGTCGAGCCTGGGCATCCGGACATCGACCAGACAGACGTCGGGCCGCAGTCGCCGGGCCAGCTCCACGCAGGCGGCGCCGTCCGCGGCCTCGCCGACGACCTCCAGATCGGGCTGGGCGTCGAGCATCAGCCGGAAGCCGAGCCGCACCATGTCCTGGTCGTCCGCGATCACCACACGGATGGGCCGCGCGACCGGGAGGGACGGGGCGGCAGGGGCCGGGGGAGGAGCACTGCTCATACGGGCCATTCTCGCGCAGGGCTCAGGTCCGGCCCCGGACCGGCAGCGTGGCCGTGAGCCGCCAGCCGCCCGTGGGCAGCGGTCCGGCACGGAGGGCGCCGCCGACGGCTTCGACCCGCTCGCGCAGGCCGATCAGGCCGAAGCCGCCCCGGCGGCCGATCAGCGGTGGACGGGCGGAGGCGCCGGGGCCGTTGGAGACGGTCACGCGCAGCACCCCGGCTGCTCCGCTCTCCGCCTCCTCCGCATCGACCTCGACTTCGACGGTCGCGGCGTCCGGCGCGTGCCGTCCGACGTTGGTCAGCGACTCCTGCACCACGCGGTGCACCGTGGTCTCCACCTCGGGGTCCAGGACGGCGGTGCGGGCCCGCGCCGAGACGGTCAGCCGGGCCGCCGGACCGTGGCCGTCCCGGCCGGACCGGGCGACCAGCAGGCCCAGTTCCGCGAGCAGATCACCCGGCCGGACGGTCGCGGCCCCGTCCTCGCGCAGGACCCGTACCAGGCGGTGCATCGAATCGAGGGTCTCGTTCCCGGCGGCCTCGATGGAGCGCAGCAGCGGGTCGAGCTGCTCCGGGGAGCTCTCCCGGACGATCCGGGCCGCCTGGGCCTGGACGACCATGCCGGTGACGTGGTGGGCGACGAAGTCGTGCAGGTCGCGGGCGAGCCGCAGCCGTTCCCGTTCGCGGACCTCGCCCACGGCCCAGGTGCGCCGTTCGTCGAGGGTGCGCAGGTACCAGCCCAGTGCGGCGGCTCCGCCGGCCGCGAGGGTGAGCAGGAAGGCGAGCGAGGTGCGCTCGGAGGCGTGGCCCATGCGCAGCGGAGCGGTCGCGACCGCCGCGGCCAGCAGCAGGCAGAGCCCGAGGGCCAGCGGTCCGGCCCGGCCGCGGCGGGCCGTCCGGGTCAGCAGGGTCAGGAGCACGAGGACTTCGCCCATCCCGAAGCCCACGGTCCCGCCGCGCAGCGCGAGGAAGAGGGTGGTGGCCCCGGAGAGCAACACGGCCGCGGCGGCCCGCCCTTCGACGGGTACGCGCCTCCCGCGCGGGGCGGGCAGCAGGGCCACGAGGGCCACGGCCGCGCCGGCGGCCAGCAGCAGCGGGACGCCGTAGGGGCGGGCGGTGAGCAGGTCGAGGAGCCAGAGGGCGAGGAACGCGGCGCCCGTGAGCAGCGCCGCACCGTGGCGCCCGAGCCGCCCGGTCGCGGGAAGTCGTGTCGCGTCCATGGGCCGAACGTACCGGCCGGGGCCCGGTGCCCCTGGCTTTGGCGTCGCGCCGGGCGGCCCCTCAGCCAAGATCACGGCTTCCTATACGCTGCGCGTGCGTGCGGCCGTACGTGCACCTCGTACGGCTCGTGCGCCTCGTACACCTCATGTGTCTGATGCCCGGGGGGGCTCTTTCCTTATGACTTCGCATTCCCGCACGATGCTCGGCGTCGCGCTCACTCCCGTCCTCGCGCTCGCGCTCGCCGCGCCGACCGCCTTCGCGGCGCCGGGCCCGGCCCAGGACGCTTCCACCGCCGCGGCCGCGGCGGCGCAGCTCGGTCCGTGGACCAAGCCGACCCGGCTCGCCGGGCCGTTGTACCAGATGGTGACGGCCACGAACGGCACCGTGGTGGCGGTCGCGGCGATGGGCGGTGTGGTCCTGCGGCGTCCCGCCGGGTCGGCGGACTGGATCGCTTCGGATACCAAGCTGCCGGTGAACGGCCTCAACGGGACCCGGCCGGGAATCCTGACGGCGCTGCCCGACGGGTCCGTCCAGTGGGACTGGACCTACACCGACGTGCCCAATGACGTGAGGCTCCGGACCGCGATGCTCGCGCCGGGCGCCACCGATTTCTCGGCGCCGCAGGACCTGATGGCGACCGGCTACGGGCACCCCAACGTCCGCATCGCGGGCAGCGCCTCGGGCCACGTCGTCGCCGCCTGGTACACGAACGGCAAGGTCTACGCCTCCGAGCGGACGGCCCAGGGAACCTGGTCGGCCCCCGCCCTCCTGGCCACCGCGGCGGATCCCGACAGCATCGGAGACGTGTCCCTCGCGGTCGCGAACGACGGTACGGCGCTGGTGTCCTGGGGCGGCGTGCTCGTGGAGCGTGACGGCGTCAAGGTGCGCCAGTACCAGACCTTCGAGAAGACCGTCGGCGCCGCACAGTGGAGTGCGCCGAGCGATGTCGCCCTGGCAGGCGTGCCCCGGGACGTGAAGCTCTACGCTCACCCCAAGGGCGGGTTCCACATGCTGTGGAACAGCCAGAACTTCGAGGTGCTGTCCTACGCGCGCAGGGCGGCCGGCACCATGTCCTGGAGCCCCGCCGAGCTCGTCGGCTCAGGGGACGCTCTCCACATGAACGCACCGATCGATCTGCCGAACGGCGACGTCCTTCTGACCGGCGCGAACGGCAAGGCCTGGTATACCGTGCGCTCGGCTGTCAAGGGCACGTGGGCGACAGGCCAGCGTTTCCCGGACTCGGCCCACGTTTCCTACAACCTCCTGCGCAGCGCGCTCGCGCCCAACGGCACGGTCGTCGTCACCTGGACCCACGAGAGCGGCGGGAGCCGCAACGCCAAGGTGTCCACGTTCGCGGGCGGCACCTGGTCGGCGCCCACGACGCTCAACGACCCGGCCCTCGGGCCGAGCAGCGCGGCCGTCGGCGTGGCCATCGACGGTCAGGGCCGGCCGCTCGTGCAGTTCGCCCAGTCCGAGAAGGCCGCCAACGGCTCCAGCTACGCGGTCCACTTCCTCGCGACCACCGCCACGCGCAAGCTCCCCGTACGCCGCGACCTCACGGGCGACGGCAAGGCCGATGTCCTCGGCCTCTCGACCACGGGCAACCTCAAGGTCTACTCGGGCACCGGTCTCACCGCGGCCCCGTTCACGGTGCCCGGCTGGGACCCGGCCGCCGAGGTGCTGCCCTTCGGGGACCTGAACGGCGACCGCTGCAACGACGTGTTCGTCCGCCTGCCGGGCGGCGAGGCCCGCATGTACACCCCGGTGTGCGGCGGACTGCCCTCGCCCGGATCGGCGTACAAGAAGATCGCCTCGGACTGGAAGGCGTACAACTCCTTCTCCGCTCCCGGCGACCTCACCGGGGACGGCCGCACCGACATGCTGGCCCGCGATGCCGCCACCGGCAGCCTCTACCTCTACGCCGACAACGGCGCGGGCGGCTTCGCGCCGCGGGTCAAGGTCGGCACGGGCTGGAGCGGGTACAAGAAGATCATCGGTGCGGGTGACCTTACCGGCGACGGCAAGGCCGATCTCCTGGCCCTCGACGCCTCCGGTGAGCTGTGGCGCTACAACGGCACCGGGATCGGTACCGGCACCGGCGTCTTCAAGAGCCGCGTCCTGGTCTTCAAGGACTGGGGCGGCAGCTACAAGGACGTCGTCGGCGCCGGAGACCTGAACGGTGATGGCAAGGCGGACCTCCTGTCCCGTGACACGGCGGGACGGCCGTGGCTGAACGCGGGCAACGGCACCGGGGTCTTCGGTAACCGGACCGCCATCGGCACCGAGCCCATCTGGCAGTACACGAAGATCTCCTAAGGTCCTATGCGGTGTTGACCGGCTGGAACTGTGGTGCACCGTCCCGTAGTTCCAGCCGGTCCCCGGCGAACGCCGCGCGGAAGCGGGGGTCGTGGGAGACCGCGACCACCGCTCCCGGGTAGCCGGCGAGCGCCTGCTCCACCTCCTCGACCAGCGCGAGGGACACGTGGTTGGTCGGCTCGTCCAGGACGAGGACGTCGGCGGGCCGGGTCACCAGGCGGGCCAGTTCGAGGCGCCGCCGCTGCCCGGCGGACAGCGCCGCGACCGGTACCGGCAGGTCCTCCTCGCGGAACAGTCCGAGCGTCAGGAGCTCCTCCGCGTGTTCCTCGGGCAGCCCGGGGAGCCCCGCCGCGAACGCGGAGAGCAGCGGGATCCGGACGGGGGAGCGGGGCAACTCCTGCGCCAGATAGCCGAGTCGTACGTGCTCCGCGCGGCGCACCGTGCCCGTGTCCGGGGCCAGGTCGCCGGCCAGGACGCGCAACAGGGTGGTCTTCCCGGCCCCGTTCGGCCCCGAAACCAGCAGCCGCTGCCCGGGCCGTACGGCGAGGGCGGCGATCCGGAGCCGGTCGCCGACCCGGATCCCGGAGAGTTCGAGCAACGGCCCTTCGGAGGCGGGTTCTTGGGAGGGCTCCGGGGTGGCGATCCCGGCGCCGAAGCGCAGCGGCACCGGCGGCGGTGCCACCGGCTCCGCGTGCAGCCGCTCGAGGTGCGTCCGGGCCGCCCTGATCTGCCCGGACAGCTTGGCCTCCGAGGAACGGCGGTGCTTGCCGAAGCCCTGCCCGGGGTCCCTGCCGGTGCGGTCGAGCCGCCGGCCCGACGCCGCGACCAGGGCCTCGGTGTGCGCCAGGTCCCCGCGCCACTCCGCGTACCGCTGCGCCCAGCGGCCGCGCGCGGCGGCCTTCGCCGCGAGGTATCCCGCCCAGCCGTCCCCGTACCGCACGACCGTGCGCAGGTCCCGGTCGACCTCCAGGACCGTGCTGGTGATCCGCTCCAGGAAGTCCCGGTCGTGGGTGACGACGACGAGCGTGCCCAGGTGGGTGCGCAGCCGCTCCGCGAGCCAGTCGACGGCCCGCCGGTCGAGGTGGTTGGTCGGCTCGTCCAGGAGCAGGAGTTCGGGCGCGGCGGCCAGTACGCAGGCCAGCGCGAGCCGTGAGCATTCGCCGCCGGAGAGCGAGCCGAGGGTGCGGTCCCGGGCGACGTGGCCGAGGCCGAGCCCGTGCAGCGCGGCGTCGGTGCGGGCGTCGGCCTGGTAGCCGCCGCGTTCCTCGTAGGCGGTCAGGAGCTCGCCGTACGCGTCGAGGAGCGAGGGGTCGGCCTCGGCGCCGGCGGCGCCGAGGGCGGTCTCGGCGGCGCCGATGCGGGCCGCCAGTTCCCTCAGATCGGCGAGGGCGAGGTCGACGGCGTCCTGGACGGTGAGTCCGGGTGCGAGGTCGAGGGTCTGGGCGAGGTGTCCGGTGCCGCCGGGGAAGACGGCGGTGACCTCGCCGCCGTCCGGCTCCTCGGCTCCGGCGAGCAGCCGCAGCAGGGTGGACTTGCCGGAGCCGTTCTCGCCGATGACGGCGGCCTTCTCGCCGGGCCGTACGGTCAGCGACACCTGGTCGAGCACGACCCGGTCACCGTAGGCCTTGGTGACTCCGGACAGCGTGAGCTGGGACTTGGGCTCGGACTTGGGCTCGGACTTGGGCTGGGACTGCTGATGGGCGCGCGAGCGCATGGGGATCCCCTCGGGGTACTCGTACTACTTCTTCCACGTTCTCCTTCTGGGTGCGGGCAGCGCGGACGCGCGGCGGAGGGGCCGGGACGGGCCGGGCCCTCACGCCGCGTCCGCGCCGCGGATCAGCGGAAGAAGTAGTACGAGTACGAACCCATGGGGCCAGGGTAACGCGAGGCGATCCGTTGCGTCTCGCGGGTTTTCAGTCGGCGCTCCGGGCGGTGGCCACGGCCTCCGCGACCGTCTGTGCCATCGGCGTCGTCGGGCGGCCGATCAGCCGGGACAGGTCGCCGGAGGTGCCGGCCAGCCGGCCGCGCTCGATGGCGAGGTCCACGTCGACCAGGATCGCGGCGAACGGCGCCGGGACTCCCGCGCCGATGAGGACCGCCTGGTGGGTCTCGGGGGTCACGGCGTTGTACGTGATCTCCTGGCCGGTGGCCACCGCCACCGCCGCCGCGTACTCCGCGAAGGACCACGCCGCGTCACCGCTCAGCTCGTACGCCCGGTCGAGGTGGCCCTCCCCGGTCAGCACGGCCGCGGCCGCCGCCGCGTAGTCGGCCCGTGCCGCCGAGGCGACCCGGCCCTCGCCCGCGTTGGACAGGACCGCTCCGTGCGCGAGCACCGGAGCGAGGTTGCCGGTGTGGTTCTCGGTGTACCAGCCGTTGCGCAGCAAGGTGTACGGCAGGCCCGAGGCGAGGATCAGCTCCTCGGTCGCCCGGTGCTCGGCGGCGAGGTCGAAGTCGGCCTCCGGGCCGCCCAGGATGCCGGTGTACGCGAACTGCGCCACCCCGGCCTCCTTCGCCGCGTCGATCGCTGCGGAGTGCTGGGCCACCCGCCGGCCGACCTCGCTGCCGGAGATCATCAGGACCCGGTCGCCGGGGCGGAAGGCTCCGGCGAGGGTCTCGGGGGTGTTGTAGTCGGCGATGCGCAGTTCGACGCCCAGGGCGGCGAGCGGGGCGGCCTTCTCCTTGTCGCGGACGACGGCGGCGATCCCGGCGGCGGGGACTCCCCGGGCGAGGAGCTCGTCGATGACGAGACGGCCGAGGGCTCCGGTGGCTCCGGTGACGACGATGCTCATGGCGGGTTCACTCCTGATCTGGGCCTTGCTCCCCGTTTCCGGGCTGTGCACTCACCGTACGATGGGCGCTAACTAAACGGCAGTACCCACTTTGAAGTAAGGTACTGGCATGGGAGTAAGTGAGATGCGCGAGAAGTGGACCCAGGCCGAGGCCATGTGCCCGCACCGACTGGTCCTGGAGCACGTCACCAGCCGCTGGGGCGTCCTCGTACTGGACGCGCTGCTGGGCCGCTCGTACCGGTTCAGCGAACTGCGCAGGGAGATCGGAACGCTCGCCAAGGTCAGCGAGAAGATGCTGACCCAGACCCTCCAGACGCTGGAGCGCGACGGCTTCGTGCACCGCGACGCCAAGCCCGTCATCCCGCCCCGCGTCGACTACTCGCTCACCCCGCTGGGCCGCGAGGCCGCCGAGCGGGTCCGCGCGCTCGCCCAGTGGACCGGTGTGCGGATGGAGGACGTGCAGCGGGCGCGCGAGGCCTACGACGAGTCGAAGCGGCAGGCCGCGGCCCTGGACCAATAGCGGGGCCCGGCGGGCCCGGCGGGACCCGGAGCGGCCTCAGGCGCCGATGCGGACCAGCGCGAGCGTGATGTTGTCGGGCCCCCCGGCCTCGATGGCGGCCTTCCAGAGCTCGAAGGCGGCCTTGCCGTCGTCGTGCGCCCGCAGCACTTCGTCGATGGCCTCGTCGGGCACCGGGTCGGTCAGCCCGTCGGTGCACACCAGGTAGCGGTCGCCCGCGGCCAGCGGGAAGGTCGCCACGTGGGGGGTGAGGACGTGCTCGGCGCGGCTCCCGCCGAGGGTCTGCGTCACCGCCGACGTGGTGCGCTGCCCCGGCTCCAGCGGCGGGCTGTCGTCCACGCTGACCTGGCGCAGCCCGTCCTCGGCCACCCGGTACACCTTGCTGTCGCCGACGTTGAAGGACAGCAGCGACTCCGGCAGGACCAGGGTGCCGGCGACGGTGGTGCCCATGGAGGTCAGCTCCGGACGGCCCTCGGTGGCGGCGTGCACCGCGCGGTTGCAGAGGCTCAGCGCGCCCTCGATCGCCTCGGCCCCTTCCAGCGTCGGGCCGAGCAGGGCGAGCTCCCGTACGACCAGCTCGCTGGCGACCTCGCCGGCCGGCTGCCCGCCGAGGCCGTCGGCGACCGCGACCAGGAGCGGCCGGCCGAGGGGGAACAGCAGCGTCTGGGGGCTCCGGGTCGTGGTCCCGCACAGCGTCCACGGCCCGATGACCAGGCTGTCCTCGTTGTGCTCGCGGACCAGCCCGACATGGCTCAGGGCGGTCACGGCTATGTACTCCACCACGAGGGTCCCGCCTCTCCATGACGGCAGACGCGTTCATTCCCCCGACTCCCATTGTCCCGCCGCCCGCCGACCGGCGCGCGGTGGTCGCACCTGCGGGCTACCCGCCGTGGGTGTCCCTGCGCAGCGAACGTGCCAGCTCGTGGACATGCCGTGCCTGCCCGACGGACAGCCGCCGCACCGCCCACACCAGCGCGGCGGCGTCCACGGCCTCCGCAGACGGAGGGGGCGGCTCGCGCAGCGAAACGCCCGTCAGCAGTGCCAGTTCGCAGGGCTCGATCCCCAGGAGCGCGGCGAAGTCCGTGACCAGGCCAGGGGTCAGCTCCTTGCGGCCGGAGCCGATCGCACCGTAGGTGGCCGAGGACAGGTAGGTGGGCGTCACGAGCCCGAGCGTCTTCGCCATGCCCGTCCAGTCCAGGTTGCGGTACTGGAGCATGCGGACGACCCAGGCCCCCGGGCCGCCGGCGAGGGGGGCCTGCAGCTTCGGGGCGAAGCCGGAACGCCGTTCCTCCTGCGGCAGCGAGCGGATCAGCCGGAGGAGTTCGCTGCGTCGTGCGGCCGGCAGGCGGACCGCATCCGTCACCGTGCCGGTCGTCCACCTCGCGGCCGCGGCGTCCAACGGGGCGAGGTCGTCAGGGACCTCCCGCCGTGCGAGAACGAACAGGTCGACGGCATGGAAACCCAGCGGGGGTCCGAGCCGTCGGAGCAGGACCTGACCGGGCTTCTCTCCCGCGAGAACCGCCCGGATCCCGTCCCCGGGCACCGCGACGCGGTCGGTCAACTCCTCTGGAGTGATCCCTCTGTGTTTCAGCAGGCGCGCCAGCATCGCGCCGAACCCCGGATGGGGCGGTGTCACGCCGCCCCACCCTCCGTGCCCGCCCCGCCGCGCAGCGCCACCGCGTACGCCAGGAACGCCGCCAGGCCCACCTCGAAGGCGGCCTCCGCGCGGCCCGGGCCCTGGGCGGCCAGGGCGCGGGCGAGCAGGGGGGTGCCCGGGGTCGGCTCCCACATGGCGTCCGGGGCGGCGAGGTCCAGGGCCGAGCCCAGGACCAGGTTCTCCAGGCCCGTGAGCAGCGGCATCACCTGCTCCGCGGCGAAGCCGGCCCGCAGGAGCAGGGCCACCGCCCGCTCGTACTGCGCGAGCACCGCGGGCGCCCGTACCGGGGTGGTCATCAGCAGCGGGATGGCCCGCGGGTAGGCGGCGAAGGCCGCCCGGTACGAGCGGGCCCAGGCCTCCAGCGACCGGTCCCAGGGCTCCGGTGAGGACAGCGTGTCGCCGTCGATCCGGGCGCACACCCGCTCGCGGACCAGCTCGATCACCCCGGCCCGGCCGTCCACGTGGTGATACAGCGACCCGGTCTGCACCCCGAGTGCCCGGGCGATCTGCGGGACGCTGAACTCCCCCTGATCGGCGAGCAGTTGTAGGGCGGCAGCGCCGATCCGCTCCCGGTCGAGCAGTGGGGTGCGTGGCCGCGCCATCGTATTTCTCCCGCCGTCAGGTCTTCCCGTACGCCAAAACCGGAGGCTACATTGCCGCAAACCGAAAGCCTTTAGGTTTTCGGGTTCCCGCCGCCTGCCGTTCGCAGAAGGGTGCTCCCGCATGCCCGAAACGCCGAAGCCGCCGAAGGCGCCGACGCCGCCGAGAACCGGTACCGACCTGCGCCGCGGCGCGCTCGGTACCGCCGACATCTCCTTCTTCGTCGTCTCCGCCGCCGCCCCGCTCACCGTCATGGCCGGCGTCGCCCCCGTGGCGATCCTCCTCGGCGGCATCGGCGCCCCCGCCGGCTACCTCCTCGCCGGCCTCACCCTCGCGGTCTTCGCCGTCGGCTTCACCACCATGAGCCGCCACGTCCGCAGCGGCGGCGCCTTCTACGCCTACATCGCCCGAGGCCTCGGCAAGCGCGTCGGCATCGGCGCCGCCCTGCTCGCCCTCATCGGCTACAACGGCATGGAGATCGGCGTCTACGGGCTCCTCGGCACCACCACCGCCGACACCGGGCAGGCCCTCGCCGGCCTCGACGTCCCCTGGCTCCCCGTCTCCCTCGCCGGCCTCCTCCTCGTCTGGTACGGCGGCTTCCGCTCCATCGACTTCGGCGCCAAACTGCTCGGCGTCCTGCTCGTCGCCGAGACCGGGATCCTCGTCCTGCTCGCGGGCGGCGTCCTGCTGGAGGGCGGCGCCCACGGCCTCTCCCTCGGATCCTTCGCCCCCGGCGCGGTGCTCGTCCCCGGCACCGCCGCCGTCCTGGCCTTCGCCTTCGCCGCGTTCACCGGTTTCGAGTCCACCGTCATCTACCGCCGCGAGGCCCGCGACCCCGACCGGACCATCCCGCGCGCCACCTACATCGCCGTCGCCTTCCTCGGCCTCTTCTATGCTTTCATCGTCTGGACCGTCATCCAGGCCTTCGGCTCCGGGGAAGTCCTCGCCGCGGCCGCCGAGGACCCGGCGGGCCTCTTCTTCACCGCCATCACCACCTACGTGGGCCCCTGGGCGGCCGACCTGATGCACGTCTTCATCGTCACCAGCGTCATCGCCTCCCTCCTCGCCTTCCACAACGCCATCAACCGGTACGCGCTCGCCCTCGCGGAGGAGGGCGTGCTGCCCGCCGCCCTCGGCCGGATCCACCCGCGCCACGGCTCCCCGTACGTCGCCGGCGCGGCGCAGACCGCCCTCGGCGCCGTCGTCGTCCTCGGCTTCGCCCTCGCCGGAGCCGACCCGTACCAGCAGCTCCTGCTCTGGGTGAACACCCCGGGCATGATCGGCCTCATGGCCCTGATGCTGCTCGCCGCGATCGCCGTACCCGTCTACTTCCGCCGGGTCCGGCACGACGAGGGGCCCTGGCGGACCCTGATCGCGCCCGTCACCGCCGCCGTGCTGCTGGCCGTCGCGATCTGCCTGGTCGTCTCCAAGGTGGCCCTCTTCACCATGGCCTCCACCACCGTCAACACCCTCCTCGTGGCCCTCGTCCCCGCCGTATTCCTCGCCGGTCTCGCCCTCGCCCAGCGCCTGAAGACCCGCCGCCCCGAGGTGTACGCGCGGTTCGCGGAGGAACCGGCAGGGGCAGCGGCACCCTCAGCGCCCGCGGCGCGCGGGGAGTCCGCCGCACACGGGGAGTCCGAGGCACCCGTAGCGTCCGCATAGCCCGCAGCACCCGTACAGCCCGTACAGCCCGACCAGCCCGACCAGCCCCACCAGCCCGAACCCCCGCAAGGAGCAGAGCCGTGCCCGCTGCCGACACCGTCCTCACCGGAGCCCGCGTCCGCACCCTCGACCCCGCCCGCCCCGAGGCCTGCGCGGTGGCCGTCGTGGGCGGCGAGATCGTCGCCGTCGGGGACGAGGCCGACGTCCGCGACTGGCGCGGCCCCGGCACCGAGACCGTCGACCTCGGCGGCGCCACCCTCACCCCCGGCCTCACCGACGCCCACAGCCACCCCGTCTGGGGCATCGAGATGGCGGAAGGCACCGACCTCTCCGCCGTCACCGACCTCGACCAACTCCGCGCCGCCCTGCGCACCTCGGAGCGGGGCCCCGGCGGCTGGGTCACCGGCTTCGGCCTCGACCACAACGCCTTCGGTGGCCGGCCCGTCGACAAGGCCCTGATCGAGGAGGCCCTCGCCGGAGCCCCCGCCTTCCTGCGCCTCTACGACGGCCACTCCGCCCTCGCCTCCGGCGCGGCCCTGGCCGCCGCCGGGATCACCGGTCCGCGCTCCTTCGCCCAGCGCTCCGAGATCGTCTGCGACCCCGACGGGCGCCCCACCGGCCACCTCGTCGAGCACGCCGCCATGGCGCTGGTCGGCTCGCTCGCGCCGAAGCCCACGTACACCGAGCGCCGGGAACGCCTCGTCCGGCTGCTCGGCGACATGGCCGCCACCGGCCTGACCGGCGCGCACGTCATGGACCTCGGCGACGGGGACGTACCCGCCCTGCTCGCGACCGCCGAGTACGAGGGGGACCTGCCGCTGCGCCTGAACCTCGCCCCCTGGTGCATGCCGGGCGCCACCGGCGAGGAGCTGGAGGAGCTGATCGAGCTCCAGCGGGTCATGGGCCGCCACTGGAAGGTCGGCGGGGTGAAGTTCTTCATGGACGGCACCGTCGAGGGCGGCACCGCCTGGCTGGAGCACGCCGACTGCCACGGCCGGGGCACCGAGGCCTTCTGGCCCGACCCGCACGCCTACGCCGAGGCGGTACGGGTCCTCGACGCGGCCGGGGTGCGCACCGCGACCCACGCCATCGGCGACGCGGCCGTGCGGCACGTCCTGGACACCGTGGAGTCCCTGGGCCCGCGGGGCCGGATGCGGCACCGGATCGAGCACATCGAGACGGTCCCGGACGGCCAGCTGAAGCGGTTCGCGGAGCTCGGGGTGATCGCCTCGATGCAGCCGCCGCACACCGCGTACACCCGGGCCGACCACAGCGACGAGTGGTCCAAGCGGCTGGGGGAGGAGCGGGCCGGCCGCGCCTGGCGCTGCCGGGACCTGCGCGAGGCCGGCGCCGTGCTCGCCCTGGGCTCGGACTGGCCCATCGCCCACTACGACGCCCGCCAGGTCCTGGCCACCGCCCGCGACCCGCGCGGCGCGGCCTCGGCCGGTACGGGAGCCCGGACCGGGGCGGCGCTGAGCGGGCTGATGGCCCTGGAGGGCATGACCTCGCACGCCGCGCTGGCGGCGGGGGAGGAAGCGGTGGCGGGCCGCATCGCGGCCGGTTTCCGGGCGGACCTGACCGCCTTCGGCCTGGATCCGGTGGCGGCTCCGGCGGACGAACTGGCCGGGGCGCCGGTCCGGCTCACCATGTCGGGAGGCCGGATCACCCACCGGGAAGGGTAGGGCGGGCCGGGGCTCAGCGCTGGAAGCGGGCCAGTGCCGGATGGTTCAGGAGGGCGGCCGTCACCGGGTGGCGGCCGGTCTCCTCGGGCCGGCGCGGCAGCCGGTGCGGGAGGGATCCGTACCAGGCGCGGGAGACGGCGTACCCGAAGGCCAGGCAGATCATGCCGCCGACGGCGTCGAGCCAGAAGTGGTTGGCGGTGGCCACGATCACGACCAGCGTCGCCGTCGGGTAGAGCAGGCCCAGGATCCGGGCCCAGGGGGCGGAGGCGACCGCGAAGATCGTCAGCCCGCACCAGAGCGACCACCCTATGTGCATGGACGGCATGGCCGCGTACTGGTTCGACATGTGCTTGAGGTTGCCCGAGGCCATGGAGCCCCAGGTGTGGTGGACCAGCACGGTGTCGATGAAGCCCCGCCCGTTCAAACCCTGCCCGTTCATCAGCCGGGGCGGCGCGAGCGGGTAGAAGTAGTAGCCGACCAGGGCCACGCCCGTGGTGGCGAAGAGGACGAGCCGCGTGGCCGCGTAACGCCCGGGATGAAAGCGGTAGATCCAGACCAGCACGCCGATGGTCAGAACGAAGTGGAGCGTGGCGTAGTAGTAGTTCATGCCCACCACGAGCCAGGTCACCGAATTGACCGCGTGGTTGACCCTCTCCTCCACGGCGATGCCGAGCGCCTGCTCCGCCTTCCAGATCCAGTCGGCGTTCGCGAGCGCGGCCGCCTTCTGCTCGGGCACGGCGTTGCGGATCAGCGAGTACGTCCAGTAGCTGACGGCGATCAGCATGACCTCGAACCAGATCCGGGGTCGCCTGGGGACGCGCAGCCTGGAGAGCAGTGCGCGCTCGGACGACTCCGGGCGGTCCTTGCTCTCGGTCACGGGGGGTGACGAGACGTCCGTCCGGGTATCCAGTGTCTTCACGCTCGCTTCACCCATAGGAAAAGAGTCTGCCAGATGCGGACTCTGACCCGATCATCCCCTGGGACGGTCTTGGCCGCAGCCTCTCCACCTCCGGAACGAGCAGAGGCCATGCGCCCCTAGGGGAAACGGCAGGGGCGCGCCTCAGGGGCGTGCGTCGCCGCGGCCCTGCCGCGGGCCCGAAGCGGTCGAACCGCGGACCACGAGCTCGGGGAGGAACACGAACTCGCTGTGCGGGGCCGGCGTACCGCCGATCTCCTCCAGCAGGGTCCGTACCGCGGCCTGGCCCATGGCCTGCACGGGCTGGCGGATGGTGGTCAGCGGCGGATCCGTGAACGCTATGAGCGGGGAATCGTCGAAGCCCACGACCGAGACGTCCTGGGGGACCTTGAGACCCTGCTGCCGGGCGGCCCGGATCGCGCCGAGCGCCATCATGTCGCTCGCGCACACCACCGCCGTGCAGCCGCGCGAGATCAGCGCGGCCGCGGCGGCCTGGCCGCCCTCCAGCGTGTAGAGGGAGTGCTGGATCAGCTCCTCGACCTCGTCCTCGCCGAGTCCGAGCCGCTCCTTCATGCCGAGGCGGAAGCCCTCGATCTTGCGGAGCACCGGCACGAACCGCTTGGGCCCGACGGCCAGCCCGATCCGGGTGTGCCCGAGCGCGGTCAGGTGGGTCACCGCGAGCTGCATCGCGGCCCGGTCGTCGGGGGAGACGAAGGGGGCCTGCACCTTGTCGGAGAAGCCGTTGATGAGGACGTACGGGACGCCCTGGCCGCGGAGTTGGTCGTAGCGGCCCATGTCGGCCGTGGTGTCCGCGTGCAGCCCGGAGACGAAGATGATCCCGGACACCCCGCGCTCGACGAGCATCTCCACGAGCTCGTCCTCCGTGGACCCGCCGGGCGTCTGCGTGGCCAGCACCGGGGTGTAGCCCTGCCGGGTCAGCGCCTGGCCGATGACCTGGGCGAGCGCCGGGAAGATGGGGTTGTCGAGCTCGGGCGTTATCAGGCCCACGAGCCCCGCGCTGCGCTGGCGCAGCCGTACGGGACGCTCGTAGCCGAGTACGTCGAGGGCGGCCAGCACGGACTCACGGGTGCCTGCGGCCACACCGGGCTTGCCGTTGAGCACGCGGCTGACTGTGGCTTCGCTGACCCCCGCCTGGGCTGCGATGTCGGCTAGCCGTGCGGTCACGGGATTGGACTGTACCGGTCGGACGTTCACAATGACCACCACGTGCACGAATCCGGGGGAAGCCGGACGCTGCGGCCGTCCGTCTCCACCGGGGCGCTGGACAGGACGGGGCGCCCGGGCGAGGGCAGTTCGAGCGGGACCGGCCGGGTGTTGAGCGTGCACGCGAAGCCGGGACGGGTGAAGAGCAGCACCCCCTCGGGCGCGGGCAGCCACTGCATCCCGGGCTCCGCGGCCGTGACCCCCGCTTCCGGCGCTCCGAGGCCCGCCATCGCCCGGCGCAGTTCCAGGGCGGCGCGGTAGAGCTCCAGGGTGGAGTGGGGGTCGCCGGTCTGCGCGGCGACGCTGAGCCCGCCCCAGCCGGCCGGCTGCGGGAGCCAGCTCCCGGCCGGCCCGAAGTCGTACGGGGGCTCCTCGCCGGACCACGGGATCGGCACCCGGCAGCCGTCGCGCAGCCCGTCCTGCCCGGCGCCGCGGGTGAAGGCCGGGTCCTGGCGGGCGGAGTCCGGGAGGTCGACGACCTCGGGGAGGCCGAGCTCCTCGCCCTGGTAGACGTACGCCGATCCGGGCAGCGCCAGCATGAGCAGCGCGGCCGCCCGCGCCCGGGCCAGGCTGCCGTACCGCGTGACGTGGCGTACGACGTCGTGGTTGGACAGCACCCAGGTGGTCGGGGCGCCGACCGAGGCGGTGGCGGCCAGGGACTCGTCGATGACGGTCCGGAGCGCGCGGGTGTCCCACGGGCATTCCAGGAAGCGGAAGTTGAAGGCCTGGTGCAGTTCGTCGGGGCGGACGTACAGCGCGAGCCGCTCGGAGGTGGGCGCCCAGGCCTCGGCGACCCCGATGCGCGGGACCTCGTAGGAATCGAGCAGCCGCCGCCAGGAGCGGTGGATCTCGTGGACGCCGTCCTGGTCGAAGAAGGGGAGCGGCTCGGTGCCGATCAGGGTGGCCTGCGCGCCGCGGCCGATGTCCGGCAGGCCCGGGGCCTTGACCATGCCGTGCGCCACGTCCACCCGGAACCCGTCGATGCCGAGGTCGAGCCAGAACCGCAGGACGGCGGAGAACTCCTCGGCGACCTCCGGGTCCTCCCAGTTCAGGTCGGGCTGCTCGGGGGCGAAGAGGTGCAGGTACCAGGCGCCGTCCGGGGTCCGGCTCCAGGCGGGGCCGCCGAAGACCGACTCCCAGTCGTTGGGCGGGAGCTCCCCGGAGGAGCCCCGGCCGGGGTGGAAGTGGTAGCGGTCGCGGGCCCCCGGCTCCCCGGCCAGCGCCGCCCGGAACCAGACGTGCTGCTCGGAGGTGTGGTTCGGGACCACGTCCACGATGACCCGCAGTCCCAGGGCGTGCGCTGCGCGGATGAGGTCGTCGGCGTCGGAGAGGTCGCCGAAGAGGGGGTCGACGGCCCGGTAGTCGGCGACGTCGTAGCCGCCGTCCGCCTGCGGGGAGACGTAGAAGGGGGTCAGCCACACCGCGTCGACCCCGAGCCGGGCCAGGTGGGGGAGGTGCTCGCGGACCCCGCGCAGGTCCCCGATCCCGTCGCCGTCGCTGTCCGCGAAGGAGCGCACGTACACCTGGTAGATGACGGCATCGCGCCACCAGCCGCCGCTCGCGGTGGCGTTGCTGGAAGCGCTTGCAAGCCGGGAGGCGGTCAACTCGTGGGTCATATCGGGTCAACGCGCGTACGACCCCCCTGGTTGCGGGCCCGGACAGTCGAAGAGGGTTCGAACTAACAGCAAGCTGCGGCAACCGTCCGGACACACGGATGTAACGATCACCCCTTCTTGCAGAAAGTTCCCGCAAGGTCTTTCGGTCGGCTTTCAGGCTTGTTACGTTCTCGGCAACTCGGGACGCGAGGCGCGGCCGGGATCATCGAAGGAGTTCATATGCGGCGTGGCATAGCGGCCACCGCGCTGGTCGCGGCTCTGGCGCTCGCGGCGACGGCTTGCGGCGGTGACACCAAGGACGGCGGCAGTGGCGGCGCCAAGGCCGACGGGGAGCTCTCCGGCACGGTCACGTGGTGGGACACCTCGAACGACGCCGAGAAGGCGTCCTTCCAGAAGCTCGCCGAGGCGTTCACCGCCAAGCACCCCAAGGTGACCGTCAAGTACGTCAACGTCCCCTACGGCGACGCGCAGAACAAGGTCAAGAACGCCTTCAGCAGCGGCTCCGAGGCCCCCGACGTCATCCGTGCCGACGTGGGCTGGGTCGCCGACTTCGCCTCCCTCGGCTACCTCGCCGAGGTCCCGGCCGAGACGGCCAAGAAGGTCGACGCCGAGTTCCTGCCCCAGGCCGCCGCCAGCGGCAAGTACGAGGGCAAGACCTACGCCGTCCCGCAGGTCATCGACACCATGGGCCTCTTCTACAACAAGAAGATGCTCGCCGACGCCGGCGTCCAGCCCCCCAAGACGCTGGAAGAGGTGAAGACCGCCGCCGCAGCCATCAAGGCCAAGACCGGCAAGGCCGGCCTCTACCTGCGCGGCGACGACTCCTACTGGTTCCTCCCCCTCATCTACGGAGAGGGCGGCGACCTCGTCGACGCGAAGACCAAGACGGTCACCGTCGACAACCCGGCGGGCGTCAAGGCCTTCAAGGCCGCCCGCGACCTGGTCACCTCGGGCGCCGCGATCACCAACGCCACCGACGGCTGGACCAACATGCAGACCGCCTTCAAGACGGGCGAGGTCGCGATGATGATCAACGGCCCCTGGGCCGTGGCCGACAGCTACGCGGGCGACCAGTTCAAGGACAAGGCCAACCTCGGCATCGCCGCGGTCCCGGCCGGCTCCGTCAAGGCGGGCGCCCCGCAGGGCGGCCACGACCTCGCCGTCTACGCGGGCTCCAAGAACATCGCCGCCGCGAACGCCTTCGTCGACTACATGACCTCGCAGGAGGTGCAGGTCCAGTCCGCCAAGGAGCTGAGCCTGCTCCCGACCCGGACCGCCGCCTACGAGCAGCCCGAGGTCAAGGCCAGCGAGATGGTCCAGTTCTTCAAGCCGGCCGTGGACAAGGCCGTCGAGCGCGCCTGGATCCCGGAGAACGGTGCCCTCTTCGAGCCCCTCAAGGTCGAATACACCAAGGCGGTCACCGGGGCGTCGAGCCCGGAGGACGCGGCCAAGGCGGCCGGCGTCGAATTCCGCAAGATCCTCAAGGGCTGGAATTGACGTGCTCCCCGGCCTGACGGCCGGGGATTCCCGTCGCGGCCGGGTGGCCGACACGGTGGCTTCCTGTTTCATCGCGCCGTGCCGGAATTGCTCCCGGTCTCACCAGCGCTCCGCAGGCGTTTAGCCTGTCCGCCCGCCCGGCGGCCAGGGTGTTGTGAGAAGCGTTCTCGTCACGATCGTGGACGGTCTCGCATCGCGTGCAGGTCCACGTACGGATATGAAGGGGTTTGGGGCCGTCATGGTGTCCACAGGTCGAGCACACCCGGGAAGTCGGCACGAAGCGGCCGATCTTCCCGAAATGCCGGCCGTACTTGGCGGCCTTGTACTCCAGCATGTTGACGAACGAGGTCCAGCCCGCGTCATGAACGGACTTGGCCAACCTGGTGCGTGCGAGTGCGGATACCGCGAGGTCTTCCACGTACACCGCTTGGTTGTCGCGGATGATGCGTGTGGATGCCTTGTGGTGCCAGTCCCGCCGCTGGTCGGAGACCCGACTGTGCCGTCTGGCGAGCTTGACGCGGGCCTTGGCGTGGTTCTTCGAACCCTTGACCTTGCGCGACAAGCTCTGCTGCGAGCGCTTGAGCTTCTTCTCGGCCCGGCGCAGGAACTTCGGCGAAGTGATCCTCGTGCCGTCGGAAAGCACGGCGAACGTGGTCAGCCCGAGGTCGATGCCGACTTCGGCATCAACGGCCGCCAGGACCGTAGGTTCGGTGTCGACGACGAAGCTGGCGAAGTATCGGCCGGCACGGTCCCTGATCACCGTCAGCGAAGTGGGCGTGGCGGGCAAGGGGCGGGACCATGTGACCTTGAGGTCTCCGACCTTGGCCACGTAAAGCCGGCCGCTGTCCCTGAGGGAGAAGGCATTCCCGGTGAGACGGATCGACTGCCGGGAGTCCTTCTTCGACTTGTAGCGGGGAGGAGCGTTCCTCCGGCCTCCGGATCTTCCCCTGATCGAATCGAAGAAGTTCCTGAAGGCGGAGTCAAGGTCCCGCAGGGACTGCTGGAGGACGACAGCCGACACGTCGGCCAACCAGGCCCGCTCCTCGGTTCGCTTGGCCTGGGTGATGTGCCGTTTGGACAGGTCCGCCGACGTCACGTACGGCAGCCCTGCCTCGTGCGCCGCCTTACGGGCGCGAAGGCAGTCGTTCCAGACCACCCGGGCGCAGCCGAAGGCCTGGGACAGCGCCAGGCGCTGCGGGCCATCGGGGTGGACCCGGAAGTTGTAACGGAGCTTCACGAGCGTGACTTTAGGGCTGGACCATGCCGCATCATCCACAACCACCAGAACGGGCCGGATTCGACTACTCCGGCCGTCGTCGCGACAGAACAGGGGCACTACGTGTTCATTCCGGGGCGCAGACGCCGGGAAGAGTGCGTACGTAGCGTGCGCCAGGACTTTGCCGCAGGAAGGCAGGCTGACTGAGATGGCTGCTCACACCAGCCAGTCGGTGGCGAAGGCCGCGGGCAGCGAGACCGGTCCTGACACCGGTCCCGCCGCCCGCGGCCGGAGCCGCAGGACTGACGGCAGGATTGGCAACAGGACCGGCGGAAGCAACCGCCCCGGGCTGAAGCGGGCCCTCGCCACCCACTGGTACGCCTGGGCCATGATCACCCCCGTGGTGCTCGTGCTCGGCGTGATCATCGGCTGGCCGCTCGTCCGCGGCGTCTACCTGTCGCTGACGGACGCCACCGAGCGCAACGTCGGCCGCACCATCGGCGCCAACCACATCGAGGCGACGTACGAGTTCATCGGACTCGACAACTACGCCGACGTCCTCGCCGACCCGGTGTTCCTGCAGCGGCTGGTGTGGACGGTGACGTGGACCGTCGCCTGCGTGTCGGTCACCTTCGCGCTGGGCCTCGGCCTCGCCACCGTGCTCAACCGCGAGTTCAAGGGACGCGCCACCTACCGGATGGCACTCATCCTGCCCTGGGCCGTCCCCGGATTCGTCTCCGTCTTCGCCTGGCGGTTCCTCTTCAACCGCGACAACGGCATCCTCAACAAGATCCTCGAAGGCGGCGGCATCTCCGCCGTCCCGTGGCTCGACGACCCGACCTGGGCCAAGATCGCGGTCATCGCCGTCAACGTCTGGCTCGGCGTCCCCTTCATGATGGTCGCCCTGCTCGGCGGCATGCAGTCCATCCCCGGCGAGCTCTACGAGGCGGCCGAGATGGACGGGGCCAGCCCCTGGCAGCGGTTCCGCCACATCACCCTGCCGGGACTGCGCACGGTCAGCATGACCGTGATCCTGCTCTCCACCATCTGGACCTTCAACATGTTCCCGGTGATCTTCCTGCTCACCCGGGGAGGCCCGGGCGACTCCACGGAGATCCTGGTGACCCAGGCCTTCCGCGAGGCGTTCGTGACGAGCCCGCGCGACTTCGCCGTCTCGGCGACCTGGGGCGTACTGATCCTCCTGCTGCTCACGATGTTCGCGCTGGTCTACCGGCGCTCGCTGCGCAAGCAGGGAGAGGTGTGGTAACCGTGACGACCAACTCCGAGACGATCAAATCCGAGACGACCAACTCGGCGAGGTCCGCAAAGGCGGCCTCCGTCCGCCCCCGCGGCAAGCGCTCACCGCTCGCCTCCGCCGGGCTGCACGCCACCCTGGCCGTCGCCGCCGTGATCGCCGTCTTCCCGGTGCTGTGGGTCCTGCTGACCTCGCTCAAGCCCGCGAAGCACGCCATCTCCACGGACTTCGTCAAGGAACCGACCCTCGACAACTACAGCTACCTGCTGGAGTCGACCTCCTTCCTCTCCTGGTTCGCCAACTCCGTCCTCGTCGCCGGCATCACCACCGTCCTCGGGGTGTTCATCGCCGCCACCACCGGATACGCCGTCAGCCGCTTCAAGTTCCCCGGAATGAAGCCGCTGATGTGGACCCTGCTCATCACGCAGATGTTCCCGATGGCCATCCTCATCGTCCCGCTCTACAACCTCATGGGCGACCTGGGACTGCTGAACCAGCCGATCGGCCTGGTGATCACCTACCTCACCATCGCCGTGCCGTTCTGCGCCTGGATGATGAAGGGCTTCTTCGACACCATCCCGGTCGAGATCGACGAATCCGGCCGCGTCGACGGGCTCAACCCCTTCGGCACCTTCTGGCGCCTCATCCTGCCGCTCGCCAAGCCGGGCCTCGCCGTCACGGGCTTCTACGCCTTCATCACCGCCTGGGGCGAGGTCGCGTACGCCTCCGCCTTCATGGTCGGCGAGGAGAACCTCACGCTGGCCGGCGGCCTGCAGACCTTCGTCACCCAGTACACCTCCAACTGGGGTGCGATGAGCGCGGCTTCCATCCTCATCGCGATCCCCGCGGCGTTCTTCTTCCTCTTCGCCCAGCGTCACCTCGTCGCCGGGATGACGGCAGGCGCGACCAAGGGCTGACCCGCCCGCGCGCGCACGGGCCGACCACCCGGTGCCTGCCCCCTCTCACCCCCGGCCCGACCCATTCAAGGACGACATGACCCAGCACCTCGCCGCCGAACCCTCCCTGGACGGCCTCCCCACCTCCACCGGCACCCAGCCCGGCTGGTGGAGAGAAGCGGTGATCTACCAGGTCTATCCGCGCAGCTTCGCCGACTCCAACGGAGACGGCATGGGGGACCTCGAAGGCATCCGCACCCGACTGCCCTACCTCAAGGAACTCGGCGTCGACGCCGTGTGGCTCAGCCCCTTCTACGCCTCCCCGCAGGCCGACGCGGGCTACGACGTCGCCGACTACCGGGCCATCGACCCGATGTTCGGCAGCCTCCACGACGCCGACGCCGTGATCCGCGAAGCCCACGCGCTGGACCTGCGGATCATCGTGGACCTGGTCCCCAACCACTGCTCCGACCAGCACGAATGGTTCAAGCAGGCGCTGCGCGAAGGCCCGGGGACCCCGCTGCGCGAACGCTTCCACTTCCGCCCGGGGCGGGGTGCGGACGGTACGGAACCCCCCAACGACTGGGAGTCCATCTTCGGCGGACCCGCCTGGACCCGGGTCGCCGACGGAGAGTGGTACCTGCACCTCTTCGCTCCCGAGCAGCCCGACTTCAACTGGGAACACCCGGCGGTCCAGGACGAGTTCCGCTCGATCCTGCGCTTCTGGCTCGACCTCGGAGCCGACGGCTTCCGCATCGACGTGGCCCACGGCCTGGTCAAGGCCCCCGGCCTGCCCGACCTCGGCCGCGGCGAACAGCTCAAGCTGCTCGGCAACCAGGTGCTGCCCTTCTTCGACCAGGACGGCGTCCACGAGATCTACCGCTCCTGGCGCCGGGTCCTCGACGAGTACGCGGGCGACCGCATCGGCGTGGCCGAGGCCTGGACGCCCAGCGCCGACCGGACGGCCATGTACCTGCGGCCCGACGAACTGCACCAGGCCTTCAACTTCCATTACCTGAACACCGGGTGGGACGCGCAGGCCCTGCGCGCCACCATCGACGAGTCCCTGGACGCCATGCGCCCGGTCGGCGCGCCGACCACCTGGGTGCTGTCCAACCACGACGTCGTACGCCACGTCACGCGGTACGGGGGAGGGGCCGAGGGCCTGGCCCGGGCCCGGGCGGCCGCGCTGCTGATGCTGGCGCTGCCCGGATCGGCGTACGTCTACCAGGGGGAGGAGCTCGGCCTCCCCGAGGTCGTCGACCTCCCGGACTCCGTCCGCCAGGACCCGGCCTTCGCCCGCGGCGCCGGGCAGGACGGGCTGCGCGACGGCTGCCGCGTACCGATCCCGTGGTCGGGCACCGAAGCCCCGTACGGCTTCGGCGAGGGCGGCAGCTGGCTGCCGCAGCCGGCCGAGTGGGCGGGCCTGAGCGTGGCCGCGCAGACCGGCGACCCGGACTCCACCCTCGAGCTCTACCGCGCCGCGCTGCGGCTGCGCCGCTCGCACCCGGAGCTGGGCGCGGGCGACGCGGTGGAGTGGCTCGAGGCCCCGGCGGGCGTCCTGGCCTTCCGCCGGGGGGACTTCACCTGCACGGTCAACACCACGGCCGAGCCGGTACGGACGCCCGCGCCCGGCACCGTACTGCTGGCGAGCGGGCCGCTGCCCGACCCGTCGGAGCTGCCGGCCGACACGGCGGTGTGGTGGCGGGGATGACCTCCCCGCTGCGGCTGACGGACATCGCCGCGCAGGCCGCGGTCAGCGAGGCGACCGTCAGCCGCGTGCTCAACGGCAAGGCGGGCGTGGCGTCCGGCACCCGGCACAAGGTGCTGGCCGCCATGGACCTGCTGGGCTACGAACGCCCGGTCCGGCTGCGCCGGCGCAGCAACGGCCTGGTGGGTCTCCTCACACCCGAGCTGACCAACCCCATCTTCCCGGCGTTCGCCCAGGTCATCGAGCAGACCCTGGCGGGCCACGGATACACCCCGGTGCTGTGCACGCAGACCCCGGGCGGGGCCACCGAGGACGAGCTGGTGGAGCAGTTGGAGGAGCGCGGGGTCACGGGCATCGTGTTCCTCTCGGGCCTGCACGCGGACTCCTCGGCCGACCCGTCCCGCTACCAGCGGCTCGCGGCGCGGGGCGTCCCCTTCGTCCTCATCAACGGCTTCAACGAGCAGGTCCAGGCCCCCTTCATCTCCCCGGACGACCGCGCGGCCGCGGAGATGGCGGTCCGCCACCTGGAGGACCTGGGCCACCGCAGGATCGGCCTGGCCATCGGCCCGACCCGCTACGTCCCGTCGGCCCGCAAGGAGGCGGGCTTCGTCGCCGCCCTCCCCTCCGCGGCGGCCGAAGGCCTCATCCAGCGCACCCTGTTCACGGTCGAGGGCGGCCACGCAGCAGGCGGAGCCCTGCTGGACCGGGGCTGCACGGGCATCGTCTGCGGCAGCGACCCCATGGCCCTGGGCGTCATACGGGCGGCCCGCGAACGGGGCCTGCGCGTCCCGCAGGACATCTCGGTCGTCGGCTTCGACGACTCCCCACTGATCGCCTTCACGGACCCCCCACTGACAACGGTTCGCCAACCGGTCCGAGCCATGGCCACGGCAGCGGTGGGCGCCCTCCTGGAGGCCATCGCCGGCACCCCGGTCCAACGCACGGAGTACGTCTTCCAGCCGGAGCTGGTCGTACGGGGATCCACGGGTCAGGGGCCGGGGGAGTAGGCCCGGGGGCTACGGACCTTCGCTCGGGCGGGGCCTTCACCCCCCTCTCACCACCGCCCCGGGCGGTGGTTGCCCACCCGCCCCCCTCGGTGGTGAGGCTGAGGCGCGGAGCGCTGTCGGTCGGGGCCGGGGGGTAGGCCTGGGCTGCGGGCCGGTCAGCGGCTTTGACAAGTGCCGGGGGGAGCCCGGCAGTCCAGTGTCCTTTCGGTGCGGGCCGGTCCCTCAAGGGCGCTCCCTGCGGTCGCGTCGCTTCGCGATGGCCTTCGGCCACCCTTGACCGACCGACCCACCCCGAAACGCCACAAGACTTCCGGGATCCCCCCGAGGAACGGCCGGGAGGGAGGAGTGGGGAGGAGCGGCCCCGTCTGAGATGCCAGCGTCCCCTCCGGTCGGTCATCCGCACACGGCCCCGGCAGGACCGTGACCTCAGCCGGTACGGACGCGCGGGGCGGTCAGAGCATCCAGGGACGGGCGTCTGAACACCCTTCCCGTGACCTTTGACCGCCACCACGAGCGCAGGGACGACGAGACGGACCTCAGGGTCGGTGGGCGCATCAGATCGCTACACACTCCCACTCGGCTTAGCGACTCCCGGCCGTCTCGGGCTGGGATCAGTAGGTGCTGGTGACGATGACGGCAAGGACTCCGAGGACGATCAGGACGTAGATGGTCTGCCGCAGGCGCTCAGTCACCGGTCACGCGCCTGGATCGGCCGGCACTCTGGGTCTGTCGAGTCGTGGGCGTGTTGGTCTGGGCGGACGCCGGACATCGAATGTCCGGGGATCGTCTCGCAGTCCTCGTTCAGGATCGGTCGATCGCAGTGACAACAAAGGCGCGTTGGTGGGTGCTCGTAGTCGCTGAGAACTGTCTTCAAGGCCCGCGCAATTCTGGCCAGTCCGCGAGCATGATTCCAATTCGCGTTCGGCTCGGAAGTCCGTGGGCCGACCGCTGAGGTGTACTCCCAATCCGCGACCGCATTGGAGAGTCGCGGGTCCCGATGGTGGTTGGGAAGACGTGTCACGGCAGCGTGGAGCTGATGACCGCATGTGATGAGGTCATCGATGAGTTGTGCCACACCCTCAGCGGACGGGCGCTGCGGATATGGGCCGAGAGCTTCAGCGATCAACTCCTGGATGTTCTTGCCTGCTTGCATCGTCACCGGCTACCTCGATTCGTCAGCGCATTCCGTGGTTGTAGGTGGATGATGTCGCTGCACTCAGATGGCAGATAGGCCATCACGTGGCCATCGATGGCCATGTGGCGGCCATGGCCGGAGACAGGCGCGATGACACCTCACACTGGGGCCATGGGCCACCGAAATGACGCGCTCAGGGCCGCCCGACTGCGGGTCGGATGGCGCAGCATGGACACCGCTGCGGCAGCCCTCAGCCTTCACGGGCAGAACTTCCTCGACGACCGTTCGTACGAGGTGTCTGCGCGAACGTGGAGGCGCTGGGAAGGCAGCAGCCCCGGTTGGCCGTCGGAAGAGACGGCGACGGTGCTGCACGATGCTCTCGGCCGATGGCCTGAGGACCTCGGCTTCCGAGTACCTGTCGGTTGGGTCCGACCTGAAGCCCATCAAGAGGATGACGTGAAACGCAGGACGTTCGTAGCCGTCACGGCGGCCGCGCTCATGCCCGGACCCGTTGCCACGCAGCATGTCGACCCAGCCCTCATCGACTACTTCCAGCAACAGCTGGAAGGTCACTACCGCGCCGACATGTTTCTTGGTCCTCACGATCTTGTCGGCACCGTCAGCGCGCAGTTCCAGCTCATCGACAAACTCGTCCGCAGTGCGAAGGGCGAGACTCGCCGCGGACTTCTTCGCGTTGGTGCCGCATACGCCGCGCTCGTAGGCTGGCTCTACCAGGACGCCGGAGACCTCGGCGCGGCCGCGTTTTGGCGGGGCGTAACGCAGGAGATCGCGGCCCGCGCCCGGGATCCGCATCTTGTCGGGTACTCACTCGTCAACCTTGCTCAGGTTCGCACTGACCTTGGTGACGGTCACGGCGTAATCGACCTGTGCGAGGCCGTGCTTGATGACGGTCACATCGTCCCCAAAGTGAGGGTCATGGCGATGCAACAGCAGGCCCACGGTGCGAGTCTCACAGGCGACCGGACCGCCGTCGACCGCCTGATCGACACTGCAGGCGGGCTCATCGCCCGCGTGGACGACGACCTGCCGTGGGGTAACGCCTGCCGGCGCACTCCGGGCTACCTTGAGGTGCAGCGGGCCACCTGCTACGGCCGCCTCGGCCTGGGCCGGGAGGCGGAGTCATTGTGGTCGCAAGTCCTCGACGCGGTTCCCGCGACCGCGCGGAGGGACCGTGGCGTGTACCTAGCCCGACACGCCACGGCGGCCGCCGTGGCCCGGGAACCAGAACAGGCGCTAGAGATCGCTCGCGCGGCAGTGGAGATCGCGACAGAGACCCGGTCCGCGCGGATGCTACGCGAACTGCACTTGCTGGAGCGAGAGATGAGGCCGTGGCACGATGCTCCGGTAGGCCGGGACCTCGTGGAGGTCCTGGCGCCCGTGAACGAGGGGAGCTGACATGGGCGTACCGAAGCCGTTGTCCGACGAGGTGATCGTCGAGCACCTGGCGGGGCTGCCGGGGTGGGAGCGCGTGGGGGACGAGATCACCCGAACCTACGAGATCCGCTACCACGCGGCCGTCGCGGCGATCGTGACCATCGCTGACCGGTCCCGACGCGTCCAGCACCATGCTGACCTGGACCTCCGCATCGACAGTCTGCGCGCGTCGATCACCACGCATGATGCCGGTCACCGTCTGACCCACGCGGACTTCGACCTCGCACACCGCATCGACGCCATCGTGGCCGCGCACCAGGCACTCCCGCTGGACTGACGCCGGACAAACGGAAGACCCCCTCCCGGACTCCGAAGGGCCGAGAGGGGACGTTGCGGTGCGCGGCCGCGACGTGTCGTACTGCTGCCTCGGCTTCTGAGACTCTGCTCCTATGGATTCAACAGGCACGGCGGAGGACGTCGTCGAGGCCCAGTGGGCGAGGCTTCACTCCTCAGATCGCGTGGACGGGCACCTGGTGCGCGCCGCCTACGCCGAACCCAGGCTGCGGCAGCTCTTCCCCTGGGTCGGCATGTGGGAGCTGCACTTCAGCCGCTGCACCGAGCATCCCTCCACGTGGGACGTGCCCTACATCGCCCCGAGGCAGGGTGGGGGCTTCGTCGTGGCGGGCCCGTCCAGGGTGGAATCCGTCGGCGAGGCCGACACCGCCGAGACGGCCGTGAAAATGGTGGCGGACCGTCTGCCTCCAGGCTGCGGCCGAGCGGTTGTCGGCAACCGTCATGACCTCGCAGATTTGGCAGGGGAACACTGACGAACGGATCACGACCTTCCCGGGCCGCACACCTCTGCGACTACTCCTGGGCGGTCTCCTCGGCGACCCACGTCAAGTAGGCGTCCGAGCCGCCTTCCACGGGAAGCACGATCCACTCCGGTACGTCGTAGGTGTGCTCCTGACCGACCCATGCGCCAAGAGCGGGCAGCTGATCGCGTGTCGTCTTGTAGGAGATGCGCCACTCCGTAGCCGTTTCCACCTGCCCCTTCCACCGGTAGACGGCAGTGAGCGGCGCGTCGATGTGCGCGCAGGCCGCCAGCCGGGCCTCCACTGCGCCCCGCGCCAGCTCCCTCGCCCCTTCCTCGTCATCGATGGTTGTTTGCGCGATCACGATGTCGATCGACATGACGGCCCTCTTCCGTTGCTGGTCTGCCCGTTGGACGTTACCGACGCTCCGCACGGATCGCCGGGGAGCGGCGGACAAAGCGGCTGTGACAGCATGGCGCGAGTGCTGAGCATAGAGATCAACGGTCTGCCCGCAGAGGTCGAGGACGTGCACCGGGTGGCGACCTGGAACTACGGGCACTTCACGTCGATGCAGGTCCGCGAGGGGGCGGTGCCGGGTCTCGAGCTCCACCTCCGACGGCTGGCCGGTGCCTCCCTGGAGCTCTTCGGCGAGGCGGCCGTGCAGGACGACGCCCGGATCCGTGAACTCATCCGGCACGGGCTCGGCGACCGGTCTGCTGCGTCAGTGCGGGTGAGCGTCGTTCCCGCAGTCGGCTCAGAGGACCGTACGGACGTCATGGTGTCGGTCTCGGACGCCGTGGCCGACAGCCCCCGGCCGGCCCTGCGGGTTCGTACGGCGACGTATGAGCGCGACCTGCCGCACCTCAAGCACGCGGCGACGATGGGGCTCACCTACGGGATGCTCCAGGCCCGCGAGGCGGGTTTCGACGATGTCCTGTTCGTCGGCCGGGACGGGTTCGTACGTGAGGGCTCGGTCTGGAACGTGTCGTTCTGGGACGGGGAACAGGTGCTGTGGCCCGAAGCCCCTGTGCTGCCCGGCATCACCATGCAGCTGCTGCAGGCCGGCCTGACCCGCGTCGGTGCGCCGTGGTCGACCCGTCGGCTGACAGCCAACAACCTTCCCGAACTTCAAGCCGCCGCGGCGAGCAACTCTCAATGTCCCAGCCAGCCGCTGGCCTCCATCGACCAGGTCGCCTTCTCCGACGGGGGCTCGGTCCTGACCGAAGTCCTCGACAGGGCCTGGGCCTCGGTCCCCTGGGACGTCATCTGACGGTCTCATCGTCACCGCGTCGTCAAACAGACCATCACAAGTACGCATTCCTCGCCCCCGTGTAGATCAGCCACGGACGGTCGGTAGTCGCCAAGCAGAGAAGGACTGTGTAGCGATCTGTCGCGCCCACCGACCCTGAGGTCCATCCCATCCGCCTTGCACTCTGGGTGGCGGGCGACGGTCTCGGGAAGGGTGTTCAGACTGCCCGGCCCTGGATGCTCTGATCGCCCCGCGCGTCCGTACCGGCTGAGGTCACGGTCCCGCCGGATCGGTGTACGGATGGCCATCGGCCGAAGGGGGCTGCGCATCTCGGACGAGGCCGCTCCTCCCCACTCCTCCCCCCAGGCCATTCCCCGGGGGGATCCCGGAAGTCTTGTGTTTTTCCGTGGTGGGGCGGTCCGTCAAGGGTGGCCGAAGGCCATCGCGTAGCGACGCGACCGCAGGGAGCGCCCTTGACGGGCCGTCCTGCCACGGAAGGACGCTCGACTGCCGGGACGCCGCCCGGCGCTCACGCAGCCACCGCCCGGCCCGCAGCCCAAGCGCCCCCCGCCCCCGACTCCGTCCGGAAACAATTCTGCAATCTCTTGCGCAAGGTCTTGCAGAGCCTCCGCCCGGCACCTACGGTCGCTGCAATCCCCAACTCGGCCGTGACCGGTCCCCACCCGGCTGCGCGCCTCTCCGCCAGGAGGCACACCGCATGCCCACCCGTGCCCGCGCCGCCAGAGCCGCCGCCGCGCTGCTTTCCGTATCCGCCGTCACCGCCGTGGCCGCCTTCGCCGTCGTCGGCGGGCCCGCCCCCGAGGCGCGTGCCGCCGCCCCAGGTGAGAAGGACGTCACCGCCGTCATGTTCGAGTGGCGGTTCGACTCCGTGGGGAAGGCCTGCGCGGAGAGCCTCGGGCCCGCCGGGTACGGCTACGTCCAGGTGTCGCCCCCGCAGGAGCACATCCAGGGGGCCCAGTGGTGGACCTCGTACCAGCCCGTCAGCTACAAGATCGCCGGGCGGCTGGGCGACCGTACCGCCTTCAAGGCCATGGTCGACGCCTGTCACGCCGCCGGCGTGAAGGTCGTCGCCGACTCCGTCATCAACCACATGGCGGCCGGCGACGGGACCGGAACGGGCGGGAGTTCGTACACGAAGTACAACTACCCGGGCATCTACTCCGGCGGAGACATGGACGACTGCCGGTCCTCCATATCGAATTACAATGACCGCGGGAACGTCCAGAACTGCGAGCTCGTGCAGCTCGCCGACCTGGACACGGGCGAGGACTACGTGCGCGGCCGGATCGCCGGCTACCTCAACGACCTGCTCTCCCTCGGCGTCGACGGCTTCCGGATCGACGCCGCCAAGCACATGCCCGCCGCCGACCTCGCGAACATCAAGTCGCGGATGTCGAACCCGAACGCCTACTGGAAGCAGGAGGCGATCCACGGCGCCGGCGAGGCCGTCTCGCCCTCCGAGTACCTCGGGAGCGGGGACGTGCAGGAGTTCCGCTACGCGCGGGACCTCAAGCGGGTCTTCCAGAGCGAGAACCTCGCCTACCTGAAGAACTTCGGCGAGGCGTGGGGGCACATGCCCTCCGGGCAGTCCGCCGTCTTCGTCGACAACCACGACACCGAGCGCGGCGGCGACACCCTCAGCTACAAGGACGGGTCCGCCTACACGCTCGCCAGCGTCTTCATGCTGGCCTGGCCCTACGGTTCGCCCGACGTGCACTCCGGCTACGAGTGGACCGACCGGGACGCCGGACCGCCGAACGGCGGGGCCGTGAGCGCCTGTTACGCCGACGGGTGGAAGTGCCAGCACGCCTGGCGGGAGATCTCCTCCATGGTCGGCTTCCACAACTCCGCGCGCGGCCAGGCCGTCACCGACTGGTGGGACAACGGGGGAGACCAGATCGCCTTCGGTCGCGGGGCCAAGGCGTACGTGGCGATCAACCACGAGGGCTCGGCCCTGACCCGGACGTTCCAGACCTCCCTCGCGGGCGGCGACTACTGCGACGTGCAGAGCGGCCGCACGGTGACCGTGGACTCCGCCGGGCGGTTCACCGCCACCCTCGGGGCCGGGACGGCCGTCGCCCTGCACGTCGGCGCCCGCGGGTGCGGCAGCACCACGCCGAGCCCGACGCCGACCCCCACCGCCACCGCCGGTGCCTCCTTCGCCGTCAACGCCACCACCGTCGTCGGCCAGAACATCTACGTCACCGGCGACCGCGCCGAGCTCGGCAGCTGGAACACCGCCGCCGCGCTCAAGCTCGACCCGGCCGCCTACCCCGTCTGGAAGCTCGACGTCACGCTCCCGCCCGGCACGGTCTTCGCGTACAAGTACCTCCGCAAGGACGCCGCCGGGAACGTCACCTGGGAGAGCGGAGCCAACCGCTCCGCCACGGTCCCCGCCAACGGCAAGGTCACGCTGACCGACACCTGGCGCAACTGACCCTCCCGCCCCACCCCCGTCCCGCACCCGAGGAGATCCGCCTTGATACGCCCCGCCCTCGCCGGCGCCGCGGGAGTGCTCGCCGCCACCCTGGCCGTGACGCTCCTGCCCGCCCTGCCCGCCGCCGCGGCGGCCGCCGCCAAGGCGCCACCGGCCCCGCCGTCCGACGCCAAGCTGGCGGCCGAGTCCGCACGGCACGACCTGACCCGGGAGCAGTTCTACTTCGTGCTCCCGGACCGGTTCGCGAACGGCGACCCGCGCAACGACCGGGGCGGGCTGACCGGTTCCCGGCTGGAGACCGGCCTGGACCCGACGGACAAGGGCTTCTACCAGGGCGGGGACCTCAAGGGGATCACCGACCGGCTGGACTACATCAAGGGGCTCGGCACCACGGCCATCTGGATGGCGCCGATCTTCAAGAACCAGCCGGTGCAGGGGACGGGCAAGGACGTCTCCGCCGGCTACCCCGGGTACTGGATCACCGACTTCACCCAGGTCGACCCGCACTTCGGGACCAACGCCGATCTGGAGCGGCTGATCGACAAGGCGCACGGGAAGGGGATGAAGGTCTTCTTCGACGTCATCACGAACCACACCGCCGACGTCGTCGACTACCGGGAGGCGTCCTACGGGTACCTGTCGAAGGGCGCCTTCCCCTACCTGACCAAGGACGGGGTGCCGTTCGACGACTCGACTGCGTTCAATTCAGGAGCGGCCGCCGGCGGGAAGGGGAAGTTCCCGAAGACCGACACCGACTCGTTCCCCCGCACCCCCTTCGTCCCCGCGGCGAAGAAGAACCTGAAGGTCCCGGCCTGGCTCAACGACCCGACGATGTACCACAACCGGGGCGACTCCACCTTTGCCGGGGAATCCTCCGACCAGGGCGACTTCTTCGGCCTCGACGACCTGTGGACCGAGCGTCCCGAGGTGGTGGAGGGGATGGAGGAGATCTACGAGAAGTGGGTCGAGGAGTTCGACGTCGACGGCTTCCGGATCGACACCGTCAAGCACGTCGACACCGGCTTCTGGACCCAGTGGGCCACCGCCCTCGACGCGTACGCCGCCCGCCAGGGCCGCAAGGACTTCTTCATGTTCGGCGAGGTCTACTCCGCCGACACCGCGATCACCTCCCCGTACGTGACCCGGGGCCGGCTGGACGCCACCCTCGACTTCCCGCTCCAGGAGGCGATCCGTTCGTACGCCGCCCAGGGCGCGGAGGCCAGGCGGCTTGCCTCCGTCTTCGGCGACGACTACCGGTACACCACCGACAAGGCGAACGCCTACGAGCAGGTCACCTTCCTCGGCAACCACGACATGGGCCGCTTCGGGACCTTCCTGAAGCAGGACCGGCCGGGGGCGGGGGAGCAGGAGCTGCTGGACCGGTACCGGCTGGCCAACGAGCTGATGTTCCTCTCCCGGGGCAACCCGGTGATCTACTCCGGCGACGAGCAGGGCTTCACCGGGGCGGGCGGGGACAAGGACGCGCGCCAGCCCCTCTTCGCCTCCCGGGCCGCCGACTACCTGGACGACGACCAGCTCGGAACGGTGCGCACACACGCGAGCGATGCTTACGATCCGGAGCACCCGCTCTACAAGCAGATCAGTGCTCTCGCACAGCTGACGAAGGCCCACCCGGCCCTCCGCGACGGCGTCCAGAGCGAACGTTTCTCCAACGGTTCGGCCTACGCCTTCGCCCGCACCGACCCCCGCACGCGCACCGAGTACCTGGTCGCGGCCAACAACGCCACCGAGCCCCGCACCATCGAGCTCGACGCCCCGGCCGGCACCCAGTACCGCACCCTCTACGGAGGCACGGCCCTCCTGCGCGCCTCGGCCGCGGGCAAGCTCACCGTCCCCGTCCCGGCCCTCGGCTCCGCCGTCCTCCAGGCGATCGCCCCGGCCGCCAAGCCCACCACCACCCCCACCCTCACCCTCAAGGCCCCGGCCCCCGGCGCCACCGGCACCGTCGAGCTCTCGGCCGAGGTCTCGGGCGACCCCCTGAGCCGGGTCGTCTTCGCCGCCCAGACCGGCACGGCCACGTGGCAGGTCCTCGGCTCCGCCGACCACGCCCCGTACAAGGTCACCCAGTTCATCGACCCGGCCACCGCCGCCGGCACCCCGCTGCGCTACAAGGCCGTGGTCGTCGACTCCGCCGGCCGCACCGCGAGCGCCCTCGCCGCATCGGTCACCGGCCAGACCCCGCCCGCCGAAGTCCCCACCGCCACCCAGCGCGACTACGCGATCGTCCACTACAACCGCCCCGACGGCGACTACACGAACTGGCGCCTATACGCCTGGGGCGACCTCGCCGAGGGCGAAGCCACCCCCTGGCCCACCGGCCACGACTTCACCGGCCGCGACGCCTACGGCGCCTTCGCCCACGTCAAGCTCAAGCCCGGGGCGAGCAGCGTCGGCTACCTCGTCATCGACAAGGACGGCACCAAGGACGTCGCCACCGACCGCACCATCGACGTGACGAAGACCGGCGAGGTCTGGCTGGAGCAGGGCAAGGAGCCCGTCCGCACCGAGCGCCCCGCCTACCCGCCGCAGGACCAGTCGAAGGCCGTCCTGCACTACCAGCGCCCCGACGGCGCCTACGAGGGCTGGGGCCTGCACGTCTGGACCGGAGCGGCGACGCCCACCGACTGGTCCAAGCCGATCCTCCCCACCCGCACCGACTCCTACGGCGCCGTCTACGAGGTCCCCCTCGCCGCCGGGGCCACCAGCCTCAGCTACATCCTCCACAAGGGCGACGAGAAGGACCTCCCGTCCGACCAGTCCCTCGACCTGAAGAGCAACGGGCACGAGGTGTGGATGCTGGGCGGCCAGGAGAAGTACCTCCTCCCGCAGCCCGCCGGCAGCGCCGCTGCCCTGGACCTCACCAAGGCCCAGGCCGTCTGGATCGACCGCGACACCGTCGCCTGGAACGCCCCGCCCGCCGCCGCCTCCCTCCAGCTCCTCGCCTCCCGCGAAGGCGCCGTCAAGGCCGAGAACGGCACCCTGACCGGCCGGGCCCAGTGGCTTCGACTGGCGAAGACCGAGCTGACCGCCGCCCAGAAGCAGAAGTACCCGCACCTGGCCGCGTACGCCGCCTTCGCGGTCGACCCGCGCGACCGGGACCGCGTCCGCGAAGCCCTGCGCGGCCAGCTCGTGGCCAGTGCCCGCGCCGCCAACGGCGCCGTCCTCGCCGCCACCGGGGTTCAGCTCGCCGGGGTCCTCGACGACCTCTACACGACGACGACCGCCCTCGGCCCCGTCTTCAAGGACGGCCGCCCCACCCTCTCCGTCTGGTCCCCGACCGCCCAGCAGGTGACCCTCGAACTCGACGGCCGCACCGTCCCGATGCGCCGCGACGACGCCACCGGCGTCTGGTCGGTGCGCGGTGACCGCGACTGGAGCGGCAAGCGCTACCGCTACGCCGTCACCGTCTGGGCCCCGAGCACCGGCCAGGTGGTCCGCAACCTGGTCACCGACCCGTACTCCACCGCCCTGAGCACGGACTCCGCGTACAGCCTGGCCGTGGACCTCGCCGACCCGAAGCTCGCCCCGTCCGGCTGGCGCGAGCTGAAGAAGCCCGCGCCCGTCCCCTTCACCTCCGCGCAGATCCAGGAGCTGCACGTCCGCGACTTCTCGGTCGCCGACAGCACCAGCGCCCACCCCGGCCAGTACCTGGCCTTCACGGACACCGCCTCGGCGGGCATGCGCCACCTGCGCGAGCTGGCCGCCGCGGGCACCTCGTACGTCCACCTCCTGCCCGCCTTCGACATCGGCACCATCCCCGAGAAGCCCGGGGACCGCACCGAACCCGCCTGCGACCTGAAGGTCTACGCCCCCGACTCCGAGGAGCAGCAGGCCTGCGTGGCCGCCGCGGCCGCGAAGGACGCGTACAACTGGGGCTACGACCCGCTGCACTACACGGTCCCCGAGGGCTCGTACGCGAGCGACCCCAACGGCACCGCCCGCACGGTGGAGTTCCGCCGCATGGTGCAGTCCCTGAACGGCGCGGGCCTGCGCACGGTCATGGACGTGGTCTACAACCACACCGTGGCCGCCGGCCAGTCCGACAAGTCGGTGCTCGACCGCATCGTCCCCGGCTACTACCAGCGGCTGCTGGCCGACGGCTCCGTCGCCACCTCCACCTGCTGCGCCAACACCGCCCCCGAGAACGCCATGATGGGCCGCCTCGTCGTGGACTCGGTGGTCACCTGGGCCAAGCAGTACAAGGTCGACGGCTTCCGCTTCGACCTCATGGGCCACCACCCGAAGGCCAACATCCTGGCCGTGCGCGCCGCCCTCGACGCGCTGACGCTCCAGAAGGACGGGGTCGACGGGAAGAAGATCGTCCTCTACGGGGAGGGCTGGAACTTCGGCGAGGTCGCGAACGACGCCCGCTTCGTGCAGGCCACGCAGCAGAACATGGCCGGCACCGGAATCGCCACCTTCTCCGACCGGGCCCGCGACGCGGTCCGCGGCGGCGGCCCCTTCGACGAGGACCCGCGCGTCCAGGGCTTCGCCTCCGGCCTGTTCACCGCCCCCAACGCCTCCCCGGCGAACGGCACTCCGGAGCAGCAGCGCGTCCGGCTCCTCCACGACCAGGACCTGATCAAGGTCGGGCTGACCGGCAACCTCGCCGGGTACGCCTTCACGGACTCCACCGGCCGGGCGGTCAAGGGCTCCGAGGTGGACTACAACGGAGCCCCGGCCGGGTACGCGGCGGCTCCCGGCGACGCGCTCGCGTACGTCGACGCCCACGACAACGAGACGCTCTTCGACGCCCTCGCGTTCAAGCTCCCCGAGGGCACCTCCACGGCCGACCGGGCCCGCTCCCAGGTCCTGGCCATGTCCGTGGCCGCCCTCTCCCAGGGCCCGGCCCTCTCCCAGGCGGGTACGGACCTGCTCCGCTCCAAGTCCCTGGACCGCAACTCCTACGACAGCGGCGACTGGTTCAACGCCATCCTGTGGGACTGCAAGGACGGCAACGGCTTCGGCCGCGGCCTGCCCCCGGCGGCGGACAACCGCGCCAAGTGGCCCTACGCGAAGCCCCTGCTGGCAGCGCCCGCACCCGGCTGCGCGGAGATCGGCGGCGCCTCGTCCGCGTACCGGGACCTGCTGAAGATCCGTACGACGGAACCGGCCTTCGCCCTCACCACCACCGAGGCGGTCCAGGCGAAGCTGGCCTTCCCCCTCTCGGGACCCGAGGAGACCCCGGGCGTGATCACGATGGCCCTGGGCGACCTGGTGGTGGTCTTCAACGCCGCCCCCACCGCCCTGACCCAGCGGGTCCCGGCCCTCGCGGGCACGGCCTACGCCCTGCACCCGGTCCAGGCCTCGGGCACGGACCCGGTGGTCCGGCAGGCGGCGTACGACGCGGTGAAGGGGGAGTTCGCCGTCCCGGCCCGCACGGCGGCGGTCTTCAAGCGGGGGTGACCCGTCAGGGCGGGGGTGCGGGTCGGAGCGGGGGAGCGGTCAGGCCGAGTTGACCAGGGTGAGCTGGTCCAGCCGCTTCTCCAGCAGGATCACCCCGTACACCTGCCCGTCCTTGCCCACCTTGTGGGGGAACTCCCCGACCACCCGGTAGCCCGCGGACTGGTAGTACGCGACCAGCCGGGGGTTCGTGGAGACGCAGTTCAGCCGCGCCCGTTCGCGGCCGGCCTTGGCGATGCGCCGCTCGAAGTGTTCGAGCAGCCGCCGGCCGGCCCCGGCGGGCGCGGCTTCGCGTTCGACCATGAGCCGGTGCACGTAGCCGGCCACGGGCGGCTGGATGCCCCAGGCGTCCTCGTCGGACCACCACAGCTCGTACGCCCCGACGGCGTGCCCGTTGCCGTCCGAGGCGATCCACACCTCGCCCTCGCGCATGACCGAACGGAAGTGGGAGGGGTCCTTCTGCCCGGGCTTCCACTGGTCGATCCCGTGGGCGGCCATCCAGTGGGCGGCCTGGTCGTACAGCGCCACCAGCGTGCCGGCGTCCTTCTCCTCGGCCTGCCGGAACACGATCCCGTCGTCAATGATCACGCGGGCATTATTGCGCACCATTCGATCAAGGACGGTCGGTCAGCGCGGACCGGGCACCGAGGGGCCGGATCCCGTCGGACTGGGCTCTTTGGGGACGAGGGCCACGAGCCGCCCCACCAGTTCCCCGAACGGCCCGTCGGCCGGCTCGTCCACGAGGATCCGTACGAGGATGCCCGCCATCTCCGCGTCGTAGGCGGCGCTCACCGCGGCCAGCGCCGCGAAATCGTGCACCAGCTGCAACTCCAGCTCGGCGCGCGGGATCCGCCGGCCGTCCAGCCAGATCAGCGCCGTCGACTCGGCCAGCGACACCCACGAGCGCACCACGAGCTCCAGCCGGGCCGGCGGAGCCTGCCGGTCGACGCCCAGGTGCGAGAGGATCTGCTCGTACGCCGCCTGCCGCACCTCGTCGATCATCGCGTTGGCCCGGCTGCTGCCGACCGCCGGACCGCCCCGCATCAGCGCCGAGAAACCGGGCCCGTGGTCGTCGACGAAGGCGAAGAACCGCCCCATGACCCGCAGCAACCGCGCCCCGAGCGGCCCCTCCTGGGGCTCCACGAACCGCAGCGCGAGCTCGTCGGCGGCCCGCCGCAGCGCAGCCTCGTAGAGGCTCAGCTTGCCGGGAAAGTAGTGGTAGACCAGCGGCCGCGATATCCCCGCGGCCGCCGCGATCTCGTCGATGGACACATCGTCGGGCGACCGGTGGCTGAACAGCTCCAGCGCCACCCCGATCAGCTGCTGCCGCCGCTCCTCGACACCCATCCTGCGCCGCACCCCGGTTGTCATAGGCTCTTCTTCTTTCGTGGACGCTCCCTGCTTCAGCTGGGAGGGGAAATGAATCCTTGAGGGCGGAGCTCAGGAGATCTCTGGCAGTGTCGATGGCGGGCCGGCGACGGCAGCGGGGCCTTCGGGGTGGGTGGTGTAGGCGTAGCCGTCGGCCCGTTGGACGAGGCGGAAGTGTTTGTGTCCGATGCCCTGGATGAGGCCATGCGCCGTCTTAATATTGAATCTGCCGGTGGCCCGCACGGCGATCCGTCCGGTGTGGGTACCGGTCTTCTTGCCGGTGGGGACGACGGCGCGGGCGAGGTCGCCGGTCTGGTAGCCGAAGAACTGCTTCTGCCTCGGCAAGCGGAGACGAGGGAAACCGTATTTGTCAGTGCGGGTGCGAGTGTAGGTGCCGCGCCCGGTTGCGGTGACCGCGAGGATGCGGGCCGGGGCGCGGGTGACGGTGTTGAGTTCGCCGACGCAGAGGGCGTCGAGGGTGTGGGTCTTCGGGGTGCCGGTCCGCTGCCGGTTCCATTTGGTGCGGCCACCGGATGCGGTGTACACGGTGGGGAACGCGGCATCGAGGGCGCGCCACAGTGCCCAGCGGGTGGCGTTGACGGCTGCCGCGTCGCGGAGCGGGGCTTTGGCCTGGGCAAGGATTCGAGCCAGCAGCCGCGGAGATTCTCTGAGGAAGTGTTCGACGCGCTGGTTGGACTTCTTCTCGTTGCAGGGGATGCAGGCGGTGCACAGGTTGGAGATGCGGTCACTGCCGCCCCGCGAGCGTGGGTGGATGTGGTCGATGTTGAGAGGAACTCCTGTGGCACCGCAGTAGGCGCAGGCCCTGTCCCATTTGGCGAGGAGGTACTCGCGGGCTTCTGTGCCGTGCAGGGTGCCGTGCTGGTATTCGGCGCCTTCCAGCGGTCCGCCGTGGGACATGGCGTGTGTGTCGAACGCGACCCGCTCCACGTGCACGGCGCGGATGGGTGCCCAGCGTGCGAGCCGTGTGGTCCACGACATGGTGGTGTCCACGCGGTGACGCAGCGACGGGGCGAGCCACCCCTTGGGGCGGGTGCGGTTGGAGAAGCGGGGCGCGCGGTAGCGCAGGTTCCGGGTGCGTCGGCCGCGCCGGTAGGCGGCACGGGCGGAGAGCTTGTCCCGGATGGTGCCGCCTCGATGAGTGAGTTCGATCGCGTACAGGCCACGGCGCTCGCCGTCCTTCGCGGTGAACACGGCGATGCCCGTGTGCTTCGAGCCTGGGTCGATCCCGAGTTCCACGCCGTCCACCTGCGACTGATCCGTCGTGCGGTCTTTCAACCGGATGACGAACGGGGTGCGGCGAGCAATGACGGCCCGGCTCTGATGGAGGAGCTTGCGGGCCCTTGCCGGGCTGGTGGGTTGGAGCGGTGTGCCGTGCTTGTCCAGGACGAACACGACGGGGTGGCCCTCACGGGCCTTCTCCCCAACCTGATGGTTGGGGGTGACGCCATCGATGCCAGGTGAGGCATCGGTGGTCTCCCCTCGCACATGTTCCACGCCGGTTACCGCATGAGTGCGGTGTTCGCGTCCCGTTTCGTCCCCGATCCGGGGGGTGTCTACTGACTCGAATTCCAGAGCAGCCCGCTGAGGAAGCACGGACTGGTGGGTCTTCTCGCCTACGTGGAACGTAGCCAACTTCGTTCACCTCTCAAAGGCGTTGGCTGGTGCTGGTAACGGCGGCCTTCAGCCACAGGGGCTGAAAGCCCGCTCCTTCAGGAGCGGGATCCCGTTACGCGGACACCCTACTTGGACCCCTGAGCGGCTCTTCGGCCACGGGTTGCGCCGAGAGTGAGAGCTTCCCTGAGGGCATGGTTCCACCGTAGCGAATGGTAGGAACGCGCTCTTGGTGTTCGGGTGAGGAGGGTCAGAGGTCCAGGACGAGCCAGTCGCCCTTCGCGCGGGAGACGCACAGCAGCATGGAGTCCTCGCGTTCGCCGTCCGTGAGGAGGGTGTCGCGGTGGTCGATGTCCCCTGCCAGGACCCGGTGTTGGCAGGTCCCGCAGAAGCCCTGCTCGCAGGAGTACGGGGTGTTGGGCAGCTCCCGGCGGACCGCGGTCAGGGCGGATTCCGCCGCCGCCACCTCCACGACCCGCCCCGAGCGGCGCAGTTCCACCGTGAAGGGCTGCGCGTCCCCGCCGGCCGCCGCCGGGGCGAACCGCTCCAAGTGGACCGGGGTGCCCGCCGGCGCCGCCGCTTCGACCGCCGCCATCAGGGGGGCCGGGCCGCAGCAGTAGACCAGGGTCTGCGGGCCGAGCGCGCCGAGCACGCCCAGGTCGGGGAGGCCCGCCTCGTCCTCGGGGACGACCGTGACCCGGTCCCCGTACCGCGCGAGTTCGGCCAGGAAGGGCATCGAGGCCCGCGAGCGGCCCCCGTAGAGCAGGGTCCAGTCCGCGCCGGCCGCCGTCGCCGCCCGGAGCATCGGCAGGACCGGGGTGATGCCGATCCCGCCCGCGACGAAGGCGTAGGACGGGGCCGGGACGAGGGGGAAGCGGTTGCGGGGCGGGCGGACCGGGAGCTCCGCGCCCTCCACCAGCTGGGCGTGCGCCTCGCGCGAGCCGCCGCGGCCGTCCTCCACGAGCCGGACCGCGATCGTGTAGCGGCCCCGGTCGGCGGGGTCGCCGCACAGGGAGTACTGGCGGACCAGCCCCGACGGGAGCTGCACGTCCAGGTGCGCACCCGGGGCCCACTCCGGGAGCTCCGCCGATTCCAGCGTCAGGGACAGCACCCCGTCCGCGGGCTCCGTACGGGAGACGATCAGCGCCGGGATCCACCGGCGCGGCGAGTACCCCGAGACCGGGGTCTCCAGCGCGGGCAGCGGCCACAGCGGCGATCCGGAGTCGATGCGCCGGCCGATCGCGCGCTTCGCCAGCCATGCGGCGCCCGCGAGCGCGGTCACCGTGAGGGCGCGCTTCATCCGCGGGCACCGCCGTTCGCGCCGGGGGAGGAGGCCAGGTAGGCGACGGCCTGCGCCGTGGAGCCCTCCTGCGAGGGGTGGTAGGTGCGCGAGAGGTACGTCGGGATCGACTTCAGCATCGCGCCCGTGGACGGCAGGGTCCCCTTGCGGCCCGAGCGGTAGAACTGGCCCACCGAGGCCTTGGATCCCGGCGGGAGCCCGGGATCGTGCTCCATGAAGTAGCGCGATCCGCGCTGCCACAGGAAGACCAGCGCCGTGAAGGCCGTGGCCCAGGTGCGCGCCCGGCGCCGGTAGTTGCCGTCCAGGTGCATGAACAGGTCGAAGGCCACCGACCGGTGCTCGACCTCCTCCGCGCCGTGCCAGCGCAGCAGGTCCAGCATCACCGGGTCGGCGCCGCGCCGGTCCAGCTCGTCGGCGTTGAGGACCCAGTTGCCCAGGAAGGCCGTGTAGTGCTCGATCGCGGCGATCATCGCCACGCGCTCCATCAGCCACCACTTGCGGGGTGCGCCCGGCGGCAGCGTCCGGTCGCCGAGCAGCTTCTCGAAGAGCCAGTCGATCTGCGCCGTGTAGGGCGTCGGGTCCAGGCCCAGCCGCTTGAGGTGGGGGAGCACGTCGTCGTGCGCGCTCGCGTGCATGGCCTCCTGGCCGATGAACCCGACGACGTCCTCGCGCAGCCGCTCGTCCGTGATGTACGGGAGCACCTGCTTGTAGACGTGCACGAACCAGCGCTCGCCCGCCGGGAGCAGCAGGTGCAGCACGTTGATGGTGTGGTTGGCGAAGGGGTCGCCGGGCAGCCAGTGGAGCGGGGTGTCCTCCCAGGAGAAGGACACGTTCCGGGCCTTCAGATCTATGTGCTCCGACGCCACGGGGGCGGGCGACGCGGGCGGCGTATTAGACATGGCGTCAATGTACTGATGGGTAGAGGGGAGGGAAACCCCTCTGCCGCCACTTCCTACGTCCTTCCCGGCCGGGCCGGGACTACCTCAACACCCCTGCCTTCGAGCCGTCCGTGAGCTTGCCCGTCAGTTCCACCTGCGCCCCCGCCGGAGCCTTCACCGCCAGCCGGTTGCCCACCGCGACCCCGCTCACCTGGCCGCCGCCCACGGTCAGCGAAGCGAACTGCGCACTGCCCGCCGCCAGGACGTACCACTGCCCGGCCTTCGACTTCCACAGCACCCCGGCCAGCACCCTCGGCTCCCGGGGCCCGCACGCCGGCGAGCCCTCGGCCTTCGCCGCCTGCGCCGCCAGCGGCGCGCCCGGGGCCAGGAACTGTGCCTGCACCCGGTCCGCCGTGCCCTGCCAGGTCTCCGCCCGGGTGCACAGCCAGGTCGCCGTGCCGTCGCCCTCCGGCAGCGGCTGCTTCGCGTACGTCCACGCGTTGACCGTGCGCACCCCGTGCGAGCGCACCGAGGGCAGCAGGCACGCGATCCGCGACCAGTCGCCCAGCTCCGCGCCCTCCGTCACGTTCCGCTCGGCGCCCGGTGCCCCCGAGGTCAGCCGGGCCGGGGTCAGCTCGCCCAGGTCGGTGATCAGCCGGGTCGAGCCGTCGCCCGTCATCGCCAGGGCGTTCCAGCTCGTACAGGTCCCGTCGGGGGCGGGGCTCGGCACCGGCGGAGTGACCCCCTCCGGCGTCAGCTCGAGTCCCGTCGGGGCGTCCGCCGGCTTCAGCAGGTCCCGCCGCGTCGCGCCCGTCACCCACGGCGCCGCCAGATAGCGGACGTTGCCGTCGACCCGGCTGAGCACCAGGGCCGCCGCCGTGTCCGCCGAGGCGCCGTCGGTCCGGGCGAAGTCGAGGGCGGCGATGTCGGTGCCGGAGCGCGGTTCGGCGTACCGCACCACGCGCAGGCCGTCGTACAGCAGGACCACGACGGCCTGGTCCACGGTCCCGGCGAACAGCAGCTGCGGGGGCCCCATCGGCGGCCCGGACGGGGTGCCGGGGGTGGCCGAGACCACGACCGAGCGGCCCGGCCGGGCCCAGACGGCCAGTGCCCGCCGCAGCAGCGCGGCATCGTCGACGCGGTCGCCGCGCGCGGGCCAGCCGGAGTAGTCGGTACGGGAGGAGGTGCCCCAGACCGCGGGCGCGACCCGGACCAGCTGCCCGGGGTCCAGGGCCTGCTCCGCCGCCGCGTTCCTCGCGTAGAGGGGCGCGGCCGCCCCGTCGGCCCCCCACCCGCCGCCGGGCAGCGCGAGCAGCACCCCGCACACGGCCAGGGCGACCCCGGCGGCGATCCCGCCCCGCACGAGCCGGCGGCGGCGCAGCAGGTCGGTGGGCCGCGCCTGCAGCACGCAGGGGTCGAACTCGGGGGAGGCGAACAGCTCGTCGGTCGACGGATCCCCCGACTCCGCGACGGCGGCGGCCGGGTTGGCCACCCCCGCCTCGGTCAGCACCCGCAGCACCTCGGGCTCGGGCAGCCGCTCCAGCGCCCGCAGGACGCACGCGGCCCGGCCCGGCCCGTCGAGGGTGGCCAGCCACTGGTCGAGCGCCAGCTCCTCGGCCCCGCCCGAGCGCGGGAACAGCCGCAGCCCCCACACCTGGGGCAGCAGCGGCGGCAGTTGGGCCCGCCGGGGCAGCGCGCGGAACGTCACCGGGATCCCGGCCTCCAGGGCGGAGCGCAGCACGCGCAGCCGCACGTACGCGTACCCGGACTCGGGCCCCGCCCCGCCCCGCTGCCCCGGAACCCCGCCCTGCACCGCCGCCTGCGCGGCCGCCCCGTCCCGCCGCCCGCGCGGCAGGGCGCGCTGGGCCAGCGAGTGGGCGGTGAGCACCCGCCGGTTGCGGCCGAGGGCGGGCGGCAGCACCAGGTAGGCCAGTCGCACCAGCCGTGGATAGTGCTCGACGATGGCGGCCTCGGCCTGCTCGACATCGGGCGGGAGGGGGCGGGTGGCGGTATCCGGCGCAGTCACGTTCAGCAGAACGAGCGAATGGTCGGATGGTCACCGGGTCCCAGTGCGCATGTTCGGACCGGGTCTCCCGGCGCGGCGGGCGCGGTCGCAAGGACGACCCCGCCGGAGGGATCGCCGGAGGTGTCGCCGGAGGGGTCAGGCGATGAGGCGGGCGCGCAGTGCCTCGACCGTTTCGTCGGGGACGCCGAGGCCCTCGCGCACGTACTTCTCCATCGAGCCGTAGCGCGTGTCCACCTCGTCCAGCGCGGCCTCCAGGTAGGAGGGGAAGACGCCGATCAGCGCCAGCGCGATGTCCGGGTCGCCGCCGGCCGCCGTGAAGCCCTCGATCATCGGGGCGAAGGCGATCCGCACCGCCGGGTTGACCGACAGGTACTCGCTCATCAGCGTCTCGTCGTCGGCGCCGAGCAGGGACAGGACCACGGTCGCGCCCCAGCCCGTACGGTCCTTGCCCGCCGTGCAGTGGAAGAGCAGCGGCCCGGACTCCGGGTCGGCGAGCTCGGTGATCAGCAGCCGGTACGCGGCCTGCGCGGAGGCGGAGCTGACCAGCGAGCGGTAGATGCCGGCGAACAGGGCCTGCGCCTTGCCGCCGCCCAGGTGTTCCTCGGCCACCACCGGGTCGGACAGGAGGTCCTTGAGCTGGGCGGCGGGAATCTTCCCGGGCCCGCCTTCGCCCGAGCTGTCGGCCGTCATCTTGTCGGCCAGGGCGTCGGCTATGAGCAGCCGGGTTCCGGCCGGTATCCGGTCGGGGTGATCGCCGCGCTCCACGCCGGAACGGAAATCGATGACGGTGCCGATGCCCAGCGCGGCCACCTCCAGGTCGACGTCGAGGTCGAGCCGGTCGAGCTGGCCCGAGCGCAGCGCCAGGCCCGGGCGGACGCTGCGGCCGTCGGCGAGCGGAGTGCCGCCGAGGTCCCGGAGGTTGGCGACGGTCGTGGCGGAGGTGGCGGTCATCGTGGCGGCTCCAACGTGATCAGAGAATTGCGATCGGAGAATCGAATGATCAGGGAAATGAATGGCTCAGGACGAAGCGCGCTGGGTGACGCGTGTCATCCATCTGATTTTCGGAGATTTCGCTCCGGAAAGATAATCGGCGGCCAGCGAGACCCCGAGGCCGAGCCCCAGTGCCACCAGGTGCCCGGCGTCGGTGAAGGTCCGCTCCCGCCGCAGGACCGGTCGGACCGCGAGCGCCAGCAGCCCGACCCGGGCGGTGGTGCGCACCGCCCCGCTCGGGAGCGCCGAGGTCAGCGCCCCGAGCACGGTGTTGAAGCCGTAGCTGGTGCCCACGTCCACCGCCCGCCGGGTCCGGGGGCCGGCCGTCCGGCGGAGCACTCCGTAGACCAGGAGGGTGGCCGTGACGTGCCCGAACAGGAAGGCCGCCGCCGTCCACCAGGCCCCGTGGGCGTACTCGGCGTACCCGAGGACGGCCACCAGCAGGAGCGCGTACGGCAGCGGCATCGGCTCCTCGACGAGGAACGCGCTGGCCGGCAGGGTCTCCCAGCGGCCGGCGTCCAGGTTGTCGGCGTTGGTGGAGCAGCGGCGCAGCAGCCGCTCCCGCGCCCCGGGATCCAGCCGCTCCAGGGCGTGCGCCCCGAGCTGGACCGCGCCCGTATACACCGCGCTCATCGGGACCGTCAACGGTAAGGGGCTCATCGGACCATGATCGGCCACGGGGGCGCCCTTGGGCGAGGCGGGGGGCCGTGGCAACATTCCCTGGTCATGTCAAACACCCCCGCGCCGATGCGCGCCACGCGGGCCGCGGTATTCGCGGCGGTGGCCGTCGCACTGGGTGCGGTGGGGCATTCGTACATGTCCGGTACGGACCTTCCCGCGATGGTGCTTCTGTCCGCCTTCGGGCTGACAGCAGGGCTCGCCTGGCTCTCCGCCGGGCGCCGGCGCGGACCGCTCCCCATCGCCGCGTCGCTGCTCGCGGTGCAGGCGGTCCTGCACCTCCTGTTCTCCTCCTCTTCCTCCTCTTCCTCGTCTTCCGCCTCCTCCGCGGCCGGTGGCCGCCATCGGGCGGATACGAGTGCGGGTGCGGGCATGGACGTGGGCGCGGGCATGGAGGGCGCGGCCGATGCCGTGCAGGGCATGCACCCCGTGGACGGCATGAGCGGCATGGAGGGCATGGCCGCCATGGGCGACATGGCCGCCGGCCACGCCCATGACGGGCTCGGCATGATCGCCGCGCACGCCCTCGCCGGGCTGTTCTGCGCGCTCTGGCTGGCCTGGGGCGAGGCCGCCGTCTTCCGGCTCGCCGCCGCCCTCGCGGCCGGGGCGCTGCTCGCCGCCCGGCCGCTCTCCCGGGTCCTCGCGCTGCTCCGGGCGCGCGGGATCCCCGTACCGCCGGCGCGGGCGTTCCGGCCCGCCGGGTACGAACGGCCGCGCACCCTGCGCGGTGCCGTCCACGCGCACACGGCAGAGCGGCGCGGGCCGCCCGCGCGCACGTGGATCCGTACCACGGCCCCCGGCCGTCCTGCCCGCGCCTGACCGAACGGCGCATCCCCGGCAAGGGGAGGGGCGAGACCTGGGGCCGCCCACCCATGTCTTCGCCCACACTTAGGACACGCATGTCTCTCGACGAGGCAGGGAAGATCCGCGCAGCGGACCCCGAAGCCCCCGACGCAGCCGACGCCCCCGAAACCACCGCGGCCGAGCCCGCCCCCACCGCCGCCCGCACGCCCGGCACCTGGGCCGCCCTGCGGCCGCTGCTCCTGCGCCTGCACTTCTACGCCGGGGTGCTGATCGCCCCGCTCCTGCTCGTCGCCGCCACCACCGGGCTGCTCTACGCCGGCTCCTGGCAGGCCGAGAAGTTCCTCTACGCCGACGAGCTGACGGTCGACCGCGTCGGCGCGAGCGCACAGCCGCTCAGCGCGCAGGTCGGCGCCGCCGTGAACGCCGCGCCCCAGGGCAAGGTGACGGCCGTGTGGCCCGCGCCCGAGGCGGATGCCACCACCCGGGTGATCATGGAGAGCCCGGGACTCGCCGAGGGCGAGACCCTTACCGTGTTCGTCGATCCGTATACGGCCGAGGTCCGCGGGACGCTCACGACCGTCGGGGACGCGCTGCCGTTGCGTGCCTGGCTGAGCGAGTTCCACGCCAGCCTCCACCTGGGGGAGTTCGGCCGGAACTACAGCGAGCTCGCCGCGAGCTGGCTGTGGGTGGTCGCGCTCGGCGGGCTCGCGCTGTGGATCGGCCGCAAGCGGGCCCGTAAGGCCGCCCTCGTCGTGCCGGAGATCCGCGCGGCGACCGGCCGCCGCAAGACCCTGTCCTGGCACGGCTCCGTCGGCGTCTGGATCGTGGTCGGCCTCGTCGGCCTCTCCATCACCGGCCTGACCTGGTCGAGGTACGCCGGCGAGAACATCGGGGAGCTCAAGGACGGCCTCGGCGGGGGCACCCCGGCCGTGGCCGCCAAGCTCCCCGGCGCCCCGGCAGCCGACGCGGGCGGTGAGCACGCCGGGCACGGCGCGGCCGGCGGTGACCAGGCGGCGATGCCCGCCCCGGTCGACGTCATAGGCATCGACGGAGCGGTGGCGGCGGCCCGGTCCGCCGGGGTCACCGAGTCGCTGCGGATCAGCCTGCCCACCCCGGGCAAGGGGTACGTGGTCAAGGAGCAGGACAAGCAGGTGCCGGTGCACCTGGACGCGGTCTCCGTGGACCCCGCCGACGGCCGGGTCATGGACGAACTCCGCTTCTCCGACCACCCGCTGCTCGCCCAGCTGACCCGCTTCGGCATCGACCTGCACATGGGCCTGACCTTCGGGCTCGCCAACCAGCTGGCCCTGGCCGCGCTGGCGGTCCTGGTGATGTTCATGGTCGTCTGGGGTTACCGCATGTGGTGGCTGCGCCGCCCGACCAAGGAGCGCACGCTCTCGGCCGGCCGGCCCCAGCCGCGCGGAGCGTGGCGGAAGCTGCCGGTGACGCTGCTGCTCCCGCTGGCCGCGGCGACGGCCGTCGTGGGCTGGTTCGTACCGATGCTGGGCATCAGCCTGCTGGTGTTCCTGGCGGGGGACCTGGTGCTGGGCTTCGCGGCTTCCAGGCGCACGGCGAAGGTCTAGACGGACGGCCCGGGCCCCCCTCTCGGGGGCGGCCCGGGCCCGTCCGGTCAGCCCTTCTTCCAGAGCGTCAGCGTGGTGACGTAGTCGGGCATGTCGCTGAGGGACCCGTTGTCCGCCGGCGCTCTTTCCCGTGGCCGTCAGGAAGGACAGTCCCGCGTCGCTCCACTCCTGGTAGGTGAGTTCCATTCCCTGGTCCTTGCCGATCTCCCCATGGGGAACGATCTTCGGGGCGTCCAGGTCGACATGGGTTCCGGTGCTGATGTAGGGCCCTCGCAGCGTCAGGGGCTTGTCCTGGAAGACCACCGTGTACGCGGACTTCGGCGCGGCGGACGCGGAGGGCGAGGACTTCGGCGCGGGCGTCGGGTGGTTCGGCTGCGGCGGCCCCGGGGGCCGGGGCGGCGCGAACGCCGTGTCCGCGGCGTGCAACCCGCCGGGGGTTCCGGTCCCCGTACCGGCCGGACCGAACCCGCCCGCGCGCGCCGCGCCCGCAGCGGCAGCCGAGCCCGGGTCCGCCACCGTCGGCGTCGGCGGATTCTCCGCGGCCCGCACCCGGCGGGCGATCTCCTGCCCGACGGGCTCCGGGAGCCAGCCGTCGAAGTCGTTCAGCGGCCGCCCGGCGAACAGTTCGCACAGCGCGGCGAGCTGTCGGCGGCCCGGGCGATCCCGAAGTCGATGACGTACGGCCCGGCCGCGCCGAGCAGCAGGTTGGCGGGCTTCAGGTCGCGGTGCACGACCCCCCGCGGCGTGGATGGAGCCGAGGGCCCGCGCCGTGCAGCCGATCAGCTGGAAGACCGTGCTCAGCGGAAGCGGACCGTAGGCGCTCAGGGCGTCGTGCAGCGACAGTCCCGGTACGAACACCGAGGCATGATCAGCACGGATGTGCGCAGAAATCCCCTGTGTGGCGGCCCGAGTTGGCCCGGATCTGCCCGGCCCGGGCCCGTACTCCCCCTCGTCGGTACGGGCCCGCCCTCGTGCAGGTCAGGGGGCGTACTTGTACCCCACGCGGCGTACGGTCTGGATCGCGCCGCGGTGGGCGGTGCCCAGCTTGCGGCGCAGTCGCGCGACGTGGACGTCGACCGTGCGGCCGTCGCCGACGTGGCCGTAGCCCCAGACGGTGGTCACCAGCTGGTCGCGGCTGTGCACCCGGTGCGGGTGCGCGACCAGGTGGGCCAGCAGCTCGAACTCCAGGTACGTGAGGTCCAGGACCTCGCCGTCCACCTCGGCGGTGCGCTGCGCGGGGTCGATGCGGACCAGTGCGTCGCCGGTGGAAGCCGCCGCGCCGGGAGCCGCGGCGGCCGGAACGGACTGCGGGGAGAAGGCGATCGGCGGCTGCTGGTCGGCCGGTACGAGCACCAGGTAGCCGACCATCGGAGGCTGGCCGGGCAGGGCGGGCAGGGTGTGCTGGGGAGCGGGCAGCCAGGTGGCGCCGGGCGGCAGGAAGTCCACGACGCGGGCCACCTCGTCGCGGTCCACGGCCCGCAGGCGGTGGCGCGGACTGGGCGGGAACGCCGGGTAGGTCAGGGGAGAGGCCGCAGCGGAGGCGGCAGAAGCGAAGGAACGGGTGTTCGCCATGAGTGGTCAGCTCTTTCACGCGGAGTGGTCGGCAGGAGACGTACGCAAAGGCGTCGTCTTGTGTCGTACCGCGCAGACCGAAGGCCTCGGGGAAGGTCGGTTGGAGGTCCCGGAGGCTTTAGAGGGCCGGCGCGTTCTTCGCGCGGCAACACACCCGGTCGAAATCGTGATCCTGACGGGAAGGCCAGAACGGCTCGAGGTCGCTGCGACCGGTCGAGGAGTTGTGCGAGTAGCTGGCCATGGCCCCATTCAATCAGATGCAGGGGCGCCGGGGCAGACCCCGTCTCACCTGATGGAGCGGAATCTCACATTCCGTGATCATGCCATGAACGGACCATTGCAATCCCGACAAACCCTCACCCGCCCAGCCGCTTCTTCCACGCCATCCCGGTGACCCGTACCGCATCCTGGGCGGATCCGTCCCACACCCATGTCAGCCCCACCGCGTCCAGCGCCCGGGTGACCTCCCGGCCCACGGAGGCGGTGAGCTCCTCGCCGGGCTCGAAGCCCCCGTAGAGCAACCACAGGTCGTGACCCGCCGCGGCACCCTCGGTGCACTGCGAGTGGAAGAAGACGAACCCGCGGGCGTCCTCCCGGCCCGCCGCCCGAATCTCCGCGAGGCCGCAGTTGCGGCAGCAGGCGAAGTTCTCCCGCGCGGTGATGCCTGCGGCGCCGAGCGAGGCGAAGGCCCGAGCCAGCCGCTCGGGGTCGGTCTCGCCCACCCAGTGCGCCTGCTCCGCCAGCCGCTCCCGCCAGAGCCGGTCCACCAGGTGTTCGGCCTGCGCGCGCGACACCGGCCGGACGCCGTCCGCGACGAGGTACTCCTCGGCGTTCTCGCTCAAGGTCGCCCGGTCGTCGTAACCGCACCGCAGCTTGTCCCGTACGAGCCCGGTCAGCTCCTCCTCCACCTCCGGGGCGAGCGGGGGCACTTCCCCGACCGGAAACTCCAGCCGCTCCCAGGCCGGACCGAGGTCCCAGCCCTTCTCCTGGCGGGCCCAACGGACCATCACGTCCACCACCTCGGCCGCCGTCGGGACGAAGGCCTGGAAGTGCCGGCCGGCGGCGCCGTCGCGGTGCTCCAGCTGGTAGTCCCCGCCGGTCTCGTGCCACACCTGGACGAACACGTCCGGCTCGTCCGGCAGTCGCTCCACGATGAGGAAGCGGTCGCCGTCGGCGCCGAGGCGCCCGACGAGCTCGGACAGCCAGGGCAGGGCGGGCCGACGGTAGGTCTCGGCGGGCTCGGTGCGGAGAGTCACGGGCAGCATGGCCCCACGATGGCAGGAGCCACCGACACCACGGCGCCCGCCCCCCCGAGGGGGAGGACGGGCGCCGTGGTGGTGTCAGGGGTGGCCGGCCGGGATCAGACCAGGCCGTCCTTCTCCAGGGCGGTGCAGCAGGTGTCCGTGATGAGGCGGGTCACCACGTACGGGTCGACGTTCGCGTTCGGGCGGCGGTCCTCGATGTAGCCCTTGCCGTCCTTCTCCACCTGCCAGGGGATGCGGACGGAGGCGCCGCGGTCGGAGACGCCGTAGCTGTACTCGTTCCACGGGGCCGTCTCGTGCAGGCCCGTCAGGCGCTCGTCGATGCCCGCGCCGTAGTTCTTGACGTGGTCCAGCGGCTTGCTGCCCTCACCCAGGGATTCGGCCGCGGAGATGATCGCGCGGTAGTCCTCGCGCATCGCCTTCGTGGAGAAGTTGGTGTGCGCGCCCGCGCCGTTCCAGTCGCCCTTGACCGGCTTCGGGTTCAGCGTCGCGGAGACGTTGAAGTCCTCGGCGGTGCGGTAGAGCAGCCAGCGCGCGATCCACAGCTGGTCGGAGACCTCCAGGGGGCCGACCGGGCCGACCTGGAACTCCCACTGGCCGGGCATGACCTCGGCGTTGATGCCGGAGATGGCCAGACCCGCCGCGAGGCAGTGGTCCAGGTGCTTCTCCACGATGTCGCGGCCGAAGATCTCGTCCGAGCCGACACCGCAGTAGTAGCCGCCCTGCGCGGCCGGGAAGCCGTTGACCGGGAAGCCGAGGGGGCGGGCGCCGTCGAAGAAGGTGTACTCCTGCTCGATGCCGTAGATCGGCTCCTGAGCGGCGAACTTCTCGGCGATCGGACGCAGCAGCGCGCGGGTGTTCGACTCGTGCGGGGTCATGTCGATGTTCAGGACCTCGCACAGGACGAGGACGTTGTCGCCGCCGCGGATCGGGTCCGGGCAGGTGAACACCGGCTGCAGTACGCGGTCCGAGGCGTGGCCCTCGGCCTGGTTGGTGCTCGAACCGTCGAAGCCCCAGATCGGCAGCGCGTCGCCGTCCGCCATGATCTTGGTCTTGGAACGCAGCTTCGCCGTCGGCTCGGTTCCGTCGATCCAGATGTACTCAGCCTTGTAGCTCACGGGGCCCCATCCTTCGGTGCGTCGCTCCGGCGCAGACTCTGCGGGTGCTGCGCTGCGTCCTGCGGATCGCGTACGGCGGTTCACGTCCCTGTGGCTCGCGTACTGCGAATTCGTTCTGCGGTGTAGACCGCAGCGTGCCCGCTCACGATTTCTCTTCCGTTGCCCGTGTGTGAACCCCGTGTTACCGAGGTTTACGCCGCAGGTGGGCGTGGTCGAGAGGGTTGCCGTCGGGACGCCCGTACGGGTGGGGCAGACTAGGAGGGTGAGCATTTCGTACGATTTGACGTCCGCCGGAGATGCCGCCGCTGAGGCCGCTTCCGGGCCCCGCCCCCGGGTCGGGCTGCTGGGCACAGGCCCCTGGGCCCGCCGCACGCACGCCCCCGCCCTCGCCGCGCACCCCGGCTCCGAGTTCGCCGGAGTCTGGGGCCGACGCCCCGAAGCCGCGGCCGAACTGGCGCACGAGTTCGGGGTGAAGGTGTACGAAGACCCCGACGCGCTGTTCGCCGACTGTGACGCCGTGGCCTTCGCGCTCCCGCCCGACGTGCAGGCCCCGCTCGCCGTGCGCGCGGCCGCCGCCGGCTGCCACCTCCTGCTCGACAAACCCGTCGCCACGACCCCGGCCGACGCCCGCGCGGTCGCCGATGCCGTGGCCGAGCACCGGGTCGCCTCCGTGGTCTTCCTCACCCTGCGCTTCGCCGAGCCGACCGCCGGCTGGGTCACGGAGCAGGCGGAGCGCACGGGCTGGTTCACCGCCTCCGCGCACTGGCTCGGCGCGGTCTTCCCGCCCGACGGCGAGCCCAGCGCCTACGCGGACTCGCCCTGGCGCAAGGCCAAGGGCGGGCTGTGGGACGTGGGCCCGCACGCGCTGTCCGTACTCATCCCGGTCCTCGGCGACGTCACCAGGGTCAGCGCCACCCGCGGCCCCGCCGACGTGGTCCAGCTGGCCCTGCGCCACACCTCCGGCGCGGCCAGCACCGCCGTGCTCAGCCTCAGTTCCCCGAGCGCGGCCGCCGGGGTGGGACTGGAACTGCGGGGGACCGCCGGCGTCTTCGGCCTGCCGGACTGGAGCGACGTACCGGGGGCCTACGGCCGTGCCCTGGACGCGCTGCTCACCTCGGCCCGCACCGGGGTGCCGGACGTACGGGGGGCGGAGTTCGGAGCCCGGCTCACGGAGATCCTGGCGGAGGCGGAGGGGCAGCTGCCGGAGTAGCGCCCTCGCCCTCGTCTCCCCCTGCCGCTGCCCCTGGGTTGTCCGATCGGAGTGAGGCCCCCGCCACGCGTGGCGGGGGCCTCACTTGATCACCGCGTTGGCCGCGATGATGGCCAGCCCGATCGTGGCGTCGGCGACCCCGATGAGCAGCGCCGAGGCGAGCTTGTAGCCGACGCGGAGGGCCACGAAGGCGCCCCAGGCGAACAGCATCGCGGTGTTCACGCCGAGCCCGACGGCCGTGACCCCGTGCGAGTCCCAGTCGGTGAGCCCGGCGACGAGCAGGAGCAGCACCGTGGGCAGCGTGGCCGCGATCATGGGCCACTCGTTCCACAGCGCCCGCCCCAGGATCCGCCACCGGTGACCGGCGGAGCCGGCCTGGTGGGTGCTCATGTGGTGCGAGTACCCGTGCGCGAGCCCGGCGGTGGCGGCGGTGACGAGCACCCAGCTGGCGTCGTAGAAGGGGGTGTACTCCCCGCCCTTCTGGTCGAGCGCGGCCAGCAGCCCGGACGCGAGGACGGTCCCGTACACCCCGCCGAACATCCAGTCGGCGCCGCGCCGGGGCGGGGGGAGCGGGGGGAGCGCGGACACCGGGAGGTCCGGCGGCACCGGCGGCACCGGAGGCTCGCCGGGCGTGGTGGGCCTCGGGTGCTGCTGCTCGTTCACGACGGATCCTTTGGTGCGGTACGTCCCCTTTGTGCTGGCCCCACCCTACGAGGCGCGAGATGGGGCCGAGGTGAAGGCCCGGGACGGGGATGGGGCGGCGCGTGGGCGACCCCGGCCGCGGGAGAGGCCTCGCCACCGGTGGCGCAGCGGCGGAATACCGTGGATCGCGGGCGACTTGAACCCCGCATGGCAACTCTTGGACTCATCGGAAGCGGCAACATCGGAAGCACCCTCGCGCGGCTCGCCGTGGACGCGGGGCTGGACGTGGTCCTCAGCAATTCCCGGGGACCGGAGACGCTGGACGGCCTCGTCGCCGAGCTCGGCCCGCGGGCCCGGGCCGCCACCCCCGCCGAGGCGGCCGCGGCCGGCGACTGGGTCGTGGCCACCATCCCGCTGGGGAAGTACCGCGAGCTGCCCGCCGACGCACTGGCGGGCAAGGTCGTCCTCGACACGCTCAACTACTACCCGGAGCGGGACGGGGTCTTCCCCGCCCTGGAGGCGGAAGAGGCCACCACCAGCGGGCTCGTCCAGGAACACCTCTCCGGGGCGCAGGTGGTCAAGGCGTTCAACAACATCTACTTCAAGCACCTGCTCTCCCTCGCCCGCCCGGCCGGCTCCCCGGACCGCTCGGCCCTGCCCGTCGCGGGCGAGGACCCGGCCGCCCGCGCGTCCGCCACCCGCCTCCTCGACCTGCTCGGCTACGACGCGGTCGACGCGGGGACGCTCGCCGAGAGCTGGCGCTTCCAGCGCGACACGCCCGTGTACGTCCTCCCGTACGCCGAGGACACGGGCGGCCCGGGAGGCTTCTACGAGGCTCCGGGAGCCGTTGCCGACGCGGCGTCCGTCCGCGCCGCCCTGGCGAAGGCCGTCCGGCCCGCGGGCTCCGCCGGATGAGGATCCTGACGGTCGGAGCGGGCGCCGCGGGCGGCTACTTCGGTGCGCGCCTCGCCCGCGCAGGCCAGGACGTCACCTTCCTGGTGCGCCCCCGGCGGGCCGAGGTCCTGCGGGCGCGCGGGCTGCGGGTCAGCGGGCCGGGGGAGGAGATCGCCCTCGACCCGCAACTCGTCACCGCCGACAAGCCGGCGGGGCCGTACGACCTCGTCCTGCTGTCCGTGAAGTCCACCGCCCTGGAAGCGGCCACCCGGGACCTCGCCCCGGCGGTCGGTCCCGGGACGGCGATCCTGCCCCTGCTCAACGGGATGGCCCACCTCGACCACCTCGCGGACCGGTTCGGGGAGGCGGCGGTGCTCGGCGGGGTGGCCAAGGTGGTCACCACCCTGAACGAGCACGGCGACATCCTCCGGCTGGCCCCGCCCACCGTGGTGCTCACCGGCGAACTCGACGGCCGTCCCTCGGCCCGGGTGGACGCCGTGCGCGAGGTGCTGGCCGGGGCGGGGATCGACACCCCCGAAGTGCCCGACATCGTCGGCGCCATGTGGCACAAGTGGGTCTTCATCACCAGCCTGGTGGCGGTGACCTCCCTGGCGCGCGGAGCCGTCGGAGAGGTCAACGCCGTGCCCGGCGGGACCGGGTTCGGGCTCGCGGTCCTCGCGGAGGCGGCCGCCGTGTCGGCCGCCGCCGGGTACCCGGTACCGGAGTCCGAACTCGCCTCCACCGCACGGACGCTGTCCGCACCGGGCTCGCCGCTGACCCCGTCGATGTACCGGGACCTGATCGCCGGCCGTCCGACCGAGGTCGAGCACGTGCTCGGCGACCTGTCCGCCAGGGCCCGCGCCCTCGCCGTCCCCACCCCGCTCCTCGATCTCGCCACCCTCCAACTGCGGGTGCACCAGCGGCGGGTGGTGGCGGGGGAGTAGAGCGGGCCCGGGGCCTGCCCGAATGGCCTCAGGGTCGGTCGTGCAGGCCCCTTCGGGGTGGCCTGGGGGTCGGGTCAGGGTGATCACCGATGGGCAACGCGCGGCGGGTGGCGGAGTGTTGGTGTCAGAGCCCACCGAGTCGAGTCGCCTTCTCCAGGAGCCACCGATGAACGCACGCCGCCCCCGCACCGCCCGCCGGATCGCCGCCACCGGCATCGCCCTGGCGGTGTTCACCGTGGGTGTGGGCGCCCCGGCCGCACTGGCTGCGCCCGGAGGGTCCGCGGGCTCCGCCGCGACCGCGGCCCGCGCCCGGTCGGCGGCCACCCACGAGCCCGCCGAGCTGCGGGCCTTGCTGGCCTCCCTGCCCGACGGGCTCTCCACGGGGGCCCTGGTGCGGCTGTCCGGCGAGGGGCTGCGCACGCCGTGGACCGGGACGGGCGGGCCGGTCGCCGCCGACGCGGAAGTTCCGATCGGCAGCGTCACCAAGCTGTTCACGAACACCCTGGTGCTGCGGCTCGTCGCGGAGCGCCGGATCGAGATCGACGCGCCGGTGCGCCGCTACCTGCCCGACCTGATACCCGGGGCCTACGCCGAAGTCACCGTCCGGCAGCTCATGGACCACACCGCCGACCTGCCGAAGGCCGCCGGCGATTCCGCCGACCCGCGCACCCTCGTGCTCGAGACGTTCGCGAAGGACGCGGCCGGCGGCTCCGGCCGCACACCCGCCCCGGGCACGGTCCAGCAGTACAACGGGATGAACACCTTCGTCGCCGGCCTGCTCGTGGAGCGGATAACCGGCCGGACCTACGCGGAGGAACTGCAGCGCCGCATCCTGCGCCCCCTGGGGCTGCGGCAGACCCGGATGTCTACGGATCCCCGGACGGCCAGGTTCTGGGCGGAGGGCGGTCTGGTCTCCACCGCGGCCGATCTGGACCGCTTCATGGCCGCACTGCTGGGCGGCAGGCTGCTGCCGCCCGCGCAGCAGCGGCACCTGTACGAGGTCCCGGACGTGCCCAACGCCGCGGAGAACAAGTGCGTTTCGCCGAAGGCCTGCTTCAGCGCGGCCGGCTTGATGCGGTACGAGACGGCCGGCACCACGGTCTGGGGCAAGACGGGCTCCGGCCCGGGCTGGTCGACCGGAGCGTTCGCCACCGAGCACGCCGGCCGCCGGCTCGTCTTCGCCTCCAACCCGGTGCCCGGTACGAGCGGGACGCAGCAGGTGGGGCGCGTCGTGCAGTTCGTAGACGCGGGCTTCGCCGGCTAGGCCGTCTCGCGCCTCAGGTGCGGGGGCCGGAGGTGCGGGAGAGGGCTTCGCGGACGGCCTCCTCCGAGCGGGCCACCACCGCCGTGCCGTCCTCGGCCGTGATGATCGGGCGCTGGATCAGCTTCGGGTGCGCCGCCAGGAGGCTGATCCAGGCCCCGCGGGCGGCTTCGGTCTCCTCGCGCGGCAGGTCCCTCCCCCAGACTCCGTCCGGGGGGACCCCCGGACCGGTCTCCCTGGCCAGGGGGTCCGAGGTGCGGGTGATGTCCCAGGGCTCCAGACCCAGCCGGCCCAGGACCTCGCGGATCTCGGCCTCGGAGGGGACGTCCTCCAGGTAGCGGCGGACGGTGTACTCGGCGCCCTCGGCGTCCAGCAGGGTCAGTGCGCTACGGCACTTCGAGCAGGCGGGATTGATCCAGATCTCCATGCCCGAAAGCGTAGCGAGGTGCCGTCTGGCCAGGTCCTTTGTCAGTGGTCACCGGTAAAATTCAAGGAGAAGGACAGGACGCCAACTTGCCTTTGGGAGGCTGTAGATGGCCACTGCCATGACCCTGCACACCATCGGGCCCGTCAAGAAGAAGCCGCTGCCGGCGGGGCTGCCCCGCGAGTGGTACGAGAGCCACAACCGCCGGCTGAAGGCGATGCGGCTGGCGATATCACTGCTCGACTCGGGCACGTATGACGCTCAGCGCGCCACCAACCGCAAGATCCGCACGATGGCCGTCCGGACGGGCATCCGCCGGCCGTCGAACGTGACCTGCAAGCTGGTCCGTTCCTTCATCCGCGACGCCGGGTAGGCGGGCCGGCAGGTCTCAGCCCGCCTCGGGGACCTTCGGGAAGCTGAAGCCGTAGCCCTGCTCCTTGAGCCACGGCAGCAGCTTTTCGAGGGCCTCGACGGACTGGGAGCGGTCGCCGCCCCCGTCGTGCATGAGGATCGTCGGCCCTTTGGTCTTCAACTGGTCCTGCACGGTGCTGACGATGGTGTCCGTGCCGCGCCGGTTGAAGTCGCCGGGGTCGACGTTCCAGCCGAGGTTGGCCATGCCGTTGCGGGCGGCGATCTCCCGGCTCTCGGGGGTGAAGGCGCCGCCGGGGGCGCGGTAGTACCAGATGCGGGCGGAGCCGCTCGCCTCGTCGATCATCCGCTTCGCGTCCATGATCTCCTTCTCCTGGTACGCGACGTCCTTCTTGTTCATGGCCGTGTCGTGGCTGACCGCGTGGTTGCACAGGCGGTGGCCGGCCGAGGTGATCTCCTTCACCAGGTCCGGGTGCTTCTTCGCGTTCGGCCCGGTCAGACAGAAGGTGGCCTTCGCGCCGTGGGCCGCGAGGAGTTCGAGCGCCTTCGGGGTCCACCTCGGGTCCGGGCCGTCGTCGAGGGTGAGGTTGACGACCTTGCCCCCGTCCTCGGCAGCGCGCACCAGGGCCGAGCCCACCTGGAGCGGGGCGGGGGCCTCGATCTGCTGGTTCTGCGCCGAATCCGGTTCCGCCACCGCCTCTTCCCCGGCCAGGCCGAACACGATCGCGCCGGTGACCAGGGCGACGGCTCCGGCCGCCGCGATGATCGCCGTGATCCGCTGGTTGTGTTTGTACGGTGCGCGCATCGAAGGGGCCTCGGATTCCGTGCTCGGGGGGCTGGAAGGCCCGAGCAAAACACGGAAATTGACCCAAATGGGCGCTTGTCATCGTTTGGTCATGTGATCAGTACGGCGCGGTCACCGTGTGCCGGAGGCCCTGCCCGAGGCCGCGCCCGGCGCCCCCTCCGGCTCCGGGTACGGGGACAGCACCAGCAGGGCCACGTCGTCGCGCGGCCCGCCCCCGCTGAAGGACCTGAGGTCCCGCCACACCGCCGGGGCCAGCCCCGCCGGATCCGTCGCCAGTACGGGCACGCGTGCGGCCAGCGGGTAGAAGTTGCCCGCCGCGTCGCGGGCCTCCGTCACCCCGTCCGTGTACATCACCAGCCGGTCCCCGGGGAGGACCCGGAGCTCGGCCGGCGCCGCCGGGGTGGGGCCGGCCAGTCCCAGGCCCAGCGGAGGCCCCGGGTCCACGTCGACTTCCGAGACCGTGAAACCCCGTAGCAGCAGGGGCGGGGGGTGACCGCACGACACGATCCGTACGAGGTCCAGCCCGGGCGGGAACTCCAGCAGCACAGCCGTCGCGAAGAGCTCCGCGTGCTCCACCGACTCGGCCGCCGAGTCCGCCAGCAGCCGCCGGTCCAGCCGGGCCGCCACCGTCGTGAGCTCCGCGTCGTCCAGGACCCCCTCCCGGAAGGCGCCGAGCAGCGAGGCCACGGTGCCGACGGCGGCCAGGCCGTGGCCCTGGACGTCGCCGATCAGCGCGCGCACGCCGTAGGGGCCGGCCCGTACGTCGTACAGGTCGCCGCCGACCAGGGTGCCGTGCTGGGCCGCCCGGTAGAGGCCCGCGCAGCCGATGGTGCCGACCCGTTCGGGGACGGGCGGCAGGACCGCGAGCTGCGCCGCCTCCGCGACGGTGCGCACGCTCACCAGCTGGGCGTCCCGGCGTTTTCGGACCCAGGCGACCACGATGCTGAGCAGCCCGATCACCGCGACGGTCCCGAGGTCGGAGCCCTGGGCGTGGGCGATCCCGAGCGAGGGCAGGCCGATGAGGAGCAGCACGACCGCGGCGAAGACGGCCGTCCCGGCGGCCCCGTAGGCGAAGGCGGCCACCGGGGGGAGCCCGGCCAGGAAGTAGCCCAGCTCCACGTCGCCCGGGGTGATGCGCTGCACGAACACCAGCACCACGAGGGCCACCGCGGGCGCGAGGCGGGCCCAGCGCGGCGGCGGCGCCCCGCGCAGCCAGCCCGGCTCCTCGCGTCGGCGTCTCACCCCTCCACCCTGATCCCGGCGCGGAAGGCGCGCACGCCGGGTGGCTCCGTAGGGCTGGGGCCGCGACAGTGGGGGCGTGACGGAAGCGGATGGGGCGGCGGAGCAGAGCGCGGCGATCAGTACCCGGCTGAACTGGCTGCGCGCGGGGGTGCTCGGAGCGAACGACGGGATCATCTCCACGGCGGGCCTGGTCGTCGGCGTCGCCGGGGCCACGACCTCGCGGACGGCGATCCTGGCGGCGGGCGTTGCCGGGCTGCTGGCGGGCGCGCTGTCGATGGCGGCGGGGGAGTACGTGTCGGTCAGCTCCCAGCGGGACTCGGAGAAGGCGGCGCTGGACGTGGAGCGGCGCGAGCTGGAGGAGTCGCCGCAGGAGGAGCTGGAGGAACTGACGGGGCTGCTGGTCGGCAGGGGGCTGAGCGAGTCGGTCGCCCGGGAGGCGGCGGAGCAGCTGACCGAGCGGGACGCGCTGCGGGCGCACGCGCGGGTGGAGCTGGGGATCAACCCCGACGAACTGGCCAACCCCTGGCACGCGGCGGCGGCGAGCCTGGTGGCGTTCACGGTCGGGGCGCTGCTGCCGTTGCTGGCGATCGTCCTGCCGGACGCCTCGGAGCGGGTCCCTGTGACCGTGATCGCGGTCCTGCTGTCCCTGACCCTGTGCGGGGTGCTCGGCGCACGGCTGGGCGGGGCACCTCCCGGCCGGGCGATCCTGCGCAACGTCGCAGGCGGCGCCCTCGCCATGGCGGTGACCTACGCGGTCGGCACCTGGCTGGGCACGGCCACCTGAGGGGCCCGCTGCCGGAGCCCGGCGTGCACCCGGTGCCGCGCCGGAGCCCGCGCTGCGGCCGGGCAGCCCCGCGGCCGCGGGCCCGCTGCCAAGATGGGGGCATGCGTATCGCAGTCACCGGTGCCACCGGGCTCATCGGCAGCGCCCTCGGGCGGTCACTGAAGGCCGACGGACACGAGCTCGTCCGCTTCGTGCGGCGGGAGCCGGCCGGGCCCGGCGAGGCACGGTGGGACCCCGCGCGCGGGTACGTGGACCCGGCCGGGCTCGCCGGCTGCCAAGCCGTCGTGCACCTCGCCGGGGCCGGCGTCGGGGACCACCGCTGGACGGCCGCCTACAAGCGGGAGATCCGCGACAGCCGGGTCAAGGGCACGGCCGCCATCGCCTCGGCCGTCGCCGCCATGGACGAGCCGCCCGCGACGCTCGTCTGCGGTTCCGCCGTCGGGTACTACGGAGACACCGGAGACCGCGCCGTCGACGAGGACTCCCCGGCCGGCGAGGGGTTCCTCCCGGAGATCTGCGTGCAGTGGGAGGCCGCCGCCGCGCCCGCCCGGGAGGCCGGGATCCGGACCGTGCACGCCCGTACCGGACTGGTCGTCGCCGCCGAGGGCGGGGCCTGGGGGAAGCTGTTCCCGATCTTCAAGGCCGGCATCGGCGGCCGCCTCGGCAACGGCCGCCAGTACTGGTCGTACATCTCGATGCACGACGAGATCGCCGCCCTGCGCCACATCATCGACACCCCGGCCCTGTCCGGGCCGGTGAACCTCACCGCCCCCGAGCCCCTGACCAACCGCGAGGTCACCGCCGCGATGGGCCGGGTCCTGCACCGCCCGGCGGTGTTCGCCGTGCCCGCGCCGGTCATGCGCGTGGTGCTCGGGGAGTTCGCCCAGGACGTGCTGGGCAGTCAGCGGGCGCGCCCCGCCCGGCTGCTGGAGTCCGGGTTCGTCTTCCGGTACCCGGGGATCGAGGAATCGATCAGGGCCGCCCTGGAGGCCTGAAACGCCCCGGGACCGGGGCCGGAAAGCCCCGGCGCTCCAGGGGGGAGCGCCCCGGCGCACGCGTGCGACCATCCGTGAGCCGAATGCGACCGCCGTGCGACCGGAGTTGACCGCATTGCCCGCGATAGCACACCCAACTCGGGTTCCGCTGGAGCTGGTTGGGGGAAGGAGGTTCCCCACACAGCCGGGCCGACCTCGGGGAGGGGCACGTGCTCAACAGCGCACACGCACACCATGCGGACGTGGTCATCGTAGGAGCCGGAGTCTCCGGACTCGCGGCAGCGCACCACCTGATCGCGGCCGGAGTCACGGTCATCGTCCTGGAGGGCGCCGACGATCCCGGCGGCCGGATGGCCACGGAGACCGTGGACGGCTTCCGGCTCGACCGGATCGGCCAGCTCCTGAACACCGCCTACACCGAACCGGCCCGCACCCCGGGCCTGGAAGGCCTGGTCCTCAAGCCCTTCGCGCCAGGCGCCCTCGTCCACAGCGAGGGCCGCACGTTGCGGGCCGGCGCCCTCACCCCGGCCCGCGCCCTGACCAGCGGCTCCCTCGACCAGGCCCGGATCGGCGCGGCGCTCGCCCGCCTCGCCGCGCTGCCCGAGGAACGCCTCCTGGCCCGCCCCGAGCGCACCGCGCACGCCGCACTGAGCTCCAGGAGCCTCGGTACGACGCTGCGCCCGCTCCTCGCCGCGCTCCTGCGCGACCCCGCACTCGGCACCTCCAGCCGCGTCGCCGACCTGGCCCTGCGCACCTTCGCGCGCGGCCGCCTCGCCGTACCCGAGGGCGGCGCCGCCACCCTGCCCGGACTCCTCGCCGCCGCGCTGCCGCCCGGCACCGTACGCACCGGGGTCCGGGTCCGCTCCCTCGCCACCAACCTGGTCACCACCGAGGGGCACGGCGACTTCAGCTGTCGCTCCGCCCTCCTGGCCACCGGCGCCCGGGCCGCCGCCGAACTGCTCCCGGGCCTGCGCGTGCCCGCCTTCCACCAGGTGACCGTGATGCACCACGCCACCAGCACCCCGCTCGCCTGGGACGGCTCCCTGCTCCTGGACGGGGACCCGGACTGGCCCGTCGCCCACACCGCGGTGATGAGCGCGGTCGACCCGACGCGCGCGCCCGCCGGCCGCAGCCTGGTCACCACGACCGTGCTCGGCCCGCCGCCGCCCACCCGGACGGTCGCCTCGCGACTGGCCCGGCTCTACGAGACCGCGACCCGGGACTGGGAGCTGCTCGCCGTCCACCACACCCCCGAGGCGGTCCCCGCCATGCCGCCGCCGCAGGACAACCGGCGCACCGTCCGGGTCCTGGCCGGCCTGTACGTGTGCGGCGACCACCGGGACACCAACACCGTCGAAGGAGCCCTCCGCTCAGCCCGCCGCGCCGCGGCCGCCGCCCTGCGCGACTTCGGCATCCCCGTCCCCTCCACCCCGAAGGCCGCCCTCCCAATGGCAGCCTGAGCCGACCACCCACCTGAGGCTGCACGGCCCTGCGGGCAACCACCCCCTTCGGGGCTGGCCGGCCCGCAGGGCCAAACCGGCCCTGTCCAGGGACGGCCCGCAGACAGAGTCAGCCGGCCCGCAGGGCAAAATCAGCCCCGCCGGCGTTTGAGGCGCGGGGTCCGGGGCGGAGCCCCGGGAGCGGACCCGCAGGGGCACCACGGCGGTGTGCCCCCGGGCCCGGGGGCACACCCCCCCGGCCGGCCCGCAGGGTCAGGACAAGGCGGCCACCCGGTCCCGGTACCCCCGCACCGCCGACGCGTCCCGGTACGGCTCGAGCCGCCGCTCGAAGTCCCGTACGTACTCCACCGCCCGCACCGACCGCATCTCCATCGCCTGCTGCGCAGCCTCCGCACCCAGCGCACACGCCTGGTCCAGCTCGCCCAGCCCCAGCCGCGCCGTGGCCAGCACCACCCGGCAGAACAGCCGCGAGCGCGCGTACGAGGGCGCCCGCAGCTGCAGGGACCGCTCCGCGTGCTGCGCCGAGGCCCGGTACTGCTGGAGGTCCCGGTGGCAGTGCCCGAACTCGTCCGCGAGCTGCGCCTCGTCGTAGTCCCGCGCCCAGTGCGGCACGTCGTCCCCCGGCCGGGCCGCTCCCAGCGCCCGCTCGGCCCGCACCAGCGAGGCCGTCGACGCCCTGACCTCCCCGAGCACCGCGTGCCCGCGCGCCTCCGCCGAGTGCAGCAGCGCCTGCACCACCGGCGGCGGCCCGGAGCCCACGCCCTGCTGGGCCACCCGGGCCAGCTGCACCGCCTCCCGGCCGTGGCCGAGGTAGACCGCCTGCCGGCTCATCGTGATCAGCACGTACGCCCCGTACGGCCGGTCCCCGGCGGCCTGGGCCAGCCGCAGCGCCTGGACGAAGTACCGCTGGGCGAGCCCGTGCGCGGCGATGTCGTACGAGGTCCAGCCCGCGAGCCGGGTCAGATCGGCGGCGGCGGCGAACAGCCGGCGCCCGGTGGTCTCCCCGTAGGTGCCGCGCAGCATCGGCTCGGCCTCGTGCTCCAGGTACCGCACCAGGGCCTGGCGGGCGTGGCCGCCCCCGTAGGCGTGGTCCAGGGTGCGGAACAGCTCGCCCACGGATCTGAGCGCCGCGATGTCGCCGCCCGTCACCCGCTGCCCGGGACCGCGGTCGATCTGCCGCTGCCGGGGCACCGAGGCCCGGCCGGGCAGGGGCCGGCCCTGATCGAGACGGCCCTGATCGAGCCGGCTCGGGTCCAGGCGGCTCGCGTCCAGACGGCTCTGGTCGGGGCGGCTCTGTTCGGGAACCCGGGAGGCGGCCGGCTCCGCGCCCCGGCCGACCCGCTCGTCGGCGCGCCCGATCAGCCAGTCGCGGCTGGGCACCACCAGACCGGCCGGGGTGAAGGCGATCTTGCGCAGCTCGGCGTGCGAACCGGAGTCCTTGCGCCAGAGCCCGCTCGCGATGTCGACGGCCTCCTCGGGGGTGGCCGCGAACTCCAGCCCCGCGTACACCGGGGCGCACGCGTCCAGGCCCAGGTCCTGGGCGGACAGCCGCCGCCCCAGGCGCCGCGTGAACACCTCCGCGATCAGCGCCGGGGTGGTGCCGCGCGGCTGCTGCCCGCGCAGCCAGCGGGTCACGGAGGTCTTGTCGTACCGCAGATCGAGACCGTGCTCCAGACCGAGCTGGTCGACACGGCGGGCGAGCCCGGCGTTGGAGAACCCGGCCTCGGCGATCAGTGCCGAGAGCTGCCGGTTGGGGACACGCTGGGCAGGTCGTTCCGTCATCGGATTTCTTTCGTGGAAACCCCTGCTTGAGCTGGGGGAGGGAGCGAATCCTTGGGGGCAGAGGTGCGGAGCGCCGGAGGTCTCTTCGGTTTGTCGATGACGGTCATGTGGGGCCGGTGGGTCCTTCGGGCCGGGCGGTGTAGGCGTATCCGTCGCCTCGTTGGATGAGGCGGAAGTGTTTGTGTCCGATGCCCTGGATGAGGCCGTGGGCGGTTTTGACGTTGAAGCGGCCGGTTGCGCGGACGGCGATCCGGCCGATGTGGGTGCCGGCCTTCTTGCCGGTGGGGACGACGGCGCGGGCCAAGTCGCCGGTCTGGTAGCCGAAGAACGTCTTCTGCCTGGGCAGACGCAGGCGGGGGAAGCCGTGCTTGTCGGGGCAAGTACGGGCGTAGGTGCCGCGCCCGGTCGCGGTGACCGTGAGGACACGGGCCGGCGTACGCGTGATGGTGTCGAGGAGACCGACACAGAGGGCGTCGAGGGTGTGGCTCTTAGGGGTGCCGGTCCGATGTCGGTTCCATTTCGTGCGGCCGCCTGAAGAGGCGTGCACCTTCGGGAATGCGGCGCCGAGGGCGTGCCACAGGGCCCAGCGGGTGGCGTTGACGGCTGCCGCATCGCGGAGCGGGGCTTTGGCCTGGGCGAGGATCCGGGCCAATAGGCGCGGGGACTTCCTGAGGAAGTCTCCGACCGGCTGGTTGGACTTCTTCTCGTTGCAGGGGATGCAGGCGGTGCACAGGTTGGAGATGCGGTCGCTGCCGCCGCGCGAGCGGGGGTGGATGTGGTCGATGTTGAGGGGGACGCCTGTGGTGCCGCAGTAGGCGCAGGCCCTGTCCCATTTGGCGAGGAGGTACTCGCGGACTTCCGTGCCGTGCAAGGTGCCGTGCTGGTACTCGGCCCCCTCCAGCGGTCCGCCGTGGGACATGACATGGGTGTCGAATGCGACCCGCTCCACATGAACTTCGCGGACGGGTGCCCAGCGTGCGAGCCGGGTTGCCCACGACATGGTCGTGTCCACGCGGTGACGCAATGATGGCGCGAGCCAGTGCTTGGGGCGAGTGCGGTTGGAGAAGCGGGGCGCGCGGTGGCGCAGATTGCGGGTTCGCCTACCGCGCCGATAGGCGGCGCGAGCCGTGAGCTTGTCCCGGATGGCGCTGCCTCGGTGGGCGAGTTCGATCGCGTACAGGCCGCGGCGCTCACCGTCCTTCGCGGTGAAGACTGCGATGCCGGTGTGTTTGGAGCCGGGGTCGATCCCGAGTTCCACGCCGTCCACCTGTGACTGGTCTGCGGTGCGGTCTTTCAGCCGGATGACGAACGGGGTGTGCCGGGCCACGACGGCGCGGCCCTGCTTGAGGAGCTTGCGGGCTCTGGCGGGTGTGGTCGGTTGCAGTGGTAAGCCGTGCTTGTCCAGGACGAACACGACGGGGTGGCCTTCACGGGCCTTCTCCCCAACCTCGCGGTTGGGGGTGACGCCGTCGATGCCAGGTGAAGCATCGGCGGTCTCCCCTCGCACATGTTCCACGCCGGGTACCGCACGAGTGCGGTGTTCGAGTCCCGTTTCGTCCCCGATCCGGGGGGTGTCTGCTGACTCGAATTCCAGAGCAGCCCGCTGAGGAAGCACGGACTGGTGGGTCTTCTCACCTGCGTGGAACGTAGCCAACTTCGTTCACCTCCACCTATGTGGTCTTGGCTGGTGCTGGTAACGGCGGCCCTCAACCACGCGGGTTGAAAGCCCCCTCCCTCAGGAGGGGGATCCTGTTACGTCAGGAGACCGTGGATTGGTAATAGACCGGAGCCGGCCCTGTGAACGGCGTGAATGTAGCGGCGAACCTCGCCCGTACCGCCCTCTCTGTCCCACATTCATCCGATCGTGTGCAGAACCGGTGGGTCTCTTTACGGACCGACCCCCTCCATCCGCGTACGCTGCGCCCCATGACCCGCCGGCCCACCGGGGAGCCTCCCCCCGGCAGCTGCGAGCGCCCCGGAGGCGACGGCAGCCACGCAGAGTCCACGGCCCCGCCGCTCGTACCCGACCTGGTCGCGCCCGAGCTCACCGAGGCGGAGTGCCGGCGCTGCGGGACCTACATCGCGGGTCTCGACGGGCGCTACGCGTGCGGGGTCTGCGGCTGGGTGAACGACCACACCGAAGGGCACCGCCGGCTGCCCCGGGCGGACGAGGACCCGGACCGGCCGCCGAAGGGCCGCAGACGGCCGAAACAGCTGCCCGGCCCCCCGGATCCGGGGCTCTGGGCGGTGTCCGGGACGGGTGCCTGACAGGGCGCGCCGGGGCCGCCGTACCCTTGCTTGGTGCGATAGGTGCACACAGCAAGTTCGTCGGCAGGTTCAACGAGGAGGCGCCGCGGTGGCTGAGCTTGGGTTTGTCCGCATGGGCTTCGGCCCGGAGGCCGTCGAGTACACGGTGGCCTGGGAAGAGCAGCGCCGGGTGCACGCGGCACGCTTCGCGGACGAGATCGAGGACACCTGCCTGCTGCTGGAGCACCAGCCGGTCTACACCGCCGGCCGGCGCACCGCCGACAACGAGCGCCCGCTCGACGGCACGCCCGTCGTGGACGTGGACCGCGGCGGCAAGATCACCTGGCACGGCCCGGGCCAGCTGGTCGGCTACCCGATCATGAAGCTGCCCCGCCCCGTGGACGTGGTCGCCCACGTCCGCCGGCTGGAGGACGCGCTGATCCGCACGGCCGCCGAGTTCGGCCTGGAGACCACCCGCGTCGAGGGGCGCAGCGGGGTCTGGGTGCTCGGCGACCCGGTGGAGGAGCGCCCGAAGATCGGCGGCCTCTCGCTGGACTTCGACCCGAGGCTGCACGACGAGGAGTTCGACCCCCGGCTGAACGGCCCCGAGTACGCCCCGTCCAACGCCGGCCAGCGCCGCGAGGACCGCAAGCTCGCCGCCATCGGCATCCGCGTCGCCAAGGGCGTCACGATGCACGGCTTCGCGATCAACGTGAACCCCGACAACACCTGGTTCGACCGGATCGTCCCCTGCGGGATCCGCGACGCCGGTGTGACCTCGCTCTCCTACGAGCTGGGTCGCGAGATCACCATCGCCGAGGTGCTTCCGGTGATCGAACGGCACCTGAAGGACGTACTGGAGCAGGCGGAGCCGAAGCCGCGGGAGATAGAGCCCGCCGCGGGCTGATCCCGGGGGGACCCCGGGGAATGGGTCGGACCGCCCGCAGGTTGGCCGAGTGAAGAACGTATGAAATTACGGGCGTACCCTGGTGGGCGCCGAAGAATCGAAGTCACAGGGAGCCGGTCGTGTCCGCAGTCGCACCCGACGGACGCAAGATGCTGCGCCTAGAGGTCCGTAACGCCCAGACGCCCATCGAGCGCAAGCCCGAGTGGATCAAGACGCGGGCGAAGATGGGCCCCGAGTACACCAAGATGCAGGCCCTGGTGAAGGGCGAAGGACTGCACACGGTGTGCCAGGAAGCCGGCTGTCCGAACATCTACGAATGCTGGGAGGACCGCGAGGCCACCTTCCTCATCGGTGGCGACCAGTGCACCCGGCGCTGTGACTTCTGCCAGATCGACACGGGCAAGCCCGAGGCGCTGGACCGCGACGAGCCCCGCCGCGTCGGCGAGTCCGTCGTCACCATGGACCTGAACTACGCCACCATCACGGGCGTCGCGCGCGACGACCTGGCGGACGGCGGCGCCTGGCTCTACGCGGAGACCGTGCGCCAGATCCACCAGCAGACGGCGGGCCGCGAGAGCGGCCAGACCAAGGTCGAGCTGCTCGCCCCGGACTTCAACGCGGTCCCGGAGCTGCTGGAGGAGGTCTTCGCCTCCCGCCCCGAGGTCTTCGCGCACAACATCGAGACGGTGCCCCGCATCTTCAAGCGGATCCGCCCCGGCTTCCGCTACGAGCGCTCGATGGACGTCATCACCCGGGCGCGCGCCTACGGCCTCATCACCAAGTCCAACCTGATCCTGGGCATGGGCGAGGAGCGCGAGGAGGTCAGCCAGGCGCTGAAGGACCTCCACGAGGCGGGCTGCGAGCTCATCACCATCACGCAGTACCTGCGGCCCTCGCCGCGCCACCACCCCGTCGAGCGCTGGGTGAAGCCGGCCGAGTTCGTGGAGCTGGCGCAGGAGGCCGAGGAGATCGGTTTCTCCGGAGTCATGTCCGGTCCGCTGGTCCGGTCCTCGTACCGCGCCGGCCGCCTCTACCAGCAGGCGATGGAGAAGCGCGCGACCGTCTGATCGTCACGCGCGCCTGAGGCGTGCGAGGTGCGCGAGACGCGTGGTGCGGGTGGTATGTGAACTCGCGCACAAAGTCTTACTTGTGGGTAACACCGCATCGATGCGGCCCCTAGGCTCTTTCTCGAGAGGTTCTTCCCCGAGAAGGGCTCTGGTGGGCCGCATCAAGGTTTCATCACTGTTTGACCAGTCGGTCACGCACTGGTAACACCAGACGGTGACGATTGTTCGACGCACCGCACACACGCTTGGCACCCCCCGACGTGAGCTCCGTGAAAGGGTCGACACCATGCAGGCCGCGCCCGTACGCGCCATCGCCATCCCGTCCTTCACCGACGCCGTCCGCGGCCTGGAGTCACTGCTCATGAGCGGCGCCCGCCGGAACGCCTGGACGGCCGTCCTCGAAGACCGCCGCAGGGCCAAGGACCGGGTCGAAACCGAGCACGTACTCGAGGCCGCGGCGACCCGCACCGAGAAGGCCACGTAAACTTCGCTGCATGGCGAGGAAGTCAAACGCAGAGACTGCTGCGAACCCCGGGCGACTGAAGCAGATCGCCCTGACGTACAAGATGACGCGCAAGGCCGACCCGAAGGTCGGTCTGATCGTCGCGGGCGTGGGAATCGTCACCTTTGGTGTCTTTCTTGCGATCGGCTTCCTGATCGACCACCCGGTCTACCTGGGCATCCTGGGCTTCCTGGTGGCGTTCCTGGCGATGGCGATCATCTTCGGACGGCGAGCCGAGACGGCCGCCTTCGGACAGATGGAGGGACAGCCGGGCGCGGCCGCGGCCGTACTGGACAACGTGGGCAGGGGCTGGACCACCACCCCCGCCGTCGCGATGAGCAAGCAGCAGGACATCGTGCACCGTGCCGTGGGCAAGGCCGGCGTGGTCCTGATCGCCGAGGGCAACCCGAACCGGGTGAAGCCGATGCTCGCGAACGAGAAGAAGAAGCTGGCCCGGATCATGCCCGACATTCCGGTCCACGACTTCATCGTGGGCAAGGGCGAGGGCGAGGTGCCGCTCAAGAAGGTCCGTACGACCCTGATGAAGCTGCCCCGTGTGCTCTCCGGGCCCCAGATCACCCAGGTCAACGACAAACTGCGGGCCATGGGCGACTTGCTGAGCAACATGCCGATCCCGAAGGGCCCGATGCCCAAGGGGATGCGCATGCCGCGCGGCGGAAAGATGCGCTGATCCGCTTTTCGTATACGACACAGAGGGGCGCCCCGGGCCGATGGCCCGGGGCGCCCCTCTGTGTTGCGTCTCTGTCGTGCGTCTGTCTTGCGATCCTTCGTCTCAGATCCTGACCTGTACGGCGCGGCTGAGGCGGTCGTGCAGTCCGCGGCCGTCGCGGTCCCAGACGAGGGCCGGGATCAGCAGGGCGAGCAGTGCGGTGCGCACCACCACGCGGCCGAATCCGAGCCGTCCGCCGTCCTGCGAAACGACCCGGAGGCCCAGGATCCGCTTCCCGGGGGTAAAGCCCACGGTGCCGACCGTCAGGACCACCAGGGCGACGAAGACGGCCAGCGTCCAGTTCCCCGAGCCGTTCCAGTCACGGCCCGTGATCAGGCCGTACGCGATGAGCTGGCAGCTCAGCCAGTCGATGGCCACGGCGCCGAGCCGGCGGCCGAAACGGGCCACCGAGCCGGGCCCCTGCTGCGGCAGGCCGAGCTGTTTGCCGGGGTACCCGAAGTCGGCACCCATCCCCTCGGCGGCCTCGCGGGGGCCGGAGAGCCAGGATCCGATTGCTTGCCTCTTGTCCACGCGAACACGGTACCTGTGCGGCTCGACGCCGTTCCGGCGGGACCCTGGTTAACTTGTGCGAAACAAATGGGTCATGCTTGAGAAACCCCGTCTGCTTATGGTCGGGTCAGCGTGCGGCACCGCACTGACGCACCACTAGCTATAAAAGCCCGCCCCTGCCCCGGGGTCGGGAGTAGGAGGAGTTGGATGTTCAAGAACGCCGACGAAGTGACGCAGTACATCCAGGACAACGACGTCAAGTTCGTTGACGTCCGCTTCTGCGACCTGCCTGGTGTGATGCAGCACTTCACCATCCCGGGGCGCGCGTTCGACCCGAACGAGGAGCTGGCCTTCGACGGCTCCTCGATCCGCGGCTTCCAGGCGATCCACGAGTCCGACATGGCGCTGCGCGCCGACATCACCACCGCGCGCCTGGACCCGTTCCGCAAGGACAAGACGCTCAACATCAACTTCTTCATCCACGACCCGATCACGGGCGAGGCCTACAGCCGCGACCCGCGCAACGTCGCGAAGAAGGCCGAGGCGTACCTCGCCTCCACCGGCATCGCCGACACCGCGTTCTTCGGCCCCGAGGCCGAGTTCTACGTGTTCGACAGCGTGCGCTTCGCGACCTCCGCGAACGAGGGCTTCTACCACATCGACTCCGAGGCCGGTGCCTGGAACACGGGCTCCGAGGAGAACAACCGTGGTTACAAGGTCCGCTACAAGGGTGGTTACTTCCCCGTAGCCCCGGTCGACCACTTCGCCGACCTGCGCGCCGAGATCTCCCTCGAGCTGGACGCCCAGGGCCTCCAGGTCGAGCGTCAGCACCACGAGGTCGGCACCGGTGGCCAGGCCGAGATCAACTACAAGTTCAACACGCTGCTCGCCGCGGCCGACGACCTGATGCTCTTCAAGTACGTCGTGAAGAACGTCGCCTGGCGCAACGGCAAGACCGCGACCTTCATGCCGAAGCCGATCTTCGGTGACAACGGCTCGGGCATGCACGTGCACCAGTCGCTGTGGGCGAACGGCGACCCGCTGTTCTACGACGAGTCCGGCTACGCGGGTCTGTCGGACATGGCCCGCTACTACATCGGCGGCATCCTCAAGCACGCCCCGTCGCTGCTGGCGTTCACCAACCCGACGGTGAACTCCTACCACCGCCTGGTCCCGGGCTTCGAGGCGCCGGTCAACATGGTGTACTCGCAGCGCAATCGCTCGGCCGCCATGCGCATCCCGATCACGGGCTCGAACCCGAAGGCCAAGCGCGTCGAGTTCCGCGCCCCGGACCCGTCCTCGAACCCGTACCTGGCGTTCGCGGCCCTCCTGCTGGCCGGCCTCGACGGCATCAAGAACAAGATCGAGCCGATGGAGCCGATCGACAAGGACCTCTACGAGCTCTCCCCGGACGAGCACGCGAGCGTCCCGCAGGTCCCGACCAGCCTCGAGGACGTCCTCAAGGCCCTGGAAGCGGACCACGAGTACCTCCTGGCCGGCGGTGTCTTCACCCCCGACCTGATCGAGACCTGGATCGACTACAAGCGCACCCACGAGATCGCCCCGATCGCGCTGCGCCCGCACCCGCACGAGTTCGAGCTCTACTTCGACCTCTAGAACCAGATGCGCCTGACCTGCAAGTTTTCAACGACTTGTGGGTCGGGGCCCACAGCGGGCCCACTGTACTGGTAAAAGCGTGGCAGGTCATCAACTCCCTGTGAACAGGGCGTCGATGGCCTGTCGCGCTTTGTCGTCGTCCCTCGGCATGAGGTGTACGTAACGTCTGAGAGTAAACGATGGGTCGGTGTGACCCAGGTGATCCGCGAGAGCCCTGATACTCACACCGGCCGACAGCAGCACGCTGGCGTAGAAGTGCCGCAGGCAGTGCATGGTGTTCTCCCACGGCCCGGCACCCAGTCCGGCCTTGATCAACGAGGGCTTCCACACCTTGTCGTTGAAATAGTCCCGGTCGATCGCACCCTTCTCGCGAGTGGAGAAGATCAGCCGAACGGACCTCTCCTTCCATGATTCCTCCGGGCGGCCCTGCTCCTGCCACTTGAGAGTGATCGTGCGCGGCGGATGCTTACGCAGATGCTCACGAAGCCGGGATGCCGTCGTGTTCGGCAGCGGCACGATCCGCTCTTTTCGAAATTTCGGCAGCGCGAACACCGGTCTCGACCTCAGCCGCTTGACCTGCCTGCGAATGTGGATCACCCCGGCCTCGAAGTCGATGTCCTCCTCGGCGATCCCAAAAATTTCGCCTTGCCGCAGACCGCAGCCGCTGCCGAGATCCACCATCGTCTGATACGAGGCTGGCAGTGCCTCCCGGACGCCCTCGACCCACCCGGGAAGCCACGGAATGATCTTCTTCGGCTCAACCTGGGGGCGCTTGACCACCGCCTTGACCTTGCAAGGGTTGCGCCGGATCATCCCGTCCTCGACGGCTGCCTGGAACATCTGCGACACGTTGGCGAAGATCGTCCGCGCGTAAGACGCCGAGACCCGCTCCTGCAAGCCGTGGTTCCACGCCTGCACCATTGACGGCTGCCGTTCCAAGGTCGCCAGCTCACGGCTGCCGAGATAGGGCCACACGTGCACGCCGAAGCGGCTGATCATGCCCTCCATCGAGGACTCATCCACCGTGAGACGTGACAGCCACTCCGTGCCGAACACCTTGACCTTGATCTTCCCGGCCTTCGGGTCGTTGTAGGTGCCCGCCGATAGCTGACCCTCGATCTCGCTGGCCTTCGCGTCCGCACCCTGCGGTCCCGTCTTCCGGCCGAACAACAGCTCCTTCTGCTCCCCGTCCGGGTCACGCCAGCGCACCGCCCACCGATGGCCCCGGCCGTGCTTGGTCGCAGCCACCTTCCCCACATGATCCGGACACGGCGCGTCATCAGGTCCCGGCCTCGACTTGTGCCACCGATCAGCGACATGGACCTTCGCCACCTGCAACAACCCCCATCACAACGCCGAATCAAACACGCGTGATCTTAGGGATCGTTAGGGTTCTTGATGTGGGAACGAGAGACGTACTCACCAAGCCCGAGGAAGGCCACCCCATGCACATCTCCACTGACCGGTACCTGACGATCACCACACCACGGATGGAGAACCGTGCCACGCCTGACCACCGGCTACATGACCCCCGAGGAGGTGGCCGACCTCCTTCGCGTCAAGGTCGCCACCCTCTACGAGTGGCGTTCCAACGGGCGGGGCCCCAAGGCCACCAAGATCGAAGGATTCCTGCGCTACCACCAGGCGGACATCGCCGACTGGCTGGAACGCTCCAACCCCGAGCGTGACTGGCTCACCCTCACGGAAGCCGCCAAGATCCTGGGCGTCAGCCCCAACACCATGTACGACTGGAGGCGTAAGCGGAAAGGCCCGCAGGCCGTGAAGCTGGAGGGCGCACTACGCTTCGACAAGGACGAAATCCTGCACTACAAGGCGAGGCGCACCGCCTAGCCCAGACGAGAGGGGCCGCGTCGATGACGGGGCGCCTCTCGCTGGTCGAGATCATCATGGGCTCATGAGCACCGTGCCGCGCCGACCCGGCTGGCCGTACCAGCCGGGCGAACTTCCGCCCGACCAGCCCCGGCTCTGCCCCGGCCCCCCGCCCCCGCTGCCACCCCGCGGGCCGGTCGAGCCGGAAGATGGGCCGCCAGACACCCCCGGCGGGGACGCCGCGTCAGGTCTGCTGGCCGCCTGGCAGACCGCGGCGGCGCCGGCCGAGCCGTGGAATCCCGACGACAGCCCACACCACACCGCGGATTGACGCCATACCAGATATCGCGTCGAGTGATCGGGTAAGACGCGCCGATTTTCTCCGGCCATGCCGTGAAATGTCAGTGCAGTAAGTCATCATCGCCCCCATGAGCATGGCAAACCCCGGTAGGCGAGCCGGTGGCATCGGGTTGGGGCCCGACGCGACCGGTCTCGCGTCGTCGGGCCCCGACAGGCCGACGCCCTGCTGCCGGTGCGGAGGCCCCGCCCGCGTCGGCGCCCCCACCCGTATGTGTCGCGGCGCCGCCGGCCAGCCTGTCACGTGGCGGCTGTGTCATACCTGCTCCGCATACGAGGCCACGCTCAACCCCGACGACATCATCATCTCCGACGCGATCTCCTGCGCCGTAGTACCCGGCTACGCCCCCAGAATCCTGGAAGCGCTGGACGCCCTCGCCGCTGTCGGGCGCCCCCTGCGCTGCCCCGAGTTGATCAACGGTGCCGAGACGTTCGCCGCCCACTACCCCGGTCTGTCCGCAGGGCACCCGCAGTCCCGCTGGGCCCACCTGAGCACCCAGGCCCTCGCGGGCCTCGCGGACCTCCTCGACGAGATCGCGCACGAGATCACCGGCGACCGCATCGGCACCCCATGACCACCACTCGCCGTGTCCTGCGCGCCCACCCCGAACTCCCGGACTGCGCCGAGTGGCAGACCATCACCGTCCCCGATGAGCCCGGCAGCCCCGAGCCGTCCCCGGCCTCCGCCGAGACCGGGGACGCGCCGCCGCTCACTCCCGCCCATGCACGGCTGGCCAACGCCATCGCGCTGGACCGGATCACCGCCAGGGTCCTCGCGTCCTGGCAGACGCCCACCGGTCAGCGGGCGTACTCCCCGGCCGAGTGCGTGCGCATCGGTATCGCCGCCCGAACCCTCCGTGCCCTCCTCGACCCGGCCAGCAGCGGTACGGAATCCAACAATTCAGAACTCGATCCGAGGAGCATCCCGTGATCACGTACAACCGCCCCCCGACCCCCGCCGACATGGCCCGCCGAATGGCAACCCTCTCCAACCGGCAGGCCCCCGGCCCACGAACGGCAACATTTCCCAACCGCCGCGTAGCTGCCCAGGTCATCGCCGCCGTCGGGGACGGCGTCGAACTCGGCCTCAACCGAGCGGCCCGCCGCCAGCGCGCCAAAGCGATCACCGCCTCCGTGGCGCCGATCATCGACGACGCCGACCGCCAGCGCCGCTACGCCGCCGCCCGCGACCGCGCCCTCGGAACCAAGGTCGGCCGCGAGAAGGGCGAGAAGCCGACGGTCCTGCCGCTTAGCGAGGAGAGCTTGCGCCGCCTCGGCCGCACCAAGCGCGAACGCAAGGAGTACGCCGCCGAACTCCGCGCCCGGACCCTCTGCGGCTAGATGTCCCCGAGCTCCAACTGCATCACAACCCCGGGAAGCGGCTCCTGAACGGCAGCCGTCCTCACCAACCGGGGATCAACCGGCTGGAGAGCCCCCGGGCATGACGTCAGCAGCCCCGCATCCAGACGGTGCATCGGAGAGTCATGACGGGACCACCGCCAACTCATCGGTGTCCGAGCAGGAGTGATCGCCACATCCCGCCCGCACTTCGGACACCGCGCACGCGGACACCGAGTTCTCATCCCAACCACCCCTCCGAATCCGATCAAGACGGCCCCACCCGCCCACAGGAGGACCCCTCCCACGATGAGCCGTAACCCGACCAGGCCACCGCACCACCCCCCTGTGATCGGGACCGCGCGGAGTGTTCCTTCCTGTCCGTCAACTATGCCGCGCACGGAAGGAAACCTGCATGCCTCATGACATGACGGGCGTCCTCGCCTTCGAGCGCATCGCCTCCCGTCTCGCGGGCAGAGCGACCAGCGACTCCATGAGGGACAAGTTTCTGTGGATCGGCACCGAGATGAAACGGGCTGCTGAACTCGGCCTGCTGCCCGAGGACTCAACCGCCAGCCTGGACCGACTCCTCACCAATCAGATTCAGGCCGTCTACCTCGTCGCAGCGGACGCTGGCCGGCTGCGCCGTCCCGGCTGGCCCGCGGGCCCCTCCCGCGAAGGAACACGGGCAAGCCGCCGCCGGATACTCCGCGCCATCATCAGAGAAGCCCAGGTTGGCGCCATGCCAGGAAAGGTAGCCATGCCCGACCTCCTGCCCCCGGTCACCGAGGAACAGTGGCAGCAGATCGTCCACGTGATGACGGCCCCGCCACCGTGGCACTTCCTCGCCGCCAGCCCGCTGGCCGCCGCCCGCGTTGCCGCCTACGCCTGCCTGTTCCGCGCCACCGGGACCCGCACCTCCCAGATCGACTCCCTCACCTTGGACAACCTCCCCGACTACACACCCGACGACCCCGCCACCCCCACCCTCGTCACCTGGGGGGACAACGCGCAGCCCCTCGACGACCTCGACCGTCGGCTCCTGCGCCGCTGGCTCCGAGTGCGCCAGAGCCTGGTCGCCACCCTCGAAGGCACCCCCCACAAGCACCTGTGGGTCGCCATTGCCACCCAAGGAGCCGGGTCTACCGGACGCGCCATCCACGCCGGAAGCCCCCTCGCCGGGCCCCACGTCCTACGCGACGCTTACATCTCCGCCGTACGCGCCGTGAACCTCCACTGCCAGAACGACGAAGGCTGGGAACCCATCCCCACCGGCCTTGACCAGCTACGCCGGGGCGCAGGCGGCAGGAAGAAGTACTCCGCGCCGCAAGCGGTCCCGTTGGCGTCCTGACGACACGGCCAGCAACGGCATGTAGGCCAGGCACCTCCGCATTCCCTCCGATCCACCCCCGGCAGGTACGAAATGCCTCTCAACCCGACTGACGGATGGCCGCCCGACCAGCGTCAGGCAGTACTGCTCCTCGGCCGGGCGCGGGGTCACCGGTCGGTTCGGCACCGCACCGCGACCGCGAGCATGATGGGGATCATCTGGGATGCCCGGCTGTCGTTCGCCCGGCTCCACGGGCTGCGCGTCGGTGATGTGAAGCTGGGCCGGTCGGCCCTGGTCGTGGACGGGGCCGCGTACGCGCTGAGCCCCCTGACGGCTGCCAGCCTGGCCGAATGGATCAAGAGGCAGAAGGCGCTGGCCGGTCGGCTCCCGGAAACCTTGCGGCACGACCGGCTGTGGGTGACGCATCAGGTCACGATCACCCGCGACGGCGGCGGGAAGAACGCCGGGGTGATCAAGAAGCCCGCCGGTAGTCCGATTCAGGCGGACGGGCTGAGGAACTGGTACCGGTCGATCGTCCACGAAACCAATGCCCGGCACGAGAGCAGCACGGGGTGGCGGCGCATCGACGTCGACCTCGGCCTGTTCTACGGCGCGGCCCGAGAGGCAGCCGTCTGATGACCGCGTTCAGCACGAAGTTCCGCATGGACCCGAACCTCGACCTGTGCACCAGGCAGCCAGGCGAGTCCAGCCGCCACTTCGCCCGCTTCGAGGCCTTCCTCTACATGGGCTCCACCCGCACCCTGAAAGGGCTGGTGGAGAAACTGGCTGAGCAGGGCGACGCGCTCCACTACGACTACGTTCGCCAGATCGCCCGCGCCCACGCCTGGGACAGGCGGGTGGAAGCCTGGGACAGGCTCGAAGCCCGCCGCCGCTCCACAGACCGGCTGCTACGGGTCGAGAAGGAGAGCGACATCCAGACCCGGCTCACGCACCAGGTCGCCTCCCGCCTGGTGAGTGCCGGTCTTCAGGACATCACTGCCAACCCGGACGTCATGAAGACCGAGACGAAACTGGCACTCGGCCTGAAGGCGATGGAGGTCTACAACAGGCAGACCGCCCCACTCCAAGGCGCGGCCGGCCCCGCCGTCGAAGTCAACGTGACCGCCAGCGCGCAAGCCGGGGCAGCAGCAATCAGCGGCGTGCCGGGCATGGAGCAGGTACAGGCCATGACATTGGAGGAACGGCGGGAACTCCTGGACCGGACCGTGGAGGAGATGCAGCGCCGACGTGCAGGGGCCGAACCGTCCGGCATCTACCGCATGGACCGCATGGACGACGAGGACGACCTCCGGTGAGCGTGCGGCCGGTACGGTCCACCGACGCCCTGGACCTCATGGCTGTCGACCCGGTGCGAATGGCGCTGGAAATGGCCGACGAGGCCACCCGCCACCGGGCCGAAGCCGAGCAGGAGCGGCGTCTGCGGAAGGCAGCCGAGGCGACTGCGCGGGAGCGGGACACCGTCCTGCGCGCAGCCCGCGCCCGCCAGCGCGCCGACACCCTCGCCCGGCAGACCGCCGAGCAGGCCCTGGCCGACGAGCAGGCCCGCACCGCCACACTGGTCGCCGCCGCCATCACCGCCGAACGCGCCCGAGCCACCGCAGCAGCAGCCGCCTACCGGGAACGCCGCGACCGCGTCCAGCACGAGCTGGAGCGTCGCCTGGCCTCTGCCCAGACACAGGCAGGTCGGCTCGCGGCCGAGGTGGAGACCGCGCTCGGTCTACTGGCTGCCAGCGAGGAGAGCCAGATCGAACTTCGTCGGCAACTCAGGGCTGCCAGCACCCCGGACGTTTCCCAAATTCTCGGCACCGGGGACGACGGCCGCCCAGCCCGCCGGAGACGCCGCTGACCTCATTCGGCCGGCGCCGCCGTGCCCGTGCTGTGCTTACTCCGATGGATCGGAAACCGTGGTCGGTTGCTGATCTGTCGGCTCAGGGAGCAGGACGAGCAGGTTGGCGAAGACCCATGCGTCTACGACGGTGGGATAGGCGGCGATCCAGTCCGTGGGCTGAGACGCGTGGGGCTCCTCCAGGCCGTGGCACCACTGTGAGATGAGGTTGTCGCCTGCTGCCAGATCGGCGACGGCCGCGCGCAGTTTCACCGCATGCTCAAGGATCGCTTCGCGGCGCGCAGACCAGATGTAGCCGATCGATGCACCCTCGTGGGCGATGAAGTTCCGGGCTTCCCGGGCCTTGTGGAGCGTGTCCATGTCCATGGTCACGCCCATGGGGTGACTGGCCAGGCCGTGCAATGTGCCGCCCAGCATCTTGTCTGCCGGGGCGGCGACGATCATCTCGTCCAAGGTGAGGAGCGGGTCTGCTTGCTGGGCCGTGATCATGTTGCCGATGCGCAAGACGTACTGGCATTTGTCTTCGTAGGCGTTCGCCAGGTGGAGCGCTCGGCCGACGGCGAGGAACAAGGCGTCCAGCAGCTCCGGGTCTGGCGGCGCGAAGCGACTCAATGACCAGCTCATGCCCGCGACGGTAGCGCTCGCCGCCGGTAGACCGCTGCGATTTGTCGGTCCCTGCTACTTGCCGCGCGCGATATCTGTCTGGGAGTTGTGCCCCCGCCGGTCGTGAGATCACGCTGCGGAACCGCTCCCTCGTCGGGTACATACCAGTGCATGAGCCCTAGCGCGATCAAACGCCTCACCGTCAACCGGAGCGAGGAGCTGGCCCATCACCTCATAGGCAAGGCCGTCCAACGGAACGGCGACCAGATATCCCTCAAGTCCCGCCTGGCCGACGTCATCGACGTCGAGATGATCACCGGTACCTCCGGGCCCGATCTGACCTACGCCATGAAGGCCCACCTGGACTTCGTCATCGCCGACGAGAAGTCAATGCCCCGCTTCGCCATCGAGATCGACGGCTCCAGCCACTGGGCAAACGATCGCGTCCGGTCCAACGACGAGCGGAAAGACCGCCTGTGCGAACAAGCGGGCCTCCCACTGATCCGCGTGGGCAGCCACTTCGCCCAGAAGGAAGGCAGATGGACGGTCCTTGAGTACCTGATCTCCAACTTCTACACCTGGCGGGCATCCGAAGCCGCCCAGGAGCGAGGAGAGCTTCCCGACGACTTCTTCTTCAGCCCGTTCCTCATGCTGCGCCCAGAGACCAAGCCCGGCGAATACCTCTTCGACACCCTCGACGCGGACGCACGCACCCTCATCACCCGCCTGTGGAGGGAGGGCACGCTGCCGACCCCAGTCGTCGAATGGCACTCCTTCAACGTCCCCGAGCGCCGCTCCGTTAAGACGTACGCCTTCATATCTGCCGCCCCGGACCGCTTCCTGGTCGGCGCCTCGGAGGTCCGCGCCTCCGGGTTCTCCGGCATCACCAACAGTGAACTCGGCGAACAGCTCGCCATTGCAGAGATCGGCTCGCTCGCGAGCCAGTGGGCCAACGGCAAAGCCGTGGCGATGAACACCAAGCACGCGACTAAAGCCCTGGACGAGGTCAGGCAAGCCGCGGTCGAAGACCGCTGCCTGACCACGGTGCCGACGGATGCGCACGAGCTGAAGCTGAGAAGCGCACAGCGCGAACAGCCACCCCCCACACCTCGAACAGAGCGATAGCTGCGGGCGCCGGCGGCGCCTTGAGACGACGGCGGCCCCGCACCCCGGATGGGGTGGGGGCCGCAGCAGTCGGTCAGTATTTCCAGGGGACCCGGGCGAGGACCAGACCCCGGACCTCGGCGGCCCCGGAGGCCATCAGCCGGTGGGCCAGGTAGTTCAGCTGGAGTCCGGTAGTGCACACGTCGTCGATCAGGAGGATCTTCTTGCCCTTGAAGTCGGCGGCAGAAGTCTTCTGGATGGCCATGACGTGCTCCCAGGCAGCTTCTTCCTTGGCGACGAAGCCCTTGTCCTTGGAGGTGACGGTCGCTTTCGTCTTGACCAGCATCGGCTTCTCAGGGTGCGGGAGAGGCCACCAGCCAAGAGCGTCCGCCGTGTGTGCGGCTGCCATGATCGTCTCGATGTGCTGCAACGGCTGTCGCTCGGCGTGGGTGGGGTTACCGATGATGAGGTCGATGTCGGAGACCATCTGGTTGTGCGTTTCCATCCAGCCGACCAGGAGACGCCCGAAGATCCCTCCCCACGGTGCGTTACCCGCGACCTCCTTGAACTGCCTCAGGGTGGAGCTGAACGGGTCCGTGTACTGGGCGACCGCGTCGATCCGGGTGATGCTCCGCCTCCACCGATCCCGGCCCTCGGACCAGCCGCACAGACTGTTCGCGCAGGGCACGCCGGGCTTGAGGACCTGCGAGCAGATGGGGCAGTGGTCGTCGGGGATCGGCTTGAGGGTCTTACCGGCGCAGTCTCCGCATATCCGGGGGGTGCCGTTGACGCGGTAGGGGCACCGCGCGCAGTGGGGGAATCCGAGCGGCTGGGGAAGTTCGTCGGTCACAGGCCCGCCAGAGCGAGCTGGATACGCTGCTGGCTTGCCTTCCGGACACGCTCGGGACTTCCGAGACGTCTAATCACATCGTTCAGTTCGGCGACCTCTACAGCCCGGCCGTCGGCGATCATCTTCGCCGCCCACGGCTGGGTTGCCGCCAGCGAGCGAAGCAGGAATACCTGCTTGCCGTGCTCGGCCGCAATCCTGGCCTGCATCTTCGCCCCGGACGTACTAGACGCCTCGATGACCACACTGCCCATGCTCGCGCCCGACGTGACGACATTGCGGCGTGGGAACGTCCAGCGGGCCGGTGGGCTCGTCGGCCAGAACTGGGACAGGATCGCCCCTCCGTCTTCCACGATCTTCTTCGCCAGCGGCTTGTTCTCCGCCGGGTAGACGTTCGCCGCGATGCCTGTGCCCATCACGGCCACGGTGCGGCCCCCCGCCTCCAGGGTCGCCTTGTGCGCAGCGGTGTCGATGCCCTTCGCCAAACCGCTGAAGATCACCACACCCTCATCGACCAGGCCCCGCGTCATGCGGGCCGCCCGGCGAAGACCCTCCTCAGAGGCCCCCCGCGTGCCAACCACCGCAATCGAGCGGGCGTCACGCGGTTCCAGCTCTCCCAGGTAGAACAGGAACGGAGGCAGATTCGGCACCAGCCTCAGATTCGCCGGATAGTTCTCGTCCAGCACCGTGACCAGCCGGGCCCCGGCCTTCTCGGCCGCCCTTAGCTCGGACATCACGCGCTCACGCGACTGGTCCTGGGCGTCAAGACCGCCCCGCAGGATGGGCAGAGACTTACGGGCAGCGACAGAGTCCTCGGGGATCTCCCCGGCCAACAGGGCTTCCAGCCCCGCCTCCGACTGGCAGGTACGGGCGATCACGTGCCAGTCCACGGTCGCACCGTCATGGTGCAGCGAGCACAGGGTCAGCAGGTTCACCTGCTGTTTTGAGACGTCATTCATGAGGGATTCCTTCTACTCGTGGCCCAGTGCTGTTCGAAGGAGTGGTAATCACGGGCCGTCTCCATCATTGCGTACGGCTCATTGGCGCGCAGCAGCCGGGGCCAAAGTCACCCGACTACGACGCTATCGGCCTCATGGCGTGAGATTCGGCAGCAGTACGCAGGACACCCCGGACAGGTGACGACCAGCAGCGCTCTACGCCGGCTGCGCCGTGTCCCCGTTCGGGCTCACTGGTCACAGTCTGAGAGCAGCGCCCGCACCCCGTTGGGGACCGCGGGAGGCTGACGGCCCCGAGACCGGCAGCCGCTGCGGGGTCTCCCAGCACAGCCTCGGGCACGGCCCGGTCTACACCGGCCAGGCTCGGGGATGCTCGGACCGTCTAAAGCTCACCCAGCGGTGTTCGGATCTGTCACAGGCCGATTCCGATCAGGGCGTTGTCTTCCCACTGGTCCGCATCCTCGAAGTAGCCCTCCATGGAGACGGAGTTGGGGGCCCAGCCGCCTTGTTTGGCGATGACGCTGCGGTCCCGGCCTGCACGCTTGGCTTCGGTGGCGAGTCCTCGACGGGGGCTGTGTCCGGTGAAGACGATGCCGAGGTTTGTGCGGTTACCGGCCCGTGTGACGACGTCGCCCACGCCCTCGGCGGTGAGGCCTCCGGGCAGCAGGGTCTTGGCCTTCCAGTGCACACCGCAGAAGGCGTACTCGTCGGGTCCGGCCTGGCGTGCTTGCTGCCAAGCTGCCCATGCGCGAACGGCGCAGGTGGAGGGGCGGCTGCCGTAGGGGACGGGAACCTTGCGGGGGCGGGTCTTGGAGACTCGGATGTCGACCACGAGGCCGTGCTCGTCGGCCACTATGTCGCGCACGCGCAGGGCGGCCACTTCGTGCTCGCGACCGGCGATGACGAAGTGGGTCAGGATCATGGCCCGGTCCCGTAGACCTTCGAGGTCGTCGGGGCAGGCGGCGGAGATGGCTTGCAGGTGGGGGATCAGCAGCGCGGGCGCCTGGCCCCGGCCTCGCTGCTCGCCCGCCTCTTCCATTTCCTTGATTTTGCGGCGCAGGAGTTCACGTGCGGCCTCGGCGGTCTTGTCGTTCAGGTCGAGCCGGAACCGCTGGCGCCCGGTGACGACGACGCCGGATAGTCGGCGGCGGATCGTGTTAGGTGCGAGGAAGCTCCCGTCCTTCTGGCCGGGCTGGAGCCAGAGCCATTCCACGAAGGCGACGAGGGAGCCGGGGGTGATGGCCGTCAGGGGCAGGTTCCAGGCGTACGCGAAGCGCTGCCAGTCCCGCCAGTCCTGTTCATACCCATCTGTAGTGTTCTTCGGCCGCTTGCCCTGTACGTGCTGCTTCGCCCGCTCTTCCAGTTCCGCGAGCTTTGCCCTGGTTGCATCGTCATAGTCCTCGGGCATGACGATCGACCCGACTTCTTCCATCACCGCCGGAAGCAGACTGTCCGATGTGATGATTTCCGTCAACATCCCTCCAGATTCACCCGATTGGCGCACTTGATGACCCCGGATATCCAATGTTGTTCGGGGTCAGTGATCAGACCCTAGCGGAACGCCTCATGTGTGACGAGTGGGATAAGCAGGTCAATTCGCGGCGGCTGATTGACGGTTGCCGGATGACGGCAATCCGCGGTGGACGTCATCGGGTCGATGAGGTCAGGCCGACGATTTCTTGGAAAACAGAAACGGCCCACGCCTCCGGTCGGGGTGCGGGCTGCCGTTTGGATCTTCCTCAATGTCCCGTGGGACATTGAGGCTACTTTGCGGTGCTTCTATGGAGTATCGGTGTAGATGTCGCAATGTCCCACGGGACATTGCGGTGACTTCCTGTACTTCTCTGGCGGTATCGGGATGGATGCCGCTTCCGATCATCGACTCACCCGCGTCGCCGTGGACGGACGGCGGACGGACGTCTGGGTCAGTGAGTGCTGGCGTACCGCGTCTTGGCCTCGGGTGTGAGCTTTCCGTCCTTGCAGTCGGACGGCTGCTCGACCATGTAGAAGAGGACGGACCAAAAGTCGCCGTTGGTGGCAGCGCTGCCCTTGACTCTGTCGGTGGTGTACCAGCACACGGTCCACGGGTCGTGCTTGGAGTTCGTCATGTAGTCCAGGGCGCTGTACTTGCGTCCTCCGGCACCGATGTCGAGGCGCGTGGTGTACCCGGCTTCCTTACCCGCTTGGGAGGCTTCGAGGAAGGACTTGCCCTGCATGTTGCCGAGGCTGGGAGCTATGTCGTCTGTTCCCTTACAGCTGGTCAGCGCTGCGATAAGTGCTGCGGCGGTCAGGGCGAGTGACGTGGTCTTTCGTCGGCTGCTGAGCACGGAGCGATCCCTTCAAGGGAGGCCCGACTGCGTGGCGCGGTCGGGTCTGAGTCTCGGTGGCGTTCGTGTGGCGTCGTGGCCGGCGTCGCCGTGGACGGACGGCGACGCGCTGGGGTTTTCGGTTTTCAGCTCAGGGAACCGGCGAAGCCGCCGTTCTTGGCTTCCTCTTCGGTGAGCAGGAGCTTGCCGCGTCGGCCGACCTCGACCTGGTACGAGACCTTGCCCTCGGGTACGCCGGTGACGGTGACGGGGAAGGTGCACGTGTTGGAGTCGGTGGACTTCCAGTCGCCCGTGTAGGTGCCGGGGCCGAGGGTTCCCTGGCCGAGGACGGTTCCCTGAGTGTCGTAGACGGTGACGGTGGTGCCCGAGCGCATGTCCTGGTATCCGCCGGTCCCGGCGCAGCCGTTCTCCCGGGAGGAGACCTTCCCGATGGAGCTCTTCTCGCCTCGGGCGGTCATGGTGCCGGTGAGGGTGAAGACGCCGGGCTCCTTGGCCTTGGGTGTCTCCTCGGGGGCGGTGGCGAGGTAGGTGATGCCGCTTCCGAGGATCGCTCCGGCGAGGAGTCCGGCGGCGGCCGGTATGAGCCAGGCCGGGCGGGTGTGGGGCGCGGGGGCCGGCGGCGCCGGTATTTGGGGGGCGTACGGAGGCGGGTAGCCGTAACCGTGCGGCGGGGTGGTCGGGGGTTCGGGCGGGACAGTCATCGGGGGTCCTTTCAGACGGGGGGCCCGGCCTGTTTCTGGTTCGGGCTGGGCGGCGCGTGGTCAGCAGTTGGTGCGGAACAGGGTGTGCGCCTGGGCAGTGGTGACCGCCTGGTCCTTGATCTGGGAGACCAGCAGCCTGGCGATGTAGTCGGGCTCCTGCCTGTACCGGCTGCACATGTATGCGCGGTCGGACACCGACATGGTCAGCCAGGACAGGTCCAGGGCCAGCGGCGGGTCCTGGGAGGCGCCGCCGCTGCCGCTCGTACCGCCGCTCGTGCCCCGGCTCGGAGGGGGCGTGTATGCCGGGGTGGAGGGCGTCTGATTCCTGATCTTTTCCTTCGCGGCCTTCACAGCTTCGGCGTGGGCGTCGTACCGGTCGGTCAGGCCGGGGGCGAGCCTGCCCTTCTTGCAGTCGTCCTTCTTTTCCACCATGAAGAAGTCGACGGACCAGAACCCGGGGTCCTCCTCGGACGAATCGGTGTCGATGTAGTCTGGCTTGGTGGAGCACACAGTCCATGCGGCGTAGGCGGGCGGCAGGTTCTCGGGCTCGTAGGTCATCGTGTAGGGGATGCCGAGGTCCACGCGGTCCGAGGTGTCGAGCTTCGCCTGGATGACGCGGTACCCGGCGGCCTTCGCGACGGTGTGGGCTTCGCTGTAGGTCTTGCCGGTCTGGTCGGCGAGTTCGGGCTGGGGCGTCTTGGCGGTGCATCCGGCGAGGGCGGCGGCGAGGACCGTGCCGGATATGACGAGCGCGGCAGCCTGGCGGCGGGGGAAGGTCACCGGGAGTCTCCTTGAAGGTTCCGGCCATGGGCCGGGGATGGGGTCAGCGGATGTGGAGGTACGGCTTCTTGAAGAGGCGTACGCGGATGCCGCGCCGGGTGACGGTGATGCGGGGGGCGAACTTCGGCAGGAGCCGGTAGGAGATGCGCATGGTGCGGGCCTTTCAGGCTGGGTGCAGCCCGTGGCCGGGCGGGCAATTGGGTGGTACGCCCGCCGGTCTCTACCTCGGGTAGAACCGGGTGACGCTAACAAGGTGTTGACGTCATCAGAAGGGTCGTCTCACACCCTGGGAGGGGTTGGCCGGCGGCGCCGCGGATCTCCGGGCGGGCGCATCGGCGCCCGCCCGGCAGGCCGTCAGAAGCTCGCGATCTCCGCATTCTCGACGGCCATGGCCAGGGCTTCGAAGTGCATGTCCTGGTCGTCTCGCAGGCCGGACCCGTCCAGGGCGCGGGAGAGCTGCTGGACGTCTTCGGCGTAGGTGTCGCCGTCGCCCTCGATGAAGGTGACGGCGGCAAGGAGAAGGCCCTTGGTGCGGTTGTCGCCGACTTCGCCGACGAGGGCGGCCAGAAGGGTCGAGGCGACTTCCAGCTTCGTCTCGGCTATGTCGGTGTCGATGCCCATTAGGTTCTCCCTTATGTCCAACTGCACGTCTTTCGCGCTGTTGTGATTAGTTTAGGAGAATAATTCTTGTATGTCGGGCCCAAGTTGAGGAAAAACCGCAGGTCAGAGGGTGTCCCCGGACACGCGAGAGCCCCGGACGATTGGGTACCCGGGGCTGAGGTCCGAAACGTCTCATACGCCCCCATTCACCCGTTTGGAAGACGGCGTAGCCGGCCGGATCGCCGACGCTTGAGACATGACAAAGCAGCCGTCGACAGCATGGAACTCCGAGGCCGTGCAGCGGCTCCTCACCACCCGTGGGTGGTCGCCGATTCAGGTCTCCTACCGTCTGTGGGCGGAGGCTGAACTGGAGGTGCACGAGCGGCGCGTGGCCCTCTGGCGTGACGGGAAGGGCGAGCCTGACGAAGGCGCCCAGAAGGCGCTGTTCGCCGTGTTCGGCCGACCGCCAAAGGAGGTCAGCCCGGAGCGGGTGTGGTCGTCCGGGGACGTCCGGCAGTTCCTTGACGATCGTGGCTGGTCCCCGATGCGGATGGTTCTCCGCCTGTACGCCGCGTGCGAACTTGAGGTCAGCGAACGGGAAGTGCAGCGGTGGCGCGATGGGAAGACGCCCGCCGCAGCCGGGCAGCGGGCACTGCACGTCACCTTCGGGGAGCCGCCGGAGGAGAACAAGCCCACCGAGCCGTGGACGCCGGGGGAGCTGCGGGACGCCATGAAGGCCGCAGAGTTGACTGCGTTCCAGATCGCGCTGCGGATCTTCCAGGTATCCGGGCTGGAAATCTGTGAGCGGGAAGTCCTGCGGTGGGCGTCGGACGCACCCGACTACGAATGCACCCCCGGCGCCGCCGAGAACCGCGCCCTCCACGAGGTCTTCGAACTCCTGTGAGGCGGCGTCTGTTCCACCCGAGGGCCGTGCACGGCCTGCCCGTGGCCGTGCACGTCTCCTCCTACGCCCAGGACGCCGTCCACGGCCCGTGTGTCCTCGCGGAGGTCCACCGGCTCGACCAGGACGCCCCCGGCAGCCCCGGCCCGCTGCTCGTCACCCACGCCGGGCTCGTCGCCCAGCTCGCCCGCCACATCGGCCACACCGTCCTCGGCCGGTTCGAGCAGACCGGCGGACTCACCACCGGCTGGGTGCTGAGCCCGCTGTGTGAGGCCCCGCACCGGGCCGCCTGCCGCTGAATCCGCGGCGGCGCCGGCCGATCTGTGCGCACGGGTGGGGCCGTCACCGGTGGCGGCCTACCAGTTCCCCAGGGGCGGCCGGATAGAGCCAGTACGCACCCGCCTCCCCATCACCGGCAGGCCGCCGCTAGTGGCGTGTGCTCCCGGAGGTGGCCTACTGCGGGCTCGCCTCACCGGCGCGGATCAGGAAGTAGCTGATGTCCACGTCGATGCCGAACGCGCTGCCTGCCCGAAGGGTGCCGTCCTTGACCTTGCCCAGCGGGGTCAGTGCGGTGAGGGCGTTGTGGCGGGCGGCGGCGGCCAGACTGTGGGAGCTGCGGGCCTTCAGGGAGCGTTCGATATCCGGCCCGTACTTGACCACAGAGGTGGTCTGCTGTGGGGGGATGGCCGGGTGGGTCATCAGGAGAAGTCCGAACAGGGCGGTGTCGGCGTCTCCGGCTTCGCGGGCCTTGGCGAGGTCGTCGGCTATGCGTCGTCGGTAGTCTCCTACCGACTTCTGTGCAGGGTCGGCGAAGTCAAAGGTGTAGCACGCCTTCAGTTCGATCAGGGCCAGGGGCTTATGGCTGGCCTTGTCGAGGATGGCCAGGTCGGTGCGGGCGCGCTTCCCGTTGGTCGCCCACTCGCGGGCGGCGACGTGGTCGGGAAGGCTCGTGTGCAGAGTCCAGGCCAGGCGGTCGCGCACTGGCGACTCCGGCTTGGATGTCAGGGCCAGGTAGGCCAGTTCGTCGGGCGCGAAGGACGCGCACGCCGTCTTGAGTGCCCGCTTGAGTGACTTGCTGGTGATGACGGTCATGCGGCGTGGTCTCTTTTCCGAGATTTCGTGGGCGCGTTCCTCGCGCTCACGTGATCATCTTAGGAGAGCAAGTAGGTTTTGTCGGGCCCAAGTTGAGGTGAAACCGCAGGTCAGAGCCATAGAGGCTAGCTCGCGTGGGCGCCTCCGCCTCCACGGTCGAGGCCGCCTCATTCCGCGGCGGCGCCGGCCGAATCCTGGACACGAGCGAGGCCTCCACCGGCTGCGGCCTACCGGCTTCCCAGGGGCGGCCGGATAGAGCCAGTACGCGCCCTCCTCCCCGCTACCGGCAGGCCGCCGCCACCGGCATCGACCACCAGCGACGCCCTACCGGCTCCCCGCAGTGCAGACGGGAGCGACCCTCACCCATCGGGCGAGGGTCGCTCTCAGACGCTCACAGCGACTTACAGGGCGTCGACGAGGTCGGCGCCCATCGTCAGGATCGTCGCGCGCTCCAGGTGGGCGCAGTGACGCTCCAGCAGTGCACCCTTCACGCCCTTGCCCACCAGGTCGGCGCGCAGTTCGTGAGCGGCGTCCAGGGCGGCCTCGTTCGCCTTGCCGAGGAAGGTCGGGATCATGATCTGGAGCGCGGCGGTGGTGTCGGCGTCGGCCATGAAGTGCACGCGGTGCGTATAAATCCCACGTCCGCTGGCGTTGCGCAGGTGTTCGACGTCGGTGGCCGCGCCCAGGGTCTCGGCTATGCGGCGGGCGGCTCGGCTGGCGGGGCTGCCGGTGTTCCGCATGTTGCAAATGTCGACGGTGAAGCTGGTCGGGCGGGGCTTGGCCTTGGCGGCGAGCGGCTTGGAGTTCTTGCAGTGGGACCAGCCGAGCCCGTTCGCGGCGATGCCGGCCTCGGTCGTGGCGGCCTCGACGCTGTCGGTGGTGAGACGGAGACCGGTCGTGATGCGGCACGCGCACGCCGTGTGGATCACAGTCCGCTTCTTCTTCGCGTTGTGGCTGACGCGGATGGTGTTGGCGGTGGCGGCGGCGTTCATGTCGGTCTCGTTTCTGGTCTCTCGGAGCGTGTCTCTCGCGCTCTCGATGTCTTAATTCTAGGAGACCAACCACCTCATGTCGGGCGGGAGTTGAGGTAAAATCGCAGGTCAGCGGGTGTCCCCGGACACACCGCCGATTCCGCCTGGCGGCTCCGGGCCGCCGGGTGCGTACTGGCTCTATCCGGCCGCCACCGGGGAGCCGTCAGCCGCGCAGCAGCGGCACCCACCACGCAAGACGGCCCCCGCCCTGTCCGGGCGGGGGCCGTCACGAGCAGCCTCAGGGCTGCGGGAAGTACCTGTAGGTGGGCCGCCCCTCCCACTCGTCGGGCGTCGGCAGCCCGATCTCCGGGTGGTCGGCTATGACCTCGCCGATCAGGATGTTCAGCCGGGGCCCGTACGGCTCCGTGTCCGTCACCGTCGCCACGCACACGACGATGCCGTCAGGATTGACGAAGCGGACCAGGCCAGCCGCCTTCGCCCGCTTGGGGTTGAACGGCCACACTCCGCGCGAGCGCTCCCACACCGCGTGCGGGTCCAGGCCGGACTCCCACCCCATCATCCGGCGGCCCAGCGGGTCGGGCTTCAGCGGGGATTCCTGGAGGTGGCCCAGCTTGAGTTGAAGGATCTCTTTCATCGGGGACTCCTGATATCGGTTGAGGCAGGGGGCGGCGTCACGAGCACTTCAGGCGGCACGCGCCATCGTGGTCCCGCCGCGCTGGCGGATACGGACACCCGCCCGGACGAGCGAGTTGTGGATGAACCCTTCCGAGCGGTCCGTGGCCAGCGCCACGGCCTTCATCGAGTTCCCGGCCAGGTAGAGGGCGACGATGCGGCGCTGTTCGGCGGTCGAGGTGGTGCGGCCCTTCGGCATAACGAATTCCTTCATTTCATGAGGGGGCCGCCCCCTGTGGCGGGGGCGGCCGTCAGGAGGTCAGCGGCAGTCGCGGCAGTACGCGCAGGGGTCCGGGTCGGAGCCGGGCACCGCGCACGCTGCCAGGAACGCCTCGTAGCCGTCCCTGTCATGGACGAACCAGCGGGAAAGCCATCGGTCGGCCTCGCGCCAGTTGGCAGCCTGCTCCTCGGGCGTCAGCTCCACGGGGACCGGGCACGTGCCGGAGCCGTTCGGGTAGGTGTTGCGGACGGCTCCGGGGCGGGAGTTGGCCAGACGCCAGCGCAGATTCATGGCGATGGCCAGGGACGTCGGCTGGAGGGATATCGGCATCAGGCGCTCTTCCGGTGGGTGTTGGTCTTGCGCCGGTTGCGGCCGATCATCCAGACGATCAGGTTACCGAGGCCGCCGGTGAACAGCAGCAACATCAGATGGAGGGCGGCGGTACGGGACAGGCTGCCCACGTTCACTGTCGTGCCGCCCCTGGTGAGGGACACGACGGGCGTGCGGTCGGTCTTCACTTGGCGATCTCCCAGGTGACCGAGCAGTTGCGCGGGACCCGCTGTGTGGTCTCGGCGACCGTTATCTCGGCGGTGGTGCTGAACGTGCTGCCGGGGTTGAGGTGCATGTCCATGTCCACGGAGTGCTCCGGGAGGCCGGTGCCGGTGACGCGGACCGTGAACGTGTGCGGCTCGGTGTCCCGGTTGACGACCTCGAACTCGGCCAGGACCTTGTCGTCCTTGTCCGTGCAGGAGATGAGGCGGGCGGCCTCTCCTCCGTCGTAGGCCGGGGCGGTGCAGGCGGCGAGCAGGGCGACGGCGGCGCCGGCCGCGGCCGTGATGACGGTGGTTCGCAAGGGTTCTCCTCGGGTGGTGGCTGCTGACTGGGCGGGCCCGCCCGTGTGGGGCGGGCCCGGCGGGTGTCAGCCGAGGAGGGTGGTGCGGACGATGACGTCCATCCAGGCCATCACGGCCACGTACCACAGGTAGGTGATCGCGCCGAGGGCGGCGAAGAAGGTGGCGATGGAGAGGGCGTAAGCGGCCTTGAGGGCGGTCGTGGCGGTCTGCCAGTGGGTTCGGATCACGTTCATCGGGCGCTCTCGTTTCTGATTTCACAGCGCGTCTCTCGCGCTTATGTGATCAGTTTAGGACGGTAAGTCCGTTTTGTCGGGCCCGAGTTGAGGGAAACCCGCAGGTCAGAGGGTGTCCCCGGACACAACCCCGACACCGCCTACCGGCTCCCCGCGAACGCCCCGATAGAGCCATTCCACGGCCTGCCAACTGGGTCAGGCAGGCCGCCGCTGGCGGCCGCCTCGGTCGTCCCCGCCGCGACGAAGGCGCAGCCGTCGAGGCTTGGCGCATCCGGGGCGGACGCCACAGGCCGCCTGAATTGCCCCTGCCGGGAAGACGTCACCGAAGAGGCCGGAGGTCAATTTTCAGCCATCAGAAACATGTTGGCTCGAAGACCAGAAAGCGCACAGCGAAAACAGTTACCGCTGGGGCGTGGTCGGCGCAGGGCGTGCAGGTCGGCGGGGCGGCGATGCCGGACGCCACCGAATAACGGGTCCCGCCCTGTGTGAAAACCGAGCCGCTCCTCTACTAATTTCCCAGGGCCTCCCTGTACAGAAAAGGCCCCTGACCTGCGGAGATAGCCAAAAACCTCCGTTGCGCGGAGGAGGTTTCGGCGTGCACTCTCCTCCCTGTCCGCAAGACACACCGAACCCTGAGGGGGACCCCGTGCAGATCGCTTGTGCTCTCATCACCGCCGCCGCCACCATCGCCGCCGCGTACCTCATGCGCAGGCCCAAGGGCGAGAAGTAGACGCCCGCCGGTTGAACGCCAGCGGCGCCGCCGCCGAGTCCGCGGTGGACTGGGCCGGCGGCGCCGCGATGGTCGTCGGCTACCAGGTGCGCAGCGGGAAGCCGCCCGCGAATGTCGTGTCGGGCTGGGGCGGCATCGGTTCGCCGGTGGCGTGGTCGACCGCGTACGCGGAGAACACCTGCTCCTCGGTGAGCGGGGTCAGGGCTCCGTCGTGCAGCGACCAGCCGCGCACGGTCTCCTTGTCGCCCTCGCCGATGGTGCGCATGACGAGCCCGCCCCGGGATGCGGTGACCAGGGCTGCTCCGAGGAAGACACCGAAGGGGGCGTGGTGCGCGCAGACCTGCGCGGTGGTGGTGGTGTCGAGTTCGAAGCCGGTCACGTGGTGTTCGCCGCCGAGGTTCGTCGACAGGACGAGGCTGTGCCGGGCAGGGTCGGCTCCGGTGATGAGGGAGCGCAGGGCTTCGGTGGCCCTCTGGTGGGCGTCCAGCATGGCGATCTCGGCGGCCATCACGTCGTGGCCGACGTGATCGGCGATGGCTGCGAAGGCGGCGTCCAGGAGCGGGGTGTGGCGGTCGAGGGTCTTGGATCGCAGACGGCGGAGCTGGTGGAGGCGACGGGGGCTGCGGGTGCGGGGCATGGCGGGTTCTCCTCGGGGCGGGGCGGGCCGCCCGTACGGCGACGGGCGGCCCACGGGGGTAGGGCGGCGGTTACGCCTTCTTCTGCTGCCGGTTGAGGGGGGCTCCGCCTCGGGAGCGGAACTCGGCTCCGGCGGCTGTGAGGGCCTTGTGGACGGCTCCGTACGAGCAGCCGAGGTCGCGTGCCAGGACGCGGATGGAGCGGCCCTGCTCGTAGCGCTCGACGAGCTTGGGGTAGGTGTCGGGGTCGATTTTGAGGCTTCGGGTCATGACGTGCTCCTTCTCTTGGGGGGCGGGGGTGTGGCCGCCCGGGGGCGGGCGGCCACACGATTTCTGGGATTTCAGAGGGCGAGGAGTTCGCCGGTGTTCGCGTTCTTCACGGTGCGGCCGTGGACAAGCTTCTGGCTGATGACGTCGCCGAGGACGATCGCGGCCTTCCGCTTGAGGGGTTCGGGGCGCATGAGGGTGCGCTGGGTGTGCCGGTCGCGGCGGACGTCGTCGTCCTTCGTCTGGAAGCCGCGCCCGTGGTCGAGGTATTCGCCCATGGCCTGCATGACGCCGTAGGCGTTGCCTCTGATGCCGTCGCAGGTCACCGACTGGTACATGGCGCGGAAGGTGTTCTCGGCGTCCTGGATGTTGGCGCGGACCCGGTCGGTGATCTGGGCGGTCATGTCCTTGGGCCAGAACCACAGCTTGGCGAAGGTGTCGAAGTCGTCGTCGGTGACGGAGAAGCCGGTCAGGGCTTCGGCCCACTCCACGTAGGTGTCGTGGTCGGCGCGGGCTCCGGCCAGGGCGAGGCGGATCTCCTCGACGCGGTCCTTCCAGTTGGTGGTGTGGTAGATCGTCGCCACGGTGCCGTTGCGGCTGGCCTCGCCGATGGAGGCGTTGACGGTGTTCATACAGACCACGCGCACGGAGGTGGACAGGGCCTTCAATGCTCCGGTGCCGTCGTGGGAGTTGATGAACGCGGCGTAGGGGAGGGTGAGGGACGTGTCGCCGCCGATCTGGATGGGGTCGCCGAGCTTGAAGAGGACCCAGACGGTCTTGCCGCCGTCGAGGGAGCCACCGGCGTCCATCTCCACTTCGCGGTCGGCGAGGACGGCCTGGGCGATCTCTCCCATGGCCTGGTGGTTGATGACCTCGTAGGTGCTGGTGACGACGGCCAGGGGCTCTTCGGCGTCCATGCGGTCGGAACGGAACACGGCCTTGTGAGTGCGCAGGCCCCGGTACTTGGGCTGGCCGGTCTCGAAGTCCAGGCCGTCATCGGTGAAGAGAGGCACCTCCACCGGGTCCCAGGTCAGGCCGGACCAGACGCGGAATTCCTGCCAGTCGCGGGGCGGGCGGGAGGTGACCATCCCTTCCTTGTGCCACGCCGGGTGCCGGTGGAAGTAGCCCGATTCGAAGAGGGCGGACATGCGTTGCTCCTATGCGTTGAATGGTGTCGATTACGCTGGGCGTGGCCCGGTCGGAGGGCAGGTCGAATGCCCTCCGACCGGGCTTTTCGCATGTCAGCGGTCGGACTTGCGCCACTCGCTCAGAGCCCGGTTGGCGAGGACCGCGACGCGCTGCGCGTAGCCGAGTGCGACGAGCGGCTGGTTCACGCGGACCAGCATCGGGATCGGCGTCATGTAGGCCGACGCGTCGGTCAGGGCGCGGGCGGTGGAGCGGTGCTTGCCGCCGATGTCACCTCGGGTCACGCGGATGTGCAGCGTTTGCGCGGCGGCCTCGTAGATCGCGCCGAGCGCCTTCCAGTAGGTCTCCTCGTCGGGCTGCTCGCTCTCCGGCTGGAGGACGATCCCGACGGTGGCGTGGGTCCAGACGCTGGCCTGTTCGGCGAGCTGGGAGCGGATCTGCCGGATCTCGGCTATCGGGTCGATGACGTCGGTCATGGGGTTCCTTCCGGGTCTGTGCATGGAGTGCGTCTCTCGCTCTCTCACGTGATCAATTCTCTCGGAGCAAATGGGGCATATCAACCCAACTGCTCACAATGTGAGAGGAGTTGAGGCAGGGCGGGCTCAGGTCGAATGAGCCCGCCCCGGCGGCGTCAGAAGCGGGTGCGCAGGAGCTCGCGGCGTTCCGGCTGGACGCACTCGCGGCACCACTTCTGCCCCTCGCCCGGCCCTTCGGCGGGGGCCGGGCCGTCGAGCCCGGCGCCGCACATGGCCCAGGCGCTCGTGATGGTGCGGGCCTCGCGGTACTCGGCCCACAGGGAGTCGGGCTTCGCGGGGATCTCGCGGGTGGTCCAGCCCTTGCCCGCCACGACGTGGACGAGGATGTGGCGGTCGTCGCCTACGCGGTAGCCGTAGGGGGCGGTGATCGTGCTCAACTCGGGCCTCTCGATGGCGTCTGACGTGTGGCGGTTCGCGGGGCGGCCGTCCGGGGCAGGTCGAATGCCCCGGGGGCCGGCGGCGCCGCGTTCGTCAGGCAGCGGGGGCCAGGTCGTCCTTGGCGACCTTGACGGTGGAGATCGCGTTGTCGTCGAAGGAAACGCGGACCCAGTCGAAGTCGACGGAGCGGACGCGACCCTTGCGGCCAGCGACCTCGACTCGGTCGCCGCAGTCCCACAGGCGGCGCTTCGCGGGGGCCGGGGCCTTGGGGGCGCGGAGTGCGGCCCGGGTGAGGGCGTGGGTGTCGTTGGCGATGCGGGCGAGGTTCTTGCGGGCGGTGTTCTTCACGTCGCGTCCGTTTCGGGTAGTTCGTCCTCGTCTGTGATGCAATCATCTCGGACTGGCATGTACCGATCAATGGATGCGGTGGAAAAGCCCAGGTCAGATGGGGTGACCCCGGACACAACAAAGCCCCGAGGCGACGCCTCGGGGCTTCAAGCGGATGGAGGAGCTGCCTCCCCCAGGGGCAGCTTTACCTAGGGGAGACAGCTCCCTTCACGGTACAACTGCACCTCACGGCTTCTACAGATTGACGCCAGGTCACCGGGTGCGGGTGACGACGACCTCCACGGAGTCCCGGTTGCGCGCGTACGGCACGGGGATCTCCGCCTCCTCCAACAGCTCCCGCATCCGCCTCTGGTCAGGACGGCTCGCCCCCGGCTTCCGGGCGATCTCCGCCCGGTAGATGTCGTCCTCGTAGGTGCCGGTGGCGGTTCCGCCGAGGACGGCGAGCCAGAACTCCTCGTCCTCGGCCGCCGACTTCTTCGCCGCACGGGCCACGGCGAGGCCGGCCGCCGCCTCGGCGATGCCCGTCCCCTCGTTCAACAGGACGGCCTGCGCCCCGCTCACGCCGGGCTGGGCTCCCGGCCAGCACCGCGTCAGCCACGGGCAGCGGTCGCAAATCCGCGACAGCCCCGGACCCGGAGCCTCCCTGGGCGCCCACAGCGGGCCCATGGACGCCCATCGTTGGATCTGCTCGATGCGCTGCTCAACCTCGCGCAGGACCGCTTCTGTGACGTCCCACAAGACCAGGCTGGTGCGCCCGGTGGTCCTGCATACCCACAGCACCCCCGCACGCTCGATGCCCTGTCCTGCCTGGCGCAGGGCGAGGGCGTAGCCGCCGAGCTGGAGCCGGTGCCTGCGCGGCACGGTCAGCTCCTTGTCGCCGAGCCGGGCGACGGTCTTGACGTCGATCACGAGCCCCCCGCCCGCATACAGGACGAGGTCGCTGCGCCCGTCGAGGACGACGTCGCCGACGGTGAGGGTCACCGACTGCTCAACGGCCGTCAGCTCCACGCCCAGGGCCTGAGCGAGCCGGGGAATCAGCCCGGCGTGGATGTAGCGGCCCAGGGCGGCTGTGCGCTGCTCGTCGGGCTCTCCCGCCGGTTCGGCCGGGGTGGCACCGGACAGGCAGAACGCGGCGGCCCGCGCACACGACCCAATCCCGGATATCGAGAGACAGCCGGTTTCGTGGTAGTCGGCGTCGGCCTCGATGAGAAACGCGCTGGTGATCGCCCGGTTCACGCGCTCGGCGAGAGCCTGTGTCTCAGCCTCGCGGGTCTCGGCTGCGGCCGTCACTTGGCGGCCTTCGGGCACTCGTTGGCGTGCACACCGGCATTCGCGGCCAGCTCGATCTCATTGCAGGAGCAAGCGGGCACGACGTTCGGCTTGGGCAGGTTCCGGGCGAGGTCTGTCAGCCGGGTGCGCAGTGCCATGCCGTCGACGACCTGATCGGAGAGTCCGCTGGCGGACGCGGACGCGAACAGGGCGCCGATCTCCTTCGGTTCGGTCAGACCCTGCGCCTTCTCCCACAGTTCGGCGGCACGGGCCTGGGGGGAGTCCGGGTCGACACTGCCGAGGTCCACGCCGGTGCTCTTCTTCGCCTCCGGCTCCGACTCGTTTGCAGGCTTGGGCTTGGCGACGCGCTTCTTGGGTGCGGGCTTCACCGGCTCCGGCTTCGGTGCGGGCGTGGCGGCGGGCAGCGTGGCCTTGCGGGAGTACAGCAGCGTCCGCAGCGTCGTGCCCTCGGCGGGCACGGTCACGGTCATCAGGCCGCCCGTGTTGGCGTCGGTGATGGCCTGCTCGATCACGGCCCGATCGGTGGTGTCCTGAACGGACTCCCACAGGGCGGTAGCACGCGTCTCGGAGGTCGGCTCAGGGTCGGGGATGCGCACGGTCGCAGTCGGGCGGACCTCAGCGGCTGCACTGGTGCTGGGCTCCGGCTTCTCCTCCGGCTCCGGGGTGGGCTCCGGCTCAGGCTCGGGGGTCGGCGCGGGCTGCGCCGGTTCGGGTGACGGCGACGCCGGCGGAGCCGCGGAATCAGACGACGGCGCTTCCGTCGGCTCCGGCTCCGGCTTCGCGGCCTGCGCTACAACCGCCGCCACACCAGCCTGAGTACGGGAGCGCTGAGGGGCGATCGGGGCCAGGTGTGCGGTCTCGTCCATCGCACTGACACCGGCGAGCAGCCACGGTGCGTGGAAGCCGAGGCAGTTCATGACGGCGCGGTGTCCGAGCATCTGCCGGGTGTGGCGGTGCCAGTAGCTGGAGCCTCGGTAGCCGGGGTCGAACAGGTTGGCCGCTTCGGCGTCAGCTCGGGTGTAGGTGAAGCGGTCCTCGCTGCCGTCGGGGTGGGTGAGGACTGCGGTGCAGGCGTTCGCGTCCCAGTCCTCGTAGTCGATGTCGTACCCGGCCGCGTGGGCGATGGAGCGGGCCAGGTCGGAGCGCATCCCGAGGCCGCCGTCCGGCTGCCCGTCCTCGTTGCTGCTCGGGTAGAGGCGGGTCAGCGCCGCGTACTCGCTGACCGCCGGGCCCAGGTCTTCGGCGGCCATGAGGTGGACCAGCACGTTCGCAGGGTTCCCGCGCAGGTGGGGCGGGAGGACGGTGGCGCCCGCCAGCCGCTCCGCGAGGTCGTACAGGTCGCCCAAACTCCGGCGGACGGGGGCTGCTGTGTGCGGGCGCGGCTCAGCTACAGTGGTCACGTTGTCCTCTTTCGTTCATTCCGGGCGAGCGTGGCGGCATTTGAGGACCCGAGGGGCTAACTCGGGTCCTCTTCGCGTTCCGTATTCATATTGTCGCGGATAATTCGATGTGGATCAATCCGGTCAATGGTCTTGAGATGGCCTTTACTTGGCGCCGTTAAGCTCCTCGGCTTTCCTTTGGATGACACCGATGAGTGAGGCGACTGGGAGAGATTCCACGCTGAAAGTCTCCGTGTGACCTCCTAGCCATCCCATTTGTTCAGCCGTGAGAAACGAACGAAACCCGAAGTCCCCCCGGATCACCTGGAGGACATGCTTCTCTAGCAAGGCGGCTTCCGCCCCCGTACGGCATGTCACCTGCATGATCAAGCGCCAGCCCCGCGTCTGGAAGGCTTTGACTCGATCACTCGGGGCCTTGAGCTGAGATATGCCAACCTTGACGGCCTTAAGCTCCCGGCTTTCCAGGGCGTATAGCCTCGCAGGCTTGGTGAGATTGAAACCGTGGCTTGCGCAGTGGCTGCACCCTCCACCTGTCTGTGAGACCGTATTGTGTCGAGGCTCAACGATGTTCCCGCAGCGGTTGCAAAGACATCTCCACGGCTTTGCAGAGCCCGGGTACGGCTCCAAAGGTGTCAGCTCGGACAGCAGCATGATTTCTCTTGCCTCGGCATCAGTGAGTGGGCCGTAGCCGCCGCAGAATCGGCAGCCGCTGCCATTCCTGACCCGGTAGAGAGTCGGAGAAGACGTCTTGCCGCACCGCTGACAGCGACACTCCCAGGGTTTGTTAATCCCCTCGTAGGCCGTCAGCGGAGTGAGGCCAGCACCTTCCATGATTGCTGCGGCCTCGTCTTGCGGCGTGACGCCATGACCGGCGCAGTGAACGCAGCTTCCCCCGCGCTTCACCGTTGCAAGACGGGGCGTGCTGATCTTGTTGCACTCAGCGCACCGGCATCGCCAGGGGCGGCCAGCTCCGGGGTACGGCTCCAACGGTATGTAGCCAGCAGCACGCATCACTTCGACGGCTTCTGCCGGGTCGAGAGGGCCCCTACCAGCGCATCCTCGGCACCCCCGCCCCTTCAAAACGGTGTTCACCCTCGCCGGGACGGGTGAGCCGCACTCATCGCACGAGCAGAGCCACCGCCTTCCGACTCCTCCGGGGTACGGCTCCAGCGGGGTGAGGCCAGCTTGTCTCACCACCTCGACGGCCTCCGCGTCAGTCATGCGTCTGCCAGCCGGAGCCTTGTCGTCAGTCACTTCCTGTTCCTCCCATAGGTAGAGGCAAACGACGGTTCGCGGCGAGGCCGGCGGTGCCGTCTTCTTCTTGAGGTGCGGCTGTAGTCGACACAGAGGACCCGAGCGGTCTCACTCGGGTCCTCTGTGTGATCTGCTTAATGATTATCTCGGATAACTCGCGTTGTGATCAATTGATCCGAGGAATTATTTACGGCGTTTTGCCTGGTCAGGCATGGTGCGGGTGGTCAGCCGCTAATTGCGGTGCGCTTGTTGTTCACCTCGCGCTGGCCGACCATCGCACGCGATCCGTCCTTTTTGCCTTCAAGGAATCCGTCGGCGTTTATGCCACGGCCCTTCGCGCCCTTCTTGAGGTTGGGCACCAGCTTCTCCATCTCCTCGCGGGCGCGGTCCGACTCCGACTTGAGGACGATCTCGCCCTTGCCGGAGCCCATGACCTCGTCGACGACGCCGAGACGGGCGGTCTTGATCTTCTTCGCGGCGTCGACGCCGAAGCCCATCAGGTACGAGCGGCGCCAGGTCTGGAACTCGCGGTTCTCCGTCTTGGCGTCCAGGCCCATGTCGCGCAGCCTCTGCCGGTAGTCGGCGGAACCCTTGGTCATGCCGTTCTCCGCCTGGAGCAGGACGAGCGGCACCAGCTCCTTGATGATCTCCAGCGTGTTCTCCTCGGCGTAGATCACGCAGTCCATGAAGTAGATCCCGGACCGGGTGGCGTTCTTCACGCTGCGACGGAACATGGCACCACCCATGACGGTGACGACCTGGAACACGAGATCCACACGCTGGCGCCCGGCGTTATCGGAGTTCGTTACGCGGTAGGTCCAGGTGGTCACGGCGCCGCCGGCCCGGTGGCCCTCGTCGTCCATTCCGAGCTCGTGCTCTTCGATCTGGTGCCGGGTCATCAGCTCAGCCGCGTGGGCGTAGAAGACCTGGGCCTCATGCTCGGAGTCGGTGCCCTTGGCCTTCGCCAAGACCTTCTTGATGCGGGCGATCGTCTTTTCGCTGGCGGTGCTCATCGTTCGGTCTCTCCTCGGGTGCAGCATGCAGGCGTCTCTCGCCCGGCTCCGGACGTGACGCGACCCGCTCACCAGGGCGGTGAACGGGTCGCAATCGGGCGTTCGTTTGATATGACTATTAAAGGACGCCAACTGGGGTATTTCAACCCAGAATTAGAGAGTTTTCCCAGGTCAGAGGCCACATGCGGATACGCCGTCTCACACGTGTGCGAGCTCGCAGACCGTCTTGTTCTCGCTGAGGCTGCGGTACTTCCCCTTCGGCAGGCTGAACTCCACCCCCATGTTGTAGCGAGCCGGGACAACAGGGGTCATGAAGGTCATCGTGCCGGTGTCCGGTTGCGGGTCACCCTCCCGGAAGTCCTCGTTGCCCGACAGGTCGTCCCGGTAGGGGACAGTGCACACCAGCGCTATGGGCGCGCGCGTGCCGTTGGTGATGTTCATGGAGCACTTGCGCCGGTCAGCGTCCGTCGAACCCCCATGGTCCATCCCGCAGATCGCATCGCCGTGAAACTCGAATGGCTTCGGGTTCGGGTCGAACAGGATGGACTCCTTGTCGCGGCCCGTCTCCTCCGCGAAAACCATGTCATTCCTGTCGGTCTCCGGATAGATAGCCGAAGGACTGGCGGAGGCCGTAGGGCTCGGCGTCAGGGTCGGCGTTGGGCTCGGCGAGGGGTACACCGGGCCGCCGTCGTCCGGCCCGTCGATTGAACCGAGCTCGTCCGACCCTCCCGCATGGTCCACGGCTGCGGTCTGCTGCGGTGCAGCGGCATCCGCCGTACCGTCGTCGTGCGGCGCGTAAATCGCCCAGGCGAGAACACCTGCCGTCACGGTTGTCGCCAGAGTCAGTTTCGATACGAAAGTCATCCACCGCCATATCGGAATCCTGTCGCCCGGCTTCCTCGGGGCCCGGTAGGAATAGGGGCCGAGGCCGGGGACATAGCCGCCACTTGCGGCACGCGCATGAGTCCGCGCCCGGAAAGACAGACGGGGCCGCATTTGCGGGGCGGGACCGTAGCCGGGGACTGGCGGGGCGACAGGAGTGGGCGGTACGGGCGGGGCCTGGATGTCACGCGACAGGTCGCGGGCAGGGACAGGGACATCCCACCGGGAGACCGGCGGCGGGAGCACGTAGTCCGACTCGATGAACTCGGCGATGCGCGTGAACTCCATGGTGGGGAACACGGTGGTGCCCTGTGGCCCGTACATGCCCGCGACCGTGTCCGCGAGGTCGGCGGCGAGCGGGCGGGCGTCCGGGTCCATCTGGAGTGCTGCGTGGACTTGTTCGGCCAGGCGGTCGGGGATGCCTTCCAGTGTGTACTCGTCGCCGCGTTCCATACGGAATTCGATGCCGGTCGGCGGCCCGTAGGGATGCTTCCCGGAGGCGGCGAACGCGACGAGGACGCCCCAGGCGTACACGTCGGACGCGGTGGTCGTGATGCCTGTGCGGAGCTGTTCGGGGGCCATCCAGCCTCGTGTGCCGGTGTTGACGCGGGTGGCGGTGACAGCGGTCGCATCGAGTAGGTGGGCGATGCCGAAGTCCACGACGCGCGGGCCGTCTGCGGCCAGGATCACGTTCGGCGGCTTGAGGTCGCGGTGGGCGATACCTGCGGCGTGGATGCAGGCCAGGGCGTGGGCGGTCGCTGCGGCGAACGTGAGGAGGTTCCCGGGCGTGAGCTTGCCGTGGTCTCGTATGTGCTCGTGGAGCGTGTTGCCCGGTACGTACGGGGTGGCCAGCCACGGTCGTTCGGCTTCGGGGTCCGCGTCGATCAGCGGGACGAGGTAGGGGCCGGTGACCTTGCGCAGTGCGGCGGCCTCACGTGCGAACCGCTTGCGGTGGTCACGGTCCCTGGCGTGGTCCTCGTGGAGGACCTTGACCGCGAGGGGCTGGCCGCTGTCCGGGTGGTACGCGTAGTAGACGGTTCCCATGCCACCTGCGCCGATGCGCTGCAACGGTCGGTAGGGGCCTATCCGGTCGGGGAGTGAGGGCACGTGAGGACTTTCTCGGAAATGAGGTCGGCGGGATGGCGAATGGTCGCCAGAGCCGTGGATCGGATTGTGGCGGATGCTCTGCCCCTGTCAGCACGGGCGCCCGAAGCGTGGACGCCAACGCTGGGATCAGGTCAGGCGGCCTCTGTCTCGGCGGGCTCCTCCGGCTCGATCCGGGACACCAGCGCGCCACTGGTGGGGATGTACCGGCCGCCCCCGACGACGGCCTTCAGGACCCGGCTACCGCCGCTCTTTCGGGTCTTGGGGTGCTCCGCGTCGCGGATCTGCCGGGATCGCTCCACCTCCGCGTTCACGGCGTCCTCGCCCAGCAGAGCCGCCCGCTCCTCGTGCAGCCTCGCGCCGAGGTCCGCGCCGAAGCCGTGAAGGTACTGGCGTCGGTAGACGGAGTTCAGCCGCCAGAACTCCTTGTCCTCGGGCATCGAGCCCCGGAGCTTCGCCCGGTACTCGATGCTGGCTGCGCTCAACGCGAACTCGGCCTGCATGATGAGCGCGGGCAGCAGCACTTCCAGCGCCACTACCGATCCGGCCGGAGCCCAGACCAGGATGTCCAGGTAGTTGATCGCCGACTTCCGCTCGTTGTAGACGGGCCGGGACAGGATGCTGCCGCCGTACGCGGCCACCACGGCCTCGACCATCGCCCGCCGCGAGGTTGCCAGATTGTCAGAATTCGAAACCCGCAGGAGCAGCCGCTCCACCTGCTCCTCACCCAAGGCGAGCTGATGCATGGCCACCGCCTGAGCGGCCTCCACATGAGCCGACGTGACCTTCTCCCCGCCCTCCAGGACCTGGGCCATGAGAGCCCGCAGCGGTGCCAGCAGTTCCTCCCCAGGCTCTCCGCTCGCCAGCGGCAGCTCCTCGAAGCCACCCTCGGGCTCCGCCTCCGGCTCATCGTCGTGGTGCTCCTCCGCGGCCGGCGCCGCCGCCATCTCGGTCTCGGGCTCCGGCTCGGGGTCCGCGTCGAAGAGGGAACCCTGCGCACCCTCCGGCTCCGGCTCGGGCTCCACGGGCGCGGCCTCGCTCATCGCCTTGAGGAATGCACGCTCGCAGCGGGAGCACACCTCGGGGGCGTGGGTGGCCAGGTGGGCCGCGCTGGGGATCTTGGAGCCCTTGGCCGGGCACCAGTTGTCATCGGTCTCGGGCCGGAAGATGTGCAGTCGGCTGGCCGCGTGCTCCCGCCCGACGCGGTAGACGAGGCCGTCGGGCAGTTCGGTGATGACGCTCATGGAGGACTCCTGGTCCGGAAATGACCCGACCCGCGCACCAGGGGTGGTGAGCGGGTCGTTCGGTCGTGCGTTCGATGTGATTAGTCTAGGATCACTCTCCGCAACCGTCAACTACTTACGGTGGTTTTCCCAGGTCGGAAGCCCTGCGCCTACGCCTCCTCAATCAGCCGGGCCATCACCGCCGGGTCCGGGGCGTACAACGACTGTCGCCCCCTCATCGGCACCGGACGGCTAAGCGGCCGGGGGTCTGCGAGGTGCCAGTACCAGAGGTTGTCGCCGTCCTCGGCCCACATTTCCGACCCCTCCGGCGGTGTCCGCGAGCAGCGCACGACCTGCACGCTCCCGACGACCGCACCGAACGTCAGATGCGACGGCCTCGGGCCGGGGCCCTCCCAGTGCTTGGCCGCGTGGACCCAGATCCTGCGCGGCCCCGTCGTCCACGTCCGGATCTCCACGGCCCGGTCCCCGCGAATGATCAACTCGGCCCACGGGTTGTGGATGGTGAGGCATCGCCACAGGTGGGGAGGCCCGGTCGTGTCTATCGTGAGGTTGTCCATGTCATCGACATTTTCGGAACGCCAGGATGGCGTTCAACCCGGCCACGGGTGACCCCTGTCACCCGGAATCCGCGGCGGCGCCGGCCGGTTGGCCTGACCGACGTCAGGGCCTGGTGAAGGACTTGTCGATGCGGACCAGGTCAAGAAGCTTGGTGGAGCCGATGGTGTCGGTGCGGTCGGCGCATCCGTCGGGTGCGTGGGAGGTGTCCACATCGCTGGCATTGACGGTGATGTAGTGAACGCTGCCGAGTGCTCGGTTGGGTGCCAGCTTCCAGGAGTATTCGCGGCACCATCCGCCGTTGGCAGTGCGCTTGCCGAGGAGGAAGTCCCATTCCAGACCAGCGGGGTCCTGGGCGGCGGGGTAGGCGGCGTCTTGCGCTCTGAGGTCCATGACGATGCTGCCGCCTTCCTGTACGGAGAAGATTGTTCCCCTTCCGTAGGTCAGGCCCCTGCTGTAGTAGGGCAGCGTGCGTGTGCCGTAGGGGTCGGGGCAGGTCCAGTTCAGGGCGGCCTTGCCGGTAGCGGTCTCGGTGATGCCGCAGGACGAGTTGATGGCGCGGATGTCGCGGAGGCTGATGCTCAGGTCGTAGGCGTTGTTCAGTGCCTTGAAGGTGAAGTCCTGCTGGAGCCAGTTGCGCATGTTGTCGGGCTCGGGGAAGTAGCGGGCGCCGCTGGCGGTGGTGGCGGGGACCTTGACGTGGACGATGGTGTTCAGCGGCCGGTAGAGGCGCGTAGGGGTGTCGGTCCGGGGGCAGGCCATGTTGGCGGCCTCGGAGTTGGTCATGGTGGCGTTCGCGATGGCGCCGGGGTTGGGGTTTTCCGGGTAGAACGCGGGCACCTGAACCTGGGCGGGGAGTTTGCTCTCATCCGTGAACGCCTCGGTGAGCTGCCGGTCGAATTCCTGGCCATCGGCCAGGGCTGCGGCGGGCATGGGTGCGGAGTCGGAGCAGGTGTAGGGGATGGTCCCGCGTATGAGGGCCACGTCGAAGGTGAGGGCGAAGGACATCCACGTCGTCGTGGTGTCGGCCCGGACGGGTGACGCAACCAGGGCTAGAGGGGTCAGGGCTGCGATCAGGAACGCGAGACGCTTCCTCATTGGAGTCTCCCTTGGTGCGTAGCGGAGCCGGGGCCGACCGCTCACCCGGAATCCGCGGCGGCGCCGGCCTGACTCCATCGGGTCGATCGTGGCAAGTCTCTTTGAATGGCAGCGCCCCCACCGGCAATCGGGTCCGGTGGGGGCGATCTGCTGTCCCCGCTGCTGTGGGGCGGGTACGGTCCCAGTACAGCCATGCACCGGAATAGGAGCAATGCTATGGGGAGTTGGGACAGCTACACCACAGGCGAACGAATCAAAATCCTGCGCGGCCCCGACCTGACACAGGAGCGTCTGGCGGAGCTGACGGGCCTGTCCGTGCAGACCATCCGGGCCGCCGAGCAGGACGCGACTTTAACGCTGCCGACTGTTCTGGCGCTCTCGGACGCTCTCCATGCTGATGCGGCGGTCATCCTCGGCCAGCAGGCCCCACGCCGCGCCATGTCCACGGGAGACCGGCAGGCGGCCCGTGCGCTCTCGGCAGCGGTTCATGACAGTGCCGCCGGGCTGATTCCCGAACCCGCCGAGGAGACCCCGCCTACCGCCGCTGCTCTGACCGCTGCGGTCAACCACGTGTGGGAGGTCTGTTCAGACGGTGACTACTCCCGGACCGCGTCGCTTGCAGCGCCCCTGCTCCGTGCTGCCGTCCTGTACCGGCACACGGCTCCCGCCGACGAGCAGGGTGCGGCCGAGGCCCTGCTGTCGGATGCCTACCGGGCCGCCGCGACCGCAGCGAACTATGTGGGATCGCGGGATCTCGCCTACGCGGCTGTCGGGAACGCGGCTCATCATGCAGCCCGGTCGTCGGACCCGGTGCGTGCCGCGCTGGCCGCGACGCTCCGCTCCCGTGTCCTGCTCCGTGATGCTCGTCTGGTCGACGCGCGGCGTGTTGCGGAGGAGACGGCCCGTCTGATCGAGCCGTCGATGTCCGAGCGCGACCCCCGAGTGTGGGCCGCCTACGGGCGGGCCGTGGTGTTCGCCGCTGTCGTCGCGTCCCGTCTCGGGGATGCCGACCTGTCCGCCGACCTGCTGTCCGAGGCCCACGCGGCAGCCGCCCGTCTCGGACGCGACGTACGCCCCGACGGGGCACAGTTCGGCCCCTCCTACGCCACACATCAGGCCATCGGGATTCATGTGGCGATCGGCAGCACCGGGCAGGCCCTCAGCCTGGCCGAGCAGTTCCGCGACCGGTCCGGCCTGTCTCACGCCTCCCGTTCACGAGTCGATCTGGACGTGGCGGTCGCTCAGTGCGACGCCCGTCAGTGGGATGCCGCGCTGGACACGCTGCTCCATGCGGCGGACGACAACCCGACCTGGGTACGACACCAGGCCCTGGCCGGAGTCATCATGCAGCGCGCCGGACGCGGCAGCACCACCCGGCTACGACGAGCGGCAGCGGCTCTCGGCATCCCCACCGGCAGCACCACCCGCTGAACACCTTCCATTTCACCCGCACCACCTGTACGGAGCTCCTGATGTCCCCTGCCCTGCCCTCCGCGTTGATCGTTGATTTCGCGGGCGTCATGACGACGTCCCTCGGAGCCTCATGGGCCGTCTGGAACGCCCGACTCGGCCTCCCGCCCCGCCACTGGAGGATCGCCCTTCACGACGATCCTGCGGCGCATTCCATGTACCGGGCGCTGGAGTGCGGCGAGATCGGCCAGACCGAATGGAACGCGTGGGCAGGCCGGGTGCTCGGAGTGGACGGGACGAATCTGATGGGGCGGGGGCACGCCGAGGTACGGGCGGCCGAGCCGATGATGGCCGTGGTCCGGGCCGCCCGCCAGGCCGGCGTCGCCGTGGCTCTGTTGTCCAACTCGTACGGCACCGACCCGTACGACCCCTATCGGGAACTGGGGGTGTGGGACCTGTGCGATGTCCACGTGATCAGTGAGCGCGAGGGCATCGCCAAACCGGATCCCGCCATCTACCAGCGCACCCTGGACCGCCTCGGACTCCCGGGCTCGGCCTGTGTGTTCGTGGACGATCGGGCCGAAAACCTGACACCTGCGCGGGCGCTCGGCATCACCACCGTGCACGCCACCAGCCCCCAGACGGCAGCCGACGAGGTCGCCAGCCTGTTCGGCCTCACCTGCGACGCCACCTCCTGATCTGCGGCGACAGGAGCCTATGCGGCTGCGCTCGGCGCCCGTCTCCTCAGGGATCGCTTGTGTTCCTCGCGAGCCACGGACAGTAGCCGCCACCAACTGGACACCGTCGGTCGTCGCCGCAGCAGTGCTCGCCGCTCCCGCTCGGTCATGCCGCCCCAGACGCCGAACTCCACCCGCTCGTCCAGTGCGGTGGCCAGACATTCGGTACGCACCAGGCAGCCCGTGCACACGGCCTTCGCGCGGGCCTGAGCCGCCCCCGGGACGAACAGCTCCTCCGGGTCCGATCTGCTGCACGACCCCTGCTGCGCCCAATGGATGTCCACAACACTCGTCTCCGCTCGGTAGGTTGGCCCGAGCCTCGTGTGTGGACCATGCCGCAGGCAATCACTCGAAAGCATGATTGTCCTAATTCCGACTATCACGTCCCATGGACTACCACGGGGCGTGGTAGTCGGCAGGGAATCGACCGTCCGGCTACCACGCCCCGCATGTTCACCAACCGTGATCACGCGGTCACGATTGATCCCATGCTGAGCGAACCCCGCAAGGGCCGCCGCGTCCCCGTCATCGTCTACGTCTGCACCTCCGACCCGGACACGGCCGACCTGATCGCCGACCACTGCCGCCGCTACGCCGAGGGCCGAGACTGGCCCGTCACGGACACGGTGACGGACACCGACCGACAGCAGCCGCTGGAGCAGCGGCCCGGCTGGTCCAGCGTCATAGCCGCCCTCGGCGACGCCGCGTCCGGCGTGCTCACCTACTCGCCCCTCATGGTCGCCGCCGACTCTGCCGGGTTCGAGCGGCTTCGGACCCTGACCGGCGACCGGGGAGCGTTCCTCGTCGCCGTCCGCACGGCCACCACCGGACCGGACACGCTGCCCCGCCGCACCGCACAGGACAGTGAGCGCCGCCGGAACCTGGCGGACGCCGCTGCGGGCGTGCACCCCCACAGCCCGTACGCCTGACACCCACAAGCCGGGCAGCCCGAGTCCGCCGACTCCCCGTTCCCCCGAAGGGCTGCCCACCCGCCGCCGCTGCCCGTGCCCCCCGTCCCCCGGCAGACACGGGCAGCGGCACCCCTCCCGACACTGACCCCGGAGCCCGACCATGACCAGCCAGCAGGAGAGAGCGCCACTTCCCACCCGTACCCCCGACGGCCCGACGAACCCGGGCCAGCCGTCCTCCACGCTTTCCGAGATTTCGACGCACGGCTGGAACGCCTTCCTGGCCCGTACCGGGCCGCTGCCCGGCGAAGACGAGCCCGAGGGCACGGAGCAGTGACCGTCGTGGAGAAGGCGCCGCCGACGGTCGCGGACATGCGCAGCGACAGCAACCTGGCCATGGACCTGGCTTCTTACGCCCACGGGACCGGACCGGCCGCCGACCAGCTCCGGCGTCGGCTGCGCTCCCACATCAGCCTGCTGGCCGACCCGGCCGAGGAGTACGCGAAGGGCCTGGCCGACGACCGGGCCCGCGATGTGGCCCTGGGCACCGTCGCCTACGCCCGCACCCTCCTCACCGCACAGATCACGGACCCGGTGGCCGCGCTGCGCCTGCTGGCCAAGCACACCGACTTCCTGCTGCGGTACGCCACGGCTCACCGGCAGGGCCGGTAACTCCCCGGCGCGGCCGGCGGCGCCTCAACTGGTGCGGCCGCGTCCGTGGCCGGACGAGGGCGGGCGCCGACGGAGCAACCCCGCCCGCCCCTGTGACCCCTGCCGCCGGGCGCCCGTATGCCCTGTCACGCCCGGCGACAGGACTTCTGATGGAAGGACTCTTCCCGCATGACCGTGACCACGTTCCAGCGCAGGCCCCTGCCGCTGATGACGCCGAAGCAGATCGAGCTGCTGGAGCCGAATCTGGCCGACCCCATCGAGTACCGCAAGTCCGGCTTATCCCTCAACCACGTCATCGGCTGCCCCCTGGAGTGCGGCTACTGCATCCGCCACCTCTACAAGAACTTCGGCATGAAGGTGCCGCGCGCCCTCATGTCGGACGAGGACGCGGTGGCCGCCCTGGTGGGGCACCAGTACTTCCGGCCGCACGTCACCCCGATCCAGGTCTTCAACAAGGCCACCGACCCGATGCTCCCCATCGTCAAGGGCCACACCTTCAACACGCTCCGGCTCCTGGACGAACGCGGCCTGACCAACCACGTCCTGGTCATCACCCGCTGGCGCGTCACCGAAGAGGACTGCGCCGTCCTGAACTCCTTCAGGAACATCAAGCTGACCATCCTGGTCACCTACTCCGGCATCGGCCACACCGGCATTGAGCCGGTCGACTCCGACATCGCCGCGACCAGCCTCAAGACGCTGTACGTCAACGCCCAGTCGTACCGGACGATCCTGTACTGGCGGCCCATCGTCCCCGGCCTCAACGACTCCGACGAACACCTGGCCTTCGCCAAGACCCTGTCGGAGCACGCGCACGCCACCGTGTTCACCGGCCTGTTCTTCCGCGACGAGATCGCCGCCTACTACGAGGAGAACAAGCTCCCCTCCCCGTACGAGGACACCGCGCGGCGCAAGATCATGCCGGAGCGGTTGGAGGACCGCATCCTCGACCTGTTCCGGCGCTCGGCCGACTCCGAAGAGCCGTGGGGTCCGCTGTTCCGCAAGACCTCCTGCGCCGTCGCCTACGCCCACGGCCTGGCCGACTACAACGGGCATTACGGCGTGAAGGAGCTGTGCAACATCTGCCCCAAGAGGCAGTTGGGGCTGTGCGCGGCGGCGTGGAACGCCCCGGCCCTGCCTGACGCGGAGCGGCTGGCGAAGGAGCTGGGGTCAACCGGTCCGGTGGAGATTACCGAACGGGCGGTCATCACCGAGGGCCTGGCCGAACAGCCCCGCTACTACATGCAGCACGGCTACGGTTTCCAGGTCCACGACCGAGCCCATCCCCACCGCGAGCGCCGACACGGCCGCGCCGAGATCGGCTGGCGCGAGGGGGAGCAAGGAGCCCCCACCCCGTGAACTTCTCCACCTGGCCCGCCCCCCTGTTCGTCGTCGACGTCGAAGGGAACGGGGCCACCCCGCCGGATCTCGTCGAGGTGGCGCTGATCCCCGTCACCGGCGGGCGCCCGGAGCCGGAAGCCGCCCGATCGTGGCTGATCCGGCCCCCGGTTGCCATCCCGCACCTCATCACCCGCATCCACGGCATCACCAACGCGATGGTCGCCGACGCCCCCGTATGGGCGGACGTGGCCGGTGAGGTGGCCGGGCTGCTGGACGGGGCATGGATCGCCGCGCACTCCGCCAGCGTCGAGTACAACGTCCTGTCCCGGCACCTGCCCGACTGGAAGCCCGCCGGGGTCATCGACACCCTTCGCCTCGCCAAGGCCACCTTCCCCGGGCACAAGGGCTTCGGCCTGGACGCCCTCATCAACCACACCGGCATCAGCCTCGACGGCGTCGCCGGCACGCGCCACCGCGCCGGATACGACGCCCACGCCACCGCCCTCCTGCTGCACCACCTCGCCTCCCACTACGACTCGTGGGACGCCATGGCCGCCAAGGCCGTACCGCCGGGGATGCCCGGCCTTCCCGAACTCGACCCCCAACCCGAGGAGCAGACACTGTGGTAGCCACCCGCGTAGCCTTCACCGGGACCCACTCCACCGGTAAGACCACCCTGATCCGGCGCGTCGAAATGGAACTGCGGGCCACCGGCCTCACCGTGGCCCGCACCCCGGCCTCCTTCGCCCAGCAGGCCGCCGAACTCGGCTTCCCCAAGCTCCACAAGCAGAGCCCCGAGTGCACCGAGTGGATCATCGCCGCCTCCGGCGCCGCTGTCGCCGAGGCCACCCTGAAAGCGGACGTTGTCCTGATCGACCGCTCCGCCGTGGACCCCCTCGCCTACTACATGGCCGCCCTGGAACGCTCCGGCCAGGACCCCGACCCGAAGGTCATGGATGGGCTCGTCCGCCTGGTCCAGGCCCACGCCGCCACGTACGACCGCCTCTACGCGACGGTCCTGGACCCCTCCGTCCCGCTCGGCGACTGCCGAGACCGTGACCCGGACTACCGCGCCTCCGTCGACCGGAACATCCACTCCCTCATGACCAGCCTCAACCTGCCCCACCAGAAGATCACCAGCACCGACTTCAACGGCAACGCCGTAGCCGTCATGGTCGAGCGCATCACCGCGAAGGCCGCCGCGTGACGCCCCCTGCGGGCTCCATCACCATCGCGGGCAAGACCGTCTCCCGTCTCGGCTTCGGCACCATGCGCCTGACCGGCCCCGGCACCTGGGGCGACCCGACAGACCTCGGCGAAGCCGTCGGTGTCCTGCGGGACGCGGTCCACGTCCACGGCATCACCCACATCGACACCGCCGACGCGTACGGTCCCCACACCGTCGAAACGCTGATCCGCCAGGCCCTGCACCCGTACCCGCCGGAACTGCTGATCGCCACGAAGGTCGGCATGGCCCGCCCCAGCCCGAACGTGTGGAAGCCGCTCGGGCGCCCCGAGTTCCTGCGCGCCACCGTCGAGCAGTGCCTTCGGCGCCTCGGCGTAGACGCCCTGGACCTGTGCTACCTCCACCGCAACGACCCGAAGGTGCCGTTCCTCGACCAGGTCGGCGCGCTCGCCGAACTCCAGCGGGAGGGGAAGATCAGACACATCGGCCTGTCCAAGGTCACCCCGGCCGAAGTGGACATCGCCGCGACCGTGGTCACCGTGGCGGCCGTGCAGAACAAGCTGAGCCTCGCCGAGCCGAGGGACGCGGATCGGGGAGTGGAGCACTGCCGGGCCGCCGGTATCCCGTACGTGCCCTACGCCCCGCTCGGGGCCGGGGCGCTGACCGAGGACGGCGGGGTCGTGAAGGCACTTCACTGGCTGCTCGACCTCGGCGACCATGTCGCCCCGATCCCCGGCACCGGTTCGGCAGCCCACCTTGCTGAACTGGTCGAGGCAGCAGGCTCGTACAGCCGCTGACGTACGACGAGAGCGCCCCGCCCACCGGATGTCTGGTGGGCGGGGCGCTCCTCGTTCACGGCGACCGCGGTACGCCGCACAGTGGCGGCGGTGCCGGCGTCGTCTGCACCTGATACTTTCCGGCCCCGGCTACCGGGGGAACAGCCACGCCAGGATGGCCACCACCACCCCCACCACAGCGGCGACCGCAGCCGCGTACGCCAAGCCGGACAGCGGCGCAGGAGCGGGCGCGGGCGTCGGGGGCGTGGTGGCGGTCTGCGGAGGGGTGGGCCGGTTGACCAGCGCCACGATGACGAAGCCCGAGTACATCAGCGCGAACAGTCCCCCGCCGACACCGAGGGCCAGGGCCACCAGCGGGACGTTCTCAGAGGCGGCCTCGGAGGCCGCGATGATCCGTGAGTCCATGCCGACCAGCGTCCCGACGTCCAAGTAAGTGATGTATCGGGAGAGTCAACTACTGCCCGTGCAACGCTTATCCCATGAGTAGAGGCCATGGGCGCGTACAACGACAGCTTCTTGAGTCCCTTCGCGCCTTGAACAGCAAGCGGCCCGACGCATGGGTTCAGATGCGGGACCTCGCCGGAGGAGACGCCGCCACCCGATCCGACATGGAGAAGACTCGCCGTGCCCTCCTCACCCTGGAACGAGAAGACCTGGTCCAGATCGGGCACATCGAGTGGCGGAACTCGGAGGTGATCGTCGCCCGGCTCAACGGGCCGCACAAGGAGATGCCCCTGGGCCCGCCGGAGAACCGGCCCCTCGTCGAGATCCAGGGAGGACTCGCCGCCCTCGTCGAGTTCTACAACGACGCCCTCCATGAAGCAGGCTCGCTCGCCTACCTGAAGGTCCACTGGCACCCGGAACCCGTCCTCAAGGTCCCCATCCTCTCCCTGGAGGGACACCGCCGGACCGTCGTCGACTACGACCCCAGGACACGCCTGGCCATCAGGGCCGCCCAGCTGGAAGACTGGCTCACCGCCCAACGCCGCGAAAGGCAACGGGAGAAGGTCGAAGCCGCCACCGCCCGACAGGCCCTCCACGCCGCAGACGAGCGGGTGGAGGATGCGTTCCTGGCCGCCCTTCTACGGTTCATCGAGGCCCCCCACGACACCGAAGACCGCGAGCGTCGCGGTCACCAGGTGATGACCCTCTTGAGGCTCATCACCCTCAGCTACCCGGCGAACAACGGCACCTCGCCCGAGCCCGGCTGACCGATCGCCTGCACAGACGGGGCCACGCAGCCCGCACCTGGCACGTGCGGCACAACGAGGAGCGCCCCGCCCACCGTGTTGGTGGTCGGGGCGCTCCTCGTTCACGGCGACCGCGGTACGCCGCACAGAGAAGGCGGTGCCGGCGGCGCCTCAGCGGGTTGGCAGGACTGGCACAGAGATCGGGTGGGGACGTCGGACGAAGTACCGGATGACTCCGACCAGGCCGGACAGAAGGCGGGATGCGTAGGGCTGGAGCACTCGGCAGACGAAGAACATCGACGCTGCCGCGATGACGTCGACCGAGGTGAAGTCGTAGGACGTGATCCACACCTTCAGATCGCCCCACCAGCCCAGCACCCAGTCGTCCCACTCCATGGCGTGCAAGTAGTCCACGGAGACCTGGACGGCGGCGGCCACGAAGAGCAGATCCCAAAATCTCCAGAAGACTTCAATGAAGCGTTGCTCGAAGTCCGATTGCTTCCAGTACTTCACGTGGGAGGCGAGGTAACCTCCTCGGATCCGAACCACTGGCATGGGTTCCGCTTTCGTGGCCTCGCGCTTACCGAAGACCGCGTTCCGTACGGTCTCGATCGGGTCGAGGGCGCCGAAGTCGAACCACTCGCCCTGCACCCGGTACAGGTGGAATCGTGAGTGCAGGGCGGCTTCCAGAAGTTCGGTTCCGGGTGTGCTCCACAGGACGTGGAGCTTTTCGGGATGTCCGGTCTGAAGAACCTTCAGGCGGTCCTCCGGGCGTCTCGCGGTGTACCCGATCTTGACCGGTCCTCGTGTTCGTGGGCCGATGAGATAGACGCTGGAAGTGGTGCTGTCGGGCACTTCTCTCCGATCGCTTGACGGTGGGTAAAGGAGTAAACGGTTAGCGCTGACCTGCGGCTTTACCCGTCTCAGGCTGCTTCATCCTCGACGGGGGAGGGGTTAGATGTGGGGTACACGGTCAGGTCCGGCACCAGGTGAGCGGGCAGGTGCAGCATGCGGCCCAGGGCCTTCTCGACGCCGTCGTACGTGACACCCAGCTGCTTGTCCCCGCCGACGCTCACGACCTTTGTGGGGATGTCCGCGTCGCGCAGCTTCGAGGGAAAGGTGGCCGACGTGATGCCGAGGAACTGACCCTGATGGTGTAGTCCGTGAAGCAGCTCGACACAGTGGATGCCGTTCTGGTTGTTCTGCTTCGCGATGGCCACTGCCTGCTCGACGTAGGTCCGCAACTCCAGCTTCCACTTACCGGTGTCCACGATCACGGGCTGGTCCCCAGAGGGTTCGAGGACCAGGAACGCGGTGTCGGCCAGGAGTTCAGCGGGGACGGGACGGACGGTCTTCTCGAACGGCTTGTCGCCCCACATGCAGCAGGCGGTCACGGAGCTGCTGACGGCCAGGACGAACACCATCCCGTCGATCAGCGCGGTTCCTGCCACCACACCGGCCACGGGCGAGGCCAGCACCAGGAGTCTGCGGAACTTCGTCCAGTGCCGCATGTGCCGGATCTGGCCGGGGTCGACGGGGCGGACCTCGAAGTCCCCCAGGGCGGCCAGGGCGGCTTCGTGACGGCGTCCCTCGTTCTCCGCCAGGGTCAGGTCGGCCTGGGCGGCGGGGACGAGGCCCCCGTCCTCGGCGGCGATCCGACGCAGCTTCGCCGCTCTGCGGTGCGCCCGTCTGGCTTCGCGGGCATGCTCCTCGACCGCTTCGGCGTGCGCTTCCGCGCGGGCCTTGACGATCCTGCGGTGCAGCTCCTCAGCGGAGACAGTGTGGCCACCGGCCCAGTGGGCGAGAGCGAGGGTGATGTGTCCGTATCCGGCGGTGGTGCGGGCGATCAGGGGTCCGGGCTTGCTCATCCGATCATTCCCTCCCCGATCCAGGTCATCAGCGGGACGCCGATCATCGACGCGATGCCGCCGAGGGAGGAGGCGATGCCCCAGGTCGAGCCGGTCAGGGCGCCGGAGATGGCGAGTGCGCGCTCTCCCCAGCCCTTGGCGAACCAGATGAACAGGCCGAGCAGGATCATCAGGGTCAGGGCGATCCAGGAGCCGGAGTAGCCGAGGACTTCGCCGGTGGACAGCTCTACCGCTCCGGCGCCGGACTGGCCGACGGCGGCGTTCCCGATCTCCTGGCCGAGCTTGTTCCCGGTGCCGGTGAATGTGCCGGAGATGTTGCCGATGATGCCGCCGACGACGGCCGACGCGAGCACCATGACGAGGAAGGCTGCGGCCCAGGGGAGCCAGACCCGGCGCTTCTTCAACGCCTTGAAGGTGCGGCCGTTGCTGTAGAAGATCACGGCTCCGGTCACGACCATCAGGCAGAAGCCGAAGGCGGCACCGGCGCGGGTGACGACGTGGGTGGTCTCGATCAGGTCCATGGTCAGGCCCCCACAATCCAGATGGTCATCAGGTGGCGGGTCGGGGCGGCGAGCAGCGTTCCGCCCACGGCAGCCATGAGCAGGGCGGCGCTCGCCCACCGGCGGATTCGGCCGCCGGTCGCCATGCCGACGGCGCACACCGTCGACGTGATGCAGGCGATGGCGAACGCGGTGTTCACGCCGACCTCGGCGGATACGGGGATGGCGACCTGTTCGGCCCACACCACGGCCGGGAACATGGCAGCGGAGATCAGCGTGAGGGTGCGCACGGGGCGCAGGGCGCGGACGGTGGCGCGTACCCGGTTCCAGTCGATGCTGTGGTGAGCGTCGGGGGTGAGGACGGGAATGCGGTCGGTCACGGTCACCACCCCGCCGGGGCGACGCCGAGGGCAGCCAGGTGGGCGCGGATGGCGAGTTCGTCTTCGTCGTGCGCGGTGTCGACGGTGCGCGGCTCGGCCGGCGGCGCCGCGGTCTGCCAACCGGACGGCAGAGCGGGTATGCGGGCAAGCTGCGGCTCCGCCGTGACCGTGGCGGGCAGGTGTTCGTTGATCATGTCGGGCTCCCAGGCCCGTTCCCCAGTCGCGAGGGTAGTCGTACAGGCGTGCGACCGTGAGGGGTATTTCGTACGCCGGACACGGCGGGCGCGGATGTGCGCGAGCATGGTGGCCTCTCGTCTGTCTCTAGTACGGGCGTGGGTGAAGGGGGCCCCGAGCCGAGCCATAGGAAGTTCCAGCTCGGGGCTCCCGGTCTGCGGGGTCAGTCGGTGGGCTGACGCTGGCGGTACTCGCCCAGGGCGCGGTTCAGGGTCGGGACGCTGGTGTCGTTGTCCTTCGCCCAGACGGCCTTTGCCGGTGGCTTGTCCCCGGCCGTTTCGGCCCTTTCCACTTCGGCCATGTAGGCGTCGGCAAGGGCCGCTCGCCGCTCTTTCCCCTCGCGTTCGCGGGCGGCGTTTGCCGTCTCGAAAGGGCCGGGGGCGGCGGGGTGTTCGGGACCGTAAAGGGCCGGGGGCCGGGCCTCGGCCCTTTCCGCGTTGACCTGCGCTTTTGTCGACACGTCGTCACCGGCCCTTTCCGGTGCGATGTCCGGCGTGAGCGGGCTGTCCTCGGGGTCTGCGGCCCGGCTGTTGCCGATGTCCTCGGTGCAGCTTTCGCTGTTGCCGTCGGGCAGCTCGTCCGGCCCTTTACGGTCGTCGTCTTCTGTTGCCGTGCGTGCGGTGACGACCGCGCGTCGGCCCTTGCTGCCGGACTCCGGGAGAGCGGCCGTTGCCGGTACGGCGGGCGGAAGGGCCGGGAGCCCGGCGCCACTGACGGCGGGTTCGGAGATCATCTCTATGGTCTTGTCGGCGGCCTCCTCCAGCGTCTCCTCGCGCTCGACGGTGACCTCGGTGGGCGTGGTGCGGCGGGGGCGGGTGACCCAGAAGGCGGGGTCGATGCCTGCGGCGGCCAGTCCGGCGGGTGCGGTCTCGGTCAGCGGTACGCCGTGCTGGGCGAGGCGTAGCGGCATGAGGGCTTCGACGGGTGCTTTGCGCCGCCAGGCTCGCCCGTAGCGGGCTTGGAGCTGGGTCCGGTAGATCAGCCGGTCCTGTTCTATGCCGACTGCCTGTTCGTAGGAGTGGAGCTCCCACAGCTTCATGCGGCGCCACAGCTTGAAGGTGGGGACTGTCGACAGGAGCCAGCGGGAGAGCCGCACGCTCTCCATGTGTCGGTCGGCGGCGATGTTCGCGAGGTGGCCGACCGCGTGGCGGGCGGCTTCGACGGTGACCACGAACAGGATCGGGATGGCGGCGTGCATGCCGACGCCGAGGGGGTCGGGCCATGCTGCCGCGCCGTTGAAGGCGATCGTGGCCGATGTGAGCAGCCATGCGGTCTGGCGCAGGAGCGGGAAGGGGATGCGCATCCAGGACAGCAGCAGGTCGAGGGCGAGGAGGACGACGATCCCGGCGTCGATACCGATGGGGAAGACCAGGGCGAAGCCGCCGAAGCCTTTCTTCACGGCCAGGTCCCGGACGGCTGAGTAGGAGCCCGCGAATCCGATCCCGGCGACGATGACGACGCCTGCGATGACGACTCCGATGAGGGCGCGCATCGTGTCATTGAGCGGGGGCCGGTCAGTCGGGCTGGTCATCGGTAGGGCTCCTGGTCGGGGTGGGGTGCCGCCCCGGCGGGGGCCGGGGCGGCGGTCGTACGGGGTTCGGTCATCAGTCGGGACTGCTGCCGGGATTCCGCGGCGGCGCCGGCCGCGCCTTGGAGGGGTGGAGACCGGGGCCGAGAACAGCCCTGATCTCGCCGGGGTCGATGCCAAGGGCGGCCAGGTGCTGGCGGAGCGCTGCACGGTCGGTCCGACGCTGACTCTCGTCGGCCCATAGGGTCCGGCGACGTAGGCGAGCCTCGGCTCGGGCGGTCTCGATCGCTGCCGGGTCCAGCGGGGTGCGGGCGCCGGTCTCCGGGTCGATCTCGTACAGCGCCCGGCTCACCGGGACCACAACCCGCGCTTCGGCTCGGCGCTCTTGATCTGCTGCCGGGCGGGCTTGGCTTCGAAGTCGCGGGCGCGCTTGGCCTCCTTGCGGGGGCTGCGGGCGCGGCCCATGGTGTTGCCGCCGCCCTCGCTGTCGTGGTTCCCCGGGTCGGAGAAGGAGTACCGGCGGCTCACCGGGCACCTCCGTTGGTGAACGCGTTGAGGTGTGCGGTGACGTGGCGGGCGACGCGGGGGTCCCGGCAGATGGCAGGAATTCGGGTGCGGGCCTGGGTGGTGGCCCGCCAGCAGCCGTAGCCGTGGTCGCGCAGCCGCTCCTCGCGGTGGGATCGGAGAGCGTTGTACCGCTGTTGGTACTCGTCGGCGCTGTCCAGGGCGGCGGCAATGGCCGTACTGGTGCCCGTAGGGTTGGGCATAGCTGATCACTCCAATGCATCTGGGGTGCTCGGTCAGGCCCTCGTTCCGGTGTTCGCTGCACCGGTCGAGGGCTTTTTTGTTGTGCGGTTCTAGCGTGTTCCGCACCACTCAAGTGTTGCGCAACATACGATGTTGCGCAAGATGGATCTCACGTACGATACGCGCATGTCGAGCGAGAGCAGCAACCCGAAGAAGACCGTGCGCATGAACGCGGCCGACCTGCGGACCCAGATCGTCAAAGTCCTCGGCGCACGGGTGCAGTACGGCAAGGAGCACATCCAGGTCATGCGCTACAAGGAAGCCCAGGCGGTGATCGTCCCGCTGGACTGGTACGAGAAGGCGCTGGAAGCTCTCGCCGAGCAGGACCGGCTCCCCGCCGAGCCAGACCCGAACGACACGTAAACCGCCTGCGCTCTCGCTCAGCCCCCACCGCGACCACGCGACGGGGGCTTTCGCATGTCTGCCCGCAGGTCACGCCGGGGGCCTCTCCGAGGCAGCCCGACGGGTGGCTTCGTCGATGCGGGTCTGGTGGGTTCTGATCCGTGCGGCCGGGTTGGTTCTGATCCGACATGGCCGGTCGATGCGGGCTTCGCACCAGGGGCAGTCCACGCCGAGCGGGTCTCCGGGCTCGTGAACGACAGGGGCCGGGGCGCGCAGACGGGGCTTACTCATGTCGGGACTCCAAGGGGTTGGCGCTGGCCGGCGGCGCCGCGGTTTCGGGTCAGGGTTGGAGGGCGGCGAGGACGCGGGCGGCGTGAGGCTGGACGACGCCGGTGCAGTGGATTCCGGTGGGGGTTGCGCACACCGAGCACCAGCGGGTGAGGGCCAGGGACGCTGCGGGCGGCCGAGGTCCGGCCTGGGCAGGAGCAGGGGGTGCCGGGGGCGGTACGGCAGGTGGGACAGACGACGGTGGCCGCGAGCGCGAGGTAGGCGCGGACGGCCCGGTCGGGGTGTGCGTCCGCGAGGTGCCGGTCGGGCTGGTCGCGGACGTGACAGGGCCGTCCGGCGCGGGCCGTGCAGGTCGGGCAGGAGAACGCACTAGTGACGGCCTCCGCTTCGGCCTGGTCCTGCTGGCGGTCCGACTCCAGCCAGAGGACGGGAGAGTTGGGGTCGGTCAAGATCGGAGTGATCCCTTCAACGTCGACGCGATTGGGGTGATGACGTCAGGCCGGCGACGCCGTGATGTCGTGGCGGCCAGTGCTGTGTGGCAGGCAGAAAGGAGGCTCTGACCTGCGGAGTGACATGAATGAGACGCGGCAGTTGAGACGCTGACACGGTGGGGTCAGGCGGCTTCCTCCCACTCGGCGCGGGCTGCCGCGTGGCGGGCGATCAGCACCTCATACGGGGGCTCGGGGCTGTCCCAGATGAGGTGTCCGTCATCCGCGACGCGCCAGCCGGGGATCACCTGACCGGTCTGGGTGTCGATGACGTCGCTGCCCCAGCGGGTCCACGTCGTGACGGCTTCCAGGCCGGTGCGCAGGGCGGTCTTGGCCTTGCGGACGGTGTCGCGGGCCCCTTCGAGCCACCGCTTCCACCGCTCCCGCTGGGAGTGGTGCCGGAGCTTGCGACGCTCACCGACTCCAGCCGTGCCCTGGGTGATCGCGGTCTCTTCCCAGAGGTCTGCGGCCTCGCGGGTGTCGGGGGCCGCCAGAGCTGTCCGGGCTGCCTCGGTGAGTTGGTAGATCTCACCGGCCTTCTCTACGATGCCGGACTCCACGAGCTTGCCCATGGCCCGGTATCCGGTCCTGCGCTGGAGTCCGGCCGCGTCGAACCACTCGGAAGCCGTGCGGTCGGGGGTCTCGGAGTCGCACATGGCGGAGACCAGGGTGAGGCCGGAGTCGGCCAGGCCCCGGTGGGCGAACGCGTCCAGGCTCATGAGCTGGGTCATGACCTGCCCGTTCACCTCGACAGGTACAGGCTGGGGGTGTGTCACGGATGAGACACCTGGTGCGGGGGGACCGGTGGGCACCTGGGGGTGTCTCATCGGTGACACATCGTCTGGACAGCTCAGCAGCAACCATTCATCCGCATCCGACCCGCGCCCCCGGACTGTCCGCCGCAGCAGCCCGCGCTCCTGCAACTCGGTGTCGGCCCTGGAGACGGTGTTGGTGCTGACCCCGGCCTCCTCCGAGAGCTGACGGACGGACGCCTGGTGATCCCGGCCCCCGGCCTTCAACGCGATCTCGACGTGGGCGAGGAGTACCCGCTTCGTCTTGCGGCCGGTGAACTTCATGGACTCCGCCCGCTCCCGCAGGGTCAGAAGGTCCGTAATCGCGTCCTGACGGCTGGCGATCGGGTCGCTGGAGGAGATGTGTCGGGTGACGCGGTCCCAGACACGTTGGAGCAGCTTGATCGCGTCGTCGTAGCCCTTGCGGTGGACCCGCTCGCGGTACCAAGCCCCGCCCTTGTGCGGGCCGAGAAGAAGAAGGTGGTGGAAGTCGGGCCAGGAGCCTCCGGCGCGGTGGATGCCGCCCGCGATGACACAGGCGATCTGGAAGGCGTGGTCCGCGTTCGAGCCCCGGTCTTCCTTGCGGTCGGAGGAGAGCACCACGGGCAGGGCGACCTTGCGCTGGCCGGGGATCCTGATCTTCGTCAGCGGAAGAAGTTCGCCGTCAACGTCGCCCTCGGTCAGCATCCGATAGGCGCGAGGGGCCGCAGAGGCCAGACGGGACATGAGGTCGCCGGACTTTGACGGCCCACCAATCCGCGGATTTACGGCATTGAAGTCATGACATCCAGTAGCGTTGGAAACGGCATTCAGCACTCTGCCGCTGACGGTGTTCGGGTTGCGGTACGCGCCGTTGAGACGCGCTCCGTGATCAGGTACCGTCACGGCTGTACCTCGTTCCTAGCAAGGAACATGGGGGGTGCCCTTCGAGTCAGAGGGCCCGGCCGCTGCGAGGGAGACGCCAATCACACGCGCAGCAGTCAGGTAGAAGACTTGATCTAGAAGGCCAGCAAGAGGCCGTCCCCTCGGGGGCGGCCTTTCGCGTTTCACGGCGACGCCGGCCGCGCCGACCACCTGCTCCTGAGTCCCGTGTCCGGGCATGGCAAAGCCCTCGGCCCGCATGGCTGCGGGGTGTCCGAGGGCAGGGTGCGCGAGAGTGTGGAGCTGGCTGGTCAGCCCTGGGGCCGGGCCCACAACGGGCCCACCAGAGAATCCGAGAAGGGTCGAACCGCTGCCGACCGCATCGGACTGTTTCTGCACGTCATCCGCCCTTTCTGCGGATCAGTGCAGGTGGGGCGAATCATCTACTTAGTTCTTCGACCTCTAAGCCGTGCCGTGGTCGTGCTGACGCACTGATCGAACGAAGCCCCGCCCCCCTCCTGCAGAGGGGGGCGGGGCTTCTGCGTTGCGGCGGCGCGGCGCTAGCTTCGGGGGATGGACGACACCTGGAAGACCATCGGGGCCCTCGCGGCCCGGTTCGACGAGCACGACAGGGGGCGCGGGGTGGCGCACGAGGAGAGCGTGACGCTGCAGATCCTGAAGATCGGCGAGGAGTTCGGGGAGGCCGCGCAGGCCGTGATCGGGGCCAAGGGCACGAATCCGCGGAAGGGGAACTCGCACACCTGGGGGGACGTGGAGGCGGAGGTCGCGGACGTCCTCGTCACCGCGATGGTCACGCTGGCCCGGATGCGGCCCGACGCCCCCGCCTTCTTCGCGGAGCACCTGCGGGAGAAGTCCGCCAGGTTTCTCTGACGGGCAAGTTCTCTGACGGGCCGGTCCTCCGACGGGCAGGTCCTCCGACGGGCGCGCTCAGCGCATCAGCGGCATCGCGCCCGTGAGGTCGCGCAGGCAGCGGACCGCGAGTTCCGCGGGGGAGCCGGGGCCCGAGGGCGGGGTGTCCGTGGTGGACCAGAGTTCCAGGGAGATGCGGATCGCGTCCGTGGCCGCCGCCGCGAGGAGCCGGACGGCGAGGGGTTCCGCGTCCGGGCCGGCGAGCCGGGCGACGACCGGGACCAGGCGCTCCTCGGAGTCCTGGTTGACCCGGTACCAGACCGCCCGCAGGGCCTCGTCGGTCGTGGCGGCGCGCAGCAGGCCGCGGGTGACCTCCAGGCCCTCGTCGAGGGCCTGGGGGCCCGTGAGGGAGCGCGTGACGGCACGTTCCAGGGCCTCGGTCAGCGGGGTGCCGGGGTCCTCCTCGGCGAGCAGCGCGCGCCAGGCGTCGCCGCCGCCCGCGAGCAGGGGGGCGACGGCCTCCTGCTTGTTGCGGAAGTAGCGGTAGAACGTGCGCAGGGCCACGCCCGCGCGGTGGGCGATGTCCTCGGCGGTGGTGCCGTCGGGGCCGTGCTCGGCGAAGAGTTCGCAGGCGGCGCGGGCGATGTCGAGCTGGGTGGCCGCCTTGCGGCGCTCGTTCAGCGACTGGGCTCCGGGGCCGGCCTGGGGAGAGTACGGACGAGGGGATCTCACCGGGGAAGGATACCTCGGCCCCGGTGAGTAAATGCATGTTTTGACAGTCTGGCAAAACGTGTCATGACGGGAGTACGCTCGTCTCCATGAACCGTTACGAAGGACGTCGCGTCCTCATCACCGGCGGCGGCTCCGGCATCGGCCAGGCCACCGTCCACCGCATCCTCTCCGAGGGCGGCCGCGTCCACACCGTGGACGTCAACGAAGCCGGTCTCAAGGCCACCGCCGACCAGGCGGCCGCCGACGGCCACGCGGACCGCCTCACCACCGCGGTCCTCGACATATCCGACGAGGCCGCCGTCAAGACGGGCGTGGCCGCAGCGGTCGACACCCTCACCGGAATCGACGTACTGGTCAACGCCGCGGGCATCCTGCGCTCCGCGCACACCCACCAGACCACGCTCGAGTTCTGGAACAAGATCATCGCAGTGAACCTGACCGGTACGTTCCTGGTCATCCGCGAGTCGCTCCCGGCGCTGCTGGCGGGCGACCAGCCGGTCGTCGTCAACTTCAGCTCCACCTCGGCGTCCTTCGCCCACCCCTACATGTCCGCCTACGCGGCCAGCAAGGGCGGCATCCAGTCCATGACCCACGCGCTGGCCGCCGAGTACAGCAAGCAGGGGCTGCGCTTCGTCGCCGTCGCGCCGGGCTCCATCGAGAGCGGCATGACCACCGGCACGGGCCCCGGCCTGCCCGAGGACACCGACTGGAGCCTGTTCGCCAAGCTCGCCCCGGCCCTCGGCCAGGGCTTCGCAGGCCCGCAGACCGTCGCCGGCGTCGTCGCCATGCTGGGCTCCGAGGACGGCGCCTTCATCACCGGCACGGAGATCCGTATCGACGGCGGCACGCACTACTGACCCGCGTACGGGGGAAGGGGGCGGGGGACGGGGGCGTCAGCCCCTGAAGCGGTCCCACAGCCGGGGGAAGCGCTCCGCGAGCACGGCTTCGTTCTCGAAGTCCAGCGCGGCGCCCTCCGGCTCCGCCGCCTGCAGCGGGATCCCCAGATCCGGCGCGACCGACCCGGTCAGCTGCTCGTACGCCTCGTCCGCCGCGTACCCCAGCTCCTCGCCGTCCCCGTCGATCTCCTCGTCGAACTCGTCGAGGAGCTCCGCGAGCTGGTCCGGATCGTGCACCCCGCCCTCGAAGACCTCCCGGCCCTGGCCGATCAGCCAGCACCGGAAGTAGTCGAAGGCGTCGTCGCTGGCCCCGTCGAGCAGCACCCACGCCGCGCCCCACAGTTCCCAGGTGTACGCCCGGTTGTACCGCGACTCGAAGTGCCGGGCGAAGTCCAGGACGGAGTCCGGGTCGAGCTGTGCCAGCCGCTCCACGAGCAGCTCGGCGTGTTCCTCGGGGTCGCCCTCGGCGGCCTCGCGGGTACGGTCGACCATCTCCCAGAACTCCGTCTCGTCCATCACCGCTCAAGCATCACGGGTACACCCCCTCGCCGCCACCGCGCATGCCGCGAAAGGCCGGTCCGGGCCCCCGCACGGCCGCATGCGAACGCGAAAGGCGGCCCGCCCCCGAAGGGACGGACCGCCTCACGGTCGCTCAAGGACGCGGGGGCCTACAGGCCGTAGCGCTCCCGGGCCTCCTTGATGGAGGACGCCGGGACCTCGCCGCGGCGGGCGAGCTGGGCCAGCGCGGCCACCACGATCGACTGGGCGTCGACACCGAAGTGGCGGCGGGCGCCCGCGCGGGTGTCGGAGAGGCCGAAGCCGTCCGTGCCCAGCGAGGTGTAGTCCTGCTCGACCCACTGGCTGATCTGGTCCGGGACCTGACGCATCCAGTCGGAGACGGCGAGCACCGGGCTGGTGACGCCCTCCAGGGCGCGGGTGACGAACGGGGTGCGCATCTCCCCGCGCAGCAGCGCCTCGTCGCACTCCAGCGCGTCGCGGCGCAGCTCGCCCCAGGAGGTGGCGGACCAGACGTCGGCGGCCACGTTCCAGTCGGCGGCGAGCAGCTTCTGCGCGTCCAGCGCCCAGTGGATGGCCGTACCGGAGGCCATCAGCTGGATCTTCGGGGCGTCGGCGGCCGGGGCCGCCTCCGCGAGGTCCGCCGCCGTGTTGAAGCGATAGAGACCGCGCAGGATGCCCTCTTCCACGCCCTCGGGCATGGCCGGCTGGACCTTCGGCTCGTTGTAGACCGTCAGGTAGTAGAAGACGTCTTCCGGCTTCTCGCCGTACATCCGGCGCAGACCGTCCTTGACGATCACCGCGATCTCGTACGCGAAGGCCGGGTCGTAGTTGAGCGACGCCGGGTTCGTGGACGCGATCAGGTGCGAGTGGCCGTCCGCGTGCTGCAGGCCCTCACCCGTCAGGGTGGTGCGGCCGGCGGTGGCGCCGACGATGAAGCCCTTGCCGAGCTGGTCGGCGAGCTGCCACATCTGGTCGGCGGTGCGCTGCCAGCCGAACATCGAGTAGAAGATGTAGAACGGGATCATCGGCTCGCCGTGCGTCGCGTACGACGTACAGGCGGCGATGAAGTCGGCCATGGCGCCGGCCTCGGTGATCCCCTCGTTGAGGATCTGGCCGTCCTTGGCTTCCTTGTAGTACATGAGCTGGTCGCGGTCGACCGGCTCGTACGTCTGGCCCAGCGGCGAGTAGATGCCGGCCGACGGGAAGAGGGACTCCATACCGAAGGTACGGGCCTCGTCGGGGACGATCGGAACCCAGCGCTTGCCGGTCTCCTTGTCCCGCATCAGGTCCTTGACGAGCCGGACGAAGGCCATGGTGGTGGCCATCTCCTGCTTGCCGGAGCCCTTGAGCAGCGGGGCGAAGGAACGGTCCGCCGGAGCCGGCAGGGCCACGTGCTTGACCTTGCGGGCCGGGGCCGGGCCGCCGAGCGCCGCGCGGCGCTCGTTCAGGTACTGCACCTCGGGGCTGTTCGCGCCCGGGTGGCCGTACGGGACCTGGCCGTCGGCGAAGGCGCTGTCCGGGATCGGGAGGCCAAGGAGGTCACGCATGTCCTTGAACTCGTCGATCGTCAGCTTCTTCATCTGGTGGTTCGCGTTCTTCGACTCGAACCCGGCGCCCAGCGTGTAGCCCTTGACGGTCTGCGCGAGGATGACCGTCGGAGCACCCTTGTGCTCCAGGGCGGCCTTGTACGCGGCGTAGACCTTGCGGGGCTCGTGGCCGCCGCGGGAGGTGTGGAAGCACTCGGCGATCTTCGCGTCGGAGAGCACACCGGCCAGCTGCACGAGCTCGGCGTTGGCGCCGAAGAAGTGCTGGCGGATGTAGGCCACGTCACGGGTCGCGTACGTCTGGAACTGCGCGTCGGGTACCTCGCGCAGGCGGCGTACCAGGGCGCCCGTGGTGTCGAGCTGGAACAGCTCGTCCCAGGCGGAGCCCCACAGCGACTTGATGACGTTCCAGCCGGCGCCGCGGAACTGGGCTTCCAGCTCCTGCACCACGCGGAAGTTCGCGCGGACCGGACCGTCGAGGCGCTGCAGGTTGCAGTTGATGACGAAGGTCAGGTTGTCGAGCTGCTCGCGGGAGGCCAGGGCCAGGGCGGCGGTCGACTCGGGCTCGTCCATCTCGCCGTCGCCCAGGAAGGCCCAGACGTGCGAGTTGGCGGTGTCCTTGATGCTCCGGTTCTGCAGGTAGCGGTTGAAGCGCGCCTGGTAGATCGCGGAGAGCGGGCCGAGGCCCATGGAGACCGTCGGGAACTCCCACAGCCACGGCAGGCGCCGCGGGTGGGGGTAGGACGGGAGGCCGTTGCCGCCGGCTTCCTGGCGGAACTTGTCGAGCTGCTGCTCGGAGATCCGGCCGTCGAGGAAGGCGCGGGCGTAGATGCCGGGGGAGGCGTGGCCCTGGATGTAGAGCTGGTCGCCCGATCCGTCGGCCTCCTTCCCGCGGAAGAAGTGCTGGAAGCCGGTCTCGTACAGCCACGCGGCGGAGGCGAAGGTGGCGATGTGGCCGCCGACGCCGTACTTGGAGCCGCGGGTCACCATGGCGGCCGCGTTCCAGCGGTTCCACGCGGTGATCCTGGCTTCCATCGCCTCGTCACCGGGGAACTCCGGCTCCGCGGCGGTGGGGATGGTGTTGACGTAGTCCGTCTCGAGCAGCTTCGGCAGCGCGAGGCCTGCGGCCTCGGCGTGCTGAAGGGTGCGACGGAGCAGGTATTCGGCGCGGCGCGTACCGGCGGCCTTGGCGACGGCGTCGAGCGAGGCCGCCCATTCGGCGGTCTCCTCGGTGTCGCGGTCCGGGAGCTGGTCGAGCTCGCTCGGAAGCTTTCCTACGGGGTCGGACATCGGTGTGCGCCGCCTTCCGGACAAAGGAGAGGTGGTGAAGAAATCCCTGACGGGCAGGACAGGGTCGTTGGACCCGGGTGGGGTCCGCGGATGACTGTAAGGCGCTGATCGATGATCGATCAAATGAAAGTGACGAAGAAACGCCCATATGACAAAAGTCGGCACCGGGTGCCATGAAAACAGGCACCCGGTGCCGGGCAAATCGGGGCAAGAGGGGTGCCCCTGCGGGAGTGCGTTGGCTAGATCACGCCCTCGGCGCGCAGCCCAGAACGTGCCGCTTCACGAGCAGACCGATGTCCGGATCCTGATTGCGGAAGGCGTCCACAAGGGCTTCGTGCTCCTCGGCGTAGGACTTCTGGACGGTGCCCAGCCACCGGATGGACAGGGCCGTGAAGACCTCGATGCCCAGGGACTCCCAGGTGTGCAGCAGCACGCTGTTCCCGGCGGCCCGCACCATCTCCCGGTGGAAGCCCACGGTGTGCCGCACCTGGGCCGTGCCGTCCGCGCTGCGGTCGGCCTCCCACAGGGCCGCCACGTGCGGCTCCAGGGCCGAGCAGTCGGCCGCCAGCCGGGGCGCGGCCAGCTCGGCCGCGATCTGCTCCAGGCCCGCCCGGACCGGATAGATCTCCTCCAGGTCCGCCGCCGACAGGTTCCGTACGCGCACGCCCTTGTTCGGCGCCGACTCGATCAGCCGCAGCGTCTCCAGCTCGCGCAGGGCCTCGCGCACGGGCGTCTGGCTGACCTCCAGCTCCACCGCGATCCGGCGCTCCACGATCCGCTCACCGGGCTTCCAGCGCCCGCTGACGATCCCCTCCACGATGTGCTCGCGGATCTGCTCGCGCAGCGAGTGCACGACGGGTGGGGTGATCATCGGGGCTTCATCTCCTGAGGGGTGTGCAGGGGGCATGCCGGGGCATGCGGGGCCTTGATGCGTAGACAATACGGCGGCGCCGCTCGTCGCGATGCGTTCCTGGTCAGAGGCGCAGCGTGAGGCTGGTTACAGCCGTCAACCGGAATGCCCCAGCGTACGACGACGGCGCCCCCGCCCGGGACTTGTAGGTCCGGGCGGGGGCGCCGTGCGGGACAGCCGCTGTGAGCTGCCGTGGAGAGCCTTACAGGCCGAGCTCGACCTCGAACTCGCCGGCCTCGAGGATCGCCTTGACGGCCGAGAGGTACCGGGCCGCGTCCGCGCCGTCCACCAGGCGGTGGTCGTAGGACAGGGTCAGGTACGTCATGTCGCGGATGCCGATGTTCGTGCCCTCGGCGGTCTCGATGACCACCGGGCGCTTGACCGTCGCGCCGATGCCCAGGATGGCGACCTGGTTCGGGGGCACGATGACCGTGTCGAACAGCGCACCGCGCGAGCCGGTGTTGCTGATGGTGAAGGTCGCGCCCGACAGCTCGTCCGGCGTGATCTTGTTGCCGCGGACCTTGGAGGCCAGGTCGGCGGTCGCCTTGGAGATGCCCGCCAGGTTGAGGTCACCGGCACCCTTGATGACCGGGGTCATCAGGCCCTTCTCGGAGTCCACGGCGATGCCGATGTTCTCCGAGTCGAAGTAGGTGATGGTGCTCTCGTCCTCGTTGATCCGGGCGTTGACGACCGCGTGGGCCTTCAGCGCCTGGGCCGCGGCCTTGACGAAGAACGGCATCGGGGACAGCTTGACGCCCTCGCGGGCGAGGAAGCCGGCCTTGGCCTTCTCGCGCAGCTTCATGATCTTGGTGATGTCCACCTCGACCACGGAGCTGAGCTGCGCCTGCGAGTGCAGGGCCTTCATCATGTTGTCGCCGATGACCTTGCGCATGCGGGTCATCTTGACGGTCTGGCCACGCAGCTCGGAGACCGCGGCGGCCGGAGCCTTCGCGGCCGGAGCGGCAGCGGCCGGAGCCGGGGCGGCAGCGGCGGCCTTGGCGGCCTCGGCGGCGGCCAGGACGTCCTGCTTGCGGATGCGGCCACCGACACCGGTGCCCGAGACCACGGACAGGTTGACGCCGGACTCCGTGGCGAGCTTGCGCACCAGCGGGGTCACGTAGGCACCCTCGTCACCGGCGGAAACCGGGGCGGCGGGGGCGGCTGGCGCCACGGGGGCGACCGGAGCCGGAGCGGCGACCGGGGCCGGAGCGGCCACGGGGGCAGCCACGGGCGCCGGAGCGGCCGCGACCGGAGCCGGGGCGGCAACGGGAGCCGGGGCGGCAACCGGAGCCGGAGCGGCGACCGGAGCCGGAGCGGCGACCGGAGCGGCCGCGGGAGCCGCGCCCGCCGCACCGATGACGGCCAGACGTGCGCCGACCTCGGCGTTCTCGTCCTCGGCGACCAGGATCTCCAGCAGGACGCCGGCGACCGGGGCGGGGATCTCGGTGTCGACCTTGTCGGTCGAGACCTCGAGCAGCGGCTCGTCGGCCTCGACCGACTCGCCGACCTGCTTCAGCCAGCGGGTGACGGTGCCTTCGGTGACGGACTCGCCCAGGGCGGGGAGCACGACATCGGTGCCGGTGGCGGCATGGCCCCCGGCAGTCACAGCAGCGGCCGGGGCCTCGGCGACCGGGGCGGGGGCCGCGGGGGCCTCCACGACCGGAGCCGGAGCAGCGGCGGCCGGCTCGGCGGCCGGAGCCGCGGCAGCGGCCGGCGCGCCCGAACCGTCGTCGATGACGGCCAGCTCGGCGCCGACCTCGACGGTCTCGTCCTCGGCGACCTTGATGGAGGCCAGGATGCCCGACACGGGGGACGGGATCTCGGTGTCGACCTTGTCGGTCGAGACCTCGAGCAGCGGCTCGTCGGCCTCGACGCGCTCGCCCTCGGCCTTCAGCCAACGGGTGACAGTGCCCTCAGTGACGCTCTCACCGAGCGCCGGAAGGGTTACGGAAACCGACATGGTTTCAGTTGCTCCTAACGAATGTGCGGAAGTGGTCGTCGCGCCCAGTGACGATTAGTCGTGTGCGTGCAGGGGCTTGCCGGCGAGCGCCAGGTGCGCCTCGCCCATCGCCTCGTTCTGCGTCGGGTGCGCGTGGATGAGCTGCGCGACCTCGGCCGGCAGGGCTTCCCAGTTGTAGATCAGCTGGGCCTCGCCGACCTGCTCGCCCATCCGGTCACCGACCATGTGGACGCCGACCACGGCACCGTCCTTGACCTGGACGAGCTTGATCTCGCCCGCGGTCTTCAGGATCTTGCTCTTGCCGTTGCCCGCCAGGTTGTACTTGAGGGCCACGACCTTGTCCGCGCCGTAGATCTCCTTGGCCTTGGCCTCGGTGATGCCGACGGAGGCGACCTCGGGGTGGCAGTACGTGACGCGCGGCACACCGTCGTAGTCGATCGGGACGGCCTTGAGGCCGGCCAGACGCTCCGCGACCAGGATGCCCTCGGCGAAGCCGACGTGCGCGAGCTGGAGGGTCGGGGCGAGGTCGCCGACGGCCGAGATGGTCGGCACGTTGGTCTGCATGTACTCGTCGACCACGACGTAGCCGCGGTCCATCGCGACGCCCTGCTCCTCGTAGCCCAGGCCCTGGGAGACGGGGCCGCGGCCGATCGCGACCAGCAGCACCTCCGCCTCGAAGGTCTTGCCGTCGGCCAGGGTGACCCGAACGCCGTTCTCGGTGTACTCGGCCTTGTCGAAGAAGGTGCCGAGGTTGAACTTGATGCCCCGCTTGCGGAACGCGCGCTCCAGCAGCTTGGAGCTGTTCTCGTCCTCGACCGGCACGAGGTGCTTGAGGCCCTCGACGATGGTGACGTCGGTGCCGAAGGACTTCCACGCCGAGGCGAACTCGACGCCGATGACGCCGCCGCCCAGGACGATGGCGGACTCGGGCACGCGGTCCAGGACCAGGGCGTGGTCCGAGGAGATGATGCGGTTGCCGTCGATGTTCAGGCCCGGCAGCGAGCGCGGCACGGAGCCGGTCGCCAGGAGCACGTGGCGGCCCTGGATGCGCTGGCCGTTCACGTCGACGGACGTCGGCGAGGAGAGGCGGCCCTCACCCTCGATGTAGGTCAGCTTGCGGGAGGCGACCAGACCCTGCAGACCCTTGTACAGGCCCGCGATGATGTCGTCCTTGTACTTGTGCACACCCGCGATGTCGATGCCCTCGAAGGTGGCCTTGACACCGAACTGGGCGGCCTCGCGAGCCTGGTCCGCGATCTCGCCCGCGTGCAGCAGAGCCTTCGTGGGGATGCAGCCGTTGTGCAGGCAGGTGCCGCCGAGCTTGTTCTTCTCGATCAGGGCAACGTCCAGACCCAGCTGGGATGCGCGCAGTGCCGCGGCGTAACCGCCACTGCCGCCGCCGAGGATCACTAGGTCGAAAACGGTGCTGGCGTCGTTCGCCACGTCACGTCCTCCATGCATGTGCGCCGAGCACCGGTCCTCTGTGACCGGGCGGCGGCTGGTATACGGCCGCTTTTTCTTCGGCCCTGTGGTGGGGGCCCTGTCCTGCCGAGAACCCATCTTCGCATTTGTCGGCGGAACGCGGGACGCCGGGCCTGCCCTGGGGCAGGTCGTTCTGCCCGAACCGGGGGTTACCGCAGCGTAGAAACCTACGGATTTCGTTGTCAGTGAACAGGCCCCGGCCGCGATCAGAAAAACTGATCATGGCCGGGGCCCGTGTGAGCTCAGCTGCCGGGCGTCAGCCCAGGTCGCCCGTGGACGTGCGCTCGGCCAGGCGCACCAGGGTGCGGACGGCCGAGCCGGTGCCGCCCTTGGGGGTGTAGCCGAACGGGGCGCCCTCGTGGAAGGCGGGGCCCGCGATGTCGAGGTGGGCCCAGGTGATGCCCTCGCCGACGAACTCCCGGAGGAAGAGGCCGGCCACCAGGCCGCCGCCCATGCGGACACCCATGTTGGCGATGTCGGCGGTGGGGGAGTCCATGGACTTGCGCAGGTCCTCGGGGAGCGGCATCGGCCACGAGGCCTCGCCGACCTCCTCGGCGATCTCGTGGATGGAGGTGCGGAAGGCGTCGTCGTTGGCCATGATGCCGAAGGTGCGGTCGCCCAGGGCCATCATCATGGCGCCGGTCAGGGTCGCCACGTCGACGATCGCGTCCGGGTTCTCCTCGGAGGCCTTGGTCAGCGCGTCACCCAGGACCAGGCGGCCCTCGGCGTCCGTGTTGAGCACCTCGACGGTCTTGCCGCTGTACATGCGCAGCACGTCGCCCGGCTTGGTGGCCGAGCCGGAGGGCATGTTCTCGGCGAGCGCGAGCCAGCCGGTCACGTTGACCTGGAGGCCGAGCTTGGCGGCCGCGACGACGGAGGCGAAGACGGCGGCGGCGCCGGCCATGTCGCACTTCATCGTCTCGTTGTGGCCGGCCGGCTTCAGGGAGATGCCGCCGGAGTCGTAGGTGATGCCCTTGCCGACGAAGGCGAGGGTCTTCTCCGCCTTGGGGTGGGTGTAGGAGAGCTTCACCAGGCGCGGCGGGTTCTCGGAGCCCTTGCCGACGCCCATGATGCCGCCGTAGCCACCCTTGATCAGGGCCTTCTCGTCCAGGACCTGGACCTTGATGCCGTTCTCCTTCGCGGCCGCGCTGGCGACGGCGGCGAAGGCCTCGGGGGTGAGGTCGTTCGGCGGGGTGTTGACCAGGTCACGGGCGATGTTGATCTCGGTCGCGACGATCGTGGCGCGCTCGGCCGCGGCCTTGTGCTCCTTGTCGCGCGGCTTGGCGCCGAGCAGGGCGATCTCGGCGAGCGGCTGCTTCGGGCCGCTGTTCTTGCCGCCGTCCGAGGCCTTCTTCTCGCCGCCCTGGTAGGCGGTGAACGCGTACGCGCCCAGCAGCGCGCCCTCGGCCACGGCCGTGACGGCGGAGGCGTCGTCCAGGGGGAGCGCGAAGCCGGCCTTCTTGGCGCCGTGCAGTGCGCGGGCGGCGGCGCCGGCGGCACGGCGCAGCGCCTCCTCGTCGTAGGACTCGTCCGTGTCGGGGAGGGCGCCCAGCCCGACCGCCAGTACGACCGGGACCTTGAGGCCGTCCGGGGCCGGCAGCTTGGTGGTCTCGCCTTCGGCGCCCGAGGCACCGAGCGCGTCGAGCACGGCGGCGAGCTTGCCGTCGTACGCCTTGTCCACGGCCTCGGCGCCCGCGGCGACGACGGGGCCCTTGGGGCCCTTCGCCACGCCGACGACGAGGGCGTCGGCGCGCAGCGTCGCCGGTCCGGCAGTGCTGAGAGTCAGAGCAGTCACGGTGGTGAATTCTCGCTTCCGTTTTGGTGGTGTGGGCCGAGTGGGTGGACGGCCGTCCGTAGCGATCGTATTCGGGCCCGATGGCCGCCGGAAATGAGCCTACGCGTACGTACTCGTCCGCACGCCACTCGAAGGTTTGGCAAGTTGTTCGATCACGAGGCGGGCAGGTTCACCCATCTGTGGCTTCTGTTCCAGGTTTGCCTCTTAGGCCTGACGAGGTCCGAAACACTCGGACCACTCTCGCAAGGGGACGCGGGGTCCCTTTGCATCATTTCCACAGAGCCTCCCCGGTCTGGCCCAACGCCACAGGCCGAAGTCGAGGATCTGCGGGGGGAAAGGCCGAAATGGTCCACAAGAACCGGATGAACAGGCTCGCCGCCGTCTGCCTCGCGGCCGCCATAGCATCCGTCGCGGTACCCGGAGCGGCCGCGCAGGCGGCGGTCACTCCGCGGGTCGACCTGAGGGTCCTCGTCGTCGACGACGGCGGGAGCTCGGTCGAGGCGATCACGGCGGAACTCCGCGACACGGGGGTTCCGTACACCCGCATCGACCTGGGCAGCGGGAGCCGTCCGGTCGTCAACGCGGCGTTCCTCGCCGACACGGTCGACGGTCGGCCGCGCGCCAAGTTCCAGAGCGTGGTGCTGCCGAACGAGAACCCGTTCGGGACGGGCTCGGCCGAGATGGCCGCGCTCAGCGCGTACGAGACGGCGTACGGGATCCGCCAGGTCGACGCGTACACCTGGGCGCACCCGGGCGTCGGCCTGGAGTACACCGACAACGGAGGCTACAGCGGCACCCTGGACGGCACCCAGGCCGATGTCACCGCCGCCGGCAAGGCGGGCCCCTTCGCCTACCTCGGGGGGCAGGTGGCCTTCGAGGACAACTCGGCGCTGATCCCCGAGAGCTACGGGTACATGGCCAAGCCGCGGCCGGGCTACACCAGCTACCTCGACGCCCCGGTCGGCTCCGGACGGGCCTCGCTCGTCGGCGAGTACACCCACGACGGGCGCAGCGAACTGGTCGTCACCTTCGGCTACAACCAGTACCAGCAGCAGTTCCGGCTGCTGGCCCGGGGCATCGTCGAGTGGATGACCCAGGGCGTCCACCTCGGCCAGGAGCGCAACTACTTCGCGGTCCACGTCGACGACGTCTTCGCCCCAGACGCCCGCTGGAACAAGGACCTGAACTGCACCCCGGGCGACTACGCCTGCGCCGGCGGCGAGGGCCAGGAGTCCACGATCCGGATGACGGCCGCCGACGCCGTGTACGCGGCGCAGTGGCAGACGTCCAAGAACTTCAAGCTCGACATGCTCTTCAACGGCGGCGCCGGTGAGGAGTGGAAGGCGGAGAACGGCGGGGTCGACGCACTGACCGCCCAGCTCGTCGCCGACCGGGCGAAGTACCGGTGGATGAACCACACCTACACCCACCCGTTCCTCGGCTGCGTCCAGGACACCACCACCGTCCCGTGGACCTGTACGAAGAACAGCGCCGGCGCGATCAACTACATGAGCCGCGCCGAGATCTCGGCGCAGATCCGGGACAACAACAACTGGGCCGTCTCCAAGGGCATCACCACCGACCGCACCGAACTGGTCACCGGTGAGCACTCCGGCCTCAAGACGCTTCCGCAGCAGCCCCAGGACAACCCCAACCTGGCCGGCGCGCTCGCCGACAACGGCGTGAAGTGGGCGGGCAGCGACAACTCCCGCGAGCCCGCGCAGCGGGCGGTCGGCGCCGCGCTGACCGTCCCCCGGCACCCGATGAACGTGTACTACAACACGGGCACCAACGCCGAGATGGCCGACGAGTACAACTGGATCTACACCAGCCGGGCCGACGGCGGCAGCGGCATCTGCGAGGACAACCCCGGCACCTCCACCTGCCTGCCGGACCCGCTCGACGCCACCACCGGCTACCTGGACTACATCGTTCCGGCCGAGGCCAGGACCGCCATGCGGCACGTCCTGAACAACGACCCGCGCCCGCACTACGTCCACCAGTCCAACCTCGCCGAGGACCGCACGCTCTACCCGGTGCTGAACCAGGTCCTCGACACCTACCGCACCCTCTACGCGCCCTCCGCGCCCATCGTGAACCAGAGCATGAAGGACACCGGCGTCGAGCTCCAGCGCCGCGCGGCCTGGAACGCCGCGGTCGCCGCCAACCAGGTCACCGCCTACCGCATCGGCAAGGTCGTCACCGTCAAGGCGCCCTCCGGAGTCGTGGCCCCGGTCACGGCGCCCACCGGCACCAAGAAGCAGCTCCTGCTGGGCACCGCGGACTTCGGCACCGCCTACGCCGGCACCCGCTCCGCCTGGACGGCTCCCGAACTGCTCCAGAGCGCCGTCACGCTGAACATGCCCTGACGCTCCACCTGCCCTGACCAGCGGTCACGCCCTGACCACCGATCAAGCCTCGACCACCGGCCGGGCAGCACGTCACAAGACAGCCACGCGTACCACCTAGCGCCGGCGCTCCGCGAACCACGGGCGCCGGCCCCTTTTCCGTCCTTGGGGGGACACACCGCATGAGCCATGGGCGCCATGTCACCATGCTCACCGAAGGCACCTACCCGCACGTCCACGGGGGCGTCAGCACGTGGTGCGACCAACTGGTCCGCGGCATGCCGGAGGTCGACTTCAACGTCATAGCCCTGACCGGCTCCGGACGTGAGCCGGTCACCTGGGAGTTGCCGCGCAACGTCTACCGACACACCAGCGTTCCCCTCTGGGGTGCTCCGCCGCCCCGCAGACTCCGCTCAGGACTGCGCGGCAAGGCCCGGCGCGGTTTCGCCGAGACCTACGAGACCTTCCTGCTCTCCCTGCTCGACCCCGCCCGCGGCGGATTCTCCGAATCCCTGCGCGAGCTGGCCGCCCTGGCCCGCTCCGGGCGGCTGGCCGCGGCCCTGCGCTCCGAATCGGTGCTGCGCCTGCTGATGACCGTCTGGACCCGCCCCGGCCTGGTCACCGCCGCCGCCGAGCCCACCATCCACGACGCGCTCACCGCCACCGACCTGCTGGAACACGCCCTGCGCCCGCTGTCCGTGCGGATCCCGCCCGACAGCGTCGCCCACGCCGTCAGCAGCGGACTGGCCACCCTCCCGGCGCTCGCCGCCAAGTACCTCGACAAGGTGCCCTTCCTCCTCACCGAGCACGGCATCTACCTCCGCGAGCGCTACCTCGGCTACCGCAGCGCCGAACAGCGCTGGCCCGTCAAGGCGCTCATGCTCGGCTTCTACCGCGAGCTCAACACCGAGGGCTACCGGCAGGCCGACCTGATCACCCCGTGCAACCAGTACAACCGCCGCTGGGAGGAGCGCGGGGGCGCCGACTCCGAGCGGATCCGCACCGTCTACAACGGCGTCGACCCGCACGCCTTCCCCGAGGCCGGTCCCGAGCCGGAGGTCCCCACCCTCAGCTGGTGCGGCCGCATCGACCCCATCAAGGACCTCGAAACCCTCATCCGCGCCTACGCCTTCATGCGCGACGAGCTCCCCGCCCTGCGGCTGCGCCTCTTCGGGCCGGTCCCGGCCGGCTGCGAGGAGTACAAGCTCAGGTTGGAGAAGCTCGCCGCCGAGCTGGGGGTGAGCGACGGGATCTCCTACGAGGGCCGCATCGAGAAGGTCGCCCAGGCCTACGCGGCCGGCTCGATCGTGATGCTCTCCTCCATCAGCGAGGGCTTCCCCTTCTCCATCATCGAGGCCATGTCCTGCGGCCGCACCACCGTCTCCACCGACGTGGGCGGGGTCCGCGAGGCCGTCGGCGACACCGGCCTCGTCGTCCCCCCGCGCGAGCCCGAGACCATGGCCCGCGCCACCCTCGCCCTGCTCCGCGACGACGAACGCCGCGCGGAACTGGGCCGGATGTCCCGCAAGCGGGTGGTGGAGAAGTTCACGCTCCACCAGTCCGTGGACGGCTTCCGCCACATCTACCGCGAGCTCGCCGGCCAGCCCGTCCTGCCCGTCCACGTGGGCGACGAGTGGACCCAGCGCCTCGCCGACCCCTGGTACAAGGGCGACCCCTGGTACAAAGAGCTGGCCGCCGACGGGAGCCTGTGGTGAGCGGATCCCTCTGGCTCAAGCCGCCCGGCCCGGACGGGGCCTGGGTGCCCGTCGGCCACGCCGCGGCGGCCGGGCGCGGTACGGCGCCCGCCGCGGACGCGGCCGACGCGCTGCCCGGCATCCCCCGGCCGCGCCGCGAAGGACGCGAAGGCGGCGAGGGACGCGAAGGGCGCGAGGGGCGCGACGGACCGGCCGCCGACCCGATGGACGAACTCGCCGAGCGCCTCGACGTGTTCATCGCCGCCGCCGTCCACCCCGACGAGATCGCCGCCGTCCTGGAATCCGACGGCATGACCGACGAGCACATCCGCCTCGCCTACGGCCGCCAGGACTCCTTCGGCCTCGCCGAGGAGCTCTACGCCCGGGTGCCGCGCTCCTTCCCGGAGCCCGACAAGGTCCCCGACCCCTGGAAGGTCCCCCTCACCGCCTGCCTCCTGCGCGGGGTGATCTTCGCCCTGCCCGGGCTCGCCTACCTGCTGGGCGCGCCCCTGCTGGACGGCCCCAAGGACCGGCTGGGGCTGCCCGCCGGGACGCTCACCCTGCTCGCCGGGGCGCTCATCGGCTGGGTCTGGGACCAGACCCTGTCCCACCGGGCGTACTCCTGGCTCGGCCTCGGCGACCGGGCCGCCGCCGGGCGGACCCTGCTCGCCGGAGCCCCCGCGGGGGCCCTCCTGGGCACCGCCGCCGCGCTGGCGGTACCCGGCGGGCCCCCCTTCTCCTACGCCTTCGCCGCCGGTCAGGCCCTGTACGTCGGGGCCGCCACCGTGCTGCTCGTCCTCGGGCGGGAGCGCCTGCTGCTGGCCGCGCTCGCACCGATGGCCGTCGGGGCGCTGCTCTCGCTCTTCCTGGAACTGCCGATTCCCGTCCGGGTGTTCCTGCTGACGGCCTCCCTCCTGGCCGCCTGCGGCCTGGCCGGACGGGAACTGCCGCTGGCCGACGGCCTACGGGCCCTCGCGCTCCGAGTCCGAGGCTGGACGGAGCACCGGCCGGGCGAACGGGGCCCGGTGCGCTGGCAGATGCTGCGCGGCGCCGAGGAGGTGTACGCACCGCGCGGACCCCGGCTCGGGGACTCCGTCCCGTACGGGGTGTTCGGTCTGGGCACCGGCCTGCTCGTGCTGTACGCGGCCCTCGGGGAGGTGCTCGCCGGCGGTCCCGCCGAAGCGGTCGCGGCCCCGTCGGCGGTGGCGCTGACCCTCAGCATGGGCCCCGCCGAATGGCTGCTCCACCGGTTCCGCAGCGGCAGCCTCGCCGGCCTGCGCGCGGCCCGCTCGCCCCGGCAGTTCTGGCTGCGCATGCTCTCCACCCTGGCCCGGTGCCTCGCCACCTACCTGGCGGTGCTGCTGGCCCTCGGCGTCACCGGAACCCTGCTCTGGCCCGGCGCGCCCGGCCTGACCGGGGTCCGGGTCGCCACCCTGCTGCTGCTCGGGGCCGTGATGTGGACCGGGCTGCTCCTGCAGTCCTTCGGGGCGGTCCGGCCCGCCGCGGTGGTCTGCGCCTCGGCCGCCGTCGCGCAGAGCCTGGCCCTGCTCCTGGGCCTCGGCCAGCCGCGCGCCGTGCAACTGGCCGTGGCCGGAGCCGCGGCGCTCGCGCTGGGCACGCTGGTCTGCCTGCTGCTCGGCCGTGCGACGGCCCACCGCTGACCCCGGCAAGCCGCTCCCGCCACCCCCGACGCACGTGACCCCGTACGAGAAGAAGGACCTCATGCTCCTGGTGCCCCTCTACGAGCACCCCGCCGACCGCCCCGAGTACTGGGAGCGGCTCATCCGCTCCGCGGGCCGGCTGCACTCCGTGGTGCTCAACCCCGCCAGCGGTCCGGGCGAGGCCCCCGACGAGCGGTTCGCCGCCGTCGCGGAAAGGCTTCGCGGGGCCGGGGTGCCCGTCCTCGGGTACGCCGACACGGACTACGGGCGCCGCCCGCACGCCGCGGTGGTCCAGGACCTGCTGCGCCACCGCGACTGGTACGGCACCGACGGGACCTTCCTGGACCAGGCCGCGGCCGGTCCGGAGTTCCTGCCGCACTACCGGCGGCTCGTCGTCGCGGCGCGGGCCGCCGGAGCCCGTACCGTCGTCCTCAACCACGGAGTGCACCCGCACCCGGGCTACGCCGAACTCGCCGACCTGCTCGTCACCTTCGAGGGGCCCTGGGACGCCTACCGGGACGCCGCCGCGGTGCCCCCGTGGACCGCGGACCATCCCGCCCACCGGTTCTGCCACCTCGTCTACGCCGTCCCGCCGGGCGCCCCGGCCGCCGAACTCGCCGAGCGGCTGGCGGCCCAGCGGGGAGCGGGGGTGCACTGCGCGGTCCCGGGGACCGGCGCGCACCCGTGGGGGACCCTGCCGTACGCACTGGAGGCCGCCGGATGAGACGCCCGTCCGCCCGCCCGTCCACCCGCCCGTCCGCCGACCCGTCCGCCCGCTCGGCGGTGCGCCGCCGCCTGCTGTTCCTCGTACCCCTCCTCCTGCTCGCGGCCTGCACCTCCGGCCCGGACCGGGACGAGGACGGGGAGGACCGGCCCGACGACCTCTCGCCCGCCCCCGCCCCGGGGGAGCGCTGGCAGCCGGCGCCCGGGGTCAGCTGGCAGTGGCAGATCACCGGGAAGCTCGACACCTCGGTGAAGGCGGCGGTCTACGACATCGACGGGTTCACCACCACCAAGGAGCAGGTCGCCGAGCTGAAGGCGGCCGGCCGGCGGACCATCTGCTACCTCTCCACCGGTGCCTGGGAGGACTTCCGGCCCGACGCCGGGGCCTTCCCGGCGTCGATGCGCGGGGAGGGCAACGGCTGGGAGGGCGAGCGCTGGCTCGACATCCGGCGGCTCGCGGAACTGGAACCGCTGATCGCCAAGCGGTTCGACATGTGCCGCGACAAGGGCTTCGACGCGGTGGAGCCGGACAACATGGACGCCTACCGCAACAAGTCCGGCTTCCCGCTCACCGCCGGCGACCAGCTGGACTACAACCGGCTGATCGTGCGCCTCGCGCACGACCGGGGCCTGTCGGTCGGCCTGAAGAACGACCTGGACCAGATCCCGGAGCTGGTGGGGGACTTCGACTTCGCGGTCAACGAACAGTGCGCCCAGTACGACGAGTGCGGCCGGCTGACCCCCTTCATCGCGGCGGGCAAGGCGGTCTTCCACGTGGAGTACGAGCTCCCGGCGAGCCGGTTCTGCGCGGCCTCGCGCGCGCTGAAGCTGAGCTCGCTGGAGAAGAAGTACGACCTCGGCGCCTGGCGGAAGGCCTGCTGAACGCCTGCTGAGCGCCTGCTGAGCGCCTGCCGGGGGAGGGCCGGGGCAGCCGCTCAGCCCACCGGGAGGATCGCGTGCACCCGGTAGCCGCCCCCGAAGCGGGGCCCGGCGAAGCAGGTGCCGCCCAGGGCCACGGCCCGCTCGCGCATGCCGAGCAGGCCGTGTCCGCCGCCGGGATCGCCGGGTTCCGGCGAGGGGTCCGCCGCGCAGCCGCCGTCGTCCAGCACGGTCACCTCCACCGAGCCGCCCACCCGCACCACGCTGACCTCGGCGCCGGCCTCCGGGCCCGCGTGCTTGCGGACGTTGGTCAGCGCCTCCTGGATCACCCGGTACGCCGCCAGGTCCACGGCGGCCGGCAGCGGAACCGCGGCGGCCGGGCCCAGCTGGACCATCACCTTCACCGGGAGCCCGGCGTTGCGGAAGGTGTCCACCAGGTCGTCGAGGACCGCCAGACCGGGCGCGGGCTCCGTCGGCGCCTCCGGGTCGCCGGACTGGCGCAGCAGCCCGACGGTCGCCCGCAGCTCGTTCAGGGCCGAGCGGCTGGCGTCCCGTACGTGCGCCAGGGCCTCCTTGGCCTGGTCCGGGCGCTTGTCCATGACGTGCGCGGCCACCCCCGCCTGCACGTTGACCAGGGCGATGTGATGGGCCACCACGTCGTGGAGGTCCCGGGCGATCCGCAGCCGCTCCTCGGCGACCCGGCGCCGGGCCTCCTCCTCTCGGGTCCGCTCGGCGCGCTCGGCCCGCTCCTGGATGGCGTCGATGAAGGCCCGCCGGCTGCGCACCGCGTCCCCCGCCGCCGCGGCCATGCCGGTCCAGGCGAAGATGCCGAGGTTCTCCTGCGCGTACCAGGGCAGCGGCCCGGCGAGCATGGCCACGCCCGTCAGCCCGGCCATGGTGAGCAGGCCGAGCCTCCAGGTGGTGGGCCGGTCGGTGCGGGAGGCCACCGTGTACAGGGCGATCACCGTGCACATGGCGACGGGCGCCCGTGGCTCCCCGGTGGTCAGTTCCAGCAGCGAGAGCCCGACGGCCACGGCCAGCACGGCGCGCGGCCGCCGGCGCCGCAGCACCAGGGCGCCCGCGCCGAGCACCATGAGGACCAGCGAGAAGGGCTCGGGGGTGCGGGTTCCGAAGGTCGGCCCGTGCTCCCCGTGCGGGTCGGCGAAGGACCCGACGACCATGGCGACGAGCGCCCCGAACGCCAGTACGGCGTCGGTGGCCAGCGGATGGTCCCGCATCCACTGCCGCGTGGGGGCGAACGGCCCGAGGTGTGTCGTCACCCCGATACGGTACGGCCCCGCACGCGTTCTCAGACCCGGGGCGGCGCCGCGGGTGGAGTCCCGGGCGGAGCCGGTGGCGCGGTCGGTGGCGGGGTCGGTGGCGGGGTCGCGGCCGGGGACCGCCCCAGCGGGGCGCGGGAGCGCTCCGGGCCCCACTTGGCGCGGACCAGGCAGATCAGCATCACCGAGGCGATGGCGGCCAGGTGTTCCTTGCCCGCCAGGTTGTCCTTGAAGAGCAGCTCGCCGATCATGACCAGGATCACGGCGGAGCCGGTCACGTACGCCCGGTAGCGCCAGCAGACGTACACGGCGAGCCCGACCACCGCCGCCGAGGGCCCGGTGTCGTTGACGATCCTGTCCGAGTCGGGCAGGCCGAAGAGGTGGTCCGGGCCCAGCGAGAGCCCGATCCGCGCGTACATGGTCCCGGCGAGGGTGGCCACGTAGCCGATGACCAGCGTGCGCCACCAGCCGATGCAGATCTCCGAGATCCCGAAGACGAGCAGGATCTGCGCGAGCGCACCCCACACCGGCAGGTCCAGCGCCGGGACGAACAGCGACAGCGGGGTCCGCAGCAGGGCGAGCCAGAGCGGGTCGACGGCCTTGACCGACCCGAGGTCCTGCACCGGCTGGAAGCCCCATGAGGTCTGTTGCACGATCTGGAAGACCGCGGTCAGGCAGACCGCGCCGAGGGTCATCGGGATCGCCCGCCACGTGTCGCGGACGAGCGCGTCCCGGACCGTGCGGTACAGGGGCCCCCACTCGCGGCGGGCGAACCGCCGCAGTGAGGCAGTGCTCAACGCTTGCTCTCCAGATGTCTGCGGTGCATCCACTTCGGCAGCCCGGGTGCTTCCAGGAAGCCCTCGGCCCGGCCCGCCGCGATCCCGATCCGCAGCAGGTCCGAACTCTTCTCGAAGAGCATGAACCGCGGTTCCCAGATCGGCCGGTATTTGGCGTTGGCCCGGTAGAGGGACTCGATCTGCCACCAGCGCGAGAAGAAGCTCAGCAGCGAGCGCCACAGACGCAGCACCGGACCGGCGCCGAGCTTCGACCCGCGCTCGAAGACGGAGCGGAACATCGCGAAGTTCAGCGAGACCTGTGTGACGCCGATCTCCTTCGCGCGTTCCAGGAGTTCGATGACCATGAACTCCATCAGGCCGTTCTCGGAATCCCGGTCACGGCGCATCAGGTCCAGCGACAGGCCCTTGGGACCCCAGGGCACGAAGGACAGCACGGCGCGCAGCTCGCCCTCGCCGTCGAAGCACTCCAGCATCACGCACTGGCCGTCGTCGGGATCGCCCAGCCGGCCCAGCGCCATCGAGAAGCCGCGCTCGGTCGCGCCGTCGCGCCAGTCGTCGGCGCGCAGCAGGAGTACGTCCATCTCCTCGGCCGGGATGTCGGCGTGGCGGCGGATGCGGACGGTGTACCCGGCCCGCTTGACCCGGTTGTACGCCTGGCGGACGGTCCGCATGGCGCGGCCCTCCAGGGTGAACTCGTCGGTCTCGACGATGGCCTCGTCGCCCAGTTCCAGCGCGTCCAGTCCGTGCCGGGCGTAGATCTGCCCGGCCTCCTCACTGGCGCCCATCACGGCGGGGACCCAGCCGTGCTCGCGGGCCTCGGCCAGCCAGGGCTCGATGGCGCCGGGCCAGGCCTCGGGGTCGCCGATCGGGTCGCCGGAGGCCAGCGAGACCCCGCCGACGACGCGGTAGGTGACCGCGGCCTTGCCGGTGGGGGACCAGATGACGGACTTCTCGCGGCGCAGCGCGAAGTAGCCCAGCGAGTCGCGGTCGCCGTGCCGGGCGAGCAGCAGGCGCAGCTTCTCCTCGTCCTCCTCGCCGATCGGGTCCACGGCGCGGCGCGAGCGGAAGGCCGCGAACAGCACGGCGAGCAGCAGCAGCGTCGACATGACGTTGATCGTCACGTCCACCCAGCCCGGGGTGGTGATCGTGTTGTACGCCTTGTCGCCCGGGGCCAGGGTGACCAGCCGCATCAGTCCGTACCGCCAGCGCGCCAGGAACGTGGCGTCCGCGGCGTCGGGGTCGGTGTTGGTCGCGCCGACGAGCAGGGCGGCGACCAGCGAGGTCACCAGCAGCCCGACGGAGGCGACCAGGCTGGCCAGCAGCGGGTTGGAGCGGTCGCCCTTGGCGTAGAACTCCCGGCGGCCCAGCAGCAGGGCGCCGACGAAGAGCGCGGTCAGCCCGAAGGCCACCCAGTTCTGCGGGTGGACGCGGAACTCCGGGTAGCAGAACTCGTACGAGCCCCCCGAGCACGGGGTGAAGGAGGCGACGGCGGCCATCGCGAAGGCCGCCAGGAGCAGCCCGCTGAGCACGAGGTTCAGGATCCAGGCAGCGCGTTTGCGGCGGCCCATGGTGACGGTGAGCAGCAGCGAGAACGCCGCGGAGGCGAAGCCCGCCGTGAGCAGGTACGGGGTGTAGAAATCGGCGGTGCTGTGCCGCCGCAGGTCCTGGCCGAGCGAGAACCACACCGCGCTGAGCAGGTTGACGAAGGTGACGGCGCGCAAGTACCACACCGCGAAGGTGGCGCTGCGCCGAGAGCGGACGCTTCCCCGGCCGGTTTCCCGGGTGTTCCCCTGACCGGCCGACGCGCTTCCCTGGGTGTTCCCCTGGGCGTTGGACTGAGTGGTGGCCCGGGCACCGGCCTGGGCGTTCCCCCGCCCGCCCCCCGGATTGTCTCTGCCGTTCGGATCCCCACCGGTTCCTCGGTCGGTCTTCCGATCGGTCTCTGCGCTGGTCAAACGGACCTCTCCCATAAAAAGCGATGATATGGGGCATCGCGGTCCGTGCTGATGTCCGGAGAACCGCGGCCTGGTCAAGACCGCGGACCCCGGAGACTCATTCGGTGGGCTCGACCGCCCGTTCGGGGAGTTCCGCCGCGAGTGCGGCGGCCGCCTGGACGAGGGGAAGGGCCAGCAGCGCCCCGGTTCCTTCTCCCACAGTGACGCCGTGGTCGAGCACGGGGTTGAGTGCCATCCGGTCCAGTGCCTTCGCCTGGCCCGGCTCGCCGCTGGCCTGTCCGGCCAGCCACCAGTCCGGCGCCCGGAAAGCGGCCCGCTGGGCCACCAGTCCGCAGGCCGCCGAGACGACCCCGTCGAGGATCACGGGGGTGCGGCGCACCGCGCACTGGAGCAGGAAGCCGGTGATCGCGGCGACGTCGGCGCCGCCGACGGTGGCGAGCAGCGCGACCTGATCCCCGAGGACGGGCCGGGCGCGTCGCAGCGCGTCGCGGATCGCCGCGCACTTGCGCATCCAGGTCAGGTCGTCGATCGGCATGCCGCCGCGGCCGGTGACCACGGAGGCGTCGGTGCCGCACAGGGCGGCGACGAGGGTCGCGGCGACGGTGGTCCCGCCGACGCTCAGGTCGCCGAGGACGACCAGATCGGTCCCGGAGTCGGCCTCCTCGTCGGCGATCTGGATCCCGAGGCGCAGCGCGGCCCGGGCCTCCTCGATCGTCAGCGCGTCCTCCACGTCGATCCGCCCGCTGCCGCGCCGGACGCGGTGCTTGGTGATCTCCTCGGGCAGCAGGTCGAGATGGCAGTCCAGGCCGGCGTCCACGATCCGTACGGAGGCGCCCAGCCGCCCGGCCAGGACCGCCACCGGGCTGCGGCCGTCCAGGACGGCCCGCACCAGCTCGTGGGCGCTGCCCGCGGGACGCACGGAGACCCCCTCGGAGGCCACCCCGTGGTCGGCGGCGAACAGCACGACGCGGGGCCGCTCGATCGGCTTGACCGGCACCTGGCCCTGCGCGGCGGCGAGCCACTCGGCGAGTTCGTCGAGCCGCCCCAGCGCCCCGACCGGCACGGCCAGCCGTTCACGGCGTTCCTCGGCGTCACGCCGGACGCCCCCGTCGGGGCGCTCGATCAGATCGGAGAAGTCGTCGAGATTCAGCGTGGTCATTTGCCAGAGGGTACAGCGGCCCCTAGGGCCTGTCGTCAAACTCCCGCCTGCCTCGCGACGCCTGGCAGACGGGAGTGTGACGACAGGCCCTGGCGGTGCCCGAACGGTCCGTGCGCCGCGTTCCGTTGCAGGTGCCCGCGGCTACTGCTTCAGGACCAGCGCCTGCCCCGCCACCACCAGGAGGACGTGCTCGCACTCCCCGGCGACCCCCGCGTTCAGGCGCCCCAGCTCGTCCCGGAACCGGCGCCCCGACGCGGTCGCGGGGACCACGCCCGAGCCGACCTCGTTGCTGACCAGCACCACCGGCCTGCGGGTCGCGCGGACCGCGGCCACGAGCGATCCGGTCCGTTCCCGCAGCTCCGCGGCGCCCTTCTCCGCCCACACCGCGTCGTCCCAGGCCCCGGCCCGGTCCATCGCGTCCGTGAGCCACAGCGCCAGGCAGTCGATGAGCAGCGCCGGGCCCTCCTCTTCCAGCAGCGGCACCAGATCGCAGGTCTCCACCGTCCGCCAGGACGCGGCCCTGCGCTCGCGGTGGAGCCCGACCCGCGCGGCCCACTCCGCGTCGCCCTCGCGGGTACCGCCCGTGGCCACGTAGACCACCTCCGGGTAGCCGGTCAGCCGGCGCTCGGCCTCGTACGACTTGCCCGACCGGGCGCCGCCCAGGACCAGGGTCCGCCGCGGCACCTCCGGCGCCGGCCGGTACTCCCCGGCGGCCACCGTGGTCCCGTCCGCCACGGTCCGCGCGCCCGCGGCGGCGCACCGGCGCTCCAGTTCCGCCCCGGGCGGGGTGTCGTGGTCCAGGTGGACGGCGATCACGTCCGTCGCCGGGCCCACCGCGCCGCTGGCCCGCAGCCGCGCCAGCGCCTCCGGCCGGCCGAGCAGGTCCGCGAGGACCACGTCGTACGGGCGCCGCCCGCTGGTGCCCGCGGTCCCGGCCGGGGCGCCGCCCGGCGGCAGGTAGAGCATCCGGGCGCCGTCCGGCCCGGTCACCTCGTACCCGGTGCCCGGCGCGTCCATCGGCACGGCCCGCACCCGGTGCCCGGAGATCACCGCGAGCTCCCGCCCGTCCGGCACCCGCCCGGCGGCCGGCAGCCCCGGCGGCAGCTCTACGGCGGGACCGTCGTGCGGGTGCGTCAGCAGGACCTGCCGTACGGCGGCCAGCGAATGCCCCGCCCGGGCGCCGGCGAGCACCGCCCCGGGGGTCAGGTCCAGCAGCAGCGCCCCGTCCACGAGCACGGAGGTGGCGGCGCGCGCCCGGGGCCCCACGGAGAGCGCGCAGGCGGCGCAGGGACAGCCGGGGCGGGGCAGTCCTTCGGGTGTGCCGGTGCCGAGCAGAGTGAGTTCCACAGGATGATCCTCCCGCGTCGCCGGGACTGCTGCGCGCCCGGTTAGTCTGCGGGCACACTCAAGGCGAGAAGCGTGTGAGAAGCGGACGAGCAACGGAGGCGGACATGGCGTGGACGTGGCGGTTCGAGACGGCCGACGGCAGTGAGACGAGCCCGTCGGTGGTGCCGGAGGAGTTCACCACGCAGGGGGACGCCGAATCCTGGATCGGCGAGTACTGGAAGGACCTGCTGGAGGGCGGTACCGAACAGGTGAAGCTGTCCGACGACAACGGGACCCAGCTCTACACGATGAGCCTGCGCGAGGCCGCCGAACTCTAAGGGCCGGGGCGCGCGAAAGCCCGGACCCCTTGAGGGGTCCGGGCTCTGCCGTGCACAGGGGTGCCCGGGCGCTCAGCCCCGTACGCCGCACAGGTGCAGCAGCGCTGCGACCCCGCGGTAGGGGTCGGTCCGCCCGGCGCGGTCCTCGGCGGCGAGCAGTCCCTCCAGTTCCGCGTCGGCGGGGAGCTTGTCGCCGGCCTCGGTGCCGTCGGTGAAGACGCGCACCCCGTACCAGGTCTGCAGCGGGGCGCCGATCCCCGACAGGGTCGCGGTCAGCGTGGCCAGCCGGTCGGCGCGTACGTCCAGGCCCAGCCGGTTCGTGTAGCCGACGCCGTCGAAGGCCGCCAGCGCGGCCGTCCAGTCGCCGTGCAGGCCGGGCCGCATCGCGAGGGCGTCGCCGTTGCGCACCAGCAGGGACAGCAGTCCGCCGGGGGCCAGCATCCGGGCGAGCCCGGCGAGCATGGCGTCCGGCTCGGGCACGTACATGAGGACGCCGTGGCAGAGCACGACGTCGAAGCTGCCCGGCAGGAAGTGCGCGCCGGTCTCCCGGCCGTCGCCCTCCATGAGGCGGACGCGGTCCTGGATCCCGGGGGGCTCGGCGGCCAGCACCTCACGGGCGACGGCCAGCATGGCCGGGTCCTGCTCCAGCCCGGTCACCATGTGCCCGGCGCGGGCCAGGCGCAGCGCCTGGGTGCCCTGGCCCATGCCCACGTCGAGGACGCGCAGCCGCTGCCCCACGGCGAAGCGGTGCGCGATCTGCTCGTCGACCTGACGGCCGACGAGCTCTTGGCGCACCACGTTGCGGAGCCCGCCCAGGCCTTCGAGCCAAAGCCGGGCCCCGTCCGTGAAGCCACCCCCGCCGAACGCTCCGGGCGTTCCTCGGCTCAGGGCCGTTCCCCGCGCTTGACCTGCGGCTTCGGCAGACGAAGCCGGCGCATCTGGAGGGTGCGCATCAGGCCGTACGCGACGGCGCCGCGCTTGGGCTCGTCCGGGAAGCGCTCGTTCAGGGCCTTGCGCAGGCGGATGAACATGCCGACGGAGTCGACGATGATCAGCGCGATGACGCCGAGCCACAGCAGGAGCGCGATGTTCTGGATGGACGGCACCCGCACCATGCTCAGCACCAGGATGATCACGGCCAGCGGCAGGAACATCTCGGCGACGGAGAAGCGGGAGTCCACGAAGTCGCGCACGTACCGGCGCACGGGACCCTTGTCGCGGTTGGGCAGATAACGCTCGTCGCCATTGGCGAGAGCCTCGCGCTGCTTGGTCATCTCGACCCGGCGGCGCTCACGAGCTCGCTTGGCATCCTCCTTGCGGTTGCCGGTCGAGGCCACCACGGCCTTGCGCTGCGACTGGGCCACAGCACGCTTCGGCGTCGGGCGGCCCTTCGGGGCCTGAGGGTCACGGGACTGCGAGAGGTCGGCGCTCACCTTGTCGGTGGCGGCGTCCTTCTCTTCCTTGGAGGATCGGCTACCAAACACAAAACCCAAGGGTACGTGGTTGCGGGCACGGCCCCCATCCCCGCGGGGAACGATCCGGCAACGGCGGGCGTCCTCCTGAGGGGAGCACCTACTCCTTACGCCTGACACGGCGGACGATCAGTCGTCCTGGAGGAGGAGCGCATCCCCGCTCGAACAGTGCGGTAATAGAGACAGGGCCCGTACTGTGGGTCTTGTTGGTGACCTGGAGCACAGTCCGTCTAGAAGGGGGCGCGCGAAGCCCATGAGCGGTGTCATGAAGCGTATGGGGATGATCTTCCGCGCGAAGGCGAACAAGGCCCTGGACCGGGCCGAGGACCCGCGCGAGACCCTCGACTACTCGTACCAGAAGCAGCTGGAGCTGCTTCAGAAGGTGCGCCGCGGGGTCGCCGACGTGGCGACCTCCCGCAAGCGGCTGGAGCTGCAGCTCAACCAGCTCCAGGGGCAGTCCAGCAAGCTGGAGGACCAGGGCCGCAAGGCGCTGGCCCTGGGCCGTGAGGACCTGGCCCGCGAGGCCCTGTCCCGTCGCGCCTCGCTGCAGCAGCAGGTCAGCGACCTGGAGGTGCAGCACCAGACCCTTCAGGGCGAGGAGGAGAAGCTGACCCTCGCCGCGCAGCGGCTGCAGGCCAAGGTGGACGCCTTCCGCACGAAGAAGGAGACCATCAAGGCCACGTACACGGCCGCCCAGGCGCAGACGCGGATCGCCGAGTCCTTCTCCGGCATCTCCGAGGAGATGAGCGACGTCGGCCTCGCCATCCAGCGTGCCGAGGACAAGACGGCGCAGCTCCAGGCCCGCGCCGGCGCGATCGACGAGCTGCTCGCCTCCGGCGCGCTCGACGACCAGAGCGGCCTCGGCTCCAAGGACGACATCCAGGCCGAGCTCGACCGCCTCTCCGGCGGGACGGACGTGGAGCTGGAGCTCCAGCGCATGAAGGCCGAGCTGGCGGGCAGCCCCTCCGCCCAGCAGCCGTCCATCGAGGGCGGCGCCCCGGGCGCCGGCCAGCCTTCGCAGACCCAGCACCGGTTCGACAAGCAGTAGGACGGGGCCCGTCATGATTGTCCGCATCATGGGGGAAGGTCAGGTGGAGCTGGCGGACAGCCACTTCACCGAGCTCAACACGCTGGACGACGAACTGCTCGCGGAGATGGAGAGCGGTGACGAGGAAGGCTTCCGGCGCACGCTGGGCGAGCTGCTCGACGCCGTACGGCGGCTCGGCAAGCCGCTGCCCGACGAGGCGCTGGAGCCGTCGGAGCTGATCCTGCCCGCCCCCGACGCCTCACTGGACGAGGTGCGGGAGATGCTCAGCGACGACGGGCTGATCCCGGGCTGACCGGGAACGGATGCACACGTGAAAGAGGAAGGGCCCGCCCCCACGGGGCGGGCCCTTCCTCTGTGCCGTCCGTCAGCGCAGCTCCTTCTTGGAGGGCCGTTCGGTGTCCGGGGTCCCGCCGATGAAGTTCTCGAACTTGCGCCGCGGCGAGGCCCACCGGCGGTCGTGGTGGAAGGCGCGCAGCCCGGCCTTGGCGCGGGCCTTCGGGCGGTTGACGTAGAACTTCTTCGCGTACGGGGACCCGGGCCGGGCGAGGCGGATCGCCCCGATCAGCGCGACGAAGGGGATGACCGTGCCGAAGAACGCGGTGCGCGCCTTGCCCTTCCACAGGGCGATCAGGGCGAGGAAGAAGTTCGTCGCCGTGTTCATGGCGACCAGCCCGCGGTTGTGCCGTTCGTCCTCGGTGAGGTCGTTGACCCCGAAGGGCACGAAGCCGCCCAGCACCAGCGCCACGATCGCCGCCGTCAGGACCACGATCTCCACGCTCTTGCGCCCCTGCTCGCTCCAGTAGACGTCGTCCAGGTGCAGGATCAGCGCGAACTCGTCCAGCACCAGCCCCGCGCCCAGGCCGAAGATCACGGCCGACAGGCCGGCCCCGAAGCTGTGCCGGGCGCTGCCGATCGCGCCGAAGCCGCCGATGATCACGAGGATCACGCCGGGGACCACGTGGTGGATGTGCATGCCGCCCGGGGTGACGTTCTTGAAGGGCCCCCGGCCCGCCCGGATCATGCGGGTGATCATGCGGGTGACCAGGAACGACAGGACGAAGGCGACCAGGGCGAGGAGCAGCGGGAGCTTCCCCGGCTCCACAATGTTGCGAAACCACCAGTGACCCATGCCACCACCTCCCGATTTGGGGCGTTATGGGTAACTTACCGGTCCTGTCGAGCGGGTAGCGTTCGCGCCGATGACAGATTCGTACGACGGCCCGCCCCTGACCCCGCCCCCGGACCGGGCCTCCCTCCTCGACGGGGTCCGCTTCGCCTTCGGCACGCTCACCGTGCTGCCCGCGCGCATCACCCGCTGGGACCGCCCCGCAGCCCGCACCGGCATGGCCTGCGCCCCGCTCGCCGGGCTCGTCGTGGGGCTCCTCGCGGCGGTGCCCGGCGTCCTCCTGCTGCTGTGCGGCGGCGGTCCGCTGCTCGCCGCGGCCGTCACCGTCGCCGTACCGGCGGCCCTGACCCGCGCCCTGCACCTGGACGGCCTCGCCGACACGGTGGACGGACTGGGCAGCGCCAAGCCGGCCGACGCCGCGCTGCGCATCATGAAGCAGTCCGACATCGGCCCCTTCGGGGTGGTGGCGCTGGTGTTCGTGCTGCTGGTCCAGGTCGCGGCGCTGGCCGACGTGTACGCCGACAGCTGGATCCGGGGCGCCCTGGCGGCCGTGGTCGCCGCCGTCACCGCCCGGCTCGCCATGACCCTGGCCTCCCGCGACGGCGTCCCCCCGGCCCGCCCCGAGGGGCTGGGCGCGGCGGTCGCCGGAGTCGTCCCGCGCGGGGCCGCCGCCGTGGTCGCCGTACTCGTGGTGGTCCTGTCCGCCGCGGTCGCGCTGCCCCTGGGCCTGCCGGCCGCCGCGCAGCACGCGGTGGCCGTCCTGGCCGCCCTGCTGGCGTCGGAGGCCCTGCTCCGCCGCTGCGTGCGCCGCTTCGACGGGGTCACCGGTGACGTGTTCGGAGCCCTGGCCGAGGTCTCGGCGACGACGGCCCTGGTGCTACTGGCCCTGGGCTAGGAGCTGTCCCGCACGGCTACCGCATGCCGCGGTTCCGGCGCAGGTAGTACGCCCGGGTCACCACCGCCAGCAGCGGCCCCCACGCGAGGACGGGGAGGTAACAGGCCCACAGCGCCCATGCGCCGGGACCGCTGGTCGGGAATGCCTCGCCGTTGTCGTTGAGCGGCGGTACGAAGTGAAAGACGTAGTTCAGGGTCGCGTACGCGCACAGCGCCGTGGCCAGGAACGCGCCGATCGAGGCAGGGACGACGGCCGCGCGGACCGGTACCACGCGGCCCCCGGCGAACGGCACCCAGCCGGGCAGCCGTTCGCCCCACGGCCGGACCAGCCCCAGGGTGAGCAGTGCCAGGCACTCCGAGACCAGCGAGAGCGACAGCACGTACGGCCGTTCTCCCGGCAGCCACACGTGGCCCGCGTACCAGTCGGGCCAGCCTGTGACCAGCGCGATGCGCCACAGTCCCGACGGCAGGACGCACAGGGGGATGGCGTACGCCGCCCACCTGATGCCGCGCGGCACGTCCAGGCCGGGCCCGGCAGGGTTCCGCCCGCCCTCGCGGCCTCCGGTCCCGGCCGACGCGACAGCGGTGGCGTTCATGGTGGTCATGGCGTTCATGACGGTCTCCCCCTCATCCGGATGCGGCCCGGCGGGCCGCGGACTTACGCCCACCAGCCTCGCCCGCGCCCGTCCGCCGCGCTTCCGTCTACGGTCCCGACCCTGCTCCCCCGGACGGGGGAGGGGACCGGCGGGGCCGCGCAGCGCCTCCGCGCCTACTCTGACGGTATGACCCAGCCCGCCGACGCCGGCCCCGCACCCCGCATCACGGTCCTCCTCGCCGACGACCAGGCGCTGCTGCGCAGCGCGTTCAAGGTGCTCGTCGACTCCGAGGCCGACATGTGTGTCGTCGGGGAGGCCTGCGACGGGGCGCAGGCCTTCGAACTCGCGCGCACGGAGCGGCCCGACGTCGTGCTCATGGACATCCGGATGCCCGGCACCGACGGCCTCGCCGCCACCCGGCTGATCACCGCCGACCCCGAACTGGCCGACGTGCGCGTGGTGATGCTGACGACCTTCGAGGTGGACGAGTACGTGGCGGCGGCCCTGCGGGCGGGCGCCTCCGGGTTCCTCGGCAAGGGCGCCGAGCCCGAGGAGCTGCTCAACGCCATCCGCGTCGCGGCCGCCGGCGACGCGCTGCTCTCCCCGGCCGCGACCAAGGGCCTCATCGCCACCTTCCTCGCGCAGGGCGGCGGCGACGGGGCCACCCCCGCCGCGGGCGCCGCCCACGTACAGCGCCTCGCCGCGCTGACCGGACGCGAGCGCGAGGTCCTCGTCCTCGTGGCGGCGGGCCTGTCCAACGACGAGATCGCCCGCCGGCTGGAAGTCAGCCCGCTCACCGTCAAGACGCACGTGAACCGGGCCATGTCCAAGCTCGGCGCCCGCGACAGGGCGCAATTGGTGGTCATCGCCTACGAATCGGGACTGGTCCGGCCCAGGGCCGACTAGCCGCTCGCGGTTCGGAGCGGTTCGGAGTGGTTCGCAGCAGTTCGCAGTAGTCCCGCCTACTGCGGACGCGGTATGCCCCGGATAAGGACGGGACCTGGGGGCGACGTCGGCGGGCCGGTGCGCACGAGAGGCTGAGGGGCCCCGCGCGTGCCCGAAGGCACGGCTCCGTCATGCCTCGTAGACGTCACCGCGTCCCTGCAGAGAGATCCTCATAGCCATGTTCCGGCTGTCCCGCTTCAGCCTCGCCCAGAGGGCACTGATCGGCCTCGTGTCGCTCGTCGCGCTCCTCTTCGGCGCCATAGCCATCCCGCAGCTCAAGCAGCAGCTGCTGCCCTCCATCGACCTGCCGATGGTGTCCGTGCTCGCGCCGTACCAGGGCGCCTCTCCCGACGTGGTCGAGAAGCAGGTCGTCGAGCCGATCGAAGCCATGCTCAAGGGCGTCGACGGCATCACCGGCATCACTTCCACCGCCAGCGAGGGCAACGCCCTCATCATGGCGACCTTCGACTACGGCGACGACGGCACCAAGCAGCTCGTCGCCGACGTCCAGCAGGCCGTCAACCGGGCCCGCGTACGGCTGCCCGCCGAGGTGGACCCGCAGGTGATCGCCGGTTCCACCGACGACATGCCGACCGTGGTCCTCGCCGTCACCTCCGACAAGGACCAGCAGGCGCTGGCCGACCAGCTGACCGCGTCCGTGGTCCCCGCGCTGGAGGACATCGCGGGCGTCGGCCAGGTCACCGTCGACGGGGTCCGGGACCTCCAGGTCACCGTCACCCCCGACAACGCCAAGCTCGCCGCCGCCGGCCTCGACGGCGCGGCCCTGGCCCAGGGCCTCCAGGCGGGCGGCGCCACGATCCCCGCCGGCTCCTTCGACGAGGCGGGCAAGAACCGCACCGTGCGCGTCGGTTCGGGCTACACCTCGCTCGCCCAGCTGGAGGACCTGCGCCTCACCGCCGGCCCGGGCAAGCCCGCCGTCCGTCTCGGCGACGTGGCGAGCGTGAAGCAGGAGCCCGCCAAGGCCGACTCCCTCACCCGCACCAACGGCAAGCCCAGCCTCGCCCTGGTCCTCACGATGGACAAGGACGGCAGCGCCGTCGCCATCTCGGACGCGGTCAAGGACAAGCTGCCCGAGCTGCGCACCACCCTCGGCTCCGGCGCCGACCTGGCCGTGGTCAGCGACCAGGGCCCGGCCGTCGCCAAGTCCATCTCGGGCCTGACCACCGAGGGCCTGCTCGGCCTGGTCTTCGCGGTCGTCGTGATCCTGGTCTTCCTCGGCTCGCTGCGCTCGACGCTGGTCACCGCGGTCTCCATCCCGCTGTCCGTCGTCCTCGCGCTGATCGTGCTGTGGACCCGCGACCTCTCCCTCAACATGCTGACGCTGGGCGCGCTCACCATCGCCATCGGCCGGGTCGTCGACGACTCGATCGTGGTCCTGGAGAACATCAAGCGCCACCTCGGCTACGGCGAGGAACGACGACACGCGATCATCACCGCGGTCAAGGAGGTGGCCGGCGCGGTCACCTCCTCCACGCTCACCACCGTCGCCGTCTTCCTGCCGATCGCCTTCGTCGGCGGCATGGTCGGCCAGTTCTTCGGCCCGTTCTCCATCACCGTCACCGCGGCCCTGCTGGCCTCGCTGCTCGTCTCCCTGACGGTCGTGCCGGTGCTCTCGTACTGGTTCCTGCGCGCGCCGAAGGGCGTCAGCGAGGGCGACGCCGCGAGCATCGAGAAGGCCCGCCGCGAGGCCGAGGAGAAGGAGTCCCGCAGCAGGCTCCAGCAGTTCTACGTACGGGCGCTGGGCCTGGTCACCCGCCGCCGGGTCGCCACCCTGGTCGTCGCCGCCGTGGTGTTCATCGCGACGCTGGGCATGACCCCGCTGCTCAAGACGAACTTCTTCGACCAGGGCGAGCAGGAAGTCCTGAGCATCAAGCAGCAGTTGCCGCCCGGCACCTCGCTGGCCGCCGCGGACGAGGCGAGCCGCAAGGTCGAGAAGGTCCTGGACGGGACCGACGGGGTCAAGGACTACCAGGTCACCGTCGGCTCCTCCGGCTTCATGGCCGCCTTCGGCGGCGGCACGGGCTCCAACCAGGCCTCCTACCAGGTCACGCTGGAGAACTCGGGCAAGACCGAGTCCGCCAAGAAGCACATCGAGACCGCCCTCAAGGGGCTCGACGGCATCGGCGAGACCACCATCGCGGCCGGCGACGGCTTCGGCAGCCAGAACCTCAGCGTCGTCGTCAAGGCCGGTGACGCCGCCGTCCTCGCCCGGGCCGCCGAGCAGGTCCGCGCCGAGGTGGCGAAGATCGAGGACGTCACCGACGTCCAGAGCGACCTGTCCCAGTCCGTGCCCCGGATCTCGGTCACCGCCACCCCCAAGGCGGCGGAGTTCGGTCTGAACCAGGCCGCGCTCGGCGCCATCGTCGGGCAGGCCGTACGCGGCAACCCGGCGGGCAAGGCCGTACTGGACGACACCGAGCGGGACATCGTCATCAAGTCCGCGCAGCCGGCCACCACCCTGGCCCAGCTGCAGGCACTGCCCGTCGGCCCCGTGAAGCTCGGCGACATCGCCGAGGTCAAGGAGGTCCCCGGCCCCGTCGCGATGACCCGGATCGACGGCGCCCGCGCCGCGACCATCAGCGCGAAGCCGGTCGGCGACAACACCGGCGCCGTCAGCTCCACCCTGCAGTCGAAGATCAAGGCCCTGGACCTGCCCGCGGGCGCCACGGCCACCATCGGCGGCGTCGGACAGGACCAGAGCGAGGCCTTCGGCCAGCTGGGCCTGGCCATGCTCGCGGCCATCGCGATCGTGTTCATGCTGCTCGTCGCGACGTTCCGCTCGCTGGTCCAGCCGCTGATCCTGCTGGTCTCCATCCCCTTCGCGGCGACCGGCGCGCTCGGCCTGCTCCTGGTCACCGGCACCCCGCTCGGCGTCCCGGCGCTGATCGGCATGCTGATGCTCATCGGCATCGTCGTGACCAACGCGATCGTCCTGATCGACCTGGTCAACCAGTACCGGGCCCAGGGCTACGGCGTGATCGAGGCGGTCGTCGAGGGCGGCCGCCACCGGCTGCGCCCGATCCTGATGACGGCACTGGCGACGATCTTCGCGCTGCTCCCGATGGCGCTGGGCGTCACCGGCGAGGGCGGCTTCATCTCGCAGCCGCTCGCCGTGGTCGTCATCGGCGGCCTGATCAGCTCCACCGTGCTGACCCTGCTCCTGGTGCCGACCCTCTACACGATGCTGGAGCTCCGCAAGGAGCGCCGCAGCGCCAAGAAGAGGGCCCGCCTGACCGTGGTCCCGTCCCCGGCCGCCCCGGCGGACGAGGAGAGCCCGGTCAAGGTCTGACCCGCACGGGAACCCGTACCGCGGGAACCCGCACACGCCGAAGGGCCGCCCCTCACAGGAGGAGCGGCCCTTCGGTCGTTGCCGCCGGCCGGGCTACGGAAGCGCGAGCATCCGCTCCAGGGCGAGCTTGGCGAAGTCCGCGGTCTCCTTGTCGACCTGGATCTGGTTGACGAGGTTGCCCTCGGCCAGGGACTCCAGGGTCCACACCAGGTGGGGGAGGTCGATGCGGTTCATGGTCGAGCAGAAGCAGACCGTCTTGTCGAGGAAGACGACCTCCTTGTCCTCCGGGGCAAAACGGTTCGCCAGACGCTGGACGAGGTTCAGCTCGGTGCCGATGGCCCACTTGGAGCCGGCCGGGGCCGCCTCCAGCGCCTTGATGATGTACTCGGTGGAGCCGACGTAGTCCGCGGCCGCCACGACCTCGTGCTTGCACTCGGGGTGGACCAGCACGTTCACACCGGGGATCCGGGCGCGCACGTCGTTGACCGAGTCGACCGAGAACCGGCCGTGCACCGAGCAGTGGCCGCGCCACAGGATCATCTTGGCGTTCCGCAGCTGCTCGGCGGTCAGGCCGCCGTTCGGCTTGTGCGGGTTGTACAGCACGCAGTCGTCGAGGGTCATGCCCATGTCGCGGACGGCGGTGTTGCGGCCCAGGTGCTGGTCCGGGAGGAAGAGCACCTTCTCGCCCTGCTCGAACGCCCACTCCAGGGCCTTCTTCGCGTTGGACGAGGTGCAGATCGTGCCGCCGTGCTTGCCGGTGAAGGCCTTGATGTCGGCCGAGGAGTTCATGTACGAGACGGGGACCGTGGCGCCGGCGACGCCGGCCTCGGTCAGCACGTCCCAGCACTCCGCGACCTGCTCGGCGGTGGCCATGTCGGCCATCGAGCAGCCGGCGGCCAGGTCCGGCAGGACCACCTTCTGGTCGTCCGAGGTGAGGATGTCCGCGGACTCGGCCATGAAGTGGACGCCGCAGAAGACGATGTACTCGGCCTCCGGCCTGGCGGCCGCGTCCTTGGCGAGCTTGAAGGAGTCACCGGTGACGTCGGCGAACTCGATGACCTCGTCACGCTGGTAGTGGTGGCCGAGGATGAAGACCTTGTCCCCGAGCTTCTCCTTGGCGGCGCGGGCGCGCGCCACGAGGTCCGGGTCCGACGGCGAGGGCAGGTCGCCGGGGCACTCCACCCCGCGCTCGCTCTTGGGGTCGGCCTCACGGCCGAGCAGCAGCAAGGCAAGGGGCGTCGGCTGGACGTCCAAGGGCTGGTTGTCCAAAGGCTGGGCGGTGGTCACGACACGCACCCTTTCTGTTCTGCGACAAGGGACTTCTGAAGCCACTCTGAAGGCATCGCTTCGACTTCTCGTCTATTTGACGTTATCTATCATAACTGCTTCACGTCACTTTGACGATGCCGATAGTGTCGATGTGACGAATTCGCCCGCCCGCCACGGGGACCTCGCGGGGACCCACCACCGCGCGACGGTGTGCGAGCATGGAATTTCTGAAACACGCGTCGGGTCCCGGAATGAATCCGCGGTCCCGCTCGTTGCCACCGACGGCAAGAGTCCGACGTTTCCCCGCTCCCGGCGGGGAGCCGCCCACTTCGGGAGTGAATGCAGATGTCCGTACAGGACGAAAAGACCACCGTGAGCGACGGCATCCTCCTGTCCGACGCCGCCGCCGAAAAGGTCAGGACCCTCCTGGAGCAGGAAGGCCGCGATGACCTGGCGCTGCGCGTCGCCGTCCAGCCCGGCGGCTGCTCCGGCCTGCGCTACCAGCTCTTCTTCGACGAGCGCTCCCTCGACGGCGACGTCGTGAAGGACTTCGACGGTGTGAAGGTCGTCACCGACCGGATGAGCTCCCCGTACCTGCACGGTGCGTCGATCGACTTCGTCGACACCATCGAGAAGCAGGGCTTCACGATCGACAACCCGAACGCCACCGGCTCCTGCGCCTGCGGCGACTCGTTCAACTAGGCCCTGAAGGCTCCGAAGGCCCTGAGGGCCCGGCCGAGCCCGTAGGACCACGAGAGGGGCCCGCCCGCGGACATCCGCGGACGGGCCCCTCTCGCACGTCCCGGCACCTACTGGCGGGGGACGGCCTTCCCGTTCGTCGCGTCGATCACCTTGCGGTCGCCGAGCGGCTGCTGGAGCGTGGCCGTCACCGTCATCTCCTGCGCCAGCATGATGCAGGCCTGCCCCGGCTTGTTCGGGGTGTCCGTGATCCTCACCATCACCGAACCGGGCTGCTCGCGGACCTCCAGGGCGTACGTGCTGCACACCCCGCCCCAGAAGTTCACGGTCAGCGTCCGATCGGCCGAGGCGTACGAGAAACCGGGCACGGTCTGCCCCTTCGCGGGCGGGTCGACCGGGGTGGGCAGCTCGAGCGGGGGAGCCTCCTGGGTCAGGGACGCCGGCTGGGCCACCGTGTGGCCCGGTCCGCCGCTCTTGCCCGCCACCTCGAACAGCCAGGCCGGCACCAGGCCGCGGCCCGCCTGCACCGTGCCCGGGACCAGCCCGAGCTCGGCGCCGCGCACCGACTCCGTCCGCGTCGGCTTCATCGGCCGGGGCTCCGGGTTGCAGGGGAGCGTGTCCGTGGCGCCGTCCGGGGAGTCCGGGGTCAGCGGGACGCTCGTGGCGCAGCCGCTCGGGCCGGGGTCCGTGGAGCCGGAGCCCCGGGACTTGTCGTTCAGCCGGGCCAGCGCGTCCACGGCGCCGATCACCGGCTGCTCGGCGGCCCGCACCGGAGCCTTCAGCTCGCCACTGCCCGACACCACCAGGGAGTCCACCCCGACGCCGATCCGGGTGGACCAGCCCTGCGTGGGCAGGCCCCCGATCACCGGGTCGGCCGTCACCAGGCGTACGGAGCCCTGGGCGATCCGGGCGTCGAGCGCGGCCGAGCCCTGGCCGACGGCGGCCAGCACGGGCGCGGCGGCGGCCTTGGCTGCCTCCTCGGAGACGGGCGTCCCGGTCGTGCCGCCGTGCTCCTGGCCCAGGTCCTGGGGGAGGGTGGCCGGTCCGCAGGTGTCCTTGCCGCGCACGCAGTCGTCGCCGGTGCCGCCGCCACCCTGGAAGCGGGAGAAGTTCCAGGTCCCGGGAGCCTTGAGGTTCACCGTGAGCCGGGGCCCCGAGCCGTCCGCGATCTCCCCGGCCTGCCAGGTCTCCCCGACGAGCCGGGGCGCGCCGGAGATCCCGAGCGCCGCCGCGAGCCGCGCCACCTCGGCGGAGGTCACCTCGCCGCCCGCGGTGAAGGTCGGCGCCGTGGCCGGGCCGTCCGGGAGGGGCACGTCGGCGGTGTACGTGACCCCGCCGCCGGAGGGGTCGGGCTCGCCGGGGGCGATGCCGGGCCCGGGCGGAGTGGGCAGCGCGCGGGGAGCGGAGGCCGCGCTGTCGCCCGTACGGCCCTCTCCGTGCGCGGTCGAAGCCCAGTACGCGGTGCCGCCGCCCGTGAGCAGGACGGCGGCCGCGATCGAACCGACGACCCAGACCGGCCGCCGTCGTGCGGCACGTGCCGCGCCGGGGGCGGCGAGCGCCTCGGGTGTCTCGGGTGCTTCCGGTCCATCGGATTGTTCGCTGGTCACCGCATCGCTCCTTTGCCCGTCCCGCATGGGGTGATGCGGGTGTGACGGAACAGACGCGGATCCGGTTCCGCCGGGGCCGCCCGGCCGGACGGGCTAGTAGCCGTAGACCGCTGTGGAGGCGATGAGCCGGGCCGAGGCCGCCGGGACGCGGATCCCGATGATCTGCGAGGGAGCCACCCGATCCGGCCGCGGATCCGCGGGAACCGGCCAATGCGGGGCCATCCGGGCGCAGTCGCCCAGCAGCTGCTCGAAATCGGTGCCCGGCGCGTTCTCGGAGGTCCGGACGTGCCCGAAGCCATCGGTGTAGGTCATGGGGCACGGTAGGCACGGCACCGTGAGTGAAGAAAGAGCTACTACGGGGTAGTTTCGGCCGGTCGGCTGTTCGTCCCCCGACCGGGTAGTTTTGACTGTCCCCTTGCCTTCCCCCGCAGGAGCGTCCACGCCGTGCGTATCGCAGTCACCGGCTCCATCGCCACCGACCACCTCATGACCTTCCCCGGCCGCTTCGCCGACCAGTTGGTCGCGGACCAGCTGCACACGGTCTCCCTCTCCTTCCTCGTCGACAACCTCGACGTACGGCGCGGCGGCGTCGGCCCGAACATCTGCTTCGGCATGGGGCAGCTCGGCGCCCGGCCGATCCTCGTCGGCGCGGCCGGCTCCGACTTCGACGAGTACCGCGCCTGGCTCGACCGGCACGGCGTCGACACCCAGTCCGTGCGGATCTCCGAGGTCCTGCACACCGCGCGCTTCGTCTGCACGACGGACGCCGACCACAACCAGATCGGCTCCTTCTACACGGGCGCGATGAGCGAGGCCCGTCTGATCGAGCTGAAGTCGGTCTCGGACCGGGTCGGCGGCCTGGACCTCGTCCTGATCGGCGCGGACGACCCCGAGGCGATGCTGCGCCACACGGAGGAGTGCCGTACGCGGGCGATCCCCTTCGCCGCGGACTTCTCGCAGCAGATCGCCCGGATGGACGGCGACAACATCCGCACCCTGATGGAGGGCGCGACGTACCTCTTCTCGAACGAGTACGAGAAGGGCCTCATCGAGGCGAAGTCCGGCTGGACCGACGCGGAGATCCTCTCGAAGGTCGGCACCCGGGTCACCACGCTCGGCTCGAACGGCGTCCGCATCGACCGGGTCGGCCACGACCCGATCGTGGTCGGCTGCCCGGAGGAGACCGCGAAGGTCGACCCCACGGGCGTCGGCGACGCGTTCCGCGCGGGCTTCCTGACCGGTCTGGGCTGGGGCGTCGGCCTGGAGCGGGCCGCGCAGGTCGGCTGCATGCTGGCCACGCTCGTCATCGAGACCCTCGGCACCCAGGAGTACACCCTGGGCCGTGCCCACTTCATGGAGCGCTTCACGAAGGCCTACGGCGACGAGGCGGCGGCGGAAGTCCAGTCCCACCTCCCGGCGTAGCCCCTCACGGGGCCGGGCGCCGCTCCCGTCTGTGCGTGGGCCCGGTGGGCGGGTGCGGGTGTTCGGCCCTGCGGGGCGGAGGTCCCCTACCCGCCCTTCGCCCGTTCCCTGGGGCTCCGCCCCAGACCCCGCGCCTCAAACGCCGGCGAGGCTGGGTGTATCCAGCCCGTCCGGCGTTTGAGGACCGGGTCCGGGCGGAGCCCCAGGGAACGGCGGAAGGGCGGGTAGGGGACAGCCCCGCAGGGCCACCCCGCCGCGGCCGCGCCCTGGGTCAGACCGCCCGGCGCACCGTGTACGCAGTACCGAGGGGACGCGGGGCTTCGCCCACGTACACCTGCCCCCGCATCGCGCACCACGCCGGAATGTCCAGCCGCGCGACCTCGTCGTCGGACACCACGGTCACCGTCCCCCCCACCGGCACCCGCCCGATGGCCCGCCCCAGTTCGATGACCGGCTGCGGACACCGCAGCCCGAGGGCGTCCAGTTCCAGGGATTCCGCCTCCGGGTCGGCGCCCATCACCGGTTCCACCACTCCGAGTTGCTCGCGGACCCCCGCCACCAGCCCCGGCAGGACCTCCAGGAAGCCGTTGACCTCCGCCGCCGTCGTACCGGCCGGCAGGGACACCCGTACGTTCCCCTCCGACAGCACCCCCATCGCCCGCAGGACATGGGACGGCGTCAGCGTCGAGCTGGTGCACGAGGAGCCGGAGGAGACGGAGTAGCCGGCCCGGTCCAGCCCGTGCAGCAGGGTCTCCCCGTCGACGTACAGACAGGAGAAGGTGACCAGGTGCGGGAGCCGGAGGTCGGGATGGCCCACCACCTCCACGTCGGGCACCAGCCGGGCGACCCGCCGCCGCAGCCGGTCCACCAGGATCCGCAGCCGGGCGGCCTCCGCGTCCGCCTCGGCGCGCACCGCCCGCAGGGAGGCCGCCGCGGCGACGGCCGCGGGGAGGTTGACGAAACCGGGGGAGCGCCCCGACTCCCTTTCGTCGGCGGGGCCTTGGGGGGCGAAGCGCACTCCCTTGCGGACCGCCAGCAGGCCGACCCCGGCCGGGCCGCCCCATTTGTGGGCGCTGGCGCACAGCACGGACCAGCCTGCGGGCACCGGCCCCCAGCCCAGCGACTGCGCGGCGTCCACCAGCAGCGGGACCCCGGCGGCGGCGCACACCTCGGCGACCTCCGTCACGGGCTGGACGGTGCCGACCTCGTGGTTGGCCGACTGGAGGCAGGCCAGCGCGGTGGCGGGCCCCACGAGTTCCCCGTACGAGGAGGCGGAGACCCGGCCGAAGCGGTCCACCGGGACCTCCTCGACCCGCCCGCCGCCCGCCGCGTGGAGCTCCGCCGCGTGCAGTACGGAACTGTGTTCCACCGCCGATACGACCAGATGCCCGCCGACGCGCCGACGACCCGCCAGGACCCCGGCCATGCCCGAGTGAACCGCGTGCGTCCCCGAAGGAGTGAACACGAGCTCGTCGGGACGGCAGCCCACCGACTCCGCCGCCGCCTCCCGCGCCGCGTCCAGCAGCAGTCGGGCCCGGCGCCCTTCGCGGTACAGGCGGGCCGGGTCGGCCCAGCCTTCGTCAAGGGAGGCCTGGAGCGCCTGCCGGGCCACGGGGTGCAGCGGGGCGGCGGACGCGGTGTCGAAGTACGGCATCCGGTCACGCTAACCGGCCGCCGCGCCGGCGCCGCGACCGGCGGGCCTGTCGTCAAAGTGCCGCCCTTCGGGCGACGACGGCGCTTTGGCGACAGGCCCGATGTCAGGCCCCGTCAGATGCCGCCCGGACGCCGCCATTCGGGGCCCGTTGGGCCGTCCCCCGTACGGCGGATCCATCCCTTCGGGGTCAGTAACGGCGCGTTGGGCACCCTCCCCGCGCGACCCCAAATAGCGTCCAGTAGGGTTTGGTCCGCATAAACATCCAAACCCCTGCCTGCGTCAGGGCCGGCGACCGACCCGAATGCGGCCGCGGCCGGCCGCGCGGGCCGAGACTCTCGGGAAGGCGCTACGTGAGTCCCTACGGCTCCGACCGCTCGCCGCGGCGCCCGATGCGGCGGAAGCTGCTGCAGGCGCTGACTGCGGGCGTGGTCCTGGCGACCGCCACTGGTTGCTCGTATACATGGAAAGACTTCCCCCGCCTCGGATTGCCCACCCCGGTCACTGAAGAGGCGCCTCGCATCCTCTCCCTGTGGCAGGGGTCCTGGGCGGCCGCTCTGATCACCGGCATCCTCGTGTGGGGCCTGATCATGTGGAGCGTCATCTTCCACCGGCGCAGCCGGACCAAGGTCGAGGTTCCCCCGCAGACCCGGTACAACATGCCCATCGAGGCGTTGTACACCGTGGTCCCCCTCATCATCGTCTCGGTGCTCTTCTACTTCACCGCGCGTGACGAGTCGAAGCTGCTCGCCCTCTCCGCCAAGCCGGCGCACACGATCAACGTGATCGGCTACCAGTGGAGCTGGGGCTTCAACTACGTCGAGGACGTCGACGGCGATGCGGCGACCCCGAAGGCCGGCGAGGTTCCCAAGGAACTCGCCTCCCTCCCGGACCGCTACACCAAGGACTTCCCCGCGGGCGCCGAAGGCGTCTACACCAAGGGCGTCCCGAGCGACCGGAACGCGGAGACCGGCAACCCGGGCCCGACGCTCTGGCTGCCGAAGGGCGAGAAGGTCCGCTTCGTCCTGTCGTCCAACGACGTCATCCACTCCTTCTGGGTGGTCCCCTTCCTGTTCAAGCAGGACGTCATTCCGGGGCACACCAACGTCTTCGAGGTCACCCCGACCCAAGAGGGCGTCTTCATGGGCAAGTGCGCCGAGCTCTGCGGTGTCGACCACTCCCGAATGCTCTTCAACGTCAAGGTCGTCTCCCCGGAGGCGTACAAGGCGCACCTGAAGGAGCTCGCGGAGAAGGGTCAGACCGGCTTCCTCCCGGCCGGTATCCAGCAGACCGACCCGGCCCGCAATGCTGAGGTGAACAAACTGTGAGCATCCTCAACCAGCCTCAGGGTGCCGAGGCCGACTCGTACGAGAACGAGTTGCCGGTACGGAGCAAGCAGCCGGGCAATGTCGTCGTGAAGTGGTTGACCACTACCGACCACAAGACCATCGGCACGATGTACCTGCTCACGTCGTTCGTGTTCTTCCTCATCGGCGGCCTGCTGGCGCTCTTCATGCGCGCCGAGCTGGCCCGTCCGGGTACGCAGATCATGTCGAACGAGCAGTTCAACCAGGCGTTCACCATGCATGGCACGATCATGCTGCTGATGTTCGCCACCCCGCTGTTCGCGGGCTTCGCGAACTGGATCATGCCGCTGCAGATCGGCGCGCCCGACGTGGCGTTCCCGCGGCTGAACATGTTCGCGTACTGGCTGTACCTCTTCGGTTCGACCATCGCGGTGGCCGGCTTCGTCACCCCCTCGGGTGCCGCCGACTTCGGCTGGTTCGCCTACTCCCCGCTGTCGGACGCCGTCCGCTCGCCGGGCATCGGCGCCGACATGTGGATCATGGGTCTGGCCTTCTCCGGCTTCGGCACGATCCTCGGTTCGGTCAACTTCATCACCACGATCATCTGCATGCGCGCCCCCGGCATGACGATGTTCCGCATGCCGATCTTCACCTGGAACGTGCTGCTGACCGGTGTCCTGGTCCTGCTCGCCTTCCCGGTGCTGGCCGCCGCGCTCTTCGCGCTGGAGGCCGACCGGAAGTTCGGCTCGCACATCTTCGACGCGGCCAATGGCGGCGCCCTGCTATGGCAACACCTCTTCTGGTTCTTCGGACACCCAGAGGTGTACATCATCGCGCTGCCGTTCTTCGGAATCGTTTCCGAAATCATTCCGGTCTTCTCGCGCAAGCCGATGTTCGGTTACATCGGCCTGATCGCCGCGACGATCTCGATCGCCGGCCTTTCGGTGACCGTGTGGGCCCACCACATGTACGTCACCGGCGGTGTGCTGCTGCCGTTCTTCTCCTTCATGACGTTCCTCATCGCGGTTCCGACCGGTGTGAAGTTCTTCAACTGGATCGGCACCATGTGGAAGGGCTCACTGTCCTTCGAGACCCCGATGCTCTGGACGATCGGCTTCCTGGTCACCTTCACCTTCGGTGGCCTGACCGGCGTCATCCTGGCCTCGCCCCCGATGGACTTCCACGTCTCCGACTCGTACTTCGTCGTCGCGCACTTCCACTACGTCGTCTTCGGCACCGTGGTCTTCGCGATGTTCGCGGGCTTCCACTTCTGGTGGCCCAAGTTCACGGGCAAGATGCTGGACGAGCGCCTCGGCAAGATCACCTTCTGGACGCTGTTCATCGGCTTCCACGGCACCTTCCTGGTGCAGCACTGGCTGGGCGCCGAGGGCATGCCGCGTCGTTACGCGGACTACCTCGCGGCGGACGGCTTCACCCTGCTGAACACCATCTCGACGATCAGCTCCTTCGTGCTGGGCCTGTCGATGCTGCCGTTCATGTACAACGTCTGGAAGACGGCGAAGTACGGCAAGAAGGTCGAGGTCGACGACCCGTGGGGCTACGGCCGTTCGCTCGAATGGGCGACGTCTTGCCCGCCGCCGCGGCACAACTTCCTCACCCTGCCGAGGATCCGGTCCGAATCCCCGGCATTCGATCTGCACCACCCCGAGATCGCGGCCCTCGACCACCTTGAGGACCACTCCGTGGCCGCCAAGGCCGTCGCTGGTGGCAAGGAGGCCGGCAAGTGAAGATCCAGGGCAGGATGTTCCTGTGGCTCGCCGCCTTCATCCTGATCATGACCGTCGTGTACGGCGTGTGGTCCAAGGAGCCGGTCGGCACCACCGCGCTCGCACTGGCCTTCGGCCTGAGCGCCATGATCGGCTACTACCTGGCCTTCACGGCCGCGCGCGTGGACGAGATGGCCCAGGACAACCTGGAGGCCGACGTCGCCGACGAGGCGGGCGAGCTGGGGTTCTTCTCCCCGCACAGCTGGCAGCCGCTCTCGCTGGCCATCGGTGGCGCCTTCGCCTTCATGGGCGTCGTCTTCGGCTGGTGGCTGATGTACTTTTCGGCGCCGCTGATCCTCGTCGGTCTGTGGGGCTGGGTGTACGAGTACTACCGCGGCGAGAACCAGAACCAGTAGCCGCACCCGCGCCACTGCTTCCCGCAGCGGCCACAGCGTGAGACCAGGGGCCCGGACACCTCCAATGGAGGAGTCCGGGCCCCTCGTTTGCAGTCACCCCGCGCGCCGTAATTGTCATATCTTCATAGCGTTGGTTCCATGAACCAGTCACCGCGTCTTTGGACGGTTATCGGCTGCTCCCTGCTGGTCGCGTCCCTCGGGGCCGGCGCCACCGCATGCGGGTCGGGCGACGACAACCCGCTGTCCGCCCGCCCCTACGACGCGGGCGATCAAGTCGCCCTCAACCAGTCCTCCGGCAGCCGCCCGGTCGACCCGGACCGGCCCCTGGAAGTCACCGCCAAGAGCGGCGACGGCCGGATCACCGACGTCAGCGCCGTGGACACCCACGGACGCCGCCTGGCGGGCGAGTTGTCCGCCTCCGGCGACCGCTGGCACAGCACCGTCCCGATGGCCGCCGGCGTCCGCTACACCGTCCTCGTGAGCACCGAGGACGAGCGGGGCGCCCCCGGGCAGCGCACGCTCACCTTCGACACCACTCCGGCCCAGAAGGTCCTCAAGGTCGAATTCGGCCCGGACGAGGGCAAGTACGGCGTCGGACAGCCCATCACGGCCGAACTCAACGAACCCGTGAAGGACAAGGCCGCCCGCGCCGTCATCGAGCGGGGTCTGGTCGTCGACGCCCCGGCGGAGGCCGTGGGCGCCTGGCACTGGGTGGACGACAAGAAGCTCCACTACCGGCCCAAGGACTACTGGCCCGCCAACACCACCGTGTCCGTCCGGAGCAACCTGGAGGGCATCAAGATCGCCGACGACCTGCACGGCGCCGCCTCCAAGCCGCTGAAGCTGGAGATCGGCGACCGCGTCGAGGTCACCACGGACGCCTCCTCGCACTGGATGACGTTCCGGCGCAACGGAGAAGTGATCAATTCCATTCCGGTGACCACCGGCAAGCCCGGGTTCTCCACCCGCAACGGCGTCAAGGTGGTGCTCGGCAAGCAGTACTACGTCCAGATGCGCGGCGACACCGTGGGCATCGGCGGCAGCGAGTACTACAACCTGCCCGTCTACTACGCGACGCGCGTCACCTGGAGCGGTGAATACGTCCACGCCGCGCCGTGGTCCGTCGGCTCCCACGGCTACGCCAACGTCAGCCACGGCTGCACCGGCATGAGCACGGGCAACGCCGCCTGGTTCTACGAGAACATCACCGAAGGCGACATCGTCCGCGTCATCAACAGCATCGGCGACGACATGGACATCTTCGGCAACGGCTTCGGCGACTGGAACATGGACTGGAAGGACTGGCGCGAGGGCAGCGCCCTCCTCAAGGGCACCCAGGAGGGCCGCAGCCCGGTCGACCAGGCCCGCCTGCGTCCGCAGGTGTAACCACCGGGCCAGGAGCGCCTGGAGAGGCCACAACCGGGGCACGGGTGCCCGTACGGACCGTACGGGCACCCGTGGGCCCGGTATGCGCCGGTAAAGGGCTGTGCGGGGCGCACAGGCCCCGTTACGCCGCCGGGGAGAGCCGCGCGCGCAGCAGACCGGCCAGGGCCTGCGCGAAGTCCACCGGATCAACCGGAAGGGTGACCGCGGCGTCCGCGCGGCTCCAGGTGGCCAGCCAGGCGTCCTGCGGACGGCCCATCAGGAGCAGTACGGGCGGGCACTGGAAGATCTCGTCCTTGATCTGCCGGCACACGCCCATGCCCCCGGCCGGAACCGCCTCGCCGTCCAGCACGCACACGTCGATGCCGCCCGCGTCCAGTTCCTTCAGGACGGCCGGCAGCGTGGCGCACTCCAGGAACTCCACCGGCGGCAGATCGGCGGCCGGCCTGCGCCCGGCCGCCAGCCGCACCTGCTCCCGGGTGCCCGAGTCGTCGCTGTAGACCAGAACCCGCGCAGTCGCCCGCATTTCGTTCCTCCACGTGTCCCGTGAATCACGTTGATGTTGCGCGGGATGCTACTCCGTCCGACCCGGTGTCAACATCGGTTCGCACAGGCTGACGATCAGACCTCCGAAGGGCGATCTGATGGGCCGTTCGGACCTTGCACACGCCCCTGACACTCCGAACGGCACCCCCCGGGGTGAGCGCGGGATAAGGGACCGACATAATGTCGGTCGTGGCGACAGCAACGACAGTAGATACCGGGCACGCGCACCCGACGGTCAACAGGCCGAACCTCGTCAGCGTGGGAACCATCATCTGGTTGAGTTCCGAGCTGATGTTCTTCGCGGCCCTCTTCGCGATGTACTTCACCCTGCGATCCGTGACGGGCGCCGAGTACTGGACAGAACAGGCTTCGGCCTTGAATCTGCCCTTCTCGGCGACGAACACGACGATCCTGGTGCTTTCTTCGCTCACCTGCCAGCTCGGCGTATTCGCCGCCGAGCGCGGTGACGTGAAGAAGCTCAGGACGTGGTTCATCATCACGTTCGTCATGGGTGCGATCTTCATTGGCGGCCAGGTGTTCGAGTACACCGAGCTGGTCAAGCACGAGGGCATGAGCCTCTCGTCCGGTCCGTACGGCTCGGTCTTCTACCTGACCACCGGCTTCCACGGTCTGCACGTGACGGGCGGTCTCATCGCCTTCCTGCTGGTCCTCGGCCGGACGTACGCGGCCAAGAGGTTCACCCACGAACAGGCCACGTCGGCCATCGTCGTGTCCTACTACTGGCACTTCGTCGATGTCGTCTGGATCGGCCTCTTCGCGACGATCTACCTGATCAAGTAGCGAACACGTCGCCGGGCCGGACCCGGCACTCCATCCAGACACACCGACGCAGAAGATCCTGACACCGGGGTAATCCGTGAAAAAGCTCTCCGCACGACGACGCCATCCGCTGGCGGCGGTCGTCGTTCTACTCTTCGCGCTGGCGGTTACCGGGGGGCTGTACTCCGCCTTCGCGCCCGCGGGCAATGCGAAGGCCGACGAAACCGTCCAGTCCCTCGCCATCGAGGAGGGCCAGAAGCTCTACGCCGTCGGCTGCGCAAGCTGCCACGGTACCGGCGGTCAGGGTTCCTCTGACGGCCCCAGCCTGGTAGGCGTCGGCTCCGCTGCCGTCGACTTCCAGGTGATGACGGGCCGTATGCCCGCCCAGCAGCCCGGCGCCCAGGTGCCGAAGAAGCCCGTCATCTACACCCAGGCGCAGGCCGACCAGCTCGCCGCGTACATCGCGTCCCTCGGAGCCGGCCCGATCACGCCGACCGAGAAGCAGTACGACCCGGCGGGTGCCGACATCGCCAAGGGTGGTGAGCTGTTCCGCAACAACTGCGCGCAGTGCCACAACTTCACCGGCGAGGGCGGCGCGCTGACGGACGGCAAGTACGCCCCCAACCTCGAGGGCGTCGAGCCGAAGCACGTCTACGAGGCCATGCTCACCGGCCCGCAGAACATGCCCTCCTTCCCGGACAGCACCATGCCGGAGAAGCAGAAGAAGGACATCATCGCGTACCTCCAGCACGTGAACGGCGAGAAGTCGACCAACCCTGGTGGCCTCAAGCTCGGTGGCCTCGGCCCCGTCTCCGAGGGTCTCTTCGGCTGGGTCTTCGGACTGGGTGCGCTGATCGCTGTCGCCGTCTGGGTCGCGGCCCACACCGCTAAGGCCAAGAAGTCATGAGTAGCCAAGAGATTCCCGAAGAGAAGCACCTGCCGAGCGAGCAGGGCGACGCGCACCACGGTGCCGTGGCAGTGGCGGACGACCCGTTCGCCGACCCGGGTCTGCCGGTTCACAAGCCGCGGATCCAGGACATCGACGAGAGGGCCGCGAAGCGCTCCGAGCGCACGGTGGCCTTCCTGTTCACCCTGTCGATGCTGGCCACGATCGGCTTCATCGCCTCGTTCGTGATCCTGCCGGTCGACAAGATCGTCTACATCTTCCCGATCGGGAAGGTGAGCGCTCTCAACTTCGCCCTGGGCATGACCCTCGGCGCGGCCCTCTTCTGCATCGGCGCGGGCGCGGTCCACTGGGCCCGCACCCTGATGTCCGACGTGGAGGTCGCCGCCGAGCGTCACGAGATCGCGGCCCCGGCCGAGGTCAAGGCGCAGGTCATGCAGGACTTCGCGGACGGCGCGCGCGAGTCGGCCATCGGCCGCCGCCCGCTCATCCGCAACACGATGTTCGGTGCGCTGGCCCTGCTGCCGCTCTCCGCCGTCGTGATCCTGCGCGACCTGGGCCCGCTGCCCGAGGACAAGCTGCGCAAGACCATCTGGGCGCGGGGCAAGATGCTCATCAACCAGAACACGATGGAGCCGCTGCGTCCCGAGGACATCGTCGTCGGTTCGCTGACCTTCGCCATGCCGGAAGGCCTGGAGGAGGACGCGCACGACTTCCAGGTGCAGATCGCCAAGGCCGCCCTGATGATCGTCCGCATCCAGCCGGAGAACATCAAGGACAAGAAGGAACTGGAGTGGTCCCACGACGGGATCGTGGCCTACTCCAAGATCTGCACCCACGTCGGCTGCCCGATCAGCCTGTACGAGCAGCAGTCGCACCACGTGCTCTGCCCGTGCCACCAGTCCACCTTCGACCTCTCCGACGGCGCCCGAGTCATCTTCGGCCCGGCTGGTCACGCGCTCCCGCAGCTGCGGATCGGCGTCAATGACGAAGGTTTCCTCGAGGCGCTCGGCGACTTCGAAGAGCCCGTCGGTCCCTCTTTCTGGGAGCGCGGATGAGCACTGCCACTCAAACCAAAGAGCGCAAGGCTCCGGCCGGCGAGCGCGTAGCCGACTGGGCCGACGGCCGGCTGGGCATCTACAGCCTCGCCAAGGCCAACATGCGCAAGATCTTCCCGGACCACTGGTCCTTCATGCTGGGCGAGATCTGCCTCTACAGCTTCATCATCCTCATCCTCACGGGTGTGTACCTGACGCTGTTCTTCCACCCGAGCATGGCCGAAGTGCACTACGACGGTTCGTACGTCCCCATGCAGGGCGTCGCGATGTCGGAGGCCTTCCGCTCGACCCTGGAGATCAGCTTCGACGTCCGCGGCGGCCTGCTCATCCGGCAGATCCACCACTGGTCGGCGCTGATCTTCATCGCGGCGATGCTCGTGCACATGATGCGCGTGTTCTTCACCGGCGCGTTCCGCAAGCCCCGTGAGGTCAACTGGGTCTTCGGCTTCCTGCTGCTGGTCCTCGGCATGTTCACCGGTTTCACCGGTTACTCCCTGCCGGACGACCTGCTCTCGGGCACCGGTGTCCGCTTCATGGAAGGCGCGGTCCTGTCCGTGCCGATCGTCGGCACGTACCTGTCGTTCTTCCTGTTCGGCGGAGAGTTCCCCGGCGGCGACTTCGTGGCCCGGTTCTACTCGGTCCACATCCTGCTGCTGCCCGGCATCATGATGGGCCTGCTGGTGGCCCACCTGATCCTGGTCTTCTACCACAAGCACACCCAGTTCGCGGGCCCCGGCAAGACCGAGAAGAACGTCGTCGGCATGCCGCTGCTCCCGGTCTACATGGCCAAGGCCGGAGGCTTCTTCTTCCTGGTCTTCGGTGTCATCGCGGCCATCTCGGCGATCGCCTCGATCAACCCGATCTGGGCGCTCGGCCCGTACCGCCCGGACCACGTGTCCACCGGTGCGCAGCCCGACTGGTACATGGGCTTCTCCGAGGGCCTGATCCGTGCCATGCCCGGCTGGGAGATCAACCTGTGGGGCCACACCCTCGTCCTGGGTGTCTTCATCCCGCTGGTGATCTTCCCGCTGGTCCTGGCGGTGATCGCGGTCTACCCGTTCATCGAGTCCTGGGTCACCGGGGACAAGCGCGAGCACCACATCCTGGACCGCCCGCGCAACGCCCCGACCCGTACGGGCTTCGGTGTGGCATGGCTGACGTGGTACGTCATCCTGCTGATCGCCGGTGGAAACGACATGTTCGCGCAGTACTTCCACCTGTCGATCAACGCGATCACCTGGTTCGCCCGCATCGGCTTCTTCGTCGGTCCGGTCATCGCGTTCATCATCACCAAGCGGATCTGCCTCGGCCTCCAGCGCCGGGACCGGGACAAGGTGCTGCACGGTCGCGAGACCGGCATCATCAAGCGCCTGCCGCACGGTGAGTTCGTCGAGGTCCACGAGCCGCTCTCGCAGGGCAAGCTGCACGCGCTCACCTCGTACGAGCAGTACGAGCCCGCCGAGATCGGCCCCACGGTCGACGAGAACGGCGTCGAGCGCAAGGTGAAGGCGCTGGAGAAGCTCCGCGCCAAGCTCAGCAAGGGCTACTACGGGGAGAACAACCAGATCCCGAAGCCCACGGTCGAGGAGTACAAGGAGATCCAGAGCGGCCACGGCCACCACTGATCTCCCGCAACACGGCTTCACAGCTTCACGCATGACGCACCACGCACCACGCATGACTGCTTGAGGGACTGATTTCGGTCAGTCCTGGTGTCGCCACGGCGAGAGCCCCGTCCAGTGTCTGGACGGGGCTCTTTGCCGTCCCCGGGGCTGGATAGGCTGATCCCCTTCCCATTCGACGTGGAATCCTCGACGAGCAGCAGGAGCGGACCATGACCTTGGTGACCCCGGCAGGCGGCGACAGCGTGGCGGCCCGCGGCTGGCCGGGCGTTCTGGACGCCCTGCTGTCCGGCCGGGACCTCGGCGCCGACGACACGGCCTGGGCCATGGACCGGATCATGCGCGGGGAGGCCACCGACGCCCAGATCGCCGGATTCGCCGTCGCGCTGCGGGCCAAGGGGGAGACCGTGGCCGAGATCAACGGCCTGGTCCGCGCCATGTACGAACACGCCAACCTGATCGAGGTGCCGGGCCGGACGGTGGACATCGTCGGCACCGGCGGCGACGGGGCCAAGACGGTCAACATCTCCACGATGTCGGCCATCGTGGTGGCCGGTACGGGTGCCAAGGTCGTCAAGCACGGCAACCGGGCCGCGTCCTCCGCGAGCGGCTCCTCGGACGTCCTGGAGAAGCTGGGCGTCAACCTCGACCTCACCCCCGCGCGGGTGGTGGAGGTGGCCGAGGAAGCCGGGATCACCTTCTGCTTCGCGGTCAAGTTCCACCCCGCGCTGCGGCACGTGGCGGCGGCCCGCCGGGAGCTCGGGATCCGGACCACCTTCAACTTCCTCGGCCCGCTGACCAACCCGGCGCGGGTCCGGGCACAGGCCACCGGTGTGGCCGACGCCCGGGTGGCCCCGATCGTCGCGGGCGTCCTCGCGGAGCGCGGCTCCTCGGCGCTCGTCTTCCGCGGCGACGACGGGCTCGACGAGCTCACCACCACGGCGACCTCCCGGGTCTGGTGGGTCCGCGACGGCGAGGTCAGGGAGCAGGGCTTCGACCCGCGCGACATCGGCATCCCGCTGGTGGACGTCTCCGCGCTGGCCGGCGCGGACGCCTCCTTCAACGCGGACGTGGCCCGCCGGCTGCTGGCCGGCGAGACCGGCCCGGTCCGCGATGCGGTGCTCCTGAACTCGGCGGCGGCCCTGGTGGCGCTGGACCCGGGCGCGGGCACTCTGGAGGAGCAGCTGGCCGCGGGTGTTGTACGGGCGGCGGAGTCGGTGGACTCGGGCGCGGCGCGGGATGCGCTGGCGCGCTGGGTGGCGGCGAGCAACGCGTAGGGCTGGGGCGGCCGGCGGCGGTTCCCGCCGGGCTCATCGCCGGTCGGAGGCCGGCGCAGCCGGGCGAGGCCCGGGAGGCCGCTCGCGGCCGAGTGGTGCGAGCGCGGCACGTGGAGTGGGTCGCGGTGCTCCTGAACTCGGCGGCGGCCCTGGTGGCGCTGGATCCGGGTGCGGGCACTCTGGAGGAGCAGCTGGCCGCGGGTGTCGTGCGGGCGGCGGAGTCGGTGGACTCGGGCGCGGCCCGGGATGCGCTGGCGCGCTGGGTGGCGGCGAGCAACGCGTAGCCGTCCCCGTTCCCGTTCGACGGGATCCGGCCAAGATCCAGCATTGACCCCGGTCCGCCATGTGGACCGGGGTCTTGCGTTCGGAAGATCGTGTGGCAGGATTCTCCTCAGGTCACGAGTGACAGCGTTTAGGCCCCGGCTTGCTGTCCGGCAACCCTCCTTCCGTGGCGGGGTGCCCCGGGTGATGACCAGGTCGTAGGCAGTGAGGTCTACGGCAAGCGCGGATCCCTCGAACACCAGGGGTCCTGGTCTCTCGAGGAGCGTTTTCCGTGAGCAAGCGAATGCGATAGGGCGACTCCGCCCCTTCTTCACCCCCCGGAACAGGGTCACTTCCGCGTACCCGCAGCACGCCTGCGGCAGCACATCTGTGCGCGGCCGCCGATCCGTATTCCGGGGCACTCCCGTACCCCGAACGGCCGCAGCGCCGTATCCGCGTACGGGCACACCGAAGCCATTCACACCTGCCTGCCGGGAGATTCCGCCATGTCCGCAACCCTGAACGCCGTCACCGCCACCGCGACTGCTGCCGTCGTCGACCCTGCTTGTGTCGAGCCGCTGCCGGTCCTGGGCCGGGACGTCACCGTGCCGCTCGTCACCGGCGGCGAGGTCACCTACGCCGCCCTCGACTACGCGGCCAGCGCCCCCGCGCTGCAGCGGGTCTGGGACGACGTCGCCGCGTACGCCCCGTACTACGGCAGCGTCCACCGCGGCGCCGGGTACCTCTCGCAGCTCTCCACCGACCTGTTCGAGCAGAGCCGGGTCACGGTCGCCGAGTTCCTCGACTGCCGCCCCTCCGACCAGGTGATCTTCACCCGGTCCACCACCGACTCCCTCAACCTGCTGGCCGCCGTGCTCCCGGCCGACTGCCAGGTCTTCGTCTTCGAGACCGAGCACCACGCCTCGCTGCTCCCGTGGACGAACGCCCAGGTCACCTACCTCAACGCCCCCCGCACCCCGGACGAGGCCGTCGCCACCCTGGAGCGCGCCCTGGCCGACCGCGACCCATCCCCTAGCTCTTCGAGCTGGGGAGACCCCAAGGGCCCGGCGCTGGTCTGCGTCACCGGCGCCTCCAACGTCACCGGCGAGCTGTGGCCCGTCAAGGAGCTCGCCGCCGCCGCGCACGCCCACGGCGCCCGCATCGTCCTGGACGCCGCCCAGCTGGCCCCGCACCACCCCGTCTCGGTCCAGGACCTCGACGTGGACTGGGTCGCCTTCTCCGGCCACAAGCTCTACGCCCCCTTCGGCTCGGGCGTGCTCGCCGGCCGCGCGGACTGGCTCCAGGAGGCGGACCCGTACCTCGCCGGCGGCGGCGCCTCCCGCAAGGTCGCCCGTCGCGAGGACGGCGGCGTGGATGTCGAGTGGCACACCACCGCAGCCCGCCACGAGGCCGGCTCCCCGAACGTCATCGGCGTCTACTCCATCGCCTCCGCCTGCAAGGCGCTGAACGAGGCCGGCTTCGAGAACCTCGTCGCGCGCGAGCAGCGCCTCATCGCCAAGGTCCGCGAAGGCCTCGCCGAGGTTCCGGCGGTCCGCGTCCTGTCCCTCTTCGGCGACGACGCCCCCCGCGTCGGCGTCATCTCCTTCGTCGTCGACGGCTGGAACAGCTCGCACTTCGCGGCCGCGCTCTCCGCCGAGTACGGCATCGGCGTCCGCGACGGCCTGTTCTGCGCCCACCCGCTGGTCCGCACCCTCCTCGGCAGCGAGCCGCAGGCCCAGGGCGAGTGCGGAGCCCCGGAGGCGGCCCCGGGGGAGCGGTCGCTGAACGCGATCCGCGTCAGCTTCGGCGCAGGCACCCCCGACGAGCACGTCGAGCGCTTCGTCCGCGCGGTCAAGGAGCTCGTCGCGGACGGCGCCAAGTGGCAGTACCGCACCGAAGAGGGCCGCTGCGTCCCGGCCGTCTGACAGGCTGCGGGGCATGACGTACTGGGACCCGATACCGACCGTGCGGGCCCTCGTGGGGCGTCCGCTGCCCCAGTGGGGACCGGAAGCACTGCCGGTCGTGCACGACTGGAGCGGGGCCGCGCCCTACGGGTGGGAGAAGCGGGACTGGCGCAGCGTCCCGGGGCCGTTCTACGCGTCGGAGACCGATACGTGCTGGATGGGACGCGGCTGCGCGCCCGCCCACGTGCTCTATGACGACGACGGGTACGGACAGGAGTTCGTCTACCGGCAGCCCCGGACTCCGGCGCAGGCACGAGACCTGGTCTGTGCGGCCGAGTGCGATCCCTTCGGGGGATACGGGGGAGACGGCGACGCGCACTGGACCCCGGACCTCGTCCGCGGCTGGTGGCGGGAGCGGGGCCGGGTCCGCGAGTGGGCCGTGGCCCTGCACCGGAGCTGGTCGGTCTCCGACGGGGTGTACGAGCGCGAGGCCGCCGACGGGGCCCGTGCGTACGTGGAACACATCGACGGCGATCTCGCCGACTACCTGCGCGGCTACCTGTTCTGGCTGGCCGAAGCCCGCCCCGCCCGGCCGGGCGAGGCGTTGCCCGCGCTCTGAACCGCTACGCGTCGAGGCCGATCGCGAAGGCCGCCTCGAGGTCGTGCTGGGAGTACGTGCGGAACGCGACGTGCGTGTCCGTGGCCTCCACGCCCGGGATCTTGCTGATGCTGCCGGGGATGATGTCGGCCAGGTCCTCGTGCCGGGACACCCGGACCATCGCGATGAGGTCGTACGTGCCGGTGACGGAGTAGACCTCGCTGACGCTGTCCAGCGCGGCGATGGCCTCGGCGATCTCGGGGATCCGGTCCACGCTGGTCTTGATGAGCACGAGTGCGGTGATCACGGTTGGCTGTCTCCCTCGACGGCAGTCACTGGTCGACCCACTCTAGTCCCACCTCGGTAGCGGGCCCACGCGTAGAGGAAGCCGGCGGAGAAGCCCACCACGTGGGCCAGATAGGCGACTCCGGGACCGCTCGCCGCCCGGTGCGCCGCCAGCCACTGCAGGCCGAACCAGAACATCAGCACGATCCATGCGGGGAAGCGCAGCGGCAGGAAGAAGAGGAACGGGAACAGGCTCGTCACCCGTGCCTTGGGGAACAGGTACAGGAAGGCCCCCAGGACCGCGGAGATCGCCCCGGAGGCCCCGACCAGGGTCTGGTCCGAGGAGGCGTAGGCCGCCGCGTACGCCGCCAGGGCCAGGTAGCCCGTACAGACGTAGAAGCAGAGGAACCAGGCCCGGCCCATGCGCCGCTCCGTCATCGCCCCGAAGACGTAGAGGAAGAGCATGTTGCCCAGCAGGTGCAGCCAGCTCCCGTGCACGAACAGGGCCGTGAGGGGGGTGAGCGCCGCCCGGCCCGAGCCGGTGAACAGCTCGTCGGGGACCACGCCCCAGCGCCGGAAGTACGCCGTCCCGTTGGTGAGCAGCTGGTCACCCGCCCCGTAGACCGGGTTCAGCCCCGACGCCGGGCTCAGTACGAACACCACGCAGCAGCCGGCGATCAGCGCGTGGGTGACCACCGGGCCCCGGGCGGCCTCGCGTACGGCCTGCCACCTTACGATCATGCGACCGAGCATGACCCAGCCGGGCCCACCAGCGGGTGCGGCAGGCCGTAGGGTTACGAGCTACGCACGCACGCGCGCGCCACCCGTGACGACACGGGAGGGTGCGGTGCTTGCGCCATGTGAGCGATAGAAGGAGAGAGCGGCCTGATGACGGTTCCCCTGCCGACCGACACCACCCGGTGGCGCTGCACGCTGTGCGGCAACCTCACGCGCTTCGACGTCACCCGTTCGTCGAAGGTAGTGGAGTACGTCCACCTGGACCTCGCCGGGGAGCCCAAGGTCGAGGAGCGCGAGGTGGTCAATGAGACCATCGAGTCGGTGCGCTGCCGCTGGTGCAACGCGGTGGACCAGATCGAGCTCGTCGACAGGCCGGGCGCGGACTCCTGACGGAGCCCCGCCCACAGGTGAATGACGGTAGGGGTGACGGATTGTGGAGCCAGCAAGCGGCGCTGAGCCGGCCGACGCGGCCGGTGACGCCGCGGAGGTGCTCGACCGCCCGCTGCCGGAAGGCGTGCGGCGCCGGGTCGTCGCACTCGTCTCCGACGCCTTCGGCGGGCTGACGGTCGCGGACCTCCCGGCGCAGCTGCGCCAGTACGCCCGTTTCACCCCGACCCGGCGCGCCAAGTTCGCGGGCAACGCCATGGCCACGGCCGTGGAGAGCGACCCCGTCTTCCGGGGCCGGGTCGCCGACAAGCTCCGCGAGACGCAGGCCGACCTGGCCTCCGCGCTGGAGTCGGGCGCGCCGCCCGCCGCCGCCGACCCGCTGGACGTGGCGGCCGCCGCGTACGTGCTGCGGCCGGCCGGCTGGGTCAAGCTGGTCGCCGCCGCGGGCGAGGAGGCGCAGCGCGCCGACGCCGAGCGGGTCGACGAGGAGGCCCGCCGCGAGATGGAGCGGCTCCGCGAGGAGCTGGCCCACGTACGGGACCTGCAGCGCACGGGCGTCGACCAGGTACGGGCCGACCTGGACGCGGCGCGCAAGGAAGCGGAATCGCTTCAGCGCAAGCTGCGCAGCGCGCTGAGCGACGTCAAGCGGGGCGACGCCGCCCTGCGCAAGATCAACGCGGAGGTCGACGGCATCCGCGCCGAGGCGGCCGCCCAGGTGAACTCGGCGGAGAGCGAGACCCGGCGCCTCAAGTCCCGCCTCGCGGAGGTGGAATCGGCGCTGGAGACCTCGCGCCGGGCCACCCGCGAGGGGCGCAGCATCGAGGACATGCGGCTGCGGCTGCTGCTGGACACCGTGCTGGACGCGGCCGCGGGACTGCGCCGGGAGCTCGCGCTGCCGCCGGTCTCCACGCGGCCCGCCGACACGGTGGAGGCGGTGGAGCCGGGCCGGATGACCCCGAAGGACATCGCGGCGCGCGCCCTGTCGGAGACCGACCCGGCGCTGCTGGACCAGCTGCTGGCGCTGCCGCAGGCCCATCTGGTGGTCGACGGCTACAACGTCACCAAGACCGGCTACCCGACGATGCCGCTGGAGAAGCAGCGCCTGCGGCTGCTGGGCGGGCTGTCGATGCTCGCCGCGCAGACGGGCGCCGAGATGACCTGTGTCTTCGACGGGGCGGAGCTGGCGGCCCCCGTGCTGCTCGCGCCGCCGCGCGGGGTGCGGGTGCTGTTCTCCAAGGCGGGGGTGACGGCGGACGAGCTGATCCGCCAGCTGGTGCGCGCCGAACCGGCGGGCCGTCCGGTGGTGGTGGTCTCCACCGACCGCGAGGTCGCCGACGGGGTGGCCAAGGTCGGGGCGCGGCCGGTGGCGTCCGCCTTGTTGCTGAAGCGGCTTTCGCGCGTTTCGTAACTGCTGCGCCCTATGCCGGAATTGGCAGGGCCTCGCAGGAACGTACCGTCAAGTCATCGACACAGAGCGTGTGCTGTAGGTAAAGAACCTGGTCGGACAGCGAGTTTTTTGCCGACAGGATTTGAACTGATCACAGAAGGGTCACTAGGGTCAGTCAAACCTTCGTGCGGTAGTTCACTCATTCGGGGTGATGGCGAAGGTGTCGCTGAGTTTCTAGGACGGATTGCGTCCTTCGGCGGCTCTAGGAAGAAGGAGATCGCCTTCGTGGCGTCCCACCGTCGACCCAAGCAGCCGACCCGCATGCGCACCACCGTGCTCGGCGTCACCGCGGCAGCCGCCGTCGTCCTCTCGGGGCAGGCCGCTCACGCCGCCCCCGCCAAGCCGAACAAGGACGAGGTCAAGGCGAAGGTCGACGCCCTCTATGAGGAGGCGGAGCAGGCCACCGAGAAGTTCAACGGGGCCAAGGAGCGCCAGGACAAGCTCGAAACCGAGATCGGGCAGCTCCAGGACAAGGTCGCCCGCGGTCAGGCGGACCTCAACGCCCTGCGCGGCACGCTCGGTTCGATGGCCAGCGCCCAGTACCGCAGTGGCGGCATCGACCAGTCCCTCGCGCTCTTCCTCTCGGCGGACCCGGACAACTACCTCGACAAGGCCTCCACCCTGGAGCAGCTGAGCGGTCAGCAGGTCGAAGCGGTCCAGAAGATCCAGGCCAAGCAGCGCACCCTCGCGCAGCAGCGCCAGGAGGCCGCGGGCAAGCTCACCGACCTCGAGGCCACCCGCAAGGAGCTCGGCGAGAAGAAGAAGGCCTCCTCGGACAAGCTCGCCGCGGCCCAGGCCCTCCTCAACACCCTGACCGCCCAGGAGCGCCAGCAGATCAAGGACGACGACTCCCGCGCCAGCCGCGGCGCCGGCGAGCGCGTCCCCGACCTCGGCAACGCGAAGCCCTCCGGCCGGGCCGGCGCCGCCCTCGCGGCCGCCAAGACCAAGATCGGCAGCGCGTACATATCCGGGCACGAAGGCCCCAACTCGTTCGACTGCTCGGGCCTGACCCAGTGGGCGTACAAGCAGGCCAACGTGTCGATATCGCGCACCACGTTCACGCAGATCAACGACGGCACCCGGATCGGCAAGAGCCAGCTCCAGCCCGGTGACCTGGTGTTCTTCTACGGCGACCTGCACCACGTCGGCCTGTACGCGGGCGGCAACACGGTGCTGCACGCCTCGAACCCGCGCAGCGGCGTCAAGTACGAATCGATCGACAACATGCCGTTCCAGTTCGGCGTGCGCGTCGGCTGACGCCCCCCTCCGCCCAGGACCCGACCGGACGCGCCGCACACCGCCCATCCGGGCGAATTCCGAGGCCCCGCTCTGACCACACGCCCCGCCGGTGACCTGCGTCTCCGACGGGGCGTCACTGTGCGTGCCCGCCGGAGGTCGTTGGCCGGTGCCCTCCCGCGCGGCTACTGTCTGCCAGCGCGGAACCCCGGCACACGGCCGCCCACGGAGGGCGGACCCGGGTCCCGCTCAGCAGGAGGGAGCGGTTTCACGTGGCGTCCCATCGCCGGTCCGGGCCCAGCGCCCTCGACCGGAACACCAAGGTCACCGTCCTCACCGCCGCGGCGGCGGGAGCAGCGGCCCTCATGTCGGGCGCACCCGCCGGTGCTGCCCCCGGCCTCCCGCAGGAGCCCGCGGCGGGCACCCGCGCCCAGGTCGACCGGCTCTTCGAGGAGGCCGAACAGGCCACCGAGCGTTTCAACCAGGCCGGCGAGCGCGCCGGCCGGCTCCGCGCCGAAGTCGACCGGGTCCAGGACGCGGTGGCCCGCGGTCAGGACCGCATCAACACCATGCGCGGGGTGCTCGGCGCCTACGCCGGAGCCCAGTACCGGGCCGGCGGCATCGACCCCGCCGTCGAGCTGATGCTCTCCGAGAACCCGGACGACTACCTCGCCAAGGCCGCCGCCCTCGACCGGCTGTCCGGGCGCCAGGCCCGCCAGCTCGACGAACTGCGCTCCGAGCAGCGCCGGCTCGGCCAGGAGCGCCAGGAGGCGTCCCGCAAGCTCTCCGAACTCGACGCCCTGCGCGCCGACGTGGCGAAGGAGAAGCGTGCCGTCACCGCCAAGCTCGCCGCCGCCCGCCGGCTGCTGAACGCGATGCCCACGCAGGAGCGCGCCGACTTCGACCGGGCCTCCCGCTCCGGCGGCCGCCCCGACGCCCTGCCCGAGCTCCCCGACCCCGCGGCCTCCGGGCCCTCCTCCGGCCGCGCCATGACCGCCGTGATGGCGGCCCGGTCCGCCGTCGGACGGCCCTACGTGTGGGGGTCCACCGGCCCCTCCGGCTTCGACTGCTCCGGACTGATGGTGTGGTCGTACCGGCAGGCGGGCGTCGCCCTGCCCCGCACCTCGCAGGCGCAGCGGCACGCCGGGCGGCGGGTGTCGCTGTCGGAGGCGCGCCCGGGGGACCTGGTGACGTACCGCTCGGACGCCAGCCACGTCGGCATGTACGTCGGCAACGGCCAGGTGGTGCACGCCCCGTACCCGGGAGCGCGCGTGCGGTACGACCCGGTCGGGATGATGCCGGTGTCCTCGGTGACCCGGCCGTAGAGGGTGTCCGCGGACGCCGCTCCTTGATCCGGCCCGATCGGCAGGACGCCCGGCCCGGGGTTGCGCTGCGTACGATCGGGTGATGTTCCCGGTCCTGGGCCGCACCCCTCGCCTGAGTGGGCGCCGGCGCCCGCGCGCACTGCCGCTGGTGCTGCTCTGCCTGCTGCTGCTCTGGGTGCCGCTCGCCGGGTGCGGCGCGGGTTCTCCTTCCGGCTCCGGCACCGGCTCCGGTACCGGGGAGCGCTCGGTTTCGGCGGATCCCGGCGAGCGGGACGTCCGGCGGGCCGTCGCCGACTGGTCGGCGGCCCCGCCCGCGGCCCTCGCGGCGATCCCGCTGGAGGGGTGGTCGTACGAGGTCTCCGCGGTCCGGGTGGACGGCGTACGGGCCTTCGCGCGCGCCGAGCTGCGCTACCGGCTCACCGGCTACGACGCCGCCCCGGCCGGCTCCGCCCGCGAGGTGGAGCTCACCCGCGAAGGCGGCTCCTGGGCGGTGACCGCCGACCGCCCCGCCCCGGGAGCCCTGCCGCAGCTGTGGGACCAGGGCCCGGTGTCCGTGGAGCGCGGGGCGCACGCCCTGGTGCTCGGCGGCGCGGGCCAGAGCTCCGGCTCCCTTTCCGACATCGCCGCCGAGGCCGACAGGGCGGTGCCCGCGGCGAGCGCGGCCTGGCCGCGGCGCTGGGCGGGCCGGGTGGTGGTGCTGGTCCCCGGCTCGCTGGACGCGATGGCGGCGCTGCTGGGGCGGCCCGCGGATGAGTACCGGGGCCTGGGCGCCGTCACCACCGGGCGGACCGGGGCGGGCCCCGCCCCCGCCGACCGGATCGTGGTCAACCCGGAGGGGTACGGGCAGCTCACGGCCGAGGGCCGCCAGGTGATCCTGACCCACGAGACCACCCACGTCGCCACCCGGGCGGCGACCACCGCCAAGACCCCGCTCTGGCTCTCCGAGGGCTTCGCGGACTGGGCCGCGTACCGCGACAGCGGCCGCACCCCGGCCGAGGCCGCGCCGGCCCTCGCCCGCGCGGTGCGGCAGGGCGACCTGCCGGGGGAGCTCCCCGCGGCCGGGGCCTTCGCCTTCGGCGGCGACGCGGACGCACTGGCGCGGGCCTACGAGGGCTCCTGGCTGGCCTGCCGGCTCGTCGCCCGGCGGTGGGGGGAGGCGGCGCTGGTGTCCCTGTACGAGAAGTCGGGCCGGGAGTCCCTCCCGACGGCACTGGCGGACACCCTGCACACGGATCCCGCGGCCCTGACCCGCGCCTGGCAGCAGGACCTGACCCGGGAGTTCCGCTAGCCGGCGGCCCGGGCCCGATCGCGCGGCGCCGTTGCCGCTCCTCAAACGCCGGAGGCGCTGATCTGGCCCCGTCGGCGCCAGCCGGAGGCGCTTCGGTGCGGCTCCCCGCCGTGGTCCGTGTGCGGGTCCGCTCCCGGGGACCAGCCCCCGGACCCCCGCTCCTCAAACGCCGGAGGGGCTGGTTTGGCCCCGTCGGCGCGAGCCGGAGGCGCTTTGGTGCGGCTCCCCGCCGTGGGCTGTGTGCGGGTCCGCTCCCGGGGACCAGCCCCCGGACCCCCGCTCCTCAAACGCCGGAGGGGCTGGTTTGGCCCCGTCGGCGCGAGCCGGAGGCGCTTTGGTGCGGCTCCCCGCCGTGGGCTGTGTGCGGGTCCGCTCCCGGGGACCAGCCCCCGGACCCCCGCTCCTCAAACGCCGGAGGGGCTGATTTTGCCCGGCGGCGCCGGACAAGTTCGGGTTGGCGCCGCGCACATGCGGCTGGAGCCGGGTAGGTCCGGGGCGGCGTCGTGCACGTCCGGGTTGGCGCCGGACAGGTTCGGGTTGGCGCCGCGCACATGCGGCTGGAGCCGGGTAGGTCCGGGTTGGCGCCGAGCACGTCCGGATTGGCGTTGCACACGGCAGGCGCCGGACACGTCTTGGGGTGGCGCCGGGCACATCCGGGCTGGCGCCGGCCATATTCAGCCTCGCCGGCGTTTGAGGCGCGGGGTCTGGGGCGGAGCCCCAGGGGCCTCCGGCGCAGCCCGGTTTCGGGTCCCCGACCCGCCCGCGCACCGCTTCGTAAGGGCGCGCCCCACAGGTTCCGGGGCCGCGGGGCAGAGCCCCACGCGCTCCCGCCCCGCGGGGCACCGCCCCGCAGGGCCCCGCCCCGCCGGGCACCGCCCCGCCGGGCACCGCCCCGCCGGGCACCGCCCCGCCGGGCACCGCCCCGCCGGGCACCGCCCCGCCGGGCACCGGGTCCGCAGGGTCCCGCCGTGGGCCTCCGGTAGGGTCGGCAGGCGATGGACAAGACGCTGATCGTGACCAACGACTTCCCGCCGCGACCGGGGGGCATCCAGGCCTTCCTGCACAACATGGCGCTCCGCCTGGACCCCGACCGGGTCGTGGTCTACGCCTCCACCTGGAAGCACTCCGCCGAGGCCCGCGCCGCCACCGCCGCCTTCGACGCGGAGCAGCCCTTCCAGGTGGTCCGCGACCGCACGACGATGCTGCTGCCGACCCCCCGGGTCACCCGCCGGGCCGTGGGCCTGCTGCGCGAACACGGCTGCTCGTCGGTGTGGTTCGGCGCGGCGGCCCCGCTGGGCCTGATGGGTCCCGCGCTGCGCCGGGCCGGCGCGCGCCGGATCGTGGCGACCACGCACGGGCACGAGGCGGGCTGGGCGCAGCTCCCGGTCGCGCGCCAACTGCTGCGGCGCATCGGCGAGGGCACGGACACGCTGACCTACCTGGGGGAGTACACCCGCTCGCGGATCGCCCCGGCCCTGACCGACCGGGCGGCGGCGCGGATGACGCAGCTCCCGCCGGGGGTGGACGAGAAGACCTTCCACCCGGGGTCGGGCGGCGCGGAGGTCCGGGCCAGGCTGGGCCTGACGGACCGGCCGGTGGTCGTCTGCGTCTCGCGGCTCGTCCCCCGCAAGGGCCAGGACACGCTGATCGAGGCGATGCCGCGGATCCTGGCGGCGCTGCCGGACGCCGTCCTGCTGATCGTGGGCGGCGGCCCCTACGAGGCCGACCTGCGGGCCCTGGCCGCCTCCACCGGGGTCGCGGAGTCCGTCGTCTTCACGGGCGCGGTCCCGTGGTCCGAACTGCCCGCCCACTACGGGGCCGGGGACGTCTTCGCGATGCCCTGCCGGACACGGCGCGGCGGGCTCGACGTGGAGGGCCTCGGCATCGTCTACCTGGAGGCCTCCGCCACGGGCCTGCCCGTGATCGCGGGCGACTCCGGCGGCGCCCCGGACGCCGTACTGGACGGGGAGACGGGCTGGGTGGTCCCCGGCGGCGCCCCGGCCGAGACCGCGGACCGCGTCGTCACCCTGCTCCGGGACCCGGCCCTGCGCGCGCGCATGGGCGAGCGCGGCCGTGCCTGGGTCGAGGAGAAGTGGCGCTGGGACCTGCTGGCGGAGCGGCTGCGCGAGCTCCTGTAGCGGGCGCCGCGCACGATGCGCGGGATCCCCTTTCCGTACGGAGGGGGGATTATCGCCCCCGAGGGCCCGATCGCGGGCGGAGTCGATCAAACCGCACGGGCCGCGGCGGGTCCCGCCTACGGTCGAGCCATGTCTGACTGTTACTCAGAAGCGTGTCAGTGCGGGTTATGGCTGGTTGGGCGGAATCCGCTCATGATGCGGCCATGACACCAAACCTGACACGTCGTCACGTTCTCGGTCTCGGCGCCCTGCAGACCGCGGCGGCCCTCGGCTTCACCCGGATCGGCCTGCAGTCCGCGGCCGCCGCCGAGCCCGCGGCCGCCACGTACGCCCCGGCCATCGTGGTCGGCTCCGGCTACGGGTCGGCCGTCGCCGCGCTCCGCCTCGGGCAGGCCGGCGTGCGGACCGTCGTCCTGGAGATGGGCCGGCTCTGGGACACCCCGGGCGCCGACGGGAAGGTCTTCCCCGCCACCTCCGCCCCCGACCAGCGCTCGATGTGGTTCCGCAACCGCACCGAGGCCCCGCTCGCCCAGTTCCTCTGGCTGGACGTGGTCAACCGCAACATCAGCCCGTACCCCGGCGTCCTGGACCGCGTGAACTACGGCGACATGTCGGTGTACGTGGGCCGCGGCGTCGGCGGCGGCTCCCTGGTCAACGGCGGCATGGCGCCCACGCCGAAGCGCTCGTACTTCACCGAGGTCATGCCCAGGGTCGACGCCGACGAGATGTACGGCACCTACTACCCCCGGGCCCGCGCCATGCTCGGGGTCAACGACATCGACCCGGCCTGGTTCGAGTCCACGGAGTGGTACCGCTTCGCCCGGATCTCCCGCAAGCACGCCCAGAAGACCGGACTGAAGACCACCTTCGTCCCCAACGTCTACGACTTCGAGTACATGAAGCGCGAGGCCGCCGGGACCGCGACGAAGTCGGCCCTCGCGGGGGAGGTCATCTACGGGAACAACCACGGCAAGAAGAGCGTCGACAAGACCTACCTCGCCGCCGCCCTGGGGACGGGGAACGTCACCATCGAGACCATGCAGCGCGTGGTCGGCGTACGGCAGGACCCGGCCGGCGGCTACGTACTGACCGTCCAGACCAGCGACCTCACCGGCCGCGTCACCCAGGTCCGCGAACTGGGCTGCAAACAGCTCTTCCTCGGCGCCGGCAGCCTCGGCACCACCGAGATCCTGCTGCGCGCCCGCGAGACGGGCACCCTGCCCGCCCTGAACGACAAGGTGGGCCTCGGCTGGGGCCCCAACGGCAACGTCATGACCGCCCGCGCCAACCACCTGTGGGACACGGTCGGCGCCAACCAGGCCACCATGCCCGCCCTGGGCATCGACGACTGGGACAACGCCTCGAACCCGGTCTTCGCCGAGATCGCCCCGCTCCCCATGGGCTTCGAGCACTGGATCTCGATGTACCTGGCCATCACCAAGAACCCGGAGCGCGGGCACTTCACCTACGACCCGGCCAGCGACTCGGCGAAGCTCCAGTGGACCCGGGCGCAGAACGCCCCGTCCGTCCAGTCCGCGAAGCGGCTCTTCGACCGGATCAACCGGGCCAACTTCACCATCTACCGCTACGACCTCTTCGGCGACAACAAGAACTTCGCCGACAACTTCACCTACCACCCGCTGGGCGGCTGCGTCCTCGGGGACGCGACCGACGACTTCGGCCGCGTGAAGGGCTACCAGGGCCTCTACGTCACCGACAGCTCGCTGATCCCCGGATCGCTCGGCGTGAACCCCTTCGTGACCGTCACCGCGCTCGCGGAACGGAACATGGCGCGGGTCCTCGCCGACCCGCGCTGATCAGCGGCCTCCGGCCGCGGGGCGCTAGCCCGAAGGATCGGTCCTAGCCCCGGTAGAGGGCTTCGATCTCGTCCGCGAAGTCCTTCGCCACCACATTCCGCTTCAGCTTCAGCGAAGGCGTGATGTGCCCGGACTCCTCCGTGAACTGGGAGGGCAGAATGCGGAATTTCCGCACCGATTCCGCCTTGGAAACCGCCGCGTTGCCGTCGTCCACGGCCTTCTGGACGGCGGCGACGAGATCCGCGTCCTCGCGCAGCTCCGCCGCCGTCACACCGGTCGGCTTGCCGTGCTCCGCGGCCCACCGGCCCAGGAACTCCTCGTCGATGGTGACCAGGGCGGCCACGAACGGCCGGGCGTCGCCCACCACCATGCACTCCGCGACCAGCGCGTGCGCCCGGATCCGGTCCTCGATCACCGCGGGCGCCACGTTCTTGCCGCCCGCCGTGACGATGAGCTCCTTCTTGCGCCCGGTGATCGCCAGGTAGCCGTCCTCGTCGAGCGTGCCGACGTCGCCGGTGTGGAACCAGCCGTCGGTCAGCGCGTCGGCGGTGGCCGTCGGGTTGTTCCAGTACTCCTTGAAGATGTGCTCGCCGTGCAGCAGCACCTCGCCGTCGTCGGCGATGCGCACGACGGAGCCCGGGAGCGGCTGGCCGACCGTACCGATCTTCGTCTTGTCCCACGGGTTGAAGGCCGTGGCGGCGCAGGACTCGGTCAGGCCGTAGCCCTCCAGCACTGTGAAGCCGATGCCGCGGAAGAAGTGGCCGAGCCGCTCGCCGAGCGGGGCGCCGCCGGAGATCGCGTACTCGCCGCGCCCGCCGAGGACCGTGTGCAGCTTGCTGTAGACCAGCTTGGAGAAGACCTTGTGCTTCAGCTTGAGCTTCAGCGACGGCCCGCCCGGCAGGTCCAGCGCACGGCTGTACGCGATCGCCGTCTCGGCCGCCGCGTCGAAGATCTTGCCCTTGCCGTCGGCCTGGGCCTTGGCGCGGGCCGAGTTGTAGACCTTCTCGAAGACGCGCGGTACGCCGAGGATCAGCGTGGGCCGGAAGGACTGCAGCTCGTCGGTGAGGTTCTTGATGTCCGGTACGCAGCCCAGCCGGATCGGCGCCAGCACGGCCGCCACCTCCACCAGGCGGCCGAACACGTGCGCGGCCGGCAGGAAGAGCAGCACGGAGCACTCGCCGGTCCGGAAGAGCGGACGCAGCCGGGCCACGATGTTCCCGCACTCGGCGAAGAAGCTGCGGTGGGTCAGCACGCAGCCCTTGGGACGGCCGGTGGTGCCGGAGGTGTAGACGATGGTGGCCGGGTCGTCGGCGCCCGCGAGCGCGCTGCGCTCGTCGACCTCGGCGTCGGAGACGCCGGCGCCGGCCGCCTTCAGCGTCTCCAGGGCGCCCTGCTCGATCTCCCAGACCTCGCGCAGCTCCGGCAGCCGGTCGCGCAGGGCGGCCACGGCCGCGGCGTGCCCGGGGGACTCCACGACGACGGCGACGGCGCCGGAGTCGCCGAGGATCCACTGGATCTGCTCGGGGGAGCTGGTCTCGTACACGGGGACCGTGACGGCGCCCGCGCTCCAGATCGCGAAGTCGATCAGCACCCACTCGTAGCGGGTGCGGGAGATCAGTGCGACCCGGTCGCCGGGCCGGATGCCGGCCGCGATCAGGCCCTTCGCCGCGGTGCGGACCTCGGCGAGGAACTGCGTCGCGGTGACGTCCTGCCACGCGCCGCCGACCTTGCGGGCCATGACGGCGGTGTCTGGATGCTGAGCGGCATTGCGGCGGATGAGATCCGTCAGGTTCCCGTCCGACGGGACCTCGTACAGGGCCGGAAGGCTGAACTCGCGCAAGACTGCTGCTCCTCTGGGCGCCATCGCCACCATGTGGACCGACCGGACGTTACCCACCGGTAGTGGGTTCCGGATAGAGGGAACCGGCCAGATGTTCCCTGCGTCACATGTCGCGACCGTGTCCTGCCGACGATAGTCGACCCCGTTTGCGACTCGGAAGTAACCGCAGGTCCGCCCGCCTGGTCCGATTCCCTACCCGCGGTGGCCAAGCGCCCCTAGGGTGGCCGCATGGGTGGCTCTATGGGTGGTGCGCAGAACCGGACACGGGTCCACGTCGTCAGCGACGTCCACGGCAATACCGAGGCCCTGGCGCGGGCCGGGGAAGGCGCCGACGCGCTGATCTGCCTCGGCGACCTCGTCCTCTTCCTCGACTACGCCGACCACTCGCGCGGCATCTTCCCCGACCTCTTCGGCGTCGAGAACGCCGACCACATCGTCGAACTGCGCACCGCCCGCCGTTTCGAGGAGGCCCGGGACTTCGCCCGCGGACTGTGGGTCGGGCTGGACCGGGAGCGGCTCGTCGAGGGCGCGGTCCGGCGCCAGTACGCCGAGATGTTCGCCGCCTTCCCCCGGCCCACCTACGCCACGTACGGGAACGTGGACATCCCCGGGCTCTGGCCCGAGTACGCGGGCCCCGGCCTCACCGTGCTCGACGGGCAGCGGGCCGAGATCGGCGGCCGGGTCTTCGGCTTCGTCGGCGGCGGACTCCCCTCGCCGATGCGCACGCCCTACGAGGTGCCCGAAGAGGAGTACGCCGCCAAGGTGGAGGCGCTGGGCGAGGTCGACGTGCTGTGCTCGCACATCCCGCCGGAGGTGCCGGAGCTCTGCTACGACACGGTGGCGCGGCGCTTCGAGCGGGGGAGCGGGGCCCTGCTCGCCGCGATCCGCCGGATGAAGCCCCGGTACGCGCTCTTCGGCCACGTCCACCAGCCGCTCGCCCGGCGGATGCGGATCGGCGCCACCGAGTGCGTGAACGTCGGGCACTTCGCCGCCACGGGAAGGCCGTGGGCCCTGGAGTGGTGAGCTCTTGACGCGCGATAGCCTTCACGCGGCGGCCCCGTGTCGTCCGCACACTTCCTCGAACTCCCCCCGGAGGAGCGACCGCGATGGCGGAACACACCAGCTCGAGCATCACGATCGAGGCGGCCCCGGCCGACGTCATGGCCGTGATCGCCGACTTCGCCCGCTACCCGGAGTGGACCGGCGAGGTGAAGGAGGCCGAGGTACTGGCCAAGGACGACGCCGGCCGCGCCTCCCTCGTCCGCCTGCTCCTCGACGCGGGCGCGATCAAGGACGACCACACGCTGGCGTACACCTGGCCCGCCGAGAACACGGTCAGCTGGACGCTGGACAAGTCCCAGATGCTGAGGCAGCTCGACGGGTCCTACCAGCTGGCGCCGGTCGCGGGCGGTGCGCGCACCGAGGTGACGTACTCGCTGACGGTGGACGTCAAGATCCCGATGCTCGGCATGATCAAGCGCAAGGCGGAGAAGGTCATCATCGACCGGGCGCTGGCGGGCCTGAAGAAGCGCGTGGAGAGCCACAGCCCCTCGTAACCCTTTTTTGACGCGCCGCTCGCGCGGTGCGGCCCCTTGGGGGCCTTACCGGCTTCGCGCCGCTGCGCCGGGCACCTTCTTGACGCGCTGCTCGCACCACTCGGCCCTGGCGGGCCTCCTGGGCTTCGCCGCGCTGTGCCGGACTCCGTCCGGCGGTGGCTGGTCGGCGTGCCCGCCCCTGCCGTCTGGGGCGGGGGCCGGTGGGCGGGTGCGGCGGGCTGTGCCCTGCGGGGCGAGTTCCCCTACCCGCCCTTCGCCCGTTCCCCGGGGCTGCGCCCGGACCCGTTGCCGCGTGCGGCGGCGCCGTTGCCGGGGGCCGGCCCCCGGACCCCCGCGCCTCAAACGCCGGCGAGGCTGGATATGGCTGCCTCCGGGCAGTCCAGCGCACGGTGAGCTGCGCTCCGCGGGCTTCGGCCCGAGTGCCGCTCATGCCGTGCCGCGCACACGTGCTGCGCAAGCTGTGCTGCGCACACGTCCAATCCTGCGCCGGCCAAAATCCAGCCCCTCCGGCGTTTGAGGAGCGGGGTCTGGGGCGGAGCCCCAGGGGGGTCCGGGCGCAGCCCGGGACCCCCGCCTTGCAGCCCGTCCGGCGTTTGAGGACCGGGGTCCGGGCAGAGCCCGGGGAACGGGCGAAGGGCGGGTAGGGGACTTCGCCCCGCGCAGCGGAACGTCCGCAGCCGGGGCTGCGCGCGTGCGGCCGGTCCCGGGGACCGGGTGGGCTTCGGGGGCGTGGCAGGCTGGCGGGGGCCAACGGCCGGCCCCGCCGGGGATCGGGGGCCAGGCCCACGCGGAGCTAGGAGCAGCATGCACACCCTTCTCGTCACCGGCCCCGGCGGCGCCGGCCGCAGCACCGTCGCGGCGGCCACCGCACTCGCCGCCGCACGGCAGGGCCACCGGGTCCTCCTGCTCTGCTCCGGCCCCGGCGAACCGCCCGTGACCCCGGAAGGCACGCTCAGGGTGGCCCGCGTCGACTCCGGCGAGGAGTTCCGGGACGAGTTCGTCTCGCTCCAGGAGCGCGGCTCCGCGGTCCTCGGAATGCTCGGCGCCCGCCCCCTGCACGCCGACGAGATCACCGAGCTGCCCGGCGCCGAGCAGTTCGCCCTGCTCCGCGCCCTGCGGCGGGCCGCGGACGAGCCCGGCACCGACCTCGTGGTGGTCGACCTGCCCCCGCTGCACCAGGCGATCACCACCCTCGCCCTCCCCGCCCAGCTCCGCCGCTACCTCGCCCGGCTGCTCCCCGCGGAGCGCCAGGCGGCCCGCGCCCTGCGCCCCGTACTGGCCCAGCTCGCCGGCGTCCCGATGCCCGCGCAGTGGCTGTACGAGGCCGCCGCCCGCTGGGACGAGGACCTGGCGGCCGTCCAGGACGTCCTGGAGGCCCCCACCACCTCCGTACGGCTCGTCGCCGAGCCGGGGCCCGCCGCCGACGCCGCGCTGCGCCTGGGCAGGCTCGGGCTCGCCCTGTACCGGCTGCCCGTCTCGGCGCTCGTCGCCAACCGGATGCTGCCCGCCGGATCCACCGACCCGTGGCTGGCGGGACTCGCCGCCCAGCAGGAGAAGTACGCCGCCCAGTGGGCCGGAGACCAGAGCCTTCCGGTGCTCCCCGTACCCCACCTGGGCCGGGACCCGCACGGCCCCGAGGACCTGGCGGAGCTGGCTCCGGCCCCCGCTCCGGCGATCGCGCCCCGCCCCGCCTGGGCCGTCGAGGACCGGATCGCGGAGGACGGGGTGCTGCTCTGGCGGGTCCCGCTGCCCGGCGCCGAGAAGCGCGAGCTCGGCCTGGTCCGGCGCGGGGACGAGCTGCTGCTCACGGTGGGCCCGTACCGCAGGATCGTTCCCCTGCCCGCCGCGCTGCGCCGCTGCACCGTCTCCGGGGCCGCCCTCGCCGAAGGCGAGCTCCGCATCCGCTTCACCCCGGACCCGGACCTGTGGCCCCGCGGCGGCGGGAAGGCGTAGAGGACGGGCCGCAGCAGGGCCGCAGGGCCTGCGGGCCTGGGGGGCGTACCGCCGTTCGGGTAACGTCGGAGGGAGCAGGAGTCCGCACCGTGCAGGAGTCCGTACCGCACGTCCAGCCGCCGCCGCAGGAGAGTCCGCCATGAGCGAGGCCACCAACCGCCCCACCGATCCCTCCGCCGGGGACGACGCCTGGGCCGAGGCCTGCGCCGAGGACCTCGCCGCCGAACGGGAGCGCCGCAGGTCCGAGCAGGGCGCCTCCGCGGGTGCCACCGCCGGGACCGCCGCCGAGGAGCTGTTCAAGCTCTTCGAGGCCGTCGCCGACAAGGTGTCCGACAAGGTCTCCGCGCTGAACAACCCGCTGTTCGGGGTCGCCGCGCAGGGCGCCGTACGACAGTTCGTCAACCAGGCGAAGAGCGCTGCCAAGCCCGTCGTCGAGCGCAACCCCGAGGTCTTCGACCACCTCGCGGCGGCCGGCTCGGAGCTGCTCGCGGCCTACCGCTCCGCGGTCGAGGGCCACGAACGCCGCTGGACGCGCGACGAGCCGGCCCCCGGACGGGGGAGCGGGACCGCCGGGACCGCCGAAAACGCCGCCGGGAACGCGAAGGACCCCCGTGACGAGGGCAATGACGGCCCCACCGAGCGGATCGATCTCGACTGAACCTCCGCCTCCCTCGGGTACGGTTGACAGCGGCGGGGTTTGACCGGAAACCGAGGGACTAATGGGACTCACCATCGGCGTCGACATCGGCGGCACGAAGATCGCGGCCGGCGTGGTCGACGAAGACGGCACCATCCTTGAGACGTACAAGGTGCCCACCCCGCCGACCCCGGACGGAGTGACGGACGCGATCTGCGCCGCCGTTTCCGAGGTCAGCGCCAGCCACACCATCGACGCGGTCGGCATCGGCGCCGCCGGATACGTCGACGACAAGCGCGCGACCGTACTCTTCGCGCCGAACATCAACTGGCGGCACGAGCCGCTGAAGGACAAGGTCGAGCAGCGCATCGGCCTGCCCGTGGTCGTCGAGAACGACGCCAACTGCGCCGCCTGGGGCGAGTACCGCTTCGGCGCCGGCCAGGGCCACGAGGACGTCATCTGCATCACGCTCGGCACGGGCCTGGGCGGCGGCATCATCATCGGCAACAAGCTCCGGCGCGGACGCTTCGGCGTGGCCGCCGAGTTCGGCCACATCCGGGTCGTCCCGGACGGCCTGCTGTGCGGCTGCGGCAGCCAGGGCTGCTGGGAGCAGTACGCCTCCGGGCGCGCGCTCGTCCGGTACGCCAAGCAGCGCGCCAACGCCACCCCCGAGAACGCCAAGGCCCTGCTCGCGCTCGGCGACGGCACCCCCGACGGCATCGAGGGCAAGCACATCAGCGAGGCGGCCCGGGCCGGCGACCTGGTGGCCATCGATTCCTTCCGCGAGCTGGCCCGTTGGGCGGGCGCCGGCCTCGCGGACCTGGCCTCGCTCTTCGACCCGTCGGCGTTCATCGTCGGCGGCGGCGTCTCGGACGAGGGCGACCTGGTCCTCGACCCGATCCGCAAGTCCTTCAAGCGCTGGCTGATCGGCGGCGCGTGGCGTCCGCACGCGCAGGTGCTCGCGGCGCAGCTCGGCGGCAAGGCCGGTCTGGTCGGCGCGGCGGACCTGGCCCGCCAGGGCTGAGACCGCCCGCCCAGCTGCAACCCGTATCGGCGGACTGCCCGCCGCGCCCCCTGGGGTGCGGCGGGCAGTCTCGTTATGTTGCCGGGTATGGAACTCACCGAGCTGCCGAACTCCCGTACCGAAGCCGATGGTTCCGCCGTGATCCGGGTGCTCTCCTACAACGTCCGCTCACTGCGCGACGACGAGGACGCGCTGGCCCGGGTGATCCGCGCGTGCGCGCCCGACCTGGTGTGCGTGCAGGAGGCGCCGCGGTTCTTCCGGTGGCGCAAGCACGCGGCGCGGCTGGCCGCGAAGTGCGACCTGGTGGTCCTGTCGGGCGGCGCGACGGCGGCGGGACCGCTGCTCCTGTGTTCCCTACGGGCCTCCGTGGAGCGGACCGAGGACATACTGCTGCCGTTGACCCCGGGCCGCCACCGGCGGGGTTTCGCCACGGCGGTCGTACGGCTTGGCGGGGTCAGGGTCGGCGTGCTGAGCGCGCACCTGTCGCTGGACGGGCCCGAACGGCTGGCCCAGTCGGAGCTGCTGCTGGAGCGGCTCGCGGGGATGGACGTGCCGTACGCGATCGCGGCGGGGGACATCAACGAGGGCCCGTCGGGGGCGGCCTTCCGCCGGCTGGCGGGGGCGCTGCAGGACTGCCGGGTGGTGGCGCCGTGGGGTGGGGAGCACACGTGGGTGCGGTCGGCGGTGCCGCGCCGGATCGATGCGGTCTTCGCCAGTGCGGGGGTGGAGGTGCTGGCCTGCGGTGTCCCCGAGGGCCTGCCCGGAGTCACCCCGGTGGACCTCGCCCGCGCGACGGACCACCTCCCGGTCCTGGCCGCGCTGCGACTGCCTTTTTGACGCACCCCTCGCACCGCTCCGCGGGCTTCGCGCCGCTGCGCCGGGCACCTTCTTGACGCGCTGCTCGCACCACTCGGCCCTGGCGGGCCTCCTGGGCTTCGCCGCGCTGCGCCGGACTCCGTCCGGCGGCTGGTCGGCGTGCCCGCCCCTGCCGTCTGGGGCGGGGCCGATGGGCGGGTGCGGGTGGCCGGGCCCTGCGGGGCGAGGTCCCCTACCCGCCCTTCGCCCGTTCCCCGGGCTGCGCCCGGACCCGTTGCCGCGTGCGGCGGGGGTCCGGGGGCCAGCCCCCGGACCCCCGCTCCTCAAACGCCGGAGGGGCTGGATTTGCCTGGTGGGGCTTGGCTGGCTGGGGCGGAACTGCCCTTCGGGCAATCCAGCGCGCCTACGAGCACATGCACGCTGACGCCGGCCAAATCCAGCCCCGCCGGCGTTTGAGGCGCGGGGTCCGGGGCGGAGCCCCAGGGGTCCGGGGCGGAGCCCCAGGGGGTCGGGCGGAGCCCGGTACCCCTGCTTTCAGCCCGTCCGGCGTTTGAGGACCGGGGTCCGGGCAGCGCCCGGGGAACGGTGGAAGGGCGGGTAGGGGAGCTCCGCCCCGCAGGGCCCGGCCACCCGCACCCGCCCACCAGCCCCCGCCCCCGGCGGCAGGGGAGAGCGCGCCGACCCGCCACGGCCGGACGGAGTCCGGCGCAGCGGCGCGAAGCCCAGGAGGCCCGCCAGGGCCGAGTGGTGCGAGCGGCGCGTCAAAAGATCAAACGACCGCGCCCCGACCGGGGTCGTCGTCCTCGTCCTCGCCCGTGGACATCCGCGCGACCAGCGTGGCGAAGCCGCCGAGGAAGCCGCCGACGCCCAGCGTCGTCAGCCACCAGGTCATCTCCCACTGGAGCAGCACCGCCAGGAGCAGCAGGACCGGTCCGCCCACCACCGCCAGCCAGGCGAACTTCGACGTCGCGTCCGCCTCCGGCAGCTCGGGCTCCGGGGGGACGAAGTGCCCCTCGTCCTTCGCGGTCTCGGGGGAATCGTCGGGGTCGGCCAGGGAGTGGTCCCGTGGACCCGGCCCGACCGCGCCACCCACGCCCGGGGCGAACACCACCGAGCTGCCCAGGGCCGCCGACGGCGGTTCAGGGGTGGCCGGGTTCGCCGGATCGGCCGAAGGCGCCGGACCGGCCGGTTTCACGTCCTCCTCCGGCAGGAGGAGGTTCTCGATCGGCCGGAACGGTCTCGCGCCCGGCGGATCCGCGGGCTCCTGGCCGTAGCCGGCCACGATCGCCGCCCACGCCGCTTCCTCGTCCAGCGGGGGAACACCCCCGGAGGACTCCTCGTGCTCAGCCACCGCTGGCCGCCCCCTCCCTGCCCAAGCTCTCCGACAGCCGCCCGACGAACGCGTAGCTGTCCGCGAAGATCCGCTCCGCGTCATGGTCCAACGTCGCGACGTGGTAACTCTGTTCCAGCAGCGTCTCGGTGACGTCCGTGGAGGACACCCGCGCCAGGATCCGCGTCGAGTCCGTCGGCCGCACCACGTGGTCCTGCGGGCTGTGCAGCAGCAGCAGCGGCTGTGTCACCTGCGGCAGTTCGGTGTCCAGCATCTGCAGGAACTTCCGCAGCGAGTGCGCGGCCCGGGTCGGGACCCGGTCGTAGCCGACCTCGTCCGCGCCCGGCTTGGCGATGTCGCTCGCGATGCCCGGCGTGGAGCGGATGAAGTGCTTGACCACCGGCAGGGCCACGGCCAGCGGGTCGTGGATCTTGTTGACCGGGTTGACGAGGACGATGCCGCTGATGCTGTCCCCGTGCTTCGCGGCCAGCCGCAGCGTCAGCGCGCCGCCCATCGACAGCCCGAAGACGAACACCTGGTCGCAGCTGTCGAGCAGCTCCCGCAGCGCGCGGTCCACCTCGGCGTACCAGTCCTGCCAGCCGGTGAGCTGCATGTCCTGCCAGCGCGTCCCGTGCCCGGGGAGCAGGGGCAGCGACACCGTCAGTCCCTGCGCGGCCAGATGGTCGGCCCAGGGCCGCATCGACTGGGGGGAACCGGTGAAGCCGTGGCAGAGGAGGACGCCGACCTTTCCGCCCTCGTGGCGGAACGGCTCGGCTCCAGGGAGGACGGGCACCAGGGTCTCCTTCGAGGGGGGCGGGGGGTGCGTAGCGCTGTGTGACTTCACCGTACGCGACGGGGGTGGCACCGACCAGGGTCGTCGGACGGCTCCGGGGACGACCAGGGGATAAGGTCTGTTCGACAGACACAGGAAGGCTTTCGAGTTGATCTACGGCGCAATGAAGTTCTCCATCGGCGGTTCCCTGAAGCTCGCCTTCAGGCCGTGGGTGGAGGGCCTCGAGAACATTCCCGCAGAGGGGCCGGCGATCCTCGCGAGCAACCACCTGTCCTTCTCCGACTCCTTCTTCCTCCCGGCCGTGCTGGACCGCAAGGTGACCTTCATCGCGAAGGCGGAGTACTTCACCTCCCCGGGCGTCAAGGGCAAGCTGACGGCCGCCTTCTTCAAGGGCGTCGGCCAGCTCCCGGTGGACCGTTCCGGTGCGCGCGGGGCCGGCGAGGCCGCCATCAAGAGCGGCATCGACGTCATCGAGCGCGGAGAGCTGTTCGGTATTTACCCCGAGGGGACGCGTTCACCCGACGGCCGGCTGTACCGCGGCAAGCCCGGCGGTCTGGCCCGGGTGGCGCTGGCCACCGGCGCGCCCGTGATCCCCGTCGCGATGATCGACACGGAGAAGATCCAGCCGCCCGGCAAGGTGGTGCCCAAGCTGATGCGCCCGGGCATCCGGATCGGCAAGCCGCTGGACTTCAGCCGCTACCACGGCATGGACGGGGACCGCTTCATCCTCCGCTCGGTGACCGACGAGGTCATGTACGAGATCATGAAGCTCTCCGGCCAGGAGTACGTCGACATCTACGCGACGGCCGCCAAGCGCCAGATCGCCGACGCGGAGAAGGCCGCCGCCAAGAGCGAGAAGGCAGAGAAGGCGGACGGCGCCGAAAGCACCGCGAAGGCCGACCCGGCCGCCGCGGACAGCGACAAGTAGCAGCACACGGGCGGGACCGCCCGTACGGGGTGGGGGAGATGGCGAAGCGCGAGCGCGTCGTACGCATGTCGGTCGAGCAGCCGCTGTGGCGTGCCCTGACGGCCTACCGGCTGCTCACCATGGTCTACGCGGCGCTGCTGTTCGCGTCCGCCTACAAGGGGTTCGACCGCCCCTGGATCGCGGCCTCCTACCTCGCCTTCCTCGCGGGCTGGACCCTGGTCACCCTCCCCAAGGTGGCGAACGCCGCCAGCTGCACCAAGCGGTTCCTGGGCGCCGACCTCACCGTCGCCTGCGTCGGGATCCTGCTCACGCCGCTCGCGGACACCCATGCGCGGATCGCGGACGGGGGACCCACCATCCCCTCGATATGGACCGCGGGCTCCGTCCTCGCCTTCGCCCTCAAGGGCGGCTGGCGCTGGGCCTGTTTCGCCTCCAGCTTCGTCGCCGCCGCCAACCTGGTCCAGCGCGGCGAGCCCACCCGGGACACCCTGCACAACGTCCTCCTGGTCTGGGTGGCCTCCATCGCCATCGGCTACGTCGTCGAGGTCGCCCGGGCCAGTGAGGCCACCCTGGCCCGCGCCCTGGAGATCGAGGCCGCCACCCGCGAACGCGAACGCCTCGCCCGCGACATCCACGACGGGGTCCTCCAGGTCCTCGCGATGGTCCAGCGGCGCGGCACCGAACTGGGCGGGGAGGCCGCCGAACTGGGCCGGATGGCGGGGGAGCAGGAGGTCGCGCTGCGCACCCTGGTCTCCAGCGGACTGGCCCGACCCTCACGGATCTCCCGCGACGAGGCGCTCGGCGCGATCGTGGCCTCCTTCGAGGTGGAGGAACCCGGCGCCGACGAGGGCGAGCTGGATCTGCGGACCCTGCTCGCCCCGCACGCGGGCTCGCGGGTGAGCTTCGCCGAACCGGGCACCCCGGTGCCGTTGCCGGTGCCCGCGGCGCGGGAGCTGGCCGCGGCGGTCGGGGCCGCCCTCGACAACGTGCGCAAGCACGCGGGCGAGGGGGCCAGCGCCTGGATCCTGGTCGAGGACTGGGGCGACGAGGTGATCGTGACCGTCCGGGACGACGGCCCGGGCATCCCGGCCGGCCGTCTGGACCAGGCGGAGGACGAGGGCCGGATGGGAGTGGCCCTGTCCATCCGGGGCCGGCTCCGCGACCTCGGCGGCAGCGCCGAGCTGGTGTCCGTCCCGGGGCAGGGCACCGAAGTGGAACTGAAAGTACCGAGGGGGAGCACGCAGTGAACGAGTCGAGCGAGTCGAGCGGGCAGCACGGGCAGCACGGGCAGCACGGTCCCGGCGGTCCGGGCGGGCAGAACGGCCTGGCCGGCATCAAGGTCATGGTCGTGGACGACCATCCGATGTGGCGGGACGCGGTCGCCCGCGACCTGTCCGCCGCCGGCTTCGACCTGGTGGCCACCGCCGGAGACGGACCCGAGGCCGTGCGCCGGGCCCGCGCGGCCGCCCCGCACGTCCTGGTCCTCGACCTCAACCTGCCCGGCATGCCCGGGGTCCAGGTCTGCAAGGAGCTGGTCGGCGCCAACCCGGCGCTGCGGGTCCTCGTGCTGTCCGCCAGCGGCGAGCACGCAGACGTCCTGGAAGCGGTGAAGTCCGGCGCGACCGGCTACCTGCTGAAGTCCGCGGGCGCCCAGGAGCTCATCGACGCCGTGCGCCGCACGGCGGCCGGCGACCCCGTCTTCACCCCGGGCCTGGCCGGCCTGGTCCTCGGCGAGTACCGGCGCCTCGCCACCGACCCGGCGCCGGCCGCCTCCGACGAGCCGAAGGCCCCGCAGCTCACCGACCGGGAGACCGAGGTGCTGCGGCTGGTGGCCAAGGGGCTCTCGTACAAGCAGATCGCGGAGCGGCTGGTCATCTCCCACCGCACCGTGCAGAACCACGTGCAGAACACCCTGGGCAAGCTCCAGTTGCACAACCGGGTGGAGCTCGTCCGGTACGCGATAGAGCGGGGCCTCGACGACGCGTAGGGCGGGCAGGGGGCGAGGCAACCGCTCGTACGAGTGAACGGGCGTACGCAACGCCCCGCAATTCCCCCGGAATTGACCCTTCCCGGCATCTTGCTGTGACCTGAGTCACCACTAGCGTGACCGTCATGCGGGCCCCGCGGCCTCAGCGGGCCCTGTGGCGAAGGGAAATTCCATGAAGGTCGGAGTGCTGACGGGCGGCGGCGACTGCCCCGGGCTCAACGCGGTGATCCGCAGTGTCGTGCGCAAGGGCGTGCAGGAGTACGCCTACGATTTCGTCGGTTTCCGGGACGGCTGGCGCGGCGCGGTCGAAGGCCGCACCGTCCCCCTCGACATCCCCGCCGTCCGCGGGATCCTGCCGCGCGGCGGGACCATCCTCGGCTCCTCGCGCACCAACCCGTTCAAACTGGACGACGGCGTCCGCCAGATCAAGGAGAACCTCGCCAAGTACGAGGTCGACGCCCTCGTCGCGATCGGCGGCGAGGACACCTTGGGCGTGGCCGCGAAGCTCTACGAGGAGTACGGCATCCCGTGCGTCGGGGTCCCGAAGACCATCGACAACGACCTGTCGGCCACCGACTACACCTTCGGCTTCGACACCGCCGTCGGCATCGCCACCGAGGCCATCGACCGCCTGCACACCACCGCCGAATCGCACATGCGGGTGCTGGTCGTCGAGGTGATGGGCCGGCACGCCGGCTGGATCGCCCTGCACTCGGGGCTGGCGGGCGGCGCCAACGTCATCCTCATCCCGGAGCAGCGCTTCGACGTGGACCAGGTCTGCGCCTGGGTGAGCTCCCGGTTCAAGGCGAGCTACGCGCCGATCGTGTGCGTGGCCGAGGGCGCGATGCCCAAGGACGGCGACATGGTGCTGAAGGACGGGACGAAGGACTCCTTCGGGCACGTGCGGCTGTCGGGCGTGGGCGAGTGGCTGGCCAAGGAGATCGAGGCGCGGACCGGCAAGGAGGCCCGTACGACCGTGCTCGGACACGTCCAGCGGGGCGGCACGCCGAGCGCGTTCGACCGGTGGCTGGCCACCCGCTTCGGACTGCACGCGATCGACGCGGTGCGCGACGGGGACTTCGGGAAGATGGTCGCGCTGAAGGGGACGGACATCGTGCGGGTGCCGATCGCCGAGGCGACGGCGAAGCTGAAGACGGTGGACCCGGCGCTGTACAAGGAGGCCGGAGTGTTCTTCGGCTGAGCCGCAGCGCGGGCGCGGACCGTGGGTCGTAAGGTGACAAACGACCCATGGTCCGATTCTTTTGCGCAGTACGGGAGCGAACGTGGAAATCCTGGCATTCGGGGTGCAGGGAGACGAGAAGCCGCTCATCGAGAAGGCCTTCGCGGGACAGCACGAGGTGCGCTGCCTGGACGTCTTCCTGAGCGAGGACACCGCCCCCATCGCGGCCGGGTACGAGATCGTGTCGTCGAGCGTCAACGCCGACCTGAACGGCAGGGTGCTGCGGACCCTGGCGGCGGGCGGGACGAAGATGATCGCCCAGCGCTCGACCGGCTTCAACAACATCGACCTGGACGTCGCGCGGCAGCTCGGCCTGACCGTCAGCCGGGTGTCGTACTACTCCCCGTACTCGGTGGCCGAATTCGCGTGGACCCTGGCCATGGCGGTGAACCGGCGGATCGTCCGCGCCTCGAACCGGACGCGAGACTTCGACTTCCGGCTGAACGGCCTGATGGGCCGGGACATGCGCGGCCGTACGGTCGGCGTGCTCGGCACCGGCAAGATCGGCGAGGCGTTCACCCGGATCGCGCACGGGTTCGGCATGAACCTGCTGGGCTGGGACGTGGCGCAGAACCCGGCGTGCGTGGAGCTGGGCATGAAGTACGTGGACAAGGAGGAGCTGTTCGCGTCCTCGGACCTGATCAGCCTGCACGTTCCGCTGCTGGAGTCCACGCACCACATCATCGGCGCCGAGGCGCTGAAGATGATGAAGGACGACGCGATCCTGGTGAACTCCAGCCGCGGCGGCCTGGTGAACACGGACGCGCTGGTCACGGAGCTGCGGTCCGGGCGCTTCGCGGGGGTGGGCCTCGACGTGTACGAGGCGGAGGCCGGGCTCTTCTTCCTGGACAAGTCCCTGGTGGTCGTCGAGGACGACACCCTGGCCCGGCTGGTCACCTTCCCGAACGTGGTCGTCACCTCCCACCAGGCGTACTACACCCGCGACGCGGTGGGCCAGATCATCGACACCACGGTCGCCAACGTCGCGGACTACCTGGCGGGCCGCCGCTCGGAGAACACCCTCTCTCCTTCTTGACGCGCCGCTCGCGCGGTGCGGCCCTGGCGGGCCTTACCGGCTTCGCGGCGCTGCGCCGGACTCCGTCCGGCGGTGGCCGGGCGGGGTTGCCGCCCCTGCCGTCGCGGCGTGGGGTCCGGTGGGCGGGTGCGGGTGAGTGGGCCCTGCGGGGCGGGGTCCCCTACCCGCCCTTCCACCGTTCCCCGGGCTCTGCCCGGACCCGGTCCTCAAACGCCGGACGGGCTGGGTGTGCCGCTGCGCGGCACAATCCAGCCCACGTCGGCCACATCCAGCCTCGCCGGCGTTTGAGGCGCGGGGTCTGGGGCGGAGCCCCAGGGAACGGGCGAAGGGCGGGTAGGGGACCTCAGCCCGCGCAGCGCCCCGCCGCCCCCGGTGGCTATGCCGGAGCCGGGGCGCGGAGGGCGGCGATCAGGTCGCGGACGACCTCCGCACCCCGCAGGGTCAGGACCGACTCCGGGTGGAACTGGACCCCCGCGAAGCCGCCGGAGGCGGAGCGCAGCGCGTGGACCTCACCCGTCGCGAGGTCCCGGGAGACCTCGATGCCCCGCAGGGCCAGGGACCGCTCCCGCTCCGCGGAGCAGTGCGCCGCGTACGTGTTGTAGAAGCCGACGACCTCCTCGGCCCCGAACAGCGGGATCCGCGTCTGCGCCCCCTGCGCCGGCTCCGCCTTGCGGACCAGCGGGAGCCCCAGCTCGGCGGCGAGCAGCTGGTGGCTGAGGCAGACCCCGAGCAGCCCGCCGCGGTGCGAGGTCAGGAGCTCCGCCGTCAGCTCGCGCATCGCCCGGATCTTCGGGTCGTCGAAGTCCCCCGGGTCGCCCGGGCCGGGGCCGAGCACGATCGGCCCGTCCCAGGCCAGGGCGGCCGCCCGCAGCCCCGGATCGTCGTAGCGGCGTACGGTCACCTCCAGCCCGGCCACCCGCAGCACGTGCCCCAGCATCGAGGTGAAGGTGTCCTCCCCGTCGACCACCAGCGCGTGGCCCGTCACCTGCGCCGGCCGCTCCTGCATCCGCAGCCAGAACGGCGCCAGGTCCTCGCGGCGCGCCGCCAGGGCCGCCTGCACCCGGGGGTCGTCGGCCAGCCGCGGCCCGCTGAAGGAGGGCCGCACCGCCGCCGGGCGCACGCCCAGCGCAGCCAGCACCCCGGCCGCCTTCGCGTGCGTCTCCGCCACCTCGCCCGCCGGGTCCGAGTGCCGTACGAGGGTGGCCCCGACGGGCACCCGCAGCGCGCCGTCCGGGGCGATGTCCGCCGTGCGGATGAGGATGGGGGAGTCGAGGGTCTGGGCGCCCGAGGCGTCCAGGCCCAGCAGGGCCAGCGCGCCCGCGTAGTAGCCGCGGCCGCCCGTCTCGTACCGCTCGATGACCCGGCAGGCGTTCTGCACCGGCGATCCGGTCACCGTCGCCGCGAACATCGTCTCCTTCAGGACCTCGCGGACGTCCAGCGAGGAGCGGCCGCGCAGTTCGTACTCGGTGTGCGCGAGGTGCGCCATCTCCTTGAGCCGGGGACCGACGACCACCCCGCCCATGTCCCCGACCGTGCACATCATCTTGAGCTCCTCGTCCACCACCATGGACAGCTCCTCGGTCTCCTTGCGGTCGCCGAGGAAGGTGAGGAGGGAGTCGGCCGTCGGCCCCCCGGCCGGATAGCGGTACGTACCGCTGATCGGGTTCATCACGACCGTGCCCCCGGACATCCGCACGTGCACCTCGGGACTGGCCCCGACGAGGGTGCGGTCCCCGGTGTGGACCACGTACGTCCAGTACGCGCCCCGCTCGCCCTCCAGCAACCGCCGGAACAGCGCCAGGGCGTCGGCGCGGCCGAAGCCCTCGATCCGGCCCTCGTAGGTGCGCCGGATGACGAAGTTCGCGCCCTCGCCCCGGCCGATCTCGTCCTCGATGACCCGCCGGACGGTGTCCGCGTACTCGGCGTCGGGGACGTCGAAGCCGCCGTCGTCGACCCGTACCTCGTGGGCCGGCAGCGCGGCCAGCGCCTCCGCGAGCGGGATCTCGTACGCCTCGTCGGCGACCAGCACGCTCAGCGGCGTGCCGTCGTCGCGCACGTCGAACCCGCGCTCCAGCATCTGCCGGAAGGGGACGAGCGCCAGGGCGGGACGCTCGCCGACGGGCAGGTCGGCCAGGTGCTCGGCCTCGTGGACCGGGCCGATCAGCAGCTCGACGGTGTCGTGGTCGCGGCCGGGCGTGCGGCGGCGCAGCAGTGCGAAGGGCGGGCAGGCGTCGTCGAGCAGACGGCCAAGGAGCGGGTGCGTGTGCGAATGCGGGTGCGCGTGCATGGAGTGGGCGTCCTATCCGGTATTCGGAGGGAGGGACGGCCGGTGTTCCAGCGGCTGTGTTGACTCACAGAACGCGGAAGGCCGCCCCTCGGGGCGGCCTTCGTTTCGCTCGTGTCTTCAGGTACGCGCGAGAAGTGGGCCGCCGGGAGCGGGCCACCACCAGTTCTGGTTCGAGTGCGCGTACATGTCGAGAACCCTAGCCCACCGGTCCGGCCAGGGCTGGTAAACGGGTGAGTAACACAGGGAGAGACATCCGTCTCACGTAGTGGTCGGCGACCGGGAGGCGCGGTGTGACGCCGTAATGTGTGTGGGGTGACCGTGAACGCAGAAACCCAAGCCCCCGCCTCCAAGGCGACCTGGCGAGACCTTCCCGCGGCGCAGCAGCCTTCGTACCCCGATGCCGAGGCCCTGCGCGCTGTCGTCGCGGACCTCGAGTCGTATCCCCCCCTCGTTTTCGCGGGCGAATGCGACCAGCTGCGCGCCCGTCTGGGAGCCGTCGCCAAGGGCGAGGCGTTCCTGCTGCAGGGTGGCGACTGTGCCGAGGCCTTCGATGCCGTCTCCGCCGACCACATCCGCGCCAAGCTCAAGACGCTGCTCCAGATGAGTGCCGTCCTGACGTACGCGGCCTCCGTGCCGGTCGTCAAGGTCGGCCGCATCGCGGGCCAGTACTCCAAGCCCCGCTCCAAGGACACCGAGACCCGCGACGGCATCACCCTGCCGACCTACCGCGGCGACTCCGTGAACGGCTTCGCCTTCACCGAGGCCTCCCGCGTCCCGGACCCCGAGCGCCTCAAGCGCATGTACCACGCCTCGGCCTCCACGCTGAACCTGGTGCGCGCCTTCACCACCGGCGGTTACGCCGACCTGCGCCAGGTGCACGCCTGGAACCAGGACTTCGTGAAGAACTCCCCGTCCGGGCAGCGCTACGAGCAGCTCGCGCGGGAGATCGACAACGCGCTGAACTTCATGAAGGCCTGTGGCACCGACCCGGCGGAGTTCAAGGCCGTCGAGTTCTACGCCTCCCACGAGGCGCTGCTCCTCGACTACGAGGGCGCCCTCACCCGTACGGACTCGCGCACCGGCAAGCTGTACGACACCTCCGGCCACATGGTCTGGATCGGTGAGCGCACCCGCCAGCTGGACCACGCGCACATCGAGTTCTGCTCGCAGATCGCCAACCCGATCGGCATCAAGCTCGGCCCCACCACCACGGTGGACGAGGCGCTCACCTACATCGACCGCCTCGACCCCGAGCGCGAGCCGGGCCGGCTGACCTTCGTCGTGCGCATGGGCGCCGACAAGGTCCGCGACAAGCTCCCCGAGCTCGTCGAGAAGGTCACCGCTTCCGGTGCGACCGTCGCCTGGGTCACCGACCCGATGCACGGCAACACCTTCGAGGCGGCCTCCGGCCACAAGACGCGCCGTTTCGACGACGTGCTCGACGAGGTCAAGGGCTTCTTCGAGGTCCACAAGGGCCTCGGCACCCACCCGGGCGGCATCCACGTCGAGCTCACCGGTGACGATGTCACCGAGTGCGTGGGCGGCGGCGACGAGATCTTCGTCGACGACCTGCACCAGCGCTACGAGACGGCCTGTGACCCGCGCCTGAACCGCAGCCAGTCCCTGGACCTGGCCTTCCTCGTCGCCGAGATGTACCGCGACCAGTAGGCGTAGGCGCAGTGTGAGCACCTCATGACGATGGGGCGCGGATCGAATGTGATCCGCGCCCCATCGTCGTTCCCGGCTCTTTTAGGGAACCCTAAGTTTGGGTATGGTTAGGTAAGCCTCACCGAATAGGGGATGGCTCGCCGAACCATTCCTGCCAGGGAGGTGAACCGCGTGTACGTCTGCTCTTGTTTCGGGATCACCGACAAGCAGGTCAAGGACCACGCGGCCGCCGGGGCCTGCACCCCCCGCCAGATCGCCTCGGCCACGAAGGCCGGCACCGACTGCGGGTCCTGTGTACGGACCATCCAGGGCCTCCTCGGCCGCGGGGCCTGCCCGCGCCGTGAGCTGCTGGAGAAGGGCGACGCCGCCGCCGTGCTCGCCGCGGACCCGCTGGTACCCGCGGGCGCGGAGCTCGCCGAAGCCGCGTAGGACGCCTCCCAAAGGACCAGGCCGGTACGGACTAGCTCGGCTGCTCGATGAGCTGCGCGATGTAGAGCGCCTCGCCGATGGACTCGATGAGCTCCAGCTGGGTGTCGAGGTAGTCGATGTGGTGCTCCTCGTCCTCCAGGATCTCCTCGAAGAGCCGCGCCGAGGTGACGTCACCCTTGCCGCGCATGACCTCGATGCCGCGCTTGAGGCGGTCGATCGCCTCGACCTCGACCTGCCGGTCGGCCTGGAACATCTCCGTCAGCGTCTGGCCCACGCGGACGTGGAAGAGGCGCTGGTAGTTCGGCAGACCGTCGAGCATCAGGATGCGCTCGGTGATCTTGTCCGCGTGCTTCATCTCATCGATGGACTCTTCGCGCGTGTACTTGGCGAGCTTCGTCCAACCCTTGTTGTCCTGGATCCGGTAGTGGAGCCAGTACTGGTTGATCGCCGTGAGCTCGCCGGTCAGCTGCTCGTTCAGGAATTCAAGGACCTCGGGGTCGCCCTGCATCGCAGAGGCTCCTTCCAAAGCAATGTCACAGCAATGTGACGGGGCAGGTGCGCGCATCCTTGCACCGCCGCAGGAGGCCGTCCAGTAAGTGCCTCCTTAGTGGGAGTTACCGCGACTTGCCCGAAATCCGGGCGAAGCTGGTCATGACCACCCCGCCAAGTCTGTCACCATGGAGACATGGGTCAGCCGGAAAGCCGGGAATCTCCGGGATCAGAGCAACTGGAGCTTCCCCCGGGGCAGCGGTTGCAGCGAGGCTGGCCGGTCACCCACTACGGGCCGGTACCCAAGTTCAAGCCCGAGCGCTGGGAGTTCCGCGTCTTCGGCGCGACGGCCGACGGTGAGAAGCACTGCTGGAACCACGAGGAGTTCGCGGCCCTGCCGTTCGACTCCGTCGAGGCGGACCTGCACTGCGTGACGAAGTTCAGCATGACCGGTGCCGAATGGGGCGGCGTGCTCGCCCGCACGCTCCTCGCCCTCGCTCCGCCGTCCCCGCAGGTCACGCACGTGATGGTGTGGGCCGAGTACGGCTTCAGCTCCAACATGCGCCTCGCGGACTTCGCCTCCGAGCGGGCCGTCTTCGCCACCCACCAGGGCGGTGAACTCCTCACCGCGGAGCACGGTTTCCCGCTCCGGCTGGTCGTGCCGCACCTCTACGCGTGGAAGGGCCCCAAGTGGGTCCGCGGCATCGAGTACATGACCGCCGACCGCCGCGGCTTCTGGGAGGAGCGCGGCTACCACAACATCGGCGACCCCTGGCGTGAGCAGCGCTACTCGTACCAGGAGGAGCCGGGGGACGGTCCCGAGCTGTAGCTCATCGGTTCGGTGGCTCAGTGGTGGTACTGGTGGACCACGGCGTGGCCCTTGCCGCGGCCGATCATCCACTTGTTGACCGGCGTCGTGACGACGAAGGCCACCGCGAAGGCGATCGCGAGCGCCGTCCAGAACAGCGCGTCCGACAGCATCGCGTCCATGGCTCCGGGCCAGAGCAGGATCACCCCGTTGTCGATCACTTCCATGACGGCGATCGAAAGGGTGTCCGCCGCCAACGCCACCCGGATGGCCGTACGGAAGTCCAGGCCTGCGGCGCGGATCCCGCGCAGGGTGAACGCGTAGCCGAAGAAGAACGCGAGGGCGATCGCGAGGGTCATGGTCGGGGCGTTCCCCCAGCCGAGCGCGGTGCCGATGACCATGCCGAGCACCTCGCCGATGGCGCACCCGGTGAGGCAGTGGAGGGTGGCCTGTGCGGCGGCGGCCCAGGTGACCTTCCCGCCCCCGGCGGCGGTGTGGCCGTGGCCGTGAGCGTCGTCGTGGCTGTGGCTGTGGCTGTGGCCGTGGCTGTGGTTGTGACCGTGGTCGTGCTGGTCTCCGTGCTGCTGCTCGTGCGCGTGTTCCATGACAACCCCCTGGCGAGGAACGCCGGATAGCGGCTCTGTCGGTCGATATGACAGAACCGTATACCCCCCAGGGGTATTCCTCAACAGGTCAGCCGAGCGCGCGGAGCTCCTTCAGCAGCGCCACGTCCGCCGCGTGCCCTTCCTTGCCGCCCGGTGTCTCGGTGATCAGCGGTACGCCCTCCATCGCCGGATGCGTGAACAGTTCGGCGAAGGCGTCCCGGCCGATGTGGCCCTGCCCGATGTTCTCGTGCCGGTCCTTGTGGGCGCCCACGCCCTCCTTGGAGTCGTTGGCGTGCACCAGCTTCAGCCGGCCCTCGCCCACCGTGTCCACCAGCAGGTCAAGGGTCTGCTTCGTCCCGCCCGGCTCCGCCAGATCGTGCCCGGCCGCGAAGATGTGGCAGGTGTCGAGGCAGATCCCGAGCATCGAATGGCGGTCGAGGGCGTCGAAGTACGGGCCGAACTCCTCGGCGGTCGAACACAGCGAGGAACCCTGCCCGGCCGTGGACTCCAGCAGCAGGAAGGGGTCGTCGTCGTGCGTCAGCTCGTCCAGCAGCGGCAGCATGTGCTCCCTGATCTGCGCGTACGCCGCCTCGCGCGGTCGCCCGCCGGTCGCCGAGCCGGTGTGCACGACCACCCCCAGCGCGCCGATCGCACGGGCCCGGCGCAGCGAGTGCCGCAGTGATTCCACGGACTTCAGGGCGGTCGCCTCGGTGTGGGAGCCGAAGTTGATCAGGTACGGGGCGTGGACGTAGGCCGGGATCCCCTCGGCCCCGCAGGCCTCGCGGAACAGCTCGTCCTGCGCCGGATTGCCGACCGGGGTGGCCCAGCCGCGCGGATTGGCGACGAAGACCTGGACGGCCTCGGCGCCCATCTCGCGGGCGTACGCCAGCCCGACCGAGGCGAGCCCGCCCGCGACGGGCACGTGCCCGCCGACTGGATTGCGGCCCGTTGAATTGTTGTTCATGGCGTGCTGTTACAGCCCCTTGGTCCTGATGGTGATCGTGCTGCCCTCGGCGGCGTTCTGGCCCGCGGGGACCGACTGGGATTCGACGGTGTTGCTGAAGGAGAGGAAGGGCTTGTCGACCTTGACCGTGAAGCCCAGCCCCTCCAGGGTCGCCCGGGCCGCGTCGGCCTCCTGGCCGGTGACGTCCGGGACCGGGATCTGGCGGGGGCCCTTGGACACGGTGAGGGTGACGGTGTCGCCCGCGGCGGCCTGGGTGCCCGCGCCGATCGACTGGTTGGCGACCGTACCGGCGGGGGAGGGGGAGTTGACCTGCTCCGGGGCCGTCTCCACCTTCAGGCCGAGGCCCTCCAGGGTGGAACGGGCCTGGTCGAGGGAAGTGCCCGTGACGCGGGGGACCGGCACCGGGCGGCCCTTGCTGACCACCATCGCGACCAGGGTGTCGAGCGCCCGCTTCTGGCCGCCGCCCGGGTCCGTGCTGATCACCGAGCCCTGCGCGACGTCCTGGCTGAAGGCCTGGGTGACGGCGCCCGGCGTCAGGCCGGCCGAGGTCAGCTCGGCCTTCGCGGCCTCCAGGGGCTTGCCCTTGAGGTCGGGAACCATGATGACCTCGGGGCCGCGCGAGACGGTGAGCGTCACCGCGCCGTTGCCGCGGATGCGCTTGCCGCCGGCGGGGTCCGTGTTCATCACGGTCCCCTTGTCGAAGGCCGCGCTGAACTTCCGGTCGACCCGCTTCACCCCGAGCCCGGCCGCCGACAGCTGGGACTTGGCCTCCGCCTCGGTCTTCCCGAGCAGGTTCGGGACCTTGGTGAACTGGCCGGAGCTGATGTACCAGACCCCCGTACCGAGGCCCAGGCAGAGCAGGACGCCGAGCACGGTGAGCAGGACGCCGGGACGGCGGATCCGCGAGGCGGCCGGCGCTGGGGGCAGGGGCGGAGCGGTGAGCCGGGAGGTGTGGGACACGGGCTCGGAGTGCGAGGCGTGCGAGGTGTGCGCGGCATGTGAGCCGTGTGAGCCGTGCGAGGGCACCGGGCGGGGGATCACGCTGGTTCGGTCCTCGGCGGCGGTCCGCTCGGCGGCCCGGGCCTGCGGCGGTACGGCGTCCAGCTCGGCGTCGCCGAGCTGGGCACGGGCGTCCATGGCCAGCCCGAGGAGGGCGGCGGCGTCGTAGGGACGCAGATCGGGGTTGCGCGCGGTGGCCTGGGCGACGAGCTCGTCCAGCGCGGCGGGCAGCCCGGGGACGGCGGCCGACGGGGGCGGGACGTCCTCGTTGAGGTGCTGGTAGAGCACCTGGGCGGGGTTGGAGCCGGTGTGCGGCTTGGAGCCGGCGAGCATCTCGTAGAAGACGACGCCGCAGGCGTAGACGTCCACGCGGGTGTCGGTGACGCCGTTCTCGATCTGCTCGGGCGCGAGGTAGGAGACGGTGCCGAGGACGGACCCGGTGGTGTTGGTCACGGAGTCCACGGACCGGACCAGCCCGAAGTCGGCCACCTTGACCCGGCCGTCGTCGCCGATCAGCACGTTCTCGGGCTTCATGTCCCGGTGTACGAAGCCGGCGCGGTGCGCGGCGCCGAGGGCGGCGAGCACCGGTTCGAGGATGTCGAGGGCCGCGCGGGGCTGGAGCGCGCCGCGCTCGCGGAGCACGTCGCGCAGGGTGCAGCCGGAGACGTACTCCATGGCGAGGTACGTGTACGGGCCGTGCGTGCCCTGGTCGAAGACGGCCACGACGTTGGGGTGGGCCAGGCGGGCCACGGACTTGGCCTCCCGGATGAACCGGTCGACGAAGCCGGGGTCGGCGGCGAGGGCCGGGTGCATCACCTTCAGGGCGAGCACGCGGTCCAGGCGGGTGTCGACGGCCCGGTAGACCGTGGCCATGCCGCCGGCCGCGATGCGGGCGTCCACGCGGTAGCGGCCGTCGAGCGTCTGCCCGACGAGGGGGTCATCCAGGGTCGTGTCCACCCGGCGATTCTACGAGGGCCGGGTGGGGCCCTGTCCCGGGCCGGGGCGGTTGCAGCCCACCTTTGAATCCTCCCCGCCCTGAGGGGCGGGGATTCCTGGCTCACGCAGCCTGGCGGCCCAGCGGGCTGTCAGGTCTTCCACGATCGGCACCAGCCGGGTTGAGACCAGCCCGGACCAGCATCACGCGGGCGGAGTTCTTGTCCCTGGGGGACGCGGCTCCGCATGCGGTGCAGGTGTAGGTACGTTCTGAGAGCGGTAGTGCGTGCTTGGTTCTCGCTCCGCACTGTGCGCAGTCCATGGTGGTGTGCGCGGGATGGACGAGGTGCACGATGCGCCCGTGCTTGCGGGCCATGGCGATCAGTACCGACTTGGTGGCGGTAATCGCGGCGTCGGCGGCCTTGCGGGCCATGGTCGACTTGGCGAGGAACTTCGGCCGGAAGTCTTCCACGGCCAACGCGTCATGATGGCGGACCACGGACTTAGCCCACTTGCGGCCGGTGTCCTGGCGCTGCCGGGCTACCTTCTTGTGGAGCTTCGCCGTCAACTTCTTCGCGGCCCGGTAGCCCCGCGAACCGGGCTTGCCCTTGGCCGGTTTCCGGCGGGCCATCATCCGCTGGTAGTGGGCGAGCCCGGCGGCGGCCTTCCGCCCGTGCTCCTGGTGCGGGAGGTCGTGGGCGTCGCTGGTGGTGGTCGCGATCTCCCGCACACCCCAGTCGATGCCGATCACCGCGCCCGTCTCCGGGAGCGGCTGGACTTCGGTGCAGACGACGAAGGACGCGTACCAGTGGCCGAGGCTGTCGCGGTAGATCCGCACCGACGACGGGTCCGCCGGGAGTGCGCGGGACCACACCACCCTCAGGCTGATCCCGCCCGTGACGTGCAGGCGGCCATCCTTGATCCGGAAACCGCGACGGGTGTAATTGAGCGTGGGATCGGCATGGGACTTCTTCTTGAACTTCGGCATCCCCGCCCGCTGCCGCATCGGCAACCGGGCCTTGATGTCCTTGAGCGCCTTGGCCCGGGACTTCCCGAAGTCCCGGATCAGCTGCTGCTGCGGAACACTGCTGCCATCGCGCAACCACGCATTCATGGTGCGGGTTTCGGTCAGCATCTTGTCCAGTCGTGCGGGACCGCACTTCTCGTTCTCGGTGTGGGCTTTCTTCGACCGAGCGGTGCATTCGTTCCAGATCCACCGGCACCGGTCCCACTCACCCAACAGCTTGGCGAGCGCGGTCGACGACACGCGAAGCCGGTAGGTGAACCGGGCGTGCCCGGTCTCTTCCGTTTCCTGAGATGCCGTCACGCCGTCAACCTAACCGTGGTGAACTCGCGGCCGGACGCGTCGCGGATTTGGGCCGGCTCCATCGAGCGCTCGTGGGTGACGGAGTCTGAGACGCTCTTGTGGATCATGGCCATGAACTCCCCCTCATTGCCGCAAGCGAGGTCGCGGACACGGTGGCGCAGAAGCCGATGAGGGACGTACTCGTAGCGCTCACTCATCCGACGCTCCCTCAAAGGTGCTGAGGAAGCGCTCCCAGCCGACCAGCGCACGATCGAGTAGGTCCGTACTGGGCTCGACAGCTGCGACCACCGCGGCCGGGGGTGCGTCTGAGGTGCTCACTGTCTCGGAGGCCGAGGTGTCTATGGGGAGCTGACGCATGTGCGCGTTTCCTTTGCGTAGCAGGGGAGCGCCCCCGATCGCGCTGGGTAGCAGCTCGACTACGAAGCTACTCGCAGTAATGCTGTGAGTCAAGAAACTCTGCTACTCGCAGAAATTCTGTGCACCTGCGAGACTGGCCGCGACTCGAAGGGAGCACGTATGAGCGAGGGATTCGGCCTGGTCGTGCGCTTCTCGCTGCGCGACCAGGAAGCCGCGACGGCATTCGATGAGCTGTGTGCAACCACCCTGGAGGGCATCAAGAGCGCAGAGCCGGGCACGCTGGTCTATGTGGTGCACGTACCGGAGGGCGATCCTCTAGCGCGAGTGTTCTACGAGCTGTATGCGGATCGCGCCGCGTTCGACGTCCACGAGGCGCAGTCGCACACGAAGTACTTCCTCGCCGAACGGGAGCAGTACCTTGCCGGTGTCGAGGTCACCTTCCTCGACGTGACCGGCGGGAAGGTGACAGCGCAGCAGTGAGTTCCGAGGAGCGGCGTGCCTTTGGCGCGCGAGTGGCCGATCTGCGAAAGCAGCGGAGTATGACGCAGGGGGAACTCGCCACGGCCATCGGCCGTACGGCGAGCTGGCTGTCCCAGGTCGAGCGGGGCATCCAGCCGGTGAACCGTTTGGACGTGCTGAGGCTCCTCGCTGACGGCCTTGGCGTGCCGCTCCAGGTGCTGCAGCCCGATGCCCCAGCCCCGGCAGAGGCAGAGACTGCATCCGAACCAGACGCGAACGATCTCGATCAGGCTCGTCTGGTGCTCTCCGGGCACTCTGCGCTCGATGTCCTCCTGAACCCGCGGCAGGACTTCAGATCGGATTCCCTTACCGAACTTCGAGCATCGGTTGACAGGATCTGGGAGCTCACGCACGGCGGTCAGTTCGCCGAACTGAGTGCGGCCATAAGCTCGTCGGTTCCGGTGCTGGAGCGGGCCGTGCGAACGGCGCCGGATGAGTACCTACCCGAATTGCACGATCTGCTGGCCAGAATTTACCAAGCCCTGTCTGCGGCTTTCGTTCGCCAGAACGAGGCGGATGCTGCATGGGTTGCGGCGGATCGGGCGATCCGCGAGGCGGAGCTTTCCGGCAGTACCCTCGGCGTCTTCGCTGGGATCTACCGCCTCTGCCACGCCTTCGTTCGTCTGAAGCGCCTCGACCAGGCCGAGCACACTGCCGCCACGGCGGTCAGCGCCCTCCTGCATCATGTCGAGAGCAACGAGCCCACACCTCAACACCTCTCCGTGCTGGGATCGCTGCACCTGATGCTGGCACTCGTGCACGCCCGCTCGGGCGAGAGGGCGTCGACACGGCGGCAGATCGACGCCGCCCGAAGCGTCGCCAGTCTGCTGGGCGAGAACCGTAACGACTTCAATCTTGAATTCGGTCCCACGAATGTGGAGATCCAGGCTGTCTCGACCGCAGTCGAGCTCGGCGATGCCGGCGAGGCGCTCGACATTGCGAATGGACTCCGCATGGACGGTCTGTCCTCCGAGCGGCAGGCGCGTCTGCTGATGGACCTCGGCCGAGCCCACGCGCAACGTCGCCAGTATGCCGACTCGCTCGACTGCCTGCTGCGCGCCGAGGAGCTGGCACCCGAGGTGATCCACACTCATGCGGCGGCCCGGGCAGTTGTGCGTGACCTCGTACTCGTCGCGGGCCGGACCGCGCCAGACGGCCTCCGTGCACTGGCGGAGCGTACGGACAGCCTTGCATGAGTGCCACGACGCGGCGGAAGTCAACCTCCTCACCATGCGGTGAGGGCGTGGTTCCAGACGTCAGCCCCGGACGGGCCGGAGTCTGCCCCTACCCGCAACCCCAAACCCTTTCCGGTTCCGGCCGGCGTGGATCCCGCTTCTCCGCGGTTCCGCCGCGCTGGGCGGTCCGGTCCCGCCCCGGCCCCGAGGGGGGCGGGTGGGCAGCCACCGGGCCGGGGTGGAACGCGAGGGGGCGAGGGCCCCGCACACGCGGGAACCCCACCGCCCCGGAACCCGTACCGCCCGACGTCACGGACCCCGTACCGCGCGGGAACCCGTACCGCTCCCTCAGAACGCCGGGCGTTCCGGGTCGAGGGCGGCGCGGCCCTCCACCGGGGAGGAGGCTTCCGCGAAGCGGCGCTGGGGGATGCGGCCCGCGCGGTGGGCCAGGCGGCCCGCCGACACCGCGTCCCGCATGGCCGCGGCCATCAGGACGGGGAGCTGCGCCCGGGTCACCGCCGAGGCGAGCATGACCGCCGCGCAGCCCAGTTCCATGGCCAGGGCCACGTCCGAGGCCGTTCCGGCCCCCGCGTCCAGGATGACCGGGACCCCGGCCCGCTCGGTGATCAGCTCGAAGTTGTGCGGGTTGCGGATGCCCATGCCGGAGCCGATGGGGGAGCCGAGCGGCATGATCGCCGCGCAGCCCACGTCCTCCAGTTTGCGGGCGAGGACCGGGTCGTCGTTCGTGTACGGGAGGACCGTGAAGCCCTCGTCGACCAGGACCTCCGCGGCGTCGAGCAGCTCGACCCCGTCCGGGAGGAGGGTGCGTTCGTCCGCGACGACCTCCAGCTTGATCCAGTCCGTGCCCAGGGCCTCCCGGGCCAGCCGGGCCGTCAGCACGGCCTCGCCGGCCGTGAAGCAGCCCGCGGTGTTCGGCAGGACCGAGATGCCGAGGCGGGTCAGGACGGACAGGACCGAGCCCTGGACCGTCGGGTCGAGGCGCCGCATCGCGACCGTGGTGAGTTCGGTGCCGGACGCGACCAGCGCCCGTTCCAGGATGTCCAGGCTCGGCGCCCCGCCGGTGCCCATGATCAGGCGCGAGGAGAAGGTCCGGCCGGCGAGGGTGAAGGCGTCGTTGGAGATGTCGCACGTGTCCGCCATCTGTTCAGCCTCCCTGGACCGCGGTGAGGACCTCGACGCGGTCGCCGTCGGTCACGGAGGTGTAGGGCCACTGGCCGCGCGGCACCACGGTCTCGTTGAGGGCGGCCGCGACCCCCTTGGTGGCTGCGGTCAGGGTGGCGACCACCGTGGCCAGCATGGTCCCGTCCGCGATCTCGCGCGGCTCGCCGTTGACGGAAATGGTCATGCGAACGACTCCTGTCGCGTGAGGGTGGACGCGAGGGCGAAACGGCGCGGGGTGAAGGGGCGGGCGATCTCCGGCAGTTCGCCGGTGGTCAGCAGGTCCGCCATCACGTCCCCGGTCAGCGGGGTCAGCAGGACCCCGTTGCGGTAGTGCCCGGTGGCCAGGTGCAGCCCGGGGAGTTCGGTCGGGCCGAGCAGGGGGGCGTTGTCCGGCGATCCGGGCCGCAGTCCGGCCCGGGTTTCCACCAGGGGGAGTTCGGTGATCCCGGGCACCAGCTCGTGGGCGTCGCGCAGGAGTTCGTAGACCCCGCCCGCGGTGACGGTGGTGTCCCAGCCGAGTTCCTCGCTGGTGGCGCCGAGGACGAGCTCGCCGTTCTCGCGCGGCACCAGGTAGACGTGGCTGCCGCGCACGACGGCCCGTACGGTCCGCGACAGGAACGGGGCGTAGGACTGTGGCACCGCGAGGCGCAGCACCTGCCCCTTCACCGGCCGTACGGGGGCCACGGCCTCGGGCGGTACGCCGTCCAGCCGGCCGCTGAGCGAGCCCGCGGCCAGCACCACCTGGTCGGCGCGCAGCTCCGTGGCGTGCGTGTCGTCGAGGACCGCGCCGCAGGCCCGGTCGGCGGTGGTGAGCAGTCGCGCCGCCCCGGCGCGGTGCAGGTCGACCCCGGCCCGTTCGCAGGCGGCCAGCAGGGCGGCTGCGAGGCGGCGGGGATCGACCTGGTGGTCGCCGTCCACGCGCAGGCCGCCGCGGACGCCCGGAGCCAGCATCGGTTCCAGGCGGCGGCACTCGCGGCCGGTCAGCCACTCGGACTCCAGGCCGCAGCGGCGCTGGAGGGCGTGCAGCTCGCGCAGGTGCAGCCGGTCGTCGGCGTCGAGGGCGACGGCCAGGGTGCCGCAGGCGCGGTAGCCGATGTCCATGCCGCCGCTGGCTTCGGCGAGCTCGGCGGCGAACTCGGGGTAGCGGGCGGCGGAGGCGAGGTTGAGCCCGAGCAGGGTCTCCTCGCCGTAGTGCAGCTCGGTGACGGCGGCGAGCATGCCGGCCGCGACCTGGGCGGCGCCGCCGCCGGGGGCCGGATCGGCCAGCGCGGTGCGCAGCCCGCGCCGGGCCGCCCGCCAGGCGGTGACCAGGCCGATGATGCCGCCCCCGATGACGAGCACGTCGTAGCCGGGACTCCGGCCGTTTCGAAATGAATGCATGGGCGTCCAGCCCCTCCCTTCGCCGGCATGACCCGGATCAGGTTCGTACGGTCGGAGGCCGGCCAGCCTCCCTCTCAGCCCGGTGCGCCCGGACTCCCGCGATAGGTTCGGTGCCAGAGTAACGCCGAGGCCGACGGCCGGTAAGGCTGCCTCCCCGGTGCCGGTTCCCGGCGGGTTTGAGACGCCTGTTCCTGACGGACCGTCAGTTGATTAGGCTGGGCCGCGTGAGCGAGCAGACGCAACAGCAGACGCGGCAGGCGGAAGACACCCGGCACGGCGTGGTGATCGTCGGCGCCGGCATGGCCGGGGTCCAGACCGCGGTCGCCCTCCGGGAACAGGGCTGGGCCGGCCCCGTCACCCTCCTGGGAGCCGAACCCCACCAGCCCTACGACCGGCCCCCGCTGTCCAAGGCGGTGCTCCTCGGCAAGGCCGAGGACTCGGCCTTCGACGTCGACTTCGAGGAGCTCGGCATCGAGCTCCGGCTGGGGGTCGAGGTCACCGGGCTGCGGGCCACCGACCGGGAGGTGGACACCGAGGCGGGCCCGGTCCCGTACGAGTTCCTCGTGCTGGCCACCGGGGCCCTCCCGCTGACCCTGCCCGGCGCGGCGGGCGTCCCGGGGGTGCACCTGCTGCGCACCCTGGACGACGCGGCCCGGCTGCGGCCCGTACTGGCGGCCTCCTCGGCGGTGGTCGTGGTCGGGGCCGGATGGATCGGCGCGGAGTTCGCCACCGCCGCCCGCGAGGCGGGCTGCGCGGTGACCGTGGTCGAGGCGGCGGACCGGGTCCTGGCGGGCGCGTTGCCGGCGGAGGTCGCCGAGCCGATGGGGCGCTGGTACGCCCAGGCGGGCGCCGAGCTGCTGACCGGCGCGCGGGTGGCTTCCGTGGAGCCGGGCCGGGTCCTGCTGGCCGACGGGCGGGAGCTGCCCGCGGAGGCGGTGGTGGTGGGCATCGGCGCGCGGCCGGCCACCGGATGGCTGGCCGGATCCGGCGTGGAGCTCGGGCCGGACGGAGCGGTCACCGCCGACGCGTGGCTGCGCACCTCCGTGCCCGGGGTGTACGCCGTGGGGGACTGCGCCTCCTTCCCGTCGGCGCGCTACGGGTCCCGGCTGCTGGTGCACCACTGGGACAACGCGCTCCAGGGCCCGCGGGTGGTGGCGGCGGACATCCTGGCCGGGGGGTCGGGGGAGCAGGTCTACGACCCGGTCCCGTACTTCTGGTCGGAGCAGTTCGGCCGCTTCGTGCAGTACGCGGGCCACCACGGCGACGCGGAGCCCCCGCTGTGGCGCGGTGACCCGGAGGCCGACACCTGGTCGGTGTGCTGGCTGCGGGAGGGCCGGCTGGTCGCGGTCCTCGCGGTGGGGCGCCCGCGCGACCTGGCCCAGGGGCGCCGCCTCATCGAGTCGGGCGCCCTCGTGGACCCGGCGAAGGTCGCCGACCCGGCGGTCGCCCTGAAGTCGACGCTACTCGGCTGACCCGACGCCGTCCCGGCCGGGGCGCGAGCCGGGGACCGGGGGCTGGGGGCCGGCGGCCCCGGTGGCCCCGCCAGGTCCGGCCGGGCCCGGCTCCCGGCCCGGCTCCCGCGGGGGAAGTCCCCTACCCGCCCTTCGCCCGTTCCCCGGGCTGCGCCCGGACCCGCCCCGGGGGCTGTGCCCCGGACCTCGTGCGGGCTGCGCCCGGACCCTCCCCGGACTCCGCTCAGGGTTCCCCGGGCTGCGCCCGGACCCGTTCCCGGCTCGTCCTCGGGCGGGCATCCGGTCGGGTTCCGGGATCGATCAGGCCCGTACCCGTCCGGTTCCCGGCCCGCCCGGGCCCGCGCCCGGCCCTGTCTCCGGCCCCGGATACGGGGCCCCCGCGCCCCGGACGGGGCCGCTCGGGTACCGGCAGTCAGTCCGAGATGGCAGGCTTGTGCTCGTGACCGAGATTGACGCAAAGATCGATGCCCTTGTTCCCGCCTGGCTGTACCTCCCCGACATCGCGGAGATGCTCGACATCGAAGTGACCAAGGTTCGCCAGCTGGTCAAGGAAGGTCAGCTGCTCGCGGTGCGCCGCGGCGAGAACCGCTCCCTCCAGGTCCCCGCGGCCTTCATCGACGGAGACAAGATCGTCAAGGGGTTGGTCGGCCTGCTGACCGTGCTCCGCGACGACCGCTTCACCGACGTGGAGATCCTGGAGTGGCTCTTCACCGCCGACGAGACCCTGCCCGGCACCCCCGTGCAGGCGCTGAGCGAGAATCGCGGCACGGAGGTGAAGCGCCGCGCTCAGGCGCTCGCCCTCTGACCTGATTCCGCCTCAAGCGCGGTGTGCGGGCCCCGGCCGGGGCCCGCACACCGCGTACGTACGTACGACACACCACCCGGGGGTACCCATGTCCGCCATCGCCGCCCAGCTGTCCGATGCCCGGCTCTACCTGTGCACGGACGCCCGCAAGCGGCAGGGCGACCTCCCTCAGTTCCTGGACGCCGTCCTCGCCGGCGGGGTGGACATCGTCCAGCTCCGCGACAAGGGCATGGAGGCGGGCGAGGAGCTGGAGCACCTCCAGGTCTTCGCCGAAGCGGCCCGCCGCCACGGCAAGCTGCTCGCCGTCAACGACCGGGCCGACGTCGCGCACGCCATCGGCTCGGACGTGCTGCACCTCGGCCAGGGCGACATCCCGGTGCCCGCCGCCCGCGCCATCCTGGGCCGGGAGGTCCTCATCGGACGCTCCTGCCACTCGGAGGCGGAGGTGGACGCGGCCGTCGCCGAGCCCGGCGTGGACTACTTCTGCACCGGCCCCTGCTGGCCCACCCCCACCAAGCCCGGCCGGTTCGCCCCCGGACTCGGCCTCGTCCGGCACGCGGCCTCCCTCGCCCAGGACCGGCCGTGGTTCGCCATCGGCGGGATCGACGCGGGGAATCTGGACGAAGTACTGGACGCCGGAGCCTCCCGCGTCGTGGTCGTACGGGCCCTCACCGAGGCCTCCGACCCCGGCGCCGCCGCCGCTGACCTCGCCAAGCGGGTCCGCGCCCGGCTCGGCTAGCGGGTCCCGGGCGGCCCCGGCCGCCCGCACCGCTCCACCCCCGGCGTCTCATTTCCGCGTCCAATCCGTGGACAACGCTTCGATGGACACCGGACCGCGTCTAACCTCCCCGTATGGCCCTTGGTACCTCTTCCACCTGGTCGGACCGTGCACACACGGTCCGCGACCTCATCGCGTCCGGGCGCTCGTACTCCTTCGAGTTCTGGGCCCCCAAGACGGAGAAGGGCGAGCGCAACCTCTGGAACGCGCTGCGCCGGGTCGAGGCAGTGGCCCCGAGCTTCGTCTCCGTCACGTACGGGGCCGGCGGTTCCACCCGTGGCGGCACCGTCCGCGCCACCGAGCAGATCGCCGCGGACACCACCCTGACCCCGGTCGCCCACCTCACCGCCGTCGACCACTCGATCGCCGAGCTGCGCAACGTCATCGGGCAGTTCGCCGACGCGGGCATCCGCAACATGCTGGTCGTGCGCGGAGACCCGCCCGGCAACCCCATGGGCGAGTGGGTGGCGCACCCCGAGGGCGTGCACTACGCGGCCGACCTGGTCCGGCTGGTCAAGGAGTCCGGCGACTTCTGCGTCGGCGTCGCGGCCTTCCCCGAGATGCACCCGCGCTCCTCGGACTGGGACACGGACATCCGGCACTTCGTGGACAAGTGCCGCGCGGGCGCCGACTATGCGATCACACAGATGTTCTTCCATCCGGAGCACTACCTCCGGATGCGCGACAGCGTCGAGAAGGCGGGCTGCGAGACCCCGATCATCCCCGAGGTCATGCCTGTTGTGAACATCAAGCAGTTCGACCGGCTCCCGCAACTCACCAACGCAATCTTCCCTGCGGCCGTGAAAGAGCGCATGCTCGCGGTCAAGGACGACGCGGCCGCTGTACGCTCCATTGGCATCGAGTTCGCCACGGAGTTCTGCGCGCGGCTGCTGTCCGAGGGTGTCCCGGGGCTGCACTTCATCACGCTGAACAATTCCACGGCGACGCTCGAGATCTACGAGAACTTGGGCCTGCACCAGCGGGCCTGACCGGCCGGCCCCGTTCCCCGCGCGGGCGGCCGTACCGAGAGGGGCCCCGCATGGGAATGACGGTCCTCTACATCGCGTTCGGTTTCGTCGCGCTGTGGCTGCTTGCCGAGGTCCTGATGCAGTACAAGGCCCGGCTGCGCTGGCGCCTGCTCGCCTTCGCCGGGTTCGTCGGCGTGGTCGCCGGCGTCGTGCTGCCTTCGGTCCTCGTCATCGGGGCCGGAGCCGTCGCCTTCGCGGTGGGCCAGACGCTGGTGACCCTCTCCTTCCGCAAGGGCTTCGTGTCCGGCTGGGCGCTGCGCCGCGGCAAGGCCCCCGAGCCCGAGGTCCCGCAGGGCCGGCGCCGCCGGGCCGGCGGCGCACCGCGCCCGGAGCCGGCCCTGGAGGTGACGGCCCTGGAGTATGGGCCCGACCAGGTCGAGGACGAGGACTCCGGCGAGGAGTCCGGCGCGTTCACCGCGGGGCCGGTGCGCGAGCAGGTCCAGGAGTACTACGCCGAGCAGCCGGCCGCCTCGTACGGGATGCCCGGCGAGACGAGCGCCTTCGTCTCCCCGTTCGTCCCGGAGCAGGACGCCCACCAGTACGCGGCGTACTACGACCCGCAGACCCAGGGCGGCTACGACTACACCACCGGCTATCCGGCCCCCGGCGAGCAGCAGGTCTACGCCGCCTACTCGGACCCGTACATCGGCACCGGCGGAGCCGTCGCCCCGCAGCAGCCGTACGGCTACGCGCCCCCCTACGGCGGCTACGCCCCGGACCCCTACGCCCCGGACCCGTACGCGACCGGGCAGCAGGAGCAGTACTCCATGGACACCCCGCCCGGCGGCGTCTGGGTCCCGCAGCAGCGCGACGCGAACCAGCCCTACCCGGCGGAGGAGCCGCAGCAGCAGCCGTACCCGTATCCGTACCAGGGCACGGGCGAGTACGAGCAGTACCGCTACTGAGGACCTGATCCGCCGGCGGACCGATCCGGTCTACCGCGAGCCGCGGAAGTCCGCGCCCTCCACGATCAGCCCGGCCACCAGGGCCCCCGTCATTCCGGCGTGCGCGAGCCCGCCGCCCGGGTGCGCCCAGCCGCCGGCCAGGTACAGCCCGGGCACGGCGGTGGCGTTCGCGGGGTGCAGCAGCCGGCCCCCGGCCCCGGCCAGCGCGGGCGCGGGCACCCGGCCGTCCACCGAACCCGTGGCCGCCTCGACGTCGGCCGGGGTGCGCAGCTCGTGCCACAGCAGCCGCTCCCGCAGCCCCGGGACGGCCCGCGCGGCGGCCGTCAGCAGCTCCTCGGCGGACGGAGCGGGCGCCGACGCCCCGGTCAGCACGGCGTGCACGGTGACCGCCTCGTGCTCCGCGTCCGGCCGGGTCGCCGGGTCGTCGGGGCGCAGTACGGTCACCGGGCCCAGCAGCGTGCGGTGCGCGGCGCCGGCCTCCCGGGACCCGCGCAGCGCGGCGAAAAGGGTGTACCAGCGGGCGGGTTCCGCCGTACGGGCGGACGCGGAGTCCGGTGCGAGCGGGATCCTCAGCCGTCCGGGGTCGACCGCGCAGACCACGTGGTCGGCCGTGACCTCGGTGCCGTCGGCCGTCACCAGCCCGGCCGCCCGGCCGTCGCGCACGAGGACCTCCCGCACGTCGGCGCCGAACTCGAAGGCGACCTTCCGCTCCAGGCACCGCTCGTACACGGCGGTGGCCAGCTCCCGCGTCCCGCCGCGCACGTACCAGCTGCCGAAGGTCTGCTCCATGTAGGGCAGCACCGCCGCCGAGGCGGGCGCGGTCGCCGGATCGACCCCGTACGCCCGTACGCGCGAGGTGAGCAGCTCGTCGAAGCCGTCGCCGCCGAGCTCGCGGGCGGCGACCTCGGCCAGGGTCGGCGGCCGGCGGCGCAGCAGTCCGCTCCCGCGCAGCGCGGGGTACGGGTCGCGGCCCAGCGTGGAGCGGTCCGCGTGCAGCGGCTCCTCCAGGAGCGGCCGGCGGGTGGCGTCCCAGGCGTCCCGGGCGCGGCCCAGGACCGCGCTCCAGCGGTCCCCGGAGCCGGGCCCGAAGGCCGCGTCGACGGCGGCGGCGGCGCCGCCGTGCGAGCCGCCGGGGAAGGTGAGCGTACGGCCGTCCGGGAGGAGGTAGCGGACGGCGGGGTCGATCTGGACCAGCTCCGCGCACTCCTCCAGCGGTCGCTTGCCGGTCTTGACGAACAGATCGCGGTAGACGGCGGGCAGGTGCACCAGCCCGGGGCCGGTGTCGAAGACGAAGCCGTCGCGGGCGTAGCGGCCGACGGCTCCGCCGTAGGTCGTCCCGCGCTCGTACACCGTCACCTGATGTCCGGCCACGGCCAGCCGTGCCGCCGTCGCCATCGCGCCCATCCCGGCGCCGATCACCGCAATTCGTGCCATGCCGCTGAGCCTATCGAGCGACCCGGGCGACCTCGTCGGCGAGTCTCTTCTCCTCGCGGCGCTGGGCGCGGCGGCGCAGGAAGCGGCGGATCCTGGCCCAGAGGTAGATCAGCAGGGCGAGTCCGATGATCAGCAGGACGGCGCAGATGATCGCGGCGGCCTCCGGATTGAACATCGCGAAGGTGACGATCCCGCCCACCCCGAGGTCCTCGGCGGTGCTCATCGCGACGTTGCTGAAGGGTTCGGGCGAGGTGTTGATCGCCATGCGCGTGCCGGCTTTGACGAAATGGCTGGCCAGGGCGGTGGAACCGCCGACCGCGCCGGCGGTGATGTCGGAGAGCGAGCCGCTCTGCCCGGCCAGCAGCGCGCCGACCACCGCTCCGGACACCGGGCGGATCACGGTGTGGACGGTGTCCCACAGGGAGTCCACGTACGGGATCTTGTCGGCGACCGCCTCGCAGAGGAAGAGGGCTCCCGCCACGATCAGCACGTCGGTGCGCTGCAGGGACGCGGGGACCTCGTCGGTCAGGCCGGTCCTGCCGAAGATGCCGAGCAGCAGGACCACGGCGTATGCGTTGATCCCACTGGCCCAGCCACTGGTGAAGACCAGGGGGAGCACACTCATCTGATCATCATGTCCCAGAAGCCGTGATCCGGCGCGGAATCGGCGAGTCGGCACAGAGCCGAGTCGGCACAGAGCCGAGTCGGGACAGCGCCGAGTCGGGACAGCAGTGAAGGGACGGCCGCCTTCCGGCGGCCGTCCCTTCACCCGAGTCTGTCGGTGGGGCTATTGCCCCTGTTCGTCACGGCGGCGCTGCCACCGTTCCTCGATACGGCCCATCATCGACCGACGCTGCCGGTTCTGCCCTTGGGGCGAACCGCCTGCACTACCGGAGGCGGGCTGCTCACCAGGCTTGGGTGCCTTGCGCCAACCGGTGACCACGAGCACCGTACATCCCAGCATGACGAGGAATCCCACCACGCTGATCCACAGTACGTTCGGCACGATCACACCGGTCATGAGGAGCGCGATACCCACCACAATGCCTGCGACTGCCTGGTAGACCCGTCGCCGGGTGTACGTGCGCAGTCCGCTTCCCTCAAGCGCTGTAGCGAATTTGGGATCTTCGGCGTACAGCGCTCGCTCCATCTGCTCGAGCATTCGCTGCTCGTGCTCCGAGAGCGGCACGGGAGTCCTCCTCATCCGTCGGTCGCGGGGGGGAGCGACCAGGGGTCCCCTTCAGGATAGGCGGGGAATCGCCCCCGTGATACCCGCCCTCTACGCCACGTTCTAAAAAACACTGCCCGTAAAAAGTACCGCTTGGGGAATGCTCAGCGCCGTCTTGAACGGCCCACTGAGGGCGTTATTCCCCAGAGGTCCGCTCGGCATGCCGGGCGCTGACCCCGATCATACGGGTCACGACGCCGGTTCGGAGGGTGAGTGGCGCACCGCGTTCCCCTCTGCTCCGCAGATCAGGCGGGCTTCTCGCCGAGAACGTGCAGCTGCGTGGCGACCGCGTGGAACGCGGGAAGCTCGGCGGCGGCCTCTTCCAGGCGCAGCAGGGCCTCGACGGCGCCGGGCTCGGTGTCGACCAGAACGCCCGGAACGAGGTCGGCGAAGATCCGGACCCCGTGCACCGCGCCCACGGCCAGACCCGCCTCGGAGACCAGGGCGGAAAGCTGCTCGGCGGTGAAGCGGCGCGGTACCGGATCGCCCGAGCCCCAGCGGCCGGCCGGGTCGGTCAGGGCCGTACGGGCCTCCGTGAAGTGCCCGGCCAGGGCGCGGGCCAGCACGGCCCCGCCGAGTCCGGCGCCGAGCAGGCTGAGGATGCCGCCGGGGCGCAGGGCGGCCACCGCGTTGGCCACGCCCTCGGCCGGGTCGTCCACGTACTCCAGCACGCCGTGGCAGATCACCACGTCGTAGGAATCGCGCTCGACGACATCGAGCAGGCCCTGCGCGTCGCCCTGCACCCCGCGGACCAGATCGGCCACGCCGGCTTCGGCGACCCGGCGCTCCAGTCCGAACAGCGCGTTGGGGCTCGGGTCGACCACGGTGACCCGGTGGCCGAGGTGGGCCACCGGGACGGCGAACTTGCCGGTACCGCCACCCGTGTCGAGCACGTCCAGCACGTCCCGCCCGGTCGCCTTCACCCGGCGGTCGAGCGCCTCCTTGAGGACCTCCCACACCACGGCGGTGCGGAGGGAGGCGCGGGGGCGGGAAGTGTCCGACACGGCTGATGGCTCCTCGGCACGTTGGTGAGCGGTCGTTGCCCACCCTATTGCCTCCGACTGCCGGGCAGGTCATCCCGCGTCCGGACGCTCCGTCCGCGGCAGTGGCAGGCCCTGGGCCGGGCCGGCCGCCGCCGGCGGGCGGAGCACGAGCATCCGCTCCACCAGGCGCAGGAACATCGCGACGGCACGCACCAGATCGTCCGCGTCCCGGCCGGTGGCCGCGCTCGCTATGCCGGCCTCCGCCCGCGCCCGGCGGGCCGCCCCGGAGGCGAAGAGCGCGCTCCACTCGGTCAGTTCGGGCGCTATCTCCGGGAGCACCTCCCACGCGCTGCGGATCCGCGGCCTGCGCCGCGGGTGCACCGGCTCCGGCCGCCCGCGCGCGGCGAGCACGGCCGCGGCGGCGCGCAGCGCGGCGAGATGGGCGGTGGCGTACCGCTCGTGGGGCCGGGTCAGCCGGGCGGCTTCGGCCAGGCCCTCGTGGGCCTTGGCGAGCAGGTCGAGGGCGGCAGTGGGGTCTCCCCGCGGCGGAGCCGTAGGGGACGGTGCCGCCGACTTCCGGGGGACGGGGTGGACAGGGGACGGGGACGGTGTGGCCATGACGAACCTCCTGTCGTTGCGTGCGCTTCGCGCTGCCTGGTGTAGCTCCTACGGGTTGAGCCGTTCTTGAGTGACCTGTCCCCATCGTGACGGCCCCCACTGACAATCGCGCTGACCTGCGGTTTCGTCCCCCGGTCCGGGCTCGCGGCCGGGCAACTGCCGCCCCCTGCGCAGCGGGTGCGGCCGGGGATGCTAGTTTTTGAACTGACTGGTCAGTTCAAAAGAAGGGGGAGGGCGTGGACAGCCCGCACGGCGCGGCCGTCAGAGCCGAGGACTTCGGAGTCAAGGGCCCGCGCGGCTGGGTGTTCCGGGGCGTCGGGATCGACGCGGCACCCGGCTCGCTCATCGCGGTCGAAGGCCCCTCCGGCAGCGGGCGGACCTGCCTGCTCCTCGCCCTCACCGGCCGCATGAAGCCCACCGAGGGCCACGCCGAGATCGGCCGCCACCGGCTGCCGAAGAAGATGGCCGCGGTCCGCCGCATCGCCGCCCTCGGCCCGGTACCCGGGGTCAACGACCTCGACCAGGCCCTCACCGTCGCCGAGCAACTGCGCGAGGGAGCCCTCCTCCAGCGCCGCTACGACGGCCCCGTCCGCGCCCTGCTCCGCCCGCGCGAGGAGCGCCGCACCTCCACCGCGGCCCGGATCGACGCCGCGCTGGCCGCCGCCGGACTGGACGTCGCCGCCCTGCCGAAGGGGCCGCGCACCTCCGTACGTGACCTGGAACGGCTGGAATCCGTACGGCTGTCGGTGGCCATCGCGCTGCTCGGCTCGCCGCGCCTGCTGGCCGTGGACGACCTGGACCTCAAGCTCTCGGACGCCGAGCGCGCCGAGGCCTGGGACCTGTTGCGCTCCCTCGCCGCCGGCGGGACCACCGTCCTCGCGGTGTGCAGCGAGGCCCCGTCCGACGTGACGGTCCTGCGCACCGGCCCGGCGGCGGAACCCGCCACGGGCCCGGCCGAGGACTCCACCGCCGGCCCGGCCGCGGCGCCGGCCGCGGGATCCGTCGTGGTGCCCCGGCCCACGGACTCCAAGGTCACCTGGGGCATCCAGGCCACCGGCCCGCAGGAGTCCGGCTCGGACTCCGGCTCGGACTCGGACTCGGACTCCGACTCCGGCTCCGGCTCCGACGCGGCCGAGGCCACCGCCGCCGAGGCCACCGCCGACGCCGCCCTCACGGACGCCGCCCACGACGCGGGCACCGCCCACGCCACGCCCGACACGAAGGGGGACGACGATGCGCTCGCCGAAGCTGGCCGCGCTTGAGCTGAAGCGGTTCGGGCGGGGGAAGCTGCCCCGGGCCGCCCTCGTCTCGCTGCTCCTGCTGCCGCTGCTCTACGGAGCCCTGTACCTCTGGTCCTTCTGGGACCCGTACAGCCGTCTCGACAAGGTGCCGGTCGCCCTCGTCAACTCCGACCGGGGCGCGACCGTCGACGGGAAGCAGATCGACGCCGGCGGCGAGATCACCCGCAAGCTGCACGACAGCAAGACCTTCGACTGGCGCGAGGTGAGCGCCGAGGAGGCGGCCGAGGGGCTGGAGAACGGCACCTACTACCTCTCCCTCACCATGCCCGCCGACTTCAGCGCGAAGATCGCCTCCAGCTCCGGCGAGGACCCCGCCACCGGAGCACTCCAGGTCCGCACCAACGACGCGAACAACTACATCGTCGGCTCGATCTCGCGCACGGTCTTCTCCGAGGTCCGCTCGGCGGCGTCCACGAACGCCTCCCGCGGCTTCCTCGACAAGATCTTCGTGAACTTCTCCGACCTGCACGGCAAGACCGCCGAGGCCGCCGACGGCGCCGACAAGCTCACGGACGGGGCGGGCAGGGCGCAGAAGGGTGCCAAGGACCTCGCCGACGGCCTGGACACGGCGAAGGAGAAGAACGGCCAGCTCACCGGCGGACTGAAGAAGCTGAACGTGGCCGCCGGACAGCTGGAAACGGGTACGAAGGACGTCGCGGCCGGCACCCAGAAGCTCGCGGACAAGGTCGGCGGCGCCGCCGACAAGGCCCGCCCCTTCCTCAAGGACCCCAAGAGCCTCGCGGACAGCGCCGAACTCGTCGCCGACACCGCCCGGGTCGTCGACAACCACCTCGAAGCCTTCGCCAAGGCGGCCCCGGCCGCCGCGACCGTCACCCAGCGCGTCTCCACCGGCGCCGCCGACGTCTACGCGAAGACCTGCACGACCGGTGCGGTGCCGGTCCCCGACACCTGCCCGCAGCTGAAGAAGCTCAAGGACGACGCCGCCGAAGCCGCCGAACTCGCCGGTGACGTCGACACCCTGCTGGGGAACTCGAAGGGCGACCTCGCCACCCTCCACAAGCAGCTCGCCGACCTGGAGCGCGAAGCCCGCCTCCTCGTCACGAGGGCCCCCGGCCTCTCCGCGGACCTCGAAGCGGCGGTCACCCAGGTGAACGCCCTCAACGACGGCGCCCACAAGGTCTCCGACGGCATGGCCAAACTCCACACCGGCATCGGCTCCGCCACCAGGGGCTCGGGCGAACTCGGCACGGGCGTCGGCAAGCTCGGCGCCGGCGCGCACGACCTCGACGGCGGCCTGGTCAAGCTCGTCGACGGCAACGGCGAACTCGCCGGCGGCCTGCACGACGGCGCGGGCAAGATCCCCGCCTACGACCAGCAGCAGCGCGAAGCCCGCACCGAGGTCATGGCCGACCCGGTACGGCTCGCCAACCAGTCCCTGCACAAGGCGCCCAACTACGGCACCGGCTTCGCCCCGTACTTCATCCCGCTCTCCCTCTGGGTCGGCGCGATGGTCGCCTACATGCTGATCGCCCCCCTGAACCGGCGGGCCCTCGCCGCCGGAGCCTCGCCCTGGCGGATCGCCTTCGCGGGCTGGCTGCCCGTGGCCGGGATCGGCGCCGCGCAGGTGGGCGCACTGATGTCCGTACTCCACTGGGGACTCGGCCTGCAGATGGCCCGGCCGGCGCTCACCATCGCCTTCCTGATGCTGGTCACCGCCTGCTTCGCCGCGATCGTCCAGTGGCTCAACGCCAAGTTCGGCGCGGCCGGCCGGATCCTGGTCCTGGCCGTCCTGATGCTCCAGCTGACCTCGGCGGGCGGCACCTACCCCGTCCAGACCAGCCCCGGCTTCTTCAACGCCATCCACCCCTACCTGCCGATGTCCTACGTGGTCGAGAGCCTGCGCCGGCTCATCACCGGCGGCGACCTCGCCCCGGTCTGGCAGGGCTTCGCGGTCCTCACCGCCTTCACGGCCGGCGCCCTCGCCCTCACCGCCCTCGCCGCCCGCGGCAAGCAGGTGTGGACGATGGACCGGCTGCGCCCCGAACTGAGCCTGTAGCCCGAAGGGACGGGTTGACCTGTGAGAATCAGCGCCATGGAAAGCAGCAGCACCGGTACGGCCGGGGGCGGCGGCCGCCGCCAGGCCACACGGCAGAAGCTCTACGAAGCGGCCGTCACCCTCATAGCGGAGCAGGGCTTCTCCGCGACGACGGTCGACGAGATCGCCGAGCGGGCGGGCGTGGCGAAGGGCACCGTCTACTACAACTTCGCCAGCAAGAACGACCTCTTCGAGGAGCTGCTGCGGCACGGCGTCGGACTCCTGACCGAGTCCCTGCGGACGGCGGCGGAATCGACCGAGGCCAGGGGCGGGACCCGGGTCGAGGCGCTCGACGAGATGATCCGGGCCGGACTGGTCTTCATCGACCGGTACCCCGCCTTCACCCAGCTCTACGTCGCCGAGCTGTGGCGCACCAACCGGACCTGGCAGTCCACGCTGATGGTCGTCCGGCGCGAGGCCGTCGCCGTCGTCGAGACGGTGCTCCGCGAAGGCGTGGAGCGGGGCGAGCTCAGTGCGGAGATCGACGTGCCGCTGACCGCCGCGGCGATGGTGGGGATGGTGCTGGTGGCGGCGCTGGACTGGCAGTCCTTCCAGAGCGAGCGGTCGCTGGACGACGTGCACTCGGCGCTGTCGCTGCTGCTGCGGGGCCGGGTGAGCGGGAACCGCTGACGGCGATTCCTGTTGGGCGGTGCCCCCCGATCGGCGGTGCCGCGGGGGCGGTGGGGCCGCGTAGAACTGGTGGGGCGGGTGAGTATCCGTACCTAGGCGCGGAAATGAGTATCTGCGCGGATGGGGTGCGGCTGCTCTGCACGCCAGACTGGGGGCTACGGACAGGGACCCGGTGTGCACCGCCGACACGGGGCGGCAGGTGCGGACCGGGTCTCTCTGGCCGACGGGGTGGGAACACGGCCGAGGCCGGGGCTCGGGGGGATCGAGCCCCGGCCCCGGCCCTTTCCACGTTCCGCGCACGAAGCCCGGCCCCGGCCCCGGCCGCGAGTGTGCCGCCGCGCGAGGCGAAGTCCCCGCAGCAACCCTTGCCGCCGCGCGGGGCGAAGTCCCCGCTGCGACCCTTACCGCTGCGCGAGGCAAAGTCCCCGCAGCGACCCTTGCTGCTGCGCGGGCTGAAGTCCCCGCAGTGACCCTCGCCGCTGCGCGGGGCGAGTCCCCTACCCGCCCTTCCACCGTTCCCCGGGCTGCGCCCGGACCCCCTGGGGCTCCGCCCCAGACCCCGCGCCTCAAACGCCGGCGGGGCTGGATTTGGCCGACGTCGCCCCCGAAGCGCGACCTTGCGCCCTGGCCGGGGCTGGATTGCCCGGAGGGCAATTCCAGCCCCGCCGGCGTTTGAGGCGCGGGTCCGGGCAGCGCCCGGGGAACGGGGGAAGGGCGGGTAGGGGACCCAGCCCCGCAGGGCCGACCACCCGCCCCGCCGTCAGCCGCGGCCGCGCAAGGGGAGCCGGGTGCGCAGGCGGGAGGTGGCCGAGGCTGCGCGGTCGGTCAACGCCGACCACCGGGCCGATGCGGCCCAGCGCACGCGGACCGCCGAGCGCGGCAAGAACAGCGCCCGCAGCCGGGCCGGACGGGAGACCCCGGCGAGGAGCCCCGCCCGGGCCAGACCCACGTCCCGCCCCAGCTCCCCGTAGGGGGGCTCCGCACCCGGCGGAGCGTAGAGCGCCCGCTCCACCGCCCCCGCGACCCGCCGCACGGCATCCGCCGCCTCCGCGTCCAGCCGGCCCAGGGACACCACCCGGTCCGCCGCCCCCCGGGGGGACAGCGCCTCGTCCGGGGTGATCCCGACGTCCCACGCCGCGTCGCCCAGCTCCCGCCAGGCGGCCAGGACCTGGCCCGAGCCGAGCCGCCGCGCCCGCAGCCGTCCGCGCCACAGGACCGGGAGGAGCGGCAGGGCGAGGAGCAGGACGCCGGCGGCCGTCCAGGCCAGGACGGTGCCCACCGAGGAGCCGCCGTCTCCCGCGCCCGTGTTCCGCTGCGCCGCGAGCGGACCGCACTCGCCCAGCTTCTTCTGGTCCGCGGGGCAGTCGTCCGCCGTCGAGGGCCCGGCCGAAGGCTGCGCCGCACTCGCGGACGGGGCCGCCGTCGGCGTGTTCGGCAGGGTGTCCTGCGTGGCGGGCCGGCTGTAGTCCGGCACCGTGATGCCCGACCGGGGCGTCGGCTCGAAGCGGGTCCAGCCCACGCCCTCGAAGTACAGCTCCGGCCAGGCGTGCGCGTCCCGCATCGAGACGTTGACGACGCCGTCGGACTGCTTCACCCCGGGCGTGAACCCGACCGCGACCCGCGCCGGGATCCCGAGCGTGCGCGCCATCGAGGCCATCGAGAAGGCGAAGTGGACGCAGAAGCCCTCCTTGTCCTCGAGGAACTTGGCGATGGCCTGCGAACCCGTACCCGAGGACACCTTCGTGTCGTAGCGGAACCCGCCGCTCACCGCGAAGTAGTCCTGGAGTTTGACCGCCGCCGAGTAGTCGTCCTTCGTGCCGCGCGTCACCTCGCGGGCCCTCTGGACGACGACCGCCGGCAGGTTGTCCGGCACCTTCGTGTACTCGGTCGCGATCTCGGCGTTCGCCGCGGGCGCGCTGCGCAGCTGCTCCGCCGTCGGGTTCAGCAGCAGGCTGCGCACCGAGTACTGCACGCCCTGGGCGTTCTGGAACTTGTCCTTGCCCAGCTGGTCCCCGACGAGCGTCCGCCCGGCGGGCTCGAACCGCCACTTCCCGGCGATGTCCACCCCCGTCGCCGGATACGGCATCGGCAGGTAGCGCTGTGCGTACGTCTGCGCCGAGGAGATGAAGGTCTGCACCTCGGTCGCGCCGTTCAGCACGCTCTCGCTCACCCCCGGCGGGTTCGGCATCCGCTTCGGGACGTCCGTCAGGGCCCGCCCCGAGGCCTCCCACTTGACGCCGTTGAACTCGTCCAGCGCCAGGATCCGCAGGTACTGCTCGCTGAGCTGCGGGCTGTCCGTGCGGTACCGCAGCACCACCCGGTTGTCCTGGGTGTTCAGGCTGCTCTGCAGGGAGACCAGCGGGTTGACCGCCTGGATCGACGGGCCGAGGCCGTTGCCCTCGCCCTCGCCCGCGCCGCCGCCCGGGCCCAGTACTCCGGTGCCCATCGAGGGCAGCACCACCGGCACCGCCAGCGCCAGGCCCAGCGCGACCGCGCCGATCCGCCGCCCGGTGCGCACCGGGGCGAGCGCCTGTCCGCCGCCGGAGTAGCCGGCCGCCACCTTTCCGCGAGGAGCCGCGCCGAAGACCCGGCCCCACTGCGCGAGCCGGTCGCGGCCCTCGGACAGCAGGAGGAGGAGGTAGCCGGCACCGGCCAGCAGGAAGGAGATCCAGGAGGCGCCGCCGGAGCCGCTGGCCGCGCCCGAAAGGCCCGCCGCCACCGAGTACAGCGCGAGCAGCGGCAGCCCGGCCGCGGCGGCCGTCCGTACGGTCACCGCCAGCAGGTCCACCAGCAGCCCGATCAGCAGCACGCCGGACACCAGCAGCAGCCGGATCCCGTCCGTCAGCGGCGCCGGCATCGAGAACTCGTTCACGTCCCGCACGCCCTGGCCGAACAGCGATCCGAAGTCCGTCACGAGGTAGTCCAGCAGCCCGTCGCCCGCGGCGGACTGCGCCTTCCCGCCGAACAGCAGCATCAGCGCCAGCAGGGACACCAGGACCTGCGCCGCCACGGTCAGCGTCCGGGCCAGCGGCACCCGCCGCGCCCCCGCGCCCACCGCGCTCTGCAGCGCCAGCAGCAGCGCCGCCTGCGGCAGCCAGCCGCCCGATTCCACCAGCGGGTTCAGCGACCAGGCGGTGAACAGCGTCGCCAGAGCCGCGAAGACCGTCAGTCTCGCCCGCCCGCTCATCCCCAGCCCCCCGCCGAACCCGAACCGCCCGCCGTGCCGATCGGCGCGTTGCCCGCCTGTCGCCACAGCTCACCGAAGGCCACCCCGGGCGGGGCGGCCAGCGCCGTCCAGCCCGCGTCGCGCAGCCCGGCCAGGCGCTCCGCCAGCGGAGGCAGGCCCTGCGCCATCACCGAAGCCGGCCCCTGGGGCCGCCCGGACCAGTCCGCGGAATCCAGTACGAAGGCCACGGCGCCTCCGCCGCGGCGGCACATCTTGGCCGCCAGTCCCGTCTGTACGTCGTCCAGGTCTCCGAAGAAGGCGATGAGGAGCCCGTCCCCGCCCGCTCCGCCCAGGCCGCTGCCGGCGCCGTTGCTCCGTACCGCGTCGCAGGCCCGCGAGAGGCCCGCGCCGTCGGAGTGGCCGACCACCGCGAGGGTGTCCATCATCAGCCCCGCCGCCTCCGCGGACTCCTGTCCGCCGGAGGTGAAGCCGCCGCCCTCGCGGGGCACGCAGTCCCCGGTGTCGGTCAGCAGCCGCACCGAGAAGCCCTGCTCCAGCAGGTGCGCCAGGACCGACGCGGCGGCGGAGACGGCCCACTCGAAGGCCGAGTCGGGGCCGGCGCCCTCGTAGGCGAGGCGCCGGGTGTCCAGTACGACGGTGGCCCGGCTGCGCTGCGGCTGCTCCTCGCGGCGCACCATCAGTTCGCCGTAGCGGGCGGTGGAGCGCCAGTGCACGCGGCGCAGGTCGTCGCCGCGCCGGTAGCCGCGCGGGATCACGTCGTCCTCGCCCGCCAGGGCCAGCGAGCGGCGGCTGCCGTCCCCGTAGCCGGAGGACTCGCCGGTGAAGCGGACCGGGGGCAGCGCCTCGGTGCGCGGGATGACGGTGAGGGTGTCGTAGGCGGAGAAGGAGCGGGTCAGCTCGACCAGCCCGAAGGGGTCGGTGAGGCGCAGCTGGAGCGGGCCCAGCGGGTAGCGGCCGCGCAGGTCGGAGCGGACCCGGTAGGACACCTCGCGGCGGCCGCCCGGCTCCACCCGGTCCAGGACGAAGCGCGGCCGGGGCCCCAGCACGTACGGCACCCGGTCCTGGAGCATCAGCAGCCCGGTCGGCATCCGGGAGGTGTTGTCGAGCCGCAGCTGCACCCGGGCCTCGGAGCCGGCGGGCACCCGCATCGGGGTCAGCCTGCGGGTGCCGGAGACCCGGTGGCGGGTGCGGTGCAGGGCCAGGACGCAGAGCAGCGGCAGTACGGCGAGCAGCAGTCCGACCCGGAGCAGCTCGGACTGCCCGAGGACGTACGCGCACAGCCCGGCGGCGATCCCGGCAGCCAGGAAGGACCGGCCGCGGGTGGTCAGCCCGGACAGCGACGCGCGCAGCCCGGCCGCGCTCCCGGCGGACTGCGGACCCCGGCCGCCCGCGCCGTGCGGGGCGCCGGCGCTCATCAGAAGCCCCGGATGCCCGCGCCGGGCGGGATCTCGCCGCGCGAGGGCGCGGCCGGTACGGGGGTGCGCTGGAGGATGTCGGCGACGACCTGCTCGGCGGTGCGCCGGCTCAGCTGGGCCTGCGCGGTGGGCAGCAGCCGGTGCGCGAGCACCGGTCCGGCCAGGGCCTGGACGTCGTCGGGCAGGACGTAGTCCCGCCCGGCCAGGGCGGCGGAGGCCTTCACGGCCCGCAGCAGGTGCAGGGTGGCGCGGGGCGAGGCGCCCAGGCGCAGGTCCGGGTGGCTGCGGGTGGCGGAGACCAGGTCGACGACGTAGCGCCGGACGGGCGCGGCCACGTACACCTCGCGGACGGCTTCGATGAGCTTGCCGATGTCGTGGGCGTGCGCGACGGCCGTCAGATCGTCGAGCGGGGAGAGCCCGCCGTGCACGTCGAGCATCCGGAGCTCGGCCTCGGGGCTGGGATAGCCCACCGAGACCCGGGCCATGAAGCGGTCGCGCTGGGCCTCGGGGAGGGGGTAGGTGCCCTCCATCTCCACCGGGTTCTGGGTGGCGACCACCATGAAGGGGCTCGGCAGCACGTAGGTGGTGCCGTCGATGGTGACCTGGCGCTCCTCCATCGACTCCAGCAGCGCGGACTGGGTCTTGGGGGAGGCGCGGTTGATCTCGTCGCCGATGACGATCTGCGCGAAGATCGCACCGGGCTTGAACTCGAACTCCCGGCGCTGCTGGTCGTAGATGCTGACGCCCGTGATGTCGGAGGGCAGCAGGTCCGGAGTGAACTGGATCCGCTGGACCGAGCAGTCGATGGACTTGGCGAGCGCCTTGGCCAGCATCGTCTTGCCGACGCCGGGAACGTCCTCGATCAGCAAGTGGCCTTCGGCGAGCAGGACGGTCAGCGCGAGGCGGACCACTTCCGGCTTGCCCTCGATCACGCTTTCGATCGACTCCCGCACCTGCTGCGCCGTGCTGGTCAGATCCGCGAGGCTCGCTCGGTCGTCATACGTGGTCACCTGGTTCTCCTCGACCCTTTCCCAGGGCCGGCGCCCCATGGCGCATGACCGGCCCACCCCGAAACACCTCAGAAACCGCGAGCAATCAACAACGCGGACACCGGCCCGGAAGTGTTTCCGGGTGACGTCTCCCCGCATTCTTGACGGCGCTTGGCCCTGGTGTCACTCAAGAGGTGGGATCGATCTCCCGCAGGAGCCCGGTGTGCACGTCGAAGACGAAGCCTCGCACATCGTCCTTGTGGGGCAGGAAGGGGTTCGTACGGACCCGCTGCATGGACTGGCGGACGTCCTGGTCCACGTCGCGGAAGGCCTCGACGGCCCAGGCGGGGCGCTGGCCGACCTCGTCCTCCAGCTCGTGCCGGAAGTCCTCGGTCAGGCTTTCGAGACCGCATCCGGTGTGGTGGATGAGTATCACCGTGCGGGTGCCGAGCGCCCGCTGGCTGATGGTGAGGGAGCGGATGGTGTCGTCGGTGACGACCCCGCCGGCGTTGCGGATCGTGTGACAGTCGCCCAGCTCCAGGCCGAGGGCGGCGTGCAGGTCGAGGCGGGCGTCCATACAGGCCACGACGGCGACCTGGAGGACCGGGCGGGCGTCCATGCCGGGGTCGGCGAACTTCGCGGCGTAGGCGCGGTTCGAGTCGACCAGGCGGTCGGTGACGGAGTGCTCCTCGGCAGCCTTGGGTGCGGAGGCGGCGGGCAGGGGTACGGAAGTCGTCATGGATACGACGTTAGTGGTCACAGGGCGTATGAGCATGGAGTGAGGGTGGACAAAGAAGGTCACCCGGTCCTGTTGTGAGCTAACCCACAGGGGTGAGGGGCACGCGGCCGTCCGGGTGATTCGCGGCATTTGCCGCTTCGGTCACAGCGGGGCGCACGGCGCGCGGGGCGGTTCGTTGACCGCGGCGACCGTTGCACTAAAGTGACGCGAACCGGCCGGAGCCCGGCCCTGACCGGCCGCCCGGCCCTTTGGTAAGACTCCGCGTGCGCGGCGCGGCGTATGCCTGCCGCGCCGTTATCTGAGAGGGCGCTTTGACTAGCGAGTCCCGACACGTCCCGGTGATGCTCCAGCGGTGCCTGGACCTGTTGGCCCCGGCACTGGAGAGGCCCGGGGCCGTCGTCGTCGACTGCACCCTCGGCCTCGGCGGCCACAGCGAGGCCCTGCTCACCCGGTTCCCCGAGGCCCACCTGATCGGCCTGGACCGCGACAAGGAAGCCCTGCGCCTCTCCGGGGAGCGCCTGGCGCCCTTCGGCGACCGGGTCACCCTCGTCCACGCCATCTACGCCGACCTGGCCGAGGTACTGGACGGTCTGCGCATCCCCGCCGTGCAGGGCATCCTCTTCGACCTCGGCGTCTCCTCCATGCAGCTGGACGAGGCCGACCGCGGCTTCGCCTACGCGCAGGACGCCCCGCTCGACATGCGGATGGACCAGACGACGGGCATCAGCGCGGCCGAGGTCCTCAACACCTACGCCCCCGGCGAGCTGGTCCGGATCCTGCGCCAGTACGGCGAGGAGAAGCAGGCCAAGCGGATCGTCTCCGCGGTGGTGCGCGAACGGGACAAGGATCCCTTCACCAACAGCGCCCGCCTCGTCGAGCTGATCCGCGACTCCCTGCCGCAGGCGGCGAAGCGGACCGGCGGCAACCCGGCCAAGCGCACCTTCCAGGCCCTGCGCATCGAGGTCAACGGGGAGCTGTCCGGGCTGGAGCAGGCCATCCCCGCGGCCGTGGACCGGATCGCCGTCGGCGGCCGGATCGTGGTGCTCTCGTACCAGTCGCTGGAGGACCGCCTCGTCAAGCAGGTCTTCGCCGCCGGTGCGACCTCGACGGCCCCGCCCGGGCTGCCGGTCGTACCGGAGAAGTACCAGCCGAAGCTGAAGCTCCTGACGCGCGGCGCCGAGCTGCCGACGGAGGAGGAGATCGCGGAGAACCGGCGTGCGGCGCCGGCCCGCTGCCGCGGGGTGGAGCGCATCCGGGAGGCGCGGCTGTGAAACGCCTGGGGCGGGTGCTGGGGGGACCGGTCGCCGGACAGGCGGCCCGGACCCCGTTCGTCCTGCTGGTCGTCGCGCTGCTCGGCGGCGGGCTGATCAGCCTGCTGCTGCTGAATTCGGCGCTGAACGAGGGCTCCTTCCAGCTGAGCAAGCTGAAGAAGGAGACCACCGCGCTCACGGACGAGGAACAGGCGCTGCAGCGGGACGTGGACGGCTACTCGGCGCCCGACGCGTTGCAGCGGCGGGCGCACGAGCTGGGTCTGGTGCCCGGTGGCAGCCCGGTCTTCATCGGGCCCGACGGCAAGGTCGCCGGGACCGCGTCGCCGGCCGCCGAGCCGCCGCCCCCGTCGCCGCCGGCCCCCGCCCCGCCCCTCTCGGCGCCCCCGGCCGCAGCCGTACCGAGCCCGGCTGGCTCCCCGGCTCCGGCCCCCTCGGGCGCGGCCGCCGGTCCGGCCGCCTCCACCGCGCCGTCGGGCGGCGCCCCCCAGCCCTCCCAGACCCCTGGACGGTGACGTCGTGACGCGTACCCCTGCGGGGCATGTCCCCTACCCGCCCTTCCACCATCCCCCGGACTCCGTCCGGGGGGGGCCCCCAGCCGGGCCTGCCCGGACCCGTGGCCGAGTGCGGCGCCGTTCCCGGGGACCAGCCCCCGGACCCCCGCTCCTCAAACGCCGGAGGGGCTGAAATTGCCCTACGGGCAATCCCGGTCCGCCAAGGGACTGCATCAGCCGAAATCCAGCCCCTCCGGCGTTTGAGGAGCGGGGTCTGGGGCGGAGCCCCAGGGGCCCCGGCGCAGGCCGGCTTCGCGCACGCCCACGGGATCGCCGCATGAGCCCGCAGGAGCCGCCGCGCCGGCGGGTGCCCGGGCCCGGGCGGCCCCGGCCCGGCGGGGACCGGGCGCGGGCTTCGGCGCGGCCGGCCGCCAGGCCCGCCACCCGCAGGCCCGCCCCGGCACGGAAACCGCACACGATCCGGCTCGGCGCCGCCAAGCCCCGTCTGCGGCTGGTCAGCGTCGGGCTGACGCTGGTGATGCTGGCGTTCGTCGTGCGGCTGCTCCAGGTGCAGGCCGTCGACGCGTCCGCGTACTCCGCCAAGGCCTCCGAGAACCGCTTCGCCAGCTACACCCTGGCCGCCGAGCGCGGGGAGATCACCGACCGCAAGGGCGTGGCGCTGGCCACCAGCGTGGACGCGTACGACATCACCGCCGACCCGCACATGTTCACCGTGCAGGAGAGCAAGGCCCCCGACGCCCCCGAGCAGGCGGCAGCCCTCCTCGCGCCGATCCTCGGCAAGGACGCCAAGGAGATCGCCCAGCGGCTGAAGACGAAGAACACCCGCTACGTGATCCTCGCGCGCCGCCAGACCCCCCAGGTCTGGAACCAGATCAAGGGCCTGAAGAAGGTCTTCGCCGAGAAGGCCTCCGCCGACAAGGACAACGACGGCCCCGGCGCCAACGTCCTGGCCGGCGTGTTCAACGAGAACAGCAGCAAGCGCGTGTACCCGAACGGCGACCTCGCCGCCGGGATACTGGGTTACGTCAACGCCGAGGGCAAGGGCGGCGGCGGCCTGGAGTCCTCCCTCGACAAGAAGCTGTCCGGCAAGGACGGCACGCTCACGTACGCCCAGTCGGGCGGCCGCCGCGTGCCGACCGCCGGGTCCAGCGAGAAGCCCGCCGTGCCCGGCGAGGACATCGAGCTGACCATCGACCGCGACATCCAGTGGGCCGCACAGAGCGCCATCACCGAGCAGGTCGCCAAGTCGGGGGCCGACCGCGGGTACGTCATCGTCCAGGACACCCGCACCGGCGAGGTCCTCGCCATGGCCAACGCCCCCGGCTTCGACCCCAACGACCTGTCCAAGGCCAGCTCCGCCGCCATGGGCAACGCCGCGCTCCAGGACGTGTACGAGCCCGGCTCCACCGCCAAGGTGATGTCCATGGCGGCCGTCCTGGAGGAGAAGAAGGCCAGGCCCGACACCCACGTCGAGGTCCCCAACCGGCTGCACCGCGGCGACCGGCTCTTCAAGGACGACATCGACCACCCGACCTGGTACCTGACCCTCAACGGGGTCCTGGCCAAGTCCTCCAACATCGGCACCATCCTGGCCACCGGCCAGCTCGGTCCGACGCAGCCCGAGGCGAACAAGGTCCTGTTCTCGTACCTGGACAAGTTCGGCATCGGCCGGCCCACCGGCCTGAACTACCCCGGTGAGTCCCGCGGCATCCTCGCCCCGGCGGAGAAGTGGTCCACTTCCCAGCAGTACACGATCCCCTTCGGCCAGGGCCTGTCCCTCAACGCCATGCAGGCGGCCTCCGTGTACTCGACGATCGCCAACGGCGGGGTCCGCATCGAGCCGACGCTCGTCCGCGGCACCAGGGGTCCCGACGGCCGCTTCACCCCGGCCCCGGCACCCGCGAAGAACCAGGTGGTCAGCAAGGAGACCGCCAAGACCCTCGCGGAAATGCTGGAGTCGGTGGTCGACGACCAGGAGGGCACCGGCACCAAGGCCCGGATCCCCGGCTACCGGGTCGGCGGCAAGACCGGCACCTCCAACCGGGTGGATCCGGCCACCGGCCGCTACAAGGGCTACACCGCCTCCTTCGCGGGCTTCGCACCTGCGGACAACCCCCGCATCACCGTGTACTGCGCCATCCAGAACCCCACCAAGGGCAGTTACTTCGGCGGCCAGATCTGCGGGCCCATCTACAAGAAGGTCATGGAGTTCGCCCTCAAAACCCTCCAGGTCGCTCCCACCGGAACCGCCCCCGCCGGACTCCCGGTCACCTACGAACCCGGCGCGCAGCCCGGGCAGCAGCCCAGCCCGCAGCCGAGCCAGTGACCGGCGGCCCGGTTCAGAAATGCGTGAGGCACCATCATTGAATCCTCCCCCCGCTGAAGCCGAGGGATTCCTGGCTCACGCTGCTCGGTCGCTCAGCGAGCGACCCAGTCTTCCGCGATCAACACCAGCCGGGTTGAAACCAGCCCGGGTTTATGAAGTTGTGGAGGCTGCCGTGCCGGCTTGGTTCTCGCTCGGCACGTTGTGCGCGCTTGGTTCTCGCAACGCACGACACGCACGCTACCCGGCAGTGATTCGTCTTCGGGGCGAAACGCTGATTCCCGCCCGACTCCGCAGAAGTCCGGCTCCCCCCTGGCTGGAAGGCCGGGACATCCTCGGAGGTTTCCGGTGACAACGATCACTCCCGAACCCGGGAACCAGACGGCCGCCAGCTTCCAGGCCGGGCCCTCGCTTCGCGAGCGGCCCGCCGGGCCCGGTACGCTCACCGCCGTGCCCCACGCTGATCAGCCCAGAACCGCCCAGAACGACGCACCGGCAGCGCCGCCGGGAGCGCCACGCCCCCTGTCCGTCCGCCCGACCCCCCTGGGCGAGCTGGCGGAGCTGCTGGGAGTGGACGTCCCCGGCGCGCAGACGCGGATCACCGGCATCACGCACGATTCCCGTGCCGTGCGCCCCGGAGACCTCTACGCGGCCCTGCCGGGAGCCAAGCTGCACGGCGCGGACTTCGCCGCGCAGGCGGCCGCCCTCGGCGCCGCCGCCGTGCTGACCGACCCGGCCGGCGCGGAGCGCGCCGCGGCCACCGGGCTCCCGGTCCTCGCCGTCGCCGACCCGCGCGGCCGGATGGGAGAACTGGCCGCCGCGGTCTACGGAAGGCCGGGCGGGGACCTCCTCCAGATCGGCATCACCGGTACCTCCGGCAAGACCACCACGGCGTACCTCGTCGAGGGCGGACTGCGCGGCGCCGGACGCAGGACGGGGCTCATCGGCACCGTCGAGATGCGCGTCGGCGACGAGCGCATCAAGTCCGAGCGCACCACCCCCGAGGCCACCGACCTGCAGGCGCTCTTCGCGGTCATGCGCGAACGCGGCGTCGAGGCGGTCGCCATGGAGGTCTCCAGCCACGCCCTGGTGCTCGGCCGGGTCGACGGCTGCGTCTTCGACGTGGCCGTCTTCAACAACCTGAGCCCGGAACACATGGAGTTCCACTCCGACATGGAGGACTACTTCCAGGCCAAGGCGCAGCTCTTCACCGAGCGCCGCGCCCGCCTCGGCGTGGTCAACATCGACGACGAGTACGGCCGCCGCCTCGCCAAGGAGTCGCCGATCCCGGTCGTGACCTTCTCCGCCGCGGGCGACCCGGCCGCCGACTGGCGGGCCGAGGACGTGGTCTCGCGCCACATGGACTCGACCCTGACCCTGGTGGGTCCGGCGGGTGAGCGGGTCCGGGCCACCGCCCCGCTGCCCGGCCCGTTCAACGTGGCCAACACCGTCGCCGCCGTCGTCACGCTCGCCGCCGCCGGCCTCGACCCGCAGACCGCCGCCGACGGCGTCGCCGCGGTCCCCGGCGTGCCCGGCAGGCTGGAGCGCGTCGACGCGGGACAGCCGTACCTGGCCGTCGTGGACTACGCGCACAAGACGGACGCCGTCGAATCGGTCCTGCGGGCCCTGCGCGAGGTCACCACCGGCAAGCTGCACGTGGTCCTCGGCTGCGGCGGCGACCGCGACACCACCAAGCGGGCCCCGATGGGCGCCGCGGCCGCCCGGTTCGCCGACACCGCCGTGCTGACCTCCGACAACCCGCGCTCCGAGGACCCCCTCGCGATCCTCGCCGCGATGTTCCGCGGCGCGGTGTCCGTGCCGCCCGCCGAGCGGGGCTCCGTCCTCGTCGACGCCGACCGGGCGGCGGCCATCGCCGCCGTCGTGGCGCGGGCCGAGGCGGGAGACACCGTGCTGGTGGCCGGCAAGGGCCACGAGCAGGGCCAGGACATCGCGGGCGTCGTACGCCCCTTCGACGACCGTGCGGTCCTGCGCGCGGCCATCGAGAACCAAGCGCGCCAGCGTCCCCGACAGGCCGAGGTGAACCAGTGATCGCCCTTTCCCTCGCCGAGATCGCAGAGATCACCGGCGGGCAGCCCCACGACATACCGGATCCGTCCGTCATGGTCACCGGTCCCGTGGTCTACGACTCCCGAGAGGTCGAGGCCGGCAGCCTGTTCGCCGCCTTCGTCGGGGAGCGGGTGGACGGCCACGACTACGCCGAACGCGCCCTGGCCGCCGGAGCGGTGGCCGTCCTCGCGACCCGGCCCGTGGGTGTCCCCGCCATCGTCGTCCCCGATGTGGTGGCCGCCCTCGGCGCGCTCGCCCGAGCCGTCGTCGAACGGCTCGGCACCGACGTCGTGGCCCTCACCGGCTCCGCCGGCAAGACGTCCACCAAGGACCTGATCGCCCAGGTCCTGCAGCACCACGCGCCGACCGTGTGGACCCCCGGGAACCTCAACAACGAGATCGGCCTGCCGATCACGACGCTGCGGGTCACCGAGGACACGCAGCACCTGGTCCTGGAGATGGGCGCCCGCGGCATCGGCCACATCGCCTACCTCGCCGGACTGACGCCCCCGCGCATCGGCGTGGTCCTCAACGTCGGCACCGCGCACATCGGGGAGTTCGGCGGCCGGGAGCAGATCGCGCAGGCCAAGGGCGAGCTCGTCGAGGCCCTGCCGTCCGAGGCCGAGGGCGGCATCGCCGTCCTCAACGCCGATGACCTGCTGGTACGTGCCATGGCCGGGCGCACGAAGGCCCGTACGGTGCTGTTCGGCGAGGCCGAGGACGCCGACATCAGGGCCACCGAAGTCCGGATGACGGACAGAGGACAGGCTTCCTTCACATTGCGAACACCGACCGGGTGCAGCGACGTGACCTTGCGGCTGTACGGTGAGCACCACGTGTCGAACGCGCTCGCCGCGGCCGCCGTCGCCCACGTACTGGGCATGTCCGCACAGGAGATCGCCACGGCGCTCTCCGGAGCGGGCAGCCTGTCCCGGTGGCGGATGGAGGTCACCGAGCGGGCGGACGGCGTGACGATCGTCAACGACGCCTACAACGCAAACCCCGAGTCCATGCGGGCCGCACTGCGCGCACTCGCCGCGATGGGCGGTGCCGGCAAGGCGAACGGGGGCCGCACGTGGGCGGTGCTCGGCCCGATGGCCGAGCTCGGAGACGACGCGCTCGCCGAGCACGACGCGGTCGGACGGCTTGTCGTCCGGCTCAACGTGAGCAAGCTGGTCGCGGTCGGGGGCAGGGAAGCCTCCTGGCTGCAACTGGGCGCATATAACGAGGGTTCGTGGGGTGAGGAGTCGGTGCTCGTGTCCGACGCGCAGGCGGCGGTCGACCTGTTGCGCAGTGAACTGCGCACGGGAGACGTCGTGCTGGTGAAGGCTTCCAGGTCAGCCGGTCTGGAGCGGGTGGCCGAGGCCCTGCTCGACGGCGAGGTCGCGGGTCGATGAGGCAGATCCTGTTCTCCGGAGTCATCGGACTCTTCCTCACCCTCATCGGCACCCCGCTGCTGATCAAGGGTCTGGCCCGCAAGGGATACGGCCAGTTCATCCGCGACGACGGGCCGCGCGGTCACGCCGGGAAGAAGGGCACGCCCACCATGGGCGGCATCTCCTTCATCCTGGCCACGCTGATCGCGTACGCCCTCACCAAGGTGATCACCGGAAGCCAGCCGACCTTCTCGGGCGTGCTCGTGCTCATGCTGATGGCGGGCATGGGCGTGGTCGGGTTCCTCGACGACTACATCAAGATCGTCAAGCAGCGTTCGCTCGGTCTGCGGGCCAAGGCCAAGATGGCCGGCCAGCTGATCGTCGGCATCGCCTTCGCGGTGCTCTCCCTGCAGTTCAAGGACGCGCGCGACCTCGCCCCGGCCTCCACCAAGCTGTCGTTCGTCACGGACTTCGGCTGGTCGATCGGCCCGGTGCTGTTCGTGGTCTGGGCGCTGTTCATGATCCTGGCGATGTCCAACGGCGTGAACCTGACCGACGGTCTCGACGGCCTGGCCACCGGCGCGGCCGTGATGGTCTTCGGCGCGTACACCTTCATCGGCGTCTGGCAGTACCAGGAGTCCTGCGCCAACGCGCAGACCCTGACCAACCCGGCGGCCTGTTTCGAGGTGCGAGATCCACTGGACCTCGCGGTCGTCGCCGCCGCACTGATGGGCGCCTGCTTCGGCTTCCTGTGGTGGAACACCTCGCCCGCCAAGATCTTCATGGGCGACACCGGTTCGCTGGCCCTCGGCGGCGCGCTCGCCGGCCTCGCGATCTGCTCCCGCACGGAGTTCCTGATGGCGCTCCTCGGCGGCCTCTTCGTCCTGATCACCATGTCGGTCGTCATCCAGGTCGGCTCCTTCAAGCTGACCGGCAAGCGCGTCTTCCGGATGGCGCCGCTGCAGCACCACTTCGAACTCAAGGGGTGGTCCGAAGTCCTGGTCGTCGTCCGGTTCTGGATCATCCAGGGCATGTGCGTGATCGTGGGCCTCGGAGTCTTCTACGCGGGATGGGCAGCCGACAAGTGACCGCCTGGCACGGCAAGAACATCACCGTCGCCGGCCTCGGCGTGAGCGGCATCAGCGCCGCCCGTGCCCTGGCCGGGCTCGGTGCGGTCGTCACCGTCGTGGACGGCGGCGACAGCGAGGGCCACCGCGCGCGGGCCGCGGAGCTGGAGGCGGCGGGCATCTCCGTACGCCTCGCGGACGCGCAGACCCTGCCCGAGGGGACCGGCCTGGTCGTCACCTCGCCCGGCTGGAAGCCCGACAGCCCGCTGTTCGCGGCAGCCGCCGCGGCCGGCGTCGACGTCGTGGGCGACGTCGAGATCGCCTGGCTGCTGCGCGAGGTCGCCGAGGACCGGCGCACCGCCCGGACCGGCGAGCCCCGCAGGGAACCGGCCCCCTGGCTGGCGATCACCGGCACCAACGGCAAGACCACCACCACCCAGATGCTCGCCTCGATCCTGAAGGCCGCCGGCCTCAGGACCGCGGCCGTCGGCAACATCGGCACCCCGATCATCGACGTGGTCCTCGGCGAGGAGCAGTACGACGTGCTCGCCGTCGAGCTCTCCAGCTACCAGCTGCACTGGGCGCCCTCGGTGCGCCCCCACTCCGCGGCCGTCCTGAACCTGGCCCCGGACCACCTCGACTGGCACGGCTCCATGGAGGCGTACGCCGCCGACAAGGGCCGGATCTACGAGGGCAACACGGTGGCCTGCGTCTACAACGCGGCGGACAAGGCCACCGAGGACCTGGTCGCCGAGGCCGACGTGGAAGAGGGCTGCCGGGCCATCGGCTTCACCCTCGGCGCCCCCGGCCCCTCCATGTTCGGCGTCGTCGACGGCATCCTCGTCGACCGGGCCTTCGTGGAGAACCGGCAGAAGAACGCCCAGGAACTCGCCGAGGTCGCGGACGTCAACCCGCCGGCCCCGCACAACATCGCCAACGCCCTCGCCGCGGCGGCCCTGGCCCGCGCCTTCGGCGTGGAGCCGCGCGCCGTCCGCGACGGACTGCGCGACTTCCGCCCGGACGCCCACCGGGTCAGCCACGTGGACGAGGTGGGCGGGGTCACGTACGTGGACGACTCCAAGGCCACCAACACCCACGCCGCGGAAGCCTCCCTGGCGGCCTTCGAGCCGGTCGTCTGGATCGCCGGCGGCCTCGCCAAGGGCGCGACCTTCGACGAGCTCGTACAGAAGGCCGCGAAGCGGCTGCGGGGCGTCGTCCTGATGGGCGCAGACCGGGCCCTGATCGCCGAGGCACTGGCGCGACACGCCCCGGAGGTCCCGGTCGTGGACCTCGCACGGACCGACACTGGGGCGATGCTCGCGGCGGTCCGGGAAGCGGCCCGGCTCGCGGAGCCCGGCGACACGGTTCTGCTGGCACCTGCCTGTGCCTCGATGGACATGTTCGCGAACTACAGCAAGCGTGGGGACGCGTTCGCCGACGCGGTGCGTGAACTGGCCGCCGAGCGGGCCTAGGAACGACCCCCGGGGTCCGGCTCGATCCAGGGCAGGTTCCCTCCGGCCGACCCGCTGCTCGCCTCGTACGAGTTGGAGGGGAAGATCACAGATGCCGGCCAAGCAAGTACTGCCGGGGCGGCGGCCGTCCGCCGACAGCACCGCCAAGGGCGTCAAGGGTGCCAGACCCGGCACCCCCAGGGCGCCCAGGTCCGGCCGGATGCTGGGCCGGGGGAGCCCCGCGGGGCGTCCCCGGCGGCCCGCCGGGGGCGGACCGCTGACCCGGCTGCGGCGCACGCAGCGGCAGTTGCGCCAGGCCTGGGACCGGCCCCTCACGGCGTATTATCTGATCTTCGGCAGCTCGCTGCTCATCACCGTGCTCGGCCTGGTGATGGTCTACTCGGCCTCCATGATCACGGCGCTCCAGCTCGGTCTGGGCGACGCGTACTTCTTCAAGAAGCAGTTCCTGGCGGCCGCGATCGGCACCGGGCTGCTGCTGCTCGCCTCCCGGATGCCCGTGAAACTCCACCGGGCCCTGTCCTATCCGGTCCTCACCGGCACGCTCTTCCTGATGGTCCTGGTCCAGGTGCCCGGGATAGGAGTGTCGATCAAGGGCAACCAGAATTGGATCTCCCTTGGGGGTCCGTTCATGCTCCAGCCAAGCGAGTTCGGCAAGCTGGCCCTCATCGTCTGGGGCGCCGACCTGCTGGCGCGCAAGGGTGAAAGGGACCTGCTGAGCCAGTGGAAGCACCTGCTGGTGCCGCTGGTCCCGGTCACCTTCCTGCTGCTCGGGCTCATCATGCTGGGCGGTGACATGGGCACCGCGATGATCCTCGGAGCCATCCTGTTCGGCCTGTTGTGGCTGGCCGGGGCGCCGACGCGGATGTTCGCCGCGGTCCTGGCCTTCGTGGGCGTGCTCGTCGCCCTGCTCATCAAGACCGCACCGCACCGCATGCAACGGCTCCAGTGCATCGGCGTGACCGAGATGCCCGCGGACGGCGGCTGCTGGCAGGCGGTCCACGGAATCTACGCCCTCGCATCGGGCGGATGGTTCGGTTCCGGGCTGGGTGCCAGTGTGGAAAAATGGGGGCAACTGCCCGAGGCCCACACCGACTTCATCTTCGCCATCACCGGCGAGGAACTGGGTCTGGCGGGCACGCTGTCGGTGCTCGCCCTGTTCGCGGCCCTAGGCTATGCGGGTATCCGCGTGGCCGGACGCACGGAGGACCCCTTCGTACGGTTTGCCGCGGGAGGCGTGACCACCTGGATCATGGCGCAAACCGTGATCAACATCGGTGCGGTGCTCGGTCTGCTGCCGATCGCCGGGGTCCCGCTCCCGCTGTTCTCCTACGGTGGGTCCGCCTTGCTGCCGACCATGTTCGCGGTCGGACTGCTCATCGCCTTCGCGCGTGAGGAGCCGGCGGCACGGGCGGCGCTCGCGATGCGGAGGCCCAAGAACGGCCGGCCGCGGACCGGGCAGAGATGGAAGTCGATGAGACGGCGCGTCAAGAAGCGTCCGTCCGGAGAGCGGTGAATTTCGGTGCATGTCGTACTCGCCGGTGGGGGGACCGCCGGCCACATCGAGCCGGCGCTGGCCCTCGCGGACGCCCTGCGCAGGCAGGACCCTTCCGTGGGCATCACCGCCCTCGGCACCGAACGCGGACTCGAAACCCGCCTGGTGCCCGAGCGCGGCTACGAGCTGGGACTGATCCCGGCCGTTCCGTTGCCCCGTAGGCCCACACCCGAGCTGATCACCGTCCCAGGACGGCTGCGCGGCACCATCAAGGCCGCGGAGGAGATCCTGATCCGCACCAAGGCCGACTGCGTCGTCGGCTTCGGCGGCTACGTGGCCCTGCCCGGCTACCTCGCGGCCAAGCGCCTCGGAGTGCCGATCATCGTCCACGAGGCCAACGCCCGGCCCGGACTGGCCAACAAGATCGGCTCCCGGTACGCGTTCGCCGTCGCGGTCTCCACCCCCGACAGCAAGCTGCGCGGCGCCCGCTACGTGGGCATCCCGCTGCGCCGCTCCATCTCCACCCTCGACCGGGCACTGGTCCGGCCGGAGGCGCGCGCCGCCTTCGGCCTGGACCCGAACCTGCCGACGCTGCTGGTCTCCGGCGGCTCGCAGGGCGCCCGCCGCCTCAACGAGGTGATCGAGCAGGTCGCACCGACCCTCCAGCGCTCCGGGGTCCAGATCCTGCACGCGGTCGGCCCGAAGAACGAACTGCCGCGTGTCGACAACATGCCCGGGATGCCGCCGTATGTGCCGGTACCGTACGTGGACCGGATGGATCTCGCGTACGCCGCCGCCGACATGATGCTCTGCCGCGCGGGCGCGATGACCGTCGCCGAACTGTCCGCCGTCGGGCTGCCCGCCGCCTACGTCCCGCTGCCGATCGGCAACGGCGAACAGCGGCTCAACGCCCAGCCGGTGGTCAAGGCCGGTGGCGGCCTGCTCGTGGACGACGCGGAACTGACGCCCCAGTGGGTGCTCAGCCAGGTCCTCCCGGTCCTCGCCGACCCGCACCGCCTGTACGAGATGTCCCGCGCCGCCGCCGAGTTCGGCCGGCGGGACGCCGACGAGCTGCTCGTCGGCATGGTGTACGAGGCGATTGCAGCCAACAGAGCCCGCTGACGCGGGAAGCACCGACGCAGGAGGCACAGGAGTGGCCGGAGCGAGCACCGCGCAGCGTGGCGGTCCGGGAGCCGCCGGGAAGGGCTCCGGCCCGCACGGGCGGCCGGGGGCCCCGAAGCCTCCCAAGTCGCCGAAGCCGCCCAAGGGATCCGGCCCCGGGGGACCCCGCGGGCCGCGTCCCGGCGGGCGGCTCCCGGGAGGGCTGCGCCGGGGACCCCTCGTGGTCGCCGGCCTGGCCCTCGCGCTGCTCCTGGCCGCCGGCTGCACGTGGGTCCTCTACGGGTCCTCCTGGCTCCGGGTCGAGAAGGTCACCGCCGCCGGCACCGAGGTCCTGACCCGGGAGCAGGTGCTGGCGGCGGCGGCCGTTCCCGTCGGGGCACCCCTGGTGTCCGTGGACACCGACGAGATCGAAGCCCGGATCCGCGGCCGCCTGCCGCGCATCGATTCGGTCGATGTGGTGCGGGCCTGGCCGCACGGAATCGGGTTGAAGGTGACGGAACGCAAGCCCGTTCTGCTCATCAAGAAGAACGCGCAGTTCGTGGAAGTGGACTCTTCCGGTGTGCGATTCGACACGGTCGGACAAGCGCCGAAGGGCGTTCCGCTCCTCGAACTGAGCGCCCGGCAGTCTCCGAGCGGCCGCCGGTTCGACGAGGAACGGCTGCTGCACGAGGCCGTCGGCATCGCAGGCGTCCTCCCGGAAGCGATCCGCAAGGAGACCGTGCAGGTCAAGGTCCGGTCCTACGACTCGGTGGTACTTGAGTTGACCGGCGGCCGGACGGTGGTCTGGGGGAGCGGCGAACAGGGCGCGGCGAAGGGCCGCGCGCTGACGGCACTCCTGAAGGCCTCGCCCAAGGCTGACCGATTCGACGTGAGCGTCCCCACCGCCCCGGCGGTGTCCGGTAGTTGACGTCCGGTCGAACAGCGTCGCACCCTGGTTGGCCACCGATACGGGTGATCACATAGGGTGAAAAGAAAAACGGGAGGTTCGGCGTGTTCGTTGAACACGCGCTACTTGTCGACTTAGTGTCCTGTTCGGAAGAGTCCAAGGAACAGACACACTCATAACCCTAAACTTCAGGGTTAGGGTTCGGGTCGGCGTGTACGGACCGTCCCAATTTCGGCATCAGTCGTCGCACCGCAGGCCCGCGAGGCGAACGACACGTAACTCGAGGCGAGAGGCCTTCGACGTGGCAGCACCGCAGAACTACCTCGCAGTCATCAAGGTCATCGGTGTCGGCGGCGGTGGTGTCAATGCCATCAACCGAATGATCGAGGTCGGTCTCAAGGGCGTCGAGTTCATCGCCATCAACACAGACGCCCAGGCGCTGTTGATGAGCGACGCCGACGTCAAGCTCGACGTCGGCCGCGAACTCACCCGGGGCCTTGGCGCAGGCGCCAACCCCGATGTCGGCCGCAAGGCCGCGGAGGACCACCGCGAGGAGATCGAGGAGGTCCTCAAGGGGGCCGACATGGTCTTCGTCACCGCCGGTGAAGGCGGCGGCACCGGAACGGGCGGCGCACCCGTCGTCGCCAACATCGCGCGCTCGCTGGGCGCCCTGACGATCGGTGTGGTCACCCGGCCGTTCACCTTCGAGGGCCGGCGCCGCGCGAACCAGGCCGAGGACGGCATCGCCCAGCTCCGCGAGCAGGTCGACACCCTCATCGTCATCCCCAACGACCGCCTGCTGTCCATCTCGGACCGCCAGGTCAGCGTGCTGGACGCCTTCAAGTCGGCGGACCAGGTCCTGCTGTCCGGCGTCCAGGGCATCACCGACCTGATCACCACCCCGGGTCTGATCAACCTCGACTTCGCGGACGTCAAGTCCGTGATGTCCGAGGCGGGCTCGGCCCTGATGGGCATCGGCTCGGCCCGCGGCGACGACCGCGCGGTGGCCGCTGCCGAGATGGCGATCTCCTCGCCGCTGCTCGAGGCGTCCATCGACGGCGCCCGCGGCGTGCTGCTCTCCATCTCCGGTGGCTCGGACCTCGGTCTCTTCGAGATCAACGAGGCCGCGCAGCTGGTGAGCGAGGCCGCGCACCCCGAGGCGAACATCATCTTCGGAGCCGTCATCGACGACGCGCTCGGCGACGAGGTACGGGTCACCGTCATCGCGGCCGGGTTCGACGGCGGACAGCCCCCGGCCCGCCGCGACAACGTCATCGGCGCGGCTTCCACCAAGCGCGAGGAGCCGGCCCCGGCTCCGGTCCGTGCCGCCGAGCCGGTCCGCCCGGCCTTCGGCGGACTGGGCTCGGTCACCCCGCGCGAGGAGCCGGTCCGCAGCGAGCCGGTCCCGGTCGCCGAGGCTCCGGCCCCGCAGGTCCCCACGGCCCGGCCGTACCAGGACAGCCCGGCCGAAGAACTGGACGTCCCGGACTTCTTGAAGTGACCCTGGAGCAGTACAGCGAGAGCGGCGCCCACTTCGCCTTCACCGACCGGTGGGGCGGGGTGAGCGCCGTTCCGTACGAGGAGCTCAATCTCGGCGGCGCGGTCGGAGACGACCCGGCCGCCGTTCGCGCGAACCGGGCCGCCGCGGCGAAGGCGCTGGGCATCGCGCCGGACCTGGTGGTCTGGATGAACCAGGTGCACGGCCGTGACGTGATGGTGGTCGACGGTCCGTGGGGCCCGGATCGGGCCGATGGGATCGGGCGCAGTCCGGCGGTGGACGCGGTGGTGACCGCCCGCCGGGGGCTCCCCCTCGCGGTCCTCACCGCCGACTGCACGCCCGTCCTGCTCGCCGACCCCGTCGCGGGCATCGCGGGGGCCGCCCACGCCGGGCGGCCCGGGCTGGTCGCCGGAGTCGTGGGCGCCGCCGTCGAGGCGATGGTCTCGCTCGGGGCCGACCCCGCGCGCATGGTGGCCCGTACCGGACCGGCGGTGTGCGGGCGCTGCTACGAGGTTCCCGCCGAGATGCGGGCGGCGGTCGCCGAGGTGGTGCCGGCCGCGTACGCCGAGACGAGCTGGGGGACACCGTCCGTCGACGTGGTCGCCGGGGTGCACGCGCAGCTCGTGGAGGCGGGGGTGGCCGACATCGGCCGGTCCCCGGTCTGCACACTGGAGTCGCGGGACCACTTCTCGTACCGCCGCGACCGGATGACCGGGCGGCTTGCCGGATATGTCTGGTTGGACTGAAGAATGACGGATCGTAAGTCCGAGCTCGCCGAGAACCTTGCGCGGGTGGAGGAGCGGATCGGCGCCGCCTGCGCGGCCGCCGGGCGCAAGAGGGAAGAGGTGACCCTCATCGTGGTCACCAAGACCTACCCGGCGAGCGACGTACGACTGCTGGCGGACCTGGGTGTCCGTCACGTGGCGGAAAACCGGGACCAGGATGCGGCCCCCAAGGCCGAGGCCTGCGCGGATCTGCCGCTCACCTGGCACTTCGTCGGCCAGTTGCAGACGAACAAAGTCCGTTCCGTGGCGGGATACGCGCACCTCGTGCAGTCCGTCGACCGTCCCAAGCTCGTCACGGCCCTCTCGGCGGCCGCGGAAGGCGCCGGACGGGAACTGGGCTGCCTGGTGCAGATCGCCCTCGACGCCGAGTCGGGCGAACGGGGGGCCCGCGGTGGCGCGGCGCCCGAGCAGCTGGCCGAGTTGGCGGACCTCGTGGCGGCGGCCCCGGGGCTGCGCATGGACGGCCTCATGACGGTCGCTCCGCTGGCCGGGCACTACGCGGGACGCGAACAAGCGGCCTTCGAGCGGCTGATGGAATTGTCATCCCGCCTGCGCGCGGACCATCCTGCTGCCACGATGGTGTCCGCCGGGATGAGCGCAGACCTTGAACAGGCCGTTGCGGCCGGTGCGACACATGTACGCGTCGGCACTGCGGTACTCGGCGCGAGACCCCGGCTCGGGTAACGTCGCGAAGAAAGTCGGACCACAGCAGAAAATATGGTCATTTCCGCTGATGAGCGGACAGGCCACGTGGATCGCGGGCAGTTGGTGACATTCGTGACACGGCGAGACACCTGCGACAGGGCGATCCACCACAGAGCGGAGGACTCAGAGAATGGCCGGCGCGATGCGCAAGATGGCGGTCTACCTCGGCCTCGTGGAGGACGACCGGTACGACAACCCGGGGTACGACCCCGACGACGAGTTCGAGCCCGAGCCGGAACCGGAACGGGAGCGTCGGCGACAGCAGCCCGTTTCGCACCAAACGCCCGTATCGGACGAACCGGTACGAGTTGCCCAGCCCCCGGCACCAAGAGAACCCCTCCCAATGCCGGTTGAAAACGGACGTCCTGCGCGAATCGCCCCCGTGGCGTCCATCACACCCGACCGCTCGAATCTGGAGAAGAACGCCCCCGTGATCATGCCCAAGGTCGTCTCCGAGCGGGAGCCGTACCGCATCACGACGCTGCACCCCCGGACCTACAACGAGGCCCGTACCATCGGGGAACACTTCCGTGAGGGCACTCCGGTGATCATGAATCTCACGGAGATGGACGACACGGACGCGAAGCGTCTGGTCGACTTCGCCGCAGGCCTCGTCTTCGGTTTGCACGGCAGCATTGAACGCGTGACACAGAAGGTGTTCCTGCTGTCTCCTGCTAACGTCGATGTCACGGCGGAGGACAAGGCCCGCATCGCGGAGGGCGGGTTCTTCAACCAAAGCTAGACCGATCCGTCAGATACGGGACCGGGTACAGGGCGGAAGCAGGGGAGAGGGAAGCGCGGGATGGGCGTAGCACTGCAAGTGGTTTACATCGCGCTGATGTGCTTCCTCATCGTGCTGATCTTCCGACTGGTCATGGACTACGTGTTCCAGTTCGCACGTTCATGGACACCCGGCAAGGCGATGGTGGTCGTTCTGGAGGCCACCTACACTGTCACCGATCCACCGCTCAAGCTCCTTCGGCGGCTCATCCCGCCGTTGCGTCTCGGGGGCGTGGCACTCGACCTGTCCTTCTTCGTTCTGATGATCATCGTTTACATCCTCATCAGTTTCGTGAGCACCGCTGCGAGAAGCGTGTGAACGATGAGCTTCCCCGCAGGCGCGGGGACAGTCCCGATACGGTCCTGCCGACTGCCGACGACTACGTAGAGGTGAAGAAGACATGCCGCTGACTCCCGAGGACGTGCGGAACAAGCAGTTCACGACCGTCCGCCTGCGAGAGGGCTATGACGAGGACGAGGTCGACGCCTTCCTCGACGAGGTCGAGTCCGAGCTGACGCGCCTGCTGCGCGAGAACGAGGACCTGCGCGCCAAGCTGGCGGCCGCCACGCGTGCCGCCGCGCAGAACCAGCAGCAGGGCATGCGCAAGCCCGAGCCCCAGGACCAGCGTGGCCCCGGCGCCCCCGTGCCCGCGGCCATATCCGGCCCCCCGCAGCAGCAGCCCCAGATGGGACAGCCGCAGCTTCCGGGTGGACCGCCCCAGCTTCCGGCCGGCCCCGGTGGGCACGGTCAGCAGGGCCCCGGCCCGATGGGCAACCCCATGCAGCAGCACACCATGGGTGGGCAGCAGCAGATGGGCCAGCAGGGCATGGGTCAGCAGGGCATGGGCCAGCAGGGTCCCGGCCCGATGGGCAACCCCATGCAGCAGCAGTCCATGGGTGGCCAGAACCCGCTCGGCCAGCAGATGGGCCAGCAGATGGGCCAGCAGATGCAGCCCATGGGGCAGCAGATGCAGCCGATGGGCCAGCAGATGCACCAGCAGCCGCAGCAGCTTCCGCAGCAGGGTCCCGGTGGCGACAGCGCCGCCCGCGTCCTGTCGCTCGCGCAGCAGACCGCCGACCAGGCGATCGCGGAGGCCCGCTCCGAGGCCAACAAGATCGTCGGCGAAGCCCGGTCGCGCGCCGAGGGCCTGGAGCGGGACGCCCGCGCCAAGGCCGACGCGCTGGAGCGGGACGCGCAGGAGAAGCACCGCGTCGCGATGGGCTCCCTGGAGTCCGCCCGCGCCACGCTGGAGCGCAAGGTCGAGGACCTGCGGGGCTTCGAGCGCGAGTACCGCACCCGTCTGAAGTCCTACCTGGAATCGCAGCTGCGCCAGCTGGAGACCCAGGCCGACGACTCGCTGGCTCCGCCGCGGAACCCCGCCGGTCCCGCGCTGCCGCCGTCGCCGACCCCGTCGATGGCTCCGGCCGGTGCGATGCACTCCATGGGCGGTCCGTCCATGGGTGGCCCGTCGCCGATGGGCGGTCCGTCCCCGATGGCCCCCTCCTACGGTGGCGGCCAGCAGCAGATGTCCCCGGCGATGACGCAGCCGATGGCTCCGGTGCGGCCGGCTGGTCCGCAGCCGATGCAGCAGGCGCCGTCTCCCATGCGGGGCTTCCTGATCGACGAGGACGACAACTAAGCGGTAGCCGTCGGCAGACGGTTCGGGCCGGGCCCGGTTCCCCTTCGGGGGCACCGGGCCCGGCCCGTTTCCGTACCCGGGCCCGGGTGGGCGGGTGCGGGTGCCGCTGCGCGGGGCGAGGTCCCCTACCCGCCCTTCGCCCGTTCCCTGGGGCTCCGCCCCAGACCCCGCGCCTCACACGCCGGCGGGGCTGGATTTGGCCGGCGTCGGCCTGCACGTGATCGCCGCGGGCCCGGGCGGAGCCCGGGGAACGGTGGAAGGGCGGGTAGGGGACAGGAAACAGCTGTGGCCCGGCCCCCTCAGGAGGGGGCCGGGCCACAGGCAGAGGGGGCTACGCCTTGCGGAGGCGGAAGGTCAGGCCCAGGGGCTCGTCCTCGAAGGGGTCGCCGTACGTGGCGTCCGCCTCGCCGGAAGCGTAGTCCGTGGCCAGGACCTCGTCCGCGATCAGCGCAGCGTGGTCCGTCAGGGCCGTCACCAGCTCCGGGTCCGACGTGGACCAGCGCAGGGCGATGCGGTCCGCGACGTCGAGGCCGGAGTTCTTCCGGGCCTCCTGGATCAGCCGGATCGCGTCACGCGCCAGGCCTGCCAGACGGAGCTCCGGGGTGATCTCCAGGTCCAGGGCGACCGTCGCGCCGGAGTCGGACGCCACCGACCAGCCCTCGCGCGGGGTCTCCGTGATGATGACCTCCTCCGGGGTGAGGGTGACGGGCGAGCCGTCCACCTCGATCTCGGCGGAGCCGGACCGCAGGGCCAGGGACAGCGCCGCCGCGTCGGCCGCGGCCACCGCCTTCGCCACGTCCTGCACGCCCTTGCCGAAGCGCTTGCCGAGCGCGCGGAAGTTCGCCTTGGCCGTGGTGTCGACCAGGGAGCCGCCGACCTCCGAGAGGGAGGCCAGCGAGGAGACGTTCAGCTCCTCCGTGATCTGGGAGTGAAGCTCGGGGGAGAGGGTCTCGAAGCCCGATACGGCGACCAGCGCGCGGGACAGCGGCTGACGGGTCTTCACGCCCGACTCGGCCCGCGTCGCGCGGCCCAGCTCCACGAGGCGGCGTACCAGCTGCATCTGCCGGGACAGCTCCGGGTCGATCGCCGAGGCGTCCGGGACCGGCCACGTGGTCAGGTGCACCGACTCCGGGGCGTCCGGGGTGACCGGGACGACCATGTCCTGCCAGACCCGCTCCGTGATGAAGGGAGTGAGGGGGGCGAGGAGGCGGGTGACCGTCTCCACGACCTCGTGCAGCGTGCGCAGCGCGGCCGCGTCGCCCTGCCAGAAGCGGCGCCGCGAGCGGCGGACGTACCAGTTGGAGAGGTCGTCCACGAAGGACGAGAGGAGCTTGCCGGCGCGCTGGGTGTCGTAGGACTCCATCGCCTCCGTGACCTCGGTGGTGAGGGTGTGGAGCTCCGAGAGCAGCCAGCGGTCGAGGACCGTGCGGTCCGCCGGCGCCGGGTCGGAGGCCGACGGGGCCCAGTTCGAGGTGCGGGCGTACAGGGCCTGGAAGGCGACCGTGTTCCAGTAGGTGAGGAGCGTCTTGCGGACGACCTCCTGGATCGTGCCGTGGCCGACGCGGCGCGCCGCCCACGGGGAGCCGCCGGCCGCCATGAACCAGCGCACGGCGTCCGCACCGTGAGTGTCCATCAGCTGGATCGGCTCGAGGGTGTTGCCCAGGTGCTTGGACATCTTGCGGCCGTCCTCGGCGAGGATGTGGCCTAGGCAGACCACGTTCTCGTAGGAGGACTTGTCGAAGACGAGGGTGCCGACCGCCATCAGGGTGTAGAACCACCCGCGGGTCTGGTCGATGGCCTCCGAGATGAACTGCGCCGGGTAGCGCTTCTCGAAGATCTCCTTGTTCTTGTGCGGGTAGCCCCACTGCGCGAACGGCATCGAACCCGAGTCGTACCAGGCGTCGATGACCTCCGGCACGCGCACCGAGGTGAGCTCGCAGCCCTCGGCCGTGCAGGGGAAGGTGACCTCGTCGATGTACGGGCGGTGCGGGTCCAGGTTCGACTGGTCCGTGCCCGTCAGGTCGCTCAGCTCCGCGAGGGAGCCGACGCAGGTGAGGTGGTTCTCCTCGCAGCGCCAGATGGGCAGCGGGGTGCCCCAGTAGCGGTTGCGGGACAGCGCCCAGTCGATGTTGTTGTTCAGCCAGTCGCCGAAGCGGCCCTGCTTGACGGAGTCCGGGAACCAGTTGGTCTTCTCGTTCTCCCGCAGCATCGCGTCCTTGACGGCGGTGGTGCGGACGTACCAGGACGGCTGCGCGTAGTAGAGCAGGGCGGTGTGGCAGCGCCAGCAGTGCGGGTAGCTGTGCTCGTAGGCGATGTGCTTGAAGAGCAGGCCGCGCGCGTCGAGGTCGGCGGTCAGCTTCTCGTCGGCCTTCTTGAAGAAGACCCCGCCGACCAGCGGGACCTCCTCCTCGAAGGTGCCGTCGGGGCGGACCGGGTTCACGACGGGCAGGCCGTACGCGCGGCAGACCGCGAGGTCGTCGGCGCCGAAGGCGGGGGACTGGTGGACCAGACCGGTGCCGTCCTCGGTCGTGACGTACTCGGCGTTCACGATGTAGTGGGCGGGGGCGGGGAACTCGACCAGGTCGAAGGGGCGCTGGTAGGTCCAGCGCTCCATCTCCTTGCCCGTGAAGGACTCGCCGGTGGCCTCCCAGCCCTCGCCGAGGGACTTCTCCAGCAGCGGCTGGGCGACGACCAGCTTCTCTTCGCCGTTCGTCGCCACGACGTAGGTGACGTCCGGGTGCGCGGCCACCGCGGTGTTGGAGACCAGGGTCCAGGGGGTGGTCGTCCAGACGACCAGCGCCGCCTCGCCCGCGAGGGGGCCGGAGGTCAGCGGGAAGCGGACGTAGACCGAGGGGTCGACGACCGTCTCGTAGCCCTGGGCCAGCTCGTGGTCCGAGAGGCCGGTGCCGCAGCGGGGACACCAGGGGGCGACGCGGTGGTCCTGGGTGAGCAGGCCCTTGTTGAAGATCTCCTTCAGCGACCACCACACGGACTCGACGTACTCGGGGTCCATGGTGCGGTAGGCGTCGTCCAGGTCGACCCAGTAGCCCATGCGGTTCGTGAGGTCGGTGAAGGCGTCGGTGTGGCGGGTCACCGACTCGCGGCACTTGGCGTTGAACTCGGCGATGCCGTACGCCTCGATGTCCTTCTTGCCGTTGAAGCCCAGTTCCTTCTCGACGGCGAGCTCGACGGGCAGGCCGTGGCAGTCCCAGCCGGCCTTGCGGGCCACGTGGTAGCCGCGCATGGTGCGGAAGCGGGGGAAGACGTCCTTGAAGACGCGGGCCTCGATGTGGTGCGCGCCGGGCATGCCGTTCGCGGTGGGCGGGCCCTCGTAGAAGACCCACTCGGGGCGTCCCTCGGACTGCTCCAGGGTCTTGGCGAAGGTCTTGCTCTCGCGCCAGAAGTCGAGGACCGCGTGCTCGAGGGCAGGCAGGTCGACCTGGGCGGGTACCGGGCGGTACTGCGGCGGTGTGGTCATGAGGCTGAACTCTTCCTCCGGCGGGGTGTCACTTCCGTCCGGAGGGACGAGAGCCATGCCCTGAAGATCAGGGACTGCTCCCGCGGTACCACCCTCCTTGGCCTGCGGACCTGTGGTCCGCGGGCCCCCTCATTGGGGTGCGAAGCCGGTTCTACTCGCCCTACGGGAGTCCCGTGGGGCTTTCTTCCGGCGGCTCCGGGGTGATCCTTCGCATCGCGCTCGCCCCCGGGCTCTCACCGTCCCCGGGTCGCTCCTGGCTGCGTCCGACGCTACTCGTCCCCATCCATGCTTCTCGCTGGGCCCAGTGTACGGGCCGGGGGGCGGGTCGGCAGACCGGTTTACGGGGCGTGGCGCGGGGGTCCGGGCGGGGCTCGGACCGGGGTTCGGACCCGGGCTCGGGCCGGCGCTCGGACCGGGCTCGGGCCGGGCTCGGATTGACCCGAATGGGCCGACGGGCCGCTCCGGGGTGCGGTGGGGCGGGTGGGGCGGATTACCGGGCTCCCCGCTGGGCACAACGGATGCAGGTTGACCTCGATGGACGCGTGCCCCGTTGCCGCGGGGCCGGAGTCGATTTATCGTTCCGGCACGATTCGCGAGCAATGATCACAGTATGTGAAGGGGCCGCGGCCATGGTGGCGAAGAAGACCGCCGGGAGTACTGCCAAGAAGGCTGTCGGGAAGGCTGCGGAGAAGCCGGCGCAGGAGTCGGTGACGGAGGTGGCGGCCCCGGATCCGGAGGCCGGATCGGTGGAAGGCGCCGCCGCCGGCAAGAAGGCGGCGGCCACGAAGAAGGCGGCCACGAAGAAGGCGGCAGCCGGGGAGGCGCCCGCCGAGGAGACGGCCGCCGTCGAGAAGGCTGCGGTCAAGAAGGCTGCGGTCAAGAAGACCGCCGCGAAGAAGGCCACGGCCAAGACGGCCGGGGCCGAGGGGGCGGCGCAGGCCGCGCACGAGACGGGAGCCCGGAAAGTGGTTGCCAAGAAGAGCACCGGCACGGCCAGGAAGACGGCCACGGCCGCGACCAGCGGGCTGCCCAAGGCGCGGGGCACGGCGGGCCTGGCGCCCGGCGAGCTCGCCGTACGGCCCGGCGAGGACCCCTGGACCCCGGCGGAGGTCGCCGAGGCGCGGGCCGAGCTGGAGAGCGAGGTGCTGCGGCTGCGCGCCGAGCTCCAGGCCTCCGACGCGGCCATTTCCGGGCTGATGCGGGATTCCGGCGACGGCGCGGGCGACGACCAGGCCGACACCGGGACCAAGAACATCACCCGGGAGTCCGAGCTGGCCCTCGCCGCGAACGCCAACTCGATGCTGGAGCAGACCGAGCGCGCGCTGGAACGGCTGGAGGCGGGCACGTACGGCCTCTGCGAGAACTGCGGCCAGCCCATCGGCAAGGCGCGGATGCAGGCCTTCCCGCGGGCCACGCTGTGCGTGGACTGCAAGCAGAAGCAGGAGCGGCGGCACTGAGCGGGGGCTGAGCCGGGGCCTGGCGGGCCCCCGAGGGCGTCGGAGGGCCCCTGAGGGCGCCTGGTAGGCGCCGGAGGGCCCCGGGCCGGCGCCGGCGGGCTCCGTTCGAGGTCCGGCCGGGGCGGCGGCCGGAGGGTGCCCTGACGTACTCTCGTGTCCGTCAGGGTCCAGGAACCTGGCGGGTCGGCCGGCGCGGTGCCGTCCAACAACCTGGTTCGAGCTAGTTCGAGGGACTCACGTGGCAGAGGCGGAGCGCATCATCGGTACGCCGGAGGTCGGGGAAGACGGCGCCCAGCCCGAACCCGCGGCGCCCAAGGGGCAGCGGCGGATCGTCGCGCTGCTCGTCGTGGCGCTGATCGCCTACCTCGTCGATCTGGGCAGCAAGATGCTGGTCGTCGCGAAGCTGGAGCACCAGCCGTCGATCCAGGTCATCGGAGACCTGCTGAAGTTCGACGCGATCCGCAACCCGGGCGCCGCCTTCGGCTTCGGCGAGGCCTTCACGATCATCTTCACCTGCATCGCCGCCACCGTCATCGTGGTGATCGTGCGGCTCGCGCGGAAGCTGTACAGCCTCCCCTGGGCGATCGCGCTGGGCCTGCTGCTGGGCGGGGCGCTGGGCAACCTGACCGACCGCATCTTCCGCTCGCCGGGCGTCTTCCGCGGGGCGGTCGTCGACTTCATCGCACCCGCCCACTTCGCCGTCTTCAACCTCGCGGACTCGGCGATCGTGTGCGGCGGGATCCTGATCGTCCTGCTGTCCTTCAAGGGCCTGGACCCGGACGGCACCGTCCACAAGGACTGAGCCGGCAAAGGGGTCCGAGGGCTGATCGCGGGAATGGTCTTCTGTCGAGTCCTGCATACTCGACAGGTGAGTACGATTCCCGAGATCCGCACCCTGCCCGTACCCGATGGCCTCGAGGGCGAGCGCGTCGACGCCGCTATCGCCCGTATGTTCGGTTTTTCCCGGACGAAGGCGGCCGAACTCGCGGCCGCGGGAAAGGTGCTGGTCGACGGCAGTGTCGTCGGGAAGTCCGAGCGTGTGCACGGTGGCGCCTGGCTCGAAGTCGAGATGCCCGAGCCGCCCCGGAAGGTCGAGCTCGTGGCCGAGCCCGTCCCCGGCATGGAGATCGTCCATGACGACGACGACATCGTCGTCATCATGAAGCCGGTCGGCGTCGCCGCCCACCCCAGCCCCGGCTGGACCGGAACCACCGTGATCGGCGGCCTCGCCGCCGCCGGCTACCGCATCTCCACCTCCGGCGCCTCCGAGCGCCAGGGCATCGTGCACCGGCTCGACGTCGGCACGTCCGGCCTGATGGCCGTCGCGAAGTCGGAGCGCGCGTACACCTCGCTGAAGAACCAGTTCCGCGAGCGGGTCGTCGACAAGCGCTACCACGCGCTGGTGCAGGGCCACCCGGACCCGATGAGCGGCACGATCGACGCGCCGATCGGCCGGCACCCCAGCGCCGACTACAAGTGGGCCGTGACCCAGGAGGGCAAGCCCTCCGTCACGCACTACGACCTGATCGAGGCCTTCCGCGCCGCCTCGCTGCTGGACATCAAGCTGGAGACCGGGCGCACGCACCAGATCCGCGTGCACATGGCCGCCCACAAGCACCCCTGCGTCGGCGACCTGACCTACGGCGCCGACCCGACCGTCGCGAAGCGCCTCGGGCTCACCCGGCAGTGGCTGCACGCGGTGCGGCTCGGGTTCGAGCACCCGTCGGACGGGCAGTGGGTCGAGTTCGCGAGCACGTACCCGGCGGACCTGCAGAACGCGCTGGACGTGATCCGCAAGGAGAGCGAGTGACCGCCGTCGGTGGCGGTGGCGTCGGCGGCGGTGTCGCCGTGCGGGTCGCCGCCACCGAGGCGGATCTGAAGGCCTGCTTCGCGGTGCGGACCGAGGTCTTCGTGGTCGAGCAGTCGGTGCCCGAGTCGATCGAGTACGACGCGTACGACGAGATCGCGGTGCACGTGCTGGCCGAGGGGCCGGACGGGGTGCCGCTGGGCACCGGCCGGCTGCTGTACGGGCCGCGGGCCCTGGGCAAGACGGGCTCCCCGGAGGTCGGCTCGCTCGGGCGGCTGGCCGTCTCCAAGTCCGCGCGCGGGCTTGGGGTGGGGGTCCTGTTGGTCCGGGCCATCGAGGCCCAGGCGGGCCGGCTGGGGCTGTCGTACGTCGACCTCGGGGCGCAGACGCATGCGCTGGGGTTCTACGAGCGGCTCGGTTACGTGGCCTACGGGCCGGAGTTCGAGGACGCGGGGATTCCGCACCGGGCGATGCGGCGCGCTCTGCCGTAGCCCGGCCGGGGGTGTGGGGCCCTGCGGAGCCGTCCCCTACCCGCCCTTCCACCGTTCCCCGGGGCTCCGCCCCGGACCCCCTGGGGCTGCGCCCCAGACCCCGCGCCTCAAACGCCGGCGAGGCTGGATTTCGCTGGATCCGGCAGAGCCCGACACGCGCCCCGGTCCGCGTCGGCAAGCGCGGCGGGCTGGCAGTGTGTGGGAGTGGATCAGCTCCTGCTGTTGTTCGTGCTGTTGCTCGGGGCCGTGGTGACGGTGCCGCTCGGGGACCGGTTGGGGTTGCCCTCGCCGGTGTTGATGACGCTCGGCGGGGTGGTGCTCGCCCTGGTGCCCGTGGTGCCCAATGTCGACATCCCGCCCGAGTACATCCTGCCGCTGGTGCTGCCCCCGCTGCTCTACGCCTCCGTGCAGCGGACCTCCTGGCGGCAGTTCGCCGCCAATGTGCGGCCCATCCTGCTGCTGGCCGTCGCCCTCGTCTTCGTCACCACCGCGGCCGTCGCCTTCACCGCGCACGCCCTGGTTCCGGGGCTCTCGATCGCCGCGGCCGTCGCGCTCGGCGCGCTCGTCGCCCCGCCCGACCCCGTCGCCGCCACCGCCGTGGCCGGATCGCTCGGGCTGCCCCGGCGCATGGTGTCGATCCTGGAGGGCGAGGGGCTCTTCAACGACGTCACCGCCATCGTGCTCTACCACGTGGCCATCGCCGCCGCCGTCAGCGGCACCTTCTCGTGGCCGGAGGCGCTGGGCGAGTTCGTGCTGTCGGCCGTCGTGGCCGTCGCGGTGGGGCTCGGGCTCGGCTGGGCCGCCAACCGGCTCATGGGGCGGCTCGGCGATGCCACGCTCCAGATCGGGCTGACGCTGCTCGTGCCGTTCGTGGCGTACGTGCTGGCAGAGGAGTTCCGGGGCTCCGGGGTGCTGGCCGTGCTGACCACGGCGCTGTTCCTCGCCGAGTACGCGACCGACGCCGACGACGTGCTGGGCCGGCTCGCCGGGCACACGTTCTGGGAGGTCGTCGACATGCTGGTCACCGGTGTCGCCTTCGGGCTGATCGGGCTGGAGCTGCACCACGTGTTCGGGGCGGCCAGCGGCCGGGCCTGGGAGATGGCCGGGTGGGCGGCGGTCGTGGTCGCGGTGGTGGTCGGGGTACGGCTGGTGTGGCTGTTGCCGGCCGGCTGGCTCGCGAAACGGCTCCACTCGCGGCGCGACTACGACGAGGAGATCCCGCTGAGCTGGCGGGAGTCCGTGGTCATGTGGTGGGCGGGCATGCGGGGCGTGGCCTCCGTTGCGCTGGCACTCGCCATTCCCTTCGAGACGGACGCGGGGGAGCCCTTCCCGGCCCGGCAGGAGATCGTCTTCATCGCCTTCGCCGTGATCATGACCACCCTCGTGCTCCAGGGGCTGACCCTGCCGTGGCTGGTCCGCCGGCTCGGCGTGGAGGCCGACTCGGACGCGGAGGCGGAGGTCGCCCGCGCGCTGGCGATCCGCGCCGCCAAGGCGGCGAAGCGGCGGCTGAAGGAGATCGAGGAGGTGGAGGACCTGCCCGAGGACCTGGTGGAGATCCTCTACCGCAGGGCGTACGACGTCGGCGCCAGGATCAGCCCCGACATGGTCGACGAGGAGCGGCGCGAGGCGTACGCGAAGCGGGTGGAGCGGATCCGCGACGTGCAGCGCATCCAGCGGGAGATGATGTCCGCCGCCCGGCACGAGGTGCTGGCCGCGCGCAGCGAGCCGGGCGCCGATCCGGAGATCGTCGACCGGGTGCTGCGGCATCTGGACGTCCGCAGTCTGCGCAGTCCGTAGCCCGGGGAGGGCGGTGGGCGGCGCCGGCGTTCACTGGTTCGCCCGCGCAACCGAGTGATGTAGACGGTGGGCATGGGCATGGCATATCTTCGGTCGGCTCGGGGCGCCCGTCCGGTGGCCCGTTTCCGCGCCGTACGTTCCCGTGGGGGGTCCTTCGTCATGTCCCAGTTGTCCGCGACACCCTTGCCGCAGCCTGTCGGGGAGCTCCGTTCCCCGCAGAGCCTGGCGACGGCGCTGACCGTGCTGCTGTCCCTCGCAGCCGCGCTCGCTCTCTTCTCCGGGACGGTCGACTACCACGCCCGTCAGCTGATGACGGAGGTGATCGCCGATCCCGCGAGCCTGGAGCGGGGCGACCTCGACCTGGTCGACTCTCTCCAGGGCCTGATCATTTCCGGGCAGAAGCTCCTCGGCCTGGCCCTGCTGGTGGTCTTCCTCATCTGGTTCCACCGGGTCCGCCTCAACGGCCAAGTGTTCCGCCCCGACGGCTTCAGCCAGTCCGCCGGCTGGGCCATCGGCGGATGGTTCGTCCCGATCGCGAATTTCGTGGTCCCGTACCGGGTGGCGCGGGAGACCTGGGAAGCCAGCGCCCAGAACGCACCCGACGGCTCCTTCCGCCCGGCCTCGGGCGCCCCGGTGACCGCCTGGTGGGTGGTGTTCGCCTTCAGCTGGGTTCTCAAGTTCTTCGTCGCGTTCCGGCACCCGGCCGGGACGGACGAGGAGTTGCTCGATGCCTTCGCCCTCCGCGCGGTCTCGGATCTGACCACTGCCGCGGCCGCCGTCATGGCCATCCTCTTCGTGCGCAAGCTGACCGCGCTGCAGGGGGTCAGGGCCGTCCAGGGGTCGAACGCCGCCGCCTGACCCCGGTGGCCGCGGGTCCCGGCTACCGGGACCCGCCTCAGACCTGGTAGCGGTCGGGGGCGAAGAGGTGGAGGTGGGCGGCTATCCACTCCGAGGTGCGGGTCAGGCCCTCCTGGAGGGAGACCTCGGGCTTCCAGCCGGCCCAGTCGCGGGCCCGGGCGTTGTCCGACAGCAGGCGCTGGACCTCGCTGCCCGAGGGGCGCAGCCGTGCCGGGTCGACGACCACCTCCGCGTCCCGTCCCGAGGCCGTGATCAGGGCCGTGGCCAGGTCGCCGATGGAGATCTCCTCTCCGGTGCCGAGGTTGACCACCTGGCCCAGGGCCCGGTCGCACTCCGCGACCGCGAGGAAGCCGGCCGCGGTGTCGGTCACGTAGGTGAAGTCCCGGGTCGGGGTCAGGGAGCCCAGGCGGACCTCCCGGGCGCCCGAGTGGAGCTGGGCGAGGATGGTGGGGATGACCGCGCGGGCCGACTGGCGCGGGCCGTAGGTGTTGAACGGCCGGACCACCGTCACCGGCAGTTCGAACGCGTGGTGGAAGGACAACGCCATCATGTCGGCGCCGATCTTCGAAGCGGAGTACGGGGACTGCGGCTGGAGCGGGTGGCTCTCGGAGATCGGGGCCGTCAGGGCCGTCCCGTAGACCTCGCTGGTGGAGGTGTGGACGAGGCGGCGCACGCCGTGGCGGCGGCAGGCCTCGGCCATGTTCTCCGTACCGGTGACGTTGGTCTGGACGTACGCGCCGGGCGAGGCGTAGCTGTACGGGATCCCGATCAGCGCCGCCAGGTGGAAGACCGTGTCGCAGCCGGCCACCGCGTCGCTGACCCGGCCCGCGTCGCGGACGTCGCCGGCCCACATCTCCACCGGACCGCCCGGGTCGGCCAGGTAGCGGGCCAGGTGGCCCTTCTCCGCGTACGGCTTGTAGTGCACGAAGGCGCGCACCTTCGCGCCCCGCGCGACCAGCAGGTCGACGAGGGTGGAGCCGATGAAGCCCTCTGCGCCCGTGACGAGGACGGTCCGGCCGGTCCAGTCGGTCCTGTCGGCGTGAGTGAGCGCAGGGGCGGGGGCGGGCGCAGGGGTGGGGGCGGGCGTGGTCATACGAGCTCCAGGGGAGTGGGGGAGAAGGAGGGGAAGCCGGCGACCCGCAGGACCTGCGAGGCCAGCAGTTCGGCGGCCCGTGCGTGCGGGCCCGGGTCGGCCGCGCCGGCCATCGCCGCGAGCCGCGCCGGGTCGGCCAGCAGCGGGGCGAGCAGCTCCGCGAGGCGGCCGGCCGTCGCCTCGGCGTCCGCCAGCAGCAGGCCGGCGCCCGCGTCGGACAGCACCCGGGCGTTGTGGGTCTGGTGGTCGCCCGGGGCGTACGGGTAGGGGACCAGCACCGCGGGGACCCCGGTGGCCGCGAGCTCCGCCACCGTGGCCGAGCCCGCCCGGCACACCACCAGGTCGGCGGCGGCGTAGACCAGGTCCATCCGGTCCAGGTAGGGCACGGCCCGTGCGATCCGCCTCCCGCCCGAGGCGGACAGCCCGGCCACGGTGTCCGCGAGCGCCGCCGGACCCGTCTTGATCAGCAGCTGTACGTCCTCGTGCGCCTGCCAGGCGGCGGCCAGCCCGGCCGCGGCCGAGGTCAGGCGTACGGCGCCCAGGCTGCCGCCGTTGAACACCACCAGCCGCCGACCGTCCGGCACCCCGAGCTCCCGCCGGGCCTCGGCGCGCAAGGCCGCCCGCTCGGGGCGGGACAGTTCGGCGAGTCCCGACAGCGCCGCGGAGATGGGCATTCCGGTGGTCAGCGCCCGCGCACCGCCGGCCAGGTGTTCCCGGCTGCGGTCGAAGGCCACCGCCATGTGCGGGGTGAGGCGGGCCGCGAACTGGTTGGCCCGGCCCGGTACCGCGTTGGACTCGTGGATGACCGCCGGCAGCCCGGCCAGCCGGGCCCCGAGCACGGCGGGCGCGCTCGGATAGCCGCCCATGCCGACGGCCACCTGCGCGCCCTGCGCCCGGATCACGGCCCGCGCCTGCCCGGCCGAGCGCAGCAGAGCCGCCGGAAGGAGGTAGCGCTTGGCACCCAGCGCCGGGTCGAAGGGGATCATGTCCACGGTGTGCAGGCGGTAGCCGGCGGCCGGGATCAGCTCGGTCTCCAGGCCGCGTTCGGTGCCGATGAAGGAGACCACGGCGTCGGGGACGGCGGCGCGCAGCGCCTCCGCCAGGGCGAGGCCGGGATAGATGTGGCCGCCGGTGCCGCCCGCGCCGATCACGACGGACAGCGGCCGGTACGAGGACCGGGGCGAGGCGGAGCGTGAGGGTGAGGAGGTCATGGACGCAAGCCTTCCGGTGCGCCCTAAGAAGGTTCTAAGAGGTTCTCCCGGAGCATTTGGGAGGCTTTGCCACATGCAGCGGATTCTGGTGGTGGACGACGAGCCCGAGGTGCGGGCCGCCGTCGAGGACGGCCTCGCCGTCGAGGGGTACGAGGTGCGCGGAGCGGCGGACGGGCTGGGCGCGCTGTCCGAGGTGGCGCTCTGGCAGCCGGACGCGGTGGTCCTCGACGTGATGATGCCGGTGCTGGACGGGCTCGCCGTGTGCCGGCAGCTGCGCGCGGTGGGCGACCGTACGCCCGTCCTCGTCCTCACGGCCCTGGACGCGGTGAGCGACCGGGTCGACGGGCTGGAGGCGGGCGCCGACGACTACCTGGTCAAACCGTTCGCGCTCGACGAGCTCGTGGCCCGGGTACGCGCCCTCCTGCGGCGGGCCGCCCCCGACGATCCGGCCGGGGGAGCGCCCGTGCTCGCGTACGGGGACCTCGTCCTGGACCCCGCCACCCGCAGCGGCCGGCGCGGCGAGCGGCCGCTGGAGTTCAGCCGCACCGAGTCGGCGCTGCTCGAACTGCTCCTGCGCCACCCCGGGCAGGTGCTGCCGCGCGAGCTCGTCCTGGAGCTGGTGTGGGGCCGCGACTTCGGGCCGGACTCGAACTCCCTGGCCGTCTACGTCGGTTACCTGCGGCGGAAGCTGGAGGCCGGGGGCGAGCCCCGGCTGGTGCACACCGTGCACGGGGTCGGCTACCGGCTGGACGCCGCGTGAGCCGGCGGGGGCTCGGGGCGCGGTGGCGGCGCAGGCGGCCGCTGCGGACCCGGCTGGCGCTGGCCGTCACGGCGGCGGTGGCCTTCGTGGCCCTCGGCGTGTGCACCGCCGCGTTCCTGGAGGGGCGGGCCGCGCTCTACCAGCAGCTCGACCTGAGCCTCACCCAGGCCGCCCGGCTCGCCGCGAAGCAGTACGGCGACTCCCCGCCCGGGACCGCCGCCTGGGACTGCCGGTACCTGGCCGCGCCCGCCTGCGTCCAGATCGTCCCGCCCGACCCGCGGAAGGACCCGGGGGGCGGGGAGGGCGCGTACCGGATGCCCGTGGCCCCGGCCACCCGGCTCGTGGCCCTGCGGGAGCGGGCCCCCTTCTACACGGACATCGTCGTCGAGGGGCATCCCGCGCGGATGCTCACCACCGACTTCCTCAAGGACCGGGCCCTCCAGGTCGCCGTACGCTCCGACTCGGTGGAGACCGGCATCGACCGGGCCGCCCGCGGGCTCGCCGTCGTCGCCGCCGCGGGGGTGCTGCTGGCCGCGGTGCTCGGCTACTGGGTCGCGCGCACGGGTCTGGCGCCGGTCACCCGGCTCACCGCCACCGCCGAGCGGATCGCCGCCACCCGGGACCCGAGGCACCGGATCGAACTGCCGCCTCCGGGGCGGGGCCGCGAGGACGAGGTCACCCGGCTCGCCGGGAGCTTCAACACCATGCTCGGGGAACTGGAACAGTCCGTCACCGCGCAGCGCAGGCTCGTCGCGGACGCCTCGCACGAGCTGCGGACCCCGCTGACCGCGCTGCGGACGAACGCGGAGCTGCTCGCGCGGGGGGACCGGCTGACGGCGGAGCAGCGGGAGCGGGCCTCGCTGGCGCTCGGGCGGCAGTTGCGGGAGGTGACGGGGCTGGTCAACGACCTGATCGAGCTGGCCCGCGACGAGGAGCCGCAGCTGCTGGTGGAACAGGTGCGGCTGGCTCCGCTGGTGGAGTACTGCGCGGGGGCCGCGCGGGCGCACTGGCCGGGGGTGGCCTTCCGGGTGCGGGCGCCGTCGCCGTCCCCGTCCCGGGAGGAGGGGGAGGTGGTGGTTCCCGGGGTGCCGGCGCGGCTCAGCCGGCTGCTGGGGAACCTGCTGGACAACGCGGCGAAGTTCAGCCCGGCGGGAGCGGAGGTGGAGGTGGCGCTGGCCGTTCGGGGGGACGGCCGCGCGGAGGTGACCGTAAGGGATCACGGGCCGGGGATCGCGGAGGCGGATCTGCCCTACGTCTTCGACCGGTTCTACCGGGCGGGGGCGGCGCGGGCGCTGCCCGGGTCGGGGCTCGGGCTGGCGATGGCCCGGCAGATCGCGCGGGCGCACGAGGCGGAGCTGGTGGCCGAGGCCGCCCCGGGCGGAGGCGCGCTGTTCCGGCTGACGTTCGCGGCCCGGTCCTAGGCCGGCTGTTTCGGATCTTGCCGGGCCCGGCCGCCCGGCACCGCACCTCGCCGCGCTGCCGGGGCACCGGAGCGGGGGCCGGTCCGCTTCGCGCCTCCGGTTCGCGCATCCGCTCCCCGTAGGCCTCACCGTGCCCCCGGCGGGCGGGTCAGCGCAGGCCGGCGAAGAGGTCGTTCTCGGGCAGGGCCGCCCCGGTGGAGTCCTTGACGCGTACGAAGGTCTCCGTGCCCATCAGCTCGCCGAACCTCTCCTTGCCCATCTTGAGGAAGAAGATGCCCTCGCCCTGGCTGGCGTGTGCGGCCAGGGCGTCGAACTTCTGACCGCTGTAGGCGAGGGTGTCCACCCAGGTGGAGATCTCGTCGTCGGGGAGGCCGATCTCGGCCAGCGCGGAGGCCTCGGCGGACTCGGAGGCCTCGGTGGATTCGGAGGGCTGGGCGGATTCGGCGGTCTCGGAGGTCTCGGCGGGGGCCGTCTCCGGCGCGTCCGGCGTGTCCTCGCTGAACTCGTGCATGATCTCGCCGAACCGCCGCATCGTCGAGCGGGGCATCGTCGTCCAGTAGACCTTCGGCGTCAGCTCGGTCATCTCCAGCGCCGCCATCGTGATCCGGTGGGCCTGGATGTGGTCGGGGTGGCCGTAGAAGCCGTTCTCGTCATAGGTGACGACCACGTCGGGCCGGTAGTGCCGCATGAGGTCCGCGAGCCGGGCGGCGCCCTCCTCCACGGGGGTCTGCCAGAAGGATCCGGGGACGTCGTTGCTCGGCCAGCCCATCATTCCGGAGTCGGCGTAGTCCAGCGTCTCCAGGTCGCTGACCTTGAGGACTCCACAGCTCGCGTCGAGCTCCCGGCGGCGCACGGCGGCGACGGCCTCGGGGTCGTGGCCGGGACCGCCCGGTTTGGTGCCTCCCGGCCCGTCACCGCAGCGGCCGTCGGTACACGTCACGAGAACCGTGCGGATGCCCTCCGCCGCGTACTTCGCGAGGACCCCTCCGGTGCCGGTGGCCTCGTCGTCGGGGTGGGCGTGCACTGCCATGAGCGTCAAGGGCCGGTCAGCCATGGAACAGTCCTCCTGCGGACGTACGTCGTGGTCCGAGCACGCGGCGGACGTGCCGCGATCCCGGGGGGCCGGATCCTGGTGGGGCGCACGACCTCGCGGTCTCCGTGTTCCCCGCCCGTGCGGCGCCGGTCCCCCGGTCGGTACAACCGTGGCGGCCGTACCGGGTGTTCCCGGTACGGCCGCACGGTATTCGGACGTGGGCGTCCCGACCCGTCAGAAGCGCGGCGGAACGGAACCGACCGGCTCGGTGACGACGACGGCCTCGAAGACCTGCTCGCCGTCCTGGAAGCCCGTCACCCGGACCGACCGGGACGCGGCGGCGCCCAGATCCGCCGGGGCGGGTTCCGCGTGGATCCACAGCGGGCTGCCGAACTCTGCGTAGCGCTGGTAGGTGCTCATGACGGAGACCGGCATGACACCGGGTTCGCCGCCGACGGTCACGGCCTGGCGGGCGGCCTCCAGGAGGACCATGCCGGGCACGTGGTCGCCGACGTGGTCGAAGAGCACGGGGTGGCGGATGTCGTAGCGCAGTTGCCATACCCGTGGGTAGGAAGACGCGGAGAGGACGACGTCGAAGGGGGAGAGGCGGCCCACCTCGGCGGGCGGGAGCGGGGTGGACCCGGGCACGGAGACCGGCTCCGCGGCCAACTGCTTGGCGCGCAGCCGCTGGTACACGGCGGGGGAGGTGACGGTGTAGCCGACGCGGCCGGTGGCGACGACGCGGTCGTCCTGACGGATGACCACCTCGTAGGTGAGCGCCGTGAGTCTGGTGCCCCGGCGTCTTATCTCGGGGCAGGTGACGATGAGGTCGAGGTCCGCGGGGGCCCCGCCTAAGACGAGCTGCTCGGGGACGGTGGAGTACTCCAGCGACCAGAGCAGGAACTGGTGGCCGATCGGTACGTCGAAGGCCTCGTGGGCCAGGTACGCGCCGACCTGCCGGATGGTCTCGGCGATCAGCATCGGGTCGTAGTGGGAGCCCGCTATGGGCGCGAAGAAGCTGTGCCCGCGCGGCCATTGGGCCTTGATGTGGAAGCGGTCCTCGGTGATGCGGCACATGCCGGTGAGGAACACCTCGGCGACTGCCGCCCGGTGGACGAGGGCCCTCGGAACCGTGGCCGTCAGCCTGTTGTCCGTCTGGGCCCTACACGTGCAGTGCTCGGCCGGAGTTGACGTGGTGAAGTCCGTCGGTTCCAAGGTCGTGATCATGAAGTCCCTCATCGTGGACGAGTGCAGCAAACCTCTACGGGGTCCAGAGTACGTACTTCCGAGTTTGGTTATCGGGTCGATTTTGGCTGAAGGGGCACCCCTGCGTCCGCATCGAGTGACGCACGCCACATGTCAAGTTGCCCTCAGGGTGCACGAGTTACGGCAAATATCCGCTCACACGCCGGTTTGTGGTGTGGGCTACGGAACATCGGCGAGATCATGCGGCCTGGCGAGAATCAGAGGACGTCCGGTATCTTTCCCGCTGCAGAGCAACGCGGATACTGCTGGGTATTTTTCGGGGGCTACCAAGTGCGCCCGCGTCGCGGCTGATTCGGAGTCCGGAAAACCTCTGCGCCGGCCCTCCCCCGCGTGATCGGAGCGCCATGCGCCCCCTGCAGCACCTGCGGCTCGCCGCCCTGAACATCGACGGCGTCCTGCTCAACGACACCTTCAGTCCGGTCATCCACGGGTTCGTCACCCGCCGGGGCGGAACCTACGACGGCGACGTGGAGCGCACGATCTTCTCCCAGCCCCGGGCGGTCGCTGCCCCGGCCCTGGCCCGGGCCGCGGGGCTCGACTGGCCCCCGGAGCGCATGCTGGAGGTGTACTTCGAGGAGCGCGCCGCCTATCTGGCCGAGCACCCGCTGCACGTGATGGAGGGGGTCGAGGAACTCCTGCTCCGGCTCAGGGGTCTCGGGCTGCGGACCGTCTGCTACGGCGGCCTCGACAAGGAGCACTTCGACCGCCACCTGGGGCACGTCGCGCACCTCTTCGACGGCCCCGGCTACATCAGCACGGACACGTTCCGCCCGGGCGTCCACGAGATCACCGTCGACCGGTTCGGACTCGACTACTCCCGGGCGCTGTTCGTGGACGACGTGGCACGCGTCGCCGCGGTGGCCCTCGACCTGGGTGTGCCGTTCATCGGGCACCCCAGTACCTTCGAACACGGCTTCCAAGGGCGCCAGATGCGCGAAGCCGGGGTGCGGAACCTGGTCGGCTCGCTCGGCGAGATCGACGAGGAACTCCTGCGCGCGGTGGACGCGCAGGCCGCCGCGGGCGCCGGCCGCGCGGCCTGAACCCGCCGCCGTGCCCGCCGGCGCGGAGCGGCACACCGAGTGCGAGGACGTGGAGAGCGCGTGGAGACGAAGGGAACGGCGATGCAGGGGAACGGCCTACTGGAGGGCAAGGTCGCGCTGATCACGGGGGCGAGCAGTGGCATAGGAGCCGCGGCCGCCCGGGTGTTCGCGCGGGAGGGCGCCCGGGTGGTGCTCGCCGCCCGGCGCGAGCAGCGGATCAAGGAGCTCGCCGAGGAGCTGCGGGCGCAGGGCGCGCAGGCGGCGTACGTGGTGACGGACGTGACCCGGCGCGCCGACGCGGAGGCCGCCGTCGCCCGCGCGGTCGGGGAGTTCGGCCGGCTGGACTGCGCCTTCAACAACGCCGGCTGGGGCGTGGGGCGTACGCCGCTGCACGAGATGGACGACAAGCTCTACGACGAGATCATGGAAGTCAACGTGCGCGGGGTGTGGAACTGCCTGCGCCCGGAGATCGCCGCGATGCTGGAGACCGGCGGCGGCGCGATCGTCAACAACAGCAGCGTCGGCGGGCTGCTCGCCACCCCGGTGGCAGCCCCGTACGTCGCGGCCAAGCACGCGGTCATCGGCCTGACCAAGGCGGCCGCGGCCGAGTACGGTGCCCAGGGCATCCGGGTGAACGCGGTGGCGCCCGGAACCACCCGCACCGAGGTGGTCGAGCAGTGGTTCGCGGCCGTGCCCGGCATCGAGGCCCAGCTGCACGCGGGGACGCCGCAGCCGCGGACCGCGGAGCCCTCGGAGATCGCCGAGGCCGCCGCCTGGCTCTGCAGTGCGAGGTCCTCATTCGTCACGGGTGTGACGATGCCGGTGGACGGCGGGTTCTCCATGGTGTGAAACTGCCCTGAGTAAGAACGTACCCGACGGCATGTAAAGCGTCGGTGTACGAGGGATGGCGGGGGAGATAAAGACTCCATCCGCCGCTTGCCCCGGAAAGGCGGGCGCAGCGGCATGACGGATGGGGGCGGGAGAGGTCGCATCACATGAGGACAGAACGACCACAGGTCAAGCAGGACCGTGCGGTACGCACCCGCCGGGCGATCCTGGAGGCGGCCGCGGTGGTGTTCGAGGAGCGCGGCTACGAATCGGCCAAGCTCTCGGACATCGTCAACATCGCCAAGGTGACCAAAGGCGCGCTCTACTTCCATTTCGACTCGAAGGAGCACCTCGCCCAGGCGGTGATCGACGCCCAGGTGGCCTCGGCCCCGCGCGCCATGCCGCAGGCGTTCAAGGTGCAGGAGTTCGTGGACACCGGGATGATCTTCTCGCACCGGTTGCGGCACGACGTGCTGATGCGGGCGAGCGCGCGGCTCACGCTGGACCAGACCGGCCTGAGCCTCGACCGGGCCTCCCCGTACGAGGCGTGGATAGATCTCCACCTCACGCTGATGACGGAGGCCAAGGAGCGCGGCGAGTTGCTGACGACCGTGGACCCCATCGTGCCGGCGCGGCTGATCGTCGGGTCCTACGCGGGGCTCAACATGATGTCCCACATGCTCGGATTGGACATGGAGGAGCAGGTTTCGGCCCTCTACACCCATGTCATGCCGAACCTGGTGGTGCCGTCCCTGGCGATCCGGCTGGACACGGCCCCGGGCCGGGGCGCGCGGGCGCTGTACGGGCCGCAGGGGACGCATCCGTGCGACTACGGCTGCGTATCGGGCGTGCCGCGGTCCGCGGCGGGCGTCGACGCCGAGCCGTGGACCTCGGAGGCCGGCGTGCAGGAGGAGAGCCGCGCGGGCGGGGCGCGCCCCTGACGGTGGCGTGCCGCAGGCGGCGCTGACGGATGTGCGGATGCCCGGACGGGGCCCGGAAGGGTTCCCCGTCCGGGCATCCGCATGTCCGCGCCGGCAGGTCCGCGCCCGCGCGTCCGGGGCCCCGTTCCGCGCGTCCGGGCCTCCGTTCGTCATGGCTTGCGAAAAATCCTTCCGGGTATTATTTTTCTGATTCCCAGCGTCGCTGTGTCGTGCCTCCAGGGAGGGAACCGTGGACATTGACGTACTCGGAGGGCTGCGTGTCACCGAGAACGGGGTCCCCATCGCGACGCCCACCCCGCAGGCCCGGCACGTCCTGGCGGTCCTCGCGGCCCACGCCGACCAGGTCGTACCCGTGTCGGTACTGGCCGACGAGCTGACCAGCTGCGCCCCGCCCGAGCACACCCGGGCCGTCGCCCACGCCGCGGTGCGCATGCTGCGCGAGCAGTTCGCCGGCGCCCTGCAGTCCGGTCCGGGTGCGGTACGGACTCCCGACACGGTGCTGTCCGCGGTGCCCGGCGGGTATCTTCTCGACACCGGCGGCGGCCGGTGCGACTTCCGCGAGTTCGAGCGCGAGGCGGGCGCCGGCTACCGGGCCATCTCCTGCGGGGACTTCGAGAAGGCGGCCCGCCGGCTGCACGGCGCCCTGGAACTGTGGTCCGGCCCGGCCTTCGCCGGGGTCGACGCGGGCGCCTGGCTCGGCGAGCGCATCGCGGCCCTGGAGGAGACCCGGCACGCCGTGCTCGGCCAGTGGGTGGAAGCCGGACTGGCGCTCGGCCGCCACTGCGAGCTGGACTCGGAGCTCTCGGCCCTGCTCGTCCGGCACAGCGGCCACGGACACCTCGACGAGCGGTACTTCGCGGCCCTGCGCCGCTCCGGGCGGCGCGTCGTACCGCAGCGCGGCCACTCGCTCGCGGCGGAGCGGCGCCCGAACGGCGGACCCGCGACGGTGGTCTGGCCCGCGGGCCGCGGCGTCCTGCTGGGCGCCGCCCCGGCCCACCGGGCGGCCTGACCGGGGCGTCCGGCTCCGGGCGTTCCCGTACGTCCGGCTCCGGCCGGCGACGTCTCCGCCCGTCCGGCCCGCGACGGCGCGGGCCGGACGGGCGGTGGGGACCAGCCCCCAGCGCGGATCAGCCCCAGCGCGGATCAGCCCGCGGGGCGGGCGCTGCCCGCGTGGGGGAGTGCGTCGACCGAGATCGCACCGAGGACCGCGTCGAGCAGTCCGGGGAAGCGCGCGTCGAGATCCTCGCGCCGCAGGGACAGCAGCAGCTCTCTGCCGGACGGGCGCTGCCAGATGATGCCGCCCTCGCGCAGTACCCGCCAATGGTGGGTGAGCGTCGATTTGGAGACGCCTTCGAGCAGGCTGCCGCACGGGTACTCGCCGCCGGCCGCCAGGGCGCGGACCACGGTGAGTCGCATGGGGTTGCCCAGCGCGGTGAACACGTTCTCCAGCTTGATCTGGTCCCTGGTCGGGTGGTTGACAGTCATGCCTTCAAAAGTAGCTCGTATGTCCAAGGATGGTCGAACAGTTGCTGGTCAGTACTCGTGCGCGAACCGGCCGAGGTCGTTCCCGACCTGACACACCCACCGGATCCGGTTGACAGGCACCTCAGAACCGTACGACTATCCGTGAACAGTAATTGTACGTACACAGTCGTACCGTTGAGCCCTGGAAAGGTCGTCACTCCCCATGTCTGCCACCCGTTCCGCCTCCCCGTCAGGCACGGGGACTCCCCGCCTCGGCTGGATTCTTGCTCTCCTGGCCTTCGCCCAGCTGATCATTTCCCTGGACTTCAACATCGTCTACGTGGCCCTGCCGGAGATCGGCGAGGAGCTGGGCTTCACGGACCAGTCGCTCCAGTGGGTGGTCAGCGCCTACGCGGTGGTCTTTGGCGGTTTCCTCCTGCTCGGCGGCCGTGCGGCCGACCTGCTCGGCAAGCGCAACATGTTCGCCCTCGCCCTCGGCCTGTACGCCGTGTCCTCGCTGGTCGGCGGCTTCGCCGGCAACCCGGAGACGATGATCGCGGTCCGCGCGGTGCAGGGTCTGGGCGGCGCCCTGCTCTTCCCGGCCACGCTGTCGCTGATCAACACCCTGTTCGCCGAGGGCAAGGAGCGCAACAAGGCACTCGCGATCTGGGGCGGCGCCGGTGCCTCCGGCCTCACCCTCGGCTCGCTCCTCGGCGGCGTCCTCACCGGCGCCTTCGGCTGGGCCTCGGTCTTCTTCGTCAACGTCCCGCTGGCCGGCATCGTGCTCATCGCCGCCCTCGCCGTCATGCCGCGCGACACCAAGGCCACCGAACGCCGCAGCTTCGACCTGCCGGGCGCCATCACCGCCACGCTCGGCGTGACCCTGCTGGTCTACGTGCTGGTCCAGGGCCCCGAAAGCGGCTGGGCCTCCACCGAGATCATCGTCAGCGCCGTCGTCGCCGTGGGCCTGCTCGCCCTGTTCGCCCTCATCGAGGCGAAGAGCTCGGACCCGCTGATGCCGCTGCGCCTCTTCGGCAACCGCAGCCTCGCCGTCGGCATGGCCGTCACCTTCATCTTCATGGGCACCTTCAGCTCCCTGCCGTACTTCCTGACTGTCCTCTTCCAGAGCGTGCACGGCTTCAGCGCCCTGGAGACCGGCCTGGCCTTCCTGGTCCCCTCGCTCTCCATCGCCGCGGGCACCCAGATCGGTGAGCGCATGGCCACCCGCACCGCGACCCGGACGACCCTCGTCACCGGCCTCGTCGTCGGCGCGATCGGCACCGCGGTCCTCGCCTACTCGATCTCCGCCGACGCTGGCTACGCGAGCGTCGTCCCCGGCCTCGTCATCGCGGGCATCGGCCAGGGCATCACCTGGACCGGCATGTGGATCGCCGCAGCCTCCGGCGTGGCCCCGCACGAGCAGGGCATCGCCTCCGGCATGGCCTCCACCACCCAGCAGATCGGCGGCGCGGTCGGCCTCGCCATCCTGATCGCCATCGCCAACGCCAACATCGACGGCCTCGCCGGCGACGCCCTGAAGACCAGCATGGCGGACGGCACCCAGACCGCCGTCTACATCGCCGCCGCGGGCATCCTCCTCGGCGCACTCATCTCGCTCGCCCTCCCCGGCAAGCCCGCCGCCACCACCCAGACCCCCGTCCAGGGGGCCCCGGACCAGCGGGGCGAGGAGCACACCGTCAGCTCCCCCGCGAAGGTGTGACCTCGTCACCACCGCTGGACGGAGGGGAAGCGGCGCACGATCTGCCCGCTTCCCCTCCGTCATGTCCTGACACCCCGTACGCCCGAGATCCAGCACAGCACCACCCAGCAACCTGGAGGTCCCCCATGTCCCTGGACACCGACGTCGCCGTGGTCGGCGGCGGCCCGGTCGGCATGCTGCTCGCCGCCGAGCTCGCCCTGTACGGCGTACGCGCCACCGTCCTGGAACACCTGCCCGAGCCCACCGGGGAGTCCAAGGCCGGCACCCTGCACGCGCGCACCGCGCAGACACTGCACCGGCGCGGCCTGCTGGGCGCCGTACAGCCCGGAGCGCACAAGTCCCTGGGGCATTCCCGCGGGCCGGTGCCGTTCCACTTCGGCGGGATGTTCGAGCTCGACCTGTCGGCGGTGGTCCACGAGGGACCCGCCATGGTCGGCAGCCCGCAGGCCTACGCCGAACAGGTCTTCGCCCGGCGGGCCACCGCGCTCGGCACCCGCGTCGAGCGCGACAGCGAGGTGATCGGACTCCGGCAGCACGAGGACCACGTCACGCTGACCGTCCGCAACGAGGCCGGGACCGAGCGGACGCTCACGGCCGGCTGGGTCGTCGGCTGCGACGGTGCGCGCAGCGCCGTACGCAAGCTCAGCGGCATCGACTTCCTGGGCACCCCGGCGACGGTGGGCGCACTGATGGGCGAGGTCGAGCTGCTCGACCCGTACCGCGCGCCGTCCGGCTGGGAGCGCAACGCCCGCGGCTGGACGCTGATCTGGCTCAACCCGTACGGCCGCAGCCGGGTCTCCACCTACGATTTCCGCGGCCCGCACGCGGACCGCGGCGCGCCCGTCACCCTCGACGAGATGCGCGGCGAGGTCGAGCGCATCGCCGGATACCCCGTACCCATGGCCAACCCCCGCTGGCTGACCCGCTTCAGCGACGCGGCCCTGCAGGCCGAGCGCTACCGCACCGGACGGGTACTGCTCGCCGGCGACGCCGCGCACGTCCACTTCCCGGCCGGCGGCCAGGGCTTGAACCTGGGCCTCCAGGACGCGGTCAACCTGGGCTGGAAGCTCGCCGCGCAGGTGCAGGGCTGGGCCCCCGAGGCACTGCTCGACACCTACCACGCGGAGCGCCACCCGGTCGCCGCCAAGGTGCTCCACAACGTCCGCGCGCAGGTCGCGCTGATGAACCCGGACCCGCGCACCGACGCACTGCGCGAGCTCTTCACCGAGCTGATGCACATGCCCCAGGTCAACGAGTACCTCAGCGGAATGATCAGCGGCACCGCGGTGCGGTACGACATCGGCGACCCGGCCGACCCCATGGCGGGGCTGCTCGCCCCCGACATCCCGCTCAAGACCGGTGACGCCGAGACGGGCCTGGCCGAGCTGCTGCACGGCGGGCGGCCGCTGCTGCTGGACCTCGGCGGGCGCGACGACCTGCTCGAAGCGGCCCGGCCCTGGGCCGACCGCGTCACCACGGTCTCGGCGGTGACCGACGTACGGACACCCGGCGCGCTCCTGGTCCGTCCCGACGGCTACACGGCGTGGAGCGCGGCCGGCATCCCGGAGGACGCGCGGACCCTGACGGCGGCGCTGCGCGCCTGGTTCGGCACGCCGCTCCAGCGGTGATCCGCGGGAGCCGGCGGTGAACCGGAGAACGCGAAGGGCCCGCCCGGCACACGAGGTGCCGGGCGGGCCCGCCGTCGTGCCGCCCGTCCTACGGCAGCCGGACGGACTGCCCGTGGCTGAAGCGGTTCGCCGGGTCGTACTTGGCCTTGATCTGCTGCAGGCGCGGGTAGTTGGAGCCGTAGTACAGCGTGTACCAGGGCACGCCCGACGTGTTGTGGGCCGGGTCGTTCAGGTCGATGTCGGCGTAGTTGATGTAGCAGCCGTCGGTGACGTCGTTCAGCACGGGGACGCCGCCGGTCGCCGCGTACGTCTCCTCGTACAGGTCGCGCAGCCAGGAGATGTTGACCGCGTCGTCGGCCGCGGACGGCCAGTAGCTCTGGAAGAGCAGCTTGAAGACCGAGTCCCGGTGCACGGTGGCCGTGGCGCCGGGGCTGACGGTGTTCACGTTGCCGCCGTAGGAGCTGAGCAGCACCATCGCGCCGGGGTTGTGCAGGTCGGTGCGGTTGAGGTGCTTCCAGAAGGCCGCTATCTGCGCGTCGGTCACGTTCTTCTTGTGGAAGGCCGACTTGTAGTCGCCGCGCAGGGTCGGGTCCACCAGGGTGCTGTTGGTGGTGCCCAGGTAGCGGGTGGCCTGCAGCCAGCCCATGCGCTGCGGGGTGAAGTACTCCGGCATCGGGCCGTGCTCGCCCATGGCCTTGGTGACCGGGCCGTGCGGGATGTCCACGCCCTCGGTGACCGCCGCGAGGAAGTCCTCCAGGAGCTGCTCCGCGTTCGGGACGGTGGCGTCCAGCTGGGTGAGCAGACCTATCTCGCCATTGGACTTGTGGTTGAGCTTCAGGAAGCTCATCAGGCTTCCGTACGTGCCGCCGGGCGCCCCGTTGGCCACGTGCCAGGCGCCGAAGTTGCGGGTGAGGCGGGTGAAGGCCGCCTCGGTGACCTGGTCCCACTTCCAGGAAATGGCGCTGATGAAGACCTCGGCCGGCGGCTTGACGAGCGACTGGTCCGGCGCCGTGCCCGTGGCCTTCGGCGACCGGAACCAGTAGCGGGTGATGACGCCGTAGTTGCCGCCGCCCGCTCCCGTGTGCGCCCACCACAGGTCGCGGTGGGGGTCGTTCGCCTCGCGGGTCGCGACGACGGTGCGGGCGGTGCCCGCCGCGTCCACGGTGACGACCTCGACCGCGTACAGGTGGTCGACGATCAGGCCGTGCTCGCGGGCGAGCATGCCCCAGCCGCCGCCGCTGACGTGGCCGCCGGCGCCCACGGAGTAGCACATGCCGCCCGGGACGGTCACGCCCCAGACCTTGAACAGCCGCTCGTACACGTCCAGCAGGGTGGCGCCCGCCTCCACGGCGAAGGCCTTGTACGTGGCGTCCCAGTAGACGGAGGTCATCTCGGACATGTCGAGGACGATCTGCGTGTCCGCGTTGAAGACGAAGTCCTCGTAACAGTGGCCGCCACTGCGCACGGTGAGCTTCTTCTTGGCCTTCGCGGCCTCCTGGACGACCGCGAGGACCTGGGCGGTGGAGTCCACCACCCGCACGCTCTCTGGACGGCCGGTCCAGCGCTGGTTCATGCCGCGCACCAGGTCCTGGTAGCGCGGGTCGGTCGCGGAGACTTTCGCCGCGGGGAACTCCGCGGCCGGTCCGGCCACGGGACCCGTCGCGGGACCCGTCGCGGACCCGGCGGCCCGCGCCGTGAGGGCGCCGCCCGCGGTGACCGCCGCGCTCGCGCCGACGACCGCCGCCGCGTTGCCCAGCAGCTTCCTGCGACTCCACTGGCCGTTCGATACGTCTGTCATTGCTGTTGGCAAACCTTTCGTGGAATGTGCGTGGTCCCGCTGCGCCCAGAGGCGTCAGGAGGCCTTCTCGATCCGCTCGGACAGGCGGGGCAGGAGGCGCAGCGCGTTGGTCCGGCCGATGGCCGCGCGCTCCTCGTCGGACCACCCGGGGAAGGCGCGGAAGCCCGCGGTGTTCTCCGTGGTGTGCGCGGCGGGCATGAAGGGGAAGTCGCTGCCGAACAGGATGTTCCCGGTGCCCGCGAGCTTGGTGAGCGCCGGAAGGGCGTACTCGGTGGCGGACATCGCGATGTCGTAGTGCAGGCGCCCGAGCGAACCGATGAGGTCCTCGGGCGCGCGCTCCTTGAGGTACGCGCCGATGGTCGGCCCGTACGTCATCCGCTGGGCCAGGAACGGCAGGGTGCCGCCCGCGTGCGACAGGATCAGCTTCAGGCCGGGCAGCCGGTCGAGGGTCCGGTTGAACAGCAGGCTGGCGACCGTGCGGGTGGTCTCGAAGGTGAACTCGTAGAGCGAGGGCGGCAGATCGAAGGTGGCGAGGTCCTTCGCCGGCGGGGTCATCGGGTGCACGTGGACCGGCAGGCCGCGCTCGGTGAGCTCGGCGAGGAGCGGCTCGAACTCGGGGTCGCCGAGGTAGCGGCCCTCGTAGCTGGTGAGCAGTCCGACGCCGTCGAGCCCCAGCTCGTCGATGGCGTACGCCAGTTCCTCCCGCGCCGCGGCCACGTCGGGCAGCGGCAGGATCGCGAAGGCGCCGAAGCGGCCGGGGTGGCGGCGGATCAGCTCGGCGAAGTACTCGTTGACCTGGCGGGCGAGCTTGCGGCTCTCGTCGCCCTCGAGGAAGGTCACGCCCGGAGCGGTGATGGACAGGACGGCCGCGTCGATGCCGTGCCGGTCCATGACCTCGAGGCTCTCCTCGGGCGTCCAGGTCGGGTAGTCCACGCCGGGGATGGCCGTCTTGCCGCCGAGCGCCTCGGCGTAGACGGGCGGAATCGCGTGGTGGTGAACGTCAATCAGTCCGTGGGGTCCGGGCATGAGGGGCTCCAACGTCAATAGTTCGTGAAGAGATTGCCGCCTTCGGGGAAGGCGTTCACAAGGAATTTACGAGAGGTATTCGTCGCCGTACTGCGCGGCGACCCTGAGCGCCCGCTCCACGTCCAGCTCATATTGCGAGGCCGGTGGCATCGGAGCATTGTCGTCCGCCGATACACCGGCGCCGAGAAAGAATCCGTCCTTGCCGCCGGGCATGAACATAATGAGAAGTTTCGACGGCTCGTCACTGACGTTCTTGAACGAATGGACGCTGCCGCGAGGCACGTGGATGAAAGAGCCGGAGTTCAGCTTCAGCTGCTCGGTTCCGTCGAACATGTCCACCTTTCCCTCGAGGACGTAGAACGCCTCCTCCTCGTGGTGGTGGATGTGTGGAGGCGGGCCGCCACCCGGTGGGACCAGCGCTTCCATCATGAAGAAGTGCTTTCCGGTGTTGTGCTCGCCCGATTTGACCGTGTACTTGTCGCCGAATGCCCAGCGGCTCGGGCCCTCGCCCGGGGGTACGTGCACGATCTTGCGCGACCACTGTTCTTCGAAACTCAAGGCGCCGCTCCGTCCTCTGCTTTTGTCGGGACACCCGTCCTGTCCCGGAATGGCCCAGCAGAGTGTCCGACGGTCGGCAGGCCGGGACAACCGCGAACGAGAGAGTAAGTCATGTCCAAACGGATATTCGGCGCCATCTGACATAGTCCCGCGGTCGCCTTTGATCCCCTCCGCAGGCTTCGTCCAGAGTCGGCGGCGGCCGCTTTCCCGAACCCGATCGGAGGCGGCATCACTTCACCCCAGGAGGTACCAGGTGAACGGTGTCCACGCATTCCTCCGCTCCTTGCCCGCCGCGCAGCAGCCGGACTGGGCAGGGCACGCGGAGCTCGGGCGGGTACAGGAGGAACTGGCATCCCTGCCCCCGCTCGTCGACGCCGACGACGTCGACGGACTGCTCGCCCTGCTCGCCGGGGCCGCGGAGGGCCGCGTCCAGATCATCCAGTCCGGCGACTGCGCGGAGGACTGGGCCGACTCTTCCGCGGACAGCGTGGCCCGCAAGGCCGGCCTGCTGGAAGTGCTCGCCGGCACCATGAAGATGATCTCGCACAAGCCCGTGATCCGGGTGGGCCGGATAGCGGGCCAGTACGGCAAGCCGCGCTCCAACCCGACCGAGATCGTCGGTGGCGTCGAACTCCCCGTCTACCGAGGTCACATGGTCAACGCCCCCGAGCCCGACCCCGAGCTGCGCAAGCCCGACCCCACCCGCATGCTGACGGGCTACGAAGCGGCGCGGGGCGTCATCGAGGGCCTCGGCTGGCACCGGGACGAGCGGAGCCCGCGCCCCGACACCACCGTGTGGACCAGCCACGAGGCGCTGCTGCTCGACTACGAACTGCCCATGATGCGGACGCGGGCCGACGGCCGGGTGCTGCTCGGCTCGACCCACTGGCCGTGGATCGGCGAGCGCACCCGTCAGGTCGAAGGCGCGCACGTCGCGCTGCTGGCCTCGGTGTCGAACCCGGTGGCCTGCAAGGTCGGCCCCGGCATGACGACCGAGGACCTGCTCGCGCTGTGCCTCAAGCTCGACCCGGACAAGACGCCCGGCCGCCTGACCCTGATCGCGCGCATGGGCGCCGACACGGTCGGCGAGAAGCTCCCCCCGCTGGTCGCGGCGGTCCGGGAGGCCGGCCACCCGGTCATCTGGCTGACCGACCCGATGCACGGCAACACCGTCAGCGGCCCCGAGGGCCTCAAGACGCGCCTCGTGAAGACCGTGGTGCGCGAGGTCCTGGAGTTCCACCGCGCCGTCACCGGGGCGGGCGGCGTCGCCGGCGGCATCCACCTGGAGACCACGCCCGAGGCGGTCACCGAATGCGTGGCCGACCAGGACCGGCTGCACGAGGTCGGCAACAAGTACACGAGCTTCTGCGACCCGCGCCTCAACCCGCGGCAGGCCGTCGCCGTGGCCGCCTCCTGGCTCGGCTGAAGGGGACGGGGACAGTGATGTACGGAGAGGGAACGATGGACAGCGGGATCGCCCTGGTCACCGGCGCGGCCGGAGGCATCGGTGAGGAGGTCGTCCGCACCCTGGCCGAGCGCGGCCTGACCGTAGCGGCCGTGGACCGGCACGCCGAGACGCTCGGCGACACCGTCGCCAAGCTGCGCGCCGAGGGACGAGACGTCGAGGGGTTCACCTGCGACGTGACCGTCTCGTCCCAGGTGGACGGCCTGGTCGACACCGTCGAGCGGGTCCTGGGGCCGGTGGAGTACCTGGTCAACTCGGCCGGCGTGCTGCGGCTGGGCCAGGCGGTGGCCCTGTCCGACGAAGACTGGGCGGCCACCTTCGCGGTCAACACCACCGGCGTCTTCTTCGTCTCGCGCGCCGTGGTCGGCCGCATGGTGGAACGCCGCTCGGGAGCGGTGGTCACCGTCGCCTCGAACGCCGCCGGCACCCCCCGGACCGGGATGGCCGCCTACGCGGCGTCCAAGGCGGCGACGGCCATGTTCACCAAGTGCCTGGGCCTGGAAGTGGCCCGGTACGGGATCCGGTGCAACGTCGTGGCCCCCGGATCCACCGCCACCCCGATGCTGACCTCCCTCTGGACGGACGGCGGCGCGGACGGCAGCGGCGCGCGGGGCTCGATCGACGGCATCGCCGACGAATTCCGGGTGGGGATCCCCCTCGGCAAGCTGGCCCACCCCCGTGATGTGGCCCAGGCGGTGGCGTTCCTGCTCTCCGACCACGCCTCGCACATCACCCTGCACGACCTCACCGTCGACGGCGGCGCCGCACTCGGCGTCTGAACCGCGGCCGAACCGCCGCCGAACCGCCGCCGAACCGGCACCAGAGCCCACACCCAAGCGAGAGGAAGGCGACCATGGCGGGAATTCCGCCCATCGACCCGTACCCCATGCCCTCCGAGGGCGACCTCCCCGTCAACACCGCCGACTGGACGGTCGACCCCGACCGGGCGGTGCTGCTGATCCACGACATGCAGCGCTACTTCCTGCGCCCGTTCCCCGAGGGCGAGGCCCCGGTCGGCGACCTGGTGCGCAACGCGACGCTGCTGCGCGAACAGTGCGCCGCCCTCGGCATCCCGGTCGCGTACACCGCGCAGCCCGGCGGCATGTCGGAGCAGGAGCGCGGTCTGCTCAAGGACTTCTGGGGCCCCGGAATGAAGGTCTCACCCGAGGACCGCCGGGTGGTCGACCCCATCGAACCGGGCCCCTCCGACTGGGTGTTCACCAAGTGGCGCTACAGCGCCTTCTTCAAGTCGGAGCTGATGGAGCGCATGCGCTTCCAGGGCCGCGACCAGCTCGTCGTCTGCGGGGTGTACGCCCACGTGGGCGTGCTGGCGACGGTCGTGGAGGCCTTCACCAACGACATCCAGTCCTTCCTCGTCGCGGACGCGGTGGCCGATTTCTCCGAGGCACAGCACCGGATGGCCCTGGACTACGTCGCCCAGCGCGCGGGGGTCGTCAAGACCACCAAGTCCGTGCTCTCCGAGCTCACCACGAAGTCCGTGCTCGCCGGACTCACCACGACGGGCGGTGCCCGGTGATCCCGGACCTGCTGAACCAGGTGCTCACCGGCCACGCGCCGGCGTACGCCCTGCTGTACCGGCCCGAGACGACCGGGCAGGAGCTCCTGGAGGTGCTGCTCGGCGAGGTGTCGAGCGCGGACACCCTCGCCGAGATCCCCGTGCCGCAGGGCCCGGCCACCGGACCGCGGCACGAGACCCTGGCCGTCATCCCCTACCGGCAGATCACCGAGCGGGGGTTCGCCGGCACCGACGACGGCGAACCGCTGATCACCATGGCGGTCGGCGAGCAGGCGCTCCTCCCGCTGGCCGACGCGCTGCGCAGGCTCCCCGACGAGCCCGTCACCCTGACCGGCGGCCACTTCGACGTGGACGACGACGCGTACGCCGCGGTCGTCCGCGAGGTCATCGAGCGCGAGATCGGCAACGGCGAGGGCGCGAACTTCGTCATCAAGCGCTCGTTCGTCGCGGAGATCACCCACTACTCGCCGACCAGCGCGCTCTCCTTCTTCCGGCGGCTGCTGGAGCGCGAGTCGGGCGCCTACTGGACCTTCCTCGTCCACACGGGGGAGCGCACCTTCGTCGGTGCCAGTCCCGAGCGGCACGTCAGCCTGCACGACGGCACCGCCGTGATGAACCCGATCAGCGGCACCTACCGCTACCCGGCCGCGGGTCCCGACCTGCCCGGCGTGATGGCCTTCCTCGCCGACCGCAAGGAGGCCGACGAGCTGTACATGGTCGTGGACGAGGAACTCAAGATGATGGCCCGGATCTGCGAGGGAGGCGGCCGCGTCGTCGGCCCGTACCTCAAGGAGATGGCCCGCCTCGCCCACACCGAGTACTTCATCGAGGGGCAGACCTCCCGCGACGTACGGGAGATCCTGCGCGAGACGATGTTCGCCCCCACCGTCACGGGCAGCCCGCTGGAGAGCGCCTGCAAGGTGATCAACCGGTACGAGCCGGAGGGCCGCGGCTACTACAGCGGCGTCATGGCCCTCATCGGCCGGGACGCCGACGGCGGCCGCACCATGGACTCCGCGATCCTCATCCGCACCGCCGACATCGCGGCCGACGGCCGGGTGCGCATCGGCGTCGGCGCGACGCTCGTACGGCACTCCGACCCGCTGAGCGAGGTCGCCGAGACCCGGGTGAAGGCGGCCGGACTGCTGTCCGCGCTCGAAGCGGGCGGCGCGAGCCGCTTCGCCCGGCACGCCGACGTACGCGAGGCCCTGGAGGAGCGCAACGAGGGCATCGCCGGATTCTGGCTGCGCAAGACCGCCGAGCGGTCCCTGCCGGTCCCGGAGCTGGCCGGCCGCAGCGTGCTCATCATCGACGCCGAGGACACCTTCACCTCGATGATCGGCCACCAGCTGGCCTCCATGGGCCTGGAGGTGACGGTCAGCCGGTTCGACGAACCGTACGACACCGATGCCCACGACCTGGTCGTCATGGGACCGGGTCCCGGCGACCCGGGCGAGAGCGCACACCCCAAGATCGCGCACCTCAGGGCGGTGGTCACCCGGCTGCTGGACGAGCGGCGGCCGTTCCTCGCGGTCTGCCTCAGCCACCAGGTCCTCTCCACCCTGCTCGGCCTCGACCTGGTCCGCAGGACCGTGCCCAACCAGGGCGTCCAGCGGCGGATCGACCTCTTCGGCGCACCGGAGCGGGTCGGCTTCTACAACACGTTCGCGGCGCGGCTGGCCGAGGACAAGTTCGAGCACCCGCAGGCCGGCATCGTCGAGGTCAGCCGCGACACCGAGACCGGTGAGGTGCACGCCCTGCGCGGACAGGGCTTCGCCTCGATGCAGTTCCACGCCGAGTCGGTGCTCACCGAGGACGGCGTGCGGATCACCCGCGACCTGCTGATCGGAGTGGTGCGCTCGTGCGAGCGGTGATCGTCTGGTGGGACCTGAAGGACTCCGCGCAGACCATCGACTCGCTGCGCGGGTTCCTGCGCGACGAGGCGGTCGACCGGTTCAGCCAACTGGCCGGTCTGCGGCTTAAGTTCTGGATATCCGACCGGGAGACCGACCGGTGGGGCGCGGTACTCCTGTGGGAGTCCGCCGAATCGGCCGCGCTCGCCGCGGCGCTGCCCAACCGGGCCGCGGAACTCATCGGCTACCCGCCCACCGAGCGCTCCTTCTTCGACGTCGAAGCCACCGCGGAGGGCGTCTTCTCGCTCGACCGGCTCGCCGGCCGCGGCCTGGCCCTCGAGAGCTGAGCGGTGCCCGGACCGGGGGAGGGGGGCGGGCCGGGCGGTCCCCGCCCCGGCCGCCCTCACGCACTACCCGTACGCCGTGCGGGACGCCGTGGCCGTGGCCACGGCCACGGCGCCGGTCATCGAGGCGCACCTGTCCAACCCCGGGGCACACGAGTCCTTCCGCCACGTCTCCGAGCCCACTCCAGCGGTCACCGCGACCATCGCGGGGCCCAGCCCAGCCCTTGCCCACGCCCACGCCCGAGCCCACGCCAGCGAACAAGGAGCCCTGACCGTCCGGTGAATACCCAGGCGAGCACCAGCAACCCCGCCTTCGAGTGGTCCGCACTCGACCAGCAGTCCGTCGAAGTCGCTCGCGCCCTCGCGGTCGACGCAGTCGAGAGGGCCGGGCACGGCCACCCCGGCACGGCCATGAGCCTGGCGCCGGCGGCGTACCTCCTCTTCCAGCGGCTGCTGCGCCACGACCCGGCGGCCCCCCGCTGGACCGGTCGCGACCGCTTCGTCCTGTCCTGCGGACACTCCAGCCTCACCCTCTACACCCAGCTCTACCTCTCCGGCTACGGCCTGGAACTCGACGACCTCAAGGCGCTGCGCACCGAGGGCAGCCTCACCCCCGCCCACCCCGAGTACGGGCACACCCCCGGCGTCGAGACCACCACGGGCCCCCTCGGCCAGGGCCTCGGCAACGCCGTCGGCATGGCCATGGCCGCCCGCCGCGAACGCGGCCTCTTCGACCCGGACGCCGCCCCCGGCACTTCCCCGTTCGACCACACCGTCTGGGTGTTCGCCTCCGACGGGGACCTCGAAGAGGGCATCAGCCACGAGGTCGGCTCGCTCGCCGGACACCAGCGGCTCGGCAACCTCGTCGTGCTCTGGGACGACAACCGGATCTCGATCGAGGACGACACCTCCATCGCCGTGTCGGAGGACGTGCTCGCCCGCTACGCCGCCTACGGCTGGCACGTCCGGCAGGTCGACTGGACCCGGACCGGCTCCTACGAAGAGGACGTTCCGGCCCTGCACGCGGCGCTGGCCGCCGCCCGCGAGGAGACCGGCCGTCCCTCGATCGTCGCGCTGCGCACGATCATCGGCTGGCCCGCCCCCACCAAGCAGAACACCGGCAAGATCCACGGATCCGCGCTCGGCGCCGGCGAGGCGGCCGCGGCCAAGGCCGCCATGGGCCTGGACCCGGAGGCCGCCTTCCAGGTCCCCGCCGAGGTGCTCGCCCACGCCCGCGAGGTCGCCGACCGCGGCCGGGCGGCCCGCGCGGAGTGGGACAAGCGTTACCAGGACTGGCGCACCGCCCGGCCCGAGCAGGCGGCCCTCTTCGACAGGGTCGACGCCAAACGGCTGCCCGAGGGCTGGAGCGGCGCGCTGCCGGAGTTCACCGCGGGCGGCGAGATGGCCACCCGCAAGGCCTCGGGCGAGGTGCTGTCCGCGCTGGCCGGCGTACTGCCCGAACTGTGGGGCGGCTCCGCCGACCTCGCCGAGTCCAACAACACCACCATGAAGGACGAACCCTCCTTCATCCCCTCGGAGTTCGCCACCCGGGCCTTCCCCGGCCACCCCTACGGCCGCACGCTCCACTTCGGCATCCGCGAGCACGGCATGGGGGCCGTCCTGAACGGCATCGCCCTGCACGGCGGAACCCGCCCCTACGGCGGCACCTTCCTCGTCTTCTCCGACTACATGCGCCCCGCCGTCCGCCTCGCCGCCATGATGAAGCTGCCCGTCACCTACGTCTGGACCCACGACTCCATCGGACTCGGCGAGGACGGCCCCACCCACCAGCCCGTCGAGCACCTCTGGTCCCTGCGCCTGATCCCCGGCCTCGACGTGGTCCGCCCGGCCGACGCCAACGAGACCGCCGCCGCCTGGCGGGCGATCCTGGAGCGGGACGACCGGCCCGCCGGACTCTGCCTGACCCGCCAGAACGTCCCCGTCCTGCCCGACCCCGGCGCCGCGGCCGTCGCCCGGGGCGGCTACGTACGGGCCGAAGCCGAGGGCGCAGAGCCCCGGGCGCTCGTCCTGGCCACCGGCAGCGAGGTCCACATCGCGCTCGCGGCACGCGAACTCCTGCAGCAGGACGGCATCCCGACCCGGGTCGTCTCGCTGCCCTGCCTGGAGTGGTTCGCGGAGCAGCCCCGGGAGTACCGCGACCGGGTACTCCCGCCGCGCCTGCGCGCAAGGGTCTCGGTGGAGGCGGGCTCCACCCTCGGCTGGCCCACCCTGATCGGCGATGCGGGCGAGGCCGTCGGCATCGACACCTTCGGCGCCTCCGCGCCGTACCCGGCCCTGTACGAGAAGCACGGCCTCACCCCGGAGCGGGTCGCGGCGGCCGTCCGTACGAGCATAGCCCGCGCCGCCGAACGGCAGGCGGCGCCCGGGTCCGAGGGGCCGTCGCCGAAGGAGGGAACCCGATGACCGCGGGGACCCTCGCCGGTACGGGCCGCACGGCCCGGATCCCGGGCTCGAAGAGCATCACCAACCGCGCGCTGCTCCTCGCGGCCGCGGCGGACGGCACCAGCTGCCTGCGCGCCCCCCTGGTCAGCGAGGACACCACCGCCTTCCGGACCGCCCTGACGGGTCTCGGAGTCCAGGTGACGGCGACCCCCCACGACGAGTTCTGGGAGGTCGCGGGCCTCGCCGGAGGACCGGCCCGCGGCGGCCGCGTCTGGTGCGCCGACGCCGGGACCGCGGCCCGCTTCCTGCCGCCCTTCGCCGCGGCCGGCCACGGCTCGTACGTCTTCGACGGCTCGGAGCAGCTGCGCGCCCGCCCGCTCCGCCCGCTCGCCGACGCCCTGGGGCGGCTCGGCGCGAGGGTGCGGACCGAGGACGGGGGCACCCTGCCGCTGCGCATCGACGCCGGGGCGCTCGACGGGGGCGAACTCGCCGTCGACGGGGGGCTGAGCAGCCAGTTCCTGAGCGGGCTGCTCATGGCCGCACCCCTGCTGCGCTCCCCGCTGACCGTGACGGTCGGCGAGCTCGTCAGCCGCCCGTACATCGACATGACCATCGCCCTGATGCGCCGCTTCGGCGCGCGGGTCACCGAAGACGCGCCGGGCGTGTTCGGGATCGGCACCGGCGGATACCGCGCCACCGACCTCGTGATCGAACCGGACGCCTCCACCGCCTCCTACGTCTTCGCGGCCGCGGCCGTCACCGGACGCTCGGTCACCGTGCCCGGTCTCGGGCGGGACAGCCTCCAGGGCGACCTCGGCTTCGCCGGCGTCCTGCGCCGGGCCGGAGCCGAGGTGGAGATCGGCGATCACGCGACGACGGTCACCGGCACCGGCCGGCTCCGCGGCGGATTCGACGTGGACATGGGCACGATCTCGGACACCTTCATGACGCTGGCCGCGATCGCGCCGCTCGCGGACGCCCCCATCACCATCCGCGGCATCGGCCACGCCCGCCTCAAGGAGTCGGACCGGATCGCGGCGGTCGCCCTGAACCTCTCCGCGTGCGGGGTGCGGACCGAGACCGGCCGGGACTGGATCACCGTGCATCCGGGCGAGGTCCGCCCCGCCCGGATCGCCTGCCACCGCGACCACCGGATCGCCATGGCCTTCTCCGTGCTCGGACTGCGCGCACAGGGCCTCCACCTCGACGACCCGGCCTGCGTGGGCAAGACCTTCCCCGGCTTCCACGCCGAACTGGCCCAGCTGTTCCCGAAGACAGAAGGAGAACGAGGATGACGGACGTACTCGTCGCCGGCGGCGGCATAGGCGGACTGGCGACGGCGCTCAGCCTGGCGGCCCGGGGCCACCGGGTGACCGTGCTGGAGCGCCGGCCCGGATTCGCCGAGCTCGGCGCGGGAATCCAGCTGGGCCCCAACGCCTTCCACGCCCTCGACCGGCTCGGTGCGGGACAGGCCGTGCGCGACCGGGCCGTCTTCATCGACGAGCTGCGCTTCATGGACGCCACCACCGGGGAGCGCGTCGCGCGCATGCCGCTGACGGGCGCCTACCGGGAGCGGTTCGGCAACCCGTACGCCGTCGTCCACCGCGGCGACCTCTACCAGCCGCTGCTCGACGCCTGCCGGGCCGCCGACGGAGTCACCCTGCTGGCCGGGCACCCGGTCATCCGGTACGAGCAGACGGCCGAGGAGGTCACGGCGATCACCGACACCGGGCAGCGGTTCACCGGTGACGTACTGATCGGAGCCGACGGCATCCGGTCGGCCGTACGCCGCCAGCTGATCGGAGACGGGGACCCGCGGGTCTCGGGCCACACGATCTACCGCTCCGTCATCCCCATGGAGAAGGTGCCCGAGGAGCTGCGCTGGAACAGCGTGACCCTGTGGGCCGGCCCCAAGTGGCACTTCGTGCACTACGCGATCGGCGGCGGCGAGTTCCTCAACCTGGCCGCCACCCGCGACAACGGCGCGCGCGAGGCGCTCGTAGGGCTGCCGGTGGACCGGGACCACGTACTGGGCGAGTTCCCGGAGCTGGGCGACGCGGCCCGGCGGCTGCTCGAGCTCGGCGAGGAGTGGAAGACCTGGGTGCTGTGCGACCGGGACCCGGTCGAGGGCTGGACGGACGGCCGGGTCGCGCTCATGGGCGACGCCGCGCACCCGATGCTCCAGTACGCGGCCCAGGGCGCCTGCATGGCGCTGGAGGACGCGGTCGTGCTCGGCGAGGTGCTGGACCCGGACGGCCAGGACGTCGTCCGGCGGCTGGCGCGGTACAACGAGCAGCGGCGCGAGCGCACGGCGAAGACCCAGCTGGTGGCCCGGGAGATGGGCACGCAGCTCTACCACCCCGCGGGCGAGGAGGCGACGGCCCGCAACCGGATGCTCGCCGGGTACAGCGCGGACGACCTCTACGACTCGGTGGCGTGGCTCCACGGGTCCCGTGACTTCACGGCCGGGCCGGCGCGGTCCGCCGAACTCGTCGAGGGAGGCGTCCGTTGAGCAGGCTGCGCTGGCTGACGGCCGGGGAATCGCACGGACCGGCCCTGGTGGCGACGCTGGAGGGGCTTCCGGCCGGTGTTCCGGTCACCACCGCCCTGGTGGCCGAGCACCTGGCCCGGCGCCGGCTCGGCTACGGGCGTGGTGCGCGGATGACGTTCGAGCAGGACGAGATCACTTTCCTCGGCGGGGTCCGGCACGGCCTGTCGCTGGGTTCTCCGGTGGCGGTGATGGTCGGCAACAGCGAGTGGCCGAAGTGGCGGACGGTGATGTCGGCCGATCCGGTGGATCCGTCGTCGCTGAAGGAGACGGGCCGCAATGCTCCGCTGACGCGTCCGCGTCCGGGGCACGCGGACCTGGCGGGGATGCAGAAGTACGGGTTCGACGAGGCCCGGCCGGTCCTGGAGCGTGCCAGTGCGCGCGAGACGGCCGCGCGGGTCGCGCTGGGGGCGATCGCCCGGTCCTTCCTGAAGGAGGCCGCCGGGATCGAGATCGTCTCGCACGTGGTGGAACTGGCCGGGGCCAGGGCCCCGTACGGGGTGTACCCGAAGCCGGCCGACGTGGAGGAGCTCGACGCGGACCCCGTGCGATGCCTGGACGCGGACGCGGGCAAGGCGATGGTCGCGGAGATCGACCGGGCCCACAGGGACGGCGACACCCTGGGCGGCGTGGTCGAGGTCCTGGCGTACGGCGTACCCGTCGGGCTCGGCTCGCACGTCCACTGGGACCGGCGCCTGGACGCACGTCTGGCGGCCGCGCTGATGGGCATCCAGGCCATCAAGGGCGTCGAGGTCGGCGACGGCTTCGAACTCGCCCGGGTGCCCGGCTCGAAGGCGCACGACGAGATCGTTTCCACCCCCGAGGGCCTGCGGCGCACCTCCGGCCGTTCCGGCGGCACCGAGGGCGGGCTGAGCACCGGCGAACCGCTGCGGGTGCGGGCCGCGATGAAGCCCATCGCGACGGTGCCGCGGGCGCTCGCCACGGTCGACGTGGCGACCGGCGAGGCGACGGTCGCGCACCACCAGCGCTCCGACGTGTGCGCCGTGCCGGCGGCGGGCATCGTCGCCGAGGCCATGGTCGCCCTCGTGCTGGCCGACGCCCTCGTCGAGAAGTTCGGCGGGGACTCGGTCCCCGAGACCCGCCGCAACGTGCAGTCGTACCTCGGCAACCTCCGGTACACCTGACCCTCCCGGGCCGTACCCGGGCCACACCCCGGTCACATCTCGGCCGACCCCCTACACCCCTTGTGCCGCACGGGGTGTGGGGTCCCGCCACCACCCCCGGCCACAGGCAGGTGGCCGGCGCACCTCCCCCGCGAGGGGGCCCGGGGGCGACGGTATGACTGCATTCGAAGCAGCCTAGGGGGGCCTGTGGTGACCACCGTCATGAACACCATCGTCCGAAGGGAACTGTCCGTCGTGGGTGCGCGGGAGGGCCGCTCCACCGCGGTCCACGACCGGCGCGACCCGCTCCGTGAAATCACCGAGGACCTGTGCGGCACGGTCTTCGCCTCGCTCCGCCGCAAGGACCAGCGGGAGAAGGCCCAGGGGTACGTACGGGGCCTGCTCGCCACCTCGGGGCGCAAGTCCATCCGCAGCATCGCCGCCCACGTCGAGGGGGACGCCGCCGAACAGAGCCTGCACCACTTCATCTTCAGCTCCACCTGGGACTGGCAGCCCCTGCGCACCGCGCTGTCGGGCTACCTGGAGCGCACCACCCCGCCGACGGCGTGGGTCGCCCAGCCGATGGCGATCCCCAAGGGCGGCGAGCACTCGGTCGGCGTGGGCCACCACTTCGACCCGCACCAGGGCCAGATGTTCCGCGGCCAGCAGGCGTTCGGCACCTGGTTCACCTCACCCGAGGTGGCCACGCCGATCGGCTGGCGGCTGTTCGTACCGGACGGCGAGAACGACGCCGGGGCCACCGCCAACTCCGTGCGGCGCAGCGTCGGCAGCCCCGAGCGGGCGCACCACACCTCGTACGAGGAGTGCGCGGCCAGCGGTGTCATCGAGACGGTCAAGGCCGCCGCGATGCCCGCCCACCCGGTGGTCCTCGACATCCGCGACATCGGCACCCGCCTGACGATGAACCGCTTCGCCGAGGCCCGGATCCCCGTCCTCGCCCGGATCAGCCCGGTCGGCCGGCTGCTCGTCACCGACCCCGCGCTGCCCGGCTACGGCGCCGGCCCGCTGAACGCCGAGGACATCCTCCAGTCCCTCAAGGGGCTGCGCGCGCCCGTCGAGTGGGCCGACCCGGTCAACCCGTCGGTGCGCCGCAGCTCCCTCGCCGTCGCCGTCGGCGTGATGATGCCCGACCCGTCGGCCGCCCGGCGGCGCCAGCTCGTGCTGGTCGGCGAGTGGACCGACCCGCACCGGCTGCCGACCCGTCTGTGGATCACCGACATGACCCGGCTGTCCGTGGTCCGCCTGCTGCGGCTGACCAAGCAGGCCCCGCGGGTGGCGCTCGCCTCCCAGCGCAGCGGCCGGGAACTGGGACTGCGCGACTACGCCGGACGTTCCCTGCACGGCTGGCACCGGCACGTCACCCTGGCCTCCATCGCCCACGCCGCCCACAGCCTCGCCGCGGCGCGGCAGTAGCCCCCCGGCCCCCGCCCCACCCGCCTCACCCGTCACACCATGCGAGGAGCGGCCCCGGAGTCGGACCCCGACTCGGTGCGCCGTTCGTGCAGGACGTCGCGGGCCTTGCGCAGCCGCAGCGCCATCTGGATCTCCAGGGCCCGGTCCGGCCGCTGCCAGTGCGGGCCGAGCAGTTCCGTGATGCGCGCCATGCGGCGCGAGACGGTGTTGGCGTGGACGTGCAGCGCCTCGGCCGCACGGGTGGGGCTGCCCCCCGACTCGAAGTACGAGTCCAGGGTGCGGGTCAGCTCCGTGAAGCGGGTCCCGTCGTAGTCCAGGACCGGTCCGATCGTCGACCCGATGAACGCCTCGACATCGTGGTCGGTGGACAACAGCAGTCCCAGGAAGCCCAGTTCGCTCAGCGAGGCGGTTCCGCCGGCGCCGTCGAGCGCCGTCAGGGCGTCCAGGCAGCGCACGGCCTCCGCGTACACCTGGGCCACGTCGCGGGCGCTGCGCGAGGGCCCGGCGGCCCCGGTGGACACCGGGTGCCCGAGCAGCGGTGACAGTTCGGCCGAGACCTGGCGGGCGGCGGCCCCGGCGTCGGAGCCGGGGACCACGAGGACGATGCACCCGCGGCGCACGCCCCCCAGCCCGTTCATCCGGTGGGCGTACGAGGACGCCCAGGCCACCGCCCTGCCCAGCTCCCCGCCCTCCGGCCGGGCCACCACCACCACGTGCGGGCGGTCCAGCTCGATCCCCAGGCGCCGGACGCGCTCCAGCAGGTGCCGGTCGGAGCGGGTCGGCCGGTGCCGGTCCAGCAGTTCCTGGAGCAGCTCCTCGTGGACCGGGCCCTCCGCGGCGGCGGTGCCGCGCTGGATCAGGATCAGCGAGGCCACGGTCTGGGCGGCCATCCGCAGGAGCCGTACGTCCTCGACCGTCAGCGGCGCCGAGGCGTGCAGCACCAGGACGCCGAGCTCCTCGGCGCCGGCCAGCACCGGGACCAGCCACACGTCGCCGGGCAGTTCCACGGGACGCAGCCCGTGGGCCGCCAGGGCCGCCCTCGCGACGGCCTCCTCGTCGAGGTCCGCCGGGAGCTCACCGGTGGAGACCAGCAGCCGCCCGCCGGGATCCCGGACCTGGACGACCCCGTCCAGCGCGTCCGCGGTCGCCCGCGCCAGCGCCGACAGGCTCGCCCCGTCCAGTACCAGCCCGGCCAGCCGGGCGTGGCACTCCCACAGGTAACGGACCCGGGTCAGGGTGGAGTTGGTCTGGGATCCGAACCGCTCCAGCTCGGCGACCTCCTCCTGGGTCTGCTCCAGCAGGCGCGCCTTCTCGATGGCGACGGCCGCCAGGTCGGCGAGCGAGAGCAGCAGCCCGATCTCGTCCGGGGTGAAGCGGCGCACCTCCCGGTCGGCGCCGTACAGGGCGCCCAGCGTGGAGTCCCCGTTGCGCAGGGGCACGGCGATGATCGCGCGCAGCCCCTCGGCCCGGGCCACGGTGTCGAGGCCGGGGCCGTGCGGGACGGCGTCGTCGTTGAGGTAATCGGCGCTCCACAAGGGCGCCCGGTGGGTCTGGGCGGCGCCGCCCAGACCCGAGCCCAGTTCGAGCCCGGTGTTCTGGGTGGTGCTCTCGCCCTCGGAGGTGCGCACGTAACCGGTGCCGTCGGGGCGGTTGAGGGACACCCAGGCCATGTCGAGGCCGAGCAGTCGCCGGGCCCTGCGGTTGATCACCCGGAGCAGGCCGTCCAGGTCGTACGGTGAGGTCAGGTCGTGTGCGGTGTCCACCAGCGCGGCCAGGGACGCCTTTCGCTGCCGGCCGAGCGCGGCGTTGCCGCGGACGGTCTCGGCGAGCTCCAGGGCGCGGGTCAGCTCTGTTATCTCCGCCGCACCGGCCCCGGATCTTCGGGCCTCGTGCAGCAGGGCCTGTAAGACCCCGGGCGGAGCCTCCTGCGCGAGCAGTTCCAGCACGGCCAGCGCGCCGGACCCTCCCCGGTGGGCACCGGTCTCCGGTCCCATACGTGTCTCCCCTCGTCTGACCAGCGCAAATCAAGCCAGCTCCACGAACCTAGGTTCCGTCCGCCGAAGGGTCAAGCGGGGCCTGGCCTTTGGCGCCGGGGAGGTGGTGCGGGGGAGCCAACACCCCTGCCCGGCCTGCCTGTACGTCAGGGGGCGGGCGGGTGAACCGCCTCCGTCATGATGATGCGGGGCAGGGCGTACGGATGGTGGGCCGTCAGCCAGGTGATGAGGCGTTCGCGGACCGCGCAGCGGACGGTCCACACGGCGTCGCCGTCCTTCGCCGTGACCACCGCGCGGACCTGGATGGTGTGCGGGGTGGTGTCGGTGACCGCCAGGGAGCCGGTCCGCCCGTCCCATTCCGGGATGTCCGCCAGGATCCGCTGGAGCTGCTCGCGCATCAGCCCCACCGGGGCACTGTGGTCCAGGTGCCAGAACACGGTGCCCGTCATCTGGGCGCCGCCGCGCGACCAGTTCTCGTACGGCTTGCTCGTGAAGTAGGAGACCGGCATCGTGATCCGGCGCTCGTCCCAGGTGCGGACCGTGAGGAAGGTCAGGGTGATCTCCTCCACCGTGCCCCACTCCTTGTCCACCACCACCGTGTCGCCGATCCGGACGGTGTCGCCGAAGGCGATCTGGAGTCCGGCGAAGAGGTTGCCGAGGGCGGCCTGCGCCGCGATGCCCGCCACGATGCCGAGCACGCCCGCCGAGGCCAGCATCGAGGTGCCGACCGTGCGCATCTCGGGGAACGTCAGGAGCATCGCGCCGAGGGCCACGACGATCACCACCGCCGTGACCACCCGCTGGATCAGCGTGACCTGCGTGCGGACCCGGCGGACCCTGGCCTGGTCGGAGGCGTCGGCCGCGTAGCGGGCGTACGTGGAGTCCACGATCGCCGTCGTGATGCGGATCAGCAGCCACGCGGCCGCGGCGATCAGGACCAGGGTCAGCACGTGCCCGGGGCCGTCCGCGCGCCGCCGCACGGCCTGGAGCAGGGAGGCGGCCAGGACCACCAGGAACGGCGGGCGGCAGCGGCGCAGCAGCCCCCACAGCGGGGTCTCGCTGTGCCGGGCGTCGGCGCGGCGCAGCAGCAGGTCCAGCAGCCAGCCCGCGAGCAGGGTGACGGCCAGGGTGCCGGCGACGGCCGCGATCGGGCGCAGGAAGGAGTCCGTGTCCATGCAGGCCAACGTAACCGGAGGGGCCCGCTCGAAACTGGCACGATGGGGGCATGAACATCATGCTTTTCCATTCGACCTACGGGCTGCGGCCCGCCGTGCGGGAGGCGGCCGACCGGCTGCGCGCGGCCGGGCACCAGGTCCAGGTGCCGGACCTCTTCGAGGGACGCACCTTCGAGACCGTCGAGGAGGGCATGGCCCACCAGGAGGAGATCGGCCGCGACGAGCTGCTCAAGCGGGCGGTACTGGCCTCGGCCCCCTACTCCGACCAGGGCCTGGTCTACGCCGGCTTCTCCTTCGGAGGCTCGATCGCCCAGCACCTGGCGTTCGCCGACGAGAAGGCGCGCGGGCTGCTGCTCCTGCACGGCACGGCCGACCTGGAGGAGAACGCCTACGTCGACGAGCTGCCGGTGCAGCTGCACATCGCCGATCCGGACCCCTTCGAGCCGCACGACTGGCTGACGGCCTGGTACCTGCGGATGCGCAAGGCCGGGGCGGACGTGGAGGTCCACGGCTATCCGGGGGCCGGCCACCTGTTCACCGACCCGGGGCTGGACGACTACGACGCCGAGGCCGCGGAGCAGGCCTGGGCGGTGGCCCTGGCCTTCCTCGACGGCCTTTAGGACGGTCCTCGGGCGGAACACGGCAATGGGGCCCCGCGTGCGGGGCCCCATCGTCATGCGTGCGTCACATCGTTACGGCGCCGGAGCGCCGGAGCGCCGGAGCGTCAGGCGCGGTAGGCCGTCCACATGCTCTTCATGCGGGCCACCTGGCCCGCGGTGAACTGGTACATGCAGTTGTCGTACGTGTAGTCCATGAAGTTGTGGATCGGGTCGACGCCCGCCTTGCTGGCGCAGGTGTCACGGCCCGTCGGGCACTGGAAGGCCGCGCTCTTCTCGGCCGGGGTGTCCGAGACGGAGTCGCCGCTGCCGTTACAGCCGCCCTGGAAGGTGTGGTACAGACCCATCCAGTGGCCGACCTCGTGGGTCGCGGTGTCGCCCTCGTTGTAGTTGGCGGCGGTGCCGCCCGGCAGCGAGGTGTCCAGGACGACCACGCCGTCCATCGACGGCTGGGAGGCGTAGGAGCTGGGGAAGGTGGCCCAGCCCAGCAGCCCGCCGGAGAGGTTGGCGGTGTAGAAGTTCAGGGCGTTCGCGCCGCCCTTGCGCAGGGTGCTCTTCATGGTCTTCTCGGCCGTGGAGCCGGAAGCCAGGTTGTACCAGCTGGCGTTGTCCGTGTAGTCGGTGCCCGCCAGGGTGAACTGGTAGGTGCTGTCGACGTTTCCGGTGCCCTGGCCGGCGTAGGCCGCGTTCAGGACCGCCAGCTGCTTGCTGAGATCGGTGGACGTCAGCTTTCCGGTGGTGCCGGAGTGGATGACGTGGAAGTACACGGGGATGCTGGTGGCGGCCTCGGCGGCGCGCAGGCTGCGCTGCTCCTTCGAGATCTTGTCCAGCTTTGCCTTGAGGTCGGCGTCCATGGCCTTGGACTGGGCCTCGGTGACCTCGTTCGGCTCGGCCGCGTGCTGGTCCTTCGGGCGCGCCACACGGGCGTTGGCCGCCGCGCCGGAGGCCTCCTCGGCGCACACCTCGGCGCCGGTCTTGGCGGCGGCGACCGTGGTGGGGGCGGCGAGCGGGGTGAAGGCCAGGGTGCCTGCGAGTACGGCGGTACCCATCAGGCGGCGGCGAAGAAGGGGGGATATGCGGGCAAGAGCGCGCACGTGTGCTCCTCGCGAGTGGGGGGTTGAGCGGGAGGGATCTCCTCAGCTGGCGGGAATCTTACGTGCGCATGTCATAAACAGGTCAAGTGCTCTACGTAAAAGATTTGTTGCTTCTGATGTCAAAGGGGCGCCTGGTCTACGCCAAGCGCCCCTCCGGACGAAAGATCTGGCTGAGTGTCAGCGCACCGGCCGGTCCGCCCGCTCGACCTTCTGGGTCCCGTTCAGCGTGCGGTAGGAGCGTGCCCAGGCGGCCGTGGCGTCCTGGCGCCGCTTGTCCGAGACGACGTAGTAGTCCATCTGGGAACGCTCGGCCGTCACGTCCAGCACGCCGTAGCCGTGGGCGTCCATGTCCAGCCATTTCACGTGCCGGTTGGCGGCCTTGATGGCCGTCTCGGCGACGAGCGAGGCCGTGTCGGCCGGTACGTGCAGCAGGTCGTCGATGTTGTCGGAGGTCACCGACGTCACCACGAACTCCACGCCCGCCGACCGCGACCACGGGTAGGTGGCAGCCGTCACCGGGACGTCGTTCGCCCAGGCCATGTGGATGTCACCGGTCAGGAAGACGGTGTTGCGGACGGAGCGGTCCGTCAGGTGCCCCAGCAGCTCCCGGCGGTCGTCCGTGTACCCGTCCCACTGGTCCACGTTGACCGCGAGGCCGCCCGCGGGCAGGCCGAGCAGTTCGGCGAGGGGCCCCAGCAGGTGCGCCGGCAGCGACCCGAAGGCCACCGGCGAGATCATCACCGAGGTGCCCACCAGCTTCCAGGTGGCCTGGGAGCCGGCCAGTCCGGCCTTCAGCCAGTCCAGCTGGGCCCGCCCGGTGAGGGTGCGCTCCGGGTCGTCCACCGCGCCGCTGCCCGTGCTCGCCTGCTGCGAGCGGAAGGTGCGCAGGTCCAGCAGGTGCAGGTCGGCGAGGGTGCCGAAGCGCAGCCGGCGGTAGACGGTGCCCTCGGTGGAGGTGCGGACCGGCATCCACTCGAAGTACGCCTGCCGGGCGGCGGCCGCGCGGCCCGCGAAGGAGCCCTCGGTGGCGGGGTCGTGGTTCTCGGCGCCGCCGGACCAGGTGTCGTTGGCGATCTCGTGGTCGTCCCAGATCGCGATGACCGGGTGGGCCCGGTGCAGGGCCTGCAGGTCCGGGTCGGTCTTGTACTTCCCGTGGCGGGTGCGGTAGTCGGCCAGGGTGAGGATCTCGTGCAGCGGCTCGTGCTGCCGTACGACGTACTTCGCCTCGGGGTAACCGCCGCTCTGGTACTCGTAGATGTAGTCGCCCAGATGCAGGACGGCGTCCAGATCGGCCCGCGCGGCCAGGTGGCGGTACGCGGAGAAGTAGCCGGCCTCCCAGTTGGCGCAGGAGACCACGCCGAAGCGGACCCCGGCGGGCGCGGTCGTGGCGGCGGGCGCGGTACGCGTGCGGCCGGCCGGGGAGACGGTGGCGCCGGCGGTGAACCGGTACCAGTAGGCCGTCTGCGGCCGCAGGCCCCGCACGTCGGCCTTGACGGTGTGGTCCGAGGCCGCGCTCGCGGTGACGGTGCCGCTCGCGACGATCCGGGAGAAGGCCTTGTCCTCGGCCACCTCCCAGCCCACCGCCACGGCCGGCCCGACGCCGGAGCCCGGTACGGCCCCGGAGACCGGGGTGACGCGGGTCCACAGCAGGACCCCGTCGGGGAGCGGGTCGCCCGAGGCGACGCCGTGCAGGAAGGAGGGTGTGTCTTCGCTGGTGCCCGTGGCGGCGTGGGCGGCTTCGGCGCCCAGCGCGGCGATCGGGACGAGTGCCGCCGTGGCAGCCGCGGCCAGGACGACCGTACGGCGGCGGGGGGTCGGCGCGATCGCCGATTCCGGGGCGGAAGAGGAGAGTTGACTGGTCACGGATGATCATATTACCGACGGGTATTCGGTCGGGGCCAGACCCGTGAAAGCAACGGACGGGCGAACTCTGGGAGTTCGCCCGTCCGTCGGTGGTCCAGCCCGGAAGCGTCAGCCGGCGATGGCCTTGTCGATCGCCGCCGTGAACGCCTCGGGCGACTGCGGCAGCGGGTCGATCTTCTTGCCGTCCATCTTCAGGGTCGGCGTGCCCTTCACGTCGCTCTTGTCGAAGGTCTTCGACATCTCCAGCGCCCACCGGTCGTAGGTGCCCTCGTCGAGCGCCTTCTTGAACTCGGCGTTCCCCTTGAGCGCCGGGACCTGGTCCGCGACCGTCAGCAGGTAGGAGTCCTTGGCGAACTTGTCGTCCTTCTCCTCCGGGTGGTTCGCCGCGGAGTAGAGGGCCGTCTTGTACTCCAGGAACGCCTCGGGGCTGACGTTGAGGGCCGCGCCCAGCGCGCTCAGGGCGTTCTTCGAGCCGCTGCCGGGGAAGCCGTTGTCCAGGAAGGTGGCGCCGATGAACTGGATCTTGTACTTGCCGGCGTCGACGTCCTTCTTGACCTGCGGGCCGACCGCCTGCTCGAAGCTGGCGCAGACCGGGCAGCGCGCGTCCTCGTACAGCTCCAGGGTCTTCTTGGCGTCGGCCTTGCCGATGACCACCGTCGTGCCGTTCTCGCCCGAGGTGTTCTTCGGCGCGACCACGGGAGCGTCGGCGGCCTTCTCCCAGGCGCTCGGCTTGTTGGACTGGACGACGGCGTAACCGACGCCGCCGGCCAGGGCGAGGGCGGCCACCACGCCGCCCGCCACGAACACCTGCCGGCGGACCTTGGCCTTCTTGGCCTGCTGCTCGCGCTCGATGCGCAGCTTCTCGCGGGCCGCCGCCTTGTTCGCCTGGCTGTTGCGTGCGCTCATCGTTCTCTCCGTGGGGGTGTGGCTCCGCGGTGGAGCCGGCTGTCAGGGGGGACTGTCCTCGTACGTCAGGCGCGAGCGAACGCGCCGGGCGTGCGAGGAGGCCCCCGCCGTCCCACGGAGTGCACGGGGAAGCGGGTACGGGCCACCGCGCTGCGCAGCGCCGCCCGCGGCGAGCGCCGCACCGGAGCCGGCGCCCGCACCGCACGGGCCGAGGCCATCCGCAGCGGCCGGAAGGCGCAGGCGGACGCGGCGCGCAGCAGCCGGCCGAGCGCCCGCTCCCCGCGGTGCAGCCACACCGAGGCGAGCAGTCCGACCGATACGTGCGCGCCCAGCAGCAGCCACGGCGCCCACGGTCCGGGCGCGGCCAGCAGCGCGGCCGGATCGGCGGGCCCGCCCACCTCGGCCAGCGCCCCGCCCACCGGGCTGCCCCCGCAGAAGTCGGCCAGCCCCATGGCCCGCAGCGGACCCGAGACGGGGCCGCCCGCGGGGCCGTAGCAGAGGTGCTGGCCGGAGGTCAGGACGGTGTCGGCGGCCAGCTCCAGGGGGACGAGCAGCCCGGCGATGTGACCGAAGCCCCGCTCGCGCCCGGCCAGGGCGAAGGCGATCGCGAAGACCACGGCGAAGGCCCCTCCCACCAGGGCGGGAGGCAGCGGCACCCGGGACATCAGGACGTGCGAGCCCGTAGAGAGCAGCACGACGACCGCGCTGAACAGCGCGGCCCGCAGCCCTCGGAGACCCACCCCTGATATGTCCATCGTCGCGAGTGTGCCACGAGTCCCTGTGGGGGAGGGCCGGAGGTCCACCCCCTAAGGCAGGATCCTGCCGTTGCGGAAGAGGTCCACGAAGATCTGGTGGTCGGCCCGGGCCCGGGCGCCGTAGGCGTGCGCGAAGTCCACCAGCAGGTTCGCGAAGCCCTCCTCGTCGGCGGCGATGGCCGCGTCGATGGCCCGCTCGGTGGAGAACGGGACCAGCGTCTGACCGCTCTCCTGCTCGTCCGCCGCTCCGTGCATGGTCGCCGTCGCCCGGCCCAGGTCCGCGACCACGGCCGCGATCTCCTCCGGGTCGTCCAGGTCCGACCAGTCCAGGTCCACCGCGTACGGGGAGACCTCCGCGACCAGCTGTCCGGCCCCGTCCAGCTCCGTCCAGCCGAGCCACGGGTCGGCGTGCGCCTGCAGGGCCCGCTGGGAGATCACCGTGCGGTGGCCCTCGTGCAGGAAGTACTCGCGCACCGCGCGGTCGGTCACGTGCCGTGACACCGCCGGGGTCTGCGCCTGCTTGAGGTAGATCACGACGTCGTTCTCCAGGGCGTCGCTGTGCCCCTCCAGCAGGATGTTGTACGAGGGCAGGCCCGCCGAGCCGATCCCGACGCCCCGGCGGCCCACCACGTCCTTGACCCGGTAGGAGTCCGGGCGGACCAGGGACTCGTCGGGCAGGGTCTCCAGGTACCCGTCGAAGGCGGCGAGCACCTTGTACCGGGTGGCCGCGTCCAGCTCGATGGTCCCGGGGCCGGGGGAGAAGCGGCGCTCGAACTCGCGGATCTCGGTCATCGAGTCGAGGAGCGAGAAGCGGGTGCGGCGCCGGGCGGCGCGCAGGGCCTCCAGCAGTGGGCCGTCGGCGGTGTCCAGGGTGAAGGCGGGCACCTCCTCGTTCTTGGCCCCGGTGGCCAGCGCGTGGATGCGCTCCCGGTAGGCGGCCGCGTAGATCCGGACCAGCTCGCTGATCTGGTCGTCGCTGAGCGCCTTGGTGTAGCCGAGCAGGGCGACGGAGGCGGAGAAGCGCTTCAGGTCCCAGGTGAAGGGGCCGACGTAGGCCTCGTCGAAGTCGTTGACGTTGAAGACCAGCCGGCCCTGCGCGTTCATGTAGGTGCCGAAGTTCTCGGCGTGCAGATCGCCGTGGATCCACACCCGGCCCGTGCGCTCGTCCAGGTACGGGCCGCCGTGCCGCTCGCGCTCCAGGTCGGCGTAGAAGAGGCAGGCGGTGCCCCGGTAGAAGGCGAAGGCCGAGGCCGCCATCTTGCGGAACTTGACCCGGAAGGCCGCGGGGTCGGCGGTGATCAGCTCGCCGAAGGCGATGTCGAACACGTCGAGTATCTGCTCGGCGCGCTGCTCGTCGGTCGTCTCGGGAACCGCCATGGCGGGTGCCTCCAGGTGGCGCGGGGTGGAACGCATATCGGACACGGGTCCTTGGGTCTGCAACGGATGAAGCTACCCCGCCGTGCCCGGGAACTGTCACTCGGGCCACGTAGGATTCATAGCTGCCGCCCCCTCTCTCCCCGCCCGGAGGCCCCCACCGTGACCAAGACGCCGTTCACGCACCTGCACGTCCACACCCAGTACTCCCTGCTGGACGGTGCCGCGCGGCTGAAGGACATGTTCAACGCGTGCAACGAGATGGGCATGACGCACATCGCCATGTCCGACCACGGCAACCTGCACGGGGCCTATGACTTCTTCCACACGGCGAAGAAGGCCGGTGTGACGCCGATCATCGGCATCGAGGCGTACGTCGCCCCGGAGTCCCGCCGCAACAAGCGGCGCATCCAGTGGGGCCAGCCGCACCAGAAGCGCGACGACGTCTCCGGTTCCGGCGGTTACACCCACAAGACGATCTGGGCGGCGAACTCCACCGGGCTGCACAACCTCTTCCGGCTGTCCTCCGACGCGTACGCCGAGGGCTGGCTCACGAAGTGGCCGCGCATGGACAAGGAGACCATCAGCCAGTGGTCCGAAGGCCTCATCGCCTCCACCGGCTGCCCCTCCGGCGAGCTCCAGACCCGACTGCGCCTCGGCCAGTTCGACGAGGCCCTGAAGGCCGCGTCCGAATACCAGGACATCTTCGGCAAGGACCGCTACTTCCTGGAGCTGATGGACCACGGCATCGAGATCGAGCGCCGGGTCCGCGACGGGCTGCTGGAGGTCGGCAAGAAGCTCGGCATCCCGCCCCTGGTCACCAACGACTCGCACTACACGTACGCCCACGAGTCGACGGCGCACGACGCCCTGCTGTGCATCCAGACCGGCAAGAACCTCTCCGACCCGGACCGCTTCCGCTTCGACGGCACCGGCTACTACCTGAAGTCCACGGAGGAGATGTACGCCGTCGACTCCTCGGACGCCTGGCAGGAGGGGTGCCGCAACACCCTCCTGGTGGCCGAGCAGATCGACACCACCGGCATGTTCGAGGCCAAGAACCTCATGCCGAAGTTCGAGATCCCCGAAGAGGGCTACACCGAGATCACCTGGTTCAAGGAGGAAGTGCGGCGCGGCATGGCCCGCCGCTACCCCGGAGGCGTCCCCGACGACCGGCAGAAGCAGGCCGACTACGAGCTGGACGTCATCATCCAGATGGGGTTCCCGGGCTACTTCCTCGTCGTCGCCGACTTCATCATGTGGGCCAAGAAGCAGGGCATCGCGGTCGGCCCCGGCCGAGGCTCCGCCGCCGGCTCGATCGTCGCCTACGCCATGGGCATCACCGACCTCGACCCGATCACCCACGGCCTGATCTTCGAGCGCTTCCTGAACCCCGAGCGCGTCTCCATGCCCGATGTCGACATCGACTTCGACGAGCGCAGGCGCGTCGAAGTGATCCGGTACGTGACCGACAAGTACGGCGACGACAAGGTCGCCATGATCGGCACGTACGGAAAGATCAAGGCGAAGAACGCCATCAAGGACTCGGCCCGCGTCCTCGGCTACCCGTACGCCATGGGCGACCGGCTCACCAAGGCCATGCCCGCCGACGTCCTCGGCAAGGGCATCGACCTCAACGGCATCACCGACCCCTCGCACCCGCGCTACGGCGAGGCCGGCGAGATCCGGGCGATGTACGAGAACGAGCCGGACGTGAAGAAGGTCATCGACACCGCCCGCGGTGTGGAGGGCCTGGTCCGCCAGATGGGCGTGCACGCCGCCGGCGTGATCATGTCCAGCGAGCCGATCGTCGACCACGCACCGGTCTGGGTCCGGCACACGGACGGCGTCACCATCACGCAGTGGGACTACCCCCAGTGCGAGTCGCTCGGCCTGATCAAGATGGACTTCCTGGGCCTGCGCAACCTCACGATCATGGACGACGCCGTCAAGATGGTGAAGGCCAACAAGGGGATCGACCTCGACCTCCTCGGCCTGCCGCTCGACGACCCCAAGACCTTCGAACTGCTCGGCCGCGGCGACACCCTCGGCGTCTTCCAGTTCGACGGCGGGCCCATGCGCTCCCTGCTGCGCCTGATGAAGCCCGACAACTTCGAGGACATCTCCGCCGTCTCGGCCCTGTACCGGCCGGGCCCGATGGGCATGAACTCGCACACGAACTACGCCCTGCGCAAGAACAAGCAGCAGGAGATCACCCCGATCCACCCGGAGCTGGAGGAGCCGCTCAGGGAGATCCTCGGCGTCACCTACGGCCTCATCGTGTACCAGGAGCAGGTCCAGAAGGCCGCCCAGATCATCGCCGGCTACTCGCTCGGCGAGGCCGACATCCTGCGCCGCGTGATGGGCAAGAAGAAGCCCGACGAACTGGCGAAGAACTTCGTCATCTTCGAGGCCGGCGCCAAGGAGAAGGGCTTCAGCGACCAGGCGATCAAGGCGCTGTGGGACGTGCTGGTCCCCTTCGCCGGCTACGCCTTCAACAAGGCCCACTCGGCCGCGTACGGCCTGGTCTCCTACTGGACCGCCTACCTCAAGGCCAATTTCCCGGCCGAGTACATGGCCGGCCTGCTCACCTCGGTCAAGGACGACAAGGACAAGTCCGCGATCTACCTGAACGAGTGCCGCCGGATGGGCATCAAGGTGCTCCCGCCGAACGTGAACGAGTCGGAGGCGAACTTCGCCGCCCAGGGCGACGACGTGATCCTCTTCGGCCTCACCGCCGTGCGCAACGTCGGCACCAACGTCGTCGAGTCGATCATCAAGAGCAGGAAGGCCAAGGGGAAGTACTCCACCTTCCCCGACTTCCTCGACAAGGTCGAAGCCGTCGTCTGTAACAAGCGCACCGTCGAATCCCTGATCAAGGCCGGCGCCTTCGACGAGATGGGCCACACCCGCAAGGGCCTGGTCGCCCACCACGAACCGATGATCGACAACGTGGTCGCCGTCAAGCGCAAGGAGGCCGAGGGGCAGTTCGACCTCTTCGGCGGAATGGGCGACGAGAGCGCGGGCGACGAGCCGGGCTTCGGCCTCGACGTGGAGTTCTCCGACGTCGAGTGGGAGAAGGCCTACCTGCTCGCCCAGGAGCGCGAGATGCTCGGCCTCTACGTCTCCGACCACCCGCTCTTCGGCCTGGAGCACGTGCTCTCCGACAAGACCGACGCCGGCATCTCCCAGCTCACCGGCGGAGAGCACGGCGACGGCGCGGTCGTCACCATCGGCGGCATCATCTCGGGTCTCCAGCGCAAGATGACCAAGCAGGGCAACGCCTGGGCCATCGCCACCGTCGAGGACCTGGCCGGCTCCATCGAATGCATGTTCTTCCCCGCGACCTACCAGCTCGTCTCCACCCAGCTGGTCGAGGACACGGTCGTCTTCGTCAAGGGCCGCCTGGACAAGCGCGAGGACGTCCCCCGGCTCGTCGCCATGGAAATGATGGTCCCGGACCTCTCCAACGCCGGCACCAACGCCCCCGTCGTCCTCACCATCCCGACCGTCAAGGTCACCCCGCCGATGGTGACCCGGCTCGGCGAGATCCTGCGCCACCACCAGGGCAACAGCGAGGTGCGGATCAAGCTCCAGGGGCCGCGCACCACCACCGTGCTCCGGCTCGACAAGCACCGGGTCAAGCCCGACCCGGCGCTCTTCGGCGACCTCAAGGTGCTGCTCGGCCCGTCCTGCCTGGCCGGCTAGCCACCACCCGCCCCCCGGCACCACTGCCTCATGCGTGGGAAGGCCCGCCCCTGTCGACGGGGGCGGGCCTTCCCGCATACGGAGTGGTGCGGGGTGGAGGTGTCAGTTGTGGCCGAACTTCTTTTCCCTCTTCTTGCCGGCCATCTGCAGCGGACTCGGGGCCGCCGGGGTCGAGGTCGAGGACGAGGAGTCCATCGAGCTCTTCGCCGGATCCTGTGCAGCCGAGCGCTCTTCGGACTTGGCGGGCTGCTGGCGGTTCTTGTTCTTGGCCATGGGATGCCTCCGTGGGGGGTTTAGGGGCCAGGGCCGCCTTCACACTCACACAGGGCCGTAAACGGCGCATTTTGGATCATTACCGCGCGTAGTCGGGGCTCCTGCCGGGGACCTCTGAGAGATACGCCACGCCGATGATCGAGTTCCGGCCGTCAAGGCCGTTGCCGTCGGGCAGACTCGGGGAAACCGCGAAAGACACAGAGGACCCCCAGGGAAGAGGGTGGTACGCGTGGACCGCTGCGTCGTCCTGGTGGACGCCGGCTATCTGCTGGGCGCCGCCGCGAGCCTCCTCGCAGGAGAGCCGTCCCGCTCCCGGATCACCGTCGACCATGCGGCGCTCATCCAGGGCCTGCGCGAGCGCGCCGAAGCCGACACCGAACAGCCGCTCCTGCGGATCTACTGGTTCGACGGCGCACCCGACCGGGTGCCCCAGCCCGAGCACCGGCGGCTGCGCGTCATGCCCCGCGTCACCGTCCGCCTCGGCGCCCTGACCCGCAGCGACGGCCGCTGGGCCCAGAAGGGCGTCGACGCGGCCATGCACGCCGAGCTCACCGAGCTCGCCCGCAACCGGGCCTGCTCGGACGTCGTGCTCGTCACCGGCGACGGAGACCTGCTGCCCGGCCTGATGTCCGCCAAGGAACACGGGGTCGCCGTCCACCTGTGGGCCGTCCAGGCCGCCGACGGGGACTACAACCAGTCCGAGGACCTCGTCGCCGAAGCCGACGAACGCCGCGTCCTGGACCGCACCTGGATCACCCGCGCCGTCCGCGCCCGCGACCTCACCGGACTCTGCGCCCCGGCCCCGGCCCCGCGCCCCGAGATCGCCGCCATCCTCTCCGCACCCCTGCCCGAGGCAGCCCTCGCCGAAGCCGCCCGCGGCAACGGAAGCCGGCCCGCGGCCCCCGTGGAGCCCGAGGAGGGCGGCGCACCGGCCGCCGCCGGATCCACCACCGCCAACGGCAGGACCGTCCCGACCCCGAAGGACCTCGCGGGCGCCCTGCGCGCCCCCGGCGCCCCCGCGGCCGCACCCGGGCCCGGCCAGGCCCTCGGCGGGGCCCCGGCCGGCAGCGCCCTGCGGTGGTCCTCCGACAAGGGGTGGATCGACCGGGCCGGGCCGCTCGGCGAGCCCGCCGAGACCGCCTCGCTGCCCACCCTCGCCCAGCTCACCTCCGCCGAGCAGCGCTGGGCGGACCGCGAGGAGGACATCACCACGGTCGGCGGCGACCCCTTCGAGGTCGGCCAGGTGTTCGCCCGGCGCTGGATGGAACGGCTCCCGGAGACCGTGCACCTGCAGAAGCTCGCCACCATGTACCCGCGGATCCCGCACCGGATCGACGGGGAGCTGCTGCGCTACGCCGCCCGGTTCGGACTCCTCGCGCACAAGGACGACCAGATCGACGAGCACGACCGCTACGCCATCCGGGCCGGCTTCTGGCGCGAGATCGACGTACGGGCGGCCGCGGAACACGTGGCCGGGGCCGGATCGGCGACCGGCCCGGCCCTCGTCCCCGGTGCCCCGGTGGCCCCCGCCGCGGCCCCCGTCGCGGTGGCCCCGGCGGCCCCGGCAGCCGAGTAGGGGCCGCAACCCCGTAGGCTGCTCCCTCGTGAGTACGGGGACAGCACAGGCGGATACGGACACGGCAGGGGCCGCGGGACCGGCCCCCGACGTGGTCTGCGCGGTACGTGACCTGGTCAAGACGTATCCCGCGGTACGAGGACGGCGCGGGGCCCCGGCCCTGCCCGAGACCCGTGCCACCGACGGGATCTCCCTGGACGTGCGGCGCGGCGAGATCTTCGGGCTGCTCGGCCCCAACGGCGCCGGCAAATCGACCCTGGTCCGCCAGCTCACCGGCCTGCTGCGGCCCGACTCCGGCTCGGTGAACCTGCTCGGCCACGACCTCGTGCGCCACCCCGACCGGTCGGCCCGGCTGCTCTCCTACCTCGGCCAGGAATCCACCGCCCTCGACGAGCTCACGGTCTCGCTGGCCGCCGAGACGACCGGCCGGCTGCGCGGGCTCGGCCTGCGCGAGGCGCGGACCGTACGGGACTCCGTACTGGAGGAGCTCGGGCTGACGGGGATCGCCGGGCGCCCCCTGAAGAAGCTGTCCGGCGGGCAGCGGCGCCTCGCGTGCTTCGCCGCCGCGCTGGTGGGGGAGCGGCCCGTCCTGGTGCTCGACGAGCCCACGACCGGCATGGACCCGGTGGCCCGGCGGGCCGTCTGGGCCGCCGTCGACCGCCGCCGCGCCGAGACCGGGGCCACCGTGCTGCTGGTCACCCACAACGTCATCGAGGCCGAGACCGTCCTCGACCGGGTCGCCGTCATCGACCAGGGCCGGGTCATCGCCTGCGACACCCCGGCCGGGCTCAAGGCCCAGGTGTCCGGAGAGGTCCGGCTCGAACTGGTCTGGCGCACCACGCCGCCCCTGGAGCTCCCGGAGGTCGCCGCGCTCGCCGCGGCGGCCACCGAATCCGGTCGGCGCTGGGTGCTGCGGCTCGGCCCCGACGAGGCGCGGGCGGCGGTGGCCGCCGTGACCGGCGGCCCGGCCTTCGCAGCCCTCGACGATTTCACGCTGGCCACGCCGAGCCTGGAGGACGTGTACCTCGCCCTGGGCGGACGCACCTCGAAGGGACTGGTGAAGGCGTGAGCGCCACCGCCACGACGGCCACGGCCGCCGCCGACACCGCCGCGGGCGTACTGGCCCCGCGCGCCCGGTTCTTCCCGGCGCTGGCCGCCGTCTACCGGGCCCAGCTGTCCCGCGCGCGGGTCTCGCGGATCCCCCTGCTGTTCGTGGCCACCTTCCAGTCCGTCGGGATCATGATCCTGATGCGGGGCGTGGTCGACGGGGGCTCCGAGGCGCGGGCCGTCGTCGCCGGTTCCTCCGTGCTGGTCGTCGCCTTCGTCGCGCTGAACCTGCTCGCCCAGTACTTCGGCCAGCTCCGGGCCAGCGGCGGGCTCGACCACTACGCCACCCTGCCGGTGCCACCCGCGTCCGTGGTGCTGGGCGCGGCCGCCGCGTACGCCTCCTTCACGCTGCCCGGCACGCTGGTGACGGCCGTCTTCGGCAGCGTGCTGTTCGGGCTGCCGATGGGCGGCCTGTGGATCCTGGCCGCCGTGGTGCCGCTGGCCGGCGCCGCCCTCGCCGGACTCGGCGCGGCGCTGGGCCTGCTCGCCCCCCGGCAGGAGCTGGCCACGCTCGCCGGACAGCTCGGCATGTCCGCGGCCCTGCTGCTGGGCGTACTGCCGCCCGAGCGGATGCCGGACGTCATCGTCTGGGCGCGGGACCTGCTGCCGTCCACGTACGGCGTCGAGGCCTTCGCCCGGACCTTCGAGCCGCATCCCGACTGGGCGGCGGTCCTCCTCGACCTCGGCGTGTGCGCGGGGGTGGGGGTGCTGTCCCTCGCCCTCGCGACCTGGGCCTACCGGCGGGCAGCGGTCCGCTGACGCCCGCCGGGGCCGATCGTTAAATCAAACACTTCCTGGCACGATGTGGGGGTGACCGAAGCCGTGACCCCCTATGACAAGCCCGACCAGCCGCCGTCGGAGTCCCCTTCGGCCGCGACAGCGGCCGAGTCCGCGCCCGCGCCGGAGCCCGCCTTCTCCCCGTCCGACATCCGCGACGGGGCCGCCATCGCCCTCGTGGTCGGCGTGGCCGGCGTGCTGCTCGGACTGCTGTGGGTCTGGCTCGCGCCGAGGGTGCAGTACGTCTCCAACGGCGAGGCGGTGTTCCTGCGGGACACCGAGAGCGAGGCCCGCATCGGGGCCGACGGGACCTTCCTGCTGCTGTCCGTGGGATTCGGCGTGCTGAGCGCGCTGGGCGTCTTCCTGTGGCGCCGTGCCGGGGGCGCCGCGCAGGTGGTCGGGCTCGCGGTCGGATCGGTCTTCGCCGCGCTGGTGGGCTGGCGCGTGGGCCTGTGGCTCGGCCCCTCCTCGGACCTGGTGGCGGCCGCGCGGGAGGCGGGGAAGGGTGTCCCCTTCGAGGCCCCGCTCGAGTTGCTCGCGCACGGGGCGCTGCTCGGCTGGCCGATGGCCGCGGTCGTCGTCCACCTCGCCCTGACGGCCCTGTGGGGTACGCGGGATCCCGCGCCTGATCTCGCGATGTGGCCGTCCGGGTACTACCAGGCCCCTGCCGGGCCTGCCGTGCACCCGTCCCCGGACCCGTCCGGTACGGAGCCTCCGCGGCCGTAGGCCCTGCGGGAACTGTCCCCTACCCGCCCTTCGCCCGTTCCCCGGGGCTCCGCCCCGGACCCCGCGCCTCAAACGCCGGCGGGGCTGGATATATCCAGCTCCGCCGGCGTTTGAGGCGATCTTTTCAGCCCGTCCGGCGTTTGAGGACCGGGTCCGGGCAGAGCCCGGGGAACGGGCGAAGGGCGGGTAGGGGAACTCCGCCCCGCAGGGCGCCGGGGCGCTACGCGCGGGCGATCGGGGCCGGAGTGGCCGCGGTCAGGGCGGTCAGGGTGGCGGGGGCGAGCTCGACCTCCAGGCCGCGGCGGCCCGCCGAGACGCAGATGGTGGGGAAGCCGGAGGCCGAGGCGTCCAGGACCGTGCGGAGCCGCTTGCGCTGGCCCAGCGGAGAGATGCCGCCCAGGACGTAGCCCGTGGTGCGCTCGGCCAGGGCCGGGTCGGCCATCGCCGCCCGCTTGCCGCCCACCGCGGCGGCCAGGGCCTTCAGGTCGAGGCTGCCCGAGACCGGGACCACCGCCACCACCAGCGCGCCGTCCACCTCGGCCAGCAGCGTCTTGAAGACCTGCGCGGGGGAGACCCCGAGGGCCTGGGCCGCCTCCTCGCCGTACGACGGGTGGGCCGGGTCGTGCTCGTAGGCGTGCACGGTGAAATCGGCGCCGGCCGCCGTCAGGGCCACGATCGCCGGAGTGCCCGCCGGCTTCTTCTTCGCCATCGGTGCGCCGTCCGTCAGTTCGGGCTCGTCGGGGCGCGGGTGAGGTCCACGGCCGGGAGCGAGGGGAGGTGGCGGATGACGGCCGTCTCGGTGCGCAGCAGCTTCAGCTCCTCCGCGAGGCGGGTCGCCGTGTCCGGGGCCTGGAGCAGGCGCTGCTTCGCCGGGATGTCCAGCACCGCGGCGGCCGCGACCAGGTACGAGACCACCGAGGGCTCGTCGGGGAGGTCCATGCCGGTCAGGGACCGTTCGCGGGCTCCGGCCAGCCGCTTCTGGTACGTGCGGAACGCCCGCAGCACGCCCTCCGCCAGCGCGCCCGCGCCGTCGCCCGCGTCCTCGGGGAGCTCTTCCAGCTCCGCCACGAGGAAGGGGCCGGAGGCGTCGACGGACAGCAGCCGGACCCGGACCGTGCCGGTGGCCATCACCTCGAAGCTGCCGTCCTCCCGCTCCCGGATCGAGGCCGCGTCCGCGATGCAGCCCACCCGGTGGAAGGCCTGGACCGGGTCCGCGCCGAAGCCGGCGGCCGGCCCGCGCTCGGGCACGGCCGTCTGGTCCGGCAGGCCGGGCGCGGTCGGGGCGACCTCCCGGCCGTCGCGGATCGCGACGACCGCGAAGCGGCGGGGCTCGTCCTCTCCCGCCTTGAGCAGCTCGCGCATCATGGCGCGATATCGCTCCTCGAAGATGTTCAGCGGGAGGACGAGTCCCGGGAACAGCACCGAGTTCAGCGGGAAGAGGGGCAGGCGAACGGTGGTCACGAGGCACAGGGTAGTGGCCGTGGCCAGGGGACCGTCACCCCCGACCGTCGCCCCCGCCCGTCATCCCCGCCTCAGCACGCGGGAGGCGCCCGCGGCGACGGTCGTGGCCAGGATCCAGCCCAGGATGACCAGGGCCGCCGTGCCCCACTGCCAGCCGCCCCGCAGAATCCACTGGTCCTGCTGGCCCAGGTCGATCACCGGGAGCAGCAGGTCCAGGGCGAACAGCACCGGGTTCCAGTCCGGGTGCTCCTCCGCCTTGAGCGGCGGCGGCCGGCCGTGCATCGCGAAGAGCACGGCCCCGGCCGCCCACAGCACGGCCATCCACAGCGCCGCCCGCCCCGGCCGGTAGCCGTAGACCACCGTCCAGTCCTGGAGGTACCCCCACGCGCGCAGCGCCGGCGGCAGCGTCGTGCGCCGGCGCCGCTGTTTGGCCAGCAGCACCTCGCGGGCGTCCGCGTCCTCCCCGGAGGCCCGCAGGACCGCGGCGAGCCGCTCGTACGGTTCCGGGGAGTAATCGGGGGTGGCCATCTCGACCCACTCCAGCCGGCGGGCCGGCGGGAAGAGGCCCCGGGGCGCGAGGTTCTCGTAGGCGAAGCCCTCGATGGACAGCCGGCCCGGGCGGGCCGGCCAGCTCGTGGCCGTGTCCACGAGCTTGACCACCTTCGAGCCCGACAGGACGACGCGCCCCTGCTCCGGCCGCTCGCCGACGAACCGCAGCTCCGGGGTGTGGATGCGGCGCAGCGAGACCTCCTGGTCCTCCGTGAGGGTGAAGCGGGCCCCGTAGAAGTCCACGGCGTCCCCGAAGCGGCCGTCGTCCAGCCGCAGGCCGCCCCGGCACTCGAAGTGCTGCGCGCGCTGTCCCCGTACGGGCGTGTGGCCGAGCCCGTAGGGGGGAGTGGAGGAGTCCGGGTCGCCCGGGGTGTGGCCCAGGGCGATGGAGGTCAGGTAGAGCGTGCGCTCCACGGTGAGCTGCGGGGCGTTCAGCGCCCGCTTCCCGTACGGATTGCTCAGGCGGGCCCCGCGCAGGCTCATCGACACGCCGACCTTGGCCCCGCGCAGGCTCAGCTCCCCGTGGGTCTGCAGCAGCTCGCCCTGGAAGTCCTGCGCGACCGACATCCCGTCGGCCGCCAGGGCCCGCCCCTTGCCGTCGCGCTGCAGCACCGCCTCGCTGATCAGCAGGTCGGTGCCGATCTGCGCGTCGGTCAGCCGGATCCCGCGGGCCACCCGGCAGCGCGGCAGGTGCAGATCGCCCTCGGTGTGCAGCCGGGCCGCTTCCAGCCGGGGTATCGCGCAGTTGACCAGGCGCAGCGTGCCGAAGCGGGCCTCCGAGAGCTGGACCTCCCCGTCGAAGCGGCAGGACTGGAGCTCCACGTACGGGGTGACCGTGCCCCCGGAGAGGTCGAGGCGGCCGGTGATCCGTACGCCCCGCAGCTTCAGCGAGGCCACCCGCCCCGGCACCGGGCCCGGCCCGTGGAGCAGCAGCAGCGCCACCACCGCCGCGCGGACGCTGCGCCCGGGGCCCCAGACCCGGTCGGCGTGCGGATCGTCCCGTTCGGCGGTGCGGGTGCTGAGATCGCAGACGCTGCCGGTCCGGAACGCGTCCCACATGAGCCGTTCGGAGCCGGTGAGATCGGCCGGTTCCCCGTCCGGGCGTGCTTCGGCCATGGCGGCCCCCCTCCGCTCGTCCGCGTGGACGTCGCCGCGCGGCCCCTCCCGCTTGTACGCGCGGACCAGCAGCGCGTACCCGCACGCTAGAGGCCCTGTGTGACATCAGGGAACGTCCGTGGCTTGTATCAGCCAGTGATACGGACGAACGGCGGCGCGAGGCGGTCTGAGAGAATTGCCAGGTGATCTCTCGTATCGACCTGCGCGGCGACACCCTCCCCGAGGGTGGCGCCCTGCGCGATCTGCTGCCCCGTGCCGAGTTCGACGTAGAAGCCGCCCTGGAGAAGGTGCGGCCCATCTGCGAGGACGTCCACCATCGTGGAACGGCGGCGCTGATCGAGTACGCGCAGAAGTTCGACGGGGTCGAGCTCGACCGGATCCGGGTGCCCGCCGAGGCCCTGAAGACCGCTCTCGACCAGCTCGACCCGGCCGTCCGCGCCGCCCTCGAGGAGTCGATCCGGCGCGCCCGGATCGTGCACCGCAACCAGCGCCGGACCGAGCACGTCACCCAGGTGGTCCCCGGCGGCACGGTGACCGAGAAGTGGGTTCCGGTGGAGCGCGTGGGGCTGTACGCCCCGGGCGGCCGCTCGGTGTACCCGTCCTCCGTCGTCATGAACGTCGTCCCGGCCCAGGAGGCGGGCGTCGAGTCCATCGCGCTCGCGTCCCCGCCGCAGAAAGAGTTCGGGGGCCTGCCGCACCCGACGATCCTGGCCGCGTGCGCGCTGCTCGGCGTGGACGAGGTCTACGCCGCGGGCGGCGCCCAGGCCGTCGCGATGTTCGCGTACGGGACGGAAGACTGCCTGCCCACCAACATGGTGACCGGTCCCGGCAACATCTGGGTCGCCGCCGCCAAGCGCTACTTCACCGGCAAGATCGGCATCGACACCGAGGCGGGCCCGACCGAGATCGCGGTCCTCGCGGACTCCACGGCCGATCCGGTGCACGTCGCCGCCGACCTGATCAGCCAGGCCGAGCACGACCCGCTGGCCGCCGCCGTCCTCGTCACGGACTCCGCGGAGCTCGCGGCCGCCGTCGAGGCGCAGCTGGAGCCGCAGGTCGCGGCGACCAAGCACGTCGAGGACCGGATCAAGCCCGCGCTGGCCGGCCGCCAGTCCGCGATCGTGCTGGTCGACAGCCTGGAGGACGGCCTCAAGGTCGTCGACGCGTACGGCGCCGAGCACCTGGAGATCCAGACCGCCGACGCGGCCGCCTGGGCCGCCCGCGTGCGCAACGCCGGCGCGATCTTCGTCGGCCCCTGGTCCCCGGTCTCGCTCGGCGACTACTGCGCCGGCTCCAACCACGTGCTGCCCACCGGCGGCTGCGCCTGCCACTCCTCGGGCCTGTCCGTGCAGTCCTTCCTGCGCGGCATCCACATCGTCGACTACACGCGCGACGCCCTCGCCGAGGTCACCCACCACGTGGTGACCCTGGCCGAGGCCGAGGACCTGCCCGCGCACGGCGCGGCTCTCAAGGCACGATTCGGTTGGAAGGTTCCGCAGGCATGACCGGCACCACTGGCAGCACCGACGCCCCGGGTACCGAGGCCGTCATCGGCATCGACGACCTCCCCATCCGGGACGAGCTGCGCGGCAAGACCCCGTACGGCGCCCCGCAGCTGGACGTACCCGTCCAGCTCAACACCAACGAGAACCCGTACGGCCTGCCCGAGGCGCTCGTCGCGCGCATCGCCGAGCGCGTCGCCGAGGCCGCCCGCACGCTGAACCGGTACCCCGACCGGGACGCGGTCGAGCTGCGCACCGAGCTGGCCGCCTACCTCACCCGTACCGGCAAGCACCCGGTCGCGCGGGAGAACGTATGGGCCGCCAACGGCTCCAACGAGGTCCTCCAGCAGCTGCTGCAGACCTTCGGCGGGCCCGGCCGCACCGCGATCGGCTTCGAGCCCTCGTACTCGATGCACGCGCTGATCGCGCGCGGCACCGGGACCGACTGGATCTCCGGCCCGCGCAACGAGGACTTCACCATCGACGTGGAGGCCGCCGAGCAGGCGATCACGGAGCACGCGCCCAACGTCGTCTTCATCACCTCCCCCAACAACCCCACGGGCACCGCGGTCGGCGCGGAGACGGTCCTGGCCCTCTACGAGGCCGCGCAGGCGGCCGGGCCCAGCCTGGTCGTCGTCGACGAGGCCTACGTGGAGTTCAGCCACCGGGACTCCCTCCTGCCGTTGATCGAGGGCCGCCCGAACCTGGTGGTCTCCCGGACCATGTCCAAGGCCTTCGGCGCCGCGGGCCTGCGCCTGGGCTACCTCGCCGCGCACCCGGCCGTGGTCGACGCCGTACAGCTCGTACGCCTGCCGTACCACCTGTCGGCCGTCACCCAGGCGACCGCGCTGGCCGCCCTGGAATTCACCGACACCCTGCTCGGCTACGTCGAGCAGCTCAAGGCCGAGCGCGACCGCCTGGTCACCGAGCTGCGGGGGATCGGCTTCGAGGTCACCGACTCCGACTCGAACTTCGTACAGTTCGGCCGGTTCGAGAACTCCCACACCGCCTGGCAGAAGATCCTCGACCAGGGCGTCCTGGTCCGGGACAACGGCGTACCGGGATGGCTGCGGGTCACCGCGGGCACCCCGGCCGAGAACGACGCGTTCCTGGAAGCGGTTCGCGCACTGAAGAAGGAGCAGCACGCATGAGCCGCATCGGACGGGTCGAACGGACCACGAAGGAGACCTCGGTCCTCGTCGAGATAAACCTCGACGGCACCGGCAAGGTCGACGTCTCGACGGGCGTGGGCTTCTACGACCACATGCTCGACCAGCTCGGCCGCCACGGCCTCTTCGACCTCACGGTCAAGACCGAGGGCGACCTGCACATCGACAGCCACCACACCATCGAGGACAGCGCGCTCGCCCTCGGCGCCGCCTTCAAGCAGGCACTCGGCGACAAGGTCGGCATCTACCGCTTCGGCAACTGCACCGTGCCGCTCGACGAGTCCCTCGCCCAGGTGACCGTCGACCTGTCGGGCCGCCCGTACCTCGTGCACACCGAGCCCGAGAACATGGCGCCGATGATCGGCTCGTACGACACGACGATGACCCGGCACATCTTCGAGTCCTTCGTCGCGCAGGCCCAGATCGCCCTGCACATCCACGTGCCGTACGGCCGCAACGCCCACCACATCGTGGAGTGCCAGTTCAAGGCGCTGGCCCGGGCCCTGCGCTACGCCGCCGAGTTCGACCCGCGCGCCGCCGGGATCCTGCCTTCCACGAAGGGCGCCCTCTAGCGTGAACGGGCTCAACACGATCCTGATCGTCCTCGGCCTGTTCCTGGCCGGCGGCGTCTACTCCTTCAAGAAGCAGGAGATGCCCACCTCGGTCATCGCCCTGCTCGCCATCGGCTCCGTGATGTGCCTGGTCGCCGGAGTCCTGCGGATCCAGGGAATTTGGGAATGAGCGCAGTCAGCCCCACCAAGAAGGTCGTGGTCTTCGACTACGGCTTCGGCAACGTCCGCTCCGCCGAGCGCGCCCTCGCGCGCGCAGGCGCGGACGTGGAGATCACCCGCGACTACGACAAGGCCATGGACGCCGACGGACTCCTCGTCCCCGGCGTCGGAGCCTTCTCCGCCTGCATGCAGGGGCTCAAGGACGCGCGCGGCGACTGGATCATCGGCCGCCGGCTCTCCGGCGGCCGCCCGGTCATGGGCATCTGCGTGGGCATGCAGATCCTCTTCGAGCGGGGCATCGAGCACGGCGTGGAGACCGAGGGACTGGACGAGTGGCCCGGCACGGTCGGCCCGCTCCAGGCCCCGATCGTCCCCCACATGGGCTGGAACACCGTGGACGCGCCGGCCGACAGCCAGGCCTTCGCCGGCCTGGACGAGGACGCCCGCTTCTACTTCGTGCACTCCTACGCGGCCCACGACTGGTCGCTGGAAGTCACCAACCCGCTGATCAAGGCCCCCAAGGTCACCTGGGCCACGCACGGCGAGCGGTTCGTCGCGGCGGTGGAGAACGGGGCCCTGTGGGCCACCCAGTTCCACCCCGAGAAGTCCGGGGACGCCGGCGCCCAGCTCCTCACCAACTGGATCGAGACCCTGTGATGACGACGTCGAAGAAGCTCGAACTGCTCCCCGCCGTCGACGTCCGCGACGGCCAGGCCGTCCGCCTCGTGCACGGCGTCTCCGGCAGCGAGACCTCCTACGGCTCCCCGCTCCAGGCCGCCCTCGCCTGGCAGGCCGCCGGCGCCGAATGGCTGCACCTGGTCGACCTGGACGCCGCCTTCGGCACCGGTGACAACCGCGCGCTCGTCGCCGAGATCACCGGCGCCATGGACATCAAGGTCGAACTGTCCGGCGGCATCCGCGACGACGCCTCGCTCGCCGCGGCCCTCGCCACCGGCTGCACCCGCGTCAACCTCGGCACCGCCGCCCTGGAGACCCCCGAGTGGGCCGCCAAGGCCATCGCCGAGCACGGCGACAAGATCGCCGTCGGCCTCGACGTACGCGGCACCACCCTCAAGGGCCGCGGCTGGACCAGCGAGGGCGGGGACCTCTACGAGACCCTCGCGCGCCTGGACTCCGAGGGCTGCGCCCGGTACGTCGTCACCGACATCGGCAAGGACGGCACCCTCACCGGCCCCAACCTGGAGCTGCTGAAGAACGTCTGCGCCGCCACCGACCGGCCCGTCGTCGCCTCCGGCGGCATCTCCTCCCTCGACGACCTGCGCGCACTGGCCGGGCTCGTCGGGGCCGGCGTCGAGGGCGCCATCGTAGGCAAGGCCCTGTACGCCAAGGCGTTCACGCTCGAAGAAGCCCTGAAGGTGGTCTCCGCATGAGTTCCGAGAACAGCTCCACGAACCGTTCCGAGGTCCGACGCATCTCGTCCGGCGGCGCCTACGAGGACGTACTCGGCTACTCCCGCGCCGTCCAGCTCCCCAACGGGCTGGTCCTGGTCTCCGGATGCACCGGGGCCGACGCGGGCGGTCCGTACGACCAGACGAAGAAGGCCTTCTCCGTGGCCTTCAACGCGCTGGAGCAGGCCGGGCTCGGCCCCGAGCACGTGGTCCGCACCCGCCTCTACCTCACGCACGCCCGTGACGTGGACGAGGTCGGCCGCGCCCACAGCGAGCTCTTCGACAAGATCCGCCCGGCCTCGACGCTGATCATCGTCAACGGGTTCGTGGACCCGAGCATGGTCGTCGAGGTGGAGGTCGAGGCCTTCGGCCCCGTAGCGGGAGGCTCGGCATGACCCTCGCCGTACGGGTGATCCCCTGCCTGGACGTGGACAACGGCCGCGTGGTCAAGGGCGTCAACTTCCAGAACCTGCGCGACGCCGGCGACCCCGTCGAGATGGCCAAGCTCTACGACGCCGAAGGCGCCGACGAGCTGACCTTCCTCGACATCACCGCCTCCTCCGGGAACCGGGAGACCACCTACGACGTGGTGCGCCGCACCGCCGAGCAGGTCTTCATCCCGCTGACCGTGGGCGGCGGCGTCCGCACCGCCGACGACGTGGACAAGCTGCTGCGGGCCGGCGCCGACAAGGTCGGCGTGAACACCGCCGCCATCGCCCGGCCCGAGCTCATCCAGGAGATCGCGGAGCGCTTCGGCCGCCAGGTGCTCGTCCTGTCGGTCGACGCGCGCCGCACCGCCTCCGGCTCCTTCGAGGTGACCACCCACGGCGGCCGGCAGAGCGCCGGCATCGACGCCGTCGAGTGGGCGCACCGGGCGGCCGAGCTGGGCGCCGGGGAAATCCTGTTGAACTCGATGGACGCGGACGGTACCAAGGACGGCTACGACACCGAGATGATCGCGGCCGTGCGCAAGCACGTCACGGTCCCGGTGATCGCCTCGGGCGGCGCGGGCAAGCTCGCGCACTTCCCGCCGGCGATCGCGGCGGGCGCCGACGCGGTGCTCGCGGCGTCGGTGTTCCACTTCGGAGACCTGCGCATCGGCCAGGTCAAGGACGCGCTGAGGGAAGCGGGCCACCCGGTCCGCTGAAGTTCGCTTCGCCCGTGGGGGGCCGGTTCGTGAACGGGAACGTGTGGCGGGACGGCAACGTCCTGCGCTGGCTGGCCGCCTACGGGGCCTCGCTCGTCGGGGACGGGGTCTACTTCCTCGCCCTCGGCTGGGCGGCCGCCCAGACGGCCGGCCCGGCCGAGGTCGGCCTGGTCATGGCGGTCGGCGCGATACCGAGGGCGCTGCTCATGCTGGGCGGCGGGGTGATCGCCGACCGCTTCGGCCCCCGGCTCGTGGTCATCTCCTCCGACGCGGTGCGGTGCGGGGTCGTCCTGGCCCTGGCGCTCGTCCTCGCCCTCGGCTCCCCGGGCCTGTGGGTCCTGGTGCTCGTCGCGCTGGTCTTCGGCATCGTCGACGCCCTGTTCATGCCGGCCGTCGGCGCGCTGCCGCCGCGGATCGCGGGGCCCGGGCAGCTCGTACGGGTCCAGGGGCTGCGCAGCCTCGCCGAACGCGTCGGGCACACCGCCGGGCCGCCGGTGGCGGGGCTGGCGATGGGGCTGGGCGGTCCGGCGTCGGCCTTCGCGGTGGCCTCGGCGCTGTTCGGGGTCTCGCTCGTCCTGCTGGTGGCCGTACGGATCGCTCCGCTGCCGGCTCCGGATCCCGGCTCGGTGCCGGCTCCCTCCTCCGAGTCTCCCTGGAAGCAGCTCCTCTCCGGACTCGGCTACATCCGGCGGCACGGGCTGATCGGACCCCTCGTCCTGTCGGGGGCACTCAGCCAGCTCGGCACGTCCGCGCCGATGACCCTCGGCCTGATCCTGGTCTCCGAGGAGCGCGGCTGGGGGCCGGCCGGAGTCGGCTGGATCATCGGCGGGATGGGTGCGGGCGCGGCGTCGAGCGCGCTGGTACTGACCCTGATCCCCAGGTTCCCGCGGGCCGGGGCGGTCCAGAACCTCACCCTGATCATCGGCTCCGCGGGCATCGGCGGCCTGGTCCTGGCCCCGAACCTGCCGGTGGCGGTGGCCCTGGCCGTGCTGACGGGGCTCGTCTGCGGGATCTGCGGAGGCTTGGCCATCGCCCTCATCCAGACGGCCACGGACCCCTCGTACCTGGGGCGGGTCAGCTCCGTGATGGCCTTCACGGCGGTCGGCCTGGCCCCGCTGGCCTACCCCGCCTTCGGCTTCGCCGCCGACCTGTGGGGCGTGACCCCGGTCTTCCTGGCGGGTGCGGCGGTGAGCATGGCCGGCGCAATAGTCGGCACCTCGGCCCCAGCGGTCCGCCGCGCGGAACTCGCCTTCGCTTCCTGACGCGGGCTTCGGCCCGCTGCGCCGGACGGAGTCCGGCGCAGCGGGCCGAAGCCCGCGCAGCGGTGCGAGGGCTGCGTGGAGAAGGAGCGCGGGCTACATGCCCAGCTGGGCCACCGTGAGCTTCGCGATGGCTTCCTTCGGGCCGTCCAGTTCCACCGCGGCAGCGTCCTGGCGGCCGAAGCAGAAGAGCGTCAGCTCTCCCGGCTCGCCGGTCACCGTCACCACCGGCGCGCCCTTGTGGGCCACCGCCGTCTGGCCGTTCGGGCGGCGCAGGACCAGGCCCACCGGGGAGCGGCGGCCCGTCAGGCGGGCCAGCTTCTCCAGGCGGGACCAGAGGGAGTCGGAGAAGACAGGGTCCAGGGGGCGCGGGGACCAGTCCGGCTGGGCGCGCCGGACGTCCTCGGAGTGGACGTAGAACTCCACCGCGTTCGCCAGCTCGTCGATCTGCTTCAGCGCGTAGAGGGACATCTTCGGCGGCCCGGTCCGGATCAACTGGATGAGCTCCTCGTACGGCTTGGCCCCGTACTCCTCCATCGCCCGGTCCAGGCGGGCCTTCAGCGCGTTCAGCAGCAGTCCGCCCGCCGCGTCCGGGCGACGCTCCCGGACCACCACGTGCGCGGCGAGCTCCCGCGTCCGCCAGCCGTCGCACAGCGTCGGCGCTTCCGGTCCGGCCGACTCCAACAGGTCGGCCAGCAGCAGTCGTTCACGCTTCGCATGGGTAGACATGCGGGCCAGCCTACGGCCGGAACCGGCCCGGTGGCTGCCCATCAGGCGGACAGGGATCCATGATCGTCCCCCCGGCCCGGCACAATGGCCCCATGAGTACGTCCTCCCTCGATCCCGCCATCGCCGACCGCCTCAAGCGCTCCGCGGACGGTCTGGTCCCGGCCATCGCCCAGCAGTACGACACCGGTGAGGTGCTCATGCTCGGCTGGATGGACGACGAGGCCCTGCAGCGCACCCTGACCACCGGCCGCTGCACGTACTGGTCGCGCAGCCGTCAGGAGTACTGGGTGAAGGGGGACACGTCCGGCCACTTCCAGCACGTGAAGTCCGTCGCGCTCGACTGCGACGCCGACACCGTGCTCGTCCAGGTGGACCAGGTCGGGGCGGCCTGCCACACCGGTGCCCGGACGTGTTTCGATGCCGACGTCCTGCCCCTGGCCGGTCCCTCCGGCCCCACCGCCGAAGCCGAATAGCCGAAGCCGATCATAGGTAAGGTCCCACGCCATGGATCTTGAGACGTTCCGCAAGCTCGCGGCCGACCGCCGCGTCATCCCCGTCAGCCGCAAGCTGCTGGCGGACGGTGACACGCCCGTCGGGCTCTACCGCAAGCTGGCCGCCGAACGCCCCGGGACGTTCCTCCTGGAGTCCGCCGAGAACGGCCGCTCCTGGTCGCGCTACTCATTCGTCGGCGTCCGCAGCGCCTCCACCCTCACCGTCCGGGACGGCCAGGCGCACTGGATCGGCACCCCGCCCGTCGGCGTCCCGACCTCCGGCGACCCCCTGGAGGCCCTGCGGCAGACCGTGGAGGCCCTGCACACCCCCCGGGACCTGGCCTCCGGCATGCCCCCCTTCACCGGCGGCATGGTCGGCTACCTCGGCTACGACATCGTGCGCCGCCTCGAGCGCATCGGCGAGCACACCGAGGACGACCTGCAGCTGCCCGAGCTGACGATGCTGCTCACCTCCGACCTGGCGGTCCTGGACCACTGGGACGGCACCGTCCAGCTCATCGCCAACGCCATCAACCACAACGACCTCGCCGCGGGCGTGGACGAGGCCTACGCGGACGCAGTCTCGCGCCTCGACGCCATGGAGGCCGACCTCGCGCGGCCCGCCCCGTACGCGCCGATGCCGCTGCCCGACTCCGGACTGCCGGAGTACTCGGCGCTCTGGGGCGGCGAGAAGTACCAGGCCGCCGTGGAGGACGTGAAGGAGCGGATCAGGGCCGGCGAGGCCTTCCAGGTGGTGCCCTCGCAGCGGTTCGAGACCCCGTGCAGCGCCTCCGCGCTCGACGTCTACCGGGTGCTGCGGGCCACCAACCCCTCCCCGTACATGTACCTCTTCCGCTTCGAGAACGGCTTCGACGTCGTCGGGTCCAGCCCCGAGGCGCTGGTCAAGGTCGAGGACGGGCGGGCCATGGTCCACCCCATCGCCGGCACCCGGCACCGCGGCGCCACCCCGCAGCAGGACAACGAGCTCGCCGACGAGCTGCTGGCCGACCCCAAGGAGCGCGCCGAGCACCTCATGCTCGTCGACCTCGGCCGCAACGACCTCGGCCGGGTCTGCGAGCCGGGATCGGTGGAGGTCGTCGACTTCATGAGCATCGAGCGGTACTCGCACGTGATGCACATCGTCTCCACCGTCACCGGGCGCGTCGCCGAGGGCAAGACCGCCTTCGACGTGCTCACCGCCTGCTTCCCGGCCGGCACCCTGTCCGGCGCGCCCAAGCCGCGCGCCATGCAGATCATCGAGGAGCTGGAGCCCACCCGCCGCGGGCTCTACGGCGGCTGCGTCGGCTACCTCGACTTCGCCGGGGACTCCGACACCGCCATCGCCATCCGCACCGCGCTGCTGCGCGACGGGAAGGCGTACGTCCAGGCCGGCGCCGGGGTCGTCGCCGACTCGGTGCCCGAGCTGGAGGACGCCGAGTGTCGCAACAAGGCGGCCGCGGTGCTGCGCGCGGTGGCAGCGGCCAACCGCCTCCACGGCGCCTGAGGCCGTAGGGGATAGTGGGGTACGTGAGTGCCGTACCCCCGCCCCGAAACGAACACGCCGATGCCGCCGCCGAGCCCGAGGCCCCCTCGGGCCGCGGCGGCCGCCGCAGCGTTGCCGTCGCCCTGCTGCTCGGCGCGCTCGGCGCCACCGTCGTCCTGCTCGCCTCCGGCCGCGTCTGGGCCCGGGGCGTCGCCGCCATCGGCGGCGGCTCGCTGCCGGTGACCGCCGACGGGCGGGCCGTCACCGGCCTGCCCGCCGCCCTGGCCATCGTCGGGCTCGCCGCCCTGGTCGCCGTCTTCGCCGTCCGCGGCAGGAGCCGGCTGCTGGTCTCGGCGCTGCTCGCGCTGAGCGGCCTGGGCGCGGGCGCCGCCGCCCTGGCCAACGCGGACGGCCGGCGCGCCCTGGACGCGCAGGCGGCCCGCACGACGGCGGACACCGCGGCCCACGTGGCCGGACTGACCCAGACGGCATGGCCCTACGTGACCGCCGCCGGCGGGGCGCTGATCCTGCTGGCCGGACTGCTCGCGCTGCGTTTCGGGAGCACCTGGCCCACGATGGGCGGCCGCTACGAGCGCGACGGCAGCCCGCGCCCCCGCAGGACGGCCGTGGTGGACCCGGACCGGCCGGAGGACTTGTGGAAGGCTCTGGACCGGGGCGAGGACCCCACCGGCCCGGACTCGGACCGCTGACCCCGTACCCGACCGCCCGGACCCGGAGCCGACCCCGTGAACGAGGTCTCCGCCTGGTACGGGACAATGACCATCGAGCGTTCGACAGCACCGTTCAACACAGCACCGTCGACACAGCACGTGCGGCGTGCGACGGAGCACACCCGAGTACGAGGAGCAACTCATGGCGGGCACTAGCCACGGACACACCCCGGCCGCCTGGACCGGTGTCATCATCGCGGTCATCGGTTTCTGCATCTCCGGCGCCTTCATGGTGCTGGCGAACCCGCTGGGCTTCTACGCGGGCCTCGTCGTCGTCGTCCTCGGCGGTGTCGTGGGCGCGGCGATGAAGGCCGCGGGCATGGGTGCGCCGAAGGCCGCGCACCAGGACCTCTCCGAGGTCATCGCCGCGAACCGCGTCGCCGCCAAGGTCTGACCGGGCGGCAGCCGGTACGCGGGTTTTCGAAAGGCGCGGCCCTGTCGGGCTGCGCCTTTTGTCATGAGCGGAGAGAATCAGCGGGTGGACGCCTCCTCAGGAACGACCGACCTCGCACCGCCCCCCGCGCCCGCGCCCGTTTCCCGGGCCGGCCGGCTGGTGCGTCCGGCGCTCACGCTGGCCGCGGCCGCCGCGGCGCTCGCGTACGTGGGGACCGTGGATCCGAACGAACCCGGCCACTACCCGGCCTGCCCGCTGTTCCGGCTGACCGGGGTCCTGTGCCCGGGCTGCGGAGGGCTGCGCAGCGCGCACGCGTTCGCCCATGGCGATCTCGTGACAGCTTTCGGGGCAAATGCCCTGGCGGTCGCCGGGTACTTCTTCTTCGCCGGTTTCATGGTCCTGTGGCTGGTTCGCGCCTATCGGGGGGTACCGGCCCGGAGGCTCGTCGTACGGCCGTTGTACTGGTGGGGGATGGGCGCGGTGGCCCTGATCTTCTCCGTTGTCCGGAACCTGCCCACGGGCTCTTTCCTGGCGCCCTGAGGTATAGCTGAAGTAAAGATTCCGGATGTCCATTTAATGGGACGCCGTCAACCGCGTGCGGAGGGCAAGGCGTCCTGCGGATACCATTTGAACTGCTGACCTTGCAGTTGTACGTGTCTGCAAGGCGGCCGACCGTCATCGACCCGGAAGGGGGCCGCTCGCGTGAGTGTGCTCGACGAGATCATCGAAGGGGTCCGCGAAGACCTTGCCGAACGGCAGGCGCGCGTCAGCCTCGACGAGCTCAAGGAGCGTGCCGCCAAGGCGCCCCAGGCCAAGGACGGCGTCGCTGCCCTGCGCGGCGACAGCGTCAAGGTGATCTGCGAGGTCAAGCGCTCCAGCCCCTCCAAGGGTGCGCTGGCCGCCATCGCCGATCCGGCCGGGCTCGCCGCCGACTACGAAGCGGGCGGTGCGGCGGTCATTTCCGTCCTCACCGAGCAGCGTCGTTTCGGTGGCTCGCTGGCCGACCTGGAGGCCGTCCGCGCCCGCGTGGACATCCCGATCCTGCGCAAGGACTTCATCGTCACGGCGTACCAGCTGTGGGAGGCCCGCGCCTACGGCGCCGACCTCGTGCTGCTGATCGTCGCGGCCCTGGAGCAGGAGGCCCTCGTCTCCCTCATCGAGCGGGCCGAGTCCATCGGCCTCACCCCGCTCGTCGAGGTCCACGACGAGGAGGAAGTGGAGCGCGCGGTCGCCGCCGGTGCCAAGATCATCGGCGTCAACGCCCGCAACCTCAAGGACCTCAAGGTCGACCGCTCCACCTTCGAGCGCGTCGTCGGAGAGATCCCGGCCCACATCGTCAAGGTTGCCGAGTCCGGCATCCGCGGGCCGCACGACCTGATCGCCTATGCGAACGAGGGCGCCGACGCCGTCCTCGTCGGGGAGTCCCTGGTGACCGGCCGCGACCCGAAGTCGGCCGTGGCCGACCTCGTCGCCGCCGGCGCCCACCCCGCCCTGCGCCACGGGCGGAGCTGACCCGCACCCATGGCCCGAAACCGCCCCTCCGTCCGCACCCGACCGGGCTCCGGCCTGGCCGGTGTGCCGACGGCGCACGCGCCGCTGGCGCGCGGCTGCCGCCCTCGCGGCTGCCGCGCCCCGGCCCGGCGCGTGCGCGGGCGGCGGGTCCGGTACGTGATCGGCTCGGAGCCCGGTCAGGTCAACGGCATGCGATGGCGACCCGGAGTCGCGTCGTAACGAGGCCCGCCGGACGGTGTACGTCGTACACCCGTGTCCGTCGGCGTCCCCTTACGGTCCGCCCCCCGAGCCGCCGGCTCCGGGACGGGCCGCTCCGCACCCTCGTGCGCCCATGCCCCAGCGGGGTGTGCGCACAGCGGGCGGACGGCGCAATACGGTGAAGACATCCGCGTCGCATCCGTAGGAGTACCTGGGCATGTCCAGCGCCAGCAGTTTCTTCATCCCGGACCCCGAGGGTCACATCCCCAACGCCGAGGGCTACTTCGGCGACTTCGGCGGCAAGTTCATCCCGGAGGCGCTCGTCGCCGCCGTGGACGAGGTCGCCGTCGAGTACGAGAAGGCCAAGGGCGACCCGGCCTTCGCGGCCGAGCTCAACGACCTGATGGTCAACTACACCGGCCGTCCCAGCTCCCTGACCGAGGTGCCGCGGTTCGCCGAGCACGCGGGCGGGGCGCGGATCTTCCTCAAGCGCGAGGACCTGAACCACACCGGCTCGCACAAGATCAACAACGTGCTGGGCCAGGCGCTGCTCACCAAGCGCATGGGCAAGACCCGTGTCATCGCCGAGACCGGCGCCGGCCAGCACGGCGTGGCCACCGCCACCGCCTGCGCCCTGTTCGGCCTCGAGTGCACCATCTACATGGGCGAGATCGACACCCAGCGCCAGGCCCTCAACGTGGCCCGCATGCGCATCCTGGGCGCCGAGGTCATCGCGGTGAAGTCCGGCTCCCGGACCCTGAAGGACGCCATCAACGAGGCGTTCCGCGACTGGGTCGCCAACGTGGACCGCACCCACTACCTCTTCGGCACGGTCGCGGGTCCCCACCCCTTCCCCGCCATGGTCCGCGACTTCCACCGGGTCATCGGCGTCGAGGCCCGCCGCCAGATCCTGGAGCGCGCCGGACGCCTGCCCGACGCCGTCGCGGCCTGCGTCGGCGGCGGCTCCAACGCCATCGGCCTCTTCCACGCCTTCATCCCGGACGCCGACGTCCGCCTGGTCGGCTTCGAGCCCGCCGGACACGGCGTGGAAACCGGTGAGCACGCGGCCACCCTGACCGCGGGCGAGCCCGGCATCCTGCACGGATCGCGCTCCTACGTCCTGCAGGACGAGGAGGGCCAGATCACCGAGCCGTACTCCATCTCGGCCGGTCTGGACTACCCGGGCATCGGCCCCGAGCACTCCTACCTCAAGGACGCCGGCCGCGCCGAGTACCGCGCGGTCACCGACGACCAGGCGATGCAGGCCCTGCGCCTCCTCTCGCGCACCGAGGGCATCATTCCGGCCATCGAGTCGGCGCACGCCCTCGCGGGCGCGCTGGACCTCGGCAAGGAGCTCGGCAAGGACGGCCTCCTCGTCGTCAACCTGTCCGGCCGCGGCGACAAGGACATGGACACCGCCGCCCGCTACTTCGACCTGTACGACGCCAACGCCTCCGAGGGGGAGTCCAAGTGAGCGGCACCATCGAACTCCTGTCGGCGACCCTCGCCAAGGCGAAGTCCGAGGACCGCGCGGCCCTCGTCGCCTACCTCCCGGCCGGCTTCCCGACCGTGGACGGGGCCATCGAGGCCGTCAAGGCCGTCATCGCCGGCGGCGCGGACGTGGTCGAGATCGGCCTCCCGCACAGCGACCCGGTCCTGGACGGCGCGATCATCCAGACCGCCGACGACATCGCCCTGCGCGGCGGCGTCAAGATCGCCGACACGCTGCGGACCGTCCGCGAGGCGTACGAGGCGACCGGCGCCCCGATCCTGGTCATGACGTACTGGAACCCCATCGACCGCTACGGCGTCGAGCGGTTCACCGCCGAGCTCGCCGAAGCCGGCGGTGCGGGCTGCATCCTGCCCGACCTGCCGGTCCAGGAGTCCGCGCTGTGGCGCGAGCACGCGGCCAAGCACGGTCTGGCGACCGTTTTCGTCGTGGCCCCCAGCAGCAAGGACGAGCGCCTCGCCACCATCACGGCGGCCGGCTCGGGCTTCGTCTACGCCGCTTCGCTCATGGGCGTCACCGGCACCCGCGAGTCCGTCGGCAACCAGGCCGCCGACCTGGTGCGCCGTACCCGCGCCACCAGCGACCTGCCGGTCTGCGTGGGACTGGGCGTCTCCAACGCCGCCCAGGCCAAGGAGGTCGCCGGCTTCGCCGACGGCGTGATCGTCGGCTCCGCCTTCGTGAAGCTGCTGCTCGACGCGCCGGACCTGCCCGCCGGGCTGGCCGCCGTCCAGGCACTGGCGGGCGAGCTCGCCGAGGGCGTGCGCCGGAGCTGACGGGCGGCGCGTTCGAAAGGGCAGCCGGACCCCTGAGCGGGTTCTGTAGCCCGATCGGGTGGAAGTAGGGGCAGGGAGGCACGAGAGTGCCTCCCTGCTTCGTTTGGCCGAACGTGAGCGACATGAACGACGGTGCGAACCGCGATGCGACGAAACGATCGGCCCGCGAGCGACTCCAGGTGGAGCGCGAGAAGCAGAAGGCGAGGGACAAGCGCCGGCGCACCCTCGTCGTGTCGGCGGCGGTGGTCGGCGTACTCGGGCTGGCGGCCGTCGTCGGCCTGATCGCGGCGAACACGGGCAAGGGCGGATCCTCCGCCAAGGGCGGCCCGCTCGTCGCCCCGTCCGGGGCCACGGGCAAGGACGCGCTAGCCATCCAGACCGGCAAGGACGGGGCCCCCTCCACGCTGACCGTGTGGGAGGACTTCCGCTGCCCGGCCTGCAAGGCCTTCGAGACCAACTACCGCGACACCATCCACGAGCTCGAGGCCAAGGGCCTCCTCAAGGTCGAGTACCACCTCGTCACCCTGATCGACGGGAACATGGGCGGCACCGGCTCGCTCAAGAGCGCCAACGCGGCGGCCTGCGCGCAGGACTCCGGGAAGTTCGCCCCGTACCACGACGTGCTCTTCGACAATCAGCCCGAGGAGACCAACGACGCCTTCGGCAACAACGCCAAGCTGCTGGAGCTGGCCGGGAAGGTCGACGGACTGGACACCGCCGCGTTCCGCACGTGCGTCGAGGACGGGACGCACGACAGCTGGGTGAACACATCGCAGGAGGCCTTCCGCGCGGGCAAGTTCCGCGGGACCCCGACCGTGCTCCTCGACGGCAAGGACATCTTCGGGGACCAGGCAAACCCGCTGACCCCGCAGAAGCTCAAGGAGAAGGTGGAGGCGGCCGGCAAGGGCGGCCCGGGCGCGGCGAAGGGCTCCCCGTCCCCGTCCCCGTCGGCATCCGGCTCCCCGGCCAAGTCCAACTCCAAGTCCGGAGCCGGATCCAAGTCGGGGTCCGGGTCCGCGTCGCCGTCCGCGTCGGGCTCGGCGAAGGCCTCCTCCGGCCGCTCGGGCGCCCCCTCGGGCTCCTCCTCGTCCCCGGCCGCGCGCTCGGCGGGCCGGTCGGGCACGGGCGGTTCGGGCTCCGCCGACGCCTCCCCGGACCACGCGGGCATGCCCATGGGGCACTGACGGCCGTCTCGATTCGGGAGCAGCTTGCCGGGCGGGTTGCGGTCCCCACCGTCCGGCAAGGTAGCGTCGGCTCTTGCCATGAACCTTGCCTTCATTCCCAGTCCGTCGACGGGCGTGCTCCATCTCGGGCCGATCCCGCTGCGCGGCTACGCGTTCTGCATCATCATCGGCGTCTTCGTCGCCGTCTGGCTCGGCAACAAGCGCTGGATCGCGCGCGGCGGTAAGCCGGGCACGGTCGCGGACATTGCCGTGTGGGCGGTGCCGTTCGGCCTGGTCGGCGGTCGCCTCTACCACGTGATCACCGACTACCAGCTCTACTTCGGCGAGGGCCGCAACTGGGTCGACGCCTTCAAGATCTGGGAGGGCGGCCTCGGCATCTGGGGCGCCATCGCGCTGGGCGCGGTCGGTGCCTGGATCGGCTGTCGCAGGCGGGGCATCCCGCTGCCGGCCTGGGCCGACGCCCTGGCCCCCGGCATCGCGCTGGCCCAGGCCTGCGGACGCTGGGGCAACTGGTTCAACCAGGAGCTGTACGGCCGCGCCACCGATCTGCCGTGGGCGGTGGAGATCACCGACGGCCCGAACCGGGTCGCCGGGACCTACCACCCGACCTTCCTCTACGAGTCCCTGTGGTGCGTCGGTGTCGCCCTGCTGGTGATCTGGGCCGACCGCCGCTTCAAGCTCGGCCACGGGCGGGCGTTCGCGCTCTACGTCGCCGCGTACTGCGTGGGGCGCGGCTGGATCGAGTACATGCGGGTCGACGAGGCCCACCACATCCTCGGCCTGCGGCTCAACGTCTGGACCTCGATCGTCGTCTTCGTGCTCGCCGTCGTCTACCTGGTGCTGTCGGCGAAGCTGCGGCCGGGCCGCGAGGAGACCGTCGAACCGGACGCTGACGCTGACGCTGACGCCGTGGCCGGCGCCAAGGACGGGGACACCCCGGCCGGCGAGGCCGGAGCCGAGGGCGACAAGGCCAAGGTCAAGGCCAAGGCTGTGGCCGATGCCAAGGACAAGGCCGAGGTCACGGGAGAGCCCGAGGACGAAGTCACGGCCGATGCCAAGGCCGATGCCGAGGACGAAGCCAAGGCCGATGCCGAGCCGGCGGACGCCGAGGGCGAAGCCGACGGCAAGGACACGGACAAGGACAAGGCCGAGGCCCCCGGGGCCAAGAAGCTCTGACCGGAGCAACGGTCGAACGGGAGGGGCGCCGCGCATCCGCGCGGCGCCCCTCCCGTTTTCCGTTCACCGGCGCGGCAGCCGCGTGATCACCCCGCGCAGCAGGCGGACGTACGGGCTCCAGCGCGCGGGCCGCGCGACCGTGCCGGAGCAGGCCAGCTCGGCGCGGTCGAGGAGGTCCTCGGCCCATGCGTCGTGCAGCCACCGGAACAGCAGCGGCCAGCTGACCCGCGCCGGACCGCGCGTGCTCATCACGATGGTGTGCCGCAGCACCGTCCGCTCGCCGTCCTCCAGCGGCCGGACGGTGAACTCGTGGTAGCCGTCGAAACCGCGCGGGCCGGTGAACTCGAAGCGGGCCCGCACCCCCGGCTCGTAGGCCGACATCGTGTACCGGATCGGCCCGTGGCCACCCCTCGCGCCCACCTCCAGGCCCGGGTCCAGCCGCAGCGAAGGCCAGGAGCGGCTCGGCCAGAGCAGATCGGCCGGCCCGGAGGCCAGCGCGTCGACGAGTACGCCGACCCGCTGCCCGTCCGCCTGGAGTACGCGCTCGTGCACATTCAGAACTGCCATCGAAATCCCCCCGCTCAGCGCGCCAGCGCCTTGTCGATCAGGAGAGTACCGGCGCGTCCCGGCGGGCCAGGGCCACGACCCGTTCCGCGCCCGCCAGCATCGCCGGGTCGACGAAGCGGCCGTCGGGCAGGGCCACCGCGCCCGGGGTGCGGCGGGCCGCGGCCACGATCTCCTCGGCGGCGCTGACCTCCGCCGGGCCGGGCAGGTAGGCCCGCTCGATCACCGGGAGCTGGCGCGGGTGGATCGCCGCGCGCCCCAGGAATCCGAGGGCCCGGCCCCGGGCGCAGGAGGCCGCCAGTGCCTCCAGGTTCCGGATGTCGGGGAACACCGACTGGGCCGGCGGCGCCAGTCCGGCCGCGCGGGCCGCGACCACCACCCGGGAGCGCGGCCAGTCCAGGCCCGACTCCGCGGTGACGCCCAGGTCGGCCCGCAGGTCGGCCTCGCCCAGGGACAGCCCGCGCAGGGCGGGGTGCGCGCGGGCGATCTCGTAGGCCCGTTCCACGCCGATCGCCGATTCCAGCAGGGCGTACAGGGCCACCCCGGCGGTGCGGTCGGCGGTGGCGACGATCTGCTCCGGCGCGGAGATCTTGGGCAGGCGCAGCCCGGCGAGGCCCCGGAGCCCGGTCAGCGCGCTGAGGTCGGCGCCGCCCCAGGGGGAGTCCAGGGCGTTGACGCGGACGTGGACCGGTACCGGGTGCCCGTCGCCGAGCAGTTCGGTGGTGGCGGCGCGGGCGTACTCCTTGCGGGAGGCCGACACCGCGTCCTCCAGGTCCACGATGACGGCGTCGGCCCCGGCGTGCAGGGCCTTGGCCACCACCTCCGGGCGGTCGCCGGGTACGTAGAGCCAGGTCAGGATCACAGGGCCCCTTCCGTGCGGAGAGCGGTGATCTCGGCCGGGGAGAGGCCGATCTCGGCGAGGACGGCATCGGTGTCGGCCCCGTGCGGGCGGCCCGCCCAGCGGATGGAGCCCGGGGTTTCCGAGAGCCGGAAGAGGACGTTCTGCATGCGGATCGGGCCCAGCTCCGGGTCCTCGACCTCGGTGATCGTGTCCAGGGCCGCGTACTGCGGATCGGCCATGACGTCCCGTACGTCGTAGACCAGCGCGACCGCGGCCTCGGCCTCCTCGAAGGCGGCCGTCACCTCGTCCGCCTTGTGGCGGGCGATCCAGCCGCCGACCGCCTCGTCGAGCACGTCCGCGTGGCCGGCCCGGCCGGAGCCCGACGCGAACCACGGCTCGGAGATCAGTTCCGGCCGTCCCACGAGCCGCATCACGCGCTCGGCGATGGACTGGGCCGAGGTGGAGACCGCCAGCCAGCGGCCGTCCAGGCTGCGGTAGGTGTTGCGGGGAGCGTTGTTGGTGGACCGGTTGCCCGTGCGCGGCTGGACGTAGCCGAGCTGGTCGTACCAGAGCGGGTGCGGCCCGAGGACGGTCAGGATCGGCTCGATGATCGCGAGGTCCACCACCTGTCCGTGCCCGGTGCGGTCGCGTCCGGCGAGCGCCGCCATCACGGCGTACGCGGTGGTCAGCGCGGCGATCGAGTCCGCGAGCCCGAACGGCGGCAGCGTCGGCGGCCCCTCCGGCTCCCCGGTGATCGCCGCGAAGCCGCTCATCGCCTCCGCGAGGGTGCCGAAGCCGGGGCGGTGGGCGTACGGGCCCTCCTGGCCGAATGCCGTCACGCGGGTCAGGATCAGCCGCGGGTTCGCGGCGGACAGTTCGGGCCAGCCCAGACCCCAGCGCTCCAGGGTTCCGGGGCGGAAGTTCTCGATCACCACGTCGGCGGTGGCGACGAGGCGCAGCAGGGTGTCGTGGCCGCCGGGCGTGGACAGATCGAGGGTCATCGTCCGCTTGTTGCGGCCGAGCAGCTTCCACCAGAGGCCGACGCCGTCCTTGGCGGGGCCGTGGCCGCGCGAGGGGTCGGGGCGGGTCGGGTGCTCGACCTTGACGACCTCGGCGCCGAAGTCGCCGAGGAGGGTGGCGGCGAGGGGACCGGCGAAGAGGGTGGCGAGGTCGAGGACGCGGAGTCCGCGCAGGGGCGGGGCGGCGGCGGTGTCCCGGTCGGTGGGGTTCACGAGGCGGCTCCCGAGCCGCCGTCGGGCCGCGGGGCGCCGGCGCGGGGTCCGGGCGGGGCATCGGGCCGGGGCGGGGCATCGGGCCCGGCAGCGGGGGCGGGTTCGTGGCCGGCCAGGGCGAAGGCGGCGTCGGTCCGGGCGCGGGTCGGCATCGAGTCCTGGGCGCCGGGGAGCTGCACGGACAGCGCGGCGGCCGCCGAAGCCCACCGCAGGGCCTCGGGCATCGGCCGGCCCTCGCCCAGGGCCACGGCGAGCGCGCCGACGAAGGTGTCTCCGGCGGCGGTGGTGTCCACGGCCCGTACCTGCGGCGCGGGCACCGTCAGCGGCTCACGGCCGCGGGCGGCGTACAGCACCCCGGCCGCGCCGAGGGTGACGACCACCTCCGGCACGTCCTGGAGCAGGGCCGCCGCGGCCAGGTGGACGTCGGTGAGCCCGGTGAGCGCGGCGGCCTCGTGCTCGTTGGGGACCAACAGGTCGGTCGCGGCGAGGAGTTCGGCGGGCAGCGGCTGGGCGGGGGCCGGGGTGAGGATGGTCCGGACGCCGTGGGCGCGGGCGGCCAGCGCGCCCGCGAGCACGGCCTCCAGGGGCAGTTCGAGCTGGAGGAGCAGGGAGTCGGCGGCGCCGATGCGGGCGGCGTCGCCCGGCTCCAGGGAGGTGACGCGGGCGTTGGCGCCGGGGATGACGATGATGCTGTTGCCGCCCTCGTCGTCCACGGTGATGTGAGCGGTGCCGCTGGCGCCCTCGACGGTGCGCAGGGCAGCCGTCCCGACCCCGGCGCCGGTGAGCGCGGAGCGCAGCCGTACGCCGAACTCGTCGGCCCCGACCGCGCCGATCATCACCACCTCCCCGCCCGAACGGGCGGCGGCGACGGCCTGGTTGGCGCCCTTGCCGCCGGGGACGGTGCGGAAGGAGCGGCCGGTGACGGTCTCCCCGAGGCGGGGGGCCTTGGCCACGTAGGCGACGAGGTCCATGTTGGTACTGCCGAGCACGGCGATGGCCGTCATGAGCGGGCTGCCTCCTGTGCGGTGAGGTGGGCGAGGGCGTCGAAGCCGATGCCGTCGAAGCCGGGGACGGTGGTGGCGAGGCGGTTCTTCAGCGGGGCGGTCCAGCGGTGCGGGATGGCGTCGGGGGAACCGGCGATCAGCCCGGCGAGGGCGCCCGCGGTGGCGCCGTTGGAGTCGGTGTCCCAGCCACCGGAGACGGCGCGGCAGACGGAGTGGGTGAAATCCCCGTCGGCGTGGGTGAGGGCGGCGGCGATCACGGCGGCGTTGGGGACGGCGTGGACCCAGTGGTAGTGGCCGTAGCGGGCGTGGAGCAGGTCCACGACGGTATCGAAGCCGGCGGCGGTGCTCCGCGCGTCCGATGCCGCCCGGATCCCGAAGCGGACGGCCTCGGCGAGGCGCGAACGGGGCGGTACGACGGCCAGGCCGGCCCGGAGCGCGGTGTGCACGTCGGCCCGCCCGGTGGCCGCGGTGGCGGTGGCGGCGGCCACGAACGTGGCGGCGTGCACGCCGTTGCCGGTGTGGGTGAGGGCGGCGTCCCGGTACGCCTGGGCCGCGGCGGCGGCCGGGGCGCCCGGGTTGGTCCAGCCGTGGACGTCGGCGCGGATCAGGGCGCCGATCCATTCGCGGAAGGGGTTGTGGTGGGTGGCGGTGGCGGGGGGTTCCAGCCCTTGCAGCAGATTGCGGTACGCGACCCGCTCCGCGGTGAACGTCCGGCCGGCCGGGAGCTCGTCGAGCCAGAGCCGGCCGACGTCGGCGGTGGTGAAGCCCTTGCCGTGGCGCTGCAGCAGGAGCAGGCCGAGGAGGGGGTAGTTGAGGTCGTCGTCCTCGGGGGCGCCGTCGATGTTCTCGGCGAGGGAGGTGGGCGCGGAGCGGCGGTTCCAGGGGTGGGCGGCGAGCACCTCCGGTGGTACGCCGCGCTCGGTGAACCAGTCGTCGAGCGGCCAGTTCCCGGCGGCCCGGGCCAGGGCGCGGATCCCGTCCAGGGGCAGCTTCTCCACGGGCTTCCCCAGCACACACCCGACGGCCCGCCCGACCCATGCGGCCTCCAGCCTGCGACGCAGCCCGGCCCCGCCGACGACGACGCCCGCCGGTGCTCCTGCGAAGCGGTCCAGGGCCCTGGGCGCGGCCCCGGCCTCGGGCGCGGCCCCGGCCTCGGGCACGGCCCCGGCCTCGGGCACGGCCCCGGCCTCGGGCACGGCCTCGGCCCCGGGCACGGCCCCGGCCCCGGCCCCGGCCCCGGCCCCGGGCATGGTCACGGCCTCGGTCCTGACCTCGGGTACGGCCTCGGCCCTGGGTACGGCTCCGGCTTTGGCCGTGGCCCCGGTCCCGGCCTCGGGCATGGTCCTGACCTCGGGCACGGCCTCGGCCCCGGTCTGGGGCATGGACCCGGTCTCGGTTTCGGGTTCGGGGTGGCGGTGCGGGGTGGTGGTGGGGAGTTCCCCCACCCCACCCCTTCCCGGAACCAGGGGCAGGCCCCTGGACCCCGGGGGGTCGGGCCAAGGGGCCGGGTCGGTGGGTGTGGGGAGGGCCGCGAGGGCCGTCAGGAGGTCGGTTGCCAGGGCGCGGAGTTCCGGCGGGGCCGGGGTGGGGGAGGCGCCCGCCCGGGCCGGGGCTAGGTGGCCGCCCGCCGCGAGCCAGACGCGCAGCAAGGGCTCCGCGGCCTCCCCGCGGCCGTCCTCGGCCGCCTGCCGGAACTCGTGGCCGACCAGGTCCTCGGGCTGGACCCAGGTCAGCCGGACGGGCCCGCCGGATCCGGATCCGCCGGCCGGGGCCGCTTCGCCGTCCCGGGCGGGCAGGCCTGGTCCGGGGGCGGGGACCGTTTCGCCGTCCGGGGTGGGCCGCCCCCGTCCGAGGGCGGGGACCGTTTCGCCGTCCCGGGCGGGCCGCCCCCGTCCGGGGGCTGGGCCTGTCTCGCCGGCCGGGGCCATTTCGAGGTCCGGGGCGAGCAGGTCCGTTCCGGTGGCGGGGCACGTGTCGCCGTTCGAGGCGGGCAGGCCCAGGCGGCCGGGGTCCAGGGGCGCGCCCCTGGTTTCGGGAAGGGGCGGGGTGGGGGAAAACTCGCCCCCGGCCCGGGCCGGGCCGCGGGCCGCCGGTCCGGGAGCGGGCGTAGGCGGGGCCGAGCCGGGAGTCCCTGATCCCGCGGCTCCGTGGGTGCCCGGGGCCGGGGCCGACGGCGGGGAAGCGGACGTCGGCCGGGCCGCGCGCGTGACCTGGGTCGGGGAAGGCGACCAGGGTGCGCGGGTGCCCGGGGCCTGGGGCGGGGAAGCCGACGTCGGTGGGGCCGTGCGCATGGCCTGGGCCGGGCTCCCAGGCGGGGCCGCTGTGGCGGCCTTCGACGGTGGCGGCGGGGCCGCCGGGGCCGCCGGTGCCGGGGAAGCGGACCTCGGCGGGGGCGACGCTGGGGCCGGGGGAGTCGGCTGGGGTGTCGGGGGGGTGGGGGTCATCGGGGGGCCGTCAGGGTTGCGAAGGCGGCTTCGTGGGAGTGGCGGCGGGAGCGGTCGCGGGCGAAGACCTCCCGGGTCACCGCGGCCAGGGAGACGGCCGGTGCGCGCAGGTCCAGGCGGCTGGCCTCCGCGACCCGGTCCGCCCAGGCCGCGGGGACGGCAGAAGCGCCCGACAGGGCGCCCGCGATCGCACCGGCCATGGTCGCGATGGAGTCGCAGTCCCGGCCGTAGTTCACCGCGCCGAGCACGGAGGTCTCGTAGCAGCCGTCGGCGACCAGCAGCATGCCGAGCGCCACCGGGAGTTCCTCGATGGAATGGAGGCGCGAGGGGCGCCGCGCGCCCAGGGACGGGGCGCGGTAGTCCGGGCCGACCGAGTCGTACGGGGCGACCGCCGCCCGCAGGGGAGCCAGCGCCGACTCGAAGTCCCGGTGGCGGGCGGCGACTTCGCAGACCGCCGCGATGGCCGCGCGGGTGCCGTCCTTGGCCAGGGAGAGGGCGGTGTCGACGACCGAGGCGGCCGTCGCGCCCGGGACGCACGCCGCCGCGACCGCCGCCGCGAAGACCCCCGCCGCCTCCCGCCCGTACGAGGACTGGTGCGCGCCCGTGACGTCCAGCGCCTCCGCGTACGCCCCGGCCGGGTTGCCCGCGTTGACGAGGCCGACCGGCGCCATGTACATCGCCGCGCCGCAGTTGACGATGTTGCCGTTGCCCGCCTCCCGCGGGTCCGCGTGCGCGTAGTGCAGCCGGGTCACGATCCACTTCTCGGCGAGGAAGATCCGCTGGAGGGGGAGGGCGTCCGCCTCCAGTTCCGGGATCCAGCGGGGGGTCGTCATCAGGTCCGGCACCAGGTGCTCGGCGACCGCGTACGCGTCCAGGTGGTCCCGTACGGCCTCGTAGACCCGTACCAGCGCGTGCGTCATCAGGGTGTCGTCGGTGACGTGGCCGTCGCCCTTGTGGTACGGCGCGATCGGGCGGGCCGTACGCCAGTCCTCGTGCCACGGGCCGACGATGCCGCGCACCCGGCCGCCGTGCCGCTCCACGATCTGTTCCGGGGTCCAGCCCTCCACCGGGCCGCCCAGCGCGTCGCCGACGGCCGCGCCGACGAGGGCGCCGGTGATCCGGTCGTCCAGGGTGGGGGAGGTGGTGCGGGGGTGGGGGGTGGGAGTGGGGTCCACGGGGGTCAGGGTCGTCATGTCCGGGGCTTTCCTTGGGGCTTGGGTGAGGTGAGTTCCGTACGGGTGAGCAGCGCGGCCAGTTCGACGAGGTCGGTGCCCGCGAGGCGGGGGAGGGCGCAGCCGGAGAGGGTGCGGCACGCTTCGCGCCAGGCGGCGGGGAGCGAGTCGCCGCCGCCGAGCGCGCCGGTCAGCGCACCGGCGAGGGCGGGGGCGGAGTCCGCGACGCGCGACAGGCAGGCGGCGGCCGGGACCGCCTCGCCGACCCGGCCGCGGGCGGCGGTGGCGAGGGCGAGGGCCACGGGGACGGTCTCCGCGGCGGCGATCCCGTAGCTGTAGACGTGGTCGACGATCTGGTGCTCCAGGAGCGGGACGATGGCGAAGGCTCCGCCGGCCGCGCCCCTCTCGGCGCGGGCGAGTTTCACCGCGTGCCGGGCGTTGCGGCCGATCTCGGTGGACTCCGGGAGCTGCGCGAGGGCCGCGTCGACGGCGGCGTCGGTGTCGGAGGCGGTGCAGGTTCCGGTGCTCGCGAGGGCGGTGGCGATGGCGGCGGCCATGGCGCGGGCGCCGTGCACCCCGTCGCCGTCCTGGGTGTAGCGGGCGTCGAACTCGGCGAGGTCCGCGGCGGCTTCGGGATCCCCGGGGTGGACGACGGCGAGGACGCAGGCCCGGATGCAGGCGGCGTCGTCGAAGTAGTGCGGGTTGTCGTGGCCGGTGGCGGGCGGGCGCAGGCCGGCGGCGAGGTTGCCGAGGCCGGCGCGGACGGAGATCCGGGCGCGGAGGGGGAGGACGGCGGACTCGACCTCGGGTGCGCGTTCCGCTGCCGCGGCGACCTCGCTGGCCAGGGCGTTCCAGGCGAGGTCGATGGCGGCGCGCATGCGGCGGGACCGGGAGAGGTCGCTGAGCAGGACTCCGGCGGCGGTGAGGACGGACTCGGCGGCGAAGGCGGCCCATTCGGCGTCGTCGGAGGGGCCGAGGCGGAGCGGTTCCGGGGGCTGGTTGAGGGCGATGGGGACGGGGAGGGTGGTGGTGGCGTTCTGCTCGGCGAAGGTGTCGAGCTCGCGGGTGAGGCGGCGGGTCCACTCGGGCATGCGGCTGGCCCGGTGGCGGGCCGCGGGCCAGCCGGCGGCGTCGCCTGCGGCGAGCCCGAGGAGCAGACCCTCGATCCGGCGGGGGCCTGCGGGGGCGGGCCCGGGGGCCGCCTGTGTGCGGGGTTCGGCGGTGGCCGGGTCCGGGGCCGTGCGTGGCTGGGCGTCCCGCGGGGTGGCCGGCCCCGACGGGGCGGTGAGCGGGCCGCGCGCGGCCTCCGCCGGGGCGGTACGGGGCTGCGCGGCCCCGTTCGCGGCGCCGGTCGCCGGGGCGTTCCCGGAGGGGCTCCCGTACGGGGGCGGGGTGCCGTCCCGGGCTCCCCGGCCGGGGGTGCGTACCGGACCGGCGGTACGGGCCTGCGTGCCCTGGGGCGGGGCGTCGGGCCCGGCGGAGGGCGGCTGCGGGGCGGGGGGACTCTCCCCGTACCCACCCCTTCCCGAAACCGGGGGCAGGCCCCCGGGCCCCCGGACCGGCGCGGCCGGGGCCGACACTGCCGCGGACCCGGTGGCGGCGTCGCTCCGTGCCCCGGTCGCGGCGCCGCCCCGTACCGCGGTGGCGGCGTCGCTCCGTACCCCGGCCGCGGCGCTGCCCCGTACCGCGGTGGCGGCGTCGCTCCGTGCCCCGGTCGCGGCGCCGCCCCGTACCGCGGTCGCGGTGCGAAGGAACTCGGGCGCTCGCGTGCCCGGGCCCCGGGCCGATTCGGGCCGGCCGCCCGCGGCGACGGGCGTGCCGGGCACCCCGGGCCCGCCCGGGCCGTCGGCCGGTTCCGGCAGGGCGACGGGCTCGCCCGGCTCCCCGGGGACTTCCCGGCCGCCTGCCGGATCCGGCAGGCCTGCCACCCCCGGGGCGGCTGCACCGCGTACGGCGGCGGACTGTGCACCGGCGCCCGGGGTCGGGGTCGGCACGGGCGGGGAGTCGTTCCGGCGGTCCGGCTCGGTGCGGGTGTCGCCCTCCGGGGGCGGCTCCGGGCGGGTGTCGCCCCGGGGGGACCGGTCGGTGGTGGTGGCGGGGTCCTGTGGGGGTGGGTCGGTCAGGGTGGTGGCTTTCAGGGGTGGGGTGTCCGGCTGGAGGGGGGCGGGTGTCGGGGAGGCGGGTGTCGGGGTGAGGGTCATCGGGGGGTCTCGGTTTCCGGGGTGAGGAGGTCCGCGATGTCCAGGACGTGGTAGCCGCGCATCGAGGGGAGGCAGCTTCCGCGGACCGGGCCGATCGCCGAGGACCAGGCGGCCGGGATGGCGGGGGCGCCGGCCATCGCTCCGGCGAGCGCGCCCGCGACGGCCGCCGTGGTGTCCGCGTCGCGGCCCATGTTGACCGCCATGAGGACGGATGAGGCGAAGTCGCCGGCGCATGCGGCGAACGCGCCGAAGGCGAGGCCGACCGCCTCCGGGGCCAGGTCCGTCCAGGGGTAGCCGCCGATGACCACCGCCGAGCGGACCGCCCGCTCGCCGCGCGGGGCGGCCGTCACGGCCCGGCGCAGGGAGCGGGCCGTCCAGGAGTCCGAGGGGATGACGGAGAGGGCCGCCGAGATGACGGAGGCCGCGGAGCCCCCGGCCATCGCCGCCGCGACCCCGGCCGCGACGGCCTGGCCGCCGTAGATGCCCTCGCCGTCGTGGCTGACGCAGCCGTCGATGGCGACGAGCCGGGCCGCTTCGGCCGGGCGGCCGGCCGCGAAGACGCCGAAGGGGGCCGCACGCATGGCCAGACCGTCCGACCAGGCGTGCCGGTGCTGGGCGGAGATCGGGGCGGCCAGGCCCCGGCGGAGGTTCTCCAGGGTGCCGCGCTCCGAGAAGCCCGCGCCGCGGAAGGGGCCTTCGTCCAGGTCCGCGATCCAGTGGTGCCACGCCCGTTCGACGTGGGCGACCGTCAGCGCCGACCCGTGGCGGGCCAGCAGCAGGCCCGAGAAGATCGCGTACTCCGTATCGTCCGTGCCCGCCGGGTCGTCCGAGACGAAGCCCTCGATCCGGCCCCACTTCGCCCGGATCTCCGAGGGCTTCATGTTCTCCGCGGGGGCGCCGAGCGCGTCACCCACCGCGAGTCCGAGAAGAGCGCCCCGGGCCCGTTCGAGGAGGACCTGCGGATTGCATGCAATCAGCTCCATGGCGCGCCTCTCCACTTGATGGGACTCATATTGAGCCCTTGGGGGATTTGTGCCATGGCATGTGGTTTGTCGCTCGTCGCGAAACACCCGCTGCGGGCCGCCGTCACCCGGTCGCCGATCCCCAAAACCCCAGGTAAGTACGGCCTTCCTTGCTGGCGGGCGCCAAAAATCGTGCGTAGTTTCGAGGAGTTCAGGGGGAGTGGGTGTCAGCGCGTCGTCCATGGCACAGCTCTGTGCACCCACTCGTACAAAAGAGGAGATAGCCGGTATGTCCATCATCGATATCGAAGCACCGCTTCACACCGCCCACCGCGACAACCACACCCACCGTGACGTCAACGGCGGATGGCTGCGCCCGGCGGTCTTCGGTGCGATGGACGGGCTCGTCTCCAACCTCGCTCTGATGACCGGTGTGGCCGGCGGCGCCGTCGCCCCGCACGTCATCGTCGTCACCGGCCTGGCCGGCCTCGCCGCCGGAGCCTTCTCCATGGCGGCGGGGGAGTACACCTCGGTCGCCTCGCAGCGCGAACTCGTGCTCGCCGAACTGGACATAGAGCGGCAGCAGTTGCGCAAGCACCCCATTGACGAGATGGAGGAGCTGGCCGAGCTCTACGTCTCGCGCGGCGTCGAGCCGGCGCTGGCCCGCGAGGTCGCCATGCAGCTCTCCCGCGACCCGGAGCAGGCGCTGGAGATCCACGCCCGCGAGGAGCTCGGGATCGACCCGGACGACCTGCCGTCGCCGATGGTCGCGGCCGTGTCCTCCTTCGGCTCGTTCGCGCTCGGCGCGCTCGTCCCGCTGCTGCCCTACCTGCTCGGCGTGACCGTCCTGTGGCCCGCGGTGCTCGCGGCCCTGGTGGGTCTCTTCCTCTGCGGCGCGGTGGTCTCCCGGGTCACGGCCCGGTCCTGGTGGTACAGCGGATTGCGCCAGCTCGTCCTGGGTGGCGCGGCCGCGGGTGTGACGTACATCCTGGGAACCTGGATCGGCGGAGCCGTAGGCTGACCGTGCAGGGAGTGAGACACTATGCAGTACGCAACATAAGTAGTCAGTTACTCGGCGGTTTCGATCCTGTGTCCGCCGGGCATCAGACCCCCTGGGCGCCGGGCAATGAGGCCCGCCCCTCCCGGGACCTTCGTCCCGTGTCCCGATGCCGGACACCTGCGAAAGTCCCCTCTTGCCTGCTCCGTGCAGTGTCCGCATGCTGGAATGGCATATCCGCTTCGCGGGATTGTCGTCATCATGTAATCTGCACGAAATTTCGCAGAGGGCCAACGTCGTCCCTCGGCTATGCACATATGCCACGACGACGACGGGAGAGCCGATGCGTTCCGCATCCACGCACTCCGCGACCGGCCTCAGCAACACCGCCTGGTCGCCCATGGACGGTCGCCCCGCCCAGCAGGGCATGTACGACCCGCGCAACGAGCACGACGCCTGTGGCGTCGGCTTTGTGGCCAACCTCACCGGCGAGGCCAGCCATACGCTGGTCGAGCAGGCGCTGACCGTATTGCGGAACCTCGAGCACCGAGGCGCCACCGGATCCGAGCCCGACTCGGGCGACGGCGCCGGCATCCTCTCCCAGGTCCCGGACGCGTTCCTGCGCGACGTGGCCGGTTTCGACCTTCCCGAGGCCGGCGCGTACGCCGTCGGCATCGCCTTCCTCCCCGCCGACGGCACCGCACAGGCCGTCGCCGTGGAGCGGATCGAGGCCATCGCCGCCGAGGAGAACCTCACGGTTCTCGGCTGGCGCGAGGTTCCGGTCACCCCCGACCTGCTCGGCAACGGCGCCCGCGCCACCATGCCGGCCTTCTCGCAGCTCTTCGTGAGCAACGGGACGAGCGGCATCGAGCTGGACCGCAAGGCCTTCGTGCTGCGCAAGCGCGCCGAGCGCGAGGCCGGGGTCTACTTCCCGTCGCTCTCCGCCCGCACGATCGTCTACAAGGGCATGCTGACCACCGGCCAGCTGGAGCCCTTCTTCCCGGACCTCTCGGACCGCCGCTTCGCCTCCGCGATCGCCCTGGTCCACTCCCGGTTCTCGACGAACACCTTCCCGTCGTGGCCGCTGGCCCACCCGTACCGCTTCGTCGCGCACAACGGCGAGATCAACACGGTCAAGGGCAACCGGAACTGGATGCGGGCCCGCGAGTCCCAGCTGGCCTCCGGCCTCTTCGGCGAGGGCGCCCTTGAGCGGATCTTCCCGATCTGCACCCCGGACGCCTCCGACTCGGCCTCCTTCGACGAGGTCCTGGAGCTGCTCCACCTCGGCGGCCGGTCCCTCCCGCACAGCGTGCTGATGATGATCCCGGAGGCGTGGGAGAACCACACCTCCATGTCGCCGGCCCGCCGCGCGTTCTACAAGTACCACTCCACGCAGATGGAGCCGTGGGACGGCCCCGCCTGCGTCACCTTCACCGACGGCACCCAGGTCGGCGCGGTCCTCGACCGCAACGGTCTGCGCCCCGGTCGCTACTGGGTCACCGACGACGACTTCGTCGTGCTCTCCTCCGAGGTCGGCGTCCTGGACATCGACCCGGCCAAGGTCGTCCGCAAGGGCCGCCTGCAGCCCGGCAAGATGTTCCTCGTCGACACCGCCCAGAAGCGGATCATCGAAGACGACGAGATCAAGGACGCGCTGGCCGCGGAGCACCCGTACGCCGAATGGCTGGAGACGGGCGAGATCGAGCTGACGGACCTGCCCGAGCGTGAGCACATCGTGCACACCCACGCCTCGGTCACCCGCCGCCAGCAGACCTTCGGCTACACCGAGGAAGAGCTCCGCGTCATCCTCGCGCCGATGGCCCGCACCGCAGGCGAGCCGCTCGGCTCCATGGGTACGGACTCCCCGATCGCGGCCCTGTCCGAGCGCCCCCGGCTGCTCTTCGACTACTTCACCCAGCTCTTCGCGCAGGTCACCAACCCGCCGCTGGACGCCATCCGCGAGGAGCTCGTCACCTCGCTGCTGTCCTCGCTCGGCCCGCAGGGCAACCTGCTGGAGCCGACCGCAGCCTCCTGCCGCAGCGTCACGCTGCCGTTCCCGGTGATCGACAACGACGAGCTGGCCAAGCTCATCCACGTCAACGCCGACGGCGACATGCCGGGCATGAAGGCCGCCACCCTCTCGGGCCTGTACCGGGTCTCGGGCGGCGGCGCGGCGCTGGCCGCCCGCCTCGAGGAGATCCGCGGCGAGGTCGACGCGGCCATCGAGAACGGCGCGCACCTGATCGTCCTCTCGGACCGTCACTCCGACGCCGAGCACGCGCCGATCCCGTCGCTGCTGCTCACCTCGGCCGTGCACCACCACCTCATCGCCACCAAGCAGCGCACCCAGGTGGGTCTGCTGGTCGAGGCCGGTGACGTCCGCGAGGTCCACCACGTCGCGCTGCTCATCGGCTACGGCGCTGCCGCGGTCAACCCGTACCTCGCCATGGAGTCCGTCGAGGACCTCCTGCGCGCCGGTACCTTCCTGTCCGGCCTCGAGCCGGAGCAGGCCATCAAGAACCTGATCTACGCGCTCGGCAAGGGCGTCCTGAAGGTCATGTCCAAGATGGGCATCTCCACCGTCGCCTCCTACCGCGGCGCGCAGGTCTTCGAGGCCGTCGGCCTGAACGAGGAGTTCGTCGCGGCGTACTTCGCGGGCACCGCCACCAAGATCGGCGGCGCCGGCCTGGACGTCATCGCCAAGGAGGTGGCCGCGCGTCACACCAAGGCGTACCCGGCCTCCGGCATCGCGGCCACGCACCGCGCGCTGGAGATCGGCGGCGAGTACCAGTGGCGCCGCGAGGGCGAGCCGCACCTGTTCGACCCGGACACGGTCTTCCGCCTGCAGCACGCCACGCGCAACCGCCGGTACGACATCTTCAAGCAGTACACGGACCGGGTGAACGAGCAGTCCGAGCGCCTGATGACGCTCCGCGGCCTGTTCGGCTTCAAGTCCGAGCGGGAAGCCATCTCCATCGACGAGGTCGAGTCGGTCGCCGACATCGTCAAGCGCTTCTCCACCGGCGCCATGTCGTACGGCTCCATCTCCAAGGAGGCGCACGAGACCCTCGCCATCGCCATGAACCAGTTGGGCGCCAAGTCCAACACCGGTGAGGGCGGCGAGGACCCGGACCGCCTCTACGACCCGGCGCGCCGCTCCTCCATCAAGCAGGTCGCCTCCGGCCGCTTCGGCGTCACGAGCGAGTACCTGGTCAACGCGGACGACATCCAGATCAAGATGGCGCAGGGTGCCAAGCCCGGCGAGGGCGGCCAGCTGCCCGGCCACAAGGTCTACCCGTGGGTCGCCAAGACCCGGCACTCCACCCCGGGCGTCGGCCTGATCTCCCCGCCGCCGCACCACGACATCTACTCCATCGAGGACCTGGCTCAGCTGATCCACGACCTCAAGAACGCCAACCCGGTCGCCCGCATCCACGTGAAGCTGGTCTCCGAGGTCGGCGTGGGTACGGTCGCGGCCGGTGTCTCCAAGGCCCACGCGGACGTCGTCCTCATCTCCGGCCACGACGGCGGTACGGGCGCCTCCCCGCTCACCTCGCTGAAGCACGCGGGCGGTCCCTGGGAGCTCGGCCTCGCCGAGACCCAGCAGACCCTGCTGCTCAACGGGCTGCGCGACCGCATCGTGGTCCAGACGGACGGCCAGCTCAAGACCGGCCGCGACGTCATCATCGCCGCGCTGCTCGGCGCCGAGGAGTTCGGTTTCGCGACCGCGCCGCTCGTCGTCTCCGGCTGCGTCATGATGCGCGTCTGCCACCTGGACACCTGCCCGGTCGGCATCGCCACCCAGAACCCGGTCCTGCGCGACCGCTTCTCCGGCAAGCCCGAGTTCGTCGTCAACTTCTTCGAGTTCATCGCGGAGGAGGTGCGCGAGCTCCTCGCCGAGCTGGGCTTCCGCACGATCGAGGAGGCCGTCGGTCACGCCGAGCTCCTCGACACCAGCAAGGCCGTCACGCACTGGAAGGCGCAGGGTCTCGACCTGGAGCCGCTCTTCTACGTGCCGGAGCTGCCCGAGGGCGCGGTCCGCCACGCCCTGATCGAGCAGGACCACGGTCTGGAGAAGGCGCTCGACAACGAGCTCATCCGCCTCGCCGCGGACGCGCTGAACGCCGACTCGGCCGAGACCGCGCAGCCGGTCCGCGCCCAGGTCGCGATCCGCAACATCAACCGCACGGTCGGCACCATGCTCGGCCACGAGGTCACGAAGAAGTTCGGCGGTGCGGGCCTGCCCGACAACACCATCGACCTGACCTTCACCGGTTCCGCCGGCCAGTCCTTCGGCGCCTTCCTGCCGAAGGGTGTGACCCTGCGCCTGGAGGGCGACGCCAACGACTACGTCGGCAAGGGCCTCTCCGGCGGCCGCGTCGTGGTCCGTCCCGACCGCGGCGCCGACCACCTGGCCGAGTACTCGACCATCGCGGGCAACACGATCGGCTACGGCGCCACCGGCGGCGAGCTGTTCCTGCGCGGCCGCACCGGCGAGCGCTTCTGCGTCCGCAACTCCGGCGCCCTGGTCGTCTCGGAAGGCGTGGGCGACCACGGCTGCGAGTACATGACCGGCGGCACCGCGGTCGTCCTCGGTGAGACGGGCCGCAACTTCGCGGCGGGCATGTCGGGCGGCGTCGCGTACGTCATCGACCTGGACCCGGCCAACGTCAACGTCGGCAACACGGGCGCGCTCGAAGCCCTGTCCGACACCGACTCCCAGTGGCTGCACGATGTGGTGCGCCGCCACGAGGAGGAGACCGGCTCGACCGTGGCCGCGAAGCTCCTGGCTGACTGGACCGCCTCGGCGGCCCGCTTCAGCAAGATCATCCCGACCACGTACAAGGCAGTGCTCGCCGCCAAGGACGCCGCTGAGCTCGCCGGACTCTCCGAGTCCGAGACCACGGAGAAGATGATGGAGGCGGCGACCAATGGCTGACCCGAAGGGCTTCCTCACCACCCCGCGCGAGACCGCCTGCACCCGTCCTGTGGCCGAGCGCCTGGGGGACTGGAACGAGGTCTACGTTCCGGGCTCGCTGCTGCCGATCATCAGCAAGCAGGCCGGCCGCTGCATGGACTGCGGCATCCCGTTCTGCCACAACGGCTGCCCGCTCGGGAACCTGATCCCCGAGTGGAACGACTTCGCGTACCGCGAGGACTGGACGGCGGCGTCCGAGCGTCTGCACGCCACGAACAACTTCCCGGAGTTCACGGGCCGCCTGTGCCCCGCTCCCTGTGAGTCGGCGTGCGTGCTCGGCATCAACCAGCCGGCCGTCACCATCAAGAACGTCGAAGTCTCGATCATCGACAAGGCGTGGGACAACGGCGACGTCACCCCGCAGGCGCCCGAGCGCCTGTCGGGCAAGACCGCCGCGGTCATCGGCTCCGGCCCGGCGGGTCTCGCCGCGGCCCAGCAGCTGACCCGGGCCGGCCACACCGTGGTGGTGTACGAGCGCGCCGACCGCATCGGCGGGCTGCTGCGCTACGGCATCCCCGAGTTCAAGATGGAGAAGGTGCACATCAACCGCCGCATCGAGCAGATGCGCGCGGAGGGCACCAAGTTCCGTACCGGCGTCGAGGTCGGCCGCGACATCACCGCCACCGACCTGCGCAAGCGGTTCGACGCGGTCGTCATCGCGGCGGGCGCGACCGTCTCCCGCGACCTCCCGGTCCCGGGGCGCGACCTCAAGGGCATCCACTTCGCGATGGAGTACCTCCCCCTCGCGAACAAGGTCCAGGAGGGCGACTTCATGGCGCCCCCCATCACGGCCGAGGGCAAGCACGTGGTCGTCATCGGCGGCGGAGACACCGGCGCGGACTGCGTGGGCACCGCCCACCGCCAGGGCGCGGCCTCGGTCACGCAGCTGGAGATCATGCCGCGTCCGTCCGAGGACCGGCCGACCGGCCAGCCCTGGCCGACGTTCCCCATGCTGTACAAGGTCACCTCTGCTCACGAGGAGGGCGGCGAGCGGATCTACTCCGTCTCCACCACCCACTTCGAGGGCGACGAGGACGGCAACGTCCAGGCCCTCCACCTGGTCGAGGTCGCCTTCGAGGACGGCAAGCTCGTCCAGAAGTCCGGCACCGAGCGCGTCCTCCCCGCGCAGCTGGTCACCCTGGCGATGGGCTTCACCGGCACCGACCAGGAGAACGGCCTCACGGCGCAGTTCGGCCTGGCGATGGACGCCCGCGGCAACATCGAGCGCGACGCCTCCTACGCGACCAACGTCGACGGCGTCTTCGTCGCCGGCGACGCCGGCCGCGGCCAGTCGCTGATCGTCTGGGCCATCGCGGAAGGCCGCTCGGCCGCCCGCGGCGTGGACCGCTTCCTGACCGGCACCAGCGCCCTCCCGTACCCGGTCAAGCCGACGGACCGCTCGATCACCGTCTGATGCTCGACGCCGTGCTCGCACCGCTCGGCCGCAGGCGGCCTCCCGGGCTTCGCCCGGCTGCGCCGGCCTCCGGCCGTCGGGTGGTCATTGAGGTTGCGTAGTACCCCCGGCCCCGGCCGGGACCCCTCATTCGGTCCGTACAACGGTGTACGGGACTCTGACACAACGCCCGCCACGACTCCTTCTGGACGCCGTGCTCGCGCACCGCTCGGCCGCAGGCGGCCTCCCGGGCTTCGCCCGGCTGCGCCGGCCTCCGGCCGTCGGGTGGTCATTGAGGTTGCGTAGTACCCCCGGCCCCGGCCGGGACCCCTCATACGGTCCGTACAACGGTGTACGGGACTCTGACACAACGCCCGCCACGTCCCCGACCAGGGGTGGCGGGCGTTGTGGCGTTCCGGGGTGGTCAGGCTTCGGGCGTGAACTCGTACTGGAGCTCGTACAGGTGGCCTGCCTTCACCATGACGGTGACCTCGATCGGCTGTCCCTCCGCGCTGTAAACCGTACGTAGGGTCCGCAGGACGGGGAGGTCGCCGGGTAGCCGCAGGGCGGTGTACTGGTCCTGCGTCGCGACGCGGGCGGAGAGCCGGTCCACGCTGCGGTAGGGCGGGAAGCCGAGTTCCGTCTCGTCACGGAGATCGGCGGCGATGCGGGCGTGGAGCCGTCGGGGGTCGGGCCCCGAGGCGGCGGCGCTGGACAGGGTCATGCGGCCTCGATGTCGATCTCGTACCGCAACTGCCGGCGTCCGGCAGGCATGACCATCACGTCGGCCTGGATCGGCCGGCCCGCCGAGTCGTAGGTGGTCCGGGCGAGTTGAAGGACCGGTTCGCCCGGTCCGAGGCGCAGGTGCTCCCGCTCCTCGGGGCCCGGCATCCGCGCCGTCACGTTCTCGACGGCCCGTACGCCGATGTGTCCCAGCCCGGCCAGCAGGGTCACCGCGCCGCCTCGGATCTTTGCCGTGCCGGCCAGCGGGGTGCCCGCGGCGATGTCGGCAGGGTAGTAGGTGTCGGTCAATTCGGTTGGCTCGCCGTCGAGTTCGATGATCCGGCGGCGGACGATGACCGTTTCCCCGCTCGTGAGGTCGAGCATGCGGGCGACCTCTGCCGGGGCGCCGGTCTCCCCGGCGTGCAGGATGCGCTGCGCGCCGCGGCGGCCCGCGGCCTCAGCCTCGGCGGTCCAGGCGTCGGAGCCCCCGTCGGCGCGAGGGGTCAGGTACGGCATCGACGTGCTGGTCCATCCGCTGCCGCTCACGCTGCCTCCTGGGTGTCCGTCGCTCTCTGCCGGTGCCCACGTTAGTGACACGCTCGGCGATTGGGGCGTGTGCGAGCGGCGGGACGACATACGGCTCTGCGTGTCCGAGCTCGCGGACGAGTTCCAGATCCGCGACGAGCGAGTGGGCAAGACGGTCCGGGCCGGGTTCAAGCTGGGCTCGGCGTGAGGTGAATGACGGTGACACGACGCCCGCCACGTCCCCGACCAGGGGTGGCGGGCGTTGTGGCGTTCCGGGGGCGGGACCGTTCGCCGTGCCGAGCTGCGGGGTGGGCGGGGGCGGGTTATCAAGGGGGGTGAAGGCGAGCCCGGGTGGTGTGGGGGTCGTCGCCCCCACGTTGAGGAGTGCGTCCCGTGGAGTTCGAGGTCAATGGCGTCCCGTGTGTGGTGGACGTGGACGGTGATCCGGCTGCCGTGGAGGTGGTGCGGGACCAGTTGGGGCTGACCGGGACCAAGCTGGTCTGCGCCGGCGGGGTGTGCGGGGCCTGCACGGTGCAGGTCGACGGTGAGCCGCGGGTGGCGTGTCTGACGCCGGCGGTGCGGCTGGCCGGGCGGCGGGTCACGACGGTGGAGGGACTGGCCGGTCACCCGGTCGGGCGTGCCTTCGCCGGTGAGGACGCCCTCCAGTGCGGTTACTGCACGCCCGGGTTCGTGGTCGAGGCGGCCGCGTTCTTCGAGCGGTGGCGGGCCGCGCACGGGCGGAGCAGGCCGGGGCGGGAGGAGATCGCGGAGGCGCTGGCGGGCCACCTGTGCCGGTGCGGTGCCTATGAGGGGATCTTCAGCGCCGTGGCGGCGGCCTGTGCGGGGGAGTACGAGACGGATGGGGTGCAGGGGCCGGTCCCGCGCGCCGAGGCTCCGGAGAAGGTCGACGGGTCGGCCCGGTACACCACCGATCACCGGCCCGAGGGGCTGCTGGAGGGGGTGATCATCCGCTCGCCGCACGCGCATGCGCACGTACGGTCCCTGGAAGCCGGGGACGTGGCGGTGGTGCCGCTGCTGCCCCCCGACGGGGTGGTCCGGTACGTCGGGCAGCCCGTGGCGGCGGTCGCCGCGGCGGACCGGGCCTCCGCGCGGGCGGCCGCCGAGCGGGTCACGGTGGAGTACGAGGTGCTGCCGGCCGCCCTCGATGTGAGCCGGTCCCGGGCCGGCGAGGGGCCGCTGGTCTACGAGGACAAGGCGGCGCGCAAGCTGGCGCCCGGGTCCGGCGAGGCTCCCCAGCTGACGCCCGCCCGCTGGCGCGGCAACCGGCGCGGGCCGTCCGCGATGAGCAAGCGGCCCGCCACGGCCGTGCGCCGCATCATCGAGGCACGGAAGCACAACCCCGAGCGGGTGGTCGAGGGGGTGTTCACGACCGCCGCGCAGAGCCATACGCCGCTCGAACCGCACGCCTGCCTGGCGGAGTGGGTCGACGGCACCCTCCACCTGGAAGTGTCCACGCAGTCGGTCAAACAGGTGGCCGTACTCGCCGCCGAGCGCTTCGGCGTGCCCCTCGACCGGGTCGTGGCCCGGGCCGTCCACGTCGGCGGCGGCTTCGGCTGCAAGATGGGGCTGACCTCCGACGTGGTCGCCGCGGTGGAGCTGGCCCGGCTGCACGGCGCCCCGGTACGGGTGGTGCTGGACCGGGACGAGGAGCTCACCGACGGCGGGTACCGGCCCGGCACCCGGATCCGGCTGGCGATGGCCGCCGACGCCGCCGGCGGGCTGAGCGCGCTGGCCATGGACGCGGACACCGACGGCGGGGTCTCGGTGGGCGGCACCGTCGCGGCGCTGGCCCGGTTCATGTACGGCAAGGCCCCGCGCCGGCTACGGGACTTCGACACCGTCACCCACCGGCCGCCGGGCGCCCCGTTCCGCGGCCCCGGCGGCCCCACGATGTGCTGGGCCCTGGAGCAGGCCGTCGACGAGATGGCCCACCGGCTCGGCCAGGACCCCATCGCACTGCGCCGCCGCTGGGACGGGAACCCGAAGCGCCACGCGCTCTACGACCTGGCCTCGGCGCTCCCCGCCTGGACGGGCACCCGCGGCGGCACCGGGCGCTTCCGCCGGGGCGTCGGCGTCGCGGCGGCCAACTGGCTGTACTTCCTCGACCCCGTCACCGAGGTCGAGCTCACCGTCGAGGACGGGATCGTCGTCGCCCGCTGCGCCGTGCAGGACATGGGCACGGGCTCGCGCACCGTACTGCGCCGGGCCGTCGCCGAAGGGCTCGGCGTACCGCAGGAGAGGGTGCGCGCCGAGGTCGGGCACAGCGACACCGTCCACGGCCCCACCTCCGGCGGCAGCCGCACCACGCCGTCGATCGTGCCCGCCGCCGCGGACGCCGCCGCGCGACTGCGCGAGGCGCTCGGCGGCGGTGACGGCGACGTGGCCTCCCGGTTGGGCCTTGCGAACGGCGTACGGGTCACCGGCCGGCGCACCCGGGACCACCGGGGCTTCGTGACCCCCCTCAACCTGACCATGGGGGGCGTGGCGATCGGCCGCGGATTCACCGGATCGGTGCAGGTCGCCGAGGTGGAGGTGGACACCCGGCTCGGCCGGATCCGCCCGCTGCGCGTGTGGAGCGGCATCGCCGCGGGCCGCATCCACGAGGAGCGCCTGGCCCGGAGCCAGTGCGAGGGCGCCGTCATCCAGGGCGTCGGCTACGCCCTGTTCGAGGAGCGGCGCACCGACCCGGCCACCGGCCGGGTGCTCACCGACAACCTCGAGGACTACCGCATCCCCGGCATCGGAGACACCCCCGAGATCACCGTCCACTTCCATCAGGAGGGCTTCGAACACGTCCCCGGCGGCGGAGTCGGCCTCGGCGAGATCGCCACCCTGCCCACCGCGGCAGCCCTGGCCAACGCGGTCCACGACGCCACCGGCCTGCGCCCGTACGACATGCCCATCCGCCCCGACCGCCTCCTGGAAGGCCTGACCACGTGAGCACCGAGCCCACCCTCACCGACCTCTCGGCCGCCGTCCTGGCCCGCGGCGGGGAACTGCGCGCCGGTGGCACCGACACCACCGCCCGGCAGCGCGCCGGCATCGCCCCGGGCCCGTTCACCGACCTCGACGGCGCGGGCAGCCTGCGCGGCTGCACCCCGCTGCCCGGCGGCGGGCTGCGGATCGGCGCCCTGACCACGCTCGCCGAGCTGACCGCCGATCCGCGGGTGCGCTCCGGCTGGCCCGCGCTCGCGGCGTCGGCCGGGACCGCGGCCACCCCGCAGATCCGCGCCGCCGGCACCGTGGGCGGCAACCTGCTCCAGCGCAACCGCTGCTGGTACTACCGCAATCCGCACTTCAGCTGCCTCCAGAAGGGCGGCTCCGGCTGCCCCGCGCGCGAGGGAGACCACCACTTCGGAGTGATCAGCGGCGACGGCCCGTGCGTCGCCCCGCACCCGTCGACCCTCGCGATGGCCCTGCTCACCTACGACGCCGGGGCCGAGATCCACGGCGAATCGCCGCGCACCGTGGCCGAGTTGTACGGGGACGGAGACCGGCTCCACCGGGTCGACCACCTGCTGGCACCGGACCGCATCCTCACCGCGGTCCTGCTGCCGCCGCCCCTGCCCGGCGAACGCGCCGCCTGCCACCGGGCCACCAGCCGGGCCCACGGCGAATGGCCCCTGGTCGAGGCCACCGCCCGGCTCGCGCTGGACGGCGCCACCGTCACGCACGCCGCCGTCGCGGCGGGCGGGGTGGCACGGGTTCCGCTGCGGCTGCCGGAGGTGGAGACCGTCCTGATCGGCCGGGAGGTCACCCCCGAGCTCCTCGCGGCGGCGGCCGCGACGGTGCTCGACCGCTGCCGGCCGCTACCGCAGACCGGATACAAGGCCACCCTGTTCCGCGACACCGTGCTGGAGGTGCTGGAGCGGGCCGCCGGGGCGGCCGCCGCCGGCTAGCAACCGACTCCTGGACAGCGGCTCCGGCCTCGACGCGGACAACCAAGTACGGCACTCGCCACGGCGCCCGCCACGCCCCCGACCAGGGGCGGCGGGCGCTGTGGCGTGTCCGGGTCCGCTTGGTGAGGGCCGCCGGTGGAGCGGGGTCCTTGACAAGGTTCACACGGCTAGAGTCCTATAGTGCTAGGAAGCTAGATGAATAGAGGAGGACAGTGATCGAGTTCCACCTCGATGCCCGGTCCGGCGTCGCTCCGTACATGCAGTTGATCCACCAGGTGCGCCAAGCCCTGCGGTTGGGGCTGCTGGCCGAGGGGGACCGGCTGCCGACGGTCAAGGACGTCGCCGCCTCGGTGGCGATCAATCCGAACACCGTGCTCAAGGCGTACCGGGAGCTCGAATACGAGGGGCTGGTCGCGAAGAAGCCCGGAGTCGGCACCTTCATCTCCGGAACGCTCGGCGACGCCTCGCTGTCCGAGCACGAGCCGCTGCGGCAGGAGCTGCAGCGGTGGCTCGACAAGGCGCGGGGAGCCGGGTTGGACGAGGAGAGCATCGAGGCCCTGTTCCTGAGCACCTTCCGTACCCGGAGCCGTACGGACGCACATACCGAGGAGGGGTAATGACCGCCATTCTGGAAGCCCGGGCGCTGGGCAAGCGGTACGGCCGCAAACAGGCGCTGTCCGACTGCACCCTGAGCCTGCCGGCCGGGCGGGTCGTCGGGCTGGTCGGGCCCAATGGGGCCGGGAAGTCGACCCTGCTGCAGCTGGCCTGCGGGCTGATCGGGCCGACCTCCGGCAGCATCGAAGTGCTCGGCGGGCGACCCGCGTCCGGGCCCGGGCAGCTGGCCAAGGTCGGGTTCGTCGCCCAGGACACGCCCACCTACGCGGGGCTGTCCATCGCCGACCACCTGACACTGGGCGCCCGGCTCAACCCGGGCTGGGACGCACAGCTGGCGGACGAGCGGATCCGGCGGCTCGGCCTGGACCCCGCACAGAAGGCCGGCAAGCTATCCGGCGGCCAGCGCGCCCAGGTCGCCCTCACGCTCGCGGTGGCCAAGCGGCCCGAGCTCCTCCTCCTCGACGAGCCGGTCGCCGCTCTGGACCCGCTGGCCCGGCGGGAGTTCCTGCAGAGCCTGATGGAGTTCGTGGCCGAGGAGGGGGTCACCGTAGTGCTCTCCTCGCACCTGGTCTCCGACCTGGAGCGGGTCTGCGACCACCTGGTCTCGCTGGTCGCCTCACGGGTCCAGATCTGCGGCGACGTCGACGAGCTGCTCGCCACACACTTCCGGCTCACCACCGCCCGCCGCGAGGCGGACAGCCTGCCGGAGGGGATGCGGGTCATCCAGGCCACCCACACCGAACGCCAGAGCACCTTCATCGTGCGCGCCGCCACCGCGATCCACGACCCCTCCTGGGTCCTGGAGCCGCTCAACCTGGAGGACCTGGTCCTCACCTACATGAGCCAGGCCGTGGCCGGGCCCGGCCACCGACCCGCACGGGAGACCCAGCGATGATCTGGCTGACCTGGCGCCAATACCGCGTCCACACACTGGCCGCCCTCGCCGCCCTGGCCGCGCTCGCGATATTCCTCGTGGTCACCGGCCTCCAGATGCGCGACACCTACGACAGCACCATCGCCGGCTGCCAGGGCGGCTGCCAGTCGGCCAAGGACGCGCTGGTCGCCGAGTACCAGACGCTGTCCGCCTACGTCACGGGCCTGCTGATCGCCGTACCCGGCGCCGTCGGGGTCTTCTGGGGCGCCCCGCTGATCGCCCGCGAACTGGAGGCCGGCACCCACCGGCTCGTCTGGAACCAGAGCATCACCCGCGGCCGCTGGCTGCTGGTCAAGCTCGGGGTCGTCGGTCTCGTCGCCATGGCCGTCACCGGACTGCTCAGCCTCCTGGGGACCTGGTGGGCCGGTCCCGTCGACGGGATCACCCTGGACCGGTTCACGCCCCTGCTGTTCGGCGGCCGCGCGATCGTCCCGCTCGGCTACGCGGCCTTCGCCTTCACCGCGGGGTGCTGCGCGGGACTGCTGATCCGGCGCACCGTGCCCGCGATGGCGGCCACGCTCGTCCTCTTGGCCGCGGTCCAGATCCTCGTGCCCTTCGTGATCCGCCCGCATTACGCGGCACCGGAACGCGCCGATGTCGCACTCAGCTCCCTCGGCATGTCGGAGCCCGGTACCGATGCCAGGTCCGGTGGCGCGAAGGGCGACTGGCGGGGGAACGACATCCGGTTGACGGGTTCCGGCGACAACGCCCGCCTCACGGTAGGGGTGTTCAGGCCTGGCGACTGGGTCATCTCCGGGCCCGGCCCGGTGCTGAACGCGGCCGGCAAGGAGGTCCGGGGCGCCGAAGGCTGCGCGGGCGTCAAGGTCGAGCCCCTCGAATGCTTCGCGAAGTCCGACCTCCACGTGGTGGTGGAGTACCAGCCCGCCGACCGCTACTGGACCTTCCAGTGGATCGAGACGGGGATCTTCCTCGCCCTCTCCGGGCTGCTGGCCGGCTTCTGCTCATGGTGGCTGCGCCGCCTGGCCTGACGGAGGGGCGGTACGGAAGGCGTCGCAAGGCGGCCGAAGCCAACGCAACTGGCTTCGGCCGCCCCCTCGACTCTACGGGCGCCGCACCCGCGCCGTGGCCCGGTAGGCAGTCGGGGTGAGTCCCGTGGAGCGGACCAGGTGGGCGCGGAGGGAGTCCGCCGTGCCGAGGCCGCTCCGGGCGGCCACCTGGTCCACGGGGAGGGCGGTCGTCTCCAGGATCTCGCGGGCACGGTGGAGACGCTGGTGCAGGAGCCACTGCAGGGGGCTGAGACCGGTTTCGGCGCGGAAGCGGCGGGTCAGGGTGCGCACGCTCAGGCCCGCGTGCCGGGCCAGCTCGGCCAGGGTCGTCGGCTCGTGCAGGCGGGCCAGCGCCCAGGCGCGGGTCGCGGCCAGGGAGGTGCCGCGGTCGGCCGGGAGCGGCGTCTCGATGAACTGGGCCTGGCCGCCCGGCCGGGCGGGGGCCGCGACCACCAGGCGGGCGGTGGCGTTCGCGACGGCGGCCCCGTAGTCGCCGCGCACCATGTGCAGGCACAGGTCGATCCCGGCGGAGAGCCCCGCCGAGGTCAGCACCCCGTCGTCCTCGACGAACAGCACGCCCGGCACGATGTCGACCGCCGGGAAGCGCTCCTTGAACTCCTCCGACATGCTCCAGAAGGTCGTGGCGCGCCGGGAGTCGAGGAGGCCGGCCTGCGCGAGGACGAACGCGCCGGTGCAGATGGACGCGATCCGCCGGCCCCGCGCGGCGGCGGCCCGCAGGGCGTCCAGGACCCGCGGGTCGGCGCTGACCCGGGCGCCCGTCCCCGTCACCATCACCGTGTCGGCCCGCTCGATCGCCTCCAGGCCGTGGCGTACGACGATGTCGATGCCGATCGCCGCGGCGACGACGCCGGGGGTGGGGGTGCAGACCGTCACCTCGTAGGCCGGGTCCTCCCCGAGGCGCGTCGCGCCGAAGACCACCTCCGGGATCGACAGGTCGAAGGTGGTCACCGGGGGGACCGCGATCACCGTCACCCGGTGCGGACGGTGCGTCGGAGGAGTGGGTGCGGGAGTGGTCGTCATGGCTCGAATCTCCGGACTGCTGGCATTCAGGCCACTACTGTACGGCGGCGCCCGGGGCGAGAGTTGATCCAACGCGTGATCAACTCAAGCCTCCAGTAAGGGAGTACGGCCATGTCCGTGCACGTCGTCACCGGCGCCGGCCCGATCGGCACCGCCACCGCCCGCCTGCTCGCCGCGTCCGGCGAGCGGGTCCGTGTCATCACCCGCAGCGGCGGCGGGCCCGAGCATCCGCTCGTCGAGCGGGTCGCCGCCGACATCACCGACACCGACCGCCTCACCGACCTGCTCCGGGGCGCGCGCACCCTCTACAACGCGGCCGCGCCCGCCTATCAGGACTGGCGCACCGCCTTCCCCCCGCTGGCGGCCTCGCTGCTCACCGCCGCCGAGCGGACCGGCACGGACTACGTGATGCTGGGGAACCTCTACGGGTACGGGTACGGGTACGGATCCGCGGCGGAGCCCCTCACCCCCGGTCTGCCCCTGCGGCCGACCTCGGACAAGGGGCGGGTGCGCGCCGCTATCTGGGAGCAGGCCCTGGCCGCCCACGAGGCCGGGCGCGTGCGCGCCGCCGAGGTCCGGGCCAGTGACTTCCTCGGCGCGGGGGCGCTCTCCCTGTTCACCTGGACGGCCGTCCCGGCCGTGCTCGCGGGCACGGAGGCGGTCTTCCCCGTCGGCCTGGACGAAGCGCACGCCTGGTCCTACGTGGGCGACGTGGCCCGTACCCTCATCGCCGTCGGCGCCCGCGAAGGGGAGGACGGCTGGGGCCGCGCCTGGCACGTGCCGTCCGCCTCGGAGCTGTCCATCCGGGCGCTGGCCGGCCGGCTCGCCGAAGCCGCGGGGGCGCCGGACCCGCGGCTGCGGCGGATGACACCCGTCGAGCTGGCGGAGCTGGTCGCCCGGGACGCGGTGATGGCCGAGGTCCCGGAGATGGCGTACATGTACGACCGGGCGCTGCGCCTGGACGCCTCCGAGACCGAGGCCGTGCTCGGCGTACGGGCCACCGCGCTGGAGCCGGTCCTCAAGGAGCTGGTGGAGAGCGGGAGCTGAAGTCGCCCGCCACAGACCCTACCCGCGAGTATTGACTATTAGTCAATTCAGGCTCACGCTCGACGCGAGCCGTCGTGTCGTCTCTGGTGTGGGAGGTCGTCCCGTGCGTACAGATGAGGAAATGGGTCGTTTGGGCGGGGAGCTGGGGGGCGCCAGGCCGCCCGCTTCGTTCGCGGAGCTGGACGCCGGGGAGCTCGTACGGCTCGCCGAGGCGCTCAAAGCGGAGCGGGCGCGGCAGGCCGAAGGCCTGAACCAGGCCGCCGAGGAGGCGCTGGGACTGGTTCCGGCCCTCGCGCGCGGGGCCGTGCGCAAGGTGCTGTTCCGGTGAGCCGCGCCGAAGTGGAGAAGATCGCCCGGCTGGTGGGCGCGGACGCCGGGGAGCTCGGCTTCCTGCGCGCACTGCCGGACGAGGACGTACGGACGTTCCGGGAGCAGGTCAGCGGCGTACTGAACGACGGCGCACCCGAGATGCTCGACCGGATCGCCGCCGCGACCAAACTGGTGCCGGCCGGGGTGGCGGCCGCCATCTCGCAGAAGGCGCTCGGGCCGCGGCTCGCCGCCGGCGTGGCCGGCCGGCTGGAGGCGGGCCGGGCCGCCGCCATCATCGAGAAGCTGCCCGTCTCCTTCACCGCCGAGGCCTGCGGGCACCTGGACCCGCGGAAGATCTCCGGGATCGTCGACCGGCTCGACGAGGGGCTCGTCGTGCGCATCGCCACCACCCTCGCCGAGAACCGCGACCACCTCACCATGGGCCGGTTCGTCGGCCACATGCGGGACGAGGTGCTCCGCCGGATCCTCGACCAGGTCGACGACGCGGCGATCCTGCGCGCCGGCTTCTACGTGGACCTGCCCGAGCGGCTGCCCCGGATCCTGGAGCTCATGGGCGACGACCGCCTCGGCGCGGTCGTACGGGCCGCCGCCGCCGAGGGGCTCTGGGAGGAAGCCCTCGGTGTCGCCGCGATGGTCGGCGGCGACCAGCGGCTGCGGATCGCCGAACTCACCGCCCGCCTCGGCGCGGCCGAACTCGACTCGCTCGTCCGGGTGACGCACGCCGAGGGCCTGTGGGAGTCGCTGCTCCCGCTCGTGGCGCTGCTCGGCGAGGAGGACCGCCTCGCGGTGGCCCGGCTGGACTCCCTGCGGGACCCGCTCGTGCTGACCGGGGTGGTACGGGCCGTCGTGGCGACCGCGCTGTGGGGCGCCTTCCTGCCGCTGGTCGGCGTACTGCCCGAGGAGGCGCGCAAGGTGGTGGCCGACGCCGCCGCCGGACTGGGCGACGCGGAGCTCGAAGGACTCGTGCGCGAGGTCGACAAGCAGGACCTGTGGGAGCTGGTGCTGCCGCTCGTCGAGCTGATGGAGGAGGCGGGGAAGGAGCGGATCTTCGCCCTGCCCGCCTTCCAGGAACAGGGGGAACAGGGAGAACCGGGGGAGTAGGAGGAGCCGCAGGAGCAGGCCGGACCGCGGCCGGCGCCCGACGGCGCGGGCGACGGACCGCGGCGAAGCGGCGGGACGCACCCTCGATCAGGGGCTCGCACCCGGTGGTCCGGCAGGCGGCGGTCCGCCGCCCGTCCCCGCCGGCCGACCCGTTCGCCCACGTCGCGCCCGCGTCCCGCGCGGCCACGGAGGAGATCCGCGGCGCGGTGCGGCCGTCCCGTCAACAGGTGGGCGCGGGCTCTCGTGCCTCTGCGTCAACACCCGGGCCTTCTGGTAACAGTGGGTCACATGCTCCCCTCCCACATGATGTTGAGCTGCCTGCTGGGCGCCGCACTGCTCGCTCCCGTCCCCCTCGGAGCCGCCGACGGGCACCCCGCCGAGGGCCGCGGCGCGGACGGCCACAGCGCAGGCGGACACAGCGCAGACGGCCACAGCGCGGACGGCCGCAGCGTCGACTACCGCGGGCTGCGCCTCACCGTCCCCGCCGACTGGCGGGTCGTCGACCTCGACCGGAACCCCGACGCCTGCCTGCGCCTCGACGTGCCCACCCTCTACCTCGGGCACGCCGGCGGCCAGGGCGAATGCGGAGCCGCCCGCGCCGCCGCCCCCCGCTCCGACACCCTGCACCTGGAGCCGCTCGACGGAGCCCCGCCGCGCGCCGACATCCCCACCGTCGGGGGCGACGAGGGTGACCCCCTGCCCAAGGTCCGGGGCGACAGCAACGAGATCCGCTACGCCCTGCGCCGCGCCGGGGTGATGGCCACCGTCTCCTACGCGTCCACCCCAGAGGCCGTCCGCGGCGTCCTCACCCGGGCCCGCGCCCTCACACCCCCGGCCGCCCCCGGCCCGGTCCCCGTCGATCCGGTCGGCGTCGTCGGCGGGGGTTCCCGTACGACCGTCCAGGGGCCCTTCACCGGCGAGGGCTTCGACGCCTGCACGGCCCCGACCCAGCGCACCATGAACGCCTGGCGGGCCGACTCGCCCTTCGGCGCCGTCGGCGTCTACATCGGCGGCCGGGCCCGCGCCTGCGCCCAGCCGCAGCTCACCGCCGGATGGGTGAGCCGGCAGGCCGAGGCGGGCTGGCACCTCATGCCGATCTGGGTCGGCCCCCAGCCCTGGAACAGCTCCTCCACGGGCCTGTCCACCGACCCCTCCGAGGCCAACGAGCAGGGCCGGGCCGAGGCCGAGGGCGCGGCCCACGCCGCGGCGGCCCTGGGCATGGCCGAGGGCACGGTCCTCTACAACGACCTGGAGAACTACACGGACCGGGCCACCTGGGACGCCCCGGTCGTCGCCTACCTCACGGCCTGGACGGTCCGCCTGCACGAACTGGGCTACGGCGCCGCCGCCTACGTCGCGGCGAGCTCCGGGGCCAAGGCGCTGAGCGCCCACTACGCCCAGGCCCCGGACGCCATGCCGGACGTGCTGTGGGTCGCCCGCTGGAACGGCGCGGCCTCCGTCGCCGACGCCGACATGGGGCTGCCCGCCGGTACGAGCCAGTGGACGGGGGGCCGCCGCGCCCACCAGTTCCGCGGGGACCACGACGCCACGTACGGGGACGTGAGGCTCAACATCGACCGGAGCTGGCTGGAAGTCGGCGCCCCGGCCATGAAGGCCCCGGCCCCGGCGAAGGCGCCGAAGACCCCGAAGGCCCCGGGCAAGGCGCCCAAGACCTCCAAGGCCCCCGCCAAGAACCCGAAGGCCCCCGCCAAGACCCCGCCCGGGATCCTGGCGGACGTCCTGCCCCGAACCCCTGCCAGGACCCAGCCCGTAGCTCAGCCCGCCGCGGGCTCCTCGCGGGCCGGCTCGTCGTCGTTGCCCCGGCGCAGGGTGCGCAGCCCGTGCTCCGGGGTCCACGAGCGGACCACCAGGTCGTCGCCCTCGACGCCGACGTGCACCACTTCCGTCAGCTCGGCGCGGAACAGGTCGAAGGGGTGCGGGGTGTCGTTCTCCTCGGCCTCCTCCGCGTACCGGTGGAGCTCGGGCTGCTCCACGATCTCCACCGCGCGCCCGGAGATCCGTACGTCCCCGTCGGGCATCGTCTCGCCCGCGCCCGGGTTGGTGTGCAGGGCGAAGCGTCCGTCGCGCCGCAGGTCCTTGCCCTTCATCGAACCCGGCATCATGCCCAGCCACAGCTCGCCGCCGCGGATCTCGACGTTCAGCCCGGTCGCGCGCGGGGAGCCGTCCTTGCGCAGGGTCGCCAGGACGTGGTGCGGGAACTGTGCGAAGCGGGCCTGCACGGCCGCCGCGAAGTCCGGTTCCGCCTTTTCGAATACGGCCCAGTTGTTCGTCGTCATCGGACTTCTTTCGTGGATACCCCTGCTTTAGCTGGGGGAGGAAGTGGATCGTTGGGCCGGAGGTGCGGAATGCCGGGGGTCTCTTCGCTTCTTCCGGTGGCTGTCAGATGGCAATGGTGGGGCCTTCGGGGCGGGTGGTGTAGGTGTAGCCGTCGGCTCGTTGGAGGAGGCGGAAGTGTTTGCGTCCGATGCCCTGGATGAGGCCGTGGGCGGTTTTGATGTTGAAGCGGCCGGTGGCGCGGACGGCGATGCGTCCAGTGTGGGTGCCGGTCTTCTTGCCGGTGGGGACGACTGCGCGGGCGAGGTCTCCGGTCTGGTAGCCGAAGAACTGCTTCTGCCTGGGTAGCCGCAGACGGGGGAAGCCGTACTTGTCGGTGCGGGTACGGGCGTACGTGCCGCGCCCGGTTGCGGCAACGGCAAGAATGTGGGTCGGGGTTCGGGTAACGGCATTGAGGTAGCCGACGCACAGGGCGTCCAGCGTGTGGGTCTTTGGAGTAGCGGTCCGCTGCCGGTTCCATTTCGTGCGGCCGCCCGATGCGGTGCACACCGAGGGGAACGCGGAGTCGAGGGCGCGCCAGAGCGCCCAGCGGGTCGCGTTGACGGCTGCCGCGTCCCGCAGGGGGGCTTTGGCCTGGGCGAGGATGCGGGCCAGCTGGCGCGGGGATTCCTTGAGGAACTCTTCGACGGGCTGGTTGGACTTCTTTTCGTTGCAGGGGATGCATGCGGTGCACAGGTTGGAGATGCGGTCGCTGCCGCCGCGTGAGCGGGGGTGGATGTGGTCGATGTTGAGCGGTACTCCGGTATTGCCGCAGTAGGCGCAGGCCCTGGCCCACTTGGCGAGGAGGTATTCGCGGACTTCTGCGCCGTGCAGGGTGCCGTGCTGGTACTCGGCGCCCTCCAGAGGTCCGCCGTGGGACATGGCATGGGTATCGAAAACGTTCCGTTCCACGTGCACCGTACGGACGGGTGCCCAGCGCGCGAGCCGGGTGGTCCACGACATGGTGGTGTCTACACGGTGACGCAGCGACGGGGCGAGCCAGCCCTTGGGGCGCGCGCGGTTGGAGAAGCGGGGCGCGCGGTGGCGCAGGTTACTGGTGCGCCTACGGCGCCGGTAGGCGGCGCGAGCGGTGAGCTTGTCCCGGATGGCGCTGCCCCGGTGGGCGAGTTCGACCGCGTACAGGCCACGGCGCTCACCATCCTTGGCGGTGAATACGGCGATACCGGTGTGCTTCGAGCCCGGGTCGAGCCCGAGTTCTACGCCATCCATCTGTGACTGGCCTGCGGCGCGGTCTTTCAGCCGGATCACGAACGGGGTGTGCCGGGCCACGACAGCCCGTCCCTTATGGAGGAGCCGACGGGCTCTGGCGGGGCTGGTGGGTTGGAGCGGTGTGCCGTGCTTGTCCAGGACGAACACGACGGGGTGGCCTTCACGGGCCTTCTCCCCAACCTGGTGGTTGGGGGTGACGCCGCCGATGCCAGGTGAAGCATGGGCGGTCTCCCCTCGCACATGTACCGCGCCGGGTGCCTTCCGGCCTTCGGGTCCCGTTTCGTCCCCGATCCGGGGGGTGTCTGCTGACTCGAATTCCAGAGCCACCTGCTGAGGAAGCACAGGTGGGTGGGTCTTCTGTCCTACGCGGTACGTAGCCAACTTCGTTCACCTCCACATACGTGTGTTGGCTGGTGCTGGTAACGGCGGCCAACAGCCGGCGTGGCTGACAGCCCCCTCCTCTAGGAGGGAGATCCCGTTACACCTCCATCAAAGCGTGAGGCACCTCCATCAAAGCGCGAGCCACTGACAATCGCGGATCAGGCGCGCACGATTCCGGCCACCCGGGCCGCCGCCAGCCACGCCGGGAACTCCCCGACGAGCCGGTCGTACAGCTCCGAGTCCGCGACGGTCCGCGGGTCGGGGCCGGCGTGGAAGTAGCCCGCGTTGTCCACGACCCGTTTGGCCGGGACGGGCAGTTCGTCCAGCCGCCGCAGGAAATCGAACTGCGAGCTGCGGGTGTTTCCGAAGCCGACGAACTGCCAGAAGAGCGGAAGTCGGGCCGCCTTGCACAGGTACTTCTCGGCGGCGAGCTTGTTGATGGGGCCGCCGTCGGTCTGGAAGACGACGAGCGCGGGAAGGGCCGACCCCGAGTCCAGGTAGTGGTCGATCACCGCGTCCATCGCCGCGTGGTAGGCCGTCTTGCCCATGTGGCCGAGACCGGCGGCGATCGCGGTGACCCGCCCCTCGTGGCCGGCCAGTGAGATCTCCTCGACCGCGTCGACCTCCGTGGAGAAGAAGACGACCGGCACGCGGGCGTCGTCGTCCAGGTGCGCCGAGAGTCCCAGCACCCGGTCGGCGAGGGCCTGCACGCTGCCGTCGTCGTAGTACGGACGCATCGAGCCGGAGTAGTCGAGGACCAGGTACACCGTGGCCCGCCCGCCCTCCAGGCCGTGCGTGCGCAGCGAGGTCCCGGCGCTCTTGTACAGGCTCACCAGCGCCGGGGCGGTCTCTTCGATCTTCCGGAGGTCTATCGCACTGCCCGTCATGGGCCGAGCGTACGACAGCCGCCGTCCCCCGTACCCCCCGTCGCCGGCGCGTCACCCGGTCGGTAGGAACCCCAACCGCGCCGCCAGCCGTTGACGGTGCGCGGCGGGGGAGCCGAAGAGCAGGGCCGAGCTGTGCGCCCGCTTGAAGTACTCGTGCGCCTCGTGCTCCCAGGTGATGCCGATGCCGCCGTGCAGCTGGATCATCTCGCCCGCCACGTACGCGTACGCCTCCGAGCAGGCCGACTTGGCGGCGGCCGCCAGGTCCGGGGCCGCGTCGGCGGCGGCTGCCGCGAGGGCGAGCGAGCGGGCGCCCTCCACCGCGGTGTGCAGATCGGCGAGCCGGTGCTTGACCGCCTGGAAGGAGCCGATCGGCCGCCCGAACTGCACCCGCTCCTTGGCGTACCGGACCGTCGCCTCCAGCGCCCGCGCCGCCGCCCCCGCCTGTTCGGCGGCGAGCGCCGTGCAGGCCAGGTCCCGGACCCGGGCGAGGACTCCGGCGCCGTCGGCCGAGAGCAGCCGGGCCGGGGTCCGGTCCAGGGTCAGCTCCGCGAGGGGCCGGGTGCGGTCCATCGTGGACCGTACGGTGAACGCCGCGGGCGCGGCGAGGAGCTCGAACAGGCCGAGCGGGCCATGGCCCCGGCCGGGCTCGGTACCGGGTCCGGGGGCTGCGCCCGGAGCCGAGTGCATCCGGGCGAACGCCAGCAGCAGGGACGGTTCGGCCGGTCCCGCAAGGACGTACCGCTTCGTGCCCATGAGCAGCCAGTCCGCCCCGGCGGGCTCGGCGCGGGCCGACAGGTCGCCGGGCTCCCATCCGCCCCCGGAGGCGAGTGGCCCGCCCGGGGCATCCGGGGACTCCGCCCAGGCCAGGGCGCCCATGACCGTGCCCTCCGCCAGGTCCGGCAGGTGCTGCGCGCAGGCTTCCCGGTCGCCGGACGCGAGCAGGGCCCCCACCGTCAGCACCGCCGAGCCCAGGTACGGTACGGGGCTCAGTGCGCGCCCCAACTCCGCCATGACCACCCCGACTTCGGCCGGCCCGCAGCCCAGCCCGCCGTACTCCTCGGGGACCGCCAGCCCGGCCGCGCCGATCTGCGCCGTCAGCGGAGCCCAGGCCGTGTGGCCGGGGTGGCGGGCGAGGACGGCCCGTACCGCGTCGCGGAGTTCTTCCTGCTCCCCCGTCGGCTCCAGCGGCCTCACGCCGACTCCCCTCGCGCCGTGCGGCGCAGCTCCGTCTTCAGCAGTTTGCCGCCCGCGTTGCGCGGGAGCTCCTCCAGGCGGGTGAACCGCCGCGGCACCTTGAAGTTGGCCAGGCGTTCCCGGGTCCAGGCGGTCAGCTCCTCGGAGGTGACCGGCCCGGTGGTGACGACGTAGGCCACCCCGACCTCGCCGAGCCGCTCGTCGGGGGCGCCGACGACCGCCGCGTCGGTGATGGCGGGGTGGGTCAGCAGCACGTTCTCCACCTCCGCCGGATAGGCGTTGAAGCCGCCGACCACGTACATGTCCTTCAGCCGGTCGGTGATGGCCAGGTAGCCCCGTCCGTCGAGCACGCCGATGTCCCCGGTGCGCAGCCAGCCGCCGGGCAGCACGGCTTCGGCGGTGCTCGCCGGGTCGTCCAGGTAGCCGGGGGTGACGTGGTAGCCGCGGACCTGCACCTCGCCCGGCTCCCCGGCGGGCAGCACGGCGCCGAGCGGGTCGGTGATCCGTACCTCGGTGTCCGGCAGCGGCAGGCCGACCGTGTGCGCGAGGGTCCGGGCGTCGGCGTCGGTGGGGCAGACGGACACGACCCCGCCGGACTCGGTGAGCCCGTACGCGGTGAACACGTCGGGCGCCCCCAGTGCGCCGCGGATCTCCTCGACGAGGGAGGTGGGCACGGAGGCGGCCCCGGTGCCGGCCAGGCGCAGCGCGGACAGGTCGTGCGCGGCCCGCGCCGGGTGGCGGATCAGGCCGTGGAAGACGGTCGGCGGGCCCATCAGGCAGGTCACGCGCTCGGCGGCCATGCGGTGCAGGATGCGGTCGGTGTCGTAGACCGCCTCGGGGAGCATGGTGACCCCGCGCAGGAGGCAGGCGAGCACCCCGGCCTTGTAGCCGAAGGTGTGGAAGAAGGGGTTGACCAGCAGGTAGCGGTCGCCGGGGCGCAGGGTGACGAGGCCGGACCAGGAGGCGTAGAGCCGGACGGTCTGGCCGTGGGTGGTCATGACCCCCTTGGAGCGGCCGGTGGTGCCCGAGGTGTAGAGGATGTCGCTGAGGTCTCCGGGGCGTACGGCAGCCGCGCGCGCGGCCCGCTCCGCGTCGGGGACGGCCTCGCCGGCGTGCAGGTACGCCTCCCAGGAGACGCCCGCGCCATCGTCACCTGCACCGCCGTCCCCCGCACCGCGCTCCCCGCGTCCGTCGCGTCCGTCGCGCAGGATCACCGTCGAGGCGAGCGCCCCGAGGTCCTCGCCGGAGGCGTGCAGGTCACGGGCGTAGTCGGTACCGAGGAACCCGCGCTCGGTGAACAGCACGCGGGCGCCGCTGCGCCGGATGATGTCCGCGGCCTCGGCGGGCTTGTAGCGGGTGTTGACCGGTACGAGGACGGCTCCGGCGCCGACCGCGCCGAGGGCGGCGGTGATCCACCGGCGGCTGTTGGGGGCCCAGATCGCGACCCGGTCGCCGGGCCGGATGCCGTGGGCGATGGCGGCGCGGGCGGCCGCGGAGATCTCGTCGGCGAGACGGGCGAAGGTCCAGCGGACCTCGCCGTCGGCGAGCGCCTCGCGCTCCCCGTACGCGGCGGCGGCGTACTCGGGGAGCCGGGCGAGCGTGGCGGGCGGCTGAGGCTGCGGGTGTTGCGGTTGCTGTGGTTGAGGCGGGGGTGGTGGTGGCATCGGACCCTCCCTACTTGACGAGCGAGCGTGGGCGGTATCCAATCACAGGTGTTTCGGTTAGGCATATACCTAGTAGAAATAATCAGGGAGGGTTCTCATGAGGGAGGAAGCCATGTCCGACATGAAGTCGGTCCTGTCCAGCTTCTGCACCGGCGTCGCCGTCATCACGGCACGCGGAGCCGACGGCGGTCCCGTCGGGATGGCCGTGCAGTCCTTCTCGTCCGTGTCCCTGGACCCGCCGCTGGTCTGCTTCTGCCCGGCGCGCACGTCCACCACCTGGCCCCGGATCCAGGCGGCGGGGGCCTTCGCCGTCAACATCCTCGCCGCCGACCAGCAGGAGCTGTGCCGCCGCTTCGCCGTCACCGGGGGCGACAAGTTCGCCGGTGTCCCCTGGCGGGCCGGCGGGAACGGCGCGCCCCTGCTGGACGGGGTCCTCGCCACCGTCGAATGCGATCTGGAGGCCGTCCTGGACGGCGGCGACCACGCCATCGCCCTGGGCCGGGTCACCGCCCTGACGGCGCACCGCGAAGGCGCGCCGCTGCTCTACTTCCGGCGCGCCTACGGGCGCTTGCCGGGCTTGGCGGGCGCCGAATCCGGGGCCGGTGCCGAATCCGGGGTCGGGGTCGGTGCGGGGCTCGCGCCGCGCCCGCTTTCGAGCGCCGCGATGTCATCCAGCATGGCCGCCGCCAGGTCGCGCTCGGAGGCGTAGTACCGCTCCGCCCACTTGAGGGTGAGCGTCGGGTACGCCCACGAGGCCTCTTCCCTGGCCCCGTCCGCGTCGGCCACCGCACGCCGCCGCATCTTCTCCGCGAACTCCTGGTGCTGCACCAGGACTTCGCGCATCTGTTCCGGCTCCAGCAGGTGGCCGAGCCACAGCCGCAGCATCGGCCCGTGCTTGAGCACCGGCGGGTCGACGGGCGCCTCGCGCGCCCAGCGCCGTACGGCCGTCATGCCCTCGTCCGTGATCCGGTACACCCGCTTGTCGCGGGTGCCGGTCTCCTGGGCGACCATCCGCGAAGAGGCGTAGCCGGCCTTCTCCAGCCGCTTGAGCTCGCTGTAGATCTGGCTGAAGGACGGGCTCCAGTAGAAGAAGCGCAGCGACCAGTCCGACCACTTCTTCAGGTCGTAGCCGGAGAGCTCCTCCCCGAAGGAGAGCAGCCCGAGCACCGCCCAGCTGGTCGCCGGGAGCGTGCGGCCGTTCGCCTCTTCTGTCGCCTCGTTCGTCACGCAGCGCAGTCTACGACCGGTCTTCGCGATGACTCTTCCCATGGGGAGATATGACTGCTAGAAGTATTCCTATTAGAAATACTCGGTCGTTGTGGATGGCTGGGAGGTTCCTCTTGAGTCCTCCTCGCCCGAAGGGGCAGGGATTCCTGGCTCACGTTGGCTGTGGACCTGCGGTCCGTCAGCTCTTACACGATCGGCACCAGCCGGGTTGAGACCAGCCCGGACCAGCATGACGCCGGCGGAGTTCTTGTCCCTGGGGGACACGGCTCCGCAGGCGATGCAGGTGTAGGTACGTTCTGAGGGAGGTAGTGCGTGCTTGGTTCTCGCTCCGCACTGCGCGCAGTCCATGGTGGTGTGCGCGGGGTGGACAAGGTGCACGATGCGCCCGTGCTTGCGCGCCATGGCGATCAGTTCACGCTTGGTCGCGCCGATCGTCGCGTCAGCCGCTTTACGCGCCATGGTGGACTTGGCGAGGAAGCGCGGCTTGAAGTCCTCTACGGCGAGGGTGTCATGGTCGCGGACCACCTTCTTGGCCCACTTCCGGCCCGTGTCCTGGCGTTGCCGGGCGATCTTCTTGTGCAGCTTCGCCGCCAGCGTCCTCGCGGCCTGGTAGCCCCTCGAGCCGGGCTTGCCCCTCGCCGGCTTCCGGCGGGCCATCATGCGCTGATAGCGGGCGAGTCCGGCGGCAGCCTTCCTTCCGTGCTCGGCGTGCGGGAGGTCATGGGTGTCGCTGGTGGTGGTCGCCGTCTCCTTCACGCCCCAGTCGACCCCGATCACCGCGCCCGTCTTCGGGAGCGGCTCGGCTGCGGCGGGGACGACGAAGGAGGCGTACCAGTGGCCGAGGCTGTCGCGGTAGATCCGCACGGACGACGGGTCCGCCGGGAGTGCCCGGGACCACACCACGGTCAGGATGATGCCGCCGGCAAGGTGCAGGCGGCCGTCCTTGATCCGGAAACCGCGCCGCGTGTAGTTCAGGCTCGGATCGGCCTTGGCCTTCTTCTTGAACTTGGGCATCCCCGCCCGCTGCCGGATCGGCAATCGAGCCTTGACGTCCTTCAACGCTTTGGTGCGGGACTTCCCGAAGTCCCGCACCAACTGCTGCTGCGGAACAGAGGAACCTCCCCGCAGCCATGGATTCATGGTGCGGGCCTCAGTCGGCATCCTGTCAAGCCGGGCAGGCCCGCACTCCTCTTCCTCGGCGCGGGCCTTCTTTGATCGGGCGCAGCATTCGTTCCAGACCCACCGGCACCGCGCCCACTCGCCCAACAGCGAGGCGAGCGCGGTCGATGACACGCGAAGCCGGTAGGTGAACCGTGCGTGCCCGGTCGCCTCCGTCTCCTGAGATGCCGTCACGCGATCAACCTAACCGAGCCCACTGACAACGCCAGAAAGTGCAGGTCACCACAGATGCGAAGAGGACTCCGGCGCTCCGCGCCTACGACGGCGGGACCTATTCCCTTTTGGGCTGAAGCCCGAGTCACCCTGGGAGGGAACCCGTGAAGTTCTCGATGATCTTCGAGGCGCAGCTCGTCGACCCGACGCCCGAACGCGAGCGCCAGGTCATCCACGACTGCGTCGAACAGGCCGTGTTCGCCGAGGAGATGGGCTTCGACCGGATCTGGGCCGTGGAGCACCACGCCCTCACCCAGTACGCCCACATGAGCGCCTCCGAGATCTTCCTGACCTGGGTCGCCGCCCGGACCGAGAAGATCCGCATCGGCCACGGCGTCGTCACCATGCCCTTCGGCTACCAGCACCCCGTGCGCGTGGCCGAACGCGCCGCCATGCTCGACGTGCTCTCCGGCGGCCGCGTGGACATCGGCGCGGGCCGCGGCGCCACCCGCCAGGAGATGTCCATGTACGGGGTCCGCCCCGAGGACACCTACCCGCAGATGGAAGAGGCGCTGCGGATCTTCTCCTCCGCGTGGCGCGAGGAGAAGTTCGAGTGGCACGGCTCCATCGACATCGGCCCCGGCGCGATCCTGCCCCGCCCGGTCCAGGACCCGCACCCGCCGCTCTTCATGGCCTGCTCCAAGCACGACACCCTCAAGCTCGCCGCCGAACTGGGCATCGGAGCCCTCGTGATGGGCTTCGCGGGTGCCGACGACGTCCGCACCATGCGCAAGGTCTACGACGAGGCCATCGCCACCCGCAGCGGCGACCGCTTCGTCTCCACCGAGGTCAACGACCACCTCTCCGCGCTCTGCCCCACCATCGTCCTCGACGACGCCGAACGCGCCCTGCGCCTGGGCACCCGCGGCCAGCGCTTCTTCGCCGAGTCCATCGCCCACTGGTACGGCAACGCCCCCGAGCCGACCGGCTACTCCGAGGACGAGACCGCCGAGGAGCACGTGGCCGCGCTGGAGAAGGGGCGCGAGGAGCTGGTCGCCAAGCTCCACGAGGCGAACATCCCGGCCCGCCCCGTAGACACCGGCACCTACAACGCCGAGCATGCCTACGGCAACGCCCAGACGGCCATCGCCTACGTCGAGCAGCTCCGCGAGATCGGCGTCGACGAGGTCATGTGCCTGATCCAGATGGGCACCGTCCCGCAGGAGGCCTGCATGGAGACCATCCGCCAGTGGGGCGAGACCGTCATCCCGCACTTCCGCGCCCTGGAAGGCTGACCCGTGAGTGTCTCTCTCGACGGCAAGGTCGTCGTCATCACCGGCGCCGGCCGCGGCCAGGGCGCGGCCGAGGCCCGGCTGTGCGCCGAGGCCGGAGCGCGCGTCGTGGTCACCGACATCCGGGAGGAGGAGGGCCGCGCGGTCGCCGGCTCCCTCGGCGACCAGGGGCTCTACGTGCGCCACGACGTGGCCGACGCCGACAGCTGGGCGGAGGTGGTCCGCGAGGCCGTACGCGCCTTCGGCACGGTCTCCGCCCTGGTCAACAACGCGGCCCTGTGGCGCACGGCCCACGTCGAACGTCAGGGGCTGGAAGACTTCGAAGCCCTGCTCCGGGTCAACCTGCTCGGCCCGTTCCTCGGCATCCAGGCGGTGGCCCCGGTGCTGCGCGCCGGCGGAGGCGGCTCGATCGTCAACGTCTCCTCCACGGCCGGACTGGTCGGCATCCCGGGTCACGCGGCGTACGGATCGAGCAAGTTCGCCCTGCGCGGGCTGACGAAGTCGGCCGCACTGGACCTGGCGGGGGACCGGATCCGGGTCAACTCCGTGCATCCGGGGGCGATCGACACCCCGATGGTCAGCGAGGCCGTCGCGGGGCGGGACTGGTCGCACCTGCCGCTGGGGCGGATCGGGCGGCCCGAGGAGGTCGGGGAGCTGGTCCTCTTCCTCTGCTCGGAGGGGTCCTCGTACATCACGGGCGCGGAGTTCACGGTCGACGGCGGGATGACGGCGCGATGAGCGGCACCGGCGCGGGTACCGGCTCGGGTACCGGCTCCCTGTCCCCGGCGGCCCGCGGGCTGTGCGACGCGCTGTCGGCCTTCTTCCCCGGACCGGGGGACCCGGCCGCCCTGCGCGCGGCCGCGTCCGGCTCCCGCGGCGGCGGCGTGGAGGTGGCCTCCGTACGGGACGCGGTCGCGGACGGCGTCCCCGTCCGCGTCTACGACCCGGCGCCGGGCGCCCGGGACCGCCCGCTGGCGGTGTTCTTCCACGGCGGGGGCTGGGTGATGTGCGGCCTGGACACCCACGACGCGCTGTGCCGGGCGCTGGCCGCGGCCTCGGGCGCGGTGGTGGTCTCCGCGGACTACCGCCTCGCCCCCGAACACCCCTGGCCGGCGGCGCCCGACGACGCGCTGACGGTGCTCCTGTGGGCGCGGGCGCGGGCGGCGGAACTGGGCTGCGACCCCGCACGGCTGGTCGTCGCCGGGGACTCCAGCGGAGGCAACCTCGCCGCCGTGACGGCCCTGCGCGCCCCCGAACTGGTCGCCGGACAGCTGCTGTTCTACCCGCCGCTGGACGCCTCCATGGAGCACCCCTCCGTGGCCGAGTTCGCCGAGGGGTACTTCCACACGGCCGCGCACATGGCCTGGTACTGGGAGCAGTACGGCGGCGACCCGGCCCACCCGCACGTCTCCCCGCTGCGCGCCCCCGACCTCTCGGGGCTGCCGCGCACGCTGCTGGTCCTGGCCGACTGCGACGTCCTGCGGGACGAGGGCCTGGCCTACGGGCGAAGGCTGGGGGAGGCGGGCGTGGACTGCGGGATCCACCTGGTCCCGGGGGTCTTCCACGGGTTCCTCGGTCTGCCGCTCCCCGCCGCGGCCGCGGCGATCGCGGCGGCCGCGGCGTGGGTGGCGGCGACGGGCACGCCGTAGAGAAGGCACGCCGTAGAGAAGAGAGGAGGGGGCTGGGCGGCCGGATTCGAACCGGCGTCCTCCTCCATGCTGTGTAGGCGCACTACCTCTGTGCTACGACCCAGCCCTTGCTCCGGATCCTAGGGCCTGTCGTCAAACTCCTGTCTGCCTCGCGACGCCTGGCACGCGCTCTCGCCGCACCGGGCGAAAGCCAAGTACGTCCAGTACGCGGGCTTCCGCCCGGCACGACGAGAGCACGCACCAGACGCCGCGAGGCCGCCCTTCGGGCGACGACGGGAGTTTGACGACAGGCCCTAGGCGCGGCCCCGCCGGACGCGCACACGAATATCCCCGGCATGATGTGCGCATGTCGATATCGGTCCCGGGGGCCCTGGCGCGCAACTCCCTCGCCCTCGCAGCGGAGTTCGCCGCCGCGCTGCTGATGCGGGGCTCCCAGCAGCACTGGCTTCCGATCATGCTGGCCCTGGTCGCCCTCGTGTCCGGACTGCCGCACGGCACGGAGGCCGGCTTCGTCCACCGGATCGTTCTCGCGCTCGGCGCGGTGGCGATCGCCCTGTGCGGGGCCCGGGTCCTGGACGCCCCCGACCCGCTCCTCTGGCAGGCCCTGACCGGAGCCCTGGCCCTGGCCCAGACGGTCTCCCTGACCCGCCTCTCGCGCCGCGCGCCCGCGCGCTGAACCGGCCGGCTAGCGCTTGCTCCGGTCGTTGATTCCGGGCTGCCCGAAGGTGTCCGGGACGGGCAGTGCCGCCCAGCGGGTGACGGGCCAGCCGACGACGACGGCGCGGCCGACGACCTCCTCGACCGGCACGAATCCGTGGGTCTTCGGGTCGTTCAGGTGGTAGCGGGAGTCGGATGACTCCTGCCGGTGGTCGCCCATGACCCAGAGCTTTCCCTCGGGCACGGTGACCGGCCCGAACGGCTTGTCGTCGCACGGGGTGTTCCCCTTGAACACGTACGGCTCGTCCAGGGCCTTGCCGTTGACCTCGACCGGTCCGTTCAGGCGGCATTCGACCGTGTCGCCGCCGACCGCGATGACGCGCTTGATCAGGTCCTTCTCATCGGCCGAGGGCATCAGGCCGATGGCGCCGAGGAAGTTCTGGACGACGTTGCGCTCCGGGGTGGGCTGGCCCGCCAGCCAGTTGCTCGGGTCGTGGAAGACGACGACCTCGCCGCGTTCGGGCTCCGAGCCGAACCAGGGGGTGAGCTTGTCGACCAGGACCCGGTCCCCGCGCTGGAGGGTGTTCTGCATCGAGATGGAAGGGATGGAGAACGCCTGGAACAGAAAGGTCTTGATCACGAAGGCCATCACGAGGGCGATGACGACGAGCAGCGGCACCTCCTTCCACAGGGGGCGCTTCCTGGACCCGGGCCCGCTCCCTTCGTCCGCGGTCGGTGTGCGGACGGCGCCCGGATCCCGGGAACCGTCCCGCGCGTCGGCTGGGTCGCTCATGTGGGCCTCCGATGGTTTCTCGACTAGGCCCAAGAATCGCCAGGGGGCGGTTTGCCGGCGGTAAAGACGGTTCCCCGGGAGCAGTGCCCCCGGGAGCCGAACCCCCGGGAGCCGCACCCCCGGGCAGTGCCCCGGGGGCCGGGATCCGGCGGGCGCCGCGGGAGTTACAGCCGTTCGATGATCGTGACGTTGGCCTGGCCGCCACCCTCGCACATGGTCTGGAGGCCGAAGCGGCCGCCCGTGCGCTCCAGTTCGTGCAGCAGGGTCGTCATCAGCTTGACGCCCGTCGCGCCCAGGGGGTGTCCCAGGGCGATCGCACCGCCGTTGACGTTGACCCGCGCCGGGTCCGCGCCCGTTTCCTTCAGCCAGGCCAGGGCCACCGGGGCGAAGGCCTCGTTGATCTCGACCAGGTCGATGTCGGAGAGGGACATGCCCGTCTTCTTCAGGGCGTACGCCGTCGCCGGGATCGGCGCCGACAGCATGCGGATGGGGTCCTCGCCGCGGACCGACAGGTGGTGGATGCGGGCCCGCGGGCGCAGCCCGTGTTCCCGTACCGCCCGCTCCGAGGCCAGCAGCATCGCCGCCGCGCCGTCCGAGACCTGGGAGGAGACCGCCGCCGTGATCGTGCCGCCCTCCATGACCGGCTTCAGCCCCGCCATCTTCTCCAGGGTGGTGTCGCGGCGCGGGCCCTCGTCCACCGACACCGACCCGTACGGCACGATCTCCCGCTCGAAGCGGCCCTCGTCGATCGCGCGCAGTGCCCGCTGGTGGGAGCGCAGGGCGAACTCCTCCATGTCGAGGCGGGAGATGCCCCACTTCTCGGCGATCAGCTGGGCCCCGTGGAACTGGTTGACGGGGGAGTCCCCGTACCGCGCCCGCCACCCCGCCGAGCCCAGGTACGGGCCCTCGGTGAAGCCCAGCGGCTCCGCCGCCTGCCGCGAGGCGAAGGCGATCGGGATCATCGACATGTTCTGGGTGCCGCCCGCGACCACCAGGTCCTGGGTGCCGGACATGACGCCCTGCGCCGCGAAGTGCACGGCCTGCTGCGAGGATCCGCACTGGCGGTCGATGGTGACGCCCGGGACCTCCTCGGGGAGCCCCGCCGCCAGCCAGGCGGTCCGGGCGATGTCCCCGGCCTGCGGCCCCACCGTGTCGAGGCAGCCGAAGACCACGTCCTCCACCGCCGACGGGTCGATCCCGGACCGTTCGACGAGCGCCTTGAGGACGTGCGCGCCCAGGTCGGCCGGGTGGACCTCGGACAGGCCCCCCTTGCGCCGCCCCACGGGGGTGCGTACCGCTTCGACTATGTAGGCCTCGGGCATCGGAACTCCTCAGGGATATCCAGGCAGGTGCCGGGGATGTGCGGGATTACGTTCGTGTGGCGATGCCGTCCAGGACCATCGACAGGTACTGGCGGGCGATCTCCTCGGGGCTGTGCTGGCCGCCCGGCCGGTACCAGGACGCCGCCACCCACACCGTGTCGCGCACGAAGCGGTAGGTGAGGCGGATGTCCAGGTCGGCGCGGAAGACCCCGTCCGCGACCCCGCGCTCCAGCGTCCCCAGCCACGCCTTCTCGAACTTGACCTGCGAGTCGGAGAGGTAGTGGAAGCGGGGCTGGACCGACAGGTGCCGGGACTCCTTCTGGTAGATGGCGACCGCGGCGCGGTGCCGGTCGATCTCCCGGAACGATTCGGTGACGAGGGCCTCGATGGTCTGCCGGGGGCCGAGACCGGCGGCGAGGACGGTGTCGTACCCCTCCCACAGCTCGGTCAGGAAGGCGGAGAGGATCTCGTCGAGCATCGATTCCTTGGAATCGAAGTGGTAGTAGAGGCTGCCGGCGAGCATGCCGGCGGCGTCGGCGATCTTGCGGACGGTGGTGGCGTTGTAGCCCTGCGCGGCGAAGACCTCGGCGGCGGTGTCGAGGAGTTCGCGGCGGCGTTCGGGCGACGCCGTCACCGGGGGCTTCTTCTTGGCCGTCGATGCGATCGGCTTGTTCGTTGGCACCCGGCCATTCTCGTCATAGGTCGCCCTACGCGTGCTGACTGCTGACCGACACGGTCTCGCCCGTCATGTACGACGAGTAGCCGCTGGCCAGGAAGGCGATGACGTTGGCCACCTCCCAGGGCTCGGCGTACCGGCCGAAGGCCTCGCGGGCGGTGAGTTCGGTGAGCAGCTCCTCGCTGGTGACCTTCACCAGGTGCGGGTGCATGGCCAGGCTCGGCGCGACCGCGTTGATCCGTACGCCGAACTCCGCCGCCTCCAGCGCCGCGCAGCGGGTCAGCGCCATCACCCCGGCCTTGGCGGCGGCGTAGTGGGCCTGTCCCTTCTGGGCGCGCCAGCCGATGACGGAGGCGTTGTTGACGATCACCCCGCCCGTCCCGGAGGCCCGCATCGAGCGCATCGCGGCGCGGGTGCAGCGGAAGGTGCCGTTCAGCGTGACGTCGAGGACGCGGGACCACTGGTCGTCGGTCATGTCGACGAGGTCGGCCGTGCCGCCGAGCCCGGCGTTGTTGACGACGAGGTCGAGGCGGCCGTGGAGCCGTTCGGCGAGCGCGAAGAAGGCGCCCACCTGCTCCTCGTCGGTGACGTCGCAGGGCAGGGAGGCGACCTTGTCCGCGCCGAACTCCGCGGCCAGCGCCTCCTCGCTCTCCTTGAGCCGCCGTGCGTGCGCGTCGCCTATGAGGACGCGGGCACCCTCCTCCAGGAACCGCCGTGCGGTCGCCCCGCCGATACCGGCCCCGGCGGCCGCGGTGATCACGGCGGTGCGGCCGGTCAGCAGCCCGTGTCCCGCCACGTACTCGGGTGCGTTTCCGAGCGCGTTCATACGCGTACCTCCTTGGGAAGGCCGAGGATGCGCTCGGCGACGATGGTGCGCTGGATCTCGTCGGAGCCCGCGTAGATGGTGTCCGAGCGGGAGAAGAGGAAGAGCCGCTGCCAGTCGTCGAGGTCGTACGGGTCCCCGTGCGCCCCCGCCGCAAGGAGCGAGGCGGCTCCGCAGACGTCCATGGCGAGTTCGCCGAGGTCCCGGTGCCAGCGGGCCCAGTACAGCTTGGCCGTGGACGGGGCGACCCCGGGCCGCAGCGCGGAGGCGCGCATGGTCTCCAGGCCGATCCAGGCCCGGACGAGCCGGTCGCGGATCAGCGGATCGGCGATGGCGCCGTTGCGCTTCGCCAGCGCGGCCAGGTCTTCGAGTTCGCGGCGGAAGCCGACCTGCTGGCCGAGCGTGGAGACGCCGCGTTCGAAGCCGAGGGTGGCCATGGCGACGGCCCAGCCCTCGCCGGGCGCGCCGACGACGTGGGCGGCGTCGGTGCGGGCCCCGTCGAAGAAGACCTCGTTGAACTCCGAGGTCCCGGTCAGCTGCACGATGGGCCGTACCTCCACCCCGGGCTGGTCCATCGGGACCAGGAGGTAGGACAGCCCCGCGTGCCGGCGTGAGCCCGGTTCGGTGCGTGCGATGACGAAGCACCACTGGGAGGCGTGGGCCAGGGAGGTCCAGATCTTCTGGCCGTTCACCACCCACGCGCCGTCCACCAGGGCGGCCCGGGTCCGGATGTTGGCCAGGTCGGAGCCGGCGTCGGGCTCGCTGTAGCCCTGGCACCACAGCTCCTCCACGGCCCGGATGGGCGGCAGGAAGCGCCGCCGCTGCTCCTCGGTGCCGTGGGCGATGAGGGTGGGGCCCAGGAGCTGCTCGCCTATGTGGTTCACGCGCGCGGGCGCGTCGGCCAGCGCGTACTCCTCGTGGAAGGCGATCTGCTGCTCGGTGCTCGCGCCGCGGCCGCCGTACTCGACGGGCCAGCCCACGCAGGTCCAGCCGTGCGCCGCCATGTGCCGCTCCCACGCGAGGCGTTCGGCGAAGGCCTCGTGCTCCCGGCCCGGTCCGCCGCGGCCCTTGAGGGCGGCGAACTCACCGGTGAGGTGGGCCCGTAGCCAACTCCGAACCTCGGTGCGGAACTCCTCGACGCTGCTCATGGCCGTACGTTAACCTACCAAACACTTGTTAGGGAAGGATCCCAGGGATGCCCGACGAAACCCCCGTGCCCGACGAACCCCCCGTGCTCTACGAGCGCCGCGGCCCGGTCGCGTACGTGACCATGAACCGCCCCCGATACCGCAACGCCCAGAACAGCGCGATGACCTACGCCCTCGACGACGCCTTCTACCGCGCCGCCGACGATCCCGCGGTCAAGGTCGTGGTCCTGGCCGGGGCCGGCGAGCACTTCTCGGCGGGCCACGACATCGGCACCCCGGAACGCGACGCGCACCTGCCCTTCGAACGCCGGGCCGGCCTGTGGTGGGACCACTCCCAGCGATCCGGCGCCGAATCCCGCTTCGCCCGCGAATCCGAGGTCTACCTCGGCATGTGCCGGCGCTGGCGCGAACTGCCCAAGCCCGTCATCGCCTCCGTCCACGGCGCGTGCGTGGCCGGCGGGCTGATGCTCGCCTGGGTCTGCGACCTGATCGTGGCCGGCGAGGACGCCTTCTTCGCCGACCCCGTCGTCCGCATGGGCATCCCGGGCGTCGAGTACTTCGCCCACCCGTGGGCCATGCCCCCGCGCATCGCCAAGGAGTTCCTCTACACCGGCGACCGGATGCCCGCCCGCCGCGCCTACGAGATCGGCATGGTCAACCGCGTCGTCGAGCGGGCCGAACTGGCCGAGGCCACCGACCGGCTCGCCCTGCGGATCGCCGAGATGCCCTCCTTCGGCCTCGCCCTCACCAAACGGGCCGTCAACCAGGCCGAGGACCTCCAGGGCCTGCACACCGGCATGGACTCCGTCTTCGGCCTGCACCACCTCGCGCACGCCCACAACGCCGAGACGGCGTCGGACTCGCTCGGCGGCATGAACATCACGGCGATGAAGGAGGCGAACAGCTGATGGACCTGAACCATGCGGCGGACGTGGAGGCCTTCCGGGCCGAGGCGCGCGACTGGCTGGCCGCCCACGTGCCCGCCACCCCCCTGCCCTCCCTGGAGACCCGCGAGGGCTTCGCCGCCCACCGCGAGTGGGAGGCGCTCCTGCACTCCGCCCGCTGGGCGGTGGTGTCCTGGCCCGAGGAGTACGGCGGTCGCGGCGTGGACATCGAGCACTGGCTGGTCTTCGAGGAGGAGTACTGGGCCGCCGGCGCGCCCGGCCGGGTCTCCCAGAACGGCATCAACCTGCTCGCCCCCACCCTCTTCGACCACGCCACCGACGAGCAGCGCGCCCGCGTCCTGCCCTCCATGGCGAGCGGCGGGACGATCTGGGCCCAGGCCTGGTCGGAGCCCGAATCCGGCTCCGACCTCGCCTCCCTGAAGTCCCGCGCCGTGCGCACCGAAGGCGGCTGGCTGCTGTCCGGGCAGAAGACCTGGTCCTCGCGGGCCGCCTTCGCCGACCGCGCCTTCGGGATCTTCCGCACCGACCCCGAAGCCCCCAAACCCCACCAGGGGCTCACCTACCTGATGTTCGACCTGCACGCCCGCGAGGTCACCGTGCGGCCCATCGGCCGCCTCGACGGCAAGCCCGCCTTCGCGGAACTCTTCCTCGACGAGGTCTTCGTCCCCGACGCGGACGTCATCGGGGAGCCCGGACAGGGCTGGCGCATCGCCATGTCCACCACCGGCAACGAACGCGGGCTCACCCTGCGCGCCCCCGGCCGCTTCCTCGCCGCCGCCGACCGCCTCGTGGAGCTGTGGCAGAGCCACGGGGACCCGGCCGACACCGCCCTGGGCGACCGGGTCGCCGACGCGGTCGTCGGAGCCCGCGCCTACCAGCTGTTCACCTGGGCCAACGCCTCCCGCTTCGCCGCCGGCGAGACGATCGGCGCCGAGTCCAGCCTCAACAAGGTGTTCTGGTCCCAGTACGACATCGCCCTGCACGAGAGCGCCCTCGACCTGCTGGGCCCCGACGCGGAACTCGCCGACGGGCCGTGGGCCGAGCCGTGGATCTTCTCCCTCGCCGGACCCATCTACGCGGGGACCAACGAGATCCAGCGCGACATCATCGCCGAGCGGCTGCTCGGCCTCCCGAAGGGCCGCCGCTGATGCGCTTCCTGCCGACCGAGGAACAGTCGGACTTCGCCCGCACCCTGCACGGACTGCTCGCCGCCTCGGACGTCCCGGCGGCGGTACGGGCCTGGGGCGCGGGCGACCACACCCCGGGCAGGGCCCTGTGGGCGCGGCTCGCCGCCACCGGACTGTTCGCCCTCGCGGCCGACGAGGCCCACGAGGGCATGGGCCTGATGCCGCTGGAGATGGCGGGCGGCTTCGTGGAACTGGGCCGCGCCGGGGTCCCGGGCCCGGTGGTGGAGACGGCCGCCGCCGCCGTACTCCTGACCCGGCTCGGCGACGAAGCACTGGCCAAGCGGTTCCTCCCCAGGCTGGTGGCGGGGGAGACCTCGGCCACCCTCACCCTGCCCGGCGCCGGCCCGTACGCCCTGGACACCGACGCGGCCACCCACCTCTTCACGGTGTCCCCGGCCGGGGAGCTCCGCCTGGCCCCCGGCGCCGGTCCGCTGCGCACCTCCGTCGACCCCGCCCGCCGCCTGGCCCTCCCGGACGGCGGCGGCGAACTCCTCGCCACCGGCCCGGCGGTCACCGCGGCGGCCCGGGACGCCGCGCACTGGGCCCGGCTGCTCACCGCCGCCCAGTGCCTCGGCACCGGCGAGGCCCTCCTCGCGCGCACGGTGGAGTACGCGAAGCAGCGCACCCAGTTCGGCACGGCGATCGGCGGCTTCCAGGCGGTGAAGCACCGGCTGGCCGACACCCTGCTCGGCCTGGAGTTCGCCCGGCCGCTGCTCTGGGCGGCCGCGCTCTCCCTGGCCCCCGGGGAGGTCGCCGCGGCGAAGCTGACCGCGGGCGAGGCGGCGTACGCGGCCGCCATGACCGCCCTCCAGCTCCACGGGGCCGTCGGCTACACCGAGGAGCTCGACCTCTCCCTCTGGCTGCGCAAGGCCCGCCCGCTGCGCGACGCCTGGGGGAGCCCCTCGCAGTGCCGGGCGGCGGTGCTTCAGGAGCGGCTGCGGTAGAAGGTCGCCAGCGCGGTGTTCGCCACGACGATCACCGCGAACCAGAGGGACGGCAGCCGCTGCCCGAGCGCGAGCAGCGCCAGGGTGGCGGCGCCGAACACCACCGCCTTCACCCCGAGCTGCGCCGCGAGCGGCACGGCGAACCGGGCCTTCGGCGCGGCGAACATCCCCCAGAGCACGGCGGCGGCGAGCGGCGCGGCCACCGCGAGGGCGATCGACCCCACCCGCCCGATGTCCCGCGTGAAACCCCACCAGGCGAGCAGGCCCAGGGCCAGCAGCTCCAGCAGGAAGGCGAGGCCCTCGTTGGCGAGGAAGAACACCTTGACGGCAGGGGGCAGCGAAGAAGAGGAGGACATGCCGGCCAGCCTCGTGCGGCCGGGGCGGAAGGCGTCGGTCCACACCGGGCCGTCTCAGATGACGGCCACGCTGACGCTCACCACGTAGGGCTCTTCCACCGTCCCGTCCGGAAAGAGCGGGTTCAGCCGCTCCCGCTCGGCGTCCAGGAACTCCCGTGTGCCCGCCTCGCCCAGCAGCAGGAACGCGGAGTGGCTGGCCAGGTTCGCCAGGTGCGCCTCCAGCGGGATCCGCCGGGACCACGGGACGCTCCGCGTGGCGAAACCGGAGTCGAGGCCGCGCGGGAGCGTGCGGTAGCCCAGCGTCTGGGCGGTCCCGCCGACCGCGCCGGCCCCGCCCGTGACCGCGCCGCCCGGGCCGTCGGCCCCGAAGAAGGCGCGGATCCGCTCGCCCTGCCCCGCGACCCAGCCGGCCGACTCGTCCAGGTCGTTCCACCAGATCGCCAGCGCCCCGCCGGGCTTCAGCACCCGGCGGGCCTCGGGCACGGACCGCGCCGGATCCGTCCAGTGCCAGGCCTGGGCGTAGGTCAGGAAGTCGAAGGAGGCCCCGGCCAGCGGCAGCCGGTCCCCGTCCCCGCGCACGATCGGGATACCCGGCCGGGTGCGCCGGAACTCCTCCGCCATCCCGTCCCCGGGCTCCACCGCCACCACCTCGGCTCCCCGGGCGCGCATCGGCGCCGTCCCGATGCCCGTCCCCGCGCCCACGTCGGCGACCCGGGCCCCGGCGAACCGGCGCCCGGCCAGCTCCTCGACGGCGTCGTACAGCGCCTCGGGATAGCCGGGCCGGTGCTGCCCGTAGAGAGCGGCGGCGCTGTCGAAGGACCGGGCCCGGGAGCGGGGAGTCGTCGTCATGGCGCCATTGTTTTCGATCACGCCCGTCCCGGCCAGACCCTCCCCGCCAGACCCTCCGGGACCGTGCTCACGCGGCGCGGACCAGCCCCGCCTCGTAGGCGAGGATCGCGGCCTGGGTCCGGTTCGAGAGGTCGAGCTGCGTCAGGATCCGCGAGACGTACGTCTTCACGCTCGCAGGGGACAGGTGCAGCGCCTCCGCTATCTGCAGGTTCGTCCGGCCCTCGCCGACCAGCGCGAGGACGTCCCGCTCGCCGGGGGACAGGGTGGAGAGCTGCTCCGCGTGGTCGGGCGCCTCGGTGCGGGTGTCCGCCCGTTCCAGCAGCACCCGCATCACCCCGGGAGCCAGCGCGCTGCCGCCCGCCGCGACCGTGCGGATGCCGGCGAAGAGCTCCTCGGGGCGCAGGTCCTTCAGCAGGAATCCGGCCGCTCCGGCCCGCAGCGCGTCCAGGACCAGGTCGTCCGCCGTGTAGCCGGTGAGGACGAGCACGCGCGGCGGATCCGGCAGCCGCAGCAGCTGCAAGGTCGCCTCCAGGCCGTCGACCTTCGGCATGACCAGGTCCATCAGCACCACGTCCGGCCGGTACGTGCGCGCCAGCGGCACCGCCTCGGCCCCGTCGGCGGCTTCCGCGACCACCTCGATGTCGGGCGCGCTCGCGAGCAGGGTCACCAGGCCCGACCGTATGAGGCTCTGGTCGTCGACCACCATCACGCGGATCGTCATGTGACCCACCTCCCCTGAATCCCCGTCTCATTGCGGACATTACCGCCATATCGGGACTTAGGGCCCCCCAACCCTCCCTCCCCAGTCCCCTTTTGCTGTCCCGCTTGTCCTCTTTCGGGGACTTCGGGGACCCCCCGTCCTCCCGGACGGTGGTTACCGAGGCAGAACGCACCACCGCTTCACCCGGTGCACCGGCCTCCGCAATGTCCCCGAAGTCAGGAACTCCGCATGTCTTTCCCGTCTGCTCGTACCCTCGCCGGTCTCGTTGTCGCCGGTATCGCCGCACCCGCCGCCGTGGGTCTCGTGGCTCAGCCCGCGTCCGCCGCGTCGGTCGGCACGTGGGACAAGGTCGCCCAGTGTGAGTCGACCAACGGCTGGAGCATCGACACCGGCAACGGCTACTACGGCGGCCTGCAGTTCTCCTCCAGCACGTGGGCGGAGTTCGGCGGCCGGCAGTACGCCCCCCAGGCCGACCAGGCCACCAAGGCGCAGCAGATAGCCGTCGCCGAGAAGGTCCTGGCCGTCCAGGGCCCCGGCGCCTGGCCCTCCTGCGGCAAGCTCGCCGGCCTGCAGCGCGGCGGACCGGCCCCCGAGGCCCCGGAGGCCCCCGCCAAGGGCACCGGCACCTCGACCGCGAACAAGAACGCCGAGGCCCCGGCCGCCCCGAAGGCCCAGGGCGCCGACACCTACACCGTCGCCAGCGGCGACACCCTCGGCACCATCGGTTCCGAACTCGGCGTCAGCTGGCAGACCCTCTACTCCGAGAACCGCTCGGTGATCGGGTCCGACCCCGACATGATCTTCCCGGGCCAGCGCCTCGCGTACGGCTCCGACTCCGGCGGCTCCTCCGACTCCGGCAGCAGCACCCCGGCCGCGCCGAAGTCCTCCAGCTCGTCGAGCTCGTCCAGCTCCTCGGAGTCCGCCGACTCTTCGGACTCCTCGGAGAGCAGCAGCGGCGCCGAGGGCGTCCTGCCCGTCTCGGGCGGCAGCATCTCCGCGCGCTACCACCAGGCGGGCGGCTGGGCCGCCGGCTACCACACCGGCATCGACTTCGCGGTGTCCACCGGCACCCCGGTCCGGGCCGCGGCCGCGGGCACTGTCGTCTCCTCCGGCTGGCAGGGCGCGTACGGCAACGCCGTGGTCATCAAGCACGACGACGGCCGCTACACCCTGTCCGCCCACCTCTCCTCGGCGACCGCCTCCGAAGGCGAGCGCGTCTCCGCCGGCGAGCAGGTCGGCCGCTCCGGCAACACCGGCAACTCCACCGGCCCGCACCTCCACTTCGAGGTCCGCTCCAGCAACAGCTACGGCGCCGACGTCAATCCGGTCACCTGGCTGAACGGCCTCGGCGTCTCCCTGTAGGCAGCGAGAAGCAGCGGGCCGGTTCACCAAAAACGCGTCCCCCCGGGATGCCCCTTCGGCGGAAGAAGGGCAACCTGGGGGGACGTTTTGGCATGTTCTGCGCACTTCTGTGCGCCGATGGGGGGGTGGAGTCATGCAGGCCGTGCCCGGTCGCGCCGGACAGCTGCTGGAACGGGGTCTGCGGACCCTGACCGGGGAGAGCAGCGGGGCGCCGGACCCCGTGCGCGCCCGCCGCACCGACATCTGGCTCGCCCTCGTCTGCGGACTGCTCACCACCCTCAACCTCCACGACGTCCACCGCTTCGGCCTCGTCACCGACTACCCCACGAGCCTGGCCGCCGGCTGGCTCGCGGCGCTCTCCCTGCTCTGGCGCCGCTCCCACCCCTGGCTCCCGGCCCTGGTGGCGACCGCCGCCACCGTCGTATCGGACGACCGCGGCCCCCTCGTCTTCGCCGCCTACGCCCTGGCCGCGTACGGCCGCACCCACCGCTGGGGCGGGATCCTGCTGATGGCCGTCGTCTACGCCGCCACCCGCGACCTGCTCCTGCCGCTCGGGTACGCCGGGCGCGACCCCGCCTCCTTCGTCCTCGGCTCCATCCTCGTGCCCGCCCTGTACGGGGAGACCGTGCGCCGCAACCGGCACGTGATGGCCGCGCTGCGCGAGCGGGCCCGCCAGGCCCACGCCGCCGTCGACCAGGCCGCGGACCTGGCCGTCGTCCAGGAACGCACCCGTTTGGCCCAGCGCACCCACGACGGGCTCGGCCACCGCCTCACCGCCCTCACGATGCAGGCCGCCGCCCTGCGCCTGGACGCCGAGGCCGATCCCCGGGTCCGGGAGGCCGCCGGCGCCGTGGAGGAATCGGCGCGGGCCGCGATGGCCGAGGTCCGGGAGGTGCTGGACATGCTGACCGACCCCGCGGGCAGAGTTGCGTACACCTCGCCCGTGGACGTGGGCCGCTTCCTCGGCTCCCTGGCCCGGAACATGCGGGCCACCGGCATGGAGATCACCCACCACACGCAGCCCGGCCTGGGGGCCTTCCCGCCGGCCGACGGGCGCCTCCTGCTGCGGATCGCCCGCGAGGGGCTCACCAATGCGGCGAAGTACGCCCCCGGCTCCGCCGTTCGGATGAATCTTTCCGCCGATGGCGGGGAGGTCCGCCTCGATGTGGTCAACACCGCACCGGAGGGGGAACGGATCGTCCTGGACTCCGGCGGGATGGGCATTCCGGGGCTCCGGCGCGCCCTCACGGAGGTGGGCGGGAAGCTGCGCGCCGGATCCACTCAGGACGGAGGTCACATGCTCGCGGCGACACTCCCCGACCGACGTGTGCTAGCTTAGAGCTCGTTGCAGTTGTGGTACCCATGAACTTTATGTGCGCCTGACGGGAATGCTCCGACAGGCGCTTTTATTGTTTTGCCGGAATCTCCGGATGGGGCCCTTTGCCGCCTATTCAGGAGATTCAAAAATGGCACTTGGCACCGTGAAGTGGTTCAACTCGGAAAAGGGCTTCGGCTTCATCGAGCAGGACGGTGGCGGCCCGGACGTCTTCGCCCACTACTCGAACATCGCCACCCAGGGCTTCCGTGAGCTCAACGAGGGCCAGCGCGTGTCCTTCGACGTCACCCAGGGCCAGAAGGGCCCCCAGGCGGAGAACATCCTCCCCGCCTAAGGCAGTCAGCACGCCGGGGTCCGCACCGAGTAGGTGCGGGCCCCGGCTTGTCTGCTGTTTCGCACCATTTGTTTGCAGTGCTTTGTGCAGTACCTGCCGGTTTCAGGAGGGCTTTCTCGCATGACCAGCTCCAGCTCCGCACGACCCAGCCGCCGCCCCACCCGGGGTCGAGGTGCGGCTCAGGGACGTCCGAAGGCTGGCGCGGGACGGCAGAAGTCCGCCCCCGTAGCCAGGCCCCAAGAATTCACCATGCCCGAACCGCTGACCCCGGCCCTGCCGCCGGTGGACGCGTTCGGCGACATGGACATGCCCGAGGCGCTGCTGAAGACCCTCGCCGCCCAGGGCGTCACCGAGCCGTTCCCGATCCAGGCCGCGACCATCCCGAACTCGCTGGTCGGCCGTGACCTGCTCGGCCGCGGCCGTACCGGCTCCGGCAAGACGCTGGCCTTCGGCCTGGCCCTGCTGGCCCGCACCGCCGGCCGCCGCGCACAGCCGAAGCAGCCGCTCGCGCTGGTCCTCGTACCGACCCGCGAGCTCGCGCAGCAGGTCACCGACGCGATGTCCCCGTACGCCACGGCCGTCAACCTGCGGATCACCACCGTCGTCGGCGGCATGTCGATCAACCGGCAGTCCGGCGCCCTGCGCCGCGGCGCCGAGGTGCTCGTCGCCACCCCCGGCCGCCTGAAGGACCTCATCGACCGCGGTGACGCCGACCTCTCCCAGGTCGCCATCACGGTCCTCGACGAGGCCGACCAGATGACCGACATGGGCTTCATGCCGCAGGTCACCGCCCTGCTCAAGCAGGTCCAGCCCGACGGCCAGACCATGCTGTTCTCGGCGACCCTCGACAAGAACATCGACAAGCTCGTCAAGATGTTCCTCACCGACCCGGTCGCCTTCTCCGTCGACCCGTCCGCCGGTGCGGTCAGCACGATGGAGCACCACGTCCTGTACGTCATGGACGAGACCGACAAGAAGGCCGTGGCCACGCGCATAGCCGCTCGTGACGGCCGGGTGATCATGTTCGTCGACACCAAGCGCGGGGTCGACCGCATGGTCAAGAAGCTCCTCGCCGACGGCGTCCGCGCCTCCGGCCTGCACGGCGGCCGCTCGCAGCCGCAGCGCAACCGGACCCTCGACTGGTTCAAGACGGGCGAGGTCACCGCGCTGGTCGCCACCAACGTGGCCGCGCGCGGCATCCACATCGACGACCTCGACCTCGTCGTCAACGTGGACCCGCCGACCGACCACAAGGACTACCTGCACCGCGGCGGCCGTACCGCCCGCGCCGGCGAGTCCGGCAGCGTCGTCACCCTGGTCCTGCCCGACCAGAAGCGCGACATGACCCGCCTGATGTCGGACGCCGGGATCTCCCCGCACACCGCGCAGATCAAGTCCTCCGACGAAGAGCTCGCACGCATCACCGGTGCCAAGGAGCCCTCGGGCATCCCGGTCGTCATGGACGTGCCGCAGGCGACCCCGCCGCGTCAGCGTTCCGCCGGCCAGGCCGGCGGGGGCTCGGGCTCCGGCGCGCGCCGCCGCTCGGGCGGACCGCGTACGGGCTCCGGCACGGGTGCGGCTCCGGCTGCCGGTGGCGGCCGCGGCCGTCGCACCGGTGGCGGCGCCGCCGGTCAGGCTCCGGCCTCCGGCTCCGGCCAGGCCCGCCGCGGCCAGGGCGGACAGGGCGGCTCCACGGGCGGTACCGGCGAGCGCGGCCGGCGTACCGGCGGTGCCCCCTCCGGTGGTGCGGCCGCGGCTTCGGCCCGCAGCCGGGTGGGTGGCGCAGGCCAGGGCCGTCGCCGCTCCGCCTGATCCGAGAAGTACGTAAGAACCACCGCACGTAAGAAACCACCGCACGTAAGAAACCACTGCGCCGGGCGGCATGCGCCGCCCGGCGCAGTGGTGTTTTCCGGCCCGGAGGCCGGGCGGGTGCCTAGCGGACCATCTTCACCTGGAGCTTCGCCAGGGTCCGCAGGTCCAGGCCGAGGCCGTCGGTGAGGTAGCCGTAGAGGCTGCCGTAGTCGGCCTCCATCTGCGTGGTCGCCGCGTCCAGGTAGTCCTGGCGGACCTCCTGGAGCGGGATCAGCAGATCGGGGTTCTGCATCCTGCCGGATGCCTTGATGCCCGCCCGCACCTGGGCGTCGTACGCCGCGCGGAAGGTGTTCGAGGCGAGGTAGTCGCGCTCGGCCGTGGCCTTGGGGACGGCCAGGGCGTTCAGCAGGATGTAGCTCATCCAGCCCGTCCGGTCCTTGCCCGAGGTGCAGTGGTACAGCAGCGGGCCCTGGTTGCCGTCGGCGATCTCGCGGAGGGTGGTCGCGAACTGCGCCCGGTTCTCGGGGTTGGTCACGAACGCGCGGTAGACGTCGCGCATGTACGCCTCGCCGCGGCCGCCGCCGAGCATCTGCTCCTGCTTCACGGGGTCACCGCTGCCTATCGCGGACATCAGCAGCCCGTACAGGCCGTTGTCGTTGACCGGGCGGGCGGTGGAGGTCAGACCGGCGGGCAGCTTGTCGGCCCCGTCGTACTGGACCTCCATGGGGATGCGGAAATCGAGGACCTTCGTGAGGCCCAGACCGCCGACGGTGGTGATGTCCGAGGCGGTCAGCTTGCCCAGTGCGTCGGCGCGGTAGACCAGTCCCTGACGAACTTGGCCTCCCGTCCAGGTGCGGTAGCCACCGAGGTCGCGGACGTTGACCGCGCCCTGGAGGGGGATCTGGCGGATCGTTTCCGTCGTCTGCGTGTGCCAGTGGTGGCGCGCGACGGAGGTGCTGCCGGCCGGCGCGGCGTACGCGGCGGCGGGCAGGGTCCCGATGGCGAGGGCGGACGCGAGCACCGCGGTCGCCAGGCGGATTCGGGCACGGCTCATCTGGGTCAACTCCTGTAACGGAGAAGGGGAATCACCCTGGTGGTGGCAGGGTGCCGAGCGGGTGCGGGGGGAGGGGGAGATGCTGTGGGGGAGTGAGGCCCTGTAGCCGGTCCAGCACGGCATGGGCCTCGGCCATGACGCGGGTGACGAGCTCCGCACAGGACGGAAGATCCTCGATCACGCCCGCGACCTGGCCCGATGCCATGACACCGAGGTCCGTACGGCCCTCGACCATGGACGCCTTGAGGAGCATGGGGGTGTTCGCGGCGAGCAGCACCTGGCTCCAGGACAGGTCCTTGCCGTGTTTCATCGCGAGGCCGTCCCGGACCATCTCGGCCCAGGTCAGGCCCGAAAGCTTCTTGAATCCGGCCGCGTGCCGCACCGCCTTGGCCAGCGCCCTGGCCCGGCCGGACCGCTCCAGGGAAGCGACCAGCTCGCTGCGCAGCATCCGGTGCGGGAGGCCGTCCACGGCCGTGGTGACGGTGACGTCCTTCACCGTGGCCTTCAGGTACTCGGCCTTCACCGCGTCGGGGACCGTCGAGTCGGAGGTCAGCAGGAACCGGGTGCCCATGGCGATGCCCGCGGCCCCGTAGGCCAGCGCCGCCACCAGACCGCGGCCGTCGCTGAACCCGCCCGCCGCGATCACCGGGATGTCCACGGCGTCGACCACCTGCGGAAGCAGCACGGTCGTGGCCACGTCACCGGTGTGCCCGCCGCCCTCGCCGCCCTGCACGATCACCGCGTCGGCGCCCCACGCCGCGACCTTCTCGGCGTGCCGGCGGGCCCCGATCGAGGGGATCACGACCACACCCGCGTCCTTGAGCCGCGCGATCAGCTCCCTGGACGGGGCCAGCGCGAAGGAGGCCACCCGGACGCCCTCGTCGATGATCAGCTGCGCCCGCTCGGCCGCGTCCCCGGCGTCCGCGCGCAGATTGACCCCGAACGGGGCGTCCGTACGGGACTTGACCTCGTGGACCGCCGCCCGCAGCTGCTCCATCGTCATCGTCGCCGAGGCCAGGATGCCGAGCGCGCCGGCGCCCGCAGCCCCCGACACCAGGCGCGGACCGGCCACCCAGCCCATGCCCGTCTGCACGATCGGATGCTCGACCCCGACCAGCTTGGTGAATGCCGTCTCCATCGGATCAGACCCGCACTTCGCGGTCGCGCAGCCCCTTGGGGTCGATGACCTCGCGGATCAGCCGCAGCTCCTCCGGCGTCGGCTCCCGTGTGTACGGGACCTCCTCGGGGAGGTCCAGTTCGAAGCCGGTCGCCGCCCGGACCTGCTCCACCGTGACCCCGGGGTGCAGGGAGACCAGGCGCATGGCGTGGCCGGGGCCGCCGAAGTCGAAGACGCCGAGATCGCTGACCACGCGGGGGAGCCGGTGGAAGCGGGTCACCCCGGCCGCCTCCGCGCGGTCGTAGCCCACACCGCTCACCATGTCGACGCGCTCGACGAACACCCGGGTGGAGTGCTTGGGGATCCAGTAGCTGACCGGATTGTTCAGGGTGTTCACCGGGGCGCCGCGCACCCCGAGGAGCTGGCGGGCCGGCTGCTCCCAGTCCCCGATGCAGGAGATGTTCTGGTTGCCGAACCGGTCGATCTGGCTGGCGCCCATCATCACGTGCCGGCGGCCGCCGGTGACCATCGTCAGGTGACGGCGGTACGGGAGCCAGCCCTCGGCCGAGCCGTCGAGCCCGACCAGCATGGCTTCGCCGTCGGTCAGCAGCAGGTCGGGGGAGAAGGTCCGCTTCGCCAGCCGGGCCCCGAAGGAGGGCACCAGGCCCATCGGGCTGGCCAGCACCTCGCCGTTGTCCCGCCAGGCCTCGGCGCAGGCGATCACGCAGTATTCGGCGCGGGTCACCGCGGTCGTACTCGTCGTGGAGGGCGTGCTCACTTCTGCTCCTTGTGCCAGGCCTGGACGGCGGACTGGTAGGCGTGCTCGCTGCCACCGGAGAGGAAGCGCTCGGCGAACTCGGGCCAGGGGGTGGTCGCGTACAGCTTCTGGAAGGCCTCGTCGCGGTCGTAGTCGGGGGCGCAGGAGGTGAAGTGCGCGCCGTTCGGGGTCTCCACGACCCCGCTGACCGAGTGCCGGCTGACCAGGAGGGACTGCGGGGGCCCGGACTTGGCGAGCTCGGCGGTCTCCACGAGCTGCTCGCAGGAGACGTAGGCGGCGTCGGCGGCCTCGCAGAAGAGGTCGTCGAAGTACGGGTCGGGGCCCAGGTACTGGGCGTTGCCGAGCCGGTCGGCCCGGTTGAGGTGGACCAGCGCGGCGTCCATGCGCAGGGCGGGGACCGCCACGAACTCCTCCCCGTCGGCGTACGGGGAGGTGACCGTGCGCAGCTCGGGGTTGACGCGCATGACGTCGGAGCCGAGGCCGGCGCGGACGGGGAGGAAGGGCATCCGGTTGGCGGCCGCGTGCAGGCCCCACATGAACATGGCCTCGTCGAGCTCGGTGAGGGCGAAGGCGCGGCTCTCGCGGGCGGCCCGGTAGTGCGGCTCCAGCGGGATGGAGTCGAGGGTGACGAAGGGGGTGACCAGCTTGCGGATCCGGCCGGCCGCGGCGAGCAGGCCGACGTCGGGTCCGCCGTACGAGATCACGGTGAGATCGGTGATCTCGGAGCGGAGCAGTGCGCGCACCAGGGCCATGGGCTTGCGCCGCGAACCCCAGCCGCCGATGCCGATGGTCATCCCGCTGTGCAGCCGGCCGACCACGTCTTCGGGGGTCATGCTCTTGTCGGTCATGCCGATTCCGCCTTTGCTTCGGTGCTTCCGGAGGGACCGCTGCTGCCGAAGGTGTCGCGGACCCGGTCGGCCACGCCGCTGAGGTTGGCCTCGAAGGTGAAGCCCTGCTCGAAGCGGTAGCTGCGGCGCACGTCCACGGGGTCGATGCCGTTGATGGCAGCCTTGGCGAGCCGGATGAGGTAGCCGTCCTTCTTCGCGATCTCGGCGGCCAGCTCCAGGGCGGCCGCCCGCAGTTCGGAGCGGGGGACCACCTTCCACACCGAGCCGTGCGCGTGCAGTTCGGCGGCGGTGGCGGTGCGCGAGGTGTAGTACAGGGTCCGCATGAGGTGCTGCGGGACGAGCCGGGCCAGGTGGGTGGCGGCCCCGAGGGCGCCCCGGTCCAGCTCCGGCAGTCCGAAGGTAGCGTCCTCGGAGGCGACGATGGCGTCGGCGTTGCCGACCAGGCCGATCCCGCCGCCGAGGCAGAAGCCGTTCACGGCCGCCACGACCGGCACCTCACACTCGTAGACGGCGGCGAAGGCCTCGTAGCAGCCCCGGTTGGCGCCGATGAGCGAGGCGTGGCCGGTGTCGCGCTGCATCTCCTTGATGTCGACGCCGGCGTTGAAGCCGCGGCCCTCGGCGGCCAGGACCACGCACCGGACCTCCGGGTCGCGGCCGGCCGCGCGCAGAGCGTCGGCCAGGTCGTACCAGCCCTGCACGGGCAGTGCGTTGACCGGCGGGTAGTCGACTGTGACGAGTGCGATGCCCTTGTCGGGGCTTGAGGTGGAGACACCCATGAGCGGATCAGCTACCTTTCCACCAAACATTTGTTAGGTGAGGAAGGTAGCAGCCGATGGAGCTCAACGGGAGGGTTGTCGTCGTCACCGGCGGAACCCGGGGCGTCGGCGCCGGGATCGCGCGGTCGTTCCTCGAGGCGGGGGCCGAAGTGGTCGTCTGCGCGCGGCGGCCACCGGAGGAACCGGTGGCGGTGGAAGGCCGCTCGGCGTCGTTCACCGCCGTCGACCTGCGCAATCCCGCCGCCGTACAGGACTTCTTCGACGCCGTCGCCGCGCGCTACGGGCGCGTCGACTGTCTGGTGAACAACGCCGGCGGAACCCCGTACCGGCTGCTGGGGGAGGGCGAGGCCGAGCGCCACGCGCGGGTCGTCGAGCTCAACCTGATCGCCCCGATGACCGCCTCGGTGGCCGCGTACCCCTGGCTCCGGGAGACCCGGGGCTCGATCGTGATGATCGGCAGCGTCAGCGGGACCCGGCCCTCGCCGGGCACGGCGGCCTACGGGGCGGCGAAGGCGGGACTGGAGAACCTGGCCCGCTCCATGGCCGTGGAATGGGCCCCCGAGGTACGGGTCAACTCGCTGGTCCTGGGCATGGTGCGGACCGAGCTGTCGCACCTGCACTACGGCGACGAGAGCGGGATCGCGGCGGTCGGCGCGACCGTACCGCTGGGACGGCTGGCGGAGCCCTCGGACGTGGGCGGGGCCGCCGTCTTCCTGGCCTCCGACCGGGCCGGGTACGTGAGCGGGGCGAGCCTGCTCGTGCACGGGGGCGGCGAACGACCGGCGTTTTTGGATGCGGCAACCGCGAACAAGTCGAACGAGCCGAACAACTCGAACGAGCCGAACGAGTCGAAGAAGGAGAGCTGACATGGGACTTGCCGAAGGCCGTGTGGTCATCGTGACGGGCGCCGGACGGGGGCTGGGCCGCGCGCACGCGCTGGCCTTCGCCGAGGAGGGGGCGCGGGTCGTGGTCAACGACCTCGGCGTCGGCCTGGACGGGCTGCCCGGGCCGGAGAGCCCGGCGGCGCAGGTCGTCGCCGAGATCCAGGCGATGGGCGGGGAGGCGGTGGCGCACGGCGGTGACATCGCGACGACCGAAGGCGCGGCGTCACTGATCGAGACGGCCGTCTCGGCCTTCGGGCGGCTGGACACCCTCGTCAACAACGCGGGGTTCCTGCGCGACCGGATGCTCGTGAACCTGGACGAGGACGACTGGGACGCCGTGATGCGGGTCCACCTGAAGGGGCACTTCCTGCCGCTGAAGCACGCGGCGGCGTACTGGCGGGCCGAGGCGAAGGAGGGCCGGCAGGTCGCCGCCCGGGTCGTCAACACCTCCTCGGGGGCGGGGCTGCTCGGCTCCGTGGGCCAGGGCAACTACAGCGCGGCCAAGGCCGGAATCCTCGGGCTGACCCTGGTCTCGGCGGCGGAAATGGGCCGCTACGGAGTCCAGGTCAACGCGATCGCCCCCGCGGCGCGCACCCGGATGACGGAGCAGACCTTCGCGGACACCATGGCCGCCCCGGAAGCCGGGGCCTTCGACGCGATGGCCCCGGAGAACGTCTCCCCGCTGGTGGTGTGGCTCGGCTCCGACGCCTCGGCCGGGGTCACGGGCCGCGTCTTCGAGGCGGAGGGCGGCCGCATCACGGTCATGGAGGGCTGGCGGCCCGGCCCCACGGCCGACTGCGGAGCGCGGTGGACTCCGTCGGAGGCGGGAGCGCAGACGGCGAAGCTCCTGGCGGAGTCGGAGCCGCCGCAGCCGGTGTACGGGGCGCGCTGAGGGGGGCCGGGGGAGGGCGGCGGCCGGAGGGCGGGCCGCGGGGTGCCGAGGGGGAGGGCCGAGGGGGAGGGCGGCCCGAGGGGGGCGATGCGGGGAGGGCGGGCCGAGGGGTGCCGAGGGGGAGGGCCGAGGGGGAGGGCGGCCCGAGGGGGGCGATGCGGGGAGGGCGGCCCGAGGGGCGCCTGAGGGGGCGGCTCGGAGGAGCGGCCCGAGGCGGGTGGCCCGAGGGGGATGGCCCGTACTCCGCGGAGCGGCCCGAGGAGGGTGGCCCGAGGAGGGTGGCCCGTACTCCGCGCCGGCCGCGTCTGCGGGGCGGGCCGGTGCGGGGCGGGGCCGTGGCCTCAGCGGGTGGCGGGCTTCGGGGTCGGGGTGGGGACCGGGGTCAGGGTCGGGACCGGGACGGGGGTGGGGACCGGGGTCGGGGTCGGCGCGGGAGTGGGCTTGGGGGTCGGGGCGGCCGGGACCACCACGAAGACGTACTCGTGGATCGTCGCCGCGTGCCCGCAGACCCCGTCCTTGCCGGCGAACCGGCCGTAGTCGAAGGTGAAGCCGTCGCCGGCCTTGGACCGGCGGTCGGCCATCACCCGCATCCTCACGTCGGAGCGGGCCCCGGGCTTCAGGGTCCGCGCGACGGTGGCGAACTCCGCGGGGTGCGTGGGCATCGGCCGCCACTTCTTCGCGGCCTTGTCGTACCACTGCGTCGTGAGCTTGATGCGCGGGGAGTTGGTCCCCTCCAGCCACGCGGTGGAGTCCACGTTCGCGCCGATCGCGGCCAGCGTGCCGCCGGAGATGTTGACCGTGCGGAACGTGAAGGTGGACCAGGTGCCCGCGACGAGCCGGGTTGGGAATCCCAGCAGCTCGGTGGTGGGTCCGCTCGGTCTGCGACCACGTCGTGCAGGTGGGGAAGGGGGCGACGGGCGTCGGCGTCGGCGTCGGCGCGGCCGTGGCCGCGGCCGTCGCCACGGCTCCTGCCGTCGACGGCAGGGCGACGGCGGCGGGCGCCGAGATCAGAACGGCGGGCGCCACGACGGTGGTCGCGGCCAGGGTCGCCAGGATGCGGCGAAGGTTCATGGAGCTCTCTGCTGGGCTGGTGCTGTCGTTCCGTTGAAGCCGCGGGCGGTGTGCCGCCCGGGGCCCGCGCGCGGTGACGCATGCGCGAGCCGCACGTAAGACCGCGGAACGCCTCCCGGGGTTGCCCGGAACGTGCGGATTCCTTTCCGGACCGGCCTTTCCCGGTGGCCGGGAAAACGCCCTCCCGGCGCCGGACGGGGGCCGTCTAGCCTCGCCGCACCGAACCCGCCCCCACCGCACGCAAGGACCGCACATGCTCTCGGACCGCCACCGGCTCCACGTCGCGCAGCAGCTGCGATCCGCCGAGCACGCGCGGACGCCCGTCGCACCGCTCGGCGCCCGCTTCCCCGGCATCGACACCGAGGACGCCTACGAGATCCAGCTCCTCAACATCCGCCACCGCCTCGCGGCCGGCGACCGCGTCACCGGGCACAAGGTCGGGCTGTCGTCCCCCGTCATGCAGGCCATGATGGGCGTCGACGAACCCGACTACGGGCACCTGCTGCACTCCATGGAGCTGCACGAGGACACCCCGGTCCCGGCAGCCGCGTACTGCGCGCCGCGCGTCGAGGTCGAGATCGGCTTCGTGCTCGGCGACGACCTCCCCGGCGAGGCCTGCACCGTCGCCGACGTACTGGCCGCCACCGAGCGGGTCGTTCCGGCCCTGGAACTCATCGACAGCCGGATCGCCGACTGGCGGATCGCCATCGCCGACACCATCGCCGACAACGCCTCCTCCGCCGGATACGTCATCGGCGAGGGCCGGGGCCCCCGCGAGCTGGACCTGAAGGCCGTCGACGCCACCCTGACCAGCGGATCCGACACCCTGGCGAGCGGCCGCAGCGACGCCGTGCTCGGCGATCCGGCCGCCTCCGTCGCCTGGCTGGCCCGCACCGTCGCCCGCTTCGGGGTCCAGCTCCGCAAGGGCCACCTGATCCTGCCCGGGTCCTGCACCCGCGCCGTGGACGTGGCCGCCGGGCGGACGTACACCGCCGACTTCACCGGGCTCGGCCCGGTGTCCCTCTCCTTCTCCTGAGGTGATCACGATCAGTACGAAGACGAACGGGCCCGCTAAGGCGAACGGGCCCGCGAAGGCGACCGCGGCCATCGTCGGCTCCGGGAACATCGGAACCGACCTGCTCTACAAGCTCCTGCGCTCCCCGCACATCGAACCCCGCTGGATGATCGGCGTGGACCCCGGCAGCGAGGGCCTGGCCCGCGCCCGCCGCGCCGGACTCGACGCCTCCCACGAGGGCGTGGACTGGCTGCTGGCCCAGGACGAGCTGCCGGACCTGGTCTTCGAGGCCACCTCCGCCTACGTGCACCGCTCCAACGCCCCGCGCTACGCCGAACTCGGCATCAAAGCCGTCGACCTGACCCCGGCCGCCGTCGGCCCCGCCGTCGTCCCGCCCGCGAACCTGACCGCCCACCTCGACCGTGCCAACGTCAACATGATCACCTGCGGCGGCCAGGCCACCATCCCCATGGTGTACGCCGTCTCCCGCGTGGTCCCCGTCGCCTACGCGGAGATCGTCGCCTCGGTGGCCTCCGTCTCGGCCGGCCCCGGCACCCGCGCCAACATCGACGAGTTCACCCGCACCACCTCCCGGGGCATCGAGGAGATCGGCGGCGCCGCCCGCGGCAAGGCCATCATCATCCTCAACCCCGCCGACCCGCCGGTGATCATGCGCGACACCGTCTTCTGCGCGATCCCGGCCGACGCGGACCGCGAGGCCATCGCGGCCTCCGTCAAGCAGGTCGCCGAGGACGTGGCCTCGTACGTACCCGGCTACCGGCTGCGCACCGAGCCGCAGTTCGACGACCCCTCCCCGCTCAACGGGGGCATGGCCCGGGTCGCGATCTTCCTGGAGGTGGAGGGCGCGGGCGACTACCTGCCGCCCTACGCCGGAAACCTCGACATCATGACCGCCGCCGCCACCAAGGTCGGCGAGGAGCTCGCGAAGGGGCTGCAGAAGTGACCACCTACTCGACCTACTCGGACACCCTCGACATCCGGATCACCGACTCCTCCCTGCGCGACGGTTCGCACGCCAAGCGGCACCAGTTCACGGGTGAGGACGTACGGTCCATCGTCTCCGCGCTCGACGGCGCGGGAGTCCCCGTCATCGAGGTCACGCACGGGGACGGACTCGGCGGGTCCTCCTTCAACTACGGCTTCTCGAAGACCCCCGAGCAGGAACTCATCAAGATCGCAGCCGATACGGCGCGCCACGCGAAGATCGCCTTCCTGATGCTTCCGGGGCTCGGCGTGAAGGACGACATCCGCGCCGCCCACGGCAACGGCGGACAGATCTGCCGGATCGCCACCCACTGCACCGAGGCGGACATCTCCGTCCAGCACTTCGGGCTCGCCCGCGAGATGGGCCTGGAAACCGTCGGCTTCCTGATGATGGCCCACTCCACCACCCCCGAGAACCTGGCCCGCCAGGCCCGGATCATGGCCGACGCCGGCTGCCAGTGCGTGTACGTGGTCGACTCCGCGGGCGCCATGGTCATGGACGAGGTCACCGACCGGGTCGCCGCGCTAGTCGCCGAGCTGGGCCCCGACGCCCAGGTCGGTTTCCACGGGCACGAGAACCTCGGCCTGGGCGTGGGCAATTCGGTCGCCGCCGTCCGCGCGGGCGCGCTCCAGATCGACGGTTCCACCCGGCGCCTCGGCGCGGGCGCCGGGAACACGCCCGTCGAGGCCTTCGCCGCCGTCTGCCGGAAGATGGGCATCCGTACCGGCATCGACGTCCTGAAGATCATCGACGCGGCCGAGGACGTGGTCCGCCCCGTCATGGAAGACGAGTGCACCCTCGACCGCATGGCCCTGCTCATGGGCCACGCCGGCGTCTACTCCAGCTTCCTCAAGCACGCCTACCGGCAGGCCGAGCGCTACGGGGTCTCCGGCGCGCAGATCCTGCTGCGCGCGGGCGAACGCCGCCTCGTCGGCGGCCAGGAGGACCAGCTCATCGACATCGCGCTCGAACTTGCCAATTCCAGCCCCGCCGGCGTTTGAGGCGCGGGGTCTGGGGCGGAGCCCCAGGACACGGCGGCCCGCCCGACCACGAACCGAACCACACCACAACGAAGTGGAGGGCCATCCCATGGCCGAAACGACCGCAGCCGACGAAGCACCCCGTGTCATCGAAGCCGCCCCCACGCCGACCCGCTTCGCCCGGGGCTGGCACTGCCTGGGACTCGCCGCCACGTTCCGGGACGGAACCCCGCACGAGATCGAGGCCTTCGGCACGAAACTCGTCGTCTTCCAGGGCGCCGGGAGCGGCGAGCTGAGCGTCCTGAACGCCTACTGCCCCCACATGGGCGGCAACCTCGCCCACGGCACCGTCAAGGGCGACGCCATCGCCTGCCCCTTCCACGACTGGCGCTGGTCCGCAGACGGCCGCTGCGCCGCCATCCCCTACGCCCGCCGCGTCCCGCCCCGCGCCAGGACCCGCGCCTGGACCTCACTGGAACGCAGCGGCCAGCTCTACGTCTGGCACGACCCGGAGGGCAACCCGCCGCCGCCCGAGGTCACGATCCCCGTCATCGAGGGCGTCGGCGACCCCGAGTGGAGCGACTGGAGCTGGAACTTCCTGCGCGTCGAGAACTCCAACTGCCGGGAGATCGTCGACAACGTCGTCGACATGGCGCACTTCTACTACGTGCACTACGCCTTCCCGCACTACTTCAAGAACGTCTTCGACGGCCACGTCGCCACCCAGTACATGGAGTCCACCCCGCGCGGCGACGTGGACCTCGGCACCCTCTCCACCGGCGGCGGCCTGCGCTCCGACGCCTCGTACTACGGCCCCTCCTACATGATCGACAAGCTGTGGAGCGACATCGGCGGCGGCGTCGAACTCGAATCGGTCCTCATCAACTGCCATTACCCGATCGACGAGAACAGCTTCATGCTCATGTACGGGACCATCGTCAAGAAGCTCCCCGGCATGACCGACGAGCAGGCCGCCGACGCCGCCCGCCTCACCTCCGAGGGCCTGGCCGTCGGCTTCGAGCAGGACGTCGAGATCTGGAAGAACAAGACCCGCATCGACAACCCCCTCCTCACCGAGGAGGACGGCCCCGTCTACCAGCTCCGCCGCTGGTACGAGCAGTTCTACGTGGACGCCGCCGACGTCAAGGACGAGATGGTCCGCCGCTTCGAGTTCGAGATCGACACCGCCCGCGCCACCGCCGCCTGGAAGGCCGAGGTCGCCGAGAACCTCGCCCGCCGCGCGGCCGGGACCCCGTGATGACCCCCGTGGTGTGCGGGGAGTGCGCCGCCGTGGCGCTGTGCGAGAAGTTCAGCCCCGCCCACACCCAGGTCCAGTGGACCGAGGAGGCGGCCGTGGCCTGCCCGCGCATCGCCGCCGAGACCGGGACGGGCCGCCCCAGCGGCCGCGTCCGCTCCTGCGAGGCCCTGCGCGCGGGCATCGAGGCCGCCGTCCTGGCGGGCCGCCTGGAGGTGCCGGCCGATGTCTGACCTCGACGGCCGTACGAAGTCCCGCGCCGCGGGGGTGCCCGGCCCCGCGGCGGCTGCCGCCCGGGGCGGAGCCGGAGGCAGGCTGCTGGTCCGCGTCACGGACCGGATCCAGGAGACCCCCGAGGCGGTCTCCCTCGTACTCGACGCGGAACTCCCGTACCGCCCCGGACAGTTCCTCACCGTCCGGGTTCCCTCGTCGAGCGGTGCGGGCGCCGAGGCCCGCTGCTACTCCCTGGCCGGCTCCCCGCACGCCGGGGACCCGCTGCGCATCACCGTCAAACGGGTCCCCGGCGGCCTCGGCTCCGGCTGGCTGTGCCAGGACGTGGGCATCGGCGACGAGCTGGAGATCCTGCCCCCCGCCGGCACCTTCACCCCGCCCGACCTGGGCCGGGACCTGCTGCTGGTGGCGGGCGGCAGCGGGATCACCCCGGTGCTGTCGGTCGCGAAGTCGGCGCTCCTGGCCGGCCGGGGCCACGTCGCCCTGGTGTACGCCAACCGCGACCCCGGCTCGGTGATCTTCCGCGACGAGCTGTGGGGGCTCGCCGAGGAACACCCCGGGCGGCTCACCGTCGTGCACTGGCTGGAGACCCTCCAGGGACTGCCGACCGCCCCGCAGCTGGGCCCGCTCGTGGCCCCGTACGCGAACCGCGAGACCTATCTGTGCGGGCCGGCTCCGCTGATGGACGCGGCGGAGACGGCGGTGCGTGCCTCGGGCGGCCGGGGCCGGGCGATCCACCGGGAGCGGTACTTCTCCCTGAGCGGGGACGTCTTCGCCCCGGCGGTGGCGGCCCCGGCCACGGGCGCCGGGAGCGCGGCTCCGCCGGCCGGCGCTGCTGGGGACGGGCAGGACACGCCCTCCTCCGGCGGCGGCGCGACCGCCGAGGTCGAGTTCGAGGGGGTCGTGCACACCATCGCCTGGGGACGGCAGACCCCACTGCTGACCGCGCTGCTCGCCGCGGGCGTCCCCGCCCCGTACTCCTGCCGCGAAGGCGCTTGCAGCGCCTGCTGCTGCCGAGTGCTGGAGGGCGGGGTCACGATGGTCCGCAACGAGGTCCTGGCCCCCGAGGACCTCGCCGACGGCTACGTCCTGGCCTGCCAGGCCCTGCCGCTCGGCGACCGCGTCCGCATCAGCTACGACGGCTGAACGGCCCCGCCGGACGGGTCCGGAGAACGGACCCGGCGAACGGCTCCGGAGGCCCCGACGGCGAACGACCCCGCCGAACGACCGCGGGCCCGGCCCCCTGGCGAGGGGTCGGGCCCGAAATCGTTCACTCGTGCGTTGGGGTACCACTACCCACTACATCCACTCGCTGAACCGCAGCCACCCCATCATGTTGTCCATCGCCTGCGCCGAGACCGCCGGCTCCAGGTCCCGCGCCGGCGCTGCCGCGGCCCGCCCCGGCCGGCCCGGCCCGTACAGCTCCCGCCACACCGACCGCGCGCAGGCCAGTACCGCCGGCGCGAGGCGGGCCGTCTCCCGGTCGCCCCGGCAGGAGGACACCGACACGGCGGCCACGGCCCGCCCGGCACCCCGCAGCGGCGCGGCCACGCAGGAGATGCCCCGGAAGCTCTCCTCCCGGTCGTACGCCACCCCGCGCTCGCGGACCGCCGCCAGCTCCGAACGCAGCGCGAGCGGCCGGATCAGGGTGCGCGCGGTGCGCGGGCGCAGCCCCTGCGCGAGGACGTGTTCCACCGCGGCGGGATCGCTGAACGCGAGGATCGCCTTGCCGGCGGCCGTGCAGTACGCCGGCATCCGGCCGCCGACCCGCGAGGGCACCGTGGTGGCCTCCGAACCGCCGATCCGCTCCAGGCACACCACCTCGGCCCCGTCGAGCACCGACAGGTGCACCACCCGGCCCGTCTGCTCGTGCAGCGCGTGCAGCAGTGGCAGCGCGGCCCGGCGCAGCCGGTTGTGGTGGGAGGCGAGCGCGCCCAGCTCCAGCATGCGCATGCCCATGCGGTAGTCCCGGCCCTCCCGGTCCAGCCAGCGCAACTGCACCAGCTGGTCGAGGATCCGGTGGGCGGAAGAACGTGGGATTCCGGAGCGGCGCACGACCTCGGTGAGCGACAGCCGCGGCTGTGGACCCTCGAAGGCGCCCAGCACCTTCGCGGCCTTCTCCAGCAGCGAAAGCGGTGCGAGCTCGGTCTCCACGACCTGCTCCATGAACTGGTCAAGCACGAGAAAACCCCCTGCGTGAGGCGTTGGGGCGACCCTGCCACGCGCCCCCGGCCGGAGGGAAGCACCCGGAGGGGTGTATTTCATTCAGTAATACTTCAAGTAGTCGTTTCGGCGAGTTCTTAGGTACTTCCGAGGGACTTCGGAGGAGCTTCCCGCTCAGCGGGAACAGCTCGTTCCCGCGCCCGGACCACCCGGCGTACGTTCCTCGCCATCGATCCCGAACACCTGAAGATCCTTGATCTGAGAAGGGGACACCATGAGTGACGAAGAGGTCCTCGCAGCGGTCCGCGCCCTCGCCCCCGCCCTCCGCGAGCGCAGCGCGGAGGCCGAAAACCTGCGCAAGGTCCCCGAGGCGAGCATCAAGGAACTCGCCGCCACCGGCTTCTTCCGGCTGCTCCAGCCCAAGGCCCACGGCGGCTACGCCGCCGACCCCGCCGTCTTCTACGCCGCCGTCAAGGACATAGCCAAGGCCTGCGGCTCCACCGGCTGGGTCGCCTCCGTCGTCGGCGTCCACCCCTGGCACGTCGCCCTCTACGACCCCCGCGCCCAGGAAGAGGTCTGGGGCCAGGACCGCGACACGCGGATCTGCTCCTCCTACGCCCCCACCGGCAAGGTCACCCCCGTCGACGGAGGCTTCACCCTCTCCGGCCGCTGGCACTTCTCCTCCGGCTGCGACCACGCCGACTGGGCCCTGCTCGGCGGACTCGTCACCGACGCCGAAGGCCGCCCCGTCGACATGCGGACCTTCCTGATCCCGCGCTCGCAGTACCGCATCGACGAGGTCTGGGACACCGTCGGCCTGCGCGGCTCCGGCTCCAACGACATCGTCGTCGAAGAGGTGTTCGTCCCCGAACACCGCGCGCTGAGCTTCGGCCCCGTCACCGCCCTCCAGGTACCCGGCCACCGCCTCAACCCCGAGCCGCTCTACCGGCTCCCGTACGCCTCCGTCTTCACCACCACCATCTCCACCCCCATCGTCGGCATCGCCGAAGGCGCCTACGAGGACTACGTCGCCGCGACCCGCGACCGCTTCCGCATCTCCTACGGCCAGCAGGTCGCCGAAGACCCCTTCGCCCAGGTCCGCATCGCCCGCGCCGCCAGCGACATCGACGCCTCCTGGCTCCAGCTCCAGCGCAACATCTCCGAGCTCTACGCCCTCGCCGAACGCGGCGAGGAACTCCCCACGCCGCTGCGCACCCGGGCCCGCCGCGACCAGGTCCTCGCCACCGAGCGCTGCGTCGCCGCCGTCGACCTCCTCATGGAGAACGCGGGCGGCAGCGCCATGCGCACCGGCCCCCACCCCGTCCAGCGCGCCTGGCGCGACGTCCACACCGGCCGCGGCCACGCCGCCAACGACCCGGAGCGGGCCCTGGTCCTGTTCGGGCAGGGCGCGCTCGGCCTCGACATCCAGGACACGATGCTATGAGCGCGCAGGGATTCACGTACGAGAACACCTCCCGCACCGCCAAGGCCGGCGCCCTGAACCTGCACTACCACGAGGCCGGCGCGCCCGGCGCACCCGTCGTGATCATGTTGCACGGCGGCGGGCCCGGCGCCTCCGGCTGGTCCAACTTTGGCGGCAACCTGCCCCACTTCGCCGAACGCTTCCGCACCCTGCTCGTCGACCAGCCCTGCTACGGCCGCTCCGACAAGCCGGAACCCGACCGCGACTACTTCGGTTTCAGCGCCGACGCCGTCCTCGCCCTCATGGACGAACTCGGCATCGAGCGGGCGCACTTCATCGGCAACTCCCTCGGCGGAGGCGCCGCCACCCGGCTCGTCCTGGACCACCCCGAACGCGTCGGCAAGCTCCTCCTCATGGGCCCCGGCGGGATCTCGCTCAACCTGTTCTCCGCCGACCCCACCGAAGGCATCAAGCGGCTCTTCGAGTTCAGCCTCGCCCCCGAGCCCACCCGCGAGCAGATGCGGACCTTCCTCACCACCCTCGCCCACGACCCGGCGATCGTCACCGACGCCCTCGTCGAGGAGCGCTACGCCCAGGCGATCGACCCCGAAGCCAGGCTCGGCAACGCCCGGATGGGCGCCTCCTTCGCCAAGTGGCCCGAGGCCGCGATGCTCTGGCGCGAAGCGCACCGCATCAGCCGGCCCGTCCTGCTGACCTGGGGCCGCGAGGACCGCGTCAACCCGGTCGACGGCGCCTTCCTCGCGCTGAAGACCATCCCCGACGCCCGGCTGCACGTCTTCCCGCACTGCGGGCACTGGGCGCAGACCGAGGCCGCCGACGAGTTCAACCGCCTCGCCACCGACTTCTTCCTCCACTGATCCCACCGAGGAGTTCCCCATGGACATCCGCGCACTCGGCTACCTCCGCATCGAGACCGCCGACCTCGCCGCCTGGCGCACCTACGTCCTCGACATCCTCGGCATGGCCGAAGCCGCCGGCACCACGGACACCCGTCTGGGCATCCGCATCGACGACCGCACGCACCGCTTCCAGTTCGTCGCCGGCGCCCAGGACCGCCTCCTCGCCGCCGGCTTCGAAGTGGCGAACGCCCGCGCCCTCGAAGACGCCGCCGCCGAACTGGAGGCCGCCGGACACCCCGTCAAGCAGGGCGACGCCGAGACCCTCGCCGACCGCCGCGTGCAGGGCCTGATCCACTGCGAGGACCCCAGCGGCAACCCCCTGGAGATCTACTGGGGCCAGGCCCAGGACCACACCCCGCTCGCGGCCCGGTACGGCAGCCGCTTCGTCACCGGCGGCCGCGAGGGGAACCTCGGCCTCGGCCACGTCGTCCTGCCCGCCGCCGACACCGAGGCCACCCTCGACTTCTACGAGAACCTCCTCGGCTTCCAGCTGCGCGACTCGATGCGGCTGCCCCCGGTCGCCGTCCCCACCGGCAAGCCCGGCCAGGACTTCTACTGGATGCACTTCCTCAGCCCCAACCGCCGCCACCACAGCCTCGGGCTCTACCCCGGCGCGCTGCCGCCCGGCATCGTCCACTTCATGGTCGAGCTGGAGACCCTCGACGACGTCGGCTACTGCCTCGACCGCATGAACAAGGCGGGCATCCCCATCGCCTCCACCCTCGGCCGGCACTCCAACGACCACATGGTCTCCTTCTACGCCCAGGCCCCCGGCGGCTTCCAGGTCGAGTACGGCTGGGACGGCCTCCTCGTCGACCCCGCCACCTGGACCGCGAAGGAGATCACCGCGGACAGCTTCTGGGGCCACCAGTGGAACGGCTGACCGCGACCCCGGCCGGCGCGGGCGACCCCGGAACTCCGGTCGACCCGGCCCTGTTCCGCGAGGTCCTCGGCGCCTTCGCCTCCGGTATCACCGTCGTCGCGGCCGTCGCGGACGACGGCCGCCCGGCCGGCCTGGCCTGCCAGTCCTTCGCCTCCCTCTCCCTCGACCCGCCGCTGGTCCTGCTCTGCGTCGGCAAGGGCTCCTCCAGCTGGCCCAGGGTCCGGGCCGCCGGCCGCTTCGGCGTCAGCATCCTCGCCGAGGAGCAGCGCGCCGTGTGCGAGGCGCTCGGCCGCCGCGGCGAGGACAAGTTCGCCGGCGTCGACTGGGAACGCTCCGCCCGCGGAGCCGTCCGCATCACCGGCGCCCTCGCCACCGTCGACTGCGCCCTCGAAGAGGTCCACGAGGCGGGCGACCACTACCTCGTCACCGCCCGGGTCCTCGAACTGAACGCCCGGGACGGCGGATCACCCCTGCTGTACTACCGCAGCGACTACGCCACGGGAGCCTTCGGATGACCACCGAGCACCTCACCGAATACGCCTACGACGTGGTGGTCGTCGGCTCCGGCGCCGCCGGATTCGCCGCCGCCGTCACCGCCCGACTGCGGGGCCTGAGCGTCCTCGTCGTGGAGAAGACCGACCGCTACGGGGGTTCCACCGCCCTGTCCGGCGGCGCGATCTGGGTCCCCGGCAACTTCCACCTCGACCGCGCCGGCCTCGCCGACACCCGAGAGAAGGCCCGCGCCTACCTCGACGCCACCGTCGGCGACCGGGTCCCGGCCGCCCGCAAGGACGCGTACCTCACCCACGGGCCGCGCATGGTCCGGGAGTTCCACGACCGCACCGAGATCCGCTTCATGTACACCCCCGGCTACTCGGACTACTTCCCCGAGGCCCAGGGCGGCATGGCGCAGGGCCGGTCCATCGAGCCGTGCATCGTGGACTTCAAACGGCTCGGGGAGCTCGGCGCCTCCATGCGCCGGGCCGGACTGCCCACGTACGGGCTGACCATGACCTCGTACGACTTCCGCTTCCTGAACATGGTCAGCCGGACCTGGGCGGGCAAGAAGACCTCCGTCAAGGTGGGCCTGCGCGCGGTCAAGGCCCTGGCCACCCGCCGCAAACTGCTCTCCCTCGGCGAGGCGCTCGTCGCCCGCATGCGGCTCTCCCTGGACGCGCTCGGCGGCGAACTGTGGCTGTCGGCGCCCCTGACCGGCCTGGTCACCGACCCGGCCGGCCGGGTGACGGGCGTACGGATCCTGCGCGCCGGGCGCGAGGTGACCGTAGCGGCGCGGGGCGGGGTGGTGCTGGCCTCGGGCGGGTTCTCGCACGACCAGGCCCTGCGCGAGAAGCACCTGCCCGCGCCCACGTCCACGGTCTGGACGCACTCCTCGGAGGGGCAGACCGGCGACGCCCTGAAGCTCGGTGAGGAACTGGGGGCCGCCACCGATCTGCTGGACAAGGTCTGGGGCGCCCCGTCGGTGTGCCCGCCGGGGGAGAAGCCCTTCTTCCTCGTCGCCGACCGGGGCATCCCCGGGATGGTCATCGTCAACGAGGCGGGGGAGCGCTACGCCAACGAGGCCCTGCCGTACCACGCGTTCGTGGACCGGATGTACGCCGCCGACCGGCCGGGCGCCGGCACGGTGCCGTCCTGGCTGATCCTGGACGCCCGCTCCAAGGCCCGGTACATCTTCGCCGGACTCTTCCCCGGACAGCCCTTTCCCAAGAAGTGGCTGGACAGCGGCTTCCTGAAGAAGGCCGACACCGTGGAGGAACTGGCCCGGCAGATCTCCGCCCCCGCCCTGCCCGCCGCGATCAGCCGCTTCAACTCCTTCGCGGAGGTGGGCACCGACAAGGACTTCGGGCGGGGCGAGAGCGTCTACGACCGCTACTACGGCGACCCGACGCTGCCCAACCCGAACCTGGCGCCGATCGAGAAGGGCCCCTTCTACGCGGTCCCCGTGCACCCGGGGGACATCGGCACCAAGGGCGGCCTCGTCACGGACACCGACGGCCGGGTGCTGCGCGAGGACTCCACGCCGATCCCGGGGCTCTACGCCTCCGGAAACTGCTCGGCGGCGGTGATGGGGGAGACCTACCCCGGACCGGGCGCGACGATCGGCCCCGCGATGGCCTTCGGCTGGGCCGCCGTCAACGCGATCGCCGCCGGGCTGGAGTAGGCCGCGGCCCGGCCCGGGCTAGGAGAGCTTGCCGCCGTAGTCCGGGAGCTTGACGGTGCGCTCGGCGTGGCCGCCGACCAGGTCGCTCTGGTTGTTGCCGATGTTGGCGATGATCGTGTAGCCGCGCGCCTCGATCTCCGCCCGCTTGGCCGTCTTGTAGGCGCTGACCTCGCCGAACAGGGCGGGCAGGTCGCGGACGTAGAGGCCCGAGACCGGATAGCCGACCGCCTTGAGGTTGCGCTCCGTGAGGGAGTAGATGATCCCCGGGCGGGCGGTGACGAAGAAGATGGCGACCCCGCGGTCGTTCGCGTACCGGGTCAGGTCGCGGACCTGGGCGATCGCGGGGGTCGGGAACGTCCAGAACCAGTGGAAGTCCGTCTCCAGCGAGGAGTTGTCGATGTCGAGGACGATCGCCGGCTTCTCACCGGCCGGCGAAGCGGCGATGCGCTGCTCGATCCCGGGGCGGGCCGCGTCGACGACGGCGGACACGTCGCGCTGCCAGGTGGCGTAGTCGATGCCCAGGATCGCCGCGTTGCCGCCGGGTGCGGAGGCGGTGACGGTGCTGACGGCCGAGGGGGCCGCGGGGGCCGCCTGGGCGGAGGCGGCGGGAACCAGGGCCAGTACGGCTGCTGCTACGGCCACGGCGGCGGCAGTGGCACGGGTGCGGGTGCTGCGCATGGGGGACGCTCCTCGATCACGTGTTGACATGTACGTGACCAGGCTGGAGATCGCCCGCCCCCATGTCTACTGGCTGGTAAGTAACTTTTCATGGCCGCCCGGTGAACCTCCGTCACGCGGTCCGCGGGTCGTCGGCGGAGGGAGGTGTTCCGTCCTTGGGGGCCGGGCAGGGCGCCCGTATGAGTGAAGGTGTCATCGCCCTGATCGTCGTGTCCGGGACCATCGTCGCCTGGGGCGTGGTGTACTTCGCGGCCCACCGCTCGATCTATGGCGGCAGTCACTCGACGGCCACCCGCAGGAGCAGCGGCGACAGCGGGGGCGGTGACGCGGGCTGCGGCGGGGGAGCCGGCTGCGGCGGTGACTCCGGGGGCTGTGGCGGCGACTGACCGCGCGGGCGCCGCACTCCGTGCCGTGCGGGGCGGCGGCCGGCCGCTCAGGTGACGCAGTCCAGCACCGCGCGGCACAGCCCGCAGCGGGCCCGCAGCGGCCCGCGGCCCGCCGGTAGCCGCAGCCGCTGTCCGCACACCGGGCACGGGAAGCTCACCCGCAGGCCGCCCGCGTGCTCCTCGAAGCCGTACGAAGCCCCGGGCGGGGCGGCCCCGCTCCGGCGGGCCGCCGCGTACCGGAGGCGCTCCGGCCGGCCCGCGGCCGCGAGGGGGGCCCGGCGCAGGTCCCGGTCGGCCAGGGCGCGGCCGCGCACGTACGCCTCGTAGGCCCGCGGACTGGTGAACCACGCGGAGAGGTCCTCGCCGCCGAGGAACCGGCCGCGTCTGGCGAGGACGTAGCCGAACTCCTCCGGGGTGAGGTAGCCGAGCTTCTGGTGGCTCAGCTCGTCCTCCCGGTAGGCGTCGAGCAGCAGCCAGCCGGCGCCCAGGTAGGCGGCCGCGGTGTCGGTGAGGATCTCGTTGCCCAGGGTCGTGGGGAAGCGCAGGTCCAGGCGGTGCAGCAGTACGTGCGTGACCTCGTGGGCGAGGGCGGCCGCCAGATCGCGGCGGTGGACGCGGAAGCGGTCGTTGACCTCGACGAAGTACTCGGGCCCGGCGGCCAGTTCCACGGTCGCCGCCTCCTCCATCGCCCGGAAGGCCACGATCAGGCGCGCCTCGGGGAGCTGCAGCGCGCGGACCATCGCGGAAGCCACCCGATGGGCGCCGAGGTGCAGGTCCTCGGAGGCGGGGAAGGCCGCGTCGGCGGGGGCGAAGGCGGTGTCGTAGGCGCGGATCCCGTCGGTGGACAGCCGCCGGAACAGCGCGGTGACCGCCGCGCGGACCGTCTCCAGATGAGGAAATCCGTGCTCGATCGGGCTGCTGAGCCGCCCGTTGTGCGTCATCGGGCACCTCCGGCCGGAAGTTGTCCGAAAACGCGTTCTTGAAGCCCTCCGTGCGAGAGGTGTGTCATGTCCTCGTCATCCATGCGCCCTTTCCCACCCGTCATGGAGCGACGCGCACGGCCCAACCCCCCACGAAAGGCAGTGTGTCGACTGTGTCCAGCCTCACCACCACCCTCAAGCGCATCCTTGCCGCCGGAGCGGTGACTCTCGCGGCCATCAGCCTCCAGCCCGGCTCCGCCACCGCCGCCCCGGTCCCCGCCCCGGCCCCCGTGGTCGGCGGAACCCTCGCCGCCCAGGGCGAATTCCCCTTCATGGTCCGGCTCTCCATGGGCTGCGGCGGCGCCCTCTACACCCAGCAGATCGTGCTCACCGCCGCCCACTGCGTCGGCAGCTCCGGCAACAACACCACCATCACCGCCACCGCCGGAGTCGTCGACCTGAACAGCTCCAGCGCCATCAAGGTCAAGTCCACCAAGGTGCTCCGGGCCCCCGGCTACAACGGCACGGGCAAGGACTGGGCGCTGATCAAGCTCGCCAAGCCCATCAACCTCCCCACCCTCAAGATCGCCGACACCAAGGCCTACGACAACGGCACCTTCACCGTCGCCGGCTGGGGCGCCACCCGGGAGGGCGGGGGCCAGCAGCGCTACCTCCGCAAGGCCACCGTCCCCTTCGTCTCCGACGCCTCCTGCCAGGCCTCCTACGGCAGCTCCCTCGTGCCCGCCGAGGAGATCTGCGCCGGATTCGACGCGGGCGGCGTCGACACCTGCCAGGGCGACTCCGGCGGCCCCATGTTCCGCCGCGACAACGCCAACGCCTGGATCCAGGTCGGCATAGTCAGCTGGGGCGAGGGCTGCGCACGCCCCGACTACCCCGGCGTCTACACGGAGGTCTCCACCTTCGCGGCGGCGATCAAGAGCGCGGCCGCCGCGCTCTGACCGCCGTTCGGTGCCGCTGCCCTGACCCTCGCCATCCTCGCCACCCTCCTCCTCCCGGCCCATCCGACAGGGGCCGGAAGAATGAGGCGCGATGCCCCACATGTCCGTAAGGTCGACCGCAGTACCGTGAGGCCGGAACGACGCCGTTCCGGCCTTGCGGCATGCTCCCGGCGGTCTGCTGTGCGGTTGCGGGCCGAGGCGCCCGCAGGTCCCATGGAGAGATCCCACCGGGTGGGAGTGCCGGGGAAGCCGGGACAGCACAGGCAACGGGCGACAGTGGGGCAGGCGGCGCATGACGATCAGAGTGATCATCGCGGACGACCAGGAGATGGTCAGGACCGGCTTCCGGATGATCCTCGAAAGCCAGCAGGACATCGAAGTGGTCGCCGACGTCGAAGACGGCGAAGCGGCCCTCGCGGCCGTCGCCGAACACCGGCCCGACGTCCTGCTCCTCGACATCCGCATGCCCAAACTCGACGGGCTCGAAGTCACCCGCCGGCTCTCCGGCCGCGAAACCCCCCGCATCGTCATCGTCACCACCTTCGACCTCGACGAGTACGTCCACGCGGCGCTCCAGGGCGGAGCGTCCGGCTTCCTCCTCAAGGACGCGAGCCCGGCCATGCTGGTTGAAGCGGTACGGGCGGCAGCCGTCGGAGACTCCCTCGTCTCACCCGCCATCACCGTACGGTTGCTGCGCGAAATGGCCCACCGCACCCCGGTCGCCACCGCTGCCGCCCGCCGCCCGGCCGAGCCCCTCACGGACCGGGAACGCGAGGTCGTACGCTGCCTCGCGCGCGGGCTGACCAACGCCGAGATCGCGGGAGAGCTCTTCGTCTCCCTCTCCACGGTCAAGACCCACCTGGCCAACGTCCAGGCCAAACTCGACGCCCGCAACCGCGTGGAAATCGCCGCCTGGGCCTGGGAAAGCGGCCTGGCAGGCACCCCGGCGTGACCCACCCCCACCCCCCGAACACCCCCCACCGCGACACGCCCGCGTCGGGGCGGAACCGGCCCCGCCACTGCTCGGGCACCGCCGGGGGGAACCAGCGTCGATGCCGCTGGGTGGCTGCCGTTCAGCGTCGGCCCCGCCGTTGTTCGGGCGCTGCCTGGGGGAACGAGCCTCGATGCCGCTGGGTGGTCGCCGTCCAGCGTCAGTCCCGCCGTTGTTCGGGCACCGCCGGGGGGAACCAGCGTCGATGCCGCTGGGTAGCCGCCGTCCAGCGTCGGCCCCGTCGTTGTTCGGGCGCTGCCTGGGAGAGCCAGCGTCGATGCCGCTGGGTGGTCGCCGTCCAGCGTCGGCCCCGTCGTTGTTCGGGCGCTGTCGGGGGGAGCCAGCGTCGATGCCGCTGTGTGGCTGCCGTCCAGCGTCAGTCCCGTGGCCTTTCGGGCGCTGCCTGCCAGAACCGGTCGCGCGGCCTTTCGTGTGCCGCCTGGCGGTGTCAGGCCAGCTGCTTGTCTGGGGCAGCCGGGCAGAGCCGGCCCCGTGGCTGTTCGGGCGACGCCGGGCAGATTCACCCCTGTGGCTGTTCAGGGGCCACCCGCCAGAGCCGGCCCCGCGGCCTTTCATGCGCCGCTTGTCGGAGTCAAGCCCGCCGCTGTTCGAGGGCCGCCGGGCAAATTCAGCCCCGCCGGCGTTTGAGGCGCGGGGTCTGGGGCGGCGCCCCAGGAAGCCGGCGCACGCCGTCCCCGACGACACCGGCCGCCACGGGCCCGGGCAACGCCCGGCCGAACCGCCGCCCCCACCTGCGGCGAAGCCCGCACACCCCCGGCGGAGCCGCCCGAGCCCCGGGCGGAGTCACCGGCGCGGGGCGCCGTACGACGGGCGGAGTCGCCGGGGCGCGGTCCCGTACAGCGGGCGGAGCCGCCCGCACGGGGTGCCGTACAGCAGGCGGGGTCACCGGGGCGGGGTGCCGTACGACGGGCGGGGTCACCGGGGCGGGGCCCCGTGCAACGGGCGGAGCCACCCGCGCGGTGCCCCGTCCCACCGGCGGAGCCCGAGGCGCCGCATGAGCCCCCTGGGGCCATGGGCCCGCCGCCACCCCTACGCCGCGGACTGGATCCGCATCCTCCTCTCCGTCACCCTCCTCTCCCTCGTCACCTTCGAGGGAGTCGTCCTCGCCCGCCAGCCCAGCACCCCGCACGCCGCCGTCTGGGTGTCCGGCATCCTCGTCTGCCTCAGCGCCGCGCCCTGGCCGGCCATCCCGCTCCTCGCCCGCGCCTGGTTCGCCTCCGCCGTCACCTGGACCGTCACCCTCTCCCTGCTCTTCAGCCACCACCCCCTCGTCGTCTGGGGCGGCGGCGAAGCCATCGCCCTGCTCGTCCTCCTCACCCAGGTCCTGCTCCGCGCCCCCGCCCGCACCGCTGCCGTCCTCGGTCCCCTCCTCGCCCTCGGCTCCATGGCGGCACCAGTCCGCGACGCGGACCCGGGCCGCTTCACGCTGCTCTTCTCCGTGCTCGCCGTCGTCGTCACCGCGTACTCCCTGCTCCTGCGCCTGCAGTCCGTCCAGCGCGTCCGCGAGCTGCGCGCCGTACGCAGCGCCGAGCGCCTGGAACTGGCGCGCGAGCTCCACGACCTCGTCGCCCACCACGTGACGGGGATCGTCGTCGAGGCCCGCGCCGCCCGCTACACCAAGGTCTCCGCGGAACGCGCCGGCGAGATCTTCGGCCGCATCGAGACCGCCGGAGACGAGGCACTCGGCTCCATGCGCCGCCTCGTCAAGATCCTCCGCGAGGGCGCCGACGACACCGGCCCGGATCACGGCAAGGGCACCGGCAAACCCGGCCCCGCCGGAACGGCCCCCGTAGCCGGCCTCCGGGAGATCCGCGAACTGACGGAACGCTTCGCCGCCACCGGCCCGCCCGTCGTCCTCTACGTGGAGGAGGGCCTGGAGGCCCGGCTCCCCGCCGACGTCGCCGCCACCGCCCACCGCATCGTCCTCGAAGCCCTCACCAACATCGGCAAGCACGCCGCCACCGCCACCGCCGTCCGGGTCGGCCTGCGCACGGTCCCGGCCGGCCTGGAAGTACGGATCGCCGACGACGGCGGCCACCCCGCGAAACTCTCCGAGAACGCCCGCGGCGGCGGCTACGGCCTCGTCGGCATGGCCGAACGCGCCGAAGCCCTCGGCGGCTCCCTCACCGCCGGCCCCACCCCCGAAGGCGGCTGGCTGGTCACAGCCCTCCTGCCCCTCTAGGGCCCGCCGTCACATTCCCGTCCGCCTCGCGACGCCCCTTCGGACGACGACGGGAACGTGACGACAGGCCTTGAGGCGTCCCCCTCCGGATCCTGCTCGGCCCGACCGCATCGCCCGGTGCCGCACCCGTCCGCCCTACCGGGCCCGTAGTCGGCCGCGCCCCTGGCCGCACCGCCCCACGGGCCCGGCGGTCCTGGTCGCCTGCCCGAGCTCGGGGTCTGCCACCGCTCGTGTTGCCCGGGCACGGACCACTGAATCCGGCCCCGTGCCGTCCCGCCGCCGCCCTCTGGGCCCCGTACCGGGCCCCCTGCCCGGTCCCCGTTCCCCGGGTGCGCCCGGCGGCCGGCTCAGCCGCCCTGACGGGCACCCGGGGCCGGGGACCGATCCTCACGGGCCGCCCCCGTTCCCGGCGCGCACCAGCGCGTCAGCGCCCCCGCCGTCTCAGTGGCCGATCGGCCGACGAACCGAACGTGCGAGCCACGTATTCTCGTGGACCATGAACATCAGGGACATCGACGAGAACGTCACCGCCGAGCTGGCCCGGCTCAGGGACAGCATCGACAACATCGACGCGGCCGTCGTCCACATGCTCGCCGAGCGTTTCAAGTGCACGCAGCAGGTCGGCCACCTCAAGGCCCGCCACCAGCTGCCCCCGGCCGACCCGGGCCGCGAGGCCAGCCAGATCGCCCGGCTGCGCCAGCTCGCCGAGAACGCCAAACTCGACCCGGCCTTCGCCGAGAAGCTCCTCAGCTTCATCATCGCCGAGGTCATCCGCCACCACGAGACGATCGCCGCCGGCGAAGGCGAAGGCGAAGAATAGAAGCCGGGCCCGGCGCCGCCATCCGGCAGCATGGGCCCCATGCCCGCACTGACGCGCAACGAAGCGCAGCTCCGAGCCCAGCTCCTCGACGTCCGCCACTACGAGGTCGCCCTCGACCTCACCACCGGCGACGAGACCTTCGAGTCCAGCACCGTCATCCGGTTCGCCGCCCGCGCCGCCGGCGACACCTTCGTCGAGCTGAAACCGGACGAACTGCGCTCCGCCGCCCTCGACGGACACCCCCTGGACCCGGCCTCCCTCACCGACGGCCGCCTCCCCCTCACCGGCCTCACCGAGGGCCCCCACGAGCTCCGCATCGCCACCCGCATGCGCTACTCCCGCACCGGCGAAGGCCTGCACCGCTTCACCGACCCCGCGGACGGGGAGACGTACGTCTACACCCAGATGTTCCTCGACGACGTCCAGCGCGTCTTCCCGGCCTTCGACCAGCCCGACCTCAAGGCCGTCTTCGAGTTCACCGTCACCGCCCCCGCACACTGGACCGTCCTCGCCAACGGCATCACCACCCGCATCGGCGAACGCCTCGGCGACAGCGGCGGCGCTTCCGGCGACGGCTCCGCCTCCGAGGCCGGCATCTGGGCGTCCGCCCCCACGCCCGTCATCTCCACCTACCTCGCCGCCGTCGCCGCCGGCCCCTGGCACAGCGTCCGCACCGAACACGCCGGGCTCCCCTTCGGCATCCACTGCCGCCGCTCCCTCGCCCCCCACCTCGACGCCGACGCGCAGGAGATCCTCGACCTCACCACCGCCTGCTACGACCGCTTCCACGAGAAGTTCACCGAGCCCTACCCCTTCGACTCCTACGACCAGGCCTTCGTACCGGAGTTCAACGCCGGCGCCATGGAGAACCCGGGACTCGTCACCTTCCGCGACGACTACGTCTTCCGCTCCGCCGTCACCGACGCCGAACGCCAGCGCCGCGCCGTGACCATCGCGCACGAGATGGCCCACATGTGGTTCGGCGACCTCGTCACCCTCAGCTGGTGGGACGACATCTGGCTGAACGAGTCCTTCGCCGAGTTCATGGGCTACCAGACCCTCATCGAAGCCACCCGCTTCACCGAGACCTGGACCGGATTCGGCATGGAACGCAAACCCTGGGGCTACGACGCCGACCAGCGCCCCTCCACCCACCCCGTCGCCCCGGACGCCGCCTCCGTCCCCGACACCGCCTCCGCCCTCCTCAACTTCGACGGAATCTCCTACGCCAAGGGCGCCTCCGCCCTGCGCCAACTCGTCGCCTGGCTCGGCGAGAAGGACTTCCTGGCCGGCATCAACACCCACTTCGCCCGCCACAAGTTCGCCAACGCCTCCCTCGCCGACTTCGTGGACTCCCTCGCCGCCCACACCGACCGCGACGTCCACACCTGGGCCGAGACCTGGCTGCGCACCACCGGCGTCGACACCCTCACCCCCCGCCTCGAAGAGAGCCACGGAGGCTGGACCCTCACCGTCGACCGCACCGGAAGCCGCCCCCACCACATCGCCGCCGGCCTCTACGACCGCGCCCCCGACGGCGTCATCGAACCGCGCGAGGTCCTCGCCCTCGATGTCCCCTCCGACGAGATCCTCTCCGTGAGCGGCCCGCGCCCCGCCCTCCTCGTCCTCAACGACGGCGACCTCACCTACGCCAAGGTCCGCCTCGACGAGACCTCGCTGGAAACCGCCCTGCGCGGCATCTCCCGCATCGCCGACCCGCTCACCCGCGCCGTCGTCTGGAACTCCCTGCGCGACATGGTCCGCGACGGCGAACTGGGCGCCGCCGACTACCTGGCCACCGCCGAAGCCCACGTCCCCGACGAAACCGACCTCGCGATCGTCCAGGGCGTCCTCGGCTTCACCCGCGCCCAGATCGCCGACCGCTACGTCACCCCCGACCGCCGGAGCGACGCCCTCAACACCCTCACCACCATCGCCCGCGACCTGCTGCGGCGCACCGAGGACGGCTCCGACCCCGGCCTGCGGCTCGTCGCCGTCCGCACCCTCGTCGACAGCGCCACCCAGCCCGACACCATCGCCGGCTGGCTCGCCGAAGGCACCGTCCCCGGCGGCCCCGAACTCGACCCCGAACTGCGCTGGCGCATCCTCGCCCGCCTGTCCGTCCTCGGCGCGGCCGGCGAAGCCGACATCGACGAAGCCCTCGCCGCCGACCCCAGCGGCACCGGCCGCGAAGGCGCCGCCCGCTGCCGGGCCGCCCTCCCGACGGCCGAGGCCAAGGCCGCCGCCTGGCAGCGCCTCTTCCACGACGACTCCCTCTCCAACTACCTCTTCACCGCCACCGCCCAAGGCTTCTGGCAGCCCGAACAGGCCGACCTGCTACGGGACTACGTACCCCGCGCCTACTCCGAAGCGGTCACCCTCGCCGCCCGCCGCGGCCCCGCCATCGCCGAAGCGGCAGGCCGCTGGGCCCTCCCCGGCCACGAAATCACCGAAGCCAACCTCCAGGCCGGCCACACCGCCCTGACCTCCCCCGACATCACCCCCCTCCTCCACCGCAAACTCGCAGACCACCTCGACGACCTCACCCGAGCCCTACGCACCCACCCCTAACCCCCACGCCGACCCCCGGACCGACTCCTGGTCCGCCCCGGGCTCGAGCCCTGGCCCAACCTCCGTGCCGAGCCTTGGCCCGAGCCCGGCCCAAGCCCTGGCCCGACCTCCGGGTCGCGCCCCGGGCCGAGCCGCGTGCAGAGTCCTGGTCCGAGCCTCGGGGCCAGTCCTGGGCCGACCTCCGTGCCGCGACCTGGGCCGACCTCCGCGCCGGGCCCCGGGCCGGGCCCCGGGCAGAGTCCTGGGCCGAGTCCTGGCCCGACCTCCGGGTCGCGCCCCGGGCCGAGCCGCGTGCGGAATCCTGGTCCGAGGCTCGGGGGCAGTCCTGGTCCGACCTCCGTGCCGCGACCTGGGCCGACCTCCGCGCCGACCTCCGCGCCGGGCCCCGGGCCGGGCCCCGGGCAGAGTCCTGGGCCGAGTCCTGGCCCGACCTCCGGGTCGCGCCCCGGGCCGAGCCGCGTGCGGAATCCTGGTCCGAGGCTCGGGGGCAGTCCTGGTCCGACCTCCGTGCCGCGACCTGGGCCGACCTCCGCGCCGAGCCCCGGGCCGACACCTGGGCCGTGCCCCGGGCCAGCCTTTGGGTCGCGTCCCGGGCTGACCTCCGTGCCGAGTCCTGCGCCGAGCTCTGGGCCGGCTTCCGGGTCGCGTCCTGGTCCGAGCCTCGGGGCCAGTCCTGGGCCGACCTCCGGGCGGAGCCCCATGCCGAGTCCTGGGCCGACCTCCGGGCCGAGTCCTGGGCCGACTTCCGGGCCGAGTCCTGGGCCGACCTCCAGGTCGCGTCCCGGTCCGAGCCCGCGCCGAGGCCTGTGTCGACTCCGGGCTGCGCCCCGGGGAGAGTGCTGGGCCGCTCCCCGTGTCGACCCTTGGGCCGAGCCCCGGGCTGGCCTCTGAGCCGCTTCCTGGGCTGAGCCCTGGGGCGAGCTCCGGGCTGCGCCCCGTCCCGAGTCCTGGGCCGAACTGGGCCGAGCCCCGTGTCGACCCGCGTGTCGAGTCCGGGGCCGAGCCCCGTGTCGACCCTCGTGCCGAGACCTGGGCCGAGCTCCGTGCCGACCCCGGGGCTCGACCCTGGGCCGAGCCCCGGGCTGGCCTCCGAGTGCTCCCTGAGCTGGCCTCCGGGCCGCTCCCCGGGCTGCCCTCCGGGTCAAGGTTCCGAGGGTGCCCCTGGCCGGGCCCCTGCCGGGCGCTCGGCGGAGCCCGAGCCGGGATCCCGAAGGCGATCCTGGCCGCGGACCCGGACTCGCCACGCGCCGTGCCCGCCCTGTACCCCGCCCCGCCCGGTGCGGGGTCCTTTGCGCCGGGACGGCTCGCCCCAGCCATACCCCTCAGGGCCGCCGGCCCCCTGTACGCGCCCGCCGCTGCCCCGCTGCCCCGCTGCCCCGCTGCCCCGCGGCACTCGCGCCGGCACCCGCCCCGCTGCCCCGCGGCACTCGCGCCGGCACCCGCGCCGGCACCCGCGCCGCCGCCCCGCCGGCCCCGCGCCCAGACCGCCGCCGCGCCGCCCCGCCCACCGCTGAGGCCCCGTCCGTGTCTTCGGCCAACGGCCCGCACGCCGACGGATGCACGCCCACGGCGGGGACGGCACCGATGCGGGCAGCCCCATCCGCCCCAAGCCGCATCACGAGCACCAGGGTTATCAGCCCCCGACGGCTTGAAATCAACCACTCATAAACCCGGGCGGTTACCCCATTCGGGTCGGATCGTTGTACCCCCGGGTCCCCGACCCAGCGAGCGGCACCACCCGCCGCCGAACCGTTCCCGTGAGGACAACCGCATGACAGCGCCCCCCGGCACAGGCAGACGCGGCAACCCCCCGCTCGCCGGCGGACCCCACGGCCCCGACGCCCTGCAACCACTCCTCGCCACCGTCCTCGACGCCCTGCGCACCGGAGCCCGCGCCCGAGGCGGACCACTCCCGGCCGGCGGACCCGAGGCCGTCACCGCCCGCGTCACCGCCGCACTGGGGGAGATGCTCCCCGACCACGGACACGGCGACCACGAAGCGCTACGGACCCTCGTCCACACCCTCACCGCCGGCGCAGCCGACCCCGCCGACCCCCTGTGCGCAGCCCACCTGCACTGCCCACCCCTCGCCGTCGCAGCCGCCGCCGACCTCGCCGCCAGCGCCCTCAACGCCTCCCTGGACTCCTGGGACCAGGCCCCCGCCGCCTCAACCCTCGAAGCCCTCCTCACCCGCACGCTCGCCGCGGAGTTCCACGACACCCCCCACCCCGACGCCGTCCTCACCACCGGCGGCACCGAAGCCAACCACCTCGCCCTCCTCCTCGCCCGCGAACGCCACGGCCCCCACCTCGCCGTCCTGCACGGCGCCAACGCCCACCACTCCATCCCGCGCGCCGCCTGGCTCCTCGGCCTGCCCCCCGCCCGCAGCCTCCCCACCCCCACCGGAACCCTCACCCCCGCCACCCTCGCCGAGGCCCTCGCCACGACCACCGGGCCCGTCCTCGTCACCGCCACCGCCGGCACCACCGACGCCGGACTCATCGACCCCCTCGACGCCCTCGCCGACCTCTGCGACCAGCACGGCGCCGACCTCCACATCGACGCCTCCTACGGCGGCCTCCTCCAGCTCAGCCCCCGCCACCGCCCCAAACTCGCCGGCCTGCACCGCGCCCGGTCGATCACCATCGACCTGCACAAACTCGGCTGGCAACCCATCGCCGCCGGACTCCTCACCGTCCCCGACACCACCCTGCTCGCCCCCCTCGCCCACCAGGCCGACTACCTCAACGCCACCGACGACACCCAAGCCGGCCTGCCCGACCTCCTCGGCCGCTCCCTGCGCACCACCCGCCGCGCAGACGCCCTCAAGATCGCAGCCACCCTGCGCTCCCTCGGCCGAGACGGACTCACCCACCTCATCGACCGCACCTGCGCCCGAGCGGACCAGCTCGCCCGACTCCTCGAAGCACACCCCGCCTTCGAACTCCACGCGGCGCCCACCATCAGCACCGTCCTGTTCCGGCCCACCCACGCCGACGACACCGCACTGGCCACCCTGCGCCGCACCCTCCTCCAGGGCGGCACCGCCGTACTGGGCCGGGCCACCGCCGACGGCCGCCTGTGGCTCAAGGCCACCCTGCTCAACCCCCACACCACGGCGGGGGACCTGGACGCCCTCGTGAACCTCCTGGAAGGCAGCACCCACCGATGACCGCCCAGCTCGATGCACCCCACGACCTCGTCGGAATCGGCATCGGCCCCTTCAACCTCTCCCTCGCGGCCCTCGCCCACGGCCTGCCCCAACAAGGCGCCGCAGAACTCGCCACCGCCTTCTACGACCAGCGTCGCGACTTCCGCTGGCACCCCGGACTCCTCATCGACGGAGCCACCCTCCAAGTCCCCTTCCTCGCCGACCTCGTCACCCTCGCCGACCCCACCAGCCCCTGGTCATTCCTCAGCTACCTCAAGCACAAGGAACGCCTCTTCCCCTTCTACTTCGCCGAGAGCTTCCACATCCAGCGCGCCGAATACGACGCCTACTGCCGCTGGGTCGCCGGCCGCCTGCCCGGACTCCACTTCGGCCACCAGGTCGACGCCGTCCGCTGGAACCCCGAACGCGACCTCTTCGAAGTCGACTTCACCCAAGTCGACACCGACGGAGAAGTCGAAGCCCTCGGCCGCACCTACACCCGCAACCTCGCCCTCGGCATCGGGACCGCCCCCTACGTCCCCGAACCACTGCGCCCCCTCGCCGAAGCCCCCACCGTCCCGGTGATCCACTCCTCCGAGTACCTCGACAACCGGCAGCGCATCCTCGGCGCCGACCACGTCACCGTCATCGGATCGGGCCAGTCCGGAGCCGAGGTCTTCCTCGACCTGCTCCGCTCCCGCCCCGCCGGCCGCGAACGCCTCACCTGGCTCGCCCGCACCCCCTCCTTCGCCCCCATGGAGTACTCCAAGCTCGGCCTGGAACACTTCACCCCCGACTACACCCGCTACTTCCACTCCCTTCCCGAACCGGTCCGCGACCGCCTCGTCCCCGCCCAATGGCAACTCCACAAGGGCATCGACGCCGCCACCATCGCCGCCATCCACGAGGAGCTCTACCGCCGCACCCTCGACGGAGGCTGGCCCGACGCCGTCCTCACCCCCGGAGTCAGCGTCCGCACCGCCGGCCGCGTCGCCACCACCAAGGTCGAACTCCACCTCGAACACGTCGACCAGGGCAGCCGCTCCCGGCTCACCACCGACGCCGTCGTCCTCGCCACCGGCTACCGCGAACGCCCCCTCGCCCGCCTCCTCGCCGGACTCGACCCCTACCTGCGCAAGGACTCCTCCGGCCGCCCCCGCATCGACGACCGCTACCGGATGATCACCGACCCGGCCGTCACCGGCAGCGTCTTCGTCCAGAACGGCGAACGCCACACCCACGGCGTCGGAGCCCCCGACCTCGGCCTCGCCGCCTGGCGCAGCGCCGCCATCCTGAACACCCTGACGGGCAAAGAGCCCTACCCCCAGCCCACCCGAACGGCCTTCACCACCTTCGGCCTCGAACAGCGGGAACACACCCGGCCCCAACCCGCCGGCGAACTGCTCCCACTGGTCGAGCATCCGTAAGGAGAAACGTTTAGAAGACCACCGTTCGGAAGACCACCGCCTAGAAGACCGGTGCCCCGGCTCGGGTCAGCCGCCAGTCCACGGACGCGAACTGCGCCGGGTCCACCGTCCCCTTCGCCTTCACCCACTGGATGATCGTGTTGCGTATCTCATCCGAGTTCGCCCACAACTGCTTGGACTGCGGCACGTGCGGGAAGTTCCCGCCCCCCGAAGCCCGGTAGTTGTTCACCGCCAGCACGAACTGCGCCGCCGGATCCACCGGCTTCCCCTGGAAGGACAGACCCGAGATCCGCGAACCCACCGGCTCGGAGATGTCGATGTCGTACGTCAACCCGTACACGGCGTCGTAGTTGTAGTCCGGCGTGCCCTCCGCATTCGTCAGCTTCGCCGGATCCACCACGTCACCCGGAGCCGTCCGCACGAAGTACTTCGCCGAATACTCCAGGTACTCCCTGACCTGCGCACCGGTCAGCAGTCGTGCCTCCAGCGTGTTCTCGAACGGATACAGGCCCGCCGCATCCCGAATCGTCACCTGCCCGGCCGGAATCGCCGCCGTCCGCGAGAAGCACGAAGCCTGCGACAGCACCGGCAGCGCACCCCACTCCGTACCCGCCAGCGCACCCTTCACCGTCTCCGCCTGCACGTGGTTGATCAGATCGATGATCGCCACGTCCTTGACCGGACCGTCCACCGAGGACATCGCCTGCGTCGACGTACCGATCACCTGGTTCACATACGCCACGACCTTGCGGTGCTCGTCCGACAGCAGGCCCACGATCTCCGGGTCCTCCACCGCCGCATTCGAATTCAGCACCCGGGCGGACACCTTCGACACCGACCAGCAGCCCTTCGCCCACGTCAGCTTGAAGTCGAACAGCGTCAGCCGCTGCCCCCACTTCAGCGGCTCGGACAACACCACGTCCTTGCCCGTCGCCTTGTTCCGCACCCGGTACTCCGGGATCTCCGTGTGCGCGTGCCCCACCAGGATCGCGTCGATCCCCGGCACCTGCTCCGCCACCAGACCCGCCGCGTTCTCGACGTACGGCAGCTGGTCCCCGTAACTCGACGTGCCACTCGAACCCGAATGCGCCGACACGATCACCACATCCGCGCCCAGCGACCTCAGCCGCGGCACGTACTTCGCGGCCTGCTCCTCAAGGCCCGGGAACGTCATCTTCCCCTGCACGTTCGCCTTGTCCCAGATCGCGATCCCCGGATTCGTCAGACCCAGCACCGCGACCTTCACGTCCCGCCCGTGCGGAGTCCGCAGCCGGTGCATGCTGTACGGCGGGAACGCCGGCCGCAGCGTCTTCGCATCCAGCGCGTTCGCCCCCAGCAACGGGAAATCGCACTGCTCCTCGAACTTCCGCAGCACCGGAATGCCGTAATTGAACTCGTGGTTCCCCAGCGCCGCCGCGTCATAACCGATCGCGTTCATCGCCTGCGCCATCGGATGAACCGGACCACGCCGCGCCGTGATCGGATCCACCTTCGCGTAGTAGTACGAAAGCTGCGTCCCCTGAATGGTGTCCCCGGCATCGATCAGCAGTGTGTTCCGCCGCCCCTTCTCCGCCCGCACCTGGTTCACCAGCGTCGAGATCTTCGCCAGACCGACGTCGTTGTGAGCCTTGTCGTCGAACTCCTTGTCCGTGAAGTAGTCCCAGTTGAAGACGTTCCCGTGCAGGTCCGTCGTCCCCATCACCGTGAACGCGTACGTCTTCGCCCCCGCGGCCGAAGCGCCGCCGGCCACCGGGGCAGCCGCGGCGGCCGGGGAGCTCGTGGCCCCCGCCAACGCCACAGCCGCACCCGTCGCAGCCGAAGTACCCAGAAATGTCCTACGGTCGAACGCCATGCCATCTCCCCTTGTGAGGTGCGTGTGTACAGATAGGCAACGCGCGTAGATTCTGACCCGGCAGTAACAAGCCGCAACACCCCCAGCAGGTTTCGATCCGATGACCACGCCCGTACGAGCAGCAGTGCGACAGTGAATCCATGACCCAGGACGCATCGCACCAGCCCTACGGAACCCCCGAAGTCCCCCGCGTCGCAGTCCGCGGCGAAGCCACCCTCGAAGTCGACCCCGAGATCGCCCGCATCGGCATCACCGTCAGCGCCCGCGGCACCGACCGGCGCACCGCCCTCGAAGACCTCACCCGCCGCAACAACGCCGTCCTCGACCTCGTCAAAAGCTACGGCGACCCCGTCGAAAAACTTGAAACCGGCGCCTTCTCCATCACCCCCGAACTCACCCGCCACGGCCGCGGCGAACGCATCCGCGCCTACCACGGACGCGTCCACCTCACCGCCGAACTCAACGACTTCACCACCCTCGGCGAACTCACCACCCGCCTCGCCGACCTCGAACTCACCCAGGTCGACGGACCCTGGTGGGCCCTGCGCCCCACCTCGCCCGCCCACGGCGAGGCCCGCCGCCAAGCCGTACTCGAAGCCGTCCAGCGTGCCCGCGAATACGCCGCCGCCCTCGGAGCCGAACTCGCCGCCCTCGTCGAACTCGCCGACCTCGGCGCCGAGAACGCCCCCACCCCCTTCCCGGCAGCCGGCGCCGGAATGCGCACCATGGCCTTCAGCGCCGCCGAAGACGCAGGCGCCCCCGCGCTCGACCTCGAACCCCAGCGCCAGACCGTCTACGCACAGGTGAACGCACGCTTCACGATGACCCCTCCCCGCCTCTGAAAAACCAAACAATCGGCGCCCCGGGGGTGCTCATCAGAGCACCCCCATGCACATTCAACAATTGTCAACAAGCTTTTGCTCAAAGGTTGTTGAGTGGACACCCGGAACCAATTTCCTACTCCCTGGTAGGGGCATACGCTCGCTCCATGCGCCGAGCGAAAATCGTATGTACCCTGGGCCCCGCCACCGACTCATACGACCAGATCAAAGCCCTGGTCGAAGCCGGAATGGACATCGCCCGCTTCAACCTCAGCCACGGCACCTACGCCGAACACGAGGACCGCTACCAGCGCGTCCGCAAGGCTGCCGACGAAACCGGCCGCAGCGTCGGCATCCTCGCGGACCTTCAAGGCCCGAAGATCCGCCTGGGCCGCTTCCGCGAAGGCCCCGTACTCCTTGAACGCGGCGACGAATTCACCATCACCGTCGAAGACCACGAAGGCGACCGCCACACCTGCGGCACCACCTACAAGGGCCTCGCCACCGACGTCACCACCGGCGAACGCATCCTCGTCGACGACGGCCGCGTCACCCTCGAAGTCACCGCAGTCGACGGCCCCCGCGTCCACACCCGCGTCATCGAAGGCGGCATGGTCTCCGACAACAAGGGACTCAACCTCCCCGGCGTCGCAGTCTCCGTACCCGCCCTCTCCGAAAAAGACATCGAAGACCTCCGCTGGGCCCTGCGCATCGGCGCCGACATCATCGCCCTCTCCTTCGTCCGCAGCGGAAGCGACATCGAAGACGTCCACCGCATCATGGACGAAGAAGGCCGACGCCTCCCCGTCATCGCCAAGGTCGAAAAGCCCCAGGCAGTCGAAAACATCGACGACATCGTCGCCGCCTTCGACGGCATCATGGTCGCCCGCGGAGACCTCGGCGTCGAAATGCCCCTGGAACAGGTCCCGATCGTCCAGAAGCGCGCCGTCAAGCTCGCCAAGCGCAACGCCAAGCCCGTCATCGTCGCCACCCAAATGCTCGACTCGATGATCGACAACTCCCGGCCCACCCGCGCCGAAGCCTCCGACGTCGCCAACGCCGTCATCGACGGCACCGACGCCGTCATGCTCTCCGGCGAAACCAGCGTCGGCAAATACGCCATCGAAACCGTCCGCACCATGGCCCGCATCGTCGAAGCCGCCGAAGAAGACATCCTCGCCAAGGGCCTCCCCCCGCTCACCGAGCGCAACAAGCCCCGCACCCAAGGCGGAGCAGTCGCCCGCGCCGCCGCAGAGATGGGCGACTTCCTCGGCGCGAAGTTCCTCGTCGCCTTCACCCAGAGCGGAGACACCGTCCGCCGGCTCTCCCGCTACCGCTCACCCATCCCCCTCCTCGCCTTCACCCCCGACCCCGCCACCCGCTCCCAGCTCAACCTCACCTGGGGCGTGGAAACCTTCCTCGGCCCCCACGTCGACTCCACCGACGCGATGGTCGCCCAGGTCGAAGAAGAGCTCCTGCGCATCGGACGCTGCGTACCCGGCGACGTCGTCGTCATCACCGCCGGCTCGCCCCCTGGTGTCAGCGGATCCACCAACCTCGTCCGCATTCACCACATCGGCGACGCAGTCCGCTGAAACCGCCGGCCAGCGGCTACAGCACCTCACGTATAAGACGCACCGCGTCGGGCAACACCAACCGGCTCTCACCCGTACTCGGGAAGTGCCCGCCCGACGCGGTCACCCGCGCCTCGGCGCCCAGCTCACGCACGAACCGCATCACGTGCTCACCCGTCGCCTCCCCGGTCACCGGGTCATCCGCCGCGTGCAGCACACGGAACTCCCGGGCAGCCTTGCGGATCCGCTGCCAGTCGAACTCCGGCGAGAAGAACGGCGCCAACGCGTCGTACCCCACCTCGCCGGACATCGACGCCACGAACACCACCCCGGCGAACGCCCCCTCGGCCTCCGTGTCGTGCGCCTGCAGCAGCCGCAGCACATTCACCCCGCCCAGACTGTGACCCACCAGCACGGTCTCACCGGCCGGCGCACCCGCCGCCGCCGCCTCCAGCTCCTTCAGCCACACATCGGCCTCCGGGGCGAACGGCTCGGGGAAGTTCGGGATCCGCACCTCGTGCCCCTCCGCGGCGAACTCCTCACCCGTCGCCGCATACCAGTGCTCCCCGGCGCTCATCCCGTACCCGTGCGCGATCACGATCTTGCCCATGACTCCACCCCTCGTACGCCTAGGTCGATCCTTCAATCGAAACGCTACGCCGCGTTTCGATAAAACGCTAGGGCTATCGTGAAGCCGTGTCAATCACTCCTTCGAGCAACTCTTCGAGCAACCCGCCCCGCACCGGCGGCCGCCTCCGCAACGAAGACGCCCACCACTCCGTCCTCGAAGCCACCGCCGCACTCCTCGTGGAGAACGGCTACGGCGCCCTCACCATCGAAGGCGTCGCCAAGCGCGCCAACGTCGCCAAGAGCACCGTCTACCGCTGGTGGAAGTCCAAGCCCGCCCTCGTCATGGACGCCTACGCCCACGAAACCGCCGCCCGCGTCCCCGAACCGGACACCGGCACCCTCACCGGCGACCTCACCGCCTTCGTCACCGACCTCTACCGCATCGGCCGCGACCCCGTCCGCGCCAAAGCCCTCACCGGCCTCATGGCCGAAGCCCAGCTCGACCCCGCCTTCGCCGAACCCTTCCGCGCCTGGGTCGCCACCCGCCGCGATGTCGTTGCCACTCTCCTGACCCGGGCGGTCACGCGCGAGGAACTCCCCGCCGGCACGGACCTAGACCACGCGGTCGACCTGGTCTTCGGCCCGTTCTGGTACCGCCTCCTCGTCGCCCACGCCCCTCTGGACCCTGCCGATGCGGAAGCCCACGTGGCGACGGTCCTGCACGGCCTGGCGGGCATCAAGACGCCTTGACCTCAAGCCGACTTGAGGTCATAGCCTCCCGGCATGACGACGATCAAGACGTACTCGCAGGAGCAGCTCGCGGCCCAGCCCATCGGCTACTGGGCCCGCGAGGCCGCGAACCTCGCCATAGGCGGCCTCCGCGCCGCGCTCGCCGAGGAGAACCTCACCCAGCCCCACTGGTGGACCCTCAACCACGTGGCGGCCGCCCCGGCCCACTGGAAGCGCACGGCCCTTACCGAGAAGCTCACCCCGTACGACGACCAGGACACCGACTTCGACGCGGTCTACGACGACCTGGCGGCGAGGGGCTGGGCCACGGAGGCGGACGGGACCCTGACCCTGACCGAGGCGGGCGAAGCCGGCAGGGTCCGTGCGCACGACCGCAACGCGAAGGTGCATGCGCGGATGCGGGAGGGTATGGACGATGCGGCGTACGCGGCGACCATCGACGGCCTGCGGCGGCTGGTCGCCAACCTGGGCGGCAGCGGTGACCTGCCGGGCTAGTACTTCGGCCCGATGTGCTCGTCCATGAGCGCGACGGACGCCTTCCGGGCGACGGACACGTTGAGGGGGTCACTGCCGCGCGCGAGGATCGTCCACTGAACGCCGACCTTGGCCAGCGTGTCCGTGCAGAGCTGCCGGATGTCGTCGGACTTGTTGGTGAAGAAGTACCGGGGGTACTCATAGCGCTTGCCGTTGCGGACGGTCCAGTTGGTGACCCGACACCCGTCGGAGTGGATCAGCCCCCGGATGAACTCCCACGGGTGGGCGTTGACGATGGCCTGCTGCCAGTCTTCAAGGACGATGCGCCGCTCGTGCTTCTTGCCGGGAGCGTGCTGCGGGAACAGGCAAGTCCAGTGCCGTCCGTAGCTGGTGACGGCCACGCAACCTTGGCGCTGCAGGATGTAGACCTTGTCGGACGGGCGGACCGCCAGGATGGCTGCGCGGCACAGCTCGATGAGGCCGGGCCAGGCGTCTGCGCACGCGATGCGGAGGTGGTGTCCGCCTCGGGGGTGAGGGCTGATGCACCCGTCGCCGAGATAGAGGCCGAGGAGGTATGCGTATGCGGCTGGGTCGGGCGGGCCCGCGCATGGTGTCTGGTTCATGCGGGGGAGGGGTTCGAGGCGAACCTGCCAGGCGCGGATGGCGGCCCGGGATATCCCTGTTTGCTTGCTGACTGAGTTTAGGCTTCGCCCGTCACTGAGAAGGGCTAGCGTGTGCTGCCGAGTTGCCAGATCGTACATATGGCCGACAGTGGGCAAAACTCCCGGCCCCGGCGCGCAGTTTCCGGCGGATTCCCTCGAAAGAGGCGGGGGGAGTAAGCGGGCGTGACCTTGGAAATCAAGGAAAGGTGCCCCAGGTGGGATTCGAACCCACACTGTCCGCTGTTTGAGAGCGGCCTCTCTAACCAGTTGGAGTACTGGGGCCTAAGAAACGAAGGTTTACGGGAACCCTGCGTGCCACCACCATACCGTAGCTAGGTAGGCTCGGGGGAGCTTGATATGCCCCGCAAAGAGGAGCCCTCCGTGACCGCCGAGCACGAGTCGACGCCCACGCCCGACGCCGACCAGTCGCACGTTCCGCCGCTGACGACGCGCGTCGTCATCGCCGAGGACGAGGCGCTCATCCGTCTCGACCTCAAGGAGATGCTTGAGGAAGAGGGCTACGCCGTTGTCGGTGAGGCCGGAGACGGGCAGACCGCCGTCGAGCTGGCCCGGGAGCACCGCCCCGACCTGGTCATCCTTGATGTGAAGATGCCCGTCCTCGACGGGATCTCCGCCGCCGAGAAGATCGCGGAGGAGTCCATCGCCCCCGTGCTGATGCTCACCGCGTTCTCGCAGCGCGACCTGGTCGAGCGGGCGCGCGACGCGGGGGCCATGGCGTACCTCGTGAAGCCCTTCAGCAAGAGCGACGTCGTCCCCGCCATCGAGATGGCCGTGTCGCGCTTCGCCGAGCTCCGTGCGCTGGAGAAGGAGGTCGCCGACCTCTCGCTCCGCCTGGAGACCCGCAAGCTCGTGGACCGCGCCAAGAGCATCCTGCAGACGCAGTACGGGCTCTCCGAGCCGGCCGCCTTCCGCTGGATCCAGAAGACCTCCATGGACCGCCGGATGTCCATGCAGCAGGTCGCCGAGGCCGTCATCGAGGACGCCGAGGAGAAGAAGGCCGCCGCGGGCAAGGGCGAGTAGCGGCCCCCCGTACGGCAAACAGTGAGGCCCGCCTCCGGATCCTGGATCCGGAGGCGGGCCTCACTCGTATGACGAGGGGTGGGGCTCAGTCCTCGCCGAGGTACGCCTTGCGGACGTCCTCGTTGTGCAGGAGTTCCTGGCCGGTGCCGGACAGGACGATCTTGCCGATCTCCATCACGTGGGCCGTGTCGGCCAGAGAGAGGGCGGCCTGGGCGTTCTGCTCGACCAGGAGGATCGTGGTCCCGGTTGCCTTGAGTTCGGAGATCGTGGCCATGATCTTCTGCATCATCAGCGGGGAGAGGCCCATGGAGGGCTCGTCCAGCATCAGCAGCTTGGGCTGGCACATGAGGGCGCGGCCCATGGCGAGCATCTGCTGCTCGCCGCCCGAGAGGGTGCCGGCGGCCTGCTTGCGGCGCTCTCCCAGGATGGGGAAGAGGTCGTAGGCGCGCTGGATGTCCTTCTCGATGCCTTCTTTGTCCGTGCGGAGGAAGGCGCCGAGCTGGAGGTTCTCGGTGATCGTCAGCCGGGGGAAGATGTGGCGGCCCTCGGGGGAGTGCGCCAGCTTCATGGAGACGATCTTGTGGGCGGGTACGCCGGCCAGGGGCTTGCCGTCGAAGGTGATGCTGCCCGCGGTGGGCTTGAGGAGCCCGGAGAGGGTGCGCAGGGTGGTCGTCTTGCCGGCGCCGTTGGTGCCGACGAGGCAGACGATTTCGCCTTCCTTGACTTCGAAGGAGATGCCCTTGACGGCTTCGATCTTGCCGTAGGCGACCTTGAGGTCTTCGACCTTGAGCAGTGCGGTCACTTGGCCTCTCCTTCCGGGTCCGTGCCGGTGGTGCTGTTGGTGCTGTCCGCGTCCGCGTCTTCTTCGGCGGCGGGGGCGGAGGCTTCGGCGGCCTCTACTGCGGCCACCTCCTCTTCGCCCGGGGCGCCTTCGAAGGGCTCGCCGAGGTAGGCGGCGATGACGCGTTCGTCGCCCTGGACCTCGGAGGCGGTGCCCTCGATGAGCTTTTCGCCCTGGACGAGGCAGGCGACGCGGTCGCAGAGGTTGAAGATGAAGCGCATGTCGTGCTCGATGACGAGGACGGCGATGCCCATGTCGCGGATCGCGAAGATGAGTTCTTCGGCGGCGCGGGTTTCCTGCGGGTTCATGCCGGCGGTGGGCTCGTCCAGGAGGATGAGGCCGGGGTCGCTGGCCAGCGCGCGGGCGATCTCGAGCTTGCGCTGTTCGCCGTAGGGGAGGTTCTTGGCGACGTGTCCGGCCTTGTGCTTCAGGCCGATGAACTCGAGGAGTTCCATGGCGCGCGCTTCGCTGGCGGCTTCGGCCTTCTTGAAGCCGGGGCCGCGCAGGAGGGCGGACCAGAGGCCTTCCTTGGTGCGGGTGTGGCGTCCGACGAGGACGTTCTCCAGCACGGTCATGTTGTGGAAGAGCCGGATGTTCTGGAAGGTGCGGGCGACGCCTGCTGCGGTGACCTTGTGGGGCGTGGGCGGCAGGACGGTGCCCTTGTAGCTGACGGTTCCCTCGGTGGGGACGTACAGCCCGGTGAGGCAGTTGAAGAAGGTGGTCTTGCCGGCGCCGTTGGGGCCGATGAGGCCGACGATCTCGCCTGCGTTGACCGTGAGGTCGACGCCCTTGACGGCGGTGAGGCCGCCGAAGCGCATGGTGACGCCGCTGGCTTCGAGGACCGTGGTCTTCGTGGTGGTGTCCGTGTTCGTCATGGTGTTCACGCACCCGCCTTGGCGGTGGCCAGGTCCGTGGGGGCCTGGTCAGTCGTCTCGTCGTCGTGGAACTCGAGCTTCGCGCGCTTGTTGGCGATGAGGCCTTCGGGGCGGAAGCGCATGAGCAGGATGAGGGCGATGCCGAAGGCGAGGAGCTGGTAGTCCTGGAGGAAGGCCAGCTTCGCCGGGATCAGGAAGAGCAGTGCGGCGCCGAGGATGGGGCCGCGGATGGTGCCCATGCCGCCGAGGATGACGGCGGCGAGGAGGAACGCGGAGTTCGGCGGGACGGGCCCGGCGAAGACGTAGTTCTCGGGGACGACCGTGCTGTTGACGTGTGCCTGGACGGTGCCGGCGAGGCCGGCGAGGGTGGCGCCGAGGGCGAAGGCGATGAGCTTGACCTTGAAGCCGTTGATGCCCATGGCTTCGGCGGCGGTCTCGTCCTCGCGGATGGCGACCCAGGCGCGGCCGATGCGGCTGTTGCCGGCGCGGGCGAAGATCACGATGACCAGGGCCATCACGAGCAGCATCAGGAAGTAGTAGTTGGCGTAGGCGCCGAGGGTGATGCCGCCGACCACGTGGGATTCCCCGAAGTTCCACCCGAAGAGTTCGAGGTGGGGGATGTTGGGGATGCCGTTGGGGCCGTTGGTGATGTCGGGGCCGGACTGGCCGTCGAGGTTGCCCATGGCGATGCGGAAGATTTCTCCGAAGCCGAGGGTCACGATGGCGAGGTAGTCGCCGCGCAGGCGCAGCGTCGGTGCGCCGATGACCACGCCGAAGATGAGCGAGGCGAGGGCGCCGACGATGACCGCTGCCCAGAAGGGCAGCTGGATGCCGAACGCGGAGGCGGTGGATCCGGAGACCAGGGCTGCGGCGTAGGCGCCGACGCCGAGGAAGGCGACGTAGCCGAGGTCGAGGAGGCCGGCGAGGCCGACGACGACGTTGAGGCCCAGCGCGACGGTCGCGAAGATCAGGATGTTGACCGCGATGAGCGTGTAGGTGTCGCCGCTCTGCTGGATGAACGGGAAGGCGATCGCGGCGGCGGCGGTCCCGATGAGGGTGACCTGCCGGTTCTTCGCCGTGATGGTGCTGAACCGGTCCAGGAGTCCCGACTTGAGCAGGCCGAAGGCGGCGAAGCCGAGGGTGATCAGGTAGGCGACGAAGAGCTGCGGTTCCTTGTCGTCGGTGTCGATGCCGAAGGTGACGACGTAGAGGCCGAGGGCGAAGACGCCGGTGATGATGAGGATCTCGGCCCAGGAGGGCAGCGGCTTGGCGGGGGCCGCCTTGTGGCTGTCGTCGGGGAGCTTGTACGCGGCGAGGGCCGCGATGAGCGAGCCGACGAAGGCCACGTAGGCGCCGGGGTCGAGGTCGGCGATCTTGCCGAGGACGACGACGATGGAGATGACCGTGAATCCCGTGGCCAGGAAGTTCCCGAGGGCCAGGAACCGGACGGCCTTGTGGGATCCGGCGGGGGTCAGCCACTGGAGGCCCTTGACGCCGAGCGCGGAGAGCGCGAAGGCGAGGGTGAGGACTGCTCCGATGAGGGTGACGTACTGGAGGCTGGCGGGGCTGCCGTAGTAGGTCAGGTCACCGGGGAAGTCGGGGGTCCACGTCCAGGCCAGGAAGGCGCTGACGATGGTGATGAGGCTGCCGGCGACGACCGCGTAGAGCAGTGCGGCGGGGGCGGGGCCCTGCTTGGCCGGGGCGGTCTGCGGGGTGGTGTTGGTGGTCATGGTTCTCACGCCCGATCCGCGACGCGCTCACCGAGCAGGCCTTGCGGCCGCACGAGGAGGACGACGATGAGGAGTACGAAGGCCCAGACGTTGGACCAGGCTCCACCGCCGAGCTGCTGCATGCCGGGGATCTCTTCGATGTATGCGATCGAGAGGGCTTCGGCGAGGCCGAGGACCACGCCGCCGACCATGGCGCCGTAGATGTTGCCGATGCCGCCGAGGACGGCTGCGGTGAAGGCCTTCAGTCCGAGGATGAAGCCCATCTCGAAGTTGATCTGACCCTTGTCGAGGCCGTAGGCGACGGCTGCGACGGCGGCGAACGCGGCACCGATGGCGAAGGCCATGACGATGATGCGGTCGGTGTTGATGCCCATCAGCTTCGCGGTGTCGGGGTCCTGCGCGGTGGCCTGCATGGCGCGGCCGCTGCGGCTCTTGGAGACGAAGATGCCCAGGGCGAGCATGCACGCGGGGGCCAGGATCAGGACGAAGAGGTCCGCGCGCTGGATGGCGAGGCTGTCGGTGATCTTGAAGGCGGCGCCCTTGAATTCGGGGAAGCTGACTGCCTTCTTGGCGTCCGGGTAGAACTGCCAGACGAGCTGCTGGAGCGCGATCGAGAGGCCGATTGCGGTGATGAGCGGGGCGAGCCGGGGTGCGCTGCGCAGGGGACGGTACGCGAAGCGTTCGGCTGCGGTGGCCACGGCGACGGAGGCGAGTGCGCCTCCGACGATCATGACGGGGATCGCGATCAGCAGGGATGTGCCGGTCGGGAGGGCGGTGTACGCGGTGAGCGCACCGAACCCGCCGATCATGAATATCTCGCCGTGGGCGAAGTTGATGAGCTGGACGATCCCGTACACCATGGTGTACCCGATGGCGATGAGGCCATAGAGGGCACCGAGGGACAGGCCGTTGGCCAGCTGTTGCGGCAGTTCGTGCACCGCAGGGCCTCCGATGAGCGTGTCGGATAAGACTCCGCGCGAGGGCGCTGTTGCGCCCTCGCGCGGCTGGTTCTTTGGGGAGGGTGGGCCCGGTCGGACGGACCGGGCCCGGTACTACTGGCTTACTGGTTGAACGTGTCGCTCTTGACGTCGACCCACTTGCCGCCCTCGACCTTGTAGACCGTGAGCTGCTTGTTGGTGGTGTCGCCGTACTGGTCGAAGGCGACCTTGCCGGTCACGCCCTCGAAGGAGACCTTGCCGAGAGCGTCGACGACGGCGGCGCGGGCACCGTCGGTCGGGAGCTTGCCACCGTTGGCGGCGGCGACGGCCTTGACGGCCTGGATGATGGACCAGCCGGCGTCGTAGGAGTAACCGCCGTAGGCCGCGTACGGGTCCTTGTAGCCGCCGGCCGCGTAGTCGGCGATGAACTTCTTGGCGGTGTCCAGCTTCTCGACCGGGTAGCCGATGGAGGTGGACAGGTCGCCCTCGTTGGCCTCACCGGAGGCGCTGATGAAGGCGGGGTCCTGGATTCCGTCGCCGCCCATGAGCGGGATGCTGGCGCCGGCCTTCTTGATCTGGTCGGCGAGCAGGCCGCCCTCGGGGTACTGGCCACCGAAGTAGACGGAGTCGGCGCCGGAGGACTTGACCTTGTCGGCGGTGGAGGAGAAGTCGGTCTCCTTCACGGTGACGTGGTCGGTGCCGGCGATCTCGCCGCCGAGCTTCTTGAACTCGTCGGAGAAGATCGCGGCCAGGCCGGCGCCGTAGGTCTGCTTGTCGTCGACGACGAAGACCTTCTTCTTGCCGGCGTCCTTGAAGAGGTACTGGGCGGCGAACTTGCCCTGGACCACGTCGGTGGCGGCGGTGCGGAAGTAGGTCTTGAAGGGGCGCTTGAACTCGCCCTTGCCCCAGTTGTCGCCCTGGCTGAGCGAGGGGTTGGTGTTGGCGGGCGAGACCTGCGCCAGGTTGGCGGAGGCGAAGACGCCCTGCATCTGCTGGGCGACGCCGGAGTTCAGCGGGCCGACGACACCGATGACCTCCTTGTTGCCGACGAGCTTGGTGGCGTTGGCCTGACCGGAGGCGGGGACCGCCTGGTCGTCGAGGGCCTCGACCTTGAACTCGATGCCCGGGACCTCGTTGTTCTTGTTGGCCGTCTTGGCCGCGAGGTCGACAGAGTTCTTGATGCCCTGGCCGAGCGCGGAGAGCGAGCCGGTGAGCGGGGCGTCGACGCCGATGACGACGACGGTCTTGGCTCCGCCGGTCTTGTCCGCGGGCTTGCCCTCCTCGCGGGATCCGCAGGCGGTGAGGGTCAGTGCACCCGTGGTGAGGACGGTGGTGAGGACGAGCAAAGAACGGTGTCGCACGATTCTTCCTTTCCCTGGCGCGGCCGCCTCAGGTGAGGTGCCGATTGTTCGCCGGGCCGCACTGGGAGGTCCACGGCCGTGCTGAGTCGCACCTTTCGGCGCGGTGACTGGCCGTGACTCTAGGCCCGAGGTGGTGAATGCGGGGAGCCGGGAAAGGAGGATGTGACGCTCTTGTTATGCCAAGGCCAAGAATGTGCGGCGGGAGTGCGGACAGATCGGGCTTTTAGCGACCTCGGGGATTGCCCACATGCTGAGAAATCCCCGTTCGTCTAAGGGGCTTGAGGGCCTCATGGTCCTGTCATAGATCAAAACGGGCCGAATGTTGCAGCGTGTGGCCGAAAGAATCCAACGGGTGGCATTCAGGAACGTAAAGGCCTGATTCTGCAAGGTATGGACATGACGCAGCGTAGCGAAGTGGCGTGATCCACTTCGGTCTGCGGATCTTCCGGAGGTGGCGTAAAGGCCTCTCGACCTGCGAAGGGACCATGCGCCGACAAGTGACCGGAAGACGGACATGGCATGCCCGATTCCGGTCATCCGGCTCACTGGGGAGGGCGCCAGTTCTCGGAGCTGCGGGTGGCTCCGTCCTGCTCGGTGCAACGCTGTGCCACGAGCCGGTCGATCAGCTCAAGTCCCTTTTCCCGCCCGCTGGTTCGCTCCTCGGCGCGGCCGGCGGCGACGGCTTCCTCGTGGATCGCGTACTGATCGTTGGACAGGCCCTTCTGCTCCCAGTCCAGTCCCGACCACTTGCTGCCCTTGAGGGTCTCTTTCGCCCAGTACGAGACCAGGGCGGTGCAGATCTGGGCAGGTGAGGAGGGGCTGGGCGCGGCGGCGGAGGAGCTCGGGGCGGCGTGCGGGGCGGAGTTGGAACATCCGGGCAGGATCAGCGCGGCGAGGACGGCGGCGGCGTACGGGAGCGCGGTGCGTGGCGTGGTCCCCATGGGGGGACGGTAAGCCGTCACGATCGGTGACACAACAGCCTGTGGCGGAACGTGTGCGGACTGGCGGATTCCGTGCGGTACCGGCCCGCGGACGCGGCGAGGGCCCGGCTCCTGCCCCTCGCGGGGGCGGGAGCCGGGCCCTCGCCGGGCCTCGACGGGGTCAGGCCCCGGGGGCCGCTTCGACGTCGCGCAGCAGGCAGGTCAGGCGGGCGGTGCAGACCCGGCGGGCCTGCTCGTCGGTGACGACCACCTCGTAGGTGGCGGTGGAGCGGCCCCGGTGGACGGGGGTCGCGACACCGGTGACCAGGCCGGAGCGGGCGCCGCGGTGGTGGGTGCAGTTCAGGTCGACGCCGACGGCGACCTTGGTGATGCCGCCGTGCATCATCGCGCCGACCGAGCCGATGGTCTCGGCGAGCACGGCGGAGGCCCCGCCGTGGAGGAGTCCGTACGGCTGGGTGTTGCCCTCGACGGGCATGGTGGCGACGACGCGCTCGGCGGAGGCTTCGAGGATGCGGATGTCCATCCGCTTGCCGAGGTCGCCCGCCGAGAACAGCGCGGGCAGGTCGATGCCCAAGGCCGTGTACTCGTCGAGGACCTCCTGCGGGAACTTCACCGCGTGCTGCTGCTCGCCCATGGGCCGACTCCGTTCGTCAACGTTCGTTAACCATCTTGTCCTCGGGTCGTTCTATCAGGCCGGCTCGAAGCGCACGACGACGGACTTGCTCGCCGGGGTATTGCTGGTGTCCGCCGTGGCGTCGAGGGGCACCAGCACGTTGGTCTCGGGGTAGTAGGCGGCGGCGCAGCCGCGGGCGGTCGGGTAGTGCACGACGCGGAAGCCGGGGGCGCGCCGCTCCACGCCGTCGCGCCACTCGCCGACGAGGTCGGTGTACGAGCCGTCGGCGAGCCCGAGCTCGGCGGCGTCCTCGGGGTTGACCATGACCACGCGGCGGCCGCCGGTGATCCCGCGGTAGCGGTCGTCGAGGCCGTAGATGGTGGTGTTGTACTGGTCGTGGCTGCGCAGGGTCTGCAGGAGCAGGCGCCCCGCCGGGAGGTGCGGGTACTCCACGGGGGCGGCGGTGAAGTTCGCCTTGCCGGTCTTCGTGGGGAAGCGGCGCTCGTCGCGCGGGGCGTGCGGGAGCTGGAAGCCGCCGGGGCGGGCGACGCGGGCGTTGAAGTCCTCGAAGCCGGGGATGACGCGGGAGATCCGGTCGCGGATGGCCGCGTAGTCCCGCTCGAACTCCTCCCAGGGGGTCGCGGACGTCTCGCCGAGGACGGCGCGGGCCATGCGGGCCACGATCGCGGGCTCGGAGAGCAGGTGCGGGGAGGCGGGGGCGAGGTTGCCGCGGGAGGAGTGGACCATGCCCATGGAGTCCTCGACGGTCACGAACTGCGCTGTGCCCTTTTTGCCGAGAGCGGCGGCCTGGACGTCCTTGTCGGTGCGGCCGAGGGTGGGCAGGATCAGGGCGCGCCTGCCGGTGACCGCGTGCGAGCGGTTGAGCTTGGTGGAGACGTGCACGGTCAGGGAGGCGCGGCGGATCGCGGCCTCGGTGACCTCGGTGTCGGGGGTGGCGCCGACGAAGTTCCCGCCCATGGCGAAGAGGACCTTGGCCTCGCCGTCGCGCAGGGCCTGGATGGAGCGGACCACGTCGAAGCCGTGCTCGCGGGGCGAGGTGATGCCGAATTCCTTGTCGAGGGCGTCGAGGAAGGCGGGCGCGGGGCGCTCGAAGATCCCCATGGTGCGGTCGCCCTGGACGTTGGAGTGGCCGCGGACGGGGCAGACGCCGGCGCCGGGGCGGCCGATGTTGCCGCGCAGCAGCAGCAGGTTGACGACCTCGCGGATGGTGGCGACGGAGTGCTTGTGCTGGGTCAGGCCCATGGCCCAGCAGACGATGGTGCGCTTGGAGGCCAGGATCATGGCCAGGGCGCGCTCGATGTCGGGGCGGGTCAGGCCGGTGGCGGTGAGGGTCGCGTCCCAGTCGGTTTCCTGGGCGGCGGCCGCGAACTCCTCGTAGCCGTGGGTGTGTTCGCGGATGAACTCCTCGTCGGTGGCGCCGCCCGCCTCGATGACGAGCTTGTTCAGGAGGCGGAAGAGGGCCTGGTCGCCGCCGATGCGGATCTGGAGGAACAGGTCGTTGAGGGCGGTGCCCTTGAGCATGCCGAGGGGGGTCTGCGGGTTCTTGAACCGCTCCATGCCGGCCTCGGGCAGCGGATTCACCGAGATGATCTTCGCGCCGGCGGACTTGGCCTTCTCCAGGGCGGAGAGCATGCGCGGGTGGTTGGTGCCCGGGTTCTGCCCGGCGACGATGATCAGGTCGGCCTGGTGGAGGTCTTCGAGGGAGACGCTGCCCTTGCCGATGCCGATCGTCTCGTTCAGTGCGGAGCCCGAGGACTCGTGGCACATGTTCGAGCAGTCGGGGAGGTTGTTGGTGCCGAACTCGCGGACGAACAGCTGGAAGAGGAAGGCCGCTTCGTTGCTGGTGCGGCCGGAGGTGTAGAAGAGCGCCTCGTCGGGGGAGTCCAGGGCGCGCAGCTCCTCCGCGATGATCTCGAAGGCCCGCTCCCAGCCGACCGGCTCGTAGCGGTCGCCGCCCGCCTCCAGGAGCATCGGCTGGGTGATCCGGCCCTGCTGGCCCAGCCAGTAGCCGGAGCGGCCCGCGAGGTCGGCCAGGGGGTGCGCGGCGAAGAACGCGGGGGTGACCCGGCGCAGGGTGGCCTCCTCCGCGACGGCCTTGGCGCCGTTCTCGCAGAACTCGGCGGTGTGCCGCTTGTCTCCTTCGGGCCAGGCGCAGCCCGGGCAGTCGAAGCCGTTCTTCTGGTTGACCTTGAGGAGGGTGCGGGCGGTACGGGCCAGGCCCATCTGCTCCTGCGCGATCCGCAGGGTGTGCCCGATAGCGGGCAGGCCGGCGGCCGCGTGCTGAGGGGGCGCTACCTGCGGTGCGTCCTGTACGGGATCACCTGTGGGCGGCTTGGTGGCCATGTCGCTCCCCTTCGAGCGTGCGTGCGAATGCAGCACATAGTGCCGCGTGTCTGAATCCTTTCACGCCCGCCGGGAAGCCGGGAGGGCGGTTCGGGGCGCCCGGGGGCGGGGCGGGTGCGCCGGGGGCGTTCGGTGCGACGGATGCGCTGGGTGAGTCGGGTGACGGATGCGCCGGTGGAGTCGGGAGGGGGAGGCCCGGCGGAGTCCGGTGGGGAAGCCCCGGGGGTCAGGTGGCGAGCCCGGGGAGCCGGGTGGGCAGGCCCCGGAGGAGGTGGCGGCCGGGCTCCGCAGGAGGTGGCGGCCGGGCTCCGGGGAGGCGGTGGCCGGTCCCGGGCGGGGCGGAGCCCGGACGGTCGTCCACTGACCGGGTGATGACCGGCGCCGGAATTGTCAGTCAGGCGGCCTAGGATCGGGGGCGTGGCAGATTCAGCATCGAAGAAGACCGACCAGCCGACCGCAGCGGACCGCCCCCGCCTGATGCTCATGGACGGGCACTCCATGGCGTACCGGGCGTTCTTCGCGCTGCCTGCGGAGAATTTCACGCTCGCGACGGGACAGTCGACGAACGCCGTCTACGGATTCGCGTCGATGCTGGCGAACACGCTGCGCGACGAGGCGCCCACGCACTTCGCGGTGGCGTTCGACGTGTCCCGCAAGACGTGGCGCGCGGCGGAGTTCCCCGAGTACAAGGCGAACCGTTCCAAGACCCCCGACGAGTTCAAGGGACAGGTGGAGCTGATCGGCGAGCTCCTCGACGCGATGAGCGTGCCGCGGTTCGCGGTCGACGGCTTCGAGGCCGACGACGTGATCGCGACGCTCGCCACGCAGGCCGAGGCCCTCGGCTTCGACGTGCTGATCGTCACCGGCGACCGCGACTCCTTCCAGCTGGTCTCCGAGCACACCACCGTGCTCTACCCGACCAAGGGGGTCTCCGAGCTGACCCGGTTCACCCCGGGAGAGGTCGAGGAGAAGTACGGCCTCACCCCCCAGCAGTACCCGGACTTCGCGGCGCTGCGCGGCGACCCGTCCGACAACCTCCCCGGCATCCCTGGCGTCGGCCCGAAGACGGCCACCAAGTGGATCACCCAGTTCGGGTCGTTCGCGGAGCTCGTGGAGCGTGCCGACGAGGTCAAGGGCAAGGCCGGTGAGAGCCTCCGGGAGAACCTGGACGCCGTGAAGCTCAACCGGGTGCTGACCGAGATGGTCAAGGACGTCGCCCTGCCCAAGACCCCCGCGGAGCTGGCCCGCGCCCCCTACGACCGGAGCGCCGTCACCGGAGTCCTGGACGTACTGGAGATCCGCAACGCCTCCCTGCGCGAGCGGCTGCTCGCCGTCGACCCGGGCGCCGCCGAGGACGAGGCCCCGGCCCAGGCGGCCGCCGCCGCGGTGGAGCTCGACGGCTCCGTGCTCGGCGCCGGCGAGCTCGCGCCGTGGCTGGAGAGCCACGCGGGCGCCCCGCTCGGCATCTGCACCGTCGACAGCTGGGCGCTCGGCACCGGCAACGTCTCCGAGATCGCGGTCGCCTCGGCCGGGGGCGCCGCCGCCTGGTTCGAGCCGTCCGCGCTGGACGAGGCCGACGAGCGGGCCTTCGCCGCCTGGGCCGCCGACGCCGCGAAGCCCAAGGTCGTGCACAACGCCAAGGCCCTGATGCGGGTCTTCCCCGAGCACGGCTGGACCCTGGCCGGGGTCGTCATGGACACCGCGCTCGCCGCCTACCTGGTCAAGCCGGGCCGGCGCTCCTTCGCGCTGGACGTGCTCTCCCAGGAGTACCTGCACCGGGAGCTGGCGCCCGCCGCCGCCGACGGGCAGCTCGCCTTCGGCGCCGACGACACCGCCGAGGCGGAGGCCCTGATGGCGCAGGCCCGCGCCGTCCTGGACCTCGGCGACGCCTTCGCGGTGAAGCTGCCCGAGGTGGGCGCGGCCGAGCTGCTCCACGACATGGAGCTGCCCACCTCCGAGCTGCTGGCCCGCCTGGAGCGGGCCGGCATCGCCGTGGACCGGAGCCACCTGGAGGGCATGGAGCTGCAGTTCGCGGGCGCCGTGCAGCAGGCGGTGAAGGAGGCGCACGCGGCGGTGGGCCACGAGTTCAACCTCGGCTCGCCCAAGCAGCTCCAGGAGGTCTTCTTCGGCGAGCTGGACCTGCCGAAGACGAAGAAGACCAAGACCGGCTACACCACGGACGCCGACGCGCTCGCCTGGCTGGCCACCCAGACCGACCACGAACTGCCCGTGATCATGCTCCGCCACCGGGAGCAGGCCAAGCTGCGCGTCACGGTCGAGGGCCTGGTCAAGATGATCGCCGCCGACGGCCGGGTGCACACCAGCTTCAGCCAGACCGTCGCCGCCACCGGCCGGCTGTCCTCCACCGACCCCAACCTGCAGAACGTGCCGGTGCGCACCGACGAGGGCCGGGCCATCCGCCGCGGCTTCGTCGTCGGCGAGGGCTACGAATCCCTCATGACCGCGGACTACAGCCAGATCGAGCTGCGCGTCATGGCCCACCTCTCCGAGGACGAGGGCCTGCTCGAAGCCTTCCAGTCGGGCGAGGACCTGCACACGACCGTCGCCTCCCAGGTGTTCGGCGTCGAGCGCTCCGAGGTCGACGCCGAGATGCGGCGCAAGATCAAGGCCATGTCCTACGGTCTGGCCTACGGGCTCTCCGCGTTCGGCCTCGCCCAGCAGCTGAACATCGAGCCCGGCGAGGCCCGCGGGCTGATGGAGACCTTCTTCGAGCGCTTCGGCGGGGTCCGGGACTACCTGGGCCGCGTCGTCGAGGAGGCCCGCGCCACCGGCTACACGGCGACGATCCTCGGCCGCCGCCGCTACCTCCCGGACCTCAACAGCGACAACCGCCAGCGCCGCGAGGCCGCCGAGCGGATGGCGCTGAACGCGCCGATCCAGGGCACCGCCGCCGACATCGTCAAGGTCGCGATGCTGCGCGTGGACAAGGCGATCACCAGGGCAGGGCTGAAGTCGCGGATGCTGCTCCAGGTCCACGATGAAATCGTGCTGGAGATCGCGCCCGGAGAGCGCGAGCGGGTGGAGGAGCTGGTGCGCCGCGAGATGGCCGACGCCGTCGACCTGCGGGCCCCGCTGGACGTGTCCGTGGGCGTCGGCCCCGACTGGGAGTCCGCCGCGCACTGACCGCCCCGCACCTGTGGTCCCGACAGCGCCCGTCCCCGCCTACGCGGTGGGGACGGGCGTTCTCGTCTCCTCGTCCGACGCGTTCGGGCCCGCGTCCGCGCGGCCGCGGACCCGCCGGTGGAGCAGGCGCACGAGGGCCCCGTACAGCAGGAGGCCCACGGCGAGACCGCCGCCCGCTCCGAAGCAGACGGTCGGGATGATGTCGAGCGGGGTGCGGATCCGGTCGTAGTAGGTGAAGAAGCGCAGCACGTGCAGGGTGACCCCGACCGTCACGCAGACGAGGACCAGCGCGAGCGCGCCCCACACCCCGGCCCGGCCGAGCACCGGGACGGACGCGGGGGCCGGCGACTGCGGCAGCCGGCGCAGCGCGGTCGCCGTGAACCAGACCAGGACGCAGGCCGCGAGCGCCGAAGTCCCGTACTGCAGGTACGAGTAGAGGGGCAGCCCGAGGGCGAGGGGCTCGCCCAGTGCCGGCAGGATGCGCGTCCCGAAGCGGTCGACGTGCGTGAAGGCGTCCCACACCACGTGCGTGAGCGAGCCGATGACCGCCGAGAGGTAGAACCACACGGCCAGCGAGGGAAGTCGGCGCCCGCGCCACTCCTCGCCCCGGACGAAGGCGTGCACCCTGCCCTGCCGGCCGCGGGGCAGCAGCGCGATCAGCGGCTCGCGCAGCAGCAGCCAGCACGCCGCGAGGACGGCGGTCAGGACCGCGTCGGCGGTCAGGATGCCGGGCAGGGAATGCGCGAAGGTGGCGTACGGCCCCAGGCCCGAGACCACCGTGCCGGCGAAGTAGAAGGTGTCCGGCGCGAACGACCCGAGGACCAGGGCCGATCCGACGAGGGGGCCGCGCGCACGACCGGACCGGCGGAGGGCCGGAAGTACGGCGGCCGCGTGGCTGAGAGTGAACGGCATGGGACCTTGTCTCGGGGGCTCGGCTCATCGACCGGCGCGGTGCCACCGGTGCGTCCAGTATGGGTGGCCTGACCTGCGCATGAGGAAATCGTGAATTCCCGCCCACGATGCGTGCCCTGTTCAGCGAGTTGACGTAGGGTCACGCGGACGTCGAGGGGGAGGGGGGTCCGGCTCATGACGGCTCGGATTCGGATACCGGGACACGTGTCCGCGGGGATGGGGATGTCGACCCGGTTCGGCCGGGTGGTGCGCAAGGGCGGGGCCGCCGTGCTCGTCTCCGCCGTCGTGGCCGCCGTACTGACGGCCTCGCAGGGGCCGTTGGCGGCCGGGGCCCAGGTGCTTCCGGTCGCGGAGCCCGCGCCCGTGCCCGATGGCTCCGCGGGGGACGGCTCCTACTTCACCGCCCTGCCACCATTGGTGAGTCCCGAGCCGCCGGCCGTGCTGCTGCCCGAGGACGGGGCGGCGCCGGCGCCCGCGGCATCGTCCGCCGCGGATCCGGGGCCGCGCGACGAACCCGTGGCCACGGGCGGCGCCGAGGGCGCGCAGGGCATACCGGCGACCGTGCTCGCCGCGTACCGGGGCGCGGAGCAGGTGGTCGGCGGCAGCGACCCCGGATGCGGACTGCGCTGGCAGCTCCTCGCGGCGATCGGCAAGGTCGAGTCCGGGCAGGCGCGCGGCGGCCAGGTCGACGCCTCCGGTACGACGCTGCGCCCGATCCGGGGGCCCGTGCTCGACGGCAACGGCTTCGCGAACATCTCGGACACCGACGGCGGGGTCTACGACGGGGACACCCGCTACGACCGTGCGGTCGGGCCGATGCAGTTCATCCCGTCCACGTGGGCCTCGTGGGGCCAGGACGCCAACGGCGACGGCCGGCGCGACCCCAACAACGTGCACGACGCCGCGCTCGCGGCGGGCCGCTACCTGTGCGCCGGTACGCGTGACCTGCGGGTGGGCGCGGATCTGGACCGGGCCGTGCTGTCGTACAACCACTCCTCCGCGTACCTGCGGACGGTGCGGTCGTGGTTCACGTACTACCTGAAGGGCGCGCACGAGGTCCCGGACGGCAGCGGCACTGGCACTGGCACTGGCAGTGGCAGTGGCGGCGGTGGCACCCCGGTGGTGACACCCCCGAAGCCGAGCCCGAGTCCGAGCCCGACACCGAAGCCCACGCCCTCGCCGAAGCCGACGCCTTCGCCGAGTCCGACGCCCTCGCCGAAGCCGACGCCCTCGCCGAAGCCGACGCCCTCGCCCACGCCTTCGCCGACTCCCACGCCGACGCCCACCCCGAGTCCTACGCCGACCCCTTCGCCGACGCCCACCCCGAGTCCCACACCGACGCCTTCGCCTTCGCCGACGCCGAGCCCTACGCCGACGCCGACGCCGAGCCCTACGCCTTCGCCGACGCCGAGCCCTACGCCGACGCCTTCGCCGACGCCCACCCCCAGCCCCACCCCGAGCCCGAAGCCCACCTCGAGCCCGACGCCGACCTCGTCGCCGACGCCCGAGCCGGCTCCGAAGCCCACGGCTTCGGTCTCCCCGTCGCCGAAGCCCAAGCCCTCGCCCAAGCCGTCCCCGTCCGCGTCCGCCGCCGCTCCGGGGCCCACGCCGACCCCCTGACGCGCCCCGCCCCGCGCCCCGCCCACGCCGCCTGAGCGGGGGCGGGGCCCCGGCGTGTCCGCCCGCGGTGCGGGTCCCCGCGCGAGCAGTGGCTCAAACGGTTCTCATCTGTCACCCGCATTGCTACGGTGCCACCGCCCTGACACCCCATCAGATTCCGGAGGCCCCGGCATGCGCGCATTCGTCGCCGCCGCCAGCGGTCTCGTCCTCGCGGCGCTCCTCGTCTTCGCCATCACGGCGACGGGGGCGCCGGAAGGCAAGACCTCACCGAAGCCCCTGCTCACCACCGCGCCCGCCGCGCCCGGAAAGTAGAGGAGGGCCCGGCCATGCGACGCAGAGCAAGCCTCGTCCTGCTAGCCGTAGCCGTGTTCTGTGCAGCCCTCGCACCGCTGCTGCGCTGGTACGCGTACCCCAGGCTCGCCAAGATCCCGCCGAGCCAGTACCAGGAGATGGTGCTGGAGGCGAAGGACGCGACCCTCATCGACTACGTCACCATGAAGCCGAAGAAGGTCGACAAGGTCACCATCGTCCAGACCCTCAAGGGCAACGTCGAGGCGTCGAAGGAGATCGAGGCCAGCGCCGGCAAGGACGTCGTGGTCTGGGACACGCTGACCCACATCATGGGCCCGGACGGGAAGATGGTCTCCCAGATCCCCGAGCGCTACATCTTCGACGCGCACAGCCAGGACCCGGTGCACGCCACCGGCGAGGCGGTGGACGGGGACCCGGTCAGGCGCGAGGGCATCGAGTTCAAGTGGCCGTTCTTCACCGAGCCGCGCGACTACCTCTACTTCGACCAGCAGACCCGCACCTCCTCGCCCATCCACTACGTGGGGCCGCGCACCTTCAAGGGAGTGGACGTCTACTACTTCGAGCAGACCGTTCCGTGGACGAAGGTCGGGCTGCCGAAGAAGATGCCGGTCGAGGGCCTCAACCCGGCGACGTTCGAGCAGGACACCGGAACCAGCCTCTGGTACACGACCAAGGCGAAGTTCTGGGTCGACCCGGTGACCGGCGCGCCCGTCAACGCCGAGCAGGAGATCCAGCAGGAGATGCGCGGCGGGAGCATCGCGGGCAGCGCGCCCGACGGGAAGCTCACCGTCTTCGCCGGACACGTGAAGATCCGCGAGGACTACAGCGACTACACCGTCGACCTGGTCAAGTCGAACCGGGTCATGGTCCTCGCGCTGCACACGTACGCCCCGATCGGGCTGGCTGCCGGAGGCCTCGCGCTCTTCGGGCTCGCCCTGCTGCTGGAGGCGCGCACCCGGCGCCCCCAGCGGGAGGGGCCGCTCAGCGCTTGAGCCGGGCGTTGGTGTGCCGGGTGGGCTCGGCGGTCGCCGGGTCCTCGGGCCACGGGTGCTTGGGGTAGCGGCCGCGGAGCTCGGCGCGGACGGCGCGGTAGCCGCCCTGCCAGAAGGAAGCCAGGTCGGCGGTGACCGCGGCGGGCCGGCCGGCGGGCGACAGCAGGTGGACGAGTACGGGGACCCCCGCGACCCGCGGGGTCTCGGCCAGCCCGAACAGCTCCTGGAGTTTGACCGCGAGTACGGGCTGCCCGTGCTCGGCGGCGTAGTCGACGCGGATCCGGGAGCCGCTCGGCACCTCGATCCGCTCCGGGGCCAGCTCGTCGAGCCGGGCGGCCTCCCCGGTGGCCCAGGGGAGCAGCCGGTTCAGCGCCTGCCCCGCGTCGATCCGCGCGAGGTCGCCGCGGCGGCGGGCCCTCGACAGCTCGGGCTCCAGCCAGTCGTCGGCCCGCTCCAGCAGCTCCCCGTCGTCCGCCACGTCGGGCCAGGGCGGGCCGAGCGTGCGGTGCAGGAAGCCGAGCCGGGCCCGGAGTGCCTGCGAGTCCGGGGTCCAGCGCAGCAGGCCCAGCCCGTCGGTCCGCAGCCCGTCGAGCAGGGCGGCCCTGACGAGGTCCCGGTCGGGGTTGCGCAGGGGCCGGGCGGAGAGCTCGATGGCTCCGAGCCGTTCCACGGAGCGGGCGACGAGGTCGCCGTCCTCCCAGTGGACCTCCTCGCCGGACCGGAACAGGTGCCCGGCGGCGGCGCGGGCGGTCTCTTCGTCGAGAAGGGCTCCGAGCCGGACGCGGGCGGAAGCCGAGTGCGGGGGCCTGTCGGCGACGGCCACGGCCAGCCAGGGCGCGTTGCGCAGCCCGGACCCCTCGCCGAGCTCGGCCCCCGTCCCGGAGGCCATGAGGAAGGCTCCTTGGCCCTTGGCCTTGGCGACCCGCTCGGGGAACGCCAGTGCGGCCACGAGCCCGGCGGCGGCGTCGTCGGGGACAGAGCTTTCCCCCACCCCGCCCCTTCCCGAAACCGGGCTCTGCCCGGACCCGGCCCTCAAACGCCGGGCGGGCTGGACATGCCGCTGCGCGGCATCATCCAGCCCCGCCGGCGTTTGAGGCGCGGGGTCCGGGGTGGAGCCCCGGCCGCCTTCCGCCGCCGCGCGCTCCAAGCGCCTGGCCTCCGTGCGCCAGCGCGATGCGTACGGGTCGCCGCCCGCGAGGGCCCGCCGCCAGGCCGCGGCCAGGTCGTCCCCGTACTCCCGCGGCGGCTCCTCGCTCAGCAGGGCCACCAGTTCCGCCGCCCGCCGGGCCCCCAGCGCGGCGGAGCCGTCGAGCAGGGCCCGGGCGAGGCGCGGGTGCAGGCCGAGCCGGGCCATCCGCAGCCCGCGCGGCGTCGGCCGCCCGGCCGGGGTCACCGCGCCCACCGCGAGCAGCACCTCCCGCGCCGCGGCCATCGCTCCGGCCGGCGGCGGATCGAGCAGGGCCAGGCCGGTCGCGTCCGGGTCGCCCCAGCAGGCGGCCTGGAGGGCGAACTGCGCGAGGTCCGCGATCCGGATCTCGGGGGAGGGGTACGCGGGCAGCCGCCCGTCCTCCGCTTCGGCCCAGCAGCGGTACACCGTGCCGGGGGCCTCGCGCCCGGCGCGGCCCGCGCGCTGGCGGCCGGCCGCGCGGGAGGCCCGTACGGTGGCCAGCGCGCCCAGGCCCCGGGCGTGGTCGACCCGGGGTTCGCGGGCCAGCCCCGAGTCCACGACGATCCGTACGCCGGGCACGGTCAGGCTGGACTCCGCGACGGCGGTGGACAGGATGACCCGGCGGTGCGGCGCGGGAGACAGCGCCGCGTCCTGGACGGAGGCCGGAGCGCGGCCGTGTATCTGGAGGACCTCCGCGCCGGTCCCGCCGAGCTGCCCGGCGACCCGGGCGATCTCGCCGACGCCGGGCAGGAAGCAGAGGACGTCGCCGGAACGTTCCGCCAGCGCCCGCCGCACCACCGAGGCCACGTGCGTGAGCTGCGCCGGATCCACCCGCATCCCGTGCGGCGGACGCACCGGGCGGGCCGGCGGGGCCCACACGGTCTCCACCGGATGGGAGATCCCGGCCGCCTCCACGACCGGGGCACCGCCGAGGAGCTGCGCCCAGCCGTCGGCGTCCGTGGTCGCCGAGGCCGCGAGGAGGCGCAGCTCCGGGCGCAGGGTCGCGCGTACGTCCAGGAGGAAGGCGGCGACCGTGTCGGCGTCCAGATGCCGCTCGTGGCACTCGTCCAGGATCACCAGATCGGTGCCCGAGAGCTCCTGATCCCGCTGGAGCCGCTGGAGCAGCACCCCGGTGGTGACCACCTCGATCACGGTGGAGGGGCCCATCACCCGCTCCCCGCGCACGGTGAAGCCCACGGAGGCGCCCACCTGCTCGCCGAGCAGCCAGGCCATCCGCCGGGCCGCCGCGCGGGCGGCGATCCGGCGGGGTTCGGCGACCACGATCCGGCGGCGGGGTCCGCGCGCCGATTCTCCGCGCGCCGATTCACTGCCGGCCGGCCCCACCAGCCCCGCCAGCACCAGCGGCACCAGTGTGGTCTTGCCGGTGCCGGGCGGGGCGCAGAGCACGGCGGCGCCGTGGGCGTCGAGCGCCGAGACGAGCGCGGGCAGGGCTTCCCGTACGGGAAGGGAGTCGAGGTCGGCCGTACGGATCACGCGCTGTCCCGTCACCGGCTCAGTCCCGCTCGCACACGAAGATCGCCGTACCGGGGATGAGGTTGCCGCGCAGCGGGGACCAGCCGCCCCACTCCTGGCTGTTCCACGCGGGCCACTCCGGCTCGACCAGGTCGACGAGGCGGAAGCCGCCCGCGACCACGTCCCGTACCCGGTCGCCGATGGTGCGGTGGTGCTCCACATATACGGCGCGGCCCTGCTCGTCCTGTTCGACGTACGGGGTGCGGTCGAAGTAGGAGGCGGAGACGGACAGCCCCTCGGGGCCCGGCTCGTCGGGAAAGGCCCAGCGGACGGGATGGGTGACGGAGAAGACCCAGCGGCCGCCGGGGCGCAGGACGCGGCGCACCTCCCGCATGACGTTCACGGGGTCGGCGACGAAGGGGACGGCCCCGTAGGCGGAGCAGGCGAGGTCGAAGGAGCCGTCGCGGAAGGGGAGGCGGCCGGCGTCGGCCTCGACCAGGGGGACGTCCTCGCCGATGCGCAGGGCGTGCTGGAGCTGGCGGTGGGAGAGGTCGAGGGCGACGGGGCGGGCGCCCTGGGCGGCCAGCCAGCGCGAGCACTGGGCGGCGCCGGCGCCGATCTCCAGGACGTCCTTGCCCTTGAGGGAGGCGACGGGCCCGAGCAGGGCCGCTTCCGCCTCGTCCAGGCCCTCGGGTCCCCAGACGAAGCGGTCGTCGCCGAGGAAGGCGCCGTGCTCGCTCTGGTACTCGTCGGCGTTGCGGTCCCACCAGCCCCGGCTCGCCCGGCTGCTCTCCGCTTCCCCCGCGTCACGCCGCGTGGCCTCGGAATCGTCTTCGGCGGCCGATCCGGCTTCGTACGCCTCTTCGGGGGCGTAGTCCTCTTGGTTCATGGGGCCCGTCGTCGTAGTCTGCGAATGTCTGCGGAAGCGGGTTGGAGGGGCCATTGGTGCCTGCCCGCCCGCCAATTGTGCCGGTTGTGCGGTGATCCGCCCGGGGTGTGCGCCTTCGCGCATTGACCCTGTCCGGCTGCCCCCGTATGCTACAAGTTGCGCTGCGAGCCTGTGCTCCTCAGACCTAGCAGGCTGCGCTTGTATCTGTTGATGACCCCTCGGTTTTCGAGGCCCCCACCCCGCATTCGCGGAACTGGGGCTTCCTTGGCTGTCCGGCTTCTTCGGCAGATGCCGATAAGGGCTCCCGGCGTAGCAGTACCTACGACTTTCTGTCCGTAACCGGAGCCCTTACCCACATGACGAGCAGCACCGAGACCACCGCCACCACCCCGCAGGTTGCGGTCAACGACATCGGTGACGAGGCCGCGTTCCTCGCCGCGATCGACGAGACGATCAAGTACTTCAACGACGGCGACATCGTCGACGGCGTCATCGTGAAGGTCGACCGTGACGAGGTCCTCCTCGACATCGGTTACAAGACCGAGGGCGTCATCCCGAGCCGCGAGCTCTCGATCAAGCACGACGTCGACCCGAACGAGGTCGTCAAGGTCGGCGACGAGATCGAGGCTCTTGTTCTCCAGAAGGAGGACAAGGAAGGCCGTCTCATCCTGTCCAAGAAGCGCGCGCAGTACGAGCGCGCCTGGGGCACGATCGAGAAGATCAAGGAAGAAGACGGCATCGTCACCGGTACCGTCATCGAGGTCGTCAAGGGTGGTCTCATCCTCGACATCGGCCTCCGCGGCTTCCTGCCGGCCTCCCTCGTCGAGATGCGTCGCGTCCGCGACCTCCAGCCCTACGTGGGCAAGGAGCTCGAGGCGAAGATCATCGAGCTGGACAAGAACCGCAACAACGTGGTCCTGTCCCGCCGTGCCTGGCTCGAGCAGACCCAGTCCGAGGTTCGCCAGACGTTCCTCACCACCCTGCAGAAGGGTCAGGTCCGCTCCGGCGTCGTTTCCTCGATCGTCAACTTCGGTGCCTTCGTGGACCTGGGTGGCGTCGACGGTCTCGTCCACGTCTCCGAGCTGTCCTGGAAGCACATCGACCACCCGTCCGAGGTTGTCGAGGTCGGCCAGGAAGTCACCGTCGAGGTCCTCGACGTCGACATGGACCGCGAGCGTGTCTCCCTGTCGCTGAAGGCGACGCAGGAAGACCCGTGGCAGCAGTTCGCCCGGACGCACCAGATCGGTCAGGTCGTCCCGGGTAAGGTCACCAAGCTGGTTCCGTTCGGTGCGTTCGTCCGCGTGGACGAGGGCATCGAGGGTCTGGTCCACATCTCCGAGCTGGCCGAGCGCCACGTGGAGATCCCGGAGCAGGTCGTCCAGGTCAACGACGAGATCTTCGTCAAGGTCATCGACATCGACCTCGAGCGTCGCCGGATCTCGCTGTCCCTGAAGCAGGCCAACGAGTCCTTCGGTGCCGACCCGGCCTCGGTCGAGTTCGACCCGACCCTCTACGGTATGGCTGCCTCGTACGACGACGCGGGCAACTACATCTACCCCGAGGGCTTCGACCCCGAGACCAACGACTGGCTCGAGGGCTTCGACAAGCAGCGCGAAGCCTGGGAGGGCCAGTACGCCGAGGCGCAGACGCGCTTCGAGCAGCACCAGGCCCAGGTCATCAAGAGCCGCGAGGCCGACGAGGCCGCCGCTGCCGAGGGTGCGGCCGCTCCGGCCGCGGGCAGCAGCAGCAGCGCCGGTGCGGGCATCTCGGGTGGTTCGTACTCCTCCGAGGGTGCCGACGAGACCTCTGGCGCCCTGGCGTCCGACGAGGCCCTCGCCGCGCTCCGCGAGAAGCTGGCCGGCGGCCAGAGCTGATCGCAGCAGCACGGCGTGAGCCGAGCTGATCTTCACCGGTAAGGCCCGTCCCCTCAGGGGGGCGGGCCTTACCGCGTTGTGCGGCCGTGCCGCACGTTTCCCGTGCACACCGTTTCGCGATGCCGCCCGGTGATGCCGCCTCGTGAAAACCGCCGATCCGGTCAATGCCGTCAACTGGGGAATGGTCACGGGTCCTTGGACGTTCTTGCCAGAGAACGCGGCGGAGGAGGAGTGGTGGCAGTGCTTGATCCACAGGGTTTGTACGAATGGGACGCCAAGGGCCTGGCGGTGGCCGACCTGGCGCTTGCCCAGGACTCGGCCGGGCTGGTCATGCTCTACCACTTCGAGGGGTACATAGACGCGGGTGAGACCGGCGAGCAGATCGTCGAGCGGCTGCTCGACACGCTGCCCCACCAGGTCGTGGCCCGGTTCGACGCGGACCGCCTGGTGGACTACCGGGCGCGCCGTCCGCTGCTGACCTTCCAGCGCGACCACTGGACGGAGTTCGAGGAGCCCCAGCTCGAGGTGCGCCTCGTCCAGGACGCCACGGGCGCGCCCTTCCTGCTGCTGTCCGGCCCCGAGCCGGACGTGGAGTGGGAGCGCTTCTGCGTCGCCGTACGGCAGATCGTCGAGCGCCTGGGCGTGCGGCTCTCCGTCAACTTCCACGGCATCCCCATGGGCGTCCCGCACACCCGGCCCGTCGGGATCACTCCGCACGGCAACCGGACCGACCTCATGCCGGGACACCGCAGCCCCTTCGACGAGGCCCAGGTCCCCGGCAGCGCCGAGTCGCTGGTCGAGTTCCGCCTCGGGCAGGCCGGGCACGACGTGCTGGGCGTCGCCGCCCACGTACCGCACTACGTGGCGCGCTCCCCGTACCCCGACGCCGCGCTGACCGTCCTGGAGGCGATCACCGCCGCCACGGGTCTGGTCCTGCCGTCGGTCGCGCACGCGCTGCGCACCGAGGCGCACCGCACGCAGACGGAGATCGACCGGCAGATCCGGGAGGGCGACGAGGAGCTGGTCAGCCTGGTCCAGGGGCTGGAGCACCAGTACGACGCGGCGGCCGGCGCCGAGACCCGGGGCAACATGATCGCGGAGCCTGCGGAGATTCCGTCGGCGGACGAGATCGGCCTCGAATTCGAGCGTTTCCTGGCGGAGCGCGAGGGCGAGGGCTGAGGAACCGCCTCAGGCCGGGGGCCCGTACGGGTCCCCGGACGCGGGGGCTAGTCTGCCCGGCATGTTGAAAGTTGGCCTGACAGGCGGAATCGGCGCCGGCAAGAGCGAGGTCTCGCGACTGCTGGCGGGGTACGGGGCGGTCGTCGTGGACGCCGACCGGATCGCGCGGGAAGTCGTGGAGCCGGGTACGCCCGGACTCGCGGCGGTGGTGGAGGCCTTCGGGGAGTCCGTACTGGCTCCCACAGGCGGGCTGGACCGCCCGAAGCTGGGGTCGATCGTGTTCGCCGACCCGGCGAAGCTGCGGATCCTCAACGGGATCGTGCACCCGCTGGTCGGGGCCCGGTCCGCGGAGCTGGAAGCCGCCGTGGGGCTCGACGCGATCGTGGTGCACGACGTACCGCTGCTCGCGGAGAACGGGCTCGCTCCGCTGTACGACCTGGTCGTCGTCGTGGACGCGGCCCCCGCCACCCAGCTCGCCCGGCTCACGGGGCTGCGGGGCATGGAGGAGTCGGAGGCCCGGGCCCGGATGGCGGCGCAGGCCACGCGGGAACAGCGGCTGGCCGTGGCCACGCTCGTGATCGACAACGACGGGCCGCTGGAGGCGCTGGAGCCGCAGGTGCGCAAGGTGTGGGAAGAGCTCACGGCGCGGGCGGCGGGAGGCGGCGGGGCGGCATGACGGGGGCAGCGTGACGCCGGCCGTGACGCGGGCTGCTCCCCGGACTCCGCTCCCCGTACGGCCTCCGGTGGCTGCTCGCCGGTCGCCGCCCGGACGGCCTGCGGTGGCGGCATCCGCGGCGTGACCGCACGATGCGAGCACGCACGTCCGCCGGAGAAGGGTTCCGCGCATGCCCGTCGACCCGTCCATCGCCGCCGTACTCGACCAGGTCAACGCCCACCCGGCCCCCCGGGTCATCGACACCGATCCCGAGGTGCTGCGCGAGGCGAGCCGCAGGACGGGCGCCGGCTTCGCACTGCCGGAGCCGATCGAGGTCGGCTCGGTGGAGAACGCCGCCGTCCCCGGACCCGCCGGGCGGATCCCCGTCCGCGTCTACCGGCCCGAAGCCGAAGCCGGCGGAGCCGTTCCCACGGTGGTCTTCTTCCACGGCGGCGGCTGGCTCACCGGTGACCTCGACACCCATGACAAGGTCACCCGGCGGATGTGCCGCGACGTGAACGCCGTGGTCGTGGCCGTCGACTACCGCCTGGCCCCCGAGCACCCCTTCCCCGCCGCCTACGACGACTGCCTCGCCGCCGCCCACCACGTGGCCGACCACATCGACGACTACGGCGGCCGCCGCGACCGCCTCGCCGTGGCCGGGGACAGCGCCGGGGGCAACCTGGCCGCCGCCGTCGCCCTGACCTTCCGCGACGAGGGCCGGCCGCTCGCCGCGCAACTGCTGGTCTACCCCGCCACCGACTTCGTCGGCGACCACCCCTCACGCACCGAGAACGCCACCGGCTACGTCCTGCGCACCCAGGACGTCCTGGACCTCCAGCACCTCTACGCGGGCGACGACCCCGCCGTCCGAGGCTCCTTCCGGGTCTCCCCGCTGCGCGCCGAGAAGTTCACCGGCCTCGCCCCCGCGGTCATCGGCACCGCCCAGTACGACCCGCTGCGCGACGAGGGCAACGCCTACGCCGAAGCCCTCCGCGACGCCGGCGTGGACGTCTTCGCCCGTACCTACGACGGACTGATCCACACCTTCCTCAACCTCTTCCCCGTCTCCCCGGCCGCCGACGCCGCCGTCACCGAGCTGTACGCCCGGCTCGGGGAGCGGCTCGGCTGACGGAGCACCGGCGGAATAGCGGGCGGCGTGCGGGGCGTTGAACGCGCCTGTAGAGGGAAGGAACAGACCGTGTCCGACACCACGCCGCAGCTCCCGCCGCCCCCTCGGTCCTCGTCGCCCGAGACGCACGTCATCGACTACCGGGCCGCGGAGCAGCTCCTCGCCGCGCGCGACCCGCGCGGTGCGGTGAAGCTGCTCGACTCGGTCATAGCCGCCCACCCGGAGAACACGGCGGCCCGGCTGCTGCGTGCCCGGGCCTTCTTCGCCGCCGCCCAATTGCGGCCGGCGGAGCTGGAGTTCGAGATCGTCCTGGAGCGCGAACCGGACAACGCGTTCGCGCACTTCGCGCTGGCCCGCACCCACCAGCGCGCGGGCAGGCCGGACCAGGCCCGCAAGCACTTCCGCCTCGCGGCCGCCCTGGACCCCCAGCCGGACTACCTGGCGGCGGCCCGCTTCGAGAAGTAGCCCGGCCTAGTGGCCCGGGGGCTCGTACGGAGGGACGTCGGGGCCCGGCTGGTAGTGCGGGCCCTGGTGGATGCGGCGGAGCACCACGGCCAGGTCCACGGCCGCGAGCACGGCGACGGCGGCGCAGGCCGCCGCCCACCCGGGCCGGGCGGCGAGCGAGAACGCCGCCGCCCCGCCGCCGGACCAGAGCAGCCCCCACAGGCTCAGCCAGAAGCGCAGCCGCAGCGCGCTGCGGGCGGTCACCGGCTCGTTTCCGGTGCGCATGGCCATCGCCGCCTCTACGCCGTTGCCGGCCCTCCCCGGCTACTCCGTCCCTTCGCTTCCATGGTCCCACCGGGCGCGTGACGCGTCAGGGGTTGAGCTTGTTCACGGCCCTGACGGTCGTCTTCTTGAAGGCCGGGACGGGGGCGTGGCTCAGGTTGCCCATCTGCCCCCACCGCACGAACGTCACCGTGGAGCCGTCGCGCCCGATGCCGAACAGGTGGACGCCGGGCTCGGACTCCGGCATGGAGGTGTGCACCCCGTAGACGTGCGCGCCCTCCTCGACGCTGAGCTTCCCGTAGTCCTGCCAGGAGGCCGTACCGCCCGGGGTGGCCCGCAGCCAGTCGGCGGCGCAGGCCGCCACCTTGCGCTCCAGGGCCGTCTTCAGCTTGATGGCCGCGGTGCTGGAGGACGTGCGTACGGACACCTGTACCGCGTTCGTGTCGAACTCGGTGCCGAAGTCGCGGTACCAGATCCCGGTGGCGGGGAGCACGCCGTCCGCGCAGAACGGCGGGAACTCGGGCAGCCCCTTGGTGACCTTCCCGGCGTACCAGGCGGAGCCGGGGTGCGGGGGCAGGTCGGTGCCCGACAGGAACCGGGGCGCGGTGACGGCGGCCGTGGAGGTAGTGGAGGCGGCGAGGACGAGGGCGGTGGCGGCTGCCGCGGTGGCCGCGAGGACGGCGGTGGTCCGGGCGGTCCCGGTGGATCGGGCGGTCCGGGCGGTGCGGCTGGAACGGGCGGTGCGTCGGAACATGGTCGGCTCTCCCCGTGAGGTCCTGGATGGTGCGGAGGTGTCTCTGGAGAAGGCTGTACCCCGGCCCGGGCCCACGCCGACGGATCGGGACGAATTCGGGACGGTGGAACGGCCGTACGCACCGTCAGCTGCGGGAACATCCTTGGCATGGAACGGAACTCCGGGACGGGGAGATCAGCCGAGGCGCAGGCGTTCGCGCGGTTGATGAGGGAACTGAAGGAGCGGAGCGGGCGGAGCTACGGGGCCCTCGCGCGCGGGCTCCACACGAGCACGTCGACCCTGCACCGGTACTGCAGCGGCGAGGCGCTGCCCGCGGAGTTCGCGGTGGTGGACCGCTTCGCGCGGGCCTGCGGGGCGACGCCGGCGGAGGCGGTGGAACTGCACCGGGCCTGGCTGCTGGCGGATGCGCGGCGGCGGGCGGTCGCGGTGGTCGAGGCGGCGGAGGCGCCGTCCCCGGACGAGGGGGACCGGGCGGACCCGGAGGCCGGGCCGGAGACGGAGGCGGAGGCGGGGGCCGCGGAGTCCGATGTTCCGGGGGCGCCGCTCCCGCGCCGTTCCGGGCGCCGGCTGCTGCTGGCCGGGGTCGCGGTCGCCACGGTCGTGGCCCTCGCGGTGGGCGTCCGGTGGCTTCCGCGGACGGCTCCGGACCACCGGGTGCCCCAGGCCGGACCGACGGCGCCGGCCGGGGCGGGGGCCACGGTGACGGCCGGGCCGACGGCGCAGGCGAGCGAGCCGGGAGGGACCGGGCCCGCGGCGACTCCCGCTCCGACTTCGACTTCGACCCCGACTTCGACTCCGACGGGCGCTTCGACGGGCGCGCCGACCGGGCCCGCGGTGACGGGCGGCCCTTCGCCGGCCTCCCCGCCCCTGCGCGCGGCCGTACGGTCGCACGTGTGGGCGGCGGCCTGCGACCACGCGTACCTCGCCCAGGCGGCGCCCTCGACGGTGCCACCGCCCCCGCTGGAGGCGGACGCGCCCGGGTGGGCGGCGGGACGGAAGGCAGTCCACGCGGGGACGCAGATCGTGGAGGTCACCCTGCTGGGCACGGGGCCGGAAGCGGTGGTCCTGGAGGACCTGGAGGTACGGGTGGCCGGGCGGCGGTCCCCGCTGCCGTGGAACGTCTACGAGATGTCGCAGGGCTGCGGCGGCGGGCTCACCCCGGCCGGGTTCGCGGTCAACCTGGACGCGCCGCGCCCGCTCGCCCGGCCGGTGGCGGGCAACAATGAGGGGGAGGCGATCGCGGCACCCGCCTTCCCGCTCCGGGTCTCGGCCACCGAACCGGCCGTCCTGCGGGTGGTGGCCACCAGCACCGGATGCGACTGCGACTGGTCCCTGGACCTCCGCTGGAGCGGCCCCACCGGCTCCGGCACCCTCCGCCTAGACGAGGGCGGCCGCCCCTGGCGCATCTCCGCCGTCTCCTCGGACCGCCCGGTCTACGGCTACGCCCACGAGCGGGGCCGCTGGGCCCGCTGAACGCGGGGGCGCCGGGCCGCCGGGCCGCTGGCCGCCGGGCTGCCGGGTTGCCGGGCTGGCCGATGCCCCCGGGCAGGCCGGGCTGCCGGGCTACGGGGCCGCCAGGCCGCGGGCTACGCCGGGGTGTAGGGGCTGCGAGGCCGCGGGGCTCCGGGCGGGACCGCTGGGCCGCGGGCTACGCGAGGCCGCGGGGCTGCCGGGCTGCGGGGCCGCCCGGCACGTTGCGCGGAGAGGCGAGGTCCACTACCCGCCCTTCCACCGTTCCCCGGGCGCTGCCCGGACCCGGTCCTCAAGCGCCGGACGGGCTGAAAGGATCGCCTCAAACGCCGGCGGGGCTGGATACATCCAGCCCCGCCGGCGTTTGAGGCGCGGGGTCCGGGCGCAGCCCGGGGAACGGGGGAAGGGCGGGTAGGGGACAGCCCCCGCAGGGCCCGCCTTCCCCCGCCGGGCCTACGGCCGCGGGGGCTCCGTACCGGACGGGTCCGGGGACGGGTGCGCGGCGGAGCCGGCAGGGGCCTGGTAGCAGGCTGACGGCCAACCCGGACCGCGCCGGGGTGCGCCGTGCCGCCGGGTTCCCGGCTCCGGGGCTTCGGGAAACGCGCAGCTCAGCGGCATTGTCAGTGCCCCCGCCTAGACTCGACGGCAGACGGGCTCAGTCTGACCACGAGGGTGACGACGCAGACCGCGGAGACCGGGGAGGAAGGGGGGACACGATGGCCACGCCGCCGACGACGCCGCACGCACCGGCGCAGCCGCCCGCGCCCGGGTCCGCCCTGCCCCGGCACGCCGCCGTGTTCCTTCCCGCCGCCGTGCCCCGCGAGAGCCGCATCGCGTTCTGGTCCCCCGACGGGGACGCCCTGCCCGCCGAAGGCACCCCGGACACGCTCCAGGTGGTCCGCCCCCATGGCGAGGGCATCCGTACCCGCGCGGTGCCCGCCGTCACGCTGACGGTCACCGCCGCGCTGCCCGTGCTCGTCCGCGCGGTCCGCAGGCCCGCCACGCATCCCGCGACCCGCGCCTGGGGGACCGCCGCCGTCCAGGCGCTGTCCCTCGTCGCGCGCGGCCGGCTGCTGCCCGGGCTGACCCCCGAAGGCGTCGACGCCTGGCGGGCCGGGCCCCTCGACGCCGAGGACATCGCGCATCTGCGCGCGGTCGCCGCCGCCCTGCCCCCCGAGGGGTACGCCACTCCGCTCGCCGGCCGCCGCCCGCTCCACCTGCCCGAACCGGAGGCCCTGGTCAGGGCGTTCCTCGATGCCGTCGCCGACAGCCTGCCCCGGACCCCGGCCGCGCCCTTCGCCGCGGGCCGGCCGTTCGCGGCCCGCGAGCCGCAGCAGGTCCCGGGGATACGCGACTGGGCCGCGCAGGTCGCCTCGGGCGCGGACACCGGGGTCGGGATCTCGCTCCGCCTGGACCTGTCCTCCTTCCGCCTCTTCGACGAGGCCGAGAGCGGGACGGATCCGGAGGCGGACGTGCGCCGCGCCGGGGCCGCCGTCGTCCAGGTGCACAGCCTCGCCGACCCGACCCTGGTCACGGACGCGGCGATGCTCTGGGCGGGCGCCGCCGCGGCCGGCTTCGGACCCCGCGCCCGGATCGACGCCGTCCTCGCGCTGCGCCGGGCGGCCCGGGTCTGGCCGCCACTGCTGCGGCTGCTGGACCAGCCGGTCCCCGATGTCCTGGCCCTCTCGGACCCCGAGCTCGAAGACCTGCTGGGCCGGGCCGCGACCCGGCTGGCGGAGGCCGGAGTCCACGTCCACTGGCCGCGCGAGCTCGCTCGTACGCTCATCGCGACCGCGGTCGTACGGTCCACCGCGCCCGGTTCCGCCACCGACGGCACCGCCTTCTTCGACGCCGAGCACCTCTTCGCCTTCTCCTGGGAGCTGGCGCTCGGCGGGGACCGGCTCACCCCGGGGGAGATGGACGCGCTCGCGCAGGCCCACCGGCCCGTGGTGCGGCTGCGCGACCAGTGGGTGCGGGTCGATCCGGAGCTGGTGCGCAAGGCGCGCAAGCGGGAGCTGGGTCTGCTCGACCCGGTGGAAGCGCTGGCGGCCGTACTGACGGGGACGGCCGAGGTCGAGGTCGAGGGGGAGCCGGTGCCCGCGGTGCCCGTGGGGGCGCTGGCCGCCCTGCGGGACCGGCTGACCGGGGAGCTGGCGCCGCTGCCCCAGCCGGCCGGGCTCAAGGCCACCTTGCGCGACTACCAGGCCCGCGGCCTGGCCTGGCTGGACCTGATGACCTCGCTCGGACTCGGCGGCTGCCTCGCCGACGACATGGGCCTGGGCAAGACCGTCACGCTGATCGCGCTCCACCTGCACCGCGACCGCCCCGAGCCGACGCTGGTGGTCTGCCCGGCCTCGCTGCTGGGCAACTGGCAGCGGGAGATCGAGAGGTTCGCCCCGGGCACGCCGGTGCGCCGCTTCCACGGCGCCGGGCGCAGCCTCGAAGGGCTGGACGGCCAGGGCGCCGGGGGATTCGTCCTCACCACCTACGGAACCATGCGCGCCGGAGCGGCCCGGCTGGCCGAACAGCCCTGGGGCATGGTCGTCGCGGACGAGGCCCAGCACGTCAAGAACCCGCACTCGGCGACCGCGAAGGCGCTGCGCACGATCCCGGCGCCCGCCCGGGTGGCGCTGACCGGCACCCCGGTGGAGAACAACCTCTCCGAGTTGTGGGCGCTCCTCGACTGGACGACGCCCGGACTGCTCGGCCCGCTCACCGCGTTCCGGGCCCGGCACGCCCGGCCCGTGGAGCACCAGACGGAGGAGGACGGGGGCAACGAGGCGGCGGTGGCCCGACTGGCCGCGCTCGTCCGGCCGTTCCTGCTGCGGCGCAAGAAGTCCGATCCCGGGATCGCGCCCGAACTGCCGCCGAAGACGGAGACCGACCACCCCGTGTCCCTCACCCGCGAGCAGGCCTCCCTCTACCAGGCGGCGGTGGACGAGGCGATGGCCGTGATCGGCGCGAGCGAAGGCATCGAGCGGCGCGGCATGATCATGAAGCTGCTGGCCTCGCTCAAGCAGATCTGCAACCACCCCGCTCAGTACCTGAAGGAAGAAGAGCCGCGGATCGCGCACCGCTCCGGGAAGCTGGCCCTCCTCGACGAGCTGCTCGACACGATCCTGGCCGAGGGCGGCTCGGTGCTGGTCTTCACCCAGTACGTGACGATGGCCCGGCTCCTGGAGCGCCATCTGACGGCGCGCGGGATCTCCCACCAACTGCTGCACGGGGGCACGCCGGTGCCGCGCCGCGAGGAGCTCGTGGACCGGTTCCAGGCGGGCGAGGTGCCCGTGTTCCTGCTCTCCCTCAAGGCAGCCGGCACCGGCCTCAACCTCACCCGCGCCGGCCACGTCATCCACTACGACCGCTGGTGGAACCCGGCCGTCGAGGAACAGGCCACCGACCGTGCCTACCGGATCGGCCAGACCCAGCCCGTCCAGGTCCACCGCATCATCGCCGAAGGCACCGTCGAGGACCGGATCGCCGAAATGCTGGAGGCCAAGCGGGCGCTGGCCGATGCCGTGCTCGGCTCCGGCGAGACGGCGCTGACCGAGCTCACCGACCGCGAGCTGGCCGACCTCGTCTCCCTGCGCAGGCCCGGATGATCACCGCACGCGACGACCGCCGCCGCACCTTCGAGACCGTGCCTCCGGGCGTGGAGGCCGTCAGCTGGTGGGGCCGGGCCTGGGTGTCCGCCCTGGAGTCGGTGGCCCGCGACGGAGCCCGCCTGACCCGGGGGCGGACGTACGCCGCCGAGGGCCACGTCGACGCCGTCACCATCACGCCGGGCCGGATCGTGGCCTACGTACGGGGCAGCCGGCCGCGGCCGTACCGCACCGAGCTGTCCCTGCCCGCCTTCGCGGACGCCGAGTGGAGCGAACTGCTCGAATCGGTGGTCGCCGACCCGACGGCGCTCGCCGCACTGCTGGAGCGGGAGGTCCCGGAGTCCCTCGCCGAGTCGGTCCTGCCCGGCGCGGGAGAGCTCGTGCCGCGCTGCTCCTGCCCCGACGTCGCCCGCCCGCCCTGCAAGCACGCCGCGGCCCTCTGCTACCGCGCGGCCCGCCTCCTGGACGCCGACCCCTTCGTCCTGCTCCTGCTGCGCGGCCGGGGTGAGCGGGAGCTGCTGGAGGAGCTCACCCGCCGCAACGCCGCCCATGCCGCGCGCGAACAGCCCGACGGGACACCGGACTTCCCCGGCGTACCGGCCCGGGCCGCCTTCACCCGTACCGTCCTGCCGCCGCTGCCCGCTCCGCTGCCGGCGCCCTCCGCCGTCGGGATGCCGCCCGCGTATCCGGCCGACCCGGCGGCCCCGGACCCGCTCGCCCTGGACCAGCTCGCCGCGGACGCGGCCGCCCGCGCCCTGGCCCTGCTGCGCACCGCCGAGGATCCGATGGCCGGGCTCAGCCGCTGGCAGGACGCCGTCCGGCTGGCCTCGGCCCACCCCACGGCCGGGCTCACCGGCGCCGCCCGCGCCCTCTACCGCGAGCTGGCCCGCGCCACGGGACGCAGCACCACCGACCTGGCCCGGGGGGCGGCCGCCTGGAGGCAGGGCGGTCTGCCCGCCCTGCTCACCCTCGAAGAGCCCTGGGACCCGCCGGCGGGCCCCTTCGACCGGGCCCGCCCGGCGCTCCTCGCCGCTGCCCAGGGCTCGTTCCGCCCCGACCGGAACCGGCTGACGGGCCCCTCCCGCCAGCTCCGGCTCGGCCGGGACGCCCTCTGGTACTCCTACGAGAACCGTCAGGGCGACGACGACTGGTGGCCCACGGGCCGCCCCCCTTCCCCGGACCCGATCACGGCCCTGCTGGGCTGAGCCTTTCGGCTTCCGAGGACGCGGTGTGGCCGGGTTCGCTCGAGTGAGGACCAAAGGCCTGTGCGGTTTCGGCCAATCTCACCGGAGGCTGGAGTCCTTCCGCCGTGTCGCTCGCCAATGGGTGATATATCGCGTGGTATCGGGTCGTTGCTTTCCAGGTGGGCGGCCTTCTCTTTGCCTGTCTCCGGAGGTTCCACCCAGATGCTCGGCCGGACGGCGCACGCCGGTGCCCACAATGGAAATGAAGCCCCTGGACCGGACCGCCTGCGCGGGGTACTGGGTGCATGGCGCGAGTCGCTCATCGACATGGGCGGCCGGAACCGGCTCTTGAACTTCCGTCACACCAGGACGTCCACCCTGGAGATCAAGTCCCCGGAGGCGGGAGCCCTGTTGTCGGGACTCGCCCCCGGCTGGGACTTCGAGCCCATCGCCGCCCCGGACGAGGGCGCGCAGGACCCCGGCGACGGGGTCTCGCTGGCGAAGCGGGCCGGGGCGCCCGCTCCCGCCGCCACGGGAGTCGTCACGCAGAAGTCGACCCAGGCGCTCCTCGACCGGGCGCTCACCCAACTGCGGTCGACCTCCGGCCGGATGTACAACGACTGCGGACTGTGGGTGCTGTGGCTCGGCGTCGGCATGCTGGAGTGGCGGGAGGAAGGCGCGCACGAAGCCAGCCGCGCACCGCTGGTCCTGGTGCCCGCGGAACTCGTCCGTGACCGCACCGGCCGCACCCGGCTCCGGGCGGCCGAACAGCAGGACGCCATGCACAATCCGGCGCTGGCCGTGAAACTGGGCCAGCTCGGGGTCGACTGGTCGGCCGTGGCGGCCGTGGACTGCCTCGACCCGGCCCAGGTCGTGAGCCGGGCCCGTGCGGCGGTGGCGGGACGGCAGGACTGACGGGTGGACGACGGCATCGTCCTCGGACTGTTCGCCTCGCACAAGGAGGCCATGTACCAGGACCTCAAGGACAACGAGGAGGCGATCCTGGCCCACCCGCTGATCCGAGCCATCGGCCTCGGCCCCGAGTCCGGCCTTCCCGACGACCTGATCGGTTTCGAACCGCCCGCGCTCGACCGCATCGACGAGCTTCAGCTCCCGGAGCGCACCCCGCTCGTACTCGACGCGGACGCCTCGCAGCGGCAGTGCATCGCCGCCGCCATGGAGAACCGCTCGTTCGTGATGAGCGGACCGCCCGGCACCGGCAAGAGCCAGACGATCACCAACATGATCGCGGCGCTGATGCACGCGGGCCGCAGCGTGCTCTTCGTCAGCGAGAAGGCCGCCGCCCTGGACGTCGTACGCAACCGGCTGGCCGATGTGGGGCTGGGCGACTTCGTCCTGGCCCTGCACAGCGGCGACACCGCGAAGAGGCCCTGCTCTCGTATAGCTGCCGCCAGGTGGCGAGTAACGCTGAGTAACTACACAGGGGCAGGCTGCTGAAGGGCGGCGAAGTCGCCGTGCGCGGTCTGGATGGCTTCCCGCGGCGGTGTCCGCGACGGCGCACGGCCAGCAGGGCCTTTGGGGAGGATCGGACCGGGATTTGGCGTTAGCCAGCACTATGGCTGTTCGGGAGGATCGGATCGGCCCGCGGAGGCCGGAGGTAGCTCGGTTGCCGCGTCGGCGAGTGGCTGTTCATCGGATGTTCTGCCCGCGCTCTGCCGCGGCGGCTACCCTTCCCGGATGACTGCAAATGATCTTTCTGGTGCGCCGGCAGACATCGCGGCGCTCGACGACATCACCGCTGTGGTGTCCAACCGGGGCGGGGCCTTCGCCGCGCTCCGCTCGACCGGTCACGTCGTCGCCTGGGGACCCCCCACGGCTGGTGGAGTCGTGCCTGCCGACATCGCAGCCCTCGACGACATAGCTGTTCTGGCGGCGAGCAGCGGCCAAGCGGGTCGAGGCATTGGCGCGTTCGCCGCGATCCGAACGACCGGACAGGTCGTCGCCTGGGGTCACCTCGTCAACGGGGGCACCCTGCCAGCGGCAATCGCTTCCCGGAACGACATCACCGCGGTCACCGGCAACGGCGGGGGCGCCTTCGCCGCGATCGCCGGCGGGCAGATCCTCGCCTGGGGCAACCCGAGTACTGGCGGGGCGATATCTCCCACGGAGGGCGCCTTCACCGACATCGTAGAAATCGTCGGCAACAACGGCGCCTTCGCGGCCAGGCGGACCCACGGATCAGTCCTCGCCTGGGGCTCGGCGTCGTTCGGCGGGGGAACGCCGTCCGGCCTGTCCGCGGCAATCCCGACCGTGGCCCTCACGTCGACGGACACCCAGTTCCAGGCAACCTTGGCAGACGACACGACCGTTAACTGGCCTCAGCGCTAGTCCGATCCTCCCCAGGCCGTACTGCCGCCACAGCGCCTGGGCTGCCGGGGCTGCTACACCGGGGTTGCGATCCTGCGCCAAGGGCCGTCGTGAAGGAGTGGTGGGCATGCCGGCTCCCACCATCAAGGGTGCGCCCCGGCCGACGTGCTGGCAGCAGCATTCACCGCACCCGGGGCCAGGGCTCTACAGGGTTCCGGGGCGGTGGATGTAGGACATGCCGCGGGACTCCTCGGTCGGACCGTCGATTCCGTACGACAGAGTCTGTCCGGTGTCGGTGCCGGTCCAGAAGGCGTCCGACAAGTTGGCCTGGACTGATCCGTAGGTGTCGGGGTAGCTGTCGACGGTCACCTGCTGGACGGTCTCGCCCGGGGCGAATTCGACGACTGTGGACCAGGGCGAGCCGCCGTCGAAGGTGACCGTGACCGTCACTGCCACCCCGGGGCTGGTGTCACCCCGCTGTTCGATGTAGTACGCGGCGGGGATCCTGTTCGCGTACTGCTTGGTTCCGCCGAAGGCCGCAGGCTCCTCCCAGCGGCGCACGCCACCGGGGCGGTTGACCGCGCTCATCCCCTCCCGGGTGACGGTGATGCCGATCGCGGAACCCGCGATGTCCCCGGCAGCCGCGTCCCCCTCCGCCAGGACCAGATCCCACTGAGCTTGCGACAGCGCGTTCGAGGCCTCGACCAGCGACTGCAGTCGCTGGTCTATCTCGTTCAGTTCCTGCTGCTTCTGTTCCACGGTGGCGCGCAGGAGACTCATGCGCGCGGTGTGCTCGGACTCCAACTGCCCCTGGAACGACAGCACCGTCAACAGCGTGACCGTCACCGGGCCGTCAGGCGTGAACGTCGCCATGTGTGTACTCCCTCGCATCATTGAGAATGTGACCTGCAGCCGGGGCAGACCGCTGCCATGCCGCTCGTACACACCGTGACGGCAGGCGTCTGGCGCGGAGACCCGGATGATGATCATCCTTGTGTACCGGACCGCCGTGCGTGGGCGGATCGGGAAAGAGGAATGCCGGCGCCATTGCCCGCGCGGGTCCGGCCCACTGCCTGTGTACCGGGCTGCATGCCGCCGCCTGGTCGTCGCCGAGCCCGCTGGTCACAGGAAGCTTCCCCCAGCTCCACGAGCAGGAGAGTCGCGCCCGCCTAGTCGAGCAGCAGCGCCAGGCCGGCCGCTCAGTGCGACCCACCGTCCTACAGCGCGCCGACGCAGACGCAGTCAGTTCGAGCAGGCCCTTGGGGGGGATCGGACCGGGATTTGGCGTTAGCCGGCCCTCCGGCCGTTAGGGAGGATCGGATCGGTCAGCAGCCACTCTCTATGAGCTGGTGGGTGCGGTCGCTGCCCGCTGGCGTAGCGCCGCGAAGTCGGCCTGGGCCGCCTCGACGGCTTCGGGGTATGCCTGCGCCTTTTGGTACTCGGCGAGCGCCCGGTAGATGCTTGCGACGGAAGGGCTCTGTCCTTTGCGTTTGCCGGTGGGGATGATCAGGTCGGGCTGGATCTGCTCAACGGATTCGCCGGCGGTGCGGCGGCGGATGACGGTGTGGAGCATGTCGTCGGTGATGACCGGGGGGCGGCCGCCGTGCTTGCCCTTGCGGGCAGCGGTGTCGAGGCCTTCGAGGGTGGACTCGCGGATGTTTTCCCGCTCGGTCTCCGCCATCGCGGCGAAGAACGCGAACAGCAGCCTGCCGGGCCCGCTCGGGTCGTACATGCCGGGCAAGGGTCCGGCGAGCATTTCCAGGACCAGGCCGTGGGCGGTGAGGTGGTCGGCGAGTGCGGTGAGCTCGGCGGCGTCGCGGCCGAGGCGCTTCATCTCGTAGACGGTGAGGATGACCCGGCAGTGCGGGGCGTGCGTCTTGACCTCGCGGGCCGCGGCGAGCGCGGCTTCGAACTGGGGGCGGACCCGGATGCGGGTGCTGATCTTCTCGCTGAAGACCTTCTCGCGGGGGATGCCGTGCTGGGCGAGGGCGTCGAGCTGGGAGTCGAGTTCCTGGCCCAGGGTCGAGCAGCGGGCGTAGCCGATGCGGATGTCCGCGGTCGGGGTGTCCGGGTCGAGGGCGGCGGGTGGCGGGGTGCCGGGCCGCCAGGGCTGGCCGGGGCCACGGTCGGCCGGGGTCTGGACCCGCAGCAGCTTCGCGAGGCGGGGCACCTTGGTGAACCGGCCGGTGTGGTAAGTCCCGGCCACCGCGCCGGCGCGCGAGCGGCACGGGGATCCCGGCTCGGCCGCGCACCGCGGGCACGGGTGGCGCTCGACGTCGTCCGCATCGGCCGGGGCAGGTTCGTGAGGGTCCGTCATGAGCCGGATGTTCTCACAACACAGATCTCAGAACCGGGTGTAGCCCACGTCTGCGTGAGAACGGGTTGTGCGAACCGATCCGTGGCTCCGGGGCCCCGCATGGAGCTCCGGTGGGGCTTCTCTGAGAAAGGAACGTTTACGAGAGTGGCGCCGCAGGCACTCCCGATCCCCGGCAGGCACCACGGGGGGCGACGGACGCCACTCTGGTTGTCCGTTCAAGCTTCACCAAGTGGCTGATCGCGATCGGTGGAAACTCGGCCGGGCATGTTCAAGCGGGACATCATACGCACACAGGAACTTCTACCAAACGCAAGTAAATTTTTTCAGCCAATCCCGACGTGGAGACAGGCCTGATCGACTCCTGGCCCACCTTCCGTGAACGGCAGGCACGTATGTTCGATCCCTGCACGACAACCGGCCAGGGGGAGGCGGCTGTTGGCTCATCTTTCGGTGTACCCACCATCTCCTTCCCCATCGCGCACAGACATGCCTGTGCGCGATGGGGAAGGAGTGAGTTCATGACGCGTAAGAAGCTGTCGCTCGGCCTGTTCGCCGCCGCACTGATCGTCGGGGGCATCGGTACGGCGAACGCGGCCCCGGCCAGTTGTGAGACGGGTGGTTGGGTCTGCATGTACCGCAGCGACGACTACACGGGGGGTCAGGTCAACCTGACGAACAGCACCACCGGGATCCCGATCCTGGGCTCGATCGGGTTCAACGACAACATGGACTCGTACCACAGCAACTACGCGAACGACTCAGCCTGGTGGACGGACAACAACTACGCGGGCCGCAAGGTGTGCATGCACAGCCAGTCCAGCAACCGCAGCTTCAGCTTCCAGGACTCCGACGAGGCGAGCTCGGCCAAGAAGCTCACCTCCCCTACCGCCTGTTGACGGTAGCCGTGTGAGATGAACCATGGGGCGGCCGGTATCCCGGCCGCCCCTTCGCGCTTGAGAGGAACAGCCATCCGCATGGGCAAGAACGTGGCGATCGTCGCCGCCAAGGTCGGCAAGAACTTCCTGATGGGCAAGCAGACCGTGCCCGCGCTATGGGATGTCTCCCTTTCCCTTCCCGCCGGCACGCTCACCGCGCTCACCGGGCCCAGCGGATCCGGCAAGAGCACCCTGCTGCATCTGATCGCGGGTCTGGAACGAGTCGACTCCGGCACCCTTGAGGTGCTGGGCACCCAGGTCCAGTCAAGTTCTCCTGCCGAACTGGCAGCGCTGCGGCTGCGGCAGATCGGGTTCGTCCACCAGGACTTCAGCCTCCTCGCAGACCTCACCCTGATCGAGAACGTACGGCTTCCGCTGGAGGCCGTCGGCACGGCCCGAGGGGACGCGACCATAGCGGCTCGCACGGCGATGGCCCGTGTAGGCCTGGAGGGGCTGGAGGAACGGTTCCCGGCCGAGGTCTCCGGCGGGCAGCAGCAGCGTGCCGCCATCGCCCGGGCCATCGTCGGTGACCGCACGCTGGTGCTTGCGGACGAGCCCACGGGATCCCTCGACTCCAAGACCGGCGAGGAGATCATGGCCGTACTGGGGCAGCTCCGCGACGAGGGCGTCACCGTCGTCCTGAGCACCCACAACCCGGCCAACCTCTCCCACGCCGACCACATCGCGGTCCTCCACGACGGCACCCTCGTCTCCTTCGACACGAATGAGGGAGATGCCGCATGAGCAGGGGCTATGTGCATCTGATCGGCAGGCGCACCGTTGTCGGGCGCGGCGGCAGGCGTAGCGGGCTGCTCGTCCTGCTTGCGCTGCCCGTGCTGCTCGCCACCCTCACGGCCGGGCTGTTCGCTTCGGTGGCGCCGTCGGCGCAGCAGCGTGCCATCAGCGTCATGGGAGGCGCCGACGGAGTGGTTTCGCAGTCCGATCCCAAGGCCGCGGACAGCCTGGCGCAGGAGCTGCGGCAGCGTGCGCCAGGGATCGAGGTGCTCGCGATCGATGACAACAGCGACTTCCCCGTGTGGGTGCAGGACCGCACGGTTTCGGTGCGGTACGTGGACGCCGACTGGTCCTCCCCCTTGATGAGCGACCGCTACCGGCTGCTGGAGGGCCGGTTCCCTGCCGAGCTGGGGGAGATCGCGGTGGGCCGGGCCCTCGCCGACGCGTACGGCCTGAAGATGGGTGACGGCCTGCCCTACCGGTGGAAGCGCGACGCACCCGCACGGATCGTGGGCGTGGTCGAAAGCCCGCAAGCTCATGGCGTGTACGACTACCTGGCCGCGCCGGGGCAGCTTCGTGCCTGGCCGAAGACCGGCACCGACAGCAGCAACGTTGTGCCGACGGGCTACGGCCTGCTCCTCGCCGGTGATGCAACGCAGATGGCCGCCGCCCAGGGTGTCATTGGCGAGAAGGATCTGTATCTCGTGAGCCGGCTGAGTATCGCCGACTCCCGGACGATGATCGAACGCGAACCGGCCCTGCTGCTGGCGCCCGGCATCGTCATTCTGGGAGTGATCGCCGCCGGGGCGTTCGCGCTGCGTATGCGCCGCACGCGCGCCGAGTTCGCCATCCTCTCCGGCCTCGGCGTCCCTGACCGTGACCTGCGGTATGCCGCCGTCTCCGGCGCGGTGTCGGCCAGCGTGATCGCCGTGCCGGCCGGGTGGCTCGCCGGAAGCGTGCTCGTTCTGGCCGCACGCCCGCTTCTGCCCCGCTTCACCCTCAAAGACACAGCCCCCTACGATCCGCTCCTCGTCGGCGGGCTGCTGACGATCCTGTTGTCCGTCGCCGCGGCAGCTCTGGCAGCTGTGCTGACCTCGCGCCACCCTGCGGGTCTCCCGGCCCGTGAACGTGCCCGCGCCACTCCCCGCAGTGCCAAACGCGCCCGCCTGTGGGCCCCGATGCTGTGTGCTCTCGCCGCGCTCGGTATCGCCACCGCGGCGACCGTCAAGGACGACGAGGCCATCTCCGCCGCCGCAGCCGTCACCGCGATCCTGGCCCTGGCCGCCGCCGCACTCACCCGTATCGGCGACGCCCTCAGCGCCCTGGCCCGCCTGGCCGACCGCACACTCAGCGCACGGATCGCGCTGCGCTTCTTCGCCCGCGACCCTCGCCGCCCGGTCTCGGCGATCGTGATCGGCTCAGTTGCCCTCGCCCTCACCGTGGGCATTCTCGGCACCCTCTCCAGCGTGACCGCCCAGGACCGGGCCACGTACGTCGGCAGCCGCCACCTCGACCAGGTGGAGGCCCTGCTCTACTCGGGCAGTGACCCCAAGGCTGTCGCTCAGGCCCTCGCGACCGTCTTCCCTGCCGGAACACCCATCGTCCGGGGCTCGTACCCTGCCGACCAGCGACTGATCGAAGCCTCCGCCACCCCGGCCCAGACTCCGCCCTGGCGTGTCGCCGGGCAGGCAGGCGTGGAGAACGCCGACAGGGTGCAGATGATCGAGGTCGTCGACGACGAGAACACCTTCAACGTCCTCACCGGCCGGACCTGGTCCGCCCGTGAACGCGCCGCTCTCGAAGACGGCCGCATCCTGGTACTGGCCCCCGACTACATCAAGGGGGACCGCGTCACGCTCTCCATGCCCACCAGCATCGACCAGCTGCAGCCGGACACCCGCCGCGAAGTCAGCGGCGCTCTCCTGTCCGACCCCGTCAACGCCACCACTCTCACTCGCGCCTACGCCTACATCACCACCCAAACCGCACGTGCCCTCGGTGCAACAGCCGTGGACTACTCGATCATCGCCTCTCCTCCCAAAGCAACGCCCGACCTGGAGGAACGCCTCGTCAAGGCCCTCGAACCGGTCGACATCGTCATGGGAGACGTCCGCATCGAGACCGGCCCCGAACTCACGCCGCCCTTCCTGTGGTACCTCCTGCTCGGCCTCGCCCTCGCCGCCGTGGTCACCGTCCTCGGCATCACCGTGACCGCCTCCGCAGCGGAACTCCGAGCCGACCTCGTACGCCTTCACCGCATCGGCCTGGCCCCGGGCACTCTGCGCCAGATCGTCATCTGGCAGTCACTCACCATCGCCACCCTCGCGGCAGTTCTCGGCATCGCCGCCGGCTGGGGCCTGACCGCAGCCCGGAGCTGGCCCGCCAACGCACCCGTCGTCATGGACTGGACGGCCATCTCCGCCGTCCTCATCCTCACCCTCGCCCTCAGCGCGGCCTACGGCGCACTCGCAGCACCCCGGCGCCTCGGCAACACCCTCAACCGCACCGAGGCCTGACCGCGACACCCCTCCCAGGTCCTCAGTTTGACGTTACAGACGGGGGACAGCCCGAGAGTGGGCTGCCCCCCGTCCTGGCCAGCTCATCTCGGAGCGCCGGCCGGCTCGCCTTGTGGACTGCGCTGGCCGGGCACCATGACCGTGGCAGTGAGGTCCAGGTCGAGACGGCTGTTCATATCCAGATCGAACCGGCCATACGGGTTCACGTGGGTCCAGAACAGCGGCGAGAGCCCTCGCCGGTCCGCCGCGGTGAGCTTGTCCGCCCACTCCGGGTCGGCCAGAACCTGCTGGACCAGCAAGGTGTTCACGTGCACGAGGCTGCTCTGCAAAAGGTGCAGGGCGAGCATCGAGACCTCCTGGCTCTCCTTGTCCGCACCCGTCAGATCGCCGTCCTTGCCGTAGAACAGGTCGGAGTTCGCCGAGTTCCAGTTCTCCACCACCTGCAAGCCCTCGCCGATCTCCTTGCGCATCTCCGGATCCGACAGGTAGTCGCAGATGAACGCCGTGCGTACCACGCGCCCCAGTTCCTCGATCGCCTGGTAGGTCGGGTGCTTGGGACCGCCCTTGGTGAAGCGGCGCAGGACCTGCTCGGCCTCGGCGGTGCCCAGCCGGAGCGCGGTGGTGTACTTCACGACCTGGTCGTACTGCTGGGCGATCAGGTCCCAGTCGATCGTCCTGGTGGACAGTACCGGGGCCAGGTGGGGCCAGTTCTTGTCCTCGCCCGCGGCCGGCCGGTACAGCCTCGCCCGCCCGATGTTCTTCAGCCTCGGCATCAGCTTGAAGTCGAGCATGTGCGCGAACGCGAACCCGACGATCGAGGCGCCGTGCGTGTCGGTGTACTGCCGGTCGACCTCCATGTCCGTGCAGTGCCGCAGCACGCCCTCGATCATCGACGCGACCTCGGAGGCCGAACAGGACTTGAGCTGGGAGTAGATACAGACCGATTTGCGTTCCACGTGCCAGTAGATCATCACTCCGGGACTGCGGTAGCGCTGGTGCCACTCGGTCATCAGGTTCGAGGACCAGGCGCCGAACTTGCGGCTGTCGGAGGCGCACGCCGTCCCGGTGCCCCACCACATCTCGTCGCGGGCCGCGAAGGTGGCGTTGACCAGCTTCACCAGGGCCGCGCGCATGTTGGCCCGGTTCACGAACAGGTGCCGCACCCGGCGCAGCGTCGCCTCCGACTCACCGTGCTTGCCGGTCACCGCGACCCGCTTGATCCCCATGTTCGTGCCCAGTGCGAACAGGACTAGAAGCAGCCTCCTCCGGAGCACCTCCCGGGACAGGTTCTCGCGGGTGGCCACCGTGGTGAACTCGGCGATGAAGTCGGTGTCGAACTCGGCATACTTCAATATGTCCAGCAGGTCGATGGTGCCCCAGCGCCGTTCGATCTCGGCCTTCACCGCGACCAGGTTCTCCGGTTCCTCCTGCTTGGCCCGCGGCGAGACCTTGATCCACGGCTCGCCGTTCTTCTTCACGATGGCCACCCCGCCGGTGGTGTCGTCCTTCAGCGCCTGCTCGAACCGGTCGAGCGCGTCGCGGTGCTTCTTCTTCAGTGCCTCGATGAACTTCGCCGGGTCCTGCGGCTTTTGGATCGCGTCGTAGTGGACGTCCCGGTTGTCCTCGAAGTCCTGCGGGAGGTCGTCCTCCGGGTTACGCCAGTGGTTCGCGCCCACCACCCAGATCTCCCGGCGCCGGAACGCCTCACGCAGGCTGACCAGCACGCACAGCTCGTAGGGGATGCGCTCGACGCGGCCACGCTCGTCGACCACCGCGGCCCGCCACTGATCGGGCACCACGCCCTCCAGCGGCACGGCCTCCGCCGGGTCGAAGAACGCGCCCTCCTTGGCGATGAGCTGGTCCAGGTAGCGCTGGAGCAGGTCGATGGCGTCCATCACCGGCCGGTAGGCGGTGTTGTTGCACTTGAGCGTCAACGCCTTCAGCAGCGGGGTGAGCATCCGCCGCCAGTGCGCCGAGTACGCGGAGCGCAGCACGGTGCGCACACGCGCCTTGTACTTGGCCTCGTTCGCCGCGGCCTCCGCGGCGAGGGCCTTGAGCGTCTTCTCTCCGCCGACGACGGGGTAGATCACCTTGCGGACCGTGCCCGACGGCTGGGACAAGGCGGCCTCGGCGACCCGGAGCATCATCGCGTCCTTGCCCCGCACCTTCTTCAGCTCGCCGGTCAGCTCCTTGTCGACCTTCTTCTCCGCCCGGGTGTTGATCTTCAAGACCAGCTGGATGAACAGCTCGACCAGCGAGTCGGTGATCTCGGTGTGCCTCACATGGCACAGCGCGGCCAGCAGCGTCAGGCGCATCGGCGGTTTCATCCGCTCCAGGTTCGCCGGGTACTCCTTCGCCGCCCGCGCCCGCCAGGCGTCCACCTGCTTCTCCGACACGTCCGCGAACAGGTCCGCCGGCAACTCCAGCTTCCGCACCCGCTGGAGTTTGTCCACCTCCGCGAACAAGCTCTCCAGCCCCGGGGCTCCCGGGTCGGCCTTGAGCTCAGTGAAGAACGACCGGCCGCCCCCGGCCACCGCCTCGTCACCGTCCTCGCTGCCCGCGACCAGGTCCTCCAGCCGCGAGCGGGTCGCATGGGACAGCCGGTCCACGGTATTGCGGCAGAACTGCGTATCGAAGTCCCTGACCGCCTTGCCCACCAGGCGCCGCACCTTCGCCGGTGCCGGCGGCTCGACGAAGTCGTTGCGGCAGCGGGCCACAACCGCCTCCGCCAGCCGGTCACGCGACAGCTCCACCCCGCACAGCTCGGCCGTCAGCCACTCGGCCAGCCGCTCCTGGTCCTCCTCCGTGCCCGCCCGGAACCCGAAGGCTTCACGGATCTCCTTGCGGTGACGCTTGATCCGGTCGCCCTGCCAGTCGTACGCCGCCCACTGGTCCGCCGGCACCTTCACCTGCTGGGCCACGTAACCCACCGCGGCGGCCGGGACTTCCCTATCGGTTTCCGGGAAGCGGGCCTCCACCTCGAAGAACTTCAACAGCATCGCGAAGCCCAACCGGTTCGCCCCGGACTTGTTCCGCAACCGCTTCATGTCGTCTTCGAGCAGCGTCCAGACCTCAATGAGGTCCTCCGGCTCCCAGTCCTGCCGCACCCGTACGCTCCTCGCTCCGAATCAGATGATCACCACATCGTGGAGACCTGCCGCTGGAAGCGAAGCGGAAAGATCCAATCCGTTGCCGAAAGGTTACTCAGCGTTACTCGCCACCTGGCGGCAGCTATACGAGAACAGGGCCGAAGAAGGCGGTCGCACAGGAACTCGCCCGCGTCCTCACGACCGAGGTACGGGCCAAGGGCGCGCCCGAACACGAGCTGGACGAGGCCAGGCGGTTGCGGGAGGAGCTGTCTGCGCACGCCGCCGCCATGAACGAGGAACGCCATCCCCTCGGCCGGTCGCTGTACGAGGTGCTGGGCCGGCTCGCGCTGCTGGACCAGCAGGACACGCCCCGGATGGCTCTGGGGGCCGCGGGTGCCGGCCGTACCCTCGCGCTCGGCGCCGCAGACCTCCAGGAAGCCCTGGCGGCCGCCGGGTCCATGGCGAGGTCCTGGCGCCCGGTCGCGGAGGGGGCGGACTTCGCGTGGCGCGGACTGAGGCACGCCGGGTCCGGCCCCGGCTCCGGGCCGGGCTCCGCATCCGGCTCCGGATCGGCCGACGGCGGGCCCCTCGCCGTTCTGGAGGAGGCGGAGGCAGCCCTCCATGCGCTGCGGTTCGCCGCCGAGCGGCGTCCGCTCGCCGAATGCACCGCCGAGCCGCTCCGGGCCGCGGAGGTCGAACGGCTCGCGGCGGAGCTCCGCGCGGCGCTGCCGCCCAGGGCCTCCGGGACGGGCACGAACGGATCGTTCCCGGAGGACCCGTACCCACTCGTCGCCCAGGTCGCCGGGGTGTTCGGGCTGGACAGGCCGCGCGATCCCGCCGGAGCCCTGGCCGTGTGCGAGCTCGCGGACCTGGCCGGCAGGCAGCACCGCCCGCCGGCGTCCTGGTTCGAGGCGTCCGTGCTGCGGGCGGCCCGGGACGCGGCCGAGGAGCTGAGGGCCGCCCTCGCCACCGCCGACGCGGCGCGCCGCATCGCCGAGGACGCGTTCGGGCCGCAGGTCCTCGCGTACGAACCGCTCGCGGATCTGGTGCGCCGCTTCGACGAGGAGCATCACGGACTCGCCTCCCGGTTCAAGGGGCAGTTCCGCACGGACAAGGAGGCCACGGCGGCCCTCGCCGTGAACGGAGCCTGGACCAAGGAGCTGCGCGCACGGCTGGGCCAGGCACTCGACTGGCAGCGGGCGCACGCCCGGGTGACCCGGCTGGCGGCCGAACACGGCGAGCTGCTCGGGGTGTACCTGCCGGTGGACGGCAACCGGTTCGGCCCGCTCGACGAGGCCTTGGCCACGGCCCTGCGCATCGGCGAGCTGGCGCCGGGAGCCCCGTCGCAGGTGCTGCGGGGTCAACTGGCCCACGGCGCCGAGCCGGGCGATCACGTCCGCCTCCTGGTCCAGGCGGTCCGAGCGGCCCTGCAGGACTGGTGCGAGGCCTCGGAGCGGCGCGCCGCGACGTGGGCCGCCGCCTCGGCCGCGCTGCACGGGTTGTTCGACGAAGCGCGGAGGTCGGCGCTCCATCCCGCTCTGACCGGGACACTCGCGGACGCCGACCAGGTGCTCGGCGTACTGCGGGCGGACTTCTCAGGCCCGGAGGAGTGGCGCGCCTACCACGACGGCCTGGCCGTCCTGCAGCGGCTCGGACTGGGGGACCTCGCGGCGGCGGCCGCGGAACGGTCCATCGGGGCGAGGGAGTTCCCGGGCGCCGTGGAGCGCGCCCTCCTGCAGAAGTGGGCCGACGCCGTGCTGGCGGGCGACCGGCGGCTCCGTACGACCAGGTCGGCGGACCTGGACGCGCGGGTGGCCGACTTCCGCGCGGCGGACCGGGGGCTCGTGGCCGCCGCGGGCGGCGCGGTGATCGCCGTGTGCAACAGCCGCAAGCCGCGGACCTTCGGTGGCGGCGGCGCGGGGATCATCGTCCGGGAGGCGGAGAAGAAGACCCGGCACATGCCCGTACGGGAACTGCTCGGGAAGGCCAGGGAGGCGGCCCAGTCGGTCAAGCCCTGCTTCATGATGAGCCCGCTGTCCGTCAGCCAGTTCCTGCCCTCCGACTACCGGTTCGACGTGGTGATCTTCGACGAGGCGTCCCAGGTGCGCCCCGGCGACGCGGTCAACTGCGTCTACCGGGGGCGCTCCCTGATCGTCGCGGGCGACGAGAAGCAGCTGCCGCCCACGTCGTTCTTCGACTCGTCCATCGGCGACGACGGAGGCGACTACGACGAGGACGTGCCCGACTCCTTCGAGTCGCTGCTGGACGCGTGCAAGGCGGGTGCGATGCGCGCGCTGCCGCTGCGCTGGCACTACCGCAGCCGGCACGAGGACCTGATCACCTTCAGCAACCGCTCCTTCTACCGGAACTCCATGGTGACCTTCCCGGGCGCGAGGGAACACGGGCCCGACGTGGGGGTCGCCTTCGTCGGGGCGGGGGGTACGTACGACCGCGGCGGCCGACGGGACAACCGGATCGAGGCGGGGGTCGTGGCCGAGCGGGTACTGCACCACTTCGACACCCGCCCGGGGCAGAGCCTGGGAGTCGTCGCGCTCTCGCAGGCGCAGGCCTCGGCGATCGAGGAGTCCGTACAGCAGGCCCGGCTGGCCCGGCCCGATCTGGACGACTGCTTCACCGAGAACCGCCTGGACGGGTTCTTCGTCAAGAACCTGGAGTCCGTGCAGGGCGACGAACGCGACGTCATGATCATGTCGATCGGTTACGGCCCCGACGAACACGGCAAGCTGACCCAGAGCTTCGGCCCCATGAACAACCGGGAGGGCGGCTGGCGGCGCCTCAACGTCGCCGTCACCCGGGCCCGCCACCGGATGGAGGTGGTCGCCTCCTTCCACGGCGGGCAGCTCAAGGACAGTGACAACCGCAGCGTCCAGGACCTCAAGCGCTACCTCCAGTACGCGGAGCACGGCCCCGCCGTGCTCGCCCAGGAGCACACGGCGCCCGACGCCGAGCCGGACAGCCCCTTCGAGGAATCGGTCCTCGCCGTCCTGCAGGACTGGGGCCACGAGGTGCGGCCGCAGGTCGGCGTCGCCGGCTACCGCATCGACCTCGGGCTGCGCCACCCGGCCGCGCCCGGCGCGTACGCCCTCGGCATCGAGTGCGACGGCGCGATGTACCACTCGTCGCGGGCGGCCCGGGACCGGGACCGGCTGCGTCAGCAGGTGCTGGAGGGCCTGGGCTGGACGCTGCACCGGATCTGGGGCACCGACTGGTACCGCAACCGGCCGGAGGCCGAGCGCCGACTCAAGGACGCCATCGAGGCGGCCGTCGCCGTCGACCCCTTCGCGCGGCCGGTTACTCCGCGGACGCCGTCGCCCCGTGCGGTGGCGGACGCGGAGGGCACGGTGGACCCCGTGACCGTGACCGGGACCGAGAGTGCGATGGGAAGCGAAGCGGGAGTGGGGGACGGTGCAGGGGCGGTGGCCGGGGCCGGGGCCGGGGCCGAGCCCGGAGGCCGGCTGATTCCGGGTCCACGTGCGGAGCCGGAGCGGGTCGTGCTCAGCCGCGTGCCCGAACGCGAGTGGAGCAGGACCTACGCGTCGGCGCAGGTGTCCGTCGACACCTGGGCGGCGCCCGAGATGCACACGCCGGAGGCGCGCCCGAGGCTGCACAGGCTGCTGGCGCGCATCGTGGAGACGGAGGGCCCGCTCCACGAGGAGGTGCTGGTCCTGCGGGCGCGCGAGGCGTGGGGGCTCGGCCGCTCGGGCAAACGGATCGTGGACAACACCCGGCACGTGCTGCGCGAACTGGAGAGGCAGGGGATCGTCGAACGCGCCGACGAGTTCGTGGACGTGGCGGGCAGGCAGGTGCGGTGGGCGCGTACGGCACAGGACGAGAACCCGCGGAAGGTCGCCCACGTCTCTCCGGAGGAGCGCCGGCTCGCCCTCCGGGAGCTGACGCTCGAGTGCCCCGGCATGAGCCAGGAGGAACTGCTCCAGCAGGCGCGCGAGTTCTTCGGGTGGAGGCGCATGGGCTCGGACATCCGCACCGCCCTCGAGTCCGACATCGCGGAGCTGCTGGCCGGGGGCGGTCTGACCGGTTCGCAGGATCGGCTGGCGGCACGCCGCTGAGGGGTGCGTGCGCGCCGGCCGTCCGTCAGTCCGTCAGTGCGTCCGTCCGTCCGTCCGGTCAGTCGGCGGGCAGGGTGCCCGCCCACTGGTCGAGGGTGGTGAAGTCCTGCGGGCGCAGGCCGTGGCGGGGGTGGATGCGCAGGAGCAGGGCCGGGGCCGGGTGGTGGGCGGCGACCCAGGCGCGGTCCCGGGGCGTGATCAGGTCGTCGACCCAGGCGAAGGGGCGGCCGGCCGCCCATTCCACGAGCGGGCGGGTCTTCCAGAAGAGGCCGTCGGGATCACGGGCGAAGGGTTCCGGCCATTCGATGACAGGAAGATCAGCGGGTAGTCCCATGTGCGGGGAGATCAGCGTGTTGGCCTCGTGGGTCCAGGCGGTGGCCCAGGCGATTTCGTAGGGCAGGGCCAGCAGCCGGGCGCCGTGGGCCGGGTGCAGGCGCACCCGCAGGCCCCGCTTGGCGCTGCGGGATTCCGGTGCGCGGTAGGACAGCCAGATGCTCGGACGCATGCGGTGGCTGGTGTATCCGCGGAGACCTGCGAGGCGGGACCGGAACGGGTTGAGGGGGCCGTCCACGTCGAGGAGGAGCAGCGGGCGAGTCATGAAGTAGGGATTACCCAGTACACGATGGAGTGAAATGCCTACCGGCGCTATAACCCGAATGGGGTTACGGCGTTGTTTCCGGTACGGGTGCAAGGCCCGTGGACCCTTCCGGAAGGCAGGAAAACTGATGCGTCACAGTCGTCGGAATGGCTTGATCGCGGCGGTGGTTGCGGGGGGTGGGCTCGCGGTCGCGGGTGCGGGTGGCTTCGCCCACGCCGACGCGGAGGCGGGCGGACAGGCCGTGCGTTCGCCGGGGGTGCTGTCGGGGAATCTGCTGCAACTGCCGGTCCACGCCCCGGTGAACGTGTGCGGGAACACCGTGAGCGTGGTCGGCGTACTCAACTCGGCAGCCGGGAACCGGTGCGTCAACGCGGACCAGGGCGGCGGGAAGCCGGGCAAGCCGGGTCATCCCGGGCCGCGGCCGTCCGGCCCCTCGCACCCCTCGAAACCCGGCGCCGGAAACGGTGCGGGGAACGGCGGGCAGAGCGGCCACGACGGAGACGGCGGGCACGGCGGGACCGGCCGGGGTGCGGTGGCCGATGGGCGCGGAAAGGATTCTCCGGGGCTGCTGTCCGGCAACGGGCTCCAGCTCCCCGTCCAGGTGCCGGTCAACATCAGCGGCAACTCGGTGAGCGTCGTCGGCGTCGGCAACCCCTCCGTGGGCAACACCTCCGTCAACGGCCCCGCCCCGGTCGTCGGCAAGCCCGTCCAGCCGCCCGTCACCGTGCGGCCGGTCACCCCGCCGGCCCCGCCGGCGCCGCCGCGCAACCACCCCTCGGCGCTCGCCCACACCGGGGCCGAGGACGTCGGCTACCTCCTGTCCGGCGGCGGCGCCATGCTGCTCGGCGGAGTGCTGCTCTACCGCCGCTTCCGGCTCAACTAGCCTGCGCGGACGCCCCGGAGGGCGCCCGCCAGCCGTCCAGGACCGCGTCGATCCGGGACGCCAGCCGGGCCCGGGCCGCGAACCGGGGCACGCCCGCCATCAGCAGGGCGTCGTACTCGGTGTCGAGGTGCCGCACGGCCGCCCGTACCGCCGCGTACACGGCCGGCGGGTCCAGGGCCCGGCCGGCCGCGCTGCGGCCCACCCGGCCGCTGCCGCGCACCGAGGCGTGCGCGGCGATGGCCCGGGCCCGGTCGGCGGGGCAGCCGGGGAACAGGCGCAGGATCTCGGCGGCGAAGACCGCGGTGGACCGGGTGTCCTCGGCCGCGCGGCGCAGCCGGTCGCGCTCCCGGCGCCGGGCCCGTGCCTCGGCGTCCGCGAGGCAGGCCCGCTCGGCGCGGGCCAGGGCCGCGTCCTCGACGAGGATCCCCAGGCGCTCGTAGCGACGGCGGCGCCGGTGGAAGCGGACCACGACGGCGGACAGCGAACTGGCCTCGTGGGCCCGCCGGGTGAGGGCGGTGTCACCGCGCGGCAGGTAGACGAGGTGTCCGAGGTCGGCACAGTCCAGGCAACGGGGCACGCCGGCCTCGCGGACGAGGCGGCGCAGCGGTCCCTGCCTGCACTCCGCGCAGTGGATCTGCTTCGTCGACTCGAAAACGACCAGACTCATGCCGAACTGATACCGCGGTTCCGGCCGTATATCACCTTGTAAGAATGGATAGTTGTGGTTTCACGGACTCTTCCCTGACCTCATGGTGTCCTCCTACCGTGAGTCGAGTGGGCCGCGGCCGGTCCATGGAGGAGGGAAACATGGCTGGACGGCAGGCAACGGCCGGGCGCCCGCGGGTTGTGGGACGGCGTCCGAAAGCGGAGGTGGCCTCCGACCTCGTGGTGAGAGAGGTCGAGATCGAGTCCGGTGGCTGCACCGGCTGGCACTACCACCGCGTCCCGTTGATGGTGGTGGTCAAGTCCGGCATCCTGACCCGGATCCTGCGCGACGGCACGGTCGAGGTGCATCACACCGGCGCCAACTTCGTCGAGCCCGCCGGCCGCCGCCACGTCCACCTGGGCCGCAACCTCGGCACCGAGACGGTCGTGCTCTGCGTGACCGCCGCCCTCGCCGAGGGCGACCCCTTCGCGCTCCCCGCGGAGGCTCCGCCCGGGGCCACGCCGTGCGCGTGCCCCACACGGACGCTGTGAGTTCCGGCCGCCGCCCGTGAACCGGGCCACCGCTCAGACGAGTCGGCGGATCTCCCCGCGCACGCGGTAGAAGCCTCCGGCCGCCGGGTGCAGGCCGTCCACCACGTACCGGGCGCCGGGCTCCCGTATCCCGCGCGGGAACTGCACGTTCCAGGAGGGCTCGAACCCGCCCGACACCACCTGTACGCGCATCCGCTGGCCCTGCTGCACGCATTCCACGACCACACCGCCCGCGGGCACCGAGGACACGGACACCGTCGCCACCGCGGCGGGCGTGGCGGCCGGGGTGAAGACGGGCAGGGCGGCCGCCGACTTCACGTCCACGGCCGTCGGCACCGACCCCTCCCGGGCGGCCGCGATCGCTGCCTCGCTCGCGTCCACGCACACCAGCGAACCGTCCGTGGTCACCAGGTACAGCCGCTCGTCCAGGTACTGCATGGACAGTGCGGCCCCGCTGCCGGTGCCCAGCTTCCACAGCCGCCGCCCGTCGGCGTCGAAGCAGTACACGGACGACGCCAGGTCGCCGGCGAAGACGTGCCGGCCGTCCGGCGAGGTCGCGCACGAGTAGACCGCCGCGTCGCACCGGTACGAGGCCTCCAGCGCGCCCGTCGCCTTCGACAGCCGCTCCACCGTGTTGCGGCCGGTCCCCGCGTACACCGCGTGGTCCTCCTGCCAGCCGAACAGCACCGACCCGTTGGTCTGCGTGTGCCACAACTGCCCGCCGCCGTCCGGGGCGTAGGCAGTGACCCCCTTGCTGTGGCCGTGGTAGACAGCCCGCTCGTCCGCCCGCACCATCCACGCGTTCTCACCGGCCGAGCGCCGCGACCACTGGAACTCGTCCTCGTGGTCGATGACCGTCAGCCCGCCGTTGCGGTCGGACACGTTCAGCACGCCCTCGCGGATGTCGAGCCAGAAGATGTCCACGTCGGCCGCGATGTCGTACGCCCCGAACGGCACCTTCGAGGACAGGTCGTACACCGTGCCGTCGTCACAGCCCGCGTAGATCCAGAACTCGTCCGCCACCAGGCACTTCACCCCGTCCGGCAGCGAGTACCGGGCCAGCACCTCACCGTCGTGGCTCACCGTGTAGACGTCGCCGGCCTGGTTCCCGACCCAGCAGCGGTCCTCGTCCACGTGGATCCCGAAGGCGGAGGACCCCGTACGGAACCGCCACAGCACCGGGGCCACCGCGCGGGCCGTGGAAGGGGTCGAGGTCACCTGGCGGCGCGTCACCGACCGGGCCGCGCGGACTCCCTGCACCGCCGGGGCGTAGCCCTTGCGGACCTTCTCCCCGACCTTCTTGGCGGCGGCCGCCCGTGCCTTCTCGATGGTCGGGAAGGAGGAGCTCTGCAGCTGGCCGTCCGCGCCGATGCGTCCGTACCGCACCGAGACGGCGGTGCCGTCGACGGTGACCTCGTAGAACTTGTGGGCACCGCCGTCCTCCTGGGACAGCTCCAGATACGTCGTCTCCCGAGCCATGACAGACCCCTCCCCAAGGCCGGGCCTCCGGCCCCCTGTGCGCCGGTGATCCCTCCTGAAAAACGTTAGGGGCCACCACTGACAATGGGCTGGTGCAGCTGGAAGCGATCACATGGCAGCGGATGGCCGAGCGGCTCGCCGGTCACCTCGACGACAACGGGAAGGGCGGCGCCGAGGGCGAGGACGGGCGTGAGGCCGGCCCGGAGGACCGGTGGTGGCGGGTGGGCATCGACGGGGCGCCCGCCGCCCGCACCGGCGTGCTCGCCGCGGAGCTCGCCGACGCGCTGCGCCTGCGCGGACGTTCGGTCCTGGTGGTGGCGGCCGAGGGCTTCCTGCGCCCGGCCTCCCTGCGCTTCGAGTTCGGCCGCGAGGACGTGGACTCCTACCTCGACGGCTGGTACGACACGGCGGCGCTCTGGCGGGAGGTCTTCGGCCCGACCGACCCCGGCGGCACGGGCCGGGTGCTGCCCGACCTCTGGGACCCGGTCACCGACCGGGCCACCCGCAGCCCCTACGCCGAACTCCCGCCCGGCGGCGTGCTGATCGTGCACGGCCCGCTGCTCCTGGGCCACTGGTTCCCCTTCGACCTCAGCGTCCACATCGGGCTCTCCCCGGGCGCGCTCGCCCGCCGCACCGAGGAGTCCGCCCGCTGGACCCTCCCCGCCTTCGCGCGCTACGAGGCGGAAACCGGCCCGGCGGACCGGGCCGACGCCCTGGTCCGGGCCGACGATCCGCGCCACCCGGCCTGGACGGGCCTGCGCGGAGGGGGCGCCGCCTGACCCCACGAGGCCGCCGCGCGCACCTCTGCGGGCACCGCCGGGCGCACCTGCGCGAACCCCCGCCCCGTCACGGAGGTCCGGGAACCGCAACAGGGGGATTCCGGCACGGTGACGATCGGTTCCGGCCATCGCTCCGGCCGGAACCACGCGCTACGTTGACGGCACGCTTCGACGGCGGCCACCCCGGTGGCGCCTTGGCAGAGGGAGAAGGCAATGCGCGGACACGGCACGGTGGTTCGGGACACGAGACGGTTGCGCACACAGGCGGCGCTCGCCGCGCTGACCCTGTGCGCGACCCTGGCCCTCACCGCGTGCAACGGTGACGACGAGACCGGTGCGGCGGGCACCCCCGCGAGCCCCTCCGCCGGCGCGACGGCCACGGGCGCCGCCTCCCCGTCGGCCTCCCCGCCGGCCTCGGCGTCGCCCTCCGCGGCCCCGTCCAAGAAGCCGACTCCCGCCGCCCCTTCGGCCACCGCCGCCCCTTCGGCCACCGTCACCCCGGCGGGCACGAAGAAGCCGCCGGCCCCCGGTTCCACCTGCGACCACAAGATGCCGATCTCGCCCGACGAGGTCGCCGTCTACCGCTACACCCCCGAGGGCGGGGTCCACAGCTTGATCGTCAAGCACGGCAACTGGGGCTGCGCCGCCCCCGGCATGGACGCCGCCCCCTTCGACACGGTGGGCAAGGAGACCTTCCTCAACATCGCCGAGGATGCCAAGATCACGGCCGTCACCCCCATCATCGCCAGCCCGTTGAGCCAGCCGATCACGCTCCAGCAGCTCATCGACTGGCTGATCGCCCACCCGAACCAGGGCCGCGTCTTCCGCTACCACCTGGACAGCACGGGCGTGATCGACTGGATGGACCACCAGTACACCTCGTAAACACCCACAGGCGCGGCCGTACGGTCCCCCGTTCTCCCTACGGCCGCCCGCCCAGCCGGGTCACCGCCAGCGCGGCCGCCCGGCAGCCGGCCCCCGCGGCCCACGCCGAGCCCGCTCCCGCCAGCCGGGCCGCGAGGAAGGCGCCGGTGAAGGCGTCGCCGGCGCCCGTGGAATCCACCGCCTCGGCGCTCTCCGCCGCGACCTCGGCCGTCACCCGGCCGTCCTCGGCGATGAGCGCCCCGGCCCCGCCCCGGGTGACCACCACCAGCGGCACCCGCCGGCTCAGCTCCGCCGCCGCCCGCGCGACGGCGGCCGCCCCGGCCGGACGCACGTGCGCCCCCGCGAGCAGCAGCGCCTCGTCCTCGTTCGGCAGCAGTACGCCGGCCCCCGCCGCGGCGGCCAGGAAGCGCTCGGGACCCAGGGCGGCCAGGAACCCCGCCGACGCCGGATCCACGCTCACAGGTACGTTCCGGGCGCGGGCGTCCCGTAGCGCGGCCAGGGCCAGCTCCCGGCTCGCGTCCGCGAAGAACAGGTAGCCCGACAGGTGGAGATGGGCGACCCCGTCCAGCAGCCCGGGCTCCCAGTCGGCGGGGGAGAGCCGCAGCGAGGCCCCGCTGTCGGTCAGGAAGGTCCGCTCCGCGTCCGCTCCGACCAGCGCGACCACCGTCCCGGTCGGCTCGGCGGGATCGACCACCAGCCTCGGCCGCACCCCCGCGTCGAGCAGCGCCCGCTCGTGCCACCCGGCCGAGTCGGCGCCGACCCGCGCGAGGAGGCGTACCTCCGGGGCTCCCGCCTGGGCGGCCCAGCAGGCCGCGTTGGCCCCGGCGCCGCCCGGCAGGGTCCGGATCCGGGCCGGGGTGTCGGTACCCGGAGCCAGTGGCTCCGCATGGACCGCCACGACGTCCGTCACCACGTCTCCGACGACCAGCAGCGCCCCCGGCCCGGCGGGAGCGGCGGGAGCAGCCGGTGTGCCGGTCACGGCCGGGCCGCCCAGGCCCGCGCGATCCGGGCCCCGAGGCGGACGTTGCCGCGTACCGCCGCGAGATTGGCTTCGAGGGAGGCGCCGCCCGTCGCGCGCACCAGGAACCCCAGCAGGAACGGTGTCACCGCCTGTCCCGTGATGCCCCGCTCCCGGCACTCCGCCAGCGCCTCGGCCAGGACGAGGTCGTGCAGCTCCGGATCGAGCTGGTGCTCCCGCGCCACCGGGTTGGCCACGAGGAGCGCCGACTCCGCGCCGCCGAGGAGGTCCTGAGCGGCCATCACGGCTGCCACCTCCTCCGGGTGGTGGACCGTCCAGTCCACCGGCTCGCCGGAATCGGCCAGGTAGAACCCGGGGAAACGATCCGTCCCGTAGCCGAGGACCGTCACCCCCAGCGTCTCCAGCCGCTGGAGCGTCGCGGGCACGTCCAGGATCGACTTCACCCCCGCGCACACCACCGTGATCCGGGTCCGCGCCAGCAGTGGGAGGTCCGCCGACTCGTCCTGCGACCGCGTCCAGTCCCGGTGTACGCCGCCCAGCCCGCCGGTGGCGAAGACCCGCAGCCCCGCCCGCGCGGCGAGGAAGGCCGTGGCCGAGACCGTCGTCGCGCCCGTCGCCCCGGTGGCGAGGGCGGGGGCGAGGTCCCGGTGGCCGAGCTTGCGCACGCCCTCGCCGCCCGCGATCCGCTCCAGCCGGGCCTTGTCCAGCCCGGCGTACGCCACCCCGTCGACGACCGCGATCGTCGCCGGAACGGCTCCCTCCGCCCGGACCAGCTCCTCCAGTTCCAGGCCCACCGCCAGATTGCGGGGGCGGGGCAGGCCGTGGGCGAGGATCGTGGACTCCAGCGCCACGACGGGCTGCCGGCGGTCCAGGGCCTCGCGCACCTCCTCGGACAGGACCGGGACCGGGGCGGCGGCCGCGGCCCCGAACGGGGACGATGCTGTGGGTTCGGATGCAGTGTGCTGTGACATGTCCCCATCCCTGGCACGCGATACGGGGCCCCAAACGCGCGGACGCCGCAGCGGCGCGAACCCGCCTCCGGGGCGGGCCCGCACGAGCCCACAGGGCGCACCCGCCTCCCGGGACCCCGGGGCCTCCTACGGCGAACTCGCCGACTGCCACGATCTGCTGCAGCCCGACCGGCGACCACCGCCGCCAGAGCCGCGCCCCGGACAGCCTGATCGGCCCCGGCCCCGGCCCCGGCCCCGGCTCCGGTTCCGGCTCCGGTTCCGGCCCCAGCTCCGGCTCCGGCCTCGGCCCCGGTCGGCACCGCGGCCTCGACAGGGCCTGTGGCATCGGGACCCCGTCCCTTGGCCTGGCCGTGCTAGGTCACCGCGTGACTGGCAGGGACCTGAGCCCCGGCTCCGTTGCCCGAGGGGTGGGGGCTCGGGGGGCCGGGGCGTCCGCGGGTGTGCCGCTGCGCGGGCTGAAGTCCCCTACCCGCCCTTCGCCCGTTCCCCGGGCGCTGCCCGGACCCCGGTCCTCAAACGCCGGACGGGCTGGGGAGGGGTACCGGGCCGCGCCCGGACCCCCTGGGGCTCCGCCCCGGACCCGTGGGGCTGCGCCCCGGACCTGGTGGGGCTGCGCCCCGGACCTGGTGGGGCTGCGCCCCGGACCCCGTGCCTCGAACGCCGGCGGGGCTGGATTCGTTCGACGCCGCCCGGAGCCGGTTCGCAGCGGGCGCGGAGCGATCCCCGGGCTGCGCCGGAGCTCCTGGGGCTCCCGCCCCGGACCCCGCGCTGCGGCATGTCCAGCCCGTCCGGCGTTTGAGGACCGGGTCCGGGCAGCGCCCGGGGAACGGGCGAAGGGCGGGTAGGGGACCCAGCCCCGCAGGGCCGACCCACCCGCACCCGCCCACCGGCCCCGCGCCGGGACGGCAGTGGCGGGCACGCCGACAGGCCCCCGCCGGACGGAGTCCGGCCTAGCGGTGCGAAGCCCGCGCAGCGGTGCGAGCTCCGCGTCAAGAAGGTGCCCGGCGCAGCGGGGCGAAGCCGGGGAGGCCCGCCAGGGCCGCGCCGCGCAAGGCGCGCGTCGAGAAGGTGTCCGGCGCAGCGGGGCGAAGCCGGGGAGGCCCGTCAGGGCCGCGCGGCGAAAAGGGCGACAGGGTGACGGGTGGGGCGGGCGCGCGCTGGACGCTCTGGTCACCCCGGCGCGCCGGGTGCCCCGATTAGGCTCCCGGAGCATGAGCACAAGTGATCACCGTGATGCCCCCGCACCCGCACCCACCCCGGCCCCCGCTTCCTTCGCCGTCTCCGTCCCGGACTTCCCCGACTCCGAGCTGGAAGCCGACGAGCTCGACCCCGCGCAGATCGTCTCCGGGAACCCCGTCGTGACGGGCAAGGTGCTGTGGGAGGCGCCGGACGGCTCGCAGGTGCGCGGGATCTGGCAGATCACCCCGGGCGTGGTCACCGACACCGAGGCGAACGAGCTGTTCGTGGTGGTCAGCGGCCGCGCCACCGTTGAGGTGGAGGGCGGCGAGACCCTGGAGGTCGGCCCGGGCTCCGCCTGCGTCCTCCGGGAGGGTGACAAGACCACCTGGACCGTCCACGAGACGCTCCGCAAGGCCTACCACATCAGCTACTGAGCGGTGCCCGCCCCGGTGTCCGCCGCCTTCACCGGCCGGCGGCGCGAGGTGAACAGCGCGAGCGCCGCCATCGGCAGCAGCAGGGCGGCCGCGGCCGCGTTGAGCCAGCCGTAGCCCGCCTGGGACATGACCAGCCCGGCGGCGGCGCCGCCGACCCCTGCGGCGGTGTTCATGGTGAGGTCGCCCAGCCCCTGTACGGCGGCACGCGCGGGCTGCGGCACCGAGTCGGTCAGCAGCGCCGAGCCGGACACCATGCCGGCGGACCAGCCCAGGCCGAGCAGGAAGAGGCCGACGCCGCTCTGGGTGTGGTTCCCGGCGGCCGTGCCGGCGAGCAGCGCGGCGATGGACAGCAGCCCGGCGGCCAGCCCGATCACGGACAGCCGGCCGATCCGGTCCGCGAGCCAGCCCATCACCGGCGAGAAGCCGAACATGCCGGCGATGTGCCCGCTGATGACCAGCCCGATGAGCTGGAGCCCGGCTCCGTGGTGCCCGAGGTCGACCGGGGTCATCACCATGATCGAGACCATGGTGGTGTGTGACACCGCGATGGTGAGGAGCGCGAGCCGGGCCCGGGGGGAGGCCTTGACGGCCGCGAACCCGGCGCGCAGCGAACGCCCGGCAGGGGTCTGGTCCTCGGCCGGGGCGAGCGCGCGGGCCGTCAGCAGCGGGTCCGGGCGCAGGAGTACGCCGATCAGCGTGGCGGTGAGCAGGAAGATGACGCCGGCCCATATGAAGGGCCCCGCCATCGGAGGTATGGAGGTGCCGGCGAAGCTGCGGCTGGCCGGGGCGGACAGGTTGGGGCCGAGCACGGCGCCGATGGTGGAGGCCCAGACCACGACGGAGATCGCCCGGGCCCGGTGGTCGGGCTCGGCGAGGTCGGAGGCGGCGAAGCGGGCCTGGAGGTTGGCGGAGGAGGCGGCTCCGAAGGCGGCCATGCCGAGCATCAGCAGCGGGAAGCTCTTGATCGAGGCGGCGAGGACGACGAGGGCGGCCCCGGCCGCGCCGATCACGTAGGCCAGGACCAGACCGGGCCGGCGGCCGCGCGCGGTCATCAGCGCGGCGAGCGGCAGGGAGACGGCCGCGGTGCCGATCACGGAGGCGGTCGAGGCGAAGCCGGAGAGCGATTCCGTGCCGCTGACCTCGGTGGCCAGGACCGGGGCCAGGGCGATGCTGATGGGCACGCCGATCCCGCCCAGCACCTGGCCGGCGATCAGTACCCCGGAGGTGCGGCGCCGCAGCCGGGGCAGGTCGGCGGCGGTGACCGTGACGGCGGGCCGGGCGGTGCCGGGCGCGGTGCTCACGCGGTCCACCTCCGACACGGATGCGGAGGGGCTGCGGGCGCGGCGCAAGGTGTGGTCACCGCCGCAGTTTCGCACCCCTCGCCGGGCGCACGGAACAGGGTTTCCGGGAGCACGGGAAGCACCGGGAGCACGGCCGCTCCCCTCAGAACAGCGGCTGGGGGAGTACCCCTTCGAGGGCCAGGAGGTGGCGCTTGGTCTCCACGCCGCCGCCGAAGCCGCCGATGCCCCCGTCGTTCTCCACGACCCGGTGGCAGGCCACCACCAGGGGCAGCGGGTTCGAGCCCATGGCGTTGCCCACGGCCTGGGCCGCGCCCGGGGCCCCGGCCCGTGCGGCCAGCTCGCCGTACCCCACGACCGCCCCGTAGGGCACGGTGCGGTCCAGCTCCAGCAGGACCTGCCGGTTGAAGCCGGAGCTGAGCCGCCAGTCCAGCGGCAGCTCGAAGCGGCGCAGCGTACCGGCGAAGTAGGCCTTCAGCTGGCGTATCGGCTCGGCCAGCAGGACCTCCTCGCCCGGCGGCGGGCGCCGGGCGTCGGCGCCGAGGCGGGAGATCAGCGTGCCGATCAGCTTCCCGGCCCGGCCCGGTCCGGCATGGAACTCGACCTTGACCAGGCCCTCGGGGGTGGCGGCGAGGAGCAGCGGCCCGATGTCGCTGTCGACGACGGTCCATTCGAGGTGCGGCCCACGGGGCTCGGAAGTGTCCACCCCTTCACGGTACGGCGCCCCACTGACAGCGGTGCCGCCGGTGACCTCGAGGAAAGCGAGGACACCGCCGGCGGCGCCGCACGCGTCAGCCGCGTCAGCCGCGTCAGAAGCCGCCGACCGCTTCCCGCACGACGTCGGGATTGTCGGTGATGATCCCGTCCACGCCCATGTCCTGGACCTTCCGGGCGGTCGCGGCGTCGTCCACGATCCAGGTGTCCACTTCCAGCGCCCTGCCGTGGGCGCCGAGCAGCCCGTGCACCGCGGCGACCCAGTCGCTGTTGATGGTGGTGTGCCAGGGGTTGATCCGGTCGGTGAACTCGGCGTACCGCGGCAGGTCGGCGAGGGCCGGGGTGCCGAGGAAGGCCGTGATCAGGTCGGGGCGCAGCTCGTGCACGGTGCGGACCGAGGCGGTGCTGAAGCTCTGGACCACCAGCCGGCGGGCCACGCGGTTCTCCTCGAGCCAGCCGGTCTCGCCCAGCACGTCCAGGGTCTGCCGCTCGATCCCCGGGTAGAGCTCCGGCTTCTTGATCTCCAGGAGCAGCCGCTGCTGGTTGCGCTGGACCCGGTTCATGTACGTCCGCAGGGTCGGTACGCGGGCGCCCGCGAACTCCTGCCCGAACCAGCTGCCCGCGTCCAGCCGGGCGATCTCCGCCGCGGTGAAGTCCTTCACCCGCCAGGGCTTGCGGTCGGGGAACACCTGCTCGACGTCGGTCGTCCGGGCCAGGGTGTCGTCGTGGATGACCACGAGCTCCCCGTCCTTGGTGCGCTGGACGTCGTTCTCCACCCAGTCGAAGCCCATCTCCATGGCGAGGTCGATCGCCTCCAGCGTGTTCTCCGGGGCGTACGCCGAAGCCCCCCGGTGGGCGTACACGATCGGGTTGGACAGCCAGTCCGGACCGGGTGCGGCCGCGGCCGATCCCGCACCGCACATGGTCAGTGTGAGTCCCAGGAAGGCGGCGGTGGCCGCGGCGGCGGATCGGACGTACATGCGCGTTCTCCTCGGGTCATGGGCCCTGCTCCTGCCGTCAAACGGGCGCGGAGCGGCATTCGTTGCGGCGATGCACTGACGGCAGTGCGTTTCCGACGCACTTTCAGGGAGAGCCGCGTACGGCGATCATGGGGTTGACGATCACCGGGCCGCCACCGAACTACGACAAACGGACCAGGCCCTGACGGCTCCGACCGGGGCGGGCGGGCCTCGAGTGTCAGTGGGTGGTCGTACGGTTGACCCATGCGGCCCGTATCGAAGATCGAACGCACGGTGGCGCCTTTCGAGGTCGTCAGTTCCTACACGCCCAGCGGCGACCAGCCGGCGGCCATCGCCGAGCTGGAGAAGCGCATCCGTGCAGGTGAGAAGGACGTCGTGCTGCTCGGCGCGACCGGAACCGGCAAGTCGGCGACGACCGCCTGGATGATCGAGAAGCTCCAGCGGCCCACCCTGGTGATGGCGCCGAACAAGACGCTCGCCGCCCAGCTGGCGAACGAGTTCCGCGAGCTCCTGCCGAACAACGCCGTCGAGTACTTCGTCTCGTACTACGACTACTACCAGCCCGAGGCGTACGTACCGCAGTCGGACACCTACATCGAGAAGGACTCCTCGATCAACGAGGAGGTGGAGCGGCTGCGCCACTCCGCGACGAACTCCCTCCTCACCCGGCGCGACGTCATCGTCGTCGCCTCCGTGTCCTGCATCTACGGCCTCGGCACCCCGCAGGAGTACGTGGACCGGATGGTCCCCCTCAAGGTCGGCGAGGAGATGGACCGGGACCAGCTCCTGCGCCGCTTCGTCGACATCCAGTACACCCGCAACGACGTGGCCTTCACCCGGGGCACCTTCCGGGTGCGCGGCGACACCATCGAGATCTTCCCGGTCTACGAGGAACTGGCCGTCCGCATCGAGATGTTCGGCGACGAGATCGAGGCCCTGTCCACCCTGCACCCGCTGACCGGCGAGGTGATCAGCGAGGACCGCGAGCTCTACGTCTTCCCCGCCAGCCACTACGTCGCCGGCCCCGAGCGCATGGAGAAGGCGGTCCGCGGCATCGAGGCCGAGCTCGCCGAGCGCCTCGCCGAGCTGGAGAAGCAGGGCAAGATGCTGGAGGCGCAGCGCCTGCGCATGCGCACCACCTACGACCTGGAGATGATGCGCCAGATCGGCTCCTGCTCCGGCATCGAGAACTACTCGCTGCACATGGACGACCGGGAGCGCGGCTCCGCCCCGAACACCCTCATCGACTACTTCCCCGAGGACTTCCTCCTCGTCATCGACGAGTCGCACGTCACCGTGCCCCAGATCGGCGCGATGTACGAGGGCGACGCCTCCCGCAAGCGGACCCTCGTCGACCACGGCTTCCGGCTCCCGTCGGCCCTCGACAACCGGCCGCTGAAGTGGGAGGAGTTCCAGGAGCGGATCGGCCAGACCGTCTACCTGTCGGCCACTCCGGGGAAGTACGAGCTCTCGCGCGGCGACGGCTTCGTCGAGCAGATCATCCGCCCGACCGGTCTCATCGACCCGGAGGTCGTGGTCAAGCCCACCGAGGGCCAGATCGACGACCTGGTGCACGAGATCCGCGCGCGCGTGGAGAAGGACGAACGCGTCCTGGTCACCACCCTCACCAAGAAGATGGCCGAGGACCTCACCGACTACTTCCTGGAGCTCGGCATCCAGGTCCGCTACCTGCACAGCGACGTGGACACCCTGCGCCGCATCGAGCTGCTGCGCGAGCTGCGGGCCGGCGAGTACGACGTCCTGGTCGGCATCAACCTGCTCCGCGAGGGCCTCGACCTGCCCGAGGTGTCGCTGGTGGCCATCCTCGACGCCGACAAGCAGGGCTTCCTGCGGTCGGGGACCTCGCTGATCCAGACCATCGGCCGCGCGGCGCGCAACGTCTCCGGCGAGGTCCACATGTACGCGGACAGCATCACCCCGGCGATGGCCCAGGCGATCGACGAGACGAACCGGCGCCGCGAGAAGCAGGTCGCCTACAACACGGCCCACGGGATCGACCCGCAGCCGCTGCGCAAGAAGATCAACGACATCGTGGCCACGATCGCCCGCGAGGAGCTCGACACCGAGGAGCTCCTCGGCACCGGCTACCGGCAGACGAAGGACGGCAAGGCCCTCAAGGCGCCCGTCCCGGCGCTGGGCGGCAAGGCATCGCAGGCCGCGTCGGGCGGCAAGGCCGGGGCCAAGGGCGCCAAGGGGTCGAAGGGTCCCGTGGTCGCGACGGACCGTCCCGCCGCCGAACTGGCCGCGCTCATCGAGCAGATGACCGAACGGATGCGGGGCGCGGCCGCCGAGCTGCAGTTCGAGGTCGCGGCCCGGATCCGGGACGAGGTCGGCGAGCTGAAGAAGGAGCTGCGACAGATGAAGGAAGCGGGCCTCGCCTGAGCCGGAGGCGGTCAGTAGGGTTGGCACCAGCCGCAGGTACACGCTGCGCACCCCCATCGGGGGAGGGCTATGGAGAGGGGACAGCGCGTGACGGTCAACATGACCAAGGGTCAGGCCATCAATCTGCAGAAGGCGGACGGAGGCACGCTGACCGCGGTCCGGATGGGCCTCGGCTGGCAGGCGGCCAAGCGCCGTGGGCTGTTCGGCTCACGGACCCGGGAGATCGACCTCGACGCCTCGGCGGTGCTCTTCGCCGACAAGCAGCCCGTGGACGTCGTCTTCTTCCGGCACCTGCAGAGCGACGACGGCTCGGTCAAGCACACCGGTGACAACCTCGTCGGCGGCGTCGGCCAGGGCGGGGACGACGAGTCGATCCTCGTCGACCTGCAGCGCGTGCCGGTGCACATCGACCAGATCGTCTTCACGGTGAACTCCTTCACCGGCCAGACGTTCCAGGAGGTGGAGAACGCCTTCTGCCGCATCGTGGACGAGACCAACGGCCAGGAGCTGGCCCGCTACACGCTGGACGGTGGCGGCCAGTACACCGCCCAGATCATGGCGAAGGTGTCGCGCGTCGGCGCCGGCTGGCAGATGACGGCCCTCGGGAACCCGGCCAACGGCCGTACCTTCCAGGACCTGATGCCGTCCATCCTGCCGCACCTGTAAGCAGGACCGGCAGCACCGCAGTACGTCAGAACAGCACGGCACAGCACGACCGGGCACGATCGAGGGCCCGGCGGAAGAACGGGTACGGGGGAGGGGCTGCACGATGACGGCCGAACTGGTCCGGGGGCAGAACCACCCCTTGTCCCGGAGCCGAGTGGAGATCAGGGTCTCGGCGGGCACACCCGTGCTCGCCCTGGCCCAGCTCGGCGACGACACGGGTCGGCTCGCCGGCCCCGGTGCGGTCGCCCACCCGGGCGCCCGCACCCTCCCCGGGCTGGAAGTGCCCGGGGAGGCCTCCGGGCAGCACCGCATAGCGGTCGACCTCGACGCGGTCGCACCGGCCGTCCACCGGGTCGGCTTCGTCCTGGTCCTGCCGCCCGGCGGACCGGGGCACTTCGGCGCGGTCCCCGCCTCCTACGTGTCCGTGGCCGACCCGGAGGGCGCGGAGCTCGCCGGGTACACGCTGACCGGACTGGAGTCGGAGACCGCGGTCGTGGCCCTGGAGCTGTACCGGCGCCAGGGCGCCTGGAAGGTGCGCGCCGTCGGCCAGGGGTACGCCGCCGGCCTCGGCGCGCTCCTGACCGACGCCGGGCTGCCCGCCCCGGCCGCGGTCGAACTGGCCGCGGCCGCCCTGGGCACGGCGCCGGCCGGAGACATCACCCTCGCCGTCATGCCCGGCGGGCCGGCCCCGACCGTCCCGCGCGGGCTCCGGGCCCCGGCCACGGCCCAGACACCGGCCCAGACACCGGCCCCGACCCCGGCCCCGCAAGACGTTCCGGCCGCCCCCACGCCCCCGCCGATGCCCCCGCAGCCGGTCGCGGACACCGCGGGCGGCCCGCCCACCATCAGCTACTCCCATCCCCGCCGCCGCACCAGCACCGAGTCGCCCGAGCCCGGGCCGCGCCCGGCCGCGCCACCCGGGCCGGGCGAGGCGCCCCGCCCCGTCGCCGGGGACGCGAGCGGCTGGTCCATGGAGGAGCGGCTCTACAACCAGGTCTGGGGCATGTTCGAGGACCTGGCCCGCGCCGTCGCCGCCTACCGCGGCGCCGTCGAGTTCGCCGACTCCCGGATGGACCGCGAGCTCGACGAGGCGCTGTCCGACCCCCGCCACCGGCTCGGCGGCTCCGGAAACGCCGCCCGGGACACCGCCCGGGCCCGCCGCGAGGAACTGGTCGCGCGGGCGCAGGAAGTCCTCGACCGGGACCTGGTCCAGCTCACCTCCGAGTCCGAGGTGGTCGAGCCCGCGCTGCCCGCCGCGTACGCGCGCTGGGACAACCCGGTCTGGCAGGCGCACGCCGTGCCCGCCGAGGCCCCCCTGGCCCTGCGCCTGGGCGACCTCCACCTGCCCGAGCGGCCCGACCTGCGCATCCCCATGCTGGTCCGGGTCCCGCTGGAGCGCGGCCTGTGGATCGACAACGGCCGCACCGGCTCCGAGGCGGCCATGGCGATGGACACCGACCGGCTGCGCCGGGCCGCCATGGACATGGCCGTCGCACACGCGGCGCGGATGCTGGCAGCCCACCCCGCCGACCGGTTCGCCGTCCACGTCATCGACGCGGCCGGCGCCGGAGCCGCCTCGCTGGCCCCGCTGGTGCGCGCCGGAGTGCTGGCAGGGCCGCCCGCCGCGGGGGCCGCGGGGGTCACCGAGACCCTGGAGCGGCTGACCCGCCGGGTGGACCTCGTACAGATGGCGGTGCGGGCCGGGGCTCCCGAGGACCTGCCGCCCGATGTGGACACCTCCGACCAGCTGCTGATCGTGCACGACTTCCCGCACGGCTTCGACGACCGTGCCGTCACCCGTTTGCGCTACCTCGCCGACGAGGGTCCGGCAGTCGGCGTGCACCTGCTGATGGTTGCGGACCGTGACGAGGCCTCGGCGTACGGGCCGCTGCTGGATCCGCTGTGGCGCTCGCTGATGCGGCTGTCGCCCGTACCGGACAACCACCTCGCCGACCCCTGGGTCCACCACGCCTGGATCTTCGAGCCGGACCTGCCCCCGCAGGCCAGCCGGGTCCTCGACCAGGCACTGGAGCGGGTCGCGGCGGCCCGGGGAGGCGCGCGGTAGCGGCGGCCGGGCGGTCCGCCGCCCGCCCCGGATGACCGGCTACTGACCAGTTCTTGGGGTCCCCTTTACCTTTCGCGCCCACGGCGGGTACCCTTGTGAGTGCGGAGGGGAGTATTCCTGCTTTCCTGCTACGGCGTGCCCGTCAATACGGACTGCAATCGGTCCCGGGGCGCCGGCCCGTGGCCTCCTGGCCGTCCGGGTGGAAGAGACCTCCGGCAGCGATGACGCTGACAAAGTTCTGAGCCATCTGCCGGAGGCGTGTAAATAGTGGACGTTTCGTTGACCCTCTGGGTGCTGACCATTCTCGGTCTGAGCATCCTCATCGGCGCCGATTTCTTCATCGGCCGCAAGCCGCACGACGTCTCCATGAAGGAAGCGGGCATCTGGACGGTCGTCTGGATCGTCCTCGCGGTGCTCTTCGGCCTCGGCCTGCTGGTGTTCGGGAACGGCCAGGCCTCGCAGGAGTTCTTCGCCGGCTTCATCACCGAGAAGTCCCTGAGCGTGGACAACCTCTTCGTCTTCGTCCTGATCATGGCGAAGTTCGCGGTCCCCTCACAGCTCCAGCAGCGCGTCCTGCTGATCGGCGTACTGATCGCCCTGGTCCTGCGCGCCATCTTCATCGCCGCCGGCGCCGCGATCATCACCAACTTCTCGTGGGTCTTCTACATCTTCGGCGCGTTCCTCATCTACACCGCGTGGAAGCTGATCCAGGAAGCCCGCAAGGACGAGGACGACGAGGAGTTCGAGGAGAACCGCCTCCTGAAGTCCATCGAGAAGAAGTTCGGCGTCGCCGACCGCTACCACGGCACCAAGCTCTTCATCCAGAGCAACGGCAAGCGCATCCTGACCCCGCTGATGGTCGTCATGCTCGCCATCGGCACCACCGACGTGCTGTTCGCCCTGGACTCGATCCCCGCGATCTTCGGTCTCACCCAGGACCCGTACATCGTCTTCACCGCCAACGCCTTCGCGCTGATGGGTCTGCGCCAGCTGTACTTCCTCATCGGCGGCCTGCTCAAGAAGCTGGTCCACCTCAGCTACGGCCTCTCCGTGATCCTCGGCTTCATCGGCATCAAGCTCGTGCTGCACGCCCTGCACGAGTCGGGCCTGCACGTCCCGCAGATCTCCATCCCGGTCTCCCTGGGCGTCATCTGCGGTGTCCTGGTGATCACCACGATCACCAGCCTGATCGCCTCGAAGAAGCAGGCGGAGGCCGAGGCCGCTGCCGGCCCGGAGCGCATCGACGCCTGATCCCGGTCCACCCCGGTCCGATCCCGTGCCACCCCGGTCGCCGCGCGACCGGGGTGGCACGCGCCTAGGCTGAGGATGTTGTCCTGGCCGTCGTACGACAGGAGGCCCTGCGATGAGGCCGACCCGTATGCGCATGCGCAGGGCCTGCGTGGCCGTCTCGGCCGCAGGCGCACTTCTCGTCCCGGCTGTCGCGGGCACCGCGTACGGGGCCACCGCCCCGGCGCGGTCCGTGACCGCCGCTCCGTCACCGGACGGCGAATTCCCACAGCTCACGCCGGCCGTCGCGGCCCGGCTGGACGCGGCCGTGCGCCAGGTCATGGAGCAGACCAAGGTGCCGGGCGTGACCGTGGGCCTGTGGGCCCCCGGCAAGGGCAGCTACGTGAAGTCCTTCGGCGTGGCCGACAAGGCGACCGGCGCACCCATGACGCCCGGTCTCGGGGTCCGGATCGGCAGCGAGACCAAGACGTTCACGGTCACCGCCCTCCTCCAGCTCGTCGACCAGGGCAAGCTCGCCCTCGACGACCCGATCGGCAAGTACATCAGCGGCGTCCCGAACGGGGACCGCATCACCTTGCGCGAACTCGCGGGCATGCGCAGCGGGCTCTTCAACTACAGCGACGACGCGGGCTTCGCCAAGGACTTCAACGGCACTTCCGTCTTCACGCCGCAGCAGCTGCTCGACATCTCCTTCAAGCACCCGGTGAACTTCGAGCCGGGCGCGAAGTTCGAGTACTCCAACACCAACCTGATCCTGCTCGGCCTGGTGGTGGAGAAGATCACCGGCCGGCCGATCCACGAGGTCATCGGGCAGGACGTGGTGAAGCCCGCCGGGCTGAGCAGCCGCACGCTCTTCCCCGTCGGCAGCGAGTTCCCCGAGCCGCACGCGCACGGCTACACCAATGACCTGCCCGGCGGGAAGATCGTGGACGCGACCGACTTCGACCCGTCCTGGGCCTGGGCCGCCGGAGCGATGGTCTCGGACCTGGAGGACCTGCGCAGCTGGGCGAAGACCCTGGCCACCGGCACCCTCCTGACCCCCGCGACCCAGGCCGAGCGGCTGAAGACCCAGCCGATCGGCATCATCCCCGGCGCGGGCTACGGGCTCGGCATCTTCAACGTCCAGGGCTGGATCGGCCACAACGGCTCGCTGCCCGGGTACGAGTCGCTGACCGTCTACCTGCCGGAGGAGCAGGCCACCATGGTCATCGTGCTGAACACCGACGACACGTACGAGACCCAGGAGCCCAGCACCCTCTTCGGGGAGGCCGTCACCGGGATCGTGACCCCCGGCCACGTGTACCCGGGCCACAAGCCGGTCGAGCCCCAGAAGGACTGACCCGGGCCCCGCGCTACACGGCGGCCGCTTCGGCCGCCCCCTTCCCGGCGTCCGTGCCGGCGTCCATGTCGGTGTCCGTGCCCGTCCGCTGCCGGACGACCACCGGGTTGGTCTCCGGGAGCAGCGCGAAGCAGGCCAGCGAGACCAGGGCGATCGCCGTCAGGTACACGGCTACGGCCCACGGCGGCCCCGAGCCGTCCGCCAGGGCCGTCGCGACGATCGGGGTCAGCGCACCGCCCAGCACACCGCCGAGGTTGTAGCCGACGGCCGCGCCCGTGCAGCGGATCCGCGGGGCGTACAGCTCGGGCAGGTACGCGCCCACCACCGCGAACATCGTCACCATGCCGAGCAGGGCGCCGAGCAGGCCCACCGTCATCAGCAGCGGGTCCGCGGTGCGCAGCAGCGCCACGAACGGGAACATCCACAGCGCGGAGGCCGCGCAGCCCGCCAGGCACAGCGGGCGCCGGCCGTGGCGGTCGCCGAGCACCGCGATCACCGGGGTGGCCACGCCCTTGAGGGCGACGGCCACCATGATGCAGGCCAGCATCACCGAGCGGTGCACGCCGAGGTGCTCGGTGGCGTACGCGAGGGACCAGGTGGTGACCGCGTAGAAGACGGCGTAGCCCACGGCCAGTGCCCCGCCGGTCAGCAGGAGCAGGCGCCAGTGGCCCCGTAGGACCTCGGCCAGCGGGGCTTCGGCCCGGTGGCCGGTCTCGGCCAGTGCGAGGAACTGCGGGGTCTCCTCCACCGAGCGGCGCAGCCACAGCCCGGTCAGGGCCAGCAGCCCCGCCACCCAGAACGGCACCCGCCAGCCCCAGGCGGCGAACTGCCCGTCGGACAGCGTGCTCGACAGGGTCAGCATCAGGCCGTTGGCCAGCAGGAACCCGACCGCCGGGCCCATCTGCGGGAAGCTCGACCACAGTCCGCGCCGCCCCTCGGGGGCGTGCTCCGAGGTCAGCAGCACGGCGCCGCCCCACTCCCCGCCGAGGCCGAGGCCCTGGAGGAAGCGCAGCAGGACCAGCAGGACGGGGGCGGCCATCCCGATGGAGGCGTACGAGGGCACGCAGCCCACCGCCACCGTGGCCAGGCCGGTGAGCAGCAGGGAGGCGAGGAGCACCGGGCGGCGGCCGTACCGGTCGCCGATGTGGCCGAAGAGGGCGGAGCCGAGGGGCCGGGCGAGGAAGCCGACGCCGAAGGTGCCGAAGGCGGCGAGGGTGCCGGCGAGCGGGGAGAAGGAGGGGAAGAAGAGCGGTCCGAGCACCAGGGCGGCGGCGGTGCCGTAGACGAAGAAGTCGTAGAACTCGATGGCGGTGCCGACGAGGGAGGCCGAGGCGAGCCGGAGCATCGAGGGGGAGGAGGTGTCCGGGTCGGCGGCGGCCGCGACGGCCTTGTCCTGGGAGAGGGGAGCGGGGGCGGGGTGGTCCTGTTGCATGGTGCAGCAATTACCCTGCCCCGCCCCCTCAGGACGTGCGTTCGGCCATCAATGACCAAAAGGGAGTGCGGTCCGGCGTGAGGTTGACGGGCCGGCGCCCCCTTCGGCGCCCGTCACCAGCCGCGCTCGCGCCATTCGGCCAGGTGGGGGCGCTCGGCGCCGAGCGTGGTGTCGTTGCCGTGGCCGGGGTACACCCAGGTCTCGTCCGACAGCTCGCCGAACAGCTTGTGCTCCACGTCGTCGAGCAGGCTGGTGAAGGCTTTCTGGTCGCCCGAGGTGTTGCCGACGCCGCCCGGGAAGAGGCAGTCGCCGGTGAACACGTGCGCGTGGCCGTGCGGGTCGTCGTAGACCAGCGCGATCGAGCCGGGGGTGTGGCCGACCAGGTGGCGGGCGGTCAGCGTGACCCGTCCGACCGTGATGGTGTCCCCGTCCTCGACGGGCACGTCGGTCGGGACCGGGATGCCCTCCGCGTCGAAGCGGCCCGCGTACGTCCGTGCGCCGGTCCCCTGGACCACGTCCGCCAGCGCGCCCCAGTGGTCGCCGTGCCGGTGGGTGGTGACCACGGAGATGATGCCGCTTTCACCGATCAGGCTCAGCAGGGTCTCCGGCTCCGCCGCCGCGTCGATCAGCAGCTGCTCGTCGGTGGCCCGGCAGCGCAGCAGGTAGGCGTTGTTGTTCATCGGGCCCACCGCGACTTTGGAAATCATCAGGTCCGAGAGTTCGTGCACGTCGGCCGGACCGCCGACCTTGACCGCTCCGCTGTACGTCATGTTCTCGATCCTAAGGGTGTCGTCCGGCTAGAGCGGGGGCAGCTCGGGAAGGCGGTCGCCTTCGATCAGCGTGAGGTGCGCGCCCTGGTCCCCGCGTCCCGCGAGCCAGCCGAGCAGCTCGTCGCGGGTGCCGCCCAGGGTGACGGGCGAGCCCTCGGTGCCACCGGTGTGCCAGGTGAGGTCGGTGCCGTCGTACCCGAGCCACAGGGTGACCGGCGGGACGTCGGGGCGGCCCGACCAGCGGTCGGCCAGGAAGGCGATCTCGCGCTCGGCGAACTCGTCCGGGAGGTCGGACAGCTCGTAGCCGATGTTCAAGTCGACGTGGTGCAGCTCGACCTCGATCAGGCGCCGGAAGGGCACCCGGGCCGCGGTGTCGGTGACCCCGTTGCGCAGTTCCACGGTGCGGGTCCAGTCCTGCGGGCGGTCGGCGACGGCCTGCCAGCGGTCCCCGGAATTCCGGACGTCCTCGAGCTGTTCCAGCAGGGGACGGCCCGCATCCCGCTCGATGTCGGACTCCCGGGAGGTGGCGCTCTCGTACATCGGGCGGCCCTCGAAGACCTCGACCAGGGCGTCCGCGTTCCGGGCGAGGTGGGCCAGGACGTGCCCCCGGCTCCAGCCGGGGAGACGTGACTCTTCGGCCAGGGAAGCGTTGTCCAGCTTCGCGACCGCGGTCAGCAGCCGATCGGTGGCCTCACGTACGGAGCGCAGGTCGTGCGCATGATCAATCATGCGGCCGAGCCTAGTGGTTGAGGGGCCCTCGCCACACGATCGGGTGAAGAGGGCTGCGGAGTGCCGGAAATCGAATGCACGTGCTATACGCTCGGAGTCCAGTCTCCCACTCCACCGCAGAGGCGCCCCCCAATACCCTTGGGACGGGGGTCCGTGCCCCCGCTCTCTCAAGAAAGGTGCGGACCGGCGTGACCGACCGTCTCATCGTTCGTGGCGCTCGCGAGCACAACCTCAAGAACGTCTCTCTTGACCTGCCGCGCGACTCGCTCATCGTCTTCACCGGACTCTCCGGGTCGGGCAAGTCCTCCCTGGCCTTCGACACGATCTTCGCCGAGGGGCAGCGCCGCTACGTCGAGTCGCTGTCCTCGTACGCCCGCCAGTTCCTCGGGCAGATGGACAAGCCCGACGTCGACTTCATCGAGGGCCTCTCCCCGGCCGTCTCCATCGACCAGAAGTCCACCTCGCGCAATCCGCGCTCCACCGTCGGCACCATCACCGAGGTCTACGACTACCTCCGCCTGCTCTTCGCGCGCATCGGCAAGCCCCACTGCCCCGAGTGCAGCCGGCCGATCTCGCGGCAGTCGCCGCAGGCGATCGTCGACAAGGTGCTCGCGCTGCCCGAGGGAAGCCGGTTCCAGGTGCTGTCGCCGCTGGTGCGCGAGCGCAAGGGCGAGTTCGTCGACCTCTTCGCCGATCTCCAGACCAAGGGCTACAGCCGGGCCCGGGTGGACGGGGAGACGATCCAGCTCTCCGAGCCGCCCACGCTGAAGAAGCAGGAGAAGCACACCATCGAGGTGGTCATCGACCGCCTCACCGTCAAGGACAGTGCCAAGCGCCGGCTGACGGACTCCGTGGAGACCGCCCTCGGGCTGTCGAGCGGCATGGTGATCCTTGACTTCGTCGACCTCGCGGAGGACGACCCCGAGCGTGAGCGGATGTACTCCGAGCACCTCTACTGCCCGTACGACGACCTCTCCTTCGAGGAGCTGGAGCCGCGCTCCTTCTCCTTCAACTCGCCCTTCGGCGCCTGCCCCGAGTGCACCGGCATCGGTACGCGCATGGAGGTGGACCCGGAGCTGATCGTCCCGGACGAGGACAAGTCCCTGGACGAGGGCGCGGTCTCGCCGTGGTCGCTCGGCCACACCAAGGACTACTTCCAGCGGCTGGTCGGCGCGCTCGCCGAAGAGCTCGGCTTCCGCACCGACATCGCGTGGGCCGGTCTGCCGCTGCGGGCGAAGAAGGCCCTGCTGTACGGCCACAAGACGCAGATCGAGGTCCGCTACCGCAACCGGTACGGGCGCGAGCGGGCCTACACCACGGCCTTCGAGGGCGCCGTGCCGTTCGTGAAGCGGCGGCACTCGGAGTCCGAGAGCGACGCCAGCCGCGAGCGCTTCGAGGGCTACATGCGCGAGGTGCCGTGCCCCACCTGCCAGGGCACCCGGCTCAAGCCGATCGTGCTCGCGGTGACGGTCATGGACCGCTCGATCGCGGACGTCGCGGCGATGTCGATCAGCGAGTGCGCGGACTTCCTCGGGCGCCTCAAGCTCGACGCCCGCGACAAGAAGATCGCCGAGCGGGTCCTCAAGGAGGTCAACGAGCGGCTCCGCTTCCTCGTCGACGTCGGCCTGGACTACCTCTCGCTCAACCGCGCCGCCGGCACCCTCTCGGGCGGCGAGGCCCAGCGCATCCGCCTCGCCACGCAGATCGGCTCCGGCCTGGTGGGCGTGCTCTACGTCCTGGACGAGCCCTCCATCGGCCTGCACCAGCGGGACAACCACCGGCTGATCGAGACCCTCGTCCGGCTGCGGGACATGGGCAACACCCTGATCGTCGTCGAGCACGACGAGGACACCATCAAGGTGGCCGACTGGGTCGTGGACATCGGCCCGGGCGCCGGCGAGCACGGCGGCAAGGTCGTGCACAGCGGCTCGCTGAAGGACCTGCTGGAGAACCCCGAGTCGATCACCGGCCAGTACCTGTCCGGCAAGCGGTCCATCCCGCTCCCAGACGTACGCCGCCCCGTGGACCCCGCGCGCAAGCTCACGGTGCACGGCGCCAAGGAGAACAACCTGCGGGACATCGATGTGTCCTTCCCGCTGGGCGTGCTCACGGCGGTGACGGGCGTATCGGGCTCCGGCAAGTCGACGCTGGTCAACGACATCCTGTACACGCACCTCGCCCGCGAGCTCAACGGCGCGCGGTCGGTGCCGGGACGGCACACGCGGGTGGACGGCGACGACCTCGTCGACAAGGTCGTGCACGTGGACCAGTCGCCGATCGGCCGAACCCCCCGGTCCAACCCGGCCACCTACACCGGTGTCTTCGACCACGTCCGCAAGCTCTTCGCGGAGACGATGGAGGCGAAGGTGCGCGGCTATCTGCCGGGCCGCTTCTCCTTCAACGTGAAGGGCGGCCGGTGCGAGAACTGCTCCGGCGACGGCACGATCAAGATCGAGATGAACTTCCTGCCGGACGTGTACGTCCCGTGCGAGGTCTGCCACGGCGACCGGTACAACCGGGAGACGCTGGAGGTCCACTACAAGGGCAAGTCCATCGCCGAGGTCCTGAACATGCCGATCGAGGAGGCCGCAGGCTTCTTCGAGGCGGTCCCGACGATCTCGCGGCACCTCAAGACGCTGAACGAGGTCGGGCTCGGGTACGTCCGCCTCGGCCAGTCGGCGCCGACGCTTTCGGGCGGCGAGGCGCAGCGCGTGAAGCTGGCCTCGGAGCTCCAGAAGCGGTCGACGGGGCGGACGGTGTACGTCCTGGACGAGCCGACGACGGGCCTGCACTTCGAGGACATCTCGAAGCTCATCAAGGTGCTGTCGGGGCTGGTCGACAAGGGCAACACGGTGATCGTCATCGAGCACAACCTCGATGTCGTCAAGACCGCGGACTGGGTCGTGGACATGGGTCCCGAGGGCGGGTACGGAGGCGGCCTCGTCGTCGCCGAGGGCACGCCCGAGCAGGTCGCCTCGGTGGGCGCGAGCCACACGGGCAAGTTCCTGCGGGACATCCTGGGCGCAGACCGCATCTCCGACGCCGCCTCCGAGCCGGCCCGGCCGGTGAAGAAGGCGGCCGCGCGGAAGAAGGCGGCGGCTCCCGCCAAGAAGGCGGCGGCCCCGGCTCCTGCGAAGAAGGCAACGCGGGCGCGCAAGGCCTAGCCCTTCGGAGGCGGCGCCCGTCCCGTTGTCGGGGGCGGCGCCGCCTCCCGGGCCGCTACTGGCTGGGTGCGCCGCCGATGAGGTAGTCCACCCGGCGCCGCAGTCCGCTCCAGCGCCGGTCGTGGTGATAGGACCGCTTGAGGGCCCGGGCGCGGGTCTTGGCCCGGCCGCCGTAGAGGCGGCGGGCCCAGGGGGACGCGGGCCGGGCCAGCCGTACGGCGGCGACCATCGCGATGAGCGGAACGACCGCGCCGAGAACGGCCATCCGGGGTTTCCCCTTGAACAGGGCCACGACCGCGAACAGCAGGTTCGCCACCACCGTGGCGACCGCCGTCATCCGGTTGCGCTGCTCATCGGGCGTCAGCCCGTCCACTCCCAGCGGGAGGAACCCGCAGAGCAGCAATGACGCAAGCGCCGCGGTCATGATCACGACCTCGATGCTGATCGTGCCCTGCTTGGTCCAGTAGACGTCGCTCAGGTGCAGGATCAACGCGAACTCGTCCAGGACCAGCCCCGTCCCCATCCCGAACAACACTGCCGCCACTGCGGCCCCCCACCCTGACCGGCCGGCCGAGGCGATGCCCGTGAAACCGCCGACGGTCATCAGGATCACTCCCGGAACGGCGTGGTGGATGTGCAGCCCGCCCGGAGTGACGTTGCGGAACGGCCCCTTGCCCGCGCGGATCATCCGGGTGATGACCCGGGTCACGGTGAAAGCGGCGACGAACGCCGCCAGCGCGAGGAGCAGCGGCAGCTTCCCCGGCTCCAGGACATTGCGGTACCACCAGTGGCCCATGCCGTCACCCTCCCGGCCGGGGCCGTACCCCGCACGACGGGAACCGCCGTTCGGGGTGGGTCCTGACCGGAAGGCGCGAGCGTCGACGTCGTCGTCCCCCGCCGATGACCACGCCCACCCCTGCGGGGGATGGCCGCGGGCTTCGTGCCCTCGCCGATCAACAGGCGACGGTGCACGAGGCCGTCAGGCGGCGACGCCGATGGCGTGGCCCGACGTCGAGGGGTCGGACAGGGTGGTCAGGAGGGCGTCGGCGACGTCGGCCCGGGCGATCACCTTGCCGCCCGGGACGTTGGCGTCGACCGCCCGCCGGTACGTCCCCGTGAACGGCCGGTTCAGCAGCCGCGGCGGCCGGATCACCGTCCACTGCGTACGGCTCGCGGCGATCGCCGCCTCCATGACGGTGAGGTCCGCGTACACGTCCCGCAGCGCCCTGCGCAGCAGCGGGTAGACGACCACTCGGGTGAGCGCGCCGTCCCCCGGCGATTGCGGACCCACCGGCGCCGCGCTGACCGCCGACAGGCGGGTCACCCCGGCCCGGTCCATCGCGGAGACGATCGACCGCAGGGCCGGCCCCGCCACCGGGGTGAGCCGGGCCTGCTTGTTGCTCGTCGGGCCGAGCGCGGAGACCACCGCCTCCTGTCCCTCCAGCACCGCAACGAGCGCGTCCTCGTCGGACAGGTCCCGCACGACCGCCACCCGCAGCCGTTCGTGCGCCGGTACGTCCAGCCGCGCCGGGTCGCGGACGACCGCCGTCACCTCGTGACCCGCTTCGAGTGCCTGCCGGACCACCTCGTGGCCGATCCCGCCCGTGGCTCCGAACACCGTGAGTTTCATCCTGGCTCCCAGATTTGCGTGACGCATGACGTGTGGCGCATGACAGAGAGAGGGGGGTTGGTGAGTATTCACTCACCCCCGCTTCCGTTATGGTGAGTGAATGCTCACCCCAAAGTCAAGCCGGTCCACCCCGGAGCGCCTGCTCGATGCGGCCGAGACCCTGATGCGCACCACCGGACTGGCCAACGCCACCACGAAGGCCATCGCCCGTGAGGCGGGCTGCTCGGAGGCCGCGCTCTACAAGTACTTCGCGAACAAGGAAGAGCTGTTCGTCCGCGTGCTGATGGAGCGCCGCCCCAACGCCGGGGCGATGATGGCGGCCCTGACCAGCGATCCGGGGGACCAGCCCGTCGAAGAACGACTGACCGAGATCGCCCGGTACGCCTCGCTCTTCTACGCCGAAGCCATGCCCATGTCCGGCTCGCTCTTCGCCGATCCCGTCCTGCTCACCCGCCACCGCGAGGGCGTACGGAGCATCGGCGCGGGTCCGCACGTCGTGCTGGAGGCCCTCACCGGCCACCTGTTCCGCGAGCTCGAACGGGGCAGGCTGCGCCCCGACGCCGACCCGGCCGCCGCCGCCGCGCTGCTGCTCGGCGCCTGCTTCCAGCGGGCCTTCTTCCTGCACTTCTCCGGGCCCGACACGGTCGGGCCGGTGGAGGAGTTCGCCCCCGCGGTGGCCGCTACGGTGTGGGCCGCGCTCCGCTGAGCTCGCAGGCGTACGGAGGCTCCGCGCCCGCCCGGGTGCACGTCAGCGCCGCCGCCGCGGCGGCGTACGACAGCACCTCGGGCCAGTCCACCCGATCCGGGCCCCCCGCGCCGGCCGCGAGCCGGTGCAGCAGGGCCGCGTTCACGGTGTCGCCCGCGCCGATGGTGTCCACCACCGGGACCCGGCGTGCGGGCACCGAGTGCTCCGCGCCCTCCCGCGTCCACACCGTCAGGCCGCCGGCGCCCCGGGTGAGCACCACCGCGGAGGGACCGGCCGCCAGCCAGTCGCCCGCGCCGCCGCCCAGCCACGCCGCGTCCTCCTCCGACAGCTTCAGCACGCCGACGTGCGGCAGCCAGGACAGGAAGCGGGCCCGGTAGGCCGCCGGGTCGGCGATCAGCGCCGGGCGGATGTTGGGGTCGAGCAGGGTCAGCAGCCCGCGCCCGGACTCCCGGCGCAGCAGGGTCTCGTAGGCACTGGCCCCGGGCTCCAGCACCAGCGAGCAGGTGCCGAGCGCGAGGGCCCGTACCCCCTCGGGGAGCGCGGGCGGCAGCCGGAACAGCCGGTCGGCCGTTCCCTCGACGTAGAAGCCGTACGCCGCCGAGCCGTCCGGGGCCAGCGAGGGCACCGCCAGCGTGGTCGGCTCCGGTCCGCGCTGGACCAGGGAGAGGTCCACCCCGGCCGCGCGCAGCCCGTCGAGCAGCGAGGCGCCGAAGCCGTCCGTCGAGATGCGGGAGCAGAAGGCGGTCCGGACGCCGAGCCGGCCCAGCGCGACGGCGGTGTTGTACGGTCCGCCGCCCGGCCGCGGCAGCAGGGCGCCCGGCGGCTGTGCGACGGGCACCAGGTCGATCAGGGCTTCTCCACCGACGACGATCACGCGGGGGAAGGTATCCCATCGGGCGCGGGTATCGTCGGGTGGGCCCGCCGGGGCCCGGCCGGGCCCATGCCGGCCGCGCCGCTTCCTCGCGCCGTCCGCACGTCGTCCTCACTCCGGGAGAACCGCATGTCCGCCTCGCAGTCCGCCGCCCGCCGTACCGTCCTCAAGGGCGCCGCCGCGATCGTTGGAGCCGTCGGCGGCGGTGCTGCGCTGACGGCCTGCTCCACCGAGACCAACAGCGGCTCCGGCTCCCCGGCGGTCCCCGCGGAGCCCGTCGAGCTGGGTGCGGCGGCCGAGGTGCCGGTCGGCGGCGCGAAGCTGTTCCGCGAGAAGAAGCTCGTGGTCAGCTGCGCGGAGGCCGGCCAGTACAAGGCCTTCAGCGCCCAGTGCACCCACTCCGGCTGCGTACTGGACAAGATCGTCGAGGGCGAGGGCAACTGCCCCTGCCACGGCAGCCGCTTCGACGTGACCACGGGCAAGGTGCTGCGCGGCCCGGCCACCGACCCGCTGCCGGAGGTCCCGGTGAAGGTCGAGGCCGGCAAGCTCGTCGCGGGCTGACGTCGCGGGCTGACGTCGCGGGCTGGCGGCGCTGGCTGACGGCGCGGGGGGCGCCGCACCGGCGCTCACTCCCAGTCCCACCCGATCCCCAGGATCCCGCGCCGCACCCCCTGCTCCACCAGGTGCACGGCCCGGTGCGGTCCGCTCGGGTTCAGGTCCGCGAGCCGGCCGCGCGGGGCGTCCGGCCCGCTGCGCGTGAAGCGGCGGCAGCGCACCGGCAGGGCCGCCTCGTCGAAGCGGACCTGGAGCACGTACTGCCCGCCGGTGTAGCTGAAGCCGCGCACGTACTCGGTGCTGCGGCCCGCGGTGCCGTCCTCGAAGCCGTAGCCGAAGACGTAGGTGTCCCCGGCCCGCAGCCGGGCGTCGAAGAGCAGCTCGGCGACGACCAGCTCCGCTCCGGGGTGGCGGCGGATCCGCCCGGTCCGGCAGTTCTCGTCGGCCCGGACCCGGATCCGCTCCGGATCGCAGCCCGGGTCGCCGTGGTGGACCGCGATGTACCGGTCGACCCCGTCGCGGTGGGCCCGTACGACGTGCTGCGATTCGCGGCCGAGCAGCTCCCCGGCGGGCCCGATCCGCACGCGCTCGTGGTGGCCGACGGTGTGCAGGCCGCCGTCGGCGGGCAGTTCCATGCCGGCCAGCAGCTCCTCCACGGCCGCGCCCACGCTGAACAGCGCCCGGTACGAGCGCGCGGGCGGCCGGGCCGTCCCCGGTGCGGCGGGATCCGGCGCGGCCAGCAGCCGCAGCAGGGCGCCCTCGGGCAGTTCCAGGATCTGCTCCAGGGCCCGTACGGCCTTCAGGGACTCGGGGCGGCCCGGCCGCCGGGCGCCCTGCTGCCAGTAACTGAGGCTGGTCACCCCGAGCTTGATGCCGCGGGCCGCGAGCCGGTGCTGCACCCGGTGCAGGGGCAGGCCGCGGGCGGTGAGGGCGGCGCGGAGCGCGAGGTGGAAGGGGCCGTCGCGCAGCAGGCGCGGCAGGTCCCGGGCGCCCTCCGCACGGGCGGTGTCCGAAGGGGAGCCGCTCGGAGGGGAGGCGGCCGGAGGGGCGCCGCTCGCAGCGGAGGCGGCCGGAGGGGCGGTGTCCGAGAAGGTGCCGTTCGCGCTCGACCGCATGGCGGCTCCTCCTGTGAACGTTCACGCGGCGGGGTGCGGGCGGTCCGGCGGGTGCCGCCCGTGGTCCCGGTGGGGGCAGGTGGGGGCAGGTGGGGTGACGGCGGACGTTCACACTCTGGCCCCACCGTTCACACCGCGATGTCACGCCGTATTGAAGCGTGTTGACCTGTTCCCGACAACACCCCGATGCTCCTCCACAGCGTCCGGACGCGCTCCTCCACCCCCACTCCCCACATAGGGAGGAACGCGATGCGCCACACAAACCGGCGGCTCACCCTCGCCGCCTTCGTCACCGCCCTGCTCCTCGCCCTGCCCACCGCTGCCGCCACCGCCGCCGATGCCGCCGCCGGTACGGGCACCACGACCGCCACCTCCTCAGTCGCCGCCGCCCCTGCCGAGAGCTCGGCCCTGGCGTCCAAGCGGCTGAACATCACCATGCAGGCCCAGCAGAAGACCAACTGGTGCTGGGCCGCAGGCGGCAACACCATCGCCACCTGGTTCGGCCGCACCTACAGCCAGAACCAGTTCTGCAACGCCGCCTTCAACCGCCAGCAGGGCTACGACTGCCCCAACAACCAGGCCACCCTCGGCAATGTGCAGACCGGCCTGCGCTGGGCCGGCATCAACGCCGGCTCCTACGTCACCGGCTGGCTCCAGTACTCCACCGTCCAGACCGAGGTCAACGCCAACCGCCCGATCGAGACCCGCATCCAGTGGTCCAACGGCGGTGGCCACATGCACGTGATCTACGGCTACGACACCGCGAACAGCTGGGTGTACTGGGGAGACCCGTGGCCCTCCAGCGACCGCTACAACTGGGCCTCCCACGCCTGGTACGTGGACAACAGCACCTTCTCCTGGACCCACTCGCTCTACCGGATCGGGGCGTGACCTCATGAATCCCCGCCTCATGATTCCCCGCCTCGTGAACCCCCGTCTCGCCGCCGCGGCCGTCGCCGCGACCGCCGTACTGGCCCTGGCCCCCACCCAGGCGTCCGCGGCGCCCGTACCGCAGCCCCAGAACGCCACCGCCGAGAACCTGGCCGCCGCGGGACGGACGGCGGCGGCCCCCGACACGCTCGCCACCCTGTCCCGCTTCTTCGCCCGCGAGGGCAAGGTCTCGCTCGCCGCCGCGCAGCCCCGCATCGAGGGCGAGACGGTTCCCGTGCACTACCTCTCGCCCGAGTTCGTGGCGGGGAAGGCGGGCGCGAGCGTGGCCCGCCTGGAATTCCTCGCCAGCAAGGCCGTCTCCTCGGACGGACAGCAGGCCGCCCTGTGGACCGCGAAGACCGAAGCGGGCTGGCAGGTGGTGAACATCGCCACCGGCGACGACGAGTTCCGCTACGCACGGCTCGGCGCGGCGAAACTCCCCGGCGGGACCGTGTTCCGCGAACCGCAGATCGACGCCTGGTACGTGACCGGCGGCGAGCGGGTCCTGCCCCTGGACGAGGACGCGGCCACGGCCGTGGGCGCGCGGGGCACGAGCCTGGCCGCCTACCGGACCCGGGTCGTGAAGGCCTACGGGGACAAGTTGCCGGGCTCCGCCTACGGCAAGTCCGGGAAGGCCGGTGGCTTCGCCCCCACGGAAGCCACGGCGGCGCACACGTCCGCGGCCCGGCCCGGGTCAGCCCTCACCGGACTCCCGATGACCGCCGGAGCCCTGGCTCTGGCGCTGGGCGCGGCCGGCGCGGTGGCCGCCCGGCGCGCCCGGCGGCAGCGGGTGGTGCGGGCGTAGCCACCCGTGGGGGCCCGTCCGCCCGGCAGCCCGCCGGGCGGACGGCTCCTGCCGGGCGGACGGACCCCGCGGGGCCGAGGCCCGCTTGTCGGCGGGCGACAGTAGGGTGGTTGGCATGGCCGACCCTTCCAGCTACCGCCCCGAGCCGGGGCAGATTCCCGACTCCCCGGGGGTCTACAAGTTCCGCGACGAGCACCGCCGGGTGATCTACGTCGGGAAGGCCAAGAACCTGCGCCAACGGCTGGCCAGCTACTTCCAGGACCTCGCCGGGCTGCACCCCCGTACCGCCACCATGGTCACCACGGCCGCCGCCGTCGAGTGGACCGTGGTCTCCACCGAGGTCGAGGCGCTCCAGCTCGAATACTCCTGGATCAAGGAGTTCGCCCCCCGGTTCAACGTCAAGTACCGGGACGACAAGAGCTACCCCTCCCTCGCCGTCACCATGAACGAGGACTACCCGCGGGTCCAGGTCATGCGCGGCCCCAAGAAGAAGGGCGTGCGCTACTTCGGCCCGTACGGGCACGCCTGGGCCATCCGCGAGACCGTCGACCTGATGCTCCGGGTCTTCCCCGTCCGCACCTGCTCCGCCGGGGTGTTCAAGCGGTCCGCCCAGATCGGCCGCCCCTGCCTGCTCGGCTACATCGGCAAGTGCTCCGCGCCCTGCGTCGGCCGGGTCACCCCCGAGGAGCACCGCGAACTCGCCGAGGACTTCTGCGACTTCATGGCCGGCCGCACCGGCACCTACCTCACCCGCCTCGAACAGCAGATGCACGAGGCCGCGGAGGACATGGAGTACGAGAAGGCCGCCCGGCTGCGCGACGACATAGGGGCCCTGCGCCGGGCGATGGAGAAGAACGCGGTCGTGCTCGCCGACGCCACCGACGCCGACCTGTTCGCGGTCGCCGAGGACGAGCTCGAAGCGGCCGTGCAGATCTTCCACGTCCGCGGCGGCCGGGTCCGGGGCCAGCGCGGCTGGGTCACCGACAAGGTCGAGGCCGTCGACACCGCCGGGCTGGTCGAGCACGCCCTCCAGCAGCTGTACGGGGAGGAGAAGGGCGAGGCCGTCCCCAAGGAGGTGCTGGTCCCCGCCCTGCCCGAGGACACCCCGGCCCTGAGCCAGTGGCTCGCCGAGCGGCGCGGCTCGCAGGTGAGCCTGCGCATCCCGCAGCGCGGGGACAAGAAGGCGCTGATGGAGACCGTCCACCGCAACGCCCAGCAGTCCCTCGCCCTGCACAAGACCAAGCGCGCCTCCGACCTCACCACCCGCTCGCGGGCCCTGGAGGAGATCGCCGAGGCGCTGGAGCTCGACGGCGCGCCGCTGCGCATCGAGTGCTTCGACATCTCCCACCTGCAGGGCGACGATGTCGTGGCCTCCATGGTCGTCTTCGAGGACGGGCTGGCGCGCAAGGGCGAGTACCGGCGCTTCCAGATCAAGTCCTTCGAGGGGCAGGACGACGTCCGCTCCATGCACGAGGTGGTCTCCCGGCGCTTCCGCCGCTACCTCCAGGAGAAGCTGAAGACGGGGGAGTGGTCCCCCGAGGACGGCGAGGACGGGCAGCAGCCCGAGGACGACGGGCGCCCCAGGCGCTTCGCGTACCCGCCGCAGCTCGTCGTGGTCGACGGCGGGCAGCCGCAGGTGGCCGCCGCCAAGCGGGCCCTGGAGGAGCTGGGGATCGACGACGTCGCCGTGTGCGGCCTCGCCAAGCGACTGGAGGAGGTCTGGCTGCCCGGGGAGGACGACCCGGTGGTGCTGCCCCGCAGCAGCGAGGGCCTGTACCTGCTCCAGCGGGTCCGTGACGAAGCCCACCGGTTCGCCATCCAGTACCAGCGCAACAAGCGGGGCAAACGCCTGAAGGCCGGGCCCCTCGACGAGGTCCCCGGGCTCGGCGAGAGCCGCAGGCTGGCCCTGATCAAGCACTTCGGTTCGGTGAAAAAGCTGAGACAGGCGACAATCGACCAGATCTGCGAGGTCCCGGGCATAGGCCGCAAGACGGCCGAGACCGTGGCCGTGGCCCTCGCCCAGGCGGTTCCCGCCGGTCCCGCCGTCAATACGGCGACCGGGGAGATCATTGAGGATGAGACCCCCGCGTCCGCGGGAGCAGCATCCGATCGGGGGACCGAGCAATGACCGAGCACGAGACCCGCCAGGGCCGAGGATCCGAGCAGGATTCCGGAAGTGGCACCGCAGACATCGCATCCGAGTACGACCGAGACGGAGCACAGGTGAGTACGGGCACGACAGTGGAGCCCGGAGATACCGCCGAGGCGGCCATCCCCGAGCTGGTGATCATCTCCGGTATGTCCGGGGCCGGCCGCAGTACGGCGGCCAAGTGTCTGGAGGACCTCGGCTGGTTCGTCGTCGACAACCTCCCGCCCGCGCTGATCACCACCATGGTGGAACTCGGCGCCCGCTCGCAGGGCAACGTGGCGCGCATCGCCGTCGTCGTCGACGTCCGCGGCCGCCAGTTCTTCGACGCGCTGCGCGAATCCCTCGCCGACCTGGAGACCCGCGGGGTCACCCGGCGGATCGTCTTCCTGGAGTCCTCGGACGACGCCCTCGTCCGCCGCTTCGAGTCGGTCCGCCGCCCCCACCCGCTCCAGGGCGACGGGCGCATCGTCGACGGCATCGCCGCCGAGCGCGACCTGCTGCGCGAGCTGCGCGGCGACGCCGACCTGGTCATCGACACCTCCAGCCTGAACGTGCACGAGCTGCGCGCCAAGATGGACGCCCAGTTCGCAGGCGACGAGGAGCCCGAGCTGCGGGCCACCGTCATGTCCTTCGGCTACAAGTACGGGCTCCCCGTCGACGCCGACCTCGTCGTCGACTGCCGCTTCATCCCCAACCCGCACTGGGTCCCGGAGCTGCGCCCGTTCACCGGCCTGAACGAGGAGGTGTCGGGCTACGTCTTCAGCCAGCCCGGCGCCAAGGAGTTCCTCGACTGCTACACCGAGCTGCTCCAGCTCATCGCCACCGGCTACCGCCGCGAGGGCAAGCGGTACGTGACCATCGCGGTCGGCTGTACCGGCGGCAAGCACCGCAGCGTCGCCATGTCGGAGAAGCTCGCCGCCCGCCTCGCCTCCGAAGGAGTCGAGACCGTCGTCGTCCACAGGGACATGGGGCGCGAGTGACCGGACGTACCATGCGGCTCCGCCGCCTGCGCCGGCTCACCACCGGCAAGGGCGAGGACCCGGCGGGCCGCACGGGCCTGCGCCGGGGCGAGGCGCCCGAGGCGGTCTCGCCCAAGGTCGTGGCGCTGGGCGGCGGCATGGGCCTCTCGGCCTCGCTGACCGCCCTGCGCCGGATCACGGGCGAGCTGACCGCCGTCGTCACCGTCGCCGACGACGGCGGCTCCAGCGGCAGGCTGCGCGAGGAGCTCGGGGTCCTGCCGCCCGGCGACCTGCGCAAGGCGCTGGCCGCGCTGTGCGGTGACGACGACTGGGGCCAGACCTGGTCGCGGGTCATCCAGCACCGCTTCCAGTCCAAGGGCGACCTGCACGAGCACGCCGTCGGCAACCTGCTGATCGTCGCCCTGTGGGAACAGCTCGGCGACCCCGTCCAGGCCCTGGACCTGGTCGGCAGGCTGCTCGGGGCCCAGGGCCGGGTGCTGCCGATGTCGGCGGTCCCGCTGGAGCTCCAGGCCCTGGTCAAGGGCCACGATCCGGCCCGCCCCGAGGACGTGGACACCGTACGGGGGCAGGCCACCGTGGCGCTGACCCCCGGCGAGGTGCTCTCCGTACAGGTGGTGCCGAGCGACCCGCCGGCGGTGCCGGAAGCGGTCGCGGCGGTGCTCGACGCGGACTGGGTCGTGCTCGGTCCGGGGTCCTGGTTCTCGTCGGTGATTCCGCACCTGCTGGTGCCCGAATTGCTCGACGCGCTGGTCGAGACCAAGGCCAGAAGGGTGCTCTCGCTGAACCTCGCACCACAACCCGGCGAAACAGAGGGCTTCTCTCCGCAGCGTCATTTGGAGGTTTTGGCCCGACACGCCCCTAAACTCGCCCTGGACGTGGTGCTGGCCGATCAGGCTGCCGTGCCCGATCGCGAGTCCCTCGCCGATGCCGCAAAACGGTTCGGTGCCGCGGTCGAGCTGGCGCCGGTTGCCCGGCTGGACGGCTCTCCGAAGCATGATCCGGAGCTGCTGGCCGCCGCGTACGACCGTATTTTTCGGATGCATGGAAGGATCGGCCCATGGCGATGACGCCCGCGGTGAAGGATGAGATCGCCCGCCTGCCTGTCACCCGCACCTGCTGCAGGAAGGCGGAGGTCTCGGCGATCCTTCGGTTCGCGGGCGGGTTGCACCTGGTGAGCGGCCGGATCGTCATCGAGGCGGAACTGGACGCGGGGATCGCGGCCCGCCGCCTGCGCAAGGACATTCTGGAGATCTTCGGACACTCCTCGGATCTGGTGATCATGGCTCCGGGCGGTTTGCGCCGGGGCAACCGGTACGTGGTCCGCGTGGTCGCCGGCGGCGACCAGCTGGCCCGCCAGACCGGCCTCGTGGACGGCCGCGGCCGTCCGATCCGGGGTCTGCCCCCCCAGGTGGTCTCCGGGGCCACCTGTGACGCCGAGGCGGCCTGGCGCGGGGCCTTCCTGGCCCACGGCTCGCTGACCGAGCCGGGTCGCTCCTCCTCCCTGGAGGTCACCTGCCCCGGTCCGGAGGCCGCCCTGGCCCTCGTCGGCGCCGCCCGCCGGCTCTCCATCGCCGCGAAGGCCCGTGAGGTCCGCGGCGTGGACCGGGTCGTCGTACGGGACGGGGACGCCATCGGCGCCCTGCTGACCCGGCTCGGCGCCCACGACTCGGTGCTGGCCTGGGAGGAGCGGCGGATGCGGCGCGAGGTGCGCGCCACCGCGAACCGCCTCGCCAACTTCGACGACGCCAACCTGCGCCGCTCGGCGCGGGCCGCGGTGGCCGCCGGAGCCCGGGTGCAGCGCGCCCTGGAGATCCTCGCCGAGGAGGTCCCCGAGCACCTCGCCGCGGCCGGCCGGCTGCGCATGGAGCACAAGCAGGCCTCCTTGGAGGAGCTGGGCGCGCTCGCCGACCCGCCGCTGACCAAGGACGCCGTCGCGGGCCGGATCCGCCGCCTGCTGGCGATGGCCGACAAGCGGGCCCAGGACCTCGGCATCCCGGGCACCGAGTCGAACCTCGACCTCAGCGACAGCGAGGAACTGGCCGACAACATGGCCGGCTGAGCGGAGAAAACACCTCCGAAAGGGGCCCGCACGATCACTCGTGCGGGCCCCTTTCCGGTATGCCCCATTGACATGAGCATGGACTGGTCGTGAGCCTGTCGTCCGAAGCCTTCGTGGCAGACGGAGGCTTTCGTGGCAGACGACGCCCAGGGGGGCACATGAGGCACCGCGCGAGATCGATCCTCGCCGCAAGCGCATTCGTCTTCGGCACCACACTCGCCGCACTACCAGCAGCGGCCCAGGCCCAGCCCGGTCCGGCGGACACGTCCGCCGCGGACGAGGTACGGGTCTACGACGCCGACATCACCAAGGAGCAGGTCCCGCTGGTCCTGGCGGCCGGCCAGGACGCGCACGAGCTCTCCGAACGCGCCCCCGAGACCGGGACCGCCAAGGTCGAGCTCTTCCTCACCGGGGGACAGGCCAAGGAACTGGCGGCGAAGGGGATCAAGCTCGCCGAACGCAAGGTCGGGGCCAAGGCCGCGGCGCGCTCGCTGGCGGCCGGCGACGGGGTCTTCCGCCCGTACAGCGGCAAGGGCGGGCTCCAGGAGGAGATCCTGCGCACCGCCCAGGAGAACCCGGGCCTCACCAAGGTCGTCTCCATCGGCAAGACCGTCCAGGGCAAGGACATCCTCGCCCTGAAGGTCGCTAAGGATGCCAAGAAGTCCAGGGACGGCGCCAAGCCCTCCACGCTCTACATGTCGAACCAGCACGCCCGTGAGTGGATCACCCCCGAGATGACCCGGCGGCTGATGCACCACACCCTCGACAACTACGGCAAGGACCAGCGGATCACCAAGCTGGTGGACTCCACCGAGCTGTGGTTCCTGCTCTCCGCCAACCCCGACGGCTACGACTACACCTTCGCCCCCGACGGCCAGCGGCTGTGGCGCAAGAACCTGCGCGACAACAACGCCGACGGCAAGATCACCGCGGGCGACGGCGTCGACCTCAACCGCAACTTCACCTACAAGTGGGGCTACGACAACGAGGGCTCCTCGCCCAACGAGTCGAGCGAGACCTACCGCGGCGCCAAGGCCTCCTCGGAGCCCGAGACCGTAGCCCTCGACGGGTTCCAGAAGCGCATCGGCTTCGACTACGGCATCAACTACCACTCCGCGGCCGAACTGATCCTGTACGGCGTGGGCTGGCAGGTGGCCACCCCCACCCCCGACGACGTCGCCTACAAGGCGCTCGCCGGCACCCCGGAGAACCCGGCGGTCCCCGGCTACTACCCGCAGGTCTCCTCCGAGCTCTACACCACCAACGGCGAGGCCGACGGCCATGCCGCCAACGCCAACGGCATGATGATGTTCACGCCGGAGATGACCACCTGCCAGACGGCCTCCGCGATCGACCCGGACGACCAGTGGAAGCCCGAGGACTGCGCCTCCGGCTTCAACTTCCCGGACGACGAGAAGCTCATCCAGGCCGAGTTCGCCAAGAACATCGACTTCGCGCTCTCCGTGGGCGAGAGCGCCGAGCGTCCGGACCAGCCGAAGTCCTCCCTGGGCCTGACCGCCGCGGACTTCACCCTCGACCCCTTCACCACCTCCTACGCCGCCCGCGGCGAGGACCAGGAGGTCGCCGTCACGGCCCGCAAGGCGCTGAAGGACAAGGAACTCAACTATCGGATCAACGGGGGCCGCACCCACGACGAGGACCTCGAGGCCTGGAAGGGCGGTGAGGTCTACGGCGGCGAGGACAACAACTGGTTCGACGAGTACCGCGCCGAGGTCGAGGGTGCCAAGCCCGGCGACAAGGTCGAGGTCTGGTTCACCGGCCGCGACCGCGGCAAGCAGGTCTCCAGCGAGCACTTCACGTACACGGTGGCCTCGCGGCCCCGCGCCGACGTGCTGGTGATCGCCGAGGAAGGCGCCCCGGCGCAGCACGCGCAGTCCTACGTCGACGCCCTGCGCGCCAACGGCAAGAGCGCGGCGGTCTGGGACGTGGCCGTCCAGGGTGCCCCGCACCACCTCGGAGCCCTCTCCCACTTCCGTACGGCCGTCCACTACACCGGGGCCAAGTCCCCGGGCGGCGACACGCAGCTGGCGGTACGCGACTACCTCAACGAGGGCGGCAAGCTGATCGAGGCCGGCGAGCTGGCGGGCGGCAACGCCCAGGTCGGCCGCGCCGTGACCAACGACTTCAGCCAGTACTTCCTCGGCGCCTACGGCCGCTCCGGGGTCACCGGCCCCACCGGCTTCACCGGCGCGGGCTCCCTGACCGGGGCCAATGGCGCCCTCGGTAACGCCACGGGCAACCCGCTCGACCGCCCGGGCTCCTACACGGTCACCTCCGACACGCTGCCCGTGGCGCAGTTCCCGCAGTTCAAGAGCGCGCAGGCGGGCCAGTACGCCGGAGTCGTGAACCCGTACGCCCCGTACGCCGGCGCGTCGATGGCCTCGGCCACGCACGCCGACGACGACTGGAAGCGCCTCACCCGCACCATCGACCTCACCGGGGTCACCGCGGCCGACCAGCCGAAGCTCAAGATGGCGCTCAACTGGAACACCGAGGAGGGCTACGACCACGCGGTCCTGGAGTCCCGTACCGCGGGCGGCGACGACTGGACCACGCTGCCCGAGCTGGGCGGCCTGACCACCACCACCGTTCCCGAGGAGTGCGGGGCCGGGTTCTTCATCAACGGCCACCCGTTCCTGCGCCGCTACCTCACCCTCGACGCCGGGGGCTGCACCCCGCAGGGCACCAGCGGCACCTGGAACTCCTTCACCGCCTCCTCCGGCGGCTGGAAGCAGGTCTCCTTCGACCTGAGCGCGTACGCGGGCAAGACCGTCGAGGTCTCCCTCGCCTACATCACCGACCCGGGCTCGGGCGGCCGCGGAGTCTTCGCGGACGAGGCCCGCGTCTCGATCGGCGGCGCCGACCAGGCGGTCGAGGGCTTCGAGTCCTCGTTCGGTGTCTGGACCGCCCAGGGTGCACCTGCCGGAAGCCCTGATGTTCCGGGCGATTGGTCCCGGTCGGGCGAGCTGTTCAAGTCCTACGCCTCCGTCACTACGCGTGACACCGTGCTCCTGGGCTTCGGCCTGGAACACGTGCCGGCCGCGGCCGACCGCGCCGTACTCGTCGGTAAGGCGCTCCGCTCGCTGAACCACTGATCAGAGCCCCCGACCGGGCTCACCGTGAGTGACCGGGCACAAAGTCCCCGAGGTCCCGTACTCGTCTTGGAGTGCGGGGCTTCGGGGCGTGTCACAGGATGGTCGATGTCACTCCGAAGCTCACGGAGAGGTAGTGTCGTAAGCGGTCGGGGACATCCCATACAGCTCGCTGGCGGACAGGCCGGCGCACCAACGAGGAGATCGGTTCGTGACGATCCGCGTAGGCATCAATGGTTTTGGCCGAATTGGCCGCAACTACTTCCGGGCGCTCCTGGAGCAGGGAGCGGACATCGAGATCGTCGGTGTCAACGACCTGACTGACAACGCAACCCTGGTTCACCTCCTCAAGTACGACACGATCCTGGGCCGTCTCAAGGCCGAGGTCAGCCACACCGACGACACCATCACCGTCGGTGGCAACACCTTCAAGACCTTTGCCGAGCGCGACCCCGCGAACCTCCCCTGGGGCGAGCTGGGTGCCGACATCGTCATCGAGTCGACCGGCATCTTCACCAAGAAGGCCGACGCCGCCAAGCACATCGCGGCCGGCGCGAAGAAGGTCCTCATCTCGGCTCCGGCCAAGGACGAGGACATCACGATCGTGATGGGCGTCAACCAGGAGAAGTACGACGCGGCCAACCACCACGTCATCTCCAACGCCTCCTGCACCACCAACTGCGTGGCGCCGATGGCCAAGGTCCTCCTGGAGAACTTCGGCATCGTCAAGGGCATGATGACGACGGTCCACGCGTACACGAACGACCAGCGCATCCTGGACTTCCCGCACTCGGACCTGCGCCGGGCGCGCGCTGCCGCCGAGAACATCATCCCGACCACCACCGGTGCCGCCAAGGCCACCGCGCTGGTGATCCCGGAGCTGGCGGGCAAGCTCGACGGCATCGCGATGCGCGTCCCGGTCCCCACCGGTTCCGTGACCGACCTCGTCATCGAGCTCGAGCGCGAAGTCACCAAGGACGAGGTCAACTCGGCCTTCCAGAAGGCCTCTCAGGGCCAGCTCAAGGGCATCCTGGACTACACCGAGGACGCGATCGTCTCTTCCGACATCGTGAACTGGCCGTACTCCTGCACCTTCGACTCCTCCCTGACGATGGTCCAGGGCAAGAGCGTCAAGGTCATCGGCTGGTACGACAACGAGTGGGGCTACTCCAACCGCCTCGTCGACCTGACCGTGTTCGTCGGCGGTCAGCTCTAAGCACCAAGGCAGGCACCACGATGTGAGCACCGGGGCTCGGGCAGCGCGATGAAGCGCTGTACGGGCCCTGTTGCTTGCCTCGTACCCCTCTCGTCCCGCACGGGTAAAGTCCTGGGCTGGGAAAAGGAGTAGAAAACAGCATGAAGACGATCGACGAACTTCTCGCCGAGGGCGTGTCCGGCAAGCGTGTCTTCGTACGCGCCGACCTGAACGTGCCGCTCTCGAACGGTGAAATCACCGACGACGGCCGCATCCGCGCCGTGCAGCCCACCATCGCGAAGCTCGCCGAGGCCGGCGCCCGCGTGGTCGTGGCCTCGCACCTGGGCCGCCCCAAGGGCGCCCCGGACCCGGCCTTCTCGCTGGCGCCCGCCGCCGCCCGCCTCGGCGAGCTGCTCGGTACGGACGTCGCGTTCGCCACGGACACCGTCGGCCCCTCCGCCAAGGAGACCGTCGCGGCCCTCGCCGACGGCCAGGTCGCCGTCATCGAGAACCTGCGCTTCAACGCCGGTGAGACCGCGAAGGACGACGCCGAGCGCGGCGCCTTCGCGGACCAGCTCGCCGAGCTGGCCGACATCTACGTCGGCGACGGCTTCGGCGCTGTCCACCGCAAGCACGCCTCGGTCTTCGACCTCCCCGCGCGCCTCCCGCACGCGGCCGGCTACCTCATCGCCACCGAGGTCGGCGTCCTGAAGAAGCTGACCGCCGAGGTCAAGCGCCCGTACGTGGTCATCCTCGGCGGCGCCAAGGTCTCCGACAAGCTCGCCGTCATCGACGAGCTGCTCGGCAAGGCCGACCGCCTGCTCATCGGCGGCGGCATGGCGTACACCTTCCTCTACGCCAAGGGCTACGAGGTCGGCATCTCTCTGCTCCAGAAGGACCAGGAGGACGTCGTCAAGGAGTACATGGAGCGCGCCGAGAAGAACGGTGTCGAGCTGGTCCTCCCCGTCGACATCCTCGCCTCCAAGGACTTCCCGGACCTGAAGACCAAGGCCCCGGCGGACTTCATCACCGTCGACGCGGACAAGATCCCCGCCGACCAGGAGGGTCTGGACATCGGTCCCAGGACCCGCGAGCTGTACGCCTCGAAGATCGCCGACGCCGAGACCGTCTTCTGGAACGGTCCCGTGGGCGTCTTCGAGCACCCCGACTACGCCGGCGGCACCAGCGCCATCGCGCAGGCCCTCGTCGACAGCAGCGCCTTCACCGTCGTCGGCGGTGGCGACTCGGCCGCCGCCGTGCGCACGCTCGGCTTCGACGAGAACGCTTTCGGCCACATTTCGACCGGTGGCGGCGCCTCCCTCGAGTACCTCGAGGGCAAGACGCTCCCCGGCCTCGCCGCACTGGAGGTCTGAACCCTGATGACTGAGAACACCGCCGGCCGTACCCCGCTGATGGCGGGCAACTGGAAGATGAACCTCAACCACCTCGAGGCCATCGCCCACGTCCAGAAGCTCGCCTTCGCCCTGGCCGACAAGGACTACGACTTCGTCGAGGTCGCGGTCCTGCCGCCCTTCGTCGACCTCCGTTCGGTCCAGACCCTGGTCGACGGCGACAAGCTGAAGATCAAGTACGGCGCCCAGGACATCTCGGCCCACGACTCCGGCGCCTACACCGGCGAGATCTCCGGCCCGATGCTCTCGAAGCTGAAGTGCACGTTCGTGGCCGTCGGCCACAGCGAGCGCCGCCAGTACCACAGCGAGAGCGACGAGATCTGCAACGCCAAGGTCAAGGCCGCCTACAAGCACGGGATCACGCCGATCCTGTGCGTCGGCGAGGGCCTGGACATCCGCAAGGCCGGCCAGCAGGTCGAGTACACGCTGAAGCAGCTCGACGGCGGCCTCAAGGACATCCCGGCCGAGCAGGTCGAGTCCATCGTGATCGCGTACGAGCCCGTCTGGGCGATCGGGACCGGCGAGGTCGCCACCCCCGAGGACGCGCAGGAGGTCTGCGGCGCGATCCGCGGCCGTCTCGCGGAGCTGTACTCGCAGGAGCTGGCCGACAAGGTCCGCATCCAGTACGGCGGCTCGGTCAAGTCCGGCAACATCGCCGCGATCATGGCCCAGCCCGACGTCGACGGCGCCCTGATCGGCGGCGCGGCGCTGGACGCGGACGAGTTCGTGAAGATCGTCCGGTTCCGCGACCAGTGACGTTCATCGTGAGTATGCGGTAGGGCGGATCCGTCGTACCCTTGCGGGGGCCAGCAGGCTGAACCAGCCGCTGGCCCCCGTGCTCGTTATCGGCAATACGGGAAAGCCGGAAAGCCAGTAAGCCCAGAAAGTAGGAATCAGCCGTGATTTTGGGGTTCGAGATCGCCTTGGTCGTCTTCAGCGCCCTGCTGATGCTGCTCGTGCTGATGCACAAGGGCAAGGGCGGCGGTCTTTCCGACATGTTCGGCGGCGGTATGCAGTCGTCGGTCGGCGGCTCCTCGGTCGCGGAGCGCAACCTCGACCGCATCACCGTCGTGGTCGGTCTGCTCTGGTTCGCCTGCATCGTCGCGCTCGGTCTGCTCATGAAGACCGGCAGCTGAACCGTTCTGGCCATTCCGGCCGTCCGGTCGGCTCCCCCCGGCCTATCATGAGGTCCGGCGTTCTTGTCTGGAATGGGTAACTCCACTCCTTGACGGGCGCCCGCCTTACGTAGACTTGGGCGCCCGCGACGGAATCCACTCACGTTTCGCGGCACCATCACGCAGGGAGTTACGACCGTGGCAAGTGGCAACGCGATCCGTGGTAGTCGGGTCGGAGCGGGGCCGATGGGTGAGGCCGAGCGCGGCGAGTCCGCGCCCCGCCTGCGCATCTCCTTCTGGTGCTCGAACGGGCACGAGACGCAGCCGAGCTTCGCCAGCGACGCGCAGGTGCCGGATACCTGGGACTGCCCGCGCTGCGGGTTCCCGGCCGGCCAGGACCGGGACAACCCGCCCGCGCCGCCGCGCACCGAGCCGTACAAGACGCACCTGGCGTACGTACGGGAGCGGCGCACGGACGCCGACGGCGAGGCGATCCTCGCCGAGGCGCTCGCCAAGCTGCGCGGCGAGATCTGACGCGTCCCCACCGAACGACCGAAGTGACATACGGCCCGGCCCGCAGGAGTCTTCCCTCCTGCGGGCCGGGCCGCTTTGTGTCGGTTGTGCGCTTCCCATCCCTTAGGTTGGAACCGGCGGGGCACGACAGGACAGGAAGTGGGTTGATGTCCGAGATGAACGCAAACCAGGCCGCCGCGCGAAGCGCGTCAAGCGAGGGTGGTGGTGGGCGACGGGAGGGCCGTACGAGGCTCAACCGGACGCCGGAGTGGCACGCACTCGGCAAGCACCGGGACGAGTTGGGGCAGACGCATCTGCGGGAGCTGTTCGAGACGGATCCGGGCCGGGGCGCCGGCTACACCCTGCGGGTCGCAGACCTGCACATCGACTACTCGAAGCACCTCGTGACCGACGAGACGCTGACGCTGCTGCGCGAACTGGCCGCGGCGACAGGCGTGGCCGAGCTGCGCGAGGCCATGTTCCGCGGCGAGAAGATCAACACGACCGAGGACCGGGCGGTCCTGCACACCGCGTTGCGCGCACCGGCCGACGCGGTCGTCGAAGTGGACGGGGAGAACGTCGTACCCGGCGTCCACGCGGTCCTCGACAAGATGGCGGCCTTCGCGGGCCGCATCCGGTCGGGGGAGTGGACCGGCTCCACCGGCAAGCGCATCAAGAACGTCGTCAACATCGGCATCGGCGGCTCCGACCTCGGTCCGGCGATGGCGTACGAGGCGCTGCGCGCCTTCTCCGACCGGGGCCTGACGGTCCGTTTCGTGTCCAACGTGGACGGCGCGGACCTGCACGAGGCCGTGCGCGACCTGGACCCGCACGAGACGCTCTTCATCATCGCCTCGAAGACCTTCACGACGATCGAGACCATCACCAACGCCACCTCGGCGCGGGAATGGCTGCTCGCGGGCGTGGGAGGCGACCAGGCCGCCGTGGCACGGCACTTCGTGGCGCTCTCCACCAACGAGGAGAAGGTCTCCGCGTTCGGCATCGACACGGCCAACATGTTCGAGTTCTGGGACTGGGTCGGCGGACGCTACTCCTTCGACTCCGCGATCGGGCTGTCCCTGATGATCGCGATCGGCCCGGACGCCTTCCGGGAACTGCTCGGCGGATTCCACACCATGGACGAGCACTTCCGCACGGCACCCGCCGAGGAGAACGCCCCGCTGCTGCTGGGCCTGTTGGGGATCTGGTACGGGGCGTTCTTCGACGCCCAGTCGCACGCGGTGCTCCCGTACAGCCACTACCTCTCCCGGTTCACCGCGTACTTGCAGCAGCTGGACATGGAGTCCAACGGCAAGTCGGTGGACCGCGAGGGCAACCCGGTGGACTGGCAGACCGGCCCGGTGGTGTGGGGCACGCCCGGCACCAACGGCCAGCACGCCTACTACCAGTTGATCCACCAGGGCACCCGGGTGATCCCGGCGGACTTCATCGGCTTCGCACGGCCGGTGGGCGAACTCTCCCCGGCGCTGGCGGCCCAGCACGACCTGCTGATGGCGAACTTCTTCGCGCAGACGCAGGCGCTGGCCTTCGGCAAGACCGCGGACGAGGTGCGGGCGGAGGGCGTCGCCGAACCGCTGGTCCCGCACAAGACCTTCGCGGGCAACCACCCGACGACGACGATCCTGGCGGCCGAGCTGACTCCTGCCGTACTGGGCCAGTTGATCGCGCTCTACGAGCACAAGGTGTTCGTCCAGGGCGCGGTGTGGAACATCGACTCCTTCGACCAGTGGGGCGTGGAGCTCGGGAAGGTGCTGGCCAAGCGGGTCGAGCCGGCGCTCACCGAAGGTGCGGAGGTGCCGGGCCTGGACGCGTCCACGCGCGCGCTGGTGTCCACGTACCGCTCGCTGCGGGGCCGCTGACCGTCCGGTCGGCCTGATGCGCAAAAAGGGGCCCGCTCTCCGGTCGGAGAGCGGGCCCCTTCGCGTACGGGATCAGGCGGAGGCCGGCGGGTACATGTCGGTGGGGAGCTTCGCCGCCGCCGCGCGGTCCAGGAGCCACAGGGTGCGCGAGCTGCCGCGGGCCTCGGCAGCCGGGGCCTGGACCCCGCCCGCGCCGCCCAGGGCGATCGCCACCGCGCCCGCCTTGTCCTCGCCGGCCGCCAGGAGCCAGACCTCGCGGGCCGCCCGGATCGCCGGGAGGGTGAGGGAGATCCGGGTCGGCGGCGGCTTGGGCGCGCCGTGGACGCCGACGACCGTGCGCTCGGCCTCGCGGGACGCGGGGTGCTCGGGGAACAGGGAGGCCACGTGCGTGTCGGGGCCCACGCCCAGCATCAGGACGTCGAAGCGGGGGACCGGGCCGTGGTCCTCGGGGCTGGAGGCCTCCCGGAGCTCCGCCGCGTAGGCGGCGGCCGCCGCGTCCACGTCGACCCCGTACGGGCCGTCGGAGGCGGGCATGGCGTGGACCCGCGCGGGGTCCACCGGGACGGAGTCCAGCAGGGCCTCACGGGCCTGGACGTGGTTGCGCTCGGGGTCGTCGGCGGGCACGTAGCGCTCGTCGCCCCACCACAGGTCGATGCGCGACCAGTCGATGGCGTCCCGGGCCGGGGCCGCGGCCAGCGCGGCGAGCAGGCCGTTGCCGTTGCGGCCGCCGGTGAGGACCACGGACGCGGTGCCGCGGGCGGCCTGTGCGTCCACGATCTTCGTGATCAGCCGGGCGGCCGCGGCCTGGGCCATCAGCTCCTTGTCCCGGTGGACGACGACCTGGGGAGTCGTCATACCCATGTGCTGCCGCCTTGTTGTCGGTAGTTCGGAGTCTTGTGGTGCGGGTACGAACGCCGCTGCGCGGGGCTCCCCCCACCCCGCCCCTTCCCGAAACCGGGGCTGCGCCCCGGACCCCGTACGTGCGCTCCGCGCACGTGTCCTCAAACGCCGGACGGGCTGGATACATCCAGCCCCGCCGGCGTTTGAGGCGCGGGGTCCGGGGCGGAGCCCCAGGGAACGGGCGAAGGGCGGGTAGGGGACTGCCCCGCGCGGCGGCCCGTGCGTACTACTTCGCCGCGGCCTTCTTGGCCGGCTTCGCCGGAGCCGGCTTCGCGGCCGGGGCCTCCGCCTTGGCCGGAGCCGGCTTCGCGGGCGCCGGCGCCGGCTCGGCCGTGGGGGCCAGGCGGGACACGCCGAACTTCAGCGAGGCCTCGTAGGTGTTGTCCGGGTCCAGGCGGCGGAGTTCCTCCGCCAGGAGCTCGGCCGTGTCGCGGCGCTTCAGCGCCACCGCACGGTCGGGCTGCCCCGGCATGCACAGCGTGGCCAGCGCCCCGTCGGCCCGGTCCAGGACGATCTCGCCGTCCTTGGTCTCCAGGCGCACCGCGGTGAGCCCGGGGCCCGCCGAGGAGGTGCGCTTGACGGGGACGCCCAGCCGGTCCGCGAGCCACATCGCCAGCAGCTCGCAGCTCGGGTTGTCGTCCTCGCCCTCGACCGTCGCCGAGGACACCGAGTGGACCTGCTGGTCGAGCGCCGCCGCCAGCATGGAGCGCCACGGGGTGATCCGGGTCCAGGACAGGTCCGTGTCCCCGGGCGCGTACGCCGCCGCCCGGCTGCCGAGCGCCTCGATCGGGTCCTCGGCGGAGTAGGTGTCCGTGATCCGGCGCTGACCGAGGGCCCCCAGGGGGTCGCCCGCCAGGTCCTGCGGAGCGCCCTCCGGCCACCAGACGACGACGGGCGCGTCCGGGAGGAGCAGCGGGAGAACCACCGACTGGGCGTGGTCGACCAGTTCCCCGTGCAGGCGGAGCACGACCGTCTCGCCGGTGCCGGAGTCCGTCCCCACGCGGACTTCCGCGTCGAGACGGGCGTCGCGGCGGCTGCGCGGCGAGCGGCTGACCCGCTTGATGACCACGACGATCCGCGAAGGGTGTTCGCGCGACGCGTCGTTCGCCGACTTGAGCGCGTCGTACGCGTTCTCCTCGTCGGTCACGATCACCAGCGTGAGCACCATCCCGATGGCCGGCGTGCCGATGTCCCGGCGCGCCTGCACCAACGAGGCGTTGATCTTGCTGGAGTTGGTCTCCGTGAGATCGATCTTCATGGCCGGCGCCAGCTCCGTCCGTCTCGTGCGAGCATCTCGTCCGCCTCGACCGGTCCCCAGGTGCCCGACGGGTACTGCGCGGGCTTGCCGTGCGTGTCCCAGTACCGCTCGATCGGGTCGAGGATGTTCCAGGACAGCTCGACCTCCTGGTGGCGCGGGAACAGGTTCGCGTCACCCAGCAGCACGTCGAGGATCAGCCGCTCGTAGGCCTCGGGGCTCGACTCCGTGAACGACTCGCCGTAGGCGAAGTCCATCGTCACGTCCCGGACCTCCATGGAGGTGCCCGGAACCTTGGAACCGAAGCGCACCGTCACGCCCTCGTCCGGCTGGACCCGGATGACCAGGGCGTTCTGCCCCAGCTCCTCGGTCGCGCCCGATTCGAACGGCAGGTACGGGGCCCGCTTGAAGACGACCGCGATCTCGGTCACCCGGCGGCCCAGGCGCTTGCCCGTCCGCAGGTAGAACGGGACGCCCGCCCAGCGGCGGTTGTTGATCTCCAGGCGGATGGCCGCGTAGGTGTCGGTCTTCGACTTGGGGTCGATGCCGTCCTCTTCGAGGTACCCGACGACCTTCTCGCCGCCCTGCCACGCCGCCGAGTACTGGCCGCGCACGGTGTGCTTGCCCAGGTCCTCGGGCAGCTCCACGGCAGTCAGCACCTTGAGCTTCTCGGCCACCAGCGCCTTCGGGTGGAAGGAGCCGGGCTCCTCCATCGCGGTGAGCGCCAGCAGCTGGAGCAGGTGGTTCTGGATGACGTCGCGCGCCGCGCCGATGCCGTCGTAGTAGCCGGCCCGGCCGCCGATGCCGATGTCCTCGGCCATGGTGATCTGCACGTGGTCGACGTACGACCGGTTCCAGATCGGCTCGAACATCGTGTTCGCGAAGCGGAGCGCCAGGATGTTCTGGACGGTCTCCTTGCCCAGGTAGTGGTCGATCCGGAAGACCTCGTTGGGCGGGAAGACGTCGTGCACGAGCTGGTTGAGCTCCTGCGCACTGGTCAGGTCGTGCCCGAACGGCTTCTCGATGACCGCGCGCCGCCAGGAGCCTTCCTTCTGCGCCAGCCCGTGCTTCTTGAGCTGGGCGACCACCTTGGGGAAGAACTTCGGCGGTACGGACAGGTAGAAGGCGAAGTTGCCGCCGGTGCCCTGCGCCTTGTCCAGCTCCTCGATCGTCGACTTCAGCGTCTCGAACGCCTGGTCGTCGTCGAAGTCGCCCTGGACGAAGCGGCAGCCCTGGACGAGCTGCTGCCAGACCTCTTCACGGAAGGGGGTGCGCGCGTGCTGCTTGACCGCGTCGTGAACCTCCTGCGCGAAGTCCTCGTCCTGCCACTCCCGTCGGGCGAAGCCGATCAGGGAGAAGCCCGGCGGGAGCAGGCCGCGGTTGGCGAGGTCGTAGACGGCAGGCATCAGCTTCTTGCGCGACAGGTCACCCGTAACGCCGAAAATGACCAGGCCGGACGGCCCCGCGATGCGCGGGAGCCGCCGGTCCTGTGCGTCACGAAGCGGGTTCGCTCCGTTTACAGACAAAGTGTTCAGGCCTCCGTGGGGGCGAGGCGCTCAAGCTCCGCCTCGGTCGACTTCAGCAGGTCGTTCCAGGACACCGCGAACTTCTCGACGCCCTCTTCCTCGAGCAGCTGCACCACATCGTCGTACGAAATGCCCAGCTTCGCGACCGCTGCGAGCTCGGCGCGGGACTGCTCGTACGTGCCGCGGATGGTGTCGCCCTCGACCACGCCGTGGTCGGCGGTGGCCTCGAGGGTGCCCTCGGGCATGGTGTTCACGGTGCCGGGGGCGACCAGGTCCACCACGTACAGGGTGTCCTTGTACGCCGGGTCCTTGACGCCGGTCGAGGCCCAGAGCGGACGCTGCTTGTTGGCGTGCGCCTTGTCCAGGGCGGCCCAGCGCTCGGTGGAGAAGACCTCTTCGTAGGCCTCGTAGGCCAGACGGGCGTTCGCGAGCGCCGCCTTGCCCTTGAGGGCCTTGGCCTCGTCGGTGCCCAGCGCGTCCAGGCGCTTGTCGATCTCGGAGTCCACGCGGGACACGAAGAAGGAGGCGACCGAGTGGATCTTGGAGAGGTCCAGGCCCGCGGCCTTCGCCTTCTCCAGGCCCGCCAGGTACGCGTCCATGACCTCGCGGTAGCGCTCCAGCGAGAAGATCAGCGTGACGTTGACGCTGATGCCCTTGCCGATGACCTCGGTGATCGCCGGCAGGCCGGCCTTGGTCGCCGGGATCTTGATGAGCGTGTTCGGACGGTCCACCAGCCACGCGAGCTGCTTGGCCTCGGCGATGGTCGCCGTGGTGTTGTGGGCCAGACGGGGGTCGACCTCGATCGAGACGCGGCCGTCCTGGCCCTCGGTCGAGTCGTAGACGGGGCGCAGGATGTCGGCGGCGTCGCGGACGTCCGCCGTGGTGATCATGCGGATCGCCTCTTCGACGGTGACCTTGCGGGCGGCCAGGTCCTCGAGCTGCTGCCCGTACCCCTCGCCGCCGCTGATCGCCTTCTGGAAGATCGCCGGGTTGGTGGTGACACCCACCACGTGCTGCTGGTCGATGAGCTCGGCCAGGTTGCCGGACGTGATCCGCTTGCGGGACAGGTCGTCCAGCCAGATCGCCACGCCCTCGTCGGAAAGGCGCTTCAGTGCGTCTGTCATGGGAATTGCATCTCCTACTGGTCTGGGTGCGGGAGTCAGCGCGCGGTGGCGGCGAGCGACTCGCGTGCGGCGGCGGTCACGGCTTCGGCGGTCAGGCCGAACTCGCGGTACAGCACGGCGCCGTCGGCCGAGGCACCGAAGTGCTCCAGCGAGACGATCCGGCCCGCGTCGCCGACGTAGCGGTGCCAGGTCAGGCCGATGCCGGCCTCGACCGCGACACGCGCCTTGACCGAAGGCGGCAGGACGCTGTCCTTGTACTCCTGGGACTGCTCCTCGAACCACTCGACGGACGGCATCGAGACGACGCGCGCCGGGACGCCCTCGGCCTGCAGGGCCTCGCGGGCGGCGACGGCGAGCTGGACCTCGGAGCCGGTGCCGATGAGCACGACCTGAGCGTCGCCGCCCTCGGCCTCGAAGAGCACGTACCCGCCCTTGGCGGCGTCCTCGTTGCGCTCGTAGGTCGGCACGCCCTGGCGGGTCAGCGCCAGTCCGTGCGGGGCGCCCTTGCCGAAGACCTTGGTGTGGCGCTTGAGGATCTCGCGCCAGGCGACGGCCGTCTCGTTCGCGTCGGCCGGGCGGACCACGTTCAGGCCCGGGATGGCGCGCAGCGCGGCGACGTGCTCCACCGGCTGGTGGGTCGGGCCGTCCTCGCCGAGGCCGATGGAGTCGTGCGTCCACACGTAGGTGACCGGCACGTGCATCAGGGCGGAGAGGCGCACGGCGTTGCGCATGTAGTCGGAGAACACCAGGAAGGTGCCGCCGTAGATGCGGGTGTGGCCGTGCAGGGCGATGCCGTTCATGGCCGCGGCCATGGCGTGCTCGCGGATGCCGAAGTGGATGGTGCGGCCGTACGGGTCGGCCTCCGGCAGCGGGTTGCCCACCGGCAGGAACGAGGAGTTCTTGTCGATGGTGGTGTTGTTGGAGCCGGCGAGGTCGGCCGAGCCGCCCCACAGCTCCGGGATGACCGCGCCGAGCGCCTCGAGGACCTTGCCCGAGGCGGCGCGGGTGGCGACGCCCTTGCCGGCCTCGAAGACGGGGAGCTTGTCCTCCCAGCCCGCGGGCAGCTCGTTGGCGTTGATCCGGTCGAACTCGGCGGCGCGCTCGGCGTTGGCGGTGCGCCAGGCGGAGAACTCCTTCTCCCAGGCGGCGCGGGCCTCGCGGCCCCGGTCGCCGAGGGAGCGGGTGTGCGCGATGACCTCGTCGGAGACCTCGAAGGTCTGCTCCGGGTCGAAGCCGAGCACGCGCTTGGTGGCGGCGACCTCGTCGTTGCCGAGGGCCGAGCCGTGCGAGGCCTCGGTGCCCTGGGCGTGCGGGGCCGGCCAGGCGATGACCGAGCGGGCCGCGATGAAGGAGGGGCGCTCGGTCTCGGCCTTGGCGGCCTGGAGGGCCTCGAACAGGGCCTTCGGGTCGAGGTCGCCGTTCTCCTGCTGCGCGACGCGCTGGACGTGCCAGCCGTACGCCTCGTAACGCTTCAGGGTGTCCTCGGAGACGGCCGTCTCCGTGTCGCCCTCGATGGTGATGTGGTTGTCGTCCCACAGCAGCACCAGGTTGCCGAGCTTCTGGTGGCCGGCCAGGGCGGACGCCTCGTGGGAGATGCCCTCCTGGAGGCAGCCGTCGCCCGCGATCGCGTAGACCATGTGGTCGAACGGGGAGGTGCCCGTGGGAGCCTCGGGGTCGAACAGGCCGCGCTCGTAGCGGGCGGCCATGGCCATGCCCACCGCGTTGGCGATGCCCTGGCCCAGCGGGCCGGTGGTGGTCTCGACGCCCGCGGTGTGGCCGTACTCCGGGTGGCCGGGGGTCTTGGAGCCCCAGGTGCGGAAGGCCTTCAGGTCGTCCAGCTCGAGCCCGAACCCACCCAGGTACAGCTGGGTGTAGAGGGTCAGCGAGGAATGACCGGCGGAGAGCACGAAACGGTCGCGGCCGACCCACTCCGGGTCCGCCGGGTCGTGCCGCATCACCTTCTGGAAGAGGGTGTACGCGGCGGGGGCCAGGCTCATCGCCGTGCCGGGGTGGCCGTTACCGACCTTCTGGACCGCGTCGGCGGCCAGGATCCGGGCGGTGTCGACAGCACGCTGGTCCAGTTCGGTCCAGTCGAGCTCTGTGGTCGTCGGCTTGGTGCTCACCGTGGGTCAGGGCTCCTCTCCACATGTCTGGTTCCCGGTGACGAACGGTGCACCGGCGCGATTCCGAGCCTACCCCCGCCACAGCGTGCAGCTATTCGAGTTCGGGCGGTCCACACGTGACGTCTCACCGCCGATCGGACCAACACGGGGCGACCCCCGCGCGGGACGAGCCAATGGCTACGTCTAGAGTGGCGTGGTACGCGCAAGCCTTTACGGGACCTACATGTTTAAAAGGGTTCACGTCGGAGCTTGCTGGATTCTCTGTCAGGGGTGTGCGTGACGGCCGTCGAATCCCGTCCAGCGGGGGTGCTCGGGACGAGCCCCAACCACCGGCCGTTCGGGGCCCGGGCCATGGCTTTCGTGGCACTGACCAAGCCGCGGATCATCGAGCTTCTGCTCATCACGACCGTGCCGGTGATGTTCCTCGCCGAGCAGGGCGTGCCCTCGCTGTGGCTGGTCCTCGCCACCTGCTTCGGCGGTTACCTGTCCGCGGGCGGCGCCAACGCGCTGAACATGTACATCGACCGCGACATCGACGCGCTGATGGACCGGACCTCGGGACGCCCGCTGGTGACCGGCATGGTCAGCCCGCGCGAGTGCCTGGTCTTCGGCATCACCCTCGGGATCGCGTCCACGCTGTTCTTCGGGCTGCTGATCAACTGGCTCTCGGCCGCGCTCGCGCTCGGCGCGCTCCTCTTCTATGTCGTCGTCTACACGATGCTGTTGAAGCGGCGCACCTCGCAGAACATCGTCTGGGGCGGCATCGCGGGCTGCATGCCGGTGCTCATCGGCTGGTCGGCGGTGAAGAACGAGGTCTCCTGGGCCGCGGTCATCCTCTTCCTCGTCATCTTCTTCTGGACGCCGCCGCACTACTGGCCGCTGTCGATGAAGGTGAAGGACGACTACGCGCGGGTCGGCGTGCCGATGCTGCCGGTCGTGGCGGGCAACAAGGCCGTGGCCAAGCAGATCGTCCTCTACAGCTGGGTGATGGTGGCGGTCTCGCTGCTGCTGACCCCACTGGGGTACACCGGCTGGTTCTACACCTCGGTCGCACTGGTGGCCGGCGGCTGGTGGCTGTGGGAGGCGCACGGGCTCAACGCGCGCGCCAAGTCGGGCGTGACGGGCGCGAAGCTCAAGGAGATGCGGCTGTTCCACTGGTCGATCACCTACGTGTCACTGCTCTTCGTCGCCGTCGCCGTGGATCCCTTCCTCCGCTGACGCTTCCCCCGCTCAAGCTTCCCCAGGTCGTGCTTCCCCCGTCCATTACCGGCCGGTAGCATGCTGCCCATGGCAGACACCGAGGAGACCGCCGCCACGGCGGACAAGAAGCAGGACCGCAAGGCCGCGAAGCTGGCCAAGCAGATCGGCGCGTTCGCCAAGCTGCACGGCGGCGCCGAGGGCCACCTCGCGCACATGGGCCAGGCGGGCACCCGGATCGTCCTCGTCGGCACCGACGGGGGCTGGGGCGACCTGGTGGCCCCGGCGTACGACACCGCACGGCTCGCGGCCGAGAAGGCCGGGCTGACCCTCCACGAGGAGTTCGACGGCGAGTTCGCCGCACGGGTGCGGACGGGGCCGTACGAGTGGTCCCGGATGGCCGGCATGCAGCTCGGCGGAACCGCGAACCCGGCCGCCTGACCCGGTCGATCTTGGCTTGATCATTGGCTTGATCGTTCCCGCGCCACCCGCTCGGTCAACAGCGCGAGCAACACCTCACACCCCGCTCACCCGTTAGGACGTGTGGAAGCCCCTTCCTCACGTCCGCAACGGGATGCCCGGATGATCGAAACGCCGCCCCTGGTGGACCAGTACTGCCAGGGAGTGCTCCGCACGGAGCTCGGCCTCGCCACCTTCGAGGCCCAGCTCGTCCCCTCGGCCGGCCCGCCCGCCGCCGGCACCACCTTCTTCGACACCCAGACCGGCTTCGCGGTGCGCCGCTGGTGCCCGCCGCTGCTGGGGCTCGAACCGCACTGCGCCCCCGTCCGCTACCTCGCCCGGCGGCGCGAACTCGGCGTCGCCGAGACGACCCGCCTGCTGCTGCGCGGCTGCGGGGTCGGCGCCCGGCTCGTCGACACCGGGGTGCCCGGGGACCTCACCGGGCCCAAGGAACTGTCCCTGGCCGGCGAGGCCGAGGCCTTCGAGCTGGTGCGGCCGGAGCTGCTGGCCGAGCAGGCGGCGGACACCTCCGGCAGCGTGGCCGCCTTCCTGGCCAACCTCGCCGGGGCCGTCCACCACGCCGCCGCCGGGGCCGTGGCCTTCACCTGCGGGGCCGGGGCGGGAGGCGTCGCCGCCCGGGCCTGGGGAGCGGCCCTCGAAGCCGCGCCCGAGCCGCCCGGGCCGGGCGAGGTGCGGGGCGCGGCCGGGCGCTGGCTGGCCGCGCGGTCCAGGGGCGGGGCGGTACGGGATCCCGTACTCCTGCGGCACCTGGCGTGGAGCGCGGTGTCCGCCGGGCTGCCCCTCCAACTGCACACGGGCGGGGAACCGGGGGAGCCGGAGCGGCTGACCGGGTTCCTGCGGGCGACCGAAGGCCTGGGCGCGCGGCTGGTCCTGCTCGGCGGGTACCCCCACCACCGGCAGGCCGCACGGCTGGCCGCGGCCTTCCCGCACGTCCACGCCGACCTCGGCGCGGCGCTGGGACCCACGGGGGCGCGCGCGGCCGCCGTACTGGCGGAGTGCCTGGAGACCGCGCCGTTCGGGAAGCTGATGTTCTCCGGTGGCGGACGGCAGCTGCCCGAACTGCACGCGGTGGGTGCGCTGCTCTTCCGGGAAGCGCTCGGCCGGGTGCTCGGCGGCTGGGTCGCCGACGGCTCCTGGTCCTGGCGGGACGCGGAGCGGGTGGCGGCGATGGTCGCGGCGGGCAATGCCCGCCGCGTCTACCGGCTGGACGAACGGGGCTGACGAGGAGGCCGACGGGCGGGGCCGACGAGCGGTCGGCCCCCGGTGGGTCGGCGGGTCAGACCGCGGCGAGCCGGGCGTCGTCCCGGGCCGGGGTCCCGTCCTGATCGGACGGGCGCTCGCGCAGGCTCAGCGCCACCCGGACCACCGAGATCCACACCAGGCAGGAGCCGAGCATGTGGGCCGCCACGAGGGCCTCGGGCACCTCGGTGAAGTACTGGACGTAGCCGATGGCGCCCTGGGAGAGCAGCACGATCAGCAGGTCGCGGGCGCGCGCCCGGGTGTCCACGGGGGCGTCGACCACGCGCAGCACCAGCCACATCGCCACGGCGAGCGCGCACACCACCCAGGCGGAGACCGCGTGGACGTGGGCGGTGGCCGACCAGTCGAAGGGCATCCGCTTGATCTCGCTGCTGTCCCCGGCGTGCGGGCCGGAACCGGTGACCACCGTGCCCGCCGCGATCAGCACGACGGTGGCCGCGAGCAGCGCCCACGAGAGTTTGCGCACCGGAGCGGGCACGCGCGGCCGGGCCGGGCCGTCACCCTCGCGGGTGCGCTGCCAGGTGATGGTCGTCACGGTGATCAGCGAGGTGGCGAGCATGAAGTGCCCGGCCACGCTGTAGGGGTTGAGACCCGTCAGCACGGTGATGCCGCCGAGGACCGCGTTGCCCATCACGATGGCGAACTGGAGCCAGCCGAGCCGGGTCAGCGAGCGGCGCCACGGCTTGGCGCAGCGGGCCGCGGTGATCGCCCAGCCAACGGCCGCGCAGAGCACGTACGTCAGCATGCGGTTGCCGAACTCGATGACGCCGTGGAAGCCCTGCTCCTGGGTCACGATCAGGCTGTCGTCGGTGCACTTGGGCCAGGTGTCGCAGCCGAGACCGGATCCGGTCAGCCGTACCGCGCCGCCGGTGACGACGATGACGACGCTCATGAGCACCGCTGCGAGCGCGGCCCGCTGGACGGTCCGGGGTGACGGCGTCCAGCGGCGGGCGAGATATGCGAGTGGGGTCAACACGGCGCTTATCGTACGCGGACACTTGTGCAAAGTTTCACGAGGGGGTGGCGGCCGCCGCGTCGGGGCCGATGACCAGCCGGAACCGGGCCCCGGCGGGGTCGCCTTCGGTATGCCACCACACGCGGATCCGCCAATGCGCGGCCTCGCCCGGGTAGTCGGCCGAGGCCGCGAAACCCTGTACCAATTCGGCGCCTACGTCCTCGGCCGTCCTGTTCCTCACTTCCGCCCCGCTGTGCCAGGGATGGGACTGTACGTTCCACAGTCCGTCGGAGCCGCGGACCTCGACGCGCCACACCGCGACCCAGGGGGTCACCTCCAGCATCGTGTGGACCTGGTCGGCCTCCAGACCCAGCCGGTCGGCGATCTCCGCCTCGGGGACGCCCTGGACGCGGGCCGCCACCACGGCCTGGGGCAGCAGCCGTTCGGGCAGCAGCCCGCGCGTGCGCAGACCGGCCAGGGAGGCGAAGGAAAGGAAGCGCAGCCGAAGTTCGAGCTGGCGGCCGATGTGGTCCAGGGCCTCCTCGGCCTCCTGCGACTCCTCGGAGCCGGGATCGGCGAGCAGCAGCCGCCGGAAGGAGCCCTCCGCGTCGACCGCCCAGGCCACGGACTCCTCGGCCAGGCCCAGCTCCGCGAGCCGGTCGCCGAGGAACACCTTCGCCTGCGCGAGGCCCCGCTGATTGACCGGATCCTCCTGGTCCAGGGCCGCCCAGACCTCCACGGCGCCGCGCGTCAGGTCCCGGGCCCGCTCTCCGGCGGCCCGCTCCATGGCGCTCGGGCCGCTCTCGGAGCCGGGGCCCAGCGGGTGCTTCGGCAGCCGCTCCCCGTCGCTGAGGGGCCAGGACAGCCAGACCCCCTGGTTGATCAGACCCCGGGCGTACCAGCGGGCGTACTCGGCCGCGTGTCCGGCCGCCTGCTGCGAGAACCGCAGCCCCTCCTCGATGGCGGACAGGGCCCCGGCCCGGTCCCCGCCGGCGAACCGGCGGGCCGCCAGGTCGCCGAGGCGCAGACCCAGCCGGGCAGCGCACTCGGCGTCGGTGCGGGCCGGTTCGCGCAGGGCTCCGATCAGCTCGGCCAACAGGGCGTCGGCCTCCGCGGGCTCCGCGTGCGCCGCGCCCGACCGGATCCGTGCCCACTGCTCGTCCAGCCGCAGAACGGCTTCCCGCTGCGCCATGCCGCCCCCCGGCGTCTGTGGTGCGCTCCCCTGTGGAGGCGCCCATCCTCCTGCCAGGGCAACGATCGGGGGAAGGGATTCACTCCCAGCGGAACAGCCGCGCCGCGGCCCCCAGACCGAGTACCGCCCAGACCGCCAGGACCGCCGCGTCGCCCCAGGGCAGCGCGGCCCCGTGCTGGAGCACCTCGCGCAGCCCGTCGGAGAGCGCGGAGATCGGGAGCAGGCCGAGGACGGACTGGACCGCGCCGGGGAACTTGTCCATCGGCACGATCACCCCGCCGCCGACCAGGAGCAGCAGGAAGACCAGGTTGGCGGCGGCCAGGGTGGCCTCCGCCCTGAGGGTGCCCGCCATCAGCAGGCCGAGCCCGGAGAAGGCGGCGGTGCCGAGCAGGATCAGCACGGCGACGGACAGCGGGTTCCCGTGCGGGGACCAGCCCAGGGCGAAGGCGATCACCGTCAGCAGCGCGATCTGCAGCACCTCGGTGACCAGCACGGACAGCGTCTTGGCGGCCATCAGGGCCCAGCGCGGCAGCGGGGAGGCCCCGAGCCGCTTGAGGACCCCGTAGCGCCGGTCGAAGCCGGTGGCGATGGCCTGGCCGGTGAAGGCGGTGGACATCACGGCCAGCGCCAGGATGCCGGGGGCGAGGAAGTCCACGGAGTTCCCCGTACCCACATCGATGATGTCGACCGCCGAGAACAGCACCAGCAGCAGCGCCGGGATGATCACGGTCAGCAGGAGCTGCTCCCCGTTGCGCAGCAGCATCCGGGTCTCCAGCGCGGTCTGCGCCAGGATCATGCGGGACACGGGCGCGGCCCCCGGGCGGGGGGTGAACGTACCGGCGCTCATGCGCGCAGCTCCTTGCCCGTGAGTTCCAAAAAGACGTCTTCGAGGGTGTGCCGCTCCACCGAGAGGCTGTCGGGCATCACCCCGTTCTGCGCACACCAGGAGGCGACGGTGGCCAGCAGCTGGGGGTCGACGTCGCCGGTGACCCGGTAGACGCCGGGGAGGAGCTCGGCGGCCTGGGTGCCGTCGGGCAGGGCCTTGAGCAGGGAGCCGACGTCGAGCGCGGGGCGGCCGGTGAAGCGCAGGGTGTTCTCGGCGCCGCCGCGGCACAGCGCGTCGGGGGTGCCGTGGGCGATGACCTTGCCGGCGTCGACGATGGCGACCTCGTCCGCGAGCTGCTCGGCCTCGTCCATGTGGTGCGTGGTGAGGACGACCGAGACCCCGTCGGCGCGCAGTTCCCGTACGAGTTCCCAGGTCGCGCGGCGGGCCTGGGGGTCGAGGCCGGCGGTCGGCTCGTCCAGGAAGACCAGCTCGGGGCGGCCGACGACGGCCATGGCGAGGGCCAGGCGCTGCTGCTGGCCGCCGGAGAGCCGGCGGTAGGGGGTGCGGCCGCAGCCGCCGAGGCCGAGGCGTTCCACCAGGACGGGGACGTCCAGGGGGGCGGCGTAGAGCTTGGCCATGTGGCGCAGCATCTCGACGGCCCGGGCGCCGGAGTAGACGCCGCCGGACTGGAGCATCACGCCGATGCGCGGGCGCAGGGACTCGGCCTGCGCCACGGGGTCGAGGCCCAGGACACGGACGGATCCGGCGTCGGGGCGGCGGTAGCCCTCGCAGGTTTCCACGGTGGTCGTCTTGCCCGCGCCGTTGGGACCAAGGACTGCGGTGACCGAGGCCCTCCGGACGGTGAGGTCCAGGCCGTCCACCGCCGTTTTGGGGCCGTACCGCTTCACCAGTCCGCGGATTTCCACGGCGGGGTCGTTGCTCATGGGGAGTGAGTCTACGGAGCCGGGGAGGGGGTCCTAGGTCCCGGGGGTGAGGGGTTACTGGCCCGCACATTGATGACCTTTTCGCGCGGACCAACCCTCGCCGCGGACCCTAACGTCGAATGTTGAACCCTCCCACTCGCGAACGAGGGGGATTCCTGGCTCACGCTGCTCGTTCGCTCAGCGAACGATCGAGTCTTCCGCGATCAGCACCAGCCGGGTTGGAACCAGCCCGGATGTATGAAGTTATGGAAGGAGTTGCTGTGCGGGCTTGGTTCTCGCTCCGCGATCCACGACCCCATCAGCCGTCGCTGACCCTCGGGGAGGTTTGGTGAACAGCATCGCTCAGAACGTCGAAGCCACCTCGGGGCAGGCCGAGCACAAGGCCCATGACCTCGGGCATCCGCCGCGCTACTTCGTGTCGGCGATGCTCGCCGGCGCCTACATCGCCGTCGGCGAGGTGCTTCTGCTGGTCGCGATCTCGCCGTTCGTGGCCAAGGGCTCGCCGGCCGTGAAGCTGCTGGAGGGTGCGGTCTTCCCGATCGCCCTGACCATCGTGATGTTCGCCGGCGCCCAGCTCTTCACCAGCAACGTGATGGTGATGCTGGTCGGCGCCCTGTCCGGGCGGACCGGCCCCAGGGACCTGATCCTGTCCTGGGTGCTCTCGCTGGCCGGGAACCTGGCCGGCGCCTTCGCCTTCGGCGCGATGGTGCACGCCTCGGGCGTGGTCTCTTCGGCCTCGGCGCGGTCCATGCTCACCGAGATGGTGCACGGGAAGATGGCGCTGAGCGGCGGGCAGCTGTTCTGGCGCGCGGTCCTGTGCAACATGCTGGTCTGCCTGGCCATCTGGATGTTCACCCGGGCCCGCGGCGATGCGGCCAAGATTTTCGTCCTGTGGCTGCCCGTGGCTGTTTTTGTTGCCGTCGGATTCGAACACTGTGTAGCGAACATGGCTGTTTTCAGCCTCGCGATCCTGGATGGCTCAGCCGGGTTCGGTGATCTTTTCCGCAATTTGATGTTCACCGTACCCGGGAACATCGTGGGCGGAGGATTGCTGGTGGGAGCCGTGTACTGGTTCACCGGCGGGGCCCTGCGGGAAGCCGGAGAGTCTACTTCCGCTTAACGCTCCGTAGATAAATAAGGTAACCCTTAGTGATGGAGGCCACCAGAGGTGGCCTCCGTCACGGCTTGTCGGGGCCCGGCTAATTACGCAACAATGGCGTTGTGAAATACGGCGAACGGATGAGCGAGGCCCCCCAGGGCGAACTCGCGACCGGGGAGCGGTCAACCCGCAACCGGGTCGCGCGGTCGATCCTGGACCACGGTCCTTCCACCGTCGCCGACCTCGCCCAGCGCCTCGGCCTTACCCAGGCCGCCGTTCGCCGCCACCTCGACACGCTCGTCGCCGACGACGTCGTCGAACCCCGTGAGCAGCGCGTGTACGGTGCGCGGACCCGAGGTCGGCCCGCCAAGGTCTTCGCGCTGACCGACTGCGGTCGGGACGCCTTCGACCAGTCCTACGACTCCCTCGCCGCCGACGCCATGCGCTGGATCGCGCAGGCAGCCGGGGGCGGGGAGCAGGGCGAGGCGGCCGTCGCCGCCTTCGCGAAGGCCAGGCTGACGGCGCAGGCGGAGACCTACCGCGAAGCCGTGGAAGCCGCCGACCCCGCGGAGCGCACCGAGGCCCTTGCCAAGGCGTTGACCGGGGACGGGTACGCTGCTACGGCGAAGAGCGCTCCCGGTCCGCACAGCGGTGAACAGCTCTGCCAGCACCACTGCCCGGTCGCACACGTCGCCGAGCAGTTCCCGCAGCTCTGCGAGGCGGAGACCGAGGTCTTCTCCCGCCTGCTCGGGACGCACGTGCAGCGTCTCGCCACGATCGCCCACGGCGACGGGGTGTGCACGACGTTCATTCCACGCAGTGGGAACGGCGTCCGTGCCACAGGCGCCACACAGACCGACACATCAGTATCTGCAAGTACGGCCGGGAGGAACCCCGCATGACCACGGAGACTGCTCACCCTGAGCTCGATGGCCTGGGCACCTACGAATACGGATGGGTCGACTCCGACGCGGCCGGTGCGGTCGCCAAGCGAGGCCTGTCCGAGGAGGTCGTCCGCGACATCTCGGCGAAGAAGTCCGAGCCGGAGTGGATGCTGAACCTCCGTCTCAAGGGCCTCAAGCTGTTCGGCAAGAAGCCCATGCCCAACTGGGGTGCCGACCTCTCGGGCATCGACTTCGACAACATCAAGTACTTCGTGCGTTCCACCGAGAAGCAGGCCGCTTCTTGGGAGGACCTGCCGGAGGACATCAAGAACACGTACGACAGGCTCGGCATCCCGGAGGCGGAGAAGCAGCGCCTCGTCGCCGGTGTCGCCGCCCAGTACGAGTCCGAGGTCGTCTACCACCAGATCCGTGAGGACCTGGAGGAGCAGGGCGTCATCTTCCTCGACACGGACACCGCGCTGAAGACGCACCCGGAGCTCTTCCAGGAGTACTTCGGCACGGTCATCCCGGTCGGCGACAACAAGTTCGCCTCGCTGAACACCGCCGTGTGGTCGGGCGGCTCGTTCATCTACGTCCCCAAGGGCGTCAAGGTCGACATCCCGCTCCAGGCCTACTTCCGTATCAACACGGAGAACATGGGCCAGTTCGAGCGGACGCTGATCATCGTCGACGAGGACGCCTACGTCCACTACGTCGAGGGCTGCACCGCCCCGATCTACTCCTCGGACTCGCTGCACAGCGCCGTGGTCGAGATCATCGTGAAGAAGGGCGGCCGCTGCCGCTACACGACCATCCAGAACTGGTCGAACAACGTCTACAACCTGGTCACCAAGCGCGCCGTGGCGTACGAGGGCGCGACCATGGAGTGGATCGACGGCAACATCGGTTCCAAGGTCACCATGAAGTACCCGGCCGTCTACCTGATGGGCGAGCACGCCAAGGGTGAGACCCTCTCCATCGCCTTCGCGGGCGAGGGCCAGCACCAGGACGCCGGCTCCAAGATGGTCCACATGGCGCCGAACACCTCCTCCAACATCGTCTCGAAGTCGGTGGCCCGTGGTGGCGGCCGCACCTCGTACCGCGGTCTGGTCGAGATCGGCGAAGGCGCCCACGGCTCCAAGTCCAACGTGCTGTGCGACGCGCTCCTGGTCGACACCATCTCCCGCTCGGACACCTACCCCTACGTGGACGTCCGCGAGGACGACGTGTCCATGGGCCACGAGGCGACCGTCTCCAAGGTCTCCGACGACCAGCTCTTCTACCTGATGAGCCGCGGTCTGACGGAGTTCGAGGCCATGGCGATGATCGTGCGCGGCTTCGTCGAGCCGATCGCCCGTGAGCTGCCGATGGAGTACGCGCTGGAGCTGAACCGGCTGATCGAGCTGCAGATGGAAGGCTCGGTCGGTTAGTCCCGGCCCGCCCGACGTCCCGCAGCAGATTCTTTAAGGAAGAGAGCAACACGACAGCCATGGCTGAGGCTCAGAACATTCCGGCGGGTTCCACCACCGCCGGCGCGATCGCGGTGGCCGCCGAGTCCACCGTCGCCACCCGGATGAGTGCCCCCCCGTCCTTCGACGTGGCGGACTTCCCCGTGCCCACCGGCCGCGAGGAAGAGTGGCGCTTCACGCCGCTCGCCCGCCTCAAGGGTCTGCACGACGGCACCGCGGTCGCCAACGGCACCATGAAGGCCCAGATCGACGCGCCCGAGGGCGTGACGATCGAGTCCGTGGAGCGCGGCGACGCGCGCATCGGTAAGGCCGGCACCCCGGTGGACCGGATCGCCGCCCAGGCGTTCTCGTCCTTCGCCAAGGCCACGGTCGTGACCGTGCCCAAGGAAGCGGTGCTCACCGAGCCCGTGCGCGTCACGCTGCACGGCGAGGGCGGTACGACCTTCGGTCACACCGTCTTCGACGTGCAGGCCTTCGCCGAGGCCGTCGTGGTCATCGACCACACCGGTGACGGCGTGCGCGCCGCCAACGTGGACTTCCTCGTCGGCGACGGCGCCAAGCTCACCGTGGTCTCCGTGCAGGACTGGGACGACACCGCCGTCCACTGCTCCCAGCACAACGCCCTGATCGGCCGCGACGCGACCTTCAAGTCGATCGTGGTCACCTTCGGCGGAGACGTCGTACGCCTGCACCCCCGTGTGAACTACGCGGGCCCCGGCGGCGAGGCCGAGCTCCTCGGCCTGTACTTCACGGACGCCGGTCAGCACCAGGAGCACCGCCTCCTGGTCGACCACAAGGCCCCGCACTGCAAGTCGCACGTGGTCTACAAGGGCGCGCTCCAGGGCCAGGACGCCCACGCCGTCTGGATCGGTGACGTGCTCATCGAGAAGACCGCCGAGGGCACCGACACCTACGAGATGAACCGCAACCTCGTCCTCACGGACGGCGCGCGGGTCGACTCGGTGCCGAACCTGGAGATCGAGACCGGCGAGATCGTCGGCGCCGGCCACGCCTCCGCGACCGGCCGCTTCGACGACGAGCAGCTCTTCTACCTCCAGTCCCGCGGCATCCCGGCCGACACGGCCCGCCGGCTGGTCGTGCGCGGCTTCTTCGCCGAGCTCGTCCAGCAGATCGGTGTCGCGGACATCGAGGAGCGACTGCTCGCGAAGATCGAAACCGAGCTGCAGGCGTCCGTCTGATGACCTACGTCAAGGCCTGTGCGCTGAGCGAGCTCGAGGAGAACACCCCCAAGCGGGTGGAACTCGACGGCACGCCGGTGTCCATCGTCTCCGCCGAGGGGGAGGTGTTCGCGATCAACGACATCTGCTCGCACGCGAACGTCTCGCTCTCGGAGGGCGAGGTCGAAGACTGCATGATCGAGTGCTGGCTGCACGGGTCGTCCTTCGACCTGCGCACCGGCAAGCCGTCCGGTCTGCCCGCGACGCGCCCCGTCCCCGTATACCCCGTAAAGATCGAAGGGGACGACGTGCTCGTCTCCCTCACCCAGGAGTCCTGAGGTATCCATGGCAACGCTTGAAATCCACGACCTGCACGTCTCCGTCGAGGCCGAGAACGGCGCCCGCGAGATCCTCAAGGGCGTCGAGCTCACCATCAAGCAGGGTGAGACGCACGCCATCATGGGTCCGAACGGCTCCGGCAAGTCCACCCTCGCGTACGCGCTGGCCGGTCACCCGAAGTACACCATCACCAAGGGCACCGTGACCCTCGACGGCGAAGACGTCCTGGAGATGTCCGTCGACGAGCGCGCCCGCGCCGGCATGTTCCTCGCGATGCAGTACCCGGTCGAGATCCCCGGCGTCTCGGTCTCCAACTTCCTGCGCACCTCGGCCACCGCCATCCGCGGCGAGGCGCCGAAGCTGCGTACCTGGGTGAAGGAGGTCAAGTCCGCGATGGAGCAGCTCCAGATGGACACGGCCTTCGCCGAGCGCAACGTCAACGAGGGCTTCTCCGGCGGTGAGAAGAAGCGCCACGAGATCCTGCAGCTGGAGCTCCTGAAGCCGAAGATCGCGATCCTCGACGAGACCGACTCCGGCCTCGACGTAGACGCCCTGCGCCAGGTCTCCGAGGGCGTCAACCGCGTCCACTCGACCGGCGACACCGGCACCCTGCTGATCACGCACTACACGCGGATCCTCCGGTACATCAAGCCCGACTTCGTCCACGTCTTCTCCGAGGGCCGCATCGTCGAGTCCGGCGGCGCCGAGCTCGCCGACAAGCTGGAGGCGGAAGGCTACGAGTCCTACAGCACGAAGGGTGGCGCGACCGCGTGACACAGCTGCCTGGCCTCCTCGTCGACATCGAGGCGATCCGCAAGGACTTCCCCCTTCTGGATCGTGTGGTCCACGACGGGAAGAAGATCGTTTACCTGGACAACGCTGCGACCTCGCAGAAGCCGCGCCAGGTGCTCGACGCGCTGAACGAGTACTACGAGCAGCACAACGCCAACGTCCACCGCGGCGTGCACGTGCTCGCCGAGGAGGCCACGGCGCTGTACGAGGGCGCCCGCGACAAGGTCGCCGCCTTCATCAACGCGCCGAGCCGCAACGAGGTGATCTTCACCAAGAACGCCTCGGAGTCGCTCAACCTGGTCGCGAACATGCTCGGCTGGGCGGACGAGCCCTACCGGGTCGACCGCGAGACCGAGATCGCCATCACGGAGATGGAGCACCACTCCAACATCGTCCCGTGGCAGCTGCTCTCGCAGCGCACCGGCGCGAAGCTGAAGTGGTTCGGCCTCACCGACGACGGCCGGCTCGACCTGTCCAACATCGAAGAGGTCATCACGGAGAAGACGAAGATCGTCTCCTTCACGCTGGTCTCCAACATCATGGGCACGGTCAACCCGACCGAGGCGATCGTCCGGCGCGCGCAGGAGGTCGGCGCACTGGTGCTGATCGACGCCTCGCAGGCCGCTCCGCACATGCCGCTCGACGTGCAGGCGCTCGGCGCAGACTTCGTGGCCTTCACCGGCCACAAGATGTGCGGCCCGACCGGCATCGGCGTCCTCTGGGGCCGCCAGGAGCTGCTCGAGGACCTGCCGCCCTTCCTGGGCGGTGGCGAGATGATCGAAACCGTCTCGATGCACTCCTCGACGTACGCCCCGGCGCCCCACAAGTTCGAGGCCGGTACGCCCCCGATCGCCCAGGCCGTCGGCCTCGGCGCGGCCGTGGACTACCTGACCGCGATCGGCATGGACAAGATCGCCGCGCACGAGCACGCGATCACCGAGTACGCGATCAAGCGCCTCGCGGAGGTCCCGGACCTGCGCATCATCGGCCCCACCACGGCCGAGGACCGCGGCGCCGCGATCTCCTTCGTGCTCGGTGACATCCACCCGCACGACGTCGGCCAGGTACTGGACGAGCAGGGCATCGCGGTCCGCGTGGGACACCACTGCGCCCGCCCGGTCTGCCTCCGGTACGGAATTCCGGCGACGACGCGAGCGTCTTTCTACCTGTACTCCACTCCGGCCGAGGTCGACGCACTGATCGACGGGCTGGAGCACGTACGGAACTTCTTCGGATAAGACGAAGCGACGAAGGCGACGAGGGCGCAGTGAAGCTGGAATCCATGTACCAGGAACTGATCCTGGACCACTACAAGCACCCGCGCGGGCGTGGCCTGCGCGACGGCGACGCCGAGGTGCACCACGTCAATCCGACGTGCGGTGACGAGATCACCCTGCGCGTGAAGTACGACGGCGAGACCCTCACGGACATCTCGTACGAGGGCCAGGGCTGCTCCATCAGCCAGGCCAGCGCGTCGATACTGAACGAGCTGCTCGTCGGCAAGGAGCTGGGCGAGGCGCGGAAGATCCAGGAAGTCTTCCTGGAGCTGATGCAGTCCAAGGGCAAGCTGGAGCCCGACGAGGCCATGGAGGAGGTGCTGGAGGACGCGGTCGCGTTCGCCGGCGTCTCCAAGTACCCGGCCCGGGTGAAGTGCGCCCTGCTGAGCTGGATGGCGTGGAAGGACGCGACCGCCCAGGCACTGGGCGACGCCGAGAGGAAGACGGCATGACCGAGAACGCGACGCCCGAGGCGTCCATCAAGCCGGCCACCGAGGAAGAGGTCCGCGAGGCCCTCTACGACGTGGTCGACCCCGAGCTGGGCATCGACGTCGTCAACCTGGGCCTGATCTACGGCATCCACGTCGACGACGCGAACATCGCCACCCTCGACATGACCCTCACCTCGGCGGCCTGCCCGCTGACGGACGTCATCGAGGACCAGGCGAAGTCGGCTACGGACGGCATCGTCAGCGAACTGCGCATCAACTGGGTCTGGATGCCGCCGTGGGGCCCGGACAAGATCACGGACGACGGCCGCGAGCAGCTTCGCGCGCTCGGCTTCAACGTCTGATCGACGCCTGCCCCGAGCAAGACCCCGCACGACGGCCGTCCGACGGCCGAGTGAACGGACGACCCCCGGCACACCCGTGCCGGGGGTCGTGTGTTTTCCCGGCGGACGGGCCGCGTGCACCGGGAGTTGGCCACGGTGGCCGAATCTTCTCGACGGCCGCCACGACGTGACGGCGCACACGAGAGGACTCTCCGTTGACCGTTCGCCTTTCGCCGGCACGCCGCCTCGGTGCCGTGGGAGCCGCCGGGGCCGCCGCCCTGCTCGCCGCCGGACTGACCGCGCCCGCCCACGCCGCCCAGGAAACCGCCGCCGAACCGACCATCGCGCTCTCCGCCGGACACCTGTCCGGGGCCGTCGGCGCGATCGGCGACCCGGGCGTCACCGTGGACATCGCGCAGGAGGGCATGCCCGCCGCCTTCCTCAAGGTCGAGGTCCTCTCCTCCAGCAACCCGGCGGTCGCCGGGCCCGGCGACGTGCACATCGGCCGGACCGGCCACGGCGACCGCGAGCTGACCGTCCGCCCGCAGGCCCAGGGCTACACCGACCTGACGCTCCGGGTGACCGGCCGCGGCGGCAGGACGGCCACGGCCACCCTCTCCTACGCCGCTTCGGCACGGGTCGGCACCGGCGGCCTCTCCACCCGCTACCTCACGGGCTCCGCCGACTCCTCGGCCGCCGTGGACGTCGGCGACGGCTACGCGCTGGTGGCCGACGACGAGACCAACGTGCTGCGCCTGTACGACCGGTCCCGCTCGGGCGCCCCCGTGAAGACCTGGGACCTCGGCCCCGCGCTCGGCGTCAAGAAGGAAGCCGACATCGAGGCCGCCGCCCGGGTCGGCGACACCGTGTACTGGGCGGGCTCGCTCGGCAACAGCAAGGACGGCAAGTACAAGGCCGAGCGCAACACCGTCTTCACCACCCGGCTCACCGGGACGGGCGTCGACACCGAGATCGTCTTCGGCTCCGCGTACAAGGGCCTGCGCGAGGACCTGATCGCCTGGGACACGGCGAACGGGAACCGCTACGGCTTCGCGGCGGGCACGGCGGCCGGCCGGATCCCGAAGAGCATCGACGGGTTCAACGTGGAGGGCCTGGAGTTCGCCCCGGGGTCGACCACGACCGCCTACCTGGGCTTCCGTGCCCCGCTGGCGCCCGCCGCGCCCGGCGGCAAGGCACTGGTCGTGCCCGTCACCAACATCGACCAGGTCGTGGCCGGCGCGGCCAAGCCGGTCTTCGGCGAGCCGATCGAGATGGACCTCGGCGGGCTCGCGATCCGCGACATCCGCAAGAACGCCGCCGACCAGTACCTGGTCCTGGCCGGCTCCTGGGCGGCGGACGACAACTCCGACCCGTACGCCCTCTACCAGTGGGACGGCGTCCCGGGCCACGCCCCGGTCAAGCGGGCCGACCTGCCGACCACCGACCCCGGCGGCTGGGAAGCCGTGGTCTCCGTACCCGACCTGCGGTTCCCCGGCGCCCGCGTCCAGCTGATCACCGACAGCGGCTCCGCCGACCTGTACGGGGACGGCACCGAAGCCAAGGACCTCGACCACCCGGAGTGGAAGAAGTCCCGGTCCGGATGGTTCGCGCTCGGCCCGATTCGCGGAGGTCACCGATGAACACGCAGCATGGGAAGACGATGAAGACGACGTACCTCGGGGCCGCCGGCATCGCCGCGCTGCTGATCGCCGCCACGACGATGCCCGCGCAGGCGGAGACGTACGGCACGCCCACCATCGCGCTGTCCGCCTCCTACCTGTCCGGGGCCGTCGGCGCGACGGGAGACCCGACGGTGAACGTGACCGTGGCGCAGAGCGGCGCGGACGTCTCCGCGCTCACCGTCAGCGCCTCGGCGTCCAGCAGGGCCACGGTCGCCGGGACCGGCGACGTGAGCGTCACCGGGACGGGCGCGGTCCGCAAGCTGGCGGTCGCCGCCCGCGGCCGCGGCTACACCAACCTCACCGTGAAGGTGACCGGGCTGGGCGGCAAGACCGCCACCAAGACGCTCTACTTCGCCGCTTCCGCCGCGGTGCAGAACCCGGCCGACGCGCGCTACTTCACCGGCGCCTCCGACTCCTCGGCCGCCGTGGACGTGGGCGGCGGCTACACGGTGGTGGCCGACGACGAGAGCAACGTGCTGCGCCTGTACGACCGCGCGAACTCGGCGGCCCCGGTCCGGACCTGGGACTTCAGCTCGCAGCTCGGTGTCACCAAGGAGGTGGACATCGAGGGCGCGACCCTGATCGGCAACACGATCTACTGGACGGGCTCGCTGGGCAACAACAAGGACGGCGAGTACAAGGCGCCCCGCAACACGGTGTTCACCACCACGCTGAGCGGCTCCGGATCCACCGCGCAGCTCGCGTACGGGCGTTCGTACAAGAAGCTCCGCGACGACCTGGTGGCCTGGGACACGGCGAACGGGAACCGCTACGGTTTCGCCGCCGGTACGGCCGCCGGTGAGGCGCCGAAGCAGATCGACGGGTTCAACGTGGAGGGCCTGGAGTTCGCCCCGGGTTCCACCACCACCGCCTACCTGGGCTTCCGTGCCCCGCTGGCGCCGGCGGTCATCGGCGGCAAGGCGCTGGTCGTGCCGGTGACCAACTTCGACAAGGTGATCTCCAGCGGGACCAAGGCCACCTTCGGCGTGGGCATCGAGCTCGACCTCGGCGGGCTCGCGATCCGCGACATCCGCAAGAACGCCGCCGACCAGTACCTGATCCTGGCCGGCTCCTGGGCCGCGGACGACAACTCCGACCCCTACGCCCTGTACCAGTGGGACGGGATCGCGGGCCACGCCCCGGTCAAGCGCGCCGACCTGCCGACCACCGACCCCGGCGGCTGGGAGGCCATCGTGGCGGTTCCCGACCTGTCGGTCGCGGGCGCGCGGGTGCAGCTGATCACCGACAGCGGCTCCGCCGACCTGTACGGGGACGGCACCGAGGCCAAGGACCTCACCCACCCGGAGTGGAAGAAGTCCCGCGCGGCCTGGTTCACGCTGAACTGAACTCCCCTGATTGCGCCGACTGCCCGGTGAGCTCCGCCGCCAGGTCCTCGCGGCGGATCCGCCGGTCTGCGTAGAGCAGGCCGGCGGTGAGCTGCGGGAAGCAGAGCAGCAGCGTCTGCGCGACCATCCCGCCGAGTGCGGTGAGGATCGCGTGCACCACGCCGCCGTCCACCGCCGGGATCAGGCTGAGCGCCCCGGCGAAGGCGAAGGGCAGCTGGACGGCGTACGCCGCCAGGGCGGCGAGCGAGGCGGCGAGGGCGGTGAGGCCGAGCGTGCGCCACCAGGCCCCGCGCACCAGGCGGGCCGAGCGGCGCAGGGCGGCGAGCGGGCCCAGGGCCTCGTGGACGGCGACCGTGGGCGCGAGCGTGAACAGGACCCCGAGCGCGAGTGCGGCCGGCAGGGTGGCCGCCGCCAGGAGCGGGGGCAGCCCGGCGGCCAGGACGGCGGCGCCCGGTCCGGCCACGGCGCCGAGGACCAGGAGCTGGGTGCCGAGGACCGCCGCGAAGCGGGGGCGGGCGGCGCGCAGCAGCGCACGGGCCGTGGCGGGGCGGCCGAGTACCGCCGGGCGGAGCACGGCTCCCGTCAGGGCGGAGGCCAGGGCGCAGGTCAGCAGGGTGGCCAGGGCCGCCGCGGGTACGAGGGCGGCGACGGGCCGGGCGTCCAGCGCGAGGGCCGCCGCGGCGGCCGCGGCGACCAGCAGCAGGGCGCCGAGCTGGCCGAGGAGCATGGCGGTGGCGAGGCGGACCCCGTAGCGGGCGAGGGCGGCGAAGGCGCCGCCGAGTATCTCGCCGGGGGTGAGCGGCCGCAGGAACATCACCCCGGGCCGGGGAGGCAGCGGGGGCAGCCAGCCGCCGCCCCAGGGGGTCCACGGCCCTGCCGGCTGCCGGCTCTCGTGCTGCGCCCCTTGCCGTGCCTTGCGCCGTGCCCCGCGCCACGTCCCGTACTGGGCCATGCGGATCTCCCGTCCCCCGGTGCGCGCGCCTCGGTGCCGCGGCGCGGACACCGTAGCGGCCGGGACCGGGGAAGTCCCGGGGACACGCTGATATGTACGGGCGTCCATAACGATGTGTACAGTCGTACGCATGCCCTACATACTGCTCGCCGCCGCCATCGCCGCCGAGGTCGCCGGAACCACCGCCATGAAGTTCAGCGAGGGCTTCACGAAGCTGTGGCCCTCGCTGATCACGCTGGTGGGCTACGTCATCGCCTTCACGCTGCTCGCGCAGACGCTGAAGTCGATGTCGGTCGGGACGGCGTACGCGATCTGGGCGGGCGTGGGCACGGCGGCGATCGCCGCGATCGGCATGATCTTCATGGGGGAGGCGGCGACGGCCGCGAAGATCGGCGGGATCGCGCTGGTGATCGCCGGGGTCGTGCTGCTGAACCTCGGGGGGACGGCGCACTGACGCCGGTGGTGGCGCCGGCCCTGCGCACTCCCTGCGTATTCCCTGCCTGCTCCCTGTGTACTGTCGTACGCATGCCTTGTCAGCCGCCCGCCGCCGCCGTGACGGGAGCCGCCCGCTGATGGCCGGCTCGGTGCGCCGCTACGACCCGGACCGGCGGGGCCGGATCATCGACGCGGCGATCCGGGTGGTGGGCGCCCGGGGCATCGCGGGGCTCAGTCACCGCAGCGTGGCCGCGGAGGCCGACGTACCGCTCGGCTCCACGACGTACCACTTCAAGAGCCTGGACGACCTGCTGGTCGCGGCGCTGAGGCAGGCCAACGAGGGCTTCGCCCGGGCGGTGGCGGACTCCACGGCGCTGGCCGATCCGGGCGCGGACCTGGCGGGCGCCCTGGCCGTCCTGCTGGGCGGGTTCCTGGGCGCGGACCGGGCGCGGGCGGAGCTGGAGTACGAGCTCTACCTGGCCGCCCTGCGCCGCCCGGTGCTGCGCCCCGTGGCGGCCGAATGGTGCGAGGCCGTCTCCGCGGCCCTGTCCGGCCGGGTGGACCCGGCGACGGCGCGGGCGCTGGTGGCGGTGATGGACGGGATCAGCCTGCAGGTGCTGCTGACGGGGGCGGAGTACGACGAGGCGTACGCCCGCGAGATCCTGCGGCGGGTGCTGCGGGCCTGACGGCGGCAGGGGGCTATGCCCCGCGGATCGCCGCGAGGGCGGCGGCCACGCTCGCCTCGATGTCCCGGACCGGGTAGAACACCTCGCGGACGGTCCGGTCGCGGTCCACGACCAGCGTCAGGCGCTTCAGCCGGCTCGTGCCCCCCGCCCGGAAGGTCGGCAGCCGCAGCGCCGTCACGAGCCCCAGTTCCGCGTCGGAGAGGAGCGGGAAGCGGAGCCCTTCGGCCTCCGCGAACTCCCGCTGCTCGTCCGGCCGCTGGGTCGACACCCCGTGCACCGTCGCGCCCGCCTCCGCGAACTCCCCGAGCCGGTCCCGGTAGGTGCACGATTCGAGGGTGCACCCCCGCGCCCCGGGGATCCCGGCCCACCCCGGCGGGTAGGACTCGGGCCGGGCGAACGCGCCCGGGAAGCAGTACAGGACGGTGAACGGGGTGTCCGCCACCGGGTCGCGGAGCTCGCCGAAACGGTCCGGCAGCGCCAGCTCCGGCAGCCGGGTGCCGCGCAGCGCGTGGACCCGTACCGCCTCGCGCGAGGCTTCGTCCGTAGTCGCCGTCATCTCTCCCTCTCCCAGGATCCAGGTGTCCCCCCAGTCCTGGAGGGCGACCAGGACCGGCAGCAGCCCGCGGCCGCGCGGGGTCAGCCGGTACGCGTGGCGCACCGGGCGCTCCTGGTAGGGCTCGCGGGCCAGCACTCCCGCCTCGACCAGCAGCTTCAGCCGTTCCGTCAGGACCTTGCGGGACATGCCCAGTTCGCGCTGGAACTCGTCGAAGCGGTGCACGCCGCGGGCCGCGTCGCGCACGATCAGCAGCGTCCACCAGTCGCCCACGACGTCGAGGGCCTGGGCGATGGAGCAGTCCGCGTCGTCGAGGTGCGTGCGCTGGGCCATGGGCACTCCTTTGTCCGTTGACCCGAGGCTGCCATGCTGACATGGTTAGTTCCCAAAGGGAACTCACTGGTGGAAGCATCGGGAACGCGGGGGACAAGAGTGTGCTGCAGGGATTCAAGGACGTACCGAGGGTCGTGTGGCTGCTGGCTGCGGGGATCCTCGTCAACGCCGTCGTCAGCTTCACCTTCGTCTTCGTCTTCCTCTACCTGACCGGCCCGCGCGGCCTGGGCGCCGCCCAGGCGGGCCTGATCGTCGGCATCGGCGGCGTCGGACTGGTCGCCGGGAACTTCACCGGCGGCTGGTACGGCGACCGCTTCGGCCACCGCCGGGTGCTGCTCACCGCCTCCGCGCTCGGCGGGGTCGCCCTGGTCGCCCTGCCGGTGGTCTCCACCGGCCTGCTGCTCCTCGTCCTGCCGCTCGCGCAGTACGCCTCCGGGGTGGTCCGCGCCGCCAACTCCGCGCTGGTCGCCGTCACCGTGCCGGAAGGCTCCCGGCGCCAGGCCTTCGCGCTCACCCGCTTCATGTCCAACGCCGGCTTCGCGGTGGGCTCACCGATCGGGGCCCTCATCGCGACGTGGCTCTCGTACGACTGGCTCTTCGTCGCGGACGGGCTGGGCACCATGCTCTTCGCCCTCTGGATCGCCCGGGTCGTACCGGCCAGGGCCGTCGCAGCGCCTCCCGCGGCCCCGGACGGGGGTCTGGGCCGCGGGGGCCTGTGGCGGGAACTGCGCGCGCGGCCCGCCGTACTCGTCCTGCTCGGCGCGATCGTCGTCATCGACATCGTCTACCGGCAGCACTACACGACCTTCCCCGTCGTCCTCGCCGACCACGGACTGGACACCCGTGCCTACGGACTGCTCCTCGCGGTCAACGGCGGTGTGATCATGCTCCTGGAGATCCCCGCCACCCTCGCCCTGCGCCGGCGCTCCCCGCTGCACATCATCGGCACCGGACTCGTGCTGGTGGGCGGCGGCTACGCGATGCTGGCGCTCGGAGTGGGCATCCTGACCGCCGTCGCGATGATGCTGCTGCTCACCCTCGGCGAGATCCTCTACAAGACCACCGCCACGGCCTACGTCGCGGACGAGTCGCCCGAGCACGCCATCGGCCGGTTCCAGAGCCTCTACGCGGGCGTATCCGTCAGCGGTGTCGTCCTCGCCGCGCCCCTCGGCGGAGCCCTGTACGACGCCGCGCCGGGCCTGCTGTGGCCGCTGTGCGCGGTACTCGGCGCAGCCGCGGGCGGGACCGTCCTGGTCATGGGCTCGCGCGGGACGCGGCGACGCGAGCGCCCGGCACATGAGACCGGTTCGCGACCGCGGGCCGTCGCCGGTTAGGTTTCGGGCATGACTGCTACGCGTACCACCGGCGCCGTCGCCGCCGGACTTGCCACCATCACCGCCGACGGCACCGTCCTCGACACCTGGTTCCCCGCCCCCCAGCTGGTCGCCGAGCCCGGCCCGGCCGGCACCGAGCGCCTCACCGCCGAGCAGGCCGTGGAGCTGCTGGGGGCCACCGCGCCCAAGGCGATCCGCCAGGACGCGGTCCGCGGCGTCGAGGTCGTAGCCGTCCGCACCGTGATCGCCTCCCTGGAGGACAAGCCGCTGGACGCGCACGACGCGTACCTGCGCCTGCACCTGCTCAGCCACCGCCTGGTCAAGCCGCACGGCCAGAACCTGGACGGCGTCTTCGGCCTGCTGGCCAACGTCGCCTGGACCTCGCTGGGCCCGGTCGCGATCGACCAGGTCGAGACGGTCCGCCTGAACGCCCGCGCCGAGGGCCTGCACCTCCAGGTCACCTCGATCGACAAGTTCCCGCGGATGACGGACTACGTCGCCCCCAAGGGCGTGCGCATCGCCGACGCGGACCGGGTCCGCCTCGGTGCGCACCTCGCCGAGGGCACCACCGTCATGCACGAGGGCTTCGTCAACTTCAACGCCGGCACCCTGGGCACCTCCATGGTCGAGGGCCGGATCTCCGCGGGCGTCGTGGTCGGCGACGGCTCCGACATCGGCGGCGGCGCGTCCACCATGGGCACCCTGTCGGGCGGCGGCAAGCAGATCATCTCGATCGGCGAGCGCACCCTGATCGGCGCCGAGGCGGGCGTCGGCATCGCGCTGGGCGACGAGTGCGTCGTCGAGGCGGGCCTGTACGTGACCGCGGGCACCCGCGTCACCCTGCCGGACGGCCAGATCGTCAAGGCGCTGGAGCTCTCGGGCGCCAACAACATCCTCTTCCGCCGCAACTCGGTCTCCGGCGCCGTCGAGGCCCGCCCGTACAAGGCGGCCTGGGGCGGCCTGAACGAGGTCCTCCACAGCCACAACTGACCGATCCCGGTCCCGTCGTACCGGTGCCCTCCCACCCCGTCGGGGTGGGAGGGCACCGTGCGTGGTGAGCGCCCTCCCGCCCCGAGCGGGGGAGGAGGCTCGCCTACGTGGCTCCGCGCGGCGGCGTCAGCGCAGGGGGATCGTGCGGACCAGGCCGGCGAAGGCCTGCTGCTCCGCCTCGGTCAGTTCCACCGACTCCATCGGGTGGACGGAGATGCCGCGCTGGGCCGGGATGACCGCGAGACCTTCGAAGGTGCCTGGCTCCGGGTGGTGGAAACGGCTGTCCCACAGCATGTGGCCGAGGCCGATCAGCCAGACGGCGGCGGCCACGAGCAGGACGGCGATGCCGATTTCCTGAGCGAGGGAGATGGAGGGGAACACGCGGTCCTCCAAAGGAGTGCTGGAGTGCGGTACAAGATCGGGCGTGGGGACACTCAACACCAGAACCGCCCGAATGGGTAGGGATGTGCTGAGCGTCACGCCAGGGCCAAAGGTCCCTTCCTTGGCTCCGCCGGTCCCGACGGCCCGGTCAGGCCAGCGGCAGCTTGAAGCCCTCGTGGCTCCGGGCGTAGCCCAGCCGCTCGTAGAAGCGGTGCGCGGCGGTGCGCCGCTTGTTGCTGGTGAGCTGCATCAGGCCGCAGCCGCGCTCGCGGGCCCGGTCCGCGGCCAGCTCCATCAGGCGGGCCCCGAGCCCGCCGCCCCGCCGGTCCGTGCGGATCCGTACGGCCTCCACGAGGGCCCGCTCCCGCCCGCCCTGGCCGAGACCCGGGACGTACGTCAGCTGCAGGCAGCCGAGGAGGACCCCGTCCTCCTCCAGGACCAGCACCTCGTTGCGCGGGTCCGCCTCGATCGCGGCGAAGGCCAGCTCGTGGGCCTCGGATACCGGATCGGAGACCGGCTCGGATACCGGTTCGGAGGCGGGAGTACCGGCCCCGGCCGGGTCGTCGTCCTGAGCCAGCAGGGCGAGTACGGCGGGCAGGTCCTGACGCCTTGCGGTGCGGAAGATCATGCCGGGATCATGCCAAAGGGGCCGGGCGGCGGTGCGGCCCGGCCCCTTCGGCGCCGTCGCTACGGGCGGAAGCGCACGACCTGCGGGTCGTGGTCGCTGTTCTGGTCCGCGAACTCCGCGTTGATGTGGACGCTGTCGTAGCTGAACTGCTTGATGCCCGGGCTCGTCAGGATCTGGTCGAGGACCTGCGAGTTGCCCTGGTAGACGTACGAGTAACGCTCCGGCTTCGGCAGCGACTTGATCGCCGCGTACAGCGCCCCGCCGTCCTCCAGCGCCTTCGTCGTGTCCGAGAACTCGAAGTCGTTGATGTCGCCGACCACGAGGACCGCGGCCTTCTTCTCGACCGCCAGGATGTCCTTCACGAAGCCGTTCACGGCCTGCGCCTGCAGCAGCCGCTTGGCCTCGGAGGAGCGCACCGGCGGTTGGATCGAGGAGGTCAGGCCCTGGTCGCCGCCCTTCGAGCCGAAGTGGTTGGCGATCACGAAGACGGTCCTGCCGCGGAAGACGAACTCGCCGGCCAGCGGCTTGCGGCTGTCCACCCACGCCGGGTTCGCCGGGTCGATCCGGCCCGGGGAGTGGGTCAGGGCGGCCTTGCCGTTCTCCTGGACCACACCGGTCGCCGTCACGGCGTCGCCCGGGGCGCGCTCGGTGAAGGAGACCCGCGCCGGGTTGTAGAGGAACACCTGGCGGATGTTGCCGCCGGGCTCGCCGCCGTCCTTCTTGTCCTCCGGGTCGATGGTCGCCCACTGGTAGGCCGGGCCGCCCGCGGCCGCGATGGCCGCGGTGAACTTCGTCAGGGTGGCCGCGGCCGAGACCGTGCCGTCGTTCTTGGCGCCGTTGTCGTCCTGGATCTCCTCCAGGGCGAGGATGTCGGGGGAGGCGAGGTTCTCGACGACGGCCTTCGCCAGGTTGTCGAACTTCTCCTGCGGGTCGGACGGGTCGAGGTTCTCGACGTTGTACGTGGCCACCGCGAGTTCCTTCTCGGCCTGCGGCTTGGTCTTCTCCGGCGCGAGGGTGCCCGCCGTGACCGTGCCGAGGGTGCGGGCCGCCAGGGTGTAGCCACCGAACTGGTTGAAGTCCAGCGGGCCTTCGGTGCGGCCGGTCAGCTTGTCGCCGACGTTGGCCACCGGGAACGGCTGCTGCGCGCGGGGCGCGAGCTGCTGGATCTGGAGGCGGCCGGTGTTCTGGGACTCGTACGAGCCGTAGAGCGTGCCACCGCGCTTGGTGTTGTTCTCCCAGCCCTTCACCGTCACCCACAGCTCCGCGTACGGGTCGGTGGCGCCGACCACGCGCGAGGTGCCGATCGCGATGTTCATGCCCTCCAGGGACTCGTAGTAGTCCAGGGCGTAGCGCGAGGGCTCCAGGGTCAGGCCGTTGACGCTGCCGGCGGCGGCCGGGTCGCCCTCCGGGGCGTACGCGCAGGGGACCGAGTACTCGTTGACGGCGGTGGCCTCGGGGACGGCGTTGCCGGAGGAGACCACGGTCACGACGGGCTTGGAGATCTGGGTGACCGACTGGTTGCCGGAGGAGACGCCGCCGGGGACGTACTCGCCGACGAGACCGGAGACGGTGACGGCATCGCCGACGGCGACGGTCGGGACCGAGCTGGTGAAGACGAACACGCCCTCGCTGGTGGCGTCGTCGTCGTCGGTGTCCGGGTCCTGGATCCAGAAGCCGCGCGAACCGTACGTGCGAACGCCCGTGACGACGCCCGCGACACCGGCGACCTGCTTGCCGACCAGCGGGGATATCCGGGTGGTGCCCTGGATGTCGTGGATGCGTATCGGATCGGCGGACGCGGCGCCTTCGGCCGCGTCGGCGGTGCCCGCGAGCAGGCCGGTGGCCAGCGCGGTGGCGACGAGGGCCGCGACGGCGGCGGAACGGGGATGCGAGGAGCGCATGGGCGGGAACTCCGGTGTGTGGAGGAGGAAGCAGATATCTACGCGCGTCAATTTCCTTCGTGGCCGGCAAAGTTGTCAAGCCCTACAGGGAAGACAGAGGTTGACTGTGGGATGAACCAAAGGGGAGGTGCCGCCGGGGCCGCCCGAAATGCGTCTACTCTGGGGCGCCGTAGACCCGCATCCCGTACCCGAAGACCCGGTACCCGAAGACCCGGTACCGGAAGACCCCGTACGCGAACACCCCGTACGCGAACACCCCCGTGCCCGCGAGGAGAACCGCCCCATGTCCGCACACGCGCACCCCACGCTGCCGCCGGTACGGCTGCTCCCCGACGCGGAACTGGCCCGCGACGCCCTGGCCGCCCCGCTGTTCGCCCGCGCCGTGCGCCTCGCCCGCTGGGCCGGCCCGGACACCCGCGTGGACACCGGTGGCGAGCTCGTTCCCGGGCAACTGCCCGAGGCCGTGGCCCTGCTGGGCCTCGACCCCGCCGACGAGGACTCCGCCGCCCACGCGAGCCAGGCCTGGCGGGTGGCCGTCGACACCGGCCTCGTCGACGTCACCGAACCGGACGAGGACGGCTCCGGGGCCGCGGAAGCGGACGGGGAAGAGGGGGAGTTCGGCACCGCCGAGCCCGGCGAGGACCTGGCGCTGGTGACCGGCGGAACCCCCGGCGACGTGCTCGACCTGTGGCTGGCCGCCCTGGACACCGTGCTCGCGGACGCGGCGGTGCCCGCCCTGGACGACCTCGTCGACGCCCTCGACGCGGGCGGCGAGATCGACTTCGACCAGCTCGACTGGAACCCGCGCCGCGAGGCCGACTTCCTCGACGGGGTCCTCGCCAATCTCTACCTGCTCACCGTCGCCGAAGGCGGCACGGCCGACGGCCCGGTGCCGCTGCCGGTGCTCGCCGCCTCGATGGTGGTGCCGGACGACATGGGCGATCCCACCGACGCCGTACTGGAGCAGGTCTCGGACGCGATGATGCGCCTGGACGACCAGTTCCGGCAGCTGGAGCCGATCGGGCTGGTCGAGTTCCGCCCCGTGGACGAGGAGTTGATGGCGGAGGCCGAGGACGAGGAGCTCCTCGCGGGCGCCACCGCCCCCGATGAGGAGGACGTCTCCCGGTACGGGCTGGTCCGGCTGACCCCGCTCGGGCTCTACGGGATCCGGGCGCGCATGCTGGAGGCGGGTGTCGAGGCCCCGGCCGTCGGTGAACTGGCCGACAAGGGCGCGGACGTACTGCTCGACGTGGTCTCCCACTTCTCCGAGGCCGCCGCCCAGGCCGAGATCGAACAGTGGCTGGCCGGCCGCCCCGTACCCGAGGCCGCCGCGGAACTGCTCGCCGCGGCGCGCGGCGCCGACGCGGGCGGTCCGCTGCGCCGGCTGCGCTGCCAGCAGGCCCTCGCGCCGGCCGGGGCGGAGGCCGAGCCGGCCGTCCGCGCGGTGCTGGACGACGCGGAACTCGGCGGGCTGGCCCGGGTCTGGCTGGCCGAGCGCGGGGTGGCCGACGTACCGGCGCCGGACGAGGAGATGGTGTTCTGGCTGACGGTCGACACGATCGCGGCGCAGCTCGCCACGGGCGGCGGGAGCGGCGGGGGAGCCGAGGGCGGGGAGGGCGCCGAGGCGGAGCTGCCCCTCCTGATCGAATCGCTGACCGCCCATCACGCCGGGTTCTTCGAGCAGGCCTGGCGGGTGGAGCACCCGGCGACGGCCCACGTGCTGGAGGCGATGGGGCGGCTGCACCCCGACAAGAAGGCCGCCAAGGAGGCCCGGAAGGCCGCGTTCAAGGCGCGTTCCCGGGGCGTATGAGGCGGTGGTAACCGGCCGTTCCCGAAAGGGACTCGGCCAACGCGGACACCGGACAAGGGGTCGATTCGTTTTTCCGGGTAGTTCAGTCGGCGTTCACGTGCGGGCGGGAGCGTGTGCGCCGACGACCGCACGACAGGCGCACCACCTCCCCACCCCTGGAGACCCGATGCCGCTCAGCCGCAGAGATTTCACCACCCGCACCGCACTCGCGGGTGCGGGAGTCGCGCTCACCGGGACGGTCGGCGCACTTGCCACCGCCCCCGGGGCCCTCGCCGCGGACGACGGCACACTGGACGCCGGCCACGAGCAGGGCCAGGGCGACCACGGCCACGGCCACGGTCCCGGCTACGGCCCGCTCGTCCCCGACCCGGCCGGCATCCTGGCCCTCCCCGCCGGATTCGCGTACCGCGTGATCACGCACAGCGGTGTCACCGTGCTCGACTCGGGCGAGAGCACCCCGTCCAACCACGACGGCACGGCCGCCTTCGAAGGCCACCGGGGAGTCACCCTCCTCGTCAACAACCACGAGCTGAAGGGCCCGCGCACGAACTGGACGCACCCCGTCCCGCTCGCCGAGGGCCTCGTCTACGACCCGGCCGCGGCCGGTGGCTGCACGGTCGTCGAGGTCCGGCGCGGCGGCGAGGTCGCCGAGTGGGTGGGCATCTCCGGTACGTCGACCAACTGCGCGGGCGGCTCCACCCCCTGGGACACCTGGCTGACCTGCGAGGAGAACTCGGACCTCGCCGGCAAGAACGGGATGACCAAGGACCACGGCTACGTCTTCGAGGTCGACCCGCACGACCGCCGCGCCAACCTCGACCCGAAGCCGGTCAAGGCGTTCGGGCGCTACGACCACGAGGCCGTGGTCATCGACCCGCGCCAGGGCCACGCCTACCTCACCGAGGACGCCTCCAACCCCAACGGGCTGCTCTTCCGCTGGACCCCGCCGAGCGGCTTCCGCCACGGGCGCGGCAAGCTCCGTACCCTCGCCGGCGACGCCGGTGTGCTGGCGGCCGCCAAGTGCTTCGACAGCGCCGGGCTGTTCGTCGACGACCTCTCGCGCGCGACGAAGATCGGGACCACCTACGGGGTGGACTGGGTGCCGGTCCCGGACCGCGACGCGCGCACCGTGGCGGTGCGCAAGCAGTTCGGCGCGTCGGCCGTGACCCGCGCGCGCAAGCTGGAGGGCATGTGGTGGGCCGACGGCGGCGCGTACTTCGTCTCCTCCTACGCCCGTGAGGAGAGCCCGGGCGCGGCCCACGACGGCCAGGTGTGGTTCTACGACCCCAAGCGGCGCACGGTGCGGCTGCAGGTCCTGCTCGGGGTGGCTGCTCCTACCGGTGAAAGTGGCGACCCGTCGGTGGAGGGTGGCTACGACGGCCCGGACAACATCACGGTCTCCCCGTACGGCGGCCTGATCATCGCCGAGGACGGCTCGGGGCTGCAGCACCTCTTCGGCGCGACCGAGTCGGGGCGCACGTACCCGCTGGCCCGCAACGAGATGAACCTGGGGACGGCCGAGGAGCCGGAGTACTCGGAGTTCACCGGCATCTGCTTCTCGCCGGACGGGCGGACGCTGTTCGCCAACATCCAGGACCCGGGCATCATGCTGGCCATCACGGGGCCGTGGCGGCGCCGGCGCTGACCCGCCGGCCGCGGACATGAGCGGTGGACTCGAGCGGTGGACATGAGAAGAGCCGCCGGGCCTTCGGGCCCGGCGGCTCTTCTCGTCGTCTCACCTGTTCGTCTGTCCGTCTGTTCGTTTACTGAGCTTCGGCGCGGCTGGCCGCGGCCCACTCTTCGAGGAGGAACTCGTACGCCTCGGAGGGCCACTCGCCGTCCACCCGGCTCTCGACGAGCTGCCGGATCGCCTCGTTCGCCTCGGCGGCGGACGGGCGCGCGGGGCCCGCGGGCTGGAGTGTCTGGTGCATGGTTCCAAGGCTACGGGCGGGCACTGACAGCCACCTCCGTATTAAGGGTGGAACAGATCACCCGGAGAGGGCGTCCGTTGCTCCATGTGCCCGCCCACCTGCTCAGAGTGCCTGCGCGGCCGGTTTGACCATGCCCCGCACTGTGCGCGACTTCACAAACTCGCCCATGGCCGTCATCTCCCATTCGCCGGAGAACTGCTTGATCAGCTTGGCCATCATCACGCCGGTCTGCGGCTCGGCGCTGGTGAGGTCGAAGCGGACCAGCTCCTCGTTGGTCGCGGCGTCGATGAGGCGGCAGTAGGCCTTGGCCACCTCGGTGAACTTCTGGCCGGAGAAGGAGTTGACGGTGAAGACGAGGCCCGTCGCGTCCGCGGGCAGCCGGCCGAGGTCCACGACGATCACCTCGTCGTCGCCGGCGCCCTCGCCGGTCAGGTTGTCGCCGGAGTGCTTCACCGAGCCGCCCAGGATGGACAGCTTGCCGAAGTAGCAGCTGTCGATGTGGTTGCGCTGCGGGCCGTACGCGATGACCGAGGCGTCCAGGTCGATGCTCCGGCCGCGGAAGGCGGGCTCCCAGCCGAGGCCCATCTTGACCTGGGAGAGCAGCGGGCGGCCGCCCTTGACCAGGGACACGGTCTGGTTCTTCTGGAGGCTGACGCGGCCCTTGTCGAGGTTGATCTTCCCGGCGCCGGGTGCGGGGGCGGCGGCCGCGACCGGTGCGGGAGCGACCGGCGCGGGTGCCGGGGCCGCCCCGGGTGCGCCGCTGGTGAGCCAGGGCGAGGCCGCGTAGGTGGGCGGCGACGGGGGAGCCGGGGGCACGGGGGGCGCGGGCGGGGCGACGGGGGCCGGGGCGGCGGCCGCCGGAGCCGGCTCGTCCTCCACCGAGACGCCGAAGTCGGTCGCGATGCCGGCGAGGCCGTTCGCGTACCCCTGGCCGACCGCGCGCACCTTCCACACGCCGCCGCGCTGGTAGACCTCGACGACCACCAGGGCGGTCTCCGTGCCGAGCTGCGGCGGGGTGAAGGCGGAGATCACCGCTCCGCTGCCGGCGTCCCGGACGGTGGCGGTGGGCTCGATGCCCTGGAAGGTCTGGCCCGCGGCGTCCGGGCTGGCGGTGATGACGATCCGCTCGATGCCGGGCGGGACCGAACCGGTGTCCACGGTGATCGAGTCCGGCGCCGTGCCGCCGCCCGAGCGGTAGGTGACGCCGGGGCCGGACGGCTGGTTGAAGAAGATGAAATCGGCGTCGGAACGCACCTTGCCGTCGGCGGCGAGGAGCAGCGCGGACACGTCGAGCCGCACCGGGGCAGCCACGTCGACCGTCACGCGGACGGCATTGAGCGGCAGGTTGGAACCAGGGGTCATAGCGGTCATGCCGGGAGAACGACCGAGGTGGCTTTGCCGTTCCCTTACTTTCACCCCGTTTCCCGGTTCTTCACCCGCGTCCCACACGTGCCTCAGACCCGGCCCCGGTTGCGGGGGTGGTTCCTGGCGGTCCGCTCGTTGCCGAACTTGTAGGAGCCGGTCCAGCGCGCCATGACCAGCTGGGCGTCACCGGCTTCGACCTCGGCCAGGAACGCGGCGGCCCGCCCGCCCCGCAGCGTGGCCGCGGACCGGCCCTGGTGGGTGATGACGACGCTCTGGTCGCCCCGCTGTTCGTACGAGAATCCGTGAGGTTTCGGCATGGGCCGAGGGTGCCGTCCCCGGGCGGCGGTCTGCAACGCAATTCCTCGACCCGCCTCGCGATGCGGTGTCAGCCCCGCCGAGTAAGATCCCTTTTGCGGTGATTTCATGCGCTATGGAAGAGGTTTGCTCATGCCTGCTGGTGCAGCTCTTACGGCCGAATCGATCGGCCCGGTGGACGTCGCCGTGGTCACCTTCGACGGCAATCGGTTCAACGGCGATGTCGCCCCGGCCCTGCGCGAGCTCCAGGAGAGCGGGGTCGTGCGCATCCTCGACCTCACGTTCGTCCGCAAGGAGCGGGACGGCGCGGTCTCCGTGGTGGAGCTCGCCGACTCCGAGGTGGCCGATCAGTTCGAGCGGGTCCTCGGCGAGGAGTTCGACCTGCTGAGCGACGAGGACCTGGAGACCGTGGCGCAGGGCCTCGCCCCGGAGTCCTCCGCGCTCGTGGTGGTGTGGGAGAACGCCTGGGCCACGCGCCTGGCCTCGGCGGTACGGGAGTCCAACGGCCGGGTGCTCTTCATGGAACGCATTCCACGGGACGGCGTCGAACGAGCCGTCGCCGCACTGACCGAGAAGTAGGGAGGAGAGTCATGCGTCGACGCATGGGGCGCCCGGGTCTGCTGGGCGCGATGGCCCGCACCGCGGTGGTGGCGGGAACGGCCACCGCGGTCTCCGGCAGGATGCAGCGGGGCCAGGCCGAGCGCAGCGCGCAGCAGCAGGCGGCGGCGGACGCCGAGCAGCAGGCCCTCGTCAACCAGGCGGCCGCCCAGGCGGCCGCGCAGCAGCAGGCGCAGCAGCAGGCCTGGCAGCAGGCGCAGCAGGTCCAGCAGCCGGCCGCCGCGCCGGCTCCCGCGGTCGACCGGGTCGGCCAGCTCACCGCGCTGGCCGAACTGAAGGCCCAGGGCCTGCTCACCGACGAGGAGTTCGCGGCGGAGAAGGCCCGGGTCCTGAGCGCCTGACCCCGCCGCGGCCCCGATGGCTACTGACCTCCCGTGACCCGTCGCGGGAGGTTCAGGGGGTTGGCCTCGCGGAGTTCCGCCGGGAGCAGGGCGTCCGGCACCGACTGGTAGGCCACCGGGCGCAGCCAGCGCTCGATCGCGGTGCCGCCGACCGAGGTGGAGTGGGAGGTGGCCGCCGGGTAGGGGCCGCCGTGGTGCTGGGCCGGGGCCACCGCCACACCGGTCGGCCAGCCGTTGACCACGACCCGGCCCGCCAGCGTCGTGACCTGGGAGATCAGCTCCGCCGCCGGACCCGGGCCGCCGTCCGCCTCGGCGGCCGACAGCTGGAGGGTCGCGGTGAGGTTCCCGGGGAGCCGCCCGAGCAGGGCGGCGGCCTCGTCCTGGCCGGCGTACCGGGCCAGCACCGTGACCGGGCCGAAGCACTCCTCCAGGAGCACCTCGTAGGGCCCGCCCTCCAGCAGGGTCCGCGCCGGCACGCTCAGGTAGCCCGCGCCGACGGTGTGCTCGCCGCCGGAGCCGGGGGTGACGGGCGCGTCGACCCCGGGCAGCGCCGCGCGTTCGCGGACCCCGGCGACGAAGTTCTCCCGCATCCGGTGGTCGAGGAGCACCCCAGGCTCGGTCGCGCCGAGCGCCTTGGTCAGCGCACCCGCGAGCCGGTCCCCGTCCGCGCCCTCGGGTACGAGGACGAGGCCGGGCTTGACGCAGAACTGGCCGACGCCGAGCGTGACCGAGCCGGCCAGTCCGCCACCGATCTCCTCGGCGCGTTCGGCGGCGGCAGCCGGGGTGACCACGACCGGGTTCAGGGAGCCCAGTTCCCCGTGGAAGGGGATCGGTACGGGTCGCGCGGAGGCGGCGTCGAACAGGGCCCGCCCGCCCCGGATGGACCCGGTGAACCCGGCGGCGGTGATCAGCGGGTGCCGGATCAGCTCCAGGCCCGCGTCGAAACCGTGGACCACGGCGACGACCTCGGCCGGCAGCCCGGCGGCGACCGCGGCCCGGCGCAGCAGCGAGGCGCACAGCTCGGAGGTGGCCGGGTGGTCGGGGTGGGCCTTGACCACGACCGGGCAGCCCGCGGCCAGCGCGCTGGCGGTGTCGCCGCCGGGCACGGAGAAGGCGAGGGGGAAGTTGGAGGCGGCGTACACCGCGACCACGCCCAGCGGCACCTTGTAGCGGCGCAGCTCCGGGCGGGGCGGGGCGGTGGTGGGATCGGCGCGGTCGATGCGGACGTCGAGGTAGGAGCCCTCGTCCACGGCGTCGGCGAAGGCGCGGAACTGGCCCGTGGTGCGGGCGAGCTCGCCGGCGAGCCGGCCGGGGCCGAGCGCCGTCTCGGCGTCGGCGGCCTCGATGACGTGGGAGGCCGCCTCGTCGAGCAGGTCGGCGGCGGCCCGCAGGAAGGCGGCGCGCCGCGCGGCGTCGGCCAGCGAGCCGCGGGCGGCGTGGGCCGCGGCCACGGCTTCGTCCACCTCCCGGGGTGTGGCCTCCACCGCAACCTGCTCGCGGTGCTTCCCGGTGCGGGGGTCCACACTCCAGACTGGTGTTGCTGCCATGGCGAACTGCCTCCTGGATCTACGCTGACCCGCGCGGATGCGTTCAGTATTGTGAACGCTGTTCCGTTGGATGAATGATCACATCCATCGTGGACTCTATTTCCGTGTCTTCCGGGTTGACAAGTGACAGCAAGAGACAGAGGGGCACGAAGGCGGATGACCACCACAGCTGAGTCGGGGGGCTCGGGAGCGCCGGCGGCCGTCAAGTCGGCGGTACGCACGGTCCTGTTGCTGGAACACTTCGCCTCCCGGCCGGGGCTGCACAGCCTCGCCGACATCCAGAACGACCTCTCCCTGCCCAAATCCAGCCTCTACATGCTGCTGCGCACCCTGGTGAACCTGGGCTGGGTGGAGACGGACGCGACGGGCACGCGGTACGGCATCGGCGTACGGGCGCTGCTCGTCGGAAGCTCCTACATCGACGGGGACGAGGTCGTCGCGGCGGCGCGGCCCACGCTGGACCGGCTCTCCGACGACACGACGGAGACGATCCACCTGGCCCGCATGGACGGGACGAGCGTGGTCTACCTGGCGACCCGGCAGTCCCAGCACTACCTGCGGCCCTTCACCCGCGTCGGGCGGCGGCTGCCCGTGCACTCGACCGCGCTCGGCAAGGCGCTGCTGGCCACGCACACGGACGAAGAGGTGCGCGCACTGCTGCCGCGGCGGCTCGAAGCCGTCACCGAGCACACCATCACCGACCGGGAACGGCTCATCGAGGACCTGGCACTGGTCCGGGAGCAGGGGTACGCGGTGGACCGGGAGGAGAACACGCTCGGACTGCGCTGCTTCGGGGTGGCGGTGCCGTACCGCACGCCGGCGCGGGACGCGGTGAGCTGTTCGGTGCCGGTGGCGCGGCTGACGCCGGGGCACGAACGGGGCATCAAGGCGGCGCTGTTCGCGGCGCGCGACCGGCTGTCGGTGGTGACGCGGCGGATGTAGCCGCGGGGTGGTGCGGTGGACGGTGCGGTGCGGTCGGCGCGGGTGGTGCGGCGGCCGGTGCGGCGCGGTCGCCGCGGGTGGTGCGGTGGACGGCCCGGTTCCTCCCCCGGGTGGGGGAGGCGGTTCCCCTTCAAGGGGGAGGTGGCGGCGCGGGGGACGCGGGACCGTTGGGTCATGACCACACGAGCCGTTCATCCGCAGCGGTCGCCACGACCGGCGCACGCAGAAGCACAGCCGTCGTCACCTCGGCCGGGGGCCGGCCGCAAGGTACTGGCCGCGGTGGGCATCGTCGCCACCCTCCCCTATCTGACGCTGAAGACGGCCTGGCTGGCCGGGAGTCACCTCGGGATACCGGCGGGCAGCGCCCTGCTGGAGGCCCCGCTGTTCCTCACCGTGGCGAACGCCGTCACGGTGGTCATGGACGCCGCCGTGATCGTGCTCGTCCTGGTGCTCACCAGGCCCTGGGGCATGCGGGTGCCGGCCTGGCTGCTGACCGTCCCGGCCTTCGTCGCCACCGGCCTGCTCACACCCATCGTGCTCGGATTCCCCGGCCAGCTCCTCCTGAGAGCGCTGGGTCTGGGACCGGACGCGGCCGAGCAGGCGGCCCGGGAGCCCTTCCTCGACCCCTGGGTCTTCCACGTCGTCTATTCGGGCTTCATCGTCCAGGCGATAGCCCTGGCCGGCCTGTTCGTGCCCTATGCGCGGGAGCGCTGGGGCCGGCTCTGGCGGGGTCCCCTCGGCGCGCGGCTCCCGTCCCCCACGGGGGTGGTGGCGGGAGCCGCGGCGGCACTGGCCGTGGTCGTCTCGGTGGTGCACTTCTACTGGGCCTTCGGCGGCACGGCCGGGCACAACGCGGCGCAGATCGCGCAGTACTCCTCGGACACCGGCGTGGGCTCCGCCGTCCACGGGATATGCGCGCTGACCGCCGGGGCGGGGGCGGTGCTGCTCGCCAGGGGCGGCGCCCGGCGGGCGGGGTGGCCGCTGGCCGTCGCGTGGACCGGGTCCGCGGCGACCCTCTGCTGGGGGATGGGGATGCTGACCGCCCTCACGGGCGGGGAACCGGGCCCGGGCGAACAGACCACCACGGCGACCTACCTGATCTACGCTGGCCAAATGATCACCGCGCTCCTCGCAACTGCCGTCATGGGGCGGTTCCTGGCCGGCCGCCGCGCGGTCTGAGGGGGCCCGGGTGGAGCAGCGGCAGGGGACGCGGATGTGGCCGCGCCGGATACGAACGGACCGGCGGCGCGCGAGGCAGGGGCGGCTGCGCTGGGTGCACCTGGTCCTCGGCGGCGCCCTCCTGATGCCGTACTTCCTGCTGGCGCAGGTGGTGGTCGGAGCGGTCGGCGGCGGGGTCAACGCGCTCAACTCCCTGCCGCTCAGCTTCGCGGCCTACGCCGTCTCGCTGCCGCTCGTCGCCGCGACCGGGCTGTTCGGACTGGTCCGGCCGATGTCGGTGGCCGCGGCCAGGGCCCTGTGCGGGGTGCCGGGGGAGCGGTTCGCCGAGGGGCCGGCCCGGAGCTGGGCGGCCCGGGGCCGGGCCTCGGCCTGGTGGACCCTGCACCTGGGGCTCGGGGCCCTGGTCAGCGGGATGACCCTGGCGGTACCGCCCATGGCGGTGGTGCTGCTCGCCCTGCCGTTCGTCAGCGCGCTGCGGGAGCTGCCGACCGGGCTCGGCTGGGCGGGCGTGCCGGCTCAGCCGTACGTGGCCCCCCTGCTCGGGACCGGGCTGCTGGCCGGGCTCGTCCTGTGTGCCGCCGGGGCGGGGGCGCTGCTGGCCCGGCTGGCACCCGTACTGCTCGGGCCCACGGCGGCGGACCGGCTGGCGGCAGCCGAGGAGCGCGCCGCGGACCTGGCCGTGCGCAACCGGCTCGCCCGGGAACTGCACGACGCCGTCGGGCACGCCCTGAGCGCGGTCACCCTCCAGGCGAGCGCCGCCCGGCGGGTGCTCGACAGCGACCCCGGCTTCGTACGGGAGGCGCTGGCCGCGATCGAGGACACCACCCGGCGCACGGTGGGGGAGCTGGACGCCGTCCTCGGCCTGCTGCGCGAGGGCGACGGAGCCGGCGCCGGAGGCACCGGGCTGCCCGCCGCTCCGACGCTCGCCGCCGACCTCGACGGGCTGCTGGCCCGCAGCAGGGCCTCCGGGACGCCGATCACCGCCCGCCAGGACCCGGGACCGGCCGGGGACTGGGGGTGGCTTCCGGCGATCGCCTCCCGCGAGGCGTACCGGATCGTGCAGGAGGGACTGAGCAACGCACTGCGGCACGGGACGGGCCCGGTCGACCTGCGGATCCTCGTACGGGTGCGCGGCGGGCGCGGGGAACCGGGCGGGCGCGGGGACCGCGGTGGATACGAGGGCCGCGGCGGATATGAGGAGCGCGGCCGATACGAGGAACTGGAGATCACCATGACGAACGATCCGGCGGCCGCTCCGGGGGCCCGCACCACCGGGGGCCGGGGGCTGCACGGCGCAGCCGAGCGGGCCTCGCTGCTCGGCGGGCGGGTCGAGTCCGGGCCGCACGAGGGCCGCTGGCGCCTGCGGGCCGTCCTCCCGCTCGGCGAGGGCGCCCGATGACCCGGCCGATCCCGCAGCCGATTTCGCAGCCGACCCCGCCCCCGCCCCCGCCCCCGCCCCCGCCCCCGCCCCCGCCCCCGACCCCGACCCCGACCCCGTCGGCGGGTCCGGGGGCCGCCGCGCCGGCCCGTCCGCCGCTGCGCCTGGTCGTGGCCGACGACGAGCGGATGGTCCGTACCGCCCTGCGGGTCATCCTCGACGCCGAGCCCGACCTGGAGGTCGTGGGGGAGGCGGCCACCGGAGCCGAGGCCGTGTCCGTGGTCCGGGCGCTCGCCCCCGACGTGGTGCTGATGGACGTGCGGATGCCGGAGACAGACGGCATCCGTGCCACCGAGCGGATCCTCGCCACCATGGCCGAGCCGCCCCGGATCGTGGTGGTCACCACCTTCGAGAACGACGCCTACGTGTACGAGGCGCTGCGCGCGGGAGCCGCCGGGTTCCTCCTCAAGCGGGCCGACCCCGACGAGCTGACCGCCGCGGTCCGGCTCGTGGCCCGCGGGGACTCGCTGCTCTTCCCGGCGGCCGTCCGCTCCCTGGCCGCCGCCCACACCCCGGCCGGGGCCGGCCCGGCCGCCGCGCCCTGGGTCGCCCGGCTCACCGACCGGGAGGCCGACGTACTGCGCCTGATGGCCACCGGGCTCTCCAACCACGAGGTGAGCGAGCGGCTCGGAGTCGGCCCGCAGACGGTCAAGACGCACGTGGCCGCGGTCCTGGCCAAGACCGGCTCCCGGGACCGGACCCAGGCGGTCATCGCGGCGTACGAGGGAGGCTTCCTCATGAAGAAAGGCTGAGAAGTCCGCCACAATCGGGGCAGAGCGGAACGGCCGGGGCGGCCGGGACGTCCTTCTGGGGGATGAACAAGACGATCAGGCGTGCGTCGGTCTTCTGTCTGCTTCTGGTGCTTGCCCTTTTGGTGCGGGTCACCTGGGTGCAGGCGTACCAAGGCCAGGCCCTCGCAGACGACACCAACAACCGGCGCAACCTCATCGGGAAGTACGAGAACCCGCTGGGGAACATCATCGTGGGCGGGGAGGCGATCACCGGCTCCAAGGACACGGGCGGCAAGGACTTCCGGTACAAGCGGACCTACACGGACGGACCGCTGTACGCGCCGATCACCGGCTACAGCTCCCAGGCCTTCGGGTCGAGCATGCTGGAGGGCGTCTACAAGAACATCCTCAACGGCACCGACAACCGGCTCAAGACGATCATGGACACGCTCACCAACAAGCGGGCAGCCCCGGGCAACGTCCTGACCACGATCGACAAGGACGTCCAGAAGGCCGGCTACGACGCCCTCAAGGGCAAGCAGGGCTCGGCCGTGGCCATGGACCCGGTGACGGGAGAGATCCTGGCCGTCGTGAACAACCCGTCCTTCGACCCGGGCACCATCGCCGGCGCCGGCGAGGCGGAGCAGAAGGCCTGGGAGGCGCTCAGCGCCGACAAGGGCAAGGCCATGGAGAACACCGCCCTGCGCAAGCCGCAGGCGCCGGGCTCCACCTTCAAGCTGGTCACCCTCGCCGCGGCCATCGAGAACGGCCTCGTCACGAGCATCGACACGCCGACCTCGGTTCCCGGCGACTACACGATCCCCGGGACGCGGACCAAGCTGCGCAGCGAGGTGGACGACTCGCTCTGCAACAACGTCTCCCCCCGGGTCGCGCTCAAGCTGTCCTGCAACAACGTCTTCGCGGAGTTCGCCCACAAGCTCGGCCAGGACAAGATGCGCGCCATGGCGGAGAAGCTCGGCTTCAACGTGGTGCAGAAGACCCCCGTGTGGACGACCCCGTCCAGCAAGTACCCGACGAAGAAGATGTCCGTCGACCAGGTCGCCCAGACCGGTATCGGCCAGTTCGACGTCCAGGCCACCCCGCTCCAGATGGCCATGGTGACCGCCGCGATCGAGAACGGCGGGAAGCTGGTCGCCCCTCACATGGTCTCCGAGGTCACCGACTCCAACGGCAACGTGCTGGAGAGCTTCAAGGACCCGAAGTCCCAGCAGGTGATGAGCGCGAAGACCGCCTCGATGGTCCAGGACGCCATGCGGACGGTTGCCACCGAAGGCGGCGGCAGGAACGTCCAGATCCCGGGCGTCGAATCGGGCGCCAAGACCGGTACCGCCCAGCGCGGCGTGAACAACAGCCTGCCGCCGCTGGCCTGGTACACCACGTACGGAAAGATGAACGGCAAGCAGATCGCGGTCACCGTCGTCATCGAGAACTCGGACACGGACCGCTCCGAGATCGGCGGCGGCAAGCTCGCCGCGCCCATCGCGCAGCAGATGCTGAAGGCCTGGCTGAAGAAGTAGCCCGTGGAGCGCGCCGGGAACCGGCGGGATTCCCGGCGCGTTCTCCTTCCCATGATCAGGACCGCGCAGCCCGCAGACCTCGATGCCATCGCCGCCCTCCACACCCGGGCCCGGGCGACCTACTACCGGGGCCGGATACCCGAGGAGGCCTACGGCGGCGCCGCCGAACTGGCGCGCACCCGCGAGGGCTGGTCCCGGGCGGTGGCCCGTGCCGCGGCCGACGGCGGGGTGCTCTGCGCCGAGAGCGGCGGCGAGCTCACCGGGGTTGCGGCCTTCCGCACCGCCGACGGCGAGACCACCCTCACCCAGCTGCACGTGGACCCCGTCCACTGGCGCCGCGGCACCGGGGCGGCCCTGCACGGCGCCTGCCTCGACGCCTGGCGCCGCACGGGCGTCCGCCGGGTCCGCCTGGAGGTCTACGAGCACAACCTCCGCGCCCAGGCCTTCTACGCCACCCACGGCTGGCTCCCGGACCCCGCCGGCGCCCGGGTCGCGGGCTCCCACCGCATCCTGTGGCTCACGGTGGACGCGACCGGGGGACCGGCCGGGGAATGACCCGTCCGGGGAATGACCCGTCCGGGGAACGACCCGTCCGGGGAACGACCCGTCCGGGGAACGACCCGTCCGGGGAACGACCCGTCCGGGGAACGACCCGTCCGGGGAACGACCCGTCCGGGGAACGACCCGTCCGGGGAACGACCCGTCCGGGGAACGACTCGTCCGGGGAATGAGACGCAGAGGCAGATGGTTGAACACGGAACAGTTGATTCCGTGGAGGGATGAAGGAACATGCGCGTCGAGATCTGGAGCGACATCGCCTGCCCGTGGTGCTACATCGGCAAGGCCCGGTTCGCCAAGGGGCTGGCCGACTTCGCACACCGCGAGGAGGTCGAGGTGGTCTACCGCTCTTTCGAGCTCGACCCGAACGGCCCGAAGGGCCAGGTGGCACCCGTCGTGGAGATGCTGGCCAAGAAGTACGGCCGCACCCTCGAGGAGGCCCGCGGCATGGAGGAGCACGTCGCCGCGAGCGCCCGCGCCGAGGGGCTGACGTACCGCACCGAGGGCCGTGACCACGGCAACACCTTCGACATCCACCGCCTGCTGCACCTGGCCGCCGACCGCGGCCGCCAGGAGGAGCTGCTCGACCTCGCCTACCGCGCCAACTTCGGCGAGGAGCGCTCCGTCTTCGACCCGGAGGTGCTCGTCGCGCTCGCCGTCGAGGCCGGACTGGACGAGGGGGAGGCCCGCGCGGTGCTGGCCGACGAGACGGCGTACGCCGCCGAGGTGCGGGCCGACGAGCACGAGGCGTCCGAGCTGGGCGCGAACGCCGTACCGTTCTTCGTGCTCGACCGCCGCTTCGGGATCTCCGGGGGCCAGCCCGCCGAGGTGTTCACGCAGGCCCTGGAGCAGGCCTGGGCCGGCCGCGAGGTCCTCGCGCCCGCCGCACCCGAGGGCGAGGCGTGCGAGCCCGACGGCGCGTGCGCGGTGCCGCAGCCCTAAGGGCGGCTCGGCGGTCGCCGAGGTGCGGCTGCCGGCGGAGGCGCTGGGGGCCGGGACCGCGGAGGGCTTCGGCGATTTCGGCCACCCGCGCGCACAGGGCGCGGATGCTGGTCGACGCCTCGCAGGCGGCGGCCACCTACGGCCCGATGCGGGAACTGGCCCGCGACGCCCGGCGCTTGGAGGAGTCCCAGGCCTTCGGCTCAGGCGGAGCGCAGGCCCTTCGGCCAGGCGGCCGACCAGGCCGCGCCCGCCGCCGCGAGAGCCCCGGCCGGGTCCACCGACAGGGCCGCGGCCAGGGCCGTCAGACTCGCGCCGACGGTGTCCGGGGAGGCCGCCGTGCCGTAGTGGTTGACCCGGACCATCTCCCCGGCCAGTGCGCCGCCGCCCGCCGCGAGGGGGGCCGCCGGATCCGCCGCCAGGGCCTTCGCCACCACCAGGGAGGCCTCCGGGACCCGCAGGGTGGTGGCCACCGGGGCCGCCGCCGCGTCCCGGCCGACGTACGGGGCGAGCCCCAGCGCCACCGCGCCCGCGCGGGTCGCCGCCGCCGCGGCCGCGTGGCGGGCCGTCACCGACCCCAGGCCCTCGGCCGCGATCCGGTCCAGGCAGGCCTCCAGCGCCAGCATCTCCAGCTGCGCGGGCGCGTGCGGCAGCGCCTTGCGCCCGGCGTCGATCCAGCGCTCCTTCCAGTCCAGGTACCCCCCTAAAACACACATGCACGTGTGAGACAGGTCGGGTAAAGATGGACCGCATGATCACGACTGAGTACGACGGATGCGGAAAGTGCCTGGTGGGGGTACGCCGGCTCAGTCGCAAGACGGACGCAACGAACAGCCCTGAGCGTCAGATGAACCAGGTGCTGAGCGCGGTGGAGACCCTCGGCGGACACGTCATCGCGTGGGCTGATGACTGGGAGGTCTCGGGCGCCACCGACCCGCTGACGCGTCCGGGGCTCGGGCCGTGGCTGCGGAACGAAGCCGGACCGTACTCCGGCATCGTCGGGGCAGCCGTCGACCGGATCGGCCGCAACCAGCGCGACGTACTGAACACCGCGTACATGATCCACGAGTCGGGCCGACTGCTGGTCACGTTCGGCCACGCCGGACCCTGGGACCTTGCCGACCCGAACGACGAGATGCGTCTGTCCATGGAGGCCTTCGGGGCTCAGATGGAGCTGCGGGCCATCCAAAAGCGCAACCGGGACGAGACGCTCCGAGCGCGGAGCGCAGGGCAGCCGCACCAGAAGAACTCCTACGGCTACCAGTTCGTTCGGCTCGTTCCCACGGGCAAGGTGGACCATGTCGACGTTGATCCCGTGGCGGCACTGATCATCCGGGACGTGGCGGAACGCATCCTCGCCGACGAAACAGACACCGTCACGTGCTCCACCGAGGCGGCCCGTCTGACGCGCGCGGGTGTACTGTCCCCGGCCGATCATCGAGCGGTGATGTATGGACGCACCCCCAAGGGCTCCCCGTGGCGGGCTAAGACGCTAAAAGGCATCCTCACCAGCGAGGCGGCATTGGGGTTCCTCATGCACGGCGAACGGCCCGTACTTGGCGGGGACGGGCACCCGGTACGGCTCGCAGACCCCCTCTGGGACCGTGCAACCCGTGACGCGCTGATAGCCAAGACCGCGCCGAAGCGGAACCACAACGTCTCCCGCGCACCGAAGAGCGTCAACCTCCTTTCGGGCCTGTCGTTCTGCGGCAACTGCGGCCAGCGTCTGTACGTGACCGGCCGTACCGGCGGCCCCATGGCCTACGCGTGCACGGGACGCGTCCGAGGCATACCGGCATCGTCAGCCTGCAAGCCTGCCCCGACCAGCTCGATTTCCCTGGCGAATGCCCATATCGAAGGCTGGTTCCTTGCACACTGCGGATCTCAGCAGGTCACCCGCCGCGAGTACGATCCTGGCACTGGATACGCGGCCCGCATCCTGGAGTTCGAGGCGGACCGCAAGCGACTCCGGGACGACCGTGCGGCGGGGTTGTACGACTCTGCTGATGACGCGGAGTGGTTCAGGACCAGGTACGCGCAGATGGGCCGTGAGATAGACGAACTCCGTGAGCTCCCGGAGCGTCCGGCCGGTATGCGCTCTGTGCCGACGGGGAAGACGGTCGAGGACCTGTGGCACTCTGCGCCCGATGATGCTGCCCGCAGGGAGATCCTGACGGAGTTCGAAGTGAGGGCGACCGTGTTCCCCCGAGCCGCCAAGCATCGAATCCGAGTGGCCGGACTCATCCCGGAGCAGCAGGCAGTAAACCGCAAGGCGGCACAAGAACACGCCGAGCAAGCCGCGTTGGCCGAGCTGGAAGACACCCACACGGACCGCTGACAGTGCCACCTGAGCTTGAACGCCCCGGTAGTCCCTTCGGACCGCCGGGGCTTTCTTATGCCCGCAGACGGGCGCACAGAGCGTCTTCCGCTCGCCGGCGACTCCTTCGGGCTTGGGCTGCCCTACAGCGGTGAGAGCGGTGTTGGAGTGACGGTTACAACCGGTTTTTTAGTAACACATAAAAAAATATAGAAGAAGAGAGACGGCCGTCTCTTCCGGCACCGCATCACTGTCAGAGCGTCGGGAATCGGTCGGTCCCTACTCCTCCCGGAAGAAGGAACGGCGAGCCTGCACCCGCTACGGCGGACAGGAATTCGCCGGTCCCTACTCCTCCCGGAAGCGAGCGGGACTACCGCGCACCCCACCGCAGAGTGAACGGCGGACCGAGTGCCCGACTCTCTTCCACGAGCGTTGCCCGTGCACCACGCACCCCGAGTTACAGGGGTGGCCGCAGGAGTCGTGAGGCAGCGCGTGCGGGGACTGCACCGCCCATGAGTAACCCACTCTCCGGAGTGCGCCGAAAGGGGTTGTAAGCGCGTGCAGTCCCCACCCCGTCCAGACCGGTTCGCCGGCGAGGACAACGAGCACCAGGACCACGACGAGCACACAGCTTGTCAACCAAAACTGACGCTACCTGGTAGCGCCCTTTCGGCCCGCTGACCCAACGGCGAGAGGTGCGCGGTACCGGCCCCGGCTCGGGGATATCGGCCGCAGAGTTCCCCGGTTCGAGTCCGGGGGCGGGCACGCGGACCGGTGACGGGGAGCTGTCAGCGCGCGAAGCAACCGATGACGCCATAGCAGACGTGATTGCCGGTCATGTCGAAGCTGACGTTCTTGGATTCGTCGTCGATGAGCTTGTGTGCGTCTTCTGTTGCGGAGGTGAGCTCGAAGGGGTTTACGGACTCATCAGCGTGCGCCGGGGTGACCAGTGCGACGGCAGCGCCCGCGAGGGCGAGAGCGGTGATTGTGCGCGTGAGGGTGTTCATGCCCGGTGAACGATGAATGCTGCCCGTCGTTACGCAGCCACCGGGGCAGTCGCGGGGTACCGCCATAGGTACCAGGGCCAACAACCGAGGAGGCTGCATGCGCTGTATCGACTGTCCGGAGCCTGCGAGCCATCGAGGCCGCTGTGAGCCCCACTACCGGGCTTACGAGGAGCGTCCTGCGGTACGGGCTCGGCGGAAGCGCCGGGAGATCCTCGCACGGGGCAACTCGGCTGCCGCTCGGCTCCGCCGGATCATCCGAAAGTCGGGGCGCTGGAAGTGCGTGCGCTGTGGTCGGCATGTCCTCGCGTCGAACATCGACGTGGATCACATACAGCCGCTCGCGTTGGGCGGGACGGACACGGACGGGAACGTACAGCCGCTCTGCCGTCCGTGTCACAAGCTCAAGGCGCGCGAGGACTTCGGGGCCGCTGGTCCGCCGTTCTAGTAGCCGAAAGCTAGCGGCCGTAATCAGTGTGGAGTACGTCAACGTGCATGGCATCGTTGGGATTTACTTGGCTCTGAATTTTTGGAGCCTTCAAGTCGGGCTCATCGGGAAGCATCTTCCCTTCCTCCGGGCGCTGTTCTTCCGGCTGATCGGCCATAGCAATCCTTCCCAATCTCTCGGGACTTCCAGTGTGGCACTCACGCTGTCTGCTGGCATCCCGTTCTGACACCGCCCCGGACCGGTCCTGACCAGACCCGTGCGGGTGCGGAAGGGGTGCGGTGTAGGTGCGCACGCTGACCCTAGTAGGCGCCCGGTTGGTCCCGGGGCTGAACACGGCGGAAGAACACGGTTCGAGTCCGTACACCCCGCGCAACGACGAAGCCCCCGGACGAATCCGAGGGCCGTGTGTCGCAAGCGTTAGTCCTTGGGCTCTCCAAACACCGGGAAGTCGCGGCCCGCTGTGTTGCCCACCGTGGGGGCGAAGTCGTCAATCTCCATGATCGGGCTACCGTCCCGGCGGTCGTTCAACGTGATGCTTTCCGGGCGTACCGCGCCGTCTTCTGCTGCCGGTTCGGCCGGGGTCTGGGTGCTGTTCTCCGCGTCAGCCATCACTGTCTCCTCACTGGGTCGGCAGTATGCCGAGCCGTGCAGAGCATTCCATGACGCAGTGCGATACCGCCACTACCCCTTGACAGATTGGAGGTGATCCCTCATGCCCCGCAAACCCCGCCCACCCTGCTCTGCCCCGGGCTGCCCCGAGCTCACGTCTGGTGGTCGCTGTGCCAGGCATGAGCGCGAGGCGAACGCGGACCGTGCGTCACGTGGTGGCGCTGTCTATGACACGCGATGGCCGCGCATCCGCAGGGCCTACCTGTACAAGCATCCGTGGTGCGTGCTGTGCGGCCGTCTGGCGAACGTGGCGGATCACTTCCCACTGAGCCGCAGGGAGTTGCTCGCACGGGGCGAGACGAACCCTGACGCTGCGGGTCATCTGCGTCCGCTGTGCGTCGCGTGCCACAACCGCGAGACAGCGAGGCATCAGCCGGGCGGATTTGCTGCCGAGGCTCGTTCACGTCGCGAATCGCGCGAGCTCCCGCCGTTCTGACCAGGGGGAGGGGGTCAACCCCACTCCTTCCCGAGCGGCAGGGAGGTAAAAAACTCGCGTGGCTCATCCGAGCTCTTGTGTGGAGTGAGGCCGGATTCCCGGTTTCGCTCCTTTTTATTTGCTATCGATATTGGAGAATTTCATGACTCTCACCCTTGCTGAATCCGCCAAGCTCTCCCAGGACCACTTGCAGCGAGGCGTTATTGAGACATTCGTGCAGGAGTCGCCGATCCTGGACCGTCTGCCGCTGATCCAGATTGCGGGCAATGCCTACCGCTACAACGAGGAGTCCACCCTTCCGGGGGTCGCCTTCCGGGCGGTGAACGAGGCGTACCCGGAGAGCACCGGAACGCTCAATCAGAAGGTCGAGACGCTCGCGATCCTCGGTGGTGACGCCGACGTGGACAAGTTCATCGTGCAGACGCGAGGCAACCTGAACGACCAGCGCGCGATCCAGACCGCGATGAAGGTAAAGGCCGCATCCCTCCACTTCGCTGACCAGTTCTTCAACGGCGATGCGGAAGTGAACCCGAAGGGCTTCGACGGGCTGCGCAAGCGGCTGTTCGGCAGTCAGGTTTCCGATGCCAAGGGCGTAGGTCCGGTGGCCAACGGATTCGAGTTCTTCGACGCTCTGGACGCACTGACCGCGCGCGTCCGTGGCATCAACGGTTCCAATGGTGCTCTCTACATGAACGCCGAGATCCGGGCCAAGATTGTGTCGGGCTTCCGTCGGCTCGGTGGTGCCGAGTTGCTGACGGCAGAGATCGCCGGAAAGCGTGGCGTGACGTGGAACGGGATTCCGATGCTCGACGCGGGCCAGCGGCTGGATGGTACAGACGTGCTGCCCCTGACCACCGGCACGGGCGGGAAGCAGACCGGCGACATCTACGCCGTCCGATTCGGCTCTACGGAGGCGGACGCGGGTGTCACGGGTCTGACCAACGGTGGGGTACAGGCCACTGATCTCGGCGAGTCTCACGACAAGCCCGTCTACCGCACTCGCATCGACTTCTACTGTGGCCTCGCGCTGTTCGGCGGGAAGGCCGCAGCTCGACTGACCAACGTGATGAACGGCTGATCAACACACAGAGCCCCCGTGCTCGTCTCCCTCGCCGGGTGACGGGTGCGGGGGTTTCGTGCGTCTGACTTCAGCGCAGTCACGGTGTCTGTAGGCCCTCTTGCGCTGACCTGTCGGAGGGGTGAGGCTCGTGCACGTCGATGCAATCCATTCGGTAGAGGAGTGCTCAATGGCCCTAAAGTTCCTGGGGATTTGGCCGAACACCCCGGACGACGGATCGCCCACGATCTGGCTGGACGACACGACCGGCGACCTGATCATCCAGTCGTGGAAAGCCGACGAGCAGACGATTCGGGAGGCGCAGGAGGTCGGCTCGGTGCCGGGCCATTCCACGGACGTACCGGACCACGAGACCGTGATCCGGCTGCCTGCGAACATGCTCCAGTTCATCCCCCGCCCGGACAGTGAGGACAACGGTGGCAACAGCGGTACGTGAAGCACTCGCCAAGGCGCAGCGGTCGGCCATGCACCTTGAGATGCGGGACAGCTACATGCGGGATGACCCGGAGTTCATCCGCTGGCAGGAGGGACACCGGTACGACCCTGCCGAGCGCGATTCGTGGTGGCGGTCGTGGCTGGACGTGGTGGCCGAGACGATCGGCCGAGGCGTGGTCATGCGCCGTTTGCGCGTCGTCTCCGAGCCCCTGAGCGACTATGTGCGGTACGAGTACGACGGCACGTTCTCGAACGTTGCAGCGGGCGAGGATGTGCGTTGGCTGCCCCGATCCCGTGCGCGTGATCTATTGCTCCCCGCACTGGACGGATGGGTCATGGACGAGGAGACCGTGATCCTGCACCACTTCAGCGGTGAGGGTCAGTGGACTGGTCCGCGCATGGAGGTCCACCACGACCCGGCGTTGGCCACCCAGTACGCGACGGCGTACGAGGCGGCGTGGGAGCGGGCTATCCCGCATGCGGAGTACCGGCCGGTCTGACGAATACGCACCATGGCTCTTTCTGCATACTCCAGCGCCCAGCAAGCCCGGCAGGCTCTAGCGGATCGTCTCGCCGAGCTGTGCCGGGATGCCGGCCTGTCCGGGCGCGATATCGCCGAGCGCTGCGAGTGGCACCCGTCCAAGTCCTCCCGGATCATGAATGCCCGGACGCCCCCGTCCGCTGATGACATCCGGGCGTGGTGCCAAGCGTGCGGGGCCGAGGATCAGACCGAAGACCTGATTGCCTCGCTGCGGACGGCCGAGGGCATGTGGGTTGGCTGGCGGCGCATGGAGCGGGCCGGGCTCAAGCAGGCTCAGGAGGCCCGCCTGCCGCTGTACCAGCGGACCCGCCGTTTCCGTTCGTACTCCTCGTGGCTCGTGCCCGGCATGATCCAGACACAGCCCTACACGACCGCAGCACTGCAAGCGATCCAGCGACGGCGCGGCCTGGTGGCCGACGCAGTGGCTGCCCGAATGGAGCGACAGCGGGTCCTGTACGAGGGTGACCGCCGGTTCGCGTTCCTCGTGGAAGAGTCGGTGTTGCGGTGTGGGATCGGGGGCGCGGAGGTCATGACCGGGCAGCTTGGCCACCTGATCTCGATTGCCTCGCTTCCCAATGTGAGCTTGGGAGTTGTGCCCATGCGGCCGGATCGGGAGCGGTGGCCGGCTGAGGGGTTCTGGATCTACGACACCGCACAGGTCAACGTAGAACTGATCTCTGGCTACCTCACCCTGACACAGCCCAGCGAAGTAGCCATGTACGCCGATACGTTCACCGAACTGGCAGAGCTGGCTGTCTACGGTGCAAAAGCCCGTGTGCTGATCACTTCGGCCATGAGCGCCCTCGGCTAATTGGCGTGCAACCCTGTGCAATCTCCTGTGAGTCGAGTGTGCCGTCTCCCTAGCGTTGTCATCGTCCGGCAGACAACGCGGAGGGTGCGTCATGGCGACGGCAGCACAGCAAGAGACTGCACGAACTGACCCGCTCGAACCGGTGCCCGTACCCGGATGCGGGGGCTACCTTGCGCTGAACACGGCCCGAGAGATCGCCCGAGAAGCCGATGCCCCGTGCTCCGTGGCGGTGCAAACCGCAGAGCTTCGCAATCACCCGCACCGCCGGGACACGGCATGAGCGTGATCTCGGTGATGCGGTACATCACGTACGTCATGCGGCGTCATCCGTCCGCTGAGACGACCGCAACGGCGCGGTGCCTGAACCCTGACTGCAACTGGGCTGCCGAGCCGACCGGGAACGCGGACGTGTGCACGGACATGTGCATTCAGCACACGGGCCGCACGGGGCACATGACGTTCGTGCGGGAGTTCTCGGAAGTCGCTGTGGTGGAGCGTGCCCAGTGACCGACGACAACGAGCACCAGGAGCACGGGCAGCCCACCCGGGAAAGCGTCGCGCTGGTCACCCTCGGAACGATCTTATGGGTGGTCACTGTGGCGGTCATCGTGGCTCGGGGGTGGGGCGCGTGATCAGCGAAGCTCAGCGGGATTGGGAGATTAGGCAGTGCAGGCGGGAGATCGCTGCCGAAGAAGCGGCATGGAAGCCGCCCCCGCCCTTCCCTCCGGGCTCTGGTGGCATCGCAAGCCGTTCATGCATGACCGTGCGCATCGTCCGGTACACGGTCGCCATCACGGACCGTGGGCTCACCCGCAAGGTGACGGCGACGGCGTGCGATCGGCGCGCGATCATGTCCGGCACTCAGGGCCCAGTCATTCACCGGTCGGCAGTAGACATCGCCCGGTTCCGGGCCTTCGGCTACTACGAGGGTTTCGGAATCGAGTTCCCGCCGTGTGAGTGCCCACGGTGCGGGCCGACCCTCCCCTGATCTCCCACTCCTCACGGGTGGGCAACACAGCACCTTCCAGAAACGACGGAGGACACATGTCACAGATCACCGCTTCCGAGGCTGCCTTACCTGCTGCCAGCCTCCTTTCGGCCACGGCCTTCGCCACCGCCGTTCGTACCGTCGAGAAGGCCAACCCCGAGCTTTCGGACGGTATGGCCGACAGGATCGTGAGCGAGGCCGTGAAGTTCGTCGCGGCCGCAGCGCTGAACCAGACGCCAGGCCTGGAGTTGCGCCCGTCCCGGGTCGTCGATGAGGGATGGCACGCCCTCATCACGGACACGAAGGCGTACGCCGAGCTGTGCCGGCTGCTGGGGCGGTTCGTGCACCACGTCCCGGAAACCCCCGCGACGAAGAAGCACGACACGGCCACCGTCGCGCGGACCCTCAACGCCATCCGCGCAGCGGGACACGTACCCGACGCGTACTTGTGGAGCGTGGAAGCTCAGTCGGCGGTCGTCGTGTCGGCGGACTGTATGCACAGCGAGTGCACAGACGGAGGGTCCAACTGTGCGGCCCCGCCGAGCTAGCAACGACTCTGGACGGACAGCGTCGGGGACGCACCCTGACCCGCTACCGTTGACTACGTTCTGCCACAAGGGAGTTGCGGTGAGCGAAGAAGCGCGTAGGGGTGAGTGGGTAGACCCCCGGTACCAAGAGGTGGTCGCACTGCTGGGCACCTGCCGAACCGAGGAGAGTCCTAGCCGACGCCTACGCCGAGTCTGCCCGCACGGCGAGGGTGTGACGATCATCGTTGACCCGGTAACCGGTGAGGCCCGCAACGTCGCCTGTGCGGCTTGCTGTCGCTGAACAGCAAAAAGCCCCGTTCGCCTGCCACTTCGTTCGGCAGGTGGGCGGGGTCTTACGTCGTGTCTCGTGGTGCAGCTAGGGTGTGTTTAGAGCGGGTACCTGTCCAGCAGGGAGAGGTAGGAGCGGCGGGGCGCCGAGGGGTTCTCCGCGAAGCGGGCCCAGGCGCGGTCGGACACCGACACCGCGGAGACGCCCGCCGGTCCGCCCATCGCCTTCTGCGCGCCGATCACGCACAGGTCCACGCCCCACGCGTCCGGCAGCAGCGGCTCGGCGCCCACCGAGGCCACCGCGTCCAGCATGAACAGCGCCCCGTGGGCCCGTACGACCTCGCCGATCTCCGCCACCGGGTTGGTGTTCCCGGTGGCCGCCTCCGCGTGGACCAGGGAGACGAAGTCGATCTCCGGGTGCTCCGACAGGGCCCGGTCCACCTGGTCGGCGGACACGGCCGTGTCGAAGGGGACCTCCAGGTCCACGACGCTCGCCCCGCAGTCGCGCAGCCAGTTGCCGAAGGTGGTCCCGTAGGGGCCGGTCACCACGTTCAGCGCGGTCGAACCGGGCCGCGCGCCCGACCGGATGCACCCCTCCAGCGGCAGCAGGGCCTCGCCCTGGGTGATCACGACGTCGGCCCGGGTCCCGAGCAGCTCCGCGACCCCCCGCTCGATCGACGCGAAGCGCGCGGCGGTCAGGGGCGGAAGGTCCAGGAGGGGGTGGGTCACGGCGCCGCTCTCTTCGTTCTCTCGGTCTGGGGTCGTTCTCTCGGTCCGGGACCGCTCTTCTCTCCCGGCCCTGGGTCGTTCGTCCGGATAAGTCCGGACCGACCTGGAGAGCCTACCGAGCCCGCGCATAGAGTGCCGCCATGAGCGACGAGGTCAACGGTGACAGCGCGAGTTCGGGGCTGCTGCACGTCAAGGGGCGGGTACTGGTCGGACCTGACGAGGTCCGTGACGAGCTCTGGGTGGTGGGCGGCCGGATCTCCTACGAGCGCCCGCGCGGCGCCCGGGAGGTCACCGAGGTCACCGGGTGGGTGCTGCCCGGACTGGTCGACGCGCACTGCCACGTGGGGCTCGACGCCCACGGGCCGGTGGACGCGGACACCGCCGAGCGGCAGGCCCTGACCGACCGGGACGCCGGCACCCTCCTCATCCGCGATGCCGGATCCCCGTCCGACACCCGGTGGATCGACGGCCGCGAGGACCTGCCGAAGGTCATCCGGGCGGGCCGGCACATCGCCCGCACCCGCCGCTACATCCGCAACTTCGCCCACGAGATCGAGCCCGCCGACCTCGTCGAGTACGTCGGCCGCGAGGCGCGGCGCGGCGACGGCTGGGTCAAGCTGGTCGGGGACTGGATCGACCGCGAGGCCGGGGACCTGACCGCCTGCTGGCCGCGCGCCGAGGTCGAGGCCGCCATCGCCGAGGCCCACCGCCTCGGGGCGCGCGTCACCGCGCACTGCTTCGCCGAGGACTCGCTGCGGGACCTGGTCGAGGCGGGCATCGACTGCATCGAGCACGCCACGGGGCTGACCGAGGACACCATCCCGCTGTTCGCGGAGCGTGGTGTGGCCATCGTCCCGACCCTCGTGAACATCGCGACCTTCCCGAAGATGGCCGCGGGCGGCGAGGCGAAGTTCCCGCGGTGGTCGGCGCACATGCGCCGGCTGCACGAGCGGCGCTACGACACCGTCCGCGCCGCCTACGACGCGGGCATCGGGGTCTACGTCGGCACCGACGCGGGGGGTTCCCTGCCGCACGGCCTGGTCGCGGCCGAGGTCGGCGAGCTCGTCAAGGCCGGGATCCCGCCGCTCCAGGCCCTCTCGGCGACGGCCTGGGGAGCGCGCGAGTGGCTCGGCAGGCCCGGCCTGACGGAGGGGGCGCCGGCCGACCTGGTGGTCTACGAGGCCGATCCCCGGGCCGACGTACGGGCACTGGCGGCGCCGCAGCGGGTGGTGGTGAACGGCACGGTGGTGGCCTGAGGGCCTGGGTCCTGGGCCCTGAGGTCCGTAGGGGTACGGGAGTTGACGGGGCGTGACGTCGGCGGTCGGCCGGTCGTTGTGTACGCCCGGTGCGGGCCCGGGAGGAAGGGATTCCCGGGATGAGAGGGAACTCCCGTTCCGGGTGAGGCGCATGTATTCGAACCTATGCCTGGAAACCACCCTTTGGGGTGAACTCACGCCGGGTTCACTCCCGTTCACTCTCAGTGCGTAAAGATTCCGGGGTCGAGGCCGTCGGCGCGCGCAATGTCCCCCATTGGCGGCGCGACGGCTCCCATCTCCCTGGGGGTTCCACCACCTTGAACAGCAACACCTTCCGCATGCCCGTGGCCGCGCTCGTCGCCACGGGAGCGGTTGCCCTGCTCACCGCCCCGCCCGCCTTCGCCACCGGCTCCGCCGGCTCCACCGGATCCCACCCGGGGAAGGGCAAGGCGAGCGCCGTCGTCCTGCGCACCACGCTGGACGTGGGCCTGCTCAACAAGACCGTGCACGTCCCGCTGAAGGCGACCCTCAACGAGGTCAGCGCCCCGGCGGACGCCGAGAAGACGGCGCTGACCGTCACCCTCGACGGGGTCGACGGCGGGAGGCCGGTGCGCATCCTGCGCGCCGACGTCGCCACCTCCAAGGCCACCGTCGAATCCGGCCGCGCCGAGGCGGAGGCCAACCTCGCCAAGGCCCGGGTCCACGTGCCGGGCCTGCCCCTGCTGTCCTTGATCCAGGTCGAGAAGGTCAGCTCCAAGGCCGTCTGCGAGGCGGGCAAGAAGCCGGTCGCCACCTCCAGCGTCCTGGGCACCGTGACCGTCCTGGGCAAGAAGGTCACCCTCTCGGCGGGCGGCCCCACCAAGGTCGAGGTCCCCAAGGTCGGCCTGGTGAGCCTGGAGCTCTCCGCCGCCGAGACCACCTCCACCACGGCCGCCGCGGCCGCGCTGCGGCTCAAGGTGTCGGTGAACCCGCTCGATCTGAACGTCGCCCAGGTCGAGGGGGAGGTCGTGCTCGCCGAGGCCCGCTGCGAGTCCCCGGCCGCCCCGGCCCCCAGCGCCAGTGCTTCGACGCTGCCCGACATCAAGCCCCAGACGGGCACCGCGGGCGGCTCCGGGACGCAGCCCGACCTCGCCGAGACGGGAGGCGGCTCGCTCACCCCGTTCGTGACGGGCGGTGCGCTGCTCCTGCTCGGCTTCGGCGCCGCCGCGCTGGTCGTGACCCGGCGGGGCAGGGCCTCGTAGGCCCGGGGCGTGTCCTTCCGGGCCGGCCGGGTGCCGGGCGGCGGGCCCGGCCGGCCGGCCGGCACCGGTCCCTACTCCGTCGCGCGCGTCAGCCCCTGAGCCCCGGCGCCGCGTGACATGACGGCCTTCGTCACCTCGCGGTCGGCGGCGGCGTACGTGCCGTCGGCGGAGGAGGCGGCTGCCGCGCAGGAGGTGCAGACGACGCGGAACGGCGGCCGCATGTCCGAGAACTGGGTGAGGTACTCGGCCTTCACCACCTCCCAGCGGCCCGGACGGTCGGCCGCCGGGGCGAAGGTGAAGCGGGGGATCGAGGCCATGTTGCCGCGGGCCTTGGCGGCCTCGTAGAAGCTGGCCACCTGGTCGCCCATGCCGTACACGACCCAGGTGCCGTTGACCTTCTCGTACGGCTGCGGCACGTGGTTGTGGGTGCCGAGGATCAGGTCGATGTCGGGGAGGCCGTCCGTCCCGCGCGAGGCGGTCAGTGCCTGGGCCAGGTCCAGTTGCTGCCGGTCCGGGGCGGTCTGCCACTCGGAGCCCCAGTGGACGCTGAGGACGACGACGTTCGCGCCGGCCGCGCGCGCGGCGCGGGCGTCGGCGATGATCCGCGCCGGGTCGATCAGGTTCACGGCCCAGGGCTTGCCGTCGGGGAGCGGGATGCCGTTCGTCCCGTACGTGTAGTCCAGTTGCGCGACCTTGGCCCCGCCGGCTTCGAGCAGGGCCGGGGTCTTGGCCTCCTCGGCGCCGCGGGCCGAGCCGACGTGGCGGATGCCGACGCGGTCGAGGTGGTCGAGGACGCGGACGAGGCCGTCGTACCCGTCGTCCAGGGTGTGGTTCGAGGCGGTCGAGCAGCTGTCGTAGCCGGTGTCCTTGAGGGCGTCGGCCAGTTGGTGCGGGGCCTTGAAGAGGGGGAAGCCGGTGTAGGGGCCGCCGGGCCGGCCGTACGGTATCTCGTGGTGGCATATCGCCAGGTCCGCGGCGGAGACGATGGGCTTGACCCCGGCGAGTATCTTCCGGAAGTCGTAGCCGCCCTTCTCCGCGGAGTCGGCGGCGGCCCGCTGGATGATCGACGGGTACGGGATGATGTCGCCGGTGCCGACGAGGGTGAACGGCTTCCCGCCGGGCACGGCCGAGGGCGCGGCTCCGGCCGGGGCCGAGGCGTCGCGGCCCGGGCTCGCCGACGCCCCCGGCTTCGCCGCCAGCCGCTGTTCGCCCGACGCGCCGCCGTCCCGGCCGGCCAGCTGCGTCACGCCGTAGGCGGCGCCCCCGACCACGGCCAGTCCGGCCACGGCCGCGCCTATCTTGCCGGCTGTCTTCATCCCCGTACCCCCGGTGTCGCATGGTTGTTGCCTGCGGAAATGATCGCGCACCGGTGCGAGCCCCGCCCCGTGCGACCCACGGAAACGCGCCATTGGGGTGAGGTCCGCGCGGGCGGGCCCCACCAGGGTGGCTTGCCGTCAGAACGAGGCGCGAGGCACGAGGCACGCGGGTGGCAGGGGGTGCCACGCGCCTCGGGTCGGCCCGCGGCCGACGGGTGGCGGGCCCGGGTCAGCGAGCGGCCGGCGCGCGGGTCAGCGCGCGGTCAGGCGTGCCGCGAGGGCCATGTCGAGGGCCTGGAGGAGGCGCCCCGTCGTCGCGCGGTCGCGGACCGCCAGCCGCAGCCAGGAGCGGTCCAGCCCCGGGAAGGTGTCGCCGCGGCGCACGGCGAAGCCCAGCGCGCGCAGCCGGGTGCGGATCTCCGCGGCGCCCTCGACCCGGATCAGCACGAACGGCCCCGCCGCCGTCCCGGCCACCGAGATCTCCTCGAACTCCGCGAGCCCCGCGAGCAGGTGCTCCCGGTCCACCGCGATCTGCCGGGCCGCGGCCTCCGCCTCGGCCAGTGCCGCGGGGGAGACGCACGCCTCGGCCGCCACCAGCGCGGGCGTGGACACCGGCCACAGCGGCTGCGCCGCCGCCAGCTTCGCGATCACCCCGGGCTCGGCCAGTACGTAGCCGATGCGCAGCCCGGCCAGGCCCCAGGTCTTGGTCAGGCTCCGCAGCACCACCAGGCCCGGTACGTCCGTCCGCCCGGCCAGCGCCTCGCGTTCGCCGGGGACCGCGTCCATGAAGGCCTCGTCGACCACCAGGATCCGGCCGGGCCGGGCCAGCGCGGCCAGGGTCGCCGCGGGGTGCAGCACCGAGGTCGGGTTGGTCGGATTGCCGACCACCACGAGGTCGGCCTCCTCCGGTACCGCCGCCGGGTCCAGCCGGAAGCCGTCCGCGGCCCGCAGCACCACCCGCTCCACCCGGTGGCCCGCGTCGCGCAGGGCCGCCTCCGGCTCGGTGAACTGCGGATGCACCACCACCGGCCGTACGGCGCCCAGCGCCCGCGCGATCAGTACGAACGCCTCCGCGGCGCCCGCGGTCAGGAGCACCCGCTCGACCGGCAGCCCGTGGCGAAGGGCCACGGCCGCGCGGGCGGCGCGGCCGTCGGGGTAGGCGGACAGGACGTCGAGCGAAGCCGCGATGCGGTCCTTCAGCCACTGCGGCGGGGTGTGGGACCGTACGTTCACCGCGAGGTCGACCAGCCCCGCGCCCCCGTCCGAGACCTCCGCGTCCCCGTGGTGGCGCAGGTCGTGCGTGTGGGCCGTGGCGACGGCGCAGGTCGCCGCCACCGACCGCCTCTTGGGCACGAGGAGTTCCCCGCCCCCGGCGAGCGCGGCGGCCTCCGCCACCGACGCGGTGCCGGCGGCGTCGCGGGCGGCGTCCGAGGGATGCGGCACCGGGATCGCGGCCAGCCGCTCGGCGGGGTAGCTCAGCAGCGGCACGCCGAAACGTTCCGCCGCACCCGCGATCCCCGCCTCCAGCTCCTTCCCCTCCACGGTGGCCAGGGCCGTCACGGACTCCGACGCCAGCCCGGCGCCGCGCAGGGTCTCCTCCACCAGCGCGCACACCTCCGCCACGGACACGCCCGCGCGGCCACCGACCCCGACGACCAGTTGCGTCGCGTACTCGCCCAACAGGTTCACCCGTTCTCCGTCGTCGTGTTCATGGTGCTGTTCGCGCCCGTGTTCGTTCCCGTGTTCGTGCATGGTGCCCTATGCGCGTTCGGGGACTCCGTGCTCGCGGGCTCCGCGGGCGGGGACTTCGGGTGCGGCCGGCCCGTCAACCCTCCGTGCTCCGCCACCCGGGCGCGGAAGTGCGCGGGCGGCGCGGAGTCGGTATGCAGGGGCACATGGCCGTGATCGTGGCGTTGGGTGCGTTCCTGATGACCCTGGCAGGCGGATGGGCGGCGCAGCGCGTCACCGACCGCCGCCACCTCGTGCTGGGACTGGCCGGCGGGCTGATGCTCGGCGTCGTGGGCCTCGACCTGCTCCCGGAGGCCATGCACGCGGCCGGAGACGAACTGTTCGGAGTCCCGCTCGCCCTGCTGCTCTTCGTCGGCGGGTTCCTCGCCGCGCACTGCGTGGAACGGGTCCTGGCCGTCCGGCAGGCCTCCCACGGGGGCGCGAACGGCGACGGGCTCGGGGAGTCCGGGCAGAGGGTCCCCAAGGTCGGCCTGGCGGCGGCCGCCGCCATGGTCGGCCACAGCCTCGCCGACGGGGTGGCCCTCGGCGCCGCGTTCCAGGTCGGCGGGGGGATGGGCGTGGCCGTGGCGCTGGCCGTCATCACCCACGACTTCGCCGACGGGTTCAACACGTACACCCTCACCCGGCTGTACGGGAACGCCCGCCGCAAGGCCCTGCTGATGCTCTTCGCGGACGCGGCGGCCCCCGTCGTGGGCGCCGCGTCCACTTTGCTGTTCACCCTTCCGGAGGAACCGCTCGGGGCCTACCTCGGATTCTTCGGCGGCGTCCTGCTGTACCTGGCCGCCGCCGAGATCCTGCCCGAGGCCCACCACAAGCACCCCGCGCTGTCCACCCTGATGTGCACCGTGGGCGGGGTGGCGGGGATCTGGCTGGTCGTGGGCCTGGCCGAGTGACGGCCCCGGGCGTCTCCGGTTCACCGATGCGCTGCCGCTGCCGCTGCCGCTGCCTCGGCGAAGCGCAGGGCCACGGAGGGCTCCGCCGCCCAGTGCGTGTGCAGGTAGCTGGCGTGCACACCGTCCACCACGAAGCCCTCGACCCGGCGTTCCGGATGCGTGAAGCCCCACGCCGGCGTGGTCCCGGCGCCCGGCTCGATCACCGTCCGGTGGAACTCGTGCCCGCGCAGCCGGGTCCCGGCCGCTGCGAGCACGCTGTCGGAGACGGCGACCGCCTCGCGGTAGCCGAGCGTGAGCCGCTCCGACATCCGCGCGTCGGCGTCGAGCACCCCGCACATGGGCTTCCCGTCCAGCGAACGGGCCAGGTACAGCAGCCCCGCGCACTCCGCGGCCAACGGGCCGCCCGCCGCGGCGAACGCGGCGACGGCCTTGCGGAGCGGCTCGTTGGCGGACAGCTCCGGGGCGTACACCTCGGGGAACCCGCCGCCGATCACCAGGCCCGTGGTTCCCTCGGGCAGCGCCTCGTCGCGCAGCGGGTCGAAGGTGACCACCTCCGCGCCTGCCGCGCGCAGCAGCTCCGCGTGCTCGGCGTACGAGAACGTGAAGGCGGCCCCTCCGGCAACCGCGACGACAGGTCCCCCACCCCGCCCCTTCCCGAAACCGGGCTCTGCCCGGACCCGGTCCTCAAACGCCGGACGGGCTGAAAGATCCAGCCTCGCCGGCGTTTGAGGCGCGGGATCTGGGGCGGAGCCCCAGTTTCGGGAAGGGGCGGGGTGGGGGAGCAAAGCCTGTTCCGGAGCCCAGGCTTCGCAAGCCAGCGCCGGAGCCGTCCGGGCCAAGGCCATCAGCGCGTCCAGGTCGCAGCCCTGGCGGACCTGGTCGGCCAGCGCGGCGACGGAGGACACCGCATCCGCCCGCCGCTCGGCGACCGGCACCAGCCCCAGGTGCCGCGAGGGCGCGGCCACCTGCGGAGCCCGCCGCAGGACGCCGAGCACCGGCATCCCCGCTTCCTCCAGGGCCTCCCGCAGCATCACCTCGTGCCGGTCGGAGCCGACCTTGTTCAGGATCACGCCGCCGAGGCGCACCTGCGGGTCGAAGGAGGCGAAGCCGTGCACCAGCGCCGCCACCGACCGCGACTGCGAGGACGCGTCGACGACCAGCACCACCGGCGCCCGGAGCAGCTTCGCGACCTGCGCGGTCGACGCCAGTTCGCCCCGCCCCGCGGCCCCGTCGTAGAGCCCCATCACGCCTTCGATGACGGCCAGATCGCATCCGGCGGCCCCGTGCGCGAACAGCGGGGCCACCAGGTCGGGCCCGCACATGAAGGCGTCCAGGTTGCGCCCCGGCCGGCCCGTGGCCAGCGCGTGGTAGCCCGGGTCGATGTAGTCGGGCCCGGCCTTGTGCGGGGACACGGCGAGGCCGCGCTCCGAGAAGGCCGCCATCAGGCCCGTCGCGACGGTGGTCTTGCCGCTGCCGGAGGAGGGCGCGGCGATCACCAGTCTCGGTACGTTGAACGAGGTCACCACTCGATGCCCTTCTGGCCCTTCTGGCCGGCGTCCATCGGGTGCTTGACCTTGGTCATCTCCGTGACGAGGTCCGCGAACTCCACCAGCTTCTCGGGTGCGTTGCGCCCGGTGATCACCACGTGCTGGGTGCCGGGGCGGTTGCGCAGCACCTCGACGACCTCATCGACGTCGATCCAGCCCCAGTGCATCGGGTACGCGAACTCGTCCAGCACGTACAGCTTGTGCGTCTCGGCGGCCAGATCCCGCTTGACCTGCTCCCAGCCCTCCTTGGCGGCCTGCTCGTTGTCGAGCTGCGCGTCGCGCTGGACCCAGGACCAGCCCTCGCCCATCTTGTGCCAGACGACGGAGCCGCCCTCGCCGGAGGCGCCGAGCACCTTCAGCGCGTTCTCCTCGCCGACCTTCCACTTCGCCGACTTGACGAACTGGAACACCCCGATCGGCCAGCCCTGGTTCCAGGCGCGCAGCGCCAGACCGAAGGCGGCCGTCGACTTGCCCTTGCCCGGCCCGGTGTGGACGAAGACGAGCGGGCGGTTGCGGCGCTGACGCGTCGTGAGTCCGTCGTCCGGAACGACGGACGGCTGTCCCTGCGGCATTACGCGGCCCTCCTGAGGGTCGGGGATGGGGTACGTACGCTTTTAGTGATTCCGGCCTTCACGAGCCCGGCCAGCGAATCGGCCCGCAGCCCGTCGAGGGTGACGACCGGGCCGCCCAGATCGGCGGCCAGTACGCCGGCCAGCCCGAGCCGGACCGGCCCCGACTCGCAGTCCACGACCACGGAGGCGACCCCGCCGGCCGCCAGCAGCCGGGCGCTGCGCACGGAAAGCTCGCGCGGCGTGCCATGGTGCGGGCCGCCGACGGCGCCGGCCGAGGTGGCCCGCCCGTCGGTGACGACCACGAGCAGCGGACGCCGGCTCGGGTCCCGCAGCCGCTCGATCCGCAGGACTTCGTGGGCCTTGAGCAGCCCGGCGGCGAGCGGGGTGCGACCGCCGGTCGGCAGGTTCTCCAGCCGGGCCGCGGCGGCGTCGACGGAGGAGGTGGGCGGCAGCGCCAGCTCGGCCGAGGAACCCCGGAAGGTGATCAGGCCGACCTTGTCCCGGCGCTGGTAGGCGTCGAGCAGCAGGGACAGCACGGCGCCCTTGACCGCGCTCATGCGCTGCCGGGCGGCCATGGAGCCGGAGGCGTCGACGAGGAACAGGACCAGGTTGCCCTCGCGGCCCTCGCGGGTCGCCTGGCGCAGATCGTCCTTGCGGACGACCAGCCCGCGGCCGGTGCGCCCGCGCGCCTTCTGGTGCGGGGCGGCGGCGTGGACGGTCGCCGCCAGGTGCAGCTTGGTCAGCTGGCCGCGGGGGCGCTGGGCGCCGGTGGTGCGGCCGTGCGCGGTGCGGGCGCGCGAACGCCGCCCGGAGGCACCCTCGCCGAGACCCGGGACGCTGAGCATCTTGATGCGGAACGGCTCGGCGGCCCGTACGGGTGCCTGCTCGGCCGGACCGTCCGACGCCCCGCCCTCCTGGGCGGAGGGCTGCGTCTCGGGCCGCTGTTCGGGCCCGTCCGGGGTCTGCGCCTCCGGCTCGGCCTCGGGTGCGTCAGGTCCGGAGCCCTGCGGGGGTACGCCGCCCCCGCCGTCGGGGCCGCCGTCGTCCGGGCCGCCGTCCTGCGGTCCCTCGCCCGGGCCCTCGGGCTCCAGGTCGGGCTCGGGCTCCGGCTCCTCGTCCGGGAACCCGTCCAGGATCCGGTCCAGCATCTCCTCGTCGAGACCGGGCGCGTCGAAGGGGTTGCGGCGGCGGCGGTGGGGGAGCGCCAGCAGGGCGGCCTGCCGCACGTCCTCCTTCCGCACCTCGGTCCGCCCGGCCCAGGCGGCGAGCGCGGTCGCGGTACGGGCCATCACGATGTCGGCGCGCATGCCGTCGACCTCGAAACCGGCGCAGGTCGCGGCGATCTGCAGCAGCGAGGTGTCGCCGAGGCGCACCTGCGGGAGCAGGGCCCGCGCGGCCACCACCCGGGCGCGCACCTCTTCCTCGTCCCCGGACCAGCGGCCCGCGAACCCCGCGGGGTCGTCCTCGTAGGCGAGCCGGCGACGGACCACCTCGACCCGCTGGAGGGGCTCCCGGGAGGCGGCGACCTCGACGGTCAGCCCGAACCGGTCGAGCAGCTGCGGGCGGAGCTCGCCCTCCTCGGGGTTCATCGTGCCGACGAGGAGGAAGCGGGCGGCGTGCCGTACGGAGACGCCCTCGCGCTCGACGTACGAGGCGCCCATCGCGGCGGCGTCGAGGAGCAGGTCGATGAGGTGGTCGTGGAGCAGGTTGACCTCGTCGACGTACAGGATCCCGCGGTGCGCGTCGGCCAGCAGGCCGGGCTCGAAGGCCTTCACGCCTTCGGAGAGGGCGCGTTCGATGTCGAGGGCGCCGACGAGCCGGTCCTCGGAGGCGCCGACGGGCAGCTCCACCATGCGGGCGGGCCGCGCGGCGGCCGGTCCCGGCTCGTGGGGGCCGTCGGGGCAGGCGGGGTCCGGGGCGGTGGGCGCGCAGCTGAACCGGCAGCCGGGGACCACGTTCACCTGCGGCAGCAGGGTGGACAGGGCGCGGACGGCGGTGGACTTGGCGGTCCCCTTCTCACCGCGCACGAGAACACCGCCGACCGCGGGACTCACGGCGTTGAGCAGCAGCGCGAGGCGCAGGTCGGTCTGGCCGACCAGTGCGGTGAACGGGTAGGGCGTGCTCATGCGGTGGCCCCTTCTTGTATGCGGGTACGGATGCGTGTGCGCGGGCGCGCGTGGACGGCGGGGCCGGGCTGCGGGTGCGCCGCTGCGCGGGGCGGAGTTCCCCTACCCACCCTTCGCCCGTTCCCCGGGGCTCCGCCCCGGGCCCCGCTCCTCAAACGCCGGAGGGGCTGGATTTTCGCTGATGCGGCCCGCACATCCAGGCTGGCGCCGGCCAAAATCAGCCTCGCCGGCGTTTGAGGCGCGGGGTCTGGGGCGGAGCCCCAGGGAACGGTGGAAGGGTGGGTAGGGGACGGCCCCCGCAGGGGCGGGGACGTCACGGCGCGCCCGGGGGGAGGAAGGGGAGGCCCGGCGGGGCTCCGGTCTCGATCAGGCGGAGCAGGGCGTCCGTGTCCGCGTGTTCCTCGATCAGGTCGCCGAGCAGGTCGAGCTGTTCCTCCCGCAGGGAGGAGAACGACGTGTCCGGGGCCGGGACGAAGCGGCGGCCGGCCGCGGCGGCGACCTCGCGGAGGAACGCCCGGCGGAAGCCGTCCGACTCCAGCGAGCCGTGCCAGTGCGTGCCCCACACCTCGCCGACCCGGCACCCGTCCAGGAAGGGGGTGCCGCCGAGGACCTCGGCCACCCCGTGGTGGATCTCGTACCCCTCCACCGGCTCGCCCAGCGCCGAACCCACCGGCCGGGCCAGGGTCTTCTCCCGCTCGAAGCGGACCCGTACGGGAAGCAGCCCGAGCCCCGGCACGGAGCCGGCCTTCGACTCGACCTCGTCCTCGATGTGTTCGCCCAGGACCTGGAACCCGCCGCAGATGCCCAGGACCGGCCGGCCCTCGGCGGCCCGCCGGGCCAGCGCGTCCGCCAGCCCCCGCTCGCGCAGCCAGGCCAGGGCCTTGACCGTGCCGCGGGTGCCGGGGACGACGACCAGGTCCGCGTCGGCCAGTTCCTCGGCCCGGTCCACGAACCGCACCACCACGCCCGGCTCCGCCGCCAGCGCGTCGACGTCCGTGAAGTTGGACATCAGCGGCACCGCGCAGACCGCGACCCGCAGCACGTCCTCGCCGACGGGCGGGGCGACCACGGATTCCCGTACGGCGCCCCGCAGGGCTGTGCTTTTGAAGAGGGGCCGCAGGCCGTCCTCCTCGTCGATGCCCAGCCCGTGCTGGAAGGGGAGCACCCCGTACGTGGCCCGCCCGGTGAGGCCGCGCAGCATCTCCATGCCCGGTTCCAGCAGGGTGACGTCGCCGCGGAACTTGTTGACCAGGTAGCCCGCGATCAGCGACTGGTCCTCGGGGGAGAGTAGGGCCGTCGTACCGAAGAAGGACGCGAAGACCCCGCCCCGGTCGATGTCGCCGACGACGACCACCGGGAACCGCGCGGCCCGCGCGATGCCCATGTTCACGATGTCGGTCCGGCGCAGGTTGATCTCGGCCGGGCTGCCCGCCCCCTCGCAGATCACGGCGTCATACGTGCCCCGCAACTGCTCCAGGCAGTCCGTGACGATGCCGAGCAACTGCTCCTGCCTGCCCCCGTGCAGCGCTTTCCCGGGGGACGACCCCCCGGACCCCCCGAAGAAACCGCGCGCGCTCATCTCGCCCACCGGCTTGCCCAGCAGCACCACCTGGCTGCTGCGGTCGCTGCCGGGCTTGAGCAGCACCGGGTTCATCAGCGCGGTCGGCTCCACGCGGGCCGCCTGGGCCTGCATGGCCTGCGCGCGGCCGATCTCGGCGCCCTCCCTCGTCACGAAGGAGTTGAGGGACATGTTCTGTGCCTTGAACGGGGCCACCTTCACGCCCTGTCGGGCCAGCCACCGGCAGATGCCCGCCGTGACCACGCTCTTGCCCGCGTCCGAGGTCGTACCGGCGACGAGGAGACCCCCGCCGCGCTTCGCGCCGCCGCTCATGCGGGCCGCCCCTTCTTCTGCGTAGTACGGGCGGCGACCGTCCGGGAGACCAGCGTCCGGGCGGCCACGCAGGCCCCCAGCGCCACCCACGTCACCTGGCGCGACAGCCGCACCGCGCGTTCTATGTCGGCGACCTCCACGGGCCGCCCGGCCGCGCCGTTGAGCACGGCCCGGTGTTCGACCCGGCCCGCGTACGCCAGGGTCCCGCCCAGCCGTACGCCGAGCGCCCCGGCGAAGGAGGACTCCACCGGCCCCGCGTTGGGGCTCGGGTGCTTGGCGGCGTCCGCGCGCCAGGCCCGTACGGCGCCCCGCCGGTCGGGCCCGGCCAGTACGGCGGCCAGGGCCGTCAGCCGGGCGCCCGGCCAGCCGGCCACGTCGTCGAGCCGGGCCGAGGCCCAGCCGTAGCGCAGGTGGCGGGGGGACTTGTGGCCGACCATCGCGTCCAGGGTGTTCACGGCGCGGAAGGCCAGCAGCCCGGGGACGCCCGCGACGGCGCCCCACACGAGGGCGCCGACCACGGCGTCGGAGGTGTTCTCGGCGACCGATTCGACGACCGCGCGGGCCATCTGCTGCTCGTCCAGCGCCTGCGGGTCGCGGCCGCACAGGTGGGGCAGCCGCTCGCGGGCCACTTCGGCGTCCCCGGCGGCGAGCGCCCCGCCGATGGCCCGGGCCTCCCGGCCCAGCGAGGTGCCGCCGACGACGGCCCAGGTGGCGGCGGCGGTGAGGGCGATGCGGGCGGCCGCGGGCCGGGAGCGGACGGCGCGGGCGCCCAGTGCTCCGACGGCGGCCGCGCCTCCGGCGCACAGCAGGGTGTGCAGGGCGCCCCGCGCGCGGTCGTCGCGCCACAGGGCGCGTTCGACGGCGGCGGCGGCTCGTCCGAAGGCGGCCACGGGGTGCCCACGGCGCGGATCCCCGAGGATCCGGTCGCCGATCAGGCCCGCCGTGGCGCCGTACGCGAAGACGCGATCGGCACGCATGGTGGCAGGTATGTCCTCACTCAGGGTCCGCGCCCTGGTTCGACGTGTCCGGCGGCGAGAGTTCCTGGCTCCCGGCCGCACACGGCCAGAGGTCCGCGTGCGCCGGTGACAGTGGCGGGACCGCGCCGGATTCGCACCGGACTTCCTCTCCATGCCGCCGTAATGGCTCGGGCAGTCCACCACGCAGCGCGAAGGCCCGTCAACTCGCCGTTGACCTGCGGTGGGGTGGTGGGGGAGGAGGGGCCGGGGCATGCGAAAGCTCCCTCCGGTACGAACCCGGAGGGAGCCTTCGCAGGTGCTGCCGTCCCGCGCCTCAGGCGACGATCAGGTAGATCCCGTAGGCCACGGCCGCCGCGCAGAGCGCGAAGCAGGCGTACGCACCGCTGCGGGCCAGGGTGGCGGCGCCGCCCTGTTCGGTGGCGGCCTCGTGCTTGGAGAGTCCCATCAGGCCCAGGGTGAACAGGGTCACCAGGACGACGGTGGCGGAGAGGCTGACCCCGAAGACGGAGCCGAGTGCTTCCCAGTCGATCTTCATACCGCTGAATCCTCTGTCGTTCTCGGGGGTCAGACGGCCGCGGCCGGAGCCGCGGGGGTCGTCGTCGCGGCCGGGATGGTGGCCTTCAGTTCCTCGTCCGTCACCGCGGCGGTGCTGCCGGCGGCGACCGCCCCCGCGAGACCGGTCGGCGGGACGCTGACGGCCGCGATGGCCGTGGTGACGACACCCGGCTCCTCGGCGGCGTCCGCGGCGACCTCGTTGACGTTGGTGTGGTCGACGACCTGGCGGCGGGAGATCAGCCAGATGGCGACGCAGGAGCCGATCAGGAAGACCGTGACGCCGGCGATGCCGATGTCCCCGGTGCGCATGACCAGCTCGGCGCTGGCGGCGACCAGGGCCGCGGCCGGGAGGGTCAGGCCCCAGGCGATGAACATGCGGGTGGCGGTGGACCAGCGGACCACGCCGCCCTTGCGTCCCAGACCCGAACCCATGACGGCGCCGGAGCACGCGTGGGTGGTGGAGAGGGAGAAGCCGAGGGAGGAGGAGGCCAGGATGACGCTGGCGGCCGAGGTCTGGGCGGCGAAGCCCTGCTGCGGCTGCAGGTCGGTCAGGCCCTTGCCCATGGTGCGGATGATGCGCCAGCCGCCCAGGTAGGTGCCCATCGCGATGGCCAGACCGGCGGAGACGATGACCCAGACCGGCGGGTTGGAGCCGGGGGAGAGGGCGCCGCCGGCGACGAGCGCCAGCGTGATGATGCCCATCGTCTTCTGCGCGTCGTTGGTGCCGTGCGCCAGCGAGACGAGACCCGCGGAGGCGATCTGGCCGGCGCGGTAGCCCTTGGCCGAGGTCTTCTCACCCATGCCGTTGCCGACCTTGTACGTGACCTTCGTGGCCAGGTACGCGGCGAATCCGGCGACCAGCGGCGCGGCGATCGCGGGGATCAGCACCTTGGTGACGACGACGCTGCCGTTGACGGCGCCCATGCCGGCGGAGGCCACGGCCGCACCGATCAGGCCGCCCATCAGGGCGTGCGAGGAGCTGGAGGGCAGGCCGACCAGCCAGGTGACGAGGTTCCAGAGGATCGCGCCGACCAAGGCGGCGAAGATGACCTCCGGCTGGATGCCTTCCTCGTTGACCAGTCCCTTGGAGATCGTCTTGGCGACCTCCACGGACATGAAAGCGCCGACGAGGTTGAGCACGGCGGACATCGCCACCGCGGTCTTGGGCTTGAGGGCGCCGGTCGAGATGGTGGTGGCCATCGCGTTGGCCGTGTCGTGAAAACCGTTCGTGAAATCGAACACGAGAGCGGTGATGATCACGATCCCGAGGAGAAGCGTTATGTGCTCCATTTACCCAGGCTTCTGTTTGACGTCAGTGGTTCGTGGACCGTAGGCAACCTGGATGAACGGAAGGTGAACTGGCAGGGTTCATGCGGTGTATCGGTACGGCACCCGATCGGGACTTTCGTCCCGGGAAGGGTGTTGATATGTCGATTGACGCACGTCACGGCGGGGTGTCCGCACGTTTCGGGGAGGGACTTCCGGTAGGGGCAGCTGTTCATCCGGAACCCCCGAAGAGACCTAGATCACCTCCGTGCCACCCCTCCGTGCCACCCCTCCGGGGTGTCGGCCGGAACGATTCCCTCCGGTGGCCCGCCGACCCGTCCGCCTCGACACTGGAGCGGTGCGTACCGCTACAGCGACGGCAGCCGCCGTCACCACGACCCTGCTCGGCGCCGGCGCGGCCGCCGTCACCGCCGCCGCGCTCGCCGGCCGGTACGCCGCCGACGCGGCCCTGCGGACCGAGCCCGGCCGTCCGCTCCCCGGCAGCCCCCGGCTCACCGTCCACTCCACCGCGCCCGGCCGGGTCGAGCTGACCCGCTCCCTCGCCTCCCTGAGCCCCGGCACCTACGGGCTCACCGCGCCCGGGGTGCACGCCGTGGTCGGGCCCGTCCTGCCCGACGCCCCGCACGGCCCCGACACCGTGGTGCGCCGGCTCGTCGCCGTCACCCACGGCAGCCTCGACCCCGGAACCCGCGTCACCCTCACCCCCCAGGTCCACCTGGGCAACCCGGCCGCCGCACTCGGACTCGACCACGCCGACGTGGACGTCCCCGGGGAGCTCGGCGCGCTGCCCGCCTGGTTCGTGCCCGCGGCCCGCGACACCTGGGTGATCACCGTCCACGGGCTCGGCGCCACCCGCGAGCACCCGATGGTGGTCATGCCCTTCCTCCACCGCAACAAGCTCCCGGTCCTGGACCTCGGGTACCGGGGAGACCTCGGCGCCCCCGAGCCGCCGGACGGCCTCGGCCACCTCGGCGAGTCCGAATGGCGCGATCTCGACGCCGCCATCCGCTATGCCCTGCGCTACGGCGCCCGCCGCGTGGTCCTGCACGGCTGGTCGACCGGCGCCACCATGGCCCTGCACGCCCTCGAACGCTCGGCGCTGGCCGGCCGGATCTGCGGACTGGTCCTCGACTCGCCCGTACTGGACTGGCACGCCACCCTGCGGGCCCTCGCCGCCGCCCGCCGCACCCCGGCCCCGCTGCTCCCGTTCGCGGTCAAGGCCGCCGAGAGCCGCGCGGGCCTGCGGGCCGACCGGCGGGCCCCGGGGTCGGATCCGGCCGCACTGAAGGTGCCCGTACTGATCTTCCACGGCCCCGACGACACGCTCGCCCCCTGGGAGCCCTCCCGCCGGCTCGCCGCGGCCCGCCCCGACCTCGTCACCCTGCACTCCGTTTCCGGAGCCGCCCACGGAGCGATGTGGAACGCCGATCCGGCCGCGTACGAAGAGGCGCTGCGCCGCTTCCTGACCCCTTTCATGTGACGGGCCGGTCGGACGGGCCGGTTGGCGGATCGTCGGACGAGTTGTCCGAAGACTGCGGGGCGGACGGGGCGGGGAGGGCGGGTTGTCCCGTTCTGTCCCTACGGGGCCTTGTGGCAATGGCTGGTTCCGTTTGGGCTTTCGGCCAGTGACGGGCGAGACTGCTCACGTGACGTCCCGAAAGCCTGATGAGCAGTTGGCTCGCGACTCCAGACTCCGACTCGTCGCCCCGCGGTCCGTGGCCACGGCCCGCAAGGCGGTGACCGACCGGCGCACCCGGACCGCCCCGCGGCCTCCGGCGGGCACGCCCGCCACGGCCGACCTGGCGAACAGGGCCCGCGCCTCCCTCGCCGACGCGGTACGGCTCGCCCGCTGGGCCGAGCTCCACCTCGGCGCCGCGGACGGGTCCGGGCCCGCCCTGGCGGGCGCCCTGCCCGCCGCCGAAGCCGAACGCGCCGCCGCCCAGCTGAGCCTGACGCCGGGCCAGATCCGGGTCGGCTGGGACCGCGCCCGGCTCGCCGGGCTGATCGAGATGCACGGCGGACACGCCCGCCCGGGCTGGCGCCTGCGCGCCTGGAACCGGGACGACACCGCCGTCCTGCGCGGCTGGGTCGCCCTCTTCGACGCCTGGTCACTGGTCCACCCCGCCCCCGCCGACATCGCCCCCGCGGCCGTCGCCGAGGTGGTCGAGGCCATGCCCCAGCTGCTCTCCCTGCTCCAGCTCTCCGCCGGTCCCGTGACCGTCCCCGATCTGCTGGACCTGCTCGGACAGCGCGTCGCCGAACTGCGCGACGAGCGGTGCGAGGTCCCCTACGAGTCCACGGCCCAGGCCGCCGGAACCCCGCACACCGGCTCCGTCCCGGCCGGCCCCGCGCCGGCGACGGCACCCGTCCCGCTCGCCCGGCTGCTGCGCTGGGCGCTCGGCGGGCTCGCCGCCGTGGACGCCGTCACCCTCGGCCCCGCCCGGGCCACCCTCACCCCGCTCGGGAGCTGGGCCGTCTGGGTCAAGCTGGAGCAGATCTGCGTCGCCGCGCAGAGCCCCGCCGGGAACATCGAGCAGTCCGCCGCCGCCATGCTCCACGGCTGCGCGCGGCTCACCCCCGGCCCGGCCCGCGCCGAGTACCAGGCCTGGCTGGCCGCCCGGCCCGTCGGCCACGCGGTCTCCGAGCTACTGCTCGCCGCCCGCGGCGAGGACGCCCTGCTGCGCGGGCTCGCCTTCGAGGCCCTGCGCGTCGTCGGAGCCCCCGCCGAACCGGAGGTCCGCAAGGCCTCCCGGGAGGCCGCGCTGCGCCCCTACGCCCTGCTCTGGCTCGCCGAGCACGACGGGGTCGACCCCGACGAGGCGCAGGACGTGCTCACCGCCGAGGAGCAGACCTGGCTCTGGGTGGACACCGCGGCGGCCATCGCCGACCACGGCGAGGCCGAGCTGCTGGCCCGGCACCTCGACTCGGCGGTGCGGACCACGGTTCCGCGGCTGCTGGACGAGGTCCGCGCGGTCGGGCACCCCCGCACCGTGCAGGTGCTGGTCGCCCTGGCCGCCGCCCATCCCGATCCCGCCCTGGCCAAGGCGGTGCGCCGGGCCGCGTTCCAGGTGCACACCGGCGGCGCGTAGCACCCGTAGACAGGAGTGCGACCGGCCTGCCTCAGTGCGCGCCGCGGGGTATCAGACCTGCGGCGCGTACGTCCCGAAGCTCCACACGTTGCCCTCGGCGTCGCGGGCCATGTAGTCCCGCGAGCCGTAGTCCTGGTCGGTCGGCTCCATCAGGATCTCCACACCGTGCTCGACGGCCCGGCGGTGGTGCGCGTCCACGTCGTCGACGCGCACGTAGACCCCGGTCGGGCCGGCCTTCTCCATCGCCTTGTCGAAGGCGCTGCCGGTGCCCTTGCTGCCGAGCATCACCATGCCGTTCCCGTAGGACAGCTCGGCGTGCACCACCGCGCCGTCCTCGCCCTCGTACGCCGCGACCTGGGTGAAGCCGAAGGCTTCGGTGAGCAGGTGGATGGCGGCCTTGGCGTCGGTGTACAGCAAGGTCGGACAGATGGACGGAACGCCTGCCATGACGATCACTCCCTCTCGTGCCGCGGGTGGACGGTGATCCACGTCACAGCATGGCAGGCGCCGCCGACACTCAGCGGAAGGTGTTGCACTGGGCCATGTCGCCCGTGCGGTAGCCCTGGTAGAACCACTGCTGGCGCTGCTCGGCCGAGCCGTGGGTCCAGGACTCCGGGGACACCCGGCCCTGGAACTTCTCCTGGATCCGGTCGTCGCCGACCGCGGCCGCCGCGTCCAGGCCGTCCTTGATGTCCTGGTCGGTGAGGCTGGTGATCAGGGGCTTGCCCGTGGACTCGTCCGGGGTCTTCGTCGCGTTGTGGGCCCAGACCCCGGCGTAGCAGTCGGCCTGCAGCTCGACCCGTACCGCGTTGCTGTTCGCGCCCTGCCGGCCGTCCTGGGCCTTCTGCAGGGTGCCGGTCAGGTTCTGGATGTGGTGGCCGTACTCGTGGGCCACCACGTACGCCTGGGCGAAGGGGCCGCCGCTCGCGCCGAACTTCGTGCGGAGCTCGTTGAAGAAGCCCAGGTCCAGATAGACCTGCCGGTCACCGGGGCAGTAGAAGGGGCCGACCGCCGAGGTGGCCGCCCCGCAGGCGGTGCCCACCTTGCCGGTGAAGAACACCGTCTGCGCCGGGGTGTACTGCGCGCCGCGCCTGGCGAACTCCTGCTTCCAGAAGTCCTGGGTGCTGTTGATCACCGCCACCAGCCGGCAGTCCTCCTTGGCGTTCGCGTCCGCGCCCGTCTTGCAGCTCTGCTGCACCTGCGCGACGGAGGAGGAGGTCGAAGCGGGCTCCGGGCTTCCGTCCGACAGGCCCAGCTGCTCCGGGCCCACCCCGAACAGCAGACCCATGATCAGCGCGATGAAACCGATGATGCCGCCGCCGATCGTGGCCTTCCCGCCCGGGATGCGGCTGCCGCGTACGTCCTTGACCTCGGAAGTGTCCAGATTGGCGTTGTCGTCGAACTGCATCCCGCACCGCCCTCCATTCCTACCAAGGGGGGTACGAGTACGCCCCTGCGGCGAGTATCAACCCGTTCATCCTCATACGCCCCCCGGCCGGGAGGCGTGTTCCGTGGGCCGAACGGGGGACACGGGGGCAGGGGCGGCGCCGGTCCCGGGAGGGGCGGCCGGGCCCGAAAGTAGTTGCGGGCCACCGGTAGAATGACTCCCATGGCAAATCTCCTCGCGGATTAGCGGCGTAGAAGCATCGCGTCCTGCCCCCCTTCCGCCGTCCCGACCCGCCCTGGAGTATTTCCGTGATCACCGCCACCGGCATCGAGCTGCGCGCCGGCGCCCGCATCCTCATCGAGAACGCCTCCTTCCGCATCGCCAAGGGCGACCGCATCGGCCTCGTCGGCCGCAACGGAGCCGGCAAGACCACCCTCACCAAGTGCCTCGCGGGCGAGGGAACCCCGGCCGGCGGCAGCATCGCCCGCTCGGGCGAGGTCGGCTACCTCCCGCAGGACCCGCGCACCGGCGACCTCGACGTGCTGGCCAGCGACCGGATCCTGTCCGCGCGCGGACTCGACGTGCTGCTCAAGAAGATGCGGATGAACGAGGAGCGCATCTCCTCGGGCTCCGGCGCCACCCGCGAGAAGGCGATGCGCCAGTACGAGCGCCAGGAGACCGAGTTCCTCACCAAGGGCGGTTACGCCGCCGAGTCCGAGGCCGCGACGATCTCCGCCGCCCTCGGCCTGCCCGACCGGGTGCTCGGCCAGCCGCTGCACACCCTCTCCGGTGGTCAGCGCCGCCGCGTCGAGCTCGCCCGGATCCTCTTCTCGGACGCCGACACCCTCCTCCTCGACGAGCCGACCAACCACCTCGACGCCGACTCGATCGTGTGGCTGCGCGACTACCTGAAGACCTACCGCGGCGGCTTCATCGTCATCTCCCACGACGTGGACCTGGTCGAGACGGTCGTCAACAAGGTCTTCTACCTGGACGCCAACCGCGCCCAGATCGACGTCTACAACATGGGCTGGAAGCTCTACCAGCAGCAGCGCGAGGCCGACGAGAAGCGCCGCAAGCGCGAGCGCCAGAACGCCGAGAAGAAGGCCGCGGCCCTGAACTCGCAGGCCGACAAGATGCGCGCCAAGGCCACCAAGACCGTCGCCGCCCAGAACATGGCCAAGCGCGCCGACCGGCTGCTCGCGGGCCTGGACGCCGTCCGCGTCTCCGACAAGGTCGCCAAGCTGCGCTTCCCGGACCCGGCGCCCTGCGGCAAGACCCCGCTGACCGCCGAGGGCCTGTCGAAGTCCTACGGCTCGCTGGAGATCTTCACCGACGTCGACCTGGCCATCGACAAGGGCTCCCGCGTGGTCATCCTCGGCCTCAACGGCGCCGGCAAGACCACGCTCCTGCGCCTGCTGTCGGGCACCGAGAAGCCCGACACCGGCACGGTCGTCCCCGGCCACGGCCTCAAGCTCGGCTACTACGCCCAGGAGCACGAGACCCTGGACCCCGAGCGCTCGGTCCTGGAGAACATGCGCTCCTCGGCGCCGGACCTGGACCTGGTCGCCGTGCGCAAGACGCTCGGCTCCTTCCTCTTCTCCGGCGACGACGTGGACAAGCCCGCGGGCGTCCTGTCCGGTGGCGAGAAGACCCGCCTCGCCCTGGCGACGCTGGTCGTCTCCTCGGCCAACGTGCTGCTGCTCGACGAGCCCACCAACAACCTCGACCCGGCCAGCCGCGAGGAGATCCTGGGCGCCCTGCGCACCTACAAGGGCGCCGTCATCCTCGTCACCCACGACGAGGGCGCGGTCGAGGCGCTGGAGCCGGAGCGGATCATCCTGCTCCCCGACGGCGTCGAGGACCTGTGGGGCCCGGACTACCGGGACCTGGTGTCGCTCGCCTGAGGCCCTTCCGCTTCCGTGATCCTTTGCTTATGGATCATTCGGCTCAGACGTGATCCATCATCTGAGTGAGACGGTCTCATACCGATCCGTGCTCGACGACGGCCCCGGCCGCGCATCCTCGCCGATGCGCCCGGGGCCTTCCGTTTACCCGTTCCGGCCCCTGACCTGGTGATTCATACCGGCCGAGCGGAAATGTGACGGAGGTCATGCAGCGGAAGAGAAGATTCCGTTCTGCTCGGCCGTCCACGGCTGAAGAAATGCCGCCGTACCGACCTTGCTGAATGGGTGGCCAGGAAGCCGGGGAGGGGTGATCATGAGAAGTCCAGAGCGCACTTCCCATAGAGGAGGCACGGGTGGCCGAAACTCTGAAGAAGGGCAGCCGGGTAACCGGCGCCGCGCGTGACAAGCTCGCGGCAGACCTGAAGAAGCAGTACGACTCCGGTGCGAGTATCCGGGCGCTGGCCGAATCGACTGGCCGGTCCTACGGATTCGTCCATCGGATGCTCAGCGAGTCCGGAGTCACGCTGCGTGGTCGCGGTGGCGCGACACGCGGCAAGAAGGCGGCTACGGCCTGACCATTTGGTTCCCCTTGGTTCCAACGGTTCTTCCGTATTCAGCTTCACGGTTCCAGTTCCACCGTCCTTCGGTGACCCCCGGTCGGCTCCATGGCCGGCTGGGTGGTTACTGTGCAGTCACTTAGGCCGAGAACGCGGCCGAACGACGGCACAACACCGGAGGCACACAGATGGCTCTGCTCGACAAGGACGGCGTACGGCTCACCGTCGACGACACGGTCGCCACGGTGACATTGACCAATCCGGCCAAGCGAAACGCTCAATCCCCCGCGCTCTGGCGGGCGTTGACGGAGGCTGGAAGGTCGTTGCCGGGCACCGTCCGGGTCGTCGTGCTGCGCGGCGAAGGGCAGTCCTTCTCCGCAGGGCTCGACCGGCAGGCGTTCACCCCCGAAGGCTTCGAGGGCGAGCCGTCCTTCCTTGACCTGGCGCGCGGTTCGGAGGAACTGCTCGACTCCACCATCGCCGAGTACCAGGAGGCGTTCACCTGGTGGCGGCGCAACGACATTATCTCCGTCGCCGCCGTTCAGGGGCACGCGATCGGTGCCGGTTTCCAGCTTGCCCTCGCGTGCGATCTGCGCGTCGTCGCGGACGACGTGCAGTTCGCCATGCGCGAGACCGGGCTGGGCCTGGTGCCCGACCTCGGCGGCACCCAGCCGCTGACCTCGGCGGTCGGCTATGCCCGCGCGCTCGAAATCTGCGCGACGGGACGCTTCGTCCACGCCGAGGAGGCCGAACGGATCGGCCTCGCGAACCTGGTCGTCCCCGCGGGCGAGCTCGACGCGGCCGTCCAGGACCTCACCACCGCGCTGCTGGCTCCGCCGCGGGACGCGGTGATCGAGACGAAGGCGCTGCTGCGGGGTGCGGTGTCGCGCCCTTACGAGGACCAGCGCGCTGCTGAGCGTGCCGCCCAGGCCCGCCGCCTGCGCGACCTGGCAGGCCTCTCCGACTAGCCGCACCGCCGCGGCACGGGGGCCGGCCCCCGGACCCCGCTCCTCAAACGCCGGAGGGGCTGGATTGTGCCCGGCCTCGGCCGCACGTGCGCCCCGGAGGGGCTGGTTTGCCGCGCAGCGGCAACTCCAGCCCCTCCGGCGTTTGAGGAGCGGGGTCCGGGGCGGAGCCCCAGGGGGTCCGGGCGCAGCCCGGCACCCCTTCCCAGCCCGTCCGGCGCCTGAGGACCGGGGTCCGGGCAGCGCCCGGGGAACGGTGGAAGGGCGGGCAGGGGACCTCGCCCCGCGCAGCGGCAAGGGCACGGCGGGGACCTTGCCCCGCGCAGCGGCAAGGGCGCGGCGGGGACTTTGCCCCGCGCAGCGGTCACTCCCGTAGCCGCGTCGGGACGGGCGCCTCCCGGGGTGCCGACTTACCGTTGGTCGGGAGCCCGCACGCGCGAAGGGATACGAGATGACCGAATCCGCCGCCACAGGCGGCAGCGCCACCAAGCCCCCCGCCGACCGCGGAAGGACGACCATCGCCGACGGCGTGGTCGAGAAGATCGCCGGCCTGGCCGCCCGCGAGGTGGTCGGCGTCCACGCCATGGGCAGCGGCACCGGCCTCTCCCGCACCTTCGGCGCCGTCCGCGACCGCGTCCCCGGCGGGGCCAAGTCCACCGTCAGCCGGGGCGTGAAGGCTGAGGTCGGCGAGGTGCAGACCGCCCTCGACCTGGAGATCGTCGTGGATTACGGCGTGTCGATCCGGGACGTGGCCCGGGCCGTCCGTGAGAACGTCGTCTCGGCGGTGGAGCGGATGACCGGCCTCGAGGTCGTGGAGGTCAACATCGCGGTCGGCGACGTGAAGCTGCCGGACGAGGACGACGAGGAGCCGGAGTCCCGACTGCAGTAGAGGAGTCCGCATGAGCATGGCGGTCGTCGGCCTGGTGGCCGGCATGGCACTGGGGTTCGCCGGGTACTTCGGCGGCTTCGGGGCCTTCCTGCTGGTGGCCGCCCTCGGCGCCATCGGCTTCGTCGTGGGCCGGTTCCTCGACGGGGACCTGGAACCGGGGGACTTCTTCCGCCCCCGGGGCCGCCCCGGCGACCGGGACGGTGACCGCGACCGCGGCCGGGACCGGGACCGATGAGCACCCCCCGCCCCACCCCGCCCCGGGTGCCCGCCGCCGAGCGGGGAGCCACCCGGATCGCCGACCGGGTCGTGGCGAAGATCGCCGCCCAGGCCGCCCGCGAGGCGCTGACCCGGCCCGCGCCGGACGCGGCCCCGCCGCACGCCACCGTCACCGTGCACCACGACATCGCCCGCGTACGGGTGGTCCTGGAGCTCCCCTACCCCTCCGACCTCGCCGCCCAGTGCGCGGCCGTACGCCGCCACGTCGCCCTGCGCGTCGAGGAGTACGCGGAGATGTCCGTACCCGAAGTGGACGTGGACATCGAGCAGCTGTGCCCCGCGCGGCCCGCCGCCGGGCGCGACCGGCGGGTGCGGTGAGCGCCCGCTTCCGCTCGCCCCGGCGGCTCCCCGCCGCCGTGGGGGCGCTCGCCGTCCTCGGGGTGGCCGGGCTCTTCCTGTACGACCTGGCGGCGGTACGGGCCCACCGCCCGGGGATGCGCTGGCGCGACGAGCTCTCCCGGGCGCTGGAGCGGCACACCCCGGCCGACCCCGGCGTGCTGATCGGCGGCGCGGTCCTGGCCGCGGCCGGCGCCGCGCTGCTGCTGTACGCCCTCACCCCGGGCCTGCGCGGGATCCTCCCGATGAGCTCGGGGCACCCGGAGGTGCGGGGCGGACTCGAACGCAAGGCCGCCGCGCAGGTGCTGCGAGACCGGGTCATGGAGGTGGCCGGGGTGCGGTCGGTGCGGGTCAGCGTGGGCCGCTCCCGCATCGGGGTCCGGGCCGTGTCCCACTTCCGCGAACTGGACGACGTACGGGCCGACCTGGACGCGGTGCTGGCCGTCGGCGTCGACGAGCTGGGGCTGGCCCACGAGGTGCGGCCGAGGGTGCGGGTGAACCGCCGGTGACCCTGGGAACGGTGAACCGGGTCCTGCTCGCGCTGCTCGGCCTGGTCCTGCTGGCGGCGGGCGCGTCGGTACTGACCGCGTCCGGGCCGTTCGAGGGCCGCCACGAACCTTTGCTGGCGCCGCACGGGCGGGGCTGGCCGGGGCCCTGGTGGGTGGTGCTCGCCGTCCTCGGCGTCTGCGTACTCCTGGCGCTGTGGTGGCTGCTGTCCCAACTGCGGCGGGCCCGCCTCGCGGAGGTGCTCGTGGACACCGGGGACGGGGCGTTCGCGGTGCTGCGCGGGCGGGCGCTGGAGGAGGCCGTCGCGGCCGATGTCCAGGAGGCCGTGGAAGGCGTGGCCCGGTGCCGGGTCACGCTGCGGGGCCGGCGCGGGGCCCCGGCCCTGCGGGTCGCCCTGGAGCTGGAGCCGCACGCGGTGCCGGCCGACGTACTGGCGGCCCTCGCCGGCCCGGTGCTGGGCCGGGCCCGCACTTCGGCGGCGCTCGAGGCCCTCCCGGCGGAGGCCCGCCTCCACGTCACCCCCCGCCGGGCGCGAAGGGTGACATGAGGCGGAGCCGGGGCGGAGGGCTCAGAAGCCGTGCCGGGAGCCGCCGTCCACCGGGAGCATGACGCCGGTCAGGTAGGAAGCCGCGGGGGACAGCAGGAACGCCGCCGAGCGGCCGAACTCCTCGGGGCTGCCGTAACGCCGCAGCGGGATCCGCGACTCGCTGCCGGAGCGGGCGAGGTCCGCGTCCCCGGACAGGGCGTCGAGCTCGCGGACCCGGTCGGTGTCGATGCGGCCGGGCAGCAGGCCGATCACCCGGATGCCGCGCGGGCCGAGCTCCACGGACAGGGACTTCGCGAAGCCGGCCAGGCCGGGGCGCAGCCCGTTGGAGATGGTGAGTCCGGGGATCGGCTCGTACACGGAGCCGGACAGGACGAAGCCGATGACCCCGCCGTCGGAGAGCTCGGCGGCCGCCGCCCGCGCGAGGCGGACCGCGCCGAGGAAGACCGAGTCGAAGGCGGCCGTCCACTGCTCGTCGGTGTTGTCCGCCGCCGAGCCGGGCGCCGGGCCGCCGACGCTGATGAGGATGCCGTCGAGGCGGCCGAAGTACTCCCGGGCCGCGGCGACGAGCCGGGATGCGGCCCCGGGGTCGGCGTTGTCGGCGGCCACCCCGACCGCGTTCGGGCCCAGCGCCTTGGCCGCGGCCTCGGCGCGCGCCGCGTCCCGGCCGGTCAGCACCACCTTCGCGCCGTCGGCGGTCAGTTCGCGGGCGGAAGCGTAGCCGAGGCCCCTGGTGGCGCCGGTGACGACGTAGACACGGTCCTTCAGTCCAAGATCCATGCCCGACACGCTACGCGGTCGCCACCGGCTCCCGCTCGGATGCGGCGCTCCCGGCGGCGGCCGCGGCCTCGCGGTCGCGCTTCTCGCGCCGTACGAGCACGATCCAGCCCACCGGCACCGCAGAGGCGAACAGCCACCACTGCACGGCGTACGCCATGTGCGCCCCGATCGAGTCGTGGTCGGGCTCGGCGACCACCTCGGGCTTGTCGTCGGCCGGTACCGGCGTGGTGAGTTCCAGGTAGCCGCCGAGGACGGGCCTGCCCAGGTACTGCGCCTGCCGGGCGCTGTTGATCAGCATCACCTGGCGGTCCGGCAGGCCCTTGCGGTCCTTGATGCCGCTGCCGCCGCTGGTCTCGTCGGCCTTGAGTCGACCGGTGACCGTGACCTCGCCGGTGGGCGCGGCCGGCACCGGCGGGTAGGCGCGCGGGTCGTCGCCGCCCGCGACCCAGCCCCGGTTGACGAGCACCGCCCGGCCGTCGGCCAGTACCAGCGGGGTGAGGACGTGGAAGCCGACCTTGTCGTCGTTGTCGGTGCGCATGCGCACGACGACCTCGCGCGCGGAGTCGTAGGTGCCGGTGGCGGTCACGGCACGCCAGTAGTCGGCGCGCGGGACCACGTGGCCGGGGGAGGTGACCTCGGTCATGGGGACCGGCTTCGCCCGCAGGTTCGCGTCGATCAGCTCGTTCTGCGCGACCCGGTGCTCGTGGCGGTGGAACTGCCAGAAGCCCAGCTTGATCATCGCGGGGATCAGGACGAGGCCGATGAGGGTGAGACACACCCACTGCCGGGTCAGTACAAAGCGGTACACGCCCACGACGGTACCCCGAGCGGCGAGGACCCCGGCGGCCGGGTGGCCGTCCGGGGTCGTGGGCGAGGAAAAGGATGCGGGGAGCGGGGGGACGGGAGTCAGACGCGGTCGGTGATGCCCACCTTCCCCTCCGCGCGGGCGCAGTGCCCGCCGCAGAACCACTGTCCCTCGACCTCGACGCCCTGTCCGATGATCTGGACCCGGCAGTGCTCGCAGATGGGCGCCATGCGGTGAATGGCGCAGGAGAAGCAGTCGAAGACGTGCACAGCACCCTGTGCGTGGACTTCGAAGGACATGCCGTAATCGTTCCCGCAGACTTCGCAACGTGCCATGCGCGGCATGCTGCGCAGGGCGGACCGCCGGAACAAGATCCACCGGGGTGAGTCGCCGCGCGTGCACCCGGCCGGCCCAACGGGCGGCCCCCGGACGTCCCCTCGGATCCCCTTACCCAGTGCCGTTCCGTGTGGTCAGTCTCCCGCCGGAGCCACGTCCCGCAGCAGCTGGGTGAAGGCCGCCTCGTCGACGACGGGGGTTCCGAAGGACTTGGCCTTCACCGTCTTGGAGGTCGAGGAGTCCGGGTCGTTCGTCACGAGCAGGCTCGTGAGCCGGGACAGGCTCGTCGCGATGTGCAGGCCCGCCTCCACCGCGCGGTCCTCCAGCAGCTCCCGGTCCACCGAGGTGTCGCCGGAGAACGCGATCCGCATGCCCTGCTTGAGCGGGGTGCCGTCCGCCCACCGCCCCGGGTTCGGGTACGGGCACGGCGGCCGCTTGCGCGAGGCCCGCCAGCTCGAGCCCGCACCGTACGAGGCCTGGTATCCGACGCGCGGGGCGGCCGGGGTGTCCGACCACTCCGTCAGCGGCCGGCATTCCAGCAGGGGCAGCCGTACGTTGTCCCGCGCGGCCGCGTGCAGGGACGGACGGAACGCCTCCGCGAGGACCCGGGCGTCGTCGAGCGCGTGGTGGGCGCGCTGCTGGACCACGCCGAAGTGCGCGGCGAGCGACTCCAGCTTGTGGTTGGGCAGCGGGAGGTTCAGTTCCTTCGACAGGGCGATGGTGCACAGGCGCTGGCGCACCGGGGCCGTGGCCTCGGCCCGCGCGTACTCACGGGCGATCATCTGCCAGTCGAAGATCGCGTTGTGCGCGACCAGCACCCGGTCGGCGAGCCGGCCCGCGAACTCCTCGGCGATGTCCTTGAAGAGCGGCGCGTCCTGGAGCATGTCGCTGGTCAGACCGTGGATCCACACGGGCCCGGGGTCCCGGAGCGGGTTGACCAGCGTGTACCAGTGGTCCTCGACGTTGCCCTGAGCGTCGAGCCGGTAGACGGCGGCGGAGATTATCCGGTCGTCGCGCGCGAGCCCGGTGGTCTCCACGTCGACGACCGCGTACCCCTGTGGGTACGCGGTCGGCCACATCGTCTCTGCGGTCGTACGGTCGGCGAGCATGGTCACAGAGGATATCGGCCCGCGCCGACACTCGAAGCCCTACGGCCTTTCAGCCCAACTCCGCCACGAGATCCCCGGCCGTCACCCGGGCGAAGGACCCGGGCACTTCGGCGGGTCCGGGGAAGAGCCGGTAGGCCGTCCCCGAACCGCCCACCGGGGCCACGCTCGCGTGGGTCAGCGCCAGGAACGCGCGCTTCCCGGCGGCCAGTTCGGCGGCCTCCGCGTCCGCGTCCGCGCGGGGCCGGCGCTCTTCGGGCGGCGCCAGGGCGGCGATCCGCGCGGCGAAGCCGGCCGGTTCCTCGCCGGCCGCGGCCCGGTACAGCCACACCTCGTCGGCCGCCGGACTCCCGGTGGCCCGCCGGATCACCGCCACCACACGGGTGCGGGCCGCCGCCCGCCACACGGCGAGGTCCCACAGGGTGGTGCGGGACCCGGAGGCGAAGTGCGCCCACGCGTCCGAGGCCACGGCCGCGACCCGGTCTCCGTGCGGGGTGACGCTCTCGAAGTCGTCCGAAGGCGGCAGGCTCAGGTCCGCCCACAGCGCCCGCCGTGCGGCCAGGTCCACGACGATCGGCATCCGGGCCCGCGTCGCGGGGCCGCCCAGGGCGAAGCTCCGTACGGCCGTGCGCGGCCCGTCCGCAGACGCGCGCGGGCCGCCCGCCGGGCGGGCCGCGAACCCGGTGATGGCCCGGGCCAGCTCCTCGAACGGCACCTCGCTGTAGCCGGACACGAGCGGCACCGCGTACGCGTCCCCGCGCCCGGCGAGCCCCGCCAGGTCCAGGTCGACGTACTCCGTCCGTCCGTCCCGTCCCGGCACCGGGTCCCAGCCGCCGCCGTCGTGCACGGCCCCGGCCCCGGACGTCCCGTACGCCGGGCGGTCGCGGTCGCACAGGCCGGTGAACCGCCAGTCGGCGTCGAAGAAGGCCACCGCCAGGTTCAGGAGCGCCACTTGGTCCCGGGCCTCGCTCCAGTGCAGGAACAGGCGCAGCGTCCCGTCCTCGGGCAGCGCCAGGAAGCTGCCCCGGGGCACCGCGACCGCGGACCCGCCGGAGGGCACGGGCAGTTCCGCGAGCCCGGAGTCCAGGACGGCCAGGTCGTACGGTTCCCCCTCGGCGCGGGCGAACCGGCGCAGCACTTCCGACTCCAGCGGGGCCAGTGCCGCCGTGACGAGCGGGCCCGGAAGCGGCGGGCGCGCCTCCGGCGCGGAGCGGACGTGACCGGCCGGGCCCTTGGGGAAGAACACGCGCCGCGAACCGGTCCGGTCCGATGCGCGCCCGCGCAGGGCCCCGAGCGCGGCCAGCAGCGGGCCCGCGCCGACGGCGGGGAGGGCGCGGACCAGCTCCCGGGCGAGCTCGGGGGCCAGGCGATCGCCGGTGTGCAGGCGCAGCAGGTGGTCGAGGCGCAGGACGAGCTCGTCGGGGCGCTCCGCGGCCACCGCGGCGGCGGCCCCGGGGTCCGCTCCGGCCCGGGCCTGCTCCAGCCGCCGGGCCCACGTCGCGGGCCGGAGCCGGTCGCCCTCGACGCGTACGGCGTCCAGATGGGCGGCGGCGCTCTCCCGCAGGGCCGCGCCCATGGCTCCGGACAGGACGGTGCCCCGCAGCACGGCGAAGGCCAGGGCGGCCCGGGGATGACGGGCGTACCGCTCGAAGGGGTGCAGGGTCTCGGCGGCCCGCTTCCAGGCCGTCGGATACCGCAGCAGCTCCTCGACGAGGCCGGCGGCGGGCAGCGCGTCGAGTACGCCGAGCAGCGCGCGGCGCAGCGGCCGGGAGGGGGAGCGGAACCCTGACGGCGCCGGCGCGAGCAGCTCCGGCTCCCCGCCGGACAGCGCGGCGAGGAGCCGCAGCACGTCGGTGGCGCCGGTCAACTGCCCGGGGAGCAGCGGCAGTACAGCGGCCTGCGGGGCGGTGCCGGTCAGCAGGCTGGCCAGGACCAGCGCCCGGGTCTGCGGTACGGGGATCCGCGCGGGCAGCCAGTCGAGGTCGTCCGGGGCCAGCCGGAGCAGCAGGGTCAGGTCGGCGTGGTCCTCGGGGGACAGCGCGGCCGGCCGGGTGAGCAGCGGGGCCAGCGCCAGGGCGGCGTCGGCCGCGGGGTCGGTGCCGAGCCGGAGCAGCCGGAGCGGGCCGGGCGGGATCCCGCCCCCGTCGCTGCCGGCCGCGCGGTGCTCCGTAGCGGGGGAAGCGGGGGAAGCGGGGGGAGCGGGAGAGAGGAAGGGCGCGGCCGGGTCGACGGGACGCAGGCAGACGGGGCAGCCGGTGTCGGTGCGGTCGGTGCTGTCCCGCCGGGAGCCGTCCCAGCAGGAGCCGCAGACGAGGTGGGCGCACGGGGCGAGGGCACGCACCGGGCGGGTCCCGGCGCAGAGGGAGCACGGCCGGGCGGGGTCCCGGCGCAGCAGGGCGAGGACGCGGTCGGTGTACCAGCGCTCGGTGTCGTGCGGGATGGAGAAGGGGAAGCGGCGGAAGGCCGGCCGGGGCCCCCGCCCGTCGCACGCGAGCCCGTCGGCCAGCGCCAGCAGGCGCGAGCGCTCCTCGGCGAGGTCGGTCGGCGCGAGGACGGCCAGGGCGGCGTACAGCTCCCGGCTCAGGGTGTGGCCGCGTTCCAGGAGTTCGCCCTCCAGCGGGCGGACCCCCTCGGTGCCGGGCGAAGCGGCGGCCGGCGGCCGGTCGACGTAGACGGTCCGGAGCCGGCGCAGCATGAGCTCTTCGACGGATCGGGTGACGGACACGGCCTGGTTTCCCTCGTTTCCCTCCGCGAACGAAAAACGGGGGCGGAGAGAGGGCGCGCGGACTTTCCGTGAAAGGGAGAGGATGCACGCCGGGGAGCCGCCCCCGTGGAGCAGATCCCATCACGGGCGGCCGCGCGGCGGCAAGCCGGTTACCCGGCCGGTGGCGCCAGCAGGGCCTTCACCAGGGCCCGCAGGGTCAGCTGGAACAGCCGTTCCGGATCCACGGGCCGGGCCAGCGCGCGGGCCAGCGGCGGGTCGTGCGGGGCGTCGGCCGGGTCCCAGAGCTCGCTCTCGGCGGGGGACTGGGCGGGGGATCGTTCGCGATTGCGCTCGACCAGGACGAAGCCGATGATCTGGAACTGGATCGCACGCACCGCGTCCGCGGCCCGGGTCCCGCGCAGGCCGGCCGCGTGCACCTCGTGGACCAGGGCCTGCTGGGCGGGCAGGAACATCCGGTCGGTGAGGCCGCGCTCGTGGACCATCGCGATCAGGTGGGGGCGCTCGCGCAGCTCGCGGCGCAGGATCCGGGCGACCGAGAGGATGCGGTCGCCGGGGGTGCGGCCGGCCGGCCGGATGGCGCCGACCTCCTCCACGGTCCGCTCCACGAGGGCGTCGAGCAGCGATTCGCGGTTGCCGACGTGCCAGTAGATGGAGGTCACCGCGGTGCCCAGCTCGGCGGCGAGCTTGCGCATGGTGAGGGCGGCCGGGCCGTGCTGCTTGACCAGGGACGCGGCGGCGTCCAGTACCTCCGCGCGGGTCAGCGTGGTTCTGGCCATCGTGTCCGTCCCAACTTTCCTTGGATCTGTCGATCCGTCAGATCGGTTACGTGCAAGGGTCTTTACCCTTCATCGGTGGCGGTGTAACTGTGTTACAGAACCAGCTGCGTCAGAACCGACTGCGTCAGAACCGACCGCGTCAGAACCGACCGCCTCACAACCGACTGCGTCCTAGACGAAGGATGGTGCGATAGATGGCACGCGTACGGTACGGAGCGCGCACCGAGGCAGAGATCGCCGCCGCGCGCGAAAAAGGTTCCAAGCTCCCCGACATCTGGTCCACCGGTGTGGTGGCCGTCTGGGAGACCGACCCGGACGTCGTGGCGGCGGTCCTGCCGCCGCCGCTGAAGCCCGCGGAGCGGCCCCTGGTGCGGGCCAACATCAGCAAGGTGGACCTGCCCGGCTACCCGCTCGGCGCCGGCTCGGTGGCCGTCGCCGCCCAGCACGGCGGGGTCGAGGGCTGGTACCCGCTGGTCATGCCGATGAGCATGGAGCGCGCCCTGATCGGAGGCCGCGAGGTCTTCGGCGAGCCGAAGAAGCTCGGCGAGATCACCGTGGAGCGCGAGGGCCTGGTCGTCCGGGCCTCCCTCGCCCGGCACGGGATCGCCTTCGTCGAGGTGCGCGGGGCGGTGGACCGTGAGCTGCCGCTGCCCGAGCCCACGGTGAAGACCGACTTCTACTTCAAGTTCCTCCCGGCGGTGGATGGTTCGGGCTTCGACGCCGATCCGGTGCTGGTGCACTGCACCCGCAACGAGAAGGTCCGCAAGCTGGAGCACATCACCGGCGACGTGGTGCTCCGCGAGTCGATGTTCGACCCCATCGCCGACCTCCCCGTACGCCGCCTCGTCGAGATCACCATCGGCGAGAAGACCACCGACCAGCGGGGCAAGGTCGTCGAGCGGGTCAGCGCCCAGGCCCTGCTCCCGTACATCCACCAGCGCTACGACGACCCGATGCAGATCCTCGACGGACCGCCCGAGGGGAGCGTCTGATGCGACTCGAACCGGGACAGGTGGCCGTGGTCACCGGAGCCGCCAGCGGCATCGGCCTCGCCATGGCCCGCCGCTTCGCCGCCGAGGGGCTGAAGGTGGTCCTCGCCGACGTGGAGGAGGGCGCCCTGCGCAAGGCCGCCGACGAACTCGCCGCCGACGGCGCCGAGGTGCTCGCCAAGATCGTCGACGTGAGCGACCGCGACTCCGTGATCTCCCTCGCGGACGCCGCGTACGAGACCTTCGGCGCCGTGCACGTGCTCTGCAACAACGCGGGCGTCGGCTCCGGCGCCGAGGGCCGCATGTGGGAGCACGAGCCCAACGACTGGAAATGGGCCTTCTCCGTCAACGTCTGGGGCGTCTTCCACGGCATCCAGGCCTTCGTCCCCCGCATGATCGCGGGCGGCGGACCCGGCCACATCGTCAACACCTCCTCCGGCGACGGCGGCATCGCCCCGCTGCCCACCGCCTCCGTCTACGCGGTCACCAAGGCGGCCGTGGTCACCATGACCGAGTCGCTCTACGCCCACCTCAAGGCGGAGGGCGCGGCCATCGGCGCCTCCGTGCTCTTCCCCGGACCGCACATGCTGCGCACCGGCCTGTGGGAGTCGCACCGCAACCGGCCCGACCGGTACGCCAAGGAGCGCCCGCGCAAGTCCCCGTACCGCAGCCTCGACCAGTACGAGACCGCCATGAAGCAGGCCGGCCACGAGGTGAACTTCACCCCGGTCGAGGACGTCGCCGACCACGTCGTGGACGGCATCCGCGCCGACCGCTTCTGGATGCTGCCCGACAGCGAGCACAGCGACCGGCAGATCCGCGCCCGGTCGCAGTCGATGCTCGACCGCGCCAACCCCGCCTACCTGGAAAGCTTCATCCTCGACTGAGGAGCCTCAATCGTGAGTGCGTACGAAGACCCGTACCTGATCATCTCCTCCGACTGCCACGCGGGGCTGCCCACCGAGCAGTACCGCCCCTACCTGGACAGCGCCTTCCACCCGCAGTTCGACGAGTTCCTCGGCGAGCGCGACGCCCGCCGCGCCGAGGCCACCAAGCTGGGCGTGCGCAACGAGGCCTTCGCCGAGAAGTGGTTCCACGACCACGAGGAAGGCCTCAAGGGCGGCTGGGACGTCACCCAGCGGCTGAAGGAACTCGACGGTGACGGCGTGGCCGCCGAGGTCGTCTTCCCCGACGCCGATGCCGTGGACAGCCAGACCGCCGCCCCCTTCGGGGTGGGCCTCGGCCTCTCCGGCGACCAGGACCCCGAGCTCGGCATGGCCGGAGCCCAGGCGCACAACCGCTGGCTGGCCGAGTTCGTCTCCGAGAACCCCGAGCGGCACTGCGGGGTGGCCCTGCTGCCCATCACCGGCGAGCCGGACAAGGTCGTCGCCGAGATATACCGGGCCAAGGCGTCCGGGCTGGGCGCCCTGATGATCCCGGCCATGTGGGTGGACAAGGCCCCCTACCACGACCGCCGTTACGACCCGGTGTGGGCGGCGGCGGCCGAGACGCAGATGCCGATCGTCACCCACTCGGGATCCTCGCCGCGCCACGAGTACGGGGACCACCTGGGCATCTTCGTCTCCGAGGTCACCTGGTGGCCGGCCCGCCCGCTGTGGTTCCTGCTCTGGTCCGGGGTCTTCGAGCGGCACCCGGGGCTGAAGTTCGGCGTCGCCGAGTCGGGCTGCTGGTGGCTGCCGAACCAGCTCTGGTTCATGGACCGGCTCTACCTCGGCGCGCACGGCGGCAAGAAGCTCTCGCCCTTCGAGGAGCTGAAGCGGCCGCCGAGCGAGTACCTGGACCGGCAGGTGTTCATCTGTGCCACGAACACCAAGCGGCGCGAGCTGGCCCAGCGCTACGAGATCGGCGTGGACAACATCCTGTGGGGCTCGGACTTCCCGCACCCCGAGGGGACCTGGCCCAACACCCGGAACTGGCTGAAGAACACCTTCCACGACATCCCCGTCGAGGAGACCCGCCGGATGCTGGGCCTGGCCGCGGCGGACGTCTTCGGCTTCGACACCGAGAAGCTGGCGCCCATCGCCCGCCGCATCGGCCCCACCCCCGCCGAGCTCGGCCAGAGCGCGGACCAGGCGGCCGTCGAAGCCTCCTGGTCGCGCTCGCGCGACGTGGGCCGGCACTGGCTGACCGACAACGACTTCCCGGTCCTGGGGGTGAACCCGTGAGCTCCGAGACCCCGGCCACCGGGGAGGACCGCTACACGGTCATCTCCGCCGACTGCCACGCGGGCGCCGACCTGCTGGACTACAAGCCGTACCTGGAGAAGCGGTACCACGAGGAGTTCGACGCCTGGGCCGCCGGCTACGTGAACCCGTACGAGGACCTCCTCGCGGACACGGCCGACCGCAACTGGAACTCCCAGCGGCGCCTGACCGAGCTCGAAGCCGACGGGATCGTCGCGGAGGTGCTCTTCCCGAACACCATCCCGCCGTTCTTCCCCAAGGCCTCGCTGATGGCCCAGCCCCCGACGGCGGCCGAGTACGAGATGCGCTGGGCCGGGCTCCAGGCCCACAACCGGTGGCTGGCGGACTTCTGCGCGGACGCGCCGGGCCGCCGGGCGGGCGTGGTCCAGATCCTGCTCAACGACGTGGACGCGGCGGCCCGGGAGATCCGCCGCACCCGCAACGCGGGCCTGACCGGCGGCATCCTGCTGCCCGGCGTCCCGCCCGGCTCCACCGTGCCCGAGCTCTACTCGCAGGTCTACGACCCGATCTGGGCCGTCTGCGACGAGCTGGACGTCCCGGTCAACCACCACGGCGGCTCCGCCTCACCGCCCCTGGGCGACGAGCCGGCGGCGCGGGCCGTCTTCATGGTGGAGACCACCTGGTTCTCCCACCGGGCCCTGTGGCACCTCATCTTCGGCGGCGCCTTCCGCCGCAACCCCGGGCTGAAGCTGGTCCTGACGGAGCAGGGCTCCGGCTGGATCCCGGGCGTCATCGAGATGCTGGACTACTACCACGGCCGCCTGGTCGCGGCCTCGTCCACCGCCGAGGCCAAGTTCGGGGCGGGCCTCGCCGAGTCCATGGGCAAGGGGCCGGGCGAGGTCTGGCGGGACAACTGCTTCGTGGGAGCGAGCTTCATGCGCCCCCACGAGGTCCCGCTGCGGGACCGGATCGGCCTCGACAAGATCATGTGGGGCAGCGACTACCCCCACGACGAGGGCACCACGCCCTACTCCCGCGAAGGCCTGCGCATCGCCTACGCGGGCCTGCCCCGCGAGGAGGTCGCCGCCATGGTCGGCGGCAACGCCGCCCGGGTGTACGGCTTCGACCTCGCCCTCCTCGACGCGGTGGCCGCCAAGCACGGCCCCCTCGTCTCGGAGGTCGCGCAGCCCCTGACGGAGGTCCCGGCGGGCGCCACCAGCCCGGCCTTCGCCCGCGGGGGCTCGGTCCGGGTCTGGTGACGGGGAGCGGGCGAACGCCCCGTAGCCCCGCGGCCGCCTGACCCGGCGGCCTCCAGCGCTACGGGCGGTCCCGCCGGTGCGGCTCAGTCCCTGCGGACGAGCCGCTCCGGCGGGATCAGCTCCGCCCCCGTGACGTGCGTGCCGCGGCGCAGCTCGATCACCAGCTCCTCCAGGGGGGCGAGCGGCGACAGGTCCACGGTCCCGAGGCATTCGCTCAGCACCAGCCGGCGCAGCGCCGGGAGATCGCGCAGTGCCTCCAGGCCGCCCTCCAGGGCGCACCGGATCAGCACGAGCCGGCCGAGGCGCTCGTACGGCAGGAGCGCCCCGGCCGCTACGGGCGCGGCGTGCCGGATCTGCAGGGCGGTCAGCCCCCTCAGTGGCAGCGAGCGCACCAGCTGCCGGTACTGTCCGCTCCCGGCGACCGTCAGCTTCTCCACCCGCGGCCAGCGCTCGATCCCGTCGAGGGTCATCCGGCGGGCGCCCTGCCACAGGTGCAGCGCGGTCAGCGAGTCCGCGGCCGGGACGTCCCCGATCCGCCGCTGCTCCGGCTCGAAACCGATGACCAGCGAGCGCAGACCGGCCGCGCCCGCCAGCGGGGCGAGCGAGAGGTCGTCGCGCAGGTAGCCGAAGGCGAGGCTGTCCGCCCGCAGTTCGCGGACCACCTCGATGCCGGTGACCTTCGGGCAGTCCAGGACGCCCAGGTGCCGCAGCGCCGTCCGCCCGGCCAGCGGGGACAGGTCGGCCAGCCGCGCGTTGCGGTGCAGGATCAGCGACTCCAGGTCCCGCCGGCCGGAGATCTCCCGCGGCACCGGGCCGTCCCAGGTGACGTGCAGCCGGTGGACGTGCGGGAGCCGGTCCAGGGCCCGCAGCTGTCCGGCGGTGCGCACGTGCAGGTGGGCCGCGCGCATGGGGGCGTCCGCGAGCACCGTGTCCACGTAGGCGTCCACGGGGAACCGCCCCCAGGCGTCGGACAGTTCGCGGCCCACCTCGTAGCGGTCGTCGGTCCGGAAGCCCGCGATCACCTGGAGGGCCCGGTCGCCGCCGACCAGTGCCGCGGTACGGATCGTCGCGGCGGCCTCGTCCTCGGTGAGCCCGGCCGGCTCCGGCAGCAGCTCCAGGACCAGCTCGCCCGCCTTGGCCAGCTCCCCGGCCTGGCTCGGGGAGCGCGGCGGCAGCAGCCGGGCCGTACGGGCCTCCACCTCGCGCCAGACCTCCGGGTCCAGCTCCGGCGCGTGCTCCAGGCAGGCGGCCGCGAGCAGCACCAGGCGGCTGCGGTCGGCTTCGACCTGGTCGGCCCGGTGCAGCAACTGCCGCAGCAGCGAGGCGCGTTCGTCGGGGCGGGCATGCCCCACGGCCATCCGGACCACGTTGTCCCAGGTGTCCTCGTGGGCGTTGCGGACCAGGACGCCGAAGTCCCGTGCCTCCACGGCCGCCTTGGCGCCGAGGTAGTCCTGGAAGGTGCGGTGGACGAACAGCACCGAGCCCGGTACGGGCTCCCGGAGCAGCCCGCTGCGGATCAGCAGGTGCCGGAACACCGTCTGCGCGCTGCCCTGCGCCTTGACCTGCGGCATGGCGTCGAGCGATTCGGCGATCATCCTGACCGCCTCCTCGGCGGAGGCCTCCACCTGCCCGTTGCGGATCAGCCAGTACGCGAGCCGCTGGAGCAGCAGGGTCTGCTCGTCCCGGCTGAGGTAGACGCCCTCGACCCCGGAGATGTCCCGCTCGCTGTCGCGGCGGATCAGCAGCATGTCCAGCGCCGCGTCGTAGAGCTCCTTGCGGGCCCGTGGCAGGTGCATCCGGCGGTCCCGGTTCAGGGCGCAGAGCAGGGCGCACATCAGGGGGTTCGTCGCGAGCCGGCCCAGGTCCCGGCGGGTGGCGACGGCCTGCAGGAGCGCCTTCTCGTACCGGTCGAGCAGCTCCCGCTCCCGGCCGGCGCCCTCGCCCTCGGCTTCCGCGCGGGCGGAGTCGTGCCAGTGCGTGATGAAGGCGCCGACGTCGTCGCGTTCCATCGGCAGCAGGGCCAGCGAGGAGAAGCCCTGGGCGGTGAGCCAGTCCTCCGGTACGGCCGAGGGGCGGGTGGTGACCACGAAACGCGCCGCCGGGTACGCGGTGAGCAGCTCCCGGAGCCAGGACTCGGTCCGGCTGCGCAGGCGCGGCGGCACCTCGTCGACCCCGTCGACCAGCACCAGCGCCCGCCCGGCGGAGAGGAGCTGCTCGACCCAGCCCTCCGGGGCCGTCAGCGGGACCCCGGTCGCGGTCAGCCAGTCCCCGGGCTTCGGGAGCCCGGCGGGGGAGTTGAAGGAGCGCAGCGGCAGGACGAAGGGGACCAGGGTGTTCCAGTCGCGCAGCTGGGGGCCGAAGCTGCTGCGGGCGGCGTTCAGGGCCAGCCACTGGACGAGGGTGCTCTTGCCCGAGCCGGCCGGGCCGCGCAGCAGGACCCGCTCCGCGGCGTTCAGGGCCACCTCGGCCTTGACCGGGGTCTGCGGGCCGGGCTCCTCCAGGAGCTGCGCGCCGCTGACGGCGAGGCTGATGTAGGCGAGGTCCAGGGGCCAGTCCTGGCGGTCCTGGCTGAAGGTCAGCCCGAACAGCTGGACCCGCGCCTGGGCCCGGGCCACGTGGTGCGCGTACTCCTCCTCGAACCGCGCCGCCCGGTCGGACGCGCCCCCGCTCCCGCCGGCCGCACCCTCGCCGGCTCCGCTTCCAATTCCCGCGCCCGTGCTCCCGCTCCCACTTTCCGCGCCTGCGCTCCCGCCGGCTGCGCTTCCCGTACCCCGGTTTCCCGTCCCCCCGCCCCCGCCCGCCGGGCCCTGCGTCCCGCTCCCGCCCGCCGTGCGGCACAGGGCGAACAGCTCCCGGTAGGCGGCCGCCGCGGCACGGCTCAGGGAGGCGTCCGCCGGGGGATCGTCCGCGAGCTCCGGGCCGGGGTCCGCCGCGAAGAGGACCCGGGCCTCCCTCGGCGCCAGCGCGGCGAACACCTCGCCGACGGCGGCCACCGCCGCCAGCCGGTCGGCGTCGGTGAGTTCCGCGGGTCCCGCGGGTCCCGCGGGCCCGGCGAGCGCCCCGGTCAGCCGGTCCGCCAGCTCGCGCGCGAGGCGCCGTACCGCGGGATCGCCCGGTTTCGCCGGCCGGAGGCGGCGCGCCGGCCCCGGCCGGGACCTCGCCAGGGCCAGCGCCACCGCCTCGGCGGTCCTTAAGACCGCAGCCTCGAAACCCGCCCCTGAGCCCGTCATCCCCATGCCCTCCCCTTGCCCGGACACCCTCACCCGGAAGCATCTCGTGAACCGCCGGTAACACCGATGGATACCGATCGGTAACAACCTCTAGCCGAGCCCCCGAAGCCGCCTCTATGGTGCGGACATGCCGAACCTGCCCGATGTCGTGCTGTGGTCCATACCCGCCTTCGTCCTGCTCACCGTGATCGAGCTCGTGAGCTACCGCATCCATCCCGACGAGGACGCCGCCGGGTACGAGACCAAGGACGCCGTCACCAGCCTCGGCATGGGGATCGGCAGCCTCGGCTTCGACTTCCTCTGGAAGATCCCGATCGTCGCGATCTACACCGCGGTCTACGAGCTCACCCCGCTGCGCGTCCCCGTCCTGTGGTGGACCATCCCGCTGATGCTGCTCGCCCAGGACTTCCTCTACTACTGGCAGCACCGCGGCCACCACGTGATCCGGATCCTGTGGGCCTGCCACGTGGTCCACCACAGCAGCCGCAAGTTCAACCTCACCACCGCCCTGCGCCAGCCCTGGACCAGCGCCACCTCCTGGCCCTTCTACCTCCCGATGATCGCGCTGGGCGTGCACCCGGCCGCCATCGCCTTCTGCTACTCGGTCAACCTCGTCTACCAGTTCTGGATCCACACCGAGCGCATCGACAAGCTGCCCCGGCCGATCGAGTACGTCTTCAACTCCCCCTCCCACCACCGCGTCCACCACGCCTCCCAGGGCGGCTACCTGGACCGCAACTTCGGCGGCATCCTGATCGTCTGGGACCGCATGTTCGGCTCCTGGGTCGGCGAGACCGACAAGCCCGTCTTCGGCCTCACCAAGAACATCGGCACCTACAACCCGCTGCGCGTCGCCACCCACGAGTACGCCTCCATCGCCCGGGACGTGCGCGGGGCCACCACCTGGCGCGAGCGCGCCGGACGCGTGTTCCGCGGCCCCGGCTGGCAGCCCGCGCAGGCGGTGCAGACGGCGCATCCCGCGGAGCCCGCGCAGACGGCGCAGGCCGAGCAGGCCGCGCGGACCGCCCCGGGCCAGGCGCCCGCTCCCGCCCCGGAGCACGCCGCGTGAGCGCCACCGGATCCACCGAGCGCGCGGGGTCCCGTACGCCCGCCTGGGCGCGCCCCGTCGTCCCCCCGGGCTCCGGCTTCGCCACCAGGGCGCTGCTGGTGGCCGCCGCCGCCGCCACCGCCCTGGACCTCGGATCCCTGCTGGCGGGCTGGCACACCGGGCACGTCATCGCCAAGCCGCTGCTGATGCCGCTGCTCGTCGCCTACGTCATCACCCTGCGCGCCCCCCGGCTGCTGGTCGCGGCCCTGCTGTTCGGCTGGGGCGGCGACCTGGCCCTGCTCTTCGACGCCGACCTCGCCTTCCTGATCGGCATGGGCTCCTTCGCCGCCGGGCACGTCTGCTACCTCACGCTTTTCGGCAGGCACAGCCTCTTCGGCCGCCGCCGGACCGGCCCCCTGCTCGGGGCCGCGTACGCCGCCGCGCTGCTGTCCACCGTCACGCTGCTCTGGAGCGACCTGCCCGCAGAACTGCGGATCCCGGTCGCCGGGTACAGCCTGCTGCTCACCGCCATGGCCTACCGCTCCAGCGCCCTGGGGCGCAGGGCCGGGCTCGGCGGGGCGCTGTTCCTGCTCTCCGACACGCTCATCGCCACCGGGGTCGCCGAGTGGCCACAGCTGCCCCGCGCGGACTTCTGGGTCATGGCCACCTACGTGGCGGCCCAGTACCTGCTGGCCACGGGAGCACTCGCACCGGAGCGGGCGTACGGTAGGGAGGCCCTACAGGGCTCAACCGCTTCCTAACCGGAGGACTGCACCACCATGCGCGCCACCGTCATCCACGCCCCGCACGACATCCGCGTGGAGGAGGTGCCCGACGCTGCGATCCAGCGCCCCGAGGACGCCGTCGTCCGCGTCCTGCGTGCCTGCATCTGCGGCAGCGACCTCTGGGCCTACCGCGGCGAGGCCAAGCGCCAGCCGGGCCAGCGCATCGGCCACGAGTTCCTCGGCGTCGTCGAGGAGACCGGCTCCGCCGTCTCGGACCTGCGCGCCGGAGACCTCGTCGTCGCCCCCTTCATGTGGTCCGACGGCACCTGCGCCTACTGCTCCGAGGGCCTCTACACCTCCTGTGAGCACGGCGGCTTCTGGGGCTCGGTCGGCCACGACGGCGGCCAGGGCGAGGCCGTCCGGGTCCCGCACGCCGACGGCACGCTGGTGAAGCTTCCCGCCGACGCCGCCTCCGACGACCACCTGCTGACCGCGCTCCTCGCGCTGTCCGACGTCATGGGGACCGGCCACCACGCCGCGCTCGGCGCGGGGGTCCGCAAGGGCTCCACGGTCGCCGTCGTCGGCGACGGCGCGGTCGGCCTGTGCGGGGTCCTCGCGGCCAAGCGCCTGGGCGCCGACCGGATCATCGCACTGGGCCGGCACGCCGCCCGTACGGACATCGCCAAGCTCTTCGGCGCCACCGACGTGGTCGCCGAGCGCGGCGAGGCCGCCGAGGCGGCCGTGCGCGAACTCACCGGCGGCCAGGGCGCCCACTCGGTCATCGAGGCGGTCGGCACCGAGATGTCCATGCGCACCGCGGTGAACATCGCCCGCGACGGCGGGGCCATCGGCTACGTCGGCGTCCCGCACGGCAGCGGCACCGGCCTCGACCTCGGGGTCATGTTCGACCGCAACCTCACCCTGCGCGGCGGGGTCGCGCCGGTCCGCGCGTACATCCCCGAGCTGCTCGCGGACGTGCTCAGCGGTGCGATCGACCCGTCGCCGGTCTTCGACCGTGCCGTCACCCTGGACGAGGTCCCGGACGGCTACCGGGCGATGGACGACCGCAGCGCGCTGAAGGTCATGATCAAGCCCTGACGGCAGGGCCTCGGCGACAGGGAACAAGGAAGGGCCGGGCGGGATGTTCCCCGCCCGGCCCTTCCCCGCGTTTCAGCCGGTTACTTGACGGCCTTCAGCGCGTCGACCACGCCGTAGCCGTAGTAGCCCGTCTGGCCCCAGCCGCTCTCGCAGGTGGTGGCGTCGATCAGGGTGCCCGCCCTGTCGTATATCTGGGTCGGGCAGTCCGTCTTCGTGGCCTGGCCCTTGAGCATCGCCTGGATCATCGCGGGCGAGGCGTACGGGTGGGCGCTCTTGAGGAGCGCCGCGACGCCGGCGACGTGCGGGGCGGCCATCGAGGTGCCCTGCTTGTAGCCGTAGCCGCCGCCCGGGACCGTCGACAGCACGCGGCCGTTGGCGTCCGGGGTGGCCGGGATCTGCCACTTGTCGCCACCGGGGGCGGCGACGTCGACGACTCCGAGGCCGTAGCTGGAGTAGTACGAGCGCAGGCCCTTGTCACCGGTCGCCGACACCGTGACCACGCCCGGGAGCTGGGTGGGCAGGTCGAAGCAGACGCTCGGGTCGATGGTGCGCGGCACCGGGGTGGTGTCGTTCGGGCTGGTGTCGTCGAGGATCGAGTCGCCGGCCAGGTCGTGGTTGGAGTTTCCGGCCGAGGCCACGTGCAGCGTGCCCTTGCGCTCGGAGTACTTGGTGGCGCGGCCGATGGCCTCCACCAGCGCCTTCTGGTCCTCGTCGGCCTTGCAGTTGTAGAGCCAGGGGTCGACGTAGTAGCTGTTGTTGGTCACCTCGATCCCCTTCTCGGCGGCGAACATGAAGCCGCAGACGACCGCCTCGGTGTAGAAGAGGCTGGTGCCGGGCTCGCTCACCTTGATGCCGGCGACCTTGACGCCCGGCGCGACACCGCTGATGCCGAGGCCGTTGCGCGGGGCCGCGATGGTGCCGGCCACGTGCGTGCCGTGGTCGCTGCCGTCCACGTAGGGACGCCAGGCGCCCTCGCTGGTGTCCGCGACGCCGCCGACACAGTTGGCCGACTGCTCCTTGGAGAAGTTCGGCGCGATGTCGGGGTGAGTGTCGTCGACACCCGTGTCGATGACGCCCACAGTGACGTCCTGGCTGCCATCGTTGATCTTGTGAGCCTGATCGGCCTTGATCGTCCGCAGGTCCCACTGGTTGGACTCCAGCGGCTCCTGACCCTCCTGGGCCGCCGCTGCCGCCTTGGCGGCGTCCGCCGCGCTCAGCTGCTGCGTCGCGCCCTCGTCGGTGGTCTGCACCGCCGAGAGGGGGGCCGTACGGGTGGCGCCGACCGAGTCGAACAGACCGCGGTTGGCGCGCAGCTGCTTGGCGAAGTCGGGGTTCTGGGAGTGCGCGACGACGACCCCTATCTGCTCATAGGCCGTCACCACCGTTCCACCGGCCCGCTCGATGGCCTTCTTCGCCGCCGTCACCGTGGCATAGGTCTTCAGGTTCGCCACGTACGACAGCTTCGGGCCGGTCGTCTCGGCCGTAGAGGTCGCAGCCGCGTCCGCCGTGATGCTCAGCGGTGCGGCTGAAGCCGCGACCGAGGGCAGGAAGGCGAGCGAGGCGGTGAGCGCCAGGCCGACCGGTACGGCGAGAGCACGCCGGCGGCCGGATCCCAGATGAGCCATGGGTTCTCCAGATCATCTTTGAAAAAGCCGTCCGGGCGCGGTCGCGACGGACGGGTTCATGACAGGCGAACTTAGCGTTTCTGTTCCCCTCTGCGCCATTAGTTCGAGGAATCAGTTCCCAAAGAAACAAACAGGTGTTGAACCACCCCGACGCGCCGGACGTGCCGTTGACAGGGGGATCGGCACCACCGTCCCCCCACGGAGGTTGTTTTGTCCGTCATCCCCACCGCACCCGCGTCACAAGGAGAGTCCCCCGTGACCACCGAAGCAGCGCCGCCCCCGGGCAGCACGGGAACGCCGCCGGCGACCCCCGCGGCCGAAGAGTTCGTACGCGTCCAGCAGAGCGAGGAGTTCGCCGAACTGCGCCGCGCCCACCGCTCCTTCGCCTTCCCGCTCACCGTGGCGTTCATCGCCTGGTACCTGCTCTACGTCCTGCTCTCCAGCTACGCGGGCGGCTTCATGGGGACGAAGCTCTTCGGCAACATCAACGTGGCCCTCGTCCTGGGCCTCGGCCAGTTCGCGACGACCTTCCTCATCGCCTGGCTGTACTCGCGCCACGCGGCGACCCAGCTCGACCCCAAGGCCTCGGCCATCAAGGCAAGGATGGAGGCGGGCGAATGAGCGCGCCGCTGTACGTGGCGGTCGCGGGAGCGGCCACGGCGGGTACGACCACCGCCGCCGGCGCCTCCGAGCACCGCCCGCTGATCATCACCCTGTTCGGGCTGTTCGTCGTCGCCACCCTGGCCATCACGGTCTGGGCCGGACGCCAGACCAAGGACGCCGCCGACTTCTACGCGGGCGGCCGCCAGTTCACCGGATTCCAGAACGGCCTGGCCATCTCCGGCGACTACATGTCCGCCGCGTCCTTCCTCGGCATCGCCGGAGCCATCGCGCTCTTCGGCTACGACGGCTTCCTCTACTCGATCGGCTTCCTCGTCGCCTGGCTGGTGGCCCTGCTCCTGGTCGCCGAGCCGCTGCGCAACTCCGGCCGCTACACGATGGGCGACGTGCTCGCGTACCGGATGCGCCAGCGCCCCGTACGCACCGCCGCCGGCACCTCCACCATCGTGGTCTCGATCTTCTACCTGCTCGCCCAGATGGCCGGCGCCGGCGTGCTCGTCTCGCTGCTCCTCGGCATCACCAGCGACTTCGGCAAGGTCGTGATCGTCTCCCTGGTCGGCGTCCTGATGATCCTCTACGTCACCATCGGCGGGATGAAGGGCACCACCTGGGTCCAGATGATCAAGGCCGTGCTGCTGATCGCGGGCACGCTGCTGATCACCTTCCTGGTGCTGTGGAAGTTCAACTTCAACATCTCGGACCTGCTCGGCAAGGCCGCCGACAACAGCGGGCAGGGCGTGAAGTTCCTGGAGCCCGGCCTGAAGTACGGCAAGGACTCGCTCTCGAAGCTGGACTTCCTCTCGCTCGGCCTCGCCCTGGTCCTGGGCACCGCCGGCCTGCCGCACATCCTGATCCGCTTCTACACGGTCCCCACGGCCAAGGCCGCCCGCAAGTCCGTGAACTGGGCCATCGGCATCATCGGCGCCTTCTACCTGATGACGATCGTCCTCGGCTTCGGCGCCGCGGCCCTGCTCAACCGGGCCGACATCATCGCCTCCAACAAGGCCGGCACCACCGCGGCCCCGCTGCTCGCCCAGGAGATCGGCGGCGGTGCGGGCTCCACCGGAGGCGCCGTCCTGCTCGCCGTGATCTCGGCGGTGGCCTTCGCCACGATCCTCGCGGTCGTCGCGGGCCTGACCCTGGCCTCCTCCTCGTCCTTCGCGCACGACCTCTACGTCAACGTGATCCGCAAGGGCAAGGCCACCGAGAAGGAAGAGGTACGGGCGGCCCGCTGGTCCACCGTGGTCATCGGAGCCGTGGCCATCGGTCTCGGCGCCCTGGCCCGCGACCTCAACGTGGCCGGCCTCGTCGCGCTGGCCTTCGCGGTCGCCGCCTCCGCCAACCTGCCGACGATCCTCTACAGCCTCTTCTGGAAGCGCTTCACCACCCAGGGCGCCCTGTGGTCCATCTACGGCGGCCTGGTCTCCTCGGTCGTCCTGGTGCTCTTCTCGCCGGTCGTCTCCGGCAAGCCCACCTCGATGTTCAAGGGCGCCGACTTCTACTGGTTCCCCCTGGAGAACCCCGGCATCATCTCCATCCCGCTCGGCTTCCTGCTCGGGTGGCTGGGAACCGTCCTCTCCAAGGAGAAGGCCGACCCCCAGAAGTTCGCCGAGCTCGAGGTCCGGTCGCTCACCGGCACCGGCGCGCACTGACGGCCTGCGCCGCACCGGATTGCTCCGAACACCCAGCGTGGCCGTGTCGTATTTCCCTACGACACGGCCACGCCTCGTCTCGTTCATTCCGGCACCCCTACATGTCACGGGGTTCGCGTAGGCTCGTCAGTAGCGCTCGTACTCTCATCCGCTACGGCGCAAACCTCTACAAACCGGACAGGGGAGGGGGCTCACAGTGCTTCTCGACACTTACGGCCGCGTGGCCACTGACCTGCGTGTCTCGCTCACCGACCGGTGCAATCTGCGCTGTACGTACTGCATGCCCGAGGAGGGCCTGCAGTGGCTCGGCAAGTCCGATCTGCTCAGTGACGAAGAGATCGTCCGGCTGATCCGCATCGCCGTCACCCAGCTCGGGATCAAGGAAGTCCGCTTCACCGGCGGCGAGCCGCTGCTGCGCCCCGGCCTCGTCGGGATCGTCGAGCAGTGCGCGGCCCTGGAGCCCCGCCCCAAGATGTCGCTGACCACCAACGGCATCGGCCTCAAGCGCACCGCGCAGGCCCTCAAGGCCGCCGGCCTGGACCGGGTGAACGTTTCTCTGGACACGCTGCGGCCCGAGGTCTTCAAGACCCTGACCCGGCGCGACCGCCACAAGGACGTCATCGAGGGCATGGCCGCCGCCCGCGACGCCGGCCTCACCCCCGTCAAGGTCAATGCGGTCCTGATGCCCGGACTCAACGACGACGAGGCCCCCGACCTGCTGGCCTGGGCCGTGGAGAACGAGTACGAGCTCCGCTTCATCGAGCAGATGCCGCTCGACGCCCAGCACGGCTGGAAGCGCGACGGCATGATCACCGCCGGTGACATCCTGGAATCCCTGCGCACCCGCTTCACGCTCACCGAGGAAGGCTCCGAGGAGCGCGGCTCCGCCCCGGCCGAGCGCTGGGTCGTCGACGCCGGCCCCGCCACCGTCGGCGTCATCGCCTCGGTCACCCGCCCGTTCTGCGGCGCCTGCGACCGTACGCGCCTCACGGCCGACGGCCAGATCCGTACGTGCCTCTTCGCCACCGAGGAGTCCGACCTGCGCGCCGCCCTGCGCTCGGGCGCCCCGGACGAGGAGATCGCCCGCCTGTGGAAGGTGGCGATGTGGGGCAAGAAGGCCGGGTCCGGCCTCGACGACCCGACCTTCCTGCAGCCCGACCGCCCGATGTCGGCGATCGGCGGCTGACCGCCGTCACCGCCGTCACCGGCGGTTCAGAGCGACCCCGAGGGCTCGCAGTGGCTACGGCCGCTGCGAGCCCTCGGGCGCTTCCCACTCGTCGAGCTTCACGACGTCCTTGAGGAAACCGCGGACCCCCAGGAACTGGGACAGGTGCTCGCGGTGCTCCTCGCACGCCAGCCAGGTCTTGCGGCGCTCGGGGGTGTGCAGCTTCGGGTTGTTCCACGCCAGGACCCACACGGCCGCCTCGCGGCAGGCCTTGGCGGAACAGGTGGGCGCGTCGGCGGCGGAAGCGTCGTTCAGAAGTGCGTCTAGGGGATTCACGGCTCAACCCTAAGACGGAATGGCGACGCCGAGCAGCCACGGGGGGAGCTGCCCGGCGTCGGTCCGTCGCTCCGACGGGGGATGCGGAGCGCGTAGGCAGTATGTCACGCAGGACCCGGTGCGGTGCACTGGAACTTCATGATTGATCTGAGCTTTTCTTGAGGTTCCCGTCGCCCAGAACGGGGTGCACGGGCGCCGGTACGAAGTGGGACGGCAGGGACGGCGTCGATTCCCGCCCGGCGTTGGCGATGACCACCGCGATGTACGGCAGCAGCGCCCCCGCGACGAGCGTCACGATGGCCACGGGCCGCTGCACGTCCCACAGGACGATCGTCGCGACGACCGACAGGGTTCTGATCAGCATCGAGATCACGTACCGGCGCTGGCGTCCCCGTACGTCCTCGGCGAGGCTCATCCGCGCTCCCGTGATCCGGAAGACCTCGGCCCCGTTCCGCTTCGTCCGCTCCACAACCCACCACCCGATCGCTCGCCGGACACTCCCCGGCCCGGACGCCTCCACGGTACGCCGCCCGCCCGGAGCCGGGCAGAGGGGGTGTACCCCGAATGGAGCCGTCCGAAATGCGCAATAGGCCGGACGGGTCGAGACTGGGCCCACATGCGCACAACGCGCCAGGAGGAGGCTCGACATGGGTTGGTTGTGGGCGATCATCGTCGGCTTTGTACTGGGACTGATTGCCCGGGCGATCCTGCCGGGCAAGCAGCACCAGCCCCTTTGGCTGACCACCATCTTCGGCATCGTCGGCGCCGTCCTCGGCAACGCCGTGGCGACCTGGATCGGTGTCAACGAAACGCGCGGCATCGACTGGATCCGGCACCTGCTGCAACTTGCCGGAGCCGTCGTGGTGGTCGGTCTCGGTGACCTGATCTACAGCTCGCTGCGCGGCGGCAAGAAGCAGATGACCTGAGGGCTCCCGCCCGCGCGGAGGCGGAGCACGACGGAGGGGCCGGCCCGGACGATGCGTCCGGGCCGGCCCCTCCGTCGTGCCTGCGAGGTCCAGGGGTGGCGAGGCGGCGACTAGCCGGTGACCTCGACCGCCGCCAGGTTCTTCTTGCCGCGGCGCAGCACCAGCCAGCGCCCGTGCAGCAGGTCCTCCTTGGCGGGGACCGCGTCCTCGGAGACGACCTTCGCGTTGTTCACGTAGGCGCCGCCCTCCTTGACGGTCCGGCGCGCGGCCGACTTGCTCGCGACCAGCCCGGTCTCCGCCAGCAGGTCGACGACCAGACCCGGCTCCGCCACCTTCGCGTGCGGCAGCTCGGACAGGGCCGCGGCCAGGGTGGCCTCGTCCAGGTCCGCCAGCTCGCCCTGGCCGAACAGCGCCTTGGACGCCGCGATCACGGCCGCGCACTGGTCCGCGCCGTGCACCAGCGTGGTCAGCTCCTGCGCCAGCGCCCGCTGGGCGGCACGCGCCTGCGGCCGCTCGGCGGTCTGCGCCTCCAGCGCCTCCAGCTCCTCACGGGTCTGGAAGGACAGGATGCGCATGTAGGTGGAGACGTCCCGGTCGTCCACGTTCAGCCAGAACTGGTAGAACGCGTACGGGGTGGTCATCTCCGGGTCGAGCCAGACGGCGCCGCTCTCGGACTTGCCGAACTTGGTGCCGTCCGCCTTGACCATCAGCGGGGTCGCGATGGCGTGGACGTGCGCGTCCGGCTCCACCCGGTGGATCAGGTCGAGACCGGCCGTCAGGTTGCCCCACTGGTCGGACCCGCCCTGCTGGAGCACGCAGCCGTGCCGGCGGTACAGCTCCAGGAAGTCCATGCCCTGGAGCAGCTGGTAGCTGAACTCCGTGTAGCTGATGCCCTGGTCGGACTCCAGCCGCTTGGCGACCGAGTCCTTCGTCAGCATCTTGTTCACGCGGAAGTGCTTGCCGATGTCCCGGAGGAACTCGATGGCGGACATGCCCGCCGTCCAGTCCAGGTTGTTGACCATGACCGCAGCGTTCTCGCCCTCGAAGGACAGGAACGGCTCGATCTGGGTGCGCAGGCGCGTCACCCAGTTCGCGACGGTCTCCGGGTCGTTCAGGGTGCGCTCGGCGGTCGGGCGCGGGTCGCCGATCTGACCCGTGGCCCCGCCGACCAGCGCCAGCGGACGGTGGCCCGCCTGCTGGAGCCGGCGCACGGTGAGGACCTGCACCAGGTGCCCCACGTGCAGCGAGGCCGCCGTCGGGTCGAAGCCGCAATAGAACGTGACGGGACCGTCCGCGAACGCCTTGCGCAGCGCTTCTTCGTCGGTGGACTGGGCGAAGAGCCCGCGCCACTTCAGTTCGTCGACGATGTCCGTCACGGTTCTGGGTCTCCTTGAACGAGGTGGAACAGAAAGCTGAGGGCTTCCCCGCCAGTCTAGGCGGGGAAGCCCCGCACCTCTCACGCTTTGTTGATCCGTCCCGTTGGTCGGACGCCCTTGATCAGACTCCCTTGCTGACCGAGCTCATGTTGAAGTCCGGGATCCGCAGCGCCGGCATCGCGGTCCTGGTGAACCAGTCGTTCCATTCGCGCGGCAGGGTCTTCTCGGTCCGGCCGGCCTCCGAGGCCCGCGACAGCAGGTCCACGGGGGACTCGTTGAACCGGAAGTTGTTGACCTCGCCGACGACCTGGCCGTCCTCCACCAGGTAGACGCCGTCCCGGGTCAGTCCGGTGAGCAGCAGTGTCGCCGGGTCCACCTCGCGGATGTACCAGAGGCAGGTCAGCAGCAGCCCGCGCTCGGTGGCGGCCACCATCTCCTCCAGGGACTTCTCCCCGCCGGCGTCCAGGATCAGGTTCCCGAAGGAGGGGGAGACCGGCAGGCCGGTCAGCTCCGCGGTGTGCCGGGTCGTGGTCAGCCGGGCCAGCTCACCGTCCTTGATCCACTCGGTCGCCGGGACCGGCAGGCCGTTGTCGAAGACGGAGGCGTCGTCGCCGGAGCTGTGCGCGATCACGAACGGCGCGGACTCCAGGCCCGGAGCGTTCGGATCGCTGCGCAGGTTCAGCGGCAGCGGGGAGAGCCGCTCGCCGAGCCGGGTGCCGCCGCCGGGCTTGGAGAAGACCGTCCGGCCCTCCACCGCGTCCCGGGCCGCCGCCGACCACATCTGGTAGATCACCAGGTCGGCCACCGCCGTGGGCGGCAGCAGCGTCTCGTACCGCCCGGCCGGAAGGTCGATCTTCCGCTCCGCCCAGCCGAGCCGGACGGCCAGCTCCGCGTCCAGCGCGGTCGGGTCCACGTCCTTGAAGTCCCGGGTCGCGCGGCCGGCCCAGGCCGAGCGCTGGCGGTCCGGGGACTTGGCGTTGAGCTCCAGGGTGCCGTTGGGCTGGTCGTGGCGCAGGCGCAGCCCCGTGGAGGTGCCCACGTACGTGGACACCAGCTCGTGGTTGGCGAAGCCGTACAGCTCGCGGCCGCCCGCGCGGGCCCGGGCGAAGGCCTCGCCGAGGGCCGGGGCGAAGTCCGCGAACACCGCCGAGGAGGTCTCGGCGGGGGCGTCGGCGAAGTCGGGCGAGGAGGGGGTGCCGGTGACCAGCGGCCGTGCGTCCTCCGCCGGACCGGCGCCGCGGGCGGCCGCCTCGGCGGCCCGGACCAGCGGCTCCAGCTCCGCGGCGGTGACGGCGGAGCGCGAGACGACCCCCGAGGCCGTTCCTTCCTTGCCGTCGACGGTGGCGATGACCGTGAGGGTCCGGCCGCGGGTGACCCCGTTGGTGGTCAGGGCGTTGCCCGCCCAGCGCAGGTTCGCGCTCGACTCCTCGTCGGCGATGACGACGCAGCCGTCCGCGGTGGACAGCTCCAGCGCCCGCTCGACGATCTCGTGGGGCTTGGTGGTGCGACTCGACGAGGTCATCGTCCGGCCTCCTGCGTGGTGTTCAAGATGTTCACGTCGCGGAACAGCGCGGACGGGCAGCCGTGCGAGACCGCCGCGACCTGGCCCGGCTGGGCCTTGCCGCAGTTGAAGGCGCCGCCCAGGACGTAGGTCTGCGGACCGCCGACCTTCTCCATCGAGCCCCAGAACTCCGTGGTCGTGGCCTGGTAGGCGACGTCGCGGAGCTGTCCGGCGAGCTTCCCGTTCTCGATGCGGAAGAAGCGCTGCCCGGTGAACTGGAAGTTGTAGCGCTGCATGTCGATGGACCAGGAGCGGTCGCCGACCACGTAGATCCCGCGTTCCACCCCGCCGATCAGGTCCTCGGTGGAGAGCCCGCCCGGATCCGGCTGGAGCGAGACGTTCGCCATGCGCTGGACGGGCACGTGCCCGGGGGAGTCGGCGTAGGCGCAGCCGTTGGAGCGGCCGAGGCCGGTCAGCTTCGCGATGCGGCGGTCCGTCTGGTAGCCGGCCAGGGTGCCGTCCTTGACCAGGTCCCAGCTCTGGGCCTCGACGCCCTCGTCGTCGTACCCGATGGTGGCCAGCCCGTGCTCGGCCGTCCGGTCGCCCGTCACGTTCATGATCGGGGAGCCGTAGGCGAGCTTGCCCAGCTGGTCGAAGGTGGCGAAGGAGGTCCCGGCGTACGCGGCCTCGTAGCCCAGCGCCCGGTCCAGCTCGGTGGCGTGGCCGATCGACTCGTGGATGGTGAGCCACAGGTTGGACGGGTCCACGACCAGGTCGTAGCGCCCGGCCTCGACGCTCGGCGCCCGCATCTTCTCGGCGAGCAGCCCGGGGATCGCCTCCAGCTCGGCGTTCCAGTCCCACCCGGTGCCCGTCAGGTACTCCCAGCCGCGCCCGGCCGGCGGGGCGATGGTCCGCATCGAGTCGAACTCGCCGGTGTCCGCGTTCACGGCGACGGCGGTCAGCTGCGGGTGGATGCGGACCCGCTGCTGGGTGGTGGAGGTGCCGGCGGTGTCGGCGTAGAACTTGTTCTCGTGGACCGCGAGCAGCGAGGCGTCCACGTGGGCCACCCCGTCGGCCGCCAGGAGACGCGCGCTGAAGTCGGCGAGCAGCGCGGCCTTCTCCGTGTCGGGCACCTCGAAGGGGTTCACGTCGTAGGCGGAGATCCAGGTCTTGTCGGCGTGCACCGGCTCGGAGGCGAGCTCGACCCTCCCCCAGCTACCGCTGGGGGTGCCCCCGGTCCGACCGGCCGCCTTGATGATCTGGGCGGAGAGCTTCGCCATGGCCACGGCCTGCGAGGCCACCTTGGCGGCGGCGTCCATGGTCAGGTCCACACCGGAGGCGAAGCCCCAGCTCCCCCCGTGCACCACGCGGACCGCGAAGCCGAGGTCGGTGGTGTCGGACCCGCCGGAGGGCTTGGCATCACGCAGCCGCCAGGAGGCGCTGCGGATCCGTTCCAGGCGGAAATCGGCATGATCGGCGCCCAGCGCGCGGGCCCGCGCGAGCGCCGCGTCGGCCAGCGCCCGCAAGGGCAGCGCGGTGAAGGCCGCGTCGATGGAATGGGGCACGGAGGTCCTCCCGGGGGTCTGGACAGCAGGCACGATCATGTCGCGTCGCGGCTTGCCGTGCCTACATCTTTCTGTAGGGACTCGACAGAGCCCGTGCCGAGGCCCTGTCGGAGCCGATTCCCCGGAAGGGGTAGTTGACCTATAGGTTTTTGGTATTCAGACCGCTAGTCGAAAGGGTGATCCGTTGAGCCGCTCGGTTCTCGTCACCGGAGGTAACCGGGGCATCGGCCTCGCCATCGCCCGAGCCTTCGCGGAAGCGGGGGACAAGGTCGCGATCACGTACCGGTCGGGCGAGCCCCCCGCTGAGCTCACGGCCCTCGGTGTGCTGGCGGTCCGCTGCGACATCACCGACTCCGACCAGGTCGACCAGGCGTACAAGCAGGTCGAGGACGCCCACGGTGCGGTCGAGGTCCTCGTGGCCAATGCCGGCATCACCAAGGACACGCTGCTGATGCGCATGTCCGAGGACGATTTCGCCTCGGTCGTGGACACCAACCTCACCGGCACCTTCCGCGTGGTCAAGCGCGCGAACCGCGGCATGCTCCGCGCCAAGAAGGGCCGCGTCGTCCTGATCTCCTCGGTCGTCGGCCTCCTCGGCTCGGCCGGCCAGGCCAACTACGCCGCCTCCAAGGCGGCGCTGGTCGGCTTCGCGCGTTCCCTCGCCCGTGAGCTGGGCTCCCGCAACATCACCTTCAACGTCGTCGCGCCCGGCTTCGTGGACACCGACATGACGAAGGTGCTCACGGACGAGCAGCGGGCCGGCATCGTCGGCCAGGTGCCCCTGGGCCGCTACGCGCGGCCCGAGGAGATCGCGGCCGCGGTCAGCTTCCTGGCGTCCGACAACGCCGCGTACATCACTGGTGCCGTCATTCCCGTTGACGGCGGATTGGGCATGGGTCACTGATCACCATGAGCGGAATTCTCGACGGCAAGCGCCTCCTCGTCTCCGGGGTGCTGATGGAGTCCTCCATCGCCTTCCACGTCGCCAAGCTGGCCCAGGAGCAGGGCGCCGAGGTCATCCTCACCGCGTTCCCGCGTCCGACGCTGACCGAGCGCATCGCCAAGAAGCTGCCCAAGCCGGTCAAGGTGATCGAGCTCGACGTCACCAACGACGAGCACCTGGCCCGCCTGGAGGGTCTCGTCCGCGCGGAGCTCGGCGGCCTCGACGGCGTCGTCCACTCCATCGGCTTCGCGCCGCAGGACGCGCTCGGCGGCAACTTCCTGAACACTCCGTTCGAGTCGGTCGCCACCGCCATGCACGTCTCGGCGTTCTCGCTGAAGTCGCTGACCATGGCCTGCAAGCCGCTCTTCCCGGAGAACGAGGGCGCCTCGGTCGTCGGCCTCACCTTCGACGCGCAGTTCGCCTGGCCGCAGTACGACTGGATGGGCCCGGCCAAGGCCGCGCTGGAGGCCACAAGCCGCTACCTCGCCCGCGACCTGGGCAAGGAGAAGATCCGCTGCAACCTGATCTCGGCGGGTCCGCTCGGCTCGATGGCCGCGAAGTCCATCCCGGGCTTCTCCGACCTGGCGGACGTCTGGAACCACCGCTCCCCGATGGAGTGGGACATGTCGGACCCGGAGCCGGCGGCCAAGGGCGTCGTCGCCCTGCTGTCGGACTGGTTCCCCAGCACCACCGGCGAGATCATCCACGTCGACGGCGGCCTGCACGCGATGGGTGCCTGACCTCCCCGGTCCGGCCCCTGTTCCATCCGTACGGCGGCGGCCGCGTCTCCCCTCCCGGGAGGCGCGGCCGCCGCCGTTTCGGTGTGCGCCGCGGGGACCGTACGGGGCGACTCGATCAGATGTCCGCCCCCGGGCCGGATCTTCCCGAGTCGAAAATCAGGACATTTGCCTGCAAACTGGGCCCGTCGGGATCTTCCCGGCTCCTGCGGGGAGGAGGTACGGGAGTGCGCGCGAGGCGGAGCCGAGCGGTATCCCTGCTGGTCACCTCGGTGGTCCTGACCGGATTCCTGCTCCCGGGAGCCGTCGCGCGGGACGAGGTGCCCGCCCCGGCGTCCGGAACGGCGTCCGGTACGGACGTCCACGCCCCGGCCGTGGTCGACCTGGCCCAGGTCCCCGCAGAACCGCCCGTACAGCCCGCACGCCCCGCCGCCCGGGAACTCTTCGGAGCGGACTGCGACACCGAGATCGACGGCTCGCAGGTGGTGGCGTTCTGCCACAACGCCTACCCGCAGACCGATCTCGTCCGCCTGCACGTGGAGTGCGACCGCTGGTGGGACGTCGACGGGGACGGAGCCGCCGTGGCCCTCGGCCCGGCCGGCCGGGTGGAGCTCTCAGGTCGCTGCTGGAAGGAAGTCCGCTCCGCCTGGGTCAGCCACCAGCGGCAGTGACCCCGGCGGGCCGCCCCCGCCCCTCCTCGGCCAGGCAGACGAACGGATAGCCGGCCGCCTCCGAGGCCGCCGCGTCCCCGTCCCCGCGCCGGATCGCCTCGATCAGGCGCCCGTGGTCCAGGTGCGCGGCGGGATCCAGCTCCGTGCCCACGTCGGTGCGCAGCCAGTCGGCCACCAGATCACCGAGGTCCGCGTACAGCTCGATGAGCACCTCGTTGTGCGAGGCCGCCACCACCGCCATGTGCAGGGCCACGTCCGCCGCGATGAACGGCTCCGCGTCCCCGCCCGACCAGGCCTCCTCGCGCCGCGCCAGCAGCGCGTCCAGCTGTACGAGGTCCCGCGCCGTCCGCCGCTCCGCCGCCAGCCGGGCCGCCGAGGACTCCAGCGTCGAGCGCAGCTCCGCGATGTGCCGGGGGTCGGCGCCGGCGAAGCGGCGGTGCATGACCCCGGCCAGCTCGCTGGTGGCGATGACGTAGGTCCCCGAGCCCTGGCGGATGTCCAGGAGGCCGTTGTGCGCGAGGGCCCGGACGGCCTCGCGCACGGTGTTGCGGGCGACGCCCAGCAGCTCCACGAGCTCCGGCTCGGTGGGGATGCGGGAGCCCACGGGCCATTCGCCGGTGGTGATCTGGTTCCGGAGCTGGGCGATCACCTGGTCGACGAGCGCGGATCGCCGGGGCGAGGTCAGCGGCATGCGGTCGGGGTTCCTCTCGGGGCGGGCGCGATGTGGGTGACGGGAACGATACGGCTGCGGGGTGGACAACCAATCATCCCATGATTCTATGATGGTTGAATGTCCGACGAAGAAGTCCAGATCCTGAACCGGCCCCCGGCCGCGGGCACGGCCACCCCGCACCCCCTTCCCGCCGCCGCCTCCCCGCAGCCGGCGTGGCTCGGACCCGTGCTCCTCGTCGGCATCGTGCTGGCCGCCCTCAACCTGCGGCCCGCCATCACCAGCCTCGGCGCCCTGTTCGAGGAGACCCGCGAGGGCCTCGGCATGAGCGGCGCCGTCGCCGGACTCATCACCTCCGTACCCGCCCTGTGCTTCGCCGTCTTCGGCGTCACCGCGCCCCGGCTCTCCCGCCGCTTCGGCCCGGCCGCCGTCGTCTGCGCCGGCATGGCCGCCGTCGCCGCGGGCCTGCTGATCCGGCCCTTCGCCACCAACGCCGCCGGGTTCCTCGCGGCCAGCGCCCTGACCCTGGCGGGCATAGCCCTGACCAACGTGCTCCTGCCGGTGATCGTCAAGCGCTGGTTCCCCGACCGGGTCGGCACCATGACCGGGCTCTACTCCATGGCCCTGGCCGCCGGCACCTCGCTCGCCGCGGCGGCGACCGTCCCGCTGACCCAGGCCCTCGGCGGCAGCTGGCGCACCGGCCTGCTGATCTGGGCCCTCCTCGCCCTGGCGGCCGTCGTGCCCTGGCTGCCCATCGCCGCGGCCGCCCGCAAGGAGAAGGCTGCGGCCACGGCCGGCGGGGCACCGGCCGTCCGGGCCGACGCCGGGCCGAGCGTCGTGCGCAGCCGCACGGCATGGGCCCTCGCCTGCTACTTCGGACTCCAGGCCACGGGCGCGTACATCACCATGGGCTGGCTCCCGCAGATCTTCCGCGACGCCGGGGTCTCCGCCTCCACCGCGGGCATCCTGCTCGCGGTCACCATGGTCATGGGCGTCCCGCTCGCCTTCATCATCCCGGGCCTGGCGGGCCGGATGAAGAACCAGGGCCCCATCGCGGTCGTCCTCGGCCTCTTCGGGCTCGCCGGCTACCTCGGGCTCTACTTCGCCCCCGCCGCCGGGGCATGGGCCTGGGTCATCATGCTCGGCATCTCCAACTGCGCCTTCCCGCTCGTCATCACGATGATCGGACTGCGCGCCAAGTCCCCGGCCGGCGTGGTCAAGCTCTCCGCCTTCGCCCAGAGCACCGGGTACCTCATCTCCATCCCCGGACCGCTCGTCATCGGCGTCCTCTACCAGCACAGCGGCGGCTGGGACCTGCCCCTCGCCCTGATGGCAGGTCTGCTCGTCCCGCAGATCGCGCTCGGCGTGCTGGCGGGCCGGGACCGCACGATCGAGGACGAATGCGGCATGCGAGACTGATCGGCATGTCGCCCGTACTTGAACCGAACCCCCAGAACGGCCACCGCAAGCTCGGCCTCGTGCTGGGCGCGATGCTGCTCGTGACCGTGATCATCTCCGTCGTCGCGACCCTCGCCTCGCCGTAGGGGGTGGGGTTAACCCCCCAACCCCTAGGGGGTCAGGCTCAGGGACATCTGGGGTGCGTCCCGGATGGGAACCGCCTGCTCGAATCCTTAGATTCGAAGAGCAAGAGCGAGCCCGTCCGACCACCCCACGGAGGCGGCCATGTCGGCCCCCACGCACCTGGCCCCCGGCCGCCCGTCCGCTTCCCGCGCCGCCGGGGCCGACGCCCGGCTGCCCTGGTGGGCGCTCGCCCTGCCCGCCCTGGCCTTCGGCCTCCTGCTCATACTCCTCGCCGGATCCGGCCAGGCCCACGCCGCCTCCGGCGAAGGCTCCGCCCTCGTCCAGGTCACCGAACGGCTGCTGAGCGCCGTCGGCTGACGTGGCGCCAGCCACCGGACCCCACCCGCGCCGCCGGTGCGCCGGGGCGCGCCCCACGCACCCCACACCTGGGGGTGACGGCCCCCTCAACACCCTGCGCCCCGTGGCTCGATTCATGCGAAGCTGGGAGTCATGAGCGCCGACACACCCCGCAGGATCGTCCTCCTCCGGCACGCCAAGGCCGAATGGTCGGACGGCACGGACCACGACCGCCCCCTGGCGGAGCGCGGCCGTCACGACGCCCCGGCCGCGGGCCAGAAACTGGCCCAGACCGGCATCACCTTCGACCTGGCCCTCTGCTCCAGCGCGGCCCGGACCAGGGAGACCTGGAAGCTGGCCGTCCAGGAGCTGCCGCACCGGCCGAAGACCACGTACGAGGAACGGCTCTACGAGGCCTCCCTGGGCGAGCTCATCGCCCTGGTCAACGAGACCTCCGACGACGTGAAGAACCTCCTGGTCATCGGCCACAACCCCGGCATGCACGCGCTGGCGGACGCCCTCGCCGGGAGCGCGCAGGGCGACGTGCTGGCCCGGATGAACCGCAGCGGCTTCCCGACCTCCGGGATCGCCGTGGTCTCCTTCACCGGCCCGTGGAAGTCCGTGGAGCACGGCGTGGGCACCCTGCTGGACTTCTGGACCCCGCACGCCTGACACGCACCCCCCGACGACCAAGACGACGGAGCGGGCCCCGGCACTGTGGAAGTGCCGGGGCCCGCTCCGTCGTCTTGGTCGTCGGGGCGCCGTGGTTCGGCCGCGTCCGTCACGCCAGGTCGGCGGCCTCGACCTCTTCGCGGGTGATGCCGAGCAGGTACAGCACGGCGTCCAGGAAGGGCACGTTCACCGCGGTGTGCGCGGCCTCGCGGACCACCGGCTTGGCGCAGAAGGCCACGCCCAGCCCGGCCGCGTTCAGCATGTCCAGGTCGTTGGCACCGTCACCGATGGCCACCGTCTGGGCCAGCGGTACGCCGGCCTCCGCGGCGAAGCGGCGCAGCAGCCGGGCCTTGCCGGCCCGGTCCACGATCTCGCCGGTGACCTTGCCCGTCAGCTTGCCGTCGACGATCTCCAGGGTGTTGGCCGAGGCGAAGTCCAGCCCGAGCCGCTCCCGCAGATCGTCCGTCACCTGAGTGAACCCGCCGGAGACCACGCCCACCTGGTACCCGAGCCGCTTGAGGGTACGGATCAGCGTCCGGGCGCCCGGGGTGAGGCGCACCTCGGAGCGGACCTTGTCCACCACGGAGGCGTCCAGCCCGGCCAGCAGCGCGACCCGGGCGTGCAGCGACTGCTCGAAGTCCAGCTCCCCGCGCATGGCCCGCTCGGTCACCTCGGCGACCTCGGCCTCGCAGCCGGCGTGCGCGGCGAACAGCTCGATGACCTCGTCCTGGATCAGGGTCGAGTCCACGTCCATGACGACGAGGCGCTGTGCCCGCCGGTGCAGCCCGGCCGAGACCACGGCCACGTCGACGCCGATCTGCGCGGCGGCGGTGGCCAGCGCGGTGCGCAGCGGCTCGGTCGCGGTGCCGGAGACGGCGAACTCCACGGCCGTCACCGGATACTTCGCGAGGCGGAAGATGCGGTCGATGTTGCCGCCGGTCGCGGTGATCCGCGCGGCGATGGCAGCCGTGGACTCGGCGGTGAGCGGATGCCCGAGCACGGTGACGTGCGAACGGCCACTGCCGCGCGGCCGGTTGTCACCGGTGCCGGAGAGGATCTCGGCCTGCAGCTTGAGGGACTCGGCCCAGCTGTGGACGGTGGCCCGCAGCTCGCCCTCGGTGCCGGCGGTCGGGTGGGTGACGAGGGCGCACAGGACGATGCGGCCCCGGGTGACGACCTGCTCGATGTCGACGACGTCGACGGAGTAGGCGGCGAGGGTGTCGAACAGCCCGGCGGTGATCCCGGGACGGTCCTTGCCGAAGATCTTGACGAGGAGGGTGGGGACGTCGGAGGTCTGCGAAGCGCTCATGGTGCCTTCACCGTATCTCCCCGGCCCGCGCCCACGGAGCCCCGTCCCACCTGGCGGAACCGTTTCGCTCCGTACGGACGTGCGGGGGCCACCCGGTGGACGTGTGAAGGTCGCGCGGTGGCCATGGGCGGGCCCGGGAGCGGGCGTGTGGAGATCCGGCGACGGGGTGCGCCCGACGGCCGGAGGCCACGCGCGGGATTCGGGAGGGGGAGGGCCGGGAGCGCGCCCGCCCGACGGGCCGAAGCGATGCTTGGCCCGGCCGGGGGATGCCGGAGCGTCCCGAAACGCACCTTCCGGGGCGCTTTCGACCCCCTCGGCGGGCCTCGCGGGACGCCGCCACGTGGCCCGGATTCCCCTTGTGGCCGTGCGCCTGAAATAGTTCCCCCGGATGTTCGCCATCCCTAGACTCCCTGACGTCATGGGGGATTCTCGGGGGACTTAAGTGGGGCTGGAGTGCCGGAACTCGTACTGGAATTGAATGGAAGGACCTGGACGCTCGATCCGTCCAGGTCGTACTCGCTGGGGCGCGACCCCCAGGGAGACGTGGTGATCGATGACGCCCGGGTGTCGTGGCGGCACGCCACCATCACCTGGAACGGGCGGGGTTGGGGAATCGAGGACCACGGCAGCACCAACGGCACGTACGTGCACGGGGCCAGGGTCCAGCAGGCCGAGCTCGTACCCGGTACGCCGGTGCACCTGGGCAACGCCACCGACGGGCCGCGACTGAATCCCGTCGCGGGCGCGGCCGCGGCCGCCCCGGCGCCGCAGCAGGCAGCGCCGCAGCAGGCGTACGCGCAGCAGGGACAGCCGCAGCAGCAGGCGCAGCAGCAGCCCTGGGAGCAGCAGGTCCAGCAGGCCCCGCCGTTCCCGCAGCAGCAGGCCCAGCAGCAGCACCAGGCGCAGCCCTTCCCGCAGCAGCAGCAGCCGGGCGGCGGCGGCACCCCGGGCTACGGCGACCACCGCAGCCCGACGACGTTCCACCAGCTCGCGCTGGGCCACGTCATGCGCATCGGCCGTGCGCTGGAGAACGAGCTGGTGGTCTCCGACCTCCAGGTCTCGCGCCACCACGCGGAGTTCCACTCGATGCCGGGCGGCCGCTTCGAGATCCGCGACCTCGGCAGCCACAACGGCACCTACGTCAACGGCCAGCCGCTGGCGAAGTCGGGCACCGCGCTGCTCGGCCCGAACGACATCGTCGGCGTCGGCCACTCGACCTTCCGGATCGTCGGCGACCGCCTCGAGGAGTTCGTCGACACCGGTGACGTCTCCTTCTCGGCCCGCCACCTCACGGTCACGGTCGACGGCGGCAAGCAGATCCTCAAGGACGTCACCTTCGGCGTCCCGGAGAAGTCGCTGATCGGCGTCATCGGCCCCTCGGGCTCCGGCAAGTCGACGCTCCTCAAGGCGCTGACCGGCTACCGCCCGGCCAACCAGGGCGACGTCCTCTACGACAACCGCAACCTGTACAAGCAGTTCGCGGAGCTCCGCCAGCGCATCGGCCTGGTCCCGCAGGACGACATCCTGCACAAGGAGCTGAAGGTCAGCACCGCCCTGAAGTACGCGGCCAAGCTCCGCTTCCCGGGCGACACCGCCGAGTCCGAGCGCGCCGCCCGCATCAACGAGGTCCTGCGCGAGCTCAAGCTCGACATCCACAAGGACAAGAAGATCACCTCGCTCTCGGGCGGCCAGCGCAAGCGCGTGTCCGTGGCCCTGGAGCTGCTGACCAAGCCCTCGCTGATCTTCCTGGACGAGCCCACCTCGGGTCTGGACCCGGGCATGGACCGCGATGTCATGCAGCTGCTGCGCGGCCTCGCCGACGACGGCCGCACGGTCCTCGTCGTCACGCACTCGGTCGCCGAGCTGGCCATCTGCGACAAGCTGCTGGTCATGGCCCCGGGCGGCTCGGTCGCGTACTTCGGCCCGCCGGACGAGGCGCTGAACTTCTTCGGCTACACCACCTGGGCCGACGTGTTCTCCGCCTTCGAGAGCTACCGCGACTACGACTGGGCCGGCCGCTGGAAGGGCTCGCAGCACTTCCAGCTCTACGCCGCCGACATCGACGCGGTCGCCCCGCAGTCGGTGCAGCCCGCCATGCAGCAGACCCGGCCGCCGAAGCCGCAGGGCTGGGGCTCCCAGCTCTGGACGCTGATGCGCCGCTACATGTCGGTCATCGCGTCCGACAAGGGCTTCATCGGTCTGATGCTGATCCTCCCGGCGGTCCTCGGCGTGGTCTCCGTCGTCATCCCCGCGAAGTTCGGACTCGCGCCGCCCGTGGCGCCGTCCCGCTTCAACGGCGACGCCGGCACGATCATGCTGATCCTCGCGGTCGGCATGTGCTTCTCGGGCGCCGCGAACTCGGTCCGCGAGCTGATCAAGGAACGCGTGATCTACGAGCGCGAGCGCGCGACCGGCCTGTCCCGGTCCGCGTACCTCGCGTCGAAGGTGATCGTCCTCGGGTTCATCACGGCCATCCAGGGCGTGATCATCTGCGCGATCGGCTTCTACCCGCGCGACCTGCCCGCCGAGGGTCTGCTGATGCCGCCGGCCGTGGAGATCTGCCTGTCGGTCATCGCGCTCGGCTTCACCTCCATGATGTTCGGCCTGGTGATCTCCTCGCTGGTGAAGACCGCCGAGAAGACCATGCCGCTGCTCGTGATGTTCGCGATCGTCCAGGTCGTCTTCACCGGCATCCTCTTCCAGGTCTACGACTCTCCGGGCCTGGAGCAGTTCGCCTGGCTGATGCCGTCCCGCTGGGCCATCGCCGCCGCCGGCACCACGCTGAACCTCGGCGTGCTCATGCCGCCGTGGGACGCGGAGAACCCGACCAACACCGACCCGCTCTGGGACGCCACGGCCGGTCAGTGGGGCCTGAACATCACGATCCTGCTGCTCATCGGCGTCGCCTGCGGCTTCGCCGTGCAGCGCCTGCTGCGCCGCCACGAGCCCGAGGTCATGCGCGCCGGCAAGTAGGCGCAGGGTTCCGCGTACGCACGCGGGCACGCACGAACGCCTCAGGGCGGCTCCGGAACACCGGGGCCGCCCTGAGGCGCATGGGGGGCTGGGGAGGACGCCAGAGGCCTAGTAGGCGCTGTTGACGTTGTCCATGGAGCCGTAGCGGTCGGCCGCGTAGTTGCAGGCGGCGACGATGTTGGCGACCGGGTCGTACTGGTCGAACTTGGTGCCCTTGACGTGGTACGCCTTGAAGGTCGGGGCGATGACCTGGAGCAGACCCTTGCTGGGGATGCCGTTCTGGGCGTTGATGTCCCAGTTGTTGATCGCCAGCGGGTTACCGCTGGACTCGCGCATGATGTTCTTGTGGATCCCGGCGTAGGTGCCCGGAATGCCCTCCTTCTTCATGATGAAGAGGGCTTCCTTGATCCAGCCGTCCAGGTTGTTCGCGAAGACCGGCGTACGGGTCGCGGAACGGCTGGCGGCCGCCTTCTTCTCGCGGTCCTTCTTCGCGTCCGCCTCGGCCTTGGCCTTGGCGGCAGAGTCCTTGGCGGCCTTCGCGGCCTTGGCGTCCTTCGCGACCTTGGCCTGCTGGCCCGCGACGACCTGCTGAACGGTGAGGTGCTGCTGCACGGCCTGCGCCTGCGCACCGTCGACGACCTTGGACCAGGCGACGGGAGCAGCGGCGACGGCCGTCTGCGTCTCGGCGGCGTTGGCCGGTACGAGGGAGAAGGCGAGGGCGGCGGCGCCCAGGGTGGCTACACCGGCGATGGAAAGCTTGTGCGCCTTCGTCATCGTCAGACGACGACTGTGGCCGGGAGTGCTGGTCTCGGTCATGCGTAGCAACCTCTTCGAATAGCGGGGGCCGCAGGAAAGCGCCTGCCGGATCCGAGATCCGCGGCGCTGTGCGGCGAGAGCAATTCTTAGCGGCGGCAAAATCCTGTGGCAAAGGTGTGACGTACGATCCCGCTTAGTGGATCAGGGGCCGGAGCCGAGCCCCGAATTCGGGGACCGGCGTACGCGAGCCAGCGCTAACAGCGCCCTTATTCGTCCACTAGGGAGCTTCGTAAGTGATGTGCGTCCTATGTGCGGGGTCACATCGGGCACGTATCAATCTCACCAACCGTTGCTCCCGCAATCCGCTCAGTGACCGTTCTCATCCCTGAGTAGCAGAAGAACGTCCGGGAACTCATGCCAGAGGTACAGATTCGCTACAGCGGGCCGGTACCCGCGCGGTACGAGGCCTCGCCCGACGGCGCCGGCAGGCCCTCCGGCCGCCGGGCGACCGGGCCGCAGGGCCCGGCGGAATGTCCCTTATATACAGTCCCTTCTCCCGTACCCCCGAGCGCCCACCGCGCCCTCCCCGCTCCACCCCGGCCGGCCCCCGCCCCGCACACCGGCCGCCCGGGAGCCGCCCCCGGCCGCCGCCCACGGCACGGGACCTACGCCGGGACCTAGGCCGTCTTTTTCGGATCGTGCCGGGCCCGCGCCGCCCGGCACCGCACCTCGCCGCGCTGCCGGGGCACCCGAGTACGTCCAGTACGCGGGAGCCCCGGCAGCGCGCCGAGGCACGGCACCGGACGACGCGGACCTGACCGACAAGATCCGAAAGAGACGACCTAGGCCGCCACCCGCGCGAGGCCTACGTCCCCGGCCCGATCCGCCCGCCCCGGAGCCGCGAGTACCGTGAGGCCATGCACTCCGGACCCCGAGGCCCCCGCGGCGGCGGCCTGGCCGCCGTGAGCACCGCGCTGCTCGCCATGAGCCGCCGGCTGGAGGTCCGCGACGTGCTGCGCACGATCGTCGCCTCGGCCCGCGAGCTGCTCGACGCCGAGTACGCGGCCCTGGGCGTCCCGGACGACCACGGCGGCTTCGCCCAGTTCGTCGTGGACGGCATCAGCGAGGAGCGGTGGCGCGCGATCGGCCCGCTGCCCCGCCAGCACGGCATCCTCGCCGCGATGCTCCACCAGGACGGCCCCGAGCGGCTGGCCGACGTCCGCGAGGACCCCCGCTTCGGGGGCTGGCCCGCCGCCCACCCCGACATGTCCGACTTCCTCGGGCTGCCGGTCCGGGACGGCGAGGAGACCCTCGGCGCCCTCTTCCTCGCGAACAAACGGAGCGTCCCGGGCGGCAAGCGGGGCTTCACCGACGAGGACGAGGAGCTCCTCTCCCTCCTCGCCCAGCACGCGGCGATCGCCCTCACCAACGCCCGCCTCTACGAGCGCAGCCGCGAGCTGACCATCGCCGAGGAGCGCTCCCGCCTGGCCCACGAGCTGCACGACGCGGTCAGCCAGAAGCTCTTCTCCCTCCGCCTGACCGCGCAGGCCGCCGCCGCCCTGGTGGACCGCGACCCGGCCCGCGCCAAGGAGGAGCTCCAGCAGGTCGCCGCCCTCGCGGCCGAGGCCGCCGACGAACTGCGCGCCGCCGTCACCGAGCTCCGCCCCGCCGCCCTGGACGAGGACGGCCTGATCGCCACCCTCCGGGGCCAGGTCCGCGTCCTGGACCGGGCCCACACCGCACACGTCACCTTCACATGCGACGGCGTACGGGCCCTGCCCGCGGCCCAGGAGGAAGCGGTCCTGCGCGTGGCCCAGGAGGCCCTGCACAACGCCCTGCGCCACTCGGCGGGCGACCGGATCGACGTCACCCTGACCCGCCGGGAGACCGGAGGAGCCCTGCTCCGCGTGACCGACGACGGAACCGGCTTCTCCCCTCCCACCGTCCGCCGGGCGGGCCGCCACCTCGGCCTGGTCTCGATGAGGGACCGGGCCGCGGGCGTCGGCGGCCACCTCACCGTGCGCTCCGAGCCCGGCACCGGCACCACGATCGAACTGGAGGTACCCGGTGGCTGACATGCCGGGCCGTAGCGGCCGCGTCAGGGTGTTGCTCGTGGACGACCACCAGGTGGTCCGGCGGGGCCTGCGCACCTTCCTGGAGGTCCAGGACGACATCGAGGTGGTCGGCGAGGCGGCCGACGGCGAGGAGGGCATCGACCGCGCCGAGGAGCTGGGCCCCGACGTCATCCTGATGGACATCAAGATGCCGGGCACCGACGGCATCGAGGCACTGCGCAGGCTGCGCACGCTGGAGAACCCCGCACGCGTGCTGATCGTCACCAGCTTCACCGAGCAGCGCACGGTGGTGCCCGCCCTGCGCGCGGGCGCGGCCGGTTACGTGTACAAGGACATCGACCCCGACGCCCTCGCCGCAGCCATCCGCTCGGTGCACGCGGGCCACGTCCTCCTCCAGCCGGAGGTCGCCGGAGCCCTGCTCGCCGAGGAGGCCCCCGGCCCGTCGTCCGGCCGCGGCGGCAACCTGACGGACCGCGAGCGCGAAGTGCTGCTCCACATAGCGGACGGGCGCTCGAACCGGGAGATCGCCCGCGCGCTCGTCCTGTCGGAGAAGACGGTGAAGACGCACGTCTCGAACATCCTGATGAAGCTGGACCTCGCGGACCGTACGCAGGCGGCGCTGTGGGCGGTCAGACACGGCATGGCGCAGTGACTGGTCAGATGCAGTGACTGGTCAGGTGCAGTGACTGGTCAGTGCGGTGACTCACACGGGCGTTGATTCATCCGGTCGGGTGCATGTAGCCCACATGGCGCATCCCGTTCGTCGGATGAGCGTTCTTCATGACGTGCCGCGGCGGCTGGCCGCGGCAGACGTACTGGAGGACGAGAACGTGAAGAACTTCAAGAAGGCCACCGCCGTCACCATGATCGCGGGCGGCCTCCTCGCCGCCGGCGCGGGTGTCTCGTCGGCGCACGGCGGTGCGTCGGCGGAGGGCGAGGCCCTGAACTCGCCCGGCGTGGCCGCGGGGAACCAGCTCCAGCTCCCCGTCCACATCCCCGCGAACGTGGTGGGCAACTCGGTCAACGTGATCGGCCTGCTCAACGGCGCCTGGGGCAACACGGGCGTCAACAACTGACCCCTTTTTCACGCGCTGCTCGCACTACACGCCTTTTTGACGCGGCGCTCACACTGCTCCGCAGGCTTCGCCCCGCTGCGCCGGCCTCCGACCGGCGGAGCAGTCGGGCCCGCAGAGCGGCCCCGCGCAGCGGCCACACACCTCGGCCCCGCTTCCCCCCTCTCCCTGGGAAGCGGGGCCGACACCTTTCCGCCACGACCGGCCCACTCAGGCGGCCCGCCAGAACACCGCTGCCCGCAGCCACCCACGCGGCACCAATCCCCTCGGCCGCCGACGCCGACGGCCGCCACCCGGGCCGCACCACTCCGGCCCGGGGAGCGCGGCGCCACCCAGGCCGCACCACTCTTGCCCCTGGGGCTGTCGGCGCGGACTGCCGCCACCTGCGCGGGACCACTCCGGCCTCGGGAGGGCGGAGCTGCCCACCGCCACCAAGGCTGGGTCTTGGCGGCCCCTCGGCAGTCGGGGCAGGCTGCCGCCGCCCACGCCGGACCAGTCCGGCTTCGGGTGTGCGGCGTCGCCTACCGCCACCCAGGCGGCACCACTTCTGCCCCTCGGGCTGTCGGCGCGGGCTGCCGCCACCTGCGCCGGACCACCCCGGCCCCGGGAGTGCAGCGCTGCCCACTGCCGCCCAGGCCGCACTGATCCAGCCCCTCGGTAGCCGGTGCCTGCTGTCGCCGTCGGCGCCGGGCCAATCCCCGCCCCTCGGCAGTCCGCGCTGGCTGCCGCCGCCCGCGCCGGGCAATTCCGCTCGCCCAGGGGAGACCGCACCCGCTGCCCTGCCGGCGCAGCCGGGCAAATCCAGCCTCGCCGGCGTTTGAGGCGCGGGGTCTGGGGCGGCACCCCAGAAGGCCCGGCGCAGCCGGGGGCGCTCGCGGGGCGGCGCCGCACCCAGATCCCCCCACCCCGCGGCTAGCGGTACCGCTCCTCAACGGCCGAGTTGTACGCCGCGACCAGCGCCCGCCGAGCGACCCGCTCCACGGGCCGCAAGGCCTCCGCCCGCGCGGCCATCTCCGACGCGGCCACCGCCGCCCCGTGCCCCCGCTCGGTCGCCAGCGACACCATCAGGTCCACCCGCTGCGCCAGCGAGAGGACCCGTACCGCCCGCGAGGGATATCCCGGCGCCAGCGCGTCCCGCCCGGCCTCCGTCCGCGCCCGGTACGCGGACAGCGCCGCCTCCGCGACCGGCCCGGATCCCGCCACGTCCAGCCGGGTCAGCACCACCGTGGCCTCTATCAGCGCCTCCGCCAGTTCCCGCTCCGCCTCGCTCAGCGACGGCACGTCCGCCGGCGGGGCCTCCCGTACCGGCAGGCAGTGCCAGGTCACCGACACGTGCACATCACCCGCGGGCCCGGCCTCGTGGACCTCCGGGACCAGCCCGACCGCCGCGCCCACCGCGACGACCGCCTCCTCCGCGTCCAGCGCCCTCGCGTTGAACTCCGGCGGCCCGCTCAGCCCCAGCGGATGCCCGGGCGCCGGGAGCGCGATCCGCAGCCCGGTCACCCCCAGCACCCGCAGCCGGCCCAGCGCCAGGGTGAGACCCACCGGGCCGGATTCCCCGGGCAGTCCCTCCACCCGGTGCACGGAGTCCTCGCCCACGATCGACAACACGGCCTCGTCGGGCGAGACGAGACCGGCCAGCAGAGCGTTCCCCCAGGCGGCCAGCCGCCCGGAACGCGGTTCGAAAAGCATCCCCCTACTTTACGGACGGCCCCCCGGACCCGGGCCCGCGCCCGGAGCCCTCCCCGAGTGGCGTAGGTTTTCCCCTGGGGCTGCGCCCACGGACGGGGCGGCGCACAGACGAACCAAGACTGCAAGGGGAGACAACACGCTCATGAGCGATGTTCTGGAGCTGGTGGACGTATCCGTGGTCCGCGAGGGCCGGGCTCTGGTGGACCAGGTCTCCTGGTCGGTCAAGGAGGGGGAGCGCTGGGTGATCCTCGGCCCCAACGGCGCCGGCAAGACCACGCTGCTGAACCTCGCCTCCAGCTACCTCTTCCCCACCAAGGGTTCCGCCACCATCCTCGGCAGCACCCTCGGCAAGGTGGACGTCTTCGAGCTGCGCCCCCGCATCGGCATGGCCGGCATCGCGATGGCCGACAAGCTGCCCAGGCGCCAGACCGTGCTGGAGACCGTCCTCACCGCCGCGTACGGCATGACGGCCACCTGGCAGGAGGAGTACGAGGAGATCGACGAGCAGCGCGCCCGCGCCTTCCTCGACCGCCTCGGCATGACGCCCTACCTCGACCGGAAGTTCGGCACCCTCTCCGAGGGCGAGCGCAAGCGCACCCTGATCGCCCGCGCGCTGATGACCGACCCCGAGCTGCTGCTGCTCGACGAGCCCGCCGCCGGCCTCGACCTCGGCGGCCGCGAGGACCTCGTACGACGCCTCGGCCGGCTCGCCCGCGATCCGCTCGCCCCGTCGATGATCATGGTCACGCACCACGTCGAGGAGATCGCCCCCGGCTTCACCCACGTCCTGATGATCCGTCAGGGCAAGGTGGTCGCGGCCGGACCCATCGACCTCGAACTGACCTCCCGCAACCTCTCCCTCTGCTTCGGCCTGCCGCTCGTCGTCGAGCGCAACGACAGCGACCGCTGGACCGCCCAGGGCCTGCCCCTGCGGTAGTTCGCGCCGGGGCCCCCGCACCCTGTCCGGACCGCGCCCACCCGACCTACCATGACCATGTGGACATCGACGCGTGGGTGTGGTGGCTCATCGGCGCGGTCGGACTGGGCATTCCCCTGGTCCTGACCGCGATGCCCGAGTTCGGCATGTTCGCCGCCGGAGCGGTGGCGGCCGCCGTGACGGCGGCCCTCGGCGGTGAAGTGGTCGCCCAAGTCCTGGTCTTCGTGGCCGTGTCGGTCGCGCTCATCGCGGTCGTCCGCCCGATCGCGAACCGGCACCGCAACCAGAAACCCCAACACCGCAGCGGGATCGACGCGTTGAGGGGCCGCAGCGCCGTGGTCCTGGAACGCGTGGACGCGGGCGGCGGCGGCCGGATCAAGCTCGCGGGGGAGATCTGGTCGGCGCGCTCCCTCGACGCGGACATCACCTTCGAACCGGGCCAGTCCGTCGACGTCGTCGAGATCGACGGGGCGACCGCCGTCGTCATGTGACGAACCAGCACGTGAGCAACTCGCCTGTGTGCAAGCACATGTGGGCAAACACATGTGGGCAAGCAGCCGACCCGCGGCCCCGGGGTCTGCGAGACTCCGCTGAACGGGGCAGCACAGACAGCCGGAAGGGCACGGGGAACCGCATGCAACCGATCATCATCGTTCTGATCATTCTGGTGGTTCTGGTCTTCATCGCACTGGTCAAGACGATCCAGGTGATCCCGCAGGCCAGCGCCGCCATCGTCGAGCGATTCGGCCGCTACACCCGCACCCTCAACGCGGGCCTCAACATCGTCGTCCCGTTCATCGACTCGATCCGCAACCGGATCGACCTCCGCGAGCAGGTCGTCCCCTTCCCGCCGCAGCCCGTCATCACCCAGGACAACCTCGTCGTCAACATCGACACGGTCATCTACTACCAGGTGACCGACGCCCGCGCCGCGACGTACGAGGTGGCCAGCTACATCCAGGCCATCGAGCAGCTCACCGTCACCACGCTCCGCAACATCATCGGCGGCATGGACCTGGAGCGGACCCTGACCTCCCGCGAGGAGATCAACGCGGCCCTGCGCGGAGTCCTCGACGAGGCCACCGGCAAGTGGGGCATCCGCGTCAACCGCGTCGAGCTGAAGGCCATCGAGCCGCCGACCTCCATCCAGGACTCGATGGAGAAGCAGATGCGCGCCGACCGCGACAAGCGCGCCGCGATCCTCCAGGCCGAAGGTGTCCGCCAGTCCGAGATCCTGCGCGCCGAGGGCGAGAAGCAGTCCTCCATCCTGCGCGCGGAAGGTGACGCCAAGGCCGCGGCCCTGCGCGCCGAGGGCGAGGCGCAGGCCATCCGTACGGTCTTCGAGTCCATCCACGCCGGCGACGCCGACCAGAAGCTGCTCGCCTACCAGTACCTCCAGATGCTCCCGAAGCTCGCCGAAGGCGACGCCAACAAGCTCTGGATCGTCCCGAGCGAGATCGGCGACGCCCTCAAGGGCCTCTCCGGAGCGATGGGCAACTTCGGCCCGATGGGCGCCGCCTCCGGCTTCAACCCGCAGAACGTCGGCAAGGACGGCGGCGCCGGCGGCGGGATCCCCGCCGCCCGAGACAAGGACGCCGCGGAACGCCGCGAGCAGCCCCCCATCGACTGATCGGCTCGAACGGCCTGATCGGCCCGAACGGAACGAAGGGGCCGTCCCCTCCGGCATGATCAGTGAGGCCCCCCGACCTTCACGGCGGGGAGGCGACTCACTCATGCAAAGGGGACGACCCCTCCCATGTCCATCTGGGAATCACTCGCGGTCTTCGCGGCCGGCATCGGCGCCGGCACCATCAACACCATCGTCGGTTCCGGCACCCTGATCACCTTCCCGGTGCTGCTGGCCACCGGCCTGCCGCCGGTCACGGCCAACGTCTCCAACACCCTCGGCCTCGTGCCCGGTTCCATCAGCGGAGCCATCGGCTACCGCAAGGAGCTCCAGGGCCAGCGCGCCCGCATCATCCGGCTCGGCGCCGTCTCCCTCGTCGGCGGACTCGCCGGCGCGATCCTGCTCCTCACCCTGCCGTCGGACTCCTTCGACACGATCGTGCCGGTCCTGATCGGCCTGGCCCTCGTCCTCGTCGTCTTCCAGCCCCGGCTCGCCGCCGCCCTGCGCAAGCGCCAGGAGGCAGCGGGCGGAGACACCGGCCACCCCGACGGCGGCCCGCTGCTGCTGTCGGGCATGCTGCTCTCGAGCGCGTACGGGGGCTACTTCGGCGCCGCCCAAGGCGTGCTCTACCTCGGCCTCATGGGCCTGCTGCTCCGCGAGGACCTCCAGCGGATCAACGCGGTGAAGAACGTCGTCGCGGCGATGGTGAACGGCATCGCGGCCGTCTTCTTCCTCTTCGTCGCCGAGTTCGACTGGACGGCCGTCCTGCTCATCGCCGTCGGCTCCACCATCGGCGGCCAGCTCGGCGCCAAGGTCGGCCGCCGCCTGCCGCCCACCGTGCTGCGCGCCGTCATCGTGACCGTCGGGATCATCGCGATCGTCCAGCTGCTACTCCGCTGAGCGACGTAGAAAACGTACGTCGCCCAGCGGAGCCGCTTACCCGGCAGGACGAGCCTGCGCTACGAGATCACCCGCGGCCCTACGCGGACCGCTCCAGCCACTCCGGCAGGGCCTCCCGCCCGCCCACCCCCAGCGCGAGCAGCATGGCGTCCCCCGGCGAGGGAACGAAGGGCTTCCGGAGGAGCGGCATCCCCGCCTCCTCCGGAGTCCGGGCCGCCTTGCGGTGGTTGTCCTCGGAGCAGGAGGCCACCGTGTTCAGCCAGGTGTCCCCACCGCCCTGCGCCCGCGGAAGCACGTGGTCCACGGTCGTCGCGCGCTTCCCGCAGTAGGCGCACCGGTGTTGGTCCCGGATCAACACCCCCCTCCGTGACCAGGGAGCATGTCTCCGGAAGGGCACCCGGACGTACCTGCAGAGTCTGATCACCCGCGGCAACGGAAGATCCATCGTGGCCGCGCGCACACGGAACTCGGGATGCGCCTGTTCGACCACGGCCTTGTCCTGGAGCACCAGGACCACGGCCCGGTTCATCGTCACCGTCGACAGCGGCTCGAAGCTCGCGTTCAGCACCAGCGTGTCCCGCATCTCGCCCACCTCCCGTGTGCAGGCCCGCGACCACCCTGGCGGCAGGGCCCGCAACCACTCTGGTCGCGCGCGCCACGCGGGACAACGCAATAAAAATGCCCGGTCCTGGTCGTCTTTAGACCAGGACCGGGCTAACGCTCGGAAAACGAAGAGCGGAACACTCAGCCCGCGGGAGCCTCGTACTCCCCGATGAGCTGCGCACGCCCCAGCGTGTGGAACCGCAGATTGAACCCGACGACGGCCGGAGACACGTCAGCTCCGGGACCGAGCTTCTCCTCGTCCACCGCGTACACGGTGAACACGTAACGGTGCCGCTCCCCGGCCGGGGGAGCAGCCCCGCCGAAGTCCTGGGTGCCGTAGTCGTTGCGCACGTGCACGGCCCCGGCGGGCAGCCCCTCGAACTTCCCGGAGCCCGCCCCCGCCGGCAGCTCGGTGACCGAGACCGGCAGATCGAAGAGCACCCAGTGCCAGAACCCGCTCCCCGTCGGCGCGTCCGGGTCGAAGCAGGTCACGGCGAAGGACTTCGTCGACTCCGGGAACCCCTCCCACCGCAGGTGCGGGGATACGTTCCCACCGGCCAGCACCTGGGCGGACCCCAGATCGGCCCCGGGCTCCAGGTCCGCACTGCTCACGGTGAAAGCGTGCACCGCCGGATGGAAAGCGTGGGGGAGCGGCGCCCTGCTCTGCTCGGCCACTGCGGAACCTCCTACTGGATCGAGTCGACGCTGACCGTTACCTGTACACCGGTCGCCGTACCGGCACCGAGCCTAGATCCGCTCAGAGCCAGTTGCGCTGCGAACCCACCGACGAGATCCACTGGTTCAGGTAGGCCGCCCAGTCCGTGCCCTGGTAGGACTGCAGCCCCACCTGGAAGCAGCGGAAGGTGTCGCTGCCCTCGCTGAACAGACCCGGCTTCTTGTCCATCTCCAGGACGACGTCCATCTCGCGCCCGTCGGAGACGAAGGTCAGCTCGACCTGGTTCAGCCCCCGGTACTGCGACGGCGGCAGGAACTCGATCTCCTGGTAGAACGGCAGCGTCTGCCGCGTCCCGCGGATGTGCCCGCGCTCCATGTCCGCACTGCGGAAGGAGAAGCCCAGCTGCGTGAAGGCGTCGAGGATCGCCTGCTGCGCCGGCACCGGGTGCACGTTGATCGCGTCGAGGTCGCCGGCGTCCACCGCGCGCGCGATCTCCAGCTCCGTGCTGACCCCGATGTTCATCCCGGGCAGCTGACGCCCCCCGAAGTGGGTGATCGGCGTCTCCCAGGGGATCTCCAGGCCGAACGGCACCACGTGCAGGGCGCCCGCCTGCACCTGGAAGGCACCGCCGAGACGCTGCTTGGTGAAGACCACGTCCTGCTTGTACTCCTGGTCGTTGCCCTCCACCTCCACCCGCGCCTGGAGCCCGACGGACAGCCCCTCGATCTGCTGCTCCACGGATCCGCCCTGGATCCGGACCTCGCCCTGGACGATCCCGCCCGGCACGACGTTCGGCTCGGTGATGACCGTGTCGACCGAAGCACCACCGGCACCCAGGCTCGCGAACAGCTTCCTGAACCCCATGCTCTGACTCCCCTATACGACGTGCTCGAAAAAGTTCTGCTCGACAAGACCCGCGCGACCGCGCGCGGCACTACCTCTGCATACCTCTACAAACGCGGAACCTTAGGCCCCGGTTGCAGGAGTACGCAGTCCACTACGCTCGACTGGATGAGCGCGCGCCCCGACCGTACGCCCCTGTCCCGGTCCTTCTTCGACCGCCCGGTCCTCACCGTGGCCCCGGACCTCCTCGGCCGCACCCTGGTCCGCCGCACCCCGGACGGCCCGCTGGAACTGCGCATCACGGAGGTGGAGGCGTACGAGGGGGAAGCCGACCCCGGCTCCCACGCCTACCGCGGCCGGACGGCGCGCAACGCGTCGATGTTCGGTCCCCCCGGACACGCGTACGTCTACTTCATCTACGGCATGTGGTTCAGCCTCAACGTGGTCTGCGGCCCCCCGGGCCACGCGAGCGGAGTCCTGCTCCGGGCCGGGGAGATCACCGTGGGTGCGGATCTTGCCCGCAAACGCCGA